>NZ_CP120443.1:0-2177893 GCF_051125215.1 Paraburkholderia sp. A3BS-1L | reverse complement strand
AGGGGTCTAGCATGGCTGAAGCCACAAAAAAACCGAGGCCGGAATACCGGAACATCGGGCTTGGGCAAATATTGTTCGCATACCGCCTGCCACTCGCGGGGCGCGTGTCGATCGGCCACCGCGTGAGCGGTGCGCTGCTGTTCCTGTTCTTGCCTTTCCTGCTGTTCCTGTTTGACCAGAGCCTCACTTCGGAGCTCAGCTTCGAGGTCTTCAAGGGCTTCCTCTCCAACATCGTCGTCAAGCTCATCGTGCTGGTCCTCGGATGGGCGTTCCTGTTTCACTTCTGCGCCGGCGTACGCCATCTGTTCATGGACTTCAGCCATGACCTCGTGAGCAAGGAAAAGGGCAAGTCGACCTCGCTCGTGGTCGTTGTCATCTCCACGGTTCTCACGATCGCCTTCGCGGCCAAACTCTTCGGAGCGTTCTAATAATGTCGGCTAAAAACGGTATCGGTCCGAAGCGTCTCGTCGTGGGCGCTCACTACGGCCTGCGCGACTGGATTGCCCAGCGCGCCACCGCCGTGATCATGGCGATCTACACGGTCGTGCTGCTCGCGCTGTTCTTCGGCGCACACGATTTTTCGTACGACGGCTGGGCCTCGATCTTCTCCGCGCAGTGGATGAAGCTCGCCACGTTCGTCACGCTGCTCGCGCTGTTCTATCACGCCTGGGTTGGCGTGCGCGACATCTGGATGGACTACATCAAGCCGGTCGGCCTGCGCATCACGCTGGACGTCCTCACGATCGCATGGCTGCTGGGCAGCCTCGGCTACGCCGCTCAGATTCTCTGGAGAGTGTAAAAGAATGGCTGCAATCAAGAATTCTCTGCCGCGTCGCAAATTCGACGTGGTCATCGTCGGCGCGGGCGGTTCGGGGATGCGCGCTTCGCTGCAACTGGCGCGTGCTGGCCTCTCGGTCTGCGTGCTCTCGAAGGTGTTCCCGACGCGTTCGCACACGGTTGCGGCGCAAGGCGGCATCGGCGCTTCGCTCGGCAACATGAGCGAAGACAACTGGCACTATCACTTCTACGACACGATCAAGGGTTCCGACTGGCTCGGCGACCAGGACGCGATCGAGTTCATGTGCCGTGAAGCACCGAACGCCGTCTACGAACTCGAACATATGGGCATGCCGTTCGACCGCAATGCGGACGGCACGATCTACCAGCGTCCGTTCGGCGGCCACACGGCCAACTACGGCGAAAAGCCGGTGCAACGCGCTTGCGCGGCCGCTGACCGTACCGGTCATGCGCTGCTGCACACGCTGTACCAGCAGAACGTTGCAGCGAAGACCACGTTCTTCGTCGAATGGATGGCGCTGGATCTGATCCGCGACGCCGAAGGCGACGTGCTCGGCGTGACCGCGCTCGAAATGGAAACGGGCGACGTCTACATCCTCGAAGGCAAGACCACGCTGTTCGCCACGGGCGGCGCGGGCCGTATCTTCGCAGCTTCCACGAACGCGTTCATCAATACCGGTGACGGCCTCGGCATGGCGGCCCGCTCGGGCATCGCGCTGCAGGACATGGAGTTCTGGCAGTTCCACCCGACCGGCGTGGCCGGCGCGGGCGTGCTGATCACCGAGGGCGTGCGCGGCGAAGGCGGCATTCTGCGCAACTCGAACGGCGAGCGCTTCATGGAGCGCTATGCGCCCACGCTCAAGGACCTCGCGCCGCGTGACTTCGTCTCGCGCTCGATGGACCAGGAAATCAAGGAAGGCCGCGGTGTCGGCGCGCACAAGGACCACGTGCTGCTCGACCTCTCGCACATCGGCGCCGAGACGATCATGAAGCGTCTGCCGTCGATCCGCGAAATCGCGCTCAAGTTCGCGAACGTGGACTGCATCAAGGAACCGATCCCGGTCGTTCCGACGATTCACTACCAGATGGGCGGCATCCCGACCAACATCAATGGTCAGGTCGTCGGCACGCCGAAGGGCCACGAAGAAGTCGTCAACGGCTTCTACGCCGTGGGCGAATGCTCGTGCGTCTCGGTGCACGGTGCAAACCGTCTGGGCACGAACTCGCTGCTCGACCTCGTGGTGTTCGGCCGCGCTGCCGGCAACCACATCGTCAAGCACGTGAAGGAGCTCAAGGAGCACAAGCCGTTGCCGGCAGATGCCGCCGACTTCTCGCTCGCGCGCCTCGCGAAGCTCGACAACTCGACCTCGGGCGAGTACGCGCAGTCCGTCGCGAACCAGATCCGCGGCTCGATGCAGAAGCACGCTGGCGTGTTCCGTACCTCGGCGCTGCTTGCGGAAGGTGTCAAGGACATCGCGCAGGTTACCGAGCAGGCGAAGCATATCCACCTGAAGGACAAGTCGAAGGTGTTCAACACCGCGCGCGTCGAAGCGCTCGAAGTGGCGAACCTCGTAGAAGTTGCGCAAGCAACGATGGTGTCGGCGGAAGCCCGCAAGGAAAGCCGCGGCGCGCATGCACAAAGCGACTACGAACACCGCGACGACGAAAACTGGCTGCGCCATACGCTGTGGTTCAGCGAAGGCAACCGTCTTGAATACAAGCCGGTTCACATGAAGCCGCTGACCGTCGAGTCCGTGCCGCCGAAGGCGCGTACGTTCTAAGGCACACGCCAGTCAAAAGGAATTTGGAAATGGCCAAACGTATTTTTGAAGTCTACCGCTACGACCCGGACAAGGACGCGGCGCCGCGCATGCAGTCGTACGAGCTGGAAATCACGCACGAGCGCATGCTGCTCGACGCGCTGGTCAAGCTCAAGGAACTGGACGAGACGCTGTCGTTCCGCCGCTCGTGCCGCGAAGGCGTGTGTGGTTCGGACGCCATGAACATCAACGGCAAGAACGGACTGGCGTGCCTCACGAACCTGAACGAGCTGCCGCAGAAGATCGTGCTGCGTCCGCTGCCGGGCCTGCCTGTCGTGCGCGACCTGATCGTCGACATGACGCACTTCTTCAACCAGTACCACTCGATCAAGCCGTACCTGATCAACGACACGCCGCCGCCCGAGAAGGAGCGTCTGCAGTCGCCCGAACAGCGCGACGAGCTCGACGGCGTGTACGAGTGTATTCTGTGTGCGAGCTGCTCGACGTCGTGCCCGAGCTTCTGGTGGAATCCGGACAAGTTCGTCGGCCCGGCAGGTCTGCTGCAGGCTTACCGCTTCATCGCGGACAGCCGCGACGAAGCCACTGGCGAGCGTCTCGACAACCTCGAAGACCCGTACCGCCTGTTCCGTTGCCACACGATCATGAACTGCGTCGACGTTTGCCCGAAGGGGCTGAACCCGACGAAGGCGATCGGCAAGATCAAGGAACTGATGGTTCGCCGCGCGGTTTGACGCTGCGTACCTGAAATAAGCGAAATGGAATCGCATCAGTCTGACCCCCATCGCCGCGCGCGCCTTCGCTGGCGCGCACGGCGCGGTCTGCTCGAAAACGATCTGATTTTCGAGCGTTTTTTCGACCGCTACGAGCATGACCTCAGCGACGCCGACGTGGGTGCTCTCACACGCCTGCTCGAGCTGAGCGATAACGACCTGATGGACTTGCTGCTTGCGCGCAAGGAACCAGAAGGCGACCTTGCCGACCCGGACGTGAAGCGGGTGCTGGAGCTGCTTCGCAACGTTTGAGATGCTGCGGCGTTTGCAGGTGTGCCTGCGAGCGCCGCGCCGAACGACACTATCGAATCCCGTGTTTACCTTCGATTGAGGATGTGCTATGACCCCGTCTGATGTAAAAGCCACGCTATCGTTCAGCGATAATTCGCCGAGCGTCGAACTGCCGATCTACAAGGGCTCGATGGGCCCGGACGTGATCGACATCCGCAAACTGTACGGTCAGACCGGCAAGTTCACGTATGACCCGGGCTTCATGTCGACGGCGGCGTGCAACTCGGCCATCACGTACATCGACGGCGACAAGGGCGAGCTGCTTTATCGCGGCTACCCGATCGACAACCTCGCGCAGAACGCCGATTTCCTCGAAACCTGCTACCTGCTCCTGAAGGGCGAGCTGCCGAACCTCGCGCAAAAGACCGAGTTCGTGAAGACCGTCACGCAGCACACGATGGTGCACGAGCAGATGCATTTCTTCTTCCGTGGCTTCCGCCGCGACGCACACCCGATGGCGATTCTGGTCGCTGCGGTGGGCGCGCTTTCGGCGTTCTACCACGACTCGCTCGACATCAATAACCCGCGTCACCGCGACATCTCGGCCATCCGCATGATCGCCAAGCTGCCGACGCTGGTGGCGATGGCGTACAAGTACTCGATCGGCCAGCCGTTCGTGTACCCGCGCAACGAACTTTCGTACAGCGCGAACTTCATGCACATGATGTTCTCGAACCCGTGCGAAGAGTACAAGATCAATGACGTGCTCGTGCGCGCGCTCGACCGCATCCTGATCCTGCACGCCGACCACGAGCAGAACGCTTCGACCTCGACCGTGCGTCTGTCGGGTTCGTCGGGCGCGAATCCGTTCGCGTGTATCGCTGCCGGTATCGCTTGCCTGTGGGGCCCGGCGCACGGCGGTGCGAACGAAGCCGCGCTGAACATGCTCGAAGAGATCGGCTCGGTCGACAACATCCCCGAGTTCATCAAGCAGGTCAAGGACAAGAACTCGGGCGTGAAGCTGATGGGCTTCGGTCACCGCGTCTACAAGAACTACGATCCGCGCGCGAAGCTCATGCGCGAAACGTGCCACGAAGTGCTCAACGAGCTCGGCCTGCACGACGATCCGCTGTTCAAGCTCGCCATGGCGCTCGAAAAGATCGCTCTGGAAGACGAATACTTCGTGTCGCGCAAGCTGTACCCGAACGTCGACTTCTACTCGGGTATCGTGCAGCGCGCACTGGGCATCCCCACGTCGATGTTCACCTGCATCTTCGCGATGGCGCGCACGGTGGGCTGGATCGCGCAGTGGAACGAAATGATCGCCGACCCCGAGCAGAAGATCGGCCGTCCGCGTCAGCTCTTCATCGGCAGTACGCCGCGCGAAGCGAAGCCGATCGCGCAACGGTAAGCCGAGTGGTTTTCACGCGGCGCGCTGCGTGAGACCAAGCTGAGCGAAACGAAAATGCTCCGACCGGGTTTGCCTGGTCGGGGCGTTTCTCTTTCAAAGTTTCTCTTTCAAATCCACCCATCGATCTTCAGCCCACTCGCTTTCTCGGCCTCTTCGCGCGAGACTTCGCGCACGGTCTGGCCGAAGCTCCACACATGGCCTTCCGGGTCGCACGCCACGTAGACGCGGTCGCCGTAGAACTGGTCGTCGGGCTCGTGCAAGATCTTCGCGCCCGCCGTGCGTGCACGTTCGCAGTGCGTATCGATTTCGCTCTTCAGCTGCACGTGCACCGACTGCGTGTTCTTGCCCTCGAGCGCGGCGGGGCTCGTGGCGGGCATGCCGGGCCACTCGCCGCAAATCATCACGTAGCCGTCTTCGAAGCGCATCTCCGAGTGGCAGAGCTTGCCGTCAGGCGAGGTCACGACGAACTGGCGCGTGAAACCGAACGCCTTTTCGAGCCAGTCGAGCGCTGCGAACGGATCGCGGTAGTAGAGGGCTGCTCCGAAAGCCGGACGTTTAGAGGTTCTGTTCATGATTGTCTCCTTGAGTTGTGACCGGACCTGACGCTTGAGTGCCGGGTCCGGTCCCATGCAAAGCGGTGGGCGAGGACCGCGTGGGTACACGAGCCGCGAATCCGGCAGCAGCGCAATTTGTGTGCGTGGTAGCCTCATTCTGCCGCTGTGCTGCGGATATCCGAGCATCCGTGGAGCGCGCACCCGTCATTACCTGCGGGGTAATCGCCAGCGTTCGTGCGCTCGCCGACTATGAGGTTATCTGCCACGCAGCAATCTCATCAACGAAAGGAGCGACGACCATGAACCACGATGCGCGTCTTGCGACCCTGCCTGGCTTTATCCGCGTGAACGACCATACTGCGCTGCACTATCGCGACTGGGGCACGGGCGCACCGCTCGTTTTCCTTTCGGGCTGGACGCTCAACGCCGACATGTGGCAGTACCAGGGCGTGCCGCTCGCGAAAGACGGTTTTCGCTGCGTGGCGTACGACCGTCGCGGGCACGGACGTTCGAACGATCCCGGGCAAGGCTACGACTACGATACGCTCGCCGACGATCTCGAGGCCGTGCTCGACGCGCTCGATCTCTCGGGCGTGACGCTCGTGGGACACTCGTTCGCGAGCGGCGAAATCGTGCGCTATTTGAGCCGTCACGGCGCGCGGCGCGTGGCGGGCATCGTGCTGCTCGCGCCGGCCTCGACGCCTTATCTGCTCAAGACCGCCGACAACCCCAACGGCCTCGACGCAAGCCTGTTCGCGGCCTCGCTCGACGAGATCCTGACTTCGTTTCCCGACTGGATCGAGCGGCGCGCGCTGGAGTATTTCGCGCCCGGCACTTCGCGCGCCGCGATCCAGTGGACCGCCGACATGATGCTGCGCGCCTCGCTCCACGCGGCGGTGCAGTTGAACCGGATTCAGACCTCGACGGACTTTCGCCGCGAACTTGCGCGCATCGACGTGCCCGCGCTCGTGCTGCACGGCGATAGCGATGCATCGGCGCCGCTCGAGTTGACTGGCAGGCCCACTGCGGCGCTGCTCGTGCGTGCCGCGCTCAAGGTCTACGAAGGCGGCACGCACGGCATGTACCTGAACCAGGCTGCGCGTGTGAACGCGGATATCGCTGCCTTCGCGCGCCTTTGCACGGCGTGAATTGTCGATGCCGGGCGAGCGGCCGCCGGGTTGGCCGCCGTTCGTCCACAGCCGCCCACGGCGAATCCTTTATGATGGAGCGCGCCCCAATTCCTGAGCCGCTCCATGTTTTTTGCCGCGAACTCCCTGCACCGCCGCCTGAGCATCGCCATCGGTACGCTGGCGATTTTCGTCGGCCTGCTGGGCTCGCTCGGCACTTTCCTGGTGGTGCGCAGCCTCGCGAGCGAATTCAGCGCGAGCCTGCGCGATGCCGCCGCGCACGTGCAGTCCGGCGTGCCGCACCGTCATGCCGGGCCGAGCAGCGAGCCGAACGGCGTGCGTCTTCCCTCCGACGACCTCGTCGTGCAGATCTGGTCCGCCCACGACACTACCGCGCCCAGCCGCACCAGCGACCCCGACATCGCGCTGCCGCGCGCGCCGAAGGGCTACTCCTCGCTCCAATACGATGGCGAGGCCTGGGACGTCTTCGCGCTCGCCACCGGCGACGAGCAGATCCAGGTCGCGGAGTCGCGCAGCATGCGCAACCGCAATGCGCTGCGCGTGGCGTTCTGGAGCCTGCTGCCGGTGCTCGCGCTGCTGCCGCTGCTCGCGTTGACGATCGCCGTGACTGTTCGGCTTTCGCTGCGGCCGCTGGAGCGCGTCGGGCGGCGCGCGGCGAAAGTCGATCTGCACGAACTCAAGCCGCTCGATGCGCGGAAGGCGCCTGTGGAACTGCGACCCTTCGTCGAGTCGATCAACCGCATGATCGAGCGCCTTTCGGTGCTCTTGAACGCCGAGCGCAAGTTCATCGCCGATGCTGCGCACGAACTGCGTTCGCCCATTTCGGCGATGCAGTTGCAGATCGACAACCTGCGCGCCGCGCCGCCCGATCAGTACCACGAACGCTTCGAAGAACTGCGGCGCGGCGTGGCGCGCACGGGTTCGCTGGTGTCGCAATTGCTCGGCCTTGCGCGCGCCGAGATCGGCGGCGCGCAGCGCGCGGTCGCCGACATCGCATTGCCGCAACTCGTGACCGACGTGCTGGCCGATCTGCTGCCGCTCGCCGATGCGCGCAGCGTGGATCTGGGCGTCGAGCGTCTGGACGACGCGAGTGTGCGGGCGACCGAGGCAGATATGCGCATGCTGGTGCGCAATCTGGTCGACAACGCGGTTCGTTACGGGCGCGAGGGCGGGCGCGTCGACGTGACGGTGCGCCGCGATGCGCAAACGGCCACGATCGAAGTGACCGACAACGGCCCCGGCATTGCCGTGGAAGACCTGCCGCATGTGTTCGACCGCTTCTTTCGCGCGCGCGGCAACGACGCCGAAGGCAGCGGCCTTGGGCTTGCGATCGCGCAGGCGCTGGCGCAGCGTTACGGCGCTCGCGTGACGCTGGAAAATCGCAGTGACGGGCAGTCCGGCATCGTCGCGCGCATCGAGCTGCCGCTGACCGGAGGCGAACCACACTCGCCGACGCAACCAGATACTGAGGAAAACTGAGCAATGCGGATTCTCCTGATCGAAGACGATCTGCTGATCGGGCCGGCGCTGCTGCGGGCATTGAAGGACGCCACATATAGCGTCGACTGGGTGCGCACGGGCGAGAGCGGCCGCGCGGCCATCCGCGACGGCTCGTACACGACCGTGCTGCTCGACCTGGGCCTGGGCGACATGAACGGCCTCGACGTGCTGCGCGGCCTGCGCGAAGCCAACGACGCCACGCCGGTCATCATCATCACCGCGCGCGACGATGTGGATACGCGCGTCGAAGGCCTCGACCTCGGCGCCGACGACTACCTCGTCAAGCCGTTCGAGAGCAAGGAGCTGCTCGCGCGCATTCGCGCGGTGGTGCGGCGCAAGTCGGGCTTTGCTTCGTCGACGATGGGCAGTGCGCGCGTGACGCTCGACATGAATGCGCGGTGTCTCGCCTTCGACGGTCGGACCGACGATCTTTCGGCGCGCGAGTACGCGCTCATGCTCGCGCTGCTGGAGCGGCCCGGGGCGATTCTCTCGCGCCAGCAACTCGAAGAGCGACTCTACGGCTGGGGCGAGGAGGTGGAGAGCAATGCCGTCGACGCCGTGATCTACAGCGTGCGGCGCAAGTTCGGCCACGCTGTCATTCGCAATGTGCGCGGGCTGGGCTGGGCCGTGTGCGTTTGATCGTCGACGTTTGACGTCCGCCGTAAAAAGAAAAAAACGGCGAGCGTGGTGCTCGCCGAATGGCATGCGAAGCGGGGGAGGCGCCTGGGCGCACGCCGAAACCGGAGGCTATGAAGGTGAAGTGCGGGCGGCGCTATCGTAGCGATGAGGCGCTCATGAGGCCAGCAGCCGCTGCCACGGATGCGCGCGCCACGCGGTCGCGAGCGCGCCGACCCAGTCGGCTTCGTTCTGCGCGAGATGGCGGTCCGCATGGATCGCGACGAGGCACAGGCTCAGCACCTCGGCGCGCAGCGCCGGATCTTCGAGTTCGCGCATGACTTGCTGCATCACACCGGAGTCGAGCTTGCAGGCGTCGCTCCAGTTCAGGTGCGCGTTCGTGAGCAGATCTTCGCAAAGGTCTTGCAGGATCGTGCCGAATTCACCGGGCGCGAGGCCGAGCCGGTCCGCGATGCGCGCGTGATGCACGGCCGCGAGTTCGTCGGCGCTGAGATGGCCATCGGCAAGCAGGGCGATGGCGACGATCCGGCCCGCAGCCTGCGGGCTGTTGCTGGTGTAGGTTCGCATGGTCGGGTGTCCCTGAAGAGAGGTGGAAGCATCGAGGCGCGGCCGTTCAGTCGAACAGGTCGCCGAACCACGATTTGCGGCGGCGTCCATGGCCGCCTTGACGTTCGTGCGCGCGGCGCTGCCCGTGATCGTCGAGGCGTTTGCCGTGATGCGAGCCTTGCTGCGCACTGTAGCCGTCGTCGAGATATTGCGGCGAGACGGCGCGCGATGCCGCTGCGCGGTCGATCAGTTTGTCGAGCTTGCCGCGATCGAGCCAGACGCCGCGGCATTGCGGGCAGTAGTCGAGTTCGACGCCTTGACGTTCCGAGATCGCGAGCGTGGTGTCAGGGCAGTTCGGGCATTTCATGATGCGCTCCAAAGAGATTGACAGTCGCAGCCGGTGGACCCGGTGCTGCGGGCCGGCGCGGCTGCGATGGAATTCATCCTCGCAGAGAAAAATGAGCGAAAAATGAGGACGGCGCTTTTGCCTTCGATCCGCTTACCGTGCTTCCAGACTGCCGCCCTCGTGGTCATGCGGCCGGGTCTTGATGAGCGACACCACCACGCCGCCCGCGAGCAGCGCCGCCGTCACGCCGAGGCTCAGCAGCGCGGGAATCTTGCCCACGATGCCCACCAGAAAGATCTTCGCGCCGATGAAAACCAGCACGAGCGCGAGCGCATGCTTGAGGTAGTAAAAGCGGTGCGCCATGGCCGCGAGCGCGAAGAACAGCGCGCGCAGGCCGAGCACGGCGAAGATGTTGCTCGTGTAGACGATGAACGGATCGGTGGTGATCGAAAAGATCGCCGGGATCGAATCGACGGCGAAGATCAGATCGGCGAACTCGACCATCAGCAGCGCCACCAGCAGCGGCGTGGCGAAACGCTTGAGCTTGCTGGTCGACGGATGCGCGCGCCGCACGATGAACGCGCCGCCTTCGAGCTGCGGCGTGACGGGCAGTACGCGGCGGATCAGGCGCAGGATCTTGCTGTCTTCCACGCCGTTTTTTTCGCTGGCCTTCCCGCTTGCCTCTTCCTTCGAGCCGAGCAGCATCTTCACGCCGGTCACGGCGAGAAAGAGGCCGAACACGAACAGCATCCACTCGAACTGCGCGACCAGCGCCGCGCCGAGCCCGACCATGATCGCACGCAGCACCAGCACGCCGACGATGCCCCAGAACAGCACGCGATGCTGATACACGCGCGGCACCGCGAGCGCGCCGAAGATCGACGCGATCACGAACACGTTGTCGAGCGAGAGCGATTTTTCGATGAGGTAGCCGGTGAGGTACTCGGTGGCCGGCGCGGCGCCAAGCTGCCACCAGATGAAGCCGCCGAACAGCACGCCCACTGCGATATAGCCGAGCGAGAGCCACAGGCTTTCGCGGATGCCGATCTCGCGGTCGTCGCGATGGAGCACGCCCAGATCGAGCGCCAGCAACACGATCACCACCGCGAGGAAGGCGGCCCAGAGCCAGGCAGGCTGTTCGAGGAAGCTGGCAGTGAAAAGCGGCGGGAGCATGGGGCGGTCCTTATCGTGATGGTGTGATGCCGTGCTGCATGGGGCGCGTTCGGGCCTCGGCCCAAACGTCAGCGTAACGACGAAGAATGAGGCGTGAATGAGGGAGGCGAATGCGAGCGCTTTGGCATAGGAGGCTCGATGTTTGACATGGATCCAGCGAAGAGACTTATGTTTCGCGCTTCGCTTATCCCCGAAAAATGCGGTGCTAAATTTGTCGGCTTTGAAAACAACGAGGAATGACAAGAATGACGCCAATCAGAGCGGGCATGGTCTGCGGTCTTGCGGTGGCATTGAGTGCCTGCGCCGGTCTTCAGAATATCGACCCCAATGCCGCGGTTTCGGCCGGATCGACGCTGCTCAAAGCCGCGAGCCTTTCGGATAACGACGTGATGACCGTCTCGGTCGAGGCGTGCCAGGCGAGCGATGCGAAGTCTCCGGTCGCGGCGCCCGGCAGCGCCTATGCGAAGCGGCTCGCGAGCGTGATGAGCGGCTTCGGCGACATGGCCTTGAACGGGCAGAAGATCGACTACAAGGTCTACATGCAGAAGGATGTCAACGCATGGGCCATGGCGAACGGCTGCGTGCGTGTCTATAGCGGCCTGATGGAGATGATGAGCGACGACGAACTGCGCGGCGTAATCGGGCACGAGATGGGGCACGTCGCGCTGGGCCATTCGAAGAAGGCGATGCAGACTGCCTGGGCCGTGAGCGCGGCCAGAACAGCCGTGGGCGCCACCGGCATCTCGGGCGCGGCGGCGTTGAGCTCGTCACAGCTCGGCGACCTGACCGAGAAGTTCATCAACGCGCAGTTCTCTCAGTCCCAGGAGCGCGCGGCGGACGACTATTCCTTCGATCTGCTGAAGAAGAAGGGCATGAATGAGCGCGGACTGGTCACGGCGTTCCAGAAGCTGGCGACGCTCGACGGTGGCCAGAATTCGATGATGAGTTCGCATCCGTCCTCGCCAAGCCGTGCCGAGCACATTCAGAACCGGATCAATAAGGAAGGGTGATGGGGGGCAGACATGCATCGAACGGAGTTTGATGCGTGTCAGGTGTGCGTCCGGACTTCATCGCTACGATGCCTGCTTTCACTTTGCTCCGGCGCCACACATGATTGCCCGCTTTCTCTTCGTCCCGCTGTGTGTTGCCGCATTGACGGGCAGTGTTCATGCTCAGGCCGGTGGGCCGCCGATTCCGCTCGATACGCCAGTCCGGCAATACGGCGGCCCACTCCAGCAGAACCTCAACACTGCGATCGCACCGGCTGCAACGAACCCGTCGAGGTTCGACAAGCGCTGCCGGGATCTTGCCGATTCCTATAGCGAGTCGTTCAGGTCGCCGGGTCCGGCCCAGTCAAACGCGGTTGTTCCGAACTACGGCGAGAGCGGCGAGCAGATCAATACCATGCAGGCATACCACCAGCGACAGGATGCCGAGAAGGCGTTTCGCGACGCCGGCTGCCGATAAAAGCCGGCCTCAGAACTGATAGTTAATCGAAATATCGCAGACCCCATCGGTTTTGCTCTGGATGATCGGGCTGTCTGCGGCGCTGCCTAGCAGGCGCCGCAGGGCGCCATCGGCGCTGACGAACCAGTGCTTGTTCACGAAATACACCATCGTGATGCCGAAACCCGCCGACTTCAGGCCCGCGCTGGCACTGTACTGCCGGTAGCCGGAAGCGGCAGCTTGCTGCGGCGTCACGCCGAACCAGCTTTGCATGTAGTTCGAGTCGGCGAAGGTCACTGAGGGGCCGGCGAACCAGTAAAACGTCTCGTTGCTGCCAGGCAGCGGCATATAGGCGCCCAGGTCGGCGGTCCAGCCGTTCGAGCCGCCGAAGCTGCGCGTGAACGCCGCGCGAAATACCAGCGGAAATTCCTTCGACACGACATATTCCGCAGCCAGTTTCATTTCGGGCGCCGGGTTGATGTTGCCGAGACCGTTCAGGTGCTCGGGGTCGTCGTGGCCGCGCCGCCCGAGATCGTAGGCGGCGGCCACGCTCATGCGCCAGTTTTGGCCCTGCAGAACGTTTACGCCGAAGCCTTCGCCGGTGGAGCCGAACAGGAGGTCCTTGTAGCGGATGTCGATGCTCGGCCCGACGAGCATGTGATAGCGCTCCGAGCCGTCGTAGCGCGGCTGGAAGGTTGCGCCGACGCCAAGGCGCGCCTCCAGGGGCGGCCGGTCGGGCTCGAACAGCTTTTCCAGCGGGATGCCGGCGGAATACTGCCACTCGCCGAGCGGCGAAGGCGTTTGCGCCATGACGTGCGGCGCGAAGGCAGCGAGCATGCAGGCCGCGGCGGCGAGCGGCGCCCTCTGCAGAGCGCAAGGGGACTTCCTTCGGGGCATGCGAGGTGCGAAAAGCATTGGGCCTCCGTGATTGCCTGATGGGACCTGTTCCTGGAGTGAGCAGACCACAGGCGCGCGGTGTCTGTTCATTCAGTGTGATGGAACCATATTCTCGCCGTCCGTGCGGCGTCGCGCGTCACGCAATCGGCGTGCCGGCCCGCACAGCCTTCGGAAAAACAACCGGAAAAACAAGGGTTTCCCGGCGCGCGTACGCAACGGCGCAGCCGTGAACGGCTGGCGCCGCTCGCCGGGTAACATCGATACAGGTATCGTCACTACCACCCAACTCACTGTTTTTTATCGCTTTTTTTCGCCCGCGGCGATGCGGGCGGCGCGTTTCGCGTGGCATAATCGGTTCACAACATCGATTCATAACGCACCATCCCCGCGGTCACTCGCAGTCATTCAATCCCCGCATATCATGGCAAAGACGCTCTACGACAAGTTGTGGGACTCCCATGTGGTCCACACGGAAGACGACGGCACGACGCTCCTCTATATCGACCGTCAGCTGCTGCACGAAGTCACCAGTCCGCAGGCATTCGAAGGACTGAAGATGCACGAGCGCCCGGTGTGGCGCATCAGCGCGAACCTGGCCGTTTCCGACCATAACGTGCCCACCACGGACCGCAGCCACGGCATCGCCGACCCGGTCTCGAAGCTCCAGGTCGACACGCTCGACGCGAACTGCGACGCCTTCGGCATCACGCAGTTCAAGATGAACGACCAGCGCCAGGGCATCGTCCACATCGTCGGTCCGGAGCAGGGCGCGACGCTGCCGGGCATGACCATCGTTTGCGGCGACTCGCATACTTCCACGCACGGCGCGTTCGGCGCGCTTGCACATGGCATCGGCACTTCGGAAGTCGAGCACGTGCTGGCCACGCAAACGCTCCTGCAGAAGAAGAGCAAGAACCTGCTCGTGAAGGTCGAGGGCCAGCTGCCGCGCGGCTGCACCGCGAAGGACATCGTGCTCGCCATCATCGGCAAGATCGGCACGGCGGGCGGCACGGGCTACGCCATGGAGTTCGGCGGCTCGATGATCCGCGGTCTCTCCATGGAAGGCCGCATGACCGTGTGCAACATGGCGATCGAAGCCGGCGCGCGCGCGGGCATGGTCGCCGTGGACGACACTACGATCGACTACCTGAAGGGCCGCCCGTTCTCGCCGCAAGGCGTGGAGTGGGATCAGGCCGTCGAGTACTGGAAAACCTTCAGTAGCGACGACGGCGCGCAGTTCGACCGCGTGGTCGAGCTCACCGCCGCCGACATCGTGCCGCAGGTTACCTGGGGCACGTCGCCGGAGATGGTCACCTCGATTGACGGCCGCGTGCCCGATCCCGAGCGCGAAAAGGACCCGGTCAAGCGCGACGCGATGGAACGCGCGCTCCAGTACATGGCGCTCGAGCCGAACACGCCGATCGAGTCGATCAAGCCCGACAAGATCTTCATCGGCTCGTGCACCAACGCGCGCATCGAAGACCTGCGCTCGGCCGCTTACGTCGTGAAGAAGCTCGGCCGCCGCGTGGCGTCGAACATTCGTCTCGCGATGGTCGTGCCGGGCTCGGGCCTCGTGAAGGCGCAGGCCGAGCGCGAAGGCCTCGACAAGGTGTTCACGGAAGCGGGCTTCGAATGGCGCGAGCCGGGCTGCTCGATGTGCCTCGCGATGAACGCCGACCGCCTGGAGCCGGGCGAGCGTTGCGCGTCCACCTCGAACCGCAACTTCGAGGGTCGTCAGGGCGCGGGCGGACGCACGCATCTCGTGAGCCCGGCCATGGCCGCCGCAGCGGCAATCGAAGGGCATTTCGTCGACATTCGCAAGCTGGCTTGAGCACTGAACCAGGAACAAGGAAAAGAGCGATGAAGGTCTCTGCACTCGCGCGTCGCGCGGCGTTATTCGCCATGGCGGGGTGGCTCCTCGCGCTGGCCGGCTGCAACACCGTGGCCGGCGTGGGCGAGGACATCAGCGGCGCGTCGCGCGCAGTGCAGAAAAAGCTCTAACCCGCCTGGCTTGCTGCCGGCGCTTTCGGCTTCGTCCTGAAAGCGCCTGGCGCGATCAGCATCCATCAGGATCACGGATCATGGAAAAATTCATCGTACACACCGGCGTCGTGGCGCCGCTCGATCGCGAGAACGTGGACACCGACGCGATCATCCCGAAGCAGTTCCTCAAGTCGATCAAGCGCACCGGCTTCGGCCCGAATGCCTTCGACGAATGGCGTTACCTCGACCACGGCGAGCCGGGTCAGGACAACTCGAAGCGCCCGCTGAACCCGGACTTCGTGCTGAACCAGCCGCGCTATCAGGGCGCATCCATTCTGCTCACGCGCAAGAACTTCGGCTGCGGCAGCTCGCGCGAGCACGCACCGTGGGCGCTCGATCAGTACGGTTTCCGCGCGATCATCGCGCCGAGCTTCGCCGACATTTTCTATAACAACTGCTTCAAGAACGGCCTGCTGCCGATCGTGCTCTCCGAGTCGGACGTCGATCATCTGTTCAACGAAACGAATGCGTTCAACGGCTTCCAACTCACCGTCGATCTGGACAAGCAGGTCGTGCGCACGGTGGACGGCGCGAAGGAATACCCGTTCGAAGTGGCCGCGTTCCGCCGCTACTGCCTCCTGAACGGCTTCGACGACATCGGCCTCACGCTGCGCCACGCCGACAAGATCCGCCAGTTCGAAGCCGATCGCCTCGCGCGGCAGCCGTGGCTGAAGAACCGCGTCATCTGATCAACGCAGAACGACATACAACGAGGAATCACAGGATGAAGATTGCAGTGTTGCCGGGCGACGGCATTGGTCCCGAGATCGTCAAGGAAGCCGTCAAGGTGCTGGGCGCTCTGGGCGAGAAGTTCGAGCTCGAAGAAGCGCCCGTTGGCGGCGCGGGCTACGAGGCGAGCGGCCATCCGCTGCCCGAGGCTACGCTCGCGCTGGCGAAGGCCGCCGACGCGATCCTGTTCGGTGCCGTGGGCGACTGGAAATACGACAAGCTCGAGCGCGCGCTGCGTCCCGAGCAGGCCATTCTGGGCCTGCGCAAGCATCTGGAGCTGTTCGCAAACTTCCGTCCGGCGATCTGCTATCCGCAATTGACGGGCGCTTCGTCGCTCAAGCCGGAAATCGTTTCGGGCCTCGACATCCTGATCGTGCGCGAGCTGAATGGCGACATCTACTTCGGCCAGCCGCGCGGCACGCGCGAAGCGCCGGACGGCAATTTCAAGGGTGCGCGCGAAGGCTTCGACACGATGCGCTACGCCGAGCCCGAAGTGCGCCGCATCGCGCACGTGGCCTTCCAGGCCGCGCAAAAGCGCCAGAAGAAGCTCACCTCGGTCGACAAGGCTAACGTGCTCGAGACCTCGCAGTTCTGGAAGGACATCATGATCGATGTCTCGAAGGAATACCCGGACGTCGAGCTCTCGCACATGTACGTCGATAACGCCGCCATGCAACTCGTGAAGGCGCCCAAGGCGTTCGATGTGGTGGTCACCGGCAACATGTTCGGCGACATCCTCTCGGACGAAGCCGCGATGCTCACGGGCTCGATCGGCATGCTGCCCTCGGCCTCGCTCGACAAGAACAACAAGGGCCTGTACGAGCCTTCGCACGGCTCGGCGCCGGACATCGCGGGCAAGGGCATTGCCAATCCGCTCGCGACCATTCTGTCGGCCGCGATGATGCTGCGCTACTCGCTGGGCCGCGCCGAACAGGCGGACCGCATCGAGAATGCGGTGAAGAAGGTGCTCGAGCAGGGCTATCGCACCGCCGATATCGTCACGCCGGACTGCAAGCAGGTCGGCACGGCCGCAATGGGCGACGCGGTGGTCGCGGCGCTGTAAAGCCATCGCGAAAGGGCATGCCTCGGTTGAATCAGGCGTGCCCTTTTTTCGAGGCGCGGGTTTAAAACGGCAGCGCCGATAAGGCGCATCGAAAATAGTGGAAAATGCGGGTAGCCCCGCGCGAAATTGCGGTTTTCGTGTATATTGCTCCGATGGCGACGATCCCCCAGATCACCTTTGTTTCGAAAATCCACGGCACGGCCCGTGCGATTTCGCTCGCTATCGCCACGCAAAACACCACGAAAACGATTATTACCAAAACGATCATCACTCGTTGATCGCTCGTCGTGCCCGCTCAATTCCCCGCGCGGCCACGCCGGGCGAGCGAAGCGGGGAAGTTGTCCATTTCAAGGGTTAATCATGAACGTAGGTCTCGTAGGTTGGCGCGGCATGGTCGGGAGCGTGCTGATGCAGCGCATGCAGGAAGAACGCGATTTCGACCTGATCGAACCGGTGTTTTTCAGCACCAGCAACGCAGGCGGCGCAGCGCCGTCGTTCGCCAAAAACGAGACGAAGCTCAAGGACGCGAACAGCGTCGATGAGCTCAAGAAGTGCGACATCATCATCACGTGCCAGGGCGGCGACTACACCAATGAGGTCTATCCGAAGCTGCGCGCGGCTGGCTGGAACGGCTACTGGATCGACGCGGCTTCCTCGCTGCGCATGAAGGATGACGCGGTCATCGTGCTCGACCCGGTCAACCTCGACGTCATCAAAGACGCACTCGTCAAGGGCCAGAAGGATTTCATCGGCGGCAACTGCACGGTCAGCCTGATGCTGATGGCACTGGGCGGCCTGTTCCGCGAAAACCTCGTCGACTGGATGACGGCCATGACGTACCAGGCTGCTTCGGGCGCAGGCGCGCAGAACATGCGCGAACTGCTCTCGCAGATGGGCGCGCTCAACGCCGCCGTGGCCAGCGACCTCGCGAATCCGTCGTCGGCGATTCTCGACATCGACCGCAAGGTGCTCGCCACCATGAACAGCGACGCCATGCCCACGGCGAACTTCGGCGTGCCGCTCGCGGGCTCGCTGATCCCCTGGATCGACAAGGACCTCGGCAACGGCATGTCGAAGGAAGAGTGGAAGGGCGGCGCCGAAACCAACAAGATCCTCGGCAAGCCTGCCATGGGCGAGCCGGGCTCGATTCCGGTCGACGGTCTGTGCGTGCGCATCGGCGCGATGCGCTGCCACTCGCAGGCGCTCACCATCAAGCTCAAGAAGGACGTGCCGCTCGACGAGATCGACGGCATCCTCGCTTCGGCCAACGACTGGGTCAAGGTCGTGCCGAACCAGCGCGAAGCTTCGATGCGCGATCTGTCGCCGGCAGTCGTCACGGGCACGCTTTCGGTGCCGGTCGGCCGTCTGCGCAAGCTCGCGATGGGCGGCGAGTATCTGTCCGCCTTCACGGTCGGCGACCAGCTCCTGTGGGGCGCCGCCGAGCCGCTGCGCCGTATGCTGCGCATTCTGCTCGACAAGTGAATGAATTAAACTACGCGCCTAATGACGCGTAGACAGGGTGATAAAAGCGCCGCGCCAGTCGCGGCGCTTTTTTATTTCCGGGCGGTTTCCGTGCGGCGGGCTTCCGTGCGCCGGGCACAACTGGCCGGTTCACCCACAACAAACCCCGTTTCATCGACTGCCGCGCGAGCGGTGTGCCAGGGCATCTGATGATCGTTCGATTTGAAGCCGTTTCCGATTCAGTCAATCCAGCCATGAAAATGCGGCGGACTGCCGTTGCGGTGTCCGCGGCGCTGCTGGTCGCCATGGCCGGCGCTTCCGGTATGGTTCATGCGCAAAGCGGCGCGGCGGCTGCCGCCGCCACATCGGGTGCTGCGGGGGCATCCGCTCCTGCGGCGGCGCTGCCCATCGTGGGGCAATACACCATCCACCCGGGGCAGTCGCTGCACGATGTGGCGGTCGACGTCACGCAGTCGCACGACAAAGCGGTGATCGCGCGCGCGAGTCAGGCGCTGTTCGACGCGAACCCTTCGGCGTTCATGAAACGCGACCCGAGCCGCCTCAAGGTGGGCGCCGTGCTGAACGTGCCGGGAACGCCCGATATGGCGAGCGCAGCAGCCGGTGCTTCGGCGCCGGTTGCCGGCGCGGCAAGTGCACCCGGTGCTTCGGCTGCCATTGTTGCGGGCGCGAGTTCAGCGGCCGAGGCGGCGGCTCCGGCTTCGACTACGACTGCCGTTGCTACAGGCGCAAGCGCGAGCACCAATGCCGGTGCGATGGCAACGAGTGGCGCGGCTGGCGCAAGCGTTGCGAGTGCGCCGGCTGTGTCCGCTGCTTCCGCCGAAGCGAGCGCGAGTGCAGTCCCCGCGCCGGCCAGCGACCCTCATTCGTGGAGCGGCGCAGTCCAGGCGGCACCGCCCGCCGCGGCGGCGTCCGCTATACCGGGTTCGGCGGCGTCGACACCTACGGTGTCGAGCCTGCAACAACTGCTTGCTCTCAAGAATCGTGTGCTAATGGCCTTGCAACAGCACGGCATCGGCAAGCCCGTGCCGGTGGCTGGCGCACCGGCCGGTACGCAAGGGAACGCCGCTGCCGGAGGTGCGGCGCCGGGCGCGAACGGCGCGCAGCCCGAGGTCTCTCCGATCACGCTTGGCGGCGTGGCCGCGGTAATGCTGGCATTCGTCGCGCTGGTCGTGCGTGTGCTCATGCGCAAACGTCGCAAGCCTGCGCCGGAGGCCCGAGAAAGCGCGGTTGAGCCGCCCGCTGCTACGCGCCCGACCGGGCGCGACGATGCGTCGGCAGAACCCGCAGCGCCGGTAGCGCCCGCAGCGCCGCTGGCGACCGGCGCAGCCGCTGCTGTCGTGAAGGCGAAAGCCGAAGCGTCGGCGGAAGAGTCGGCGGAAGAGTCGGCGGAAGAGTCGGCGGAAGAGCCGCTGCGCGACGCCGCGCAAGAACACGGCGAGCACGCCGAACCCGGCGACGAGGCGCCGTCGCCGCACGAACTGGCAGAGTTGCCCACGCTGGGCGAAACGATTGAGCCGGCCCATCAACCCGAAACGCCGCATCACGCCGAAGCCGACATCGACGAATCGAGCGCCGCCGCGCACGAAGCAAGCCGTGCCGAGCCGCGTCCGATCGAGCTGACGATGCCGGGCGCGCAGGCCGAAGCGCATCCCGAACCGCATCCCGAACCGCATCCCGAACCGCATGCGCACAGGGCAGAGGCCCAGGCCCCGGCCGCGCCCGCCGAATCCGCCGCGCCGCCTCCGCATGAACTCGCGATGCCGGGCGATCACTCCACACCCGCTGTCCCATCAGAACAAGAAGCAGAAGTCGCAATGCCACACGTGGAAGTCCCGCAAGAGTTTCCGAAGTCCGCCGTCGATGCTTTGGGCGGCCTCGACATGCCGCTGCCGCCGCGCGTCGAAACGCCCGAGCCCATGCCGGGCGTCCCGCTCTCGACGGAGCCAGTCGCCACCCCCGAGACGACCGCGCGCCAGGCGCTGCCGTTCGGCCAGCCGCCTGTGCCGCCTGCCGGCGAGGCCATCGAAGTGGGCATTGCGGGCGCGGGGTCGATCGCCGGGCTGGGCGCGCCGCGCTTCGGCCCGCTCACGCTCGATTTCGACCTGAATCTGCCGGCCGATTCCGCCGAGCCGCTGCCGGTCTTCACGCCGGAGCAACTCTCGCGCATCGCCCGCAACAAGCTCGACCTCGCGCACGAATACATCGCGCTCGGCGACCTGGCCGGCGCTCGCTCGCTGATCAACGAGGTGATCGAGTCGAACGACCACGCCACGCGCGCCGATGCGCAGGCGTTGCTGTCGACGCTCTCGCCGCTTTCCTGACGCCCGCCATATGCGTATCGCGCTAGGAATCCAGTACGACGGGGCCGCCTACTGCGGCTGGCAATCGCAGCCGCACGGCAAGACGGTGCAGGACGCGCTCGAGCGCGCGCTGCGCGAGTTCGCCACCGTGCCGCTGCCCACCGTGGTCGCGGGTCGCACCGATACGGGCGTGCACGGCCTCGGCCAGGTCGTGCACTTCGACACCGACCTCGACCGCGCGCCGTTCTCGTGGGTGCGCGGCACCAATGCGTTTCTGCCGCCGACGGTGGCCGTGCAATGGGCGCAGCCGATGCCCGAGGCGTTCCACGCGCGCTTTTCGGCGTTCGAGCGCACGTATTACTACGCGCTCTACGTGAACCCGGTGCGCTCGCCCATGCTGGCGGGGCGGGCCGGCTGGATCCACACGCCGCTCGACGTGGACGCCATGCGCGAAGCGGCCGCCTGCCTGATCGGCGAGCATGATTTTTCGGCGTTCCGCTCGTCGGAGTGTCAATCGAAGACGCCCGTGAAACACCTGTATCAGATCGATATCCGGCCGCTGGGCGATTTCATCCACTTCCGTTTTCGCGCGAACGCGTTTCTCCACCACATGGTGCGCAACCTGATGGGCTGCCTCGTGGCCGTGGGGCGCGGCCGCTACCCGGCCGCATGGATGGCCGAGGTGCTGGCCGGGCTCGATCGCACCAAGGCTGCGCCGACCTTCATGCCCGATGGCCTGTATCTTGCGCAAGTAGGCTATCCTGAAGAGTTCGCCGTCCCCGCCGCGCATACGGCCAGCGTGCCGTGGAGCACCGTCTGGGCCGACGCCAGCCCGACGTGAGCCCGCAAAACGCGAAACACCCCAACCGCCCATCGAGTCTCGATTCATGACGTCAGCAGAACACCCCGCCATCGCTGCCACGCACCGCACGCGCATCAAGCTGTGCGGGCTTTCGACACCCGAGGCGATCGCGCACGCCATCGACCTGGGCGCCGACGCCATCGGCCTCGTGTTTTATCCGCCGAGCGCGCGCTCGGTGAGCGTGGCGCAGGCGGTCGAGCTCACCCACGACATTCCGCCGTTCGTCTCGGTGGTGGGCCTGTTCGTGAACGCCACGCCGCAATGGGTCGGCGAGGTCGCGAGCAACGTCTCGCTAACGCTACTGCAGTTTCACGGCGACGAAACCTCCGACCAATGCGAATCGCTGGCCTCGGTTGCCGGTTTGCCCTGGTTGCGCGCATTGCGGGTGGCGGCCGATACTCGCAAAGCCGATTTGATAGAATGGGCAAATCGTTATTCATCAGCCAGCGGCCTGCTGTTCGACACCCATGTCGAAGGTTACGGCGGCGGCGGGAAGGTCTTCGATTGGTCACTTATCCCCGCAGGGCTCGCGCGTCGGGCCGTTTTAAGTGGTGGCTTGAACGCGCAAAACGTCAGTGATGCGATTCGCCAGGTGCGTCCGTTCGCCGTCGATGTCTCCAGTGGCATCGAGGTCCCGGGCGCGAAGGGCGTGAAAGACCACGCCCGTATGGCGGCGTTCGTGCGCGCAGTGCGCGAAGCGGACGCGGGATAATTTCTTGGACCAGCCAGCCCTTGCGCAATGCGGGGCCCCCGGTTGGTCGAGCGAGTGACTTATGTACAATTTGCCCGATGAACGCGGCCATTTCGGCCCTTATGGCGGCGTATTCGCTGCCGAAACCCTGATGCAGGCGATCGACGAGCTGCGCGACGCCTACGCGAAATTCAAGGACGATCCCGACTTCGTCGCCGAATATCAGCGCGAGTTGAAGCATTTTGTCGGCCGTCCGTCGCCGATTTATCATGCGCAGCGCTGGAGCGAGCTGCTGGGCGGCGCGCAGGTATATCTCAAGCGCGAAGACCTGAACCACACCGGCGCGCACAAGGTGAACAACGTGATCGGCCAGGCGCTGCTCGCGAGACGCATGGGCAAGCCGCGCGTGATCGCGGAAACCGGCGCGGGCCAGCACGGCGTGGCGACGGCCACGATCGCGGCGCGCTTTGGCATGGAATGCGTGGTCTACATGGGCGCGGAAGACGTGCGCCGCCAGGCTGCCAACGTCTATCGCATGAAGCTGCTGGGCGCGACCGTCGTGCCGGTGGAATCGGGCTCGCGCACGCTCAAGGACGCGCTCAACGAAGCCATGCGCGACTGGGTCACCAACGTCGAAAACACCTTCTACATCATCGGCACGGTGGCGGGCCCGCACCCGTATCCGATGATGGTGCGCGACTTCCAGCGCGTGATCGGCGACGAATGCCGCGTGCAGATGCCGGAAATGACGGGCCGCCAGCCCGACGCCGTGATCGCGTGCGTGGGCGGCGGATCGAACGCGATGGGCATCTTTTATCCATATATCGATGACACTTCGGTGCAGTTGATCGGCGTCGAGCCCGCCGGCGACGGCATGGAGACGGGCCGCCACGCGGCCTCGCTCGCGGCCGGCACGCCGGGCGTGCTGCACGGCAACCGCACCTACCTGCTGCAGGACGAAAACGGCCAGATCATCGAAACGCATTCGGTTTCGGCGGGTCTCGACTACCCCGGCGTCGGTCCCGAGCACGCCTGGCTCAAGGACAGCGGCCGTGCACAGTACGTGACCATCGACGACGAGGAAGCGCTCAGGGCATTCCACGACTGCTGCCGCATCGAGGGCATCATTCCCGCGCTCGAATCGAGTCACGCGCTTGCGTACGCGGCGAAGCTCGCGCCGACGCTGCCCAAAGACAAGGTTCTGCTGGTGAACCTGTCGGGCCGCGGCGATAAGGACATGCATACGGTCGCTGAGCGATCGGGCATCCAGTTCTGAGCGCCCGGAGCGATACCCGCGATGCGTGACGAGTTCGACGAGCCGCAACTGCCGGTGCCTGAAGGCGAGGCCGGCGCCGAGACGGCTGCTCCCGTGGCAGCCGCCGAAGCGCCCGCCGCCTTGCCCTCGGTGCCCGCAGTGCCCGACAGCATCCGGCTCCTGAACCGCGACTTCCTGACCGATGCAGCGAACCTGCCCGACGCCTCGATCGATCTGATCGTCGCCGATCCGCCTTATGGGCTCGGCAAGGACTACGGCAACGACTCCGACATGCGCTCGGGCGAGGATTTCCTCGCCTGGACGTATGCGTGGCTCGACCTTGCGATTCCCAAGCTCAAAGCCAGCGGTTCGCTTTATGTGTTCTGCACCTGGCAGTACGCGCCCGAGATCTTCGTTTATCTGAAGTCGAAAATGACGATGATTAACGAGATTGTCTGGGATCGTCGCGTGCCCAGCATGGGCGGCACGACCCGCCGCTTCACCTCGGTGCACGACAACATCGGTTTCTTCGCGGTCTCGAAAGATTACTACTTCGATCTCGATCCCGTCCGCATCCCATACGATGCCGTCACGAAGAAGGCGCGTTCGCGCAAGTTGTTCGAAGGCAGCAAGTGGCTGGAGCTCGGCTACAACCCCAAGGACGTCTGGTCCGTTTCGCGGCTGCACCGTCAGCACGCGGAGCGCGTGGATCATCCCACCCAGAAGCCTCTTGAGATCGTCGAGCGCATGGTGCTCGCGAGCTGCCCGCCGGGCGGCCGCGTGCTGGACCCGTTCATGGGCAGCGGCACTACGGCAGTCGCCTGCGCGCGTCATCAGCGCGAATTCGTCGGCTATGAAATTAATGAAAGTTACTGCGCGATCGCGCACGAACGCGTCGGCCTGGCTGCAATTGACGCTTGCGCACGTGCGTCTGCCGCGGTGTCCGCGGCTGTTGCGGCCGGCGCATGATGCGCTTGCGCCGCCACTGGCTCGCGCCGCGCGGTAACGACCGAATCTGAGGACCCTGCTATGTCCCGCATCAAAACCACGTTCGCGGCGCTTGCCGCCGCCAACAAGAAAGGCCTGATCCCGTTCATGACCGCCGGCGACCCCGATCCAGCGCGCACGGTCGAATTCATGCATGCGCTCGTTACTGGCGGCGCGGACGTGATCGAACTTGGCGTGCCGTTCTCGGACCCGATGGCCGACGGCCCGGTGATTCAGCAGTCGTCGGAGCGCGCGCTTGCGAAGGGCGTGACGCTCAAGAGCGTGCTCGCCGACGTCAAGCGCTTCCGCGAATCCGATACGCAAACTCCCGTCGTGCTGATGGGCTACGCGAACCCGATCGAGCGCATGGGCGCCGATGCGTTCGCCGCCGCTGCGAAGGATGCCGGCGTGGACGGCGTGCTGGTAGTCGACTATCCGCCCGAGGAGTCGGTGGTGTTCGCCTCGATGATGAAGGCTGCGGGCATCGACCCGATCTTCCTGCTCGCGCCCACCTCCACCGACGAGCGCATCGCCGCAGTGGGGCGCGCGGCGAGCGGCTATGTTTATTACGTCTCGCTCAAGGGCGTGACGGGTGCGGGGCACCTCGACGTCGGGAGCATCGCGAGCAAGATCCCGGCGATCAAGGCGCGCGTGCCGCTGCCGGTCGGCGTGGGCTTCGGCATTCGCGACGCGCAAACGGCCGCCGCCGTGGCGCAAGTCTCCGACGCCGTGGTGATCGGCAGCCGCATCGTGCAGTTGCTCGAGAAGGCGCCGGCCGACACCGCCGCCGAGGCGCTGACGCAATTCGTGTCCGATATTCGGGCAGCGCTGGATGCGGTTGCGGACAACGCAAAATAAGACTGCTGTAAAATCGCTTTTTCGCCATGCGCGGTCGGGGTCGGAACCCGGTCATCGAGACCGGGTCGACGTCACGCCGTCCGCGCCCGCGCATCACGATCAAGGAAAGAACATCAATGAGCTGGCTCGACAAACTGCTGCCGCCCAAGATCAAGCAAACCGATCCGAAAAGCCGCAAGAGCATTCCGGAAGGCTTGTGGATCAAGTGCCCGTCGTGCGAGGCGGTCCTGTACCGCAACGACGTGGAAGCGAATCTGCACGTCTGCCCGAAGTGCGATCACCACATGCGGATCAACGCGCGCGAGCGCCTCGACGGGCTGCTCGATCCGGAAGGCCGCTATGAAATCGGCCAGGAAATCGTTCCGGTCGACGCGCTGAAGTTCAAGGACAGCCGCAAGTACCCCGACCGCATCAAGGAGGCCATGGACGACACCGGCGAAACCGACGCCATGGTCGTCATGGGCGGCGCGATCCACACGCTGCCGTGCGTGGTCGCCTGCTTCGAGTTTGCGTTCATGGGCGGCTCGATGGGCTCGGTGGTGGGCGAGCGCTTCGCGCGCGGCGCGCAGAACGCGCTCGAGCAGCAAGTGCCGTTCATCTGCTTCACGGCCTCGGGCGGCGCGCGCATGCAGGAAAGCCTGCTCTCGCTGATGCAGATGGCCAAGACCACGGCCATGCTCACGAAGCTCTCGGAAGCCAAACTGCCGTTCATCTCGGTGCTGACCGACCCCACCATGGGCGGCGTGTCGGCGAGCTTCGCGTTTCTCGGCGACGTCGTGATCGCGGAGCCGAAGGCGCTGATCGGCTTCGCCGGTCCGCGCGTGATCGAGCAGACGGTGCGCGAGAAGCTGCCCGAAGGCTTCCAGCGCGCGGAGTTCCTGATGCAAAAGGGCGCGATCGACATGATCGTCGACCGCCGCAAGATGCGCGAGGAAATCGCCCAGTTGATGGCGCTGCTGCAGCGCCAGCCCGCCGACGCGGTGGCCTGAGCGCACCGGACCTTGCACGCGCGCGGAACTTGCGGGTTTCGCGCCTTGTCAGACGCGCCGCAAGCGAAAGCAAGCGGCGCGTTGTCATTTCCGCGATAATGCCGTTTTTTTGCAGCGGCTCATGCGCGCCAGATCGACGTCTCGATGCTTGGCCGCCCGCTGTGCATGGAATTCCCTGAATCGTCCCGATGAGTACTTTTCCCTCCCTCGACGCGTGGCTCACGCATCTCGAAACTGCGCATCCGGTCGGCATCGACATGGGCCTCGAGCGCATCCGCAAGGTCAAGGACGCGCTGAACCTGAAGTTCGATTGCCCGATGTTCACGGTCGGCGGCACGAACGGGAAGGGTTCTACCTGCGCGATTCTCGAAACCATCCTGCTCAAGGCCGGCTACCACGTCGGCTGCCACACGTCGCCGCATCTGCTGTCGTTCAACGAGCGCGCGCGCATCGACGGCGTCGAGGCCAGCGACGCTGACCTGCTGCCGCACTTCGAGGCCGTGGAGGCCGCGCGCAACACCTTCGCCACGCCGGTCTCGCTCACGTACTTCGAGTTCACGACGCTTGCGATCATGCATCTGTTCGCGTCGCGCGGGCTCGACGCCGTGATCTTCGAGGTGGGCCTCGGGGGGCGTCTCGATGCCGTGAATGTACTCGACACCGACTGTGCGATCGTCACGAGCATCGACCTCGACCACACCGAATACCTCGGCGACACGCGCGAAAAGATCGGCTTCGAAAAGGCCGGCATCTTCCGCGCCGGCGCGCCCGCGATCTGCGCGGACCCGCTGCCGCCGCAGTCGCTCATCGACCATGCGCAGGCGATCGGCGCCGATCTGTGGCTGTTCGGCCGCGATTTCCGCTATGAAGGCCAGGCCGGCAGCGAGCGTCAGCAATGGAACTACGTGGGCCGCTCGCTGCGCCGTTCGGCGCTGGCCTATCCGGCGCTGCGCGGCGCGAATCAGCTGATCAATACGTCGGCGGCGCTGGCCGCGCTCGAAGCGCTGCGCGACCGGCTGCCGGTGTCGGCGCAGGACATTCGCCTCGGCCTCGCCAACGTGGAGTTGCCGGGTCGCTTCCAGGTGTTGCCGGGCAAGCCGTCGATCATCCTCGACGTGGGCCACAATCCGCACGCCGCAGCGGTCCTCGGGCAAAATTTATCTGGCATGGGGTACTTTCCGTACACCTACGCGGTGTTCGGCGCGATGCGCGACAAGGACCTCGCCGGCGTGATCGCGCACCTGAAGGGCGAGATCGACCACTGGTGCGTGACCGATTTGCCGTTGCCGCGCGCGGCTTCGGCGCTACAGCTTGAAGAAGTGCTGCGCGAGGCCGGAGTGGAAGACGGCCCTGACAGCAGCATTACGCGCTACGAAACGCCCGCCGCGGCGTTTCAAGATGCGCTAAAACGGGCGTCCGAAAATGATAGAATTCTCGTTTTCGGAAGTTTTTTGACGGTTGCCGGCGTCATGGCCTGGCGAAAGTCGCAGCAGCACTGATTGCGCGGTTCATCACAGCCGCTACGCAGAGGCCAACAGCAGCCATACATGGGAATTTTCTCGTTCGGCAAGAAAGACGACGCGCCCAGCCGACGCGACTCTGAGGCTGGCTCCCGCCGCCGGAGCAGTCAGAACACGCGCGTGGAGCGGCGCAGCCGCCGGCCGGCCCGCTCCGGCGACGCCGAGGCGATGCTGCTCGATCCCACCCTGCCGGAAAAGCAGCGCGCGCGCCGGCGCCTCGTCGGCGCGATTGCGCTGGTGCTGGCCGCCATCGTGATCCTGCCGATGGTGCTCGACTCGCACCCCAAGCCGGTCACCGACGACATCTCCATCGATATTCCTAGCCGCCCGGCCTCGAAGGCTGAAGCGCGCCACGAGGACACCCAGGCGGGCGTCGCTCCGGACAATCCCGCTGCGGCGGAAGCCGGGCTGGGCGTAGCAACGCCCGGCGCTTCGGGGCTCTCGGCAGCCTCGGGCGCAGCGCCGACACAGACTGCGCAAGCGAAGCCCGCTGCGCCGGCCAGGTCCGCGCCGGCGGCTCAAGCCCAAACCCAGACTCAAGCTCAAGCTCAAGCTCAAGCGAATCAATCGGCCGAAGCCGCGCAGGCGCCGCGCACCGCCGCGAAGCCGGCTGCGCCGTCTTCGGGTTCGGCTGTCGCGTCGCGCGGCAAGACGGGCACCTCGGCAGCGGCTAATGCCAACGCAGCCGAAGGCGACGGCACGGCCGCCGCGCCGTCGGGTGCGCGCTTCGCGGTGCAGCTGGGCGCGTTCAGCAGCGACGCCACCGCGAATAAATGGGTCACGAAGTTGAAAGCCGCAGGCGTGCCTGCATATACCGAGCAACGCAAGGAAGCCGACGGCACGACGCGCACGCTGCTGCGCGCGGGTCCGTTCCCCGACCGCGCCTCCGCCACCGAGGCGATCGCGAAGGTGCGCGGCGCGGGCCTGATGACGGGCTCGAACGGCTCTGCACAATAGCGCCCGATGTTCACGGCATTCGACTACGCTGTAATGGCGGTGATCGGTTTGTCCGCACTGCGCGGGGCGTGGCGTGGGCTCATCGGCGAAATTTTCGGGCTGATTGGCTGGATCGCGGCGCTCATCGTGGCGTGCCGCTACGTGGATCGCGTGGTGCCCTTCATTCCGGCGAACTGGCCGGGCGGGGCGCTGACCCAGTGGCTGATCGCCTTCGCGCTGATCGTGATCGGCGTGGTGCTCGTGGCCGGCGTGGCGAATGCGCTGCTCGGCCGGCTGGTCCAGGTGAGCGGATTGTCCGGTGTGGACCGCTCGCTTGGCATGATGTTCGGCCTCGTGCGAGGCGTCGTGCTGGTGCTGATTCTTGTCGTCCTCGCGGGACTGACGGAGCTGCCCCAGCAAGACTTCTGGCGCAAGGCGCTGCTGCGGCCCTATGCCGTGCAGGGCGTGCTCGAACTCAAACCGTTTTTGCCCGAGACGCTCGCGGCCTACGTTCACGTCTGACCAGAAACTGGTCGGCTGTCGTTACCGCGCCGTCAATGTCACTGCTGATTTCGCTTTTTTGAAGGACCTGCCATGTGCGGCATCGTAGGCGTAGTTTCCCGCTCCCCCGTCAATCAGCTCCTCTATGACGCGCTGCTGCTTTTGCAGCACCGTGGTCAGGACGCGGCCGGCATTGCCACCGCGAACGGCAACACGTTCCACATGCACAAGGCCAACGGCATGGTGCGTGACGTGTTCCGCACGCGCAACATGCGCAGCCTGCCCGGCACCAGCGGCATCGGCCAGGTGCGCTACCCGACGGCCGGCTCGGCGTCGAGCGAAGAGGAGGCCCAGCCGTTCTACGTGAACGCGCCGTTCGGCATGATCCTCGCGCACAACGGCAATCTCACCAACTGGCAGCAGCTCAAGGAAGAGATGTTCCGCGTGGACCGCCGCCACGTGAACACCAATTCCGATACCGAAGTGCTGCTCAACGTGCTCGCGCACGAAGTGCAGCTCGCGAGCTCGGGCCTCGAACTCGATCCGGCCGCGCTCTTCAAGGCCGTCTCGGGCGTGCACCGCCGCGTGCGCGGTTCGTACGCGATCGTCTCGCTGATCGCCGGCTACGGCCTGCTCGCGTTCCGTGACCCGTTCGGCATTCGTCCGCTGTGCATCGGCAAGATCGAGACGCCGGAAGGCACCGAGTGGATGGTCGCTTCGGAGTCGGTCGCGCTCGAAGGCATCGGCTTCGAGTTCGTGCGCGACGTACAGCCGGGCGAGGCGGTGTTCATCGACTTCGACGGCAAACTGCACGCGCAGCAATGCGCGGCGGCGCCCAAGCTGAACCCCTGCATTTTCGAGCTCGTGTACCTCGCGCGTCCGGACTCGGTGATCGATGGCGTGCCGGTGTACAACGCGCGCCTGCGCATGGGCGACTATCTCGCCGAGAAGATCAAGCGCGAGCTGCCCGACGTGAAGATCGACGTGGTCATGCCGATTCCCGACTCGTCGCGCCCGGCGGCCATGCAGGTCGCGAACAAGCTCGGCGTGGAATACCGCGAGGGCTTCTTCAAGAACCGTTACGTGGGCCGCACCTTCATCATGCCGGGGCAGGCCATGCGCAAGAAGTCTGTGCGCCAGAAGCTCAACGCCATGGGCATCGAGTTCAAGGGCAAGAACGTGCTGATCATCGACGATTCCATCGTGCGCGGCACCACCTCGCAGGAAATCGTGCAGATGGCGCGCGACGCCGGCGCGACCAAGGTGATCTTTGCCTCGGCGGCGCCGCCCGTGAAGTACCCGAACGTCTACGGCATCGACATGCCCACGCGCGGCGAGCTCGTCGCGCATGGCCGCACCGACGAAGAAGTGGCACGCATCATCGGCGCGGATCATCTCGTGTATCAGGACGTGGAGGCGCTCAAGCAGGCCGTGCGCGACATCAATCCCGAGCTCACGGAGTTCGAAGCTTCGTGCTTCGACGGCGATTACATCACCGGCGACATCACGAGCGCGTATCTGGACAAGATCGAGCTGGCGCGTCTGGCGCCCCAGGCGCAGTCCGACCGCGACGCCGCGAGCGACGCGATGGACGGCGGCACGCGCTCGCAGCTGCATCTGCAGCTCTCGGTGGAGTAAGCGAAGCGAACGTGGCGCGCGTGCATGGCGCGCTCTTGACGTGCTGAATTCCGCGCATGTCGAGCGAGCCCGCTTCTGCCTACGCAGAAGCGGGCTTTTTTGCGCCTGTGCTCCGTGTGTACGGATGAAATGGATACGCGATACGCTGCAGGCATGGCGGCTTCAATGGCGGGTCCGCTGGCTCGAGGCGCATCCCGCTGTGAAGCGCGTCTTTTATCCGGGGCTCGAATCGCATCTGCAGCACGCGCTCGCGATGCGTCAGCAGAAGCCGAGCGGCGTGATCGTCTCGTTCGAGCTCAAGGGCGACACGCCCGAGGCGCAGCGCGCGAACGCGTGGCGCGTGATCGACGGCACGAAAATCTGCTCGATCACCGGCGATCTCGGCGACACGCGCACGACCATCACGGCCACCACCACGCATGGGCCGCATCACACCCGAGGCGCGCACGGCGGCGGGCATTACCGAAGGGCTGATCCGGCTCGCGGTGGGCCTCGAAGACCCGCGCGACGTGCGCCGCGATCTCGCGCACGGGCTCGACGCGGCGCAGTAAGCTTCGCATTCCAACTACGCTTTTCTTGTTCGTGAGTTCGTCATGGCCGTCATTCGTGCGTTGTTCGTTTATCCGGTGAAATCCTGCGGCGCGATCGCGCTCAATCACGCGCAACTCGACGCAAAGGGGCTGCCGTGGGACCGTCACTGGATGGTGGTGGACGAGAACGGCCGCTTCGTCTCGCAGCGCGAAATCGCGGCGATGGCGCGCATCGTGCCCGCGTTCGTCGAGGGCGGCGTGCGTCTCACGATGACGGACCTGGACACGCCGCTGGACCTGCCTTTCACGCCGCACGGCAACGAAGCGCACGTGCAGGTGACGGTCTGGAAGGACACGTTCGAAGCGCTCGACGAAGGCGATGAAGCCGCGCAGTGGTTTTCGCAGGCGCTGGGCGTGGCGGTGCGCCTCGTGCGTTTCGCGCCGGACGTCACGCGCCTCGCGAGCAAGCAGTGGACGAACGACGAGGACGTGCCCACACAGTTCGCCGATGGCTTTCCGCTGCTCGTCACGAGCGAAGCGTCGCTGGCGGACCTGAACGCGCGGCTGGCGGCGAAGGGCGCAACGCCGGTGCCGATGAGCCGTTTCCGCCCGAACATCGTCGTGGATGACGTCGATGCGTTCGACGAAGACTTTATCGACACGCTGTCGATCGAGGGCGGCGGCATTGTGCTGCGCTTCGCCAAGCCGTGTGCGCGCTGCCCGATCACGACGATCGATCAGCGCACGGGCGAGCGCGATGGAGAGTGGCCCGCCGAGCCGCTCGACACGCTCGCGGCGTTCCGCGCCGATCCGCGCGTGGACGGCGGGCTCACGTTCGGTCAAAACGCGATGGTGATCGCGGGCGCGGGCGAGCGGGTCGCGGTGGGCGCGCGGGCGCAGTGGGAATACCGCTTCGAGGAGTGATGGCGCAGCGGCGCGCGTGGGTTGATGTCGAGCCGCGTCGAGCCGGCGCTCAGTGCGAAGGCAGCGCGCGCCACTGCCCGGGCGCGAACCCGAAACGCCGCGTGAACGCGTGCGTGAATGCGCTCTGGTCGCCGAAGCCCACTTCCAGCGCAATGTGCGTGAGCGAGAGGCGGGGATCCGCGAGCAGCATGAGCGAGGTGTCCAGACGCAGGCGCTGCAAATAGCGATGCGGCGTCTCGCCGAATGCTTCGATAAAGAGCTGATGAAAGCGCCGCATGCCGAAGCCGCAATGCGCGGCCAGATCGGCGATGCGCAACGGTTCCGCGAGATGCGCGCGCAGCCAGCGGTCGACGCGCGCGAAGTCGAGGCCCGCCGCGGCTTCGAAGGCGTCGCTGCTGGCGATGCCCGTTTGCGCGAGCACGGCCGCGCACAATTGCGCCGAGGCGTCCCAATGAAAGCGGCGGGTGCGCGTGCCGGTTACCGGCGTAGCGCTACGTTGTGCTTGCGAGGCGATCTCGCGCACGAGCTGCGTGAGCGCGGGGTCGATGCGCACGGCGCGCGCCGTATCGAAGAGCCGCTCGGGCACCGCCAGTGCGGCGGCGGGCAAGTCCAGCACGAGCTGGCGGTTCTCGCCGATGCCCGCGTAGTCGTGCCGCGCGCCGGCCGGAATTAGCCAGGCCGAGCGCGGGTCGATGCGCTCGCCGACACCGTCCACCGTCATCTCCATCTCGCCGTCGAGCCCCAGCACGATCTGATGAAAATCGTGCACGTCGGTTTCCTCGATTGCGCCGTAGCAGCGCAAGGCGATGCCGGGCGCGGCGGCCGATGAGGCGTGATGCGGATTCATGACGAACGATGCGTGGAGCGCAATGCTCAGACGGCGAGCAGTTCCACTTCGAACACGAGCGTGGCGTTCGGCGGAATCACGCCGCCCGCGCCGCGCACGCCGTAGCCGAGTTGCGGCGGGATCGTGAGCTTGCGCACGCCGCCGACCTTCATGCCCTGCACGCCTTCGTCCCAGCCCTTGATGACCATGCCGCCGCCCAGCACGAAGGCGAACGGGTCGTTGCGGTCTTTGCTCGAATCGAACTTCTGGCCGTCCGTGAGCCAGCCGGTGTAGTGCACGCTGACGGTCTGGCCGGCCTTCGCCTCGGCGCCGCTGCCTTCGGTCAGGTCTTCGTACTTGAGGCCGGATGCGGTGGTCACGATGGACATGGAACACTCCTGAATCGGAAAAAGGGAAAAGCGTTATTGTAGGCGCTTTGCAGGGCGCGCGAGACGCGCCCCCCCGCGCGTGCTTCGTCTGCGGGTGCTTCGTCTGCGGGTGCATTTGCAGGCACGTCATGTGCGGCGCGTGGGCTTCCCGGCGGTGCGAGCCGCATGAGACGAAGGCGCAGCGAAGCCAGAGTGTCGCCGCTGCCTATAATTGGGGCCGGCCCGCCCCCGGCGAGCGAAAGAAAAGGAATCCGATGGCGTCCACCACTCCCACCCCGAGCGAGCGCACGGCACGTCTGTGCGCCGAAGCCGCGCTGTTCATGCGCGATCACGTGCTCTCGCGCGTGTCGCACGACTTGCGCAGTCCGCTGAACGCAATCCATAGCTGGGCCTATGTGCTCGAGCGCAAGATCGACGGCGCCGATGCCGCCGCGCAGCGCGCGCTCGTGGGCATCCGCACGGGCGTCGAGCAACAGGTGCATCTGCTCGAAACGCTCGTCGATACGACGCGCGCCGAAACGCGCAAGCTGCATATCGAGCGCGCGCCGTTCGCGCTCGACGCGCTGATCGGCGAGACCGTGGACGAGGCGCGCCGCGCGCTCGCCGACGCGCGCGGCGTGAGCCTTGCCGTGCGGGGCGTGCCCACCGGCGCGACGCTCGACGCCGCGTGCGAGCGCATCGGGCAGGCGCTCTGGCTCATGCTGGCGTTCGCGACGGAGGCAAGCACGCCGGGCGCGGCGGTCACGCTGGACGTGAGCATGACGGCCACGGCCGCTCAATTCGAGGCGCATTGGCAGGCGAACGGCGCGGCGCTCGCCGACGAGGCGCTGCCCCATCTGTTCGAAGCATTCGCCCGGGCTCAGGCGCGCGAGCCGCAGGAGGCGGGCCGCTCTCCGTGGGTGCTAGCGCTGTGCCAGCGCGTGGCTGAGGCGCATGGCGGGCGCTTCGAGGCGCGGCCGCTGGTGGAGGGCGAGGCGGCCTCGCTCATGCTCAACGTGCCGATCGGTGGCGCGTAAAAGCGCGTAAAGGCGCGTAAAAGGGGGTGTAGCGGGCTTCGGCGCGCGTTCCCGCGCGGGCGTAAAAACGAACCCGCGCGAACCCTCGCGATTCGTGAGATCCGTGCGCGCCGTCAGCCCGCATGGGCATCGGCCTCGCGACGCAGGCGGGCGGCAAGCGTGTCGCGCCGGGGGCACAGGTCGTGCCGTGTGAGCCATCCGGCCAGCCGTTCAGGTCTTACAGGGTTCTTTCACCCTTATACTGAGCGATTCGTTTTCCGGAGCCCTTTCTCTTGAGTCAGCTTATCGCTCTCGCCGGCGCGCTGTTGCTTGTTGCCCTCAACGGTTTCTTTGTCGCGGCGGAGTTCGGTCTCGTCAAGCTGCGCGCGACGCGCGTGCAAAGCCTGGCGACCCAGCACGGCCTGCGCGGGCGGCTGCTCGCCAAGGTCCACGGGCAGCTCGACGCTTATCTTTCCGCGTGCCAGCTCGGCATCACGCTCGCTTCGCTCGGCCTTGGCTGGATCGGCGAGCCGGCCTTCGCGCAGTTGCTCGAACCGGTGTTCGATCTCGTGGGCGTGCGCTCGCCGGAACTGATCCACGCCATTTCGCTCGCGTTCGCCTTTACGGTGATTTCGTTCCTTCACATTGTGGTGGGGGAACTCGCCCCCAAGTCGCTCGCGATTCGCGAAGCCGAGAAGATCTCGCTATGGGCCGCCGCGCCGCTGTACGGCTTCTACTGGACGATGTATCCGGCCATCTGGGTGCTCAATTCGAGCGCGAATGCAGTGCTGAAACTGGTGGGCCTCTCGGCGGAGCACGGCACCGAGACCCATTACTCGACCGACGAACTCAAGCTGATCCTGCGCAGCCGCCGCTCGGCGGCAGAGGCGCAGGCCGAGGAGCGCGCGCAAGCCGATGCGAGCGCGCGGGTGGACGGCCGCGCCAGCGGTATCGCTCAACGTGCGAGGCATGCCGGGAACGCGGCAGGCGCAGCGCATACCGCCGACACTTACAGCGCCGACGAATGGAACGCGCTCGCGCATTCGCTGGACTTTTCGCGCCTGACCGTCTCGGACCTCATGCGCCCCGCGCACGAGATGGTCGGCCTGCGCCGCGACCTCTCGCTCGCTGAGAACATGCAGATCGTCGCGCGCCATCGCTTCAGCCGCTATCCGCTCTTCGAGGACGCCTCGGGCGAGCGCGTGGCGGGCCTCATTCACCTGAAGGATCTGCTGCTCGCGCGCGAGGCGGGCCACGCGCTCGATGACCTCGGCAAGTTCGTGCGTCCCGTGCAGTACGTGAAGCCCGAGACGCCCGCGCTCGCGCTGTTCCGGCGCTTTCGCAAGGGCGCGCCGCACTTCGCGCTGGTCGGGCGCAAGGGCATGCGGCCGGGCGGTTTTCTCACGCTCGACAATATGCTGGGCGCGCTGGTGGGCCAGATCCACGACGAATTTCATCAGGCCGACACCGACTGGACCCGCATGGACGACGGCACGCTGATGGGGCGCGGCAGCTTGCCGGTGGTATCGCTGGAGCAGGCGCTCGGCATCGATATCGACGAAGGGCGTGCGGAATCGGTGGGCGGCCTCGTGATTCATGCGCTCAACGATCTGCCCTCGGAGGGGCAGCGGGTCGAGTTCGACCGCTTCGACATCGTCGTCAAGAAGATGAAAGGGCCGCGCATCGTGCTCGTGCGCGTGTATCCGAAGGATCTGGAGGACGAGGGCGGCTGAGCTTGCCTTTTCTTGGGCTCAGGCTGGCGCGAGGGTCGACAGCACCGCGACCGGCAGCGCGCTCAACACGTCGCGCAGATACAGCACGTTGTCCTGATCGTGTCGCGTCGCGGCGCGGGTCGCGTCGCTCAGCCAGTCGTGCAGGGCCGTTGCCGGGCACGCTGTCGGTGCTTTGGGCAGCACGACCGCCGTATCGTCCCAGCGCGCGGGTTCGACGAGCGGCAGGTCGCCTTCGAGCAGCGCCGCTGCATGCAGCGTGCCGATCACCACAGCCCACGTCTCGCCGTGCCGGCGCGCGAAGGCAATCGCGTGCGCGGCCTGCGCGCCGCGTACTTCGAGCGGCCAGTACTCGCCCTCGCTCAGCAATGCCGGCACGCGCTCGCGCAGCGCGAGCAGACGCGCAATGATGGCCTGTTTCACGTGCGCATCGCGCCAGTGCGCCAGTTTTGCGGCGGGCGCGCGGCTATCCAGCGCCGCCGCGCGCAACGCAAAATCCACGGGCCGGCGGTTGTCCGGATCGACGAGGCTGAAATCCCATAGCTCGGCGCCCTGATAGAGATCGGGCACGCCGGGCGAGCTCAGGCGCAGCACGGTTTGCAGCAGCGTATTGATGGCGCCGGCCGGCGCGATGCGCGCCACGAAGGTGGCGAGTGCATGCAGGAAGCCGTCGCGCCGCTGGGGCGCGAGAATATCGAAGAGAAATGCCTGGCAGTCCGATTCGTAGGCCTCGTCAGGAACGAGCCAGTTGGTGCGCTGCTTCGCCTCGCGCAGCGCCTTAGTTTGCCATTGCGCGACGCGCTCGGCCAGTTCGCGCACGCGCACTTCGTTGCCGGCGTCGAGATCGGGCGGCCAGCAGCCCACCAGGGTTTGATAGAGCATGGCTTCGGCCGCCGGGCCCGGCGCCCATTCTCCCTTCGTGCCCGACGATGACGATGAAGGCGACGCGTCGCTGCGCCGCTGCGGCTGGTTCAGCGTGGACCACGCGCGCAGCGTCGCGCTCCATTCGGGGGCGATTTCGCTGAGCACCGCGAGCCGCGCGCGCACGTCTTCGCCGCGCTTGTGATCGTGCGTGGCGGTGGCGAGCAAGGCGAACGGGAAGCGGCGCTGGCGCAGCGCATTGGCTGCGTGGAAGTCATCGAGGCTGCGTGAGAAGTCGTCCGGGTCCGCGCCGACTTCGTTGCGCGAGAGCAGTCTGCCGTAGCGGTAGAGCGCGGTGTCCTCGGTTGCTTTCGCCGCGAGCGGCGCGGTGAGTTGGGAGAACAGCGTCAGCGCGGTGCGCTGTGCGATGAGCGCATGACTCAGCGGCGCTGGGCTCTGTGCGGTGTGTCTGGCCGCACTCGCGCCGTTGCTGTTGCCATTCGTTGCAGCCGTAGGCGGCGCATGCGCGCCAAGCCACGCGTCGACCTGATCGAGCGCGGCGAGGCTCGCGCGCGGCAGCGCCTTGCGGGCCGCTTGCAGCGCGAGATCGAAATAGCGGTTGTCCGCGGGGCCGCGCAGGCCATTCACCGGGTAGATGCGATAGACCGGAAAGTGCATCGCCAGCTGCGCGACCACGCGGTGCACGCTCGCGTAAGTGAAGTCGCGCGTGGCGGGCTGCTCGCGTGCGATGCGGTGCAGTGCGCGCGCCGCGTGATCGAGCTCCGCCGCGAGATACGCGGCCAGCACTTCGCGGCGCGCATCGAGCGCGACGCGCGCGAAGGGGACGTCCTGCCCCGAGATCGCGGCCCAGCTTGCAGCGAGCGGCGCAGCGCCCGCCGGGTCGTGGAGCAGCGCGCCCACGTCGTTCATGAAGTCGTAGCCGGTCGTGCCTTGAACGGCCCAGTCCTCGCGCAACGGTTCGCCATGCGCGAGAATCTTCTCGACCACGATATAAGGCGGTTGCGCGCGCAATGAACAGAGCCGCTGGCGCAGTCGATCGCAATACTCGCGCGGGTCAGCGAGGCCGTCGATATGATCGATGCGCAGGCCGTCGATCACGCCATCGGCGTAAAGGCGCAATACGAGCTTGTGCACGGACTCGAACACGTCGTGGCGCTCCACGCGCACGCCCGCGAGCGCACTCACGTCGAAGAAGCGCCGCCAGTTCACTTCGTCCGCGGCGGTGCGCCACCACGCCAGCCGGAAGTGCTGGCGCTCCAGCAGCCGGTGCAGGCGCTCGCGCGTGGCGGGGTGGTTGCCCGCGTGCGCCTGCAGCGCAGCGTCGATGGCGGCGCTGCCTTCGCGCTCGACGAAGTCGCGCAGCGCCGCGCGCGCGGTGGCGGCGCGCGCCTGGTCGTCGGGCTGCGTGGTGAGGCCCTGGAACGGCGCGGCGAGCGTCTGGAGCAGGTTGGGATCCGTGTCGCTGGCGGCATGCAGCAGCGTCGCGTAATCGGCGGGGCAGATCGGGCAGACGTGCGGGCCGTATTGCACATAGAAGCGCGCGAGCGCCGCGTCGAACTTCAGCGCGATGCGGCCTGCTGCGAGTTCGTCGCCGTATTGCGCGCCGAGGAACGGCATCAGCACCTTGCCGCGCAGCACCGGGTCGGGCGAATGCCAGTCGACGTCGAAGTAGCGCGCGAAGGCACTGTGGCGTCCCCATTCGAGGATGTCGAGCCACCACGCGTTGTGCGCGCCGCCCACGCCCATGTGGTTGGGCACGAGATCCACGATCAGACCCATGCCGCGCGCGTGCAGCGCATCGGCGAGTCGCCGCAGCGCTGCTTCGCCGCCGCGTTCCTCGCTCACCGTGCCGTAGTCGACCGTGTCGTAGCCGTGCAGCGAGCCAGGCTGCGCGGTCGTGACGGGCGAAAGATAGAGATGGCTCACGCCGAGCGCGGCGAAATAGTCGAGCTGCGCGAGCGCGTCGTCGAACGTGAAGCCCTGATGGAGCTGCATGCGCAGCGTGGCGCGCGGGCGTGTCATGGCACGGAACGCATCGAGGGCGCGGCCGGCGCATTGTCCGGGCTCGCGGAGGTGTCGCCTGCTGCTGCTTCGCTTTCCATGCCTGCGGCCAGCGCACGCGCACGCACGACGGTCCGCACGCGCGCAGCGAACGCGGGATCGTCGAACAGGGCGTCGACGGGCAGCGGCAGACGGCGGCGCCAGTTGGGATGCTCGTCGATCGAGCCCGGCAGGTTCGGTTGATCGGCGAGGCCGAGCAGGTCTTCGAGCGGACAGGTCACGAGCGGGCTCGCGCTCACCGCCACGTAGCCGAGCGCGCCCTCCACGGGCGCATTCTCAGGCGATGCCTCAGGCTCGGCGGCATCGTGCGGCGCGAAGCCGGTGTCCTGCAACGCGCGCCACAGCGCCGCGCGGTCGGCGGCGCGCTGGGTGTGTTCGAGCGCGACGGGGTCGCGCCCGTCCGCGCGCGCGAGTGTCTGGCCGATGCGGTTGCGCCAGTCGATGTCGCTGCCGCTCCACCAGCCCGCGATGGTCGGTAAATCGTGCGTGGTGGGGGTGGCCACGCAGTTCGTGGCGTAGCGTCCTGGCGCGAGAAATGCGCTGCCCTCGCGCTCGAACCACAGCACGCGGATGCCGTAGAGCCCATGCGCGGCGAGCCGCTCGCGCAAGCCCGGCGGCACGGTGCCGAGGTCCTCGCCGATCACGATGGCGCGGTGCCGCCACGACTCGAGCGCGATGAGCCGCACGAGGTCGTCGAACGGATAGCGCAGATACGCGCCATGTTGCGCGCTTTCGCCTTCGGGCACGAGCCACAGGCGCCGCAGCCCCAGGATGTGGTCGATGCGCACGCCGCCCGCGTGCGCGAACGCGGCGCGCAGCATGGCGATGAACGCGTGAAAGCCGGTGTTGTGCATCGCGCGCGGCGAAAACGTGGTGAGACCCCAGCTTTGCCCGGCCTGGTTGAAAAGGTCCGGGGGCGCGCCCACGGAAACGCGCTGCAGCATGTCGTCGGGCTGCGCCCATGCCTGCGAGCCCGCGCCATCGCAGCCCACCGCGAGATCCGCGACCAGCCCGACTGCCATGCCGGCCTCGCGCGCCTCGCGTTGCGCGCGCGCGAGGCCTTCTGCCGCGAGCCATTGCAGGAAGCGGTGAAAGTCCACTTCGCGCCGGTGCGCCGCGGCGAAGCGGGCGACGTCTTCACTGCGCGGGTCGCGCAAGGGCGCGGGCCAGTCGCGCCAGTGACGGGCGCCGGCGGGCTCCTTGAGCATCGCGGCATGGAGCGCTTCGAAGCGCGCGTGGTCTTCGAGCGCCTCGCCGCCGCGCGCGCAGAACGCCTCGAATGCCTTGGCGCGCGATGAATCGCTGGCGCGTTCCGTATCGTCGAATCGATCGAAGAGCACGCGCAGCACCGCGAGCTTGAGCGGCAGCGCGCGGGTCCAGTCGATGAGCGGCAGCGCTTCGAATTCGCGCCCTGTGTCGCTGGATTGCGCGGCTTTGCGCATGGCTTCATGCGCGGCCTGCGCGCCGAACACGGCGGCCGGATCGATATGCGCGACATTGAGCCAGAGCCGCGAGGAAGGCGAGTACGGACTGAAGTGGCCCGGCTCGGCGCTGAACATCGCATGCGTGGGGCTGACCGCGAGCGCATGCGCGCCGTGCCGCGCGCTCTGAGTGGCGAGCGTGGCCAGCGCGCTGTAATCACCGATGCCGCCATCGCCATTGCGTCGGAGTCCATATAATTGCGCCGCGACACCCCAGAGCGGAGGCACGCGCGCCGTGTCGCCGTGCCGCGCGCGCCAGGCGTCGTCGAGGGTGTGGCAGCGCGGCGGCGCGACGGCGATCGTCAGGCGGTGATCATGGACCGAGAGCGTGTGATAGCCGGGCTCGGAAAGCGGCGCGAGCAACGCGGGCGCGTCGCGCGGCGCGGTGAAGCGGCCTTCGATATGCTCGCCGTTTTCCAGATCGATGCGATAGTGGCTGCCCGTGCGCACCGCCGAAGCGGGCAATTCGATCGCGCTCTCGAATTCGGCGGTGATCAGCGGCGGCAGGCGCCGCGACGACTGCTCCGCGTTCAGCGCGGAAGCGCTGTGACGCATCTGCGTGGCGTTCGCGCAGGGCAGGCCCGCGCATTCGAGCAGCGCGGCGAGCGTGCTGTCGGGCACGCGCTGCGCGATGCCGCGCGCGTCGGTCCACTCGACCGCAAAGCCCGCGCGTTGCGCGAGTTGGGCGAGCGTCTCGCTGCGGCGCGCGGTGCTCATGTGAGCGGTTCCTCGAGCCGCACCACGCGCGCGTCGTGATGGAGCGCGTACTCGGGCACGGCGCCGGTGAGCCATGCCACGCACGAGCTCTCAGGCAGCACGCCACGGTCGGTGATATCGCGCGCGCGCTCAGGCGTCTCGAAGACGACCATGCCGTCGGGCTGTGCGCCGAGCGGCGCGCCTTGCGCGCCGAGGTTCAGCGCGATCGTCCATGTCTCGCCGTCGGCGAGACGCCAGCGCGCGACGAGCGCATTCAGCGCGTGGCCGGCGTCGTCGGCGAGCACGGTCGCGCCGAGCGGCCGCGCATCGTGCAGACGCGGTATCAAAAGACGCGCGCGCACGGCGAGCGCGGACTTGTAGAAGTGCATCCACGCGCGCCGTTCGTCGTCGAGCGGCGCGTCCGCCGGCGGCGACGAATTCACGAACGTTTGCGGATCGTTCGGATCGGGAATCTGTGCGCGCTGCGCCGCGTCGCTGAATGCGCTGAACGCCGCGAATTCCTTGCGGCGGCCTTCGCGCACCGCTTTGGCGAGCTCGCCTTCGAAGGCGGTGAAGAACTGAAACGGCTGCGTCGAGCCGTATTCCTCCTCCATGAACAGCAGCGGAATCTGCGGCGAGAGCAGCAGCAGCGCCGTGGCCGCGCGCAGCGCGCCGTCGTCGCTGAGCGCGCGCAGGCGTTCGCCCAGCGCGCGGTTGCCGATCTGGTCGTGATTCTGCAGGAACATCACGAACGCGGTGGGCGGCAGGTGCGCGCTAGGCTCGCCGCGCGGCGCGCCGGCATGTATCGGCGACGGGTCGCCCTGGTAGGCAAAGCCTTCGCCGAGCACGCGCGCGAGGTGGCGGATCGGGTGGTCGGCGAAAGCGCGGTAATAGCCCTCCGATTCGCCGGTCAGCATTACGTGCAGCGCGTGGTGGGCGTCGTCGTTCCACTGCGCGTCGAAATGCGCTTCGAGCAGATTGGCTTCGTTGTGCTCGTTTTCCAGCACGAGATGCACATGGCGGTCGGGCTCCACGCGCGCATGCACATGGTCGGCGAGCTCGCGCAGCCACTCGGGGTCGTCGATGGCGTGCGCGGCATCGATGCGCAGGCCGTCAAAGCGATATTCGGTGAGCCAGTAGAGCGCGTTGTCGCTGTAGAAGTCGCGCACCTCGGGGCGCGCGAAATCGAGCGCGTCGCCCCAGGGCGTGCGCTTGCCCGCCTTGAAGAACGGCTTCGCGTAGTGGCCGAGCCAGTTGCCGTCCGGGCCGAAGTGGTTGTAGACCACGTCGAGGAACACCTGGAGGCCCAGGCCGTGCGCCGCGTCCACGAGCGCCTTGAGTTCGTCGGGCGTGCCGTAGGCCGCGTGCGGCGCATAGGGCAGCACCACGTCGTAGCCCCAGCCGCGCTCGCCGGGGTAGTCGTTCAGGGGCATCAGCTCGATGGCGGTGATGCCGATGTCGGCGAGCGCGGGCAGGCGTTTCATGACGCCGCGATAGCCGCCCAGCGCGCCCACGTGCAACTCGTATAGCACCGAGTCTTCCCAGGGGCGTCCGCGCCAGTGCGCGTGCTGCCAGGCGTAGCCGCGCGCGTCGAGCACTTCGCTCGGTCCATGCACGCCCTGGGGCTGAAAGCGCGAAGCGGGGTCGGGTACGAGTTGGCTCTCGCCGATGCGGTAGCGGTACAGCGTGCCGGAGCCGCACGGCGCCTGCGCTTCGTACCAGCCGTTGCCGCTGGGCGTCATGTCGATCGGCGCGCAGGCCCCGTCTTCGAACACCACCTGCACCTTGTCGCACGAGGGCGCCCAGAAGCGAAAGCGCGTGTGCGGCTGCGCGTGCGCGGCGCCCGTCAACTGCGCGCCGAACGGCAGGCAGTGCATGTAATGGCGGACGTGCGGATCATGCGATAGCGTGGCCATGGCTGATTCCTGTTCAGCGGTCGTCGTCTGGGCCTGCTTCTGCGTCTTCGTCGGCAGGCGCTGCGCCTGGCTGGCGCGGGTCGGGCGGCGGCGTCTCGCTGCCTTGCGCCGCGCTTCTTTCCTGGCCGTTCGCCTGCGCCTCGATGTCTTGCGCCGCGCCGGGTTCGCCATGACGCGCAGGCCGTGCGCCCAACACCACGAGCGTGTGCGCGGCGACTTCCACGCTCGTGCCTGGCAAGGCGTGCGGCGGTTCTGCGGGGCGCGCGCTGTCGAGCAGCACGGACCATGCGAAAGGCGGCGCGGCGGCCGTGAACGTCACCGCCTGCGCGGAGGCGTTCAGCATCATTAACAATACTTCTATTTCGCCGTCGAGTCCTGGCCCTGCGCGCCGCATCGCGAACGCGCGCGCCTCGGGGTCCTGCCACGCCTCGGGCGAGAGCGGCGCGCCGTGCTCGTCGAACCAGTCCACGTCGTGCACGTCCGGCAGCACGTCGCGGTCGCCGAACAGGAAATGCGTCTGCCGCAGCACTGGATGGTCGCGCCGCAGCGCGATCGCGCGCGCGACGAACGCGCTCATCGCTTCGCCTTGCGGCGTTGCGGCAAGCGTCCAGTCGAGCCAGGACAGCTCGTTGTCCTGGCAGTAGGCATTGTTGTTGCCGAGCTGCGTGCGGCCCGCCTCGTCGCCGGCGAGCAGCATGGGCGTGCCGAGCGCGACGAACAGCGTCGCGAGCATCGAGCGCGCGACGCGTGCGCGCGTATCGAGAATCGCCGGATCGTCGGTTGGGCCTTCCGCGCCCCAGTTCGCGCTCCAGTTCTCGTTGTGGCCGTCGCGGTTGTCTTCGCCGTTTGCTTCGTTGTGCTTGTGTTCATGTGCGACGAGATCGGCGAGCGTGAAGCCGTCGTGCGAGGTCACGAAATTGAGCGACGCCCAGGGGCGGCGCGTGCGCTTGTCGAAGAGATCGGCGGAACCGGTGAGGCGCGCGGCGAGATCGGCGCGCTGGCCGGGGTCGCCGCGCCAGTAACGCCGAACGCTGTCGCGAAAGCGGTCGTTCCATTCGGCGAAGCCCGGCGGATGATGGCCGAGCTGATAGCCGCCCGGCCCCACGTCCCACGGCTCGGAGATCAGTTTGACGCGCGAGAGCACGGGGTCCTGGCGCAGCACGTCGAAAAACCCGCTGGCGGGATCGAAGCCGTGCGCTTCGCGCCCGAGCGTGACGCCGAGGTCGAAGCGAAAGCCATCGATGCCGTACGAGGTGACCCAGTAGCGCAACGAATCGGTCACCATCTGCAGCACGCGCGGATGCGTGAGGTTGAGCGTGTTGCCGCAGCCTGTGTCGTTGATGAGATGCCGCTCGTCGCCCGGCACGCAGCGGTAGTAGCTTGCATTGTCGAGCCCGCGCCACGAGACCGTCGGCCCGCCTTCGCTGCCTTCGCAGGTGTGGTTGTAGACCACGTCGAGGATCACTTCGATGCCGGCCGCGTGAAGCTGGCGCACAGCGATGCGCATTTCGTCGGGATCGTGGCCCGAGAGATAAGAGGGCTCGGGCGCGAAGTACGCGGCCGGGTTGTAGCCCCAGTAGTTGCGCAGGCCGCGCTCGAACAGAAAGCGCTCGGTGAGCAGGGCCTGCATCGGCAGCAGCTCCACGGCGGTGATGCCCAGCTTGTGCAGATGCTCGATGAAGCGCGGCGAGGCGAGTCCCGCGAAGGTGCCGCGCGTGTGCGAGCGCAGCTCGTGACGCAGCATCGAGATGCCGCGCAAATGGGTCTCGTAGATCACGGTTTTGCCCCACGGCGTGTTTGGCCGTACGTCGCGCGACCAGTCGAACGCGTCGTGGCTGACCACGGCCTTGGGCATGGCGGGCGCCGAGTCGCGGCGATCGAACGAGAGGTCGGCGCGGTTCGAATGCACGCGGTAGCCAAACAGCGTGTCCGACCAGCGGAACTGGCCGATCAGCCGCTTCGCGTAGGGGTCGAGCAGCAGCTTGTACGGATTGAAGCGGTGGCCCAGATGCGGCTGATAGGGGCCGTGCGCGCGCAATCCATACACCGTGCCGGGATGGGCGCCCGGCAAATAGCCGTGCCAGACTTCGTCGGTGCATTCGGGCAGCGTGTAGCGCGTGCGCTCCTTGCGCCCGGTCGGGTCGAACAGGCACAGCTCGATGCGCCACGCGTGCGCCGAGAACACCGCGAAGTTCGTGCCGAGCCCGTCCCATGTCGCGCCGAGCGGGTAGGGCGCGCCGGGCAGCAGTGGCTCGGGCAGGCCGTTAGCCATGTCGATGCTCCTTCTCGTGTTTCTTGTATTGCATCGGATTCCTGATGGTCTTGTGGCGGCCGCGGCGCGTGCAAAGGATTAGCGGCGCAAGCGCAGTATCAGCGTGCCGAGCGGCGGCAGCACGAGGGCTGCCGATTGCGGCTTGCCGTGACTTTGCACGGGCTCCGTGCATACGAGGCCCCCGTTGCCCATGTTCGAGCCGCCGTAGATGCCGGCGTCGGTGTTGAGCGCTTCCTCCCATTCGCCGGGCTGCGGCATGCCGATCCGGTAGCCGTGGCGCGGTACTGGCGTGAAGTTGCAGACCACCACGATCTCGCGGCCCGAGCCGTCCACGCGCCGCCACGCGAGCACGCTGTTTTCGGTGTCGTCGGAGACGAGCCATTCGAAGCCGCCCGGTTCCGCGTCGAGCATGTGGAGCGCAGGCTCGTCTGCGTAGAGCCGGTTGAGGTCGCGCACCAGCGTTTGCACGCCGCGGTGCAGCGGGTCGTCGAGCAGGTCCCAGTGCGGCGTGCCGTCGTGGTCGAACTCCGCCATCTGCCCGAACTCGCCGCCCATGAACAGCAGCTTCTTGCCCGGGTGCGCCCACATGAAGCCGACGTACGCGCGCAGGTTCGCAAAGCGCTGCCAGCGGTCGCCGGGCATCTTGCCGAGCAGCGACCCCTTGCCGTGCACGACTTCGTCGTGCGAGAGCGGCAGCACGAAGCGCTCGGACCATGCATAGACCATAGCAAAGGTCATTTCGTGATGGCGATAGCGCCGATACACCGGATCTTCGTGCATGTAATGGAGCGTGTCGTGCATCCAGCCCATGTTCCATTTGAACTGGAAGCCGAGGCCGCCGTCCTCGGGGCGCGCTGTCACGCCGGGCCAGGCCGTCGATTCCTCTGCGATGGTGATCACGCCGGGGCGCTGCGGCACGTACTGCGTTTCGTGATTGAGGCGCTTGAGGAAGGCGATCGATTCGAGATTCTCGCGGCCGCCATGGATGTTCGGCACCCATTCGCCGGGCGCGCGAGAATAGTCGCGGTAGAGCATCGAAGCGACGGCATCGACGCGCAGGCCGTCGACGTGATAGCGCATCAGCCACGCGAGTCCCGAAGCGATCAGGAACGCGCTCACCTCGCGACGGCCGAGGTTGTAGATCATCGTGTTCCAGTCGGGGTGATAGCCCTCGCGTGGGTCCGCGTGCTCGTAGAGCGCGGTGCCGTCGAAGTCGATCAGGCCGTGCGCATCGTTCGGGAAATGTGCGGGCACCCAGTCGAGGATCACGCCTAGCCCGGCCTCGTGCGCGCGATCCACGAAGGCCGCGAAGTCGAGCGGCGAGCCGAGGCGAGCCGTGGGCGCGAATTGCGACAGCGGCTGATAGCCCCACGAGCCGCCGAACGGGTGCTCGGCGATGGGCAGCAGCTCGAGATGCGTGAAGCCCATGCCTTGCGCGTAGGGAATCAGGCGCTCCGCGAGCGCCTGCCAGTCGGGCGAGGGGGTGGGCGCATCTGCGCCATGCGTGGGGAGCCACGAGGGCGCATGCACTTCATAGATCGACATGGCCGCGCGCGCGCTTTGTTTTTGCGCGCGTGTTTGCAGCCATTCGCCGTCGCGCCAAGCGAAACCGTCGAGCGCGTCCACTGGCGCGACCACCGAAGCCGTGGCAGGCGGCGCTTCGGTCTGGAACGCGCACGGATCGGCCTTCAATGGCAGCACCTCGCCGCGCGCGCCGAGGATCTCGTACTTGTAGCGCGCGCCGGCGGCCAAGCGCGGAATGAACAGTTCCCATACGCCGGCTTCGTGGCGCAGCCGCATCGGATGGCGGCGTCCGTCCCACGCGTCGAAGTCGCCCACCACGGAAACGCGCTGTGCATTCGGCGCCCATACCGCGAAGCGCACGCCGGGCACGTCCTCGCAGGTCAGCGGCCGTGCGCCGAGGCATTCGAGCACCGCGTAGGGATCGCCGTCGGCGAGCCGGTGCAGCGCGTCTTGCGCAAGCTGCGGGCCGAATGAGTAGGGATCCTCTGTTTCCTGCGTGACGCCGTGCCAGTCGATTTCAAGCCGGTACGGCACAGCCTGCGTGAGCGGCCCGGCGAAGAGTCCTGCGGGATGCACGAGCGCGAGTTCTGCAAGCGTCTGCGCGCGGTCGCGCGCGAGCACGCGTACCTGCGCCGCGTTCGGCAGCCATGCACGCACGTACGGCGCGTCATCGACCCAGTGCAGCCCGAGCAGCGCGAATGGATCGGCGTGGCGGCCCGCGAGGAGCGCGTCGATGTCGTGCTGATACAGGCCGGCGTCCGGTTTGCGTTCAGCCATGTCCGCTTCCTCCCGCGTGCGGGTGCGTGTGGGTTGGCGCTTGCGCGGGCGCGAGGCCGAGCACGCGGTTCGCGATCGCGGCAAGCCCGCGGATCGGCAGCGCGAGCCAGCTGGGCCGGTTGGCCGCCTCATAGCGGATTTCGTAGGCGGCCTTCTCGATCAGGAACAGGTCGAGCAGCGCCTGCTCGTGGGTGGCGCTCACGAGCGCGAGCGGGGCTTGCGAGACGGCCGCGCGATACTGGCTCAGGAACGTCTCGGCCGCATGGTTGCGAAAACGTTCGAACAGCGCGTGCTTGCGCTCGGCAATCCGCTGCGGGGCGCTTTCGGTGGTCGACTGGGCCGCCGCGCCCGCATACGAGAGCGAGCGCAGCAGGCCCGCGACGTCGCGCAGCGCGCACTGCTTCGCACGGCGGTATTCGAGCGAGCGCGCGGGCTCGCCTTCGAAGTCGATCAAATAGGCGTCCCCTTGCGAGATCAGCACCTGGCCGAGATGGAAATCGCCGTGAATGCGGATGCGCAGTGTCGACGCGTCGAGCGGCACGAGCTCGTCGATCTTCGCCATCAGTTGCTCGCGGTGTTCGACCAGACTGCGTGCGAGCTCGCGCGCGTCGTCGTCGAGCGTGTGAACTTTCTCGCCAGTATGCTGCGCGACGATGTCGAGCGCCTCGGCCAGCATCTTTTTCGTATCGGCGATCCACTGGCCCACGTCTTCGCGCGTCGCGGCTTCGGGCGTGAAAGCCGGGTCGTCATTCGGCGCGGCGAGTATGGCGTGCAGCTCGCCCAGACGCTTGCCGATCGCACCGATCACCGACGCATAGTTCTGCATCACTTCTTCTTCATGCGCCTGGTCGCCGGTGTCGCCGTCGTCGGCGGCGAGCGCGAGGTCGTCGACGGTACGGCGCAGATAATCGAGCGCCCAGTCCCACGCATTGCCCTGGTTGTCGATATAGCCTTGCAGGATCGCGAGCGTATGCGGCACGCCCTGCGGATCCACGCGCACCACTTCGCCGTAGAGCGGCGCGGTGTTCGCGTAGCCGTGCTGCGTGAGGTAACGGCTCATTTCCGCTTCGGGATGCACGCCGGCGATCAGGCGGCGCACGAGCTTGAGCACGATGGTTTCCGCCACGATCAGCGAGCTGTTGCTCTGCTCGGCGGCGAGCCAGCGGACTTCGGGCGCTTCGCCCAAATCGATCTCGTCGAGCCGGTCGGTGGGCTCGAAGCGGATCGTGCTGCCCTGCACCGTGGGCACGGCTGCGTGCTCGCGCAGCTTGCGCAGCACGCCATGGGCGAACCATGGCAGCGAGAACGCGTCGGTGAGGTAGCCGATCGTGCGCCCGCGCCGCACGCGCGAGAGCGCGAGCTGGATATGCAGCGGCGTGGTGGTGTCCGCGCCCCAGGTGATGGCGATGGGCAGCACGTAGCGCTCGCTCGTGCCGTCGGCGAGTTCGGCCTCGATCTCGGTGAAGGCGAAGCCGGCGCCGTGAATGGTCGTGAGCGCGGCGAGCCGCACGGCGCGCAGCGCCTTGTCCTTCGAGGCGAACCAGCGCCGCCGCGACAGCCATGAGGGCAGCACCTCGGATTCGAGCAGGCGCACGTTCTCGGGCGTGGCCCCGGTCTGGCCTTCGCGAATCACGACGGTCACGAATTCAGGCAACTGCTCGGAAGTCGGCTGGCTCCACGAGGGCCGCTGATCGCCCGGGCACAGCAGGAACCACAGGAAGCCGTAGGGCGGGAACGTGAGCAGATAGGGCAGCTGGCCGACGGGCGGGAACACCGAATCGGCGGTCATTTCCACGGGCGCTGCGCCTGCGAATTCGGAGAGATCGAGCTCGACCGCCTGCGGCGCGCGCGAGAGATTCGCCACGCACAGGATCGAGGGCTCGCCCGGCATCTCGCGCAGATACGCCAGGATCTTGCGATTGGCGGGGCGCAGGAAGCGGATCGAGCCGCGCCCGAACGCCTGATTCGCGCGGCGCGTGGCGAGCATGCGGCGCGTCCAGTTGAGTAGCGAATGCGGGTCGCGCGTTTGCGCCTCCACGTTGATGGCGTCGTAGCCATAGAGCGAGCCCATCAGCGGCGGCAGCACCAGTTGCTCGGGGTCGGCGCGCGAGAAGCCGCCGTTGCGGTCGGACGACCACTGCATCGGCGTGCGCACGCCGTCGCGGTCGCCGAGGTGAATGTTGTCGCCCATGCCGAGCTCATCGCCGTAATAGATCACGGGTGTGCCCGGCATTGAGAGCAGCAGCGAGTTGATGAGCTCGATGCGGCGGCGGTCGCGCTCCATGAGCGGCGCGAGGCGCCGCCGTATGCCCAGATTCAGGCGCGCGCGCCGGTCGCTCGCATAGGTGTTCCAGAGATAGTCCCGTTCGGAGTCCGTAACCATTTCGAGCGTGAGCTCGTCGTGGTTGCGCAGGAACACGGCCCACTGGCAGCTCGGCAGCAGATCCGGGGTCTGCTTCATGATGTCGATGATCGGGAAGCGGTCTTCGCTCGCAATCGCCATATACAGGCGCGGCATCAGCGGGAAGTGGAACGCCATATGGCATTCGTCTTCCTGGCCGAAGTACTCCTGCACGTCCTCGGGCCACTGGTTCGCCTCGGCCAGCAGCATGCGGTTCGGGTAATGCTCGTCGATGGTCGCGCGAATCTGCTTGAGGACCGAGTGCGTCTCGGGCAGGTTCTCGTTGTTGGTGCCTTCGCGCTCGACGAGGTAGGGCACCGCATCGAGGCGCAGCCCGTCGATGCCCATGTCGAGCCAGAAGCGCATCACGTGCAGCACTTCGCGCAGCACGGCCGGGTTGTCGAAATTGAGGTCGGGCTGGTGCGAGTAGAAGCGGTGCCAGTAGTAGGCGCCCGCGACGGGGTCGTGGGTCCAGTTCGACGGCTCGGTGTCGATGAAGATGATGCGGGTTCCCTGGTACTTCTGATCGGTGTCCGACCACACGTAGTAGTTGCGGTGGTTCGAGCCGGGCTTCGCGCGCCGCGCGCGCTGGAACCACGGGTGCTGGTCCGAGGTGTGATTGATGACGAGCTCGGTAATCACGCGGATGCCGCGCGCGTGCGCTTCCTGAATGAAGCGGCGCACGTCGGCGAGCTGGCCGTAGTCGGGGTGCACGTTGCGGTAGTCGGCGATGTCATAGCCATCGTCGCGGCGCGGCGAAGGATAGAACGGCAGCAGCCAGATCGCCGTCACGCCCAGGCCCGCGATGTAGTCGAGCTTCGCGAGCAAGCCCGGGAAGTCGCCTACGCCGTCGTTGTTCGAGTCGTAGAACGACTTCACATGCACCTGGTAGATGATCGCGTCCTTGTACCAGAGCGGATCGTCGGAAAGCTGCGAGGGTTTGCCGCGCTTTTGCGTGCCATGGCGCTCGTGCTCCGCATGAGCGTCGGCCTCGGTGGCGGTCGGGTCATGCGTGAGCGGCGCTTCTGCGTGCGGCGGCGTCTCGTGGGAGGCGGGATCGCGTTTCATGTCGCTCCTCCGGGCGGGAAGTCCTGGTCCAGTTCGGGGTGACCTTCGATATGCGGCTCGTCTGCCGTCTCCAGGGTTGGGGTTTCGCGCGGCAGTCCGTCGATGGGCGCGATGCGCCAGATCGCGAACGGCCGCGCGTGCGGATCGAGCCGCACATGCTGCCAGCGGCCTTGCCATTCGAAGCGCTCGCCCGTGATTTCGTCGACCACGGCAAGGCGCGCCCGATCGTCGATCTGCCAGTGCTGGAAGGTCGACCACGAAAGCTCGAAGTCGGCGCCTTGCTCGGCGTGGGGGTCGAGGTTGATCGCCACCACGACCACGTTATCGCGCGCGGGCGTGGCTTTCTCGAAGCACAGCATGGCTTCGTTGCGCGCGGGCAGGAACGTGATGCCCAGATGCGTCTGCAGCGCGGGATTTGCGCGGCGGATGCGGTTGAGCGCGGTGATCTCCGGCACGATGTTGCCGGGCCGGTCCCAGTCCCAGGCGCGCAGCTGGTACTTTTCGGAGTCCAGATATTCTTCGCTGTTGGGCAATGCGCGCGCCTCGCAGAGTTCGAAGCCGCTATAGACGCCCCACAGGCCCGAGAGCAGCGAGGCCAGCGCCGCGCGGATCAGATGGCTCGAACGCGCGCCGCTTTGCAGATAGCGCGGATTGATGTCGGGCGTGTTGACGAAGAAGTTGGGCCGGTAGAAGTCGCGCACCGCCGTCTGTGTGAGCTCGGTGAGGTAGTCGATGAAATCGCGCCGGGACTCGCGCCACGTGAAGTACGTGTACGACTGCGAAAAGCCGATCTTGGCGAGCCGATACATCAGGCGCGGGCGCGTGAAGGCTTCGGAGAGAAAGATCACGTCGGGATGCCGCGCGCGCACGTCGGCGATCATCCATTCCCAGAACGGCAGCGGCTTGGTATGCGGATTGTCCACGCGGAAGTTGCGCACGCCGTGGTTCACCCAGAACAGGATCGCATCGCGCAGCGCGAGCCAGAGGTCGGGCTTCGCATCGTGCGCGTAGAACTCGGGGTTCACGATGTCCTGGTACTTCTTTGGCGGATTTTCCGCGTAGCGCAGCGTGCCGTCGGGCCGCCACGCGAACCAGCCCGGATGCGCCTTGAGCCACGGATGATCGGGCGAGCACTGGATCGCGAAATCGAGCGCGATTTCGAGGCCGTTCCGATGCGCGGCGCTTACCATGCGGCGGAAGTCGTCGAGCGTGCCGAGCTGCGGATGCACGGCGGTGTGGCCGCCTTCGGCCGCGCCGATCGCGTAGGGGCTGCCCACGTCGCCGGGCTGCGCGGTGAGCGCGTTGTTGCGGCCCTTGCGGTTCGCGAGCCCGATCGGATGAATGGGCGGGAAGTACAGCACGTCGAAACCCATCTCGCGGATGCGCGGCATCTTGGCGATCACGTCGTCGAAGGTGCCGTGGCGCGTTTCGTCGTCGCTCATCGAGCGCGGAAAGATCTCGTACCAGCTTGCGTAGCGCGCGGCGCCACGTTCGGCGTCCACGCGTTGCACCTGGGCGTCGCGCGCGAGGAACGGGCGATGACGGGCCGCGCGCACGGCGGCGGCCGTGGCGGGCGCGGCGAGCATCGCGCAACGCGTATCCGTGTCGGCGCTGATAAAGCGCTTCACGAGCGCATCGAGAGCATCGTGCGCATGCGCGAGGCCGCCTGGTTCGTTCTCGCCCGAGGTTCGCGCCGTCGCGAGCACGAGTGCGAGCAGGCGGCTCGCTTCTTCGAGCTCGAGATCCACGGGCTGATGGGCCGCACGCTTTTTCTGCAGATGATCGGCGAGCGAGGCGAAATCGTCGCGCCACGCGATCACGACGAATTCGTAGCGGCCCACGCGTTCGAGCGGAAAGTGGCCGCTCCATAGATCGGTGCCGGCGGGCGGCAGCGGCGTCATCGGGGCTTCGTGCCACGCGGTTTCGTCGGCGGCGCGCCAGAGGACGGCGGCGTCGATGCGGTCGTGGCCTTCGGCGAAGATCGCCGCGCGCACTTCGCAGCGCTCGCCCACCACGCGCTTCGCGACGAAGCGGCCATGATCGACCGAGGGCTGCACGCTCTCGATGGCGAGGCGCGGCGCGGCGATCGCTTCGAGCACGCTCCTGTGGCCGCTCGTGGGCGACTTCGCGAGATCCTCGGGCGGCGCGAGCGTGACCATCGGGCTCGCGAGCGCGCCGAACATCCAGCAAGCGCCCGCGGGCAGTGCGAAGGTTTCGGGCACGGCGCTCGCGTCGTGAGGCGCGCTCGTGCGCGCGCCGCGCAGCGTCTGCGCGTCGAGCGGCGTGAAACGCGTGAAGTTGCCGGGCACGCCGTCGAGCAGATGCGCCATGTTCACGCGCACGGGCGCATCGAGCGAAGGATTGACGAGCGTGAGCAGCGCTTCGCCGGACTCGCGCAGATCGGCGTGGTCGCCGCGCAGCAGCGCGGCCACGGGCGCGCCGGGGCCGTTGAGCGCACGCAGTTCGCCGTTGGTCTGGAGCGTCCAGGTTTCGCGCTGCAATGCGTTGGCATGCGCGATATCGGCGCTGAGGTCGAACGGCGCGCGCTTTTTCGCGGCTTCCCATGCGTGCGCGTCCAGCGTTTGCGTGTCGTGGCGGATCGCATCGTCGATGCCGTATTCGAAGCCCATCGGCACGAGCCAGCCCGTGCCGAGCGAGGCCGCCGCGCGCAGCATGCGGCTGCAGGCGCGCTCGACGGTGCGCATGTCCAACGCCGCGCCGCCTTCCCGGTCGCGCAGCTCATGAATGAGGCGCGGGCCATACGGTGCCTCGGGAAACGCGATGGGCGAGCCCACGCGCCGCATGACCGCGTGCTCCTCGGCGAGCCAGCTCGACGAGAAATCCCACCAGCGCAGCGACGTGAACGCGGCGTCGAAGCCGGCATGCTCGAGTTGCGCGAGTTCGTCGCGCGCGAGGCCTGGCGTGGCCGCGAGCCAGTGTGTTTGCGGATGGCTCGCGCGCACCGCGTCGAAGATCGCGCGCAGCACGTTGGCCGGCACCCGATGCGGCGAATCGATGCGAAAACCGCCGATGCCTGCATCGGCGAGACGACTCGCGAGTTGCGCCCACCACACCGCGAGCGGCGCACCCGCGCGCGCGAAGTCGGCATAGGCGACGTTGGCGTCGCGATGGCCATGGCGCGGATCGAGCCGCGCGTCTTCGGGCTCGAACGGATGGAACCATTCGGGATGCGCGGTGTGGAGCGCGCCATGGGCAGCGGTGCGGTCGAGCGTGAGGTCCGCGAGCAGCGTGATGCCGCGCGAGCGCGCGGTGGACGCGAGCAGGCGCAGCGTCTCGTCCATGCGCTCGTGCGTGCCGAAGGCGGGATGCAAGCGGGTATGGTCGGCGACGATGCGGTCATCGCCCGTGGCGCCCGACGTTGCGACGCCCGGCGCGAACAAGGCGCCGATCAGAACATGGTCGAAGCCTAGCGAGGCGGCGTGCGCGAATTGCGCGGGCCACGCGTCGAGCGCTCCGACCAGGACGGAATGAACGAAATAGATCCGCGGCGCATAGGCGTGGGGAGCTTCCATCGGTCTTATCCAGATTCGTCGGGCGACGTGGATGCAAAGCCGATGTAACACCGGATGCGATCACGTTGCCCGTGGGCTGCCGGAGCGAACCGCACAAGCCATGCGAGCGGCACGCCCTGTTCAGAGTAGTGCAAGAGCCGGCCGGAACCAAACAGGAGCCAGACAGAAATCCGCCGGAACCAGGCACGGGGGAGATCCAGCAAGGCGTATGCCCGAGGCCGCCGCTCGACCGGTTGGCCGCCACCACGCAGGCTCGTCGGCCGCGTGTTATGCCGGGCATCGCAACGCACGGTTTGTCGAACCGGGTCAGGAAACGCTATATTGCAGGCGCAGCGCGTCATCCGTACCTTTCATGCGTGGATCGGTCCGGTACGCGCATGTTTGGACAAGATTGCAAACTTTTCCCGTATGCATCGTCGCCGGCATTGGCGGCAAGTGTGTAGCCCCGCTCGCGCGGGATAGACCCTTCGTCTGGAGTATCCATGACCGATGTGACGCAGAACGGGACCGTTCATTTGCCCCATGCTCGTGCATCGCGCGATCGGCGCATCGCACGCCCTGGCCGGCGCCGGTTCGTGACCGGCGCGTGCGCTGCCGCCGCGACGCTCGCTTTCGCGCTGGCCGGCCGGCGTGGCGCGCAGTATGCCTTCGGTATTGCCGATGCAGCGGCGGCCGGTTCAGCCAGCGCGCCCGATGCCGGTGTGCCCGCTGCCGGTATGCCCGCGGACAGCGGCTACCAGGCCTTCATCGCACTCTCTCAGTCCCTTACCGGCCGCACGCGCTTCGACGCCGTGCTCGGCCAGCGCATTCACGCTGCGCTTGCGCGCGCGAGCAGCACGTTCGAGCAGAACGTCGGCGCGCTCAACACGTGGATCAAGGGGCACGGCGGCGTGCCCTCGGACACCGTCACGGCCGCGCTCAGGATCGATCGGCCAGAGCTTGCGGCGACCGTCGGCGACATCGTGCGCGCGTGGTATCTCGGGCTCGTGGGCGACATGCCGAAGGTGCAGGTGGTGGCCTACGAGAAAGCCTTGATGTTCGATCCGGTCAGCGACGTGCTGACGATCCCGTCGTATTGCCGCGACGTGCCGTTCTACTGGACAACGAAACCCGCTGACATGCCGGCCGCCACGGTGGCAGCGCTGTCCTCCGCATCGGCCAGGCCGTAGGCAACGAGGGACGACAATGGCGATCAAGCATTCTGCCGACGTGGTCGTGGTCGGCTCCGGTGTGGCGGGCAGTCTGGTTGCGTACCAGATGGCGCAAGCGGGCGCATCGGTGATCCTGCTCGAAGCGGGGCCGCGTCTAGCGCGCTGGCAGATCGTCGAGAACTTCCGCAACTCGCCGGCCAAAGCCGACTTCGCGACGCCGTATCCTTCGATGCCTTATGCGCCGCATCCGCAGTACTCGCCGCCCAACGACTACCTCGTGCAGAAGGGCGACCATCCCTACAACTCGCAATACTTGCGGCTCGTGGGCGGCACCACGTGGCACTGGGCGGCGGCGGCCTGGCGTCTCTTGCCCGCCGACTTCCGCCTGAAGACGCAGTACGGCGTGGGCCGCGACTGGCCGTATCCGTACGAGACGCTCGAGCCCTGGTATCTGGCCGCCGAAATCGAGTTGGGCGTCTCGGGCCCGGACCCGGCGCGGCACGACCTCGGCTCGCCGCGCGCGAAGCCCTATCCGATGGACATGCTGCCGCTCTCGTACATGGATCAGCGCTTCAGCGACGTGCTCAATGCGAACGGCTTTCACGTGGTGCCCGAGCCGGTGGCGCGCAACAGCCGTCCTTACGATGCGCGCCCGACTTGCTGCGGCAACAACAATTGCATGCCGATCTGCCCGATTGCGGCGATGTACGGCGGCATCGTCCACGCCGACAAGGCCGAACGCGCGGGCGCCCAGCTCATCGCCGAGGCGGTGGTGTATCGCATCGAGGCCGACAACAAAGGCCTCGTCACGGCCGTGCACTACAAGGACCCGCACGGCAACAGCACGCGCGTGACGGGCAAGCTTTTCGTGCTGGCCGCCAACGGCATCGAGACGCCCAAGCTCATGCTGATGTCCACGAGCGACGCGTTCGCGCACGGCATCGGCAATCGCTCGGACCAGGTGGGCCGCAACCTCATGGATCATCCGGGCACAGGCGTCACGTTCCTCGCCAACGAGCCGCTGTGGCCGGGGCGCGGGCCGATGGAGATGACCTCGGTGGTGAACTTCCGCGACGGCGCATTCCGTTCCGAGTACGCCGCCAAGAAGCTGCATCTCTCGAACGGCGTGTCCACGCCGGCCGTGACTGCCGCGCTCATCAAGAACGGCTTGACGGGCGCGGAGCTCGATCGTGAGATCCGTGACCGCGCCGCGCGCACGCTGACCATCAACAGCTTCCACGAGCATTTGCCCGAGCCGCAAAACCGCGTGCTGCCATCGAGTGAGCACAAGGATGCGCTTGGCATCCCGCAGCCCGAGATCCATTACTCGATCAACGACTACGTGAAGAAGAGCGCCGCCAACACGCACGATCTCTACGCGAAGATCGCCGAGCTTTTCGGTGGCACGGAGATCGCCTTCGACGACACTTTCGCGCCCAACAATCACATCATGGGCACGACGATCATGGGCACGAACCCGGCCGATTCGGTGGTCGATGCCGACAGCCGCACGCACGACCATTCGAACCTGTTCGTCGCCGGCAGTGCGGTGATGCCGACGGCTGCCTCGGTGAACTGCACGCTGACCATTGCCGCGCTGGCGCTCAAGCTGGCCGACAAGCTGCGCCGCGAGCTGTGAGGCGACAGAGACCGACGATGAACGCAAGCAAGCCTCCCGCCGATCGCCCCCATCACACTCCGCGCGCCGATCGTGCTCATCGCGCCCAACGTGCGCGCGCCACGCTGGCGGCGATGCTGTTCTGCGGGTTTGCGCTTTACATGGCGTGGCACGCCGCGCATGACGGCGAGACACGCGGCGTCGACGAAATGCTGCTGCCGACCGCGCGCGGCGAAGGCCCGGCGGCCCCCGACGACGCCGCGGCGCGCCCGGAGCTCGTCAAGCGCGGCGAGTACCTCGCCCGTATGGGCGACTGTGCCGCGTGCCACACCGCCGACGCGAGCCGGCCCTTCGCGGGCGGCCGCGCGATCAGCACGCCGTTCGGCAAGCTCTACACGCCCAACATCACGCCCGATCCCGATACCGGCATCGGCCAATGGACCGACTCCGATTTCATGCGCGCGATGCACGAGGGCGTTGGCAAGGCCGGTGAGCGCCTCTATCCCGCGTTTCCCTACGTGGAGTTCACGCGCCTGACGGAGCAGGATGTGCTCGCGATCCGCGCGTACCTGAACACGCTCGCGCCGATCCGTTACAAGCCGCCCGCCAACGAGCTGGGGTTCCCGTTCAACCAGCGCTGGCTGCTGGTGTTCTGGAATCTGTTCAATTTCGACGAAGGCCGCTTCGTGCCCGATCCGAAAAAGAGCGCCGAATACAACCGGGGCGCTTATCTGGTCGAAGGGCTCGCGCATTGCGAGGAGTGCCACACGCCGCGCAATTTCATGCAGGGCCTGAAAACGGGCGAGCGCCTCTCGGGCGCGACGCAGGCGGGCTGGCAGGCGTACAACATCACGCCGGACCGCGCGGCCGGCATCGGCGGTTGGAGCGACGAGGCGCTCGTGAGCTATCTCGTCACCGGCGTGGCCGCCGGCCACGCGAACGCCGCCGGGCCGATGGCCGAGGTCGTGCAGAACTCCACGCAGTACCTGAGCGCCGAGGACCAGCGCTCGATCACCGCTTATTTGCGCGGGCAACGGCCGGTAGCGGGCGGCGTGACGCGCTCGCGCGATTCGTTCGGCAAGCCCGCCAACGACGACGTCACCGCACTGCGTGGCGCCACCATCACGAGCGTGAACGGGGCGCAGCTATTCGTGGCGAACTGCGCGAGCTGCCACAACTGGACCGGCGCGGGCGTGGGCGCGAGCGCGCCGCTCGCCTATCCATCGCTCATCCACAACAGCGTGACGGGCGCGCCGAGCCCGAGCAACCTGACGATGACGATCCTGCACGGCGTGCGACGCCAGACCCGGGGCGCCGACGTGCTGATGCCGGCATTCGGCGACGCGCTGAGCAACGACCAGGTCGCGGCGATTGCGAACTACGTGACGAGGCAGTTCGGCGACCCTCGGGCGAGCATCACGCCGGACGAGGTGGCGGCGCTGCGCGCGCAACCGCAATGACGCGCGGCGGCTGTGCGAAAACCGCTCGCGAAACGATCATTGGCCCGCATACGCTGCGGACACGCAGCGCTATGATGAAGCGATGACCCCCACTCTTGCTCCTGTCGTCCAGCATCACGCTGCCAATGCGGCCGGTCGCGATTTCGTGATCGGCGACCTGCACGGCTGCGTGGATGCCTTGCGTTATCTGCTCCACCAAGTCGGATTCGACGGCACGCGCGACCGCCTGTTTTCGGTGGGCGATCTCGTCGATCGCGGCGATCAGTGCGAGGAAGCGCTCTCGCTGCTCGACAAGCCCTGGTTCCACGCCGTGCTCGGCAATCACGAAGACATGTTGTGCGCGGTCGCGCAAGGACGGCTCGCGCGGTTCCGCTGGTACGGCATCGGCGGGGGCTGGGCGCAGGGGCTGCCCGACCACGTGCTGGCCGCGCACGCGCGGCGGTTGCGCGAGCTGCCGCTCGTGCGCGTGGTGGGCGAGGGCGCGACGCGCTTTAACGTGCTGCACGCGGAATTCTTCGGCGACGACGCCGCACTCGACGCCGGCCAGTTCGATGCCGAAGTGCGCGAGCGCATGCTGTGGGGGCGCGAGCTGGCGCTGAATACGGCCATGCATCCACCACCCGCGCATGCCGCGCTTTCGCTGACCTATTGCGGGCACACGCCCATGCGCGAGCTGCGCCAGATTGGCTCGCAGATGTTCATCGACACCGGGGCGTTCATTCCCGAGGGGCGTCTCACGATGGTCGAGGCGCTCACGTCCAGGCGCTGGTCGATCTCCGTGCAGGCGGCGCGCGCGATGGGCGCGGCCGCGATGGCGCTGCCTTGAGGGCTGTCCGCTGACGGCTTTCCGTTCTCGCTTTCCGTTCTCTTTTCGTGCCGGATTTTTACCAATTTTGGTTCGATATAATCGCGAGCCGATCCGGCGGGACCGGAACGGTTATTCGAGAGAGGGGGCGGCGTGCGGGCAGTGGCGGTGATGGTCGCGGCATGGTGGATATCGACGTCGATGGCATGGGCCGTCGCGCCGGCGGTGACGCAGCACGGCAGACCGGGCGGCGGCACGACGGCGCGCGGGCAGGCCGCGAAGGCGGGGAAGCAGGCCGAGACCGGGGCGCAGCATGGCGCGAAGCACGCGAAGGGTGCCGCAAGTGCATCACACGCGGCACGATCCGGGAATTCCAGGAAGCCAACGAAGACCGCGAAGGCAGCCCATGCCCAGCGTCACGGCAAAACCCCGACTAAGTCGGCGGCGCACCGTGCGTCGGGGGCCTCGCAACAGGCGAATAGCGCTCGCGCGCATCCGTCCAGATCGGCCACGCCGGCCAAGCCTGCCGTGGCGCATCCGGCGTCGAATCACAAGCTGATGGTCGATATGCGCTCAGCCCAGTCGCGGCGCGCGATTCCGCAGCCGCACGAACTTCCGCCGATCTTGAGCTGATTCACGCAGCCATCCCGGCTTTCATTCCCCCGCAGCACCCTTCAAGCAGCGCCAAGGCTCGAGGCAAGCAACTGCAGCGTTGCTGCCGACCGCGGCTCGCGCACGCGCGAATGCAGCGTCACCCGCGAGGCCGGCAATGGCGGCAGCGCGTGCCTCGCGCCAACGTCGACGAGCCCTCGCGGCGCTACGCGCCGTGCGAGCGCGGATACGGCAAGCCCTGCCTCCAGCGCGGCGCCCACTGCTGCCACGCCGCCGCCCACGAACACCTCCTGCCATGCGATGCCAGCCGCATCGAGTGCGCCGATCGCTGCCGCACGGACCGCGCACGGTCCCGCGAGCAGGGCGAGCGGCAGCGGCGTGCCCGGCTCCCAGCGCCATTCGGGCGCGGCGAGCCAGACCAGCGGCTCGTCGAAGAGCGGGCGTGCGTTGCCGCGCGACGCCGCGTCGGCTTCATAGCCGGCTTCCTGGCGCACGATCACGGCGTCGAGCCGGCGCTCGTCGAACTGCGCGAGCAACTGCGCTGAAAGCCCGAGATGCAGCGCGATCACGAGGCCCGGATCGTGATCGCGCAGGAGCGCGAGTTGGCGGGGGAGCTGCGCGTCGGCGACATGCTCGCTCAACCCCAGCGAGAGACGTCGCGAGTCGCCCGCGAGCGTGCCGAGCGCGCGCTCATGCGCGCCGAGCAACTCGCGCGCCGCACCGAGAAATGCGCGTCCATCCGGCGAGAGCCGCACGACGCGCGGCGTGCGCTCGAGCAATTGCCGGCCGAGATGGGCTTCGAGCCGCTTGAGCTTGAGGCTCACGGCGGATTGGGTGGTATCGAGCGCATCGGCGGCGCGCGTGAAGCTGTGCAGTTCGGCGACCAGGACGAACGCGCGCACGGCATCGAGATCGAGGGTTTTCATTTCAAATGAAAATAAATAAAATATTCAGCGATATATTTTCATTATGATACGACCGGCCTAAGCTGTTGTCATGGCCCATCAATCACGGGTCATCCAACTACGCTGAAGGAGCTCGACATGCCGTTCACCCGAATCGCCGTACGCGCGGGCAAGCCCGCGGCCTATCGAAAGGCGCTCATGCAGGGCGTGCACCTCGCGCTCATGGAAGTGTTCAATGCGCCGGAGGACGATCAGTTCATGATCGTCACTGAACACGATGCCAACAATTTCGTCTTTGGACGGCACTACCTGGGCATCGAACGCAGCGACGATCTCGTGATCATCCAGATCGCCGTGAGCAATACGCGCGGGCAGGATCAGAAGAAGGCGCTATTCGCGCAGATCGCCGAAAACCTCGCGCGCGACCCGGGCGTGCGGCGCGAGGATGTGTTCGTCAATCTCGTGGATGTCGCGCGCGAGAACTGGTCGTTCGGCAATGGAATCGCCCAGTACGCGACTTGAACCCGCTCAAAGCGCGCGGCTCACCAGCAGCGGGTCGATCGGTCCGATCGCGGCCGTATCGCGGCGCGCATAAGGCAGCTTGTGCAGAACGTAGCGCATGGCGTTCAGTCGTGCGCGCTTCTTGCAATCGGAGCGCACCACGGTCCAGGGGGCGTCGGCGGTGTCGGTCTGGGAAAACATCGCCTCTTTGGCCTGCGTGTATTCGTCCCATTTGTCGAGCGAGGCGAGGTCGACAGGGCTCAGCTTCCACTGTTTGAGTGGATGCGCGCTGCGCTCCTTGAAGCGCCGGCGCTGCTCGGCGCAGCTCACCGAGAACCAGAATTTGATGAGGTGGATGCCGCTGCGGATCAACTGGCGCTCGAACTCCGGTGCCTGCTGCATGAATTCCGCGTACTCCTCGGGCGAGCAAAAGCCCATGACGCGCTCGACGCCTGCGCGGTTGTACCAGGAGCGATCGAACAGCACGATCTCGCCCGCCGAAGGCAAGTGCTGCACATAACGCTGGAAGTACCACTGGCCGCGCTCGACCTCGGTGGGCTTCTCCAGCGCCACGACGCGCGCGCCGCGCGGGTTCAGGTGCTCCATGAAGCGCTTGATCGTGCCGCCCTTGCCCGCGGCGTCGCGCCCCTCGAAGACGATGACCACCCGCTGCCCGGTCTCGCGCACCCACGCCTGAAGCTTCAACAACTCGACCTGCAGCCGGTACTTCTGCCGCTCGTACGCCCGCCGCGACATCAGGTTGCGGTAGGGATACTCGCCGTCGCGCCAGCCCGGCGCGAGCTCTTCGTCGGGATGGCGTGGGCGCGTCTTGCGCCAGTCCGACGGATTGCCTTCGAGGATGAGGCTGCGCAATTGCGCGGCTTCATCGGGTGACAGGCCTTTCATGAGCGCGGCGACCGAATCGAACAGCGAAGCGGGTGATTCGCCCGGCGCCGCGCCGCTGGCGGCGACGAGGTCATGCATCGCCTCCGCAATGACTTCGGAGGCTGCTTCGACAGCGTCGTTGACGGCGTGCAACTCGGCGCTGCGCGCGGTGAGCTCGGTCTGATAGGCGGACGTGTCGTGCTCGCGAGGCGGGGTTTGAGTGTCGGGCGAGGGACTCGGGGAGGCAGGGGGAGTGACCATCTTGGGCATGGGAGTGGTTTTCGCTACTTATTTGCTACGGCGGCTGTGCCGTGGCTGAGGGGTGCCACGGCGCCGCATCGCGCGCAGCGCCATGCGGCACGTTCCGGCGTTGGCGCCGATGCTTAGACGCTTTCGGCCTTGCGCAGGATCTGGTAGAGCGAATCCTTGAGCTGCAACTTCTCTTTCTTGAGTTGCTCGATGGCCATGCCGTTCGCGGGGACGATGCCCGCTTCCATGTTCTTGATTTGCTGATCCAGTGCGTTGTGGCGATGGAAAAGCCGTGCGAAATGATCGTCGTCCGTTTTGAGGCGCGAGATCAGGTCTCTGAATTCTGGGAACACTCAACACTCCTTACAGAAGTACGACACACCGGGCCGATGTGTAAGCGTTCATTTTTCCACTTCCGCCAGGCTACGGTTTTGATCGTGGTCATTCGGACCAAGTGGGTGCGGGCAGGCCCCTGTCGGGCTGGCTCATATCGGGCTGCTCCCGAGAGCGCCGGTGCGATCGGGCGTGTACTATCGAGTGCAGCGGGCTCATTATTGCCAGCGCTGTTTCAGATTGATCTCACCCCAACTCTTTGCCGTTTTCACCGCTTTGTGCCGCCCCACCGACCCCCTCGGAGCGTTCATGAACCGCGTACTGGAAATCGTGCTGGATGTCGTGAGCGTCACGCCGCAAGCCTCGACCGAGGCCGTTGTCCCGCCCGGGCAGACTCCATCCGATTTCGCGGCGGCCATGCGTGCGGTTTTGCCGCAACTCGTGCCGCAGCTCGTGCCTCAAACCGAGGCTGGCGAGCCGGTTGCGACCGTCATGTTCGACGGGGCCGGCGCGCTTGCGCGGGCGGGCTGGCGCGTCGGCGTCGAGACGTGCGGCGGCGCGCATTGTGTCGTCGTTTCCAGCCGGCGCTCCTGGACGCCGGGCATCGTCGTTGTCGAACCGATATTCACGGCGTGCCTCGACACCAACGGTCTTGATGCCGCTCTCGTCGATGCCGCACCCGAGCCATTTCGCGAGGTGCTCGCGGCAGCCGGGCCGCTCGAACCGTCGGCGTCGCTGTCGGCGCTGCGCAGCCGCTGGCACTGGCCGCGCGATGGCGTCGATGTGGAGATCGTGCTCGATGCCGATGCTGGCGCGCCGCAGGATGCGCTCGCAGGCCTGCACGAACTGCGCGTGAGCGTGCCGTGGACCGGGGGCGAAGACGCCGCGCCGCTCGTCGATGCGTTGTTCGCCTGCGCGTACGAACTGGCCGGGGCGCTCCCCGCGTTTGTACGCCTGAGCGATGCGCTCGAACGCGCGGCGGCCGGCAGTATGGCCGGCACCGCTTGTGCGGTGCGCGCGGAGCCGGTCGATCTGGGCGGCGCGTGCACCGCCGCTGAGGCGCTGGTGGCAATCGGCGCCAACATCAGCGCGCACTGGTTCGGTAACGACTGGGGCGTGCGCGATTCGACGAGCAGGGCCAATGCAGTGAGCACCGAGTTCATTCATCAGATGCGGGTGGCGCAGCGGCGCCTGCGCACCGCGATGCGGATCTTTTCGCATTGTCAGGATGAGACGTGGTGTGAGCGCATCAAGCCCGAGCTCGACTGGCTTGGCGGGCTGCTTGGCGAGGCGCGCGACCGCGATGTGTTCGTCGAAGCCACGCTGCCCGCGCTCGCCGCCGCCGACGACGAGCCCGCGCGCTGGCGCGCCGTGCTCGACGAGGCAGAGGCGCAGCGGCTCGTGGCGCGTGCGCGGTTGCGCGAGGCCCTGGCGGCGCCGCGCTATGCGCACGTCGCGCTCGCATGGCTGCAGTGGCTGGAGGCGCTCGCACGCAGGTCGCGCGCCGACGCCGCCGACGCTCGCGCCTTGCATCGGCATGCTAACAAACGTGTGCGCCGCTACTATCAGCAGCTTGCGCAGGCGCAAAAGCTCACCGCCATCGACGATGCGGGCCGCCATCGTGTGCGGATCAACGCGAAGCACCTGCGTTACACGCTCGAGTTTTTCACCTCTATCGCCTCGCGCCGCACGCGCGAGGACACGGTGCGCACGCTCACGCGCCTTCAGGGCGTGCTGGGCGACGGCAACGATGCCGCCGTGGCATTGCGCTATCTCGAGCGCATGGATGCAGAACCCTATCAGCTCGGTTTCGCACGCGGATGGTGCGAGGCGATGAAGCGTTATACGGCGAAAGAGGGCGAACGGCTCCTGCGCGAATTGCATCCGCCGAAGATCACGCGCGCCGTTTGAATCGAGCTCGAACGCGGCGTATTTCGCGCGTCCCCGTCTCTATAATCGTCGTCATCGTTTGCAATCGGTCCAGGCACTGCCCAATGACGACTCTTCCCTCGACTTCTTCCCCGCGCGGCGTGGCCGTTGCCGATCAAAGCGCCGGCGCGGAAGCGGCCGCACTGGGCGTGGGCGGCTCGGTCTGGTTTCAGGCCGGCCCGCAGGTGCTGGGCGGCGCGGCCCGCATTGCACTGTTGGCGGCGATTCGCGAAACCGGCTCGATCACCGGCGCCGCCAAGGCGGTCGGCATGAGCTACAAGGGCGCATGGGATGCCATCGACGCCATGAACAATCTAGCTGGCGAACCGCTCGTGGTGCGCGCGACGGGCGGCAAGGGCGGCGGCGGGACCACGCTCACGCCGCGCGCGCAACGCCTCATCGCCACGTTCGGCGCGATCGAGCGCGAGCATCGGCATTTTCTCGCGCACGCCGCCCTGGCGGTACGCGCCCTTGGCGGCGAAGCGCACGGGGAAGCCGACGCGGACACGGCGGGCAGCCTCGGCAACGATCTCGCCGTGCTCGGACGCTTTGCGCTGCGCACGAGCGCGCGCAATCAGCTCTACGGCACCATCACGGCGCTGGCGCGCGGGGCCGTCAACGACGAAGTCTCGATCGCGCTGCCGGGCGGACAGCAGCTTGTTGCAGTCGTCACGCGCGAAAGCGCCGAGGCGCTGGGGCTCGCGGTGGGCAGGGCGGTGGTGGCGCTCGTCAAGGCCTCGTCAGTCGTGCTGGTGGCGGGCGGGGCGCTGGCGTCGGGACATTCATCCGATTGCGCGGCGCGGCTTTCGGCGCGCAACCGCTTGAGCGGCGTGGTGAGCAGCGTGCGCCGCGGCGAGGTCAATGCGGAGGTCGTGCTGGAGTTGCCCGGCGGCACGGTGATTGCGGCCGTGGTGACGGATGCGAGCGTCGATGCGCTCGGCCTCGAAGCGGGCGCGAGCACGACGGCGGTGTTCAAGGCGTCGAGCGTGCTGCTTGGGGTAGGCGGCTGACCAACATGTTCAGCCCCGCGGGCGGCCGCAAGCGGCATCGCTGTGCCCGGAACGCGCGGTGTTCAAGCGTGCTGGCGGCGCGTGGGCGCGAGCGTGTTGCGGGTTTGCGAAACCGGCGCGGTGATCGTGCCCGGCTTGCGCACCGGCCGGTTGGCCTTCCACTTGGCGCGGATATAGGGTTGATCGTGCCCCGAAACAGTGAGCGCGAGATTCGTTACCCAACGGTGGGTGGGCACGCGCACGTCGTGCAAGCCAAAAGTGAGCGCCGCGAGGCTGAGTGCGACCACGGCCGCCGATAGCCGGCCCGATTGCGCTTCCCACCAGTAGCGCACGAACACGAGCGCCGTGAGTGCGCCCACGATGCAGCCCGTGACGGCTTCCGACGGCGAATGGGCCTCGAGCACGACGCGCGAGCATCCGACTGCGATGCCGATGGCCAGCCCGATGACGACGCCTGCGGCGCGGGCTGCAGGCCGCACGCCTTGCAGCATCAGGAAAAACGCCACCGGATAGACGGCCGTGGACAGCATGGCATGTCCGCTCAGACCCGTGAAATCGTAAGACCGCACGCCGACGCCCCAGCCGAGAAAGGCGATTTTGGTGAGCGTGACGAGACAAATTGCCGCGCCAAGCAGCAGCAGCCAGCTTGCTGCCATGCGCCAGGAATAGCCCGTCACGAGCCATAACGCGATGGCGAGCGCGAGTGGCAGTGTGAGGCCCGCGCTGCCGAGGTTGGTGATCGAATACCAGAGGTGGAGCGGTAAATCAGGCATGACTTGGCGCCGCTGGGGCGCGTTCCAAAAGCATCGTTTGATTGGCGCCCGGGCGCCCCGATGGGGCGGCAGGAGCATCGTCGGATCTTCCAGTATAGCGGTGTTCGGGGCCGATTAATGCGATGCGCCATACGCGGCCGGCCCGGTTGAAATTCGTTACAGGAACCAGATCTCGTAACAGCAGCGCTCGATGATTGATGTTATTGTGCGTCGCACAATGAACAGCGCCGTGGCCCGTGTCCCGGTGTATTCGACCCCCTTTCACGAGGCCCCTGATGACGAAAAATCTGACGAAGCTATGGGCGGGTGGCATGCAGCGTCTGCTCTCCATCCAGAATCGCGTTGCTCATCTGGCCCTGCGCGAGGCCGGCCGCCGCCCTCCCGAAGCGCAGGCCCTGTGGCGGAACGCCAAGACCGCCGTTGCGCAGGCTGCCGCGGCCACTGCAGCCGCGCCTGCCGCTAGCGAAGTGCATGAGGCGCAAGATGTGCGGACGCCCGCCGCGCGCAGCGGTCCGCCAGTGCGCGAGTCGCGTGTGGGGCCGCGCGCCGCCGCCTGGGCGGCAGGCGAATGGCTGCGCGCCGAGCATCTGGCGCCGGGCGCATCGCGCGCCCTCGCCTATGGGCTCTACATGCCGCCAGGCTGGTCTACTACCGACATGCCGCTGGTCGTGATGCTGCATGGCTGCAAGCAAACGATGGATTCGTTCGCCGAAGGCACCCGCATGAACCTGCTCGCGGACAAGCACGGCTTTGCGGTGGCCTACCCGGAGCAATCGACGCAGGCGCATCCGCACCAGTGCTGGCACTGGTACGACGCCCGCCGGCCAGCGGGCGGCGGTGAGGCTGCGGCGATCGTTTCGCTCGTCGACACGCTCGTGCAGGAGCACGGTTTCGACCGGTCGCGCATTTATCTGGCCGGACTTTCGGCGGGCGCGGGCTTGGCCTCGATGCTGGCGGTGCATGCGCCGGGCCGCTTCGCGGCGGTTGCGCTTCATTCGGGGCCGGCATTTGGCGAGGCGCACTCGGGGGTTGCGGCGCTCGACGTCATGCGGCGCGGTCTGCATCATGACGCGGTGGCGCTTGTCGAGCGCGCATTGGCGGGCCGCGCGCATCCCGGCATGCCGGCGCTCATCATGCAGGGCGACGCCGATGCGGTGGTCGCGCCGGTCAACGCGGAGCAGCTCGAGACGCAGTTTCTGCGTCTGAACGGCCTCGCCGATGCCCAGGGCGTGCGCCGGGGTGTGGTTTCGCACGAGCACGACAGCGACGGCTATGCGGTTCGGAATTACGCGCGTGACGGCAGGAGCGTGGTGCGCCTGTGCCGCGTGAGCGCGCTGGATCATGCATGGAGCGGCGGCGACGATGCCGTGCCGTTCCACTCCGCGATTGGGCCGGACGCCAGCGCGATGATTTGGGAATTCTTCGAAAATCAGCAGCGCGAAGCGGTCGACGACGCTTTGGGCGGCGAACTGGCTGTGGGCGCGGGCTGAGCGCGCCTCGGCGGAGCATGACTAGGGGTTTACCTTAATAAGGGTTTACCCTATAATGGTTTCATTCATTCCGAGGGCATGCGCCCGCTTACCGGAGCCAGACCATGTACCTGCTCAGCCGACTTTTCCTGTTCCTCACGAAATCGTACGAAACCGCTCAAAAGGAGCGCGAGGAAGCTTATCTGGCCGAATCGGCCGATATCTATGACCTCGAATTCCGCATGCTCAAGCTCGATCGCGAGAAGGCGGGCCGCAACCCGTCGTGGATGAATCACTACAGCTAAGCAGCTGAAGGTTCACGCAGTCTAGACAGACAACAGGGCGCACAGAAGCGCCCGTTGGTGTTTGTGGATATTCGTACGATTTGCTCGCGGGAAATACTGGCGGGTCAGCGCCCCGAGCCCGGCGTGTCGGCGTCGGTCTTTTCCTGCACCCCGTAGCAGCCGCGATACGTCGCGTAGAACGAGCAGTAGAGCATCGTCGTCACGAGAATCAGCGCCGGCATCAGGATCGCCAGGGCATACTCGCCCGCACCCATCGCGCGCAACAGCGTCGAAAGTCCCAGCGATACGCCGATCGACACCGCAAACCACAGCGCGCCATACACCACGAACGCGCCCTTGTTGCGCCAGCAGCTCACGATGCTGAAGAACATCGCCTTGACCGGCGGCACCTCGTGCCAGGCGGTCAGCACCGGCGCGAACCAGAACATCATCGAAACCGGCACGTAGCACGCGAGCGACGCGAGCACGGCGAGCGGCACGTTGCCGTCCGCAACGGCCTCCGTATCGAGCGTGCCGCCCAGCGTCATCAGACGCAACAGCGTGCCGCCGTCCACCAGCGCCGACGCCGCGAGCACTATCGTCATCGCCACCACGTAAATCCCGCCCAGCACGAACAGATGCTTCGTGACGGTTTGCCCGTATGAGCGGAAACCATCGACGAGAATGGTGGGGAATACCGGCTTGCCCGCCACCGTGTCGCGGCACGCGGCCATGAAGCCCACCGCCACGCCGGGCACGAAGATGAGCGGCAGCACGCCGCCGATCACCGGCACGGCGGAGATCAGCGTCATGGCGAGCAGGTACGAGAAAAACAGCGTGAGAAACGCTAGCGGGTTGCGCCGGAACAGCCAGATGCCCTGGCGGAACCAGACGTAGCCCTGCTTCGCGGGAACTTCGATCAGTTGCATGGGCGGTGCAGGTCGGAGAGTGCGTGGAAGGCGCCCGGCGTGCCGGCCGCGCTGCCCGCGCGGCGCGCGCGCAGAATGCGCTCGAAATGGCCGGGGTCGTGCGGTTTGAGCAACTCGGCCGAGCGCGGCAAATAAAAATCGTACAGGCGCGATACCCAGAAGCGGTACGCGCCGGCGCGCAGCATGTCGACCCAGTGCCGGCTCTCGGCGGGCGTGAACGGCCGCACGGTCTGGTAGGCGCGCAACAGTGCCTCGACGCGCGGCGCGTCGAGCTTGCCCGTCGCAAGGTCGACGCACCAGTCGTTGACCGTCACCGCCACGTCGAATACCCACTTGTCGCAGCCGGCGAAATAGAAATCGAAGAAGCCGCCCAGGCGCACCGTATGGCCCGTTTCCGGCCTGACGTGCGCGAACAGCGCGTTGTCGCGGAAGAGGTCGCAGTGGCACGGGCCGCCGGGCAGCGCCGCGTAGTCGTCGCTGGCGAAGAATGCCTGCTGGTGCGCGAGTTCGGTCGTGAGCAGCTCGCGCTGGGCGTCGTCCAGGAACGGCAGCACGGTGGGCACGGTTTCTTCCCACCACGGCAGGCTGCGCAGATTCGGCTGGCCGAGCGTGAAGTCGCGGCCCGCCAGGTGCATGCGCGCGAGCATCTGCCCCACTTCCGTGCAGTGCTCCACGCCCGGAGCGAGTTCCGGCGCGCCGTCGAGCTTCGTGACGACGGCCGCCGGCTTGCCATGCAGCAAGCCGAACAGGGCGCCGTCGGCGCGCGGCATCGGGTCGGGCACCGGCACGCGGTGCGATGCCAGATGGCGCATCAGCTCGAGATAGAACGGCAACTGTTCTGCCGTGAGCTTTTCGAAGATCGTCAGAACGTATTCGCCGCGCGTCGTCGTCAGGAAGAAGTTGCTATTTTCAATGCCCGACTGAATGCCGCGAAAATCGACTACGTCGCCAAGATCGTAGTCGCGCATCCATTGAACGAGCTGGGGTTCGGTGACAGCGGTGAAGACGGCCATGCCAGAGAGGTCGTGGGGTTATCGTAATCGGGAGCCTTGCTCGCAGGCGAGGCCGCTTGGCGGAAGCCGCTTCGGCGCGGCTTCTCACGCTCGTGCAGGAGGCGGCGCGGGACAGCGCACGCCGCCCGCGCGCGAAAAGGGGTGAATCAGTAATGCAGGTTGATCGAAGGCAGGCGCGTGCTGGCCTGGCCGTTCGGGCGCACTTGCGGCGAGGTGTCGGGATTCGAGCTCATCGAGTAGCGCGTGCCGAAGTTCGAATGCACGTTGATCTCGACGGGCTTGCCCTTGTCGCGGTATTCGGTGACTTCGGTGCCGTTCGGGCTCACTTCGTGGAAGCTCGGCGTGCGCGGCACGTCGTTGATATTGACCTTCGAGGTGACGCGCGCAGCAGGCTTGTTGTTGATCGCAGCCAGATCGGGCAAGCCCGCCCGCTCGTTGGCGGACTGGGCCGACTGGGCTTCAACGGCGGTCTTCGCGTCGTCGGCTGGCGTGGCCATGGCGAACCCGCTGAACGCGAGCATTGCGGCGAAGGCGGCTAGAAGGTGCGACTTCATGGTGATTCTCCAATTCGATTGCCTGATTCTAGCAAATCCGCGTCCCGCTCCCCGCAGCGGCGGGAGGTGGCGGGGGCGCGCCGCAGCTGGCGCCGGCCGAATCTCCCGGGCGTGTGAAGGGCGTTGTCAGAATGTCGTTCTTCCGTGCTAATGTGGTTCCAAATGAACCGAGGCGAACGAACATGAACAACGAGATTCACCGGCGCAGCTTCATGATGCCCCCGCACGATTTTCCCGCCGAAGCCTTCGAGGACGCCGCCGACGCCGTCGCGCGCCTCTCCGCCATCTACGAGGCGAACACGGCCTTTCTGCGCGATGCGTTCGCACGCTACCGGCGCGGCGAGGCGTTCGGCCACCGCGTGCGCGCCTGTTATCCGTTCGTGCGCGTACACACGGAAGTCAATACGCACATCGATTCGCGGCGTTCGTATGGTTTCGTCGCCGGCCCCGGCGTGTTCGAGACCACCATCACGCGCCCGGACCTGTTCGGCAACTACTATCGCGAGCAATTGCGGCTGCTTGCGAAGAACCATCATGTGTCGATCGAAGTCGGGGTCTCGGAGCAGCCCATTCCGATTCATTTCGCATTCGCCGAGGGCATCCACCTCGAAGGCGACCTGGACCGCGAGCGGCTTTTCGCCATGCGCGACATATTCGATACACCCGACCTGGCCGAACTCGATGATCGCATCGTGAACGGCACGTACGAGCCGGCGCCGGGCGAGCCGCAGCCGCTCGCGCTTTTCACGGCGCCGCGCGTGGACTTCTCGTTGCATCGTTTGAAGCACTACACGGCGACCTCGCCCACGCACGTCCAGAATTACGTGCTCTACACGAACTATCAGTTTTATATCGACGAATTCGTGAAGCTCGGCCGTGCCATGATGGCGCGCACCGACGACGCCGACCTGCGCAATTACCGCAGCGAATACACGTCGTTCGTGGAGCCGGGCGACGTGGTCACCTACAACGCGAATCTCGGCGAGCAGGACGACGAGGGCACGCCGCCCGCGCGCCTGCCGCAGATGCCCGCGTATCACCTCAAGCGCGCGGACGGCAGCGGCATCACGATGGTCAATATCGGCGTGGGGCCGTCCAACGCGAAGACCATCACGGACCACATCGCGGTGCTGCGCCCGCACGCGTGGATCATGCTCGGCCATTGCGCGGGGCTGCGCAACACGCAGCGTCTCGGCGACTATGTGCTGGCGCACGGCTATGTGCGCGAGGATCACGTGCTCGACGCCGACCTGCCGCTGTGGGTGCCGATCCCTGCGCTGGCCGAAGTGCAGGTGGCGCTCGAGCGTGCGGTCGCGCAGATCACGCAGCTCGACGGTGTGGAGCTCAAGCGCGTGATGCGCACGGGCACGGTGGCAAGCGTCGACAATCGCAACTGGGAATTGCGCGAGCATCGCGAGCCGGTGCAGCGTCTTTCGCAGAGCCGTGCGGTTGCGCTCGATATGGAGAGCGCGACGATTGCGGCGAACGGCTTTCGCTTTCGCGTGCCGTACGGCACCTTGCTATGCGTCTCCGACAAGCCGTTGCATGGCGAACTCAAGCTGCCCGGCATGGCCGATTCGTTTTATCGCGCGCAGGTGGATCAGCACTTGCAGATTGGCGTGAAGGCGATGGAAATCTTGCGTACCAACGGCCTGCACAAGCTTCATAGCCGGAAATTGCGCAGCTTTGCCGAAGTGGCGTTTCAGTGAGGTAAATTTTGTAATCCGAACGAATGGGACGCGGCATGGCTACTGCCCCAACCCCGTCAAGCCGATCAGGCTGCCCGCCGCGAGCAGCCACAGCGGATGGATTTTCGTGCGCAACGCGAGTACTGCGCACACGCCCGTGATGGCCCACGCGATCAACGTGTGATCGGACGCCCTCGATATCACCATCGCGCTCGCGGCCAGGAGCCCTGCCGTCACCGGCACGAGCCCGCGCTGCGCGCTGCGTCGCCACGGCCGGTCCTTGAAGCGGTCCCACGCGTGAAGCGCGGCCACCGTCACGAGCGAGGACGGCCCGAACTTCGCCACCGACGTCACCAGCGTGCCGGCCCAGCCGGCCACATGCCAGCCCACCAGCGTCACGATCATCATGTTCGGTCCAGGCGCGGCCTGCGCGAGTGCGAAGAGCGAACTGAACTCGCTCGCGGTCATCCAGTGGTGCACGTCCACGACCTGGCGCTGCATCTCCGGCAGGATCGTGTTGCCCCCGCCGAACGCGAGCAGCGAAAGCTGGCTGAAGATGGTGGCGAGCGCAAGCAGGGTAGAGCTCATTGCGCGTCTCCCGAGCGGCGGGCGGCGCGGATCGCAACCGCGATGCCGATGGGCGTGAGCACGAGCATGGTGGGCAGCAGCGGCAGGCGCAGCAGGGCAATGGCGATGAAGCCGAGCAGCGCGATTGCGGCGGCGGCCGGGTCGCGGCGCAATGGCAGGATGATCTTCGCGGCCATGGCGATCAGCATTCCCGCCGCAGCGGCGGCGAGGCCGACGAACAGATGCCGGACGTGCGGGTCGTTTTGCGTGCGCTCGTAGAGCACGCCCAACCCGATCACGACGAGCGACGGCCCCGCGATCAGCCCGAGCAGTCCGGCCAGCGCACCGCGCCAGCCGTGAAAGCGCATGCCGAGCGCCACCGAAAGATTGATGACGTTGCCGCCGGGCAGGAATTGGCACAGTCCGAGCAGGTCGGTGAATTCCGCAGCCGAAAGCCAGCGGCGCTGCTCGACGATGGCGCGGCGCGCAAGCGGCAGTGCGCCGCCGAAGGAGGTGAGGCCAAGGCCGAGAAAACCGAGGAACAGATCGCGCACGCTGGGTGCGCCGGATGCTTCGTGGTCGGGCACGAGGTTCGCTTCGGACGGGGAAGAGGCGGGATTTCGTTTCATGCGAAGACCTGGGTGGCAAGGTCAAAGCGTAGCGCCGAACCCCTCCCGCACCAAACGATTTCTCGGCCGGGTTCTTGTGATCTAGAATCACAAGCATGGCTCGCTTCCTTCCTCCCTTTCCCGCACTGCGTGCGTTCGAAGCCGCGGCGCGGCACAACAGTTTCAGTGCCGCGGCGGCGGAGCTCCATGTGACTCATGGTGCAATCAGTCGCCAGGTGGCGGCGCTGGAGGCATGGGTGGGGGTGCAGGTGTTTCATCGGCACGGCAAGCGGGTTGCCTTGACCGAGGACGGGCGGCGCTATCTCGGGGCCGTGCAGGGCGCGTTCGAGAGCATTGCGCGCGCCACGGCGGAGCTGCGCGACACAGGCGTCGTTCACGTGCTGCGCGTGAATGCGCTGCCCACGTTTGCCATGAAGTGGCTGCTGCCGCGTCTTTCTCAGTTCCAGCGTCTGGCGCCTAACGTCGAGTTGCGCCTCGCCACATCGAACGTGCCTGTCGAGACGCTCGATGCGTTCGACGTTGCGGTGCGGCGCGGGCCGGCGAATTGGCCCGATTGCGCGAGCGGCTATTTTCTCGATGAAACGGAGTTGCCGGTGTGCAGTCCGGCGCTATTGAAGCGCTCGCCGATTCATTGCGCCGACGATCTCGCGCGCCATGTGCTGCTGCACTCGGATACGCGTCCCGATGCGTGGCGCACGTGGCTGGCCGCTGCGGGCGTGAAGGCCAAGTGCAGGAAGAAGCAGTCGTTCGACCATTTTTATCTGGCCTTGCAGGCCGCCGAGGACGGGCTTGGCGTGGCGCTCGGGCCGCTGCCACTGCTCGACGACGAGCTGGCTTCGGGGCGCCTGGTCGCGCCGCTCGCAGGCCCGCACCTCGATGCGCGCGGCTACTGGTGGGTCGCGCGGCGCGAGGTGGCGGACGTGCCCGTCGTCGCGCAGTTTTGCCGCTGGCTAGAGGAACAGGCGGAACAGGCGGAACAGGCGGAGCAGGCCAGCGTGCCGACGGGCTACATCGAACCTCAAAGGTAGAACATGCGGTCGTCGTCGGATTCCGGACGGGCCGGATGTTCCTGCTCGGGTTCTTCGCCGCTGTCCTCGTAGAACTTCAGCACCGCTTCGAGCACCTGGTCCGGATCGTCGATCACCTGCATCAGGTCCATGTCTTCCGGATTGATGAGGCCCATCGGCACGAGCGCGGCACGGAACCACTCGAGCAGACCCTTCCAGAACTCCGCGCCCACCAGAATGATGGGCACGTGACGCGACTTCTTGGTCTGGATGAGCGTGAGCACCTCGGCCAGTTCGTCGAGCGTGCCGAAGCCGCCGGGCATCACGATCACGGCGTCCGAGTTCTTGACGAAGGTGACCTTGCGCGTGAAGAAATGGCGAAAGCGCAGCGAGATGTCCTGCCACTGGTTGCCCGATTGCTCGTGCGGCAACTCGATGTTCAGGCCCACCGAAGGCGACTTGCCGGCGTGCGCGCCCTGGTTGGCGGCTTCCATGATGCCGGGGCCGCCGCCGGAGATCACGGCGAAGCCCGCGTCCGATACTTTGCGCGCGATGGTTTTGGCGAGCTGGTAGTACGGCGAGTCCGGTTTGAGGCGGGCAGAACCGTAGATGCTGACCGCTGGCCGGATCTCGGACAGGTATTCGGTCGCCTCGATAAACTCTGCCATAATCGTGAACATTTGCCACGATGCGCGCGCCTTCTTGGCCGTTGCGCGCTCTTGATCTGCGAGTGAACGCAGACTCGGAATCACTTTTCTCTTGTCCATAATGCCTGAAGAACTTCGCGTGGAAACCAAGCTACAAACTGAGCTGGAAGGAAAGACCTTGCTGCTGGTCGATGGTTCTAGCTATCTCTATCGTGCCTTCCATGCGATGCCTGATTTGCGCGGCCCCGACGGCGAACCGACGGGCGCGCTATACGGCATCATCAACATGCTGCGTCGCATGCGCAAGGACGTTACGGCAGAGTATAGCGCGTGCGTGTTCGATGCAAAGGGCAAGACGTTTCGTGACGACTGGTATCCCGAGTACAAGGCCAACCGGCCGTCGATGCCCGAGCCGCTCGCGGCGCAAGTCGAGCCCATTCACGAAGCCGTGCGCGCGCTGGGCTGGCCGCTCCTGATGATCGAAGGCGTGGAGGCCGACGACGTGATCGGCACGCTCGCACGCGAGGCGGAACAACACGGCATGAAGGTGATTGTGTCCACCGGCGACAAGGACCTCGCGCAGCTCGTGACCGATCACGTCACGCTCATCAATACGATGACCAACGAGATGCTCGATCGCGAAGGCGTGATCGCGAAGTTTGGTGTGCCGCCGGAGCGCATCGTCGACTATCTCTCGCTGATCGGCGACACCGTGGACAATGTGCCGGGCGTGAACAAGTGCGGCCCGAAGACGGCAGTAAAGTGGCTCACGCAATATGGTTCGCTCGATGGCATCGTCGAGCATGCCGATGAAGTCAAAGGCGCTGTTGGCGGCTATCTGCGCGATGCACTCGGCTTCCTGCCGATGGCAAAAAAGCTCGTCACCGTCGAAACGTCGTGCGATCTTTCTCCGCACCTGGAGTCGATCGCAGGCTCGCTCGCCACGCGAGGCGAGGCGCGCGAGGAACTGCGCGATATCTTCGCGCGTCACGGCTTCAAGACCTGGCTGCGTGAAATCAACGAAGCCGATCAGACCGTGCCGGCTGCAACGACCGGCGACGCACCCGCGCAAGACGCGAACGTGCAGCCCGCGTTGCTCATCGACGCGCCGCGCCACTACGAAACCATCCAGACGTGGGAGCAGTTCGATGCATGGCGCGCGAAGATCGAGGCCGCGCCACTCACCGCGTTCGACACCGAGACCACCGCGCTCGATCCGATGGTTGCAAAGCTCGTCGGCATGTCGTTCTCGACCGAAGCGGGCAGCGGCGCGTACTTGCCGCTCACGCATCGCGGGCCCGACGCGCCTGAACAGTTGCCGCTCGACGAAGTGCTTGCGCGCCTGAAGCCGTGGCTCGAAAGCGTGCAGCACAAGAAGGTCGGTCAGCACATGAAGTACGACGAGCAGGTGCTCGCGAATTACGGCATCGAGCTGAACGGCGTCGAACACGACACGCTGCTCGAATCGTACGTGCTCGAATCGCATCGCACGCATGACATGGACAGCCTCGCGCTGCGCCATCTCGGCATCAAGACGATCAAGTACGAGGAGGTCGCGGGCAAGGGCGCGCAGCAGATCGGCTTCGACGAAGTGCCGCTCGAAACGGCCGCCGAATACGCGGCCGAAGACGCCGACGTCACGCTGCAACTGCACCTCGCGCTGTATCCGCAGATTGCGCCCGAGAAGGGTCTCGACTACGTGTATCGCGAGATCGAGATGCCCACCTCGCGCGTGCTGCGCAAGATGGAGCGCAATGGCGTGCTGATCGACACGGAGCGTCTGGAAAAGCAGAGCGCCGAGATTGCGGTGCGGCTCGTCGAACTCGAACAGCAGGCCTATGCGCTCGCGGGCGGCGAATTCAATCTCGGCTCGCCCAAGCAGATCGGCCAGATCTTCTTCGAGAAGCTGCAACTGCCGGTCGTGAAGAAGACGCCGAGCGGCGCGCCGTCCACCGACGAAGAAGTGCTGCAAAAGCTCGCGGAAGACTACCCGCTGCCCAAGCTGCTGCTCGAACATCGTGGCCTTGCCAAGCTCAAGTCCACGTACACTGACAAGCTGCCGCGCATGGTCAACGCGCAAACGGGCCGCGTGCACACGAACTATGCGCAGGCCGTGGCCGTGACGGGCCGGCTCGCGTCGAACGATCCAAATCTGCAGAACATTCCGGTGCGCACGGGCGAAGGCCGGCGCATTCGCGAGGCGTTCATCGCGCCGCCGGGCTGCAAAATCGTGTCCGCCGATTATTCGCAAATCGAATTGCGCATCATGGCGCATATCTCGGGCGACGAATCGCTGCTCGCGGCGTTCAAGCGCGGCGACGACATTCACCGCGCCACGGCGGCCGAAGTGTTCGGCATCACGCCGCTCGAGGTGAGCAACGATCAGCGGCGCATCGCGAAGGTCATCAATTTCGGGCTGATTTATGGCATGAGCGCGTTTGGGCTCGCGTCGAATCTCGGCATCACGCGCGACGCGGCCACGCTCTATATCGACCGCTATTTCGCGCGCTATCCGGGCGTCAAGCGCTACATGGACGAGACGCGCATGGACGCGAAATCGCGCGGCTATGTGGAGACCGTGTTCGGCCGCCGTCTGTGGCTGCCCGAGATCAACGGCGGCAACGGTCCGCGCCGCCAGGCCGCCGAGCGCGCCGCCATCAATGCGCCGATGCAGGGCACGGCCGCCGATCTCATCAAGCTCTCGATGATCGCCGTGCAGAAGTGGCTCGATCAACGCAAGATTGGCACGAAGATGATCATGCAGGTTCACGACGAACTGGTGCTCGAAGTGCCTGACGAAGAGCTCGCCGAAGTGCGCAAGTGTTTGCCGGAACTGATGTGCTCGGTAGCGAAGCTGAAGGTGCCGCTCGTGGCCGAAGTGGGTGTGGGCGCGAACTGGGAAGAAGCGCATTGAAGTACTGACTGAAGACGCGCGAGTACGCCGCTTGCGCGTCGCGTCGAACGATCGTGCGCGTCGCAGCCAGCCTGTAACCGCAGCCGAGCCGTTACGCAAGCGGTCGGTACAGATGTCGTTAATGCGCACCGTGCGTCTTGCCGTGCTGCGCCGCATCAGCCGACAATGAGCCGACGACCGACGCCGCGCCGCAGCGAATGCGCGCCGATATCAAGTATCGGATAAGCGTCGGAGGATCTATTGCCTGACGACATGCACGGAGAGTCTATGCACCGCTTTATCGTTGTGGGAGGGGGCGCCGGGGGCCTCGAGCTGGCAACCCGGCTAGGCGACCGATACGGCGAAACGCGTGCGAAGCGCGGCAAGCCAAGAGCCTCGGTCACCCTGGTCGATCGCAATCCGACGCATATCTGGAAGCCGCTCCTGCACGAAGTGGCGGCGGGCAGCATGGATCCTTTCACGCAGGAGCTCGAGTATGCAGCTCAAGCGCGCTGGCATGGCTTCGAGTTCCAGCAGGGCGAACTGGTCGGGCTCGACCGCGCGGCGAGGCGCATTACGCTCGGCGCGGTGCAGGATGAAGACGGCGGTGAAATGCTGCCCGAGCGCGTGCTCGAATACGACACGCTCGTGCTCGCGATCGGTAGCACGACGCACTTTTTCGGCGTGCAGGGCGCGGCGGAAAACTCCATCGCGCTCGATACCGTCGCGCAGGCCGAGCGTTTTCGCAAGCGCCTCATCGCGGCGTGCATGCGCGCCGAACATCAGGAGCCGGAGCCCGTCACGCGCGACCATGAAGGCAACGAAGTGCCGCGCGTGCAGGTTGCGATCGTCGGCGCGGGGGCGACGGGCGTCGAGCTTTCCGCCGAATTGCGCAACACCGCTCAGGTGCTTTCGGCTTATGGCTTGCACAAGCTCGATCCGAGTCACGACGTGGGCATCGTGCTGATCGAATCGGGGCCGCGCATTCTGCCCGCTCTGGCCGAGCGCGTTTCGTCGGCTACTGCCGAACTGCTGCGCAAGCTCGGCGTGCGGATCATGACCGGCGAGCGCGTGACCGAGGTGGCGCCCGGGGTGATACGGACCGCGAGCGGCAAATCCGTGCGCGCCGACCTCACCGTCTGGGCGGCGGGCATCAAGGCGCCGGCGGTGCTTGCGCAGCTCGACGGCCTGCCCGTCAACAAGCTTGGCCAGCTGATCGTGCGGCGCACGCTGCAAACGGAAGTCGACGACAACGTCTTCGCGCTCGGCGATTGTGCCGCATGCGAGTGGCCCGGCAACGAGCGGGGCGTGCCGCCGCGCGCGCAGGCCGCACACCAGCAGGCATCGTTCCTGTTCAAGTCGATGGGCGAGCGGCTTGCGGGGAAGCCGCTGCCCGAGTTCACCTATCGCGACTTCGGCTCGCTCGTCTCGCTCGGCCACTTCAGCGCGGTCGGCAATCTGATGGGCGGATTGATCGGCGGGAGCATGCTGATCGAAGGGCTGTTCGCCCGGTTCATGTACATGTCGTTGTACCGGCTGCATATCGCGGCGCTGCATGGCTATGCACGCATGGTGCTCGACACCTTCGCGCACTGGCTGCGGCGCACGACGCTGCCGCGCGTGAAGCTGCACTGAAGCGTTTCACCGGGGCGTCGTGCGGGCTCGTGAGAGTGCAGCCTCTTGCGTCGTTCTTTTCGCAAGGAGCGTTGCATGCTTAAACCTGAAATCGACAGCCTCGTCCCACACGTGCCGTTCGATCGGCGCACCTTCATCAAGGCAGCACTGGGCAGCGGCTTTGCCGCTGCGGTGCTGCCGGTCTCCGCGCAAACCATCCATACCGGCAGCGAAGGCCTCGAAGCCGGCGAAATCGCGTTCCAGTCGAACGGGACGCTGATTCCGGCGTATCGCGCTCAGCCGAAAGGCAGGACGCATCTGCCGGTGATCATCGTGATTCACGAGATTTTCGGCGTGCACGAGCATATCGCCGATGTGTGCCGGCGTTTCGCCAAGCTCGGCTATCTGGCCATTGCCCCGGATCTGTTCGAGCGCGAGGGCGATGCGTCCGTGTATCCGACCGTTCAGCAGATCGACCAGGACATTGTGAGCAAGATTGCCGATGCGCAGGTGCTCGGCGATATCGATGCGGCGCTCGTCTGGGCTGGCCAGCACGGCGGCGATCTCGAGCGCGCGGGGATCAACGGGTTCTGCTGGGGCGGCCGGTACGCGTGGCTCTATGCGGAGCACAATCCGCGCGTGAAGGCGGCGGTGGCGTGGTATGGGCGCGTGGCGGGCGCGCATACCGAAAACACGCCGCAAAATCCGCTCGATCTCGCGGGCACGCTGCAGGTGCCGGTGCTCGGGCTGTACGGTCGCGAGGACAACAGCATTCCGCAGGACACGCTCGAGCAGATGAAGGCGGCGATCGCGCAGGGGCCGCAGGGCGGGCGCGGCTCGCAGTTCGTCGTGTACGACGATGCGGGCCACGCGTTCTTCGCCGATTATCGGCCGAGCTATCGCAAGGCCGATGCGGAGGACGGCTGGAAGCGCGCGCTTGCCTGGTTCAAGGATCACGGCGTCGGCTGAGGCCGGCGCCGCGGTGGGACAGGCTCAGGGGTTCGCGCCCGTGGCCACGGGTCGCGACGGATCCGAGCACCACTCGCTCCACGACCCCGCATAAAGCGCAGCGCCATGCATGCCGGCGATCTCCATCGCCAGCGCGTTATGGCAGGCGGTCACGCCCGAGCCGCATTGCAGCACCACGTGCTCGGGTGTCTTGCCCGGCAGCAGCGCGCCGAATTCGTCGCGCAGCGTATGCGCGGACTTGAAGCGGCCGTCGTCGGCGAGGTTGTCCTTGAAGAAGCGGTTGAGCGCGCCGGGGATATGGCCGCTCACCGGATCGATCGTCTCGTTCTCGCCGCGGTAGCGGTCGGCGGCGCGTGCGTCGACGACGGTGAGTTCGTGGGTGGACAGATTGCGCTCGAGGGCTTGCGCATCCACGGTCACCTGGAGGGGCGCGCCGGCTTTGAACGTGCCTTGCGCGGCGGCGGGGACGTCCTTCGAGAGCGGAAAGCCGGCAGTCTCCCAGGCTTGCAGGCCGCCATCGAGCACGGCTACCGAGTCGTGGCCGAGCCAGCGCAGCAGCCACCACAGACGCGCGGCATACATGCCGCCCTGAGCGTCATAGGCGACCACCTGTTGTCCCGCGTTGAGCCCCCAGCTCATGAGCGTGGCGACCAGCGAGGCGCGGTCGGGCAGCGGGTGGCGGCCATTCTTGCCGGTTTTCGGGCCCGAGAGGTCGCGCTCGAGGTGGAGGTAGCGCGCGCCCGGCAGATGGCCGGCGGCGTAGGCGGTTTCGCCCGCGGCGGGATTCGCGAGGTCGAAGCGGCAGTCGAAGACAAGCACGCTGCCTGGCGCTGCGGTGAGGCGCTCGTGCAGGTTGCCGGCCGAGATCAGTGTGGTGTAGTGCGTGTGGGGCATGACGGCTCCTTGAATCGTGCGTGGCCGGTGTCGCGCGAGTGCACCTGCACAGCGCGCGCAAAGTGCTGGCCCGGTGCCGTCAGTCTAAACAAAAAGACGGGCCTAAGCCCGTCTTTCCGTGAAGCGTCGAATCTGCGTAGAGGGATCTGCGTGGATCTGCAAAGGCCGCACTCAGATCGTGCCGAGCTCGCGCCGCAGGAACTCGTGGAAGTGCTGCATGCCGTCTTCCATCGGGCTCTGGTACGGACCGACTTCCGAGACGCCGCGCTCGAACAGCGCGCGGCGGCCGGCATCCATGCGCTCGGCGATCTCGTCGTCTTCGATGGCCGTTTCCATATAGGCGGCGCGTTCGGCCTCGACGAACTCGCGCTCGAACAGCACGATTTCCTCGGGGTAATAGAACTCGACGATGTTCGTGGTCTTCTGCGTGCCCTGCGGAATGAGCCAGGAGCAGACGAGCACGTGCGGATACCACTCGATCATGAGACCCGGGTAGTACACCATCCAGATCGCGCCGAACTCGGGCGGCACGCCATTACGGAAGCGCAGGACCTCGTCGTGCCACTTGCGATAGATCGGGCTGCCCGGCTTGCCGAGATGGTTGTGCACGCCCACCGTCTGGACGCTGTACCACTCGCCGAACTCCCACTGCAGGTCGTCGCACGACACGAAGTTGCCGAGGCCCGGGTGGAACGGCACGACGTGGTAGTCCTCCAGATAGACCTCGATGAAGGTCTTCCAGTTGTAGTTGCACTCGTGGACCTCGACGTGATCGAACATGTAGTCCGTGAAGTCGAGATGTTTTGCCGGCCCAAGGCGTGCAAGGTCGCGCGCGACGTCGCGCCCGGCCGACTCGAACAGCAGGCCGTTCCACTTTTGCAGCGGTGTGCTGCTCAGGTTCAGGCAGGGTTTGTCCGCGAAATGCGGTGCGCCGAGCAGTTCGCCCTTGAGGTCGTAGGTCCAGCGATGCAGCGGACATACAATGTTGTCTGCCGTGCCGCGACCGTTTAGCATGATGGCCTGACGGTGGCGGCAGACGTTCGAGAGCAGCTCGATCTCGTTGCTCTGGTTGCGAACGAGCACGCGACCCTCTTTCTCGCTGGGCAGCGCAAAATAATTCCCCGCCTCGGGCACCATCAATTCGTGGCCGACGTAGCGAGGACCTTTCTGGAAAAGCGTTTCGATCTCGCGCTTGAGAAGCGCTTCGTCAAAGTAAGCCGTGACTGGCAACTGACTGTGAACGGACTTCAGCTGCAATGCATTGCTCAGATTGGACATTCCCACTCCCGATGAAGACGTGAAAGCAGTGAACAACCCAACCATCGAAGATTCGATTTAGGGAGCCGGGCATTATATCCTGGTTGCCCCTGGCGGGCTAGCTAAGTTGCTGATTTTTGCAGGAATTGCGTCAACAGGGCGGTTGTTATGCGGTATAAACCGCGACAATGGCGCGTGGGATTCGGCCTTCCGGCACCGATTCAGGCAAGCCCCAGCCATGTGGCCGGGAAGGGACACGAACCCGCGAGCGGGGCGGCGAGAGGGCTTTTGCCGTAGAATGTCCGCCTTGTTTCATTTTGGCGACCATCCATGGCGAAATCCGCATCGAAAGACTGCGCCGCAACGGACAAGGACGCGGCCAAAAGCACGGAGCCAGGCGCGGACGGAACGGCCCAGGCCGATCTGCCGCAGAGCTACGAGGCGGGCCTCGCGGAACTCGACGAACTGGTGGCGCGCATGGAAGGCGGCAGCTTGAGCCTCGAGGAATCGCTGGCCGACTACCGCCGCGGCGCCGTGCTGGTCAGGTTCTGCCAGCAGCAGCTCGAAAAAGTTGAACAACAGGTGCGCGTGCTCGACGGCGAAACGCTGCGGCCCGTGCCCCTCAATACGACAGGCAGTTCCGCCGCTGGCGGAGACGACGATCTATGACATTTGACCAATGGACCCGGCAGGTGCTCGACCGGGTCGAAAGCGCGCTCGATCACTATTTGCCGGCTGCCGATGTGCAGCCCGCGCCGCTGCACGACGCCATGCGCTATGCCGTGCTCGGCGGCGGCAAGCGCGTGCGCCCGCTGCTGTGCCATGCCGCGGGTGAACTGACGAACGCGGCGCCCGAGGCGCTCGACGCGGCGGCCTGTGCGCTGGAGATGATCCACGTGTATTCGCTCGTGCACGACGACATGCCCTGCATGGACGACGACGACATGCGCCGCGGCAAGCCCACCGTACACGTCAAGTATGACGAACCGACGGCGCTGCTGGTCGGCGACGCACTGCAGTCGCAAGCTTTCGTAACGCTGACGTCGGACGTGTTCGACGCACAGCGCCAGGCATCGCTCGTGCGCGAACTCGCGCTGGCGAGTGGTTCGATCGGCATGGCCGGCGGCCAGGCGATCGATCTGGCGAGCGTGGGCCATGCGCTCACGCGTGCCGAACTCGAAACGATGCACCGGCTGAAAACGGGCGCGCTGCTGCGTGCCGCGGTGCGCATGGGCGCGCTGGCGGGCGAAACGCCCTCGGCGGATACGCTCGCTGCGCTCGACAAGTATGCGGCCGCCGTGGGCCTTGCGTTCCAGGTCGTGGACGACATTCTCGACGTCACGGCCGACTCGGCCACGCTGGGCAAGACCGCCGGCAAGGACGCGAAGGACGGCAAGCCGACCTACGTGTCGATCATCGGCCTCGATGCCTCGCGGGCGCTCGCGCAGCAACTGCGCGCCGATGCCCACGCGGCGCTTGAACCGTTCGGCGCGCGCGCGCAGCGCCTCGCCGAACTTGCTGATCTGGTTGTGAACCGGGTGAGCTGATTGCGCCAACCCGCCCGCGCGCATGAACGGGAAGTCATGCGCGGACAGAAGTGCGGGAGCGCTCGATTTCCTACAATGGAACGACGATGTACGACTTGCTGAAAACCATTGACGACCCGGCGGATTTGCGCCGCCTCGATCGCCGCCAGTTGCAGCCGCTCGCCGACGAACTGCGTGCCTTCGTCCTCGACAGCGTCTCGCAGACGGGCGGCCACTTGTCGTCCAACCTCGGTACGGTCGAATTGACGATCGCGCTGCACTACGTGTTCGACACGCCGCGCGACCGCATCGTCTGGGACGTGGGCCATCAGACTTATCCGCACAAGATCCTGACGGGTCGCCGAGACCAGATGCAGACGCTGCGTCAGCTCGGCGGCATCTCGGGCTTTCCGAAGCGCGACGAGTCGCCGTATGACACGTTCGGCACCGCCCACTCGAGCACCTCGATCTCGGCGGCGCTCGGCATGGCCATCGCGAGCAAGCTCAAGGGCGAGAACGCCATGGGCATCGCCGTGATCGGCGACGGTGCGATGACGGCCGGCATGGCCTTCGAGGCGATGAATAACGCGGGCGTCGAAGACGACGTGCCGCTGCTCGTCATCCTCAATGACAACGACATGTCGATTTCGCCGCCGGTGGGCGCGCTCAATCGCCATCTCGCGCGCCTGATGTCGGGCCGCTTCTATGCCGCCGCGCGCGCCGGCGTGGAGCGCGTGCTGCGTCATGCGCCGCCCGTGCTCGATCTCGCGCGCAAGCTCGAAGAGCACGCGAAGGGCATGATCGTGCCGGCCACGTTGTTCGAGGAATTCGGCTTCAACTACATCGGGCCGATCGACGGCCATGATCTCGACTCGCTGATTCCCACGCTGCAGAACATCAAGGAACTGCGCGGCCCGCAATTCCTGCATGTCGTCACGAAGAAAGGCCAGGGCTACAAGCTCGCCGAAGCCGATCCTGTCCTCTACCACGGCCCCGGCAAGTTCAATCCCGCCGAGGGCATCAAGCCATCGACGACGCCCGCGAAGAAGACCTACACGCAGGTGTTCGGCGAATGGCTGTGCGACGCGGCGGAACTCGACGCGCGCGTGGTGGGCATCACCCCGGCCATGCGTGAAGGCTCGGGCATGGTCGAGTTCGAGAAGCGCTTCCCGGACCGCTACTACGACGTGGGCATTGCCGAGCAGCACGCGGTGACGTTCGCGGGCGGCCTCGCCGCCGAGGGCCTGAAGCCTGTGGTCGCGATCTACTCGACCTTCCTGCAGCGCGCCTACGACCAGCTGATCCACGACGTGGCGCTGCAGAACCTGCCGGTCGTGTTCGCGATCGACCGCGCGGGCCTCGTCGGCGCGGACGGCGCGACGCACGCGGGTGCGTACGACCTCGCGTTCATGCGCTGCATCCCGAACATGATGGTGATGGCCGCATCGGACGAAAACGAATGCCGCCAGATGCTCTACACGGCGCTCCAGCAGGACTGCCCGACGGCGGTGCGCTATCCGCGCGGCGCGGGCACGGGCGTCGCGACCGTCAAGCAGATGGTCGCGCTGCCGGTGGGCAAGGGCGAGATTCGCCGCGAGAGCGCAGCGTCTGCAGGCAAGCGCATCGCGATCCTCGCATTCGGCACGATGGTTGCGCCGGCATTGGCCGCTGCCGAGGAACTGGACGCCACCGTGGCGAACATGCGCTTCGTGAAGCCGCTCGACGCGGAGCTGGTGCGCCAGCTTGCCGAGACGCACGATTACCTCGTGACGGTCGAGGAAGGCTGCATCATGGGTGGCGCGGGCTCGGCCTGCGTGGAAGCCCTGCTTGAAAGTGGGGTTATCAAGCCCGTACTACAATTGGGCCTCCCCGACCGCTTCATCGACCACGGCGACCCGGCCAAGCTGCTGGCCAGCTGCGGCCTCGACGCGGCAGGGATCGCGAAGTCGATTCGCGGGCGTTTCCTCGACAAGGCCGCGAGCGTATCCGGCAAGTCGGTGATGCGCGTCGCCTGACCCGGTTTCGCGCCTCGCGGCGCGGCTGGCCTCGTAAGCACCAGGCCGGCCAGCAAGCCGCGGCAATCCACTTCAAAATTGAACCGGCGGCTGGGTGTACACCCGGCATCGCCAGCAAGCGCCGGCTCTTGCCGGCGCTTGCCATTTGCGTGCCGCAAGTTTGCCGGCGCGGCCTGAGGACAAGAACATGAATCAGATGAACCCGGCTTTCGTGATGCCGGACGTCCAGAGCTCCGTCGATACCCGTCAGATTCCGATCCAGCGCGTGGGCGTGAAGGGCGTGCGCCATCCGTTGACGGTCAAGACCGGCGCGGGCGACGTCCAGCCGAGCGTCGGCACGTGGAATCTCGATGTTCATCTGCCGGCGGACCAGAAGGGCACGCACATGTCGCGTTTCGTGGCGCTGCTCGAAGAAAACAAGGCGCCGCTCGAAGCGGCGACGTTCCGCGCGATGCTGGCCGCGATGCTCGAAAAGCTCGAATCGCAGGCCGGCCGCATCGAGGTCTCGTTCCCGTATTTCGTGAAGAAGGTTGCGCCGGTGTCGGGCGTGGAAAGTCTGCTGGACTACGAAGTGACGCTCGCCGGCGAGGTGCGCAACGGCGAGACGCGTCTCTTCCTGAAGGTGCTCGTGCCGGTGACGAGCCTGTGCCCGTGCTCGAAGAAGATCTCGCAGTACGGTGCGCACAATCAGCGCTCGCATGTGACGATCGATGCCGAGCTCGCTGGCGACCTGCCGGTGGAAGATCTCATTCGCATTGCCGAAGAAGAGGCGTCGTGCGAACTCTGGGGCCTGCTCAAACGTCCGGACGAGAAGTTCGTGACGGAGCGTGCATACGAGAATCCGAAGTTCGTCGAGGATCTGGTGCGCGACGTGGCGGTGCGCCTGAACGCGGACGCGCGCGTGATGGCCTATACGCTCGAAGCCGAGAATTTCGAGTCGATTCACAATCACAGCGCGTATGCCGTGATCGAGCACGACAAGCGTTGATGTGGTGATTGAGCAAGGCAGATTGGGGCCGCTCAAGAAGCGGCCCTTATCATTTTCGTTTCTGAATACGCGGTGCTGGAAAAACGGCTTGGGGTATACCCGTTTTGCCTGGTAATCCTGATGTTATTTCCTTCCACTCTCCATCGGACAAGCCGCGATATCGCCGTTATTTGAGGTGTGGCAATACTGCAGTCTACCTTCGCCGTTATAAGTAAAACGTATCACAACGTCATAACGAGTCGGCGCGTTCCCTGCGGACGACGAGCGATCCATCCGTAAAAAGATGACGAAGGAGACATAATGCGCTTTTGCAGAAAGGGCATCTGCAGCACGGCATTGATGCTGGCTGCGGGTGGTGCGAATGCTCAATCGAGCATTACGCTGTATGGCATCGCAGATACGTTTGTTCAGTTCCTCAATAACGGCGGCAAGCAATCCTGGTCGCAGCGCAGTGGCGGAAGCGCGCCGTCGCGCTTTGGCCTGAAAGGCACCGAGGATCTCGGCGGCGGCCTGAAGGCCGCATTCACGCTAGAAAACGGTTTCAACGTCAACAATGGCACCGGCTTTGGCGATGCGAGCGCCATGTTCTATCGCCAGGCATGGGTGGGACTTTCGCACGAGAAATACGGTACGTTCACGCTAGGCCGCCAGTATCAGCCGACTTTCTGGGTGCTCTACCCGGGCGATCCCTTCTTCGCGAATGAAGTGCTTTCGCCGCTAGCCGCGGCGGGCAATGTCGTCGATCGCAATACGATCGGCATGCAGACCAGCGGCGGGCGGTCGAACAATTCGCTCGTGTACAGGTCACCGAAGCTCAAGGGGCTGCAACTGATGGCCATGTACGCGTTTCAGTCCAGTGTGACGCAGCCGGTGCCGCAAACGAACGGCAATATTCTCGATATTGCCGCAACCTGGTCGGGCTACGGTCTTTATGCAGGACTCGCGTACCAGTACCAGCATCCGGGCACGAAGACCCTGGCCAGCTTGCCGTCCGTTCTCAATACGGTTGGAACCGAGCACTTCAATAGCGCGCTCGCTTATCAGATCGGGATCGTCAATCTTCAGTTCATCTACGGATATCACCGTCCGAAGCACGACGATTCGAGTCCGCTCGCATCGAGGCTCTCGGCCGTGCACGCCTATAGCTTGATGCAGGCAGGCGCCACGATTCAGGCAACGGTCGCGGACACGATCGAGATCGTGGCTCTGCAACGCGCCGTGCGTGGCGTGCATGACAACATGTGGGCGGTGCAACTGGGCGTCGACCACAGCCTTTCGAAGCGGACCGCCGTTTATGCGCGCGCGGGCTATATGAAGAACAACGGTTCGTCCACGATGAGCTGGTCTGGCGTTCCCGTGACGGCCCCGGGCACGGGGCAAACGCTCGGGGCCGTTGGCATCACGCAGCGTTTCTGATGCGCAAGCGTTCCGCTATTGCTGCGCGAGCGACGCGAGGTCCCAGCGCGGCTTCACCGTGAACGCGTAGTCCCGCGTGGCTTGCTCGGGCCAGCGCGCGAGGCGCAGCGCACCCGCGAGCGCGATCATCGCGCCGTTGTCGGTGCACAGTGAAAGATCGGGGTAATGGACTTCGAAGCCGCGCTTTTGCGCCGCGGCCGAAAGCGTTTCGCGTAGCTGCTTGTTCGCGCCCACACCGCCTGCGACCACGAGGCGCTTCATTTGCGTGCGCTTGAGCGCGGCGATCGATTTGGCGGCGAGCACCTCGACGGCAGCATCGACGAAACCGCGCGCGATGTCGGCCTTGCCTTGCTCGCAGATGTTCGTGCCGAGCTTCTTCACCTGCGTAAGCACGGCGGTCTTCAGGCCGCTGAAGCTGAAATCGAGGTCGCCCGAATGCAGCATCGGACGCGGCAGCTCGACGGCGCCTGGCGTGCCGAACTCGGCGAGGCGCGAGACTTCCGGCCCGCCCGGATAGCCGAGGCCGAGCAGCTTGGCGGTCTTGTCGAAGGCTTCGCCCGCGGCGTCGTCGAGCGTTTCGCCGAGCGTCTCGTAGACGCCCACGTCGGTCACGCGCATGAGCTGCGTGTGGCCGCCCGAGACGAGCAGCGCGACGAAGGGGAAGGGTGGCGGCGCGTCGACGAGCAGCGGCGAGAGCAGATGCCCTTCGAGATGGTGGATGCCGACGGTCGGTCGGTTCCACGCCATGGCGAGCGCGTTGGCGATGCTCGCGCCTACCAGCAGCGCGCCGGCGAGCCCCGGCCCCTGGGTGAACGCGATGGCGTCGATGTCGCTGCGCGCCGCGCCGCTTTTCGCGAGCACTTCCTCGAGCAGCGGCAGCGCGCGGCGGATATGGTCGCGCGACGCGAGCTCGGGCACGACGCCGCCGTACTCGCGGTGCATGGCGATCTGCGAATGCAGCGCGTGGGCGAGCAGGCCGCGCTCGCTGTCGTAGAGCGCGAGGCCGGTTTCGTCGCAGGAGCTTTCGATGCCGAGAACAAGCATGGTATGGCGGGCGGCGGCCCTGCCGGGACACGGCTGTCCGGGCGAAAACCGTCGCTAGATCAAAGTGATAGGCAAGTCTAAAAGTATAGCAGTGCGGGCACGACCCGTTTGACGGCATCCGGCGCGCGGGCGCACTCTCTTGCCGCCGCTTCGGCGCCGCCGGGGCGCCATCGCCGCGTCCGGCGCGGGTAGAATGCGCGCCATGGAATCTTTCGACATCGCCGTGATCGGCGCAGGCGCGGCCGGCATGATGTGCGCGGCGGTAGCCGGCCAACAGGGCCGCCGCGTGGCGCTGATCGATCACGCCCCGCGCCTTGCGGAAAAAATCCGCATCTCGGGCGGTGGACGCTGCAACTTCACGAATCTGCATGCGAGCCCCGCTAACTATCTCTCGAACAACCCGAATTTTTGCCGCTCGGCGCTTGCGCGCTATACGCCGCGCGACTTCCTCGCGCTGCTGCGCCAGCATCGTGTGACGTGGCACGAGAAGCACAAGGGCCAGCTCTTTTGCGACCAGTCGAGCGAGGCGATCATCGACGTGCTGCGCGCCGAATGCGATGCCGGCAGTGTGGCGTGGCGGCGTCCGCTGCCCGTCGAGGCGGTGAGCCATGCCGACGGCGCGGGCTTCACGCTCGGCACGCCGCAGGGCGAGATTCGCGCGAAAGCGCTGGTGATTGCCACGGGCGGGTTGTCGATTCCGAAGATCGGCGCCACCGATTTCGCCTACCGCGTTGCGAAGCAGTTCGGCCACAAGCTCGTCGATATGCGCCCCGCGCTGGTGCCGCTCACGTTCGCGCCGCAGGACTGGGCGCCCTACGTGTCGCTCGCGGGCGTCTCGCTCGAAGTGCACGTGGCAACCGGCGAGCGCAAGAGCGCCGGGGCTTTCGACGAGGATCTGCTGTTCACGCACCGGGGTCTTTCCGGCCCCGGCGTGCTGCAGATTTCGAGCTACTGGCAGCCAGGGCAGCCCATTCGCGTGAATCTGCTACCCGAGCGATCCGCAAGCGATGCGCTGATCGAGGCGAAGGGCGCGACGAAGCGCCAGATCGGCAATCTGCTGGCCGAGTGGGTGCCGACGCGTCTCGCGCATGCCTGGCTCGAGGCGCATCAGGTGCCGCACGAGGCGCGGCTTGCCGATCTGCCCGACAAGACGTTGCGCCGCATCGGCGAGGGACTTGTGCAATGGTCGCTCACACCAACCGGCACCGAGGGTTACAAGAAGGCCGAGGTGACGCGCGGCGGCGTGGACACGCGCGAGCTCTCCTCCGCGACGATGATGAGCCAGCGCGTGCCGGGCCTGTATTTCGTGGGCGAAGCGGTGGACGTGACGGGTTGGCTCGGCGGCTACAACTTCCAGTGGGCATGGGCTTCGGGGGTCGCCGCCGGCGAGGCTGCGGCGGAGTTCACGGCGGTGGCGGCCAGGGCCTGAAGCCCAATCGTATCGATCGGTTGCGATTTTGGGCTGGCCCGTCGCATCGAGTCTCGACGAGTTGATGCTCGTCATTGTTCGGCCGGCTGAGGAGGTTCACGCTCGAACATTGATCCATTGTGGAGAGGTGTGAAACGTGAATCAGCAAGCAGAGCAGGTGAAACAGGAGCCGGCGCAGCACGGTGTGCCGCTACGGCGGATCATGATTGCCGTCGACGACTCGAATGCTTCGAAGCAGGCGGTGCGGTTCGCTGCGCGCGTAGCGCCGCGCGACGCCGATGTGCGCATCGTCTGCGCCGCCGGGCAGCCGCGCTCCTGGCAGGCCGGCGGCGCCTACACCGCGGGCGATGCCTGGTTGAGGGAGTCGCTTGCCGCCGCGCGCCGCGAGTTGCGGCAGGAGGCCGAGAACACGCTCGAGCAGGCGGTGGCGGCGTTCGACGGACAAGTTGCCTCGGTTTCGGGGCATGTGCTCAATCTGACCGGCGAGTCCGGCGCGGTCGTGCACGCGCTGAGCGCGGCGGCCAGCGAATGGCGCGCCGACCTGCTGGTGGTCGGCGCCCGTCATCAAGGGCGCGTGAAACGCTGGGTCGACGGTTCGGTGTCGGCCGCGCTGGCCGTGTCGGCGCCTTGCCCGCTGCTGGTGGTGCCCGCGGAGTACGAGGCATGCGACGAGCCGCGCTTTACACGCATGCTGCTGGCGACGGACGGCAGCGAGGCTTCCACGCAGGCGATCGAGGCGGCCATGCGGCTCGTCGAGCCGCAGATTGCCTTACGCGCGATCTACGTGGTTGACCGCGGCAGCGTGACTGGCGGCCCGGTGGCCGCTCCGGGGCTGGAAGAGGCGCTCACCGGGCTCGGACGCAGGGCGCTCGCGGCAGCGCAAAAGCGACTCGAGCCGACGGGCTGCACCTGCGAAACGGCGCTCGTGGCGACCGGCCTCATGCGCGACGACATCGCCCACACGGTCCTGCGCGATGCGAACGAGTGGAACGCCGATCTCGTCGTCCTGGGCACGCACGGCCGCCGGGGCGTTGCGCGCTGGCTGCTCGGCAGCGTGGCCCAGCGCGCCGTCGAGGTCACGCATTTGCCGCTATTGCTGGTCGGGCCTTGCGAAGGCTGATTCGCCGGGGCTGGCCACACTCGCCGCCCGTATCCGGTTCTTGGGGCACACTGGGATTTCGCTTCACCAGAGGCTGCTTGACGGGCCATAAACGAAGCGGCGAGTGCGGGTGGAACAGGCCGCAAGGGTTCGGGTTTTCCTCCGAGGCGGCCTGCGATCCCCCGACATGGAACTGCTATACTTGATTCTCTTTACCTCACGATCCGTTATTGGAAAATGACGACCATCCGCGTAAAAGAAAACGAACCCTTTGAAGTGGCCATGCGCCGCTTCAAGCGCACGATCGAGAAGAATGGTCTCCTGACTGAGCTTCGTGCGCGCGAGTTTTACGAAAAGCCGACGGCTGAACGCAAGCGCAAGAAGGCTGCGGCGGTGAAGCGCCACTTCAAGCGCATACGCAGCCAGATGCTGCCGAAGAAAATGTACTGATTCCGACGTGCCATGGTGCAACCCCGTGGCACGCGAGCAGCCGGCACTGCCGCCGGCCAGTTCAGGGGTAACCCGGGCCGGACCGGCAACAAAGCCTGCGCTGTCTATTTGGTGTGGCCGCAGCCGTATCGAACCCGCACCTGCCCGCCTGGAAACGTTTCCAGGCGGGTTTTTGCATTCTTGTGATGTTTCGGTGCGAGGGTTTGGCGTATAGGTGAGCGCGGTGGCCGCGCTGCCCGGGGGTTCTCCCGGGGATTGTGCAACCCCAACGCATTTCAGGTGAGTAATGAGTCTCAAAGACCGGATCAACGACGACATGAAGGCTGCGATGCGCGCGCGCGAAAGCGAACGCCTCGCCACGATTCGTCTGCTGCTCGCCGCCATCAAGCAACGTGAAGTCGACGAGCGCGTGACGCTCGACGACGCCGGCATCACGGCGGTCGTCGACAAGATGATCAAGCAGCGCAAGGACTCGATCAGCCAGTTCGACGCGGCAGGCCGTGCGGACCTCGTCGAGAAGGAAAACGCCGAGCTGCAAATCCTGTCCGCCTATATGCCGGAGCAGTTGTCGGAGGCGGAAATCGCCGCCGAAGTGCAGGCGGCGGTCGCTCAGGTGGGCGCGAGCGGTCCGCAGGACATGGGCAAGGTGATGGGCGTGCTCAAGCCCAAGCTGGCGGGACGTGCCGACATGACGGCGGTGTCCGGGCTCGTCAAGGCCGCGCTCGCGAAGTGAGGGCCGCGCCTCGCGCGGCGCCGGCTGTTGCCGTGCGTCGTTGCGAGGTTTGCCGCAGGCCGCGCGAATGCGCGCGCCCAGCCCCTGTTACCCGAGCGACCGAGCCCTGATGATTCCGCATTCGTTCCTGCAGGATCTGCTCAACCGCGTCGATATCGTCGACGTGGTGGGGCGCTACGTGCAGCTCAAGAAGGGCGGCGCGAATTTCATGGGCCTCTGCCCGTTTCACAACGAAAAGAGCCCTTCCTTTACCGTTAGTCCAACGAAGCAGTTCTATCACTGCTTCGGCTGTGGCGCGCATGGCACGGCCATCGGCTTTCTGATGGAGCATGCGGGCCTCACGTTTCCCGAGGCCGTCAACGAGCTCGCGCAGTCGGTCGGCCTCAGCGTGCCCCAGGAACCGTCGCCAATGCGTGGCGGCGCCTATGGCGGCAGTGGAGGGGGCGCGAGCGGCGGGGCAGGCGGCTACGCGCCAGGTGTCTCGAAGGCCGTCTCCATTGCGCTCTCGGACCTCATGCAGACGGCTTGCGACTATTACCGCAAGCAGCTGCGCAGCGCACCGAACGCCATCCAGTACCTGAAAAAGCGCGGCCTCACCGGCGAAGTCGCGGCCCGTTTCGGCCTCGGTTACGCGCCCGATGGATGGCAGAACCTCGAATCCGCGTTTACCGATTATCGCGACGACGCGCTGGTCGAAGCCGGCCTCGTTATCGTCAGTGAAAAGCAGGATGTGCAGGGCCAGGCGCGCCGCTACGACCGTTTCCGCGACCGCGTCATGTTCCCCATCCGCAACGTGAAGGGGCAGGTGATCGGCTTTGGCGGGCGCGTGCTCGACGGCGGCGAGCCCAAGTATTTGAATTCCCCGGAAACGCCGCTATTTAACAAGGGCAGCGAACTGTACGGGCTGTTCGAGGCGCGTCTGGCGATTCGCGAACAGCACTACGTGCTGGTGGTCGAGGGGTATATGGACGTGGTGGCGCTCGCGCAACTCGGATTCCAGAACGCGGTGGCGACGCTGGGCACCGCGTGCACGCCCATCCACGTGCAAAAGTTGATGCGCCAGACCGACACGGTGATCTTCAGCTTCGACGGCGACGCGGCGGGCCGTCGCGCGGCGCGGCGTGCGCTAGATGCGTGCCTGCCCCATGCGGCGGACAACCGCACGATCCGCTTCCTGTTCCTGCCCTCGGAGCACGACCCGGACAGCTATGTGCGCGAGTACGGCGCCGAGGCGTTCAAGGAGCAGGTCGACCGGGCCATGCCGCTCTCGCAGTTCATGCTGAACGAAGTGCTGGTGGGCAAGGAACTCGACCAGCCCGAAGGGCGCGCCCGCGCGCTGTTCGATGCGAAGCCGCTGTTGCAGGCGCTACCGGCGAATGCGCTGCGCGCCCAGATCATGCACATGTTCGCCGACCGCCTCGACGTGCCGTTCGAGGAAGTCGCGGCGCTCTGCGAGGTCGACGCCCGCATTGCCCAGGCGGCGCGCCAGGCGCCCGCGCGCAAGGACCGGCACCTCGTGACCGGAATCGAGCGCAAGGCGCTGCGCAACCTGGTGATGCATCCGCGCATCGTGGCGCAACTCGACGAAGAGGCCGAGCAGGCGCTCATCGGGCTCACGCGGCACGGCGAACTGTTCGAGGAGGTGACCACGCACGCGCGTGCACTGGGAGACGCAGCCGAATTCCAGTTGCTTTCGGACCTGTTGCGAAACGGTGCGAACGCCCCCACCTTCGAGGAGATTTTTCGCGAAATTCTGGACTATGATGAAAACGTCCGGGATTTGCTGATGAAAAATCCAGAAGATGGCGCCGTGCTGGAGGAGCGCCGCGAGCAGGAGCGGCTCGTGGGCGAGGAGATGGCGGCGGCGATCCTGAAAATGCGCTTCGACGCCTGCAGCGGGCGGCTGGACGTGCTTTCGCGGCAGTCGCGCCACACGCCCGAGGAGCTAGCCGAATATGTGAAACTGAATCAGACGCGGGCTGACATGAAACGTCAGCTCGGGCTGTAGAGGAGGAACGCGCGCGGGCGATTGTTACCCTGCGTGCTACAATAAAAGGTTTTCAGCGGTTTGTTTTTGTTGTTTGTTTTGTTTTTTCCGGACGGTTTCCAGCAAGGGCGGAATGGCAATGGCAAAGACTACAGGCGGAAAAAAGGCGACAGGCAAGGGTTCGACGGATTCGACCAGCAAGGTCACAAAGACCCAAGATGCACCATCCGCCAGTTCGCGCCGCAAGGCGGCGAGCGCCAGTCATGAAGTTCCCGCTGTCCGGAAGAAAGCAATGGCTGCTTCGGCCGCGCGAGCGGCGCCAGCACGCGCGGCGAAAGCCTCTACGCATCCGGCAACGAAGCGGTCCGGTGGTCCGAGTAGTGCAAGGCAAGTGCCTGCCGTTGCGGACGATGCGGCAGAGCGCGAGGCTCCAGTATCCACGGTTCAAGAGGCTGATGTCCAACAGCCGCGAGTCGAGACTACAGCCGGTACGGCGAACTCCATGACGAAAAAGCTGAATGAAGTGTCCGTCGATGACGACGCAAACCAGAGCGAGGAAAGCACGCCCACCGCGGGCAAGGGTGAGAAAACCACCCGTGCGCGCGACCGGCGAGCGAAGGAAAAGGCGCTGCTGAAAGACGCATTCGCGTCATCGCAGCCCGGCACCGTCGAGGAACTCGAGGAGCGGCGCAACAAGCTGCGCGCGCTCATCAAGCTTGGCAAGGAGCGCGGCTACCTCACCTACGCCGAAATCAACGATCACCTCCCCGACAACTTCACCGAGACCGAGGCGATCGAAGGCATCATCAGCACGTTCAACGACATGGGCGTGGCCGTCTACGAGCAGGCCCCCGATGCCGAAACGCTGCTTCTGAACGACAACGCGCCCAATGCTTCTTCGGACGACGAAGTAGAGGAAGAAGCCGAGGTCGCGCTCTCCACCGTCGACTCCGAATTCGGCCGCACGACCGACCCGGTGCGCATGTACATGCGTGAAATGGGCACGGTCGAGCTGCTCACGCGCGAAGGCGAAATCGAAATCGCCAAGCGCATCGAAGACGGCCTCATGCACATGGTGATGGCAATTTCCGCTTGCCCGACCACCATCGCCGACATTCTCTCCATGGCCGAGCGCGTCGCGAACGACGAGAGCCGCGTGGACGAGCTCGTTGACGGCCTGATCGATCCGAACGCCGAGGACACCGACGGCTTCAATGCGAAGGAAGCCGAAGAGATCGAGAACGAGACGGAAGACGACGAAGAAGAGGAAGAGGAAGAAGAGGAAGAAGAAGAGGACGACGGCACGGCTCAGGCCACGGCCAACGCGGCACAGCTCGAAGCGCTCAAGCGGGCCTCGCTCGAGAAGTTTTCGCTCATCAGCGAGTGGTTCGACAAGATGCGCCGTGCGTTCGAGAAGGAGGGCTACAAGTCGAAGTCCTACCTCAAGGCGCAGGAAACGATCCAGAACGAGCTGATGTCGATCCGCTTCACCGCGCGTACCGTCGAGCGGCTGTGCGACACGTTGCGCGCGCAAGTGGATGAAGTGCGTCAGGTCGAGCGCCAGATCCTGCACACGGTCGTGGACAAGTGCGGCATGCCGCGCTCGGAGTTCATCGCGCGCTTCCCAGGCAATGAAACCGACCTCGAATGGGCCGACAAGATCGTGGCCGAGAATCACGCGTACAGCGCGATCCTCTCGCGCAACATTCCGGCCATCCGCGAGCAGCAGCAGCGCCTGCTGGATTTGCAGGCGCGCGTAGTGCTGCCGCTGAAGGACCTGAAGGAAACCAACCGCCAGATGGCGGCGGGCGAGTTGAAGGCGCGCCAGGCCAAGCGTGAGATGACCGAGGCGAACCTGCGTCTGGTGATCTCGATTGCGAAGAAGTACACGAATCGCGGTTTGCAGTTCCTCGACCTCATCCAGGAAGGCAACATCGGCCTGATGAAGGCGGTAGACAAGTTCGAATATCGGCGCGGCTACAAGTTCTCGACCTACGCAACGTGGTGGATTCGCCAGGCCATCACGCGCTCGATTGCGGACCAGGCGCGCACGATCCGCATTCCGGTTCACATGATCGAGACGATCAACAAGATGAACCGTATTTCGCGGCAGATCCTGCAGGAAACCGGCCTCGAACCGGATCCGGCCACGCTCGCCGAGAAGATGGAAATGCCGGAGGACAAGATCCGCAAGATCATGAAGATCGCGAAGGAGCCGATCTCCATGGAAACGCCGATCGGCGACGATGACGATTCGCATCTGGGCGACTTCATCGAGGACAACAACACGGTCGCGCCCGCGGACGCTGCGTTGCATGCCTCGATGCGCGACGTGGTGAAGGACGTGCTCGACTCGCTCACGCCGCGCGAGGCGAAGGTGCTGCGCATGCGCTTCGGCATCGAGATGAGCACGGACCACACGCTCGAAGAGGTCGGCAAGCAGTTCGACGTCACGCGCGAGCGGATTCGTCAGATCGAGGCGAAGGCGCTGCGCAAGCTGCGTCACCCGAGCCGCTCGGACAAGCTCAAGTCGTTCCTGGAAGGGAACTGATGCTTGTTTGAGAGGTGAGGATGGTCAGGCCGGAGCGGTTCGTGTAGTATGTCGGCCTGCCGTCGAAAAGCCCGGCCTCTGTGTAGACCGGGCTTTTTTGTTGACTTCCCCTCGTTGTAGCTTCGTGGGCCGGACGCCGTGTTGGTTGCAGGCAGCGGACTCATAATCCGCCGGAGAAATCCCGTCGTCGGTTCGAACCCGACCCGGCCCACCAAGGGTTTCAGCGGTTTTTGCACCCTTGACTTTTCCGCAAAAACTGGAGTTTTCCGCAAAAATACTGTGCCGCTGATAGCGCTATGCTTTCGATAGTCAAACACAATCACATCGACGAGTCGGTTGATTTATCATTTCGACAGTGATGTTGCGATTGCTTTTCGGCGTCCGCAGTCCTTGTGAATCTAGCGTAAGTACATTGAAGCGGAGGTGTGATATGGGTGGAGATGCTTCGTAATCGTTTCCCACGTACTGGAACTTCGTAGGGGCGCCATCGGCGCCCTTATTGTTTTCATACCAATTAAAACGCAATCAAGAGTGTATGTGGCAGCTGATTGGCAACATGGCCTCGTTGGCGGGGATAGCAGGCATAAGTTTAAGTAGTTTGCTCGATCAGAAGTGGATGGAGTGGGTGGCTCTAACTGCATTCCTATGCACAATGGGTTACGCCGCGTGGCTTATTCGCAAGGCATTCGATCGGCTTTCCAAACAACACTACCCACACGGCTACCTTCCTCTCTCGGCCTTGGTTAGGTTTTCGACGCCCGATGGCGGCCGCGTCACGTACGAAATATTTCGTCACATACAAGTAAAGACTGCTTATCAAAAGACGTTCATCCACCGTTTCTTTTGGTCTGGATCAAAGGATCCAGTTATCAAGTCTGAGCTTCAATCAGTATCTGCGATTCGGTCGTTGCCCGGTGAGACAACGAAAGAGGTCACGTTGACCTTTCCCCGGGTGCGCATGTTCAACGACGTTGAAGTCCTGCATATGCGCATGGAAATCGATGATTCCGATCAGAAGTCGTCGCCTTTTCTGAGCATGAAGGTTGAGCAACCGTTGCGCCTACTCAATTTTCGGGTGGAGTTGCTGCATGCGACTAAGACCCAGAATGGTAAGGCTGCAACGATTACTCGCCGCTCACTACTGAAGCCAACTGCTTCCGTTGAGGATCTGGGGACGGTCAATTTTGACGCCGTCACGCGATCATACAGCTACCAACTGTGCGACCCCGACCCGGGCTGGGAGTACACAATTGAGTGGGTGAAGCCCAACAAGCGAAGTGGCGGAAGACCGTAGCCGAAGAAGTGTGTTACCTCCCTGCGACTGCAATCGATATGCTGGGTGCCAGCCTATCGCGTGGGCCCCACCTTTTCCCCTCGCCTTTTCCGCACGTAGTGCTCGGTCATCGTTAGTGATTTGTGGCCCAGTTGCCGCTGTGCCTGGCGAATATCGCCCGACGAATCCGTCTTATCCGTGCCAGCCTTCGCGCGAAGATCGCGGAACTGGAAATCACCGACCGGGACACCCGCGCGCGCCCGTGCCGCGCTGAATCTCTTCTGCAGGGTACCGAGCGTCATCCGCTCGCCCTTCTCGTTGATGACGAGTGCCGTGCTCACCACCTTGAGCCCGACTTTCCGCGCTCGAATCCGGTCGATGACATCCTTCAGCTCGCCCACCACCTCGATGCGCAGCTTCTGCCCGGTCTTACCCTGGCCGATGGCTATGAAGCCATCACGAATGTCCCGCTCGTCATAGCTGAGTGTGTCCTGCGGGCGCTGGCCGGCAAGATAGGCGAGGTCCATTGCATCTCGCGTCGGCTGGTCTGCGCAGGCATACACGCGCTGGAACACGTCATCCTCGACGTAGACGTCGCGCCCACTCTCCGAGTTTTTGCGCACGCCCGCGCACGGGTTCGGCGCGCTCGTCAGCCCGATCTCCCGGGCGTGGTTGAAGATATGGCTGAACAGCGCAATCTCCCGGTTTGCGCGTACGTGCCCGGCGTTCTGCGGCACTTGCTGCCCCTTCTTCCTGAACCAGTCGACGGCAACCTCGTGGCGCCAGCGCATGTACTGCTTCACGTGCTGCGGCTCGATGTCCTCGAGCGGCGCAGAGTCGACGAACACCTTGCGAAGGAAGGCGAGCTCCTTTTCGTTGTCGATCTGCGTGCGCGGCGCTTTAAGGGGGAACACGTCGCGCAGATATGCGGTCACCGCGGCGCCGAAAGTTGCAACCGCCTCGCGCGGCGTCTGGTCCTGCTCGATCTCAGCCCACCGGCTTACGGCCTTTATGTAGTCCGTACCAAGTGACTCTTCACGCCGGGGCTTGCCGCCCCAGTCGTAGAAGTAGTATGTGATCTTGCCGCGGCGCCGCGCGCGCATGCGGCGCGGCAAGTGGAGATTCACCGTTGGTCTTCTGCCCATTCGTCACCCCGATACCGAGAAATTTGGTTGCCACTTTTGGCGCGGTTGCTCGGTGGCGCGCTGTCCCTCGATCGCGGCACGCGCAATGATCGGGCGCCCCCGGGCATTGGTCCAAAACGGGATCCCCGACGTGCGCAACCATGCGACTTGAAGTTGCTCTCGCGTCTTGCCGGCGCGACCGACGCGCACGCCCGTGAGCTCACAGACCTCTTCAGGCGTCAGGAACATCGATGCGATCATCAGCTTCCCTCCTGTTGGTGCACGTCTATGGGTGCGCGGTTACCTTCCGCTCTCCAAGGGATAAGCTGCGTTTCGTAGCTAAGCATGAGCGGGTGTTTCGGATCGCCACCCTTCGTCAATCCGAACGTCACGACGGGCTTGCCACTCGCGCTCAGCGCAGCTAGCACGGCATCGAAGCGATTGCGCAGGTGGGCCGGCACCTTGCCACGGTCGCCCCAGCACGGCACCAGGATGTCCGCCTCGGCGATGATCTCCGCGAGGTAGCGGTCATTCTCGGGGCCGACAGCCTGCACGGTAGAGAGCGCGCGGACATCGGTGGCGCGATACGCGAACGCGTTGCCGACAATGAATCGGGTCGCGCCCCAGCGCTTGCCAAAGCCGCGCCACTTACGCACGGTGGCATCGTCGATCGACGCATTGGCGGTGCTAGGGTTGACGCCGAAGTAGGCGAACACGAGAGAGCCGTTCACGGGCCGATCGCGCGGCACCTCGCGGTCGAGGCGATAGCGGTACTGGCCGCACTGGCTGATGATTGCGCTCATGCTTCACCTCCCGCGCGATCGGCGCCCGCCGCCCACACCGGCGCAGCCATTTCCCACGCCTTCTGAAAAAAGGAAGCTACAGAGAACCAGTAGGTAACGAGCATGAGATCAGCGAGCATCGGAGCCTCCTGAGCGTTCGATGCGCTCTATCTCGGCGAGGATCATCGTGCCGGTCCTCATGAGGTTGCGGCGCTTCGTGATCGACCTTTCTCCAGATTCAGCACACGACCAGTAGGGAGGTTTGCGCGATTTTGTATTGACTGCCATTGTTGCTCCAATTTGATTCGCGTTCCTGAGGGAGCGCAAGTCGACCTTTGCCGTTCTTCATCCGTTTCAGGTGAAAGTACGGTTAGCAGGGGCGCAACAATGCATCCGCGATCTGCCGGGCAGAAGCCGCGGATGATGGCGGGTTTTTATTGACTCGCCGATTATCGGTGGTAGTCTGGTAGTGAGCGTCTTGTGTGGCCCGCTCGAAAGCGGGCCGGTTGGTTAAAGGTTGAAGTACGCCTTGAGGGCGTACACCAATGATGCCGCGAAATAAATCGACGACATCGCCCAGCACAACACGGCGCCCATGTATGGCTCCTTGCGGGGAGTTATAGGAAGCGCGGCCCATCTTCCGGCTGGACACTGAGAGATGGGTCGCGCTTTGTTTCAGCGGCTGAAAATCGTTGCGCCTTGAATTCATCCTAATCCTTTTCCATTTTTTTTTCATACAGAAACCGCGCCAGATTGAATTTTCAAACTCGCGTTCTTGACATTCCGACGCGCACCATCTAGCCCGAGTCTCCGGGTGTACGTTGTCCGCAACGCCGCGCAACCCGCGTCTCGCATGACCCGTATCGTGACGTCGGCGATCACCTTGAGCGTGCTGAGAACACATGCCAGCCCTTGTCTTGGTGCCCGGTCAGATGCGCCAATATTTGCGGGTGGTGTCGATTACCTTCTCCACTGCTGAATCCATCTTCTTCTGCTCGTTTGGTTGCCGTCGAACGCAGAGTTGTTACCTTTGCGGGCGGCATCGATGGCTTCGCGCGGCGTGTTGAAATAGCGATTCTCGCCAGACCGGATGGAGTACTTCACGGTTTCTTCCTGGTCGTAGATCTGGCATTGCCGTATCGAGTCGTTCCGTGTCGTCCATTGCACCCATACATGCGGCTCGATCATCCAGTCGAGACGGGCCGTATCTTCCGCATCGCGCACTAGCCTTCGCTCAGGCGGTCCTCGTTGTGGAGCTCGACCAAAAGGCGCTCGACGCGCTGGCGAAACGGATCGACGGGCTGCGCTGCCTGCGGTGCTGATCCGCTCCATTTCGCGTCATGGTCAGGCTTCTTGAAACTGCCGCGCCATCCATACCGCTCGCCGCAGTCGCATTTCGGCTGACGGTCGCTCAATGTCTTAGGGTCGAGCGAATACCTGCCGCGGTAGGAGCAACGGGCAATTGCGCCTTCGTCATGCTGAAGCGTCGCAGGGATTCCATTCAATGGCTTCACGTCGGGCCGCTCGCTAGGCGCTGCCGCATCTGCGGCGACGGTAGGCGTAGGGGCGGCGAACAGCGCGCGGATGTCGACTGCTGCGCCGTCGTACCCGTTGAGTTCCACCAGGCGTGCTGCCTCCTCAAGCGCTCTGCGGGAGTGCTCGCGGGCGAAGTGCTCCAGCACGAGTTGCGCGGCCGTCTCGTTCTCGCAGCGGCGGATGCGGCGCATTACGTGGGCAGCGTTAGTCGGCGCTACCGCAGCAGGGGCGACGGTACTGTCAGGAGCGGTGGCAAGGATGGCGCGCTCGGCGTGCGCCATGACGACTTGCAGGTACGTGTGCCGATACAGTTCCTCGCCTGCTTTGCGGAGCACCCACTGGTCGGCACTATCCTTGCGGGCCTCATAGCCCTTGAACGACCACCACTCGAACGAGCCGCCCGAGCCATGGCGCGTCCATAGCGCGTTCGGCAGCATGTCTTTCGGCGCAGCAGGGGCGACGGGAGCGGCGAGAAGCACTTCGCCTTCGAGCGGTTCGGGCGGTTCTTCGAAGCCCTGGGCGCAGCCGCACAGAGCGGCCCTAGCAATGCTGCCGTCCTCGATCATGGTGCAGTCGTCATCGCGCTCGCTGAAAAGCCAGTTCTGCGGCTCGCCACTCACGGTGTCGAACTGCTGCTGGTCCTCGTCGATGTTGTAGTGGTAGCCGCGCCCATAGAAGCGCAGCGCGTCGAGTACTGCTTGCGGCACGGTCGGCGCTCCCGCTGCATCGGAATGGGCGAGAGCGGTGCTAGTCGATTCGTACGCCTCGTTGGCGCGCTGGCGCAGTTCGGTGTCGTCGTAGGTTTTTGCGATGCCGTAGAGCGCGGCGCGCGCCGTGGCGAGTGCTTGTTTAGTATCCATCGTTTCCTCGATTCGTTAGGCGGCTACGTGATGGGTCAGGGATCGGTGCGCTGCTGCGTGGATATGTAGCAGCGGCCGACGATTGCGCTCATACTGAAATCGTCGGACAAGTTAATTGGGGTGCGTCATGTGGAGACGTGTAGAGTTGTTCGGAAGCTTCTTTATCGAGGTGACAGGCGCGGAGCTCCCTGATGGCGGAACGTCGGCCCAGTGGAAGGTGATTCCCACTAGTCCGCTCACTGAGGGTGTACTGTCGCCTGCTCAGTGGGGCGCGCCAGAAAGTATTAAATCCACTGAACTCTCGGAGAGGGAGGTCGCCGACCTCTGCTTCGATGTAGCCAAGGTATTTATTCACTTGGAAGAAGTGCGCGCTCGGTCCGCAAGCAACGACTCGCGGTAACTTGCCGCCGCCTTCGATCTGAGTGGATGGCGCGTTGCGCATGCTCATCTCACGATTGAAGGGTTGAGGGTTCAAGCTGCTTCCGGACTGCTGCGGCGCGTGACTGCGAGCAGCCCAGAAACTTGCGGATTTCGATCACGGTCGGGCGCAACTGGCCGGCTGCTACTGCGGTCATGACTCGCGTCACGTCGTCGGTCTGCTCGACTACGGGCAAGCGGAGCATCGGCGCGGGCTCGGCGGCGGTATCCGCAACTGGCGGTGTGACCGTTACGACCGGCGCGACGGCGTTACTTTCGGGCGTGACTGGCGTTACTACTTCGGCGTGACTGCCCTGTGTGGCGGGGGTTACCGGGATTTCAGTCACGGCAGCGGGGCGCAGCGCGAGCAGCCAGGCGAAGCAGGCGACAGCCTCAAGCACTCCTGCGAAGGCGAGCCCGGCGAAGAGGTCGGCACGGGCGGCGGGCAGTCCGAAGGCGGTCAGCGCGCCCGTTACCGGATCAGCCAGCGCGGCGGCGCGCGCGGCGCTGGCGCGGTCCTGCGCGGCCTCGACGCGGAGCGCGTCAGCTTTCTCGGCGTCGAGCGCTTCGAGCTTGGCGGCGAGGGCGATGCGCTCGACGCGCAGGACCGGGCACGGCTCGACGCAGCGACGCGCATTGGTGCGGGCCAGTCGCGTTAGTGCGTCCGCACGGTCACGTGCGATCTCGGCCAGACCGCGTCCCTTTGCCGTGACTGCCGGCACCGCGGCGGCGCGCAGTTCACCCGCATGCTTCTGCGCCATCAGAAAGAAGACGGCATGGCCGTAGCACGTCGCGGCGATGCAGCCTATCCAGAGCAGGGCGCCGGCGGCGCGCACACGCAAACCGTGCGGGCGGACCAGCGCGGGCAGCAGATGCGCCGCGACGACCAGCACGACGCCGACGGCGATCCACAGCACGCGCTCGGCGAGGAGCCCGCCACGCTGCCAGCCAGCCATGATCGAGAGGCACGCAGCAGTCACAGTAGCCGCGACTGCGAGCGATGCGGCAAGCGCTCTCACTGGCATGGCGACGCCTGATTCCGTTGGCTCGAATTCACTTGCAGAAGAACGCCGTCGGGCGCAGGATGAATTCTGTAAACGGGCTTTCGGGTGCTCGACGGACTTTCCGCGCACAAAGGGGCTGATCCATGGAAACGCGTACCGAGATTTTTGAAGGTTGGCTTATGACGGCTACGACCGAGGCTCGAATTGACGGAATGGGTCGGCGGAAGTACTACATCGTTTTGCCCTATGGGTACACCGATCAACCCTCTCTCACTCCTCGACGACCGCACATGCACGGCCATGCCGGTGGCGCTTTTAATGACGTGGAGGAGGCGTTCGAAGCAGCCTTCAGCGACTGCAGACATTGCATCGCAGATGAAATGATGAGGCGGCAGCAGCTTACGCGACATTGATAAAGCTGCAGTCATCGGCCGATTCGAAAAGGAAGGCAGCTCAGACGTGAACTGGCAACAAGCGGGGTTACAGGCTGCAGTCACGGTCGCCGCGACTGCCGGTAAGGTCCTCTTTGGCATGCCTGGACCTCGGCTTTCACGCTTCACACATATGTCTTGTGCATGCGCAGCATTCGGCGCACTATCAGGCCGGGAATCGTACTTTCGATCTCGCGATCGTCTTCCCAATTCTCCCTGGGAGGATCTATGGAAACGCGACTTGAAACTTTCAACGGCTGGCAAATGAGAGTGGCAGTCGAAAGCAGGCCTTGTCCTACTGGCGGGTTGGAGTACTACATTATTGAGCCGATCACATATAGAGAATTTTTGAGCAACGGCAGTGTTCAAGCAGACCCGCGCGGCACGCATGGACCATTTTGTAGCTCCGACGCCGCATTCGATGCTGCGTTCAAGAGCTGTCGGTTTGCCATTGGCAGCGCGATTAAATTGCGGGGCTTCCGGCATCTTCGCTAGCCAGCCTCCGTTTCCCGCATCCTTGAAAAGGCGGTCATGAATCGAGTAGTCACCTATCGCGGTTTCGAAATCCACATCACGCTTAGCCCCGTAGCAGAAGACATGTATAGCGTTACGTTCCAGATCACTGGACATAACATAGGTCGCTTGAGTGTGGACGGCGCAGTCGTCAACGTCCGCCGCGGTCCCTTCAGCCAAAGATGGGCTTACCTCATTGGCGAGATTGCTGGTCAGGCAGCAATCGATGTGATCCTTGGTCCCGACAACTGAGTCCACGTTCGGTTGCGATCCTGGACGAGGCGACCTGAGAATTTTCACTTGCGTTGTCCTTTAAAAAGGACCGGCCCATACGGGCGCCGGCCAAACACGCCACAGCGAAGGAGCCTCCCTGCGCCGTGGAACCTGTTCTACGCAGCTGCGAGGCCGCCGTATTCGCGATCCGCGAAATCCGGATCGCCGGGATAGCGTTGCGTGCCATCGGCGCGCTGCCAGCAAAACAGCGAGCCCTGGCGGTGCGGAAACCAGTAGCCGGCGCACGTGCACGTCACGCGCGTCGTGTTGCGGCGATTCATCCAGCGGTCTACGCGCCAGTTGCGCTGGCCGCAGACTTCACAAGCAGGCACCCGCAGGTACTCGGACAGCTTTCGCTTCAGGCAGCGGCGCGTGGCGCAGTGGCGGCAGCGGACGTGGCAGCGCATCGGAGTCAGTCCCACGCGCGCGGGTAGGGCGCGACATCAGCGCCCACGCTCTCGGCAATCTCGCGCTGGCGCTTGTCCATCATCCCGATCGCGGCCCACGCAGACCCCGCGATGAAACCGGCTGAGAAGCCAGCAATTGATACAAGCAGGACTACTAAGCAGATGAACATCAGAATCTCCGGTGAGCTTTTACGGGATCAGGTGCAGCGATGCTTGCTGCAGTGGGCCTCAAAAGCCGCTTCGCGCTCGTGCATCTGAGCCTGCAAAGCGAGCAGGGCGATTGCGACGGCACCAGCGATGCAGAGGCGGGCGACGAGCTTGAGCGTTTTCATTACAGCCACCCGTTTGCGCGCGCTGCGACGGCGCCGTACCAGATCGCAGCGATTGCGGCGCCATAAGCCAGAATCCATGCGGCCGCTTCGATGCCACGGCGCGTGCGCGTGTTGACTGGACGGCAGCCATAAGCGAGCAGTTCGTTGTCGCAAGCGGCGCGGTTCATACGGTACCAGTGAAGTCAGCGAATGCCTTCTGGGCCGCGACGAGTCGCTCGAGCGCTGCATCGTATTCAGCATCGCCTCGCGCATAGCGCTTGATGTTCACTGCTTTCCAGCACGAGATCGCGCCGCGCTTGTCGAACCAGCTCTTAATGAGCGCTGCGAGCTCGTCGACTTCGTCCTTTTCGAACGGGCCCAGCGTGTCGGCTACTTCGCCAACCTCGTCGTAAAGCTGCTCCTCGGCGTTTTCGATCACGATCTCCGCGAGCGTGTCGTATCCGATGCTGGGCGCCTCACACTCGCAGACGAACACCGGCGCAGGCGATTCGATGTCATCGCGCGTGAGCGCTTCGAGGATCGCGCCAGTGATCGAGTCTTCATTGCCGCCCCAGCGTTCCGAGTCTTCGCTGCGCGCGTAGCCGTACCGGGCGGCCGGCTGCTGTTGTTGATTGGTAGACATCTCAGCTCTCCAGACCACGCGGCGCGACGAGCTTGCCACTCGCAAAAGCCGCATAGATTCGTGCCCGAGGGCACATAGCGAGATCTCTGAGGGTGAGGACTACTACGGAAGGGCCAACGTGCGCGACAAAGCGGCAGTGTCCATCGAGGGACTTGGCAGCTGCACGACGAAGGGCTTTTCGAGCATTCATCTCTCACTCCAGCGATCAAGCGGGATGTGGTGAGAGGTGGGCTAAGTACAGAGCACTGCGCGGCAATGCTCTCCGCTTAGCCCACTTCTGACGCTGGACGCTCTCGGGGAGCGCTTGAGAGAAGTATAGAAAAACATGACTTCAGAAGTCAAGAAAATCTATACGACGAATTTGTAACAACAGCCAAAGAAAAAGCCCGCTCAAGCGGGCTTTTAGGGAGGGGGCTCAGTCGGCACTGCCGTTAGTCGGGTCGCCACTTCGAAGGCTTGGCGATGCCGCCGACGTAATGCATTTTTTCAATTTCGTCGACGGGGATCGAGATCCGGCCATGCGACGCATTGACGGATGCGAGATGGCACCGCCCATTGGCCTTGTAGAGGAATTCTTTGACCATGACGCGACCATCCGTCGACCTGACCATCACTTCGTCGCCCGGCTGGATCGGCTGGTTCGGCTCGATGATTACAAACTCGCCTGGTCTAATACGTGGGAGCATTGATTCTCCCTCGCACTGAAGGGCGTATGCATCGGGGTCCGCTGTCGGCCAATCCACATACCCGTCCCCATGACCGACGGCATATTCGATGTCTGCCCAGAAGCCGTTATCCCCAAGTTGCGCCATTCCCACCACTGCCAGTCGTCGCCATTTGCCCACCGGCTTAGGCTGGTAGTCATGGCTGTATGCCGAAATCGCTCGCGGATCGCCTTCGGGCGCCGGGCTCTCTTCCTCGGGATGTTGAGGGACGGCTTTCTTTTCGCCAATGCCGGCGAGAATCCAGGCCACGCTGTAGCCGAATTCGTTTTGGATCGCCACAGCGTCTTCGACGCTCGCTACCCCGTTCTGCAGCCATCCTTCAACGCGCTCGGCAGGCAACTTCAGACGTTCCGCGAAGGCCCGGGTATCCAGGCCATTCTCCTGGAGCATCTCCTCTAAGCGTCCGCGAATAGGCCTTCCGAGCATGGGCGCGGCTCTGGACGTCCCCTCGGTCTCGGGGAGCGGAAGGTTTGCCAGAACGGCCATCTCTTGGATCTGAGCATAGCTGGGTTCGTGCCGCCCATTTTCCCAAGCAGACACGTTTCCTTTCGTTACTCCGAGCTTTTCCCCGAGCTGCTCCTGTGTTAGGGCGGCTTTCTTCCGGGCGGCGCGGATCCAGAGTTTCATTTCCATGCGCGGAGGGTATAGGAAATCTAAACGGGCTGTATCTAGATTTTCTTTACTTTTGAGGTCTAGGGAATCTATACTTGGGCCGACCGCAACCATTTAGCGACCCTCCGCATGAGCAAGCATCCCATCGAGACCGCCGCAGCCATTGTAGGCAGCTACCGTGCACTGGCGGAAATCCTCGGCGTCACCAAGGGTGCCGTGCATCAGTGGATGCAAGCTGGGCGCCGAGTGCCGATCGAGCATTGCGCACCGATCGAAGCGGCGACGCGCGGTGTCGTGACGCGCCAGATGCTTCGGCCTGAAGACTGGAAGTCGATCTGGCCTGAGCTGACCGAGCCCAATTCGCCGGACGCATCCGACGACGTTCAGCCGCCGGTCGGCGGCATCAACAAAGGCACGAAGCAAGCGCGCGCGGGCGCAAGCATCAGTGCCTGATTTGCCCTCGGGGTGAGCGTCGGGCCGTCGGCTATCCGGCAGTTCAACGCTCATAGTTTTGACAGCAAGAAAGGAGAGAAACATGTCACGTCGCACGGAGTACCGCAATGAGGTGAAGACGCGGTTGTCGGACCGCGCGTACGAGGGAATGCAGGCATTCAAGGCGTTGCATGGGATCGAAAGCGACTCGGCTGCATTGGCACGCATCACAGACCTTTTGTTGTTTGGCACGGTTGGAAATTTGCCAGTGAACCTGCTTGAGCGCAGTGCCAACACGGCCCAGAACGGGACGATGGTGGCCGCATGACGGATCGCAAGACCAGCCTTTTTGTTGAGCTTCCGGCACCGGAGGCGGCTGATCTGGCGGTGCGTGCAGCAGTCGAGGGTGTTTCGACGCCCGAATTGCTGGGTTATCACGTGCTGAAGGGCGCCTACGGTGCACTTCACCCCCTTGTCGTGGCATTCGAAACGCGGCCCAAAAAGGGACAGGCAGGGAAAGAGTAGGCCGCACGCAGCCGTCGGCCTGCTTTGATCGAAGCTGATCAGTAACAAGAGGTGGTTCCAATGAGCCACTTCCTGTTTCCGATTAGGACTCCTACAGGAGGTCGATCAATTGAAAATCGCTCAGCAGGAAACTGCCGTCGCTGCATTTCACGAGCGCGTTCCCGCAGTTGCGGCGACACAACGCGGCGTGATCTATGACGCGATCCAGCCCGGTCACGACTACTCGATGTGTGAGCTGGTCGAAATGACGGGATTCCAAAAAAGCTCCATTTCCGCCCGTCTGAACAAGATGCGCGCGGACGGCGTCCTCGAGTACGGACCGGAGCGCAAGTGTCGCATCAGCGGCATCACCATCAACCCCGTTCGTCGGAAGACTGCATGAACGACAACCATCACGTCCTGGCGGTCGCACGCGACACGTCAGAAGACCGCTTCGAAATCGAGATCGCAGGCTGGAGCGCGCTCGAATCCGAGCAACTCACTTGCCTCTCGTGCGGTGCGAAGCAGCACCTCGACGGTTCGATTCCTTGCGGTCACTGAGGACAGCATGAGCATCAAGATCCAAACGATGGTTTGGGATCGCTACCCCGGCGAGGATCACGAGCTTCTGCTCGCGCTAAAGCTTGCTGACTTCTGCGACGACAACGGCGAGCACATTTTCCCGAGCATCGAAACGATGGCGGAAAAGACGCGTCGCTCGCCGCGTGCCGTGCAGTACCAGATCCAGAACATGGTGAAGCGCGGGTGGTTGATCCTGGTTGCAAATGCCGGCGGCGGCCGTGGCCGTGCCTGTGAATATCGAATCAGCCCGGAATGGATAAACGGTGCAGAGATTGCACCCATTTCCGTTTCCCCAAAGGGTGCAAAGAATGCACCCATTAAAAAGGGTGCAACGGGCAGCAAAAAGGGTGCAACGAACGGCGTAAAGGGTGCAATGGGTGACGCGAAAGGGTGCAATGGGTTGCACCCGATTCACCATGAACCATCAGAACCATCAGAGAACCATCAACCCGCGCGGCGTGCGCCGCGAGTTGCGTTGCATGCCGAACTTCTGAACATCGAGCTTCCCCCGTCGATTCCGTTCGAGGTTTGGGACATGTGGTGCGAGCACCGCGAGGCGAAGCACAAGGACGCTCCGTGGACGCGCCCTGCGGCCAGGGTGTCGATCAAGAAGCTCGAACTGCTGCTCGCTAGCGGCCAGAGCCCAGAGGCAACCGTCGAAGAGGCCGTGCTGCGTGGCTGGACTGGCCTGTTTCCCGTCAAGGCGGAGTCGATGGCGGCGGGCGCGACGCAAGGGGCTGCCATTGCGGCCGACTGGTGGAAGACCGAGAGCGGCATCGTTGCGCGCGCTCAGCAGCTCGGCATCGAGCGCAAGCCGAATCAGGTCCTCGAGCAGTTCAAGGCGAAGGTGTTCAAGGCCGCGGGCCCGGGGGAGTGGATGGAGGACATGCTCCGCACCGTTGGCCGCGAGAGTGAGGAGCGCTACGAGGCCCTGTACGCCTACTTCAACGACATCCCGCGCGACAAGAACGGCAACGCGGAGGCCGCATGAGCGCTTGCCGCGACTGCGTCCATGCGACGACGAAGCCCGGCCACGAAAAGATGTATCGGCTTGGCTATCGGAACTGCGCGCTGAAACCCGAATACGTATTCGCCCCCGGTCATCAGGCATGCACCCTCAACCCAATCAAATGGACGCCGAAGCAATGAGCATCGATAACGCAACGCCGGAAGAGTGGAACGAGGCGGCGCGTGCGGCAGCGAAAAGGGCGGTGCAGGCGCTCGGCCGGCTGAAGGCTGGCGCCATGAACCAGACCGAGCAGCGCTACGCCAAGCACCTCGAGCAACGCAAGCAGGCGGGCGAGATCGCCTGGTACGGCTTCGAGGCGTGGAAGTTCCGGCTGGCCGACAGCACGTTCTACACACCCGACTTCGCCGTGATGCTCGCCGACGGGCGCCTCGAATGCCACGAGGTCAAGGGCCACTGGCAGGACGACGCCCGCGTAAAGATCAAGGTCGCGGCCTATCAACACCCGGTTCGATTCATCGCCGTGACGGCGAAAACCAAGAAGGCCGGCGGCGGCTGGCAGGTGGAGGAATTCTGATGGCATCGCATTGGACGGAAGCCGAAATGGCAATCGTGCGGGAGATCTGGGCATCGCCTGATGCCCTAGCGAAGCAGCTGCATCGGCTCCCCGGCAGAACGACCCTCTCGGTCTACAAGATGGCGGATCGCCTGAAGCTGGTGAAGCAGGTGCGCCCAGACACGTCATGCCGGGGAATGATCATCGCATTGATGTCCGACGGGAAGCGCCGCTCCGTCGCAGAGATCGCAGCAGCAACCGGATTTTCGATCAAGACCGCTCGCGCTCAGTCGTCGATCCTGCATGAAGAGCGCGCCATGCACATCCCGGAATACCGCGAGCCCTACAGCGAGCGCGTCTACGTCTGGGGTGAGGGCGAAGACGTGCCAAAGCCGCTGCCGATGGCCCCGACGCTCGCACGCAAGCTGTTTCCGCGCGCGCCGAAAGCGAAGACCGCCGGCTCGACTTCTCGTATCAAGCGCGAGCGGCCCGAGCAATTGGCGGGCGCATGGTGGCCATCCGCAGACCAGACGGTCGTGAGCGCGATGCACAGCATGGTGAGCGTTGGGAGGGTGGCGGCTTGAAGCGTTCGGGATTCGGCCCGCGCAAGAAGCCGATGTCGCGCGGCTCCTGGAAAACCTCACCGACGGCGTCCACGCTGAAGCAGCGCTCGACGATGAAGCGCCGCGTCAAGAAGCCGACGGCGGCGGAAGGATCGAACTATCTGGCGGCGTGCCGAGGCGAGCCGTGCTACCTGAACGTCAAATGCCCGTGGACAGATTGGGCGGATCCAACGGTAGTCGATTGCCATAGCAACCAGGCGAAACATGGAAAGGCCGGCGCGCGAAAGGCGGATCACGAATTCACGGTGCCGGGCTGCGCAGCTTGTCATTACTGGCTCGATTTTGGGCCGGCGCCGTGGGCGGAGAAATGCGCGGTATTCGATGCCGCACTCGCGCGCTGGCAGCCGCGGCGCGCGCGAAAGATGGGTAATGCGGAGGGTGAATGCAGCCAGTAGAGATCGAAGTGAATCTTCCAATGCCGGCGGCAATGAGCAAGCGCTGGTCGAATGGCCGGTTTATCAGCGGGCGCATCAAGCAGCAAATTCGCATGTTGGTGTTCGGGTTCCGTCGCTGCCGCGCCAAGGATCCGCTTGGCAACGAGTACATCGTTCACGTGCTCGCGCGAGTGCCGAGCGGCTATCGGAGTTTCGTGAAGCGCTCGCAATGGGTGTCGGCTGATCTGGCATGGCTGGATGCGCTGGTTGCGCTCAATGATGCAGCATTCCGGCCGTTCCTCGCGAGCGGCGACAACGAATGGCGTGCCGAGGTGCCCGCATGAAGCCCATCCGCCTGCAGGTCAAGATGCCGACGATCGGCGTCTTCAGCATCAAGGGACGATCAGCCGTCGGCGAGGTCGAGCAGCTCGTTGAGACGATGGTCGATGGTCTGCGTCGCTCGGAGTTCAAGGGCGTGATTGCGCAAGACCGCGTGTTGGTGCGCGCGTTCGTGCCAGAGCTGTTTCGGCGCCACATGCGCGAAACGGGGCGACTCATCGATGGTGAGCGCGCCTGGTGCGTCGCAATGCTCGAAGACAACAGAAAGTCGCTGGCGCCGTTCCTCGCTAGCGGTGATCGTGAATGGAAGATGGGGGTGGTATGAGCGCACACGCATATATCCGGTACGCAGACATTCCAGATGTGCTGATCGAATCAAGCCGCCAACGCATTGAGGGCGAAACCGGCGCGAAACTGATTTCGCTTGCCGGCTGCCCGCTGACTGGCCAGATCGAAGTGACGAGCGGAGGCCGCGTGCAGGTCGAGTTCTCATGGCCGCGCTTGGCGGAACTGCGGCATGCGCTCGACGATTGGTTCACCGAGCACGGTATCCACTTCACGGTGGTGATGTGATGCAGGCCCACGTGAAGGGCGGAGCGCTCGCGAAACTCGCCGGCCGGTGGGCGAACGAACCAGCATTCCTCGAATGGCTCAGCGCGATCGGCCAGCCCGCGCGCTCGCCGGCTGACGCGGCTGCATTCATGCGGCGCGCCGCGGGTGTCGAGAGCCGCGCGCTGCTCGATCACGATCCCGTGGCCAAGGCGCGATTCAAAAGCCGCGTGATCGCGCCTTACGCGAAATATCGGGCGTCGGCGGGGTGCGTATGAGGAGAGGCGATTTCCGCGATCCGGCGATCGTGCTCGAAGAGCGCCAGGAGCGCACCTGCCTCGGCTGCGCGCAACTCGAGCGCAACCGGTTCGCTGGCGCAACGAAGTTCGTGTGTTTGAGGGGCGTCCAGAAAGCCGCACTGGATGTCTATGAGATGCGGCGGTGCAGAAAATATGTTGACAGGATGAAAATGACGCCAGAACAGAGCCAACAAATCGAAGAGATCCTGCTGACCTGGTATCGCTGGCAGATTCGCCAGTCGCACGCTGAGACGCTAGCGCATTACTACCGCCCAGAGGACCGTACGTGCCGCGGCTATGTCACGCCGGCGAGCGCGGAAGAGGAAGACGAAGACGCATATCAATGGGCGGACGATAAGCAGTCCGAGCAGGTCCAGCTCTGTGTGGACCGCCTTGCGCCTGACCAGCGCGCGGCAATTTCGGTGAGCATGCGCAACAAGGAATGCGGCCGCTCCGTTTGGGCGAGCGGGCGCGCGGGCGACCAGCATGCAACGTATCAGGCTGCGAAGGAATGCCTGCTTCCTCTTCTCGTCGCCCGCCATCTGATCAGGATCATGTCGCCGGCTTGAGGGGGCGAGTTTGAGCTATCAACTTTTTAAGGTCGGAAAGGTCTGGCATTACCGATTCCGGATCAATGGCGCCCGGGTGCAGCGAAGCACCCGGGAAACCGTCAAACACAAGGCTGATGCGGTCGCGGGAAAGGCATACAACCGCGCGAAGCTTTGGGCTCGGGGTGACGAGCCAACTCCCACTCTCCGCGAACTCGTCGTCCAATGGCTCGATGTGCACACGCCGACGGTCAGCGTTTCGCACGCGAAGGTCGTCGAGACATTCGGGCGTCTGCACCTCTTTGAGTTGGCCGACGTCGAGATCTGCGATCTGACCACCGAGCTGGTCGAGGAAGCGCGTCTCGAATATCTGAAGGCGCATGCGCCGGCCAGCGCGAATCAGTGGCTCAACGTGCTCAAGCTGCTGTGCCGGTGGGCGATCCGTCGCAAGATGATTCCCGCGCTGCCATGGTCGGTGAAACTGCTCAAGGTCCAGAAGCGCCCGCGCCCGATGCTGCCCGTGCCGTTGCTGACCAAGTGGCTCGCAGCTATCGACGAGCTCGACGGAGCGCGAGGCCCTGTCGCCATCGCGGTGCGCCTGATGATTGGCATCGGCCTTCGTGAAGTCGAGACGATCACTGCCCAATGGGGATGGGTGGACTGGGAGCGCCGCACATACACACCTGGCATCACCAAGGGGCGTGAGGCTGATGCGATCCCGTTGCCGGCGTGGCTATGTGACTATCTCGCGCCACTGCGCAAGCCGTCTGGCCTGATTGTCCACCGACAGGATGGCGCGGCATGCCATTCGGGATTCACGCGCAGGGCGATGCTGGCTGCCAACTCCGCATGTGGCATAGGGCATGTCACCGCCCATCGACTACGGGGCACGTTTGCCACGCTGCTGGCCGAGGAGGGCGCGCCGATCCATATGGTCAAGCAGGCCCTGCGTCATAAGAGCATCAACACGACGATGGCTTATCTCGAAACGAACATGGATCTCGTCGCTCGTGCGCAGCATCGAATCGCGCAGAATGCAGGCCTGATGGCAACTGAAAAACCCGAAGCTTTGGGCGAAAAAGGGGCGAACGACGCGCCCGAAACCCGCGTGGAATATGACGTGCAGGATTAAAAAGGCTCATCGTGAGCGGCCCTCGCGCGCGGGCGCGTTCAAATAGTTCTTGCAACCCCGCTTTTTTTGACGGAAGATTCTCCCCGGATCAGTGCGTCCAAACGAAGCCCGCGAGTCGAGAGACCGCGGGCTTTTTGCATTTCTGCGTCCTGAGCGAAGCGGCAGACTGCCGGTGAGACTGGCCAAGCGCGCCCACGCGGCGAACGGGTTGGCCGCTTCGCTCAGCGCGCAAGCATCGGGCATTGAAAACGGGATGCGCTCCATGAACCTAAACTGTCTGGCTGGCCGGTATCTGAATGATTGCGCCCGCGCCGCGTGGCTTTGGTCGCGCTGGCTCGACGATTGGGCGCTTTGGATGATGAAGCTTTAACCATCGGCACGTCGCCGTTACGTTGTCTCCTCCTTGCGATTGAAAATCGCGAGTTAGCCCGTTTCTCCAGCGGGCTTTTTTATTCCGGTGCACGAATGGCTCGACCGACAAAGAAGATCGACGCGGCGGCGCTCATCGGTGAAACCGCGCTTGTGCGCGCGGCGATCTGGCAGAACGGCCGCGCTGTCGTCGCAGCCATCGTCACGGAAGCGACGAACGATGCAGCGCTATTGCCCGACAAGGCGATCGCGCTAGTCTCGCTGACTGCTTTTCCTGCCGGCGCGCCTTCGCGCTTGATGCTCGATGTGCCGTTGTATAGCGGTCCGCAGGATGGCGCGACGCTTCCGGCCGCATGGCTCAAAGGTTGAGGTTCGAGTGTTCCAGATCAGCGTCGCCGATGACATCAAGAAATTGAGGAAGTCGTTAATTGATCTGGAGAAGCAGCAACTGCCATTCGCTACAGCGAAGGCGCTGACTGCCGTTGCGAAGAATGCGCAGGCAGCTGAGAAAGAGGTGATGCCGGAAGTGTTCGACCGGCCAACGCCATTCACCGTCAATTCGGTTGCTGTGAAGGGCGCCCGCAAGAGCGACCTAGAAGCGCGCGTGTTCATCAAGGACATCGCCGCGGCTTACCTCGAGCCGTTTGAGTTCGGTGGCAATCACAAGCTGCTCGGATCGGGTCGGACTTGGCTCAACCCGAAAGACAAGACGCTGCTCAACCAGTATGGAAACTTCAGCAAGACTGCACTCAAACGGCTGCAGGCCCGACCAGACATCTTCATCGGCAACGTTAAGACATCGTCCGGCGAGACGATCGGCGGCGTTTGGCGTCGCCCTCCATCCGCTCGCGTGACGAAGGTGCGAGGCAAGCGTGGCTCGGTCGTGCAAGGCAGTCCGCGAGGGCATCTCAAACTCCTCGTCCGGTTCGGCGATGCCCGTCCGGTGCGGCAACACATGGAATTCGGTGAGCGCGCTTTCGAGGTTGTAGATGCAACGTTCGAGCGTGAGTTCGAAACGGCGATGCGAGAGGCGATCGCAACCGCGAAACTCTGATGACGTTGTGAATTGGCAACGAAATGATACAAATGTTGCGAAAAAGCAACGAGAAGGGGCTGGAGAGGGGCCCGACGGGTCCTTCCGGCGCCCTTCCGGATGCGCGGGCACTGCGCACCGCGTTTTTCGACCAGCGCTGAACTTTCAAAATTGGGTAACAGGTAACAGATCGCACGATGAATCAGAGCGAGTTCGCAGCACTCCATGGCGTCAGTCGAAAGACGGTCACGAAGTGGAAGGAGCGCGGCTGGCTTGTGTTTGCGGGCGATGAGGTCGACGTCGAGGCTTCGAACAAATTGCTGAAGCGCTATCGCCGCGACGGCGTGCCCGCTGTTACCGGGCCAGCAGCGAAAACGCCAAAAGGTAACAAGCGGCAGCCTGTTACCCAGGCAGCGAAAGGGGTAACGCTCGAAGCTGGTGAAAGCGCCGGCGACGTGGCTAAGCAGATCCTTTCCGGCAATGTCGAATTGATGGATTTCGACGAGGCTCGCTGCTTCAAAGAGAACTATCTCGGACTGATGGCTCAGCTCGAGTACGAACGCAAGTCCGGGTCGCTCGTCGAGCTGGACACCGCAACAGCAATCCTCTTCGAGGAGTTCCGGGCGCAGCGCGATGCGTGGCTTAACTGGCCGACCAGAGTTGGACCGATCTTGGCGGCCGATCTAGGCGTCGAGGCCGACCGAGTTGTCGAGGCTCTAACCGCGCATGTCCACAAGCAAATCGCCCAGCTCGGCGAACCCGAAGCCAACTTTTCCGAAAGAGAAGGCTGACAGGCTCCGTGCGTCTGTTCGGCGCGCGTGGACGCCCCCGCCGCGGATAAGCGTGCCGGCATGGGCCGACGAGTTCCGCAAGCTGGCGAAGGAGGCCGGGAGCACCTCCGGCAACTGGGAAACATCGACGGTCGAAGTCGCGCGCGGGCCGATGCTCGCAGTGACAGAGCCCGGTGTGCACATCATTACCACGATGGTGAGCACGCAACTGCTGAAGACTGCGTTGCTCGAAAACGTCTTTGGGTACTTCGCGCACCTCGATCCGTGCCCGATTCTGCTGCTTCAGCCGAAAGAGGACGCTGCCGAGCAGTTCAGCAAGGAACGTATCAGCCCGCTGATCCGCGTGACGCCCGCGCTGCGTGAACTGGTGGGCACGAGCAAGACACGCAATGCCGATGAGACGCTGCTGTTCAAGGCGTTTCCCGGCGGCTTTCTCGCGCTCGCGGGCGCCGGTAGCCCTGACAATCTTGCTCGTCGCCCGGTGCGCGTCATCCTCGCGGATGAGGTGGACAAGTATCCGGTGACGCGCGAGGGCGAGCCGATCGCGCTGGCTGAAGAGCGGACGGCAACGTTCGGCGTCAACTGGCTGTCGATCCGCGCGTGCTCGCCGACGGTCGAGGATGAGAGCCGGATCGAGGCAAGCTATAAGGAATCGGATCAACGCCGCGCGTCGATCGCATGCCCGCATTGCGGGCATCGCATGTTCCCTGACTTCTTCAAGCACGTCGACTGGGACAAGCGTCGCGACGAAAGCGGCAACGTCGTCGAGCATTTCCCGAAGACGGCGCGGATCGCGTGTGAATCGTGCGGCGAGATCTGGTCAGAAGGTGATCGGCTGCGAGCGCTGCAGACAGCGCGATGGCATCAGACGAGGCCTTTCGAGTGCTGCGGATCGCGGCACATTCCGCTCGATGCCTATGAGCGCGCGTGGCGCGGCCCAGAAGACTCGCGCGAGGCGATGACCGACGCCGCAATCGCCGAGGTGTGGGACTGGTGGGAAAGTGACCGCCACGCGGTGTATCGCGCCAAGTGCCCTGAATGCGGCGAATGGAAGGTCGACAACGAGCACGCTGGATTCCAGGCGAGCAAGCTCTATAGCCCGTGGCAGAAGGACAGGCCTTCAGACATTGCAGCGAAGTGGCTGAAGGCGCACGACGACGAAGAGAAGAAACAGACCTGGTGGAACACGCAGGCCGGAATGCCGTATCGGCCGAATTCCGGAAAGGTGTTGAAGCTGGACGCGCTCGTCGCGCGTGGTGAGCGCTGGGCTGCAGAAGTGCCTGACGGCGTCGCGGTGATCACGATCGGCGTCGACACGCAGGACTATCGCTTCGAAGTCGAAGTCGTGGGTTGGGGGCGCAACGAAGAAAGCTGGTCGATTGCCTATGAGGTGATCGAGGGCGACATGGAAACGCCCGATCCTTGGGATCGACTCGATGCGCTGCTGAATCGAATCTGGCATCGCGCGGACGGCCGACCGTTCGAAGCGATGGCAGTGTGTATCGACTCCGGCGGCCACCACACGCAGAAGGTCTACGACTTTTCGAAGGCGCGTCTCGGCCGAAAGGTCTGGGCTATCAAGGGTGAGTCGGCGGTCAGCGGTAAGCGCAATCCGATCTGGCCTGTGAAGAGGCCGACGCGAAAGACGAAAGCGTCTTTCCGGCCGGTGATCATCGGCGTCAACGCGGCGAAGGACACCATCCGGAACCGGCTGCACGTCGAAGAGCCTGGTGCGGGCTTCATGCACTTCCCGAGCGATCGCGATATTGGCTATTTCGAGCAGCTCACATCGGAGCGTTCCGTCGTAAAGGTATCTGGTGGCCAGAAGTATCGAGTCTGGGAATTGCCGGCGGGGCGCGCGAACGAAGCGCTCGACTGCCGCGTGTACGCGTACGCGGCGCTTTGCGGTTTGACGCATCTGGGCCTGAAGCTAAACCGGCGCGCGGATCTCGTTGCGCAACCGCTCGACTATGACGCGGCGCAGCAGGGATGGGTGCCGCAACCCGCGGCGCAGCCAGTGGCTCAGCCTTTGCCGATACCGGAACCGGTTGGCGCTAAACCAGCCCGAAAGAAACTGACAGGGCGACTCGCTTAGGAACGAAATGGCTATCACGGACGGAATGAGCACTGCGGACATGCAGGCGAGGTTGACCGCTTTGCAGGCGGCCTATTTCGACCTGTCGTCGGGCGCGAAGATCGTGACGGCCACCTATAACCAGGGCGACGGCACGAAGTCGGTCACGTATCAGCAGAGCGACATTGCACAGATTCAACGCAGCATCCTGATGCTTCAAAAGGCTCTCGGGATCATTTGCCATTATCCACGCGCTCGCAGGATTTATTTCTGATGTCACTCATCGTCGATTCGACTGGCAAGCCGTTTGCGGACATGCCAGCCGGCGGACGTGCGCGCGCGGATTCTGGATCGGGCACTCCGCTGACCATTCCAGGCAGCGTGACGCAACCATATGGGAGCGCTTTCCCCTATGAGGCGTCGCGTGTTGATACGCCGGAGATGGGCAATTGGTATCCGTGGATCCGCTCGCCGGACTCGGAAATCAATTATTGGCGCGACCGCATGGTCGCTCGTTCGCGCGATCTTGCGCGGAATGATGGTTGGTCGAGCGGCGGCGTCACGCGGATTCTGGACAACACCGTCGGCGCACACCTGCGCTTGTCGGCAAGCCCGGACTGGCGTGTGCTGCGCCGATTCGCGAGGGGTTTCGACGCGAGTTGGGCTGATGATTTTCGTCAGGCTGTCGAAGCTTTGTGGCGCCTGTATTCTGAAGACCTAGGGCGCTACAACGACGTATCGAGGCAACTTACCGTTTCGCAGCAACTGCGGCTCGCGTTGCGTCACAAGCTGGTGGACGGCGAGGCGCTTCTCGTTTCCTACTGGAAGCCGGAGCGCATTGGAAGGGGTGGTGCTCAGTACGCAACGTCGTTCCTGGTTGTCGACCCCGACCGTCTGTCGAATCCGTATCAGATGGTCGATACGAAATATCTGCGAGGCGGCGTCGAGATCGATGACGACGGGGTGCCGCTCGCATACCACATCCGCAAGGCGCATCAGAACGATACCTATAACGCGCCCGAGTCGATGGTATGGGAGCGCGTCGAGCGCGAGGATGAGGACGGTTGGCGTCGAGTAATCCACGACTTCGAGCGCGATCGAGCGGGCCAGAACCGCGGCATCGGCGTGTTCACGCCCGTGCTCGCGCACGCGAAGATGCTTGCACGGTATTACGGCGTCGAACTGCAGGCAGCGACAGTCGCGACGATTTTCGGCACGTACGTCACGAGCCCGTATGATCCCGCGATGATCGAAGCCGCGATGGATTCTGACGGCGGCGAACAGGAGATGGGCTACTACCAGGAGCTGCGCGCTGACTGGGCGAAAGAGCGGCCCGCAATGCTCAATGGTGTTCGCGTTCCGACGCTGGCGCCCGGCGAAGAAATCAAGCAGGTTGCCGCGGCTCATCCGCACAGTGGCTTCGGTGAGTTTGCGCACGAGATGCTCCGCTCGATCGCGGCGGCGCTCGGCGTATCTGCTGAACAGATCACCCAGGACTGGAGCAAGACCAACTATTCGAGCGCGCGCGCTGCGCTGCTCGAAAGCTGGAAGACGCTCAGCCGGCGCAATGCTGAATTCAAGGTCGGTGTAGCGACGCCGCTATTCGCGACCTGGCTGCAGGAAGCGATGGAGCGCGGCGATCTCGACGATGTATTGCCGACGGGCGCGCCTGACTTTATCGAAGCCGCCACTGCGTATTCGCGTTGTGACTGGCTCGGCGTCGCGCGCGGATGGGTCGATCCTGTGAAGGAAAAGCAGGGCGCGGTGCTCGGCATGGATGCCGGTCTGTCGACGCTAAAGCGGGAGTGCGCGGAGCAAGGCCTTGATTGGGAAGAAGTTCTGGCTCAGCGGGCAATCGAACTTAAGGCGTTCGAACGGCTCGGCATGAAGCCGCCCAGCTGGTCGGGCGTGGAGAGTGCGACTGAGGCGGCTACGCCGGAAGAGGAACCCCAACCCCAATGAACAATTTGCCTTTTCTCGCGCAGCGGCTATTCAATACGCCGCTCGCCATCACGCCCGCGAAGGCCGAAATTGTGATGGCGGCGCTCGCCGACCGGTTCGGCATCACGAAACTTTTCCGTGCAAACGGGCAGACGCTGGCAATCAGCGAGTTCGGCCTCGATGAAGGTGATGACGAGCCCGACTATCGCTATTACGACGTCGTGCATGGTGTTGCGATCATCCCGATCTACGGCACGCTGGTTCAGAAGTCGGGGTATATGCGACCGACGTGCGGGATGACGGGCTACGACGGGATTCGCGCGAATCTCAGCATGGCGCTCGAGGATCCGGCCGTGCGCGCAGTCATGCTCGACATCGACAGCGGAGGCGGTGAGGTCGCGGGATGCTTTGACATGGTCGATGCGATCTACAGTGCGCGCGGCAAGAAGCCGATCTGGGCGGTGCTCTCGGAGAGCGCCTACTCGGCTGCATACGCGATCGCGAGCGCGGCCGACAAGATCACGGTGCCGCGCACGGGCGGAACAGGATCGGTCGGGGTTATCTGTGCTCACGTCGATTTCTCCAAGGCTCTGGCCAAGGAAGGCATCGCAGTCACGATAATTCACTATGGTGCGCGTAAGGCCGACGGCAACGAGTTCAATCCGCTCTCCGACGAAGCGCTATCGCGCTATCAGGCAGACGTCAATGCGATGGGCGAGCTCTTCGTGAAGACGGTTGCGCGCAATCGAAAACTGCCTGTTGCCACTGTGCGTGGCACGCAGGCGACTACCTTTCTTGGTGCCGATGGCGTCGAGATAGGCTTTGCCGACGCTGTCATGGCGCCCGACGAAGCATTTCGCTCCCTGCTCGCCGAGCTGGGCTGACATTCCCCAACCCCAAGAGGTTTTTCACATGAGCATTCGCACCCTCGCGGCGCGCGGGCTTTCGTTCGCCCATCTCGCCGGCATCACATCCCGCAGCGCGCGAGCCGAAGACGACGATCGTCGCGACGACAATGAGCGCGCGGAAGATGACGAGATGGACGAGCAGGACCGCGACGACCGCGACAGCGGAGATTCGAAGGGAAAGAAAGGTCGGCGCGCCGAAGAGCGCGATGACGGCAAACCCGATGCCGAGGACGATAAAGACGGCGAAGTCGAAAAAGACTCGGGCAAAGGCAAGAAGAGTCAGCGCGCCGAAGACGACGACAAGGATCCGGACGCTGAAGAAGACGACGACAGCGATCCCGATGCAGAAGACGACGAAGGTGAGATGCGAGGCAAGAGCGCTGCAGCTCGCGCGCGTCGTCGCGAGCAAGCGCGTTGCGCCGCGATCATGGGTTCGAAGGCTGCCGCCCGCAACCCGGTACTCGCTGCGAACCTCGCGTTCAAGACCCGCATGACGCGCGACGAAGCGATTGCCACGCTGGAGGGCACGCCCGCTCCGGCGTCGGCGGCCCATTCGAACCGCGCAGCGCGGAACCCGAACCTTGGCGCCGATGGCGGCACCAAGCCGTCTCGTCAGCAGGCTTTGGCGGCACGCTGGGACGAGAACCTCAAGGCTGCAAACCCGTCCCGCCGTTAATCAACCATCTGCCCCAAAGGAACTGAACCATGGGTAACCCGACTTACGCGCCGTTTCAGGAAAACTGGCACAACGGTGGCTTTCTCGTCTCGTGGGCGAACGGCCACCAATCGATGGAACAAGGCACGCTGACCGGCGGCGTCAAGGTCTTGGCTGGCACGGTGCTTGGCACTGTTCTGTCGGCACTGACCGCGGTTGCCGCAGCGCTCGGCACGAACGCCGGCAATGGCACGTTCGGCGCAATCACGCCGCAGGCTGCGCCCGCGACGATGATCGGCACGTACAACGTGGCGCTCACGAGCTCTTCGGCCTTCGCAGTCACTGCACCGGATGGTCAGACGGCTACAGGCGCCGTCGGCAGCGCATTCAGTGGTCTCGGGATCGGATTCACGATCACGGCCGGCGGCACGCCGTTCGCGGCAGGCGACTCGTTCACGCTCACGACCACCGCGACGCCTGGCAATCCGACGATCGCATCGGCGGCCGGCACGAATACCGGCAACGGCACTATCGGCTCGCTGAGTGTCCAGGGCTACGCGGCGAAGGCCGGCGTCTACTCGGTCGAATTCGACGATGCAACGCACTTCGTCGTGTCCGATCCGACGGGCGCCGAAGTCGGTCACGGGACGACGGGCGTTGCCTTCAAGGCAGGTGGTCTCTCGTTCACGATCACCGCCGGTGGCACCGCCTTCGTGCCTGGCGACAGCTTCACGATCACGGTCGCGGCTGGTTCGAGCAAATACAAGCCGTTCGATCCTGCCAACGTCGACGGCTCGCAGGTGCCGAGCGGCATCCTGTTCGCGACGAAGGACGTCACGAGCGCGGACAAGCCGTGCGCGGTGGTGGTGCGCCTCGCAGAAGTCAATGCTTCGGAACTGGTGTGGCCGACGGGCATGAGCGCCGCCGCAATCACCGCCGCGCTCGCACAGCTGAAGGCGCTGACGATAATCCCGCGTTGATAGATACCTGACCGGACGCCGACTTCGGGCGACTTTTCGTGAATGCATTGAGGCCGCCACCAAGGCGGCTTTTCTTTTCTAAGGAATAAGCCATGGCTGGCGAAATTATCGACATTTTTAACGGCGACGCATTCAGCGCGCTGACCCTCACGCAGGGTGTGCAACGCAACCCCTACCAGCCGAGCGCGCTGGGTCAACTGAACATTTTCGATCCGAATCCGATTCGCACGACGGCTGTGTCGGTCGAAGAGCGCACGGGTACGCTGAAGCTGATCGGCTTCAGTGAGCGTGGCACGGAAGGCACGCAACGCACGACCGAAAAGCGCAAGATGCGCTACTTCGACGTTCCGCGTCTGATGCACGACGACACGATCTTCACGCACGAAATCCAGAACATCCGTGAGTTTCCAGAAGGGCCGACGGGTCAGATCGTGACCGTGCCGATGCAGCTCGAGCGCGAAGTCGCGCGTCGCCTCGCGGGCCCAACCGGTCTGCTGGCGAGCGTCGAATACACGAAGGAGTATCTGCGTCTGGCCGCCGTTCAGGGCATGGTTCTCGATCCGAAGGACGGCAGTGTCCTCTACAACTGGTTCGACGAGTTCCAGATCACGCAGGCAACGGAAGTCGGCTTCAATCTGCCAGCCGCAGCCGCGAACACCCTTCGCCCGATCATCAACGGTATCAAGCGGTACATGGCGCGCAAGGCACAGGGTGCGTTCACGAACAAGACGAAGATCATGGCGCTCTGCGGCGACGAGTTCTACGACCAGTTCGGGAACCACCCGGACGTGATCCGCACGTTCCTGAACTGGGAAGGTGCTGTGGACATCCGAAACGACGCGTTCGGCGACGCCTTCAACTTCTTCGAGTTCGCCGGGATCACGTGGGTGAACTACCGCGGCTCGGATGACAACACGACCGTCAAGATTCCGGACGATAAGGTCAAGTTCTTCCCGACGGATGCCCCTGGCATCTTCCAGGAAGTCATGGCGCCGGGCGAATCGGCTGAGTTCGTCAATCAGCCGGGGGCGCCCGTCTATGTGCTGCCGATCCCCGACCGCGATCGCCGCATGTGGTGGAAGATGGAAGCGTACGCATACCCGCTGTACATGTGCACGCGTCCGGAAGTCCTCGTCGGCGGCCGCTCGGAGGCGTAATGCCCATCGACTGGAATGCTGCGGTCATCGGCCCGCTGCAGGGCGTCTTCGGCGAGCCGGTGTCATACACGTCGATCCTCGGCGCGTCATTCCAGATCACAGGCGTCTACGACAAGGCTTTCTTTGCCGTCAACGTCGAGACCGGATCGCTGGTCTCGACATCTCAGCCGACGCTCGGCGTGCAGCTTTCGCAATTCCCGTCTAACTATCTACCCCAGCAAGGCGATCAGGCTCTGATCATCGGAACGGGTGAGCAGTGGGAAGTGCGCGAGGTGCATTCGGACGGCAAGGGCGGCGCCCGCCTGATGCTCAACATACTGGGGCAAACCGATGTCTGATCAGACTGCGCGCGCTCAATTTCGCGCGGCGCTGCTGTCCGTGCTTGGCATGGTGAGCGCACATCTGTATTCGCCCGGTGACTGGAACGTGACGGCGTCGAAGCTGCCGGCAATCAAGGTCCGGTATGGCGGCGAAGAGAAGAAGTCGCTCGGCAATGCTGGCCAGACGGCATTCAATACGACGAGCGTCTTCGAGGTCCGCGTCGAGGTATCGGCTATCTCGGGTCCGGCAGCGCTTCTCGCGCTCGAAGGGCTCCAGGCCGACATCGAGGCGGCGATCTTCAAGAGCGTGACGCTACGCAACCTCGCGCAGGACTTCCCGTTCATCCGCACGCAGACGGATGTGAGCGCTGACGGTGAGACGCACATCGGCGGGATGCTTATTTCGCTCGGCGTGCAGATGTACGAGACGTTCTATCCGGATGTCACGGCGCAACTCGCCGAGATCGATTTGACTGCCGACCTGGTGAACGTCTATGACCCGACGGGCACGTATCCGAATCCGCCTTTCCCTGACGCAGTAACGCCGGCACCGCGAACGCAGGGGCCCGATGGCCGGGCTGAAGGCTTCGTCAAGGCCACATTCACTTAAAGGAGTGACGAATGATCGTCAAACCTGCACCGGGCCTCAAAGTGCGGCATCCGGTCACGAAGCAGTTTCTGCCGCCCGAAGGCATCGAAGTGCCGGATGGCGATATTTTCTGGACGCGCGTGGCGAACGACGGTGATGTCGTCATCGAAGCGCCGGCGCCCGCAACCGCATTGAAGAAGGCTGGGGGTGACGCGCAATGACCGTCCCGTTCAAACAGATTCCGCAGAACCTGCGCACGCCGCTGTTCTTCGCGGAAATCGACAATTCGCATGCGAACACGGCAGTCGCCAATCAGCGCGCTCTGCTCATCGGCCCGATGACGACGGGCTCGGCCGCCGCGAACGTGCCGCTGCTATCGGCAGGCACGGGCGACGCGAACACGCAGTTCGGCGCGAACTCCGTGCTCGCGCTGATGACGGCCGCATATCGCCAGAACGACCAGTTCGGCGAACTCTGGTGTCTGCCGCTCGCTGACGCGGCCGGCTCGACTGCGGCAACCGGTTCGATCTTGATCACTGGCGCTCCGACGGCGAACGGCACGCTCGCGCTGTACATCGCCGGTCAGCTGGTATCGGTTGCGGTTACGTCGGGTCAGACGACAGCGCAAGTCGCGACGGCGCTCGCTTCGGCGATCAACGCGATTCCGGGCATGCCTGCCACCGCTGTTGCGTCGACCAGCACGGTCAACCTGACGGCTGACAACAAGGGCCTCGTCGGCAACGACATCGATATTCGCTTCAACTATCAAGGCGCGGCGAATGGCGAGGTCTTTCCTGTTGGCTTTGCCGCAACGATCACGGCGATGACAGGTGGCGCGACAAACCCGACGTTGACGACGGCACTCGGCAATTTGCTCGACATGCCGTTCGACTTCATCGCGTGCGCGTTCACGGACACGACGTCGATGGATGCGATCAAGGCGTTCCTGGACGACTCGACGGGGCGCTGGAGCTGGCAGCAGCAGGTGTTCGGGCATGCGTTCTATGCGTACCGTGCGACCTGGGCGAACCAGACGACGTTCGGCACGGCTCGGAACAACCAGCATGAGACGGTGATGGGCTTCAATGATTCGCCGACGCCTGCATGGCAGTGGGCCTCGGCGATCGCGGCGGTTACCGCCGTGAGCGTCCGTGCTGACCCCGGCATTCCGATGCAGACGGTCGCACTGACGGGCGTGCTGGCGCCGCCGCTGCAATCACGCTTCAACCTGAGCCAGCGCAACACGCTGCTCTATGACGGCATCTCGACGTTCACCGTCGCCGACGACGGCACGGTAGCGATCGAGAATCTGATCACGACGTACCAGACGAACGCATCGGGCCAGCCGGACAACAGTTATCTCGAAATCGAGACGATGTTCCTGCTGACCTACGTGCTGCGTCGCCTGCGCACGATGGTCACGACGAAGTACGCGCGCGTGAAGCTCGCGGCAGACGGCACCCGCTTCGCGCCGGGTTCCGGCATCGTGACGCCGAAGATCATCAAGGCCGACCAGATCGCGGAATACCGCGCGATGGAGTACGAAGGCTATGTGCAGGGAAGCGACATCTTCGCGCAGTCGATCATCGTGGAACAGAACGCCTCCAATCCTAACCGGGTGGATGTTCTGTGGCCGGGCACTCTCATTAATCAGCTGCGCATCTTCGCGCTGCTGGCGCAGTTCCGCCTGTCGACCACGCAGTCCTGATCTGTCCGTCACAACGCATAGCGCCGCCCGCTGATTCGGGCGGCGTTGTCATTTCTGGGAGCCTTAGATGGCGAACAACACAGGCCTCATTGCCGGCACCGCGTATCTGACGGCAGACGGGGTGAATTACCAGCTCGAAGGTGAGCTGAAGTACGACGTCGGCAGCGTGACGCGCGAGTCGAAGTCTGGCCAGGACACCGTGCACGGCTTCAGCGAAATGCCGAAAGCGCCGTACATCAGTGCGTCGATCCGCGATTCTGGCGGTCTCAGCCTCGCGGCGTTCAACGCGATGCGCAACGTGACGCTCGTGCTCGAGCTCGCGAACGGCAAGACGGTCATCGGCCGCAACATGTGGACGGTGGAAGCGCAGGAAGTCGACACGGTCGAAGCGAAGTTCACGTGCCGATGGGAAGGGTTGCAGAACGCGATCACGGAGCAGTAAGCGATGAGCGATACGAAAATGATCGTCCTGCGCAAGCCGTTGAAGCATGGCAAGGCCGACGCTGAAACGACGGTCTCGGAGATCACGCTGCGCGAGCCGCTTGCGGGCGACTACGAGAAGGCCGAGCAGTCGGCGGGCGTCTATGGGACGTCCATCGCGCTGATCGCGCTCCTAAGCGGCGTGCCCGTCGACGTGATCGACCAGATGTACGGCAGCCAGATCGACGAGGCCGAGGACTTCATTGCATCGTTTGGTCACGACGCCGCGCGGAATCCGGACCGCAGCCCGGACGAGATCATCATCCAGTTGACGAAGCCCGTCCAACTCACGAAAGACGACAGCGCGCTCAATCTCGCGTCGCTGTCGCTTTGCGAGCCGACGAATGCGCAGAAGCGCAAAGCCGAAGCGGCGGGCGGTCCGTTCGCGCGAATGGTCGCGCTGATCAGCCTGATCGGCAAGGTGCCGAAAAGCTCCGTGCGCGCGCTGTGCGCTCGCGATTTCCTCGAAGCCGTAGCGTATTTCAACGGTTTTCAGGTTCGGCGATCAACGGACTCGGACGACTGATCGCCGCGCAGATCTCGATCCCGGAATGGTGGGATGACCGTCTCACCGAGCTGACGCACATGATGCGTTTCGATCCTGACCGGGTCGAGCAGATGACAGAAACCGAGACCCTGCACTGGCTCGAAAGAGCGCGTCGCCTGGGCAAACGCATTGGAGTGGTCGCATGAACATCGGTGGCGGCGCAGGCGCCGTGCTCAGCACCGCCAAGGGGATTGGCAATCTGGCGAGTTCGCTCGCTGCGCGGCTCGGCGGGTCGGCTGCCTCGTATTTCGATCAGCTGCGGCCGGCATCGTATCGCGGCGTGCCGTTCGTTTCTCTCGGCAGCGAATCGGCGTTCGGGCGGCGCAATCAGGTCCACCAGTATCCGCAGCGTGACACGCCGTGGATTGAGGATCTCGGCCGCGGCGCTCGGCGCATCCGTATGTATGGCTTCGTCATTGGCGACGACGTCATCATGCAGCGCGACATCATGATCGCCGCCGTCGAGACTGCTGGGGACGGCGAACTGATCCATCCGACGCTCGGGCGGCTCAACGTAAACCTGGACGGCTTCCGCAGCATCGAGCACTGGGAACGCGGCCGGTATTTCGAATTCCAGTTTGAATTCATCGAGGCTGGACAGCGCACGTATCCGACGGCCGAAACGGCGACGCTGCAGTCGGTGCTTAATGCGGTGGCCGGTTTGAACGCCTCAGCCGCGCTGAATTTCGCAAAGACCGCACTGAATGCGATCGCGTATGGTGCAGCCGTGCTCGGCACGGTCGTGAATACCGCGCTCGGCTGGTACACATTCGCAACGAACATCGTCGGCGACGCGCGAAACCTGTTTCAGCTGCTGTTCAACCTGCCGGGTGACTTCGGTCGCTTCGCGGGCAGCGCGACGGTGCCGACGTTCAGCAAGTACCCGAGTTCGTCAGTGCAGTCGAACCAGACGACGCAGTCAATGATAGAGGCCGCGACGACGGCGCGTGCGGCTGTCAGCAAGGCGGCCGACACGATGGCGGCCGCTGCGGCGGGGTTCGATGCAACGACGGTCGACACGTTCACCGCGTCAGTGCAAGGCGTGACGTCCGCAGTTTTGGCGGCGACGAACGATCCGAACGACTCGATTCGCCTGCTGTCGTCGCTCGCGACGTTCGCCCCGGATGCAGGCACGACCAGCTCGGTGATCGGCACGGCGATGGGCGACATGCAGTCAGCGTGCGGCGATCTGTTTCGGCGCACCTCGATCGGCGCGGTCGCGCAGGCCTCATCGACATATCAGCCGACGTCCAGCGACGACGCGGCACGCGTGCGCGATCTCGTGACCGATCTGATCGACGCAGAGATGTCGGTTGCTGGTGATCAAGGCGAAGACGAGACGTATGAGGCGCTATCGACACTGCGCGCGGCGGTTGTTGCGGACCTGAACAAGCGCGGCGCGGGACTGTCGTCGATCAAGGTGTTCGAGCTGCCGGCGCCGATGCCGTCTCTCGCCATCGCGACGCGGCTATACCGCGATCCGACGCGTGCTGACGAACTCGTTGCGCAGGCGAATCCTGCGCACCCAGCCTTCATGCCCACGACCTTCAAGGCATTGGCGAACTGATCTTCGAGCGGTTTCATGGCCAGCAAAATTTCCATTGCGATCACCGCGAAGAATCAGGCATCCGGCCCGATTGGGAAGGTGACGAATAGCCTGTCGAAGCTGCAGGCGCAGGCGAATAAGGGCAAGTTGAGTAGCCTCGGCAGTTCGATTGCTGCTGGCTTCAATTCCAACAGCGGCGCGATCTCCGAGATCGCGAGCTTCGTCGGCAAAGCGGGGATCGTCGGCGGCATCACTGCGCTGACGGTGAAGATTGCGCAGATGGAATCGCAGTGGGCATCATCGGTGCGCTCGATGAGCAATCTCGCAGTGCGGAGCGGTTTGTCGACGACAAGCGCGTTCGGCGTGCAGTACGCTGGGCGTCTCGCGGGACTGTCGCCCGAGCAGGCGAATGCGGGCATTGAACAAGTGCGTCAGACGTACAGCGACGCCATCAACAACCGCAATCCGGAGGCGCTCAAGCGCTTTCAGGCTGCGGGCATCTCGACCGATCCGAACCGGCTGGAATCGATTGAGTCGGTACTGACGAAGCTTGCAGCGTACGCGGATGCGCTGCGGCAGGGCGGCAAGTATGGCGGCGCGCAGAACTTCCTGAATGCGGCCGGTGCGGGCTCGCTCATCGATTTTCTGAATCGCGGGCCTGCGCAAGTGGCCGCTGATCTTGCGACCGCGAAGGCGTATATCCCGGACGAGCAGGATGTTCAGCGTGCCAAGGAATATGCGGACGCGTCAGCAAAGCTCGGCATCACGTATGACCGACTCAAGATGACGGTTCTCAGCGGCGTCGAGCCTGCATTGAATTCTCTGCTCAACGGAATTCAGTTCTTTTTCGATGCGGCGAGCGGGCGCGGCAGGCCAAAGGCGCAACCGAACGGCTCGGACAGCAGCGAGCAGCGGATTTGGAGCGGGTTCGAACGAGCCGGTAACTTTCTGCGCGGCAACGGTGCAATTACGAACGTGGATCGTGACGCAGGTAAAGGTGCTGACGGTCAGCCGGATTCGCAGAATTTTTCGTCTCCGGGACCGCTTGACAAAGCGCGTTCGATGGTCGAGTGGTACATGAATCATGGCCTCTCGCGCGCGCAGTCGATCGGCATGGTGGCGAACGCCAGTCGCGAGAGCGGGCTGGACGACCGCGCGGTAGGCGACAACGGAAAGGCCGTCGGTCTGTATCAATGGCATCCGGATAGACAGGCATTGTACGAACGCACATTCGGTCGGCCTCTGTCATTGGCGACGCGTGAAGAGCAGATGGGATTCTCGCTCTGGGAACTCCAGAACAATGAATCGGTGGCCGGGAAGGCGCTGCTTTCTTCGTCGCGCGCCGATGATTCTGCAGCGAGAGTCTCATCGTTTTATGAGCGGCCAAAGGATCCCGGCGAGGCGGCTTTGCGCGCAGGCATCGCGCGCGATCTCGATAAGCGTCTCGGGCAGGGTGCCGATGATTCTGCGGCGCGGGTCCCATCACTGTACGAGCGGCCGATGGAGCCCCGCGAGACGAGCCAGCGCGCCAGAGCCGCTCAGCGTCTTGATGAGCAGCCCGGACAGGAGACCGCTGAGGCAGGGAAAGTCCGGGTCGAGATTGTCCACAAGAATGCGCCACCGGGTACGAGCACGAACGTGACGTCGTCGCCGAACGTGGACACGCAACTGAAAACCGATCGCCAACGGGCCTCGCTGGGCGATCAATACGCCTTTTCACCTGGTAACTTCTGATGCCGAATGCAGATCGCATTGTCGACGCCGTAGGTGCTAAGCCCGGCGCCGATGAAGTGCGTGTGCTGATGACGCAGGACGGCCTCGTGCTTACCGGTTGGAAGGAGGTGCGCATCACGCGATCGATTGAGGTGGCGACGTCTTCGTTCATCCTGACGTGCTCGGCTGATGCGAACACGCTGAAGCTGGTTTCGAAGGAGGGTGCGCCGGTCCAGATCTCGATCGGCGACTCGGTCGTGCTGTCGGGCTATGTCGAGACCATCGAGACGATTCTGACGCCGCGCTCGCATGACATCACGATCTCCGGGCGGGGGAAGGTGGCCGATCTGGTCGACTGCTCATGCCGTATCGATCGCGTGAATGCGAACGTCGGCCTGCTCGACTTGTGCAAGAGCATTGCGAGTCAGTATTCGATCGATGTGTTCATTCCGCCGAACGGCACGCAGGCTGCGCTCGACGCCCTGGCTCCGCTGCCTCGCCAGATCATCAGCATCACGGAAACGGCGTGGGAAGTCATCGAGCGCTATGCGCGCTATTGCGGGCTGCTAGTCTTCGAGAGTGAAGAGGGTGAGCTGACGATCTCTCAGGCCGGAACGGAGCTCGGCGCGTCGGGTGTTGCGCTCGGCAGCAACGTCGAGGCGCTGGTCTGTACGAAGAGCACGCTTGGCACGTACAGCACATATAACGCAGTGCTCAGCGCGTACAGCGCTGGCGCGGATGACGAAAGCATTCCGAATCTGCCGGTCGTGACCGTCGTTAACAACGCGACAACGGCGAATGCGCTGCGATTCAGACCGACGTATTTCGTGTCTGAACAGAGCGCGACGGACCGCGATTTCGTCACGAAGCGTGTGAACTGGATGGCATCTCGCGCGTACGGTCGCTCTCGGCGCGTTCGCGCGCTGGTGGATAACTGGCGCGACGCGAGCGGATCTCCGTGGCTTGTGAACGTCAACTATCCGGTGTCGGCAAACGCTGCGGGCATCCCAGCGAACACGATCCTGCTACTCGCCGAGGTGACGTTCATCCTCAATGAGGGGGGCACGCACGCGGAGCTGGTCTTCGGGCCGCGTCAAGGGTTCCTGCCGGAGCCAATCGCGCTTGATGTCCTTCCGATGGACGAATCAACGCAAACACCTGCGGAGCAATAGTGCTGAGCGATTTGAACAGGCTGGCGCGTCGGATCCTGCTGTTGATGGCGCGCGGCGCGATCGCGCTCGTCGACGACACGAAGAGCGTGCAGACGTTGCAGGTACGGCTGAACGCGCTCGAGTTGATTCCCGATGTGCCGCGCTATGCCGAATACGGCTTCACATCGAATCCACCGACGGGAACGCAGGCGCTCATCGCCTTCAAGAACGGCGATCGCAATGATGGGTTCGTGATTGCGACATCCAACGCAAAGTACCGCATGACCGGGCTCGCATCCGGAGAGGTTGCGATCCACGACAGCCGCGGGCAGTCGGTCTATCTGACGGCATCCGGCATCGTCGTGAATGGCGGTGGCAATCCAATCACGTTCACGAACGCGCCGGAAGTGATCGCAGACACGCCGCTGCTGAAATGCAAGGGCGACATCCTGGACAACTACGAGACGAACACACGAACGGTTGCGGGGATGCGCCAGGTAGCGAACCTGCATACGCACCCGATTAACAACGTTCAGACGGGCGGCAGCACCATCAACACGCAGCCGCCTACACAACCGGAGTAACGCATGTCCGACATCTCTGTCGTCTGGGACGTCGACAACAGCCGCGGCGACTGGTCGTTTGAGCCACTAACCGTTGCAGGTCAACAGATCACGGTCTCAAACCCATTGCCGTTCGGTAGTGGCGATGGAGTGACCGCGCAATTTCAGTTGTCGGCCATCAGAGGAGCGATTAGCGGAATTATCTCCGCGCAGATCTACCGAAACGACTGGCAAGGCAACCAGCTGCTGTATGTGACGGCGCGGACGAATGGACTGCTGTGGTCGCAGGACTTCACGCAATCGGTCTGGGCCAAGCAGTCTGGCGGGGTCGGCACGATTCCGGTGGTTACGGGCAACTACGCCACCGGGCCGGACGGGGTATCACTCGCCTCGCGCGTCCAGTTCTCGCTCAATGGCGGCAATACGACGAGCGATTACAGCCGGCTAACGCAGAACCGTACCACTGTCGCCGGATTGCCATACGCGCAGGGCGTATGGGCACGATCAACTGATGGCGTGTCGAGCTATCAGTTGGAGATGAGTTTTAATGGCCAAAGTCCGCTTGTCATAACAGTCGGGCCAACATGGACGCTATTCTCTAATCTTGACCCAAGCGCTCAAGATACATCCCGCAATTTCCGCTTTAACCTGCGGGGCGCTTCTGGTACTTCGCAATCAGCCGATATTCTCATGTTCGGCGCAATGCACGTTCAGGGTACAACCACAGGTGCTTACATCCCCACCACCACCGCTGCGGTGACGGTGACGGATTACACACTGACGTCTGTTGGACTCGTGGCGCTTGCCGCTACGCCGGCAGTTGGCGCGGCGCTGACATGGACTGGCGCTTACATCTCGAGCACGGTGAGCGGCGGGGATCTCGCGCGCGGAAACGATCTTGAGACTGCTGTTCTGCTCAGTCTATTTACTGATCGCGCTGCAAATCCAGATGATGTGATTCCCGATGGGACTGGCGACCCGCGCGGCTGGTGGGGCGACATCGGCGAAGAGAAACCGATTGGCTCGCGGCTATGGCTGCTCGATCGCTCAAAGCAGACGCAGGAAGTGCTGAACAATGCTCGTGACTACATCAACGAGGCCCTCCAGTGGCTTATTGATGATGGCGTTGTCGCGAGTATCGATGTGCAGACGCAGTGGGTGCGCGATACGTTCCTCGGCGCGCAAATCACGCTCTATCAACCGACAGGCACGCAGATCAACATGACGTACGCGTGGGCCTGGCAACAGCTCTCCTGACATGCCATTCCAAAGAAAGACGCTCACCACCTTGATCTCTGAGGTGGCAGCAGACATTTCGTCGGCGCTGCAGGGTGCCGATGCGCTGTTGCGGTTTGCCGTTCTCAAGATCATCGGCAAGATCCAGGCGGGCTTGTGCAATCTTCAGTTTGCCTATCTCGATTGGATTGCGCGGATGGCCGTGCCATTCACCGCCGAGGATGAATATCTTGAAGGCTGGGCTGCGCTGAAAGACGTCTATCGGAAGGCGGCGACGCAGTCTCAGTTGACCGCGCAATTCCCGGGAACGACGGGGAAAGTGCTCAGCGCGGGCACAGCGGTCGCACGCGGTGACGGGGTGACGTACACGACGTCGACGACGGGGACGGTGGACGGGACTGGCAATGTGTCGGTGACCATCGTCGCCGATGTGGCGGGCTCCGCGGGCAATGCGGATGCTGGTACGGTCGTATCACTGAGCATCGCTGTCGACGGAATCCAGCAGGGCGGGACGATCACGGGAACCGTTGCGGCAGGCGCAGACATTGAGAGCAACGACGACTTGCGCAGTCGAATGCTTGACGCGTACCAGAGCACTCCTCAGGGCGGCGACGTCGAGGACTATGTTGAGTGGGCGCTGGCGGTCGCGGGCGTCACGCGCGCGTGGTGTGCGCCGAATGGCTTCGGCGCCGGAACCGTCGTTGTCTACACGATGTGGGACAACGCGGAAGCGGCGCATGGCGGGTTTCCGCAGGGCACCGATGGCGTCTCGCAAAACGATAAAGGGCCGGGCGGCTTGCCGCGGGGAACCGTCGCGACGGGCGACCAGCTTGTCGTCGCGGATTCGATCGTAACGAAGCAGCCGGTAACGGCGCTCGTTTATTCGTGCGCTCCAATCGCCAACAACCTGACGATCACGCTTTCAGGTCTGACGTCAGCGACGACAGCGACACGCAATGCGATCTCCGCAGCCATTGCCGATGTGCTGTTCCGCAACGGTGATCCTCGCGCGGGAACCATCAATCGAGATGACATCTCGGCGGCGATCCGTTCTGTGTCTGGTACGAGCGGCTTCCTGATCACGCTTATTCAAGGCGTCGTCGGCGTCACGACCACGACTTACACCGGCAACATCACCAGTGGCTTCGGGCAGCTTCCTGTGCTCGCGAGCGTGCTTTACGTCTGAGGCTCCATGCTCGCACCGAATTACAAGGCAGCCGACTTCCTCAAGGCGCTGCAGGGGCTGATGCCGCGCGGTCGAGTCTGGCCGCGCGATCCCGACGCGGTGCAAACGCATGTTCTATCCGGTTTGGCGCCGAGTTACGAGCGCTCGACGGCGCGCGCGAATTACCTGCTCGTCGACGCGTTCCCGGCGACGACATATGAGTTGCTTCCCGAATGGGAATCAACGCTCGGCCTTCCGGATCCATGTGCTGGCGTTGCGCCGACAATTGCGCAGCGTCAGGCGCAAGTGCTGGCGCGATTCGTTGGGGTGGGCGGCCCGACGATTCAGAGCCTGACGGCGTTCGCGGCAAACCTCGGCTACACGGTCACGATCACACAGTTCGTGGAGGCCAGGGCGGGTCAGATGCGAGCAGGTGATGCTTGCAACGGGACGGCTTGGTCATACGCGTGGCAGGTAAATGCCCCGCTTAACACAGTCACGATTGCTACGGCTGGAGCGATGGCGGCCGGTGATCCGCTCGCATCGTGGGGCAATGCAGTTCTTGAGTGCGAGATGAAGGCAGTGATGCCTGCGCACACGATTCCAATCTTCTCTTACTCATAAGAGGCCACATGTATCGCATTGATGATGCAACCGCAGCAACTTCGCTGCCGGCTCCGGAAACTGCCGGGACCGAAGGGTATTTCACGGAAGGAAATCCGGCCACCGGTACGCCGGCGACGAAGGTACGCGGCTCGTGGCTGAACATGATCCAGGAAGAGCTGTGCGCGATCCTTGCGGCAGCTGGCATTGCGCGCTCGAAGACGACTTACAACCAGGTGAATCTGGCCCTCCAAAAGCTGTATTCCCCTGTCATCGGAAGCGGGCGCAACATCGCGATGAGTGTTTCGGCCGCATCTGCGTCCGCTACGCTCACGGCAGATGAAATTGTTATCGGTGCGGCGCTTGGCGGCCAGAAGTACATGCTGTCCAGCTTCAACAAGACCATCAATCTCGCAACGACTGGGGCGGGCGGGATGGACACGGGGGCGGCTCCGGTATCTGGCTATGTCGCGCTGTATGCGATCTATAACCCGACGACGGGGGCGAGTGCGCTGCTGGCGACGAATGCGACATCGAGCCTGGCATCGAACATCTACGGTGGCGCGAACATGCCTAGCGGCTACACGGCTAGTGCGCTGGTGAGTGTTTGGCCGACGAATGGGAGTGGGCAGTTCGTCCCGGGTGTGCAGCGTGACCGAAAGTTCCTGCAGAGTTCCGTCCAGGTACTGAATACCACCACGGCGCAAAGCCAGACGGCTCTATCGATTGCGTCCGCCGTACCGTTAAACGCCAAATACTTCTCTGGATATACAGGTCTATTGTCGACCTCAACGGTGGGCATGTCGATCAATCTCTGGTCGGCTAGCAGTGGGGGTTTCATCACTCATCCGTTTGACGCTTACGTTCTGGCGAACGTCGCGACTATCACGCCATTCGAGAATGGCGTCGTTACTTCTCAGAATATTGGCTACAGCACGACTTCAGGCGGTGGCGCAGTAACGTTCAACATCTTCGTCACTGGCTACACGATCTAGGACACTAAATGAACGTCTACGTACAATTTAGCGACGCAACCGAAACGACCATCATTGCATCTTTCGGTTGCCCGCAAAGCTCGGCCGCCTTCCCGAATCAGGCAACGATTGATTCGAGCGATGCGCGGTATCAGGCATTCATCAATCCAGCATCAACTTTGGCCGGCGCGCAATCCGCCAAGATTGCCGCGCTGACGGCCGCCTATCAAGCAGCCATTCAGCAACCTGTCAGCTATACGAGCAAGGGTGGCGCGACTAAGACGTACCAGGCTGACGCTGGGAGCATCGCGAACTTGACCCAGATGCTGCTTGCATTCCAATCAAGCCAGACGGTTCCTGTTGGGTTTTACTGGGTCAGTCTGGATAACACGCAGGTGCCTTTCTCGTATGCCGATATGCAGGCGTTGGCCAATGCGCTCGGCACCCAAGGCGCGGCGGCATTTCAACAACTGCAGACGTTGAGGGGCAAGGTAAACGCTGCGGCGACTGTCGCCGCCGTGCAGACTATCGATTGGCCTTAATAGTTGGGCTGCGGTTGCCTACTCATAAGGCACGAACGACAACTACAATCGAGCGGTTTCATGATTTTTTTGTGACCCTTGGGAAGAATGCATCCAGGATCTTTTCCCGAGGTCGCCGCGAAATAGAGACCGGAATGGCATCTCGATTGTCCGGTAGGTGATTTCAGACAAAACTAGGGCGGCACCAATATCGATAACTCCGAGCCATGGAGAGGAAATTCTTGTTATTCCAAACCAGTACAAGACGAATGGAGTCATTAATATTACGAGCCCATGCAATATATACAGAGAATACGATCGCGTTCCAAGCCACATCAATACCCTCAATTGAAGAATTCTGTGGATGAGCGACCTTCTCGCTAGGCAGGAAATCACAAGCGATGGCAGGATAAATATGATAGCAACGTAGTCTATAGCCGAGAAAGCCGGATCGTCATGGTAACAAATCAACACTGTCATCGCTCCAATCACGGAAACACTCAATATGTTCGCCACCAGCAAGCCTAGGTCGCGAATCTTTGATCCATTTATGAGGTGGCGCGCGATGAGAATTCCAATACAAAATCCAATAATGCATCTAAGTATTCCTGTACTCAGGAAGCTATAGATAACATCGTAATACGTATCAATCCTATATTCGTGGCTTTTCCCCCAGCCTTCAAATAATACGACCGTAGACACCGCGACAATTCCCGCGATGACTCGCGTCGAAGATTTCCCGCTACGCAGCAGAGAGAACCAAAGTACGTTGACGATCATTTCAGCCGATATTGACCAGGCGATAGCATTCCATGTGTGGTGCTGTATTAGTCCGACACCCTGCAGGAATAAAGCGCTAAGCACAAAGCCGTAAAGTGTTGCATCCCACGGGAAAATGGCACGCGCATGGACACTGAAGTCCAGGATGTAGAAGTAACACCCGGCTGTGGCTAGAAGAACAGCCCAATGCATTGGAGCCATTCTGGCAAAACGAGCCCGGAGAAACCTGGCAAATCCCGTCTCTCGCGTCAAAATCCTGTTTTCATAGGTAATTGTCAGCACCACCCCGCTAATAATGAAAAACAAGTCAACACATAGATACCCCCAACTCCACCAAGATGCATTTGGGTATAAATTATTTTTAGAATGAAATATGACAACACTCATCGCGGCAAGCCCGCGCAAGGCATCCAGCTCCGGAAGCCTAGTCATCACGTTTTTTTCATTTGAACTTGTCATGTCCTTGATGCGCCTTCGTGTCAGCAATAGTCTTCGAGGTTCGGGAAGGCCCATATGATACCGGACCTTCTATTCGTCAGAACCGATAGCGCATCATGACGACATGGGCACCAGTCGCAAGCCCGGGGTATGGATTCCAGTTCGCCTTCATGCCGTAATAGCGGTACGACAGCGAGAACGGTCCGCGTCCAACGGATGCGCCGACAACATATCCAATCTGCATGACCGTCTTGTGAGAGAGGTCTTGCCACTGGTCGTCGAGGTTGTAGAGCGATTCATGCCAGGTCTGCCAGTAAGCCCATGCGCCAGCCTCGACGCCGAAGCGCCAGCTGCTGTAGGTGTAGCCGGCATCAAGAGTTAGCGGGATGCCCTGAACATGGCCGTGGCCATTGAAGGGTGAGAGACGCTCGCCCGCGGGCATGTCGACCTGATGCGTCGTCGGGTTGTACTGGTCATCAGGGACGCCGTTCACCGATGCGCTCTGCTCTCCGAGATAGACGTAGCTCGCGTGGTAGCGCAGGTCCCACGGACCGCGCTGATAGATCGTGCCGGTGATGCCCGCCTGCACTGCTGGAAAGGTCAGCTTCTCGCGATTGTCGGGGAGGCCGTCCTGAATCCAGGTTCCGTTGCCCATGTCCTTCGCCACGCCGAAGCCGAGACCGATTTCAGCATGGAGGAAGTCCTCTGCATGGGCCTGCGTAGCAGCTGCGCAGCCGAGCGTCATCGCTACGGCTGCGGCTCTCCATCGTGCGCCGGGGAGTCGGCGTTCAAATCGATCGTCGCTCCGATGTGGCGCATGCGTTGCAGGACGCGCTCGATCGTTGCGTCGTCCAGTTCTAGTCTGGCTGCGGCGAAGAACAGCATGTGCGGATTCATGTCCCGCGGCTTCTCGCCTCCGGTGTAATTCCGCCATTGGCGCCCGCTCGACACCCCAAACAGGGCGGCCATTTTGGAGGCCGACAGGCCCAACTCGCCCTTCAATCGGTCGAGATCCTGTGGAGAGGGTGGGTCGTAAAGCATGAGGGGATCCAGCACCCAGGCGGGTGCGAAAGCAGAGCTTCATGGCAGTGTCCTTTCGGATAGACGGGCCGCGCGTTTGCGCTTCCAACGGTTCCGAATGTAGGACGTTTGGGCCTAGGTGTCAAGAATTTGTCGGCCGACTACTTGGCTTTCTTCTTCGCCTCGATGGAGGTGAGCACGTACTCAAGTATTTCCTGTTTGAGCTCGTTGTAGCGCTGCATATTCAAAAAATGATCCGCGTTTGGAGCGAATGTTGCTTCGAGTCGCGCGACGATCTCTGCATTCAAGGAGCGGCTGTTTGCCTTCGCAGCCTCCTCGAGCCGAATTTTCAGATCCGGCTGCATGCGCAGGCCGAATGGCGGAATGTGGGATGTGGGTGGGCGTGTTGTCATGGCGACATGGTGTAGTCAAAAAGAGCTTGACGCAATAGCTACACGCTGTAATGATTACATCATGTAGCCAACGGAGGGAGATGATGCAAACACGAACGATTGCCCCATTCGGCGTCCGGATGCCCGCCGATCTGAAGGAGTGGCTGAAAGAGCGCGCGGGGCGCAACCGAAGAAGCGCGAATAGCGAGCTGCTAGCCGTGATGGAAGAGGCGAGAGCAGCAGAAAAAGAAAACGCCCGACTGGCTGCAACCGGTCGGGCGTTGGTGACGCAGTGAACCCATAGCAAGGAACACACATCATGAAAGATAGTAGCACATCGCTGGCGGCGCGCCAGGTCAAAGTGCCGTTTCACGGGGCTGAGCTTTATGTCGTTGAGCACAACGGCCAGCCGTATGTACCCATGAAGCCCGTTGTTGAGGGCATGGGGCTGGCATGGCAACCGCAGCACCGTAAATTGACCGAGAGCCGGTTTCAATCAACCATCACCGAATTGGTGATGGTTGCTCAAGACGGCAAGCAGCGGAAGGTGGTTTGCATGGCGCTCCGCAAGCTGCCTGGATGGCTGATGTCGATCGAGCCCGGTAAGGTCAAAGATATAGATGTCAGAGAACGGGTGCTTCGCTTTCAGAGTGAATGCGACGACGCGCTTTGGCAATACTGGAACGATGGCATCGCCGTGAATCCCCGCATGGCATTTTCGGTGAACCCTGGCGACATCCTGACTGGCGATCAGCAGGAGACATTGCGCTTGATGGTCAAGACGCTCGTTGAGCGCTTGCCGAAGTCCAAGCAGGGTGGCGCAGCGACACGTGTCTGGTCGAAGTTGAAGGCGCACTTCAAGGTGCCGTATCGGCAAATTCCGCAGGTCGAATTCACGGAGGCTGTGAGCATCGTGACTCGCACGGCAGCGGAATGGGAAGTCGTTGAGCCGGAGTTGGCTCCCGGCATTCACTTCGCAGTTCCCGGCTTTGGTCGGTACGTTGTGGTTGCGAGCGAACTCGGCTCATACGTCTATAGCATTGGCGGCTTCCGCATTATTGCGAACGACGAAGCGAAGCGTCTGCAGCTCGAGATGCTTGCGTTGAGCGAAGACCTCGCGCGCACCAAGAACAGGCTGAGCGCTATCCTCGACGACAACAAAACCGTCTTTCGGCCGGTAGCCGAAGGCCTGCGAATGCTCTAGCGAGCCTTGAAGTTCAACAACAAAAGCCACCTTCGGGTGGCTTTTTTATTTCCGGGGATCGAATGCAAGGACATCAGGCCGATGTGTCTCCGCGCGCGAGCGTGGAAGAACGACTGAAAGCGGGTGACCGCCGCTTCTCGAAGTTGGAGCAACGGCTCGAGCAGAGCGATGCATCGACGAAGAGACATCTGCAGCAGCAAGACGGCGAGATCGAGACAATCAAGGCCATCGTTGCTCGAATCGACCAGAACACGAGCTCGATCGTCGAGACGTGGAATGACGGCGCACGCGCAGTGCGGTTTTTCTGCCGGCTTGCGCAAGCGTGGCGCTTCCTGCTTCGACAGGTCGCGATCCCCGTTGTGATTCCCCTGTTTGCCGCATACGCGGGCCTGTATTACGCGGCTCACGGCCATTTCCCGCCGTGGCTTGCCGATACCGTCAAACTCATTCTCGCGATCGTATGAACCTCACAGCAGAGGTCATCGCCGCTGGTACCGGCGCGACGCTGGCGCGCGCAACGGTGTTCGCGCCGTTCATCCAGGCCGCGTGCGAGACGTATCACATCCTCGATCCGCGCGACGTCGCCGCCTTCCTCGCGCAAACCGGGCATGAGTCGGAGAACCTGGTCTATACGAAGGAAATCTGGGGGCCAACGCCCGCGCAGCGCCTCTACGAGCCACCGTCGCAGAAGGCGAAAGGCCTCGGGAACACGCAGCCAGGCGACGGCCGCCGATTCTGTGGGCGTGGCCTCATCCAGATCACCGGGCGACGCAACTACACGCTCGCCGGCGTTGGTCTCGACCTGGACCTCATCAACCACCCCGAGCTGCTCGAGCAACCCGAGCACGCCGCGATGTCCGCCGGCTGGTTCTGGTGGAACAACAAGCTTAGCGCGCTCGCGACGGCCGGAAGATTCACGACGCTCACGGAGCTCATCAACGGCGGCACGAATGGCCTAGCCGCACGGCAGGCGCTGTATGGCGCCGCGAAGAAAGCGCTCGGTATCGAATAGCCGATCAAATACCCGTCAAATGACTATCAAATAGCCGCCACGAGCGGCCTTTTTTACGCCATGACCAAAGCACAAGACACGCATGAAACGCATCGCACGCTCACCGAAGACGTCTTTTATCCGGGTCACGAGCCACGCACTGAGTCGGCCATCTTTCGCGCTAGCAAGCGCGAGATGAAGAAGGAGGGCGGCTATGTCTGCGCGGTATGCGGAGACGAAGAGTCGGTCGAGTCGCATCACCGATTCTTCGAGTGGGCCTACAGCCACGCAATCGACTTCGCATGGATCCGAGGCGTGGCACTCAATCAGGTCGACACGATGTGGTCGCACAAGCTGCAGCGTGTCGTGCCGATCCCGAAGAAGCATCCGATCTGGGACCTCATCCGACTGACGCAGGGCTTCGACTGGGAGGCGTTCGATCCCGCCAAGCCCGAGACGTTTGTCGACTCCGTCTACAACCAATTGCCTCTCTGCGAGCTGCATCACCGCGGCAAGGGTCACGGCCGCCACGAAGAGAGCGATCCCGTCTGGAACGTCCAGGCATTCCTCGTCAAGGGCTTCGTGTACTCGCCCGACGAACTCAAGCAACTTCACCAGGAGCATTCGTGAATCCAACCTCGAGCATTCAAACCGGCGCGATCACCCTTACTGCCGCATCCCTCGTGCCGATTATCGATTGGGCTGCGCAGGCGGCTCACGTCACGATCCCGATGGAGGCCCAGCTTCAGATCTCGGCCTTCATCATCACCGGCGCACACGCTGTCTACAACTACCTGATGGCTCGCGCTGCCGCCAAGCAACCCGTCACGCCCGCTCAATGAAAGCCGCCCTGTTGGCGCTCTGCCTGACGGGATGTGCCGGTCAGGCGACCTACGATGTGCGCCCTTTCTATGACGAAGCATCGAAGCAAGTCCTGTGTTGTGCCGCGTCGATCACGAACGGCAAGGACATCTCGAGCGTCAACGTCCATGTCCAGAAAACGCCTGACGGCTACACGCTGGACTTCTCCGAAACGGGCGTCGGCGCTACCGCACCGATAACCGCCCAGTCTCAAGCCACTACCGCTGTCGCTACAGCCGTCTCAAACGTCGCTGTCACTGCGGCCAAGTTCTCGCTCAAACCCTGAGGTTCCCCATGCTCCGAAAACTCATGCTGCTCGCGGCAGGCTTTGCCGTGCTCGCTCTCTCTGCGTGCAATGGCTCCGCGCCTACGCTGCCGCCCTTGACCTTCGCTCAACAGGTCGGCCTCGCCTGCAACTACGCCGACACGGCGGTCACCATCATGACCGATGACGGCCTGTTCACGGGCGGCGCACTGAACACGCTCAATACCGACGTCAAGCCTGCAATCGGCAAGGTCTGTGCGGCTGGCGCCACCGTCACCACGCCGAACCTGCAGGCACTGAGCAAGACCGCGCTGCCGCTGCTCAAGTCGGTGGTCGATGCGTCCAGCCTGGCTCCGCAAGCGAAGAACGACGCGAAGACGGCTATCGACCTGACCGCGGCGGCGATCAATACGGCCATTCTCCTTCAGCCTGCGGCTTCGGCACCCACCCCCGCCTCCACACCACTAGCCGGGGCGGCGCTGCAATGAACGCCCACGACTACGCTTTGCTCGCCCAGGAGGCGTACTCGGCCAAGCCAGACATCGGCGCGGCCGGCAGCGCCTCCCGGGCCATCGTGCGGCAGACCGCGGCGGGGCTCGTCGTAGCATTCCCGGGTACGGACAACCTGCCTTGCGTGGGCGCGGACATTAATATCGCGCTCATGGCGGTTGCGGGGGCGGGCGACGTGCATCGGGGGTTCTGGGATGCATGGAAGGCGATTAGCGCCCCTGTGACTTCTGCGATCGGAGGGCAGCCAGTGACGCTAGTCGGTCATTCGCTGGGGGCGGCGATCGCCATCATGGCAGCGGTGGATATGACGCTTGCCGGGAGGGCGCCCTCCGCCGTCTACGGATTCGAGCCTCCGCGCGTAAGTCCGGGTATCGGCGTGCGCACGCTGCTCGCTAACGTGCGCGTGAGTCTGTTCAAGAATGGCGGCGATCTGGTGCCGGACCTGCCGCTCGGCTGGAGTCACGCGGCACTCCTTACGCACATCGGCAAGCCAGCACTTCCCAACGTGCCAGACCATTTGATCGCGAGGGTAATCCGGTCTCTATCGGCTGCCTAACAGCCTATAGGCTGTATTGTGCGGATACAGGATATAGGTTGTAGGTCGTTAGGAAGCGCTTTCGGGCGCGATCACCGTGCTATCGCAAGCGCCTGCAAGAAGACGGGTGCCTTCGGGCGGGCCACTGCGGCATTCGCTACGCAGTGCCATGAAAAAGCCGCCGCATCCGGACGGAATACGGCGGCGAAGGGCCTTTGCATGGTGGTTGCAGAGTGCCGATGCAACCAATTTGTAAGCTATCAGGGCGATAGTCGTTTGTCTATACCCCGAAACCATGCTCACAACGCAGCAACCGAGCGGCATGTGGCTGCACCGCCATCCCTCGTGCGGCCGCTCATTTCCCCCATCGCTTCCGCAGTCTCGCTAGCCTCGCCTCAACCGAGTCATATGCACGCGCCCAAAATGCGCAACCCTGCTCTGGCCGCGCCTTGAGCATCCGACCAACGCCGGGGTGGAAACACCATCCATGCGGGCCGCCACGAGCTAGCCCGCCGTAGTGCCTGCATTTCTCGCATGGACGATCGTCTGCCATTTTTGCGCCCCGAACACCTGTATGAATATACAGTATAGCCAGGGCTCGCGCGCTCTTGGCTATCATGAGGGCTCGCCACCTGGAGCAGCTCATGTGCACGAACTACGCCGCCGCGCGCCGCGACCAGCTCTTCAAGCACTTCGGGATCGAGCCACCCGACAGCCCATGGCGTGATGAGGTCTACAAGGACTATCCCGCGCCGATCATCCGGCGCGTGAATGGGTCCCAGCGGGCCGACGTGGCGACGTTCGGCATCGTGCCGCGCAAGCACATCCCCGAAGGTGTGAGGCCCTTCGACACGATGAACGCTCGCTCTGAGACCGTGGGCGAGAAGCGCAGCTTCAGTGGCGCGTGGAAAAAGCAGCAGCTCTGCCTGATTCCTGCCGAGGCGTTCTACGAGCCAAACTACGAGAGCGGGAAGGCGGTGCGGTGGCGCATTGGCATGGCCGACGGCGCGCCGTTTGCGATTGCCGGGCTGTGGCGCGAGTGGCGCGAGCCAGAAGGGCTGGCGCTGTCATTCACCATGCTGACGGTCAACTCGGACGAGCATCCGCTGATGAGCCGTTTCCACAAGCCGGGCGACGAGAAGCGCTCGGTGGTGATCCTGCCGCTCTCGGAATACGAAGGCTGGCTCGCGAGCGGCTCGATGGACGAGGCGCGCTCGTTCCTGAATCTCTTCCCGGCGTCGAAGATGCATGCGGAGGCATTCCCGGCGCCGCCGCGCGCAATGAAGGCGCCGGCAAATCGCGCTGGAGAGGCAGGCTCGTCATAAGTGGCGCCCCTGCCAGCCGACGGCAGTTAGCCGCTCATCTTGCCTGCTGCAGCTTGGACAATAGCCGCCATCTTAGCCTTGCGATTTTCACGCGCGATATACCACTCTTCGAAAAGAGTCTCTGTCAATTCAATGAGCAATCGGGCCTCGCTTGGGTCGACGTCGACGATCACATTGATGTCCTGCTGCATGTGGGCGCCGATGTTGCCAATGTCCTTCACAGCCTTTATTGCCGCCCAAGTCTCGGGATCGACTTTGTCTTCAATTGCCTTGATCTCAGCCCAAAGGGTTGGCCTTTCAATCGTCACATTCCAAAAATCTCTAATCATCCCCTGCAATACGCGCCGAGAAAGTGTTGCGGATGCTTTGGGGCTGAGTGTCGAGATTAGGCAGGCTTCGCGGTAATCCCTCTGTAGCACTTCGGGCACGCATGCAGGGAATTGCTTCGCCGCACCGAAAGGGCGCAGCCGCCACTCGTCCGTCTTTTGCCCCCTCCTAATGCCCACGTTCGTCACGATGACGTCGAACTTTTCAATGTCGATCGTGACTTCCGCGCATTCTGGATTTGGGCACAGCGTAAAGCGATTGGAGATAACGAATTTCGGCGTGCTCGCATTCATCGTAAACGTTGTGTTGCCATTTACGATCGATTGTTCGGTAATCGTCGAGTGCTTACCGCAGAAGGGGCAAAGCCAATTAAATGCGGTCATTCTTGTGTCCAGTTTGAACGCAAAAAAGCCCACGCAATGACGTGGGCTCGATTCCGAAATTCTGATTTTCGTTCCGAATTTCTCTATGCGAAATCTTCGGCAGCGCCTAAGCGCTTGATATTGCTGAATTTCTTGGGGTGGCTGATGGGACTCGAACCCACGACAACAGGAATCACAATCCGAGACTCTACGCAGCCACTAGATCGCCCTTGGCCCCGAGGCGCGATCTATCCATCTGGAGATTCTACCTTCCAGGGCGCGAGGGCTTCAAAAATTTTCCGCAATTTTCTCCGGAGCATTGCTGGATAAGGCGTTTCGGCTACTCGGTATACCTCGATTGCGGAAAGATTTTGAGCGCAAGCCGTTGAAAAGCATAGCGTTTACCCTGGACTCATAATCCGCCGGAGAAATCCCGTCGTCGGTTCGAACCCGACCCGGCCCACCATTCCAAAGCGTTCCAGGGAGTTCCTGGACGTTACGTTTTTTCTCACCCTCGGTCCAGATTGGATAGGGACGCCGGTCTTCCCGGACGTCCCCGTGTAGCCGCTTCATTCCGTTGACTGCCACGGAGTCTTGGGGGTAACTTTTGGGGTAGATCGCAAACTACGAAGCAAGATACCCCAGTGTCCCCACCGAGACCTCAATCCGCAAAGCCATGTCAAGTATGAAGGCTGTCACGCGGTAGTGATTAGGTACGCAGGAATTGAAAAGCAGTCCGAAGTTTTTGCATGGCTACTCGCAATGATGGGAACGTTACGACGGAAGTCGTAAAGATTTGCTAGCTACGCAGAGGTAAGAATAGTTATCGTAATAGCGCAATTGTGCGTCGTGTTTCGGTGGATACGTGCGCCCATGCACGCATCTGTGCAATCTTTGGGCGCTTTCATGGACGCTTCAAGTATGTTCAGAAACAGACAGGCGAGATCGTACTTGAACGCGCATGGCAGCTCGACGAGAGCCCTGTCGGGCAGAGCCTGATGAGCGCTCCAGGGAACGGACCAGCCTCGCGTCGTACGCAACGCGCGATGCGCATGAAGCTGGAGATCACATGCGCGGCGGACGGGGGCGCATGACGTGCTCGCGATGCCAGACGACGGCTTCAAGCCGCGAATGAAGATCGAGCTTGTGCAGCAGGTGCTTGACGTGGACCTTGACCGTACCAACGCTGATGTCGAGCTTGCGTGCAATGGCCTTGTTGCACAGGCCCTCGCCGAGATATTCGAGCACCTCCTGCTCGCGTGCCGAGAGATTGCCCTCATTGGCGTGAAGCGGTTGGCCACCCGAGAGCGCGTGAACGAGGTTACCAGTCACCGACTCGCTAAGCACTGCGGTGCCCCTGAGCACCTTGTGCAGGTTCAGACACAGCTCCTCAGGCTCCATGTCCTTGAGCAGATAGCCGTGCGCGCCAGCGCGTAGCGCGGCCACGACGTCCCGTTCGTTGTCGGAGACGGTCAGCACGATGAAGCGGGCGTCGACCCCGTTCTCGCGCAGCAGCGCAATTGTTTCGACCCCGCTCATCTCAGGCATGTTGAGGTCGACCAAGATCACATCCGGCTTGAGATTGAGCGCAAGTCGGACACCTTCGCGCCCCGACGACGCTTCGCCGATAACCTCAAAGCCCGGATTCATCTGGATGAGCTGTGCTACGCCGCGCCTGAACAGCGCATGATCGTCGATGAGAAGAACCGTGCTGACCGATTCCATGGCCTTTTCCTCATACATAACGACGACAAGCCGAGGATCCATCTGTGGCTTTAATTTTAATAATAGGCCACCGGTGCAATCGCGCGGTCGTTACGCCGCTTGCCGATAGCCCATCGCCGGCCGTTCGCCGGGTGGCGGGAAGACCCGCCAGAAGCCGTCGTCGTGCCGGAAGAAGAAAAGTGCTCGAGGATTGGTCGGATGCGAGACCTCTACGCAGACGAACCGCCTGTTGCCGGCCGCCGTGCGGCTGAACTGCGTCACGTGGGCCGGCGCTGCCGGGGTCGGCGCCAGCCATTTCTCCACCAGCCCGTGCAGGCCTCGTTTCAGGGTGTTCATCTCTTGCGTCCGTTTTGCTTCGTTGAGGTCTTGCTGCATCCTCTCACGGCGCAGCGTTGCTCATGCGGCCGCCCTGACGAGCTCGTCGGACAGCCCGAACTGGCGCGCGATCGTCAGAAGCCGCTCGCGCCACTCCCACTTGCCGAACACGTCGTGGACATTCTGCAGACAACTGAGCAGTTCGATCACAACCGGGTCGTAGATGTTGATCCGCGAGCGAAGCAGCGCCCTCCGCAACGCGGCGACGCCGGCGTCCATGTAGGCGGGTATCGCCTCCAATGACTGTTTGCCGATGTAGCGCACCGGCACCCCTTCGATCGCGCTCGCGTAATCGGAAGGCTTGATGAAGCTGCCGACAGGACATCCACCGTAGTTGCCGCGATAGGCCCCGCTACCCTGTGGCAGAAGCGCCGCGCGACCCTGGCGGAAGGGGGTGCTCCACGGCCTGGTCGAAGATCTGTTGACAGGTGAGAAAATCACGGCTCTTCACGATGCTGCTCCGCCAAATCTTGCAATGATGCGTGTCTCTAGTATGGCCGGTCGACAGCGTCTTGAAATCTGCCAGAGTGGGCTCCCCCTTTGGGCGTATTGGGTGCAATCTACCCAGCAAGCCACGATGGGGATGCGTGAGTTGCGTTGACTGAAGGTGGCTGAGGCAATCGCCGGGGCACTCGTGCGAGTACTTCAGCGTGGGTCGTTGGCGTCGTTGAGCATACGGTTGATTGGCGCATATGAAACCTCGCCGCCGGGTGAGGGGGCCGCTCTGTGAGTGACAACGAGCACGAAGTGTCTGTTGCAATAAGGCGCTCCCCTATGATGTGGGGAACGACATGATTGACAGAAAGCTCGATAAAGACGTTGAATCCGGCGGTAGCCCGAGTGCTCAAACGCCTGCATTACCCGCTCGAAGTGATCCTGACTTGCGTGCTTTGGTACGTGGCCTATCCGCTGAACTTGCGGCATTTCGGTCGATCACTCGACTGTGCATCGCTGGGCCATCAAGCTGTTGCCGGTGCTGGAGAAGGCGTCGACAGGGACGGCAACACCATTGATTTTCTGCTGTGCGCGCATCGGGACAAGACGGTTGCCCGGCGTTACTTTGAAAAATCGATCGCCAACGGCGGCGTGCCTGAGACGGTAACCATCGACAAAAGCAATGCCAATCTCGCCGCGCTCGAAGCGATCAATGCCGATCGTGAAACGCCCCTCAAGATCCGTCAATCCAAATATCTCAATAACCTGGTGGAGCAAGACCATCGGGCGATCAAGCGACGCACGCGTCCCATGCTGGGGTTCAAGACTTTTCGGTGCGCTCGGATCTTTCCTTCTGGCCGGCATTGAAGTGATGCACATATGATCGGGAAAGGACAGATGAAGTGTGCTCGCGGAACCCATCCATCTTCTGCCGATCAGATTCTGCGATCTCGTAACATAAGCAGTACTTGGAATCCCAACACCGCTGGCACCTTCAATCTTATTGCGACAAAGCCTATCGAGCGGGCATCGCCGGTGAAAGATGCAGAGGGAGCGTCGTCAAACGGGTCGGGACAATTACCGATATCGAAGAACAGAAGCGTGCGCTGACCACTGCGGCCGACCATGCTAACCGCAGGAACATAGGTTGATTGTCGTATAAGTTGCTGTACATGAATTCTAGGTAGGATCAAACGGCCTCGGTCGACAGTGGCACCTGCAGCCCCGCTTTGAAACATCCGACAACGACTGAAGTTCGGACATGGCGAATGTTGTCGTCCCCACTGAAAAGCCGGTCGCAAAGGGCTTCATAATTGCTCATCGATTACGCAGTGACTACCAATAAATAATCAGCCTGTCGCTATAACGTAGCACTGCTGTACAGCTGGCTCGAGAGCAAAGCGTTGTCTCAGCTGAACAGTGCAGGACGGGCGCTCGTCATGAACGTGCACTTCTACCGTGAGTGTAAGCGGCTGTCCAAGGATGGCAGCGTCAAGTACGGCGACTTCGGAGATGTGTCCGTCGCTGGTCGAAAAATGAATCAGTTGCCGCAGATCGGCGTCTGCGGGAAAGGGCGCGGGCCGTGAGTCCGGCCGCGGGACGGTTGGGGCGCCATCATGTCCTCTGTCGAGATTTTCGCTTTTACGCGTCCGGGCGCGTGACAGGCGCCGATTTCATGAGTTCATCAAATGCTCGTGAGTGAGTGCTTTTATCAAATCATAAAAACAACAAAAAAATTAATGCATTGATGATTCGATTGGGCCTTCGTTAAGCGCTATTCGAGCCTCGGGTTTACCTCGATTCTGACTGTAAACCAGCCGTCGTGCCTAAGTGTTTATCCTTAATTCTCGAGATTTTTGCCGTCGCGGCCACCGTATGGCACGGATGCTGCATTGAAGTCCGGGCATGAAGGAGACCCCCACCATGCACAAACAACCGGCATCAGCACAAGCCGATACCGACTCGATTGACGCGCTCAATACGACCCGCAAGTTCGTTCGGGTCACCGGAATCAACCCGCGAGGGTTCGTCGAGTTCGAGTTTTCGGTCGGCATTCCGGAGCTTTGCGTCGAACTGATGTTGCCGCAAGAGGCATTCGAGGAGTTCTGCGTCGCGCAGAACGCCGTGCGGCTTGCGACCGAAGACGAACCCATGACCAGCAGGAGCAAGCAGTGACCATCGATCTAAAGACAGTGGATATCAAGCCGCTGCGGCACACGTATGCCCACGTGGCGCAGCACATCGGCGGAGACAAGACGGCGTCGCGCTATCAGGAAGGCATCATGGGTGCCCAGCCCAGCACGAACTTCCACTACCGTCCCACGTGGGACCCGGAGCACGAGCTGTTCGACACCGGGCGCACCGCCATTCGTTTGCAAAACTGGTATGCACTGAGGGACCCGCGCCAGTTCTACTACGCGTCGTGGACCATGACGCGCGCGCGCCAGCAGGACACCATGGAGGCGAACTTCGAGTTCGTGGAATCGCGCGGCATGGTTGGACTCATGTCCGACGAACTCGTCAATCACGCCTTGCGGGTGCTCGTGCCTTTGCGCCACGTCGCGTGGGGCGGCAACATGAACAACTCGCAGATCTGCGCGATCGGCTACGGCACGGCGTTCACCGCGCCGGCGATGTTCCACGCGATGGACCATCTGGGCATTGCCCAATACCTCACGCGGCTTGCGCTCTCGATGTCGGGTCCCGAGCGCCTGGACGAGGCGAAGCAAGCCTGGATGTTGGACCCCACGTGGCAAGCGCTGCGCCGCTATGTGGAAGACACGCTGGTGCTCCAGGACCCGGTGGAACTCTTCGTCGCGCAGAATCTCGCGCTCGACGGCCTGCTGTATCCGCTCGTGTACGAGCGCTACGTCGACGAACGCGTGGCGCTTGCCGGCGGCAGCGCAGTGGCAATGCTCACGGCCTTCATGCCGGAATGGCACGACGAGACTATCCGCTGGGTCGACGCGGTCGTGAAGACCATGGCAGCCGAATCCCAGGACAACAAGGCCGTGCTGACCCAATGGCTGCGCAACTGGGAAGAGCAGGCGGCCACGGCGCTGCTCCCGCTCGCGGAGCTGGCCTTCCCGGCGAGCGGCCATAGTGCGCTCGACGAGACGCGCCAGCAATTGCGCGCGCGGCTGGCCAAGCTCGGTATCGACTATTGAATCCCGCCGGCTAACCGGCTAACCCATTCAGGAAATATTCATGTCCAACGTATTCATTGCCTTTCAGGCCAATGAGGAGTCCAGACCAGTGATCGAGGCAATCCTCGCGGACAACCCCGAGGCTGTGGCGGTCGAGTCTCCGGGCATGGTGAAGATCGATGCCCCCGGGCGTCTCACGATTCGGCGGGAAACCATCGAGAACCTCATCGGCACGCGCTTCGATTTGCAGCAGTTGCAGGTCAATCTCATCACGTTGTCCGGGCATCTCGACGAAGACGACGACCAGTTCACGCTGAGCTGGAAACACTGAACAACGCAACACGGACACTACCAGGAAGGAGACACGAATGGACACGCCTGTGCTGAAAAAGAAACTCGGCCTGAAGGAGCGATATGCGGCCATGACACGCGGCCTCGGCTGGGAGACCTCCTATCAGCCGATGGAGAAGGTTTTCCCGTTTGATCGCTACGAAGGCATCAAGATTCACGATTGGGACAAATGGGTCGACCCGTTCCGTCTGACGATGGACGCGTACTGGAAATACCAGGGCGAGAAGGAAAAGAAGCTCTATGCGGTGATTGACGCATTCACGCAGAACAACGCGTTCCTCGGCGTCACGGACGCACGCTACATCAACGCGCTGAAGCTCTTCATTCAAGGCGTGACGCCGCTCGAGTATTACGCGCACCGCGGCTTTGCGCAGGTCGGCCGCCACTTCACAGGTGAGGGCGCGCGCGTCGCGTGCCAGATGCAGTCGATCGACGAACTGCGTCACTACCAGACCGAAACGCATGCCATGTCGACGTACAACAAGTTCTTCAACGGCATGCATCACTCGAACCACTGGTTCGACCGCGTCTGGTATCTCTCGGTGCCGAAGTCGTTCTTCGAGGACGCCTGCACGTCCGGGCCGTTCGAGTTCCTCACCGCGGTGAGCTTCTCGTTCGAGTACGTGCTGACCAATCTGCTGTTCGTGCCGTTCATGTCGGGCGCCGCGTACAACGGGGACATGTCGACCGTCACGTTCGGCTTCTCCGCGCAGTCCGACGAGTCGCGCCACATGACACTTGGCATCGAGTGTATCAAGTTCATGCTCGAGCAGGATCCGGACAACGTGCCGATCGTGCAGCGCTGGATCGACAAGTGGTTCTGGCGCGGCTACAGGCTGCTTACGCTGGTCGCGATGATGATGGATTACATGCAGCCCAAGCGCGTGATGAGCTGGAAGGAAGCGTGGGAAATGTATGCGGAGCAAAACGGCGGCGCGCTGTTCAAGGATCTCGCGCGTTACGGCATTCGCGAGCCGAAGGGCTGGAAGGACGCGTGCGAAGGCAAGGACCACCTGAGCCACCAGGCGTGGGCCACCTTCTACAGCTTCGGCGCGGCGGCTCCGTTCCACACATGGCTGCCGCGGGAGGATGAAATGGCGTGGCTTTCCGCGAAGTACCCGGAGAGCTTCGACGCGCTCTACCGGCCGCGCTTCGAGCACTGGGGCGAACGCGCCAGGGCGGACGAGCGCTTCTATGTGAAGACGCTGCCGATGCTGTGTCAGACCTGCCAGATCCCGATGTTCTTCACCGAGCCTGGCGACGCGACGAAGACCTGCGGGCGCGAGTCGGAATATCTGGGCAATCGCTTTCACTTCTGCAGCGATCACTGCAAGGAGATCTTCGATCACGAACCCGAGAAGTTCACCCAGTCGTGGCTGCCCGTGCACCAGATCTATCAGGGTAACTGCTTCAAGCCCGGCACCGACCCCACGAGCGAGGGCTTCGATCCTCTCGCGGCCGTACTCGATTATTACGAGGTGAGCCCGCGCGACAGTATGGACTTCGAAGGATCGGAAGACCAGAAGAACTTTGCAGCCTGGCGTGGCCAGGCCACGAGCAACTGATTTGACGACGCATTGCAGGAGAGAACCGTGACCGTCATTGCAACCCAACCCTACCGCTTCCCGCTGCAGGACACGGCGGAGAAGTTTCCCGCTCCGCTGCTTTATGTCGGCTGGGAAGACCACCTGATGTTCCCGGCGCCGTTCTGCCTGCCGCTGCCGCCGCAGACGCCTTTCGGCGCGCTGGCCGGGGAGATCCTGCCGGGCATCTACGGCTATCACCCCGACTTCGCGAAGATCGACTGGAGCGCGGTGCAGTGGTTCAAGTCCGGCAAGCCGTTTCAGCCCGAATTCGCGAAAACGCTCGCCGAAAACGGCATTGGCCACAAGGACCTGATCCGCTTTCGTACGCCGGGCCTGACCGGCATAAAAGGATCCTTTAGCTGAGCGGCAGCTTACGTTTTTGCGGGCCGCTTGCAGCGGCCCGGTTTGCGAAAAGCCATTGCGGCAGAAATTGACGTTTGAAGCACGGATCGACCATGAGCCATCAACTGACCATCGAGCCCCTGGGCGCCACCATCGAAGTCGAGGAAGGACAGACCATTCTCGATGCGGCGCTGCGCCAGGGCATCTATATTCCGCACGCGTGCTGTCACGGCCTGTGCGGGACCTGCAAGATCGAGATCCTCGAAGGCGAGGTCGATCTGGGCGACGCCAATCCGTTCGCGCTAATGGACTTCGAGCGCGAGGAGCGCAAGGCGCTCGCCTGCTGCGCGACGCTCATTGCGGATACGGCAATCGAAGCGGACGTGGAAGAAGACCCGGACGCCGAAATCATTCCGGTGAAGGATTTCACGGCGGAGGTTGCGCGCATCGAGCAACTCACGCCCACGATCAAGGCGATACACCTGCGGCTGGCCGAGCCATTGCATTTCCAGGCAGGCCAGTATGTGCAGCTCGAGATTCCGGGCATGCACGAACGCCGGGCGTTTTCCATCGCCAATGCCCCGGCCGATGCGGCGGCCACGGGAGAGATCGAGCTCAACGTGCGGCAGGTGCCCGGCGGTACGGGCACGGGCTACCTGCACGAGAAGCTCGCGGTGGGCGACAAGGTGAACCTGTCCGGCCCTTACGGGCGGTTCTTCGTGCGCAAGTCGGCGCAGGCGCCGATGATCTTCATGGCCGGCGGCTCGGGGCTCTCGAGCCCACGCTCGATGATCCTCGATCTGCTGCGAAGCGGCTGCAAGCAGCCGATCACGCTGGTCTACGGCCAGCGCAACGCGGCGGAGCTGTACTACGACAAGGCGTTTCGCGAGCTGAGCCGCGAGTATCCGAACTTCACCTACGTGCCCGCCTTGTCTGAGCGCGCCAACGACACCAATGGCACCAACGGCACGAGCGAGCCCGTCGCACACGGCTTCGTTCACGAAGCCGCTAAGGCCCATTTCGACAACAACTTTGCCGGGCACAAGGCGTACCTGTGCGGGCCGCCCGCGATGATCGACGCGTGCATCACCACGCTGATGCAGGGGCGGCTTTTCGAAAGCGACATCTACCACGAGAAGTTCATCTCGGCGGCGGACGTTCAGCAGGTGCGCAGCCCGCTCTTCAGAAGGGTTTGACGTGGACGCGAGTGAGCGCAGCGTGAGTGTGACGATCACGCAGACCGGCGAGCGCTATCGCTGCTCGATCGAGGAGTCATTGCTTGCCGGCATGGCGCGGCTTGGGCGCCGGGGCATTCCCGTCGGCTGCCTGAACGGCGGCTGTGGTGTGTGCAAGGTACGTGTGCTGGAGGGCGAGGTTCGCAAGCTCGGGCCGGTGAGCCGCGCGCACGTGAGCGTGGAGGAAGAAGCGGCTGGCTATTCGCTCGCGTGCCGGGTCGCCCCGCAAGGCGATGTGGCGCTGGAAGTGGCCGGCAGGATGCAAAAGCCGTTTTTCAAGGGATTCGCCTGCCATGCATCCCTAACTTATACCGAATAGAGAAGGAGGAGAGCAATCATGGGTGTGATGCGAATCGGCCATGCCAATCTGAGGGTAATGGACATGGATGCGGCGCTCAAGCATTACAAAAATGTTCTGGGCTTGAAGGAAACGCTGCGCGACAGCGAAGGCAACGTCTATCTGAAATGCTGGGACGAGTGGGACAAGTACTCGCTCATCCTGAGCCCGGCGGATCAGGCAGGATTGAACCACGTCGCGTACAAGGTGGAGAAGGACGCCGATCTCGACGCCTTGCAGGAACGCATCGAGGCCTACGGCATAAGCACGCAGATGCTGCCGCCAGGCACCCTGCCCGCAACCGGCCGTATGCTGAAATTCAATCTGCCGAGCGGACACGAGATGCGCCTGTATGCGTACAAGGAGCAACTGGGTACCGACGTCGGCACGCTCAATCCCGATCCGTGGCCCGACGACGTGAAGGGCTCGGCGGTTCACTGGCTCGACCATTGCCTGCTGATGTGCGAGCTCAATCCGGAAACCGGCGTCAATCGCGTGGCCGAGAACACACGCTTCATGCAGGAGTGCATGGATTTTCATCTTGCCGAGCAGGTGATGGTGGGACCGGGCAACAGCATTCAGGCCGCCACGTGGATGTTCCGCAGCTCGACGCCGCATGACATTGCATTCGTCGGCGGCGCGAAGAACGGCCTGCACCACATCGCGTTCTTCCTCGACGACTGGGCCGACGTGCTGAAGTCGGCCGACGTGATGGCCAAGAACAAGGTGAAGATCGACGTCGCGCCTACGCGTCACGGCATCACGCGCGGCACGACCATCTACTTCTTCGATCCGAGCGGCAACCGCAACGAGACGTTCGCGGGCCTGGGATACATGGCGCAGCCGGACCGGCCCGTGACCACCTGGACCGAAGACCACCTGGGGCGCGGCATCTTCTTCCACTCGGGTGAGATCAACGAAGCCTTCACCACGGTGTACACCTGACATGGCAGCCGAATCCCGCGCGCCGGCGGCCAGCGAGGGCATGAATAGCGCACTCAATGCCGCATCCAATAGCGTCGAGGCGCGCACGATCGACTGGCCCGCGGCCAGTCGCGCAGCCGAAGCCGCCGCCCGCAAAGCGCAGCAGCTAGGCGTGTGCGTAAACGTTGCCGTGGTCGACGCGGGCGGGAACCTCGCGGCGTTTGTGCGGATGCCGGGCGCGCCGTTGCACTCGATCGAGATCGCGATCGACAAGGCGTACACCGCGGTCAGCTTCGGCTTGCCCACGGGACGCTGGGGTGAAGCGCTGCAAGCGCATTCGGAGGCGGTGCGGCAAGGCATCGCGCTGCGCCCTCGCTTTATCGCTTTTGGTGGCGGTTTGCCGTTCGCCGAGGACCGGCAGCGCATTGGCGGCATAGGCGTATCGGGCGGCAGCGAAGAGCAGGACGGCCCTGCGCCCAGGCCGGATTGCGCGTACTCGGCCTAGCCGATACGTGAGGTCCGCAAGCGCGGCATCGCAATGCGGCACCACACATTTCATGGAACACGAACACATCGTCGAGACCATCATGCTGAAGACAGAACCCAACGGCGGGCCGCTCGGCGCCGCCCATGCACCCGGCAGCGGCATCCGGCTGGTCAGAAACTTCATCGACGGCGAATACCTCGACGGCCAGCGCTGGTTCGAAAAACGCTCGCCACTGAACAACGCCGTTATCGCTCAGGTGGCCGAAGCGGGCCGCGAAGAAGTCGATGCGGCGGTGCGTGCCGCAAGGGCGGCGCTCAAAGGCCCTTGGGGGACGATGACCGTGCCGCAGCGCGTGGTTCGACACCGAAGAGGAAGTCATTCGCCGCGGCAACGATAACGACTGCGGTCTCGCCATGGCGGTATGGACAACGAACCTTTCGCGAGCACATCGGGTGGCCGCGGCCATCGAAGTCGGCCTCGCCTGGGTCAACTCGTGGTTCCTGCGTGACTTGCGCGCGCCGTTCGGCGGCGCGAAGCAGTCGGGCATCCGCCCGGAAGGCGGCGTGCATTCGCTCGAGTTCTACACGGAGCTCAAGAACGTGTGCGTCAAGCTTTGAATGACCGCATCGATTCAATTTTGCCATTGGGAAGCTTCATGGAATCCACCTTGATTACTGAACTGGGCGACAGACTCTACGGCGCACTCACTGCGCGCGAGACGCTGGCGCCGCTGACCGACAGCCACCCGGGAATGTCGATCGACGATGCGTACCACATCCAGCAGCGCATGGTGCAGCGCCGGCTCGACGCCGGCGAGACGGTCATGGGCAAGAAGATCGGCGTGACGTCGAAGGCGGTGATGGACATGCTGGGCGTCTATCAGCCCGATTTCGGCTATCTGCTCTCGGGCATGGTGTACGGCGAAGGCGAGAGCATCGCGCTCGATACGCTGATCCAGCCCAAAGCCGAAGGCGAGATCGCCTTCGTGCTCAAGAAGGACCTGATGGGCCCCGGCATCACCAACGCCATGGTGCTTGCCGCGACCGAATGCGTGATGCCGTGCTTCGAGATTGTCGATTCGCGCATCCGCGACTGGAAGATCAAGATTCAAGACACCGTAGCGGATAACGCCTCGTGTGGTGTGTTCGTGCTGGGCGATCGTGCGGTGAGCCCGCGCAACGTGGACCTGAACACCTGCGGCATGGTGCTCGAGCGAAACGGCGAAGTGATCGGCAGTGGCGCGGGCGCGGCGGCGCTGGGCTCGCCCGTCAACGCGGTGGCCAGGCTAGCCAACACGCTCGGGCGTCTCGGCATTGGCCTGAAGGCTGGCGAAGTGGTGCTCTCCGGCGCGCTCGCGGCCATGGCGGCGGTGAAGGCCGGCGACAGCTTCCGCGTCGCCATCGGCGGCATCGGCGCGTGCTCGGTGCGCTTTGGTTGAACATCATCGACATTCAGAAGGACATTTCACCATGACACAGAAAATTCGTTGCGCGTTGATCGGGCCCGGCAACATCGGCACCGACCTGCTCGCCAAACTGCTGCGCAGCCCGGTGCTGGAGCCCGTCTGGATGGTGGGCATCGACCCCGAATCGGACGGCCTCAAGCGCGCTCGCGAGCTGGGCATCAAGACGACGGCCGAAGGTGTGGACGGCCTCGTGCCCCATGTGAAGGCCGACAACGTGCAGATCGCCTTCGATGCGACGAGTGCCTACGTTCACGCGGAAAACAGCCGCAAGCTCAACGAGTTGGGCGTGATGATGATCGACCTCACGCCCGCCGCTATCGGGCCGTATTGTGTGCCGCCGGTGAACCTCAAGGAGCACATCGGCAAGCGCGAGATGAACGTCAACATGGTCACCTGCGGCGGTCAGGCAACGATTCCGATGGTGCATGCCGTCTCGCGCGTGCAGCCGGTGGATTACGCGGAAATCATCGCGGCGGTTTCGTCGCGCTCGGCAGGGCCCGGCACGCGCAAGAACATCGACGAGTTCACGCGCACCACCTCGGCGGCCGTGGCGAAGGTGGGCGGCGCGAAAGCGGGCAAGGCGATCATTGTCATCAATCCCGCCGATCCGCCGCTCATCATGCGCGACACCGTCCACTGCCTGACCGAGGGCGAGCCCGACGAAGCACGCATTACCGAATCCATTCACGCGATGATCGCCGAGGTGCAGCGCTACGTGCCGGGCTACAAGCTCGTGAACGGCCCCGTGTTCGACGGCAAGCGTGTGACTGTCTATCTCGAAGTGGAGGGCCTGGGCGACTACTTGCCGCGCTACGCGGGAAATCTGGACATCATGACCGCCGCGGCCGCGCGCACGGCCGAGATGTTTGCCGAGGAGCTGCTTGCGGGCCGCATCTCGCTCGCGCCAGTTGAGAGCGCAACGGCTTGAGGAGCGTGGCCGCCGTGTGGGCCTGCTGCCGATTTACCCGAATATCGAAGGAAACATCATGAATCTTCCAGGCAAACGCATTACCGTCCACGACATGACCTTGCGCGACGGCATGCATCCGAAGCGCCACCAGATGACGCTCGACCAGATGCGCAGCATCGCCCAGGGCCTCGACGAAGCCGGGGTGCCGCTTATCGAAGTCACGCACGGCGACGGCCTCGGCGGCTCGTCGGTCAACTACGGCTTTCCGGCTCACACCGATGAGGAATATCTCGGCGCCGTGATTCCGCTGCTCAAGCGCGCGAAGGTATCGGCGTTGCTGCTGCCCGGCATCGGCACCGTCGACCACCTGAAGATGGCCCACGAACTGGGCGTTCATACGATTCGCGTGGCGACCCATTGCACCGAGGCCGACGTGTCCGAGCAGCACATCACGCTCGCACGCAAGCTGGAGATGGACACGGTGGGCTTCCTGATGATGAGCCACATGAACAGCCCGCAGGGTCTCGTGAAGCAGGCGAAGCTCATGGAGGGCTATGGCGCTAACTGCATCTATATCACCGACTCGGCAGGCTACATGCTGCCCGAGGATGTGAGGGCGCGCCTGAGCGCGGTGCGTGAAGCGCTGCAGCCCGAAACGGAGCTGGGCTTTCACGGCCACCACAACCTCGCGATGGGCGTGGCGAACTCGCTTGCCGCAATCGAGTGCGGCGCCAACCGCATCGACGGCGCGGCCGCGGGCCTGGGCGCCGGCGCGGGCAACACGCCGCTCGAAGTGTTCATCGCGGTGTGCGATCGCATGGGCATAGAGACGGGCGTGGACGTGTGGAAGATCCAGGACGTGGCCGAAGACCTCGTGGTGCCGATGATGGATTTCCCGATCCGCATTGACCGCGACTCGCTCACGCTCGGCTATGCCGGCGTTTACGGCTCGTTCCTGCTGTTCGCCAAGCGCGCCGGCGAAAAGTACGGCGTGCCTGCACGCGACATTCTCGTCGAGCTCGGCCGGCGCGGCATGGTGGGTGGCCAGGAAGACATGATCGAAGACACCGCGCTCACCTTGAAGAAGGCGCGCCAGCAGATCGTCAGCAAGGAAGCAGCATGAACCTTTCCACTGAAATCATCCACTCGCTTGCCGAGCAGCTCGATGCGTGCGCGCTGCACGCGCGCGACACCGTGAAGATCACCGACACGTGGCCTGAGATGGACTGGGACGACGCATATGCCGTGCAGGACGCGATCCGCGCGCGGCAGTTGCGGCGCGGGGCACGGCTCGTCGGCTACAAGGCTGGGTTGACCTCGCACGCAAAGATGCGCCAGATGGGCGTGGATACGCCCGTGTTCGGCTATCTCGTCGATGCGTACTCGCTCGAAGACGGCGGTGCTTGCCGTTCCAGCGAGCTCATCCACCCGAAAGTGGAGCCCGAGATCGCGTTCGTCACCAAAGCCGAATTGAAGGGGCCGGGCTGCCATATCGGCAGCGTGCTGGCCGCGACGGACTTCGTCATCCCAGGCATCGAAGTGATCGACAGCCGCTACCGCGATTTCAAGTTCGACCTGAAGAGCGTGGTGGCCGATAACACCTCGGCAGCGCGCTTCGTGGTGGGCGGCCAGCCGATGTCGGTGGACGGCGTGGACCTGCGCACGATCGGCATTGTCATGGAGAAGAGCGGCCAGCCGGTTTCGTTCGGTGCGGGCGCCGCCGTGCTCGGGCATCCGGCGGCGGCGGTGGCGATGCTGGCCAACCATCTTGGCGAGCGCGGCGAGTCGATTCCTGCCGGCAGCCTGATTCTCTCGGGCGGCATCACGGAAGCGGTTGCCGTCGAAGCCGGGGACAGCATCACGTTGCGCGTCCAGGGCATGGGGTCCACTGGGTTGCGCTTCATTTGACGAGGAGAACGCCGTGCCGATTGCTCATCTTTATATCCTGGAAGGTCGAGACGACGAGAAGAAAGAGCGCTTGATCGCTGAGGTTAGCGAAGCGATTCATCGCGCCATCGACGCACCGATCGACTCGGTGCGCGTGATCATCACCGAGATGCCGAAGGCGCATTTCGGCATTGCCGGACAAAGCGCGAAAAAGCGTGGACGGTAGTGCTTGTGTGAAAGCCGTGGAGAACCCGATAGATTGTCTAACCAGGTAAACATCGAATCGTGCAGACCAATCCCGAAATCGGCAGGAGCATTCTTGCCAATGGCATCCGGACCAACTATCACGATCTTGGCGAAGGACCGCCCGTATTGCTGATCCACGGCTCGGGGCCGCGCGTGACGGCGTCGGCGAACTGGCGGCTCACCATGCCGGAACTGGCTGCTCGATGTATTCGCGTTCGACCGCACGCTGGTGAACGATGAGCTAGCGAAGCTGCGCTATGACGCGAGCGTGCGCCCGGGCTACCAGGAAGCGTTCGCAAAGATGTGTCCGGCGCCGCGGCAACGCTGGGTCGATTCGCTGGCGAGCCCAGACGAGGCGATTCGCGCGATCCCGCACGATACGCTGATCGTGCATGGGCGTGAAGACCGGGTGATTCCGCTTTCAGGTTCGCTCCGGCTGCTGGAGTTGATTCCGCGGGCGCAGTTTCACGTCTTCGGCCAATGTGGGCACTGGACGCAGATCGAGCACGCCGCTCGCTTCAACAAGCTGGCGACGGAGGATTTCGGCGAGACGAACGGCTAGTCGAGCGCAAGCTGGGTGGACGCGCAAGAGCGTGCTTTTTTGCGCATCGACACAACGGGGCTTTCGGTATTCGAATTCATGCATTGAGTACATCAATAAGTAGTATTAAACACATGTCAGGAGACAGATGTGAAAGGCAATTGCATTCGTGGGGCGGTGGCGCTTTGCGCGGCGGTATGGGGGGGGCAGGCATACGCGACCGACGTGTTCAATCTCGAGGGATACGGGCCGATCTCCCGCGCGATGGGGGGAAGCGGGGTTGCCTATAACGTCGGGCCGGCGGCGATGATGCTGAACCCGGCTACACTCGGGCTGATGAGCGACGGGAAATACGTCAATTTCGGACTCGATGTCGTAACCACGGATATCCGGGTGACCAATACGGCAAGCGGCGAGTCGGTGAGCTCGGGGAATCACGGCAACAACAATGGCCCGTACTTCGCGCCCGAAGCGGCATTCGTCTATCGGCAGGGCAAGTACGCCTTTGGGGTGGGCGCGTTTGCCGAAGGCGGACTCGGCACGCAGTACGGCGGCAGCAGCTCTCTTTCGCGTACGACCACCAACAGCATCGACACCGGCCTCGACAATTTCTCTAGACTCCTGGTGCTGCGTATCCCGTTCGCCGTTGCCTATAACGTGACCGACAAGCTGACGGTGGGTGGCTCCCTCGATGCCGTCTGGACCTCCCTGAATCTGGGCATGTTGCTGGATGCGTCGCAGATCGGCTCGCTAGCGAGCCAGCACCGTGTGTCCGGCTCATTAGTTCCCACGCTGGTGAGCGTGCCCGGCCTCTCCGGCGGATACGTCAACTTCGCGCACAATGGCATGGTGGGCGGAGGGGCGGATGCCTGGGGAATCGGCGGCAAGCTTGGCCTGACTTACCAGCTCACGCCGAACACGCGCGTCGGTCTCGCGTATAACTTCAAGACGCACGTGGGCGACCTGGGCGGGCACGCGAGCTTGACCGCAGTGAGCTCCGTGGCGGGCAACATTCCGCTCAATGGCAACATTACCGTCCATAGCTTCGAGATGCCCGCGCAGTTCACGGTGGGGATCAGCCACACGTTCAATGAGCATTGGAGCGTCTCGGCGGATTATCAGCGCGTATTTCTGGCGAGCGTGTTCAGGGATATCAACGTGAGCTTCGTGCAATCGGGCACTGGCGCGAACCTCAATCTGTCTCTGCCGCAGAACTACCGGGACATCAACGTGTTTGCCATTGGCGCGGAGTATCGCTACAACTCCAGCCTGGCTTTGCGCGCGGGTTTCCACTACGCACAGGAAGCCGTGCCGAACAACATGCTGTTCGCGGTCATTCCAGGCATTCCGACCACGACGGTCACCGGCGGTGTCTCGTACGCGTTCAGCAAGAACGATGTGATCGACCTGGGCGTATCGTACGCACTCCAGAAGGCACTGACCAACACGAGCCTGCCGAACACTTCTGTGCCTATCAAGGTGACCCATTCCCAATTGAACGCGGCGATCTCGTATCAGAAGCGCTTCTAAGGCGTTCGGCAGGGGCGAGGCGCGGCGCGCGAGTGCCTGCCTCGTTACCCTGGGGCTGCGAACGGCCCGGATCAGCCGCGCTCGATGGGGATGCCGTATTTGCGCAAGCGGTAGGCCAGCTTGGGCCGGCTGATGCCGAGCACGCGGGCGGCAAGCGAAAGATTGCCGTTGGCTTCGGCAACGGCCGCGCGCAGCATGGCGGCTTCGGTTTCGGCGAGCCCCGGAATTCCGGCGCCAAGGGTGGGGGGCGGGTTCGCCTCGGCCGGTTCGCCAAGCGGCGCGATATTGCCGCTACGCTTGAGCATGAACGACGAAACGTCGATTTCCTCGCCCGTGGTGAACAGGTGGCACAGGTCGAGCGCACCGCCGTCTTCGGCAAGAATCACGGCGCGCTCGATCATGTTTTCGAGTTCGCGCACGTTGCCGGGCCATTCATAGTTGAAGAGGGCGTCCACCGCGCGCTCGCGAAAGCCCGTGATCTGCTTGCCGTGTTTCTTGGCGAGGCGCTGCAAAAACCAGTTCATCATCAACGGAATGTCGTCGCGCCGGTCGCGCAGCGGCGGCACCTGAATCGGGAAGACGTTCAGGCGGAAGAACAGGTCCTCTCGGAACTGTCCCGCCTTCACGGCCTCGCGCAGATTCACATTGGTCGCCGCCACGACTCTCACGTCGATCTTGCGCGTGCGCGTGTCGCCTACCCGTTCCAGTTCGCCCTGTTGCAGCGCGCGCAGCAGCTTGCCCTGGGCCGTGAAGCTCAGCGTGCCGACCTCGTCGAGAAAGAGTGTGCCGCCGTTGGCGCGCTCGAAGCGCCCCGGGCGCGAAGACGTCGCGCCTGTATAGCCGCCGCGCTCCACGCCGAATAATTCGGATTCCATGAGATGCTCGGGAATCGCCGCGCAGTTGACGGCCACGAACGGCCCGTCCGCGCGCCTGCTGAGGCGATGCAGGTTGTTGGCGAAGACTTCCTTGCCCACGCCGCTTTCACCGAGAAAAAGCACCGTTGCCTCGGTAGGGGCGACCTTGTTGACCATGTGGCAGACCGTGTTGAAACCCGCTGAGATGCCCACGACGCCAAAGCTGTTTTCCGGGGCGTTTGCGAGCCGCTGGGCAATGCGGCTCGTGGCGGGCAGCACCGCCTGCGGCGCGAGCGACCATTTGACGAAGTCGCCGATCTGCAGGAAGCGCAGGTCGTCCTGCGGGTCGTCCCAATCTTCCACCGGCTTGCCAACCACCCGGCATTTCGCGTGGCCCATTCCCCGGCATTCGATTTCGCGCCAGAGAATCGGGCGCCCCATGAAAGCGCTCGTATAGCCGCAGGCATAGCCGATCAGCATCCAGCATACCGATTCGTTGCCGATGCCGTAGCTCGCGATGTGGGCTTCGGCTTCGGCACAGTCGATCAGATAGAAGTCGCCGAAGTAGTGGCCGCGCTCGACATCGATATCGAGCGCAATCGGCTCGCAATGTACGATGCCTTCGAGCGATACGAGTTGCGGACCCGCGAGAAAATCGTCGTAGCGGTTGGAGCCCGCGCGTACCTTGCGCGTCATCGCGGCGTCATGCGAACCGGCCTGATAGCCGATGCGCGTCACGAGCCCGCGAGCTGTTTCCTTGCCGAGGCTCTCGATCAGCTCCTGGCGCAGGGCGCCAAGCGAGCTGATGTGCATGAGCATCATGCGCTGGTCGTCGAGCCAGATGCGGCCCTGCTGCGGCGCGAAGCGCAGCCGCTTGGCCAGATCGTGGATGGCGGGAACGCGGATCTCCCTGGACCGCTGGCGCTCTGCCAGCCGGCCGTGGGTATCCGTGCGAGCGGGAGCCCGGGTGGCTCCGCGCGTGCTTCTCTTGGGCATGCTGACCTCGATGGCTACCGGAGTGGCGCCCGAGGCCACGCGCGAAGTGGCGGAATCGCCGCGCGGAGGATGCGCTGCCTGCGCCGGGAGCTGAAAATTGGGCAATAACCGGATCAGGTTACTCCACCACTTTTGCAGTGGCGATTGGTGTTAATACGCGATCCTGAGCGCCGCGGCGGCATATCTCCCGACCGCCCGGCTCGCGCGGCTGGGCTGTCGGCTGGACGGTCGGATGGACAGGTTCAAACGAATCGGTCGAAGTGAATCTGGTTGTACGGCACGCGATATTTTTGCATCAGCATTTCCTGCACGGCCTCTATCATGGGCGGCGGCCCTGCAAAATAGAATTCATACTGATCGAGTGGTACGTCGAGCGCGCGTTCAACCTCCGCGTGCACGAAGCCGGTCGCGCCCGACCAGGGTAGCGAGGCCTCCGGGGACGAAAGCACGATCGAAGTGCTCAGACGCTCTTGCGCAAGCTCGTCGAGTTCCGCGGCTGCGCCGAGATCGGCCTGCGTGCGCGCACCATAGAAGAAGTACACGCGCCGCTCGTCGGCCTGCGCAAGCGCACCGCGTGCGACGGAGAGCATGGGTGCGAAACCCGAGCCGCCCGCAATGCATACGACGTCGCGCGCGTTGTCGTCGCGTAGCCAGGCATGGCCGTAGGGCCCGTCCAACGCGATCTGGTCACCGACCCGGAGGGCGTCGAAGAGCGCGTTGCTGCCCGAGCCGCCAGGCACGCGCCGGATGATGAACTGCCACAGCCCCTCGCCGTTGGGCAGGTTGGACATCGAATAGGCCCGGGCGCCTTGCGTCTGGGAGGGGTAGAGCAGCGCGTATTGTCCCGCGCGGAACTGCGCTTGCGAGGGAATGCGAAACGTGAATTCGCTCAGGTCCGGCGTGAGCGCCCGGCGGGCCTCGAGTCTTGCGCGCAAGCGGGTGGGCGCCACGACAGGAAGATAACTGTCGTCGCAGCGCACGCGTATCGTGCAGTCGCCCAGCGGCCGCGACTGGCAGGCGAGGCGTTTGCCGCGCTTGCGCTCGCGTTCGTTGAGCCCCGGTGCTTGCGCCCAGAGCGTCTGCATCTCGCCTTCGACTAGCTCGAAGCGGCACGCGCCACATCCGCCGACACTGCATTCGTGCGGCAGGCCGACATCGGCGCGCAACGCCCCACGCAGCAGGGTGTCTTCCTCCGCGCAAACGCGGAACTGCGCGCCGCCCTCGATCGTAATCCGATGTTCCATTTCATGCGTCCAAAGTTTCGTGGCCGGCTTGCGCCGGCACTTGCTTTACTGCTCGATGCTTCGCAGGTTGGGTTTCAGAGACCGATCGCGCGCCTGAACTCGCGCGTGGCCTCCTTCGCGCTAGCGCTTGCAGCGGGGGCGTCGGGCAGGGCGGCGCACCAGGCCTCGATGGCGTCGTCGGCGAGCGGCTCCCACTTGCTCACCCACGCGCTCAGCACGGCGTGATTGCCCTCCTGCTCGAGCGCCATCCGGACCAGCGCGCTGGCCCAACGCCGGTGCCGCTGCGCGTCGATGAGCTGGGCGTCGGTGATGAGCCCGAGCAGGGTGTCGTCGTTCTGACGCGCCGCGACTCCGAGCCCGCGCAAGAGGGTTTCTTCCACGGCGGGGCGCACGACGAGGTTCAGCGCTACGAAGCATTCCGCCCAGTCCCACGCGGTGAGCGCCTGCTCGACGAGCTTGCGCCAGCCTTGCCATGCCGGGTCGCGCTCCCAGCCGCCGCGTTCTTCACTGCCGAAACCCAGGTCGGCGAAGGTCTGTGACAGCTCCTTGGTGCGATACGCCGTGTGGGTGAGCCAGCGCAGCGAGTCCGCAGTCTGGTACGCGGCACAGTTCGAGATCGTGGAAGCGGGCGCCATCTGGGTCAGATAGGCCGATCCCATTTGCAGTGCATGAAACAGAAAGCGCGCAGGCGTATAGAGACGTGCGAGCGTGCCTGCCCATGCCGGTGAGAGCATGGTGTCGTGGCCGCGTGTGGAAAACTGGTCGAGCAGCCCAAAAACATAGGTTTCCTGACCATCCTGCAACATGTTGTAGGTGCGATAGACGAGCTCGTCCGGGTCGCGAAACGCGTTCCAGTCGGGGTGCACCAACGGCGATGCGTTGCGGTTGCGCTTGAACCATTGCGCCATTTCGAAGTTCGGGTCGAGCTCGAAGGGCGCGTTGGGGTTGTCGGTCGTGTAATGCAGATTGGTCGAGACGATCTCGTACTCGCTCGGCTTGCGCCGCCGGGCGGCCAGATGGCTCCACGTTTTCAGTGGCTTGAGGACTTCGGGTTGGGTCATGCTCGTCTCCGGTTAAAGCGTTTTTTCGTAGTAAAAGCGCACATAGTCGTCGGTCGTCTCGATGCGGCCCGCAAACGAGCTGAGGTTGACTTCGAGCTCGGACATCCTGAACGGCCGGCCCAGCGTCTCCTCCAGCGTGGTGCGGCGCAGGATCAACTCGCCGTCCGTGTCGATGCGCACGTACGCCAGTTTGTCGTCGACGCGAATCGCCTTGCCCGGGTTGTCCTCGTGCGCGGCTTCGATGACGCCGGCTGTAATGCTGCCCGCACGAAGCACGGGCCCCACGCGGTTGTTGCGGTAGGCCTCGGCGGTGTTGTCGATGGTCATGGTGTGTTCTCCGGTAACTTCAGGATTGGGCAAAGAGCGGTTCGACATCGCCCACGGCAACGAAGACATCGTCGCCTTCGATCTTCACGGCGTACTCCGCGAGACGGCAATTGCCGGGGTTGATCCCTTCACCGGTATTCGCGTCGAAGGTCCACTGGTGCGCGCGGCACATCAGCACGCGGCCGTCGAACTTGCCTTCCACGAGCGGAATGTCCTGGTGCGGACAAATGCCCTGAAACGCGCGCGGCTCGCCGCCTTCGGGGCGCACCAGCACGATCACGTGGCCGTCCACTTCCACCTCGGTCATCTCGCCTTCCCACAGCTCGTCGAGCGTGCAAACTTTCTGGTACTTCATAACCGCCTCATTCGTCGCAAAAGATAAACTCGAGTGTTTCCATCGGCTTGATGTCGGTCTCTTCGAGCTTCGCACTACGTGCATAGAACTGCTCGCCGCCCTGGCGGCGCACCCGCACGACCTTGCCGGGGCGCGGCGCCACGCGCCGCCCCACCGAATGGTGAGCCGCAGCGGCGGCAACCTCGTCCATCGTGTTGCCGCTGTCCACTGCCACGAGCTGCAATACGAAGTCGTACTGAAAATTGGAAATCACAGGGAAAAGTGCCATGTCGTCCTCCTTCTGCTGGCCGCCTCAGGCGGCCTTTTGGCCGTAACGGGTGTTGCGGTATGCCTCGACCCACGCATACTTGTGCGCATCGTCTCCGATCTCGCCCGGTGCCAAACCCATGTACTGCAGTGCGCCCTGCAGATTGGGCGGCTGGATGTGGCCCGCGAGGAAGCGATCGACGAGCGTGAGGTGATCGCGGTAGCGCACTGGGTCTTGCTGGAATACCCAGCGGTCGATTTCGGAGTTGAAGTGATACGTGCGTCCGTTGTAATCGAGCGGATAATCCTTCACGTTCCAGCCGTTGCCCGGAATGGCGCAGATGGGCAACTGGCTCATGTTGCAGACGATCGGCAGCGTCTCGGGCACGGTGAGCTCGGGCTTGCCCGCGAGCAGGCTCTCGATGATGACGTCCCATGCCTTGCCGAACGTGTCATTCCAGCCGGGGTACTTTTCTTCGAGCCAATCGCGGCACTCGGGCGTCATGCCGGCGGCGGGGTTCCACCAGACCGTGGGGCGCCAGAACCAGATGCCGAGCTGGTACGCGTGGTGCTGGTAGTCGAACTCGTTGATCATCTGGTCCCAGTACCACGGCAGATCCAGGCCCAAATCGATCAGCGTGCGTTCGAACTGGCCGACGATCCACTCGCACATGAACTCCTTGAACGACTGCTTGCGATGCTCGAGCGGCGTCGCGTAGTCCATCGACGAGCCCGTGAGCAGACAGAAGAGGCGCCACGCGCGTGCGATGGCGATGTCCACGAGCTTCTGGGCTTCTTCCTTGCGGCCATTGGCGATCAGGATCTGCAACGCCGGGCCGCCGATTTGCGCATGGCGCGACTCGTCGGTCTGGATGCTGGAAATCAGGCTTGCGAAGGTAAAGTCGCCCGCTTCGGCCGCGTCGGCCGCGAGGCCGAGGAACTGCATGTTGGTGAAGCCGGTTTCGAACGCGAACGTGAGCATGACGGCGATCTCGATCGCGCTGCGCGACATGAACAGATCGTCGAACGTGCTGCGAGCGGCAATCGCACCCCACTCGTTCGTGTGATAGGCCTTGTGCGCCCAGTCGAACTGGCGGTCCTTCGCGCAGTAATCGTGCGGGAAATAGAGTTGCAGTTGGCCGTGACGGTTCTCGTCGAGCATGCCGAAGGTGGCCATGTTGCGCATGCCGGGTGCACGGCCGAAGCGCGCCATGCGTGCTTCGGCGCTCATGGCAGCGTACTCGCCGAGCGCAATGGCGCCGTAGTGGGACTTCAGGATGGAAAGCCAGCCGGGATCGGCGTCCTCGAACATGCGGCTGCGCTCCAGCGCCGCCTTCACGGAATAGGCTCCGGCGTCTTTTTCGCGCTGAACGCGGACGTACTCGGGATATGACGTCTTGTACGGCTCGTCATAGGTTTCCCAACTCGCCATGGGAATGCCCTGAGCGCCGGACATGAGATCGGGGAAGAGCTCGGACTCGGTGACGTAGGTCGGGGTCCAGTTGGTGGCACGGGCGATGTCGTACCAGGCCGCGCGTTCCAGTAACGCCATGTGATGTCTCCTTGTTGGGATGGGAATTGCGCCTGCCCCGGCACAACATCTGTCGCACCGGGCGGTTCCTCTCAGAGCAAGGTCGATGCCAGGGAGCAGGGCGTTGTCGTGTTGATGAGGGAAAATCCCGAGATTTTGTGGCGCCGGACATTGGGTTAGACGTGGTTGTGGTACACGATCCGGCCGTTTTTCCAATGACTGCGGCATTGTTTTGATGTTCTGCTGAAATCCGGGCGGTAATCGTGAACGGGCAGCACTTGATCAATTGGTGAAAATATCGATATTTATTCAGTGAGCACTAAAAACGTAAATTCCAGAATGAGTTAGACGTGCGGTGCGGAATCGTCTGTCGTGAATCGATAACCGGCGTAAAAAATTGGCAATTAGTTTGGATATCGAATGAAATGCTTCGCGCTCGACAAAGCCGGCCGATGGGTTCCGTTGATCCGTATCAATTGGGCCGTGGGGTTGCTCACCAGGATGAGCTTCATATCCACACGAACGTGGGCCTCGCCGGCTTGGCGTGCTGTCGCGATGGTCGACGTGCCGCATGGTTTCGTATGAACACATGCCTGCCGTCCGCGCAACGGAGAGCCAGAACCGAGGGCTTTGCAATGACTATTAGCGCTTCGCAGGGCACCTGCGCGGAAATCGGCGTTTGCGCGACGGATGGGACATTGCCATTTTTGGTGCTGGGTGTCGGCGCATCCGCGGGTGGCTTGCAGGCACTGGTGAACTTCATCGAGAACGCGCCGGCTTCAATGGATATGGCGTTCGTGGTCATTCTGCATCAGTGCGCAACGGACGACAGCCACGCAGTCCAGGTATTGCAACGCGCGACTGCAATGCCCGTATGCCGGACGTTGGCACAACGGCGATTCAGAAAGACCATGTCTATCTGCTTTCGCATGATCAGCATCTGTGCATATCGGATGGTCGTCTGTACGCGGGCGAGATCGAAGCGCCGAACGAAGCCTTTCCGGTTATCGACGAGTTCTTCCGCACGCTCGCGGCTGCACAAACGACGCGCGCCGTGGGCATTGGTTTGTCGGGGACGGGGACGGACGGCGCGCTGGGATTTGGCCGCATCAAGGAGCGCGGCGGGATAACGATCGCACAGGAGCCGAATGACGCGAAATTCGCCTGGCTCGGCGCCTGGAGGAATCAATTGGGCCAGGGTAGTCATGCACCTCCTCCGAAACGGAGCGCTTTTAAGGCCCGCGCCGCGTGGGTCCATTCACAGCCCAATTTATCGGTCTGATCAGCCTTCCCGCGGCAAAATTCTTTCAATGATGGGCCGCCAGTGTACTGCCGGCGGAAGCAGGACAGTACGTGGATCGCTCGCAGTGGGCTGTACATTGCCGCGTGATATCGCCGTTCCTAAACTGGACTCCAGATATCGAACGGGAGCGAACGATGCAGACCCATCAACTGCGCAGCCTTGCCGCCGCGACGTGGTGCACCCGATCATGAACCGCGCTCAAACGCTGTTCGTGGCGGGACACGCGCGGCTGCCCCAGGGCATGGCTGCTCAGCATCTGTTCGAGTCGTTGGCGGTCACCGTGGAGATCGACGCGAAATACGCGGTTATCCTCGAGGCTTCATGCACACTGGTCACGGAGCATGGGCGGACCTTCATTGGCGACCTGCTGCGAGGACACAGCCTGCGCGACGGCGCGGCGCCGGTCATCGACCGTGTGCAGCGTTGCTACATTGGCCGCGCCGGGCTCGCGCTCGTTGCGGCGCTCAAGGACTTGCATCTCCAGTACGAACGCAGTCTGTCCGAAGCGCCAGACACGCGCCCGGGCAATATTTCGCGCAGAGGGATGTAACGCGGTTCACCAGGCGCAGGCCTGTGCCGCGCCGGCTCGTTTCGCACCCATGCGAAACGGGTCGGCGCCGCCTCTACACCTTGCTCCGCGCAGGATGACGCCTGCAGCGACAGCACAGGTTCCCCGATTGCCATTCGCTGCGAGCTGTCGCGACGCGCCATGCGGCGTGGGCCGGCAGGACCGACACGCCGTCGAGGGCGCCAAGGCGCCCGCTCTCATCCAGCACAGTCACTCAAGGACAGATCATGCAACGAGAGCAGCTTTTCGCACGTCCCGCGTTCACTAATGTTGCCGGCGACGCCGGGTTTCGCGTCCAGCCGCACGTGGACCATCAGCGGCTTTATCACATCGAGCTCGACGAGCACGCGCTTGCCGACTTCTTCAAATCGCTCCGCTCGATGAGCAGCCAGCATCTGGAATATGTGCCGACCGCGCGCTTCATGCTCGCCAAGGCGCTGGACGAGCGCCTGGGTGCCGGCTTCAGGCAGACGCTGCGCGCGATCCTGCATGAGCGCGATAGTGGCGGCTTTACGATTGGGGTTCAGGGCGTCACATCGGATCATGAGGATTACGTGAAATTCGGCACGGCCATCGGCCATCTCATCGGGCCAGCGAACCACGACGCAATGTCCGGGGCGTTTTATGCGCGCTTCGTGGTCGAGGCCACCGATGCCAGCGATTCGTATCTGCGTCAGGCGTATCGTCGCTTCACGCTGCATACGGACGGTACGTTCGTCGACGAAGCAACGGACTGGCTGCTGATGATGAAGTTCTCCGAGCATCACGCACGCGGTGGCGAATCGAGACTGCTGCATCTCGACGACTGGGAGGAGCTCAAACGTTTCAGCGAGCATCCGCTCGGCGCGTATCCGTTTACCTACCGCTCACCTGCGAGCAAGAACATCACGCAATGCGTGGCGCGGCCGACGTTTTTCAAGGTCAATGACCGCGAGTGCATCTGCTATATCGACCAGTTCGTTTGTCCAGAAAGCATCGAGCATGCCGCGTGGCTGCAGGCGCTTTCCGATTCGATGGAGGCGTCTGCTGGCACCTCGGCACTGCCGTTGCCGGCGGGGGACCTGATTGTGCTGAACAATCAGTTCTGGCTGCATGGCCGGGCGCCGTTCGAACCCGATGCGCAACTGCATCGGGAATTGATGCGCCAGCGTGGCCGCTTTTCATCGCGGTGAAGAAGGTGGCGACGGCCACCACATACGAGCTTGCGATCGGGGGCGGCGCCGTGCCTGAGCGCGCCCGTGGGGCGTACGGGATGCGCTAGCCGCACAGTGCGCGTGTATGGCTCGCAGCGGCAACACAGCATGGGTGCGAAGCCGCTCTGCTGTGCATTGTTGGGCCAATTTTGCCTTTCTACTCTCGTTCTATCCGCTTCGGATCGGGCTCCTCATCGGGAGCCCGGAAAAACACTTATCAGATGGAGACAGCAATGGCACGAGATGTTGATCCGATTACGCTTGCCGTCGTGCGCGGCGTGCTCGAAACCACGCAGCGCGAGATGACCATGACGCTGGAGAAGACCGCACGCTCGAGTGTATTCAACGTTGCGCACGACTACAGCAATGCGATCTTCAACGAACGGCCTGAGATGGTCCTGCAAGGCCAGGATATTCCTATCCACCTGGGCGGGCTGATTCCGGCCATGAAAGAGGTCGCACGTTTCTTCGGCGATGATCTCCACGACGGCGACATCATTTACCACAACGACCCGGTCTACAAAGGCAGCCATATCGTCGACTGCTGCATGTACAAGCCGGTGTTTTACAAGGGCGAGTTGGCGTTCTGGACGGTGTGCAAGGGCCACGTGACCGACATTGGTGGCCCGGTACCCGCGGGCTATAACCCGGATGCGAAGGAGATCTACGCAGAGGGTCTTCGCATTCCGCCTGTGAAGCTCTGGGACCGTGGCGTCGAGCGTTACGACATGGTCAACTTCATGTTGAGCAACATGCGCTCGCGCCGCGACCAGGAGGGCGATCTGAAGGCGCAGCTTGGCGCGGTCAACGTTGGCGCGCGCAACCTGATCGCGCTGCTCGACAAATACGGTGTCGAGACGGTGCGTGCATGTATCGACGAGCTGATGGACATGGCCGATCGACATATGCGCCAGATCATCCGCGCGGTACCGGACGGCACCTATGAGGCGAGCGCGATACTGGAGGATTCGGGCCACGGCTTCGGCGAGATCGAGATCAAGGCGACCGTGGACATCGCAGCGGATTCGTGCCGCATCCGTATCGAGAGTCCGCCGCAGATTCCCTACTTCATTAACTCCTACGAAGGCAATTCGATCTCGGGCGTCTACCTCGGCCTGATGATGTTCGCCCAGCTCGATCCACCGTATAACGAGGGCTTGTACCGCTGTGTGAGCGTCGACCTTGGCCCGAAGGGGACACTGTGCAACGCGCGCGAGCCCGCGCCGCACGTGAACTGCACGACGACACCGATGGAAACGCTCGCCGACGCGGTGCGCCTCGCACTGGAAAAGGCGCAGCCCGAGCGTGCAGTCGGCTCATGGGGCCACTCGAGCGGGGTGAATATCGCAGGACACGATCAAAGAAACGATGAGGAATACGTCACGATGGTGCTGGCGTCGCTCGTATCGGGCGCGGGCGCAACCGGCTACATGGATGGCTGGCATGCGTGCGGGCCACAGTCCTGTTTCGGAGCGCTGTATTCGGGCGACATCGAGACGCTCGAATATTCGTATCCGATCCTGATCCATCGTTACGGGCTGGTCACGGACAGTGCAGGAGCGGGCCAGTATCGCGGTGGCAGCGGCACGGTCTGGGAAGTCGAGCCAATCGGCCATGAAATGACGGTCGTGAGTTTCGGAGAGGGACGCAAGCTGCCCGCGATCGGCGCCAACGGCGCGTCGAGCGCCTTGCCGGAGACGAAACTCGGCCGCGTCGACCTGAAGCGCCACGGCAAGGTGATCGAATCGCATCAGGAAAACTCGGTTATGACGGTGCGCGACGGCTATTGCCTCGCCACGTACAACCCAGGCGGCGGAGGTTGGGGATCGCCACTGTTGCGCGATCCTGAGCAGGTGGCGAGAGACGTGCGCAACGGCATTGTTTCAATCGGTGCGGCGCACGCCGAGTATGGGGTGGTAATCGACGAAGAAAGCCTGCGCGTGGACCGCGCCGCTACCGATGTGCTGCGCGCCAGCCGCCGCTAACCGCAAGACGAAGGAGACACCATGAACAGCAAGCAATATCGCCTGGGCGTTGACGCAGGCGGCACATTTACCGATTTCGTTCTCGCGGACGGCGCAGGCCAGATGCGCCTCTTCAAGGCCACTTCGACGCCCGAGGACGGCACCCGCGCCATCGCGGACGGGCTTGGACAGATTGCGCAGGCGCTTGGCCAGCCGGTCGGGCAAATCCTTTCGAATCTGGACTTGTGCGTCAATGGCACGACTGTCGCGCTGAACGCGCTGATCCAGCACAAGGGTGTGAAGACAGGCCTCATCTGCACGGCCGGCCACGAGGATTCGCTCGAAATCCGCCTCGGGCACAAGGAAGAAGGACACCGCTACGACGCCTGCTATCCGGCCGCGAAAATGCTCGTCGAGCGCTATTTGCGCAGACCGATCCGCGAGCGCATTCTGGCCGACGGCACGGTGCACACGCCGCTGAACGAGGACGACGTGCGCGCCGCGTGCGAACTGTTCCGCCGCGAAGGCGTGGAGGCCGTCGCGGTCTCGTTCGTGTGGTCCGTTGCCAACGGCGCTCACGAGCGGCGCGCCGCAGAGATCGTGCGCGAGATGCTGCCGCATGTGTATGTGTCAGTGGGTCTCGAAGTGTTTCCGCAGATGCGCGAATACACGCGCACCTCGACGACCGTTGTGAACGCGTATCTCGGCCCCGTGCTCTCACGCTACGTGAGCCGTATCGAACGCTTCTACCTCGACAACGGGGTCGAGTCGCCGGTGCGCTTCTATCAGTCGAACGGCGGCATGGCGTCGCCTGCCGCGATGGCCTCGCGCGCCGTCAATGCGATCAACTCGGGGCCGGCGTCCGCGCCGCGCGCGGCGCTGTTCGTCGCAAAGCCGTTTGGCTATCGCAATCTGATTACCGTCGACATGGGCGGGACGTCGTTCGATATCACGCTGACCAAGGACGGCGTGACGAACGTGAACAAGGATATCGACTTCCTGCGCTACCGGATCGGCACGCCGATGATCCAGGTGGAGACCCTTGGTGCGGGCGGCGGCTCGATCGCGTGGATCGACGCGATGGGGCTGCTGAAGGTCGGGCCGCAGAGCGCCGGCGCCGTGCCAGGGCCGGTGTGCTATATGCGCGGCGGTACGGAGCCGACGGTGACCGACGCAAACGTCGTGCTCGGCTACCTGAATCCGGAGTCGTTGCTCGGCGGCCGGGTGAAGATTGACGGAAAGGCTTCGCAGGCTGCGATCGAAACGCACATCGCGAAGCCGCTCGGGCTTGGTGTTGGCAAGGCGGCATACGGCATTTACAACATCGTCAACGTGAACATGATCAACGGCATCCGGCGGGTTTCGATCGAGCGCGGCTACGATCCTCGCGACTTTGTCCTGATCGCTGCCGGTGGCGCAACCTCGCTGCACATCGCGGGCCTCGCGCGCGAGATTGGCGTGAAGACGGTGCTGGTGCCCAAGCTGGCCTCGGGGCTGTGTGCGTTCGGGCAACTGCTTTCCGATGTCAAGTATAACTACATGGCCGCGTGCCCGATGCGCATCGAGCCGCACACGTCGTTCGAGCGCGTGCAGCGGCAGTTCGACCGGCTCGAGGCCGACGCGGTGGCGGCGCTCGAACGCGAGGGCTTCCCGCGCGAGCGCATCCAGGTCGAGCGCCAGCTCGACATGCGCTATTGCGGCCAAGTGCATGAGTGCTCGGTGAACATCGGCGCCATGGAGGTCAGCAGGGAGACCATCGGCCAAATTCGCGAGTTGTTCGACGAGCGCCACAAGCAGCTTTTCACGTACGCGGAGCCGGAAAGCCAGGTGGAGATCGTGAACATCGAAAGCACCGTGTACGGCGTGCTCGAGCAGCCGCCCGCGCAGACCATCGACGCGGGATCTGGCGAAGTGGAGATTGCGATCAAGGAGCGGCGCAACATGATCTTCGGGCGAGGGCAGGACGTCGAGACGGTGCATGCGCCGGTATACGACGGCACGTTGCTGGGTGCGGGCGACGTGGTTGCCGGCCCTGCGGTCATTGAGGAGGTGACGACCTCGATCGTGTTGCCGCCGCAATGGAGCGCGCGCCTTGACGCAACGGGCGTCTACGTGCTGACGGACGAAGGCGAAGCGGCCTGACGCTGAATCGGTGTGGCGGGCCGTGCGTCGCACGGCTCGCCCGACGATGAAGCAGGCAGGATTCCTGGCGCTTGATTACACCAAAATTATTTCGGAGGACTTATGGAGATTGATGCCAATGCGGACAAGCACGACAGCAGCTATGCCGCAAGCCCGGTTCCTGACGACGCACGCATGTCGCGGGGCTCATTGACCATGGCGTGGTGGGCGATCTGCAGCGCGATGTTCTGGCTGGTGGTATCCGCTACGCTCGCTATCCATTTCGGCACTGTCAATGCGCTGATCGGGCTTGCGCTTTCGGTCGCCGTCTACAGTGTGATCAATCGGGTGATCGTGCGCTTCGCGATCTCGAGCGGATTGTCGGTTGCGCTGTTTTCGCGCGTCGTGTTCGGCAGTTTCGGCGCGCCGCTGGCGACCCTGATTTTCTTCGCAACGGCGATCTACTATGCGCTATTCGAAGGCTCGGTGATCGCCATTGCGATCAACGCCTACTTTCCGTCCATCTCGCTGCATCTGGCCTACCTGTTTGTCGTGACCTATAGTGTGCTGCTCGTGTTCGGCAGCGTGCAGCGCTGGCTCGACAAGTTCAACGGCGTGCTGCTGCCGTTTTACCTGATCGGTCTCGTGGCAGCGCTGATCGCCGCATTCTCCGCGAGCGGCGACCACAGCGCCTGGCTGCATCTGGGGCCGTCCGGCGGCGCGCCGGCAAATGGGTGGTGGAACTGCTTCACCGCATTCATGGGGGTTTGGATTCTCATGATGTACACGTGGGACTACGCGCGCTTCGGCAAGAAGCAGGACGCCGCCTATCACGCGAACCTGAACTTCGGTTGGATCTTCTACACGTTCACGTTCCTCTGCAACGGCGTGGCGGGCATCTTTCTCGCTGGCACGCTTGCGACCCAAGGCGCGTTGAGCGAAGTGTCGGTTGTCATGGCGTTGCTCAAACTCATGGGTTTCGGCGGGCTGCTGTTCGTCTGGGTCACCCAGACGCGCATTAACACGGCGAACTTCTATCTCGCGTCGACGAACATGCACGCATTTTTTCAAAGTGCGATCGGGCTGCATTTGCCGGAATTCGTCTGGTCAATCATAGTTGGCGCGCTCGTCTACGCGCTCATGCTCACGAACGTCTTCAGCTTCATCCTGCAGGCGCTCGCGTATCAGGGGATCTTCGTCGTTGCGTGGGTTGCGATCTCCGTCACGCATATCGTGTCGCCGCACTACAACGCGATTTTCGGTGGAGCGATCGAATATCGGCGCGAGCGCGTGGTCGCGCTCAATCTGTGCGGGCTCGGCGCGTGGCTCGCAGCAACCGCGATCGGCATCGCGCTGCTCGAATGCGGCGGCGCCGTCGCGACATTCTCTGCTCCCGCGGCGGCCGTGAGCGCGGCGCTTGTCTATCGCGCGGCCCTGACGCTCGCTGGCAAGGGGACGTTCGTGCGCGACGTGGTGCTCTAAGCAGTTTCGCGCGGTGCATGGCGAGGTGAGCACGCCCCCGTGCCGCGGACACCCATTCAACATCAAATCAACATGGAAGAGACAATGAAAAAATTCGTGAGCGCAGGACTGCCGCTCCTGCTGCTTGCAGGCGGTGCGCAGGCGCAGAGCTCGGTCACGCTATATGGCGTGGTCGACCTTGGCATCGACTACGCGAACAACGTGGTGAACGCGAGCAACGGCCAGGCGGTGGCGGGCAGCGGCGGCCGGCTCGTTCAGATTCAGAGCGGCGTGCCGCTCGGCAGCCGCTGGGGCGTCAAGGGTACAGAGGATCTGGGCGGGGGCTTGAGCGCGATTTTCCGGCTCGAAAGCGGCTTTGACGCCGCAAATGGTCAGGCGGGTGGCGGCCTTGCGTTTTCACGCAACGCTTATGTCGGCATTCAGTCCGTGAGCTACGGCACGCTCACGCTTGGCCGGCAATGGGATGCAAACGTCGATCTGCTGGAACCGTTCACGCTGAATGGGCAATACGGAGGATGGTACTTCGCACATCCGAACGATATGGACAATCTCGACAACGGCTTTTCGGTGCCGAACGCGATCAAGTACGTGAGCCCAGCGATTGCGGGTATCACTTTCGAAGGCCATTACTCGCCTGGCGGCCACGCGGGCGCGTTTTCGACCGATTCGACCTGGAGCGCGGCGCTCGCATACGCCGGCGGCGCAATTAGCGCGGGTGTTGGCTATCTCCACGTTGGCGATCCGCTGACGGCTGTAGCGGGTTACGCGTCGGGTGGCGGCTTCACCAACGCCATTTATGGCGACGCGCTTGCACGTGCCCGCAGCCAGAGCGTGCTCGCAATGGGCGCGTCGTACGTGTGGGGCTCGCTGAAAATGTCAGCGGATTTTTCGGACACCGCGTTTCGCTCGGCGGTTGGCGGCGGCGACATGACGTTCCAGAATTATGAAATCTCCGGAACGTACTCGGTCACGAGCGCATTGCTTCTTGGCGCGGGTTTCACCTATACGATCGGGCACGCGCACGTGAGCGACACCACGCCGAAGTATCAGCAGGCCAACCTGATCGCGCAGTACGCGCTTTCCAAACGCACGTTCCTCTATGCGATGGGCGCCTTCCAGAACGCCTCAGGCGACGCGCCCGTGGCCCAGATTGCGGGCTTCAATCCGTCGAGCACGAGCAGGCAGGTCGCGGCGAGGCTTGGCGTGACGCATCAGTTCTAACGGGCGCAGGATAGGCATAAAGATGGCGCAAGCGGCATTCGCCGGCTTGCGCTGCTTTTGCGCTGCGCTACGCGAGAGCCAGAAACTCGAACAGCGCATCGTGATCGCAATAGCCGACATTGAAGCGCAGCCAGGGCGTGGTTGCCTCGTCGTGCATGAACAGATGACCGGGCGCGAGATAGATGTCCATGTCGAGTGCGCGGTTAGAGAGCGCGCGCGAGTCGTTGTGGGACGGATGGCGTGCCCACACGAACAGTCCATCGTGTGCGTCGTTGAACAACACCATACCCGCCTGGACGAGCTTGCGCCGCGTTTCGTCCTGCGCGCGCGACAGGTTATCGCGCAGCCCCTTGAGATGCTTGCGATAGCGGCCATCGGTGAGAAGTTGATAGACGAAGCGCTCACTGATCTCTGAACTCGTGAGGCCGGTAATCATCTTGAACTGCGTGAGGTCCTCGACGAGGTCCGGATGCGCGGCGATATAGCCGGCGCGCAGGGCCGGAGAAGCCGTTTTCGAAAAGCTGCCCACATAGATCACGCGCTCGAGCTGGTCCATGCTCGCAAGAGGGCGGCGGGCCGCGCTGTCGAGGTCGGCGCATACGTCGTCTTCTACGATCAGGAAGTCGTGTTGCGTGGCAAGCTGGAGCATCCGGTGTGCGGTGGCAGTCGAGCACGACGCGCCCGTTGGATTGTGCAGCCGCGGATTCGTGAACCAGGCGCGCGGCTTGTGTTCGCGCAGCAACTGCTCGAGGACCGCGATGTCCGGGCCAAGCGGCGTCCACGGCACGCCGACGATATTCACGCCGAGCCGCTTCAGATGGAGGAACAGCAGGCTGTACCCGGGCGAATCGACAAACACCGTGTCCGCGGGCTTGATGAGCAGATGGATCAGAAGCCCGAGCGCGTGCGCGGCGCCAGTCGTCATCAGCAACTGCTCGGGCGGGCAGAAGACCTCTTGCTGATTGAGCCAGTCGGAGATCTTCCAACGCAGCGGCAGATAGCCCTTGGGCGTGCCGTAGCCGGCCATCGAGCCGTTCGTATGGAGCGACATGTTGCGCATTGCGCGTCGCAGGCCTTCTTCGTCCAGCCAGCGCGGCGCAATCCAGCCGCAGCCCGGGTTGATTTCGACGTTATGGTTTTGCCAGATGCGGTTTGGCATCCACAGCGAATCGAAGCCCGCGGCTTCGTCGCTACGTGCGTCGTAATCGCGCCGACCGCCGCGCTGAAAACTGCGCACGAAGAATCCGGCGTTCTGGCGCGGCACCAGCAGGCCGTCGGCGACCAGCCGGTCATAGGCGTCCACGACAGTCGACACGCTGACGCCGTGCGATTCCGCGAAGCTGCGGATCGACGGAATCTTCATGCCGGATTGGAGCTTGCCGTCTTCAATCAGCGTGCGGAAGTGATCGACGATGCGCTGCACGAGCGACCGGGACGTATCGGGCATGGTCATATACACGGCATCTCTCCTTTTGTCCTGGGTGCTGCGGGCCCGCGCGCCATCCGGCACGACGGAACCCGTTGATTCGCACTCTACAAAGCGGAAAAGCCGCCCACTTGCACAGTGGCGCACAAAAGCCTGGACTGGAGCGCCCGGATGGTGGGCGATCGGGATGCAGGGCTGGTAAGGATTTTGTCAGGAGAATGCCGGCCGCGCGGGGCTGCCTGAGCCGAGGCTTACGGGGTGTCGCCTTCGTACCGGGCAGGCGAAACGCCGGTGGCCTGGCGGAACACGCGGCTGAACCAGGCGGGATCGGAGAAGCCTACGGCATACGCGATTTGCGTGACGCTCAGGCGTAGCTGCGCGCGGTTTGCGAGAAGGCGCTTTGCCTCGAGAATGCGGCGTTCGCGGATGGTTGCCGAGATGGTTTCCTGCCGCTCCGAAAAAATCTTCTGCAGATAGCGCTCGGACACGCCGACCGCGCGCGCGATGCCGGACGGATCGAGCGCCGGGTCGCAGAAGTGCTGCTCAATCGCACGCAAGGCGCGCTGCCGGTGTGCGCTGCGCACGGACGTTTCGCTGCTGATGGCGTCGGCGCCAAGGAGTGCCATTGCCAGCAAATCGAGCAGTTGCTGCTCCAGCCGCTCGTGGTGCGCCGGCAGCAGTGCAGGGCCATGCTGGCCATAGGAGGCCGCGAAATCGAGAAAGAGCGCCACCAGTGGCTGGCTCGAGTCGCATGTTGTTGCGACCCAGTCGTCGAGGCTCGGCAGGCGTGCGCGGAGCGAGCGGCATGGAATGCGCAAGGTGCGGACCTCGTTATGTTGCGCAGTCTCGAACGTGTAGCCCTCCGCGCCGTTGACGACCGTGAAGCCGCCCGGGCGAACGATGGCCTCGCGGCCGCGCTGCGCGACCCGTACTGACGCCTCCCGAGGTATTTCCACCACGTAGAAGTCGCGCCCGTCCGGCATGGCGCGCGACGCGCGGCGCTCGGTCAGCATTGGATCGGTCTTCAGCGTGCATGCGCGTATGTTTCCGATATCGACGCGCGTGAGCAGGCCCGAGCGAAAGTCGCGGCCAATCTTCACGTCGAGCGGGAAGTAATTGTCGTGGAGGATCTTGAACCATGCCTGTACGCCGGTGTGAACCTGCCCGGAAGCGTTGAGGTCGACATTGAAGGTGCGAGCTGGCGACGCACTTCGTGCGATGCTCCCGCCATTTTCAGTCATGCTCGTCATCTCCTTGCTGAAATGGGGCGCTGTGCGACAGGCGTTGAGCACCGGGCAGCGCTACGCAACGGTATCGCTACGTCAATCCACGCGCAATTCGGATCCGCCCGGGGCATGCCTGCAACGTGCAGGTGTCGTCGCAGTCAGGTGCTGCAGAGGTGATGCCGGTTTGTCACCGTGTCACGAAAGCGATACACGTTGCGCAACGCCATGGCTGCTCAAGGGCGTTGACTCGAGTGGCACTGTCCTTGCATGCAGCCAACCTCCCATGTCCAACTATCGAAGGGAGGAAGTAACGATGAGTCTCGATTTGACGTTCCGCGCAGGCGAAGCCACCGTATTCGCGGCGCCCGGCCAGGTGACCGACGCGATGCCCGAAGTCCTGATAGGCCGCGTCGACGGACCGGTCGGTCACGCGTTCGCCAATATGATGGCGCAGAGCAAAGGACACACGGCCATGTTCGCGATTCGCGCCTGCAATCAGATGGTTCGCCCTGCCACGATGATCGTCCCAAAGGTGACGCTCAAAGACATGGCCACTATCGAGTTGTTTGGTGGCGTCGTGCAGTCGGCTACGTCGGATGCCATTGTCGATTGCCTGATCGAAGGGATCTTGCCTAAAGACCAGGCCAACGAGCTATGCATCATCAGCCTCGTGTGGATCGATCCGCGCTGCGCCACGGAGGCCAATCTCGATAAACGGGACATGTACCGCACGAACTACGAGGCAACCAAACTTGCCGTTCAACGCGCCATGAACAACGAACCGGGCGTTGAGACGCTTATCGCCAACCGACACACCGTCAGGCACGATATGGACGACTGGAGTTCAAGCGCGGTTTGAAGCGCGCCTTTACACCCCTTGGAAGGGAGCCGCTGTCAACGCGGCCAGCCTCTAGCCGCTGACTTGAATGCCGTGCGTAGTGTTCCTGGCCAAGCCCTCATATCGACGCTTGAAGCCGCGCCACCAGCCATTTCCTGAAAATTTTGAGTCTCGGGTTGAGGTCCTCCTCCTTGCGGTAAAGGAGGTGATACCCGTGGTGGATGGTGCATGTGTGCGGGATGGCCTGCACCAGCCGCCCGTCCCGGAAATCGTGCTGAAACAGGAACAAGGGCACCAATCCAAAGCCGAGGCCTGACATGGCGGCTTCGCGCATCATCAGCATCTGCAGAAAGCGCGGAGATTTGCCGAGGCTCGGCATCTGAAGCCCATAGTGTTCGAAATAGTTCTGCCAGGGTTCTTCGCGCGCGCCGGCAACGCTCAACAAGGGGGCCGTGAGCAAGTCGGCGGGTTCATGCACGTTGGCCTGTTGCTTCATGCGCGGCGAGCACACCACGCCCGCCTCGGTCGTGTCGAGCAGGCAGATCGAATCGAAGCCGGGCCAGGGCGGCGAGCCATAACGGATGCGGGCATGGACGGGCGCGTTGAAATCCAGTTCCTTGAGTTCCTCGGCCAGGACGTCCACCTGGATATCGGGGTACTTGGCGCGGAACTCGCTGATGTTCTGGACCAGCCAGAGGGTGAAGCCAACGTTGACGGAAAGGATCAGCGTCGACTGGTCCGTGCTCTCTTTTAGCCGGCTGCCCGCCTCGGCAATCTGGTTCAGGCCCGCCGTGATCTGTTCGTGATAGGTCCTGCCGACGGGTGTCAGGGCAATCCAGCGGCCATTGCGCTCGAACAGGCGAACCTCGAGTTGTTCCTCGAGCGTCTGGACCATGCGGCTGATCGCGCCCTGGGTCACATGCAGCTCGGCGGCCGCCGCGGTAAAGCTTTGCAGGCGGGCGGCGACCTCGAAATACCTGACGGCGGTCAGGGAGGGAAGGCGCTTCATTGCAGACGATCTTGCATGAGTTTAACTCATTCTAATGCAGAAGGAATCGTTTTAGATCGGGTACTTTCCCCACCTACACTGTGCTCACTCGAACTACACACGCAGAGACAACATGAGCGCAGTGATTGAAACCCAGCCCTTCACGGCCACTGAGGGCGAAGCGTACCGCCAGCGCGCGCTGAAAGCGGGCGAGGCCTTCCTGAAGGCGGTCGACGCCATCCTTCCGGTGCTGCGTGCAGGCCGCGAGCAGTCCGAGCGCGAGTGTCGCGTTCCGGATGCCAGCGTCGAGGCCATGCTTGAAGCAGGCGTGTTCCGCAGCCTCACGCCGCTGCAATACGGCGGCCTGGAACTGTCTCCGGCGGACTTCTACGATGGCCTGATGCGCATTGCTCAGTGCGACAGTTCCGCGGCGTGGATCGCCGGCCAGATTGTCTGCCACAACCTGGAAATCGCAGCGATGGACCCGCAGATGCACGAGGACTTCTGGGGCGTCTACGGTCCGGATGCCCGCGCCTCCAGCTCTTACGCGCCGCTCGGCAAGACCGAGCCGACCGAGGGCGGCTATATCCTCGATGGCAAATGGACCTTCTCCAGCGGCGTCGATTTTGCGCACTATGTCGTGCTCGGTGGTGGCGAGCGCAACTTTCTGGTGCCGATCAGCGATCTGGTAATCGACCATGACAGCTGGGACGTGCAGGGTCTGCGCGGAACGGGGAGCAAGGCGGTCACGGCGAACAAGGTGTTCGTGCCGAATCACCGTATCCACGCGATGGTCGATGTCGTCAACGACATCAATCCCGGCTACGAGGCGATCCAGACACCGCTGTACCGCGGCGTGTCGTGGATGACGGTGTTCTACGCGACGGCTGCCAACACCGTGATTGGCACTGCGCTGGAAGGCGTGAACCTGTTCATTGAACAGTCGCGCAACCGCTATACCAAGATGGGCACCGGAGCACGCCTGGCCGAAAACCCCATCCTTCATCTCAAGCTCGCGGACGCATTGACCCGTATCAACGGCATTCGCACGCGGACCCTGAACAACTGGCGCCATATCTTCGATCAGGCCTGCAAGGGCGAACCGATTTCGCATCTGGAGCGTCTGCGTGTGCGTTTCGAATCGGCCGATTCGTTCGCCGCCTGCTTCGATCTTCTGCATGACATCTGGCCGATGGTCGGCGCAGTGGCTTCGCAGAGCGCCAATCCCATGCAACTGATCTTCCGCAACCTGATGGCGGCGCGCACACACGGCACGGGTGGCAAGGAACTCGCGGCCTCCGCGTATTCGCGGGCGCTTCTGGGTCTGCCGGCACCGGAATTCAAGGTCAACGACTTTGCCACCGCTGCCTACTGGCGCTAATCCCGCAGCCATCACGGAGCGAAACAAAATGATGCTGGAACAGCAATTCGTCGTGGAAAAGCAGCAGTGGTCGCTGCTGGAGCGTGGGCGTCCGCTCGATAACAGCCGCGCATTCCGCCGCTGTCTTGGTCAGTATCCGACCGGGGTGACGGTGATTACGGCCACCCATGACGCCGGTCCGGTCGGCATGACGGTGAATTCCTTCACTTCGGTTTCCCTTGATCCACCGTTGATTCTCTGGTCGATCCGGCGTGAGTCGAGAAATGTCGAGGCTTTCCGCAAGGCAGATTATTTCGTGGTGAACATGCTCGCGCATGACCAGGTGCAGGTCTCACAGTGGTTCTGCATGAGCACTCCGGAGAAGTTCGAGCTGGTGTCGTGGGAGGAGGGGCTTGGCGGTGCGCCGCTGATCCACGGCACAGTTGCGCAGCTGGAATGCCAGCGCGTTTCCGTCCAGGAAGCCGGCGATCACCTGATCCTGATTGGCGAGGTCAAGCAGTACGCGCACTTCGACGGCAAACCCCTGACGTTCAGCAACGGCGAATACGCGATGACGCAAGGGCTGTCGCGCGAGCACGGCGGCCGACCCAATTGACGGAGGATTCAAATTGAAGATCGAAGAAATTGGATATCTGGGCATCGACGCCACCAACATGGACGAGTGGCGTGCGTTCGCGACGGATTACATCGGATTCGAAGTTCGTTCGCTGGATCACGCGTGTCTGGGCCTGCGCATGGATGACTATGCCTGGCGCCTGTTCGTGCGTCCGGCGCAGCGCAACGGCGTCGCGTTCATCGGCATGAAGGTGGACAGCCCGGAAGCCCTGGAGGCGGTGCGTGGCGAAATGACCGCGGCGGGTATTCTGGTGCACGAAAGCAACGATGCGGAGCGGTCCGAACGCAGCGTGCAGCATATGTTGTGGGTATCGGACCCGGATGGGAATCGTGTCGAATTCTTCGTTAGCCGAAGTATCGACGCAAGCCCCTTCAAGCCGGGCCGCCCGATCGGTGGCTTCCGTACCGGTTCGCTGGGATTTGGCCACGTTGTCATCGGCACTCCGCTTCTGGAGGAGATGGAACATTTTTACATGAAGGTGCTCGGGTTCGGCCTGACCGACTATATGGAGGGGGATATCCAGGTGCGCTTTATCCACGCCAATGAGCGGCATCACTCGCTGGCACTGGTCAAGACCCCTGCCAAATTCCTGCATCACATCATGGTCGAATACAAGTTCATGGACGATGTCGGCCGGCTATACGACAAGGCGTTGACCATGCCTGGCATGATCCAGACGAGTCTCGGCCGACACGGGAATGACCACATGCTGTCTTTCTATTCGAAGACGCCCGGCGGATTTCTCATTGAAACGGGTTGGGGTGGCAGGCTGATCGATCGTGAAAGCTGGCAGCCCGAGGAACTCTGGTGCATGAGCCTGTGGGGGCACGAGCGTAGCTGGGAAACGCCTGAAAACCAGCTCAAGCTGCGCGCGCAGAACGCGCTGGCGGCCAGCAGGGGCGTGCTTGCACCGGTTGAAATCAACGGCGATGGCGGATTCGTGAGCCGCGATACCGCCATCTGATGGCGTGCAGAGAGTGCGCCTACCGGATTTTCCGGTGATCAGGAAACCGAACTGCTTCGAACGGAATTGCGATGTCCCACCTGACCCGACGCCGGCCTGATCGGCAACTGATTCTGTTGCTCGGCGCGCTTGCCGCCTGTGGTCCGCTCAGCACCGATATCTATTTGCCGAGCCTGCCGTCGATTGCTGCATCGTTCGGCGTCCCGGACGCCGCTGCGGCGGCAACGCTGACGGCTTTTGTCGCCGGGTTCTCGATCGGCATGGTGCTGTACGGTCCCATGTCCGATGCCCGCGGGCGACGTCCAGTGCTGCTCGCCGGTCTCGGCCTGTTCGTTGTCGCTAGCGTGGCATGCTGGCTCGCGGGCTCGATTGGCCAGCTCTTGTTGATGCGCTTTTTGCAGGCGCTTGGGGCGGGCGCCGCGTCGGTGCTCGCGCGAACCATCGCGCGTGATGCGCACGAGCCCGACGAAGCAGCGCAAGTGCTGTCGATGGTGGCGCTCGTCACCTCGGTTGGACCGCTGCTCGCGCCGTTGATCGGGGGGCAACTGCTGCTGCTCGGCAACTGGCGCACGGTATTCATCGCACTGACGCTGTTCGGCGCGTTCTGTACGGCGGCCGCCTGGCTGCGCGTGCCGGAAACCTGGCCGCGCGAAAAGCGCGCTAACTCGGCCGTGTTGCAGTCATTCGCCGCGTACGGGCGGCTGCTGCGCGATCCGGCAGTCTGGGGGCATCTGCTGTGCGGCGGGATGGTGTTTGCTGCGATGTTCACCTACATCACGGAGACGCCGTTCGTGTACATCCAGTATTTCCATATCTCGCCGCAGCACTATGGCCTGTTCTTCGCACTGAATGTCCTCGGCATCATGGCCGGCAACTTTTTGAATACGCGCTGTGTCGGCCGGTTCGGCGTCTTGCGGATGATTTGCGCCGCATCGACTTTCTCGTCCGGCGCAGCGCTATTCGTTGCGTTCGCATGCCTGACCGGGTGGGGCGGGTTGTGGTCGATGGTTGTCGGACTGTGCTGCGTCATCGGCGTGGTGGGACTGCTTTCCGCAAATTGTGCGACCGATCTGATGTCCCGCTATCCAGGCAATGCCGGCGCGGCAGCGGCGCTGTTCGGCGCGACGCAGCTCGCTTTCGGCGCGCTGGCGAGCTTCGTCGTCGGACTGTTTCCGGGGAGCTCGCCGGCCGGCATGGGCTGGACCATCGGCGTGTGCGGCGTGCTTGGTTACGTCGGCAGGGTTTTGATCGTGCGGGGACACGGACGAACGTCGCTGGCGCTGTCGACGCGAATGTAATGAAGGCGCATATAACAGGAGACTTCAGCATGTCACAGGCACTCAAGGCCAGATTCAAACATGTCGGCATCCATGTCATCGATGTCGATAAATTGGTGGAGTTTTACCAACGGTGGTTTGGCCTGGTGAAGACGGACGAGGGCAGTGGGCCTGTTGGCAAAGGCATATTCGTGAGCTCGGACCGCACCGAACACCATCAGATCGTGCAGGACGAAGATCGCAAGATTACCCAGGTCAAGAGTCACGGCAACTCGCTGAGCATCTACGTGCTCGATCCAGGTCCTGCCGCTGGACCTGACCCAGCCCGACGAGGAAGTCCTCGCCGGGGTGGAGCGCGCGGTGCGCGCCAATCCGACCTTCATGATGCAGGACGAATGGGCGAAGCAGGCCAGGCAACTGATGGCCGGCTGATACCGGGGCGGCTTGGATCGGCCTGACGGATCAGGCAGGCATTCACATAACCAGTAATGCAAATTAAAAACGGCAGCGCGACTGCCAATCAGGAGACAGCGGTGAAGTATCGAGTATTGACGGATTTTGCTGCGATGTTTGCAGGCGCCGCGCAGGCGCAAAGCAGTGTCTCGCTTTACGGGATCATCGACGACGGCCTCAGCTACACCAGCAACCAGGGCGGCCACAGGACCAACGTCGTGGGCGCATCGTCGACGCGGACGCAGACGATTGTGCAAATCGGCATCCGTCACATGTTTTAAGGAGGAGAGAACATCATGAGCAGTCCGGTTAGTACGAAGATGATGCCCTCGCTTGAAGCATCGTCGAAAGTGACCCGATCCGCGGGCCTGTGGATCGTTTGCGGTGCCGCGATCGGCCTGATGTTCGGCTTCGGGCCACTGTTTTTCAGTGTCGCGGGCGTGTTCCTGAAGCCCATGGCGGCGACCTTTGGCTGGGGCCGCTCCGACGTAGCAGTGCTGCCGATGTTCTCGCTGATAGGGACGACGCTGGGGGCGCCCGCGGTCGGCTTGCTTGCCGATCGTCTGGGCTGGAGCAAGGTCATCGCAGGGTCGATCGCGCTTCTCGCAGTTGCGCTGGGTGCGCTTGCCGTTGCGCCGGCTAATCACGCCTATTTCGCCGCGGTCGGTTTCCTGATCGGCTTTCTCGGCTCGGGCACGACGCCGGCGGGCTACCTCGGTGTACTGCCGCGCGTCTTCGACAAGCGCCTGGGCATGGCGCTCGGGTTCGCGATGATCGGTACCGGTCTGGGCGGTTTCTTCGCACCCATCGCCGCCAACCGGCTGGGCATGATGATGGATTGGCGCCATTGGTTTGGCGCGTGCGCGCTGGTCGTGCTGGCGCTTGGCTTCGTGGCGCATTGGCTGATGTTCCGCAATCTGCCAGCCCAGAAGGACTTTGCCGCGGATGTAACGGCGGCAGTCTCGGTCGAGGCGGGGCTCACGCTCGGCGAAGCGGTGCGTGGCTATCGCTTCTGGCTGCTCGCGATCGTCATGTTCCTTATTTCGAGCTCGATTCTTGGTGGCTTCGTGCACCTTGCTCCGTTCGTTAGCGATCGAGGGCTTGGACACGATGTCGGCGCGCAGGCGGCGGGCTTCGTCGGTGCGGGTCTCGCGATTGCGCGCGTCGGGCTGGGCGCGGTGCTCGACCGCGTGTTTGCCCCATTCGTGGCATGTCTCGCCTTCTGTGTTGGTGCGGTGGGTTTTGCGATTTTCCTCACTGGCGCGGTGCATGTGCCCTCCATGATCATTCTGGCGGCGTTGCTGCTCGGCATCTCAACGGGTTCGGAAGGGGATCTGATTCCGTTCCTCGCGCGCAAGTATTTCGGCAATCGCGCGTTCGGCTCGATTTATGGGTGCTTGTTTGGCGCGGCGACGCTGGGCGGCTCGGTCGGTCCGTTTCTGTACGGCCTGGCATTCGACCGTTTGGGCTCATATACGGTGGTGCACGAAGTCTCGCTGGTTGCGTGCGTGATCGGCGCTGTCGCGATCCTGCTGCTTGGGCGCTACCCGGCGGTGAAAGCCGCGGGCGAATAACGATTGGGATGACACTTCAATGATGCTGACAAGAGACAACACTTCGAAATTCGTGCAGGCCGGCGCCGTCAAGTTGCATTATCACGAGGCCGGCACGGGGCCAGTCCTGCTGTGCATTCACGGTGGCGCACCAGGTGCTTTCGGCTGGGGAAATTTCGGCCGCAACCTGGCGGCGCTGTCGCGCCATTTCCGCACCCTCATCGTCGACCTCCCGGGCTACGGCAAATCCGACAAGCCGCAGATCGACGGGCCACGCACCAGTTTCTATGCGCGCACCTTCCGCGACATGCTTGAGGCGCTGGGCGTTGGCAGGGCGCATCTACTGGGTCTGGCGACGGGCGGCTCGGCAGCCTTGAAAATGGCGATCGACTATCCAGAGCTGATCGATCGCCTGGTGGTGATCAGTGCGCCCGGCGGGCTGTCGCTTTTCCAGCCCATGCCGCCCAAACCGGATACGCACAATTACTACGGCGGCGAAGGCCCTAGCATGGAGCGCATGCGTGCCAACCTTGAGCGGCTGGTCTACGACCCGACGATCCTCACCGAAGAGGTGATCCGCGAGCGTTATGAGGCCAGTATCGAGCCTGAGTTCATGAATCAGGCGCCGGAAGGTCACGGCGGCAAGCCGGGCCAGACACTGGAGCCCTTGTGGCAGGACCTGCACAAGATTCGGGCTGAGACGCTCGTCATATGGGGACGCAACAATCAGACGATCCACTACGACAATGCCCTGTTCATGTTGACCCGGATTCCCAGGGCGCGAGTCCATATCCATGGCAACTGCGGGCTGTGGGTGCCATACGAGAAGATGGAAGAATTCAACAGCAATGTCACCGGCTTCCTGTCGGTGGATCTGACGGCGAGGCCTGCACAATGATGAAGCACACCAGTATCTGGCAACATCTGTTCAAGACGCCCCACAAGCTGGCGTGGGTCGACGTCGCTGGCGTCGCTACGCGCTATCTGGAGGCCGGTCCGGCCGACGCGCCGGTGGTGATTCTGCTGCATGGTACCGCGGGCAGCCTGGAGAATTTCGGTGCGAATTATGCGGCCTATGCCGGCCATTTCCGCGTCATCGGTCTGGACATGCTGGGCTGCGGCTGGACCGACAAGCCCGACCACGACTACCTGATCAAGGACTATGCGGAGCATGTGCGCGGCTTCATGGACGCCATGGGTATCGCGAGAGCCGCGGTTGTCGGCGTGTCTCTGGGCGCCTGGGTGGGCGCGGCCCTGGCATTGGCCCATCCGGCTCGTGTCGACAAGCTGGTCCTGGTGGCCCCCGCGGGCATCATCATCGATCCGGAAGAGGAGCGGCGCTTTGCCGAGGGTGTGCGCAAGAGCCGTTCTTCCGCTGCGGCCGAACCGACCTGGGAAACTGTTTCCGCAGCCCTGAAAGCGCTGCTTCGCGATCCGGAGGCACTGTCCGACGAACTGGTTGCCGTGCGCCTTGAAATATACCGCGACCCGCGCATGAAGGCCGCCATGCCTCGACTTCTGGCCTTCTCACTAGGCGGCCAGGCCCTCAGCGAGGAACAGTGGCGCAGCCTGACCCTGCCTGTCCAGGTAATCGCTGCCGTGGATGCGCCCAATATGTTTCTCAGCAACGCCCAAGCGATCGCCGGGACTGCACCGAACGCGCAGCTCGTGGAAATCAAGGGCTGTGACCACTGGGCACAGTATGAACAGCCGGAGAGATTCAATCAGGAAAGCATTGCATTCCTGGCACAGCCGCCAGGCGCTAACTTTTCGTCATAGACTGGCCAGCGAAATGAAGCCAGGCTTCAACTTCTCGCTGGTCAAAAAATCCGGGCTCATGGCATCGGGTAGGTGCCGCACTGGCTGATGATGTCGATTAACGAGGACTCCCATGTCACCTATTGCCCGTGTCTGTTCAATGACCTCACTTGCAGTCGCAGATCGCGCCCAGTGAGGAACTCTTCATCTTCAGTGGCAACGGGCACACGGGTTTGGGTCTAGCGTGATTACCGCGTATGGGGCAGCGGAAAAGGCACCGAGCGAAAACGCCGACGCCCGGATACGAAATTGTGGCTGTCAGCGTTACGACACACTGACGCTGTTCTGCATCTGCTTACTGGAAATCACCATTTTCCAGCATGGAATTCGCCCGCCCTCCCAGGAAATCGGCGGGCGTATCCCAATCGACGCAAGAGCGATCGTGCGCGTGCAGACGCTGATCGTTTCATGCCGGCCTGCCGCATTCGCCCTGGAATCGCCCTAGAATCAATACGAGGGGGCAAGGAGACATGAATCGCGAAGTGGTCACTGGGCTACTGTGCGGCGCACTACTCGCCGGTTGCGTGTCAGCCGGTGTCGAGGTGAGGCCAGAACAGATGGCGAACTTCCGGCACGGCGTGACGACACTGCAAGACGTGATAACGGCGCTCGGCCCGGCGTCCGTGGAGACCGCGCTGGACGACGGTTCGATGCTGCTCGTTTACACCTACGTGACATCGCGTCCACACCCGGAAAGCTATATCCCGTTCATCGGTTCGCTCGTCGCTGGCGCCGACACACACTCGTCAGCGGCCGTGTTTCTGTTCGATTCGCACGGATTCCTCAAGAGCGCGAACACCACGAGCTCGAACGTCGGCACGGGCATGACCGCCGCCCATACCGCGCAGCCCAGAGCACCGGCACCCGCCACAGAGGCGCCTGTTGTGATCAAAAGCGTCCCGCCTCCCGCCGTTCAAAGCGAACAGCCGACGCCGGAGGAAGACGTCGCGCCCGCGGCGCAAGTGCCCAGCGAACCCCAACCGGAAATTAACGTTCAGCCGGCTCCTGTCGAATAGCGTCCGGGACCGCTGGTCTGCCACCAACGCGAAATCAGGTTGTGTCGCGTTATGGGCGAATAGGCGATTAGGTTCCCTAAATGAAGAGGATCGCTTGCAGAACGAGAGCGTAGAATTGTTCGGCTGCAGCCGAGACGACGCGATCTTCACACAACTGCTCCATTGGCCTTTGACCTTGACGCAGGTCTCATCAACGCGCCAGCTCTTGCCAGGTGCGAGGGCAGCATCGCCCAGTATGGCGGGGCCAACCGCGAATCCTCGCAGAGGGCAAGGCGGCGTCACGACACCGGCGTTACACTGGAGTGATTGTTCGGATCGCGGTGACAGGAGGAAACCATGACTGACGTCGGCCCGGAAAGCACGTTCAGGGGATTGCCTCTGAGTCCTGAACAGGATGCGGAAGTGAGGCACTACATCAAGGTGAAAACGCAGCATCACCTGCCATGGGATACCCCCGAATTGCGTGCGATGATCAGGGAGATGATCCGGCCCCCTGAGGTTGTCGACGAGGATTCGGAACTCGAGGCAGACGACGCGCGGGCGACCGCCGAGCGTGCCAAAGCTTCCATTGACGAGGCAATGGAACCGTTAGAGGCGAGCGAGGAATGGCACGCGGCCGTCGACTCGGAGAACATGAAGCACCCCAAGGGGTGAGGCGGGGCCGGCCATGTGATCGTTGCGGCAGGATGGCGGAGGCTCGATGCCAGTGAGTAATCGACGCGTGTATTAATGAGGCGATCCAGGACAAACGGAGACCACAGTGGCCGAATTCCCACCTTCCAACAACGAATCCACTGCGGAAGGCGCACGCACGTCGGTCTCGCGTCGTGCGAGGCTTTGGGTCATCTGCGGGGGCATTGGCCTTTTGCTCGCGAGCCTGTTGGTGGTGTTCAGCCCTTTTCGGGAAAAGCTGGATGAACGGGCCTTGAGCGACCTGGGATTTTTCGCGGGCGCGTGCGATGACTCCGGCGATTCAGCGCTGACCCGCGAATCCGGATGCCTGGCATTGCGGGCCAAGTCGACATTGACCACGTCTCAGCTCGCTGCCGCGGTTCCGCATTTGGCCAGGCTTCATCGCAAACTCGAGTTGAGTCTGGCGGACACCGCGGTCGACAGCATCGAATCGCTGAAAGACCTCGATGATGTGGAGTTGCTCGATCTCACGGGAACGCCAGTCTGGAACATCGACGCGCTAAAGGACATGCGCTCTCTGAAGAGCCTCGTGATACACCGCACCCAGGTCCAGAACATCGATGCGGTTAAAGAACTGACGAGTCTGCAAACGCTCAATCTCTGGGATACCCGCGTGGCGAATCTCGACGCGCTGAAGGACCTGACCGACCTGCGGCAACTCGATCTCCGCGATACGCAGGTTCGGGACCTCGATACGCTGACGAAGCTGCCTCGCCTGGAAGCACTGAAACTGGGTGGTGCGAGGAACGTCAGGAATATCAAGCCGCTCGGTCAGTTGACCACGTTGAAAATACTCGATTTGAATGAGACACAAGTCGAGCGCCTCGATCCCCTGAAGAATCTGCACGACCTGCAGGCGCTCTATCTCGCGAATACTCCCGTCAGCGACATCGATGTGCTGACGGACATGCCCGACCTGAAGACACTCGTGCTCGACGGCTCCAGGGTCGAGAATATCGACCCGTTGCGGGGATTGCTCCAGCTGGACACCCTTGTTCTTGCCCGCACGCAAGTCACGAATATCGACGCGCTAAAGGGCCTGACGAGCCTGCAAAGACTCAATCTCTCCGACACCAGCGTCGAAAACATCGATGCTCTGAGCAATCTCAAGGGCCTTCGAACGCTCAATCTGTTTCGCACCAAGGTTCAGGACATCGATGCGCTGAAGGGGCTGAAGGGCCTGCGAGAGCTCTATCTCGCCAACGCGCCGGTCAAGGACGTCGACGTACTGAAAGGGCTGACCGGGTTGCGGGAACTCGTTCTCTACGGTACCAAGGTCACAAATGCCGATGACCTCAAAACGGCGTTGCCCAACACCCGAATTGTTTGGTGACCACCCGGTTTGCGCCGCGCGCTGCAAAATTCTGTCCTCTTTCACACACTCATTTCGGCAACCAGCCACTACAGTTTAGTTGTTGGGAATCGTCCTGCACGTTGGACCTGCCATCGCTTGATTGCCGTCCCAGGGTGTGAATGCCATGAAACACTTCCTCGGCGCGCTAGTGCTCGCGTCTGCGCCTTTCGCCGCGTGGGCACAAACGCCTTTCCTCTATTCGCATAGCGCGATCGTCTACGACGTCGCGAGCGGTAAGGTCCTGCTGGAAAAGAACGCCGACGACGCCCAGCCGATTGCCTCGCTTACCAAGCTGATGACCGCAATGGTGGTGTTGGACAGCGCCCAGCCGCTGGGCGACACGGTGACCGTCGACGACAACGACATCGACCGGCTCAAGCATTCCGGGTCGCGCCTTCCGATTGGTGTGTCGCTGGAGCGCGCAGAGATGCTGCGGCTGGCGCTCATGGCGTCCGAGAATCGCGCGGCGTCTGCGTTGTCGCGTGCGTTTCCGGGCGGCCAGCCAGCGTTCATCCAGAAGATGAACGAAAAGGCGCGCGCGCTGCATATGGCAGATACGCACTTCGACGATCCAAGCGGGCTCTCGCCGGGCAATCTTTCGACGGCACGCGATGTCGTGAAGTTGGCCACCGCTGCGTCGCACTATCCATTGATCAGCGAATATACGACGCTTCCCCGTTACAAAGAGCAGATCGGCATGAGGACGCGGTTCTATCACAACACCGACCCGATTGTCCGCTCGGCCGATTGGGACGTGCTGGTTGCCAAGACCGGCTATATCCGCGAGGCGGGACGCTGCATCGTGGTCGATGCCAACATGCCCGGCGGTCAGGTGACGATCGCGCTGCTCGGCTCGCAAACATCGTGGGGGCGCTCGGCGGACCTTGTCACGATACGCCGCTGGCTGAACGGCGACGAAACGCCGGTCGTCACGCCGCACTGGTACGCAGACGCGCGGCTGGATCATCGCCATTTGAGGCTCGCGCGTTCGTCTCGCGTCAACGTGCGATTCGTATCGCACCGGAGCGCCTCAGCGTCTGGCGCGCACTGGCAGACCTTCCGGCACCATGCCGGCAAGCGCGAACACCGCACGGTCGTTGCCTCTTCGGCTCCATGATGCTTTGCGCCCGGTGGGGCAAGATACCCCAGTGTCCCCACCGGGACCTCAATCCGCAACGCCATGTCAAGCATGAAGCCTGTCACGCGGTAGAGCAACTTGGTGTGAAATGGAAAGCACGTCTCGGTTCTTGTCCGATAGGGCAGAATAAAAAATCGTGCTTGGCTCCATCCTCCGCATGACGTCTCGGGATGAATCTTCTCGCTCGGTCGACACTCGAAATCAACGATAAAATACGTCGCACCAGCGCGACAGTGCATCGAACGGTCGTGCCAGCATTTGCATTCAAACCAGGAGGACGCCATGCGTGACATCATCGACGGTTTTCTGCGCTTTCAACGCGAGGTCTATCCGGAGCGCGTTGAGCTTTTCCGGCAGCTCGCAACGACGCAAAATCCGAAGGCGCTGTTCGTCACTTGCTCGGACAGCCGCGTTGTGCCGGAGCTGCTAACACAGCGCGAGCCGGGCGAACTTTTCGTGATCCGCAACGCGGGTAACATCGTGCCATCATATGGTCCAGAACCAGGTGGTGTATCAGCTACCGTTGAGTATGCGGTCGCCGTACTGGGCGTGCGGGACATCGTGATTTGCGGCCACTCTGACTGTGGCGCTATGGGCGCGATCTCTCGTTGCACGTGCCTGGATCACATGCCGGCGGTCGCGAACTGGCTACGTCATTCCGACGCCGCAAAGGTAATCAATGCAGCGCATCAGTTCGATACACCCCGCGCCAAGCTCGACGGGCTGGTACGTGAAAACGTGATCGCGCAGTTGGCAAACTTGCGCACCCATCCGTCGGTAGCGCTTGCGCTCGAACAGGGACGCATGAACCTGCATGGTTGGGTCTACGACATCGAAATGGGCAGGATCGACGCCCTTGACGGCGCGACACGGCGCTTTGTGTCGCTCGCCGACTCGCCGACTACCGTCGCGGTGGCTTCGAGCAAACGCGAGCAGGTGTGATACGAAATAGCGTGTCGTCCAGTTGGTGGCCCGGCGGCAGCCCGGCACGCCCGCGATAAATGTTTCGAGTTGCGGCGCACAAACCTTGTCCTTGGCGACGGTCGTCCCCGATCGTGACCTCATGGTTTCGCTGCGGACGCCAGCAAGCCGTCCATCATTTTCAAGGGCAAGTCGCCGTTTTCTGTTCTTGAAATTTTCGTAGCAATTCCTATCTTGGATTTCGCTCAGGCAGACGCGCGGGACCCGACGTCCCGTGCGCTGCGTGTTTCGATTTGTTTTGCCAGATGGCGGGCGAACTGGAGCGCGTAGGCCCGTTCGCCTCCATGCATCAATGAGGAGAACAGCATCATGAGCGATCTCTATTTCGGAACTGACCTCTTCAGCGAATTCGACCGGCTGCAGCGGCAGATGGCGAACCTCTTCGGTACTTTTCCCTCCAGTCTTCGGGCGAGCCGCCTCGGCGCATTTCCGCCCGTCAACATTGGCGCCACCGACGACTCGATTCAGATCGTCGCGTTTGCACCCGGCGTTAGTGCGGCGGAACTCGACGTATCGATCGACAAGGGGCTGCTGACCATCAGCGGTGAGCGCAAGCCGACTCAACTGGATGCCGGCGAGGACGCACGAGTTTATGCGCAGGAGCGCTTCACTGGCGCATTCCGTCGGGTCATCGAACTGCCGGAAAACGCAGACCCCGACAAGGTTCAGGCGCGCTACGAGAATGGTTGCCTGTCGATCGCCATCGGCAAGCGCGAATCGTCGAAGCCGCGTGCGATCACCGTCCAGTAATCCGGGAGGCCGAAAATGAGCGATACCACCGAACTGAGCAAGCGCGATCAGTCAGCGCTCACGCGCAGCGAAAGCGGGGCCGCCGCGCGGCGGATGACGATTACGCCCGCTGTCGATATCTACGAGGGCAGCCAGGGCGTCACGTTGTGGGCCGACCTGCCGGGCGTCACCCGCGACAAGCTCGATGTGCGGGTCCATGACAGCAGTCTCGTCATCGAGGCTGAGGCGGTTGTGCCGACACCGGCAAATCTGCGGCTGCAGCATGCGGAGGTCCGTGAGCCGCGCTTTGCGCGCACGTTCACGCTCTCTCCGGACTTCGATACGTCGAAGATCGAGGCGAGTCTGCAGGACGGCGTACTGAAGCTCACGATCCCGCGCCGCGACGAGGCGCGCCCGCGGCGGATCGAAGTGCGCACCGGCTGAAGCCGACGCGCGGGCCGCAACGGCGGGAAGCGTCCGGGTGGCGGCTGCCTGGCCGCTGCCTGCCCGCCGCCCGCCGGCAGCGCAGACGCGGGTAAGCCAGCCGTTCCCGACAGCCAGGTACATCGCCGGGATTGAATGCGATGGCCGGCTGGCATCTGCACCGACATGCACAGTGCACAGCGGTGGCTGACCGCTGCAGGCGCAGCGCGACGCGAAGCGGAAAAAAGCAGGGCGCAGGCGCCACGACCGGAATACGGTTCTCCTGAGAGATACCAGAGGAGGAAACGATGAACCCCGATCCGAAAAAGTGGAATCCCTTCAAGTTCCTTCGCGGGGCTGTGCGCAAGTCCGACGCGGACAGCCCGGAGAGGCCGCCGGCGAACGAAAATGAACAATGGCGCGCCTCCTTGCCCGACATCGCGCGACTGTTCTCGCGCGAACCATGGCGCGCCGTGGAGGAGTTTTTTCACGACCCGTTTGCGGGCCGTGGCGCGCTCGAACGATGGTTCGGCGACTTCAGTTCATCGCGATTCGAGCCGCGCATCGACGTCGTCGATGAGGGACCGGTGCTGCGCGTAACCGCAGAACTGCCCGGGATGGAGCGCGAAGACGTGAAGGTGAGCGTCGAGGACGGCGCGATCGTACTGCGCGGTGAGAAAAAGCAGGATATGCGCAGTGAGGAAAACGGCTGCTATCGCCTGGAGCGTGCCCACGGACGCTTCGTGCGCACGATCCCGATGCCTGAATATGCCGATCCCGGCCGCGCGCTGGCAAAGTTCGACAACGGCATACTGACGTTGACCGTGCCGAAAACGGAGCCGGCGCCGTCTACGAGCCGCACGATCGATATCGGTTAAGGCGAGCATGCAAAGCGCTATGGCGGAAAGCAAAATAAAGACGGCCATTGCGCCCTTCAAGGGGGCGCAAAGACGGCTCTTTGCAACAAATTGTTTCAGTGCGGCAGCAGGATGCCCCGTTGACATGTTGCAGGGCCCCTTGAAATTTCCGTTCCTTGCGCTATTTTATGCATCGCTCAGGCAGCTGCGATAAGCGCTGCGTGTTTCGATTTGTTTGTCGGCGGGGTTTCCCACGGGCAGGCGGACTGGAGCGCGTGGTTCCATTCGTCTTTCGTGGGCGGCCCCGGTTTCAGGGAGCCAGTCATGAGCGATCTTTTCTTCAGCGCCGATCCGCTGGGCGAATTCGAGCGCCTGCAACGGCAGATGGCCAGCGTCTTCGCGGGCATTCCCGCAAGCCTGCGCGCCACGCGCAGCGAACCCTTTCCCCCCCGTCGACATCGGCAGATTCCACGCGGGCTGCGCCCGCAGCTTGGCGAGGTGCGCCACCCGCACATCTGGCGCGCCTTCGCGCTCAGCCCCGATTTCGACGTCTCGGGTTCGCCGGCGCGATGCCTCGCATGACAGCGCGGCGTCGCACGGTAGCGCGGCCCCTGCCGGGCTTGCGCTTCGTTTCATTTTTCCGCGGGGGCTCCCGCTTTCGGGACCCTGCTTTCCGGGAGAGGAAAATGCTCAGTCCACACGAATTTGCGACCCTGATGCTGGTTCGTCAAGCGCCGGACCAACTCGACATGAACCGCGCCGAACTCGACGCGCTGCTAGAGCGCCAACTGGTCATGCTGGAGCATTGCGCGGAGGGCGCACGCCGCGCCTACCTGACCGGGAAGGGCAGAACGTTCCTCGACGCACTCCACCCGGGCGCAGCAGCGTCCTGCCTCATGGAGGGCAACCCGGGCGTGCGGGACGAGGAATGACGGGCTGCGCGGACTGGACGCGAATTCCGCGTGTCTGGACATGTTTCGGACACGCTCTGGCGGAGGTGTCATATGCAAACGGGCAAAGTTATTGAGTATCACGGCTGCGAGGTCCGGCCGGTGGTAACCGTCACGGTGAGCGGCCGTTACACAGCCGCAGCCATTGTCACCGACCGGGCGGGCGAAATACGCACGCTCGGTGTCGATGGAGATTTCGCCAACGCCCAGGAAGCGCGCGATGAAGCTTTGGAGCTTGCCGTCGCATGGATCCAGCAACGCTCAGTCGTTTCGGACCGGTATGTTCGACGGACTTAGCTTCCAGTCAGTGATTGCCGGATGGGCGCGAACACCTGTGGATTCGACGGTCGATCCGATTCCGGTTCGTTGCGCCTCCGGAACCATTTGGGCTCAAGCCACTTCGAGGAAAAGAGAATGACAGACATCACAGTCACCAATCCTGACCACGACGCGCTTTATGAACGCATCCGGCTCCTGCTCTTTAGCGCTGATCTGCCGGTGCAGCGTCTGGAAGCCGATATCGACGGTATCGGACGTTTCACCACGCCGGATGTGCGCTCACCGCATCTGCGCCTGGTCGAGGCCATGCCGCCGCTTACGCCTGCTGCGGAAGCGATCGTGCGCGCCATGATCCGCATATACGGCGTGGAGTTGTTCGGGCGCGGCAGCCCGAATTCCGGGCTGCGAGCCTTGATAAAGGCTGGACCGGTCAAGTTTGGACAAACCGCCTTGATGCTGGGGCCTGACGCGCCCGTGCCGGAGCGTGCCCGTCCACTCGTCGAGGCGTTCAACCGAATTTTCGAGCGCTATCCGCAAAGCGGTTTCGCTCAGGCACGATGCCTTCTCTCGGCGATTGGCCTGCCAGTCGGTCGCGACGAGCCCCGGGCGGCTCGCCTCCCCGTGCGAAACGGATGGGTTGACTCGCCGCACGTATATCGCCGGGAAAAATGCGCTCGCGAGTAGGGTCGCGTGTTGCGCCTTTATGGTTCTGCGGTAGGTGATAAGGAGAGCAAACGGCTCGTCGAATCCGCCCAGCGGGTGTTCCTCCCAGAGTTGGCCCACACGGGCCAGTCTCGATTGCATGTCAGTGTCCCTTCGTCACAACGAACTGCATCACGTCAGTGCGGCGCTCGGCAAAGGCTGCTTCGCAGTACGCGAGGTAGAGGCGCCAGGTGCGCACAAAGGTCTCGTCCAGGCCGAGTGCGCAGATGGCATCGAGGCGCGATTCAAACGCATGCCGCCAGAGATTCAACGTATGCGCGTAATCGAGCCCGAACGAAAGCGATGGCTGTGCGACAAGTCCCGCTTTCGCGGCGGCGCGCGCGAATCGCTGGGGGCTGGGCAACATACCGCCCGGGAAAACGAATTCGCGGATGAAGTCGCTGGCCGCGCGATAGGCCGCGAAGCGGGTTTCGTCGATCGTGATGGTCTGCACAAGCGCACACGCACGGGGTGCGAGGCACTCGCGCAATGTGCGGAACCATGTGGACCACCAGGTTTCGCCGACGGCTTCGAACATTTCGATCGACACGACCGCGTCGTATTGGCCGCGCACGTCGCGGTAGTCGCGCAGTTCGATATGGGCGTGGCGCTCGAGTCCCTCGTTGCGAATGCGTTCGACGGCGAACGCGTGCTGGCTCGCAGAGATCGTCACGCCGTGCACGGCGATCCCAAGGCGCGCGGCATGCCGCGCGAAGCCGCCCCAGCCGCAACCGATCTCCAGTACGCGCATGCCGGGCCGCAGGCCGAGCGTATCGACGATGCGCTGATACTTCGCGCTCTGGGCTGCCTCGAGCGTGCGCGACATGTCGCCGTCGAACCACGCGCTGGAGTAGGTCCATGTTTGGTCGAGCCACTGTGCGTAGAACGCGTTGCCGATGTCGTAATGAGCGTGAATGTTGCGCCGGCTGCCCGCACGCGTGTTCATGCGAAGCCGGTGGCGCAGGTTGTACCAGAACTGGGGAATCCGGCCGCCGTGTACCGTGCGCGCGACCGCCGCTTCGTTGCGGATCGCGAGTCGCAGCAGGGCGGGGAAATCGGGGGAATCGATCCATTGGGCACGGTACGCGTCGGCGAGACCGATGTCGCCTGCGCGCAGGATGGCGCGGCAGGCTCGCCAGTCGAGCACGCGCAGCACCGCGCCCGGCTGCTGATGCGGGTCGCCGAAGACATAATGGGCGCCCCCCGGTGTCGAAAGCTCAAGATGGCCGACACGGATGCGTCGCAGCACGCCGAGAAAAAGCCGCGCATGAAACGGCAGTGCGACCGGAGTGGAGAGCGAATGCAGCAGGGTCATGAGCAGGTGTCCTCATCGTGACGCGGGGAATGCGTGATGGAGTGAGAAGTGGAAGTGCCCGACTCGCACGAGGGCGGCCGCGAGCCGTAAAACGGCACGCACTTGAGCCACAGCCGCAGTGCTTGCCAGTGGATTCGCGGGATGACGGCAACGATGGCTAGCGGTAGACGGATTAGCGCGCTCAACACGCCTACGCCTGTGAGCGGCTTTGCGCGTAGCCTGAGGGCAGTGCGCAAGAGCGGTCCGTCGGCATCGGCGTAGTCGATCGCGATGCGCTCGCCGCCCTGGCGCACCCGAAACTCGTACCTGCCCTTGACGTCGCAGAACGGCGAAACATGGAATGTCTTGCGGCATATGAGCAAGGTGTCGTCGCCGATGGGGCCGTGGCCGGGTGCGCTCAGCAGATAGCCGTGGTGTCCGCCAAACGTATTGCGCACGTCGGCATAAAGCGCGCGCAATGCTCCGGTACGGTCATGACAGAACCAGAAGCTCACGGGGTTGAATGCGTAGCCGAATAAGCGTGGCATGGTCTGCAGCCAGATCGGGCCATCGGCGGGAATGTCTGCTTCGGCCAGTCGTTCGCGCATCCATGCTTCGAGCGGGCGGCCGTCGCGCGGACCATAGTCGCGCGTAGCAAGGCCCAGCGGCGCCCAGCGGTCTATGCGCAACCACCAGCGCTCGACCTGCGCGAGCCGTCCCAGATCACAGCGCACGTAGAACACGGAGTAGGCAAAGCGATGCGTGGCGGGGCGCAGGCGTGCATGCGTCACGCGACCGGTGAGCAGGCTGGCCGCATGAGCGTGGCAGGTGTCCGGATGCGCTTTCACTTTCACAGTACCGCCCACGCCGGCATCGAGTCGAATGCACGCGCGACGCGCAGCGCCGACTTCAGGCCGTCCTCGTGAAAGCCGTAACCGGTCCACGCGCCTGCGTACCATGTGCGGCGGCGTCCCTGCAAGGCGGGCAGGCGCTGCTGGGCGTCGACACAGGCCAGATCGAGCAGCGGATGTTCGTAGCGGTAGCGGCCGATCTCGTGCCCGGGAGCGGGCTCCGTAACCGGGTTCAGCGTCACGACCACCGGCGTGCGCAAGGGCAGATGCTGCAACTGGTTGAGCAGATAACTCACGCAGGTGGGCTGGCCGTTGTCTCGCTCATGCAGCGCGCGGCCGCCGAGGTAGTTCCAGGCGGACCACACGCGGCGGCGGCGCGGCAACAGTCGCGTGTCGGTGTGCAGCGTCGCGACGTTGCGCTGGTAGCGCACGGCGCCGAGCACGCCGCGTTCGGCCTCGTCGGCGTCGGCGAGCAGTCGCAGGCTCGTCGGCGCGTGGCTTGCCAGCACGATAGCGTCGAAGCGCTCGTGCCCGGCATCGTCGGTGACGACCGTGACGCTGCTGGCATCGCGCCGGACTGCTCGCACGGGCGTGTTGGTGCGCACGTCGTCGAGCACGGCGGCGATGCGCCGCACGTACTCGCGGCCGCCCCCGGCCACCGTCTTCCAGGGCGGCCGGCTGTTCACCTGCAGCAGGGCGTGGTTCAGACAGAAGCGCAGGAAGGTGGCGGCGGGAAAGCGCAGGATGTCATTTGCCGCACTGGACCAGATAGCGGCGGCCATGGGCAGCAGGTATTGACGCTGGAATGGCGCTCCGTAGCGGCCCTCGAGAAGCAGTTCGCCAACTGAACAGCGATTGCGGCTCGCGCTGGCGAGATGCTGCTCGGCCGACGCGTTGAAGCGCAGGATGTCGCGCAGCATGCCGAGGAAGCTGGGAGAGAACAGGTTGCGCCGCTGCGCGAAGACCGTGTTGAGGTTGGTTCCGGCCCACTCGAGGCGGCCATTGTCCAGCGACACTGAAAACGACATGTCGGTACGATGGGCTCGCACGCCGAGTTCGTCGAAGAGTGCAACGAGGTTCGGATAGGTGCGATCGTTGAAGACGAGGAAACCGGTATCGACAGGGCAGCACAGGCCGTCGAGTTCGACGTCGACTGTGTGTGTGTGGCCACCCAGATAGTCCGCAGCCTCGAAAAGCGTGACGCGGTGGCGGCGCGAGAGCAGGTAAGCGCTGGCGAGGCCGGCAATGCCGGCGCCCACGACGGCGATGCGCTGATTGGGCCGGGCCTGAGTCGGTACTGGATGCATGGAGGTCAATCTCCGCTTCGCATGGCATGGGTTGTTCCGGCGTAGGTACGGACGAGGCAAAGAGTCGGATGCAGGGCCGCTCAGCCGTCGTCCGGTTTTGCGAAGCCCGGCTGGCCAGCCGGGCCGGGCAACTGGGGCACGCGCCTGAACCGCGAGGTGTCGTAGCCCATCGCGTCGAGCCGCGCCAGCAGCGCGCGATACGCGTCCTCGCTGATCTGCGGCTGCCGCGCGAAGATCCAGCCGAGCGTCTTGCCCGGGTACCCGACGATGGTGTAGCGATAGTCCGGGTCGACATACAGGGTCAGCTGCGTCACATAGACCGGCCAGAAGAGGCGCACGCTCCACTCGCCGCCGCCGCTGCCGGGCTTCACCGTATCGAGGAACTGATAACGGCGCTCGGGCCGATCGAATCCGCCCTTGCGGCCAATGAAAGCGTCGTCAATGCGGCCATCGGGACGAAGAGTCCATTCGGCGCGGCTCGCAACGAAGCCGCGTTCGGCAAAGTACGGGATGTTGGCGATCACGTACCAGCGCCCCATATAGCGCGGCAGGTCTACCGCCACGGTGTGCAGCGGCAGCGCGGCGCGCGGGTTCGGGTTGGAGCGTTCGCCGGTGCAACCCGACAAGGGTGCCAATGCGCCAGAGGCGAAAAGCGCTGCCGCGAGCAGGCGCACCCAGGCGACGCTCGATGTCCTCGCGAGCATCATGCGTGCGCCTGCGCTTCGCGTTTCTCGAGCAGGTAGTGCGCGACGCCCCATTCGCTACCCTGCGCATACCCGAACAACTCCGCGACCGCCATATAGAACATGCGCCAGCGCTGCAGCCAGAGTGCGGCGTCCTCGCCGTAGACGTCGGCGAAAATCGCAAGGACGCGGTCGCGCGCGCTGTCGAGTGCCTCGAGCCAGTGCTGTGCCGTGCGGGCGTAGTGGCGGCCGTCCAGCCACCATTGCCGTGTGACGCGAAGATCGTCCTGGAAGTTGAGCAGCAGTGCCGCGGAGGGCATCGTGCCGCCTGTGAAAAAGTGGCGCGACATCCAGTCTGCGGTATCGCGCGAGGCAAACTGATAAGCGAGCGTGCGGTGCGCGAAGAGATGCACGAAGAGGCGGCCATCGTCGCGCAGCCAGCGCGCGATTTTTGCGAGCAGGAGTCCGTAGTTTTTCATGTGCTCGAACATCTCGACCGAGACGATGCGGTCGAATCCGGGCTCGCTGGCGGGGAATTCGAAGTCGGCGATATTGCCGGTCACGACCCGCAGGTTGTGCAGGCGCAGGCGGGTTGCCTGCGCCTCGATGAATCGGCGCTGCCCGTGCGAGTTCGACAGCGCAACGATGTCCGCATGCACAAGACGCGGCGCGAGCCAAAGCGAGAGCGATCCCCAGCCGCATCCGAGATCGAGGATGCGCTGCCCGTCGGCAAGCCCGGCACGTTCGAGGTAGCAGGCGAGCATCGCCTCTTCGGCTTGCGCAAGGGTTTCGTCGCCGCGCGGATAGTAGCCGCACGAGTACTTCATGCGCGGGCCGAGATGCGCTTCGAAGAATGCAGCCGGCACTTCATAATGCTGTGCGTTCGCGGCCGGCGCCTCGATGGCGATGGGGCTGCTGCGCAGCTCGGCAAGCAGGCGCTGGAGGGCTTCGGCGCTGCGCTCGCTGTCGCGAGCGCCCTCGTCGCGCAGGCGCGCTCCAAGCAGGCGCCGCATGCCTGAGCGAACCAGCGCATCGGGAAGCCAGCCTCGCTCGCAGCAGCGGATGATCCAGTGATCGTCGATGGCCTTGTCGTCGCGTGAGTGGGTCAGGGTCGTGCTCATCGTGCGGCTCCTCGTCGGTGTGTGGATGGGGTCGGCGTCATGGCTGCGGATGGCGATCCCGCGCGGGCGGCCAGGGAATCAGGGCGCTGGTGGTCCGGATGTATTCGTCGTACCCCGCCCGCGTCCTGGCGAGGCGCGCTTCGAGCAGCGGGACGCCCGACACCTTCATCAGCAGCCACGCCATCAGCAGCGGCGGCGCGATGGTCAGCCAACCCCAGGGCAGCCGGATCGACAACACCGTGTAGGCAAGCCAATGAAGGCACTCGAAGAAATAGTTCGGATGGCGTGAGTAGCGCCAAAGACCCGCGCGACAGACCTGGTTGCGGTGCCGCTCGTCGGAGATGAAGCGCTCGAGCTGCCGGTCGGCGAGCGCCTCGCCGGATACGGAGACCAGCCAGACAGCGACTGCGGCAGCCGCGCTTGCGATCGGCACGGTCTGGGGGCTCGTGGCGGGCACGAAGAAAGCGACGGCAAGCAGCAGGGCGACCAGCGCCTGCAACTGAAAGAACCAGAAGAAGTTGCGCGGCGCAGCGCTCGCCCACTGCTCACGGAACTGGCGATAACGCGCATCCTCGGGCTTGCCATGGTTGCGACGCCACAAGTGGAGTGCGAGCCGCATGCCCCAGGCGCCGCCACCCGCCGCGACGAGCACCCGGTTCAATGTCGCGCCGTTGCTGGCGACGCCCGCGAGCACGGCGACGGCGCCAAGCGCGCCGGCCCATACCGGGTCGATCATGCCGGCGTTGTTGGTGCGCAATTGCCATAGCCAGACGATGGAAAACGCCAGCGCCAGTCCAGCTGCGGCTGCGGAAATGATGGCGATCGGGAGCATCGGCGAGGATCTCCGGTTGTGGATTCCATCCGCTTATACGTACCGGGCGGCGGAATGGATGCATCCACAACGGGATTGGCAAGCCGGGAGAGCAAAAAAAAGGCCGCCAATGGCGGCCCGAGCGTTCGGTGCGGATTGCGACGATGTGCGCCGCTCAAGCGATATGCATCGCGCCGGTCGCGATCACCGGTCCAGTCGGTTGCCCTGTAGGCGATCCGCCCTGTGGTTCGACGGAAACGGCAAGCACCGCGCGCGTGCTCATTTGCGCGAGGATATGTGCAGGCAACGGCATCGACGCCGGTGCGTCGCTCGGGAAAATGCCGAGCGCAATGGGCTTCTCGCCGGGCGGTATCAGCCACAGCTCGGTGGAGCGGCCGGAGGCGACCTGCGGATGGACAGCGGGCACGATCACCATGCGGGCTCGCCGCACGTCGACTGTCGCAGTCCAGTGCGCGACGCCGTCGCTGCGTGCGATCGTCGCCACCATGTAGCCGTTCTGCGCCACCACGGCAGCAGGACGCTGCACCTCACGCAGCGTCACGAGGTTGACGGCGAGCAGCACGAGCGCGGCGGCACTCGCCCCGATGCCGAGCCAACGCCACAAGCCGACGTCGTTCCACCATCCGCCGCGCGCGCGAGGCGTGGTCGAAATGGGCAGGAAGCCCAGATCGCGCTGGATGCGGGTCCAGACACGGGGCGGCGGATCGATGACGGGCAGATCTGCTGCAAGCGGCGCGAAACGCGTGAGCCAGGTATCCAGCCTCGCACGCAGCGCCGCATTGCGCAGCACCTCGCGCTCGAGCGCGCGGCGCGAGTCGCTGTCAAGCACGCCGAGCGCATATTCGGCGCAACGCAGTTCGTCGTCGGAGGGGGCAGGCGTATTCATCGTTCGAGACACAGCTTCAACTGGATCAGGCTGCGCCGGATCCAGCTCTTCATGGTGCCGAGCGGCACGTGCAGACGTTGCGCCAGTTCGCTATAGGTCGAGCCGCTGAAGAACGCCTCGCGCACAGCGCTGCGCTGCGTGGGCTCGAGCGCGCCGAGACAGCGTTCGAGCCGGCGCCGTTCCTCGGTGAACTGGGCGACATCCTCGGGCCTGGGAGCGTCGTCGGCGATTTCGGCCGCCTGTTCCTCATCAAGCGTGGCTTCGCGATGCTGGCGCATGCGGTCGATCGTGGCATTGCGCGCGAGCGTAACGAGCCACGTCATGGCGCTGCCGCGCTCCGGGTCGAACGTGTCCGCGCGGCGCCACACATTCGTGTAGACGTTCTGGAGCACGTCTTCGGCTTCGCCGCGATCGTGGATCATCCGGACGACAATCGCAAAAACACGTGAGGAGGTGAGCTTGTAGAAGTCCGTAAAAGCTTGCTGGTCTCCTTCACAGACGCGGCGCAATACGAGATTGAGATGAGCGCGGCGGACCTCATCGGCATCGTGGCTCGTGCTCATGTCGGGCGTGTCTTGCATGCCGGGCGTGGGGTAGCTTGTGCTTTGCAAGGGATGTGGCCCGGAATATAGCATGACAGTAAAGTGAAGTAGGCGGTAGTAAGGCCGGTAAGGTGCGTCACGAAACGATCGCTCCTCTTATGTCCCAGATACGCTAGAAATTGGGTTGCGGATGCAGGCGGTCCGCGTCATCCGGCTGGGGGCTGCCCGCAAACTTGATGGCAGGACGTAGCGGAAGCTGCGGCACATCGTTTTCCGTTTCCGGTTGAAATCGAGGAAGGGGCGGTGCTCAGAAGGTGCAGCATCGGAACCAGGTTCAAGGTCAGCGAGCGTGGCGCCCGGCCAGATCGGCCAGATCGGCCAGATCGGCCAGATCGGCCAGCGCGCGATGCAGCCTCGGCCATGCGAACTCGTACCCGTATGTCAACGCAACGCGCGGAACGACGGGACGGCCGTCGAGAAGCAGGTCCGCCATTTCTCCGAGACATAGCCTGACAGGTGCCTCGGGTAGTCGAAGCCGCACGCGTTGTCCGAAGGACCTTGCCAGCTCTTCCGCAAATTCCGCCTGCGTGCTGACTTCGGGCGCAACAACGTTGACCGGTCCGCCGATCAGTTCATTGGCGATTGCAAAACGGACAAGTCCCACTGCGTCTGCGATGTGAACCCACGGAAAGTATTGGTGACCGGAACCGAGAATGGTTGCAAGGCCCAGGCGTGCCGTCGCAGCCTGCATCGGCCAGGCACCGCCGTCTATACCGAGCACGATGCCAAACCGCATGCGCGCCACGCGCGTGCCAAGCGCTTCGGCATGCATGGCGGTGCGCTCGACAACGGTACACAGATTGGACTGGAACTGACCCGGCTGGCACGCCGAGGATTCGTCGCAAGGCATCGCAAGGTCGCCGTCCGCGCGGCCATACCAGCCCACTGCAGAAGCACTGACCAATACGCGAGGGGGCCGCGCGAGTCGACTTATCAACCCAAGCAACGCGTCTGTGATGCGGGTGCGACTGTTGATCAGCGTCTGTCGTCGTGTCGCGCTCCACGGCAGACCCAGCACGCGGGCACCGGCCAGGTGCACGCAGGCATCAATGGCTTCGTCGTTCGTCACCTCCCTGAGGTCTCCAATGACTCGCACATGTGGGCCAAGCATGGCGCGCGCGTCCCGGGCGCGTCGCGAAAGCGCAATGACACGACAGCCGTCGGCCGACAGGGAGGCGACCAGGTTCCGGCCGATGAAGCCCGTGGCGCCGGTGATGAGAACGGTGATGGGCATGACTGCTGCTCCATGGGAACCCGTGGGTTCAGGCAAGGTCATCGGCGCAGTGCGCGGAACGGATGGCCCGCAAGCACGCCATCGCAGCCTGCGGCGTGAGCTCGAACGTGCCACTTCAGCCATCCGGACTGCGTCCCGGGCCGGTTCGAAGCCGTCGAACGCGCTCGCGTCAGGATCGAGCTGAGCGCCCAGCGCAAGAACGAGGCGGCGTGTCATGCGCGCACCTGAGTCCGGCGCCGGCGGCAGCCGTTCGAACAGTAGCGCACGTCGGCCCAGTTCCTCGCCCACGCCCGCCGCCACGTCATTGGCCGGCCGCACACGGCGCAGGTCTTGCAAAGCAGACCGGCCTTGTTGCCCTTGAAGCCGTTTGTCCCGCTCATTCGAACCACTCCTTTTGTACAGGGGAAGGCCGTCGTGCCGCGCGGCGACGTTTGGGAGCGTCTCCGTTCTCCATGAGTCAAAAATTGCATTCGATAACTGTCTGTTGAGGGGGGCAGCGCCATTTTTTTAGGCTATCATAACGATATTGAGTCTGCATGGTGACTCTAAATGAATCAATGTTCAGACTGGATAAGGACGGCGACGGCCGCGTTGAAGAGCGATTCGCCAGGCTTGCAGGAGCGCGCATGACTTCTCGTGTGGCCGTAGTCGGGGCGGGCATGGCCGGTGTGACGTGCGCCCAGGTCCTGGCAGATGCCGGGCATGACGTCGTGATCCTCGAGCGCAATGCGGTCGTGGGCGGGCGCATGTGCACCTGGCACGGTGAAGGGTGGCAGTGCGACCACGGTGCGCAATTCTTCACGGTGCGAGACGCGGATTTCGCGCGAACGGTGCAGGGCTGGTGCGAGGCCGGGATGGCTGCGCAGTGGCGGGGTCGGTTTGTGTCGTTCGACGCCGCCGGCGTCGCCCAACGCATCGACGACGCTGGACGTTATGTCTGCACTCCCTATATGGACACGGTGCTTTCAACGGCGGCTGCGAGTCAGTGTGTCGAAACCGGGCAGACGGTGTGCGCGCTCGTGAAAGCCGACGGCAAATGGGAGCTGACGACGCGAGAAATCGGCCGCTTTCGCGATCTGTTCGACGCGGTCGTGCTGGCTGTGCCGCCGGCCGACGCTTTCGGCTTGCTGCACCGGGCATCACCCGCGCTCTCGGTCGTGGCCAACCGGGCACGCATGCGCCCATGCTGGGCGTTGATGCTGCGCTATCAGACGCCTCCGGCCTTGGGCTTCGACGCGGCGTTCGTGCATGGCGGCCCGCTACGCTGGATGGCGAACGACAGCGCGAAGCCCGGTCGTTGCGGCGCTGCTGTCTGGGTTCTGCACGCAAGCCCCGAGTGGAGCGCCCGGCATCTGGTTTTGCATCCCGAAGCGATTGCAGAGGCATTGATGCCTGCGTTCGCTGCGTTCGGCGCCGGATTACCCGACGCCGCGGCAGCGTGTCTGTGGCGCGATGCCGAGGCGGTGATCGAGTCCAGCCCGGCATCACGCGGCTATGTCTGGCGGGCGTCCGAGCGCGTGGGTCTGTGCGGTGACTGGTGCAGCTCAGGGCGCGTGGAAGGCGCGTGGCTGAGCGGCCGGGCCCTGGGCACGGCGATGCTGGCGGCTCTCGCGCACGATCGGCATTGATCGATGCAGTGGCTTCAGGTGCCGGGGCGGACCAGCCAGCGATGACGAATTCGAAAACCTCAAATTGGGCAAACAATGCAAACAGGATTGCTTCGCTCCTCCGTGACCTGGGCCATGCTGATCGCCGCGGTCGCGGCATTGGCGGCATGCGCTGCGATCACCGGCGGACCTGAAGGCAACGGGCATGTGCCCGCGCCCGCCAAAGAGGTCGAGCTTGATCGCTATCTTGGACGCTGGTACGAGCTCGCCCGTTACGACAACCGCTTCGAGCGTGGCTGCGAAGGCGTGACGGCCGAGTACTGGAGGCGCGATGATGGCTACATCGGCGTTCGGAACACCTGCCGGGAAGGCAGACCGGATGGGCACGCACGCGAGTCGCTGGGCCGGGCCAAGGTCGTGTCGCAAAGTGGTGGTGCGAAGCTGAAGGTCTCGTTCTGGGGCCCGTTTTTCGTCGGCGATTACTGGGTTCTCGATCACGCCGAAGACTACTCGTGGTCCATCGTCGGCGAACCATCGGGCCGCTTTCTCTGGATCTTGACGCGCGAAGCGCGTCCTTGCGCAGCGCTGAGCGACATGCTCTACGAACGGGCCGCCGCGCTCGGTTACGATACGTCGCTGCTTCACCGCACTGCGCAGCAACGGTGACTGCGGGTGCATGCGTCACGGCATGACACCGCGATCAAGGCGCCGGCCAGACTCTGGGTTGAGCGAGCCCGTTATCTGCAAAGCCGGGCGCGGCCGCGGATGGCCCTATCATTTTCCCTTTGTGGCCAGCAGGCACAGGAACTCGCGGCGCAAGGCGGCGTCGTCGAGGAAGCGTCCGCGCATGACGCTGCTGGTCATCTTTGCGCCATCGTCCTTGGTGCCGCGCCAGTGCATGCAGTAGTGATCGGCTTCGATAACGACCGCCAGCCCGTCGGGCCCGATGCGGCGCTCGAGCAGATCGGCGATCTGCTTGACAGCCTCTTCCTGGATCTGCGGCCGTGCCATGACCCAGTTCAGGAGGCGCGAGTACTTGGATAGTCCCGGGAGATTCGACTGCGCATTGGGCAGCACCCCGATCCAGGCGTGTCCCATGATCGGGCAAAGGTGGTGCGAGCAGGCGCTGCGCACACGCAGCGGCCCGACCACCATGAGCTCGTTCAGTTGCCCGATATTCGGAAATTCGGTGATTGGCGGCGGCGCCTCATAACGGCCCGAGAACACCTCCTGTACGAACATCTTTGCCACTCGCTTTGCCGTATCGCGGGTGTTGTGGTCTGCGTCGACGTCGATCACGAGCGCGCGCAGCGCATTTTCGAGGTGGCCAGCGACTTCCTGCTGCAGGACATCCAGTTCGCCTTCGCGCAAATGGGCGGCGATGTTGTCGTTGGCGTGAAAACGTTGGCCCGCCCGGCGCAGACGTTGACGGATGATTTGTGACAGAGGCGCGCCTTCAACGGTCTTGCTGTCCATGACGGCCTGTGAGTCGATGACGGCACCCATTGTGTCTTCCTGTTGGAGGGGTGTTAGAGATGATCGGTTTGCCGCTCAGGTGGCCAGCGAGGGCGGTTCCATCACGTCCCAGCCTTCCTGCTGCGCGACTTCAGCGAGCGCGTCCTCGAACATGCGGACCGCCCGGTTGGCGGTGTCGCCCAGGTGCCGGTGCAGCAGCGCGTCAGCCGGCGAGCGTGACAGACATTGGTCGCTGTAGCCCTCGAACGCGGACAGCTGCATGATGAGTTCCGCCAGATGCTTCGGGCATTCGCAGGCAATCGTGGTAGACAGACGGACCAGTCGCGCGAGCGTGGCATCGTCGAAGCGTCGCGCCGAACGCAGCCACAGGCCCCGACCGGAGGATTCGCCCGGATTGCGCTGCCGCAGAGCAGTCGTGAACTCAGCGAGCAGCTCGTCCGCGCGTAGCAGGCCGTCCGGGCGCTTTCTGAGCGTCATGCCCTGCAGTGCCGCGAGTTGTATGGCCTCCTGAGTACCGAACGGGAACACCACGGTTACCTCGCTCGCACCGATGCGCGTCGCCGCTTCGGCAAGCTGGTCGACTGTCTCCGGGTGGAGCGCCGCCACGCGCGCGATCAGGCCGCTCGCGCGCGTGGCGGCGCTGCTCCGCAGCAACGCGTCGAGCGACCCAAAGCTTGCCGAAATGCACTCGTTGGGCTCCAGCTCGCCCAGGCCGACCGCAATGATCGTTATGGCAGCAGCGGAGGACCCGTGCGCCGCAAGAGGTTTGTCTTTCGCCTTGCTGGTGGCCAACGCTTCAAGCGCGCTACCTTCCAGACGTGCGATTGACCCGATCGCATGGCCGCGGCCAACCAGCGCCTTGAGCAGGCGCAGCCGGTGCACATCGTCATCGGAATAGAGCCGCTGGCCGGATTCGCTCGTGGGCGGGCAGATGACGCCGTAGCGCTGCTCCCAGATGCGCAACGTCGCGGCGGGCATGCGAGCCAACTTCGCCGCTTCACCGCTTCTATACCGACGACTTGACGCGTCCTGTTTGCTCACGGCGCAACCTCCCTTTGGGCTCGATTTAGACTCATATTGAGCTTGTATATTAACTCGCTAAGTCGAGTTGTAGCAATATTTATTGACTCATCTAGAGTCGCCTGCCGCCATTTCCGAATCGCGCGTCCTTCGTCGTTGCCGGGCTCGCGCGCGAGGAAGTGCCGGTCGAGATTGTCGCTTACGCATGCGTGCCGCCCCACGCAGCGGACTCGCCCTGATGCTGGCGGCCGGAGGAAAGTTCGTTACCCGAATCTTTATGAAGCTACTGGCGCGGTTCCGAGGCCAGGATTCGAACGGCTATCGCCCGGCGCCCGTGGCGTGATCACGGCGTTGTCCTAAAACGGCAAGGCGCCTGGCGGCGCATTGCGCACCACCGTGAGCGTCGTGCCGATATGGTCTTCGAGCGCGAGTGCGGCGCGCGCATCCGCGCGCCGCATCGCGGCCTCGAACAGGCACGTGTGCTCCGCATGCACGTCGCGCTTCGAATCACCGAGCCCGATGCACACGCGCCGGTAGCGCTCGCTCTGCTGCGACAGCATGCGCAAGATCAGATAGGTCCACGACGACGCGGCCGCCGAGATCAGTGCTTCGTGAAAGCGCCGGTTACAGGCTTCCCACGCCGCCCGGTGCTCGATCGACACCGGTTGCTCCCACGCCGAGAGCATCTCGAAGCTTTGTCGCACGCGCTGCTCCCACGCGGCGTCCCCATATCGCACGGATTCGCGCAGCGCGTCGACTTCGATGTGAATGCGCAGCCGCGTGATCGCCTCCAGATCCGCGACCGACATCGGCGTGACGCGAAATCCCCGCTGTCCTTCGGCGACCACGAGCGCATCGCTGACGAGCCGCGTCAGGGCCTCGCGCAACGTGGCGGCTCCCACGCCGTACACCGTCTTCAGATGCTCGACGCGCAGTTTCGCGCCCGGCGGGTAGTGCCCTTCGATGATGTGTTGCCGAAGCTGGTGGTAGGCGTGCTCGCTGAGGGTGCGTGCATGCGGTTCGATCGCATCGTCGGCGGCCGGGTCGGTCGCGGGCAGCGCGTCGCCGCTCAACGGGGCGACTGACGCATGCGGGGGCAGGATGGTGTTCATGTCACACGTCCTCCTGGTCCTGATTGCGGTTGAGGCGATAGCTGAGTTGCGCGCGCGTCAGCCCAAGCAGGCGCGCGGCGGCCGACAGGTTGCCCTTCGCGCGGTCGACCGCTTCATGCAGCAGCGCCCGTTCGAGTCCTTCGAGGCCGCCGCCTTGCAACTGGTCGAGCAGGCCCGCGCAATCGATCGTCATCGCGGACGGCGGCCGGATCTGCCCCGCGTGGTCGACAGTGGCGCCGCCCGGCAGGCCGATGCCCGGGAACAGGTCCTTTGCGTCGACCGCGAGGTTGGGCCGCGACAGGATCACCGCGCGCTCGATCAGGTTCTCCAGCTCGCGCACGTTGCCCGGCCAGCGATAGCCGCACAGCGCGTGATACGCGTAGTCGGTCAGCGTCGGCGCCGGCTTGCCGTGCAGCGACGCGAAGCGCGCGAGCATCGCATCCGCGAGCAGCGCGATGTCGTCCTGGCGCTCGCGCAGCGGCGGGATCAGCACCGGGTAGACGTTGATCCGGTAGTAGAGATCGGCGCGGAAGCTCCCGTCGCGCACCGCCTGTTCGAGATCGCGGTTGGTCGCCGCGACGACCCGCACGTCGACCTTCCGGCTTTGCGTCGCGCCGAGCCGTTCGACCTCGCCTTCCTGCAGCACGCGCAACAGTTTTGCCTGCACGTCGAGCGGCAGTTCGCCGATCTCGTCCAGGAATAGCGTGCCGCCGTCCGCGCGTTCGAAGCGTCCGGCACGCGCGGCCTGCGAGCCGGTAAACGCGCCGTTCTCCGCGCCGAACAGCTCGGATTCGATCAGCGCATGCGGGATCGCCGCGCAGTTGATCGCGACGAACGGCTTCGCGGCCCGCGGGCTGAGGCCGTGCAGCGCGCGCGCGAAGCGCTCCTTGCCGACGCCCGTTTCGCCCGTCAGCAGCACGGCGACCTTGGTCGGCGCGGCCGTTTCCAGCAGCGCGTAGGCCGCGCGGAATGCTTCGGAGCGGCCGACGAGCCGGGTCCGGTCGTCGTCGGGCGCGATCTCGAGGCGCAGCGATTCGACTTCGGTTTGCAGGTCGCGGATCGTCTTGATCAGCGAGTCGGCCTTGAACCAGGACGAGATTTCCTCCGCATCCGGCCACGCCTCGGCCGGCTTGCCGACGATCGCGCAATGCGGCGCGTGCATGCCGACGCAGGCCGTTTCCTTGAACAGGATCTGGCGGCCGAAGAACGCACTCGTGTACCCCGTGGCATAGCCGATCAGCATCCAGCACACGGGTTCGGGCTGCGGGCCGAACGTGCGGCGGTGCACGTCCGCTTCCCACGAATGTTCCCAGCGGTATTCGAAGTGGAACGTGCCTGTCGCCGGATCGGCGTCGAAGCGCACCGGCGTGACCTGCACCGCGCCTTCGAGCATGTGCAGCTGCGGGCCGACGTGGAACGTGTCGAACAGCGACGCGCCGCTGCGGATCTCGCGCGCGAGCGCCGCGTCGCGCTCGCCGGCCGCGAAGCCCACGCGCGTGAAGAAGCGCCGCGTTTGCGCCGGCCCGACGCTTTCCATCAGTTCCTGCCGCAGCGTGGCCAGCGCGCCGGTATGCAGCAGCACCATGCGCTGGCCGGCGAGCCAGATGCGGCCGTCGCTTGCTGAAAAGTGGATCAGCTTGCGCAGGTCGGCGTCGGGCGGCAAAGGGGGCAGGCTGGACCGCGTCATGTCGTCTCCGTCTAAATATCTCGTGATTTTCTGGAATTTCGCTGCCGCTCGCACCACCCGGTGCGGATTTGATCATTTGAGCAAACGTGTCTTTCCGGGTTGCTCAAATGATGAGAATGGCCGTTTTGTTGGGGTTTGGGGCGGCGGCCCGAAGCAGATTTCCATTCTGGTTAACCGGCATTGTGCTTCGCGAATACGAATTTTGTTTCAGGGCTTTCCCTGAATTATCGAGATTTTTTGCGGGGACGGACGAAGGTGGCACGGATGCTGCATTGAAGTGCGGCATGGAGGCGACACCGATCATGGATCCAACGACAACCGATCAACCCCCGTTCGACCCGGGCTGCAAGTACGTCCGGGTGACCGGCACCAACAGCCGCGGCTTCGTCGAATTCGAGCTTTCGATTGGCGGCGCACCGGAGCTCGTCGTCGAGCTGACGTTGCCTCCTGCCGCGTTCGACGCGTTCTGCGCCGAGCAGCACGTGACGCGGCTGGACCACGAAGCGAACCCAAGACCTTGAGGAGCAGGAAGTGACCATCGAGCTGAAGACAGTCGACATCAAGCCGCTTCGCCACACCTTCGCGCACGTGGCGCGGCATATCGGCGGCGACAAGACGGCGACGCGCTACCAGGAAGGAATGATGGGCGCGCAGCCCCAGGCGAACTTCCATTACCGCCCGACCTGGGATCCCGATCACGAGATCTTCGATGCGTCGCGCACCGCGATCCGCATGGAGAACTGGTATGCGCTGAAGGATCCCCGCCAGTTCTACTACGCATCGTGGGCGACCGCGCGCGCGCGCCAGCAGGACACGATGGAATCGAACTTCGAGTTCGTCGAGTCGCGCCGGATGATCGACCTGATGCCCGACGAGGTTGCCGCGCAAGCGCTCGACATTCTCGTGCCGCTGCGCCATGCGGCGTGGGGCGCGAACATGAACAACGCGCAGATCTGCGCGCTCGGCTACGGCACCGTGTTCACCGCGGCTGCGATGTTTCATGCGATGGACAACCTGGGCGTCGCGCAGTACCTGACGCGCCTCGCGCTGTCGATGGACGGGCCCGATGCGCTCGACGCGGCGAAGGCCGCCTGGCAGACGGATGCCGCATGGCAGCCGCTGCGCCGCTATGTCGAGGACACGTTCGTCGTCGCCGACCCGGTCGAGCTGTTCATCGCTCAGAACCTTGCGCTCGACGGCCTGCTGTATCCGCTCGTCTATGACCGTTTCGTCGATGAACGGATCGCGCTCGCCGGCGGCTCCGCGGTCGCGATGCTGACCGCGTTCATGCCCGAATGGCACACGGAATCGAACCGCTGGGTCGATGCGGTTGTGAAGACGATGGCGGCCGAATCCGACGACAACCGTGCCTTGCTCGCGCGCTGGACGCGCGACTGGGCCGCGCGGGCGACCGAGGCGCTGGCGCCGGTGGCGCAGCGGGCGCTGCGCGACGCAGGCGGCGCGGCGCTCGAAGAGGCGGGCGAGCAGTTCCGCGCCCGCATCGGGAAACTCGGCATCGCGCACTGACCCGGCGCCACGACTTCACTTGAGGAAACACGCATGTCAAACGTATTCATCGCCTTTCAGGCTAATGAGGAATCCAGATCAATCGTCGAGGCGATCGTCGCGGATAACCCGAGCGCGGTCGTCGTCGAATCGCCCGGCATGGTGAAGATCGATTCGCCGGACCGCTTGACGATCCGCCGCGACACGATCGAGGAACTGACCGGCGCGCGCTTCGACCTGCAGCAGATCCAGGTGAACCTGATCACGCTGTCGGGCCACATCGACGAAGACGACGACCAGTTCACGTTGAGCTGGTCGCACTGAAACGAACAGCGCGCCACGCGCGCCGATAACACCGGAGACACGAATGGACACGCCAACGCTCAAGAAAAAGCTCGGCCTGAAAGACCGTTACGCGGCGATGACGCGCGGCCTCGGCTGGGAGACGACCTACCAGCCGATGGACAAGGTCTTTCCGTACGACCGCTACGAGGGCATCAAGATTCACGATTGGGACAAGTGGGTCGATCCGTTCCGCCTGACGATGGACGCGTACTGGAAATATCAGGGCGAGAAGGAAAAGAAGCTCTACGCGGTAATCGACGCGTTCACGCAGAACAACGCGTTCCTCGGCGTGACCGACGCGCGCTACATCAACGCGCTGAAGCTGTTCATCCAGGGCGTGACGCCGCTCGAATATCTCGCCCACCGCGGCTTCGCGCACGTCGGCCGGCACTTTACGGGCGAGGGCGCGCGCATCGCGTGCCAGATGCAGTCGATCGACGAGTTGCGGCACTACCAGACCGAAACGCACGCGATGTCGACCTACAACAAGTTCTTCAACGGCTTCCATCACTCGAACCACTGGTTCGATCGCGTGTGGTACCTGTCGGTGCCGAAGTCGTTCTTCGAGGATGCGTACTCGGCCGGACCGTTCGAGTTCCTCACCGCAGTCAGCTTCTCGTTCGAGTACGTGCTGACGAACCTGCTGTTCGTGCCGTTCATGTCGGGCGCCGCGTACAACGGCGACATGTCGACCGTGACGTTCGGCTTCTCCGCGCAGTCGGACGAGTCGCGCCACATGACGCTCGGCATCGAGTGCATCAAGTTCATGCTCGAACAGGACCCGGGCAACGTGCCGATCGTGCAGCGCTGGATCGACAAGTGGTTCTGGCGCGGCTACCGGCTGCTCACGCTCGTCGCGATGATGATGGACTACATGCAGCCCAAGCGCGTGATGAGCTGGCGCGAATCGTGGGAGATGTACGCGGAGCAGAACGGCGGCGCGCTGTTCAAGGATCTCGCGCGCTACGGCATTCGCGAGCCGAAGGGCTGGCAGGACGCGTGCGAAGGCAAGGACCACATCAGCCACCAGGCATGGTCGACGTTCTACGGGTTCAACGCGGCTTCCGCATTCCACACCTGGGTGCCGACCGAAGACGAGATGGCATGGCTGTCGGCGAAGTATCCGGACTCGTTCGACCGCTATTACCGGCCGCGTTTCGAATACTGGGGCGAGCAGGCGAAGGAAGGCAAGCGCTTCTACATGAAAACGCTGCCGATGCTGTGCCAGACCTGCCAGATCCCGATGCTGTTCACCGAGCCCGGCAACCCGACGAAGATCGGCGCGCGCGAATCGGACTACCTCGGCAACAAGTTCCATTTCTGCAGCGACCACTGCAAGGAAATCTTCGACCACGAGCCGCAGAAATACGTGCAGGCGTGGCTGCCCGTGCACCAGATCTACCAGGGCAACTGCTTCCCGCCCGATGCGGATCCGGGTGCCGAAGGCTTCGATCCGCTCGCCGCGGTGCTCGATTACTACGAGGTGGGCATGGGCCGCGACAACCTCGATTTCGAAGGCTCGGAAGATCAGAAGAACTTCGCGGCATGGCGCGGCCAGGCCACCAGCAACTGATCGATACGCAACCAATACCTAACCGATACCCAACCGATACGCAATCAAAGCGTAGCCAATACGCAACCTCGAACGAGACCGGCGCACGCGCGCACGCGCGAACGCCGGCCGACAGGAGACAAGCATGACCGTCATCGCGCTCAAACCCTACGACTTCCCGATCAAGGACGCGGTCGGTAAGTTTCCGGCGCCGCTCTTGTACGTGTGCTGGGAAGACCACCTGATGTTCCCGGCGCCATTCTGCCTGCCGCTGCCGCCGGACCTGCCGTTCGGCGCGCTGGCCAGCGATGTGCTGCCGCCCGTCTACGGCTACCACCCGGACTTCGCGAAGATCGACTGGGACCGCGTGGAGTGGTTCCGCTCCGGCAAGCCGTGGACGCCGGACGCGTCGAAGAGCCTGGCCGGCAACGGCCTCGGGCACAAGGATCTGATCAGCTTCCGCACGCCGGGCCTCGATGGCCTCGCCGGCGCGAGTTTCTGATCGTCACGTAGACGGGCGAACCATCATGAGCCATCAACTTACCATCGAGCCGCTGGGCGTCACGATCGAGGTCGAGGAAGGACAGACGATGCTCGACGCCGCGCTGCGCCAGGGCATCTACATTCCGCACGCGTGCTGTCACGGGCTGTGCGGCACTTGCAAGGTCGCGGTGCTGGACGGCGAAACCGATCTCGGCGACGCGAACCCGTTCGCGCTGATGGACTTCGAGCGCGAGGAGGGCAAGGCGCTCGCATGCTGCGCGACGCTGCAGGCCGATACCGTGATCGAGGCCGACGTCGATGAGGACCCGGACGCGGAAATCATCCCGGTCAAGGACTTCGCCGCCGACGTCACGCGCATCGAGCAGTTGACGCCGACCATCAAGTCGATCCGGCTGAAGCTCTCGCAGCCGATCCATTTTCAGGCGGGCCAGTACGTGCAGCTCGAGATTCCCGGCCTTGGGCAGAGCCGCGCGTTCTCGATCGCGAATGCACCCGCCGACGTCGAGGCGACCGGCGAGATCGAGCTGAACGTGCGGCAGGTGCCGGGCGGTCTCGGCACGGGCTACCTGCACGAAAAGCTCGCGACCGGCGAGCGCGTGCGCCTGTCCGGCCCATATGGCCGCTTCTTCGTGCGCCGCTCGGCTGCACTGCCGATGATCTTCATGGCTGGCGGCTCGGGCTTGTCGAGTCCGCGCTCGATGATCGCCGATTTGCTCGCCAGCGGCGTGACCGCGCCGATCACGCTGGTCTACGGGCAGCGCAACGCGAAGGAGCTCTACTACCACGACGAGTTCCGCGCGCTCGCCGAACGTTACCCGAACTTCACCTACGTGCCGGCGCTGTCCGAAGGCGCGGCGGATGCCGGCGATGGCGTCGCGCAAGGGTTCGTGCACGACGTCGCGAAGGCGCACTTCGACGGCGACTTCTCGGGCCACCAGGCGTATCTGTGCGGCCCGCCCGCGATGATCGACGCATGCATCACCGCGCTGATGCAGGGGCGCCTGTTCGAGCGCGACATCTATCACGAGAAGTTCATCTCGGCGGCCGACGCGCAGCAGACGCGCAGCCCGCTGTTCCGCCGGGTGTGACATGGACGCGAGCCGTGTGTGCGGGACGGTGACGATCGCGCAGACCGACGAGCGCTACGCATGCGCGAGCGGCGAATCGCTGCTCGCCGGCATGGCGAAGCTCGGCCGGCGCGGCATTCCGGTCGGCTGCCTGAACGGCGGCTGCGGCGTGTGCAAGGTGCGCGTGCTGCGCGGCGCGGTGCGCAAGCTCGGGCCGATCAGCCGCGCGCACGTGAGCGCCGAGGAGGAGGACGACGGTTATGCGCTCGCGTGCCGCGTGGCGCCGGACGGCGACGTGGAGCTGGAAGTGGCCGGCCGGTTGAAGAAGCCTTTCTTTTGCGGCTCGGCCTGTGCCGGGGCGCCGGTTATCAAAAAGTAATCTGGAGGAGACACATCATGGGTGTGATGCGTATTGGTCATGTCAATCTGAAGGTGATGGACATGGAAGCGGCGCTGCGGCATTACATACGCGTGCTCGGCATGCAGGAGACGATGCGCGACGCGGCCGGCAACGTCTATCTGAAATGCTGGGACGAATGGGACAAGTATTCGCTGATCCTCTCGCCGTCGGACCAGGCGGGGCTCAAGCATGCCGCGTACAAGGTCGAGCATGACGCGGACCTCGACGCGCTCGAGCAGCGCATCGAAGCATACGGAATCGCGACCGAGATGCTGCCGGAAGGCGCGCTGCCGGGCGTGGGCCGCCAGTTGCGCTTCCTGCTGCCGAGTGGGCACGAGCTGCGCCTGTTCGCGAAGAAAGAATTCGTTGGCACCGCGGTCGGTTCGCTGAACCCCGATCCGTGGCCCGACGACATTCCGGGCTCCGCCGTGCACTGGCTCGACCACTGCCTGCTGATGTGCGAGATGAACCCGGAGGCCGGCGTGAACCGCGTCGAGGAGAACACGCGCTTCATGGCCGAATGCCTCGACTTCCACCTCGCCGAGCAAGTGATGGTCGGCCCCGGCAACACGATCCAGGCCGCGACGTGGATGTTCCGCAGCACGACGCCGCACGACATCGCGTTCGTCGGCGGCCCAAGTAATGGGCTGCATCACATCGCGTTCTTCCTCGACGACTGGGCCGACGTGCTGAAGTCGGCGGACGTGATGGCGAAGAACAAGGTGAAGATCGACGTCGCGCCGACGCGCCACGGGATCACGCGCGGCACCACCATCTACTTCTTCGATCCGAGCGGCAACCGCAACGAGACCTTCGCGGGCCTGGGCTATCTCGCGCAGCCCGATCGCCCGGTCACGACGTGGACCGAGGACGAACTCGGGCGCGGGATCTTCTTCCACTCCGGCGAGCTGAACGAAGCGTTCACGACCGTCTACACCTGACCACCTTCACAGGAGCACAGCGTCATGGCTCGCAATGATTCGACCCACAGCGTCGGCACGCGCGTGATCGACTGGCCCGCCGCGTCGCGCGCCGCGCAGGCGGCGGCGCAGGCCGCCGAGCGGCTCGGCGTGCGCGTGAACGTCGCCGTCGTCGATGCGGGCGGCTTGCTCGCGGCATTCGTGCGGATGCCAGGCGCGCCGCTGCATTCGATCGACATCGCGATCGACAAGGCGTACACGGCCGCGAGCTTCGGCTTGCCGACCGGTGCGTGGCACGACGCGCTGGCCGCGCATTCGGAGGCCGTGCGGCAGGGGCTCGTGCTGCGTGCGCGCTTCGTCGCGTTCGGCGGCGGGCTGCCGATCGTCGAGGACGGCGTGCTGATTGGCGGCATCGGCGTGTCGGGCGGCAGCGAGGCGCAGGACGAAAGCTGCGCGCGCGCGGGCCTCGACGCGGTCGGCTTCGACGCGGTCGGCCTCGACGCGGTCGGCCTCGGCGGCGCGTGACGGGCGACGGGCCGCCACGCGCACATTATTTAAGGAACGAATCCGCTCACGGATTCACGACTATCGGCACACACATCATGTACGACACGGAACCCAAAGCCGCGACACGCGGCCCCGCCGGCGGGCAGCCGGAACCGCGGCTGGTCCGCAACTTCATCGACGGCGACTATCGTGCGGGCGAACGCTGGTTCGACAAGCGCTCGCCGCTCGACAACGCGCTGATCGCGCGCGTCGCCGAAGCGAGCCGCGCCGATGTCGACGCGGCAGTGCAGGCGGCGCGCGCGGCGCTGGCGGGGCCGTGGGGCGGTCTCACCGTCGCACAGCGCGTCGAAATACTGTACGCGGTCGCCGACGGCATCACGCGCCGCTTCGACGATTTTCTCGAAGCCGAAGTGGCCGACACCGGCAAGCCGGTGAGTCTCGCGAGCCATATCGACATCCCGCGCGGCGCGGCGAACTTCAAGGTATTCGCCGACGTCGTGAAGAACGTGCCCGGCGAAACTTTCGAAATGGCGACGCCCGATGGCGCGGGCGCGCTCAACTACGCGATCCGCCGGCCGGTCGGCGTGGTCGGCGTGATCTGCCCGTGGAACCTGCCGCTGCTGCTGATGACGTGGAAGGTCGGCCCCGCGCTCGCATGCGGCAACACGGTCGTTGTCAAGCCATCCGAAGAAACGCCGCAGACCGCGGCGCTGCTCGGCGAGGTGATGAACGCGGCGGGCGTGCCGCGCGGCGTCTACAACGTCGTGCACGGCTTCGGGCCCGATTCGGCCGGCGAATTCCTGACGACCCATCCGGGCGTGAACGCGATCACCTTCACCGGCGAGACGCGCACCGGCGCGGCGATCATGAAGGCGGCGGCCGACGGCGCGCGGCCCGTCAGCCTCGAGATGGGCGGCAAGAACGCGGCGATCGTGTTCGCGGACTGCGACTTCGACGCGGCCGTCGAGGGCACGTTGCGCTCGTGCTTCTCGAACGCGGGGCAGGTCTGCCTCGGCACCGAGCGCGTGTATGTCGAGCGGCCGCTGTTCGAGCGCTTCGTCGCCGCGCTGAAGGCCGGCGCCGAGCGGCTGCAGCCGGGCCGGCCGGAAGCGGACACGACCGGCATCGGGCCGCTCATCAGCCAGGAACACCGCAACAAGGTGCTGTCGTACTACCGCAAGGCGGCCGAGCTCGGCGCGACGATCGTCACGGGCGGCGGCGTGCCCGACATGCCGGACGAACTGCGTGACGGCGCATGGGTGCAGCCGACGATCTGGACGGGCCTGGGCGACGATTCGCCGATCGGGCGCGAGGAGATCTTCGGGCCGTGCGCGCTCGTGATGCCGTTCGACTCCGAGGCCGAGGTGATCGGCCGCGCGAATGCGAACGTGTACGGGCTGGCGACCGCGATCTGGACCACCAACCTGTCGCGCGCGCATCGCGTGGCGGCGTCGATCGACGTCGGCATTGCGTGGGTCAATTCGTGGTTCCTGCGCGACCTGCGCACCGCGTTCGGCGGTGCGAAGCAATCGGGCATCGGCCGCGAAGGCGGCGTGCATTCGCTCGAGTTCTACACGGAACTGCGCAACGTCTGCATCAAGCTCTGATGCCGTTTCTACTGACCTACTGACTGGACGATTCATATGGATTCCACATTGATCTCCACGCTGGGCGACCGGCTGTACGACGCGATGACCTCGCGCATGCCCATCGCGCCGCTTAGCTCGCAGCACGAGGACCTGTCGGTCGACGACGCCTACCGGATCCAGCAGCGCTTCGTGCAGCGCCGCCTGGATGCGGGCGAGAGCGTCATCGGCAAGAAGATCGGCGTTACGTCGAAGGCGGTGATGGACATGCTCGGCGTGTACCAGCCCGATTTCGGCTACCTGCTGTCGGGGATGGTGTACGGCGAGGGCGAATGCATCGCGCTCGACACGCTGATCCAGCCGAAGGCCGAAGGCGAGATCGCCTTCGTGCTCAAGCGCGACCTGCTCGGCCCCGGCGTGACGAACGCGATGGTGCTGGCCGCGACCGAATGCGTGATGCCGTGCTTCGAGATCGTCGATTCGCGGATCCGCGACTGGAAGATCCGCATCGGCGACACGGTCGCGGACAACGCATCGTGCGGCGTGTTCGTGCTCGGCGACAAGGCGGTGAGCACGCGCAGCGTCGATCTCGCGACCTGCGGGATGGTGCTCGAGAAGAACGGCGACGTGATCGGCACCGGCGCGGGCGCGGCCGCGCTCGGCTCGCCGGTCAACGCCGTCGCCTGGCTTGCCAACACGCTCGGCCGCCACGGCATTGCGCTGAAGGCTGGCGAAGTGATCCTGTCCGGCGCGCTCGCCGCGATGGCGCCGGTCAGCCCGGGCGACAACTTCCGCGTGTCGATCGGTGGGATCGGTGCGTGTTCGGTGCGCTTCGCGTGAGCGGCGCGGTTCTCATTCACTGCTCATTTATTGCAAAACAAGGATTCCTCATGACCCGGAAAATCCGTTGCGCGCTGATCGGCCCCGGCAATATCGGCACCGACCTGCTCGCCAAGCTCATGCGCAGCCCCGTGCTCGAACCCGTCTGGATGGTCGGCATCGATCCCGACTCCGATGGCCTGAAGCGCGCGCGCGAACTCGGCCTGAAGACCACCGCCGATGGCGTCGACGGCCTGCTGCCGCACGTGCAGGCCGACGGCGTGCAGATCGCATTCGACGCGACAAGCGCCTACGTGCACGCGGAAAACAGCCGCAAGCTCAACGCGCTCGGCGTGCTGATGATCGACCTGACGCCGGCCGCAATCGGCCCGTACTGCGTGCCGCCCGTGAACCTGAAGGACCACATCGGCTCGGGCGAGATGAACGTGAACATGGTCACGTGCGGCGGCCAGGCGACGATCCCGATGGTGCGCGCGGTCTCGCGCGTGCAGCCGGTCGCATACGGCGAGATCGTCGCGACCGTCTCGTCGCGCTCGGTCGGACCCGGCACGCGCAAGAATATCGACGAATTCACGCGCACCACGGCGGCGGCCGTCGCGCAGGTCGGCGGCGCGAAGGACGGCAAGGCGATCATCGTGATCAACCCCGCCGAGCCGCCGCTGATCATGCGCGACACCGTGCACTGCCTGACCGAGGACACGCCCGACGAGGCGCGCATCGTCGAATCGGTGCACGCGATGATCGCCGACGTGCAGCGCTACGTGCCGGGCTACCGGCTCGTGAACGGGCCGGTGTTCGACGGCAAGCGCGTGTCGGTGTATCTCGAGGTCGAAGGCCTCGGCGACTACCTGCCGAAATACGCGGGCAACCTCGACATCATGACGGCCGCCGCCGCGCGCACCGCCGAAATGTTCGCCGAGGAGTTGCTGGCAGGCCGTCTCGCGCTCGCGCCACTCGCGCCGGCCGCGCCGGAAACCGCGTGATGCGCGCCATGGCGCACCCGCGCATGACGAATCAACGGACGAACAAGGAACGGCAATGAATCTCAAAGGCAAGCGAATCACCGTCCACGACATGACGCTGCGTGACGGCATGCACCCGAAGCGTCACCAGATGACGCTCGAACAGATGCGCTCGATCGCGACCGGGCTCGACGAAGCGGGCGTGCCGCTGATCGAGGTCACGCACGGCGACGGCCTCGGCGGCTCGTCGGTCAACTATGGCTTTCCCGCGCACACCGACGCGCAATACCTCGGCGCCGTGATCCCGCTGCTCAAGCGCGCGAAGGTGTCGGCGCTGCTGCTGCCGGGCATCGGCACCGTCGATCATCTGAAGGAGGCGCACGCGCTTGGCGTGCACACGATCCGCGTCGCGACCCACTGCACCGAGGCCGACGTGTCGGAGCAGCACATCGCGATGGCGCGCAAGCTCGACATGGATACCGTCGGCTTCCTGATGATGAGCCACATGAACAGTCCGGAAGGGCTCGTGAAGCAGGCGAAGCTGATGGAGGCCTACGGCGCGAACTGCATCTACATCACCGATTCCGCGGGCTACATGCTGCCCGACGACGTGAAGGCGCGGCTGGGCGCGGTGCGCGACGCGCTGCAGCCTGAGACCGAGCTGGGCTTTCACGGCCACCACAACCTCGCGATGGGCGTCGCGAACTCGATCGCCGCGATCGAGGCCGGCGCCAACCGGATCGACGGCGCATCGGCGGGGCTCGGCGCGGGCGCGGGCAATACGCCGCTCGAAGTGTTCGTCGCGGTATGCGAGCGCATGGGCATCGAGACCGGCGTCGACGTCTGGAAGATCCAGGACGTCGCCGAGGATCTCGTCGTGCCGATGATGGACTTCCCGATCCGCATCGATCGCGACGCGCTCACGCTCGGCTATGCGGGCGTGTACGGATCGTTCCTGCTGTTCGCGAAGCGCGCCGGCGACAAGTACGGCATTCCGGCACGCGACATCCTCGTCGAGCTGGGGCGGCGCGGCATGGTCGGCGGCCAGGAGGACATGATCGAGGACACCGCGCTGACGCTCGCGAAGGCGCGCGCGGCGCAAGCAAAGCGGGAGGCCGCATGAACCTGTCGACCGATATCGTCGAATCGCTCGCCGCGCATCTCGACGACTGCATGCGCGAAGCGCGCGACACCACGAAGATCACCGACCGTCATCCGGAAATGGACTGGGACGACGCGTATGCGGTGCAGGATGCGATCCGCCGCCGGCAGCTCGGGCGCGGCGCGCGGATCGTCGGCTACAAGGCCGGCCTGACGTCGCACGCGAAGATGCGCCAGATGGGCGTGAGCACGCCGGTGTTCGGATTCCTGACCGATATCTACGACCTGCCCGAAGGCGGCGAGTGCGATACGTCCGCGCTGATCCACCCGAAGGTGGAGCCGGAGATCGCATTCGTCACGAAGGCCGAGCTCAAGGGGCCGGGCTGCCATATCGGCGCGGTGCTGGCCGCGACCGACTTCGTCGTGGCCGGCATCGAGGTGATCGACAGCCGCTACCGCGACTTCAAGTTCGACCTGAAAAGCGTGGTGGCCGACAACACCTCCGCCGCGCGCTTCGTCGCGGGCGGCCGGCCGCTCGCCGTGGGCGGCGTGGATCTGCGCACGCTCGGCGTCGTGCTCGAGAAGAACGGGCTGCCGGTCGCGTTCGGCGCGGGCGCGGCGGTGCTCGGGCATCCGGCCGCCGCGATCGCGATGCTCGCGAACCATCTCGGCGCGCGTGGCGAATCGATTCCGGCCGGCAGCCTGATTTTGTCGGGCGGCATCACCGAGGCGGTGGCTGTCGCGGCTGGCGACAGCGTGACGCTGCGCGTGCAGGACATCGGCTCGATCGGCCTGCGCTTCATCTGAACGAAACAAGGAGGCCATCGTGCCGGTAGCGCATCTCTACATCCTCGAAGGCCGCGACGACGACAAGAAGGAACGCCTGATCGCCGAGGTCACGCAGGCCATTCATCGCTCGCTCGATGCACCGGTCGAATCGGTGCGCGTGATCATCACCGAGATGCCGAAGGGGCATTTCGGGATCGGCGGGCAGAGCGCGAAACAGCGCGGGCGCTGATGCGCGCCGCATCCGACAATCGATTGGGGAACGTCATGTCAAGCAATCCTGAATTTGGCCGCCGGATCGTCGCCGGCGGCATCGACACGAACTATCACGACGTTGGCGACGGTCCGCCCGTGCTGCTGATCCATGGATCGGGGCCAGGCGTGACGGCCTGGGCGAACTGGCGCCTCACGATGCCCGCGCTCGCGCAGCAGTTCCGCGTGATCGCGCCGGACATGGCGGGTTTCGGCGAGACCGAACGCCCGGCCGGCTACCAGTATTCGATGGACAACTGGGTCGACCATGCGCTCGGCCTGCTCGATGCGCTCGGCGTCGAGCGTGCGCACGTGATCGGCAATTCGTTCGGCGGCGCACTGGCGCTCGCGCTCGCCATCCGCGCGCCGGCGCGCGTAGGCCGGCTCGTGCTGATGGGCGCGGCGGGCACGCGCTTCACACTGACCGAAGGGCTCGACGCGGTGTGGGGCTATACGCCGTCGATCGCGAACATGCGCGCGCTGCTCGACGTGTTCGCGTATGACCGCGCGCTCGTGAACGACGAGCTCGCGAAGCTGCGCTACGAAGCCAGCGTGCGGCCCGGCTACCAGGAGGCGTTCGCGAACATGTTTCCGGCGCCGCGGCAGCGCTGGGTCGATGCGCTCGCGAGCGACGAAGCGAAGCTGCGTGCATTGACGCACGACACGCTGATCGTGCACGGGCGCGAGGACCGCGTCATTCCGCTAGCAAGCTCGCTGAAGCTGCTCGAATTGCTGCCGAATGCGCAACTGCACGTGTTCGGCCAGTGCGGGCACTGGACGCAGATCGAGCACGCGGCGCGTTTCAACCGTCTCGTCGTTGACCATTTCAACGAGTAGTGCATCGGCAGGACGCATTGCCGCCAGGTATCGGAAGACACGATGCGTGGCGGCAGCGCGGGAAGGTTAGCCTGAACCAACATAAGAAAAACAGTAAGCATAACGAATCATGGAGACAAGGATGAATCGGAAGGCGGCATTCGGATTGATCTCGCTCGCGGCCTGCGCGGGCATCATGTTGAGCACCGGCGCATCGGCGACGGAGGGCGGCAGTGATACGATCGGCGAGGGCGCCGAAGCGTTCTTCGCGGGCGCGCTGCCGCCGGCCGGGCTGTACGGCCTGCTTTATTACACGCATTACCATGCGTCGCGTTTCAACGATTCGCAGGGCAACAACTCGGTGCCGGGTTTCAAGCTCGATGCGGACGTGCTGATTCCGCGCGTCGTCTGGATGTCGAACCTGTCGGTGCTTGGCGGACGCTACGGCGCGTATGCGGTGCTGCCGATGGAGCATCTGGCGCTGGACGCGGGCGGCGCGTCGTTCGACCGTACCAACCTCGGCGACCTGATCGTCAGCCCCGCGCTGATCGCGTGGGGCTCGGGCGCGCTGCGCACGGTGGCCGCGATCGAATTCGTGTTTCCGACCGGCCAGTACGACCCGCATGCGGCGCTGAACACGGGCAAGAACTACTACACCGCGCGGCCAGTGTTTGCCGCCTCATGGTTGCCGAACGACAAGGTCGAGGTGTCTGCGAAGTTCACATATAGCTTCAATTCCCCGAACGACGACACGCATTACCACTCGGGCAATCTATTTCACTTCGACTATTCGGCGAGTTATGCGGTCACGCCGAAGGTGCGCGTCGGGTTATCGGGCTACTTCGTCGAGCAGACGACGAACGACATGCAGAACGGGCAGCCGGTCAACGGCGACGGCTTTCGCGGACAGACGTTTGCGATCGGGCCGGGGGTTCGCTATCAGTTCAGCAAGATCAGCCTGGAAGCGCGCGTCGTGAAGGAATTCTTCGTGCACAACCGGCCGGCTGGAGAGGCCGTATGGGCGAAGGCGGTCATCCCGTTCTGATTTGACGGCGCGGCGCCGGTTGAGTGGATATACGAAGCGAAAAGCCGGAATGTCAAATTCCATTGGACGAGCCTGACGCCAAGCACCCGATCTCCCAATGGTGTTTGCAAAGGCGACTTCAGCCCGCCCCGAGTTCGTCGAACAGCCAGTCCTGAAAGCGCTTGAGCTTCGGCAGATCCGCGCGCGATTTCAGCAGGTTGAGGGTATAGGGGGCCTGTTCGCGCCGCCGTTCGGGGTCGGCTACTACTCGGCGTGCGCCGTGAGCCGCATCCATCCCGACGAAGGCATGAAGCCGATCATCGGCTATATGGTCGCGCTCGTGATCGGCTTGATCGTCGTGGCCGCCGTACCCTGGATTTCCAACGGCTTCCTGCATTGACGCACCGCGCCGCGTCTTGCCCAGGACGCGGCGCTTTTCCCCCAAGTTCCCCAATTATTCATCGAGTACGACCATACTTCAGCCGGGCAGGTCGCCGCGCGCCTGGCGGGTGCGACTATCGCGATCACCAACAAGGTGCCGCTGACGGCCGCAGTGCTCGCGCAGCTGCCATCGTTGAAGCTGATCGCCGTTGCGGCGACCGGCACCGACTGCATCGACAAGGCCGCCTGCGAGCGGCAGGGCATTCGCGTGTCGAATATTCGCGGCTACGCGGTGAACACGGTGCCTGAGCATACCTTCGCGTTGATGCTGGCATTGCGGCGCAATCTGATTGCTTACCGCGACGACGTGCTCAACGGCGAATGGCAGAAGTCCGGCCCGTTCTGTTTCTTCAACCACGCGATACGCGACCTGGGCGGCATGACGCTGGGCATTATCGGCGAGGGCGTGCTGGGGCAGCGCGTGGCCGAGATTGCGAAGGCCTTCGGCATGCGTGTGCTCTTCGCGGCGCACAAGGGCCGCGAAGGGCTCGGGCCGCTTTACACACCGTGGGACGAAATGCTGGCAAGCAGCGACGTCATCACGATACACAGCCCGTTGACGCCGCAGACGCGCGGCATGCTCGCGCTGCCCGAGTTTCGCGCGATGAAGCGCAAGCCGCTCATCATCAATACGGCGCGCGGTGGGCTCGTCGATGAGGATGCGCTTGTGCGCGCGCTCGACGAAGGGTGGATCAGCGGCATTGGCTTCGGCGTGCTGTCGGGCGAGCCGCCCGCCGATGCAACGTGGTGCTCTGAAGGGGGCGGCGGCCGGCCGCCGTTTTCCGGCTCATCGATTGGGGCTGTTCCGTCTGGGAATGCAGCGCATAATTGGCCCATGATGATTCCCGGTTGCGACGAGGTCGTATGCGCTGCACAAACTGCGGATTCGAGAATCCCGCCAAGGCGAGATTCTGCGAAGCGTGCGGGACGCTGCTCGCGCGCGCGTGCCCCCGTTGCGGGTACGTGGCCGCGGCGGCCGCCCGATTCTGCAGTGAATGCGGGGCGCAGCTCACACAGCTCACGCAACTCACTGAGGCGCCGGAGCTGGCGCCACCGGCACAGGAGTCGCCGCCCGCGCCGATTCATTACACGCCGCATCATCTTGCTGAGCGTATTCGTGCTGAGCACGTCGCCATGGAAGCAAGAAACGAGACCTCAGGCGAACGCAAGACGATCACCGCGCTGTTCGCGGACATGGCCGGCTCCACGGCCTTGATTCATGGTCTCGACCCGGAAGAAGCCCATCACCTGATCGAACCCGTCGTGGCGCTGATGATGGAGGCCGTCCACTATTACGAGGGCTACGTCGCGAAGTCCCTGGGCGACGGCATCCTCGCGCTGTTTGGCGCGCCGATCGCCCACGAAGACCATCCGCAACGCGCGCTGTTCGCCGCGCTGCGCATGCAGCAGGCAATGCGCTGGCATGGCGATCGCATTCGTCTGGAGAAAGGCATTCCGCTGCAGATTCGCGTGGGTATTCACACCGGCGAGGTCGTCGTGCGCTCGATCCGCACCGACGATCTGCACACCGATTACGATCCGGTCGGCCACACGATCCACATCGCCTCGCGCATGGAGGGCATCGCCACGCCCACGTCGATCCTCGTGAGCGAGTCGACCCACAAACTGGCCGAGGGCTATTTCGAGTTCAAGCCGCTGGGCGCAGCCCAGGTCAAAGGCATTCCCGAGCCGCTGCCCGTGTACGAGGTGCTGGGTCCGGGTGCGCTGCGCACGCGCTTGCAACTGGCGGCCCATCGCGGTCTCGCGCGCTTCGTCGGGCGCGAGGCTGAAATGGCCCATCTCGACCGGGCGCTGGCAATGGCGCGGGCAGGGCGTGGACAGGTCGTCGCCGTGGTCGGCGAGGCGGGCGTCGGGAAGTCGCGCCTTTTCCATGAATTCAAGGAACGTTCGCGGCGAGGGTGTCTGGTGCTGGAAACGTTTTCTGTTTCACACGGCAAGGCGTTTGCCAATTTGCCGCTGATCGAGCTCATGAAGAGCTATTTTCAGATCAACGCGCAAGACGATGAGCGACGCCGCCGCGAGAAAGTCGTCGGCAAGGTGTTGACGCTCGAGCGCAGCTTCGAGGATCTGGTGCCTTATCTGCTCTATCTGCTTGGCACGGGTGAATCCGCTTCCGCGCTCGCGGACATGGATCCAAAGGTTCGGCGCGACCGGACCTTCGACGCGATCACGCAGATTCTGACGCGCGAGAGCCAAAGCCAGCCGATCGAGCTGCTCTTCGAGGACCTGCAATGGCTGGACCGGGAGACCGAGGCGTTCCTCGCATACCTGGTCGAGCGCGTGCCGGGCACCCGTGTCCTGCTGCTCGTGAACTACCGGCCGGAGTACCAGCCGGCGTGGGACAGCAGCCAGCTCCGGCTGGAGCCGCTGGGGCCGGAGCAGGCCGAGGGGCTGCTCGCGGCGCTGCTCGGCGAGCATGCCTCGCTGTTGCCGCTCAAGCAGCGCATCCTCGAAAAGACCGAGGGCAACCCGTTCTTCATGGAGGAGGTGGTGCAAACGCTCGTGGAGGAGCGCACCTTGCACGGCGAGCCCGGGCGTTATCGCGTCGACAGGATACCTTCCGCGCTGCATATCCCGACCACGGTGCAAGGCGTGCTCGCCTCACGTATCGACCGCCTCCCGCTCATGCAGAAGGAACTGCTGCAAACGCTCGCGGTGATCGGCAAGGAGTTTCCGTTCAGCCTGGTCCAGCGCATCTGCGACGGACAGCTCGCACGCACCGACGACGATCTGCGCGCGCTGCTCGCGCACCTGGAAGCCGCGGAGTTCATTTACGAGCGGCCCGCCTACCCGGAAGTCGAATATTCGTTCAAGCATGCGCTGACGCAGGAGGTGGCGGGCCACTCTCTGCTCACGGAGCGGCGCAGCGTGTTGCACGAGCGTACCGCGAAGGCAATCGAGGCGCTGTTCCCCGCGCGCATCGCGGACTACTGCAGCGAACTGGCGCATCACTACAGCCTGAGCGGCAACATTCCCAAGGCGGTGGAATACCTGCACCGCGCCGGGCAGCAAGCGCTCAGGCACGGCGCCCATCCGGACGCCATGCACCATCTCGGCGCCGCCCTGGGTCTGCTCGAGCGATTGCCCGATACGCCTGCCCGCGCGTCGCGCGAGCTGACGCTGTTGCTCTCGCTGGGCCCCGCCTTGATGAACGTGCGCGGCTATGGGGCGCCCGAGGTGGCGGCGACCTACACGCGAGCCCGGCAGCTCGGTGAACAACTCGGCGAGGTGCCGCAGCTTTTTGCGGCGCTCCTTGGCTTGCGAATTCATAACATGACGCGTGCGCAGTACGCGGTGGCGCGCGATCTGGGCGAGCAGATGCTGCGCATGGCGCAGCAGGCAAAGGATCTGGACTGGCTCATGGAGGCACACGGTGCACTCGGTGCCTGCCTGTTCCTGCTGGGCGAACTGGACGCTGCTGCCGCGCACGAAGAGCAGGCGCTGACCCTCTACGATCCCGAGCGGCATCGGACCCATGCCGTCTCGCATGGCGTGGACCCCGGCAGCCGGGCGTTGAATTTCCTGTCCTTGATACGCTGGCTGCAGGGCTATCCCGATCAGGCGCTCAAGCGAAGCACGGAGGCGCTCGTGCTCGCGCAGAGGCACGCCTACGGGCCGACATTGGCATTCACGCTGGGTTACGCAGCCGAGCTGCACCAGCTTCGGCGCGAGGCTGCGCTGGTGAAGGAGCGAGCCGAAGCGGCCATCGCCGTCTCGACCGAGCACGATTTGCCGTACTGGTTCGCGTGGGGCACCATTTTGTCGGGCTGGGCGCGCATCGAACCGGGAAGCCTGCAGGAGGGCCTCGCCCAGTTGCGCCGGGGGCTGGACGCCGAACGGTCAGCGGGTGGTGAGGAACATCGCTCCTACTTTCTGGCCTTGCTCGCCGAGTGCCAGTGGCGGGCCGGCGACATACCGGGCGGCCTGCAGACGCTCGATGCGGCCATGGCGATCACAGAGGCAACCGGTGAGCGTTTCTACGAGGCTGAATTGCATCGGCTCAAGGGAACCCTGCTGCTCGCGGCGTTGAGCGAGGACGAACGCATGCCTTCGTCCAGCGAAGACGCGCAAGCTTGCTTTCTCAAGGCGATTGCCGTGGCTCGCGCGCAAGGTGCCCACTCACTGGCGCTGCGCGCGGCGTCGAGTCTCGCGCGTCTGTGGCAGCGTGAAGGCAGATCAGGCGAGGCAACGCAGGTGCTGTCCGAGACTGTCGGCCACTTCACGGAGGGCTTCGACACCGGCGATCTGCGAGAAGCCAAGGCGTTGCTCGACGCGCTAGCATCGAGCAACGTGCGAACAAACGACGAAGGACGGGGCTAACCCGCCAGCGAGGCGACCCATGGCGACGAAGCAGACAGCAAGCCGTGAAAGAGACAACGATCCCGCAGCGCCAAAGCAGATCGCGCTGGCATTGCAGGGCGGCGGGATGCACGGCGCGTTCACGTGGGGCGTGCTCGACCGCCTGCTCGAAGACAAAAGACTCGCGATCGAAGGCGTAAGCGCGACGAGCGCCGGTGCAATGAATGGCGCCGTGCTGGCGTACGGGCTGTTGAAGGGCGGCGAAAGCGGCGCGCGCGAGGCACTGCACGACTTCTGGCATGCGGTTGCCGAGTCGGCGGAACGCTATAACCCGCTGCGCTGGGTGCCGTGGCTCAAGGGGTCGCACAGCTTCGGGCTCGACCATTCGCCGCTCTATGCATTCGCCGACATGATGCTGCGAATGTTCTCGCCCTACCAGTTCAATCCGCACAACCTGAATCCGCTGCGGGAAGTACTTGAACGCCAGGTCGACTTTGCGGCGCTGCGCAAGTCGTGCCCGATCCTGCTATACCTTTGCGCGACCAACGTGGAGACGGGCAAGATCCGCCTCTTCACGGGCGAGGACGTCTGCGCGGACGCCGTGCTCGCCTCCGCCTGTGTGCCGACGCTGTTCCAGGCGGTCACCATCGCAGGCGAGCACTACTGGGATGGCGGCTATATGGGCAACCCTGCCATCTATCCGCTGATCTATCACTGCAAGACGCGCGACGTGGTGATCGTCCATATCAACCCGCTCGTGCGGCGCGGGGTGCCGGTCACGGCGGCCGAGATTCTTAACCGGATCAGCGAAATCAGTTTCAACTCGTCGTTGATGCGCGAAATGCGCGCGATCGCGTTCGTTACCGATCTGATCCAGAAGGGTAAGTTCGCGCGCGAAGAAATGAAGGAAATGCTGATTCATTCGATCCGCTCCGACGCGGCAATGTGCGCGCTCAGCGTATCGAGCAAGTACAACGCGGATTGGAATTTCCTGTGCGAACTGCGGGACAACGGCCGAAAGGAAGCCGATGCGTGGCTCGCGAGGCACTATGTCGATATAGGCCGGCGCTCGAGCATCGACATTCGCAAGGAATTTCTCTGAGGCTGTCGATAGCGGCTGCGCAAGACCGGTGCCAGGACGCGCGGTGCGCAAAGGAGCAAGGGTGAACCTGAGGCAGGAGCGCTTCGTCGAGTTGTGGTCGCGCAACGGGGGGCAGCACGCCGACGCCGTGTATGCCGATCTCGTGCGTCGCTATGGGGAACCGGGCCGTCACTATCATACGTTGCGTCACGTTCGACGCTGCCTGCGCGATTTCGATCTGGCGCGCGATGCCATTGAGCGCCGCGATGTCGTTGAGCTGGCCCTATGGTGCCACGACGTGATATACGTGCCCGGCGCTCAGGATAACGAACAGCGCAGCGTCGACTGGGTGCTGCGCCGGGCCGACGATCGCATGGTGATGCGCGAGCGCATTTGCGACGCGATTCTCGCGACCCGGCACACCCGCGTTCCAGTCGAACTGGATTCGCGCTTTGCGTGCGATATCGATCTCGCGGCGCTCGGCGCACCGCGTCGCCGGTTTCAGGAAGACGGCATGCGCCTGAGAGCCGAACGCCCGGACCTTGACGACCACGCCTACGCCTTGCAAGAGAGCAAGATCCTGCGAGGCTTGCTCGCGCGGCCACGCATCTACCTGACCGATTACTTCCATTCACGCTGCGAGGTGCGCGCGCGCGAAAATATCGCATGGCGGCTCGGGGGGCAGAGGCTGGAATTGCAATGACAAAATGGCGTCGTTGCGTTCGAAACAGATCGTGGCGTCATTTACCGTAGCTCGCCTTCGAACTTGCTGGAACGGGACTGAAGCTGCAGTTCGGGTTTTTGTGTGCCTTGTCATTGCAGCAGGCCAGCAAGGCCTCGACCGATTTCACGTTTGCCTCATTCCATTGCGCCTCGCTCATGGTGTTGTCGGTCGGCATCCAGTGGCTAAGCGGATAACGGTTGGCGAGCGTGTCGTTCCCAGGCGCGGAAAGCTTGCCCGCCGAAAGGCCGATATAGGCCGTGCAACTCTTCTCGCTGCCTATCCGGTGGCAGCCGATACAGGCGTTGCCCGGTGTGGTGATCGTCGTGAGGCGATGCGATGAAAATGCCGCGCCGATGTTCGAATATCTCCCCCATGGGTCGGTGGGCACCTTGTCCCAGACCTGCCCGATATACGGGCTGAAGACAAACGGTCCGGCATCGTGGCAGGACACGCAGGTGGGCTTCTCCGCTGCAACCTTTGCGGGACTCATCCAGAATTCGACCGCGGAGGGACGGCCTGGCGGCGGCCTTTTCTCGTTGGGCGGCGGCACACGGGTTGCATCGAATCCTTTCGTGCCCGAAGCGGGTGCGGATTGGAACCAGCAGGTCTTGCCGTTGCCAGAGTGATGCATGACGATGTCGACTTCGTCATAGTTTGGATTCGTGTCGGCGCGCAGCGTGTTGCGACGGCAGTACGCGGCGATCTGCGTATTGCCGCGCGATAGATTCAGAATTTTCGAATACGGGATGCACTGTCCCGTTACTTCGGAGTCCGGGTGAAGTAAAGAGGGCTTGTCGCACAGCCGTGGAGATTCATTTTTCGCGGGAGGCTTGCCGTTGATCGTAATGGGTATGTCCGTTCCGTCGTTGCAGTCGAAGGCGGGAATTGCGCCGATTTCCTTCGCGCATTGCTCGGCGTATTCGAGCAATGTCTGTTCGCGAGCCCTGGCCGCAAGCGGCATGGCCATGATGCAGGCCAGTGCGAATAGCCGGATCGCTCGGCGCATCTTCACGCTCCGACTTTCATGTGCTGTTGCGCGACTTTGCGGATGGCATCGCGGTACTTGACGTAGCCGGTGCAGCGGCACAGATTGCCGCCCACCCAGGTATCGATGGCCGCTTCGAGTTGATCGGTGCCGTAGGCCTTCAAATGTTCGAGCATGGCGGTGGCCGCCATCAGGAAACCGGGCGTGCAGTACCCGCATTGAAACGCGAAGGATTCGAGGAAGGTCTGTTGCAGCGGCGAGAGCGTGGCCCCTTGCGCGAGGCTCTCTACGGTATAGATGTACTGATCCGCGACGGCGCTGACGGGCGTCACGCATGCCAGGGTTTTTTCCATCAACGCGTCCTGGCCGCTACGCATGCCTACGGTGCACGCACGGCATACGCCGATGCCGCAGCACACTTTGGTGCCCGTCAAGTCCATGCGTTCGTGAAGGAATTCAGCGAGGCTCATATCGGCATCGGCCGCTGGAACCGTGACCGCTTGCCCGTTCACGTGAATCTGCACCGCACGTCCGCTCATGCCAGTGCCTCCCGAATCATCCCGGATGTCACCGGTGTTTGCCTGAAGCGGCGCCCTGTTGCCATGGCCAGCGCATTGAGCAGCGCGGGCGCGATGGGACACATGACGGCCTCGCCGATTCCGCGTGCCCCATGGCGATCCTTGTCCGCGGGCGGCGGCAGCGTGATGAGTTCCTGGATCGGCACGTCGGTCATGCGCGTGATCAGGTACTGGTCCAGATTCCACTTGCCGTTTCCGGGGCCTTGGTCGCCGAGCGGGCACGCTTCGCTGAGCACGTTGCCGATCGCCATTGCAACAGCGCCTTGCGATTGACCTTCGACGATCTCAGGGCAAATCAGCCGGCCGGCGCTGAGCGTGGTGACGACATGCTCGATCTTGACGTGCCCGCTGGCTGGGCTGACGCTTAGCGCGACCAGCGCGGCAGCGGGCGCATAGTTGGTCCGGCCGTATCCCACTGCGTCGTGCGGCGCGATCAGCGCACCGTGAGGCAACGGCTTGAGGTTGCGCGTATCGGTGCCGACTGCCACGAAGTCGCAATCCATCTCGGCGGCTCCGGACTTGAAGGTGTACTGACGTCTCCAGAAATCGCCCGCGTAGGTCACGTGGACGGCCGCCACGGTGGGCAGCTGCATGCGTTCCATTTCGTCGAGCAAGGCGGACCAGCTGAGTGACGGGCGGCCAGGGGCCGTCAGCTTTCCGTTCGTCCACTTGAGCGCTTGCGGCGCAATGCGCGCGTTGCCCCATATCTGGCGCGCGGCGGGCAGCACGCTCTGCAACATCAGCACCATGGCCGCGCGATCCACGGCCTGATAGTGATGGAATGCCCCGAGGCACGCGCTCGACGACCCAAACGGCCCGGAAATGGGATAGCTTCGGCTGTCGTCCGGCCATTGGCCGAGCGCCCGGTAGTTGAAATCCGTAATGGAGGCGAACGCCTCGACCTCGCTCATCACGATTTCTTGCGCGTTGCGCCCGAGCCATGTGGCGGGTGCGAGTCCCAATGTGGTCGCCGCGCCATTGCCCATATCGGTGTAGTGCGTCAGCACGCGCACGTCGGCATCCGGCTGAATCTGCACCATCGCGAACACAGCGTCTTTCCCGGTGCCGTAGGCTTGATTTGACATGGCGAGCCCGACGCCATATCGCAATCCTTGCTTGCGCTTTTGCGCGCGGGTGCTTTCCCGGTTGCGCCACAGCGAGTGAGTTTCGAGCCGGTTCAGCAGTTCTTCGAGTTGCAGGTCGAACAGAATGGGCGCGCCGGTCAGCGTCTTGCCACGGCCTTTGACAAGCAGATTGTCGCGGCGAATCTCAAATGGGCTCTTGTGCAGAGACTGGGCGGCCTCGTCCAGCAACGTTTCGATGGCCAGAAAGGCTTGCGGGCCGCCGAAGCCGCGCTGTGAACCACCGAACACCTCGGGCGTCCAGGTCACCGAGCTTTGCGCAATCGCGCGCGGAATGTCGTAGCAACTCATCGAACTCATCGCCGCGAGGTCGCCCACGGCACCCGACAGGTTGGCCTTGCCGCCGCCATTGAGCTTGAACGTGCTGTCCAATGCCTGGAGCTTGCCATTGCGGTCCACCCAGATGGACTCCGTGAATTCGGTTTCGGATCGTTTCAGGCCTACCTGGAACTGTTCGTAGCGTGACTGTTGCCAGCGCAATGCCCCCTTCGCAAACGGCGCCGCAAGCGCAAGATAGAGCGGGAAGTACGATTTGTCCCGGCCGCCGAAGCCGCCGCCGGGATAACATCCGGTCACATGCACGTGATCGATATGGATCTTGCTATTGGCAAACAGGCTGCCGGCAGAGGTGGCGTCGTCGCGTGGCGATTGTGTGCCGAGCACCAGTTGCAGCACGCCGGCGTCCTGCTGATACCAGGCCAGTCCCGCTTCCGGTTCCAGAAAGACAGGGTCGATTGCGGGTGTCTGAAACGCGCCGTCGAACTGGCGCCAGGCGCTGCTTTCGACATTGCGCCTCGCCAGCGCGCGAATCTCGTCGCTCACGGTTTTGCTCTGGCTGCGGAACGCGTCGGTTGGGTTGCCATTGGTGTCCGTAACCATGCGGATGTTAGAGAACGATTTGTCGTCGTCGCGCACATAGAGTTTGGGCAACGAAAACAAGGGCGGCGGCTGGTTGTCCCGCGATACCGTTGCGCCATAGCGAATGACCGCATCGTTGAATTCGAGCAGCTTTTTCGCGCGGCGCCAGGTATCGAAGTCTTCGAAGATCAACAGGGCGACGGGCTGACCGTAGCAATCCGCCGGGTCGCCTGGCTGCGCAAAAAGATAGATATCCTTGTTCTTTCTCGGATCCGGCTTGGTCGAGAGATAAATGTGATTGTCGTTTAGCGTCTCGTTGGATATCACGGCAATGGGACGAAGCTCGCGAGGCAATACGCTGAGATCGAATCCCTCGACCTTCTTGTCGATGCAATTGCACCGCAGCGCGTATAGCCAGTTTTCCTGTTTCGGCCATCCCGCGAAGTCGCGTGCCTTGAAGTCGCGCGCGTAGATCTTCGCTCCCGTGACCTTGCGCACGCCTTCGATACGCCAGCGCGCCTTGCCGGGCTTCGGCGCCCATGCGGGCATGCCATTCACGGCTTTCTCCGGTGCCGCGGCTTCTGGCGTGGCGTGGGTGCCCGGGCCAATCGTTCCGGCGGGTTCGCTTTGTGTGCGCTGGGCAGAACACGCACCGGTCAACGCCGTGATCGAACTCACCGAGACCGTGAATGCGCCACTGCCCATGGCCTTGAGGAAGGTTCGGCGGGTGAGGGAAACATCGCAAGCCATGCTGCGTCTCCACGTATGGAAATCGAATCCTTACGGGTGTGCTTACATGATTCGGACTGTCTTTGAGGACACCTGCACCGCGTGGCCGCGCTATGGCACACGCTATTGCATGTCCCGCGCCACACGAAATCCATTGGCGTTGTAACGCACGCTGCTGTCGTATTTGAAACGCGTGGCGCTCAGCATATAGCCTGCGCCGTCTCGCCAGGAGCCGCCGCGGATTACCCGCGCCTGGCAGTTGGGCTCGTCCCACGAGCGGCCGTCGTCGGGGGCGTTCTTGTACGAGTTGTGCCAACAGTCGCTCACCCATTCCCAGACCCCGCCGGCCATGTCGTAGAAGCCATAGGGATTGGCCGCAAAAGAGCCGACATCGTCGGGGGCTTCCACGCGCCACGGCGGCCCGCAATCCTTGCAGTTCGCCGTGCCCTTGCGCATTTCGTTGCCCCACCAGTAGCGCGTTGCGGTGCCGCCGCGCGCCGCATATTCCCACTCGGCCTCGGTCGGCAGGCGGTAGGGCTTGCCGCTGATCCTGGAGAGCCATTTCACGTATTGCTGCGCGTCGTCCCAGCTCAGGTCGCGCACGGGGGCATTCGGCGCGGCGTTGCTATCGCTCGACAAGCGCGGGCAAGCGCCGGCGATGACGCACGCGTTCCACTGCGCCACGGTCACCGAATATTTCGCGAGCGCGTAGCCGTGGCCAATCGTTACGCGGTGCACGGGTTTTTCCGATGGGTCGTCGGTTTCGTTGCCCATCATGAAGTTGCCCGGCGTTACTGCGATCAACAACGGACAAGCGGGGCAGTCCTGAATATCGTGCGGGCCCGGCTTGACGGCGACGACATTGGTCTTCGCAGGCACCGCCGCTTGAACTGCTGCGGGAACCGCTACTGCGGCGGCGGGCGCCGGCTTCGCTTGTGCGGCTGGCGGTGCGGCTGCGGCTGGCGGCGCCTTCGTTTGCGCGGATGGCGACGTGGCTACAGGGGGAGCGGCCTTCGCTTGCGTGGCTGGCGGTGCGGCTGCGGGAGGCGGGGGCTTCGCTTGCGTGGCCGGCGCGGGTGCCGCGCTTGCAGCACCGCTCGCCTCGTGTGCTGCTGGCGCAGCGGGCGCTTTCGACGCCATTGCGCGCAAGCGTGCAAGACGCGCCTGGGCGAGCGGCGCGAAGCGCCCGTTCGGATACGCCTTCAGATACGCCTCATAGTCGCTCGCGTATTGGCTGTCCTTGACCGAATTCCAGAACGTGATCTCGTACTCTTCCGAGGTGTCCTTGGGCATCAGGCCAACGCGCATGACAGCAAAATCGTTACCGGAATGGACAGCGGGTATCGCGCGCGCGTAGCTGAAATGCGCTCGCAGCGCCACGGCGTGCAGCGTGCTTGCCGGAGCCGGACGGCCATGCGTTGCCGGCATGGCTGGGAGGGTCGCCGAGCTCAGGCTGAGCGAGGCCAACAGGCACACAGGCACCAATCGCCGCCACATGTTCGTTCTCCCTATCACGCAACACGAGGAGCAACATCAGGAGCAAACCCGCAGCAAATCAGGAAAACCCTGGAAGGCATCGGCTTCTCATACAGAGGTGTGCTGCCTTATTGACGCTTCAGGGTACAGACACAAACACTGTTCGTATACAACTACAAAATAGCACGCGTGCGGGCGATGCATGAGATGAATGAAGCGGTTGAAACGAAGGCGGCGCACACGCGCCGATATATGTGCATCCGGGGGAATCCGACCTAAGCTGTACATCACGCGCCGGATCGCGAGGCAGCGTGCGGATCGCCGCAGAAGGAGCAACGAGATGCAACGAAGAAAAACCTTGTTGGCACTGGCAGCGGTTGTTCTGATACCGCGTCTGGCGTTTGCCGAGCGCACCCCATCGCCGCCGGGCGCCGAGGTCTACATCATCTGGCCACCGGACGGAGCAACGATTCCAAACGGCAAGTTCTGGGTACGCATGGGTTTGCGCAACATGGGCGTCTGCCCCAAGGGCGTGAACCGGGCGAACACGGGCCATCATCACGTGCTCGTCGACACGGATCTCCCGCCGCTGGACCAGCCGATCCCGTCGGACCGCAATCATCTTCATTTCGGAGCGGGCGAAACGGAGGCCCGCATCGAGCTTCCCCCGGGCAAGCACACGCTGCAGTTGCTGATGGGCGACTACAACCACGTGCCGCACGATCCACCCGTGTACTCGAAGAAGATCACGATCACGGTGAAGTAGCGGAGCAGGGCTTACTGGCTGTTTGCAGCCAGATGCGGGAGTGCATGCCATGAACAGGATTCTTGTCTTTGTCCGTGTTTTTGCGGCCAGCCTCGTGCTGCTCCTTGGCGGCGCGGCGCACGCGGGCACGACCCCGGCCGACCCCAAGGCCATCGCCTATATCGGCTGGCCCAACAACGGCCAGGTGATGCCGGCCGGCAAACCGTTTCGCGTCTGGTTCGGGTTGCGCTACATGGGCGTGGCGCCCAAGGACGTCGAGTTCAAGAACACCGGGCATCACCATTTGCTGATCGACACCGACCTGCCGCCAATGGATCAGCCCATTCCCTCGGACCGCAACCATCTGCATTTCGGCGCGGGCGAAACCGAAACCACGATCCAGCTGCCGCCGGGCAAGCATACGCTACAGCTGCTGATGGGCGACGCTCATCACATTCCGCACAATCCACCGATCTATTCGAAGAAGATCACCTTATACGTTAAGTGATCCATACGAAGTTGATTACCGGGCATTGGCGCGCGCGATAAAGCGCGCCCAAGCGCCAGGCGTCATCAAATCCACAGCGAGCGCACGCTCGCTGCCCGCTTTCAGTCCCTCACCCAGCAACCCGCTCAACACCCGGCGCTTCAGTGTCGGCGCCGCGCCAACACAATTCGCGTGCTGAGTTGGCGCGCGCCCATCAGCGCGCGTGGCCCGCGAGCATCGGTTCAGGTGTTCGGCACACCCGTGAACATCGGCGAAGTCCCTATGCAGCGGGCGTTGCGCGGCTTTGCCGGCGCGCGGCCGCGCAACTGGCACGCCTCATGCCTTAATGGAAGCGAGCCCGCAACATTGCAGCTCAAACGCCAACACCTGGCACCTTACCTATCTGGAGAACTGTCATGAGCAAGCTGATGATCGCCGACCTGAGCGCCACCCGGGAACTCGACTGCCGTTCCATGAGCGCCGTCCGCGGCGGCTACCTGGGCCTGCCGGTCTACTACCCGGCGCCGAGCGTGAAGATCGACACCACCACCTTCAGCGCAGAACAGCTGATTGGCCAGACCAACAATATCGTGAGCAACACTGGCAACGATGTGGCGTTCGTATCGGGCATCCATTCGTCGGTCAATCCGGTGCAGACGGCGAAGAACACGATCAACTTCTTCTGATCCTGCTGCAAGACGTGGAAGCGAAAGCGCTTCCACGTCACCGCCTTCGCTTCCCATCCCATACCGCCTCGCCGTCGCGTTCCGCTCAAGGAGTCGATCGTGAACACACCGCTTTCGCCGTTGCACATGCCGTTGCACACGCCGTTTCCCGCACCTGCACGTTGCAGCACGATGGGTTTGCTGGCGCGCTTCATGGGCCTGGCGGGATTGAGTGCGGCGCTGCTGTGCGGTTGCTCGGATCTCAGCACGCCTGCTTACCACCGCCCCGACATGCCGGCCAAGCAAACCTGGGCGCACGCGCACGGCGCTGTTTCCGCGGCGGATACGGTCGACGCGCAATGGTGGAAAGCCTTCAACGACCCGTACCTGAACACGCTGATCGACAAGGCGATCTCGGGCAACGTCGACATCAAGATTCTCGCGGCACGCATTGGCGTGGCCGGTGCGCAGATCGGCGAAGTGCAGGCCGGCGCGCTGCCCACGCTCGATGCGGGCGCGGGTATCGATTACGAAAAGAGCACGGGGCAAAAGCTCACGAAGACCTATAGCGTCGGCACGCAGTTGAACTGGGACATCGACATCTGGGGCAAGGTCGAAAAAGGCGTGCAGGCCCAGAAGGCGGAATACCACGCGAGCGAGGCGGATTGGCGCGCGGGGTGGCTCACGCTCGTTGCGAATGTGGCGACCACTTATTTCCAGATTCTCCAGTTCGACGATCAAATCCGCGAGGAGCAACAGACGCTCGACAAGAACAAGCAAATTCTCACGATCTACGAGCAGATGTATGCAAATGGTGTGGCGCCGAGGACCGAGGTGCTGCGCCAGAGCGCCGAAATCAACGGCCTCGTGAACGAGCTGCTCGAGCTGCACCGCTCGCGCGATACCGAGGAAAACGCGCTGGCCACGCTGATTGGCGTGCCGGCGGGCGAGTTCAAGATGCCGGCGGGCCAGTTGCGCCAGCGCGTGAAGCTGCCCGACGTGCCGATGGGGCTGCCCGCCCAGTTGCTTGCACGCCGCCCCGATGTAGTGGCCGCGCAGTTCCGCATTCTCGAATCGTATGATGAAGTGGGCGCCGCGCGGCTCGCGCAATTGCCGACCATCAGTCTCACGGGGCGCGGCGGCACGGCCGCATTCTCGCTCTCCGACCTGTTCAAGGCCTTCACCTTCAGCTTCATGCCGAGCATCAACCTGCCGATGTTCGATCCGGGAGTGCATGCGCACATCAAGACGACCGAGGCGCAAAGCAAGGTGACTGAAGAGCAGTATCGTCAGGTGGTTTTCACGGCCTTCGAGGAAGTCGAAAATGCGCTCGTGAATCTCGACGCGCACAAAAAGCAGCGCACCGAGCTGCTCCAGCAGAACGAGCGTTTGCGCATGGTCGCGGCACAAGTGGAGGCCCAGTTGAAGGAAGGGCTCGTCTCTCAGCTCGAAGTGCTGGAGTCCGAACGTTCGCTCGCTTCCGCGGAGCTATCGCTGCTCGCCAATCACGAACAGATCCTGAGCGACACCGTCACGCTCTATAAGGCAATCGGCGGCGGGTGGCCTGCTGTCGAAGTGACCAACGTGGCATCGTCGGCTGTGGCCGCAGCCCCGGCAAGGTGAGCGAGGGTGAGCACGCGCAACGCGGCGGGACGCGCCAGTGGTTTGATTCCCGCGATCCGTCGCCTACACTTTTCTCACACTCCGATCGCCATGTGCAGGGCGCGCGGCTTCACACGGATCGCCGGTGCGCACGCAGCGCTCGTGCTGCGCGCAGTCTGGCGGGCCAATGCTGATCGTTGGCGGAATCATGGTGCCTGACGTCGCTTCGATTGCCGCTTCGAGTGCCGCTCCGATTGTTGAGAGGCAGACCACACTCGACCGGACCTTCGATATCGTGCTTCGGCCGATATCCCATCCGGAACTGGGCGAGATCCGCATCGACAAGGATCTGTTCGCCGTGGGGCGCACGCAGCCGCCTTTCGCGTCCGCGCGGCCCGAACTGGTCGTCGACGTTTCGCGCCGTCATGCGCGCATCTTCCGCGAAGGCAGCGTGGCCTACGTGGCCGACCTGGACAGCAAGAACGGCACGGCGGTCAACGGTATCGAAGTCACGCAGAAGCCCCACGTCCTGAAAGACGGCGACGAGCTCTGCTTTGCGGGCACACTCAGATACCGCGTGGGTTTCGTCCCTCGCGCGGCGCGCGCGGCAGTGCGCTCGGCCATCGTGACGCTCACGCCTGAACGCGGCGATCTGGGTTTGCAGCCGATCGTCATCAGCAGTTTTCCGTTTCTCGTGAGCAAGGCCGACGAGACCTTCGCCCAGTATCGCGAGGCCTGGCCGCATCAGGTGAACTACCTCTCGCGGCGCCACGCGCACATCTACGCCGAGGACGATGCCGTATACGTCGAAGACCTCGACAGCACCAATGGCACGTTCGTTGACGGGCAGCGCCTCGCCGAGCACGCAGTGCGGCTGGCACAAGGGCAGCGGCTCGCGTTCGGCGGCGACCACTTCGCTTACCGCGTCGGCCTCGAAAGCGCGTCGTCAACCGATTCCACCGTCACGGCCACGCGCCAGCCCGGCGCGGTCGCGCCTGCTGGCGATCCCCATGCCGCCGCCGCTTCCGGCACCGATGGTGTGTTCGATCCTGAGCGCACCACGTTCGTCGGCACCGCGCACTCGTTTCTCGACATCTTCTGCACGCCGGTGCCCGCGCAGGACGACGAGATCAACCCCGATGCGCCCGCGCGCGCGCCCGAACCGGCGCCGGACGCGCGGCGCCGGCGCGGCCGGCTCGAAGTGTTTCTCTGCGAGTTGAGCGAAGCGCTGGGCGGCAGCGGGCGCATCGACATGCGCCGCCTTGGCTGGTGGGGCGGCGGCGTGCTGGCCGCGCTCGTCGTTCTGGTTGCCGTGACGTACTTCCAGGGCGCGCCGCAGCGCGAGATGCAAGCCTTGCTCGCGAGCGGCCAATATGAAAGCGCGGCGCGTATCGCCGATCAGCACCTCGCACGCTACCCGGACGACGCTGCGTGGCGCGCGATGGGGACAGAAGCGCTCGTCAAGGCGAAGGTGCCCGAATGGATCGCCGCCATCAATGAGCATGCGTTCGATCGCGCGCAAGCCATCGTGCAGGCGATGCGCGCGCTTGCGCGCCACAACCCGGACGCAGCGCCGCTCGTGGAGAACATCGGCTGGATGGGCGCGCTGCAGTCGTTCGTGCTGGGGCGCGGCGGCCCGCAAGCGCCGATCCGCATCTATCGCGACGAAGCGCCCATCCGGGCAATCACGAGCCGCTGGAACGACGACCCCGGCGAGCATCAGCGCGCACTCGACCGGATTTCGGCCTACGTGCCGGCGTTTGCGACGGTCTATGCCGATGCGCTCAGCCACTTGCGCAAGCTGCAAAGCGACGACTCGGTCTACGTCGCCGCGCTCGAGCGCATCAAGCAGGCGATCGGCGAGGCGCTGGAGAGCGACCGTCTCGACGGGCTCGCCGCGATGCTGGCCGACTACGCTCAACGCTACCCGCGGCTGGCCGGGCTCGACGCCGTGCGCGCCGACTTCGACCAGTATCAGCAGATCGACAGCGAGGCGCACGCCGGCCATGTGCAGGCGGTGCGTGAGCGCCTCGCCGCGGCGCACTTCGCCACGCCGCAATTCGCGGCCCATGCGGCCCGGCTTGAAAGGCTCGCATCGGCAGGAGACCACGGTGAAGCTGCCCCGGCTCGTTGAGCGCCTGCGCGCGGCGCTGCACACGCTCCAGTCACGCGCGGTGGTGCCTGCTGCGCCCGAGCCGCCCCGGCCGCTTGGCGAGGCGCTCGACGATCACAGCGAGGAAGGCCTCGCGATCCTGACCGCGCGGCCATGGCGCTTGATCGAGGCGACCATCATCGCGCTGGTGGCGCTCGTGGTCTGCGGGCTCGCCTGGTCGTTCGTCGGCCGCGCGGATGTGATCGTGAGCGCGCCGGGCACGCTCTCGCCCGAGTCCGAGGTGCGCCGCATTTATGCGCCCGTGGACGGCGAGCTGGTCGATATCTATATCGCCGAGGGCCAGCCCGTGGAGAAGGACGACGTGGTTGGCCGGATCAATGCGCGCGGTGCGATCCAGGCGGCAACCAACGCGCTCGACGCGCGCCTGAAGCTTGACGACGCCGAGCGCGAGTGGAAGGAGTTCCCCGAAAAGAAGGCGCTCATGGTGCGCAAGGCCGAGGCGCTCAAGGCGCAGATCGACGTGGAAGAGCAAGCGCATGAAAACCGCGTTGCGGAAGGCACGAGCAAGCTGCAGCAGGCCGAGAACGCACAGCTGGACGAAGCGCGCGGCAACATCGACAACGCGCGCCACGTGCGCGACCTCGCGAAGGAAGAGCAGGACAAGTACGAGCGATTGTTTGCGCTGCCCGGCGGCGGAGGGATTTCGCAAAGCCAGGTAGAAGAAAAGCGCAGCGCGTTTTTGCAGGCGGACAACAACTACCGGATTGCCCAGGCGCGGCTTGCCGCGCTGCAGGCGCAGACGAGCCACGAGTTCGCGCAGGCGAAGGCGCAGCTTCAGGGCAGTGCCGAGACGCTCACGAATCTGCGTATCGAATACGATGCCACCGAGCGCGAAATCGCCAATACCGAGGACAAGCTGCGCCTGCAGGTGCAGACGGCGCGGCTGGCCGCCGACGCCGCGGCGCGCATCCGCTTCGAGAACATCGACAAGGACAACTTCCTGCTGGTGCTCGCGCCGGTCTCGGGCGTCATCACGGACGTGACCACCACGCAGCCCGGCGACAAGATTCAGGCCAACACGCCGCTGGGCGGCATTGCGCCCGCCAACGCGCGCCCGGTCGTCAAGGTGGCGATTGCCGAGCAGGACCGGGCGTTTCTGCACGAAGGGCTGCCCGTGAAGCTCAAGTTCAACGCGTTTCCTTATCAGCGTTATGGCGTGGTGGATGGCACGCTCGAATATATTTCGCCGGCCACCAAGCCCCAGGCGCAAACGCACGAGCCTGTTTATGAAGGGCGCGTGCGCCTTGCGCGCGATGACTTTTCCATTGCGGGCACGACGTATCCGCTGCGCTACGGCATGACGGCGACGGCCGAGATCGTCGTGCGCGAGCGGCGGCTCATCGATTTCGCGCTGGACCCGTTCCGGCAGGTCGCGGGCTGAAGCTCGCGGGGTGGGCGGCCGCGACCCGGAACTCACGAATCAGGATCTGAAACTCAGGGGAACGAGATGACGGCAATCGTACGTATCGATGACGAGGTGATCGGCACGGAGGATTTCATCCGGGTGCTCAAGCTCACGGGGCAGTTCGAGAGTCTGGTCGAGCAGCAGGTGCGCGACCGGCTCACCGTCATCGCGGCGAAGAAAATGGGCGTGCAGGTGAGCGCCGACGAAATCCAGCAGCGTGCCGACCAGTTCCGCCGCGTGCGCGGGCTGCATCGCGCAGCGGACATGAATCGCTATCTGGACGTGTTCGGCATCAGCCTGGACGAGTTCGAGCGCTTCATTACCGACACCCTCTATCAGGAGAAGACCTTCGACCAGATCTGCAGCGACGAGGCCGTCGAAAGCTATTTCAAGCTCAATTCGCCGAAGTTCGACAGCATCGAGGTGAGCCATATCGTGGTGGACTCCGAAGGCAAGGCGCGCGAAGTGATGTCGATTCTCGAAGACGACCCGCAGGCGTTCGGCGAAATGGCGCGCGAGCACTCGATCGCCGATACGAGCGAGCGCGGCGGCGTGATCGGCAAGGTGCTGCGCGGCTCGCTCAAGACCGACATCGAAGCGAAGGTGTTCAACGCGCAGGTGGGGGACCTGCTCGGGCCCTTTCCCGCGCCCGACGGCTCGTTCTTCGAGATCTTCTGCGTGAGTGCGAACCATCCGGCGACGCTGGATGCGGAAGTCTCCTCCGAAGTGCGCCGGCTGTTGCGCGAGGAATGGCTGGCCGAGCGCGCGCAGGAACACATCATCGACGCGCATTGAATACGCGGAGCCCCGCAGATGGATACCCAGGCGCCCGCACCGGCTAGCGCACCCACGCTGGCGGAGTTTCTCGCGACGGTCGAACCGCTCTCGCTCTTTTCGCGCGAAGAACTCGACCGCCTCGCCGCGCAGGTTCAAACGCGCAGCTACGCGTTCGGCGACACGCTGTGCAAGCGCGGCGACCCCGCGGCCGGACTCTACGTGATTCGCTCGGGCTCCGTGCGCCTGATCGCCGAGGAGCGCGGCAAGGAGACCAGCCTCGGCGTGCGAAAGGCGCCCGAGGTGTTCGCCGAAATCGCCATGCTGCGCGACTACTGGCACGAGGTTTCGGTGCGGGCCTCCGCGAAAACCGAGGTGCTCTGCATCCCGCGCGCGGCGCTCGAACCGTTGCTGGCCGCGAACCCCGCCGCGCAGTCGTTCGTGACGAGCTATGTGGCGATCAGCTCCGCGGGCGGCTTCGTTTCGCGGCTGTTCGATTTGCGCGGCAAGCTCTCGCGCGAAGAGCTCGAAGAATATGTGTCGAGTGTCGGCGTCAAGCGCGTGAGCGCGGGCAAGGAGGTCGTGCGTCAGGGCGCGGGCGGCGACATGCGGCTTTATGTGGTGCGTCAGGGGGAAGTGAGCATCGCGCGCGAGGAAGAGGGCAACGTGTACCAGCTGGGCAAGCTGGGCGCGGGCGAGATTTTTGGCGAACGCGCGTGCTTGCTGCGCCAGGACCAGCAAGCGAGCGTGACCGCGCTCACCGACGTGCGGCTGCTCGTGATTCCCGAGAAGACCGTGCACTTCATGCTCGAACGCAACCCGAAGCTGCGCGAGGTGCTGGAAGAACGCGTGCGCTTCACCGAGCGCGAGTTGCAGCGCCAGAAGAAGCTGGCGGAGCGCCGCCGCCACCCGCTCGCGATCGACACCGGCGCGGATGCGAAATTCAACGAGCGCATCATCAAGCGCTTCGTGCTGGTCGAGCAGGCGGAGGAGATGGATTGCGGTGCGGCGTGCCTCGCGATGATCTGCCGGCACTACGGCATTGCGATGACGCTGGGCAAGCTGCGCGATCTCGCCAACGTGACCACGCAGGGCGCGACGCTCGAGAGCCTCGCGCGCACCGGCGAGGCGCTCGGCTTCACCACGCGCGGCGTGCAGTGCACCTATGAGGCGCTGCAAGGCTTCGAGCTGCCCTTTATCGCGCACTGGGAGGGCTACCACTATATCGTGGTCTATGGCGTGTCGAAGCAGTGGGTGAGGGTGGCCGATCCGGCGCTGGGCTTTCGCAAGCTGAGCGTGGAAGCGTTCGAGCGCGGCTGGAACGGCACATGCCTGCTGTTCACCGCCGGCGAAACCACGGGCGCGCAAGTGGCGTCACGCTCGCCGTGGGTGCGCTTCATCGGCTATCTGCTGCCGTACCGGAAGATCCTCGCGCACCTTTTCCTCGCGACGTTCGTGATCCAGATGTTAGGGGTGGTGCCGCCGCTCATCATCCAGAACATTCTCGACAGCGTGATCGTGCACCAGAACGTGAGCCTGTTGCATCTGTTGATCGTCGGGCTCGTCATTTCGCACGTGTTCACGCAGTTGATGGCGACCATACGCGCGCATCTATCGAATTTCATGGTGCGCAGTCTCGACTTCGCGATGATGTCGCAATTCTTCAAGCACACGATGTCGCTGCCGTTCTCGTTCTTCGCGCGCCGCAAAACCGGCGATATCTTCGCGCGTTTCCAGGAGAACCAGACGATCCGCGCGTTCCTCACCGAATCGACGGTGACCACGGCGCTCAATCTGCTGATGATTTTCATCTACTTCACGATCATGTTTCTCTACAACGTGAAGCTCACGTTGCTGCTGATTGCTTTCGTCATACCGATCATGGCGCTCACCGCGATCGCCACGCCGCGAATCAAGCGCTATGCGCGCGAGGTCTTCGCCGTATCGACGGACGCGCGCTCGATGCTGATGGAAACGCTCGGCGGCGTGGAGACCGTGAAGGGCATGGGCATCGAAAGAGCGGTGCGCCTGAAGTGGGAGCGCAAGTACGCGAAGTCGCTCGAAGTGCAGTATCGCGCGCAGGCCTTCAACATTCTGGTGGGTCTCGGCAGCCAGTTGCTCAACGCCGCCACCACGGTGGTGATTCTTTGGGTGGGGGCCACGCTCGTGCTCGATCGGGAGTTGAGCATCGGCCAGTTGATTGCGTTCAACGCCTTCATGGGCAGCGTGCTCGCGCCGCTGATGGGCCTCGTGGGCCTCTGGAGCCTCATGAACGATGCAGCGGTGGCCATGGAGCGCCTGGGCGACGTGCTCGACATCGAGCCCGAGCAAAAGCCCGCCGATCTCGGCTCGCGCGTGCTGCTGCCCGACGTGCAGGGCGACATCGAATTCAACGGCGTGTATTTCCGCTATGGCGGCAACGAAACGCCCTATGTGCTGGAGAACATCAGCTTCTCGATCGGCCGCGGCCAGATGGTGGCGATCGTCGGGCGCAGCGGCTCGGGCAAGACGACGCTCGCCAAGCTGCTGGTGGGTTTCTATGCGCCCACGGAAGGCAAGATCAACGTGGACGGCTACGACATGAGCGCGATCGACCACGCGTACTTTCGCGCCCAGGTGGGCTATGTGATGCAGACCAACCTCGTGTTCTCAGGCACGATCGCGGAGAACATCGCTTGCGGCGACCCGAGCCCGGACTGGCGCCGCATGGAGGAAGTGGCGCGCATGGCCGACGCGCACGCGTTCATCAGCAAGATGCCGCTCGGCTATGAACAGGTGGTGGGCGAGCGCGGCATGGGTCTCTCGGGCGGGCAGATCCAGCGCCTGTGCATCGCGCGCGCGCTGTATCACGACCCGCGCCTGCTCGTTTTCGACGAAGCCACCTCGTCGCTCGATACGCAATCCGAAAGCAATATCCTCTCGAACATGCACGATATTCTCCAGGGCCGCACGGCGCTCATCATCGCGCACCGCCTGAGCACCATCATGCGGGCCGATAAAATCCTCGTGCTCTACGAAGGCGCCATCGTGGAGCAGGGGCGGCACGAAGAACTCGTCGAGCGCAAGGGCATGTACTACCAGCTCGTCCAGAAACAGCTGAGTGCGACATGAAACTCTTCGACCCGCATGGATTCGGCAGCTCCACGCTCTCTTATGCCGGACTGCTCGAGAAGATCGAGATCCTGCGCTCCACCTTGCGCTGGGCGCCGCGGCTCGAACGCGCGGAGATCGAGAAGCTCCTGAACCAGTCGAACGCACTGCGCGACGAAGTCATGCAGCTTTCGCGCAAGGAGCGCTTCATCGAGGCGGCGGCCGATCTGTCCGATGTATCCGATGCGCCCGAATCGCTCGACAAGCCCGAGGCGCTCTCGCCCTCCGCGCACCGGCGGCGCGAGGCGCTCCTGGCGCGCAGCTTCATTTTCGAAGGCATATTCGGCGACAACCCGAAGCTGCTGGCGGCGCTGGAAGTGGCGGAAAAAGCGGCGCCCACCGACCTGCCCGTGCTGATCGACGGCGAAAGCGGCACCGGCAAGGAGCTGATGGCGAAGGTGATCCATGCCAACGGCGCCCGCTCGGAGCGGCCGTACATCTCGGTCAACTGCGGCGCGATTCCGGACAACCTGCTCGAATCGGAACTGTTCGGCCATCGCAAAGGCGCGTTCACAGGCGCGTCGAGCGACCGCAAGGGCAAGTTCGAGAGCGCCCACACCGGCACGATCTTTCTCGACGAGATCGGCGAGCTGCCGCTGCAAGGGCAGGTGAAGCTGCTGCGCGTGCTCGAAGCGCACGAGATCCAGCGCGTGGGCTCCGACGAGCCGATTGCGGTGGACACGCGCATCGTGGCCGCGACCAACCGGAACCTGCGCGAGCTGGCCGCTCAAGGGCAGTTTCGCGAGGATCTGTTCTACCGCCTGAGCGTCATTCATGTCACGCTGCCCGCGTTGCGCGAGCGCCGCGACGAGATTCCCTTGCTGATTTCGTGGTTCGGCGACGAGGCGGCCAGCCAGCTCAAGCGCCGCCCCGTGAAGCTCACACCGAAGCTGCGCGATTTCCTGCTCACCTATGCGTGGCCTGGCAATATCCGCGAGTTGCGCAACGTCGTCTATCGGTTGTCGTGTCTCGCGGGCGACACCGCCGACCTCGAACATCTGCCCGACGATATCCGGCCAGGGCCCGCGCCTGCGGCATTGCGCGAGGTCGATGGGCACGCGCTGGGCGCGCCGCTATCCCTCAGCGACGCGAAGCGCGCCGCGAGCGACGAAGCCGAGCGCGCCTTTCTCGAACGCGGCCTGCATGAAACCGGCGGCACCGTGGCGGAGCTGGCGCGCCGCTGCGACATGAACCGCTCGCATCTACAGATGCTGCTCAAGAAGCACGGCATCCACTCGAAGGATTTCCGTCATGCCGACAAGACGGATCGCGACAAGGAATCCTGAGCGCGAAGACGTGAGCCTATGGCCGCGTGCTTCACGGTGACACGACGGCGGGATTCACCAGCGTATGATCCGCGGCGTCGGGGTCTTCGACCCGGATGACGACCGCGGTGATGTTATCGCGCCCGCCTGCCTGCAAGGCCATGTCGACGAGCGTATCGGCCGCGAGCTGGCAGTCGCCGCCTTCGAGAGCGCGCGCAATGTCGGCTGCTTGCACTTCGTTGCTGAGGCCGTCGCTGCAAAGCAGAAAGCAATCGCCGTCGCACACGGCGATATGGCCTTCGTCGAGGTCGAGCCAGTTCGCGGCGCCGACGGCCCGTGTGATCAGATGCTGCGAGGGATGGTGGCGCGCCGCTTCGGCGCTCAGGTGACCCTGTGCCCGAAGCTCGGCCACATGGCTGTGGTCGGTCGTGAGCGGCTCGAGGTGCGCGTCGCGATAGAGATAGAGGCGGCTATCACCCGCCCACAGCCAGGCGCATTCGCGCCCGCTCGCCATCAGCACGGCAACGGTGCTGCCGATCACGCGCACGCGCCGCCGCGCCGCTTCCTCGCGCAGTTGCTGGTTCACCGTTTGCAGCGTGTCGCGCGCGGCGCGCTTGATCGCGGCAAGCGAGTTCGATGCACCGGGCGCGCCAGGCGTGCCGAGCGTACCAAGCGTGCCAAGCGCCCGCACGATCGCCTGGCTCGCGAGGTCGCCCGCCGTATGACCGCCCATGCCGTCGGCCACGGCCCAGAGACCCTGGTGGGGCAGATCGAGACAAGCGTCCTCGTTGAGCGCCCGCACGCGGCCAATGTCCGTGCGCGAAGCCGAGCTCCACCGCAATCCGGCTGTCACGATCATGCCTCCAGGCTAAACGAGGCCGTGGTTCTTGCCGGTCTGGCCCACGCCCACCGTCACGTTCGAGTTGGCCCCGGAGTTGGTTACGTCGAGCATCTGATACTGATTGACGACCTGATTCGCGTAGAACGTGTTGTTGGTCTGGTAAAGATTGATGACGGGCCCGAACGCGGAGGGCTGTTCGGGCTGGTACGGCTGAATCCAGCCGAACACCCACGGCGCACCTGCGCCCCGGATGAACGACATCGCTTTGTGGTCGATATCGCGTTGCAGGTGAAGGTCGGTGATCGCGAGCGAGGTCATGGTGTTCTCCATCCGGATGATGGCCGCGAACGCGCGGCTGTGCGCCCATACCGTGCAAGCATCATGCCACTGTGCGGCGCGCGCCGGCGCTGGGCAAGCCATATCGCCGGGAGCCCTGCTGGACGAGGCGCTTCGGAGCGCCTGAGCGTTCTGTGCATGCTAGTGCCACGAGGTCCCATTGCGCAATGGTCATGGCCGCGCCAACACCCGGACCTCCCAACGTTGTCAGGACTCCGACACTTGCGGCGTACCGCGCTGGCTGCGGGATCGAGGATGAAATGGTGGATCGACGCAAACAGATATGAGGCGAATGCGTTGGCAAGCGGCTAACAGGTGGTGGCCAGCGTTGCGTGTGCTTTCCCGTAAAGCCTTATGCGGCCGTGGTCGAGAGCGTTGGCATGGCTGATGCAGGGTAGTTGGCAACCGGCAAACCCCGCAGCATCACGGGAAGCCACAACCACCCAGACGGACCCAGCCATGTGTCTCGATCTTCAACCGACGAATAGCAGCGCAGACATCAGCGCCGCCGGGGAACTGCCGCTTGGCGCCCATCTGGTCTCGCGTCGCGCGGGCTATAGCCATCACGGCATCTATGTTGGCGCGGGCCGGGTCGTTCACTACGCGGGTCTGTGCACGTCGCTGCATCGCGGCCCGATCGAAGAAGTCCCGCTCGAACGCTTCGCAGCCGGCCATGAAGTTGCTGTCGTCGGGCATCCGTTTGCCGCATACGCGGGCCGCGCAGCCGTCGCGCGGGCGCGCTCGCGTCTCGGCGAAGACCACTATCGCCTGCTGACCAACAACTGCGAGCACTTCTGCACGTGGTGCGTGGACGGCAAGGGCCGCAGCGAACAGGTCCGCACGTGCTTCGCCCACCCGCTTGCCGCCATTGGCGTCGTCCGCGCGCTGGTTCGCGCGCGCCGCGCCCAGGCGCACCGCGATGCGTTCGCCATGCTGGCGGCGTGATCGTCACGTTCAGACTCCGCCATCGCTACTCGTTCGGGAGACCGTCATGAACCCCACCGGATCTTCACTGCGCGTGCTCGTCGACAAGTGGCTCGCGCCGAACGCCTGTGCGCCCGCGCGCGTGGTGCGCTTTAGCCGCATGCAGGACAACCGGTTGCGCTACGTTTGCGTCGAGGCCGTTCATCCCGCGCGCACGATTGCAATCTTCTTCTTCCGCCACGGCAATGGTTCGTGGTGCGTATTTCCGCCGGCAAGCCATCGTCCGGCCATGATGACGCGCGCCGCGTGACGCGCGCCCCGTTTTGCGGGGCACGCGGCGGCGCATCGAACCGTGCAGCGTTCAGGCGGGGAGTCAGCGCAACAGCGTGGGGCGCGGTGCAACCGCAGTGACGGGTGCCAGCCCGCGCGGCGTTGGCACGCCCACGACGCCCACGTGCAGCCCGATGAAGGGCCGCGGCGCGAGCAGCGCTTCGTGCGAGACGACGCGCGCGCCGCCGGTGATCGCGGCCATCGCCTCTTTGTCCAGATCGACGCTTTCCGGAAGATCCTTGATGACGAGAATACCCATGGTCTGCTCCATGCGAGCGGATGCGAAGGGAAAAGGCAGCACCTCAGGGTCTGTTCACATTCATAACGGGTTCGCGAACGTGCCTTTCCGGCTGCAGTGCGAGGAGCGCTGCGCGCCTGTGTGATTGTGAGCGCTCGGCGCCGAGTCTTCAACACGGTTTTTGAAAGGCGGCGCAACGGCTCGCCTGCGGCACACGAGAAGACGCAGACGGGACCCCGGCACCGTCTGCGTCTTGTTGCGTGAAGCGGCGTTTAAAGCGTCACTCCCGTGCTCGCGTATTGCGAGGGATCGACCTTGAGATTCAGCGGCCCGAAGCCCGCGCCGATGTAGCCGATATTGTTGAGCGCGGCGACGTTGACCACCTGAATTTGTTGAATGTTCTGCTGGATGGTCGGCGATACGTTGATGCTGGCGATCGGTCCATAACCATAGGCCGGGTTGTTGGCGCCGCCGCGCACGGCAAGCATGGCGCGGCGGTCGAGTTCGGTGCCGGGGGCCAGCTCGCGAATAACGATGGAAGACATGGCAAGCCTCCAATAGTGAAAACAGGTGGGTCGCAGGCGGGCGCGATGCATCGACCGAGCGTGTGCAATCGTCCCGCCGTGGCGCGATCAGAAGTTGATCGTGTTGTGAGCGTTCTGCACGGGGTTGACCGTCGACTTGATGTTCGTCGCGAATGCCACGTCGTTGCCGGTGTTGCTCACGATGCTGTTGGTCTGGCCGATCAGCTGTTCGGCGCTGAAATTGGTGGTGTCGACCTTCACGCCCGGCATGGGGTAGTAGACGGGCCAGAGGCCCAGGTTGCCGCCGCGCACGGCGCTCATGGCGCGGCGGTCGAGTTCTTGGGTGGCGCTCAGGTCGGCGATCATCAGCTTGCTCATGACAGTTCTCCAGAATGGCAAATACGGGGGTGGGTAGTTGAGCTGCAATGTGTTGCGGGCTCGGTTCTCTTAATGCACAGGATGTGCCAGGGCTTGCCAAACCGCCTGCGCTCGCCGCACGAATCGCGAAGCGCCTTGTCCGACGGGGCCTGGCGCGCTTGCATCGCGCTCGCGCGCCATGCCGGGCAGCGTGTGCGGGCAGCGGCGCAGATGGCCGGCGCCCAACAGCACGCGGCAAAGGCGTTGGGTTTGCTGCAACACGCGACGGATTTCGCTCGCGTGGCTGGTGTGCGGGCGCCACGCATAGCTCAGGCACCGATTGCGCTGCGCGTTGCGGCAGATTAATCTCACTTAAGACACGTCGAAAACGCGGCGCGCTCGTGCGTTGCGAATGCGTTGGCCAGCCTGATGAATTGACGGCAGACGAATGATGAGCCTTTCGCAGCTGATCCAGACGTTCCAGAGCGGGACGCTTTCACGCGAGGCGTTCTACTCCGAGATCGACCACGTGCTCGCGGTTGACGTGGCCAATTGCGCTCGCCTGCGCGAGGCGATGGACGCGACGCAGACGGTCCATCCGCTGCCCGATGCCGTCTACACGGAAGTCCTTCGGCGCATCGAACGCCGCCAGGACAGCACGGCGACCACCAGCGACGAAACCCGCATCCAGGAGAGCGCTTCGGTGGCCCAGGCGCAGCCGGCGCGCGCCACCCATGCGGCCGACGCGCCGGAGCACATCAAGGGCATTGGCGACACGCTCAACGGGCGCTTCGTGCTCGAAGAATGCCTGGGCGTGGGGGGCATGGGCACGGTCTACAAGGCCCTCGACCTGCGCAAGCTCGAAGCTTCGGACCGCAAGCCGTACATTGCGATCAAGGTGCTCAACGTGCAGTTTCGCGGCCAGCCGACTTCGCTGATCGCGCTTCAGCGCGAGGCCCGCAAGGCGCAGACGCTCGCGCACCGGAACATCGTCACGGTGTACGACTTCGACCGCGATGGCCCGCTCGTCTATCTGACCATGGAGTATCTGTGCGGCCAGCCGCTCAGCAAGGTGCTGCGCGCGCAGGGCTTTGCGGGCATGCCATTCGGGAAGGCCCGGCCCATCATCGCCGGGATGGGGCAGGCGCTCGCGTATGCGCACGAGCGCGGCTTCGTGCATTGCGACTTCAAGCCCGCCAACGTCTTTCTCACCGATGGCGGCGACGTCAAGGTGATCGACTTCGGCATTGCCCGCGTGTTCCAGCGGCCCGAAGAGGACCCCGACGTGACCGTCTTCGATCCGGCGACGCTCGGTGGCATCACGCCCGCCTATGCGAGCCCCGAGATGTTCGAGCATCGCGAGCCCGACCCGCGCGACGATGTCTATGCGCTCGCCTGCGTGACTTACGAACTGCTCACCGGCACGCATCCGTTCAAGCGCAAGTCGGCCACCCAGGCGCGCAGCGAGAAGATGCGTGCCGAGCGGCCCCAGGGGCTCGATCGCACCCAATGGCGCACGTTGAGCGCCGCGCTGTCGTTTGACCGCGCGTCGCGTACGGCGAGCGTCAATCAGTTTCTCGAGGGCATGGGCGTGCTCGCACACGCGCCGGCATTCCCTGCCGCGCGGCTGGGGGCCCTGGGCGCGGGCGCCGTCGTGCTTGCCGGAGGGCTCTGGATTGGCTACCGGGCGCTGTCCGGCAATGAAGCGCCGCATGCAAGCGCTTCCAATGCCGGCGCGCCCGTGATCGCGGCCACGCCGGCCGCCGTGGTGGCGAATGCACCTGCCGCAAGCGCGGCGGCGCAAGCGCCCGCTGCAAGCGCCACCCTGGTTGCCGCCGTGCCTGGCGCGGCCGCGCTGGATACGCTTAATTCGACGCTCTCCCGTATCCCGTGTTCGGCACTGGCGGCGTCGCTGCCGGCGCAGGCGCTCCAGGTCCGGGGTTTCGCCAGTGCCGGCGACGGCATGGCGCGCATGCGCGACGCACTCGCGCAAATACCGGGTGCACAGGGCGCCAGGCTCGACGTGAGCGCCATCGAAAACCACAACTGCGAGGTCGTGAATGCATTCGCGCCGTACTGGCGCGCCAATCGTCAGGCAGGCGGCGAGGCGACAATCCATACGCGGCCGCTGGACGCGCAATTCATGCAAGGAAGCCCGCTCATCGTCGACATCACCACGCCGCACTACGACTCGTATGTCAACGTGGACTATTACGCGCTCGACGGCAGCGTCGTGCATCTCGTGCCGAGCAATCACGAGCGCGACAACCAGGCGCCGCCGGGGTTTTCGGCGACGGTCGGCAGCACGGGCGACTGGATTATCGACAAGCCGTTCGGCACCGAGATGATCGTGTTGCTGATTACGCCCGCGCCGCTATTCGACGCGCTACGTCCGGCGTCGGAGCCGCGCGCGGCGTATCTCGCCGCCGTTGGCCAGCAGTTGAAGCAGATGCAAGCGCGCTACGGCGGCGCGCACATTGCCGCCGATTTCGTGCAGATCACGACGCGTGCGCGCAACAACTGATCGATGTGGCTAGAGAGATCGAGTCGTGAGATCGCGCTCGACGATGCCTGGTAGCAACTGGGCCGCGAAATGTTCAGGAACGTCTCCCATAGACTCAGGCGCAGCCGTGGCCGGCGTCGCCAGTCCCTTTCCGCGGGAGACCAGTGCCCATATGAAGGCGGCGATCCAGCCGAGCACGGACCAGCCAAACATCGCATTGAGACGTCTGATCGCGGTGCGGTGGCGGTGGCGGCGACTGAGCGCGATGATCGAGGGAACAAAATAGAGCAGCGTCAGCACGACCAGCCAGTCGCCCGGATCATACCCGTCATCATGCGTGTCGCTGTCGTGCAGCAGGCTGGCGCTACAGAACGCGGCAATGGTGGTTCGCCCCGAGCGAATGCAAGGCTTTTTCATTTTTCAATTCCCCGTTTGATGCCTTTTATATCGCTCTGGTCAAGGGCGAATGGGCATCGCTTCGTTTTTACGCCTGCGGTCCTGGTTGGCATGCAGGCCCGGCTCATGTGTGATCAGGAGCACTCGAGATCTGAGCGGATGGTCACGGCGGGTATTGCCCGACGAATACATTTACGGAAAAAAACGGGCACGTGTATGTGGGTTTCTGCACAAAAGCAGGCAAGCCGCGGTTGAGAAGGCAACTGGGAACTCGACGCGGCACCATTGTTCGCGTAGGCTTCTCAAGAGCTCCGTCGTTCACGCACGAGCTGCAATCCCGTGAACAAAAACGCGAATCAAAACCTGTTTGCACGGTATCTTGTGAAAGGCTACCGATCATGGATGACATCTCCCCGCAGTCCTTTATCGATGCCACGATGGCCTACCAGAAGACGGCCGCTGTGAAAGCCGCAGTGGCGCTCGATCTCTTCACCGCGATCGCGGAGGAACACGGCGACCTGGAGCGTATAGCCGAGCGGGTAAAGGCCGCAAAGCGCGGTGTGCGCATACTCTGCGACTTCCTGACCGTGCACGGATTTCTGCAGAAGGAAGCGGGACGTTATCAATTAACGCCGTCGACTTCGGCATTCCTGACGACTGCCTCGCCCGCCTGGATAGGAAGCATCGTGGATTTCCTCGCGGCTCCCGAAATGATGGCACTGTGGCTCGAGGACCCGGTCGCGTTCGTTCGCAACGGCGGGGCCATGGGACTGGCCAACATCGCGCCCGACCATCCCGTCTGGGTGAAATTTGCACGGTCGATGGCCCCCTTCGTGGCGCAAACCGCACAGAGCATCGCGCAACAGGTGAGCGGCTGGCCGCGGGCACCGAATCGCGTGCTGGATGTGGCGGCCGGGCATGGGCTGTTCGGCATCGGGATTGCCAAGGCGGTTCCCGGCGCAGAAGTCGTGGCGACCGACTGGCAGCCGGTTCTCGAGGTCGCGATGGAGCACGCCGTAGCCGCTGGGGTCGATGCGCGCTACCGCACGGTCGCCGGCAGTGCATTCGAAGTCGATTGGGGCACGGATTTCGATCTGGCTCTGGTCACGAACTTCCTGCATCACTTCGATCCGCCAACTTGCGTCGAAATACTCTCGAAGGTCCGCAAAAGCCTCGGACCCGGCGGGCGAGCCCTGGCGGTGGAATTTGTTCCAGACGAGGATCGCGTGTCGCCGCCCTTCGCCGCCGCGTTCTCATTTGTGATGCTTGCATCCACGCCGCAAGGCGACGCGTACACGGCGCGCGAGCTCGAACAGATGGGCCGCGAAGCCGGCTTTTCCAATGTCAGCGTGACGTCCCTGCCACCTTCGCCGGAAGCTCTCGTTACGTTCGAATAGCACACACGTGGTACGCGATGGAAGGCGGCGACCGCGGTGCTGCGGATTTGGAGCACGTGGCCAACTTTGAGAGGCGACGGTACGCGACGCTTTCCCGCCGTAGTAGGGAGCGTGGCGTCGCTGTCGTGGGCGGTGACTCTGGTGGCGACTCATGCATAAAGGGCGCGGTAGCGGGCTCACCTTGCAGACAACGATCCTGACCGCAACGGCGATGGTCGCCTTCGCGGCCAATTCATTGTTGTGCCGGCTCGCGTTGCAGAAAGGGGAAATCGATCCGGTCAGCTTCGCTGGCATCAGGCTGATTGCCGGAGCGATCACGCTCGCCGTCGTCGTGCGATTCAGGTCGCAAAGTTCCTCGCCAGGGCGTACCGACTGGCTCGCTGCGGCCATGCTGTTTGCGTATGTCGTGTTCTTCTCTTTCGCTTATCTCACCTTGTCCGCGGGCACGGGTGCATTGATTCTGTTCGGCGCGGTTCAACTGACGATGTTCAGCGCAGGCTTGCGCTCCGGCGAAAAACTCGGCCCCCTGGGGTGGCTCGGTCTCGCTCTCGCAGTCGCGGGGCTCGTTTACCTGGTGTCGCCGGGCGTCGCTGCGCCGCCGGTCCTCGGGGCTACGTTGATGGCCGTCGCGGGCGCGGCATGGGGCGTGTACTCGCTGCGCGGCCGCGGAGTGGGCAACCCGCTCGCCGCCACAGCGCGCAATTTCGTGCGGGCGGCGCCGCTGGCTTTCTTGCTCAGCCTGCCTTTTATCGTCACGGCCCACGCTCACGCGGACACCACCGGAATCGCCCTTGCCATTGCCTCCGGCGCGCTCACGTCCGGCATCGGATATGTCATCTGGTATGCGGCCCTGAGCAGGCTTTCCGCCATGCGAGCCGCTACCGTTCAGTTGTCAGTGCCGCTGATCGCTGCATTTGGCGGCGTGGCGTTCCTTTCGGAAGCCATCACACTGCGGCTGACGGCGGCGTCCGCAGCGATCCTTGGCGGTATTGCGATGGTGCTGACCAGCCGATCAGGGATGCAGCGCGCGTAGCGTCCATTGCATGATGCGCGCCCAACGTAGCGAACTTCGCCCGCGCGGGCCCGAGGTGCGTTCAGCCGCGGTGTCTTCGCTCCAGCAATGCGGATACCTTAATACCGTAATGGGATTTGCGCGGCGTGACGCTGCTTATGGCATCACCGGCGCATGATAAACAAGCGTCGGTGCAAGCGCCCAGAGCATCGTGAGCACCAGCAGCGTTCCGCAAACGAACTGTGCGAACGTAAATCCCACCAGATCGCGTGCCTTCAGTCCGAGGATGCCCAGCAAGGGCAGCATCCAGAACGGATTAATGAGGTTCGGCAGTGCCTCCGCTGCGTTGTAGATCTGCACGGCCCAGCCCAGGTGCACGTGCAGCGCGTTGGCCGCCTGCATCACATATGGCGCTTCAATCACCCACTTGCCGCCGCCCGATGGCACGAAGAATCCGAGTACCGCCGAATACACGCCCATCACCAGCGCGAAGGTGTCCGTCGACGCGATGCTCACGAACAGGGTCGAGAGGTAATGCGTGAGCGACGCGCCCGTCGCGCTTTTCGCCGAAGTCAGCATGCTCGCGATCGCGCCGTAGAGAGGAAACTGGATCAGCACGCCTGCGGTGACCGGCACGGCCTTCGAGACAGCGCGCAGAAAGCGCTTGGGACGCCAATGCAGCAGCATGCCGAGCATCAGGAAAATCAGGTTGTACGTATTGAGCCCCGAGATCGCGACCAGCCAGTTCTTGCTGGCGAACTCGTTGACGAGCCAGCCGCCGCCGAGCGCGACCAGTACCAGAATCAGCGCGGGGCTGTATTCGAGCCATTCTCCGGGACGTTGCGCGGGGGCAGGGCGTCGTCGATAGTGTCGAGCACGATGCCGAGCTCGGTGGCGGTTTTGGCCCGCGTGGGGCCTGGCGCGGTCCACCATGCGATCAGCGTCGAGGTCACCACCAGCGCGAGTGCGATCGTCAGGCTCTGCCAAAGGAACAAGGTCTCGCTGAACGGGATGACGCCCGTGATCGGCAGTAGCGAGGGCGGGATGCTCGCCGGGTTCGCCTGCAGTTGCGCCGCAGACGAACTGAGGCCCATCGCCCAGGTGGCGCCGATGCCGAGATACGCTGCCGCGCCTGCCGCGCGATAGTCCATGCGCAGGTCGGTGCGCCGCGCCAGCTCGCGCACGAGCAGACCCGCGAATACGAGGCTGATCGCCCAATGCAGAAGCGATGTGAGCACACTGAGGAATGCCACATAAGCGACTGCCGAGCGGCCGCTCGCCGGCACGCGCGCGGCGCGCGTGACGAGGCGGGCGATGGGGGGCGAGCTCGCGATCACGTAGCCGGTGATCGCGACCATCGCCATTTGCATGGTGAACGGAATCAGACTCCAGAAGCCGTTGCCGAACGACACGGCCACGGTGCGTGGCGACGCACCGGCCGCCAGCGCCCCGAGCGCGACAGCGAGCACCGTGAGCGACACGAACACGAAGGCATCGGGATACCACTTCTCGCACCACGCGGTGACGCGCAAAGCGATGCGTTCGAGGACTGGTGGGTTTTCATCGCCTTGCTCGTGCAGCGCAGGCGCGTTTGCTACAGGCTTGCTGTCGAACGACATGATCGTCTCCTGACTCTGTCTCTATGCGGGTGACGGAACTACGAAGATTGCCGGTGCGCCGTCACGCTGCGGTTTGCGGGGTGCTCCGGGCCGGCAATGGAGAAACGGCGAGCGTCTCTTCCAGCAGATGCGCGGCGGCGATCAGCTCGAAGTCGCCGCGCGGGCGGCCCATCAACTGCAGACCGACTGGCCTGCCGTCGTCGGTGAAGCCGGCGGGAATCGAGATCACGGGGCAGCCGGTCAGTGTCAACACGAACGTGAGATACATCCAGTGGATATACGAATCGAGCGGTGTGTCGTCGATCGCGCGCGGATAGCGCTGCTCGACCGGAAACGGTGCGACCGCAACGGTCGGGCATGCAAGGATGTCGTAAGTGCCGAAGAACGCGCTCACACGATTGAACAGCTCGCCGCGCACGCGCTCGGCGCGGGCTACGTCCGCGCCGCTTTGCTGCAATCCTTTTTCGATGTTCCAGATGATCTCGGGGCAGATACGCTCGCGTGCGGTATCGAGCAATGGCCCGCGTACGGCCGCAACGAGATTGGCGCGCAAGGTCTGGAACGCTTCGATGCCGCCGGCGAAGTCAGGACACCCGTCATCGATCTGCGCGCCGTGCACGGCGAAGCGCAATGCGGCCTGCTCGCACAGCCGCACGACTTGCCGCTCGACCTGGCCGAGGCCGAGATTGGGCGTGAAGCCGACGCGTCGCGGCGCACGCGGACGCCGCACCGCATCGGCGAACGGTACAGCCGGGCGTGGCCACGAGAGCGGATCACGGGCGTCGAAGTGCGCCTGGGCGTCGAGCATCAGCGCGACGTCGGCGACGGTGCGGCCCATCGGGCCTTCGACCCACAACGGATCGTATTGCACCGCGGACACCGGGCGCGGCACGCGCCCGACACTCGGTCGCATGCCGACGATGCCGCAATAGCTCGCGGGAATGCGCAGGCTGCCGCCCAGGTCGTTGCCGGTCGCGAGCCAGACCATGCCCGACGCGAGCGCGGCCGCCGAGCCGCCCGACGACCCGCCGACGCTCAAACGCGTATCCCACGGATTACGCGTTGCGCCGAACACGGTGTTGAAGGTGTTGGCGCCGGCGAATTCGGGCACGTTGGATTTTGCCAGCGCAATGGCGCCCTGACGTTCGAGATTCGCGACGGTCAGGTCGGAAACCTGCGCGATGTTGTTGCTGAAAATCGGCGAGCCATAGGTGGTTGCCACGCCCGCGAGATCGTTGTAGTCCTTGACCGCGATCGGCAGACCGGCGAGGTAGCCGGGCATGGCGGCCAGCCTGTCATCGGGCTTCGGAAAACGGCGCGCAGCGTCGCGTGCGGCCTCGAAGCGGCGCAACGGCAGCGCATTCACGACAGGATCGATGGCCTCGATGCGCGCGATGGCTGCATCGACGAAATCGAGAGGCGATGCCTCGCGCTTCTTCAGGAGCTCGACTGCTTCTGTCGCGCTCAGCGCGCACAAACCTTCGGCTGCCTGTTGCGGGAGGATGGATGCACTCATGTTGTCTCCGGGAATCGTTGATCTCATTCTTCGGGCGCGTCCGGATTGCCCGGTGCGTCCCGTGAAGCCCAGAATAATTGCGGCGTCTGAAGCGGGGAAATCACTTTCCTCGATAAAGCTCATAAGCGCGCCTTCTGAAGGACACAGCGAACGCAAACCCATGGACATTCGACAACTTCGCACTTTTGTGACAGTCGCCCGCTTTGGCAGCGTGACCAAAGCCGCCGAAGCGCTGCACGTGACCCAACCGGCCGTCAGTGGGCAATTGAGAAGCCTCGAAGAGGAACTCGAGGTGCGGCTGCTCTCGCGCACAACCTCGTCGGTGACGCTCACGCAAAGCGGCGAGGCGCTGCTCGGCAAAGCACAACAGGCGATCGAGGCGTTCGGCGAGTTCGTTCACGCGGCGCGCGGCTTTCGTGCCCAGATTGAAGGGCGCCTGCGCGTCGGCTTCGTGATGCTCGACCCCGCCGTGCTGCGCGTGGGTCCCTTGCTCGCGGAAATGGTCGCGCGGCATCCGGGCCTGAAGATCGACCTGCAGGTTGGCCGCACGAGCTGGCTCGTCGACGCGCTGCGCAGCGCGGAAATCGACGCGGCACTGCTCGTGTGCAAAGCGCGGCCCGAAGGGACGCGCATGAAGGTGCTCGATGAGATGACGTTTCGTCTCGTCGTGCCGGCTTCGTGGGAACGCTTCGAGGATTGCGCGCTGGAGCGGCTCGCGGACAAGCCATGGATCCGCATGGCGCCGCGCAGCGGCCATCAGGAAGTCCTGAACGAGATTCTGCAGCGTGCTGCCATCAAACCGGTCGAAACGGTCGAGGCCGATCATGAGCAACTGATGCGTGTGCTCGTTGCGGCAGGCGTGGGCGTCGGCTTGATGCGCGAGGCCCTGGCGCTCGAAGCGCGCGATGCGGGGGAGGCGGTGTTCTTTGGCGACCATCGGGCGACGACGCAAGTGTCATTCGTCTACGCCGAAGGCCGCAGCGGCGACCCGGCGATCCAGGCGACATTGGAGGCGCTGAATGTGATCTGGGGAAGTGACGGTGCAAGCGAGCGCGCGTGAAGGCGCCGCGCACGCGCAGTGACCCAACATATGAGTGGTTGGCGGTCAGTCCGCCGAAGGCGGATTGACGGCTGGATGAAAGCCGGCGTTTCGAAGATGCCGGTACTCGTGCCACGTGAGAGCGAGAACGAGGACGTCCAATGCCGTAATGAGCAGCAGCCAGATCGAATGCGTGAACGAAAACCGGTAGAGCTGGTAGATGATGAACAAGCCAAAAACGGCCATTGATACGGGGTAATACCAGAGGCGCTTGCGCAGCAGGCCAATAATCAGCCAGAGCTTGGTCACGCCGTGGGCGAGCAGATAGAGGGCTGCGAACTTCTGGGTGCCGACGGAAAGATGCTGTACCGAATGGAGAAGAAAGTTGGCTACGAGATCGTGAGGGTCTTCGGCAAACTCATCCCGGGTAACCCAGACCACGAGCGTCAGAAAGAGCCGCTGGGTCACGAAGTACGTGGCGATACCGGCAACCATTTCTGAAAGTGCAAATACGGCCTTGAACCACAGGCTCACTTCGAATATCAGGTGAAGCTTGTTTTCGTCGAGAAATCGCTTCAAGCCGATCACGGGAGTTTCTCCAATATGGCCCATTGCCCACGCCGGCCAGAACCGGCTCACGCAGCCGCTGCTCGCTGGTTTTTCGGCCTTGCCGCACCTCGTCGGAGCTATGCATTCGACTGACCATTATGACCAAGGATCCCGAGCCGAAAAAAACCGCCGCTGGGCCCGAGAACCGCGGTTCCGCAGATGAAAAAACGCCCGCACGGGAGCGCGGGCTTGGAGGTTGTGCGCGGGCCGGGGTGCCTCACGCACGCTTGAATATTAGGCAAAATGTGAGAAATTACATTGGAAACATCGATAAGCTATAGACGTGCAGGGGAAAGCCAAAGGCACGCTTGTTAAAGGCCGCAAAATGGACAAGCATTAGCCAGGAGACTATGGCGAAGTGCAGGCAGACCATGGTTGCGGGCGATCGCTCGCGGTCTTCGGCCAGCCGATGGAAGCGGTTCAGCCAGCTAAGGGCAATTGCACAAAGCCCGGCGGTATTGCCTGAGTTCCACGAACCCAGAGGAGACGACAGATGGACATCCGTAACCCTTCCCCCGGCCTCTACAACGAAGATCTGGCGCCCGCCAGGGAGCGCAACTGGGGTGCCTTCAGCATCTTCAACGTCTGGACCTCGGACGTGCACAGCCTCTGGGGCTACTACCTCGCTGCCAGCCTGTTCCTGCTGTGCGGCAGCTTTATCAACTTCGTGCTGGCCATCGGGCTCAGCTCGCTGGTGATTTTCGCGCTGATGAACCTGATTGGTTTCGCTGGCGAAAAGACCGGCGTGCCTTACCCGGTGCTGGCGCGCGCCTCCTTCGGCGTATGGGGCGCCAATCTGGCAGCTCTCGTGCGCGCCGTGGTGGCCTGTTTCTGGTACGGCGCGCAGACCGCGGCGGCTTCGGGCGCGATAGTCGCACTGCTGATCCGAAGCGATAGTCTGATGCAGTTCCACAAGGGCACGCACTTCCTCGGGCATTCAGGATTGGAGGTGATCTGCTACGTGATCATCTGGGCCTTGCAGCTGCTCATCATCCAGAAAGGCATGGAGACAGTGCGCGGATTCCAGGACTGGGCCGGTCCGGCGGTGTGGGTCGCGATGCTGATCCTGGCGGTCGGCTTGTGCATCAAGGCCGGCGGCTTTTCGTTCAGCCACGGCATTCCGATGAATGTGCTGCTCGAGAAGACCCGGGACGCGGGCATTAGCGGCGAGCCCGGTTCGTTCTGGGCGCTTATGGCCGTGGGTGCGACCTGGATCACCTACTTCGCAGCGCTGTACCTGAACTTCTGCGACTTCTCGCGCTACGCGAAGAACCGCAGTGCAGTGAAGAAAGGCAATCTGTGGGGCCTGCCGGTCAACCTGATCGCGTTCTCGCTGGTCGCCGGCATCACCACCATCGCCGCCTTCAAGGTGTATGGCGAAGCGCTGCTGCACCCCGAACAGATCTCCGCGAAGTTCGAGAGCTGGGTGTTGGCGCTCATCGCGGCGCTGACCTTCGCAGTCGCCACGCTCGGCATCAATGTGGTTGCCAATTTCGTCTCGGCGTCATTTGACATCTCCAACGTGTTCCCCAAGCGCATCAGCTTCAAGTTGGGCGGCTACATCGCGGCGGCGATCGCGCTGGTGCTTTACCCGTTTGCGCCGTGGGAAGGCGGCGCCGCGCACTTCGTGAATGCGGTCGGCGCCACGATGGGCCCGCTACTCGGGATAATCCTCGGGGACTACTATCTGTTGGCCAAGGGCAACATCAACGTTGCGGCACTCTACCAGGAATACGGCGAGTACCGCTACGAAGGAGGCTGGAACGTCAATGCGGTCGCCGCCGCGGTGGTCGGCAGCGTGTTTTCGACTTTCCTGCCCAACTTCACCAACCTGCTGCCGGCCTGGTGGAATATCTATGGCTGGTTCTTCGGCGTATTGATCGGCGGCGGCCTGTACATGATCATGATGACGCTGCGGCCACGTAACGTGGCCACGGCGACTCGCACCTGAGGGCTTTGTTGGGTTCTGGCAAACATATAGCCGACCTCGCGCGCTTTTAAAGCGCCGTGTCGATACCCAACGCCGCGACGGCCTTGCGCTGATAGCCGGTCGTCGCGAGCAACAGGCTGCGTGAATACTCGTTATCGACCTGTTGCGCTCTGATTTTCTCCACATCGAGTTCTTCGACGATCTCGCCATTGCGCATGATCGCAACACGCGAGCACAGAAAGCTCACGACGGCGAGATTGTGGGTGACAAGAATCATCGTCAGATTACGCTCGCGATGCAGGCGCTTGAGCAGGTTCAATATCTCAGCCTGCACGGAGACATCGAGCGCCGATGTAGGCTCGTCGAGCAGCAACACACGCGGCTCGACGATCAGCGCGCGCGCAATCGCCACGCGTTGCCGCTGCCCACCCGAGAGCTGATGCGGATAGCGAAATCGAAACGACGCATTGAGCCCGACTTCACGCAGCGCATTGACGATGCGTTCTTCATGCTGGCCGATGCCGGTGATACGCAACGGTTCGCGCAATGTCTGATCGACAGTGAAGCGTGGATGCAGCGAGCCATATGGGTCCTGAAACACCATTTGCACAGCGCGCTTTTGCGCGAGCCCGCCTTGCTGCGCAATGCGCACCGTTCCTTGCGTGCCAGGCGTCAATCCACTCAGCGCACGAAGAATGGTCGACTTGCCGGAACCCGACTCGCCGACGAGCCCGAACACTTCGCCTTGCGCCACATGGAAGCTCGCATTGCGCACGGCATCGACCGCGCCCGCGGCCGTCTTGAAGCGCACGGTCAACGCATCGACGTCGATCATGCGGACGCTCCTTGCGTGTCGTTGAGCCATGCAGGATCGCGCGACAGCACGGGCAATTCGGCAGGCGGGTTGGCAAGCGGAGGATTCGCGGCAAGCAACCCGCGCGTATAAGGATGTTGCGCATGCACGAGATCGCGCGCCGCGCAGGTTTCGACCACCCGCCCCGCATACATCACCACCACACGATCGCAGAACGACATCACGAGCGGCAGGTCATGGCTGATAAAAATGAGCCCCGTATCGTGTTTGGCGATCATCTCGTCGAGTATGGCGAGCACTTGCATCGATACGAGCACGTCGAGCGCACTGGTCGGCTCGTCGGCGATCAGCAGGCGGGGTCCCGTCGACACCATCATCGCGATCATCACGCGCTGTCCCATCCCGCCGGAAAGCTCATGCGGATACGAATCCGCGACGCGCGCGGGGTTGCGAATATGCACCGCTTCGAGGGCCGCGATGATCTTCTCACGCATCGCACGCCGGTCGAGCTTCGGATCATGCAGGGCGAACGCCTCGCGCATTTGCTGCGCAACAGTCATCACCGGGTTCAGCGAGTATTTCGGATCCTGCAGGATCATGCCCATCTGCTGACCGCATAGACGGCGGCGCCTGGCCGCGCGCATAGTCAGTAAATCGTTTCCGTCGAAGCGCAAGGTTGTCGCGGTGCAATGCGCGGCAGGCGGCAGAAGTCCGAGCAGCGCACGGCCCGTCAGCGACTTGCCCGAACCCGATTCACCGACGATGCCAAGCCGCTCGCCTTTATCCAGCGTCAGCGAGAGACCGCGCACGGCCTCATTCAGCGCGCCGTCGTGCGTGCGAAATGCGATGCGCAGATCGTCGATTTCACAGAGCGGCGAGCGCGTTTCGTTCGTGCTCACATCAGTCACCACGTCAGTCTCCATGGCGGGGGTCGAACACGTCGCGCAAGCCGTCGCCGAGCAGATTGAATGCGAGGCTCACGAGCAGAATCGCGAAGCCCGGTAGCGTTGCCACCCACCACGCGTCGAGCAGCACGTTGCGGCCCGACGCGACCATGAAGCCCCATTCCGGACTGGGCGGTTGTGCGCCGAGCCCCAGAAAACCCAGGCCCGCGACGGTCAGAATGATGCCCGCCATATCCAGCGTCGCGCGGACGATCACCGACGACGAACACAGCGGCACGATATAGCGCAGCAGAATGCGCAGGTTCGAGGCGCCTTGCAGCCGCGCGACGTGGATGAAATCGGCTTGCACGAGCCTCAACGTTTCGGCGCGTGCAAGCCGCGCATACGCGGGCCACGCGGTAATCGAAATGGCGATCACTGCGTTGAACACGCCCGGCCCCAATGCCGCGGCGAATGCGAGTGCGAGCACGATCTTCGGGAACGCCAGCGCGATATCCGTCACGCGCATCAGCGCGATGTCGACCCAGCCTCCGAAGAAGCCCGCCGTCGTACCGATCAGCAAGCCGATCGGCACGACGACCACGACAACGAGGATCGCAATCGACAGCGTCAGGTGCGAGCCGTAAATGATGCGCGAAAGAATATCGCGTCCGAGCTGATCGGTGCCCAGCCAATGAGAGGCCGAGCCGGGCGGCAGCAGACGGTCGGACAACACCTGCCGAAGCGGATCATGCGGCGCGATCCAGGGACCGATGACGGCGACGATCACGAGCAGCACGAGGATCGACAGACCGAACACCGATAGCGGATTACCCGAGAAACGCCGCCAGCGCCGATACGCAAGGCCGAGCGCCGCCTGCCTGCGCGAAGCGGGCGTATCGGTCAGCAGCCAGGCTCTCCACGTTGGGCGAGGCATGTTCATCGGCAAGTCCTGCGTTGACGTTTCAACAGGTGGACGCACGTTGCAAATCTCCGTTGCATCAGCGGGCGCGCGGATCGAACACGCGATAGAGCGCATCCGTCAGCAGGTTCAACGCAATGAAGGTCATGCCGATCACGAGCGTGCTGCCGAGCACGGCATTCATATCGGCGTTGAGCAGCGCGCCAGTCAGATACGAACCGATGCCCGGCCACGCGAATACGATTTCGGTGAGCACCGAGCCTTCGAGCAAAAAGCTATACGACAGTGCGATCACCGTCAGCAGCGGCACCGCGATATTGCCGAAGGCGTGCACCCATACGACTCGCCGCTCGGGCAAGCCTTTTGCGCGTGCCGTCGTGATGTACTCCTGGTTCAACTGGTCGAGCATGAACGAGCGCGTCATCCGGCTCAGATAAGCGACCGAGTAGTAGCCCAATATCGCAGCGGGCAATGCGATATGCGACAGTGCATTAAAAAACACCTCCCATTCCCCCGCGATCAGCGAATCGATCAACAGGCTGCCCGTGTGCGTATCGACCATGCCATCGAACACGGGGTCGATTCTTCCGGGCCCCGACACCCAATGCAGCTTCGCATAGAACAACAGCAGCCCCATCAGGCCGAGCCAGAACACGGGCACCGAGCTGCCGATCAGGCCGATGAAACGCGCGACGTGATCGATCCAGCGGTTGTGCCGTGTCGCAGCAATCACGCCGAGCGGCACGCCGGCCAATACGCCGATGATCGTCGACAGTGTCGCGAGCTCCAACGTGGCCGGGAAGACGCGCTTGATGTCGTCGAGCACGGGATTGGCCGTCAGCAGCGATACGCCCAGATCGCCGTGCAGCACCGCGCGCACGTAGATGAAAAACTGCTCGGCAAGGGGCTTGTCGAGTCCAATCTGAATGCGCGCGGCCGCATAAGCGCTCGCCGACGCGCGGTCGCCGAGTATGGCGAGCACGGGATCGATCGGCACCTTGCGGCCGATCACGAAGGTCACGGCCAGCAAGCCCGTGAACGTGATGGCGAGCGTGAGCGCCCAGCGCAGCACGCGCAACGTCCAGCGCACGGTCGCGCTGCGTGCGGACGCAGCGCGTATCTGGTCAATAGGAGTGGTCGTCGTTGACATGTCTCGCGCGCTTACTGCTTCTTCACATGCAGATACGACACGAGATCGTTGATCGGACCGACTTCGAGGCCCGATACGCCCGGACGCATCGCCACTTGCGACACCTGCTGGAACATGATGACGAACGGCGACCTGGCGAGCATTTCCTTTTGCATCGTCTGATAGAGTTGCGCGCGCCTGGTCGTCGACGATTCGGCCAGCGCTGCATTGGTCTGTTTCGTCAGATCCGGAATGTCCCACGAATTACGCCATGCGAGCATCTTGTACGCAGACTTGTCGGAGTTGTCCGGATTCCATGCGTAGCCCTGCGCATTGCTGTGCGGGTCGATGTAATCCGCCGACCATTCGCCGATATAGATATCGTGCTGACGCGCACGATACTTCGCGAGCGTCTGCTTGTTGTCGCCCGGAATGATCTCGACCTTGATGCCGCCTTGCGCGAGATTCGCTTGTATGGCTTGCGCAATTTCGTTGTACGGGTAAGCGCTGCGCACATCCATCGTCACGTTGAAGCCATTGGGCAAGCCCGCTTTGGCGAGCAGCGCCTTGGCCCTGGCAACGTCCCGGTGATACGGATTGGTATTCAACGCCCCGAGGAAACCTTCGGGCAGGAACGTTTGATGAATCTTGAACGTGCTCTTCGTCACGTTTTTCTGAATGCCGTCATAGTCGATCAGCCATTTCATGGCTTCCTGCACTTCCGGCTTCGCGAGATTCGGGTTCTTCACGTTCAGGCCGAGGTAGAGCAAGGTCGCTTGCGGCACCGACATCACCTGCACCTTGTTGGCCTTGGTCAATGCGGCGAGATCGTCGGGGCTCAGATTGCGCGCGACATCGGCGTCGCCGTTTTCGAGCAGCAGGCGCTGGCTCGCGGCCTCCGGCACATGGCGCATCACGATGCGTTTCATCGCGAGCGGCAGCCGGTAGCCGTCGTATTTCTGCAGGATGAGGCTGTCGTTCGCGGTCCATTTGACGAGCTTGTACGCGCCGGAGCCCGCTTCGCTCGTGCGCAGCCATTCGTTGCCGAAATCGTTGCCTTTCTGATGCGACATCAGGAGCTGCTTGTCGACCACCGACGCGGGCCACGCACCCAGCACATTCAGCACGAACGTGGGCGCGTATTTCTGGTCGGTCGTAATGCTGACGGTTGAGTCGTCGATCTTCTTGACGTTTTGCAGCGCGTTGGCCTTGGTCAGGCCAATGCCTTGCAATACCGCCGCGGCACCTTTATCGAGCAGTACGCAGCGCTGGATCGACCACGCGACATCATCGGCTGTTAGCGGATTGCCGGAGTGAAACTTGAGACCCGGGCGAATCTTGAACGTGAACGTGAGTCCATCGGGGCTGACCGTCCACGATTGCGCAACATCACCATTGAATTTCGCCGGGTCTTTCAGATCGACGCGCACCAGTCGGTCATAGGTATTCGCGACATATTCCTCCGGCACGAGCTCATAGACTTCGCCCGGATCGAGCGTCGAGAATTCGTCGAGCGTGGTGGCGATCACCAGCATGTCTTTGGGCGTCGCCGCAAATGCAGTACTTGTTGTCGTCATCGTAAGCGTCAGTGCGGACACCACCGCGACTGCCGCCAGCGCATTGCGCAAAACCAGATTCATACTCGCTCCGTATCGAGAGAAAAAGCGGTGAGAAACCCGCAGACGGACAGCAAAGAACCAGAACGCGATTACATCAATTTCAGGGGGCCGCTTTCGCTATTGTCAATAACGGGCAGCGAGCGCGAACCCGGAATTTCGTAATGCCACCATTCGCCTGGAATATGCGTGAATCCTGCCGCATGCATGATGCCAAGCAGCAGCAGGCGATTGCGCTGCACATGCTGAGGCAAGCCGTGATGGAAGTGCTCGGACGCCTTGATCATGGCATCGAATCCCGTGCCCATGTCGAGCGCTTCACCGTTGCTGTCGATCAAGGTGAGATCGAGCGCCGTACCCCGGCTATGGTTCGAGCCGCGGCCAAGTTCTGCGACATACGTGGGATCGGGCAGAAAATCCCACAGTACTTTTTGTGCTTGCGGCGGACGGTACGCATCGAAAATGCGCAGCTTCATGCCGACGCTTTCAGCAAGTTCGACGGCTTTGCGCAATCGGGCTTCAGCGGGCGCGAGCAGCAGGGCGTGCGCTTCCTTGTAGATCACCTTGCCGGTGAAATTGCGATCGGTCGCATACACGAGGTCGAGTTCGACCCCGTGCGTTTCCGGTGTGATGTGAATGAGGTGAGGTGTATCGGTCATGATCGTCAGAGATCGAATTGATCGAGTTCGCGCTGCAACTCGCGGTTGCGCGCGATACGTTTGTCGATAGTGGAGCCGAGCCGCTCGACAATCGACGTAATCAGCAGGTTGAACAGGCAAGTGAGCGGCGCAAGCGAGTCCCAGAACTGACCCACATCGGTTTTCACCTGCAGCAGATCGCAGGCGAAGTCGCGCGCCCACGGGCAATAGAGATCGGTGACGAGCGCGAATGGCAATTCGCGCCGTGCCGCCGCCTCGCAATAGCGGCGCGCGATGCGCGAATAGGCACGCGTGTCGGTGACGATCAGATACGGCGACGCGAACTCCGAGTTCAGCGACTCCACATACGAGCCCGACATGCCATCGGAAAAGAACACACGTGGCCGCAAATATTCGAGGTAACTGTGGAACGCATTCGAAATGCCGCGCGTCGATTGAATGCCGAGAATAAAGACGGCATCCGCAGCGGCAATGCGCTGCGCGACGCGGGCGAAGGTGTCGCCTAGCGCAAGCTGGTACACGTAGCGGATTGCATCGACCTCGAGATCGAGCGAGTGTGCGAGCGCCGTGTCATTCGAGCTTTCCACGCCGTTCGCGTAGCCGTCGAAGCGCTCGCTGCGCCAGGCGTCCAGGCGATCCGTGATGCACCATGGCCGGGTTTGTGCGCCGCGCAATTCGCGCTTCAGGTCGTCGAGATTGCGATAGCCGACGCTGCGCAGAAAGCGCCCGACTGAAATGCCGCTCGTGCCCGTCTGTTGCGCGATCTGATCCGCCGTCTCCAGGCCGAGGCGCTCCAGATTCGCCAGCATATAACTGGCAATGCGCTTGGCCGTGGGCGTGAGCGTCGCAAAACTCGCTTCGACTGTATGAGCGAAGGCGGTGGACATCGAGTCGCGTTTCCGGTTTTTCGTTAGTTATCTGTCATTGCTCGGCGTACTGATATGTATATGACAAGGACAATAAAGCGTGTGCTAACTTAATTTCTTTATCGGATCGCGAATGCCAATAGCCAGAAGGGGGCGCATTCACTGCGTGCTATTCGTTGGGGCTCGTTAGTCTAGCCCTCAACGCCGCTTCGAACGCGCTCAGCGCTTCAGGAGCAGCGTCCGTGATCGCCCACCAGGTCATCCCGTCATCGTGCCAGCGCGCCAGCGCGTAGCCCTCGCGGTCAATCGCTTCGGCCGGACCCGCAATAGCCTGGCCGGAGTCCGGGAACACATACACGTCGATCACATGCTTGCGGTAGTGGTAAGTCAGGACCGCCACCCGCCGATGTCCGAGGTAGTCGAGCCGGCCTCCCACCAGCGGGAAGCCGCTCGCAGTCAGGTCCTCGACCGGAGGCGCATAGTCGATCCGGCCGTTGAACCACGGCTTCACCGTATGCTGATCGGACGAAATGACGTCGATGTCGCGTCCCGAAAGCTGGGCCCGGACATGGCTCGACACGAGTTCGTCGACGAACGGGCTGTTGCCGACCGGACGGGGCAGCGTCAGGACCACGCTTGCCGCCACCACGCACAGCGCGATCGCCAGCCCCGCGAGCCCCGCGAGCCAGCCGGCGCTCACGCCTTTGGCGGAGGCAGCGCTGCCGGCGGCTGTTCCGAAGCCGCCAGCGTGCGGAATCCGCCAGCCGTCGAGCCACGCAAAGCGTTTCTGTTTACGCGTGGCGGCCTCCCTGTCACGCGTTTCATCCACATCGACCGGCAGCGGGGCGGCCGGTAACGAGGCGGCTATCTGCGCGCGCAACCCTTCGGGCGCACGGTAATACTCGGCGCGGCGCATCGCGCGGTTGATCGCGCGCACCGCCTCGCATTCGCGACGGCATGCGTCGCAGCCCTCGACGTGCTGCTGCAGACGATGTTCATCGGGTGGGGACAACTCCCGGTCGACGCTCGCGTCCAGGAGCGGCCTTGCATCTTTACAGTCCATCTGGCATCTCCTTTCCGATTCCGCCTCGATTGTTGCGTGGGGCCACGCCGCCGCGTAACGCGCCTGGCAGGTCGCGCGCATCGCCCGATGCACGGCTTCGCCGGTCGTTAGCGGCTTCGCTGCGAGACGGCGGCTTCACGCCACGCGCCTGCAATGCGCCCAGCAGCGTAGCCAGCTTGCGGCGCCCGCGCGCCAGGCGCGACATCACGGTGCCCACGGGCAGGTCGGCAAGCTCCGCGATCTCGCGATAGCTCAGCTCCTCCAGTTCGCGCAGTATCAGCACCTCGCGAAACTCGACCGGCAACTGCTCCAGCGCCGCATGCACGAGACGTGTGTCCTCGTCGCGGATGAGGAGCGTTTGCGGATCGGCGCATGCGGCGCTCCAGCCGTCGATCGTGGCGTCGTCGAGGTTGTCGTCAAGCTCGGCCACCTCGTATGACGACTTGCGCCGCCGCCACTCCGTATACCAGGTCCGCCGCACGATCGCCAGCAGCCAGGGGCGCGCGGTGTCGCCACGAAACGTATCGAAGAAGCGGAAGGCACGCATGAACGCTTCCTGCACGATGTCGTCGGCGTCGCTGGGATTGCCGCTCAGCCAGCGCGCAAGGTTGTACGCGGCGTCGAGATGCGGCAACGCCATCTGCTGGAAACGGCGGCTGCGGGCGGCGTCGTCGCGCGGCGCGCCAGCGGCGTCTCTATTGGTCTCATCCACACTGTTCCTCCACGCCGGCTTCTGCCGTATGGCAGTCAAAGCGCCTGGCGGGTTCTTGAGTTTTCGCTTGATCATTAAAACAACTAACAAAACAGCTAGCTCAGGCGCGGGTGCTCACCGGATGTTTTCGCAGCCTTCGACGTTCGAAGGCATTGCGCAACTGGCCCAGGATCAACGCGCTGGCAATCAATGCCAGATACAGAGCGACGAGATTGTGACGCGTGGCATTGAGGGCTGCCTGATGGATCGCGAGCGTAGCGTCGACAGGCGCAAGCATGCGACGCTGCCCAACGACTTCTCGCATCATCCGGATAAAGCCCGCTGCGGACAGCAGCGGCAACAGCACAACGAGCGCCAGCAGCGCCGGCTGCAGGCGACGCGCCCACGGAAAGTGGCGCAACCGGAACCACAGCCCAAGACATCCGTGGATCCAGCCGGGCGCCAGCAGCGCCAGTTGCAGGCCCTGCGTGCCGCTCGTAAGCAGCACGACAATGACGCGCTCGTAGTCAGGCTCGAAGCCATAGAGCGAAGACGCAAGCCGGGTCGTCACGGCATGGCGGATAAGCAGGAGCGGCAGGCTGAGCCCTGCCCAGAGTCGGATCCATTGCGCAGGCGGCAGCGCCCATTGGCGCCGCCCGTATAGCGTGTGCAACGCCAGCGCGAAATGCAGGGTTGCTGCACCGTAGAGCGCGATCGTTCCAGGTACGCTGCGCCAGAGCCGCAGCGCGAGGACGAGACCGCGCCCGGCCAGGTCGAGCGACCAGATCCCGAGCGCGTGATTGACCAGGTGCAGAAGGAGATAAGTCAGCATCACGAGGCCCGATCCCAGTTGAAGCCAGCGCAGAACGGATTGCACCCTGACGCTCACTTGCGCCTCCGACAAGCGATGCGCGACACCCTTGGAGCGGGCGTCGCCATGGCGCCCACTATTCCCGCAGGTTTGTCGATGCGCCGGACTAACAGGCGAGATCCACGGCCAGATTCGTGGCCAGATTTGTGGCCAGACGCGCCAGCCGCGGTCGACCGTTGCGCGGCGCCGTCCGGCTCGTGCACAGCGCATTGCCGCAGCGATTCGGCGAAGCGCTGTAATGCCGATATCGAACCGCATACGCTCTGGTATTCCTCGCGGCCAATCCTGCCGTCGAGGATCACGGTCAATCCCGATGCGCGAGCCCTGTCGATGATGTCCATTTCGTTTCCCTCATTTCGTGTGCCACGACTGCAATACCGCGAACCCGTGCCGGTTATTCCCGGATTCGACGAGCGAGACGTGAGGGCAGGCAGATGCATCGGGCCTGCGTCCGTGCGCGTTGCCGCGGACAATGAGGTGACGTATCCAGGTTGGGGAACAAAGCAGGAACAAAGCAGGAACAAAGCAGAAATAAATCGGGAATAAAGCGGGAATAAAGCGGCCGCATGGGCGGTATTGCACTTGAACCCCGCCCTGGAGGCGCTCCGGATCGAACCGGCGGGCGGCTTCCTGAACCCAGTCGAGAGGACATCATGTCGTCAGATCTTCCTTCCCAACCGTCGCGCCGCAATGCCTTGAAATGTCTCGCCTTCGGTGGCGCGGGCACCGTGTTTGTGCTGGCCGGAGGCGTCCTCACGCCCGTGCATCTAGCCCTCGCGGCCAGCGCCGAGGACAAGTCGGCGGCTTCCGGCATGCCGCTGTTCCTGCAGATCAGCGACTCGCACATTGGCTTCAACAAGGAAGCCAATCCCGATGTCGCGGGCACGCTCAAACAGACGATTGATTTCGTCAACGCCATGCCGGTCAAGCCTGCCCTGGCGATTCACACGGGCGATATCACCCATCTTTCCAAGCCGGCTGAGTTCGATCTCGCGTCCCAGTTGCTCTCCGGGCTGAACGTCACGGAGCTGCACACAGTGCCGGGAGAGCACGATGTGACAGACGGACCGCAAGGCGAATACTTCAAGCGCTTCGGACAGGCGTCAGACAACCGGGGCTATTACAGCTTCGACAGCCACGGCGTGCATTTTGTCGGGCTCGTCAATGTGATGCATTTCAAGCCAAACGGGCTGGGAAGCCTGGGCGAGGACCAGCTTGCCTGGCTGGAAAACGATTTGAAGGGCCGCACGTCCAGCACGCCGATCGTGGTGTTCGTGCATATGCCGATGTGGACGATCTACGAACCCTGGGGCTGGGGCACCGGCGATGCGGGCCAGGCGATGGAGTATTTGAAGCGATTCGGCTCGGTCACCGTGATCAACGGCCATATCCATCAGATCGTTTCGAAGGTGGAAGGCAATATCACCTTTCATACCGCGCGCTCGACCGCCTATCCGCAGCCGACGGCCGGCAATGGTCCCGGACCCGGGCCGCTTACCGTGCCAGGCGATCAGCTCCGAAAGATGCTTGGCGTAACCAGCATCAGCGTCTCGCGCCACCCGCTCGCCGCGTCGCTCTCCGACAAAACCCTCGCTTGACGACGCTATTCATTCATTGAACAAGGATCGAAGCCATGCTATCCGCTTTCTTTCGCCGTACCCGCATTCCCTCCGTCTGGAGCGGGATGCTCATCGTGGCATTGACCGCAGCGTCGCCTGCCGCGCAGGCCCAGGGCCCCGATGAGATCATCATCAAGAATTTCATGTTTTCGCCGATGTCGCTGACGGTCAAGACCGGCACGACCGTGACCTGGAAAAACATGGATGGCGAGCCGCACTCGATCGTCAACGATGCAGGCGTATTCCACTCGGCGGCACTCGACCAGGACGACACCTTTCAGTTCAAGTTCGACAAGCCGGGGGTCTATAAGGTGTTTTGCGGCATCCACCCGTACATGAAGGCAACCATCACGGTGCAGTAGGCGGATTGGCGACTGATCCGCCCAGAATAAAGTCGAATCAAGCTGAGTTCTGCATGATGCAGCAAGCGAAATTTCATGGGATTTAACTTTAGGAATTCGAAATGAACACGCATCTTGTCTTAGGCTTTTCCATTGCCATTCTTGCAACGGCTGGCACCGCGGCCAATGGGTTCGCTCAGGAAAACACCGGTGCAGAAGTTCGCCAGGACTCCGTGCAGCAGGCGGCCGGCAACCCGCAAAATTCAAGCGGCGGCACAGAGATGATCGGTTCGGGCGCGCCAGGCGTCGCCGGACCTTCGGCGGCTGGCAGGGCGGAGCCGAACTGTGTCGGTCCGGTCAGCTTTTGCACGCTCTATTTCGGTAGTTGAATGCGTGCGCACGTTGGGCCGGGTGACTAGCCAAACGGTTCGAGTTGCGACTCTGGCAAGTCGATGCGAAGGTCTTCCATCAGCACCGTTTCGATCGGCTTGCCTGACGGGTTCTCGCTCGCGACCTTGACAGGCAGCCCATGGACGATATCGAACCACAGCTCATAGCGGAACACGCCGGCTATTGCGCGTCCGGGCCCGCACGTCACGATCACGTGCGACGCCCGGCACATGCCGATAGTCTCAACGCCCACGAGCTGCGTCTCGCCATGCTGCTGAAGCTCACGAACATGGATGAGCAGCGTGCCGATATCGGACTGGTCGATGCGATGACCCTGCGGGCTCTGGATCATGCGGCTGTCCGGGCTTAGCATGAGCCTCGGAAACGTATCGAACCCGAATGGCCAAAGCTTGACCTGCCCCGCTTCCGGGTCGTAGGCGAGCGTCGCGCCGGCATGCGGGCGGATGAAATCCATCCGGACGAAGCCCGGTTTGCGGTAGGCATAGCGCACCTCGACCGCTTCCTCGCCCGCCGATATCGATTTCAACCTGACCCGATAGTTTGCCAGCGCATTGAAGCGTGCCTGTGCGTCAGCAACGAGATCCCGGTCCGGTGGCGGTGCGTCCCTCATTGCGCTGCGATGCCCGCCGTGAGTGCGAGCCCCTTGCGGCCCGCGCCGATTACCTGCATGCGCATCGTGCCTCCTATACTCGAATGAATGCGATGGTGGATCCAAGGGTAATTCCGGAACACCGCGCTACGCAATGTTCGCGCGGACATACACGCATGCGCCGGGCCTGCCCGCGAATACGCGTGGCCGTATCGCAGGCAAAGTGGAGGAGAGCGATGGCGGAATTCCGTTTGACCACCTTGTGGTGCATCGAGGCGCCGGTGCAGCAGGTGTGGGACGCGGTCCACGATTCGATTAACTGGCCGAGGTGGTGGAAGAGCGTCGAAGCGGTGCGCGAGTTGCAGGCGGGCGAAACCGATGGTCTGGGCGCCGTGCATCGATATACGTGGAAGGGCGTGCTTCCCTATCGGGTGATCATCGACGTGCGCGTGACGCGCGTCGCGCCGCTCGTTGCGCTGGAGGGGGAGGCCAGCGGCGCGCTTGAAGGCGTGGGCCGCTGGCATTTCGCCGCCGAGGGCAGCCGCACGGTGGTGCGCTATGACTGGCACGTCAGGACGGCCCGTGCCTGGATGAACGCGCTCGCGCTCGCGCCGCCTGTGCGGCTCGCATTTCGCTGGAATCACGATGCAATCATGCGCGAAGGCGGCCTGGCGCTCGCGCGCCTGCTCGAGGCGCGGCTGGTCGAATGCAGCGCCAACCCGCAATAGATGCAGGCATCGGCGGGACTCTCCCGAACTCACCCCAGCTCGAACGATGTCACCCCAAACACGCGATCGATCGCAATGGCCGGCGCGTCCTTCGTGTACATGCGCGCGGTTTCGAAAACGCTCCTCATGTTGTGCCGTTGCGCCAGCGCGACCGCAGCAGGATTCGTTTCCGGCACGTCGAGCACGATGACCTCGCCGGGCATGCTCGCCGCCAGCGCGCGAAACAGTCCCGTGGCGACGTCCGCGTCGTCGGCGAAGAGCGGGCCGATCTTGCAGCCCGTCTTGCAGCGGCGCACGACGCCGTATCCGGCGACACGGCCCGCGTCGACTGTCGCGAGCGCAACGGCGTCCGGCTGCGCGATCCAGGTGGAGACGAAACGCGCGCGCGCTGCGGGAAAACACTGGCGATCATAGGCAAGCAACTGCTCGAACGGCACGTTGGCCGCTGCCGAGACATGCGCGCACCCGATGCCGCTCACGCGCCCCTGATAGCGGATGTTGCGGTGCGCAAGCTGGAACCCGGACTTCCGATAGTTCGCCTGCTGGGCAACGACGCCATCGAGACCGATGTTGCGCGCTCCGAGATAACGCATGCCGTGCTGCCAGATTCGCATGCCGAAGCCTTTGCCGCGAAACCCGGGCTTCACGATGTAAAGACCGATGAAGCCGAAGCATTCGTCGTAGGCAACGGCGGAAAGGCACGCGACCGGCGCGCCGCGCCAGACACCGACGAAAAAGCCATCCGGGCCCGCCTCCCTGAAACAGTGCGGGTCATGCCAGCCGGGGTTCCACCCCTGCGCAGCCGCCCATTCGACCGACATGGCCACCTCGTCAGCCGACATGGTGCGCACAATGAAGTCTCCGCTTTGATCCATGGTTCCTCCCGGTTGGAGATAAAGCCGATACTAGCGGCCGGCGTCCCCTTGCGCTTCGAGCGCCGCCACCATTTCCTGCGCGGCGCGCTGCAGTTCGGGCACGAAGCGACGCACTGCCTCGGCCGGGCTGATAGCCTGCTCCAGGTAGATCACATTGAGGCTCGCGAGCACGCGCCCTTGCGTCTCGATCGCCGTGGCGAGTGCGCCGATCTTGCGCTGGTCAGCCCAGTCGCCGTGATTCGAGCCAAAGCCATCCGTGCGCGTCTGGCGCACGAGATTGCGGATGAAGGCCTTGTCCGCCGCGAGTTTTTGCTGCTGTTCGCCGCCCGTGCCCGCGCGTAGCAGCTCGAGAATATCTTCGCGCTCCGCCTCGGGGCACATCGCGAAGTACACGCGCCCCGCGGCCGTGAGCAGGATGGGCAGGCGGCGGCCCACCATGGCGCGGTGAAACGAAAGCGGGCTGAAGCGGTGCGTGGTCTCGCGGATGACCATGGCATCGCCGTCGGGCGTGGTGAGGTCCGAAGGCCACACGGTGCGCTGGAGCATTTGCGCCATGATCGGCGGCGCGATGGTCGCGATCCGTTCGTCGTCGGTGAAGCCTTCGCTCAGGCCGCGCACGTTCATCGTCAGACGAAAGCTGTCGTCCGACGCGCTGCGGCGCACGAACATCTCTTCCACCAGGGTTTCCAGCAAGCGCCGCACCGTCGTGCGGTGCAGGCCGGTGGCCTCGCTCAGCTGCTGGCTCGTCGCGCGCCCGTTCTCCATGGCATTGAGCGCCTGGAGCACCTGGAGGCCGCGCGCCAGCCCTCGCACGTTTGCATACTTCGTCATCGGAAAACGCCTTAAAAATCAACTATGTGCATTCTATGCACATTTCTCTAAAAATGTTGAGCGCGCAACGGGTGGAACCTAGACTCGCTTCCATTCACCGGGCTTCGACACAGCGTTCAAGCGGGTGATCCGTTTTCAGGCACGACCTGTCAGCATCCGCAGCGACCGCATAAGTCGCGCGAGAAGGAGACACATGAACACCCCACTCGCCCAGGCGGCGGATACGATCCGCCCCCGCCAGATTGCCACCGACGTCGCCATCATCGGCGCAGGTCCGGTCGGCCTCACCCTCGCCAACATTCTCGGCCTGCAAGGCGTGCGTGTCACGCTCGTCGAGAAGCTCGACCAGATCATCGACTACCCGCGCGCCATTGGTCTGGACGACGAAGCATTGCGCGTGTTCCAGTCGATCGGCCTGGCCGACGCGCTGCTGCCGCACACCACGCCCGACCACTGGATGCGCTTCGTCACGAAGGACGGTCACTGCTTCGCCTCGATCGAGCCGCGCACCGACGAATTCGGCTGGTCGCGCCGCAACGCGTTCATCCAGCCGCTCGCGGACCGTGTGCTCTACGAAGGCCTCGATCGATTCGAGCACGTGGAAGTGCTGTTTGGCCACTCCGTCGACGCGTTCGAGCAGGACGCGCAGGGCGTGACGATCGACGTGAGCGACGCGAACGGCGAGCGTCGCACGATCCGCGCCGCGTACATGGTGGGCGCCGACGGCGGCAACAGTTTCGTGCGCCGCGCGCTGAACGTGCCCTTCGAAGGCCGCACGAAGCCGAATCAATGGATCGTGGTGGATGTGCGCAACGACCCGATAGGCTCGCCGCATGTCTACATGCATTGCGATCATCGGCGCCCTTATGTTTCGGCTGCGCTGCCGCATGGCATTCGCCGCTTCGAATTCATGGTGATGCCGGGCGAGACCGAGGAAGCGCTTTCGAAGCCCGAGAACATGGCTGCGCTGATCCGCAAGGTAGTCGCCGATCCCGACAAGGTCGACTACATCCGCAAGCGCGTGTACACGCACAACGCGCGCCTGGCCGCTACGTTCCGCGTAGACCGCGTTCTGCTCGCCGGCGACGCTGCACACATCATGCCCGTATGGCAGGGGCAGGGCTACAACAGCGGCATTCGTGACGCGAACAATTTGGGCTGGAAGCTCGCGATGGTCGCGAAGGGCCAGGCCGATGGCCGGCTGCTCGACAGCTACACCGTGGAGCGCCGCGCGCATGCGCGCTCGATGATCCACCTCTCCGAAGTCGCGGGCGATATCTTCGCGCCGACCACGCGCTTTGGCGCGCGCTTTCGCGACGCCTTCGTGCGCTCGATGAATGTGTTTCCTGCGGTCAAGCGTTACTTCGTGGAAATGCGCTTCAAGCCGATGCCGCGTTATGAAGCGGGCGTCGTGCTGCTGCCGCCGCCGCAAAAAACCGGCGGCTGGTTCGCGAGCATGCTGGAGCGCTCGGGCAACTCGGCGCCGGGCCGCCTGCTCGGCTTGATGAGCGAGAAGCGCGACTCGCTGATCGGCCGTCTCGCGCATGGCCGTGATCGGCTCGCTGCTTCGCCGGTGGGGCGCATGTTCATCCAGCCACGCGTGCGGCTCGCCGATGGTCGCGTAGTGCGCCTCGACGATGCGATCGGCAATGGTTTCGCGGTGCTCGCCTGGGGCGCGGACCCGACCTTCGGTCTCACGCCGCAAGCACGCGCGCTGTGTGAGCGGCTGGGCGTGCGTTTCGTGTTCGCGAAGCCCGACGTGCAACTCGAATACGCCGACGACGTGCCCCCGGGCGTGCTCGCGCTCGGCGACGTGCAGGGGCGGCTGAAAGCGTGGTTCAGCTGCCTGCCCGAGTCGGTCGTGCTGCTGCGTCCGGACCGCTTTGTCGCCGGCGTTTGCACGCCGCAGCAGGTTTCCGGCGCGCTCGTCGAGCTTGCGGACAAGCTTGGCATGACCGACGCCGCCGAACCTGCGCTGCGCGAAGCTGGCGCAGCCGCACCGCAAAACCGTCCCGTGCGCGGCGTGGCCGTCGCGGGCGCCGCAGGAGCATGAGCATGCCGATTCACCTCGAATGCCTGTCGCATACGCCGTTGCATGGCTATTTCGATCCCGCGCCTGAAGTCGTGGCCGAGGTCGAGCGCGTGTGCGGCGCCGCACGCGAACGCGTGGAAGCGTTCAACCCCGATCTGATCGTTGCGTTCGCACCCGATCACTTCAACGGCTTCTTTTACGACGTCATGCCGCCGTTCTGCATCGGCGCACGTGCGGAGGCCATCGGCGACTTCAACAGCATGGCCGGCACGCTGCCGGTGCCCGAAGAACTCGCGCATACGCTCGCGCAAAGCGTTCTCGACGCCGATATCGACGCGGCGCTTTCATATCGCATGCAGGTCGATCACGGCTGCGCGCAGGCGCTCGAAGTGCTCACCGGCGGCCTCGACCGCTACCCGGTGATTCCGGTGTTCATCAACTCCGTCGCGCCGCCCATGGCGACGCTGCGCCGCGCACGTTTGCTGGGCGATGCGATTGGCCGCTTCTTCTCGCGCAGTGGCAAGCGCGTGCTCGTGGTCGGCTCGGGCGGCATCTCGCACGAGCCGCCGGTGCCCGAACTCCTTGGCGCGACGCCTGAAGTGGCCGAACGCCTGATCGCGGGCCGCAACCCGCCGCCCGATTCGCGCGCCGCGCGCCAGGCGCGCACCGTGGCCGCCGCGAAGTCGTTCGCGGCCGGCGATAGCCCGTTGCATCCGCTCAACCCCGCATGGGATCGCGCATTCCTCGAGCGGCTCGCCTCGGGTGAACTGACCTCCGTGGACGGCATGACCAACGCGGCGATCACGCGCGATGGCGGCAAGTCGGCGCACGAGATTCGCACGTGGGTTGCGGCGTTCGGGGCGCTGGCCGCTTATGGCCCGTATCGCGCAACGCTTGACTATTACCGCGAGATTCCCGAGTGGATCGCGGGTTTTGCCACCATGCACGCCACGCTCGACGCGGCTTGACAGAACGTACGGAGCCTCACCATGACAGATTTGAAACGTGTCGCGGCGCTGGCCGCACGCCTGCGCGAAGCCGAAGCGTCGCGCAACACGATCGAGCCGGTTCGCGGCGAGATCGCGGCGGGCGGCATTGCGCTGGACGATATCGCCACCGCTTACGCCGTTCAGCAAGCCAACGTCGATCTGCGCGTAGCGAATGGCGAGCGCATCGTGGGACGCAAGATCGGCCTCACGTCGCTCGCGGTGCAAAAGCAGCTGGGCGTCGATCAACCCGACTTCGGCGCGCTCTTCGCTTCGATGGCCTATGGCGATGCCGAAGCGATTCCGCTTTCGCAACTGATCCAGCCGAAGGTGGAAGCGGAAATCGCGCTCGTGCTGGAGCATGACCTCACGCACGAGAAACACACCTTCGTCGATATTCTGCGCGCCAGTGCGTATGCACTCGCGGCGATCGAAGTGGTGGACAGCCGGATCCAGAACTGGGACATCCGCTTCGTCGACACCGTGGCCGACAACGCGTCGAGCGCCCGCTTCGTGGTGGGCAGCCGCCCGGTGCCGCTCTCGCAGATCGACCTCGCGGCCTGCGCGATGGCGCTTTCGCGCGATGGCGAGGTGCTTTCGCGCGGCAATGGCGCGGCTTGCCTTGGCAATCCGCTCAACGCCGCCGTGTGGCTCGCGGACCGCATGGTCCAGTTCGGCACGCCGCTGCGCGCGGGTGACGTGGTGCTCACGGGCGCGCTTGGGCCCATGGTCGCCGTGAGGGAACCCGGCATCTACACCGCGCAAATCGAAGGCCTCGGCAGCGTTTGCGCAACTTTCTCCGCCTGACACAGGAATTCATATGGCTTCCGAAAAACTCAAGGCCGCGATTATCGGCTCCGGCAACATCGGCACGGACCTGATGATCAAGATCATGCGCAATAGCCGACATCTGGAGCTGGCGGCGATGGTCGGCATCGACCCGAACTCCGATGGTCTCGCGCGCGCCGCGCGCCTTGGCGTGGCGACCACCCATGAAGGCGCGGTCGGCCTCACGCGCCTGCCCGTGTTCAACGACATCGACTTCGTATTCGACGCGACTTCCGCTGGCGCGCACGTGAAGAACGATGCGCTGCTGCGCTCGCACAAGCCCGGCATCCGCATGATCGACCTCACGCCGGCCGCGATTGGCCCGTACTGCGTGCCGGTCGTGAACATCGACGCGCATATCGACGCGCTCAACGTCAATATGGTCACCTGCGGCGGCCAGGCCACGATCCCCATCGTTGCCGCGGTGTCGCGCGTGGCGAAGGTTCACTACGCGGAAATCGTCGCATCGATCAGCAGCAAGTCGGCGGGCCCCGGCACGCGCGCGAACATCGACGAATTCACCGAAACGACCTCGAAGGCTATCGAAGTGGTGGGTGGCGCCGCGAAGGGCAAGGCGATCATCGTGCTGAACCCCGCCGAGCCGCCGGTCATGATGCGCGACACGGTTTATACGTTATCCGAAATGGTCGACCGCGAGAAAGTCGAGCGGTCGATTGAAGAGACGGTTGCGAAGGTTCATGCCTACGTGCCTGGCTACCGCCTCAAGCAGAAGGTGCAGTTCGACGAAATTCCCGCGAGCGCGCCGCTCAATATTCCGGGCCTCGGCCAGTTCAGCGGCCTGAAAACCTCGGTGTTCCTCGAAGTGGAGGGCGCCGCGCACTATCTGCCCGCATACGCAGGCAATCTCGACATCATGACTTCCGCCGCGCTCGCCACCGCCGAACGCATGGCGAAAACGCTCTTGAGCATGCAAGGAGCCTAAGGCGATGAACAATCCGGGCAAGAAACTCTATATCTCCGACGTGACGCTGCGCGACGGCAGCCACGCCGTTCGCCACCAGTACTCGATCCAGAACGTGCAGGACATCGCCCGCGCATTGGACCGCGCGAAGGTGGACAGCATCGAAGTCGCTCACGGCGACGGCCTGCAGGGCTCGAGCTTCAATTATGGCTTCGGCGCGCACAGCGACCTCGAATGGATCGAGGCCGTCGCCGACGTGGTCGAGCACGCGAAGATCGCGACGCTGCTGCTGCCCGGCATCGGCACGATTCATGACCTGAAGGCTGCGTACAACGCGGGCGCGCGCGTGGTGCGCATCGCCACGCACTGCACGGAAGCCGACATCTCGAAGCAGCACATCGAGTACGCGCGCGAGCTGGGCATGGACACCGTGGGCTTCCTGATGATGAGCCACATGACCACGCCGGAAAACCTCGCCGCCGAAGCAAAGAAGATGGAAAGCTACGGCGCGACCTGCATCTACGTGGTCGACTCGGGCGGCGCGCTGACGATGAACGACGTGCGCGAGCGCTTTCACGCGGTGAAAGCCGTGCTCGAGCCCGAAACGCAAACGGGCATGCACGCGCACCATAACCTCTCGCTCGGCGTGGCGAACTCGATCGTCGCGGTGGAGGAAGGTTGCGATCGCATCGATGCATCGCTCGCGGGCATGGGTGCGGGTGCGGGCAATGCGCCGCTCGAAGTGTTCATCGGCGCGGCGGAGCGCATGGGGTGGAACCACGGCACCGACCTCTACACGCTGATGGATGCCGCCGACGACATCGTGCGTCCGCTGCAGGACCGCCCGGTGCGGGTGGACCGCGAAACGCTCGCGCTCGGCTATGCCGGTGTCTATTCGAGCTTCCTGCGCCACTCGGAAGTGGCAGCGAAAAAGTATGGCCTGAAGACGGTGGACATTCTCGTCGAACTGGGCAAGCGCCGGATGGTGGGCGGCCAGGAGGACATGATCGTCGATGTGGCGCTCGATCTGAAGAATCGCATGGAAGCATTGCAGTCCTGATCAGGGGCGCCGCGCACGGCCTGCAAGGGGTGCGCGGCGCTGTCATGGATAGCCGCCGGAAAGAGCGGCTCGCATAGAGATACGGAGACTTTTATGACGTCGCGAAACAGTGGTGCTGAAGGAAGTGGAACGAGCGGCAGGGCAACCATTGCCCTGTGTCTGGCGATTGCGCTGCTCGAGGGGCTGGACCTGCAATCGGCGGGCGTAGCCGGGCCGCGCATGGCGAAGGAGTTTCATCTCGCCGTGGCGCAAATGGGCTGGGCGTTCAGCGCGGGCGCGATCGGCCTGCTGCCGGGCGCGGCGCTGGGCGGGCGGCTTGCCGACCGCCTTGGCCGCAAGCGCGTGCTCATGTGGTCGGTGACGCTGTTCGGGCTCTTCTCGCTCGCCACGACGATGGTGTGGAGCTTCGAGAGCCTGCTGGTCGCGCGTCTGCTCACGGGCCTGGGGCTCGGTGCGGCCATGCCCAACCTGATTGCGCTGTGCTCGGAGGCGGCGGGCCCGCAGCAGCGCGGCACGGCGGTGGGCGCGATGTACTGCGGCATGCCGTTTGGCGCGGCGATCGCAGCCGTGATCGGCATGCTGGGAACGGGCGACGCGAGCTGGCGCCACGTGTTCTATGTCGGCGGCCTCGGCCCGATCGTGATGGTGCCGCTGCTCGGTCTGTTCCTGCGCGAATCACGGCAGTTCGTGGCCGCGAAGGCGTCGACGGTGGCGAAGGAAGGCACGCCGGGCGTGGCGCAAGCGCTTTGGCATCAGGGCCGCGCGCGCACGACCATTGCGTTGTGGATCAGCTACCTCGGCACGCTCATCGTCCTGTACTTCCTGATGAACTGGCTGCCCTCGATGGTGCTCGCGCGCGGCCTGACCCGCGTGGAGTCGAATCTCGTGCTGATGCTGTTCAACATCGGCGGCGGCGTCGGTGCCGTTGCCATCGCAACCATCATGGATCGCTTCGGACGCCGCGGCACGGTAATCGGCATGTATGTGGGTATCGTGGCCGCGCTCACCGTGCTCGCGAGTGCGGGGGGCGCAAGCGCCACGGCGCTCGGCGGCCTGCTGTGCGGCTTTTTTATCGTCGGCAGCCAGTCGGTGCTTTACGCACTGGCAGGCCACGCGTATCCCACGGAAGTGCGCGGCACGGGCGTGGGCGCCGCGGTGGCGGTGGGGCGCCTCGGCTCGATTCTCGGACCGCTGGTGGCGGGCCAGTTGTTCGCGCTCGGCCAGAGCCCGTCGATGCTCGTGGGCTCGAGCATTCCGCTCGTCGTGGCGGCGGCGCTCGCGGCGCTCAGCGTGGTGGGCGCATTCAAGCAGCACGGCGCGCCAGGCGCACAGGGCGCATGAGATTGAAGGGGAGGAGGCGTGCGCCTTCTCCCGTATCGGGTTGACGTTTTAAGGGATGGTCATCATGACGGGTACTGCACACACAATCACCGAAGCCTCGACGAGCAAGTTCGCTCGCGTGAAGGACGGCGAGGTCGAGTTCCAGATTCACTACAACGATGCGGGCGAGGGCGCCGAAACGGTCGTGATGCTGCACGGCTCGGGTCCGGGCGCGAGCGGCTGGGCCAACTTCAACCGCAATGTCGAGCCGCTCGTCGCGGCCGGCTACCGCGTGATCCTGATGGACTGCCCGGGCTGGAGCAAGAGCGACCCGATCGTCTGCACCAGCTCGCGCTCGGACTTGAACGCGCGCGTGCTCAAGGGCCTGCTCGATGCGATCGGCATCGAGCGCGTGCATATTCTCGGCAATTCGATGGGGGGCCACAGCGCAGTGGCCTTCGCGCTCGAGAACCCGCAGCGCGTGGGCAAGCTCGTGCTGATGGGCGGCGGCACCGGCGGCCCGAGCAGTTTCGCGCCCATGCCCACCGAAGGCATCAAGCTGCTGCAAGGTCTCTATCGCGATCCGACGATCGAGAACCTGAAGCGCATGATGAACGTGTTCGTCTACGATGCGAGCGCGTTGACCGACGAGCTGATGCAGACTCGCCTCGAAAACATGCTCGCGCGCCGCGATCACCTGGAGAACTTCGTGAAGAGCCTCGCCGCGTTCCCGAAGCAGTTCAGCGACTATGGCCCGCGCCTGGGCGAAATTGCTGCACCTGCGCTGGTGATCTGGGGCCGCGACGACCGTTTCGTGCCGATGGATATCGGCCTGCGCCTGCTGGCTGGCATGCAGAACGCGCAACTGCATGTGTTCAACCGGTGTGGCCACTGGGCGCAATGGGAGCATGCGCAAGCGTTCAATCGCATGGTGATCGACTTTTTGAAGCACTGAGAGTGCGGCGCCTGGGGGCGGGCGCAGGCCCGTTCGGCACAAGCCTTGCGCAATATCGCGCTCGCGCGGTGCCGGCACGATTGCCGCCTGCGCGCCGAGAGCGCGCGGGCGGCTTGGCGCTGCGGCCCGGTTGCGCGGGGACGAACTCCACAGGCACGGTTGTTGCGAAAACGTGGGCACGATGCGGCCGGATGACTGGCGTTATCCGCAGCCGCATCCGCACACGAGGAGTACTGATGAATCAGGACGCGAAGGCAACCGGCGCCACGGCCGGACCCGCCTCGCATTCGCGGCTGCTGCGTCCTGGCGAGACGTGTCACTCGATTCGTCACGCGCCACGCCTGCGGCTGCTGGTCGACGCGGAGGATTATTTCGCCGCTGTGCGCGCGGCGATCGTTCGCGCGCAGCGCAGCGTGACCATCGTGGGCTGGGACATCGACAGCCGCGTCAAACTGGTGCCGGGTGGTGCGGGCGATGGCTATCCGGACACGCTGGGCGATTTTCTGGCGGCCGTGGTGGCTGAGCGCCCGGCGTTGCGCGTGCACATCCTCGCCTGGGACTTCGCGATGCTCTATGCGTTCGAGCGCGAATGGCTGCCGGCTTACAAGCTGGACTGGCGCAGCGGCGGGCGCCTGAAATTCCGGCTCGACGGGCGGCATCCGCCGGGTGCGTCGCATCACCAGAAGGTCGTGGTGGTGGACGACCGGCTCGCGTTCGTGGGCGGGATCGACCTCACGCGCTCGCGCTGGGACACGCGCGCGCACGCACCGTGCGAGCCGCGCCGCTGCAATGGGCCGCGGCAGATGTATGGCCCCGTTCACGACGTGCAGGCAATGTTCGATGGCGACGCCGCGCGCATCGTGGGCGTGCTCGCGCAAGAGCGCTGGATCCTGGCGAATACGGCGGCGCGCCGCGCACCCGCTCACCGGACGGCGGCGTCCAGCGCCGCCGGGCCGCCCGCACAGGACGCAGCGGACCCGTGGCCGCCGGACTTTGCCGCGGACGTCGAGGACGTCTGGCTCGGCATCGCGCTCACGGCCGCGCCGCATGCGGGGCACGGGGGCTGCCAGCACATCCGCGCGCTCTATGGGGCCGCGATCGGGGCCGCGCGCAAGACGATCTATATCGAGAACCAATACTTCACCGCGAGCACGATTGGCGACGCGCTGGCACAACGGCTCGCCCAGCCCGATGCGCCCGCCGTCGCCGCCGTGCTTCCCTGCCGGCAAACGGGGTGGCTGCAATCGGCAACCATGGGCACGCTGCGAGCGCGCCTGTATCAGCGCCTGCGCGAAGCAGATCATAAGGATCGCTTACGGTACTACTCGCCATGGGTCGAAGGTCTCGGCGACGCGTTCATCAACGTTCATAGCAAGCTGATGACGGTCGACGACGAACTGCTGGTGATCGGCAGCGCCAATCTCAACAACCGCTCGATGGTGCTCGATACCGAATGCAACATCGCGCTGGAGGCTGCCGGCAACGAACGTGTGCGGGCGGTCATCGCGGCGGCGCGCAACGGTCTGCTCGCCGAGCATCTGGGTGCGCACCGCTCGCAAGTGGAGCGCGCGTTCGCGCAGTTCGACGGCGATATCCATCGCGTCGTCGCGAGCCTCTCCGGGGGCGGGCGCGCCTTGCGCACGCTCGAGCCGCGCGTGTCGTCCGGACTTGACCAGTGGGTTCCGGAGAGCGCGGTTGTCGATCCCGAACGGCCGGCGGTGCCCGACGAAGTGGTGCGCGAGTTCGTGCCGGGACGCGGCGGCCGTTCGATTACCGCACGTCTGCTGGTGCTCGGCTCGTGCGCGCTGCTGGCAACGGCAATGGCGCTTGCCTGGCACTACACGCCGCTCGCGCGCTTCCTGAGCCTCGCGCGCATCGGCGAGGCGGCGCGCTCGCTCGCGGCGGCGCCCTTCGGTCCCGTGCTCGTGATTGGCGCCTATGCGCTGGCCGCTGTCGCGTCGGTGCCGGTTACGGTGTTGATCGTCTGCGCAGGACTGTTGTTCGGCGCGTTCGCGGGGAGCCTTTATGCGTTGTCGGGCTCGCTGCTCGCTGCGCTCGTCACTTACGCCATCGGCCGTTGGGCGGGGCGCGACGCGGTGCGCCGGCATGCGGGCTCGCGGCTGGACCGGCTGTCCAAACGCCTGGCGCGTCAGGGCATTGCCGCCGTGGTGGTGCTGCGCGTCGTGCCGCTCGCCCCGTTCTCGCTCGTCAATCTCGCGGCAGGCGCCTCGCATATCGGGCCGGGAGATTACCTGCTCGGCACGCTGATCGGCATGACGCCCGGCATCGTGCTGGGCACCCTGTTTGCCCATCAGCTGGCTGCCGCCCTGCGTCATCCGGGGCCCGGCACGATCGGATTGCTGGTTGCCATCGGCGCGCTGCTCGTGGGGCTTGCCCTGATGCTGCAGCGCCTTTTGAGGCCGCGCGAATGAACGGGCCCGCGCAAGCGCCGCTGAGCATCGTCACCTGGAACATTCACGGCGCGGTGGGCACGGATCGCAGGTACGCGCCAGAACGTATCGCCCGCGTGCTCAAGGATATCGATGCCGATGTGGTCGCATTGCAGGAGGTGCCGCTGGGCGGCGCTTCCCACTTCGACGTGCTGGCCGTCCTGAGCGGCGCAACCGGTTGGCAGGCGGTGGCCGGCCCGACCCTGGACCTGCCCGCGCGGCGCTTCGGCAACGCGGTGCTCACGCGCTGCCCGATCAGGGAGACGCGCACGATCGATCTGTCGTTCGGCAGCCGCGAACCGCGCGGCGCGCTCGACGTCGATATCCTGCATGGCGGCGAGCCGTTGCGCGTCGTCGCGACGCATCTCGGCCTGAGCGGGCGCGAGCGGTACGCGCAGATCGCCCAATTGCTGGCCGCGTTCGACCGGCCTGTGTTGCCGGTGGTGCTCGCGGGCGACATCAACGAGTGGTTTCTGTGGCGGCACGCACTGCGCCTGCTCACCGCGCACTTTCGCGCCGCGCCCGCGCCCGCCACGTTTCCTTCATGGTGGCCGGTGTTCGCGCTCGATCGCATCTGGATGCACCCGGTGAGCCGGCTGCAAAGCGTGCGCGTGCATCGCGACGGCGAAGCGCGCGTCGCCTCCGACCATCTGCCGCTGGTTGCGCGCATCTCGGCCGACGGCCTTGCGCCCGGGCATGGGTGATGCGCGTGTTATCGACGTGGAGGCCGCCGGTTTTTGCCCATTGCCGGCCGGTCCCGACGCGTTTTGAATCCAACCCCGATGGAGAACTCCATGTCACAGAAGCCTTCCATGACCGACTTCGAAGTGATCCGCAAACGGGCGCGCGAGAATATTGTGCAGGGCGCGGTCACCCCTGGCTACCACGCCGACCGCGATGCCGTGCTCGAATTGCTGAACAACGCGCTCGCAACCGAGCTGATATGCATGCTGCGATACCGCAGGCATCATTTCATGGCTACCGGTCTGGAGTCGAAGAGCATTGCCGACGAATTTCTCGAGCACTCGAACGAAGAGCAGCAGCATGCCGACCAGATCGCGGCACGCATCGTGCAGCTCGGCGGCGAACCGAATTTCTCGCCCGACGACTTGAGCACGCGCAGTCACGCGGAGTACGTCGAAGGCGATACGCTGGTCTCCATGGTTCGCGAAGACCTGGTTGCGGAGCGCATCGCCATCGACAGCTATCGCGAGATCATTCAGTACCTTTCCGACCGGGACCCGACCTCGCGTCGCGTGATGGAAACCATTCTTGCCAAGGAAGAAGAGCACGCCGATGAAATGGCGGAGCTGCTGGCAGGACTGCCCGCCGGAAAGCGTGCATAGCCATTTCGGAGACCGCTATGAAGCTCTCTCGCCAGACCTCGACCATCGGTCAGGGAAAGCCGACCGACGCGCACACCAGCGATCCCTTGCTGCCGCATGAAGCCGACCAGGAACCGCACTCGCAAGAGGAAGCGGAGCCGCGACGCGTCGGCAAGCAGGGGTATCGCGACCTACGGCGGGGACTCAAGGACACCGACCGGTGGGGCGGCGACGATTATCAGCGGCGCACGCAGAACGATGCCATCGCGAATACCAATTCGACGAAGCGCAGGGGAAGGTAGGCCGGCGCAATCCCACGCGCTTCGTTCGGGGCGCCGTACCCGCTGCGGCGCCGCGCGCTCGTTCTGCTAGAGCTTTACGCCGCCTGCTTCCGGCGGCACGGGCGGCTCGCGTAACGGTTCCTCGCCGGTTGGCGAAACGGGCTCGTCCCAGTGCGCACGCGTGCCGTAGTACTCGTGCAGTGTCGTGGCCCAGCCGATGTCGGCCATGACCGGCCAGTGATCCTTGTCGAATCCCGGCGCGGTCTTGATGCGTTCGCTCGTTACGTTGAGGATGAAGCATTTATGGGTCGTATCGAGCGTGAGCGCAGCCCAGGGCAGCGCCATCAGCTTGTCGCCGATGCCGAGAAAGCCGCCGCACGACATGACGGCGTAGGCGATTTTTCCGCGCTCCACATCAAGCATAACCTCCTTGATCTTGCCAACATCTTCGTTATCCGAAGTGAATACGTGGTCGCCTTCGAGCGTGCTCGACGCCATGATATACGGTCCGGGGCCGGCTGCGGTTTGGCTGCCTTTGCCAACGATGTGCGCGCCGGTTTGGGAGGTGGTTATGGCCATAATGGACTCCTGAATTGATCGTAAGGGTGTGAAACGGGGTGTGAAACGGGGTGTGCAACGCTTGTTCGCTGCGAAGGCAGACGGGTTGCCTCCAGGATGCGCGTTGTCACGCCTCATGACTCCGCATCGCGTATGCCTGAAGCGCCCGGGCATGGCCGATGCGGTTTCGAGGGTATGCATCTTTACAGGCGATGCGTCGTGGACGAACTGCTGCTGGACTCCGTCGAATTCACCTTTTTCGCTATCGGGCTCGATCATGGCGAGGTGGAGCACCGCGCCATGTTCATCGGCACGCTTGCCCTGCCCGTAGTCGTGATCTTCAGATCCGATGGAAAAGGGGCGGCGCGGATTGCCTTCGACGTTCCTCGCCGCATCGCGCAAGCGAATCACTACACCAACCATGCCGACGTGGTGCGAGACGCGATTGGCCAGGCCGCGCGAGATGACCTGTTCGACCATCCGCCGGACGGGACCGTGTGCCTCGACGGCGCCGCGCCGCGCTGGGCCGGGAACCTGAAGCTTTCTCAGCGACAGATGGACGTCGAGCAATATGAACCCGTTCAAGGAGAACAGCGATGTCGAATGAATTGAAGCACTGCAAGGTAGCGATTCTCGCCGTTGACGGATTTGAGGAATCCGAATTGACGGGACCGTTGCGGGCATTGACCGAAGCGGGCGCCCAGGTCGATGTGATTTCGCAAAAGGGCTGCGAGATTCAGGGCTTTCGCCGCCTGGACAAGGGCAACCGCGTGAAGGTCGACCAGACGTTCGCGCAGGCGAAGGCCGACGACTACGACGGGGTCGTGCTGCCCGGCGGCGTGATCAACGGCGACGCGATCAGGATGATTCCCGAGGCGCGCGAGTTTGTGCGCGCCGCCAACGCCGCGCACAAACCCGTCGCGGCGATCTGCCATGGCGGATGGCTGGCGGTCTCGGCGGGAATCGTGAGCGGGCGCACCATGACGAGCTGGCCCTCGCTGCAGGACGACATACGCAACGCGGGCGGCACCTGGGTGGACCAGCGCGTGGTGCGCGACGGGCATTTCGTGACGAGCCGCAAGCCCGACGACCTGCCGGCGTTCAACGCGGAGCTGATCGCCTGCCTCGCGACGTCGGCTCCGCTCTAGCAGCCTTTAAGGCATTGGGAGGAATCGGGAAATGCACATTCGATACCGGAGCGAGCCGCCGCGGTTCGACGGCGCAAATCTGCTGATGCGCTTCGTGGCCGAGGTGGACGGCGCGCCGCTCGACTGCGCCATTACGGCCGAGGCGCTCGAAGACCATTTCGGTGCGGACTCGGCACGCGAGGAGCCGCTGCGCAATGCGTTCGCGCGGGGGCTGGCGCGCATCCACGCCGCGTGCACGGAAGCGATCGCACAGACCCACGGCGCCGTGGTGCTGCATAGCGGGTACTTTCGCGCGGAGGACGACTGAGCCAGGCGGCAATTGAAATCCAGGGAGGTTTGCCATGTCTTTGATCGTTGCGAGCCGCTTCACGACGTTCGATCACGCCGAAGCGGCCATCGACAAGCTCCATAACCACGGGTTCGTGGATGAGGACCTGTCGCTGTTCTACGTGAACCCCGGTGGCCAGCACGCCCGTTTTGCGGTGGGCGGCGACCGCTATGCCGATCCGCAGTCGCGTTGGACGTCGCTCGGCGCGGGTGCGGGCGCGGCCGGGGGTGCGATTCTCGGCCTTGTCTGCGCCCTGGTGTTTTCATGGCTCTTTCTGCGCTCGCTGCTCGTGCTGGCGGTGGCCGCCGGCGTGGGCGCCTATGTCGGCACCTTGCTTGGCGCGCTCTGGCAAACGCGCGGCGGCGGCCGCGGACGCCCGCCCGACATCGGGCACGATCCGGACGGCACGCCGAAGGCGCGCGAATCGGGTGTGCTCGTGGCGGTCCACGTGAGTCCGCAGACCCAGCAAAACGCGGCGCAGGTGCTGGAGCAAGCGGGCGGCATGGAGGTCGAGCGCGCGAACGGCCGCTGGCAGAACGGGCAATGGGCCGACTTCGACCCGACCCGGACGGTCGAGCCGATGCGGTTGTGAACCGGCCCGCGTCGCGCCATCGCGCGACGTCACGGCATCACGACATCACGACATCACGGCGTAGCGCTTCGCATCGGCGTGACGCAATGCCAGCCCGCAGCCGGGCCGCGCCAGATCGGGCGCGATCCGGCCGTCTTGCAGGCGCGGCGTGCCGTCGAACAGCATCGCTTCGATGCGCGCGTGATCGTGGAACCACTCGATGTGCTCCACGCGCTTCGCCGCGCAAGCCGCGTGCAGGTGCAGCGCCGGCGCGCAGTGCGCCGAGAGCGGGATGTGCCACGCGTCGCAGAGCGCATCGGCCTGGAGAAAGCCGGTGATGCCGCAGCAACGCGAAGCATCGGCCTGCAGCACGTCCACCGCGTGCGTTTCGAGCAGCGCGCGAAAGTCGTCGGCGGTGCAGGCATATTCGCCCGCGGCCAGCGCCATCGCGGGCGGCAGCGCCGCCCGCAGCGCCGCAAGGCCGCGCCGGTCGTCCGATGAAACGGGCTCCTCGAACCATTGCACGCCCTGCGCGTCGAAGGCGGCCGCCAGCCGTTGCGCTTGTTTGAGTGCATACGCACCGTTGGCGTCGACGAACAGCCCCGCATCGCCGATGGCGCGCCGCGCCGCTGCCACGCGCGCCGGATCGTCGCCGGGCTGCGAGCCGACCTTCATCTTCACCCACTGGCAGCCGTCCTGCTCGACCCAGCCGCGCAACTGCCGCGCGAGCGTGTCGAGGTCGTAGCTCGTGAATCCGCCGCTGCCGTACACGGGTACGCTCTCGCGCTGGGCGCCCAGCAGCGCGACGAGCGGCACGCCGAAGACCTTGGCCTTGAGGTCCCAGAGCGCGGCATCGACGGCCGAGATCGCGCGCGCCGCGTGGCCGGGCCGGCCGAGGTTGCGCACGGCACGCTGCATCTCGAGGTTGATGCGGCCGATGTCATGAAGGTCGTGCTGGCGAACGGCGTCGGCGAGCACGCCGGCGATCAGCGCCGTGGCGCTCGCATGCGCATAGGTGTAGCCGATGCCCGTTTGACCCAGCGCATCGGCGTGCACGACCACGAGCGTGGTGGCCCGCCAGGCAATGGTGCCGTCCGCCTCGGGGCGGTCGGTGGGAATCGTATAGGCCTGCACGCGCAGGTTCGAGACGGGCGAGCGCTTCATGGCGAAGGGACCTCGAGCAGGGAATCGAGCGTGATCGGCAATGCGCGCACGCGCTTGCCCGTGGCGTGATAAATCGCGTTCGCAATCGCCGCGGCCACGCCCACCACGCCGATCTCGCCCACGCCTTTCGCGCCGAGCGGGTTCACGACGTCGTCGTGCTCATCGACGAACAGCACGTCGATGTCGCCGATGTCGGCATTGACTGGCATGAGGTAGTCGGCCAGGTTGTGATTCATGACGCGGCCGAGTGCGTGATCGAACTGCGCCCGCTCGTGCAGCGCCATGCCGATGCCCCACACCACGCCGCCTGCCACCTGGTTCGCGGCGGTCGCGGCGTTGACGATGCGCCCGGCGGCCACCGCGCTCACCACGCGCTCGACGCGCACCTGGCCGAGCGATTCGTCCACGCGCACTTCGGCGAACACGGCCGAATGCGTCGCCAGCGAATAGCGCGAGCGCTGCGCATCGGGCTTGAGCGTGACTTGCTCCTCGAGCGTCTTCATGCCCGCGCGCTCGAGCAGGTCGGCAATGGCGATGCGCGCCGCGCTTTCGGCTTGCTGTGCGCCGTCCTGGGTATCGCCGTGGGTTTCACCGTGGGTGCCGCCGCGCAGGCGAACTTCGCCGCGCTCGATCGCGAGCGCCTCGCTCAGCGTATCGGCGTCGAGGTTCGCGAAGCCCACGCCGCCGTGCTCGACCAGCAACTGCGCGAGCCGTGCGCGCAGTTGCCGGCAGGCGACCCAGGCCGCGCTGCCCACCGACGCCACGGTCCACGATCCGCCTTCGATCGGCGCGTCCGGCAGCGAGGTGTCGCCGAGCGTGAAGCGCACGTCCTCAATCGGCATGTGCAGGGCGTCGGCGCCGATCTGCGAGATGGCGGTGTACGTGCCGGTGCCGATATCGGCCGTGGCGCTCGCGAGCGCGAGCACGCCGTCGGGGCGCAGCGTGGCGCGCACGCTGGCTTCGGTTTGCAGCGCCTCCCAGATGCCGGTGGCCATGCCATAGCCCACCAGCTCGTGGCCGTCGCGCATCGAGCGCGGCGCGGCCACGCGCGCGCCCCAGCCGAAGCGCTCCGCGCCCTGTGCGTAGCACTCGAGCAGCGCCTTGCTCGAAAACGGCCGCTGCTTCTGGGGATCGTCGACCGAATAATTGCGGATGCGCAGCTCGAGCGGGTCCATGCCGAGCGTCACGGCGAGCTCGTCCATCGCGCACTCGAGCGCGAACAGCCCTTGGGCGGCGCCGGGCGCGCGCATGTCGATGGGCGTGTAGACGTCGAGGCGCGCGAGCTTGTAGCCGAGCAGCACGTGATCGGCGCGATAGAGCTGGCCGGCCCAATTCACGACCACGTCCGTGAAATCCTCGAATTGCGAAGTTTCTCCCACGGCTTCGTGGATGATTGCTTCGAGCCGGCCGTCGCGGCGCGCGCCGAGCGCGACGTGCTGGACCGAAGCGGGCCGATGACCGAAAGTGAACATCTGCGCGCGCGTGAGCGAGACGCGCACCGGGCGGCGCAAGCTGCGCGCGGCCATCATGGCGAGCGGCAGATGATACTGCGGCCGCAGGCCGGAGCCGAACGCGCCGCCCACGAACGGCGAAATCACCCGCACGCGGTCTTGCGCCAGACCGAACACGTGCATCAAGTACCGCTGCGTGTTGCGCACGCCCTGAGTCTTTTCATAGACGGTGAAGCGGCCGTCCGCCGAGGGCACGACCGTGCAGCCGTGCGGCTCCATCGGTTGATGGAATTCCACCGGCGTGGAGTAGAACGCGTCGGTGCGCGCGTCGGCGTGCGCGAGCGCCTCGTAAGCGTCGCCGCGCGGCGCGGGCGGCGGTTCGAAGCCGCCTTTTTCCAGCGACGGCATGACGGCGTCCCGCAGCACGCTGCCGAGATCGGTTTGATGCGGCTCGCTGCGGTAACGCACGCGCACGAGCGACGCCGCATACTCGGCAAGCGCGTGCGTTTCGGCCACCACCAGCGCGACGGGCTGGCCCGCATAGCGGATGCGCGCGTCGCCGAGCGGCCGGAACGGCTTGCCGCCCGGCGCGATCTGGTCTTTCCAGGCAGCGTCGTCGACGGCCAGCGCCGGGCGGTTTTCGTGCGTCAGCACGAGCAGCACGCCGGGCAGGCCCTGCGCCGCGCAGGCGTCGATGGCGACGATCTCGCCGCGCGCGCACGGGGCGTTCACGACCACGCCGTGCACGAGTCCCGCAGCCGGAAATTCGGCCGCATAGCGCGCGGCGCCCGTGACTTTACTGCGGGCGTCCACGCGCGGCAGCGGCGCGCCGATGCGCGCCTGAGCGTGCGGCGCGCGGGCCGCCGCGGCGGGTGTTGCGACATGACGATCGGTGCTCATGCTGCGTCCTCCTCGGCGTTCTGCGCTGGCTGGCGCGCGAGCGCGCGCTCGAATGCGCGCACGATGGCACGGCGGGCGAGCTCGACTTTGAAGGCGTTGCCGGGGCGCGGGTCGGCGCGCGCCACGATGGCGTCGGCAAAGTGCGTGTGCGCATGGGCGTCGTCGGCTGCGTGGCCGATCAGCTGCGCTTCGGCTGCGCGGTCGCGCCACGGCTTGTGCGCGACGCCGCCGAGCGCGCAGCCGAGCGCACGTATCACGCCGTCCTCCACGTGCAGGCCCAATGCTACGGATACCAAAGCAAAGGCATACGACTGGCGATCGCGCACCTTCAGATACGTGCAGTGCCGAGCATAGCCTTGCGCCGGCAACTCGACGGCGGTAATGAGCGCCTCCTGGTCGAGAACGGTCTCGCGATGCGGCGTATCGCCGGGCAGGCAGTGCAGGGAATCGAACGGCAGCGTGTGCTCGCCCCGGCGTCCCGCGACGTGCACGCTCGCATCGAGCGCCGCGAGCGCGACGCACAGATCGGACGGATGCGTCGCGATGCAGTGCTCGCTCGCGCCAAGGATCGCGTGCATGCGGTTCACGCCGTCGAGCGCGGCGCAGCCGCTGCCGGGCGTGCGCTTGTTGCAGCGCGTGTCCGGATCGTAGAAGTACAGGCAGCGGGTGCGCTGGAGCAGATTGCCGCCGAGCGTCGCGGCATTGCGGATCTGCGCCGAAGCGCCCACGAGTATGGCCTGCGCGAGCATGGGGTAGCGCTCGCGCACGCGCGCGTCCCAGGCGAGCGCGCTGTTGCTCACCAGCGCGCCGATGCGCAGCCCGCCTTGCGGCGTCGGCTCGATGCCGCGCAGCGGCAGCCGCGTGATGTCGATGAGCGCGGCAGGCCGCATGACGTTTTCGCGCATCAAATCGACGAGATTGGTGCCGCCCGCGAGGAACTGGGCGTCGTCCAGGACGGCATGCAGGCGCACGGCCTCGGCCACGCTCGTCGCGCGCATCCACGAAAAGCGGTTCATGGCGCATCCTCCTCGCCGGCGGCATGGGCCTGCGCGCGGCGCACGGCGTCGACGGCGTTGGCGATGTTCACATACGCGCCGCAGCGGCACAGGTTGCCGCTCATTTGCTCGCGCACGTCGTCGCGGCAATGGGCGTGGCCCTCGGCGAGCAGGCCCACGGCGGAGCAGATCTGGCCCGGCGTGCAGTAGCCGCACTGGAACGCGTCGTGGTCGACGAAGGCCTGCTGCACCGGATGCAGCGTGTCGCCGTGCGCGAGGCCTTCCACCGTCGTGATGGCGGCGCCATCGTGGGCGGCCGCGAGCGCGAGACACGCATTGACGCGCACCCCATCCACGAGCACCGTGCAGGCGCCGCACTGGCCGTGGTCGCAACCTTTCTTGGTGCCGGTCAGCGCAAAGCGCTCGCGCAGCAGGTCCAGCAGGCTCGTCCACGGCTCCAGGGTCAAAGCGTGGCGCGTGCCGTTGATGGTGAGGACGACGCCAACCGCATCGGGGTCGGGAGCGGTTGGAACGTCGTGCAGGCGGGGGGGAGTGGCGGTGTGCATGGCTGACTCGTTCGGGCTCGGTTCAAATTCGGTTACGGGCTGGGGTTCAGCGGCCGTTACGGGCTGCGGTTACAGCGCGGTTGCAGCCCGCGGTTTGCAGCCCGCGGTTGCAGCGGCGTTGCAGCGGCGTTGCAGCGGTCCGGGAAATGACGCGGCGCGCGGCGTGGCGCCGCGCGCCGGTCCAGTGAGGTGAGCAATGAGCTTGCCCGGGCTTGCGCAACAGCGGTACACGGCTTGCGAGGCACACAGGTCCACTCACGAGGAGCATTCGATGCCACATCGCAAACCATCTCGCGGCCAGCCTGCGCCGGCCGACGCGAAGTCTTGGCAGCTCGACGCGTTTCGCTCGCGCGCCCAGGGCGAGGCGCTGCGCACGAACCAGGGCGTGAAGATTGCCGATAACCAGAACACCTTGCGCGCGGGCCCGCGCGGCCCCTCGCTGCTCGAAGACTTCATCATGCGCGAGAAGATCACGCACTTCGATCACGAGCGCATTCCCGAGCGCATCGTGCACGCGCGCGGTTCGGCGGCGCATGGCATCTTTCAGGTCTACGAATCGCAGGCCGAGCTTACGCGCGCCGCATTTCTCCAGGACCCGGCCAAAATCACCCCGGTCTACGTGCGCTTTTCGACGGTGCAAGGGCCGCGCGGCTCGGCGGACACCGTGCGCGACATTCGCGGTTTTGCCACCAAGTTCTACACGGAGGAAGGCAACTTCGACCTGGTGGGCAATAACGTGCCGGTCTTCTTCATTCAGGATGCGGTCAAGTTTCCCGACTTCGTGCACGCCGTGAAGCCCGAAGCGCCCGATGAAATGCCCACCGGCGCGACCGCGCACGACACCTTCTGGGACTTCGTCTCGCTCGTTCCGGAAAGCGCGCACACGGTCATCTGGGCGATGTCGGACCGCGCGATCCCACGCAGCCTGCGCACCATGGAGGGCTTCGGCGTGCACACCTTCAGGCTCGTCAACCAGGCGGGCAAGGCGCGCTTCATCAAATGGCACTGGCGTCCCGTGCTGGGGTCGTACTCGCTGGTCTGGGACGAGGCGCAGAAGATCGCCGGCAAGGACCCCGATTTTCATCGGCGCGATTTGTGGGAGGCGATCGAGCGCGGCGATCTCCCCGAGTTCGAGCTGGGCGTGCAGGTGATCGAAGAAGCGGACGAGCATGCCTTCGGCTTCGATCTGCTCGACCCCACCAAGCTCGTGCCCGAGGAGCAGGTGCCCGTGAAGCTCATCGGCAAGATGACGCTCAACCGCAATCCCGACAACTTTTTCGCCGAGACCGAGCAGGTGGCGTTCCATCCGGGCCATATCGTGCCGGGCATCGATTTCACGAACGACCCGCTGTTGCAGGGGCGTTTGTTCTCCTATACCGACACGCAGATCAGCCGTCTGGGCGGACCCAATTTTCACGAGCTTCCGATCAACCGGCCGGTCTGCCCGTTCCACAACAATCAGCGCGACGCCATGCACCGGCAGACGATCGCGGTCGGCCAGGCGTCGTATGAGCCCAATTCGGTGAGCGAGGGCTGGCCGAAAGAGACGCCTCCTGATGCCGGCGGCTTCGAAAGCTACCAGGAGCGCATGGAGGGCGCGAAAATCCGCGTGCGCAGCGACTCGTTCGCCGATCACTTCTCGCAGGCCACGATGTTCTACCGGAGCATGTCCGAGCCCGAGCAGGCGCATATCGTGGCCGCCTACGCGTTCGAGCTGGGCAAGGTGACGAAGCCGGAGATACGCGAGCGCACCGTCAACGAGATTCTCGCGAACATCGACGCCGATCTCGCCGCGCGCGTGGCGAACGCGCTCGGGATGGCCGCGCCCAAGGCCGGCAGCAAGCCTGGCAATAGCGAAGGCAGCAGCGAAGGCAGCAGCGAAGGCAGCAGCGAAGGCAGCAGCGAAGGCGGCAGCGAAGGCAACAGCGCAGGCAACAGCGCAGGCAACAGCGCACGCAACAGCGCACGCAACAGCGCGGGCAGGCCGCAGCCGCCTGCTTCGCCGGCGCTCAGCCTGCTCAACCGCGTGAAGCCCGGCATCGCGACGCGCAAGATCGCGTTGCTGAGCGCGCCGGGCGGCGACGGCGCGATGATCCGGCAGTTGCGCGAGGCGTTGTCGATGGCCGGCGCGCAGGCCTTGCTGGTGGCACCCACGTTCGAAGCGATCGACGGCCTCGTGCCCGACGCGACGATCGGGGGCATGCCCTCGGTGATGTTCGATGCGGTGTTCTTGCCCGGCGGCGAACAGGCCGCGCAGACGCTCGCGCAATCGGGCGACGCTCGCCACTTCGTGAGCGAGGCGTTCAAGCACCTGAAGGCGATTGGCGCGGCGGACGCGGGGCGGCTCGTGCTGAGCGCGGCGCAACTGCCCGATCCTGCCGATGGGGTGGCGCACGGCGACGCTGCCGACGTGGCCAATGTGCTGCGGGCGTTCATCGACGCGGCAGGCCAGCACCGCATCTGGTCGCGCGCGGCGCAGGCGGAGTCGGTGGCGGCGTGAGCGCGTGAGCGCGTGAGCGCGGGCGCGCCGCGGCGAGACGGCAACACCGTGCCAGGCCCGCTGCTTGCGCGACGACCATTGTTCGGACATCTATCGGGAGAAGCAGAAATGGCGACGACCACGGTCAGCGACTTCATCGTCGAGCGTCTGCACGAGTGGGGCGTGCGGCGCATCTTCGGCTATCCAGGCGACGGCATCAACGGCGTGTTCGGCGCGCTGCGGCGCGCCGGGGACAAGATCGGCTTCGTGCAGGCGCGCCACGAGGAAATGGCGGCGTTCATGGCGAGCGCGCACGCGAAATTCACGGGCGAGCTGGGCGTGTGCATCGCCACCTCCGGGCCGGGCGCGTCGCATCTGCTCACCGGGCTCTACGACGCGCGGCTCGACCACATGCCGGTGCTCGCCATCGTGGGCCAGCAGGCGCGCGCGGCGCTCGGCGCGCATTACCAGCAGGAGCTCGATCTGGTCTCGATGTTCAAGGACGTGGCCGGCGCCTACGTGCAGCAGGCGAGCGTGCCGGCACAGGTGCGCCACGTGGTGGACCGCGCGGTGCGCATCGCGCTGTCGCGCCGCACGGTCACGGCCATCGTGCTGCCCAACGACCTGCAGGAACTCGACTACGAGTCGCCCCCGCGCAAGCACGGCACCGCACACTCGGGCGTGGGCTACGCGGCGCCCGAGGTGGTGCCGCGCGAGGCGGACCTCGAGCGCGCGGCCGCGGTGCTCAACGCCGGGCACCGGGTGGCGATACTGGTGGGCGCGGGTGCGCTCGACGCCACCGACGAAGTGATCGCCGTGGCCGAGCGCCTGCATGCGGGCGTGGCCAAGGCGCTGCTCGGCAAGGCCGCGCTGCCCGACGACTTGCCGTGGGTCACGGGCTCGATCGGCCTGCTCGGCACCCGGCCCACCGACGAGATGATGTCGGCCTGCGACACGTTGCTGATGATCGGCTCGGGCTTTCCGTATTCCGAGTTCCTGCCGAAGGAAGGCGACGCGCGCGCCGTGCAGATCGACATCGACCCCGGCATGTTGAGCGTGCGCTACCCGATGGAAGTGAGTCTCGTGGGCGATAGCGCGGCCACGTTGCGCGCGCTGCTGCCGCGGCTCGAACAGAAGAACGCGCAGAGCTGGCGCGATCGCATCGTGCACGCGGTCGAGCGCTGGCAGCGCGTGCTCGACGAACGCGCGCTGGCAAAAACGGGCGGCCGGGTCAACCCGCAGCGCGTGGTGACCGAGCTATCGCAGCGCTTGCCCGATGGCGCGATCGTCACGAGCGACTCCGGCTCGTGCGCGAACTGGTACGCGCGCGACCTCAAGATCCGCCGCGGCATGATGTGCTCGCTCTCGGGCGGCCTGGCGTCGATGGGCGCGGCCGTGCCGTATGCGATCGCCGCCAAGCTTGCCCATCCGCAGCGGCCCGTGATCGCGCTGGTGGGCGACGGCGCGATGCAGATGAACAATATGGCGGAGCTCATCACCGTGTCGAAGTACTGGCACGAGTGGGCCGATCCGCGCTGGATCTGCGCGGTGTTCAACAACGAGGACCTGAACCAGGTCACGTGGGAGCAGCGCGTCATGATGGGGGATCCCAAATTCGAGGCTTCGCAGGACATCCCGAACGTGCCTTATCACCGCTTTGCGGAGTTGGTGGGGCTCACGGGCATCTACGTCGACGATCCCGCCCGCCTGGGCGAGGCGTGGGAGCAGGCGCTGTCCGCGCAGCGTCCCGTGGTGATCGAAGTGAAGACCGATCCGGAGGTGCCGCCGCTGCCGCCGCACGTGACGATGGAGCAGGCGCGCCACTTCGCGCGCGCGCTGATGGAGGGCGACCCCGCCGAGGGCAGCGTGATCGCGAATACCGCGCGGCAAGTGGTGGCTTCGGTGATGCCGGGGAAGAAGCACTGAGTGCACTGAGTTCATCGAGGGCACCGGGCGCGCAAGCCGTCATGTGCCCCATTTCAGGCATTACGCGTAATTGCTTCATGTGCCGGGGCGCATCCGTGGCGGGAAAAACGCGGTGAAGAAAGCGCGGCGAAGAAAGCGCAGTGAACAAAGCGCAGTGAACAAAGCGCAGTGAACAAAGCGCAGTGAACAAAGCGCAGTGAACAAAGCGCTCCCCATCAACGCTCGATGGACCACGACGATTCATCGTGCATGCGCGCGACGAGTTCCGAGAGCGCGTTTTCGACGGCCTCGTCGTTGGGGCTGGCTTGCCAGCGCACTTCAAATGACGCGTTGAGGCGTCCGTGCGGGACACCTTCGCCCGCTTCGCGCGCCACGCCCAGCGGCACCACGAGACAGCGGCGGCCGCGCAGCGTTTCTTCGAGCCGTTGGCGCGGATCGTCGCCGGCATCGTGGCCTAGCGTGACGTGAGCGCGGCGCCCGCGCGGCAAGCGGCGCTCCACCCGCTGGAGGGTCTGCAGAACGATCATGCCGAGCACGGTGCCCGCCAGCGCGAGCACGTACTGGCCGCCGCCCGCGCACAAACCGATCATCGTGACGTACCACATCGTGGCCGCCGTGGTGACGCCTTGCACGAGGCCGTCCTTGTGCAGAATCGAGCCCGCACCGATGAAGCCCACCCCGGAAAGAATTCCGAGCGGCAGCCGCATCAGGTCGAGCACGACGAAGGAGTCGTGGGCTTTGCCGTGCTGGAGCAGGAGCACGTTCACCTGAAGCATCGCGAGACAGGCCGCGATGCATACGAGCAAGGTCGTGCGCAGGCCGGCGGCGTTGCCGGACTCGCCGCGATTCCATCCGATCAGCGCGCCCGCGACGACGGCGACGGCAATCCGGCCGGCGAAATCGGGCCAGGTGAGCACCATCGGCATGGGATTCATCGATGCATCTCCGGGTAGGGCGAGCGCGCGGGGGCCATGATGGCCGGCGCGCAAAGGCCGTGCCGTCTGCATGGATCGTGCGCGCCGAAGCGTCGATGCGCATGCGCGCGCGGAGGCACACCGCGTGCGGGAAAGAAGACGTGGGATGCCCGGCTTCTCCCGTGCCGGACACGTTTTTCTCAGCCACGTTGATAAGGAGCACAAATCATGATGCGACATCGATTGATCATTTCAGCTGTACTGAGCGCCATTCTGGCCGCGTCCGGGGCTACGCTCGCGCAGACCGCAGGCGGCGCAGGTGCGGGCGCGGGCGGTAGTGCGGGCGGTAGTGCGGGTGGTAGTGCGGGCGCGCGCGGCGCCGCGGGTGCGGGCGGCGGCGTCGAAGGGTCGGCCGGCGGCCAGTCGACCGGCGTCTATCCGCCAAACACGCAGGGTGTCGAGCAGGCTCCTGCGGTCACCAGTTCATCGAGTTCCATGAACCCGAACGCCCACCGGACGCATTCGAAGAAGCACGTTAAGCGGCCCGCGGATATGAGCGGGTCGAGCCATTCCGGCAATGCGGCCGAGATGGGCGATACGCGCACCCCCCCTGCCGGCATGCCGGGCAACAGCGGCAGCAACGGCAACACTGGCAGCAACGGCAGCAGCGGCGACTAGCCGCGCTCGCCTCCGGGGCCGGGCGGGGTGCCGCGCATGACGGGCGCGCGCCGCCCGCCGCACTGCGCGAGACCGGCGCACGCGCCAGCCGCTATTGCCGGATCGCTTCGCGCAGGCGCGTCGCCTCGGCGGGCGCAACCGGCGCGGCGTTGTTGCCCCACGCGCCGCGCACGAAGCTCAAGACCTCGGCGATTTCGCCGTCGGTCAATTTCGCGCGGAAGCCGGGCATTTTGAGCGGCGCGCCGCCGCCGGCGGTCCGGGGGCTCTCGCTGCCTTCGATCACGAGGCGCAGCGCGCTGGTGGGATTCGCCGCCAGCGTGAGCGTGCTGCCTGCTAGCGGCGGCGCCTTGTCGGGCTTGCCGCGTCCATCGGCGCCATGGCATTTCGCGCAGTACGCAAGGTAGACGCCCGCGCCGGGCCGCTCGGGCACGCCGTCTTGCAGCACCTGACGGGTCGCGTCGCGCGCCGCCACGGTGTCGTCATAAGCGCCGCTGCGCGCATGGGCGGGCAGCGATTTCAGATAGATCGCGATGGCGTGCAGATCGTCGTCGCTCAGGTACTGCGTGCTCGCGCCCACCACGGGCGCCATCGCGCCGAATGCGTACGCGCGCGCGTTGTGACCATTGCGCAGGAACGCGGCGATGTCGTTCGCGCTCCAGCGCCCGAGGCCGCTGCCCGGGTCGCCCGTGAGGTTCGGCGCGAACCAGTTGTCGGTCACACCGCCGGTGAGATAGAGCGGGCTGCGTTCGTCGTAGCCCATCTCGTTGTAGGCGGGGCCGCGCGGCGTGTGGCATGCGCCGCAGTGGCCGAGCCCCTGCACGAGCCATGCGCCGCGGTTCCATTGCGCCGTTTGCCCCGGCTGCGCCTCGTAGCGGCGGTGGCGCGAGAACGCGAGGCGCCAGAACAACAGCACCCAGCGCTGGTTGAACGGGAACGGCAGACGCGTCGCCTGCACTTCGTTCGGCACCGGCGCGACGCCGTACATGAAGTACTGATAGAGCGCGTCCACGTCGCGCGGGGCGAGCGCAGCGAACGAGGGATAGGGCATGGCGGGATAGAGCCGCTTGCCGTCCGGCGCGATGCCTCGTTGCAGCGCCGCTGCGAATTGCGCCGGGGTGTAGCGCCCGATGCCATGCACGGGATCGGGGGTGATGTTGCTCGCGTAGATCGGGCCGAAAGGCGAAGAGATAGCCAGGCCGCCCGCGAACGGCTGGTGTTGTGCGGAATCGTGGCACGAGGCGCAATCGCCGGCCTGCGCGAGCTGCTTGCCGCGCGCGATCTGCGCCGGGTCCGGCGGCGGCTTGCGCGCATCGTTCGCCTCGCTGCCGCCCTGGTGGCAGGCGGCGCATAGCGCGGTGGCGCACAGCAGCGCGGCAAGCCGGTTCATCGCCATGATTCGCACAGGTGCTGCAGCGGCAACGCCACGAGCACCGATATCGTGAACACGAGGCCGATGGTGAAGGCGATGGAAACGGCCTCGCCGCACCAGGCCACGAAGTGCAGCGTATTGCGCTGCGGGCCGCGCAGCGCGAGCGCGCTGCGCCTGGCGCGGCGCGCCCCGATCACGCCGGCCAGCGCGAGCACGAACGCGGCGAACGACGCCAGCGCCAGCAGCCCGTGCACGATGCTCCACGGCAAGGCGTTGTGCTGCGTGACGCCGCCCACGCAGGCCGTTGCCACGAGGCTCATGCACACCAGCACATGCCCCATCCAGACGAACGGCACGCCGAGCAGACCATACCAGGCGGCGACGTGCAGCAAGCGCGCCGGCGCGGCGCGTCCGGATGCGGCGGCGGATTCCATCATCGGCTCCTGAACCAGTAAGGCGAGAGATAAAGCACGCTGAAAATGAAGAGCCACACGATATCGACGAAGTGCCAGTAGAGGCCGCCGATGTTGAGCGCGGCGTCGCGGCGGCCATCGAAATAGCCGCGCGCGATCCAGATGGCGAGCCAGACCAGCATGACCACGCCGGCCATCACGTGAGCCATGTGAAAGCCCGTGATCGTGAAGTAAAGGGAACCATAGAGGTGCGATGCGATGCCGTAGGCCCGCTCGTGCCATTCCGAAAACTGGATGCCCACGAATGCGCAGCCGAGCGCGACGGCCACCGCCATCGACCAGAACGCGGGCCGCGTGCGCGCGCGCCGCACGCATGCGCCGGCGAGCCAGACGAACCCGCTGCTCGCGAGCAGAATCGCGGTGTTCAGGCCGCTCACACCGAGCTTGGGCAGGCCTTCGGGCGGCCATGGCTGCGCGCTCTGCGAGGCGAGATAGAGGTAGGAGAAGATCAGATAGCCGAACAGCGCCGCTTCCGTGACCACGAGCGTGAGCACGCCCCACCATCCGCCCGCATGCTCGCCGGCGCTGCCCACGGGCAGCGCGAGGCTTTCGTCGTCGCTGCCGGGCGTTTCCGGGTCGAGATCGGGATTCCCGGCGGGCGGCGCGGGCTGAGGTGCCGGTTGAGGTACGAAAGGCTCGCGCTGGCCGAGCTCCTTGCGCGGCCACAGCCAAGCGAGCAGCGCGGCGGCGCAGGCGAGCGCGGCGAGCCCCGTGAGCGCCGCCGAATGCAGCAGCAGCCCGACGAACAGAAACGTTGCGGCCACACCGAGCACGAAGGGCGAATACGCATCGTCGGGCATCTTCAGGATGACGTCGGGCTCGCCGCCCAGCGGCGTGATGCCGAGCGCCTCGCGGCCGCGATGCAGCAGATAGCCGGGGCGCGCGAGGTGCGCGCCGCTTGCCCACAGCGGATCGCGCGAGCGCACGCTCGGCAGGACCGCGAAGTTGTACGGCGGCGGCGGAGACGAGGTGGACCATTCGAGGCCCGCCGCGCGCCACGGATTCGGCCCGGCGCGCTCGCCGCGCTTCATGCTCGCGAGCGCGTTGCCGATGAACATGACAATGCCGATGGCGAACACGAACGCGCCGATGGTGGTCACGAGGTTCGCGGTGTCCCAGCCCATGCCCTCGGGATAGGTGTAGACGCGGCGCGGCATGCCGAGCAGTCCCGAGATGTGCATCGGAAAGAAGCCGAGGTTGAAGCCCACGAACAGCACCCAGAACGTCCATTGCCCGAAGCGCTCGTGCATCAGCCGTCCCGTGAACTTCGGGAACCAGTAGACGAGCCCGCCCAGCACCGGAAACACGTTGATGCCGAGCAGCACATAGTGCAGGTGCGCGACCACGAAATAGGTGTCGGTGAGCTGCCAGTCGAGCGGCACGGCGGCCGTCATCACCCCCGAGACGCCGCCCACGGTGAACATCAGCACGAAGCCCGCGAAGTAGAGAAACGGCGTTTTGAACACGGGCTTGCCGGTCCAGATGGTGGCGATCCACGCGAACACCGCAATCGCGCTCGGCACCGAGATCAGCATGCTCGCCGCGCCGAAGAACGCGAGCGCGAGCGGCGGCAGGCCGGTCGCGAACATGTGGTGCAGCCAGACCTCGAAGCCCACCAGCATGGTCGCCACGGTCGAGAGCGCGACGGCGGCGTAGGCCGCGATCGGCCGCCGGCAGAAAGTCGGCAGTGCTTCGGAGACGATGCCCATGGCCGGCAGCACGACCACGTAGACCCACGGATGCGCGAAGATCCAGAACAGATGCTGCCAGAGCAGCGGGCGGCCGTCGGCGCTGGTGTCGAAGAAGTGCGTGCCCGCGTTGCGGTCGAACCAGAGCATGAAGAAGGCGAGGCTCACGGAGGGCACCGCGAGGAGATTGGCGCACGACGCCGTGAAGGTGCCCCAGACGAGGATCGGCAGCCGCGCGATCGACATGCCGCTGGCGCGCATGCGCAAGAACGTGATGACGAAGTTGGCCGCGCCCACCGTCGTGGAAATGCCGAGCAGCACCATGCCGAGCGCGTAGACGTCGATGTTCGGCCCGGGATCGTAGGCGGCCGAGGAGAGCGGCACGTAGTTGAACCAGCCCGCATTGGCGCCCTGGCCGCGCGGAAAGCTCGCATAGAGCAGCATGCCCGCGCCCAGAAAAATCCAGTACGACAGCGCGTTCAGGCGCGGAAACGCCATGTCGCGCGAGCCGAGCACGAGCGGCCACAGATAGTTGGAAAAGCCGCTCAGCACGGGCAGCGCATAGAGAAAGATCATCGTCACGCCATGCATCGTGAAGAGCTGGTCGTATTGCTGCGGCGTGAGCAGCGTTTCGTTGGGCTGCGCGAGCTGCGCGCGCATGACGAGCGCCTCTGCGCCGCCCAGCAGCAGGAACACGAAAGCGGTGACGAGGTAGCGTAGGCCGATGGTCTTGTGATCGACCGTCGAAAACCAGCCGCGCCAGCCGGGGCGCGTCTCCCAGATGGCTTCGAGGCGGCGTAAGGTGGGCTCGTCGAGCGGCGCGGTGCCGGTTTCGGGCACGCGCGAGAAGCGTGCCGCGCGCGGGCGGGAAGGCACTGTGGCGCGGCCTGATGAAGAGGATGCCGAACGAAGATTCATGGCGCGGGCGCGGTCAATGGAGCGTGTCGAGCCAGGCGCCCAGGTCGCTGGCCTCGGCGGGCGTGAGGGCGATGGAGGGCATCAGCGAGCCCGGCTTGATCTGCTGCGCATGGGCGATCCAGTCGAGCCGGTTCGCGGCGGTATTGGCGAGCGCGCCCGCGGCGATCAGCCGGCGCGACGCGAGATGCGTGAGGTCGGGGCCTTGCGCGCCGGTGGCCTCGGTGCCGCGCACGGCGTGGCAGGCCGCGCAGTGCTGCGCGAACACCCCGGCGCCGCGCTGCGCGGCGGGATTGCCGGGCGCGGCGGCGGGCTGCGCCTGGGCGCGGGTCCACTGTTCGAAGGCGTCGGGCGCCTGCGCCACGACTTCGAGCGCCATGTGCGCATGCTGCGGCCCGCAGAACTGCGTGCACTGGCCGCGCCAGACGCCGGGCCGGTCCGCTTCGATCCATTGCCGGTTGATCTGCCCCGGGATCGCCTGGGTCTTGCCGGCGAGGGCCGGCACCCAGAACGCGTGGACGACATCGGCGCTTTCGAGGTCGACGCGCACCGGCGCGCCGGTGGGAATATGAATCTCGTTGGCCGTTGCAAAAGCGGCGCCGGAGGACGTCGTATAAGTCACTTTCCACCACCAGTCGTAGGCCGTGACATGCACGGTGAGCGCGCTCGCGCGCGGCGGGTCCGCGACCATGGCCAGCACCCGCAGCATGCCCACGAGCGCGCCAAGCAGGAGCACCGTCGAAACGGCGGTGCCGATGGCCACGAAGCGGTTTGCGGTTCGCTCCGCTTTGCGTTCTGCCGTTTGTGCTGCCGTTTGCTGTTCCGCCGTAAGGGCTTCGTCTGGCGCCCGCGACGCGTCCCACGACGAGCGAGTGGCGCGCAGCGCCATCGCCAGCAGCACGGCGATCGCCACGCAGACGACCACGCACAGTGCCGCGAGCCCCCAGCCCAGCAGCTTCACAGGCGCTGAAGCCGGCCCTGCGCTATGCAGAAAGTACGCAAGCGGCGTGGCCGCGCGGCAGGCGTTGGCCGCCGTGGCGCAGCCGAGCGCGCCGGCGGCCGCCGCCCATGGGCGCGCCCACGTGTCGCGAAGCCGCCAGGCCGGACTCACGGCTGCTCCAATGGCAGGGCCGGCTGTGCGAGAGGCATGGGCGGTTCTCCTGAGCGGTGCTGAACGGCCTTGCCACGAGCGCAGAGCGCGTGCCCGATGCGGCGCGCGGATGCGCGAGTATTGGCATGCCGGTTGCGTGACCGAGTGGGTGGGCGGCATGGCGCCGCTGGGTCTTCCCGCGGGGTGTTCCATGCGCCTCGATTACACATTCGTACCGTCATGTCCCGCGTGCCGCTGCCGGCCCTGGCCGGCGCGGCGGCGCGCCCAACCGGAGTCAGCCTATGAAATTCGCCCTTGCAGTCATCGCCGGCGCCCTGGCGTGCGGCACGCCGTTGTGCGTTCAGGCGCAGCAGACCGAAGCCGCCTCGACCACCGCGGCCAATCCATTGCCTTCGGCTGACCGTGCGTTCGTGCAGGCGGCATCGATGTCGCCGTCCACCGAAATCGATGCGGCCAAGCTAGCCATGCATAACACCGAGAACAAGGACGTGCGCGCGTTCGCGCGGCATATGGCGTTCGATCACACCAAGCTCGCGGCGCAATTGAAGATCGCGGCGCCGCATGGCGTCACGGTGCCGGTGAAGAATTCGGATACCTCGGTGCTCGATGCGCTGCGCCCGCTCAAGGACACGGCATTCGACCAGGCCTATGCGCAGAAGCTGGGGCTGCAAGGCCACAAGGAAGCGGTGCAGGCGTTCCAGAAGGAAATTGCCGATGGCCAGAACGACGACCTGAAAAAGGCCGCGCGCAAGGCGCTGCCGACCATCGAGGAGCACTACCGCATGGCGCAGTCGCTTGCGCAGAAAGTGGGGGTGAGTACAACGGCGGCCAAGTAAGTTTGCCAGGCAAGCATGCCAGCCAGGTGTGCCAGGCAAGCATGCCAGGTGAGCATGCCAGGTGAGCATGCCAGGTAAGCGTTGCAAGTTCTCCGTGAGGCATTGAAATTTCGTTGCGTTGTAGAGGATCGGCGGCCCGTTGCCCGGATCATCACCTGCCGGACCGCGTTCTCAGCCGCCGCTCCTCTTCGCGCAATGCTGATGTGGACCGCGCGACGCTATTTCGAATGCTTCTTCGGAATCTTGGCGCCCGATTTGCGGGCCTGATTCAAGGCGATGGCCACCGCCTGCTTCTGCGATTTGCCGTGCTTCATTTCCGTCTTGACGTTCTTCGAGATGGCTTCGCGGGTTTTTCCCTTGCTAAGTGGCATGATGGTCCTCCTGTGAGAAACACCTGTATTGAGGCATGAGGCGTGCCTGTGTGCCTGCGTGCCTCGCATCGCGGTTCGCGGGGCACCGCCCATTGCTCACAACTCTCCGCGCGCCGCCAGCACACCGATGCGATCGGCCGTGCGGCAGGCCACCGCCTGAATCGTGAGCGACGGATTCACGCCGCCCACGGTAGGAAACACGGACCCATCGCAGATCCACAGATTCGGAATGTCCCAACTCCGGCAATCGGCGTTCACGACGCTCGTGCGGGCGTCGCTGCCCATGCGCGCGGTGCCGTTCAGGTGGCAGGTGTCGTCGTCCTGAGTCCAGATGTCGTGCGCGCCCGCCGCGTCGAGCGCGCGGCTCATGTGGTCGAGCGCATGGCACACGAGACGCCGGTCGTTCTCGCACATCGACCACGTCACGCGCGCGATGGGCAGGCCGAGTGCATCTTTCTCGTCGGCGAGCGTGACGCGGTTGCGTTCCTGCGGCATCGTTTCGCCCACCATCTTCAGCCCGGCCTGATGGTTGTAGCGGCGCATCTCGTCCATCAGCGCGTCGCCCCACAGGCCACGGCTCGTTTGCGTCGCCGCCCACACGAGCGGCAGCGGCCCCTGGCTCATGTAGCAGTAGCCGCCGTGAAAATCCTTGCCCTTGTCCTCGTAATTCCAGTGCTCGGTCAGCGCGAGCGAGGGCGGCCCCTTGTACCAGCGGATCTCTTCGTCCATCGTGCCCCAGGCGGCCTGGTTGGTCTGCACCATCAGGTTCTTGCCGACGAGCCCGGTGCTGTTCGCGAGTCCGTCGGGATAGCGCGCATTCGCGGAGAGCAGCAACAGGCGCGGCGTTTCGATGGCGTAGCCGGCCACCACCACATTGCGCGCGCGCTGGAACTGCCAGCGTCCTTCGCGATGAAAATGCACGCCGCTCGCACGACCCTGCGCGTTGGTTTCGATGCGGCCCACCATCGCGAGGTCGCGGATCTCGGCGCCCGCGCGCACGGCGCGCGGAATCCAGGTGACCAGCGCGCTTTGTTTTGCGTTGGTCGAGCAGCCCGTGACGCAAAAGCCGCGGTAGACGCACTGGTGCGCGTCGCCGCGCGGCGCGGAGAGCGTGGCGAGCGGGGTGGGCGACCAGCCAATCCCGAGCGCCTCGCAGCCGCGCGCGAGCACGAGGCCCGCCGCATTGATTTCGTGCGCGCGGTACGGGTAGCGCGGCCGTTTCGGGCCCCACGGATAGCGCACCGGCCCCGCGATGCCCAGCGCCCGCTCGACTTCGGTGTAGTAGCGCCACATCTCGCGCCAGTCGAGCGGCCAGTCGGCGCCGTAGCCGAGCCGCGTGCGCGCCTGGAACCACTCGGGCCGAAAGCGCAGCGACACCATCGCGAAGTGCACCGTGCTGCCGCCCACCGCCTTGCCGCTGTTGTTGCTGCCGAGCTGCAGCGGATTCTCGCCGTCGCAGATGCGCTCGTCGGTCCAGTAGAGCTTGGTCTGATCGGTTTCGTCGGAGGCGAACTCCTCGAGCGGACGCCACCACGCGCCCGCGTCGAATGCCACGACGCGAAAGCCGGCCTCGGCAAGCCTGCATGCGAGCGTGGCCCCGCCCGCGCCGGTGCCGACGATCGCGAAATCCACCATGTCGTCGGGCGCGTACTCGCGCATCGGCAGCCAGCCGCCGCGCCGGAACACATCCGGCGCCCGGCCGTGCCTGCCGCGCGGCGCTGCGCGCGCGTCAGCGACAGTGCGCACGTCAGCGCACACGCTGGTTCTCCCGGAGCACGGCCGCGCGTGCAGGGGCCTTGCTGGCCTCGTCGGCGTTGCCGGCTGTGTCGTCCTGTTCGGCCTCGTGCAGTTCGACGGCCTCCCACGGGTCGCGCCGATTGAAATAGAGACGCACGTAGCCGCGCGGATTCGCCGGCCCGCCGAAGCCGAGTTCGCTCCAGGCCGCCGGATGCGACCAGTACGCGGCGCTCAGATCGTGCAGCACGCGCTTGGCGAAGAACACGCCGCAAGGCATGCCATGCCACGCTGCGCAACGCAGTTCGCCGTGCTGCATGTGGGTGATCAGCGCAAGGCGGTCGGCGCTGCCGAGGCGGTGAAAGGGTTCGCCCAACGCGGCTTCGCTTTCGGCGTCGAGCGCGGCGAGTCCCGTGTCCCACGCCTCGCGCAACGGCGGCAGGCGCGCGTCGCGAAAGCCGTCACGGCGATCCGCAAGCAGTTTGCCGTCGAGCAGCGCGGCGATCGGCACGGCCGGCGCCATGCCCTCGTGCGGTTCGCCTCCTTCGCGGCATCCTTCGCCGCCTCCTTCGCCGTCCTGCGGGATGATGCACGCACACAGCGCCAGCAGCGTTTGCCAGCGCGCGGCGTCGAGATAGCGCGGCGCGCGAGGCGTCGCCAGACGCGCGTCGATCACGGCGCGCGTAGGCGCATCCCACGATGGCGTGTCGCGCTTGGCGAGCACGTCGTAACCGGGGTAGCGCGTGGTTCGGCTCATCGTTCTGTCTCCCTCATGCGCAGCGCGGCGAGCCCGGCGAGCGCCAGCGCGCTGAACGACGGCGGCGCGGGCAGCGGCGGGCCGGCGAAAAGGTTCTGCGACCAGTTGCGCCAGCCGCCCTGGGCGCGCGCCACGCCTTGCGCGTGAAAGCCCGCACCCGCGAAGCCGAGCGCCGCCGTGATGCGCAGCCACGCGCGCGCGAACGCGCTGGCCCGCGCGGCGTGCCTCGGCGGCGCGAGGGCGGCGTGCAGCAGCAGCGCGCCGCCCACGGGGGCGATCGTGACGGGCGCGTACATCGCCGGATGCTGGTATGCGCCGCGAAAATGCAGCAACGCTGCCTCGGCTGCCGTGCCGATGAGACCCACGCCGGCCACCAGCGCGAGCGCCTTGCCCGCGGGCACGCCGAACAGCCGCGGGTCGTGCTCCGGCTGGTCTCGCAAGGGCTCGGCGACGGCGCCCAGCACGCCGGAGAGCAGCAGTGCGAAAGGCGCGCCCAGCGGCGCGGCGTAAAAGAGGTTGTGCCAGCTCAGTGCGCCAGGACGCTTGGTCACGTTGTAGAGATGGAACGCGGTGCCCGCCGCGCCGGTGGCCGCGCTGCCGATCTGGATGGCGTGGCGCAGGCGCTGCGAGCCGGCGCGCGGGTCCGAGCCGCCGTGCAGCGCCGCCGCGAGCGAGCAGAGCGCGACGCTCGGCGCGAGATACATCGCGCGATTCTCGAAGCCGCCGCGATAGTGTTCCATCGCGCTATCGGCGAGGGTCGACAGCGCGAGCAGCGCAGCGCCGTGGCTGAACGCGCGCGCGGCGGCCACGTGCTTGCCGGACGCGCCCGCGTGCTGCGCATGGCGCAGGTCGCGCGTGGACCAGAGCGCGAGCGCCGTGCCTGCCGCCACGCTGACGATCCCGGTGGCGAGGCGAGCCGCTTGTGTCATGACGTGATCTCCCTGGCCTGTCACCTGTCCGGCGATGGCCGCCGAAGTCAGAGTTCGCGGCCGTCGCCTCCGATCGGCCCCGGCGATTCGGGCGGCACGTCTTCGCCGCGCTTCGCGAGCAGGCCGTTTTCCCAGTACCCGGGCGTGCCGTAGTACTCGTGCACGCTCGTGCTCCACTCGAGATCGGCCATGGCGGGCCAGTGATCCTTGTCGAAACCCGGCGCGAGCTTGACCCGTTCCGCGCTGACGTTCAGCAAGAAGCGCTTGTTGGTGGCATCGAGCGTGAGCGCGGACCAAGGCAGCGCGAGCAGCTTGTCGCCGATGCCGAGGAACCCACCGCTCGACATGACGGCATAGGCGACGCGTCCGCTGGCGACTTCCAGCATGATCTCCTTGATCTTGCCGATCTCCTGGTTATCCGAACTAAATACGCGGTCGCCCTCCAGGGTATTCGCCGCCATGACATAGGGGCCGGGGCCGGCCGCGGTTTCGTTGCCCTCGCCGACGATGCGCGCGCCGGTTTGCCGGGAGTCGGGATTCGAAGCGGGATTCAAAACCATGATGTGCTCCTCAAATGGACGCAAGGGTGCAGGAATCCGCTCGGCGGCCGCCCAGGCATCGGCGGGCCGCCGGACGTAACGGATGTGACAACCGGGGTTTCGCAACCGGCGGGCCCGGAAGGGCGCGCGCGGGCGCGGCACCATCCTTGCGTGCCCACGGTTTGACGATATGAAAAGGAGGGCACCGGGTATGAGCGACCTGTCACTTGTTGCCGTGGTGCGCGAAGAAAACCCTTGCACGCTGGACGCGCGCGCGATGCTCGACGAGCTGAGCGCCATGCTCGCGCTCTATAGCGCGGATGGCGCGCAGTCCCGATTCAGCATCGAGGACGTGCAGCGTTCGCGCAGCGCCTTTGCGGTGGCGCGCACGATCGACGGCCATGCAATCGGCTGCGGCGCCTTGCGGCGCTATTCGTTCGAGATCGCGGAATTCAAGCGCATTTACCGGCGCCCGCAATGTCCGGGCACGGGCGCCGCGATACTGCAGTTTCTCGAAGACGTGGCCGTTTCGATGGGCTACCGGCGCGTCATCCTCGAAACGCGCGCAGCGAATCGCCGTGCGGTGGCTTTCTATCAGCGGCATGGCTACGAAACCATCGAGCCGTTCGGTGAATACATCGGCGCGGCTGGCGTTCGCTGCCTTGGCAAGACGCTCGCGCCGGCACAGTGCTCCTGAAAGCTTCGGCATAGCCGATGCGGCTTCGTTTGCGCAGGCCGATTACCTCCAACCGAAGAAGGAGCCATCATGACCACGATCGCAGAAGTCATGACACGTGAAGCCGACGTGCTACCACCCGAAGCCTCGCTGCAAGAAGCGGCGCAAATCATGGATCGCCTCAACGTGGGTGTGCTGCCGATATGCGACGGCACGCGTCTCGTAGGCATGCTGACCGATCGCGACATCGTCGTGCGCGGCGTATCGGCGGGTGCGGGACCCGAGTCGCCGGTGCTGGAGGCGCTCAGCGACACCGTCGAATGGTGCTACGGCGACGACGACGTGAGCGTCGCCGAGCAGAAGATGGTCAGCCGCCAGATCCGGCGCTTGCCGGTCCTCGACCGCAACCGGCAACTGATCGGCATCGTGTCGCTTGGCGACCTCGCAACCTGGGCGGAGGGCGACCGCTCGTCGGTGCTGCGCGCGGTGTCCTCGCCTTCGCAGCCCGATCGCCGGGGGTAAGCGCGACGCATCGGCGGGGTTGTAGAAGCTACGCGTAAGCCATGAAACGGCATGTGGCGGCGCCGGCCGCCCGCTACGCGGGCCGCGCCGGCGCTGCCGCATCGGTGCATGGTGCGTCATGCGTCATGCGCATGGGCCTGACGCTTGCACGCAGCGGGCATACTGCCTTGCTGGCTGAGGACCCCCATGCCGCACCCGCCGCCCCTCTGTGCCCGCGATGGAACGCTGCCCGCGCCGCGCGGCATGCCGCGTCTCTTCGTGGTCTCGCCGCATCTCGACGATGCAGTGCTCGGCTGCGGCAGCCTGCTCGCGAGGTTTGGCGGCTCGGTGGTCTGCACCGTGTTCGCGGGCGAACCGGCCATTGCGAGATGCACGCCATGGGACGAAGCAAGCGGCTTTCGCGATTCGCACGAAGCCATGCGCGTGCGCTGCCGCGAAGACGAATGCGCGCTCGCTCATTGCGGCGCGAAGCCACTGTGGCTGAGATTCCCGGACGCGCAGTACGGCGCGGCGGCGCGGCCCGAAGCGATCGCCGCGGCGTTGGCCGAAGCGTTCGAGCAGGTTGGCCTGCACGGACGCTATCTGCCCGTGTTCCCGCTCGGGCTCTGGCATAGCGATCACGAATGCGTGGGCGCGGCGTGCCGGCTGCTGCTGCGCACGCGGCGCATGGCCGAATGCATCGCTTACGAGGACGCCATCTACCGCGCCATCCCGGGCGTGCTCGACGAGGGGCTGGCGCGCATTGAAGCGGCGCGGCTGTGCGCCAGCCCATGGCGCCCGCACGCGCTGGGCGCGTCGCCCGGACGATGGATTGCGGCGCTCAAGCGGCGCGCCGTCCTCGCTTACGCGAGCCAGTTGCGCGCGTTCCGCCGCTATCCGCCCGACGCGGCGCGGGCGGAGCGCTACTGGCGTGTCGCGCCTCGCATCTAGTTCTGCTCCAGATCGCATGACGACGCTGACGGCCGCGACAACAGCGACAACAGCGACAACAGCGACAACAGCGACAACAGCGACGGCCGCGGCGCGGCGTGCCTGCGCTCCGCGTCGCACACGGCCTCGCGCAGGCGCAGCACGCGTGCGGCGACGGGGCGTCGCCGGCGCGCGGCCCAGCGAATGCCGCGCACGAGCGCGCGCAGATCGTCGCTCGGGCGGGCTTCCTTGCAGGCGCTCGCCAGCGCGCGCCACGTCGCGGCCATGGCCTCGCGGCGCGGCAGCCGCAGCCACGCGACGAGCGCGGCGTTGCGCGCCAGCACGCGCCGGCGCAATGCGCTGTCGCGCACCGGCGAAGGGCGGTGATGCACTTCGAGCGAAGGCGCGTAGGCGATGTCGTAGCCGGCCTGCAGCACGTCGAGCGAGAGCAGCGCTTCTTCTCCGCCGATGAAAAGCTGCGGCTCATAGCCGCCCAGTTCGCGAAAGACGGCGGTGCGAAACACCGCGGCGCCCGCCATGAATCCGGTCAGACGGCGCAGCGGATGGTCGGCGGCCGCGAGCGGGCTCGCGGCCATGCGCTCGCAGGTGGGGTCGAGCGTTCGCGCCTCGCCGACCACCACGCGCGCGCACAGCGTGCCGATGCGTGGATGCCGTTCGAGCAACTCGACCGCATCGGCGAGGGCGCCGGGCTGCCATTCGGTGTCGTCGTCGCTGAACGCGACGTAGCGCGTGCGCACCTGCACGGCGCCCACATTGCGCCCGGCGGCGCCCAGATTGGCTCCGCAGCGCAGCACCCGCAAGCCGGGGCAGACATGGGCAAGCAGTTGCGGCGTGCCGTCGGTCGAGCCGTTGTCGACCACGATGACCTCGGGCCGCTCCGGCAGACGCAGCAGGGCAGTCACCGTGCGCACGGCCTCCGCGCGCCGGTTGCGGGTGAGCACCACCACGCTGATCAAGGGATTGAAGAATCTGTGCTGCACCTTGGCCTCCACGGGTTCGCCGGCATGAGCCGGCTTTCTCGTGCAACCGTCATTCCCGCGGCACCTGGAGCCCTGCAGCAGCGCGTGCAAGCCGGCGCGGCTCGAGCTGACGCTTTCGCGAGGCACACGCGATGCGCTACCTGGACCGTCGCCCATTTCAACACGGAGAAAGTTCATGACCACCAGCACGGATCCCAGTGTCTACAGAGTCACGGAAATCATCGGAACGAGTCCGAATTCGTGGGAGGAGGCTGCAAAGAATGCGGTGGAAGCCGCAGCCGATTCGCTGCGTCACTTGCGAATTGCCGAGGTATGTAAGCTCGACCTCAAAATCGACAACGGCAAGGTCGTGGAATATCGGACCCGGGTGTCCGTGTCGTTCAAATACGAGCACTGAGAAGATCGCGCGGGCGCCCCTCCAGCTCACGGTGAGGGGCGGGTACGATAAATGCGCAATGCGCATGCATGCGCCGGCTGTCGAGTCACGAAGCGGAAATCCAGCAGGCCGAGAATACCGGCCTGACGTCCACATGAAAAAGCCCGTGCTGCTCGACAACCGGCTGGCGGTCGAGGCCCGCTTGCGGCAGGGCCCGCGCCTTGCCGCGAGCGCCGTATCGGAGAGTCAATTGCCGCAAACTTACTTCTACATCAACGGCCCGAGCGACCGCCATTTCCCCGAGCAGGAACTGATCCGCCTCGACAAGGCCGGCTACACCGTCGCGCTCAGCCGTGTAGCGGTCGAGCACGTGGGTCCGTTCGTCGGCACGGAGCAGCGCACGGTGCTCAACGGCTTGTTGCGGCGCGCGGTGCCCGGCGACGAACTGGTCGTGCTGGACCTGGCGTGTCTGGGAAGCGGCGCCAGAGACGTGCTTGCGACGCTGCAAAAATGCCACAAGGAAAAGATTGCCGTGCGCTGCATTGAGTTCGGCAAGCTGGATCTGGCTGGCCATCCGGAATCTCACGCGATCAAGATGCTCGAGGCGGTCGTTCGGCTGGAAGCGCGAACCCGCAGCGAGCGCAGCAGCACGAGCCTGAAGCTCGCGCAAGAGAGCGGACGCTCCACGGGCCGCCCCGGCTCGCTTTCGCCGCAAGACCGGGAGGAGGTTATGGACTTGCTCGCGAAAGGCACGTCGATAAGCGAGATCGCGCGTCGTTTGGGAACCTCGCGTCAAACCATCATGCGCATCCGCGCGTCAACGGCGGCGCCCGACACAGCGGAGAAAAGCAGCGTCTGATGGCCGCCGTCGAACCAGGGGGCACGGCGTTTATTGGAACGGCGCACAGAGACTGTCGAAAGGCGCGGCGATCAGCACACAGGCGGTGAATGCCAGCGCGCCCGTGAAGACGACGGCTGCGGTCGCGCTGCACCACGCAACAAAGCACGCGGACTGGGACTTGCTGTTCGCCTGCGAGGCGAGACGCCGCCAGGCGCGTCCCGTGGCAATCGCGAGCGCCAGGCACACGGCGAACGCCACCGCGGAAACGAAGTCGATGAAGTGCTCGACTTCGTCCCACGGAAGTTCGCCGCTCTGGGTGACGCCGCCTGCGCATGCCGTCGACAAAAGCTCCAGGCACACGACGAGGTGCACCATCCAGATGAGCGGCACGGCGAAGAGCGCGGTCCACGCGGTGGCGCTTTGAATGCGCAGGGCGTGCCGAGAGTATGGAGAATGAGCGGTTTCCATCATCATCGGCCTCTGAGTCAATGCGGCGGCGGGGAGACGGAAGGGCGCGAGGCCACGCCGTCACGGCTCATCGCGCGCATGCGATGTGCCCATGCGGAAGGGGGATGCTTACTGTTCCGGCGCCGCCTGGGGCACGGCTCTGCCAATCTCCTCCAGCAGCATGGCGATTTCCTCTGGACGCGCCGGCTTGACGATGTGATGATCGAAACCCGCCTGCCGCGAGCGCTCGACATCGTCGGGGAGGCCGTATCCCGTCAGCGCCACGAGCACGGGGCGGCGGTTCCCGTTGACGCCCGCCTTGCGGCCTGAAATCCGCTCGGCCACTTCGTAACCGCTCACGTCCGGCAGGCCGAGGTCGAGGATGATGACCTGCGGCCTGAGCCTGTCCGCCATCGCCAGGGCCTGTTCGCCGCAGCTTGCGGTATGCACGTCGTGATGTTCCAGCACGGCGGCCAGGGAGCTCGATGCGTCGTCGTTGTCGTCCACGATCAGGACGCGAAGGCGGCGCGCGGCGGACCCGTTGCCGGCAGGCGGCGCTGGCACCGCGATGCGGGCGGGCGCGTGGCAGACCGGCAGCGTGATCACGAAGCGGCTGCCCTGGCCGCGGCCTTCGCTGGTTGCGTGGATGGTGCCGCCATGCATCGTCACCAGCGACCGGGCTACCGACAGGCCAATGCCCAGCCCGGATTTTCCCTTCGTGCTGTCTTCGGCGGCCTGCTCGAACAATTCGAACATCGAAGCGATGCTGTGCGGCTCCATCCCGATGCCGTTGTCCTCCACGCACACGTGCACTTCTTTGTCCGTCTCGTCGAGGCTCAGCCGGATATGGCCGCCGTCGGCCGTGTATTTCGTGGCGTTGTCGAGCAGATTTGCCAGCACCTGCGTGAGGCGCGTGGGATCGCCGCGCACGAACACCGGGTGGCCGTGCGCAATGCCGTCGACCTCCAGCCGATGGCCGTGCCGGGCCGCTGCCGGGGCGTTGATTTCGATCGCGCGCTCGATGGCGATCCTGATGTCGAACACTTCGCGGCGCAAGCGGATCTTTCCCGCCGAAATGCGCGAAAGATCGAGCAAATCGTCGATCAGGCTGGCAAGGTGTTTTGCCTGTCGCTCGACGACGCCCTGCAGCCACCGCAGCTGCGGCGCCGAAATATCGCGGCGCCGGAGAAAGCTCGCCGCGTTCAGGATGGGGGCGAGCGGATTGCGCAACTCGTGCGCCAGCGTCGCGAGAAACACGTCCTTGCGGCGGTCCGCCTGTTTGAGCTTGTCTTCCGCCTGCACACGGTCGGTGATGTCGGCCAGGGTTCCGGCCACGACTTGCCGCGTCCCCGTCGCATCGAGCAGGCAGCGGGCGCAGATTTCCACATGGCGGCGCTCCTGCGTCTTCAGCCGGCGGATTTCAAACGTGGCGTGCATCTCGTGATGGCCGGCGAATGCCGCATCCAGCGCCTCGTCCAGCCGTGCCGAATCCTCCGGTCTGGCAAGGAGCCCGGTGAACTGGCGGGCGCTGAGCGGCCCGCATTCCGGGGGCTGGCCGGTGATCTCGTACATCCGCTCGTTCTCCCAGACGGCGCTATCCGTCTCGGGGTCCCATTCGAAGATGCCGAGGCCGGCGGCTTCGGTCGCGATGCGCAGTCGTTCCTCGCTGCGGTGCTGCCCGGCCAGGGCGCGGTCACGCTCGCCGATTGCCTCGTTGACACGGCGATCCGCCTGGGACTGAAACTGTGTGATGCCCGTGCGGATCGCGTCGCTGAAAAAGGCCTCGATCGTTGCGTGCGTGGCCGGTTGATGCTGGCGCGAAGGGGCGCTGAGGAAATATTTCCGGACGCTCGCCTGAACGCATCGCTGCAACACGTCGAGCTCGGCGTACAGCTCATCGAGCGCGAACCCCTGTTGCCAGCGTTCCTGTGCATGCCGACGGGCGTCGTTTGCCGCGCGCAGCGCGCTCGCCCGCGGGGATCCGCTTTGCTCCAGCATCGCGCACAGCTCGTCGAACAGCGCCGGCAACTGATCGATCAGGCCGGTGACCGCTTCATGGCTGACCGGCTTGAGGCGGATCCGTTTGCGTACGTCGCGCAGCCAGTGCCGTGTCAGTTGCCGCCGGCGCGCGCAAAGGTATGCCGCGACACGGGCATTCGTCTCCTGAGCATCGTTCATTGTCGTTCATCGTCGTTTAGCGCCTGCGGATCGCGAGGCGGATAACAGGAATGAACCGGTTGCTGCGAACGCAGCTTCAAGCCAGAGCCCGGGGATCGGGGACCACCGCGGAAGGAAGCGGGGTCACCGACAGATTCAACGGCGCCTCGCCCAGCGTTGCGATGATATTGGCCGTGCATTGTGGCCCGGCAATGGCAATGTCGACAGTCATCGATTCCACACCCGTGTTGCGCTCGACGCGCACACTCCAGCGGCAAACTCTTGCGCCATGCCTGGAGAGGCATTGCCAGACCGGAATCACCTGGAGCCTGCCTTGAGTGGCGCGGATCATAAGCCTTTGCATGAGCACGTTGATGTCCCCTTCCTGCGAGTCTTCAGCCGGAAAAAACCCTATTGAAGCATAGGCCAGGGAACGCCGAATGGCAGTCCATGCCGATGTTCGTATATCACGCGTTACGGGCGAATGCGTTGCTCGCGCCGCTGTCGATACTGACGTTCCCGCCCTTGCGGCCGATGCGTCTTTGTGAACCCTTTATGGTTGCAAGCCCGCTTGATGCTTGCCTGCGCAGCGGTTCGCGAGTGCGGCATCGATCGCGTCGAGCCGTTCGAGCAGCGCGCCGGTCTGCGGCTGCAATTGCGGCGCACCGCAAGCGATGGCATTCACGCGGCCGCGCCAATAGTCTGGCGATGTCACGGCCGTTGTGTGCCGGCCGATATTCTCATGCTGAATGAGCTGCTCCAGACGCAGCACCATGGTGCGGATGTGCACCAGTTCGAGCATCGTTTCATCGTGCGAATGCATGGCTTTCCCCAAACGACTATTTTTTTCAGGCGAATGCCGATGCGCCGCCTGGCGTCCGCCCGCCGTGAACTGCAGCAGCGGTGGGTTCGGCATGTTTGTCTCGGTCATGCAAAGCAGGCTATTTTTATAGGTGCGTTGAAGTACTTATCGTCGTCCCTTCGCTGAAAAAAGTACACACTGGCTGCGTGTCCGTAACGTGGCCATTTCGGACCTGCGCAGGAACGCGGGCAAGCGTGCCATCTTCAAGAGGGCGAGGCGTTCTTGGCCGAAGCTGGCGACTGCGCGCGAGGTCATCTCGAGCAGCGGGCACGCAAACCGATAGACATCAAGCGACGTTGACCAACGGGGGGAACCGCAATGGCAACCGAACTGAAGCCCGGCAAGGCAGCGAATCGCCATGGAGGATTTGTCGATGGTTGGAGGACGATATGCGCATTGATCGTTCTCGCGGCATGCCGCCTCGCATGCGCAGGGCCGTTGGCCCCGGCAACCGAAGATGCTGCCCGCTTGCGCGCCACCTACCAGAGCCTGAAACCCCAACTCGACCATAACGCGTTTCATCGCAGGCTGTATCTCGACTCCCGGGAATCGCCCTCCACGGTCACCGGAGAAATCTACGCCGTAATGGACTACCCGTTCGCGACCGTCGACGAGGCCCTGAACGATCCGGCGAAAAGCCCGGCGAACTGGTGCGACGTGTTGATCCTGCATCCCAATATCAAATACTGCCGCGTCTCCGCCGATGGCAGCGGCAACATGCTGACCGTCAACGTCAGCCAGAAGGAAGCCGCCGAAGAGCTGGCCTCCACTTATCGTCTGCAATTCGGCTACGACGCGGCCGTCATGGGCCCGGGATACTTCCGCGTAGGACTCCACGCCGACAGCGGACCCCTGAACACCCGGGATTATCAGATCGTTCTGGAAGCGGTCTCGCTCGGCAGCGATCGCACCTTCCTCCACCTGACCTACGCATATAGCTACGGCACACTCGGGCGCCTTGCCATGAAAGGCTATCTGGCGACTTTCGGCAGCGGCAAGGTCGGTTTCACCAACATCGCGGCGCCCTCCGCGGCACAACCCGAGTACGTCGACGGAGTGCGCGGGCTCGTGGAGCGCAACACGATGCGTTACTACCTGGCCATCGACGCCTGGCTCGGCGAGCCGCCAGGCGCGTCCGGCGCGCGGCTCATGCAACGCCTGAGCCGCTGGTTCAGCGCCAGCGAGCAATATCCGCGGCAGCTTCACGAAATCGATCGATCGCAGTATATGCAGATGAAACAGGCGGAATACCAGCGCCAACAGACGGGGCAGTAACGGATGAAACCGGCGCCGAAGGGTGTCCGGTATGCATCCGTTACGGACATGCCGTGGATCGAAGCGTCCTCATATACTGAATTGCTTTGCCGAGGGCGGCGCGAAGAACCATTTTGCAGGCTCAGCACCGCCCCGAGGGGCTTGCGGCGATCCCCCTTTTTCGCGCTTTTTCGCGCTTTTTTCGCACTACTTTTCCCGCTTTTCTCCCGTTCCTTTCCCAATGCGTTCGCAGGAGTCGTTCATGCGGCTGACTATTCTGATCAACGGTTCGGACCCGACCATCAATCACGACTTTGCCGTGCTATGGCTCGACATGGAGCAAAAGCGCTGGTCGCGTGAATCGCACGAAGGCGTGAAGCTGCCGGCGTGGGGCGAGATTCGGGAAATCGATGGCGAGCTGGCGCTCTGCGCTCCCGAGGGTGAACGGCCCCTGTGCGAGATTCGGGGGCTCAACGTGACGCGCAGGCAGGAGATCAGCGCCGCGCAGGGGCGGGCAACGTGGCCATCCGACCCGGCGCAGACGAAGATGCTGGGCTGCTGGCGTTTGCAGGCCGTGGAGCGCGGGCCGATCAATGCAGAGGATTCGCTGTTTGCTGGCCATCAGGCGCTGCGCGCGTGGCGGCCACTGAGCGGCGCGCGGACCGGGCCCGCCGGGAAGCTGGGGAACGACGATGAACCTTCCGGGTAGCGATCTGCGATTGTTGACAGGCTCGATCGTGCTGCTGGCGGCGGCCTTCGGCGCGCTGGCCTGGTACTTCTGCGTGGCCCCGGGCGCGTGGGCGCAGTATCGCTTCGGGGGTCTTCTCGTGGGCGTGCTCGGGCTTGGCGGCGGTGCCTTGAGCCTGTGGGATGCGGTCTGCCGCACGCGGCAGAGCATGATTTCCGGGCTGATGCCGTCCGTCGTGATGTTTGCTGGTCTCGTGGCGATCTATACGGCGCTGGCGCACTTCTGAGCTGCGCAAAGAGGGGGCAAAGAAGGGACGAAGAAAGGCGAAGCAGGGGGCAAAGCGCCACGGCGCAAAGACGAAGAAAAATCTCCATCGGGCACGGCAAATGCGCACTAATACGCTTGCCCTCATGGAGCGAACTTGACTTGCCGTGACTTCATAGCGATTGGTGCGTCGACGGGCGGCGTCGACGTTCTGCGCACTCTGGTATCGCAGCTTCCAGCCGACCTGTGCGCCGCCATCGCGATCGTGCAGCACGTGGGCGCGCACGGAAGCATCTTGCCCTCGCTGCTCGAAGGTGCCGGCCCGTTGCGCGCCGTGCATGCAAGCGACGGCGAAACCTTCGTGCACGGCAGAATCTATGTGGCGCCGCCCGACCGGCACATGCTGGTGGAAGACGGGCATGTGCGGCTCGACGCAGGCCCCAAGCGCAACTTCGCGCGTCCCGCCATCGACCCGCTTTTCGAGAGCGCGGCTGCGGAGATGGGCGGGCGGGTGGTCGGCGTGATCCTGACGGGTTTCCTGAGGGACGGCGTGGCGGGTCTGGCCGCCGTTCACGCTTGTGGCGGGGTCACGATCGTCCAGGACCCGGCCGAAGCGTTCGCCTGCGAAATGCCCATGCGCGCGGAGCCTTATGCGGACTACGTCCTGCCGGTCGCGCAGCTCGCGGGCAGGCTCGTGGCGCTTACGCGCGGGATGCGCGTGGTGTGATGTGCCCGCGGGCCCGCAGCTCGCCCAGGGCGCGCCGCGCGGGCGCAATCAACCCGCAACCCGCAACCCGCAATCAACCGGAAGTACTTTCGCTGTCTCATCGGCCATGGCTGGAGGGATAATGGCGGTCTATGGTGCCTGCGCCCGTGCAGCGGCAGGCACGTTATCTTTCAAAGGACGAGCCAGCTATGGCGAAAAAGCGCGGGCCCAATCTACCTGGGCAGGCGAGGCATCCGGTCGTTGGTATCGGTGCATCGGCTGGCGGGTTGAATGCGCTTCTGGAGTTTTTCGAAGCCTTGCCTGCCCATTCCTCGATGGTATTCGTGGTCGTGGTCCACCTGGCGCGCGACCATGTCAGCGATCTGCCGGAGCTGTTGCAGAAGGCGACCGCCATGCCCGTGCTGGCGGTGACCCAGCCCACGTCCATCGAGCCCGATCATGTTTACGTGATTGCGCCGTCGTTCGAGCTCACGATGGTCGACGATTATTTGCGGGTCGAGCCGACCAGGCCGGACCAGGGGCGCAGGGCCGCCATCGACGTGTTCTTCCGCACGCTGGCGGAGGCGCACCGCGAGCGCGCGATCGGCATCGTGCTGTCCGGCGCGGGCTCGGACGGGGCGGCGGGCCTTGCGCGAATCAAGGAGATGGGCGGCATCACGTTCGCGCAGGACCCCGCCGAAGCGGAATACGACAGCATGCCGCGCAGTGCGATTGCCACCGGCATGGTGGATTTCGTGCTCACCGCGGCGGAGATGCCGCAACGGCTGATGGACCTGTGGCTGACCGCGAAAGAGATTCACCTGCCGAATCTCGAACCCGACGAGCGCGGCGAGGATCTCGCCAACGAAACCGCCGAGCGTGCGTTGCGCGAGATCATGGTGATCCTGCGCACGCGCACGGCGCACGATTTCCGGCATTACAAGCGCGCGACCATCATGCGCCGGATCGAGCGCCGCATGCAGGTGAACGGCATCACCGACCTTCAGTCGTACCGCGACTACCTCCACCTGCATCCGGAAGAAACCCAGGCGCTGCTGCAGGACATGCTGATCAGCGTGACGAACTTCTTCCGCGACAAGGAAGCGTTCGATGTGCTCGAGCGCGATGTGCTGCCGGCGATCTTCGAAGGGCGCAGCGAGGAGGACCGCATTCGGGTGTGGTCAGTCGGCTGCGCGACCGGCGAAGAGGCTTATTCGCTGGCGATGCTGCTGCAGGAGCGCGCGGCCAAGGTGCCCGAGGGCGCCTCCTTCCAGATTTTCGCCACCGACATCGACGAGCGGGCGATCACCCTCGCGCGCACCGGCCTCTATCCCGATGCCATCGTGAACGATCTCACCCCTGGCCGGTTGCGCCAGTTCTTTTCGAAAGACGGCACGCACTATCGCATCAAGAAGGAATTGCGCGAGCACATGCTGTTCGCGCATCACAACGTGCTGAGCGACCCGCCGTTCTCGCGCCTCGACCTGATCTGCTGCCGCAACCTGCTGATCTATCTCGACCGCGAAGCGCAGGTCGAGGTTCTCAAGATGTTTCATTTCGCTCTGCGTCCGGGCGGCATTCTTTTTCTCGGCAGCTCCGAGTCCGCGGATAGCGTCAGCTCGATGTTCAGCGTCGTGGACAAGCGCAACCGCATCTACCGCGCGAACATGGCGGTGCGCGGCGACACGCCGGTTCCGGTCTCGCTTTCCGGGCCGCTCAATGCGCGGCCCGTCGTGATGACGGTGCAGCCGCCCGGCCGCCGGCGCTTCTCGTTCGGCGATCTGCATCAGCGCCTCGTCGAACAGCACGCGCCGCCCAGCGTGCTGGTGAGCCGCGAGTCGGAAATCGTGCATCTGTCCGATCGCGCCGGGCGCTTCCTGCAGTATTCCGGCGGCGAGCCCTCGCATAACCTCATCGCCGCGGTGCGTCCCGAGCTGCGCGTGGAGCTGCGCACGGCAATCTACCAGGCCTTGCACACGAACCGCAGCGTGGAGGCGCGGCGCGTGCGCATCGACCGCGACGGCCGTTCGTATATCGTCAACATGACGACGCGTCCCGTGCACGATCCCGAAGCCAACGCCGACTTCGTGCTCGTGCTGTTCGACGAAGTGGAAGACAGCATGAGCGGGTCGGAATCCGCGCCGGGCGACTCCCAGAAGGACCCGATCATCAGCCAGCTCGAGCGCGAGCTGCAGCGCACCAAGGAGCAGCTGCAATCGACCATCGAGCAGTCGGAAACCTCGACCGAGGAATTGAAGGCGTCGAACGAGGAGCTTCAGGCGATCAACGAGGAACTGCGCTCGGCCACCGAGGAGCTCGAAACCAGCAAGGAAGAGCTGCAATCGATCAACGAGGAGCTGACCACCGTTAACGCGGAGCTCAAGTCGAAGGTCGAGGAAACCGGCAAGATCAACGACGACTTGCAGAACCTGATCGCTGCCAACGATATCGGCACGATCTTCGTAGACCGCAATATTTGCATCAAGCGCTATACGCCGCGCGCCACCGATGTATTCAGCATCATTCCGTCCGATATCGGACGCTCGCTGCTCGACATCACGCATCGGCTCGAATACGACAAGCTCGCCGACGACGCAGCCGAGGCGTTCGACTCGCTGCGCCTCATCGAGCGGGAGCTGAAAAGCAACGACGGCCGCTGGTATCTCGCGCGCTTCGTGCCGTACCGCACGACCGAGGACCGCATCGACGGCGCGGTGCTTTCGTTCATCGACATCACGGACCGCCGCCAGGCCGAGGACCGGCTGCGCGAAGGCGAGCGGCGCATGCGCATCGTGGCCGAGGGAACGCGCGATTACGCGATTATCACGTTCGACGACGATGGCCTCGTCACGAGCTGGAACGCAGGCGCGGAGCGCATTTTCGGCTACACCGAGGCGGAGATGATCGGCCACTCCGCCGATCTGCTCTCGACCGAGGAGGACCGCACCAATAACGTCGCGCAGCGCGAATTCGCCGAGGCGCGCCTGAATGGCCGCACCGAGGAGGAGCGCTGGCACGTGCGCAAGGACGGCAGCCGCTTCTTTGCGAGCGGCGTGCTTTCGCGTCTGGACGCGCCCGGCGTCAGCGGTTTCGCGAAGATCGCGCGCGACCTGAGCGAATTCAGCTCGACCACCTCGAAGGCCCACGGCGCACGCATCGAAGCGGCGCGCGAGGCGGGCGAGCGCGATGCCCAGCGCCGCCGCGACGAGTTTCTCGCCGTGGTGTCGCACGAGCTCAAGCATCCGCTCAATCTGATTTCGGCCAGCGCGGAACTGATCGCGCGCGCGCCCGAGACGCGGCGCAACCTCAATCTCTCGCGCGCCACCGATACGATCCGGCGCACCGTGATCGGCCAGGCGCAGATCATCGACGACCTGCTCGACATCTCGCGCGTGCGCACCGGCAAGCTCTCGGTGGTGCGCACGGCCGTGGACATGCGCGAGATCGTGCAGCGGGTGTGCAACGCCGTGCGCGAGGAAGCGCAGGAGCGCAGCATTGCGCTCAACGTCACGATGAGCGAGGCGCCCGTGATCGTTCACGCCGACCTCACGCGAGTGGAGCAGATCGTCTGGAACCTGATCAGCAACGCGCTGAAGTTTACGAAGCGCGGCGCCGTGAACGTTTCGCTGCAGGTCAACGAGCATGCGGAAGCCGTGTTGAAGGTAGCCGATACGGGCAGCGGGATCGAGCCCGCGCTGTTGCCGCACATCTTCGAGATGTATCAGCAAAGCCGCGACTCGACCATGCGCCGCGCGGGCCTCGGCATTGGGCTCGCGCTGGTGAGGGATCTCGTGACGCTGCACGGCGGCGCGGTGCGTGCGGAGTCGGAAGGCGTCGGACGCGGCACGACCTTTACGGTGACGCTGCCCACGCATCGGGCCCTGGAGCAGGCGCAGGCCGACAGCGACGTGGCCGCCGAATCGCTGCACGGGTTGCGCATCCTGATGGTGGACGACGATCCGACCACCGTCGAAACGTTCAGGCTCCTGCTCGAAGGCGAGGGCGCGACGGTGCAAACGGCCACCAGCGGCGCGCAGGCGCTGGAGATGCTCGATGGGCGCGCGCCCGATGTCGTGCTGTCCGACCTGGGCATGCCGGGCATGGATGGCGTCGAGTTCATCGAAAAGCTGCGCCGGGAGCCGGCAATGAAATCGGTGATCTGCATTGCGCTGAGCGGCTATGGCCACGAGGAGGAAATCCGCCAGGCCGAGCATGCCGGCTTCAACGCCCACCTGAAAAAGCCCGTGCTGCTCGACGATCTGCTGGCGGTCGTGGCCCGCTTGCGGCGGGGCTGACTGCGCGGCTGACTGCGCGGCTGACTCCGGCGCTGAATCGTCTTGCGGCCTGCGTCGAATCGCAGGCCGCATGACGGCGTGAGGGCGTCCCCCCGGTCGCCGGGGAATGGCCTTTGCTGCAAACCGTTTTGCACGGGATGCCGCGGGAAGCGCGCGGCGGGTCGGACATGGCATGAGCATTGCGAAAACCCTGCATCCCACTGCAGGAGTGCCATGTCATGACGACGCGAACGCAAAACAGGATTGTCGTGGTCACGGGAGCCGGCGCCGGCGTGGGCCGCGCCGTCGCCGACGAATTCGCGCGTGCGGGCTACGACGTGGCGATGCTCTCGCGCGAACCCGACCGCCTCGCGCGCGCCGCCGCGCAATTGCGCGGCTACGGTGTGCGAGTGCTCGCAATCCCGACCGATGTGGCCGATGCACAGGCGGTCGAGGCCACGGCGTCGCGCGTGGAGAACGAGCTTGGCGCGATCGGCGTCTGGGTGAACGTTGCGATGGCAACGGTATTTGCGCCGGTCTCGGCGCTGAGCGCGCGCGACGTGGAGCGGGCCACCCAGGTCACGTATCTCGGCCAGGTCTACGGGACCATGGCGGCGCTCTCGCGCATGCGCAGACACCGTGGCGGCGCGATCGTCAACGTGGGGTCCGCGCTCGCGTCGCGCTCGGTGCCGCTGCAGGCCCCCTACTGCGGCGCGAAGTTCGCGGTGCGCGGCTTCACCGACTCCCTGCGCTCCGAAATCCTGCACGACGGCCTCGACGTGCATCTCTCGCTCGTCGATCTGCCCGCCATCAACACGCCGCAATTCGACTGGGCAGCCAATCGCACGGGCAAGCGCGCGCGGCCTGTTGCGCCGGTCTATCAGCCCGAAATCGCGGCGCGCGCGATCCGCTTTGCGGCCGAGCACCGGCGGCGCACGCTGTGGCTCGGCTGGTCCACGGCGCGCGCGATTGCGGCGGATCTGCTGGCACCCGGCCTGGTCGACCGCTATCTGGCGAGCGCAGGCTATCGCGGGCAACTGACCGACGAGCCGCGCGCGAGCGATGCGCCCGATAATCTCTACGCGCCGGTGCCGGGCGACTTCGGCGCGCACGGCCGCTTCGACGACGAAGCGCGCAGCGCGGGCGCGCCGCTTTTTACCGAGCGCCACGCGCAGGCTTTCAAGGGCGGCGTGGCGCTCGGCCTGCTCGGTCTTTTCGGCATGGCTCTGTGGGGTGCGCGGCGCAATGGAAGGCTGCGGTCGTGACGCGCGCGCGGCCCTCGCAAGGGCTCCCGGTCGGGTCCCCTGAACGAACGGGACCCGCATTTCGGATCGGGCGCGGTTTGTAGCGATTACGCGTAATGCTTGAAGCGGCTCGCGGAAGGCTCGACGAACTGCGTCGCGACGCCTGTTTTTTCCTGGCATACCTGATGAAGCCCGTGCATGAACGGCACGACCGGAGCGTTGCAGCGGAACAGTCCTTGCGCAACAGCACGGCGGGGCATTCTGGGAGAGGCCGATGCTGATGCGCCTGCACTATCGGGCGACGCTGGAGCGTCGCGCCTCGCTTGTCGTGGCGGCCGCGCTGCTGGGCGTGCTCTACGCGGGGAGCACGCTCGTCACGCCGCTCTATCCGCTTTATCAGCGCGCGTTCGGTCTCGCCGACCTGACCGCCACGCTCATCTACGCGACCTACGTGATCGGCAACCTGGGCGCGTTGCTGTTCTTCGGCGGCGTGTCCGACCAGGCCGGGCGCCGTCGCGTGAGCCTGGCCGTCCTTGCGATGGCGGGGCTCAGCACGGTGCTGTTCCTGTGCGCCGTGGATCCGGTGCTGCTGTTCGTTGCGCGCGCAGCAAGCGGACTCGGCATTGGCGTGGGCGCGGCCACCGCGACGGCATGGATCGCCGAGCTGCATCCTTCCGCCGACAAGGCCGGCGCGAGCCGGCTTGCCGCAGCGGTCAATCTGGCGGGCCTCGCGGCAGGCGTGCTGATATCGGGATTGCTCGCGCGCTTTGCTCCCTGGCCGCTTCACACGGTGTTCGTGGTCTACCTGCTCGCGCTCGCCGGCATGGGGGCCTGGGTGGCGCACGCGTGCGAAACCGTGCAGCGCAAGCATGAGCGCGCATTGCAAGGGGCTTCGCCGGCTGCGCTCAAGCCACGGATCGCCGTGCCGCGAGCATTGTGGGGGGCGTTCGTCGCGCCGGCCGTTACCGCGTTCGCCACCTTCGCGCTGCTCGGCTTCTACGCCGCGCTGCTGCCCAATCTGCTCGCGCGCGACCTGCATCTGGGCAGCCCGGCGTGGAGCGGGCTGGTGATCGCCGAGCTCTTCGCCGCGGGTGCGCTGACCGTCGTGCTGGCGCCGCGATTCGCCGCGCATGTCGCCATGTCCGCCGGTTTGTGGCTGCTGCTGCCGAGCCTCGCCATGCTGCTGTGGGCGCAGGCGGCCGCATCGCTCGCGCTGCTGGTCGCCGCGACCGCGCTGTGTGGCGTAGCCACGGCGCTTGGCTTTCGCGGCAGCCTGCAGCAAGCCAATCTGATCGCGCCCGCGAGCCAGCGCGCGGGGCTGCTGGCCGCATGGTTGTTGTGCTGCTACAGCGGCAACGCGTTGCCGGTCGTCTGCATTTCGTTGTTCGCCCTCCGCATCGGGCCGCTGTGGGCCAATGTGGCGTTCGCGGCCTTCGCCGCCGTGCTTGCTTTGGCTGCGCTTGCCGTTGGTGCGCGTCAGCGCCGTTCCCGATAATGCGGCGCTATACGGTAAGGATAACGATCCGCGAAAACGAAGCGGCGCCGTGCAGCAAGGCGTGCGACGCGTCCCCGATTATTGGGCACCCGAGTTGCTCGCATTGGGGTGTCATCATTCGATAGATCGCGGAGGCATTATGCTCAGCACCTTGCTTCTGGTACTCGTCATTCTGTTGCTGGTCGGCGCGTTTCCTGCATGGCCTTATAGCCGCTCGTGGGGCTATGCGCCATCCGGCACGTTGGGAATCGTACTCGTCGTTGTGCTGGTGCTCGTGCTGACGGGAACGATCTAGCCTCACCGGAACCGCATTTCATGGCATGCGTGTCCGGCGGGCTGACGCCTTCTGGACCACGCCCTGGCAACAGGATGGAAATCGCCGGCGGACAAGCGGCTAGACCGGATCAAGGCCGCCGGGCAGGTTGTCAACGCTTCGTTGCCTGGTCCGTCAGCTCTGCCGTGCGCCTGGCCGACTTCGCCGCTGCGGTTGTGGCCATGTCGACGTTAGTGCGTGCGGCCTCGAGCGCCTGCTGTCCGGTTTGCTGCAGCGACCCGTAGAGCCCGTTGACGGCGGTGATGGCCGAATCGAGCGCTGCCACGATGGGCCCTGAGCCCTGCGGAGCGCTTTGCGCGAAGTATTGCAGCCATGTTCGCGTCCGCTCGCCGTATTCCTCCAGTTGTGCCTGCGCGCAGCGCGCATAGATGCCTTGCGTTGCGGCCGCAATATCGAGCCACTGGCGGTTATAGTCCTGCACCTGCCGCGCAGCAGGGGCGGCGAAAGTGTCCTGCAGCGTCATCCATTCGGACGGCTCCTTGGTGGACATCGCCTGCTGCGAGAAGTCGTGCGTGGCGCAGAGCAGGGAGCGGGTCGCCTGCATGTTCAGGTGTACTAGCTTGTCGATGCCGTCGGCGAACGCGTTGCCGAGTTCGATGAACATTTCGACCCGGGATTGCTGCATGTTGGAAACCAACTCCTGGACTTGCATGATGAGACTCCTTTCGGGGAAGGCATGCGGGGGGCAGGAACGTGAAAACGTGTGCGGGAGAGCGCTCAGTGTTCTGGTCGCATGGACTGAAGCAGCGAGTCTCCGTCGTTGGTCAGCCAAAGCCGATGGATGCCCGAGGCCAGTTGCTCCATTGCGACGAGTTGGCGTTCGAGCAAGGCGTTCAGATCCTCACGGCCGAGATCGATCTGGTCCGGTGAATCCTTGACTAGCATGAGAGTAGCGAATTCGTGGGGGCTGAGCATGTCTGTCTCCAATATTCGGACTGGTTTTTTTTCAATCCTGGTAATAGCTCACTGCAAAAACATCACGAACGATCGGTAACGGAATCCGGGTTCGTGAATTCGATAGGGGCGTCGAGGAATCATGATCAGGGAGGAGCATTATGCAATGGCATTCGCTGCTGCAAAACGCCCGTATAGCGATCTTTACGGACACCCCACCGTTCACGATCTTGCGGCGGGCCGCTCATCGAACGATGCCCCTTGCATCGGACTCATCAGTGTTGATGAAACCCGCCTGCTGGGCGGCGTTCGCTCGCGAGAGTAGTCGACGTGCGGCACGGCTCGATGCATCGACGCCCAGCGCGTAGGCCGCGTTATCCCTCGCGCAGCCCCACTGTCCATCGCGGGCGCACAGCCGGGCATAGGCGAGCAGGTAGGCGCGCTCATGTTCCCTCGAAACGAGATCTGCCCGCATCTGCTGCGCTTCGTGATTGCCGGGCTGCACGGCAAGCGCTGCGGCGATGTTCTTGCGCGCCGCCCAAAGGTTGTTCCTCGCGAGATTGAGATGCCCGTGGCGAAGACTGTCGGCGAGGCGCAGGTGCGAGCCTGTTTGAGCCTTGCGCGTCACGGTGAGCTCGGCTCGCGAGCCGGCGGAATGCTCGATGCCGCCCGCATGGGCGGCATCGAATGATTCCGTTACGGGACGGTCGTGCAGTACCGACGCGGGCATGGCGTATTCCGTGCCGTTCGATGTGCCGGGCGCCGCAACGGCGAACACGCGCGGCTCCGTGGCTAGCGGTGCTGCCGCAATTTCGAGAGCCCGTTCGTGTCGATGGCGAAGCGAAAGCCCCAAGGCGGTGAACAGGAGCGCAAACGCCAACGCACATGTAAACGCGTAATAGGGCGTTGCCGAACGATACGCGGCGGCTTCGCGCAAGCTCGCGTCGAGCGGGCTCGCGCCACACACAGGGCAGCAATCCGTGGACTCATCGAAAGGGGTCCCACACGAGGGACATGGCAGCGGCCCGAGGTTACCCCGGCGCATTGCATTGAACATGGGAACGCTCCGACGATAGACCTCTGCAACAGCAGACGAGTGCAGCAAGACGAGTGCAGCAAGACGAGTGCAGTATAGAAGCCGGCATCGCGACAGGCGTTGTCCGTAACGATCAGATTTCGAACATCGCTTGCCGGCCATGGCCAGGGCGGAAAAGCAGCTTGGCTCTGCCCTGGTATGACGAAAGTGGTATCGCTTCGCGGCTACTTGAAATCGCGCGTCTCCAGCTCCACCGACTGAGCGTGGTTTTTCTCGAGCACCTCACGTGTCGCTCGCTCGATCCTCGGCCGATTGGCGTCGAAGGCGCTCACCAGCGCATGCGCCGAAACGTCCGAGTTGCCGAAGCGGTCGTTGAGCGCATCGAGCGACACGCTGCACCATACGGCGCGGCCGTCCACTACCGCCTCGAATGCAACCCGCGAAGCCGATACGGCATGACGGCGATTCGTGAATTCGATCTTCATTGCGATCCTCCGTGGTTTTTGCGCGCGTGAATCGCGCTTTGCGGGTTTTGCGGGCTTTGCGGCTCCAGGCTCACGATGACATCGGTATGCCCGCCGTTGGGGTCGGGAACGTGCACGTGGCCGCGTATCTCGACGCGATAGCCAGGCAAGGTGCCGATACGCGGCACGGGGCCCACGGTGCGGCTGTCGAAACCGCCTAGCCCGTCCGCCTGAACCGCCACGTGATTTTCCAGTGTCGCGTTGGAGGTAATGATGTTGTCCCTGCGACCCTGTACGTTGCGTCGTGCTTCGAGCGTCTTGCCATCGGCATCGACGGTCGTGCCGCTCGCGGCGGTGCCGGCCACCTCCACGCTGCGGATTCTGCGGCTGGCGTCGGCCACGGGGTCGGACGCGCGTTCCTCGGGCGTCTGCGCAGGCATGCGCTCAGCCATGTCTTGCTTCGGAAGTTGTATGGTGCGTGGCATGCGGGCCTCCTGGGTTGAAAATGGGGTGCTGAGGTTGCCGCATCGCGCGTTCCGCGTTTTTCGCGGGGCGCGTGCCCGACCGGCGGTGACCGCTCGCAGGACCTCTTTCGCCAAGGGGAGCGGCGCTTTTCGATCCTCGCGACGCTTCGCGGACGGCACGCCTGCTGTGCGCATCGGCTGCCCGCGTCGAAGGCGCGGCTGCGCTAGCCGCGGCCGAGGAGCGCGCGGGCCCGGCGCAGCGCTTGCACCATTTGTTCACGCGCGCGCTCCCTCGCGTCGGGAGTCGGCGCGCGCAGCACGTACGACGGGTGCCACGTGGCCAGCACGGCAAACTCGCCAACGTGCGCCGTGTGCTCCATATGCGTGTTCAGGCGCGCGTGCGGATCGTGGAGAATCGTGCGCAACGCGGTGGCGCCGAGCGCGACGACCACTTTTGGCCTGACGCGCGCGAGTTCGCGCTCGAGCCAGTATGCGCAGGCCTCGACTTCGCGCTGCGCCGGCGTCTTGTGCAAGCGGCGCTTGCCGCGCAGCTCCCACTTGAAATGCTTGACCGCATTGGTCACGTACACCGTCTCGCGGCCGATGTTCGCCGCTTTCAGCACGGCATCGAGCAATTGCCCCGCCGGACCGACGAAGGGCAGGCCGGCCTGGTCTTCCTTGTCGCCGGGCTGCTCGCCCACGAGCATCAGGGTGGCCGGACTGCCGCCCGCGCCGGGCACGGGCTGGGTTGCGTCGCGCCAGAGCCCGCAGCGCCGGCACTCGTCGAGCGAGGCCGGCTGCTGGTGCGGATCGACCTCATCGGCGCGTCGCATGCGTGACGGCGGCGTGGTTCTCGTCATCGAAGGGGACTCCGTATCGATTCAGGACGGCAGTGGGTGGCGCATCGCTTGCCGTGTTCATCGGAGCGAAACGGGCGTTGAAACGGCCGCTGAAACTGGCGCTGAAACGGGAACGGAAGCCGGAACGGAAGCGGCTGTCCTGCGCTCGCAGGGCGGGGCCGCGCTATCGGCGAGGCGGCGGAAATACGCGATGGTCGCGTTCAGGCCCGCGTCGAGCGTGGTATGCGGCTGCCAGCCGAGCACTGCACGCGCCTTGTCGATCGACGGGCGGCGATGGCAAGGGTCGTCGAGCGGCAAGGGCTTGAACGCGATGCTCGAGTCCGAGTGCGCGAGCGCGATGACGCGGCGCGCCGTATCGATCATCGAAATTTCGTCAGGATTGCCAAGGTTGATGGGGCCGTCGGGCGCCGTTTCTAGCTCCATCAATCGCATCAGCCCGTCGAGGAGATCCTCCACGTAGCAGAAGCAGCGCGTCTGCGATCCGGTTCCGTAGACGCTCAGCGCCTCGCCCGCGAGCGCCTGCATCACGAAGTTCGAGATCACGCGGCCATCGCGCGGATGCATTCGCGGCCCATACGTATTGAAGATTCTCGCGATGCGCACGTCGAGCCCGTGCTGGCGGCGGTAATCCATGCACAGCGTTTCGGCGCAACGCTTGCCTTCGTCGTAGCACGCGCGCGGTCCAACCGGATTCACGTGCCCCCAGTAGTCCTCGGTCTGCGGATGCCGGCGCGCGTCGCCATAGACTTCGCTCGTGGAAGCCTGCAGCAGTTTCGCGTGCAGGCGCCTGGCGAGTCCCAGCATGTTGATCGCGCCATGCACGCTGGTCTTGGTGGTCTGCACCGGGTCGTGCTGGTAGTGGATCGGCGAGGCCGGGCAAGCGAGGTTGTAGATTTCATCCACTTCCACGTAGAGCGGAAACGTCACGTCGTGGCGCATGACTTCGAAGTTCGCGTTGTCGAGCAGATGGGCGACGTTGCGCTTCGAACCGGTGTAGAAGTTGTCGACGCACAGCACGTCGTGCCCCTGGGCAACCAGACGCTCGCATAGATGCGAGCCCAGAAAGCCCGCGCCGCCGGTCACCAGAATGCGTTTGCTGCTCAGTTCCTTTGCCATGTCGGCTCCTTTGACGGTTTGCCGGTTTGCCGGCGCGCGTGCTTCATGCCGCGACTTCGCGCAGCGCCAGATCCCAGTCGCGGGCGAAGCGCGCGATGCCAAAGCGCTCGCGCGCGGTGCGGCGCGCGGCGTCGCCCAGTTGGCGGGCCAGCGCGGGGTCGTCGATGAGGGTCCGCATGCACTGGACGAGGCGCGCCGTGCGGGTGTCGACGAAGCCGTTCTCGCCGTCGCGGATCACGCTTGCCAGCTCCGTCGTGGCGAGTCCGACGATGGGCAGTCCCACCGTCATGGCCTCGACGATCGCGAGCCCGAGACTGGTCCAGCGGATCGGGTTGAAAAAGAAGCGGTAGCGCGCCATGAAGCCGGGCAACTCCGGATTGGCGATTTCGCCGAGGCCGCCGAGGCTGCGCGCATCCATGCCGGCCAGGTCGAGGGGAACTTCGCGGCGCACCGTGTCGAAGATGTCCGCGCCGAGGCGCCGGCCGCGCTCGCGCAGATGGTTGACGACCACGATGCCGCGCGGCGTCCCGCCCGTGTAGCGCGCGTGCTCCGGCACGAGCACGCCGTGCTCGATCACGCGCGTGGGTGTCGCGCCGCTGTCCCACATCAGCTGGTTGAACGCGGTCACGTGCACGAGCAGCGCGTTGGGATCGTCCACCCAGTGGCGTTGCGCGAACGGCGCTTCCTGCGGCGGATCGTGCTCGATATAGACCTGCGGCAAGCGCCGCTGCGCCTCGCTGAGCAGGTTCAGGCGATCCGTCTCCCAGTGGCTGCGCTGCTGGTAGACGATCACGTCGAATTCGCTCGAGGCCACGTCTTCGGCGCTCACTTCGCGGACATTGTTGCCCCACGGCAGCACGCCCGAGCGGCCTGCGTAGCCCGGCGGCCGGCCGGGCTTCGTGACCACGTGGAATTCGTGGGGCGCCTGCGTGAGGTAGTAGAGGTAATTGCCATGCACGTGCCACGTGAGCACGCGCAGCGGTTTCGTTCGATGCATCAGCATGACGGGGCGCTCCTCTCGCGCAGCGGCCTTGCAGCCTGGCGCGGTGGCGCGTTCGCGCCGCTGGCTGAACTCGCGCTCTCGCTCGCATTCGCATTCGCGCGGGCGTTCGCACTGCGCGGGCTGCCGCATTCGCCCACGCGTTGCGCAGCAGCGTCCACGGGATCGCGCGCCGGCATGCTCAGTTGCGCGAATGCGATGGCCGTGACCTCGCTGCTCGCGACATTGAGCGCGCAGGGGTGGCCGTAGGGGCAGCTATGGAACATGCAGGGCCGGCAGGCGGGCCAGTCGGCGATCACGCGGTGAAGCGCGTGGTCGAGCGGCGCCCAGCGCCGCGTGTCGCTGCCCGACGCGATCACCACGCTGGGCGTGCGCATGGCCGCTGCCACGTGCGAGATGCCGGTGTCGTTGCATACCACCAGCCGCGCGAGACCCACGAGCGCGGCGAGCGCGCCGAGCGTGGTCTCGCCGGCGAGATGCTGCGCGGTTTGCGTCATCGCGCCCAGCACGCTCGCGGTGAGCGGGCGCTCGCGCTGGGTGCCGGTCACGGCGATCTGCCAGCCTTCGAGCGCGAGTGCATCGGCTACCTCGGCGAAGCGTTCGGCGGGCCAGCGCCGCGAAGGCAGCTGCGCACCGGGATGAACGAGCACGAGGCGCGCGGGATCGAGCCGGTAGCGGCTCATGATGGCGGCACAGGCGTCGTGGTCTTCGCTGCGGAGGGGGAACCAGAGCGTGTCGTCGCGCAACGCAGGTCCCCTCACGCCCGCTGCATGCAGCAGCGCGAGATAGCGCTGCGGCTCGGGCAGGACGTCCGGCCAGGGCAGAAAGCAGCCCGGCGGCGGGGTTTCGCCGGGTTGGCTGAAGCCGGCCAGCGCGCGGGCGCCGAAGGCGCGCACGAGCGCGTTCGCCACGCCGCCGCTGCCATGCAGCTGGATTGCCAGATCGGCATTGCGCGCCCCCATGGCATCACAGAACGCCGGCAGCTCGCGTTCTTCTTCGGACTGCTCGGGAAAGCCGCGCGCCCCCGGAAAGGCGATGAACTCGTCGATCAGCATCGGATAGCGCGCGACGAACGTCTGCGCCCAGGGCAAGCCGACCAGTGCGATGTGCGCATGCGGACAGGCCGCGCGCAAGGCACGCAGCGCGGGCACGCAGCAGAGCATGTCGCCAAGCTGCAAGGCGCGAAAGACGACAATGCGGCGGGGGCGCAGCGTATCGATGAAGTTCGCCATCAGAGAAACCATGTGCGGTAGCGGACGGCCCCGTGGAGCCGCCAGTAGATGGAAAAGAAAGGAATCCATAACGACGTCCAGATCATTTCCAGCACATGTCCCGGGTCGCGGCGCGTCGTGCGCAGGCGGCGCGCGCAAAACGCACCGGTGAGCCCGAGCCACGCGGCCAGGCTGGCGAGCGCGGCATGGTGCGCGCCCGCTGCGAGCGAGGCCAGCAGCGCGAGTACGCAAGCCAGCACCGCGTAGTACAGCAACGGGGGCCACGCGCCGATGCGCTCGCGATAGAGCGCGGGATGCTTGCGGAACAGCAGCGCCTCGAAGCGGCTCTTGCGCTGTTGCGCGAGACTCGCGCCCCAGCGCGCGGGGCGCACGGGATGCACGACCACGGCGTCTTCGGCGCGCGCGATCCGCGCGCCGGCGCGCAGCAGCGCGAAGTGCAGGTCGGAGTCTTCGCGCCACGCGCTCGTGAAGCGTTCGTCGAAGCCGCCGAGCGCGGCCAGCGCCTCGTGCCGCACGAATGCGTTGGCGGTCGCGAATTCGGCCTGCGCGAGGCCGCTCGCGTCGCGCTCGTAGTCGCTGGGCGCGGCGTCGAGCGGCACGACGATGCGGCCCGCCGCCGCCGGTGCATGTTCTAGCGCGGCAAGACCGGCGCGCAGCCAGCACGGCTGGGGCAGCGTGTCGTCGTCGGTGAAGGCGAGGCAGGGCGCACGCGCCGCGCGCCATCCCGCATTGCGCGCGGCGGCCGGACCTTGGGTTTCATGCACGGGCACGTAGCGGATCGCGAGGCCGCGCCGCGCATGGAGCGCGGCGGTGCGCTCGACCGATGCGCGCGTGGCCGCTTCGGGGCCATCGTCGCAGACGATGATCTCGTAGTCGGCGGGCTCGAGGTCCTGGGCGCACAGCGCGCCGAGGCACCGTTCGAGCAGCTCCGGGCGGCGGTACGTCGGCACCACCACCGAGATGCGCACATGCGCGAGCAGCGCGCCGGGATAGCCGCCGAACCCCGGCTCCGGCGCACCGATGCTGCGCGATTCGCGCAACTCGATATCGTCGGGCTTCATGGCCGGTCCCCGGTTTGCGCCGCGGGCTGTTGTGCGGTTTGTGAAGCGTTTTGTGAAGCGGCATGCGTCGCGGCATGCGAGTCGGTTTGCCCTGCCGTTCGTGCCGCCGTTTGCGAATCGCCCCGCGCCGCCGTTTCCGAACCGGCAAGCGTCCCGGTGCGGCCATCGTCCTTGAGCACGAGAAACGGCCCGATCACGAGCGCGTCGAGCGGCGAAGTCCAGAACGATTCGAGCGCATCGCGCGGGGTGTTCACCATCGGCTCGCCGCGCGTGTTGAACGAGGTATTGACGAGCACCGGCACGCCGGTGCGTTTGCCGAAGGCCGCGATCAGGTCGTAATAGAGCGCGTGTTGATCGCGGTTCACGGTCTGCACGCGCGCGGTGCCGTCCACGTGACGCACGGCGGGAATACGCCACGCCTTGTCGGGCTGCACGTCGAAGATGAACAGCATGAACGGCGCGCGCCGCGCGCCCACGAACCACTGGCCGGCGCATTCTTCGAGCACGACCGGCGCCACCGGCCGGAAGTCCTCGCGGTCCTTGATCTCGTTGAGCTTCGCCTGCATGGCGGCGTCCACCGGCGAGGCCAGAATCGAGCGCGCGCCCAGCGCGCGCGGGCCGAATTCCGAGCGGCCCTGGTACCAGCCGATCACCTTGCCGTCGGCGAGCAGTTCGGCGGCTTCCTCGGCGACGTTTTCGAGGCGCCGGTAGGGCGCTTTCGACCAGCGCAGGAAGTCCTCGATGCTTCGGTCGTCGAACGATGGGCCCAGATACGCATGGTCCATTTGCCAGCGCCGTTCGGCGGGCGGGCCGCCCGCGGCCTGCGAGGCTTCGCTGCGCAGCCGGTAGTCGGTCCATAGCGCCGCGCCGAGGGCGGTGCCCGCGTCGCCGGCGGCGGGCTGCACCCAGACATCGTCGAACGGGCCGCGATCGCGCAGCACCGAATTCATCACGCAATTGAGCGCCACGCCGCCCGCCATCGAGAGCGCGGGAAGCTCGGTCGCGCTGCGCAGCCATTGCGCCATCTTCAGCACGGTCTCCTCGAGCGCGCGCTGCAGCGACGCCGCAATGTCGAAATGGCGCGGCTCCAGCGGGCCGCCGCGCTCGCGCGGCGCGCCGAAGCGCTCGACGAGGCGCGGCTCGGCCACTGTGTAGCGGCCGCCGCCGCAGTACTGGAGGATTTCGCGGAAGTCGTCGAGATAGCGCGGCTCGCCGAACGAAGCGAGCGCCATGACCTTGTACTCGTCCGAGGAGTGCAGAAAGCCCAGCCAGCCCGTGACCGCTTCGTAGAGCAAGCCGAGCGAATGCGGCAGCTCGACCTGGCTCAGGCGCTTGTAGACGCCGTTGCGGAATTCGCCGAGGCTGGTGGTCACGCGTTCGCCGCGGCCGTCCATGGTGAGCACCGCGGTGTCGTCGAAGGGGCACGCGAGAAAGGCGCTGGCCTCGTGGGCGAGATGGTGCTCGACATTGTGCCAGGCGAAGCCGTGCTCGCGGTCCACGCCGGCAAAACGCTTGCGCAGATGATGGGGCGCGCCGTCGAGCAGCTGCGCTTTGGCGTTCACCACGTAGGCGAACAGGAGCGGGTCCCAGGGCGAGGCGTGCGGCCCGACGCGCGCGCGCGCCGGGTCGAGCGGCAGCGCGATGGTGTCGGGACGGGTGTCGGGCTGGGGCCGATTTCCGGACATGTCCGGAAAGCATGCGGGGTCGTACGAGTACGCCACGTGATCGACGTCGGCGAGCAGGATGCCGGCCTCTTTCAGGCACGCGTCGATGGCGTCGAACGGCAGTTGCCATGTCGAGAACGGCACCGGGCGCTTGGCATGCTTGACGTGCGTGAAGCGCTCGTCCTCGGCGGCGGCAATCACGACGCCATCGCGCACCAGAGCGGCGGCGCTGTCGTGATAGACGGCGTTGATTCCCAGTGTGTACATGAGGGGCTCCCTTGGCGGAATCGGCGGGTTGGCTAGCTCGGCTAGCTCGGCGTGATCGGCATGATCGGCATGATCGGTGCAAGCGGTTGGGGTGGCCCAGGCGGCGCGGCCGCCGCGTGCCCGAGCAGCTCGCGCGCGGCCTGTGCGACCTCGCACGGCGGCACGCCGCGCAGGCACGCGTGATGGCCCTCGGGGCAGTCGCCGCGATAGCACCAGCGGCACGGCACGTCGTGATAGAGCACGCGGTGAGGCGTCATCCACGGTGTGTGCTGCGGATTCGTGAGCGCGTAGAGATCGACGACTGGCTTGCCGAGCGCGGCGGCCAGATGCACGGGCCCGCTGTTGTTGGCGATCAGCAGCGACGCCGAGTCGAGCAGCGCAATGAACTCGCCGAGCGTGAGCGCGCCCGCGAGATCCACGAGCCGCAGCTGCGCCGCGGGTTGCACGAAGCTGGCGACGTCGCGCGTCAGTGCCGCGTCTGCCGCGCTGCCGGTCAACAAAACAGGATCGCTAATGAACGGCGCGAGCAGGTCGATCGCCTCGGCATGCAGCGCGGCGGGATAGCGGCGCGATGCAGCGCTCGCGCCCGGATGCACGACGATCCAGCGCCGCGCCGGATCCACGCCGCGCTCGCGCAGCTTGCGGGCGAGCGTGGCGCGCGCGCCGGCATCCACGCGCACGCGCATGCGCGCGTCGTCGCTTTCGGCGCCCACGCTGCGCACCAGCGCGAGCTGGCGCTCGACCTCGTGGCGCACGCCGGCGTGCGGCTCGCGCTCGGGCAGCCAGTGGGTCAGCAGCGCGTAGGGATTCTCGCGGCAGTGTGCAAGGCGGCGCTCGATGCCGGCGAGAAAGCACAGGGTCGCGGCCGGCAGTGGATTCTGGCTGTAGACCGTGAAGATGGCCGCCGCGTCGAAGCGGCCCGCGCGCAGCCGCGCGAGCAGGGCGTCGTCGATGGCGCCGGCCCCGGTCGTGATGCGTTCACCGTTCGTCCACGGCGCGTCGTATTCGATCACCTCGTCCACGTCGGGCAGATGGCGCGCGATGGCGGCGCCCGCCGGCGACGCAAGCAGCGTGATGTGCCGCGCGCTGGCGCTGTCGCGCAATGCGCGCAGCGCGGGCGTGGTCATCAGTACGTCGCCGAGATGATCGAGCCGCACGGCGAGAATGCGCTTGACCTCGTCGAGCCACGGCGCGCAGGTGGAGCGCGCGCGCGGGGCGCGGGCGTGGGCTTCGCGCGGCGCAATGGCGAAAGCGGCGCCGTTCATGGCTGAGCCGCCGGTTGCGGGTCGCGCGCGTAGCCGGTTTCGCGGACATGGCGCTCGACGATGATCCGCGCCGCCTCGTGCAGGTTCTTGACGATCGCGAAGGGCTGCCGCTCGGGCGCACTCAGCCATTGGGTCTCGTTGCCGCAATCGGCGAGGATGGCGCGGCAGCCGGCGCGGTTTCCCGCTTCCACGTCGTCGAGAATGTCGCCGATCATCCAGCTGCGTTCGAGGTCGATACGGTACTCGCTGCTCGCGCGCAGCAGCAGTCCGGGCTCGGGCTTGTGGCAATCGCAGCGGCACGCGTAAGGCGCGACGCTGCCCGCCGGATCGTGCGGGCACCAATAGGCGGCGTCCAGCACCGCCCCGCAGCTGGCGAACATGCGGCGCAGATGCGTTTCCACGCGCAGCAGCGCCGCACGCGGGAAATGCCCGAGCGCGACCCCGCGCTGGTTGCTCACGACGATCAGGCGCAAGCGCGTGCGGCCGAAGAGGGCGAGCGCCTCGGCCGCGCCGGGTGCGAAGCGCATCTGTTTCGGATCGACGTTGTAAGGCACGTTTTCGAGCAGCGGGCCGTCCTTGTCGAGAAAGACGGCGGGCCGCAGCGGATGACGTGAGCGGGCTTGCATGGGCGTCTCCTCCTGACGTTCGAGCCGGCGTTCAGCCGAACGCGCGCAGGCTCGCCGCGCGCGCGTTCGCAACCATTCGCTCGTGCTCGCCTTGCGCGGGCGCGCCGGCCAGCCGGGCGTAAAGCGCCTCGAGCTGCTGGCCGATTCGCCGCCACGTGAAATGCGCCTGGGCGCGCGCGACCCGCTTCGCCCATGGTGCGCGCCTGGGCCGGATCGGCATGGATATCGCGCAGCCGCGCGGCGAGCGCCACGGGATCGCGCGGCGGCACGAGCCAGCCGGTCTCGCCGTGGCGCACGGTGTGACGGATGCCGCCCACCTCCGCGCCGATCACCGGCGTCGCACAGGCCATCGCTTCCACCGGGGTGATGCCGAAGGGCTCGTACCAGGGCGTGGTGACGAACACGTCGGCGGCGCAATAGAAGTCGCGCAGTTGCGCGTGCTCGCGCCGGCCGACGAAGCGCACGCGCTCTTCGATGCCGCAGCGGCGCGCCACGTCGCGTAGCCGCGCGATCTCGGGCGTGGCGATTTCGTTGGGCGTTTGCGCATCGCCGCCCACCACGTAGAGCTGTGCGCGCACGCCATGGCGCGCTTCGAGCGCGGCCACGCCCTGCACGACGTTGTCGATGCCCTTGCGCTCGACGAGGCGGCCGAGCTGCAGCACGGCGAATTCGTCGGGCGTCCAGCCGAGGCGCCGGCGCGCCTCGGCGGGGTCGAGCGGCGAAAACTCGCCGGGATCGAACCCGCAGGCGATGACCGCGATGCGGGCCGGGTCGGCGCGATAGTGCTCGATGAGATCGTCGCGGTCCGCCGGGCACTCCGCCACCACGCAGTCGGCGCGGCGCACGAGTTCGTCCTCGATGGCGAAACGCGCGTCGGGAAAGCCGTCGCTCGCGCCCTGATGCAGACGGCGCACGCGCCCGAGCGCGTGGAAGGTCATCACGAGCGGCACCTTCAACGCGTCCTTGACCGCCAGGGCGGCGAGTCCCGACATGAAGAAGTTCGCGTGAATGACGTCGTAGCATTGGCGCTCCTTGCGGCAAAAATCGAGGAGAAACGCCGCGAACGCCGGCATGTGAGGCAACAGCTTTTCCTTGGGCAACTGCATGGCGGGTCCGACTGGCACATGAATGACGCGCCCGCCGTCCATCTGCGAGATGGGCGGCAGGAGCGCGCGGTCGCGTCGCGTGAACACGTCGACCTGATGGCCGGCGCGCAGCAGCTGCCGCGCGACATGCGCCACGTAAATGTTCTGTCCGCCGGCATCCACGCCGCCTGCGAGCGCGAGAGGCGACGCGTGTTCACTGACCAGTGCGATTTTCATTAGTCATCCTTCGTTAGGAGTGGGCGAACGACGCGCTGTCGATCGGCGCCGCGAATGTTGCAGCGGATGCAACACGCTATGCACGTGCTGTGCCAACGTTTCGAGTGCGAAATATCGGGGGCGGGGCGCGTTTGCGCGACGTTCAGGCGTATGGCGGTGGGTCTCGCCCGCTGGGGACATCACGGCGCCGCGAAGCATGGCGAGTTTTACAAGCGCATGTAAGTGCGCCGCATCGACGCGCGGTGGCATGCGGGTCCGCGGTTTGCACGCCGCGATGAGCCAGAGGCGAGTGAAAAGCGAACGGAGGTGAGCGATGAACGAGCCACCATCGGGCCGGCGCGCCGTGCGCATGCGTATCGCGCGCATGCTCGGCGCGGCGCTGTGGCGGCACCGGCGCGCGACGGCGGCCGCGACGGCCCTGATGATTCTGGCGCGGCTTGGCGCGGTAGCGGTGCCGCTCGTCCTCAAGCAGCTGATCGACCAGCTCGGGGAGGCACGCTCGCTCGCGATGGCGCCGGTGCTGCTCGCGCTCGCCTATGCACTGCTGCGTTTCGTGTCGGACGCGCTCGGCGAGGCGCGCGACGTGGCCTTCAGCATCGTGGTGCAGCGTGCGGTGGCGTCGCTGCGCGAGCGCACGTTCGCGCATTTGCACCGGCTGGGCGCGCGCTTTCATGCGCAGCGCGAAACCGGCGCAATCGTGCGCGACGTGCAAAAGGGCGCGGACGGTGTCGGCTTTCTGTTAGGCACCGCGCTTTTTTCGGTGCTGCCGACGTTCTTCGAAATCGCCGTCGTGGTGGCGATCGTCGCCGGTCATTACGACCGGGCATTCCTGCTCGCCATTGCCGGCACTTTTGCCTGCTATGCGCTTTGCACGGCAATCTTTACGCGCAAGCGCCTCTTGTTCCAGCGTGCCGTGAACGTGCTCGAGGCGCGCGTGGACGGCCGCCTCGTGGACAGCCTGCTCAATCACGACACCGTGAAATATTTTTCGACCGGGCAGCACGAGGTGGCGCGGCTCGCGAGCGCGCTCGACGAATGGGTGCAGGCGCGGCTCGCGAACCAGCGCGCGCTGACCGCGCTGCACGTGGCCCAAAGCGGCGTGGTGGCGGCGGGCATCGGGGCCGTCATGCTGATCTCGGTCCTTCACGTGGCGACGGCAACCATGACGATCGGCGATCTCATCCTCGTGAACGCCTACATCATTCAGGTCTGTGCGCCGCTCAATACGCTGGGCTTTGTCTTTCGCGAGGCTAACGACGCGCTGGTCGACGTCGAGCGGCTGTTTGCGATCCTCAGTGTTCGCGGCACGCCCGGCGAGGACGAAGACCTGCCGGGCGCGCGTGCGCTCGTGGTGCGCGAGGGAGAGCTGGCCTTGCATCATGTCGATTTCGGCTACGAGGACGGCCGCCCGGTGCTGCACGACCTCGCGTTCACGGCGGCGCCGGGGCAGAAGGTGGCCGTGGTGGGCGGCAGCGGGTCGGGAAAATCGACCTTGATCAAGCTGCTATTCCGTTTTTACCGGCCCCAGCGCGGCACCATCACGCTCGACGGCCAGGACATCGCGAATGGCACGCTGGCGAGCCTGCACGCGGTCATCGGCATCGTGCCGCAGGACACCGTGCTGTTCAACGAAACCATTGCCTACAACATCGCCTATGGCCGGCCCGATGCGACGCGCGCCGATGTCGTGCGCGCCGCGCGGGCCGCCCAGCTCGACGAGCTGATCGAGCGCCTGCCCGATCACTACGACACGCGCGTGGGCGAGCGCGGCGTGCGCCTTTCCGGCGGCGAGCGCCAGCGCATCGCGATTGCGCGCGCCATCCTCAAGAACCCGCGCGTGATGGTATTCGACGAGGCCACCTCGGCGCTCGACACGCGTTCCGAGCGCGCGATCCAGGACGAACTCAAGCGGCTTGCGCGCGGCCGCACGACCATCGTGGTCGCGCACCGGCTCTCGACCATCGTCGATGCCGACGTGATTCTCGTGATGGAGCACGGCCGCATCGTCGAGCGCGGCCGCCACGACGCGCTGCTCGCGCGCGAGGGCGTCTACGCGAAGATGTGGGCGATGCAATGGCAGCAGGACGACCTCGAGCAGGCGGAGCGCCGCGTCGCGGCGGCGCCGCTCGATGTGACGGCGCTGCTCGAGCGGGTCGCAGCGCGCGTACGCGAGTCCGAAGCGGGCACCTCGGTGGCGCTTGCGCCGCAGCCGCAGCCGGGTTTCTCGGTGAGCCCCGTGAGCGGCGATGCCCTGTACCAGGCGCTCGCCCTGCTCGCGACGAACGAGGCGCGCGAGGCGCATGGCGCGCATGTCACGCAGCTCGGCGCGCGGCGTCGCGACGGCGCCGTGCTGCTATGCGTGGAGGGCGGCGCGCGGCCCGCGCCGCTCGACGACGCCGCGCTCGCGCACCTCGAAGCGCTGTTGCGCGAGGCGGGCGCGAGCTTGACACTCGACCCCGCGCCTCATCACGTGCGTTATGCGATATCGGTGCCGTCCGGCCCGGCATCGACGCCGTCATAGCCGATGCGCCGCTGCGAGATGTCTTCGAGCGTATTGGCAAGACGCTCGCGCTGCGCGCCGTCGCAGCGCGTGGCGATGTCGCCGAGCGACAGCGCGCCCACCAGCTCGCGCTCGTGATTCACGACGGGCAGACGCCGGACCTGCGCTTCGGCCATGCGCCGCTGCACGATGTCGATATTCTCGTCGTCGTAGCACCACTCGACGCCCGAGGTCGCCACGCCCGCGATGGGCTCCAAGGGCGCGCGGCCTTCGCCGAGCGCGCGCAAGGCGAGGTCGCGGTCCGTCACCATGCCGACGATGCGCTTCGCGTTGCAGACCGGCAGAGCGCCGATGTCGTGCTGCGCCATCAGCTCGGCGGCGCGCTGGATGGTGGTCTCGGGTTCGACGCTCACGACGTGGCGCGACATGACTTCATGGACCCGGGTGATCTTTTGCTCCTTCATGCGGTTCTCCTTTTGCCTCGCGTGCATCAACGTTCAAATCAACGGCGTGCCGCCCGTCACGGCCAGCGTCGCGCCCGAGATGTAGCTGCCTTCGCACGAGGCCAGCAGCACATAGGCGCCCGCGAGTTCGGCGGGCTGTCCGGGGCGCTTCATCGGCGTGGCCGCGCCGAATTCGCCCACCTGTTCCGGCGGCATGGTCGAGGGAATCAGCGGCGTCCAGATCGGTCCTGGCGCCACGCAGTTCACGCGAACGCCGCGTTCGGCCACGAGCTGCGCGAGGCCGCCCGTGAAATTCTGGATCGCACCCTTGGTGGCCGCGTAGGCGAGCAGCGTGGGCTTGGGTTTGTCGGCGTTGATCGAGGCGGTGTTGATGATCGAGCCGCCGGCCTTCATGTGCCCGAGCGCTTCGCGCGAAATGCGGAACATCGCGCCGATGTTGATATCGAAGGTGCGGTCCCATTCGTCGTCGCTGATCGATTCGGGCGATTCGTGCGTCATCTGGTACGCCGCGTTGTTCACGAGCACATCGAGCTTGCCGAAGGTGCTCACGGTCGTGCGCACGAGCTCGCGGCACCAGGCGCGCTCGCGCACGTCGCCGGGCAGCAGCAGCGAGCGCCGTCCGGCGTCCTCGACCCAGCGTGCGGTTTCCTGGGCGTCGTCGTGTTCGTCGAGATAGGCAATGGCGACATCGGCGCCTTCGCGCGCAAAGGCAATGCAGACTGCCCGGCCGATGCCGCTGTCGCCGCCCGTGACGAGCGCGACCTTGCCGGCGAGACGGTCCGAGCCGCGATAGCTCTTTTCGCCGTGATCGGGTTGCGGATGCATGGGGGCGGTGCGTCCCGGCGTGCGGTCTTGCTGCTGGCCGGGCAGTGGCGGGGTGGGGCGGTTCTCGGACATGGCGCTTCCTCGCGGATTGGGTTGGGTTGTTCAAGGCGGTTGCATGGGCCGTGCCGCGAACGTTGCGCAACACACGCCGCGCAACACGCCCTCATGCACCGCGCACGAACATGCGGCGCTAGCCGGACTCAGACTCCGGCTAGCGCGAGTCTCGCGTTGACTTTGAGGGGCGCGACATCGTCCCGGTACGGCGGCTTGACCGAAAACTCCCGAATCACATCGGGCTGGAAGATCAGACAGTAAGTACTTCCGCCGTATTGAAAGAACCCGAGCTCGTCGCCCTTGGCGACATGCTGTCCGGTCGAGGCGACGATGCGGCACGACGATACCTCCGCCATGCCCACGAAGACGCAGGCGACCATGCCGATGGCGGGCTCGTCCGCTTCGATCACGATCACGGCGCGCGCCGCCACGGCGGTCGTATAGCCCTGCGAATCGTTGAGGCCGCGCGCATCGGCGCCTTCGGCTTCCAGCGCGGAGTAGTAGGTGCCGCTCACGTTGCCGGCCTGCACGATCGTTCCGGAGACCGGCGCGTGCCAGCGGTGATAGTTGAAGGCGCTCAAATAGCCCTGATACACGCAAGCCTCCGAAAAGCGCTGCACGATCTCCGTTGCGCTGCCGGCGAGCATGTCGCGCAGCGAATACGGCTGCGTCTTGATCCAGAAGCGCTCGCGCAGCCGGCAGTTGTCGCGCACGTCGTAGGGCGACGCTTCGCACGCGTTGACGATCACTGCCGGATTCGCGGGCTCCTCCACGGGCCGCGCGCCCGCGCGCAGCCGGCGCGTGAAGAAGTCGTTCCACGAGGCGAATCCCCAATGGGGCTCGGAGCGGTCGCAACGGTAGTCGGCGAGGCCGATCTTGCGCTGCGCGGCGTCGCAGAACCAGCCGTGCGGCGCGTCGGTCGTGAGGTGCGTGCGCGAATGCGGCCCGGAAAGAAAGCCGCACCAGCATTCGAGCACGTGCCGCAACTGCGCGTTGAACGCGGGGTCGCGAAACACGGCGTAGCCGGAAGGCATGCACATCGGCCAGTCGAGCAAGAGGTTCAGCGGTGTTGCCAAAGGCACTTGCGCATCGAAGGGCGGTGCATAGCTCGCCAGATAATCGACGATGGTCATCAACTCGTCGATATTGGTGTAGCCGAGCTCGTACCCCCTGGCCAGCGCTTCGTCGATCGCTCGCGAGAGATTCATGCGCAGCACGGCATCGCGCTGAACGAGTTCCGCAAGCTGGCGAACGACTGGGGCCGCCGGTGCGCTGCGCGAGCGTTCGCGCGCGGCGGCGGCGATTTGCAGGCGCGCTCGTGCAGCAGCTTGCTCCTCTTGCGGCATCCAGTTGCCCAGACGGCGCTTCGTGTTCGTCATGCTCATGGCGGACTCCTCCTCGTGGTCTCGGCCCGGACGCAGAGCAGCAACAGCGATGCCACGCCGGCGCGCACGCGGATCCGCGTCGTCCGGCCAGAATCGGCACGCAGGCAAGCGCCGGACCCCATTTGTAGCCATTACGCGTAATGCTTGAAACGCGCCTTGCGGGCGTGCCGGGCACGGTGCGGCGCGTGGCGCGCGGGACTGCGCTGGCGCAGCGGCGCGAGTCTTCGGGCAGCGGCCGGCACGGGCATTGCATGAGAGCAGGCGTGACCGTGTCGAGCGCGGGCTCGTGCGTCCTGGCGGCGTTTGTTGCCGTCCAGCGCGCCGGGTGACGCGCCATTCAGGAGCCGACAATGCTTTATTACGCCGTCGTGTTTTTCATCATTGCCGTGATCGCGGCTATCTTCGGGTTTGGCGGCATCGCTGCTGGCGCGGCGAGCATCGCCAAGATCCTGTTCCTTGTCTTCGTTGTCCTGTTTATCGTCAGTCTGCTGTTCGGCGCTTTGCGGCGTTGATGAAGCACACCCATCTCGTGCACGGCGGCGCGCCCGGCTGGACCCGGGCGCGCCTGCATGACGGTTCCGCCCCCGGCGCGCCAGCCGGCAAGCCAGGCGGGGCCGGCGCCGCCCGATGACGGATCAAGCACTGTGGTTCTTGCTCGTCGGAGTGCTGCTGATGTTCGTGGCGCTCGCGCGCGGCCCGATTGGACGGCTGCCGCTCACGGGCGCCATGATCTATCTCGCGGTGGGCGTGGTCGTGGGGCCGGGCTGCCTCGGCCTCGTGCATGCCGACCTCGTGCGGGACGCGCACACGCTCGTCGTGATCGCCGTGATCGCCGAGGCCGGGCTCGTCATTTCGCTGTTCTCGGTGGGGATGCATCTGCGCGTGCCGCTGCGCGACCCGCTATGGCGTTTGCCGCTGCGGCTGGGCGTGCCGGCCATGGTGCTCACGGTGGCGCTGATGTTCGCGTTTGGCTGGGCCACCGGCCTGCCGCCAGGCGTCGCGCTGTTCCTCGCCGCCGTGCTCGCGCCCACCGATCCGGTGCTGGCCAACGAACTGCGCGTGCACGAAGCCGGCGACGCCGAGCCCGTGCGCTTCGCGCTGTCGGGCGAGGGCGGCCTGAACGACGGCGCAGCCATGCCGTTTGCCATGCTCGGCCTCGCGTTGTGCGGCGTGCCGGCGAGCGGCACCCAAAGCGCCTTGGCGTTTGCCGGCTCGCTCGTGTGGGGCGTGGCCGGCGCGCTGCTGAGCGGCGTCGCCCTCGCCATGCTGTGCGTGCGGCTCGTGCTGCATCTGCGGACCCAATACGGCGAGGCGCTGGGGCTCGACGGCTTCATCGCGATCGGCCTCATGTCGGTGGTCTATGGCGTAGCGCTGCTGCTCCACGCCTACGCCTTCGTGGCGGTGTTCGCCGCGGGCGTCGCGCTGCGTCACGAGGAGTTGCGCGCCACCGGCGCGCAGCGTCCCGCGCAGGCGCTCGAAAACGTGCAGCTGCGCGAGCGCACCGAGGTCGCGAAAGATCCCGGCCGCGCGCACGCCTGGCTCGCCACCGGCATGACCGACTTCACGCGGGAGATCGAGCACTTTGCCGAGTGCTCCGTTCTGCTGATCATCGGCTGCGTGGTGTCTGCGCACTGGCGCGCGATGCTCGCGCCGCATGCGGTGCTCTGCGCGCTCGCGCTCGTGTTCGTCGCGCGGCCGGTGGCCGTGCTTCTCGCCATGACCGGCGCGCACGCGGACGGCCAGCAGCGTCGTCTCATGGCATGGATGGGCATACGCGGCGTAGGCGCCTTCTACTACGCGCTGTGGGGGATCGGCCAGGCCGGCGATGCGCTGCGCGCGGTGCTGCCCGCCGCGCTCGATGCGATCGTGATTTCGGTGATCCTGCATGGCTCCACGGCGGGCTATGCGCTGGGCCGCTATCTGCGCCGCAAGGAGATCGCGCAACGTTCGGCAGCGCAGCGCCACAGCCGCGCCGGGCAGGCGCGATAGCCTTCGGCGGCGGCGGCGCGGCGCGGGAGGGCGTGGAACGGCAATTGCTCAGGCCTCTTCATTCAGGAGGATCGCATGGATCAGGTATGGCCCGGGCAGGACGACGGCTGGGAAAAAGAGCTGGTTTCGCGCGTCGGCGAGTATGCGATTTTTCGCTTGACGGAAACCGGCGAAGTCGCGAGCTGGAACGCGGGGGCCGAGCGCATCAATGGCTATAGCGCGGCCGAAATCCTCGGGCAGCACTTTTCGGTTTTCTATCCGCGCGAAGATCGCGAGGCGGGCTTGCCCGCCGCGGCGTTGCAAAGGGCGCGCGACCAAGGCCAGTTCGCCACCGAGGCGTGGCGCATCCGCCAGAACGGCGCGCGCTTCTGGGCCAGTATTCTGATTACGCCATTGCATGCGCGGGACGGCACCTTCGCGGGATTCGCCAAGATCGTGCGCGACGAGACCGCCAAGCGGCTCGCCTACGATGCGCTGCGCGAGAACGAGCGCAAGTTCCGGCTGCTCGTGCAGGGCGTCACGGACTATTCGATCTTCATGCTCTCGCCCGGGGGCGAAGTGACGAACTGGAACCTGGGCGCGGCGCGGATCAAGGGCTACGAGGCGAGCGAAGTCATTGGCACGCATTTTCGGCGTTTTTACACGCCCGAGGATATCGAGCGGGGATTGCCGGAGCGCGGCTTGCGGATTGCCGCGCAGGAAGGGCGCTTCGAGACCGAGGGCTGGCGCGTGCGCAAGGACGGCAGCCGCTTCTGGGCCAATGTCGTGATCGACGCGATTCGCGACGAGTGCGGCCAGCTCGTGGGCTATGCGAAGATCACGCGCGACGTCAGCGAGCGCAAGGCCGCCCAGGAGCAGCTCGAGCACGCGCGCGCCGCGCTGCTGCAAGCGCAGAAGATGGAGGCGCTCGGCAAGCTCACCGGCGGCGTGGCTCACAATTTCAACAACGTCCTGCAGGTGCTGCGCGCGAATCTGGAATTGCTCGAACGGCGCCACGGGCACGATCCCGTGGCGCGCGAGCGGCTCTCGCGAGCCATCGACGCCGTGGAGCACGGCGCGCTGCTCTCCTCGCAATTGCTCGCGTTCGGCCGCCGCCAGCCGCTCCAGCCTCGCGTGGTGAACCTCTCGGCCATGCTGGGCAAGATGGAGGACATGCTGCGGCAAGCGTTGGGGGAATTGATCGAAGTGCGGATCAGCGTCGCCGGCAATCTCTGGAATACGCTCGTCGATCCCAATCAACTGGAGAGCGTCGTGCTCAATCTCGCCATCAACGCGCGCGACGCCATGCCTGAAGGCGGCAAGCTGACGATGGCGCTCTCCAACGCGACGATCGACGCCCACGACAGCGCATTCGCTGCCGATCTTGCCGAAGGCCGCTACGTGCTGCTTGCGATCACCGATACCGGCACCGGCATGCCGCGCGCCGTGCTCGATCGCGCGCTCGAGCCGTACTTCAGCACCAAGGCCGAAGGCGAAGGCACGGGACTCGGCTTGAGCATGGCCTACGGCTTCATCAAGCAAAGCGGCGGCGACATGCGCATCTACAGCGAGTCCGGGCACGGGACGACGGTCAAGGTCTGGCTGCCGAAGTCGAGCGGGCACGTGGCGGACATCGAGACCCTGGCGCCCGCGCGCATCGAAGGCGGGACGGAAACCATCCTCGTGGTCGAGGACGACGAGTGCATCCGCTCGGCCGTTGCGGAGATGCTCGGCGACCTCGGCTATACCGTGCTCACGGCGGGCGATGCGCAAAGCGCCATGGCGATCGTGAAGAGCGGCGCGAAAATCGATCTGCTGTTTTCCGATGTCGTGATGCCGGGCCCGATGCGCAGCACGGAGCTGGCCAGCATCGCGGTGCGCGAGGTGCCGGGCCTCGAGGTGCTCTTCACCTCCGGGTACGTGGAAAACGCCATCGTCCACGGCGGCCGTCTCGACGAGGGCGTGAATCTGCTGAGCAAGCCGTATGGCCGCGCGCAGCTCGCGGGCAAGATCCGGCGTGTGCTGGGGGGCCGGCGCGATGCGCAAGCGCCTGCCGCCGCGCGCGGGGAGGCGTCCGCCGGCGCGGCGCCCTTATCGGCGCCCACATCGGCGCCCACATCGGCGTCCTCATCAGCGCCGGCATCAGCGCCATTATCGGTGCTGGTGGTCGACGACGACGCCGCTTCTCGTGAAGCCATGAGCGAACTGCTTTCGCAAATGGGCTACGACGCGCGCCAGGCGGGCGACGAGCAAGAGGCGCGGCGCGCCCTGGAAGAGCAGGCGGTGCAGGTGCTCATCACCGACATCGCCCTGCCGGGCGGTTCGGGCGTCGACCTCGCAAGGGGCGCGCTGCAGCGGTATCCATGGCTGAACGTGATATTTGCTTCGGGTAACGAAGCGCCTGCCGCGGACGAAACCGGCTTCGAGTGCGCGGCCCTGCGCAAGCCGTTTACCGCATCTCAACTCGGCGCGCTGATCGAACGCATCCGCGCTGCGACGCGCGATTCCTGAAGCCGTGCATCAGGCACTCACTCGCGCCTTGCGGCCCACCAGGCACCGCATGCGATGCCGAGACCAACGGCCACGCCCAGTGCCGCGAGCGGATTTTCGACGATGGTCTCGCGGGTGGCGAGCGTCGCGTTGCTCGCGAGCCGCTGCGACTTCCCGCACAGTGCCTTGATGCGGCCGGCGGTCTGCATGTCGGTGTCGCCGAGCAGGTCGCCGGCGAGCGCCTGCGCTTCGCCAGCCGCTTCATGAACGGCGTCGCTTGCGTGTGTCCTTGTCATGATCGTGCTCCTGAGGGTGCCGGTGACGCCATTGAACAGCAGTCCTCATGCCCGTGCGCGCGGCGGTGGCAGCAGTGGGGGCGCGCATGGGCGAGCGATTCGGCGCGGCCCCTTCGTTTTCGACTTTTCACGGCTTGCGCCCGAACGCCTCGCGCAGCTTGGCTTTCGCCTGTTGCAGGGTTTCGCGGCGCGACTTCGGCAGATTCTTGCCGGCGCGATTGATGTAGAAGTTCAGCATCGACATTGCCGATTGAAACGGCGTGCCCTTGCGCCGGCGGCTACGCTCGGACGATTGCTTCAGCGAGCGCGCGATCGCGGCGGGATCGTCGAGTTTGAAGACGCCCGAATCGAGGTCCATGGCATCGCTCGTTTCGGCGACGCGATGCGACCAGCGCCGGCCCGAGCCGCGCGCAGTGCCGGCCGTTTTCTTCGCGGCGCTTGCGTGCGCGTGCCGCTGGCGCGCGGGTTTGCGATTGTGGGTTCGGGTGGAGGAATGCGGTTTCGTGGTCATGGCTGGTGTCCTGTCTCTCGCTGCAGGGCGGGCGCGCAGGCATCATGCCCGCGGCGTGCATCGAGGCGCGTGGGCATCCCGGTGGGCATCCCGATTGCGAAGCAAACGCAGGACACCGGATTCGAGGGAGAGGCGATCATGCCGCGTGCGATATGGAAGGGCGCCATCAGCTTCGGGCTGGTTTACATTCCGGTGGAGCTCTACCCGGCTACCCAGAGCGAGCATACCGAATTCAACCTGCTCGACCGCCGCACCTTCGACCCGGTGGGCTATCAGCAGATCAACAAGCGCACGGGAAAACCGATCGGGCGCGAGCATATCGTGCGCGGCTACGAGTACGAGAAGGGCTCCTATGTCGTGATGTCGGACGAGGAGATTCGCGCAGCGAAGCCGGAAGCGACGCAGACGGTGGACATTCTGGCCTTCGTCGATGCCGGCAAGCTGTCGTTCGTCTATCTGGATACGCCTTATTGGCTGATGCCCGAGCGGCGCGCGGAAAAAAGCTACGCACTGCTGCGCGATGCGCTGGCCGAGAGCGGCAAGCTCGGCATTGCCAGCGTGGTGATGCACAGCCGGCAGCATCTTGCCGCCGTCGTGGCGGCGGGGCCGGCCCTGGCATTGGAGACCTTGCGCTGGTCCACGGAGGTCCGCGAGCTCGATGCGTCGCATTCGTTTCCGGCGAGCGCGAAAAGCGCGGGCGTGAGCGCGGGCGAGCTGGAGATGGCGCGCAAGCTCATCGACGATATGAGCGCCGAGTGGCAGCCGGATAGCTATCGCGATACGTTTCGCGGCGCGCTTGTCGAACTGGCCCGACTCAAGGCAAGCGAAGGGAAGTCACGCGAGCTCACGCATATCGAGGCGCCGGAGCCCGAGCGGCGCGGCGCCGATGTCGTGGATCTTGCCGACCTGCTCAAGCGCAGCCTGGGCAAGCGCACCGGCGCGAGCAGCGCCGGCGCGAAGCCGGGCAAGCCGCCCGCCAGGCGCGGCCGCCGGGCAGCCTGACGGGCCGGCAGCGCAAAGTCGCGACGTGCCGCGACGGCTGCCCAGGCCGCGCCGGTTCAGTCAGGAAGCACGCATGGGAAGGGACGATGACAGGCAAACGCCATAGAGGGAAAGTCCTCGACGCCGCACAGGCGCGATTCGCGGGATACGCGAAGCCGCTCGTCAGCGAGGCGCTCACGCGCGCGGCCCGGCTGGACGGGCACGAGGACGACTATCACAAGCTGCGGGTTGCATTGCGCCGGCTTCGCACCTTGTTGTGGGCGTGGCGGCCGCTGTTCGGGCGCGACCTCGACGAACCCGGGCGCGCCTCGCTCAAGCGCATGGCAGCCGCAGCGGGCGACGCGCGCAATTGGGATATCGCCGCGGGCCTGCTTGCGCAGCAGGGCGAGGAGAGGATCGCCAACCGCCTTGCGGCGTCGCGCGGCGAGGCGCGCGATGCGGCGCGCCGGGTCCTGGCAGGGCGCGCCTTCAGGCGCACCCTGCTTGAAACGGTGCGGCGCGCGAACCGGATGCTGAATGCGTCGCCGCGCCGTGCTCCCATGAAGCGCTTCGCGCGCGCACGCGTGGCGTCGGCTGAACGCGCGCTGGACAAACGCATGCGCCGCGCGAAAAAAGCCGGGCGGCGCGATTACGCCGCCTTGCACGACGTGCGCAAGCGCGCAAAGCGGCTGCGCTACCTGCTCGAATTCTTCGGCCCCCACCTGCCGCGCCGTCGGGGCAAGCGCATGAAGCGGTTGAAGAAGATTCAGGATCGGTTCGGTAACCTTAACGATGTCGTGAGCGCCGAACACCTGCTCGCCTGCCATCGCGAGATCTTCGACGCGGACGCCGGCGCGGATGCCGCACTGGCGTCGCTTGGAAAATTGCGCAAGCGACGCCGTCGCGCGGCGATGAAACTGCTGGCATGAGCGTGCTGGCATGAGCGCCGAAAGTGCCGCATCCGCGTGATGCTCGAGAGGGCGAGATGGCCGCGCCCGCGCACCGGACGCGCTAGCGTTGTGTGTGACGCGCCCGCGCCGCGCGTGTTTGCGCCGCTTTTCTGGCCGCTGCCGAGCGCCCCGCTGCGCCCTTCGTTTGCGCCGCCTTCTTTGCGGCCTCCGAGCGATTCCGGGAGCCTTTTGTCCGGGCGGCCTTGCGGGCGGCTTCCGCCCGGCTCGCTGGCGAGCGTCGGGACGCCGCGTTCCTCGACTGCGTCGACATGGCTTGCGGCGACGCACCCTCGCTGCTCTCTTTCTGCAACACGGCCGTCGCGGTACGCGAGCGCCGCGCTTTCGATTCGGTGCTGGCACTGGTCATTTTGTTTTTCGCGTGGGCGGCGTCCTGTTTGGCCTTCTTGCGTGTTGGTTCGCTCGCCTTGCCTTTTGCCGGCGGCGGCAGATCGACGCCGGCTCGCCGCGCCTTGGACAAGCCGATCGCAATCGCCTGCTTCGCGGAGCGCACGCCATGCTTGCCGGCGCGCACGCGGTCGACTTCTTCCTTGACGAATTCACCCGCCTGAGTGCTGGGAGATTTGCCGGCGCGCTTGTCAGCCTGCGCTCGCTCGATGGTTTTCCGTTCGGGCATGGTCGCTCTCCTAAGTCAATGCATCTACCCTGGTGAGCGCAACGTTTATGCCGGGCATGAACGCTCCGGAAACGCTGATGGCGGATTATCAGCGTTCAGGAAAAGCTGGCCTGCGCAGCGACTTTATTTGGCCTTCGCCGCGCTCGCGGGCACATCACGGGACATGTTGTCGTGCGTGGGCTGCTCGGGCTTTTTAATCGGCATATGGTCGGGGTTGGTCGTGCTCGCGGCGCCCGACGCGGCCGCGGGCGGTTTCGCCATCGATGCGGCCGGTCGCTGATCGGCGGTCTGCGCCCGCGTCAGTGGGGAAAAAGCCGATGTGCCCAGCAACACCAGAATGATTGCAGCCCATCGCCGGGCAAGGAGCGTGCTCATACGTTTCTCCGCTTCCGGTATTCGCCGCTTCATGCGCGAATCGCGTGCCCGGCCCCAGCATCCAGTCCGTTCGGCACGAGCCGTGCGCACGACCCTCATACATACCGACACCATCTACGGGAAGAGGAGATCTGCCATGGGCTCCCAGCCGCATTACCAGGTCAACATCTGTCGAGGCGATTTCCAGCACGTCTGCGAACGCTTTCTCGAGTGGAAGCATGAACCGCTCGTCTATCGACCGGGACAAACGATGTTCGCGGGAAGGGACGAAGTTCACATGCTGTCGAAACAACGCTACGAAGATGCCGAGCAGGCGCGCAAAGCGTTGCAGCGGGCATGCCGGCCCGAGGATCCCTATGCGCTGGCCGCCGAAGTGAGCAATGGCGAAAACGACTTGTGGATCGTGATGGCGGCTTACTCGGAATAGTGCGGCAATGCGCGCCTCGGCTTAGCGCGATTTTCCTCCGCCATCCAACCCCGCGCCCTTGCGCCAGACTTCCTTGCCGCGCTGGGAGAGTTCCCCGCTGCTGTGGGTGCGGTCCGGTTCGGTATCGGGCACGGCCATCTCGCCGCCGGGTGGTTCCTGGGCACGCTGTCTGGTGCGCTTGCGTATGGCCACGCGTTCGTCCTGCGAGCGTCCGGCGTATTCACTCATAGCTGCCTCCATGGGGGGGTGTTGTCGTAGGTTTAGAGGCCGCATCGCGTGTACCCGGCATTGGGCGCGTCCCGCAGGAACGGGCATGCCCGATGCGGCCGCGACCACATGCGCCGACTCGTCGGGTTTTGCGGAACCCTTGCGTGATGCACGCACGCTGTGCGTTGGCCGCTATCCGCACGTCTGGAGGAGCCATGGAACCGCTGCGAAACGTGTTGCCCGAAACGATGCGCGCGTGGCGCGCCACGCGCTTTGGCGGGCTCGACGCGCTCGCATGCGAGAGCACATCGGTGCCGCTGCTATACGGCGACGAAGTGCTGGTCGAAGTGCAGGCCGCCGCGCTGAACCCCGTGGACCTGAAGACGCTGCACGGGCGCTACCCGGCCGTCGCGCAGCACGATTTGCCGTTTACGCTGGGACGCGACGTGGCCGGCGTGATTGCGCAGGGCTCGCGGCGCGCGGCAGGGTGGGAGCCCGGCACGCGCGTGTGCGCATTCGTGGGGCAGGGGCCGGGCGCACTGGCCGACTACGTGGCGGTTAGCGCAAGCGCGCTTGCGAATGCGCCGTGCGCGGGCGCTGTCGATACGGCGGCGGCTTTGCCGCTCGCTGCGCTCACGGCGTGGCAAGGGCTCTTCGATTACGGCAAGCTGCAGCGCGGCGAGCGCGTGCTGATCCACGGCGCGAGCGGCGCGGTGGGGCGCTTCGCGGTGCAGTTCGCGCGGCACTGCGGCGCGCATGTGATTGTGACGGCATCGGCGCCTACGCATGGCGCGTTGCGTGCATTGGGCGCGGCCGAGACGATCGACTACCGGCACGACGAATTCGAGGACCGCGCGGGCGAGGTCGACCTCGTGCTCGATCTCGTGGGCGGGGTCGTGCAGGCGCGCTCGTGGAGCGTTTTGAGGCGCGGCGGCACGATGGTGTCGGCGCTCGACGAGCCGTCGCAGAACGAAGCCGCGGTGCGCGACGTGTGCGCCACGCGGTTTACGGCGCGCCCCGATGGCGCGCAGCTCGAGCATATCGTTGCGCTGTTCGATCAGGGGATCATCAAGGTGGAGGTCGTGTCGCGCTTCAATTTCGGCGACGCGCGCGATGCGTTCGAGCGCGTCGAGCGCGGGCATCCACACGGCAAGGTTGTCGTCATGGTCGAGTGGCATCAGCCGGTGTGAAGGCGCATCGCCGGTGCGGCGCGCTCGGGCGGCGCCTTCGAGGGCGGGTCGCCTTCGGGCAGCGGCGGCGGTTCGTCGTCCGGGCGCGGCGGCGGCGGCGGGGGCGTGCGTTCGGGGTCGTTCACCGGGTCGGTCGTCGGCAGATGGAATGAGTGGGTCGTGGCCATGGCGCTTCCTCGCGGATTCCGGCTGGATCGTTCGCCGGGTCATTCAATGTGGCCGCATCGGCCGTGCCTCGATCACCCGAATCCCGGTCGATGGACTTCGGTTGTGCCGGTTGTAGCCATTACACGGAATGCCTGAAACGCATCTTTCGGCCTTGACCGCGTGGGGCCTGGCTGCATCGCGGCCGGCGCTTTTGCGGTACTTCGCGTAGCATGAGCGCTGTTTCGCTGCCGACCGGAGGGCCTCCACGCTGGAGGAAAACGACATGAACACTCAATCGGACAATCGCGCATTACTGCGCTTGCTGGGCATACGCACGCCGATCATCCAGGCGCCGATGGCCGGCGTCAGCACGCCCGCACTGGCGGCCGCCGTGTCGAATGCGGGCGGGCTTGGCTCGCTGGGCGTCGGCGCGACCAATGCCGGCGGCGCGCGCAAGATGATCCGGGACACGCGCGCGCTGACCGGCAAGCCGTTCAACATCAATGTGTTTTGCCATCGGCCAGCCGTTGCGAACGCAGCGGTCGAGCGCGCGTGGCTCGACTGGCTCGCGCCGGTGTTCGCGCAGTACGGCGCGACGCCGCCCGAAACGCTCTCGGAGATCTATACGAGCTTCGTCGTCGACGAAGCCATGCAGCAGATGCTCGCCGAAGAAAAGCCGGCGGTCGTCAGTTTCCATTTCGGGCTGCCGGCGGCGGAAGTCATCTCCGACCTGAAGCGTGCCGGCATCACGCTGCTCGCGAGCGCCACGAATCTCAAGGAAGCGGCCCAGGTCGCGGACGCCGGCGTCGATGCGATCGTGGCGCAGGGGATCGAGGCGGGCGGGCATCGCGGCGTGTTCGATCCCGATGCCGGCGATGCGCGTCTCGGCACGTTCGCGCTCACGCGTCTCATCGCCAGCGAAGGGCGGCTGCCGGTCATCGCGGCGGGCGGGATCATGGACGGCGCGGGCATTGCGGCGGCGCTCGCACTCGGCGCGCAGGCCGCGCAACTCGGGACCGCGTTTGTCGCGTGCCCGGAGACGTCGATCGACGACGGTTACCGTCGTGCGCTGCTTGGCGAAGCCTCGCGTCACACGACGTTCACCGCTGCAATTTCCGGACGGCCCGCGCGGGCGATGGCCAATAAATTCACCGCGCTCGGCGACGATCCGCGCGCGCCGCAAACGCCCGCGTATCCGGTCACGTACGACGCCGGCAAGGCGCTGCACGCGGCCGCCAAGGCGCAAGGCGAGTTTGGCTTCGGCGCGCAATGGGCGGGGCAGGCCGCGGCGCTCGCACGCTCGCTGCCGGCCGCCGAACTATTCGCGCAGCTGGAGCGTGAAACGCGACAGAGCATCGAGCGGATGCAGGCGTTACCGTTCTGACGTGACATAACTTGACATCGATTTCTAACGATTCCGTAATCTGCCAGCCGGAGACAGCGCCTACACTTGCGTTCCCGACGAGCCGTGAATCATGGCCTCGTCAATCGTGGAGAAAAAATGAAACGCATTTGTCTGATGTTGGCCGCCGCACTGATGGCGTCCTCCGCGTTTGCGCAGGACGCCAGGACGCTGCAGGCGCAGTCCCGCTTCGAAGCGGCCGATACGAATCACGATGGCAAGCTCACACCCGCCGAGGCGCAGGCCGGCATGCCGCTTGTCGCGAGGAATTTCGATCAGATCGATACGGCCCACAAGGGGTATGTGACGTTCGACGAGATCGCACAATTCGCGGCCAGGCACCGGCAATAAATTCGTTCATTCAGCGCTCAGTTCAATCTGGCTTTGCAGATCCGAAGCGGTGCGTGGCGCGGCAGGCCAGTCTTGTCGCCGCCTTCCCGCACCCAGTCCCGATGTTGCTCCCCGCGTTCACCCCGGTCCGGAAATCGGCGATGCCACGGACCGTCGACACACGTCGACATAACTTTTGAATAGTCTGGAACATGCCGCCTCTCTAATGTGACACCTGTCTCATCCGAGGCTCGCAAGCCGTGTCCATTTATTCAGGATGTCTTATGAAATTTCGATTCATCGTTCCCTTCGCTCCCCTCGTAGCCGGTCTCGTCTGCGCCGGCATGACGTCCAGCGCGTCGGCTACCAGCGTCGCGGTGGGCATCAGCATTCCGCTGGCGCCGCGGCCGGTCGTTGCCGTGCCCGCGCCGGCTTTGGGGCCCGTTGTTGGGCCGGTTGTTGGGCCGGTTGTTGGGCCGGTTGTTGCTCCGGTTGTTGGGCCGATCGTTGGGCCGGTCATTGCTCCGGTCGTCGCCGCGCCTGCCGCCGTCGTTGCGGCGCCACTCGTAATGGCGCCTCCGGTCGTTGCCGCGCCCGTCTATGTCCCGAGACCGCCGGCCGTCGTGGTCCGTGGCGGCTATGGCTATGTGGGCCGCGGCGTCGTAGTGGTTCGATAGCGTCGCGGCAGCGTCAATGCGCAGGCGTGTCAGGCGGCGCAGCGGTGCATTGCACGTGCGAAGCCTGATCGAATCGATATCGCATGGCCGTGCATCCACATGCGTGCATGTTTGCCGGCCACGCGTTGAAATGGAGCAGAGGGTGTCATGAAGGGATTCAAGTATCAGTCGGCAGTGGCCGCTGCTTTGGCGTTGGCGTGCCTGGGCGGCTGCGCCGTCGTGCCGCCCAGCTATCCGACCGTGATGGCGCTGCCCGCGAAGGGCAAGCCGATTGCGGCGTTCCAGCAAGACGATTACGCGTGCCGCACCTACGCGGCGCAGATCGTCAATCCGGTTGCGGCGTCGCCCACGATGGCGAATGCCGGGCTGGCCGCGCCGGCGCTGGGCGCGGCAGGCGGCGCGGCGGCCGGGGCGCTGATTGGCGCGGGTGCGGGCAATGCCGGCGCGGGCGCGGCGATCGGCGCGGGCGCGGGCCTGTTGCTCGGTAGCGCGGCGGGCCGGAACCAGCGTTGGGGCAGCGAGGCCGCGCTGCAGCGTCAATACGATAACGCGTACGCGCAGTGCATCATCGCGAAGGGAAACACCATCGCGACGCCCGGAGCGCCGCGTGCGGTAGCGCTCGCGCCTGCCGTGGCCCCCGTCGTTTATGCGCCGGCCCCGTATTATTACGCTCCTTATTGAACTGAACCGATCGCCGTCGTGGCGCACCCCGCGCGCGCCGATTGCGATTCGCACGTGCCGCCGCGCGGCGTCGAGATCTACACTCGTATTTATTCCCGACCTTGAGAGCGTCCCGACCAGCCATGCCACCCCTCAACCCGTCCGACAACGATGCGCGGAATCCGGCGCTGAATCAGGCGCCGCGAGGCCGCATTCTCGTGCTCGACGACGATCTCGAGATTCGCAATATGCTGCAGCGCTTTTTGACCGCGCAGGGTTTCGAGGTGCGCGCGGCGAGAGACAGCAACCAGTTCGATACGTTTTTGGAGCGGCATTCGTTCGACCTCGTGATTCTCGACATCATGATGCCGGGCGAAGACGGACTATCCATCTGCAGACGCCTGCGCAGCCAGGGGCAGATGATCCCCATTCTGATGCTGACCGCGCGCGGCGACCCGATCGACCGCGTCGTCGGTCTGGAAATGGGCGCCGACGATTATCTCGGCAAGCCGTTCTTGCCGAGCGAGCTGGTCGCACGCGTGCGTGCGATGCTGCGCCGCCAGCAGGTCTTTGCGCGTCAGCATGGCGCGCTGGGCAGTGTGGCCGGCGACGATGAAATGCCCGTGCTGCGCATAGGGGACTATCTGCTCAAGCCTCAAATTCAGGAGTTGATGCTGGCGGACGCGCAGGTCGAAGTCGGCGCGGCGGAAATGCGGCTGCTGTGCGCGTTGGCCGAAACGCCGAACCGGCCGGTCAGCCGCGAGAATCTGATCGAGCGTGCACACGGGCGTCACTACGAAGCGAACGCGCGCAGCATCGACGTGCAGGTGCTGCGGCTGCGCAAGATCATCGAGGCGGATGCTTCTTCGCCTCGCCATATCCGCACGGTGTGGGGCGTCGGCTATATGCTCGTTGCGAAGCTCGAGGCCTGACCTGCGGATGGCTCGCCCACTCGGGGCGAGTGCGCTCGGATCTGTTCGGTCGCGCGCAGGAAGGCCGCATGGCGGGGCGGATAGGTGTCGAGGCATGCGCCCAACTGATCGGCCATATTGCCCAATGCGTCGATGAAGATGCCGGACGACCGGCCATATCGTTTTGCGAGCAGGGCAAGATCCAGCAGACCCGCATAGGTGGGAGCGCATTGCGGCGGCAGCGCTTCAGTCGGCGCAGGCAGCGCGGGTGCGAGCAAGGGCGAGGGCATCGCGGCGATGGACCAGGGGGCTTGCGGCGGCGCGCAGCCGGCCAGCATGGCGGCAGCAGCAGCGATTGCCATCGCACGGGAGATCTGACGAGTCACGATTTCAAAGGGGGTATGGTTTCAATCCGGTTCGATCCGGTTCGATCCGGTTCGATACGGTTCGATACGGTTCGATTCGGTTCGATACGGTTCGATTCGGTTCGACGGTTTCAGGCGGCCGGCGCGGCGAACGACGCACGCAAGGCCGGCGAAACATGCATCGCACTCTAACGGGCCATTGCATGACGATCTGTTGGAAACTTGTGTCACGAAGTTGCAATCCGCGCGATGGGCGCAGCGGCGCTGAAGATCGACCGGTACGGGGCGATGCGCGTTGTAACCGGATGACATGACTCGTTGCACGCCATTGGGCTTGAGCGAGCGATGCAATGACGGTTGCAATGGCTGCCGGCATGATCGACGCGAATGGCATGCGCGCCATGGATAATGGCTTTGCTGCGTTGTCGTTGTATCACTCCGGGTAAATCCACGAGCCCGCTCGCATCGTTGCATCGGGCCTCAGTTCACTACCTGGCATTCATTGGGGAGGGCCATGTTCGGCTGGTATCGCTCGTTACTGGTGCGTAACGTGCTGGCGCTGATCGTGTTGGTGCTGGCCAGCCAGATCTTTGCGGGCACCGTGTATGTGTTCTTCGTTCAGCGCCCGCGCATCGACGAGGCGGCTTCGCTCGTCGCGACGCAAATCCGCACGGTGAGCCGGCTGCTTGCCACGCTGCCGCCCGCGGTGCGGGAGCAGCAGCTTCTGGCCATCAATGGCGTAGCGCAAAGCGAGGTGCCTCCCGCGAGCGCCACCGACGCGCAGCCGCAAGGCATGGCCGCCCGGTATTTCGTTGCGCGGATGTCGAGCGAACTGGGCGCGGGCGAGCAGATGCGCTTCGAGCACGGCGGCGCGCAACGTGTCTGGGTCCGCGTGCGCGTGGAGGACGCGTATTACTGGATGCTGCTCGCGGGCGCGCCGCATGCGATTCCGGGCCTGCCGTGGACGTTGATCAGTCTGCTGCTGTGTATCGCCACGGTGCCGCCACTGGTGGCGTTCCTGATACACCGTCCGGTCGAACGGCTGCTGATGCGTCTCGCACGCGCAGCCGACACGATCGAGCAGGGGGCGTGGCCCGCGGCAGTGCCCGTCGAAGGCGCACACGAGCTGGCGATGGTTGCGGACGCATTCAATCGCATGGCTGCGTCGCTCCAGGATCTGGAGACGACTCGCGCGCAAATGCTGGCGGGCATCTCGCACGACATCCGCACGCCGCTCACGAAGCTGCGCATGGTGCTGCTGGCGCCGGAGTCCGTCGAAGCGCCGCTGGACAGCGCCGAACGGTTCGTCGAGGAAATCGACATGATCGTGCAGCAGTTCATCGATTTCGCGCGCGGCTGGGACAGCGAACCCGCAAGGCGCGGCGACCTCAACGCGTTGATCGAGCGCCTTGCAGCCGACTACGTCGGGCTCGAGTACGTATTCGATCTGTCGCTGGAGGCGCTGCCCGAGTTCTCGTTCCGGCCCACGGGCATGCAGCGGCTATTGATGAACCTGATGCATAACGCGGCCGTGCATGGCCGCGTCGGGCTCGCGGTCAGGACCCGGATGGCGGGCGGGTATGTGACGATCGACGTCGAGGATCAGGGCCCCGGCGTGCCGGCGGAACTGTTGCCGTTGATGAAGCAGCCGTTCAGGCGGGGGCCGCAGAGCGATCAGCGCGGCGGCTCGGGACTCGGTCTGGCGATTGCGGACCGGATTGCGACGCAGCACGACGGTGCGCTCGATCTGTTGCCGAACCAGCCGCATGGTCTCGTGGCGCGCGTGCGCTTGCCGGTGTGCTGAACACTTGACGCAGCGGCGCTGTGCGCAGCGCGTTCTCCTCATTATTCTGCATTGCAAATCAAATAGAGCGTGAGCCGAATCACAAGCCGCGGCGCGCGATTCTGACATGCGTTGAAACAAGTTTTGAGCAGCTTGTAATGCCGCATGCCGGTAAATTGAGTTCGAAGGCGTTGCCTGCCGCATTGTTCGGCATGCAACGAGTGCCACTCATTACCTTGATCATCGAAGTCGGAATCAAAGATGTCTTTTAAAATCGTGCGCCTGGCCGCTGTGCTCTCGGGCCTGTTCGTTGGGGGTTGTTCCAGTCTGGGAGCGCAGGCTGCTTCGTTCTCTTCGGCCAGTGACGCGTCTCACGCGAAACTCGAGCAGGATGCGCGCGCGGCGCTGGCGCGGCTGTATGCGAGCACGCCTCGCGCCAGAGAGTTGGGCGCCCATTCCGTTGCAATTCTGGTCTTTCCGGACATCCTGAAAGCAGGGCTGATGTTCGGCGGTTCGGGCGGCAATGGCGTGTTGTTCTCGCACGCAGGAAAGGTGCTCGGCTACTACAACACGAGCGCGCTCTCCTATGGGCTTCAGGCCGGCGCACAGAGCTTTTCCGAAGCCATGTTCCTCACCAGGGCTGCCGCCATGCGCTACCTCGACAGCAGCGCTGGCTGGTCGATTGGCGGCGGCCCGAGCGTGGTTCTCGCGGACACGGGCATGGGGCGGGACGTTTCCACTACGACCCTGCGCCCGGATGTTTATGCGTTCATCTTCGGACAAACCGGACTCATGGCGGGCATGGGCGTGCAGGGCCAGAAAATCACCCGGCTCGGTTCGTGACGCGCAAGCCGGCATCACAGGATCACGCACCGTGCCAATTTTCGGAACGCGATTGAGCCGCCCATCGGAAAGGCGTTTGCGGCGGAATCCGCCGTCTCATGAAACATTCGGGACGTCCGGCATCGCGAGCACGCCCGAAGTCGTGCGCGCCGGTGCGCCCACGCATGAAACGTACAGACTGGCCGCAGCGTGGCTCGACCATCTCTGGAATCAGGCGCCAAGCGAGCGGAACTCGCGGCTCATGGAAGGTTTGCTAGCCCTCGTCGACGAATTCGAAGGCGCTCACAGGGCGGCTTCTTTACCGTCAGCGATGGCTTCGTGCGCTACGCCTTCCACGTCAAAAGATTGCGGCGCGTACCAAGCGGATCAGGCGTAACTGCTGTCCGCCGGGGACTCCCCGAGCAGGTCGCGCAGCGCGTGCAGCCGCTGCCGATCCAGCGGCGACAGTCTGGGCTTTTCGAGCAGATTCTCGATCTGCGATATCCAGTAGTCGCGGCGGATCAGCCGGGGGCGGCGAATCAGGGCGTCCAGGGTGTTTTCCAGTTGCCGGATCTCTGTTTTCACGATGTCCACATGCACCTCCTGGGTTGGCGCAAACGTTTGCGCTTTCATGTCAATACTTCGGGCAACAGCCTGGCTGTAACGAACGAGTCATATCGCGAGGTATTACGGCGCGACGCATGACTTCTTTAGAGGGGCTTTCATCTATTGCACGGAGATGCAATGGCCGGGATGCATTCGCGAGGCAAGCGATGGCGCTAAAGATTTGGCCCGAAATTGCCGACATAGTGCGTGTTGTGCCGGTCGTGCTTGCAGTGTCGTGCGCTGTCGCAATGCCACTTCGAGATTGCGGCCGACCGCATGGATTGCACTGCGAATATTCATCTTGCATCGCGAGGAAGGTCCATGCGCAACAACCAGCCTGTCACCCAAAACGAATACGAATTTCCGGACGACGCAACGTTGATGTCGACGACCGACACTCAAAGTTACGTCACATATGCCAATGCGGCTTTCATCCAGGTCAGCGGCTTTTCGCATGCGGAAATTCAGGGCCATCCGCATAATCTGGTGCGGCACCCCGACATGCCGAAGGAAGCCTTTGCGGACATGTGGGCGACGCTCAAAGGCGGTGAGCCCTGGAGCGCGCTGGTCAAGAACCGACGCAAGAATGGTGATCATTACTGGGTGCGGGCGAACGCGACACCTGTGGTGCGCAACGGTCAGCCGGTGGGTTACATGTCGGTGCGCACCAAGGCGTCGCGTGAAGAGATCGCCTCGGCCGAAGCGCTTTATCGCGAGTTCAGGGAAGGCAAGGCCGGCAGCCGCCGCTTTCACAAGGGACTTATCGTGCGCGGTGGCCTCATGGGCTGGACGAGCGCATTCAAGACCATGCGCGTGCGCTGGCGTATCCGGTTTGCCTTGCTGACGCTCGTGCCGTTGATGGGACTGGCGGCCTGGCTGCTCGGTTTGCGCACATATGCGCTCGGCGGCATCACGGGGGCGGCCTTGCTGGCTTCGCTGGTGGTGGCATTGTGGCTGGAAAGCCAGATTTCGCGCCCGCTCGAGAAGGTGCTCGAGCAAGCGTTGCGTGTTGCATCGGGGGAAAGCCAGAAGGCCGTCCACATGGATCGCGCCGATGAAATCGGCATGACGCTGCGCACGGTCAGCCAGCTTGGGCTGATGTTCCGCTGGTTGATCGACGACGTCAGCGAACAGGTCATCAATGTGCAGCAGGCCATCAACGAAATTGCCCAGGGCACCGACGACCTGAGCAAGCGCACCGAGCAGGCGGCTGCCAATGTTCAACAGACCGCGACCTCGATGACGCAGATGACGGCAACCGTCAAGAGCAATGCCGAGACGACCCTGCAAGCCAACAACTTGTCGTCATCGGCCAGCGATGCCGCTGCGAAGGGAGGAGAGGCCGTATCGCATGTGATCACGACGATGAACGAGATCACCGACAGCTCGAAAAAGATCGCCGATATCATCGGCGTAATCGACGGGATTGCATTTCAAACCAATATCCTGGCCTTGAACGCGGCCGTGGAGGCCGCGCGCGCGGGCGAGCAGGGACGGGGATTCGCGGTCGTCGCGGGGGAAGTTCGCGCGCTCGCACAGCGCAGCTCGAATGCGGCCAGGGAGATCAAGAATCTCATCGGCGAAAGCGTCGGAAAAGTCGAAGCCGGTTCAAAAATGGTCGACGAGGCCGCGCGAACGATGGACGACATCGTCGCGCAGGTCAAGCGCGTGTCCGATCTGATTGCCGAAATCCGCTTCGCTACCGAGGAGCAAAGCAGCGGCGTTACGCAGGTAGACCGCGCAGTGAGCGATCTCGATACGATCACCCAGCAAAACGCCGCGCTGGTCGAGCAGAGCACCGCGGCGTCGGATAGTCTCAAGCAGCAAGCCGCGCGCCTGGTCGAAGCCGTGAGCGTTTTCCGCTAACGGTTTGCTCGGGCGTGCCGCGCTTGCCCGAATGAAAGTAATCGCTTAATGTCTCCACTTGCACCGGGCCTCACGGCCCCGGTGCGCCGCCCGGTATCACCACGCAGTGAAAACCCCGGAGGAGACACACCGTGCGCCCAACACGCCGATATCGCAGACTCGCCATCTCCGTCACGTGTGCCGCAGTGGCCGCATTCAGCAGTGTCGTTGCGCACGCAACCGATGCGCCGGTGGAAACGATCACGCTCGAAGGCCTCGCGCACCCGGTCGATATTCTGATCGATCATTGGGGCGTGCCGCATATTTTCGCGGACAACGAAAGCGATGCCTTCTTCGTGCAGGGATTCAACGCCGCGCGCGACCGGCTGTTCCAGATCGATCTGTGGCGGCGGCGCGGCCTCGGCCAGCTTGCCGAAGTGTTCGGCCCGGCCTATGTCGAGCAGGACAAGGCCACGCGTTTATTTCTTTATCGCGGCGACATGGCCGCCGAATGGCAGCGCTACGGCCCCGATGCAAAGCAGATTGCGACGCGCTACGCAGCCGGTGTGAACGCGTACATCGACTGGCTCGCCGCGCATCCGGAGCACATGCCGTATGAGTTCCGCAAGGTCGGCTACTGGCCCGCGCGGTGGTCGGCGGACGACGTCGTGCGCATTCGCAGCCACGGCCTCACGCGCAACGTGACCAGCGAGGTCGCGCGCGCGAAGGTGGCGTGCAAGAGCACGCTGGCCGCCGACACGATCCGCTTCGGCCTGCAGCCGCGGTGGCACGCGACGATGCCTGACGGGCTCGATCCGTGCCTGCCGGACGACGTGCTGAAGGTGTTCGAACTCGCCACGCAAAGCGTGCACGTGACGCGCGAATCGCTGAAGAGCGCCGACGCATCGACCACGGTGATCGCCGCCACGGACAATCCCGAGGAAGTGACTGAAGGCAGCAACAACTGGGTGATCGCGCCGGACAAATCCGCAACGGGCCGCGCGATCATGGCGAACGACCCGCATCGCGCCTATGCGGCGCCGAGTCTGCGCTACATCCAGCAGGTCAGCACGCCCACGCTGGACATCATCGGCGGCGGCGAGCCGTCCGCGCCGGGCATTTCGATTGGCCATAACGGGCACATCGCGTATGGGCTGACGATCTTCAACATCGATCAGGAAGACTTGTACGTCTATCAACTGAATCCGGCGAACCCGCACGAGTATCGATACAAGGGACGCTGGGAGCCGATGCGCATCGTTCACGAGCCCATCGCGGTGCACGGCGGCAAGACTGTCGACGCCGAACTCGCGTTTACGCGCCATGGTCCTGTGATCTACACCGAACCCGCGAAGCATCGCGCATTCGCGGTGCGCACGGCATGGCTCGAACCCGGGATGTCGCCGTACTACGATTCGATCCGCTATATGCGCGCGAAGAATTTTGCAGAATTCCGCCGCGCGCTCGCGACGTGGGGCGCGCCGACCGTTAATCAGGTCTATGCGGACGCGCAGGGCAACATCGGCTGGCTGCCGAGCGGGCTCGCACCGAAGCGGCCGAACTGGGACGGACTCCTGCCCGTGCCCGGCGACGGCCGTTACGAATGGGCCGGCTTCTGGCGACGCGACGATCTGCCGGCGGGCTACGATCCGTCGAGCGGCTATTTCACGACGTCGAATGAAATGAATCTGCCCGGCGGTTATCCCTATGCGCAGCGCAAGCTTGGCTTCGAGTGGACCAACGGGTCGCGTCATCAACGCATCGACGAAGTGCTGAAGTCGTTGCCGAAGGTGTCGATCGAAGACAGCGAGCGCTTGCAGAACGACATCGTGTCGATTCCGGCGCGCCGGCTCGTTGCGCTGCTCGCGCCGCTCAACAGCGACGATCCGCACACGCGCGCGGCGCTTGCGCTATTGCATGGCTGGGATGCGCAAATGGGCGCCGACTCGGCGCAGGCCGCGCTCGAAGAGGCATGGCTGAGCCGCCACCTCAGGCGCGTGTTCAAGGAAGCCGTGCTGCCGAAAGATGCGGCGCAAGCGTTCGGCGCGCCGGACACCGCGGTCATGCTCGACATGCTCGAACATCCGGATGCGCGTTTCGGCGATGACCCGCCCGCGAAACGCGACGCGCTATTGCTCGCGAGCCTGCGCGACGCCTACGACGAGATGGTCACGTTGCAGGGCGCGGACGCGCATGCATGGGCGTGGGGAAAGCTGCAGACGAACCTCAACGCGCATCCGTTCGCGGGTCTCGTCGACGACGACATGCGCGCGAAGCTGAACGTCGGGCCGCTGCCGAAGGGCGGCAGCGCGTACACGCCGAACCAGTCCACTTACCGCGAGCGCGATTTCCGGCAGACCAACGGGCCGTCGTTTCGCGTGATCGTGGACGTGGGCAACTGGGACAACTCGCGCGCGATGAACCTGCCCGGCGAATCGGGCGACCCGGATAGTCCGCATTATCGGGACCTGGCGCAGATGTGGCTCGATGGCCGCTATTTCCCGTTGCTCTACACGCGTGCGGCGGTGGAAGCGGAGACGGAAAAGCGGATTCATCTCGTGCCGGGGGTTAGCACGCGCTGAACGGGGGACGGGAAGAAAGCGCAACGACTCGAGGTGCCGCTTGACGAGTCATTCGCGCAATGCCCGTTACTTATTGCGGGCGCGGGCGATCTCGGCCGAGACGAGGCGAATCGCGTTGATGAGCTCGTGCGCGGCCGGCGAGGGCGGGCTGCCGGTGCGCGTGGTCAGGCCAATATCGCGGGTCGTGTCGCGCATGGGCACATCGAGCACGGCCAGCATTCCTGAAGCGCACTCGTAGTGTAGCTGCTGCGCCGAGAGCACGGCAATCATGTCGGTATGCAGCAGCAGCCCCCGAATGATGGCGAGGTCCGCCGTTTCGACCGTCGGCATCGGCGGCCTGATTTTCGCGCGGCGAAACAGCGTCTCGAACAGCCGCCGCGTGGGCGAGTCGCTGCGCGGCAGTACCCACTGGGCATCGCCAAGATTCTTGAGGGGGAGGTCCTTCACCTTGGCGAGTGGATGGTCGTGCCGCGCGAGGATGACCAAATTCTCCGACATCAGCTTTTCGTTTTCCAGGCCGCTGGTGGCATCGTTCACCCGCAGCGCACCCAGGATGAAATCGATGTCGCCCGCGTGCACGCCCGCGACCAGCGCTTCATAGGCGCTCTCGTCGGTGATCACGCGCACCTTCGGAAAGCGCGTGACGACGCGCGCCACGGCTTCCGGCAGGATCAGCGTGCGGCCGAGCGGCAGCGCGCCCACGGTGACGATGCCCTGGACGCTGCCATGCAGCGCGGCGACGTCGTCGGCGACGTGGCGCAATTCGTTCAACGCGCGGCGCACGTGCAGCAGGAAGGTTTCGCCGTCGGCCGTCAGGAGCAGTCCGCGCGGATGCCGATGGAACAGCGGAAATCCCGCGCCGATTTCGAGAATCCGCACCGCGCTGCTGACCGCGGGTTGCGTGACGTTCAACGCACGCGCCGCACTGGGCATGTGCCGGTAGCGCGCAAGCGTTGAAAACAACTGCAGCCGGCGGGTGTTGAGCAGGTAGGCCGGCAAGCCGCCTGCCCGCGTTGCGCGCTTGCGCGATTGGCGCATCGCACACCAGCTCGCCAGTTCGTTGAGTTCGGCGAACACCCGCTCGCTGCGCTCGAGCACCGCTCGCCCCACGGGCGTCGCGAGCATGCCGGATGGCTTGCGCTCGAACAGCGGCGCGCCCAGCGCGGTTTCGATCTGCTGCACGGCCCGCGTAATGGCCGACTGGGCGCGAAAGAGGGCGGTGGCGGCGCGGCTCACGCTGCCCATCTCGGCCACGCGCAATACCGCATACAGACACGCGAGATTAGGAAGGTCGTTGTTGTCCATGTCAGCGGTGTTCCATGGCCGTCGACTTTACCGGAACGCCGACGGGCAGGCTTGCGGCGTGCTTATCCAGGTATCGATTTTATTTATTGGCATGTCTGCGGGGTAAGGCGCGGCGACCGCGTGAGCGGGGGCTGGCGGCGAGCCATGAGCCTTGTCGGACGGCCTTTCCAGGCATGCGGGAGAACGCGCCGAGCCGCGCCATACCTTTATTCGATTGATCGTTACATTGATGAGCAGGGTTTTCCCTTGCTGGTTCCGAAGCCGCGTTGCGCGCGGCGATCCTGTGCGCCGGCAGGATCGGCTTTTCGTCCGGGTGTTCCGGTTGGCGCGTTGATCGCGAAGCGTCACGGTATTTCCCGCCGCGATGTGCGCCGGATCGCGGCGGCGTAACGCATCTGTACTAGTAAATTAGTTATTCGAAATAATTCATGGATCGACGAGATTTGCTGTCGGCCCCGGGATCATTCATCGGTTTTGACGCGCTTCACGGGGAGCGCGAAGCGTGAAAAGGGAGCCTCAATGTGCCGGTGCTTCCGATTGATGCGCGAGTTTCGCTTCTGCGGCCCGCATGCTGGCCTCGTAGTTGTAGTCGGTCGCTTCGTATCCGGCTTGCTTGAGCTGGACATACTCGTTGCGAACCTGCGCGCGGGTCAGCGGCTGGGTTTGCGCGGCGAAACTGAGTGCCGGCACGGCGAGAGCCGATGCGACAGCGATGGCTTGAATCAGGGTTTTCATTTCGACTACCTCGGGAACATGGAGCGAAGCGACCGGCCTGTCTGGCGGTCGTTGAGTGAAGCTTAGGATTGGACGGTGAGGTAATAAATGCCCTGCGCCTCAATTCACTGTTCCTGCCGGAGTAAAAGTGCCCGGGCCGCTACGTTCCCAAACGTTGCATGAGGAGCGACTGATCCGATTTGTTACAAAAAATTTCAGTCTAACCGCTTTCGTGTGATCTAAATTCAAATGCACTTCCTGCAGATCGATGGAGCCGAAGTACGGCGTTATCGAATGGGTGTGACCTAGGTAGCCAGCGGGAAAAGGCTGATAGCAGGTGGTGCAATTGCGTGACCGTCGCGCTGGCGATACCCGTGCTGACGGCCCATGGCTGTTGCGGGCCGCATAGAAATAAGGAGTCCTTTCATGCATCGCAACAAGTCTTGCGCCGTGCTGCTCGGCGTTTCGGCGGCTGCCACGCTCATGGTTAGCGCACCGGCCTCGGCCAGTCCCACACTGGTTTCGGGTCCAAGCCCCTTTGCCACGTGCACCATTGGCGGATCATCGAGCAGCACTGTCTTTGTGAATAGCGAGGTCGAGCCGTGGGTGGCCGTCAACCCGAAAAACTCGTCCAACCTCATCGGCGCGTGGCAGCAGGACCGCTGGTCGGACGGCGGCTCTCATGGCCTCGTTGCCGGCTTCTCCTTCGACGGCGGTCACACCTGGGGGCAAACGTCCTTGCCCTTTAGCGCATGTGCGAACGGGCTCGGATACGAGCGCGCCTCTGACCCATGGGTGTCCATCGGCCCCGACGGCACCGCCTATGCCGTCTCCATCTCGTTCAACAACTCCAACAACAGCAATGCCGTGGCCGCAGCGGTTTCCAGCGATGGCGGTCAGACCTGGGGAAACCTCAGCGTGATCATCGCCAACAACGAGCCTACCTTGCAGTACTTCAACGACAAGGAATCGGTGACTGCGAATCCGATCAAGGCCGGCGTGGCGTATGCGGTATGGGACCGGCTCGAACTGCCGAACGGCAACCCCTACGCGAATCTCCATACGGCCGCTTACCGCGGCCCGACATTGTTCTCGAAGACCGTGGATGGCGGCAAGACCTGGAGTACCGCCGCGGAAATCGTGAAGGTGCCCTCGCGGCAGCAGACGATCGGCAATCAGATCGTGGTCAATCAGCAGGACGGGACGCTCTACGACTTTTTCGATCTGATCACGCCGCCATTCAACCAGGGGGCAGGCAGGGTAGCGTTCATCAAATCCACCGACGATGGCGCCACGTGGACCCAACCTCAGATCATTTCGACGCTGCAAACGGTTTCGGTTTTTGATCCCAATTCCGGCACGCCGATACGCACCGGGGACATCATTCCCGAACCGGCGATCGATCCGGCGACGGGGCGGCTTTATGTCGTCTGGCAGGATTCGCGCTTCAATGGCGGGAAGTACGACGAGGTGGCGCTATCGACGTCCGCTGATGGTGGCAAGACATGGAGCGCGCCCATGCGGGTGAATACGCCTTCGGGCCGACCCGCATTCAATCCTGCCGTGCGGGTCAACCCTGCGGGCGTGGTGGCCGTCACGTACTATGACTTCCGCACGCTCAAGTCCACGGACACCACGCTGCCGACGGATTACTGGCGCATCACCTCGCCGCGCGGGGGCCAGAATTTCGGCAATGAATTGCATATCGCGGGGTCCTTCGATATGAAAACCGCGCCTTATGCCGAAGGGTACTTTATCGGGGATTATGAAGGGTTGGGTGCAACCGATACGGAGTTCGTGCCGTTCTTCGTGCAAACGACCGGGAATGCAAGCAATCCCACCGATGTCTTTGTAGCGCCAGCGCCGTAAATCGCTCGACTAGTCAATTGCGCCGGATCCGCGCGACCCTTTCAGGGCGCGCGGATTCGCGCGCGCCAACGATGGCTTGAAGGGCATGGACTGAAACGCCGGATTGATTATTCCAAAAAAATCAACTATTTGGCATTTGTTTTCGGCTATTCGGCGGCCATTTCCCGCGTGTCTGTCATGTCCCTGATTGAGCATAAGATCAGATTTTTTGCATATGTCCCTCTAAAGTTCCCTGGTGGGCGGTCGTTACCCCAAACATGGCGGTCGAAACAACGCGTTTGACAGTCCGCCGACGCCACGGCAGCCGTGGCGCAAACGGGCTCAGTCCCAATCAGGAGAATTTCCATGCTCGGAATCAACAGCAATATCAACTCGCTCGTCGCGCAACAAAACCTGACCGGCTCGGGCAGCGCGCTGTCGCAAGCGATCACGCGCCTCTCGTCGGGCAAGCGCATCAACAGCGCAGCGGACGATGCAGCGGGTCTTGCGATCTCGAACATCATGCAGACCCAGATCAACGGTCTGAACCAGGGCGTGTCGAACTCGAACGACGGCGTGTCGATGGTGCAAACGGCATCGAGCGGTTTGTCGTCGCTGACGAATAGTCTGCAGCGGATTCGGCAGTTGGCCGTGCAAGCGACGAACGGCGGCATGACCGATACGGACCGTCAGGCGCTGCAGCAGGAAGTGTCGCAGCAGGTTTCGGAAATCAACCGTATTGCGTCGCAAACGACGTACAACGGCATGAACGTGCTGAACGGTTCGCTCGGCGCAGTGTCATTCCAGGTGGGCGCGAACGTCGGCCAGACGATCAGCCTGAACCTCTCGCAGGGCGTTGCGGCATCGTCGCTCGGCGGCGGCGTTGTGAAGGCGGGTGACACGATCGCCTCGCTCGCGGTTTCGCTCGACTCGAACGGCAACGTCTGGCAAGCCGCGAGCGATGGCACCAACGCTGCATCGAAGGGTACGGAAGTTACGCAGTTGAACCTCGTTTCGGACGGCAAGGGCAGCTTCTCGGTGACCGATCAGAACGGGCAGGCCGTGTCGTTCTCAACCTCGGGTATGTTCGACACGACGACGACGCCTGGCCAGATCAAGATCAAGGCTGCTTCGAACATCGATCCGGCAACCGTGGCCACTGAAATCGACAAGGTGAACGCTCAGGCGCTGACCGCAGGCAGCCCCCTTGCTAACGGCACGACGCTCGGTACGCTGTCGGGCTTCGATCTTAATGCATCGACGGGTCTCGATAGCTCGGCCAGTCCGCAGTCGAGCGACGTCACGTCGATTACGGTGAAGTCGGACGGTAACTACGGTTATACGTTCTGGGATCAGAACGGCAACCAGCTCAGCGCGTCCGGCAATGTCGTTACGAAGGAATTCACTAGCGCTACAGCTTATAATCCGGCGACTCCGGCCGCTGCAAAACTCGGCACGCCGACTGCCGGCAATACGAAGTTCTCGGTCGCGTCGTCCGCCACGACGCAAACCGTCGACAAGGTCGACGTCAGCACGGTCCAGGGCGCGAACAAGGCCATTCAGTCGATCGACGACGCGCTGAACACGGTCAACAACATTCAGGCAACGCTTGGCGCCGCACAAAACCGCTTCACGGCGATCAGCACGGCGCAGCAAGCCCAGTCGACCGACCTGTCGCAAGCACAATCGTCGATCCAGGACGCCAACTTCGCGGCAGAAACGGCCGCCCTGAGCAAGGCCCAAGTGCTCCAGCAAGCCGGCATCTCGGTGCTCGCGCAAGCAAACTCGCAGCCGCAGCAGATCCTGAAGCTCCTGCAGTAACAAGCGCTTCATGTGAGTCAAGCAGTACGCGCCGCGCGCTCCGCCCGCCATACCCGGGGCGCGCGGCGCTTGCCAACCGGGAGGACAACCTCCCGTTTGGCGTTTTTAAACCTGAACCGTACTTGAACCGATCCACCCGGCATCGCCGACGCACGGAGCCCCTTCATGTCCACCGTATCCGGTATCTCGAACGCGAATCTGGCCTCCAGCGCCGCAGCGTCGGCCAATAGCGCGCTGCAGCAAGCCGCGCAGTCGGTCATCAGCGGCTCGACCGGCAATTCGTCGATGGACGTGAGCTCGCTCGTCACGGCGCTCGTCAATAGCAAGATCGCGGGCCAGGCGGCGACACTGTCTTCGCAGGCTCAACTGGACAACACGCAGATCTCCGCATACGGCACGCTCTCGGCTGCGCTTTCGGCGCTGCAGGCGGGCCTCACTTCGCTCTCGGACGGCACGACCGTCAACGCCTTCAAGGCGAGCACGAGCGGCACGGGCATCGCGGCCACGGCGGCCAGCGGAGCGGTGGCGGGGACGTATTCGATCGACGTCGCGCAGATCGCGACCGCGCAGGTCCTCACGTCGAGGGGCTACGGCGCAAGCCAGCCGCTCGCTTCGGTGCCGAGCACGATGACGCTCTCGATCGGCGGCGCGAGCACCACGATTTCACTGGACAGCAGCAACAGCACGGTTTCCGGCATTGCGGCGGCGATCAACAGCGCGAGCAACAATCCCGGCGTGACGGCCACGGTCGTGAACGGCGCCGATGGCGCGCACCTCGTGCTGCACGCGAATGCCACCGGATCGCAGAACGCCATCAGCATTCAGGTCAGCGATACGGCCACGGGCGACCCGCTGAACGGCCTGGCGGTTACCGGCAACGCCGGCACGTCGCTTAGCGGCAACGCGAGCGCGACCAGTGCGCAGCTCACGGCCAACCAGTCGACGCTCAGCAACGTGCAGACTTCCGGCTCGCCGGCCACGCCCAACTGGAGCCAGACCACCGCCGCGCAGGATGCGTACTTCACGCTCGACGGCACCGGCGTGACCAACGCGACGAACTCGGTGACTACCGCGCTTGCGGGCGTCACGCTGAGCCTGAGCGCAGCATCGGTGGACACCACGGGTACATCGCCGCAAACGCTCACGATCGCGCAGGACACGAGCTCGCAGTCGAATGCGATCAACAATTTCGTCACGCTCTACAACACGCTCGTGACGACCATGGGCACGCTTACCGCGTACAGCTCGACCGCGACTTCGCAGGGCGTGCTGCTCGGCGACTCGACGCTGAACCTCGTGCGCAACCAGTTGGCCTCGATCGTCGCAACCGGCGTGAAGAACGGCAACACGACCACGAGTCTCGCGACGATCGGTGTGACGCTGAACGCCGACGGTTCGCTCGCGGTCGACAGCAGCACGCTGAGCAGCGCGCTGCAGAACAACCAGGCCACGTTGGCCAAGCTGTTCAGCTCGACCAATGGCGTGGCCGCGCAACTGAACACCAATATCACGAGCTATCTGTCGAGCAGCGGCGCGATCCAGACGCGCACCAAGGCGCTCAATACGGACCTCACGAATCTCTCGTCGCAGCAGTCGTCGCTAGCGACGTATCAGTCACAGCTCACCAGCATGTACACCGCGCAATTCACGGCGCTCAATACGCTGATGGCGACGATGAGCAACAACCAGCAATATCTCACCCAGCTATTCGGCGGCCAGAACAGCGCGGGCGCGATGGCCACCAACAAGAACTGACGAGGTCACCGGTCATGCAAGCACTGGCCCAGATCGAACGCATCCAGCGGTTCACGAAAGACATCGAGCAGGCGGCCGCCGTGGGCGAGTGGGAGCGCGCCGCGCAGCTCGCGGGCGAGCGCTCGCCGCTGCTGATGGCGCTTTCCGCGCAGCAGTCAGCCGATGCGCTCGCCATGCTGCGGGAAATCCAGGCGATCGACCTGCGCATCGCACAAGCCGCGCAAGCTGCCCAGGAGTCCTTGAGCGCGGAATACCGCACGGCCATGCAGGCCACTAGCAACGCCAATCAGTATCAGCGCATCGCTCAGTTCTGAGCGAGGGGGCGGCGACTGCCCGCCCCGATCGGCCCCCGTCGGCCCCAATTCGTCCCCCGCTCCGCCAATGGGGTATCTCCCGATACCTCGCCCGCCTCGCAACACCTCGTTGAATTCCCCACTTCCCCGGGCTTGATGACTAAAGCGCATCAGGTCGTGCATAGATATCGGTTGATACCGGTCCGGTGGCTGCCGACAATGCCACTGCATCTTCAAAACACATCAGTTTCCGATGCGAAATTTTCTTGCAAACCGCGGCCGCGGCTTGGCTTGCCTGGAGCATTGCCGGGGCTTCGGTCTGCGTGTATAGTCTGTTTCAGCAACAATATTTCCTATCGGAAACATCGACGAGGTCTCCCAGTGAACGCATCCACCATCCTTTCGGAACTTGGCATTTCCCATCTCGCCGAGGCCGGCGACATCGCCGTGCATTCACCCATCAATGGCGAACTGATTGGCCGCGTGGCGAGCCAGTCCGTCGCTCAAGCCGACGCCGCGCTGGCGAAGGCGCACGAGGCATTCAAGACCTGGCGCAACGTGCCGGCGCCGCGACGCGGGGAACTGGTGCGCGTGCTCGGCAACAAGCTGCGCGAGCGCAAGGCCGCGCTGGGCGCCATCATCACGCTCGAAACCGGCAAGATCCTTCAGGAAGGGCTGGGCGAAGTGCAGGAGATGATCGACATCTGCGACTTCGCTGTGGGCCTGTCGCGTCAACTGTACGGCTTGACCATCGCTTCGGAGCGCCCCGGCCACCGCATGGCCGAAAGCTGGCATCCGATGGGGGTGTGCACGGTGATCTCGGCGTTCAATTTTCCGGCAGCCGTGTGGTCTTGGAATGCCGCGCTCGCGCTGGTGTGCGGCAACGCGGTGATCTGGAAGCCTTCGGAAAAGACGCCGCTGACCGCACTGGCCGTCGACAAGATTCTGCAGGACGCGCTCAAGGAATTCGGCGGCGCGCCCGAGGGGCTTACGAGCCTCGTGACCGGCGGGCGCGACGTAGGCGCGAAGCTGGTGGCCGACCCGCGCTCGAATATCGTGAGCGCCACGGGCAGCACCGAAATGGGCCGCGCGGTGGGCGTGGAAGTCGCGCGCCGCTTTGGCCGCACGATTCTGGAGCTCGGCGGCAATAACGCGGGCATCGTTTCGGGCACCGCCGACATGGAGCTCGCGCTGCGCGGCATCCTGTTCTCGGCGGTCGGCACCGCGGGCCAGCGCTGCACGTCGCTGCGCCGCCTGTTCGTTCACGAAAGCGTTTATGAGCAGACCGTGGAGCGCCTGAAGACGTTCTACGGCAAGGTTTCGATCGGCAATCCGCTGGAGCAGGGCACGCTGATGGGGCCGCTCATCGACGAGCAATCGTTCAATCGCATGCAGGCGGCGCTGGAAAAGGCCCGCAGCGAAGGCGGCAAGGTCTTCGGCGGCGAGCGCCACGTGGTCGCGGGCAACGAGAAGGGCTTCTACGTGCGCCCGGCCATCGTCGAGATGCCCGCGCAAACCGAGGTCGTGCTCACCGAGACCTTCGCGCCCATTCTTTACGTGCTCAAGTACAGCCGTTTCGAGGACGCCATCGAAGCCAACAACGCCGCGCATCACGGCCTGTCGTCGTGCGTGTTCACGACCGATCTGCGCGAAAGCGAGCGTTTCCTTTCGGCATCGGGCAGCGATTGCGGCATTGCCAATGTGAACATTGGCCCGAGCGGCGCGGAAATCGGCGGTGCATTCGGCGGCGAGAAGGAAACCGGCGGCGGCCGCGAGTCGGGCTCGGACGCGTGGAAGGCCTATATGCGGCGCGCGACGAACACCGTGAACTTCTCGTCGGCGCTGCCGCTCGCACAAGGCATCGACTTCAACATCGACTAAAAAACGCAATCTGGAGCGAGTCGTGAGCGCAAAAGTCGTAATCGTTGGCGGCGGGGTGATCGGTAGCTCTATTGCGTACTTCTTGCGCGCAACGGACCCGACGATAGGCGTGACGGTGATCGAGCGGGATCCGAGCTATGCGAGGTCGTCGTCGGCGTTGTCGGCGGCCTCGATCCGGCAGCAGTTCTCCACGCCGCTGTCGATTCAGATGTCGCTGTACGGCATCGAATTTCTTCGCGATATCGGCGAGCGTCTCGCGGTGGACGGCCACAAGCCGTCCATCGACCTGCACGAGGGCGGCTATCTGTTTCTGGCCACGCCCTCGGGCGAGGCCACGCTGCGCGAGAACCACGCGCTGCAAACGCGCCTGGGCGCGGATATCGCGCTGCTCTCGCCGGACGCGCTCAAGCAAAAGTTTCCGTGGCTGAACGTGGACGATATTGCCGCCGGCGCCTATGGCGTGAGCGGCGAAGGCTGGTTCGACGGCTATGGGCTCGTGCAGGCGCTGCGCAAGAAGGCGCAGTCGCTGGGCGCGCGCTACGTGGCGGCGGATGTGCATGGTCTCGAGCTCGATGGCCGCAAGGTCACGCACGTGCTGGCGAGCAACGGCGAGCGTTATGCCTGCGATACGCTCGTGAATGCCGCGGGTGCATGGGCGCGCCGCATCGCCGAAATGATGGGCATCGACATTCCGGTGTATGCGCGGCGGCGCAGTATTTTCAATGTGTCGTCGCCGGCGCGTCTTGCGAATAGCCCGCTGCTGATCGATCCCACCGGCGTTTACTTCCGACCCGAAGGCATGACGTACATCACCGGGACCTCGCCGGGCGAAGAGAACGACCCGAACGATCTGCCGCTCGACGAAGTCGATCACAATCTGTTCGACGAAGTCATCTGGCCGACGCTCGCGCACCGGGTGCCGGAATTCGAGGCGCTGCGCGTCGAGCATTGCTGGTCCGGCTACTACGAATACAACGTGTTCGACCACAACGCGATCATCGGCTATCACCCGGCGATCGAAAACTGCGTGTTCGCCAATGGCTATAGCGGCCACGGCTTGCAGCAGGGGCCGGCGACGGGGCGCGGCGTGAGCGAGCTCATTATCGGCGGCAAGTACGCGAGCCTCGATCTGTCTTCCCTGAGCTGGGACCGTGTGCTGGAGAATCGTCCCATCGTCGAAAAGAACGTCGTGTAGTTCGTCGTGTAATTCGGGCGTATTTCACCCTTCCTTACTGGGCTGGCTGGCTGGCGCTTCTCGACGCTTCCTGGTGCTTGAAGCGCAACGCCAGCCAGCAGACTCCCACGCCCAGCCCGCCCACGAGGCCGCCAAACGTGCCGGTCCACGGCAGCCCGAAATCGTGGGCGATATGGTTGCCAAGCAGCGCGCCGGCGCCAATGCCCACGTTATACAAACCTGAATAGATCGACACAGCGAGATCCGTTGCTTCGGGCGCGAGCTTCAGGATCCAGGCCTGCATCGCCAGACCGAAACACACGATCGCGCCGCCCCAGACCACGGTATGCACGGAGAGCGTGACGATGCCGAGCGCGCACGGAAACAGGACCAGCAGGCACGAGGCTAGCGTGACGATCGACGCCAGCAAAAATTGTTTCGGATACCTTGGGAAAATGCGGTTGAAGCAAATCGCAGCGGGAATGCCGGCGCTGCCGAACAACACCAGAATATAGGTAATGCGGCTTTCGCTCGCGTGATTGACGGCCTGCACGAAGGGCTCGATATACGTGTACGACGTAAAGTGCGCGGAGACGACCAGAATCGTGATCAGGTAGAGCAGGGCGAGCGTCGGCTTTCTGAATAGCGTGGGCAGGTTCCTGAGCGAACCCGATTGCAGGCTATGAAGCTGGGGCACGGTGGCGCGCAGCATCAGCAAGACAATGGCCGCCGCGCCCGCAATCGCGAGGAACGTGACGCGCCAGCCCAGCGTCTCGCCAATGACGCGTCCGAGCGGGATGCCGGCCACCATGGCAATCGAGGTGCCCATGGCGAGCAGGCCGAGCGCCTGGCCTTTCCTCGATGGCGGCGCGATCCTCACCACGAGCGAGACCGAGATCGACCAGAAGATCGCGTGCGCGCAGGCAATGCCCAATCGGCCCGCTATCAGCGCGGGAAAGTTCCAGGCGATCGAAGTGACGATGTGACTGACGATGAACAGCACGAACACGCCGGTCAGCAGCTTGCGGCGCTCGACGGCGCGCGTGAGCACGGTCAGCGGAAGTGACACCACGGCCACCGTCCACGCATAAATCGTCAGCATGAGGCCGACGTTGGTGGCCTGCATGTGAAGGCTGTCGCCAATCGCGCTGAGCAGCGCGACGGGCACGAATTCGGTGGTATTGAAAATAAAGGCGGAAAGCGCCAATGCCACCACACCCCACCAGGCGTGTTCGGCGGGCGCCAGTTCAGGTTTGGACATACCCGGATCGGACAAAAAACGACGAAGGCGAATTATCGCGCGTATTGAGTCGTATACTCCGGAGCGCGTGCGGCGGCGGTGAGGCACGGCGCGATCCGGCCCGCCGTGCGGGCATGAATGGTAAGCTTGCCGGTGTCAAATCGCCGGGGTCTGGAAAATCCGGCCCCCACGCCCACCCTGTTTCTTTCATCAGATGGATACGCTCAACTGCATGCGGATCTTCGTCCGCGTTGCCGAAGAAGGCGGCTTTACGGCTGCCGCCCACCGCCTCGACATCACGACCGCATTTGCGTCGCGCGCGGTGGCGAGCCTCGAAACGCATCTGCAAGCGCGCCTGCTCAATCGCAGCACACGCCGCGTCGCGCTCACCGAAGCCGGCGAGCGCTATTTGCGGCGCTGCGAGCAGATTCTCGCGTACATCGATCAGGCCGAAGCCGAGGCGGGCGACGCGCAAGCGCTGCCGTCCGGCAGGCTGCGGGTTCATGCCACTACGAGCTTCGGGCAGGCTTATCTGGTGCCCGCCATCATGGAGTACCAGAAGCGCTATCCCTCGGTAGCGGTGGAACTCACGCTCTCGCAGCACGTTCCCGATTTGCTCGACGAAGGGTATGACGTGACGCTTCAACTGAGTTCGGCGGAACTGCCCGACTCGGCGCTCGTTTCGCAGACGCTAGGCTGGGTGCATAGCGTGCTGTGCGCTTCGCCCGGCTATCTGGGCGCGCGCGGCGCGCCGCACAGTGTCGCCGAGCTGGCGGACCATGCATGTCTTCAGTTGATCACGCCGGTTTTCCCGCGCGATCGCTGGCATCTCGAAGGGCCGGACGGCGCGGAAACATTTGAATTGCCGCCCTCGACGTTTCAGGTGAATGTTGCGGACGCGCTCGCCGGCGCATTGCGCGAGGGCGCGGGGATTGGGTCGTTGCCCATGTCGAGCGCGGTGCCTGCGCTGCGCAGTGGTTCTTTGCTGCGGGTATTGCCCGATTATCTGCTGCAGAAGCTCACGGTGTATGCGATGTATGCATCGCGGCAATATCTCGACGCGAAGATCAGAACTTTCGTCGACTTTCTCAAGGAGTTCATTCCGCAGGCGCTCATGGCCGACGAGGCGGCGCTGCGGATGCCGGATCATTGCTCGCGGGCGGCGTAGGGTAAGGGCGGTGGCCGAATCCTGGTTTTGGTCGCCGGTTTTCCTTGGCTACGTACCCGCGTGCGTACCGCAATGGAGTCGTTCAGTAGTTCACGCTCATTCACGATGAGGTAGAGGCTCGTCAATATTCGGGTACATGGACCCGATTACGATGTTGAACCTGGTTAATCGCGGCTCGCTGTTCTCGGGTAAGCCGCAAAACGTTCTGCTTGCTCCTGGTACGCACAGCAGAGACAGCCCAAGGTTCAAAGTCCATGAGCACGCGCGTTCCTCCTCTACCCACAGCATCGCCAGCACCCGCCTATACGCCGCTGAACTGGGCCTTTCCATTCACGCCGTCCGGCAATGGTGGCGCCACCGACCCGTTGACGTACATGAAGGCGCTGGCGAAGGCCGAGGACGGTTTCTATCCGCTTGGCGTCAGCGGAATATGGCACGGCGGCGTGCACTTCGACCGCAACACCGCCGCGATGCTCAAGCAGGATGAAGGCGTGCGCGCCATCGCCGACGGCGAGATCGTGGCCTACCGGCTAGACAGTAAGTATTCCGAACAGATCTGGCGCGACAATCGCAAGGCACTCTACTCGACGGGCTTTGTGCTGATCCGTCACAGGCTGCCGCTGCCGCCGGCGTCTGGTGCCACGGGCAAGCCCGCGTCGGACGAAACGCTGACGTTCTTCAGCCTGTACATGCACCTGATGGACTGGAACAGCTATCAGGCCGCGAAGAAACAACCTGATCCGGCCACACCGCACCTGGAGCCGATGCCGTTCTGGGAAGGCGAGCGCTACTACCGCGTGGGCGACAGGTCGAACGACATGCAAACGCTGCCGAAGCCAAAGCCGCCGCAGCCCGTGCCGGTGGACATCGCGAACCGGGACCTGCTTGGCGAATTCATCGATGCGGATTTCGTCGTTCCACCCCAGCCGCCCGTAGTCCAGCCGGTTGACAACACGCCGCCCCCCGCGCCCGTGAAGGGCATCCACTTCGCGACCTGGCGAATGGCAGAATCATCGGCATCCTGCCCCGTGGCGCTGAACTCCTGCTGTCCGAATCGGACCCGAGACATCCCGGCTGGCGAAAGATCAAGGCGCTCAGAAGCGGCGAGCCGGTCGCCCCGATTGCCGGCCAGCGGGTATCGGAGCATGCACGGTGGAGCTGGGTGTATGCGAAGGAACTCGATGCGGTTCTCGATCCGAAACCACTCGATACGGTGGTGGTGCTGAAACAGCCGTATCCCGTGAAGGCCGGCGACGTGGTGGGCCAGATGGGCCACTACGTGCGTTACACGGAAGCGAAGCTGCTGCCCCCGAAGCCGACCCGGCCGCTGCTGCATCTCGAGGTATTCGCGGGCCCGGAATTGCCGGCGTTCATCGAAAAGAGCCGCGCACGCGCAAAAGCGTTGCCGGCGGTGAAGACGTTTCTGGAGATTTCGCCCGGTGCGCGACTCGTCATGGAGATCCCCGGGCCGGACCGGACGCTGCCCCAGAGCGCAGGTGGCCTGAAGCTCGTGCCGGTGGGCAAGGCGGCGGGTTCGCGCTGGGTCAGGGTCCAGCCGAAGACGGTGACGATGCCCGCACGTGGAGGACACCGTGGCCAGCGCCCAACCCCGACGCTGACGAACGCCGGTTCCCCGGTGTGGGTGGAAGCCCAACTCGCGAACACAACGGCAACCGGTGTCGTAAAGGGATGGTCGGATTTCCCGCTGAATATCTCCAATGCGAAAGGCCCGGGCGCGGACTTCCGCGACGTATTCCGGCGCACCGATCTGGACCGGCTGGGCGCAGGTAATGTCGCCGTCGACGACAAGGGGCTGCACTGGTGGAACATCACGATCGGGACGAAGGATGGCTCAACCCTGCAAGGCTGGGTGTGCGAGGCACATCATCCGCTCGCGCGCCTGTGTGGCCCGTGGGACTGGCCGGGGTTCGAACTCGTCGACAACATCAGCTTCAGACCGGTCGACCTGTTCAAACGGCACCTCCATGTCACGGACCAGTATCTGGCCGACGAGGACAAGACGGTGTTCGAGCCGAGCGCGCTGAAGGTGAATGCCGGCGATCTGATCGTCAAGCTGGAGAAGGCGATCGATGCGAACCACGACGGCAAGGTGACGGCGTACGAGTTGCAGCAGGCGCGGGAAACCCCGTGGATGGCCGAGGCGATCACGCATCTGGTGGTGCGCTCGGAAACCGAATGGGGCGGCGGGATGGGCAAGTGGGAAGAGATGTCGCCGCTGATGAAGAATCTGCTGTGGCTGTGGCAGTCCGAGATAGAGCGGATCGGGAAACTGCAGTGGTGGGAGCAGGTGACTTCCGTCGAGGGATTTCCGAAGGAGCCAGCGCCGTGGCATTTTCATCCGGTGGGGGTGGTGGGGAATTTTATAACCTCCGATTGCTGTGCAATTACGGTCGACCTCTTGGAAAAAGTGCTGGAAAAATCTGGAGACTGGTTTACAGGAAAAGGAGGCTCGCCATCCTTTGTGCTTCATTTTTCAGAAAAATATCCGAATATCTACAAATTTGATAAATATGAATTTGTTTCACTACTCAATGAAAAAATGAAATCATACGGTATCGTCGAATGCTATCAAAGGGCTCACTTTCTTGCACAATGTTTTCACGAATCCGCAAGATTCGAAACAACAATAGAGTTTGCCTCTGGGGAAGGCTACAATCCGGGAATGCACAGGGATGCCATTAAAAATGGCAATACAGTCATGGGCGATGGACCAAAGTACAAAGGAAAGGGACTAATTCAATTGACATGGAAAAACACATATAAGGCGTACTCAGAGCATAGAGGAGTAGATTTTGTTTCTAACCCTGACCTGATAGCTTTGGACATGGAAAACGCAATTGATGCGTCTTGCTGGTTCTGGCGTCGAAAAGGAGGGATCGAGAAAAAATACAGTGCCAAGGGCGACATTAATGTTCTTATCGAGCATGAGAAAAATAATGTCACCCTGATTACTTTAGCCGTAAATGGTGGAAGCAACGGATTAAACGAGCGTCAAGTGCTTTTTGATAAAATCAAAAAAGAATGGGGGTTGAAGTGAAAGCTCATGAAATCAAACTACTGCTAAGCCAAAGCATAGCTTATACAGTCGCCATAATGGCGATCGCGACTTCTATCGCAGAAGCCAAGAATAGCCCACTCTCGGTCGACGCCGCAGGGGAAATCCAGCTTTGCAGCGAAAATTTTAATTGCAAACGCATCGTTCCGACTGGTGAATTGAAAAAGGTTATCGATAATGGCTATGAGCACATATCCATAGCAGATCTCTACAATGATGGCAATCGAGAGATTGTAGCGACAAGTGGCGGCATCAACGAATGTTCAAAATTTTTCTCATTTGACGAAAAAACTTTTAAATTTTCTCCTCTCAATTTTTCACATAGAGATATATGCAATTATAAAATTTTCGAGAATAACTTGATTAGCTCATACAAGCTCGGCGCAAAACAGTATGAAGATATCTACGAGTTGAAAATGGCACCTATCAACTTGCCTTGAGCGATAGCTGTGTTGGGTGTGATCAGATAACGCGCTCGGTTTACAAGGGCGGCCATCTGACAGAAAAATTTCTGGTTACCAATCAAAAAATCTATTCGCTACGACTACCAGTCACAACGTCCATAATCACCGAAAAAGCATGGTTATACACAGATCATCTTGATTCAGCCAAGACGAAAATGTACTTGGTCAGGGGAGATAATGTTCAGCTTATCGAATTCAACAGCTCGAACGGTTTTTGGTATTTCGTGAGATATCCATCAAAAAGACACGGCATCATTTTAAAATGGATTAAGTGCGAAGATTTGTCCGCGTGTAAATAGCCACGCACTCTCTGAATGGTTTCCGACGAGCGTTGTGTAATTTATTTTACTCATGATCAACCTAATCCGCATCAACGACAAAACTACCCACGGCGGCAAAGTAGAAACCGGCTCGCCAACCATGCGCTTCGAAGGACGCCACGTCGCGCGCAAAGGCGACCGCGTCTCCTGCCCCCAACATCCAGACGTATCACCAAACGTTAATCGAAGAAGGCGACCCGTCAATGACTGACGGTGGCATTCCGATCGCCCGCCACGGCCACCGGGCAACCTGCGGATGCCACCTGATATCAAGCCTGATCTGACCGCCTCATATCAACTGCGAACGTCCCGCACGAAATGGACAGCGCCGTATGCCAACCATCCCGAGAGCCTGCAAGACGGCCACCTGCATGTCACGGACCAGTATCTGGCCGACGAGGACAAGACGGTGTTCGAGCCGAGCGCGCTGAAGGTGAATGCCGGCGATCTGATCGTCAAGCTGGAGAAGGCGATCGATGCGAACCACGACGGCAAGGTGACGGCGTACGAGTTGCAGCAGGCGCGGGAAACCCCGTGGATGGCCGAGGCGATCACGCATCTGGTGGTGCGCTCGGAAACCGAATGGGGCGGCGGGATGGGCAAGTGGGAAGAGATGTCGCCGCTGATGAAGAATCTGCTGTGGCTGTGGCAGTCCGAGATAGAGCGGATCGGGAATCTGCAGTGGTGGGAGCAGGTGACTTCCGTCGAGGGATTTCCGCAAGAGCCGACGCCGTGGCATTTTCATCCGGTGGGGGTGGTGGGGAATTTTGCTTCCGGCGGCAGCCCTGCGAAGACCCTCTCCGACAAAGGCATCTATTTCATCTTCATGCAGGAACATCTCGCCGGCACAACCAACAAGCTGCATTGGCCGGGCGGCGCAAGCGGCGTGACGCTAGGCGCGGGCTACGACATGAAAGCACGCGCACCCCAAAGCATCGTGATCGACATGAAGTCCATTGGACTTGACGCTGCAACAGCGCGTGCCATTTCCGCTGGCGCGGGTCTTCAGGGTCATTCAGCGCGGAATTTCTGTGCGCAACACACCCATATCGTCAATCTAAGCGATGAAAAGCAGATCGAACTGCTACACAAAACCGTTCCCGCATATATTCGCATGGTAAATACCTCAGTGAAGGTCAACTTAATGAAGAACGAATTCGATGCCCTCGTCAGTTATGCATATAACCCCGGCGGCGGATGGACCAAGGTAACCGATATGATTAATCGAGGTCAGATCTCCTCGGCGATGGATGAAATCAGCAAATATGTTTACTCGGGCGGCTCGATTTTCGACGGTCTCGTGAAGCGCCGCAAAGATGAAATCACGCTCTACACTAGTGGGCGTTACGAATATCACGGCCGCCCCTTGCCACCGCGAAATTGATCAAACCATAGAAACAAAATCTCAACATGACGGCAATTTAGAAAATGCGCCACCTCTTCAGCCCGCTTGTATTTTTTCTTGGCATATTCAACTCGTTTGGTGCGACGCTGCCGGATACCCTTACAGGCATATGGCAGGTTAAGGAGGTTCACCTTAATACACAATTGGGACGTACCACCGAGTACACATGGAACGATCCACGCCTAACGGGGCGTATCTTCAATTTCACGCGCAACGATGTCACTCACGATGCCTATGACTCCCCGGATCATTGCGTGAATCCCGAGGTGCGCTACATCGAAACATCGTTGAATGATCTGATGCTGCGCAGTGTCGGTGGCTACGGTTATCCGCCGGTGGCAAGTCTCGACCCTGCACGTGACTACAAGCTTGAAACCAGCGGTACAACGCAAGTCCGCGCGTTAAGTCTCACATGCGCGAAAAGCGTGTGGCAAGGCGACCTCGGCGTGTCCTATGGCGAACTCGGAAAGGCAACTGTGCCAGGCGCCTGGGCCGTCCCAATTAGTCGCGAAGAGATGTACCTGCGCTGGCGCGACGAAACCATCCTCGTGCTCAGAAAGGTCCCACACAACGCTTCGATCGAAGCTTCGTTCCGATGTGACAGGACGTCCAACGCAACCGAGCACGCGATTTGCAATTCGTACCAGTTGGCCGCCTTTGACCAGAGTATTGCGCAAGCCTACGGACGCGCGATGATGCAGGCAAAAACATCGGAAACACAGACAGTCACGCTCAGCCGCAGTCAGCGCCAGTGGATCAAGCATCGAGATGCGTGTGGCCCGGATGCAGCGTGCATACTCAAGTCAATGCAAGCGCGCCTTGAAGCGCTCTCCACAACGGGCTCCAATTAAGCTTGGCGCGCGGATTGATATTTATGCAGTCAGATCTACAAAGCAAATACTAGTTCCACACGCAACTCATGATCAACCTAATCCGCATCAACGACAAAACCACCCACGGCGGCAAAGTAGAAACAGGCTCGCCAACCATGCGCTTCGAGGGACGCTACGTCTTCAGCGCTCTTGTATTTTTCTTTACATATTCAATTCGTTTGGTGCGACGCTGCCAGACTTCCTCACTGGCACATGGCAGGTCAAGGAGATTCACCTTAATACGGAATTCGGACGTACCACCCAGTACACATGGAACGATCCACGCCTGACAGGGCGCATATTCAAGTTCAAGCGGAGCGATGTTACTGACGACACCGACGACTTCCCGGACCGTTGCGTGAACCCCGAGGTGCGTTACATCGGAACATCGTTGAATGATCTGATGCGTTCGAAAGGCGTGTGGCAAGGCGGCCTCGGCGTGTCCTATGCCGCACTCGGAAAGGAAGCCGTGCCGGGCGCCTGGATTGTCCAAAATGTTCGCGAAAAGATGTACCTGCGCTGGCACGACGAGACCATTCTCGTGCTCAGGAAGATCCCAAACAACGCGCCGATCGAAGTTTCGTTTCGATGTGATAAGGCGTCCACAGCAACCGAGCACGCGATTTGCAATTCGTACCAGTTGGCCGCTTTCAATCAGGGCATTGGGGAAGCCTACGGACGCGCGATGGTGCAGGCAAAAACATCGGGAACACAGACAGTCACGCTCAGCCGCAGTCAGCGTCAGTGGATCAAGCACCGAGACGCGTGTGGTCCGGATGCAGCATGCATACTCAAGTCAATGCGAGTGCGTCTCGAAGCACTCCCCACAACGAACCCCAATTGAGCTTGACGCGCGGATGCCTATGCAGCCAGATCTGCAAAGTGCATACGGAAGCGCTGAAAGTAAATGTCGGCGACCTGATCGTCAGGCTCGAGTCACTGCCGGTCAGCCGCGCTCAGTGCATCAGCATCATCTGCACAACCTTCACAATCACCAGAATCACAGCGATAAGTAAATAGCCGCGCAGCACGCCCATCCACACGCGCTTGGCCAACGTGAGATTAGGCGGCGGCAACTCGACAAGCGGCGGCATGCGCCACATATCGCGCGCGCCCTCGGGCCAGCTCTGGGCCGCGGGCGCGCTTTCACCGCGCAGCCAGCGCCACGCAAGCATGGCGGCATGGCCGGCCACGGCCAGCAGCGTGCCGGCCGCGAGGATGTCGATGATGGTTTCGCCGCTCATGTCGGGGTACATGACCGAAGCGGTGAGGACGATCGAAAGCATCACCAGCACCCAGACGACCGCGCCCGTGAACAGATTGAGCGCCTTCGAATTGACCCATGGGCCGAGCACCGCCCGGTCGTTGCACAACAGCAGCAGAAACACGGTCGCGCTCGGCAGCAGCACGCCCGCAAGGGTCTGCACGGCTTCGGTCAGGAGGCCCAGCGGGCTGCCCGGAATCAGCACAATGGCCGCTGCGGCAGCAATGATGCCGAAATAGACTAGGTAAAAGCCCTTCGCGTCGGACACGCCGCGATGCAGCGAATGGCGGATCTTGAACACGTCGCCGATCGCGTAGGCCGTCGAAAGCGACACCGCCGCCGCGCCAATAATGGCCGCATCGAACAGCGCGATCGCGAACAGCACGGCCGAGGTGTGTCCCGCATACTTTTCGAGGCCGGCGATCACGCCGCCCGCGTCGGTGAAGCTGCCGACCTCGGGCTTGCCGGCAAAGAGCTGCGAGCAGAATGCGATCATGGCCACGGCGCCAATCAGCACGAAGAAGATGCCGATCCACAAATCGGCTTTCTCGTACTTCATGAAATGCGGCGTGATGCGCTTGTCGATCACATAGCTTTGCTGAAAGAACAACTGCCACGGCGCAACCGTAGTGCCGACGATGCCGATCACGAGCAGCATCACGTCCGAAAGCTTCGAGTGGGCGGGCCAGCCAGGGATAAAGAAGTCGCGCGCCATTTGCACAATGGGCGGATGAATTGTCACGAGCACGGGCACGAGCAGCAGGCTCAGCAGGCACAGCACGACCGCAAAGCGCTCGAAGCGTCGGAAATCGCCTGTGCCGACGGCCGCCATGGTCAGCGCAGCGGCAATGCACACGCCCAGAATCTTCGGGATACCGAAGAAATTGAGCACGAAGGTAATGCCGATGAACTCGGTCACGATCGTGAGCGCATTGAGGATGAACAGGTCGATCACGCTAAACGCGCCCCAGAACTTGCCGAAGCGCTCGAAGATCAGGCGTGCGTGGCCGACGCCCGTGACCGCGCCAAGGCGCAGCACCATTTCCTGGTTCACGTAGAGCACCGGAACGAGCAGCAGCAGCGTCCAGAGCAGGGTCGTGCCGTAATTCTGGCCGGCTTGCGTATAGGTACCGAAGGCGCCCGCATCGTTGTCGCCCACCATCACGATGAGGCCGGGGCCGATAATGGCGAGCAGCGTGCGCAGGCGCGCCCACCACCCCGAGCGCGGGGCGAGGTCGTAATGGGAGATGGTGCCGAGCGCACCTTGGATATCGCCGAGGTGGGCTTCGTCGAGCACCGCGCTGCGTGGCGGCGATACGTTCGCTTGCGTGAAGTGGGTTGGAGTGGACATGGCGATCCCGTCTTTTGAGTTGTCTGTGTGAATGGCGAGGGTGTGCCGCTTACGAACGGAGATGCTTGAGGCGTTGCCAGAGGCGTGCGCGCAGGCTTGGCGCGGTCTCGTGCAGCGCGAGCATGCTGGTGTAATGGTCGCGCGCCAGTTCGACTTGGGGCAGGCGGGAAAGCAGGAGTGCGTATGACATGATGTTGCTCCGGGCGTCTGGCTCGACGCGTTCGGCGGAAAACCAGCAGGCCCGGTTGGCCATGCGCGCGGAGCGCAGGGTGCGGATATCTACTCGCTTTCCGTGTTCAGAAATAGAAAATTCAAAATCGTCGGACGTATGGGATGACTGTCGCTATCCGGCATGGCGGCTCCCTCATGCGTGAGGCGCGTACATGGAGTACGCGCGTGTTGATCCACGCGCTCGTGCATGGCCCTTTCGCGACACAGGCAGAACCCGGCGAAAGGGCGCGCGCGAACGCAGTTGCGAGCGCAGGCTCGCAACGCCTGCCGTGCGGACGCGCGAAAGCGCTGCCCATACGGCGCTAAATGGTGGGGTGCACGGGGAGTGTTGCTGCGGCGCGCACCGTCTGCCTGCTGGCAGGACGGCGGCTGTGAAAAGGGAGCGCGGACGTCGTGCCGGTCAGGCAGCGAAACAGTTCGAAGATCGACTACTGCAGGTGTCCAAGGCGTTAGCCCCTTTTGTGAAGATTTTTAAATTCTAGGTAGCGGACCTGCGGCGCGTCAACACGTTTTTCGAGGCAGAACAAAAAAGCATCGCGCCGTACAGGCAATTGAAAGAAAGGGAATCGATTTCCACAATAATCTAATTCACCGATTCGACCGCAACGTCGCGCGATTGCCACACGCCCATGACATGCCGGTGACAGTGCGAGCTTCGAATTTTCCTTTCCGCACAAAGTTTTAAGCAGGGGAATTCCGATATTTCCATATTCTGCAATTGACTGTTCCAGCGTGAGGACACGCTGTTCCCCGAGCATGCGCACTTAAACTTCGCTCCAGGATTGACGGGGTGGCTCCAGTACCCGGACCACTTCAGCTCGGTCTGAATGTCACAAAGGAAAGTCATGAAGCACACTTTGATTATTGCGGGCGTCCTCAGCGCATTCGCAGTTTCGGCTCACGCGCAAAGCAGCGTCACGCTGTATGGCGCGCTGGACGCGGGTATCGTCTATGCGAACAACGCGGGCGGCCACGCCGCGTGGAATCAGGGCAGCGGTGCACTGTCCGATACGTACTTCGGCCTGAAGGGTAGCGAGGACCTGGGCGGCGGCGTGCATGCCATCTTCAGGCTGGAAAACGGCTTCAACCTGAACAACGGCCGCGACACGGAAGCCGGCACGATGTTCAACCGCCAGGCTTGGGTTGGTCTGCAAAGCGACCAATATGGCGCGCTGACGCTGGGCCGCCAGTACGATTCGATGGTCGATTACCTGTCGCCGCTCTCGGAAGCCGGTTCGGGCTTCGGCAACAACATGGCGGCTCACCCGTTCGACAACGACAACCTCGATCACTCGTTCTCGATCAAGAACTCGGTCAAGTACTCGAGCGCCAACTATGCGGGCTTCAAGTTCGGCGGCCTGTACGGCTTCAGCAACGATGCGGGCCAGTTCGCGAACAACCGCGCATGGAGCCTTGGCGCATCGTATGGCAACGGCCCGCTGAACTTCGCGGCGGCTTACCTGCAGATGAACAATTCGCGCACGAACAGCAATGCGAATGGCGCGAACTCGCCGGGCAATGGCAATAACTTCAACCTGGCGGCGGAAACGCAGCGCGCCTTCGGTGCGGGCCTGAACTACACGTATGGCCCCGCAACGGTGGGCTTCGTGTGGACCCACACGCAATACCAGGGGCTGATGTCGGGTGGCCAGGGCGGCAATACGCAAATCGTGTTTACGCAACCGAACACGGGCCTGCGCCTCGACAACTTCGAGCTGAACGGCCGCTATGCGCTGACGCCGGCACTGAGCCTCGACGCCTCGTACACGTACACCGACGGCAAGCTCACGAGCAACGTGGGTTCGGCTGATCCGAAGTGGCACACAGTTTCGCTGCAAGCCGACTACTCGCTCTCGAAGCGCACCGACGTTTATGTCGAGGGTGTCTATCAGCACGCTTCGGGCCAGTTGAACGGCGTTTCGAACGTTGCCATGATCAACACGCTGTCGCCTTCGACCACGCCGAACCAGGTCGCCGCAACGGTGGGTCTGCGTCACCGCTTCTAATCGAGGCTCGATCGTCCAATTATCCGATCGGAATTCGGCCCGCTATGCGAAATGCGCTCACGAGGTGCATCTCGCCGGCGGGCCGGTTGTTTTTCCCGGACTGGCTGCGCCGGTTCAATTCGGCGTGATGGCCGAGGGATGCTGGGCCAGCGGCGTTACCGCGATTTTCATGAACGGGAAGAGCGGCAGCGCGGCAAGCAGCGTATGCAGTTCGTCGTTCGACTCCACATCGAAAACGCTGTAGTTTGCGTACTCACCCGCGACGCGCCACAAGTGACGCCACTTGCCTTCGCGTTGCAGATTCTGCGAGAACGCCTTTTCTTCTGCCTTCAATGCATCGGCGTAGCCGGCGTCGGTGCCGTGCGGAATTTGCACTTGCATGTGCACGAGATAGAGCACGTTCGGTCTCCTGTGAATAGCGAGTGGGGTTTTAAACGTTCCGGGATCAGCCCCAGACGAGAATCGCCACCGAATAGACAATGCCGATCCAGAACATCATGATGACCGTATAGCCCATGATGTCCTTGAGCTTGAGTCGCGAGAGCGCGAGCGCCGGCAGGATCCAGAACGGTTGCACCAGATCGTTCCAGGCGTTGCCGAGCATCACGGCAACGGAGGTGTGACCCACGGATGCGCCGATCGTCTTTGCGGCCTCGATCATGAACGGGCCCTGGATGACCCAGTGGCCGCCGCCGGAGGGCGCGAAGAAGTTGATGACGAACGAGCTGATCAAGCCCCAGAACGGCAGCGTGCTGGGCGTAGCGACCTTGACGAAGGCCGCGGAGAGTGTGTCGACGAGCCCCGAGGACGCCATGATCGCCATGATGCCCGCGTAGAACGGGTATTGAAGAATGATGCCGCTGATCGTGCGAATGCCTTCATTGAGTTTCTCGACATAGCGGATGGGCGTGCCCAGCAGCACGATGCCGAGGAACAGAATAAAGAAGTTGATGAGGTTCAGATCGATCGAGCCGCCCTGGACGAAGTGCAGCGCCACATAGCCCATGCCGATTGCGCCGATCACCAGGCTCAACAGGCGGCTGTTGTTCAGGCGATGGGCGAGAGTGCCGTTCTCGTCGGTGTCGAGCACGGGAGCGGCGGCCTTGGGCGCCGCGTCCAGCGCGCGATCGATCTCCTTTACCGGCTGGCCCGCTTTCGGATGCAGCCACGCGTTCAGGAGCGGCAGCGTCACGATGGTCACGAGGCTCGTGATCAGCATGGCGGGCGAGAAAATCGTTTCAGAGAGCGGAATGATGCCCATCTGTGCTTCGAGCGGATGGCCCTTGGTCGAGATCAGCACGGGAATGCTGGCGGAAAGGCCGAGGCCGTAGAGCGTGAAGCCGCTGTATGCCGACGCGATGATGAGCGGATAGTGCACGCCCTTCACGCGCAGTGCGAGCTTGCGCGCCACGATGCCGCCTACCACGAGGCCGAAGCCCCAGTTGAGCCAACTGCCGATGCCCCCCACCAGCGTCGCCACGATAATCGCCGTGCGCGGCGAGTTCACCTGCGAGACGAGCCGGTCGAGAAACCGGTCGGTGAGCGGGGCGGTGGCGAGCACGTAGCCCATCGCGAGAATCACGGCCATCTGCGTCGTGAAGGCGAGCAGTGCCCAGAAGCCCTTGCCCCAGCTTGCCGTGAGCGCGGTGATGGCCTGGCCTTGCACGGTCACGGCCAGCACCATCGTGAGCAAGGTGAGGCCGATCGCAAAGACAAAGGGATCGGGCAAGCACCGGCGCATCAGCTCGGTGAAAAACGCGGTGATTCTTTGCATGGGTATGTCTCTTTTCAGTCGTAATAGTCGTGTGGTCTCTCTTGCGGTGACGTCGCGTTCGCGCGATCGTTCACCTCAATCCTTCTCGGGCGGCGTGCTTTTGCGGTGTTTCGCGAGCCGCATGAGTTGGCGGTCGCGCCACGCCACGCGCGCCTCCCATTGATCGAGCGGCAGCGCCGCGCGCCGCGCGGCCTCCACCTGCGCGACGAGTTCGGGCGTCCACGGATCGTGCTGGCCGCGCTCGGCGCCCATCCGTTCATAGGACGGTCCCATCTTCAGCGCATGCGAGGCGATGCCGCCGCGCGTGTTCAGGTCGGCGGTCTCGAACGGGCCGATCACGGACCAGCGCGGCGCGAGTCCTTCGCGCACCACCGTGTCGATGTCGTCGACGGAGGCCACGCCATCGCGCACGAGGCAATACGCCTCGCGCAGCAGCGCGCCTTGCAGCCGGTTGAAGATGAAGCCGGCCACTTCTTTTTTCACGCGCACGGGCAGCAGGCCCGCTTCGGTATAGAGCGCGATGGCGCGCATGGTGGCGGCCGGCGATGTGAACGGCGCCGGCACGATCTCGACCACTGGCACGAGATAGGGCGGATTGCCGGGATGCGCGACGAGGCAGCGCGCACGGCCCGGCAAGGTTTCATCGACGAATTTCGACGCCGCGAGAAACGACGAGGCACTCGCGAGAATCGCATGCTCCGGCGCGGCGCGATCGATCTGTGCGAAGAGTTCGCGTTTGAGCTCGGCGCGCTCCGGCGCGCATTCCTGCACGAGATCGGCGTCGGCGGCCGCGGCTTCGAGCGTGTCGACCACCTCCACGCGCGCGGCGATTCGAGCCGCGCTTTCGTCGATCAACACGAAGCGCGAGAGGTCCGCGAGACGCGCGGCGAGTTCGGCAGGCGCCGCGGCGCGCCGCGCTGCGTCGGGATCGAAGAGGCGCACGCGCCAGCCCGCGCGCGCGAACTGGAGCGCGAACGCCACGCCGATGCTGCCCGCACCGACGATGCCCGCGCGCCGCGTGCCGGGGACCGTCGCAGCCGCGCCGCTGTGCGCTTCGAGGTGGTCGGCGGATTGCATCGTCAGACTCCCGCGACGCCGACCGTCATGCCGCCGCACACATAGAGCACCTGGCCTGTGACGAAGCCGCTGCGCGCGTCGAGCAGATACGAGGCGGCGTGTGCGACGTCGTCGGGCGTGCCCACGCGCTTCACCGGCACGGCGTTGACGATGGCTTGCGTGCGCGGCGCGCCAGGCGGGTTGGCGCGATCGAACAGCTCGGTGCGGATCGGGCCCGGGCCGATGGCGTTGGCGGTAATGCCGAACGCGCCCAGCTCCAGCGCCCAGACGCGCGTCATGCCGATGAGCGCCGCCTTGGTGGCCGAGTACGCGGTGCGCAACTCCTTGCCGAGCGCCGCGCGCGACGACATGTTCACGATGCGCCCGAAGCCCGCGGCTTTCATGCCCGGCAGCAGCGCCTGCATGCACTGCTGCGCGCAGCGCACATTGAGCGCCCACGCGCGTTCGAGCTCTTCGAGCGTCTGGTGTTCGGCGTCCGCCGGGACCACGATGCCCACGTTGTTGATGAGGCGCGTGATCGGGCCGTCCGCGAGCGCACGCGTGAGTGCGTGCGCCGTGGCCTCGATGTCGGAAAGGTCGGCGATGATGCCGTCGCCCACGCGGTCGATCACGACCGCTTCGTAGCCGTCTGCCTCGCAGCGGGCGGCGCATGCGGCGCCAATGCCGGCGGCGCCGCCAGTGATCAAAACTCGTTCTTTAGCCATATCGGGAATGCGAATCGAGATAGTTTCGGAATGCGAATGAACTCAAACGGTGGCGACCGGCGTGACCGGCGAGCCCATCGCGCCCGGCAGCCGCAGCGGCGGCGCGGTGAGCATGAAGCGCGAGCGCTGGTGCTCGCGCAGCCACGCGGCGAGATCGCGCAAATACCACAGCTCGCCGAGCGGCAGCCCCAGCTTGAAGAGACAATGGTGGTGCAGCGGCATGAGCGGGTGCTCGCCCGGCGTCGCGGGCTCGCGCGCGGGGTAGCGCTCGACTGCGTAGTTGTCGGCGGCGAGCGCTGCAATGCCCGAGTCGGTGATCCACCGCAACAGTCGCGCGTCGCGGCCGTCGAGCGCGCTGCAATGGCTCGCGAGCACGGCTTCGTCGGGCTGGCGGTTCATCTCCATCACCATTTCGGCGAAGCCGGTGCGCAGCACGAGCATGTCGCCGCGCTCCACTTCGATGCGGTCCGCCTGGATCACGCGCATGAGGTCGTCGTAGCCGACCGTGCGGCATTCGCGCCCGAAATGCGCGGCTAGATCGATCAGCACGCCGCGGCCCTGCATGCCCTTCACCGCGAGGTTCTCGATGCCGAGCACATCGGCATGGCTGTGCGCGCCGCCGCAGGCGTGCGGCGCGAAGCCGCTTTCCGCGCGGTATTCCATCGGGCCGACGATATCGCGGTTCGCGCGATAGCCGTTGTAATAGACGCTTTCGGCCACGCCGTCACCATCGGCGTCGAAACGCGCGCCCACGTGCGCGAGCGCGTCCCATTGCGTCGAATACTGCAGCGAGAGCAGCACCTGGTCGTCGCTCACGACATCGGTGGCGCCGGGCTGGTCGCGCGCGAACGGGAAATTCACGTAGGGCAGGCCGTCGCGGAAGGTCGGCCGCAGCACGGGCGGATGGCGGCGCACGTTGAGCTTGCTCTCGCCGGGAAAGTCGAGCGGCAGCGAGAGCGTGAAACTAAGCCCTGCGCGAATTTCGCGCGCGCCCTTGAGCACCTGCTCCGCACCAATGAGATTGGGGCGGCCCAATTGATCATCAGGGCCGAAATCGCCCCAGTTCGAGCCTTCCGGCCGGTTCTTCCAACGCATGCTCTGTTCCTCTCCGTCCTTGCCGGACGGTTGCGCCATGACTGCCGCCGGCGCCGGGCCTTCAGGCGGCCAGCAGCGACGGCGGGATTTGCGCGAATACCTCGAGCAGCGCCTGCACGGCGTGCTGCTCGTTGCTTAGAAGACGCGCCTTGGGCGCGCCGATGACGAGCGCGAACGCTTCGCCGTGAATCAGAAAGCCGCGCGCGAGGCCGGCCACGTCCTCGATGCTTTCGCCCGTCGAGCGATGCCAGCCGTCCGCCACGCCTTGCTCGATCTCGTGCTCGAAGGTTGCGCGATCAACGAACGAACCGCCTGGCGCCACCGTCAACGGCTCGCAACTGTCGAGCAGCTTGCGCCGCGCCGTGGGCGCAAGCGCACCGAGCAGCGCCTTGCCAGCCGCGCTCGTGACCGACATGAAGCCGCCGGGCTCGTCGCTGTAGCGGATCTTCTGGCGCGACTCCATCACGTCGAGATAGACGACGCGGTTGCCCGCGAGCGTGGCGAGCGCGGCGGTCTCGCCGGTGGTGTCGCGCAGCGCGGCGAGCAGCGGCTGGAACATCAGCGTCAGCGGGTCCTCGCTGCAGATGTCGCGCGCGACATGCAGGAGGCGCTGCGTGGGGTAATAGCCGGCCTTCACGCCCGGAGCGTAGAGATAGCCCTTGGCCACCATCGTCTGCAACAGCGCGTGGCAGCTCGATAGCGGGATCTCGGTTCGACGCGCAATCTCGCTGTAGATCATCGGTTGCCGGACTTCGGCAAAGAGGTTGATCACGTCGAAGACGCGCACTGCAGTTTTCACATCCATGAGAGCATTATCGACATATCGATAATGCGCTGACAATATGCTTACGGGTAAACACCTAAATCGCGCGGCTTGGGGCCCAGACTGGGAACGGAGCCGATTCGGGTTATCCCTTGGTTGACGCTATAAAGCGAGCGCTTCATAGTCCGCACCGCCCGGCAACTGTTCGATAAATGAAAGCGTGTTCGTCAATCGAACGGCGACGATGTGCCTGCCACCTGCCTCGAAGCGGCGTGTTTCGCATCGGAAAGGACCTGGGTTCCGCGTGTTTCATATCGGAAACGCGGCGGCTGAAATCGATTTCTGGAGACGTAACGTGGCAGCTTCCTCTCTCGACAACCCGCATCACCAGGCCCGCCAGGCCCGCAAGGCTGGCATTGCCTCGTTCGTCGGCACGACGATCGAGTGGTACGACTTCTACGCATACAGCACGGCCGCGGCGCTCGTGCTCGGCAAGCTGTTTTTCCCTTCGAGCTCGCAGATGGTCGGCACGCTCGCGGCGTTCGCGTCGTTCTGGGTGGGTTTTCTCGCGCGCCCGATCGGCGGAATCGTGTTCGGTCACCTGGGCGACAAGGTAGGCCGCAAGAAGACCCTCATCATCACGCTCATGCTGATGGGCTTTTGCACCACGGCCATGGGCTTTTTGCCCACCTATGCGCAGGCGGGCGTGATGGCGCCGGTGCTGCTCATCTTCCTGCGGCTGCTGCAGGGCATTGCGATGGGCGGCGAGTGGGGCGGCGCGGTGGTGCTGTCATCCGAGCACGCGCCCAAGGGCAAGGAGATTCTCTATTCGGCCTTCGCGCAACAGGGCTCGCCCGCGGGCAACCTGCTCGCGACGGTGGCGTTTCTCGTGATCTCGATGCTGCCTGACCATCAGTTCATGACGTGGGGCTGGCGCGTGCCGTTCCTGATGTCGGCGCTGCTGGTGATGGTGGGCATGTTCATCCGCATGAGCGTGGACGAATCGCCGGCCATGAAGGAGCTGCAGGCGAAGAACAAGGTGGTGAAGCTGCCGATCGGCGAAGTGCTGCGCCACCACAAGTCGCTCGTGGCGATGGGCGTGGGTGCGTGCGTGATCGCGCTTTCGGCCACTTACTTCAAGACTACGTTCGCGCTGTCGTGGGCCGTGACTTCGATCGGGTTCGACCGCACGCAATTCCTGAGCGTCATCACGTTCGCCATCGTCGTGCAACTGATCGTGCAGCCGTTCGGCGCCGTGCTGGCCACGAAGCTAGATCTCCGGAAGGCGATCATCTACATGCTGGTGCCCGAGATCGTGGCGTTGCCGATCATGTTCATGATGATCGCCACGGGGTCGACCAAGCTCGCGATGTTCGGCATGGCGCTGGCCTCGATTCCGCATTCGCTGTACTACGCGGCCATGGCTGGCATGCTCGCAAAGGCCTTTCCGGCGCAGGTGCGCTACACGGGCATCTCGCTCTCGTACCAGATTTGCGGCATGGTGTTCGCGGGCACGACGCCGATTCTCGGCCAGTTCCTGCTGGGCGCCACGGGCAGCATTCTTTCGGTGGTCGCGCTCGGCATCGTGCACGTGATCATCACGCTGGTATGCGCGCTGATGCTGGTGTCGCGCATGCACAGCCAGCAGGCGATGCCCGAGTGCAGCGCGGTGGCGCAGCGGGTTTGACGCACGAGGCGGGGCGCAACGCGCGCCCTGGTATCACCGCCGCCCCGCCTCCCCTTCCAGATAAAGCTCGCGCAACGCCTGCCCGAACACGGTATCCGCTTCGCGCTGCACGCCCGCGCGCGTGAAGAGCGCAATGGGCGGCAGCGTCCAGTCGAAGGTGTAGGGCACGATCGCCACGCCCGCGATATGCACGAGTTCCTCGGCGATATCGGCGGGCACGATCGACACCGCATTCTCGTTCGTCGCGATCATTTCGCCGATCAGCCGCGACGTATAGCTCTCCATGATCGGCACCGGCGGCGCCACGCCCGCGTGCAGGAAGAGGTCGGAAATCTGCTCGCGCATGGGCGTGTTCGGCGCGCCCAAAATCCATTCCAGTTCCGCGAGTTTCTGCCAGCTCGACTTGGCGCGGCCGAGCCGCGCGGCGAGGCGTCGGCTCGCGATCAAGCGCGGCGTCTGCTGGTACAGCACGTCGAAACGCACCTGGTTCACGTCGGCGGTCGACGATGCGCGCCCGATCACGAGGTCGAGCGTGTGGTCGCGCAGGCGCGGCAGCAGCGTGTCGGTCGTGCCTTCGTGAATCGTCATGGTCACGCGCTGTGGCAGGCGCGACTGCGCGAGCCGGATCGCCGCGGCAAGCGTGCGCCCCGAAATGAACGGAATCACGCCCACGTGCATGCGCGTGGCATGGCCCGCATGCACCGCTTCGATGTCGCGCGCGAGGTGGTCGAGGTCGTGCAACATGGCCTGCGCGCGGGCCAGCACGACATTGCCGAGCGCCGTGGGCGTCATGCCGCGCGGCGAGCGATCGAACAGCGGCGCGCCGAACAGGCTCTCCATCTCGGCCAGCGCGTTGGTCACCGCCGGCTGGCTGGTGGCCATGTACTCGGCCACCCGCGTGAGCGAGCCGTGCTGGCGGATCTGCAGCAGCAGCACCAGATGGCGCATTTTCAGGCGCGCGTTCAGGCGCCTCGTGACTTCTTCGGTACTGAATGACACGGCCGGCAAGCCCCAGGAGGGGTATCAGGAAAAAATAATGGCCCCATACTAAATCAAAATGGGGTCGTTATGCCGGCTCTCTAGAATGGCCCTCATTCGAACACAACCGGTGCGCCGCCATGGCGGCCGGCACCATATTGGAGTGAGGAACATGAATAAGACCGAACGTCAGGCCGCCCTCGAGTACCACGAATTCCCCACCCCGGGCAAGATTTCGGTCACGGCCAGCAAGCCGCTGGTCACCCAGCGCGATCTCGCGCTCGCCTATACGCCCGGCGTGGCGGTGGCCTGCGAGGAAATTGTCACCGACCCGCAGAACTCGTTCCGCTACACGGCGCGCGGCAATCTGGTGGGCGTGATCACGAACGGCACGGCCGTGCTGGGCCTCGGCAATATCGGCGCGCTCGCTTCCAAGCCGGTCATGGAAGGCAAGGCGGTGCTGTTCAAGAAGTTCGCCGGCATCGACGTGTTCGACATCGAAATCACCGAAAGCGATCCCGACAAGCTCGTGGACATCGTCGCGAGCCTCGAAGCCACCTTTGGCGGCATCAATCTGGAAGACATCAAGGCGCCGGACTGCTTCACGGTCGAGCGCAAGCTGCGCGAGCGCATGAAGATTCCAGTCTTCCACGACGATCAGCACGGCACCGCCATTACCGTTTCGGCCGCGTTCCTGAACGGCCTGAAAGTGGTGGGCAAGGACATTTCGAAGGTCAAGGTCGTGGCCTCGGGCGCGGGCGCAGCGGCGCTCGCGTGTCTGGACCTGATGGTGGATCTGGGCCTGCCGCTCAAGAACATCTGGGTGACCGACCTCGCGGGCGTGGTCTATCAGGGCCGCACCGAACTGATGGACCCGGACAAGGAGCGCTTCGCGCAGGACACCTCTGCGCGCTCGCTTGCCGAAGTGATCGAAGGCGCGGACGTGTTCCTCGGCCTCTCCGCCGGCGGCGTGCTCAAGCCGGAAATGGTCAAGAAGATGGCGGACCAGCCGTTCATTCTCGCGCTTGCCAACCCCACGCCGGAAATCTTCCCCGAGGTCGCGCTCGAAGCGCGCCCGGACGCGGTGATCGCCACGGGCCGCTCGGACTTCCCGAACCAGGTCAACAACGTTCTGTGCTTCCCGTACATTTTCCGCGGCGCACTCGATGTGGGCGCAACGACCATCACGCGCAACATGGAAATCGCGGCGGTGCACGCGATCGCGAAGCTCGCCGAAGAAGAGGTCAATGACTCGGTGGCCGCGGCCTACGGCGCTTACGATCTGCGCTTCGGTCCGAAGTACCTGATTCCGCGTCCCTTCGACTCGCGCCTCATCGTGCGCATCGCGCCGGCGGTGGCGAAGGCCGCGATGGAAGACGGCGTGGCGACGCGTCCGATCGACGACTTCGGCGCCTACACGAACGAGCTCCAGCAGTTCGTGTATCACTCGGGCGCGTTCATGAAGCCGATCTTCGCGGCGGCCAAGCAATTCGTGCGCGATGGCGCGAAGGCGCGCATCGTGTTCGCGGAAGGCGAGGAAGAGCGCGTGCTGCGCGCGGTGCAGGTGATCGTCGACGAGAAGCTCGCGCGTCCGATCCTGATCGGCCGTCCCGAAGTGCTGCTTGCGCGCATCGAGAAGTTCGGCTTGCGCCTGAAGCTCGGCGAAGATGTGGAAGTGACGAATCCTGAGTATGACGAACGCTTCCATCAATACTGGACCACGTATTGGGAACTGCGTTGCCGCGACGGCATCTCGAAGGAAATGGCGCGCGTGGAAATGCGCCGCCGCCTCACGCTGATTGGTGCGATGATGGTGCGCCTGGGCGACGCGGACGGCATGATTTGCGGCACCGTGGGCGCGTATCACGATCACCTGCGCTTCGTCGACGAAGCGATCGGCATGCGCCGTGGCGCGAGGACCTACGCAGCGATGAACATCCTGCTGCTCGACAAGCGCACGGTCGCCATCGTGGACACACACGTGAACGACAACCCGAACGCCGAGCAGATCGCCGAGTTCACGCTCGCGGCGGCGCGCCAGATGGAATGGCTCAATCTCGCACCGAAGGTCGCGCTGCTCTCGCGCTCGAACTTCGGCTCGGGCAGCTCGGCATCGGGCGCGAAGATGCGCGAAGTGCTCAAGCTCGTGACCGAGCAGAACCCCGATCTGGAAGTGGACGGCGAGATGCACGGCGACTGCGCGCTCGACGAAGCGCTGCGCCAGCGAATCCTCCCGCATTCGAAGCTCAAGGGCGCGGCGAATCTGCTGGTGTGCCCGAACGTGGACTCGGGGAACATCGCGTACAACCTGCTCAAGACCGGCGCGGGCAGCAACGTGGCGGTGGGGCCGTTCCTGCTCGGCGTGAATGCACCGGTGAACGTGCTCACGTCGAGCTCGACGGTGCGACGCATCATCAATATGACGGCGTTGACGGTGCTTCAGGCCAATCGCGACTGAGTTGCGTATGAGTCGTGTCTGAATCGCGTCTGATCAGGCACGATCGATGAAGAAAGGCAGTGGTCCGCAAGGACTACTGCCTTTTTTGCTTGGGTGCCGATTGCCCGATTGCCCGATTGCCCGATTGCCCGATTGCCCGATTGCCCGATTGCCCGATTGCCCGATTGCGATACGCGGTCCGGTTCACAGACCTCGGGGTGGGGTGATAAAACCCGTTGCGTAGCGCCGGTAGATCCAGCCCGAACCGGCACCGGAGATGCTCAACGCGGCGACCAGAACCAGAATCTGCGCGAACTGGAGCACGGGGCCGTGGCGGCCGTCGCGAAGAGCGTGGGAGATTAATGCGGCGATTCCCATGATCAGGACCGCGGCAATACATATCGTCAGGGCGATCGTGAGCCAGGTGCCGATGATGGTCATGGCGTGCTCGTGAGTGTCACGCCAGGCGGCGCGCCAGCTTAGCGGCCTGCCGATCGCGACGTGACTCGACAGGAGGCATAGCCTCACATTCACCCAGATTGCGGCTAACGCCATGGCGCATGCGCTTGTCATGGAGAGCGCACGCACATGCCCGTGGATGCCAAGGAAGCGCGACGCCGTTGCAACGAGCAGGGCGCCGGCCACCACCGCGACGATCATGACCACCGTCAGGCCATACGTCAGCCCCAAATAGCGCCAGTAATCGCGGCCAACCAAGGTGTCGATGGCGATGGCGTCATCGCCGAGCACCACGTAGCGCATCGCCTGTACGACAACGGCATTCGTGAGCAGGAGCTTTACCAGCCACAATGCGCCGATCGCGAGCATCACCTGCATGGAATGCGGTGCGGGAAGGTCACCCAGCGAGACCTGAATGAAGCGTGTGAAAAAATGGCGGTGGTGCATGCGGCAATGAACAGCGGCCGCTGCAGCACCATGTTCCCGGCGTCGCGCCATGCCCCAGCGACGCATTCCCCGAAAGAGATTGTCTGCATCCCAGACTCCCGCGCCGTTTCGACGGCGTTCGATTACCGTTTTGTCGAAGTACGCACACGATGCTTTGAGTCGTTTTTCGTCGATGCATCGGTAGTGTCGCGATATTGTCATATCTGCCAGGAGGAGGCGACTGTTCATTAGCGCGCATTGGATGCAGCAAATCCGGCTTTTCTTCGCCCCCCTTCAGTTTTTCATGCGAATGCCGATACCACCGGCGTGGCGCGAATGCGTCACGAAAGGCAATCGAAAATGAAACATGAATGAAGCGGCAAGGAAACAAAGATGAAGTTGACCCTGAAGATTCCGCTTGCGTTCGCGGCGGCCCTCGTCTTGATGTTCGCCGGCGCGCTCTACGGAATCTATTCGCTGAATCAGTCGCTCAATGTTTACGGCACGACGGTGCAGAACAGCGTAGCCAACGAGCGTGCGGCGACGGCTATGCTGGTCGTCTTCAAGGTGCAGGTGCAGGAATGGAAGGACACGCTGCTGCGCGGCAAGGATCCGGCGCTGCTGGAGAAGCACTGGTCCGCGTTCGAGGCGCGTGAGCGCGAAGTGGACGCGCTCGCCGCACAATTGAGAACGAATTTGCCCGCAGGCGAGAGCCGCGACCTGGTCGAGCGGTTTGCCGCTGCGCACACGGCGATGGGGCAAGGTTATCGCGTGGGGTTCGCGGCCTTCAAGGCAGCGGGCTTCGATGCCGCCGCTGGCGATCATGCAGTGGCCGGCGTCGATCGCGCGCCCGCCGCGTTGCTCGGCGAAGCGGCGCGCCGGATCGCGGCGCAGGCCGCCCAGGTATCGGCCGATGCGGCTAGCGATGCGCGTCGCGCGACGGCGATCAGCGCCGTGTTGATGGTGGCTGCCTTGATCGTTTCCATGACGGGCAGCTGGCTCTTCAGCCGCACCGTGACGCGGCCGCTCGCTCGCGCGCTCGACTGCACGCGCGCGGTGGCCAACGGCGATCTCGCCTTCGAAGTTCAAACGGGCGGCCGCGACGAAACCGCAATGCTGCTCGCGGCGCTCAAGAGCATGCAGCGCAGCCTTGCGGGCGTGGTGAGCAAGGTGCGCGGTCATGCCGAGGGCGTGGCCTCGGCGAGCGGTCAAATCGCGGCGGGCAACCACGGGCTTTCATCGCGTACGGAAGAGCAGGCCGCTTCGCTCGAAGAAACGGCGGCGAGCATGGAAGAGATCACGGCCACCGTGCGCCAGAATGCGCAAAACGCGCAACAGGCAGCGCGGCTGGCCGGCGACGCGGCACAGACGGCGGCGCGCAGCAAGCAGTTGATGACCGAGGTAGTCGACACCATGCGCGGGATTGCGTCGAGCTCGGGCGAGATCGTCGATATCATCGCCGTGATCGATGGCATTGCGTTTCAGACGAATATGCTGGCGTTGAACGCAGCGGTCGAGGCCGCGCGTGCCGGCGAGGAGGGGCGCGGCTTTGCCGTGGTGGCCGCTGAAGTGCGTTCGCTCGCGCAGCGCAGCGGCGCGGCGGCGAAGGAAATCAAGGCGCTGATCGAGGCTTCCGCGCAACGCGTCGATGCGGGCTCGGCGCTCGTGAACGATGCGGGCAACGTGATCGGGGAAATGGTTGGCGCGGTCGAGCGCGTGACGGCAATCGTCGGCGAAATCGCCACGGCTTCGCGGGAGCAGAGCACCGGCATCGAGCAGGTGAACGTGGCTGTCACGCAGATGGACGAGACCACGCAGCACAATGCGGCGCTCGTCGAGGAGGCCTCCGCGGCAGCGCATGCGCTCGCCGAACAGGCGGTGGAATTGCGTGAGGCGGTAGGGGTGTTCAGGCTCGCGTGAGTCGCGAGCCTTTCAAGCCGAACCGGAGATTAACCCACGGACTCCAATGATGGCTTAGTCCCCAATCAGGGCTTAGTCCCAATGATGATGCTTGCCATGGCGATGGTGGCCGCCATAGCGGTAATCGTTGGAATAAGAGTTGGAGCGCGAGATATTGCCGCCGAGCGCGGCACCGGCGCCGCCGCCCAACGCCGCGCCAACGAGGCCGCCGCTGCGTCCGCCCATGGCGTTGCCCGCTGCCGTGCCCGCGCCGCCGCCCAGCGCGCCGCCGATGATGGCGCCCGTGCGCTCGCGGCGGTTCGACGTGACTGCGCCGCCTGCGCCGCCGCCCACCGCGCCGCCGATCACGGAGCCCGTGGGGCCGCCTACTGCGCCGCCGATTGCCGCGCCGGCCAGACCGCCCAGCCCGCCACCCAGCGCGTTGTTCATGTCGCCAGCCGTGGCGGGCAACGAAACCGCAGCGGCCAGCGCCGCAATCGCAACCATCGGGATGAATTTTTTCGACATGGTTAACCCACTTGTTTTAAGACGGTGCTGAGTATAGCGACCAACATGAAAGGTCTCTGTAACAAGCGTGGGTTCGTGGGGTAAGACGTGTAACAAAATAATCGCGGCTTTCGTAATGCAATCGCGGGCCATTGCACGCATCAAAATAATCGGATTGAAACTGGGGTCGGTATTGCTCTGATGAAAGCGCTGGAATAAGCGCCCTGTGTGAATGGAGTTGTAGGGTTCGCAGAAATTTGGCTGTAAGTGCCCGCTGCTAGAGTCGCTGCAGGTGTCGTGCCTTCCGTGGCAGTTCGAACCAGATCGACCACTTCATGCATACAGCCCGCGCGTTTCGGCCCATCAAGTCTCTCGCGCTACTTCTGGCCTCGCTTTTCGCGCTGGGCCTGAGCGCGCCTGGCTGGGCCTTCCAGACGAGAATCGTCTCGATCCCCAGCGCGGCGATGAATCGCGCATTCGGCGCCACCGTGGTGTTGCCCGGCGACTACGCGCGCGGCAACGGCACGGCGCGCTATCCGGTGATTTACGTGCTGCACGGTTCGGGCGGCAATCATGCGGACTGGACCTCGAATACGCGTATCGGCAAGCTGGCGGACCGCTATCACGTGATACTCGTGATGCCCGACGGCGGCCGTGAAAGCTGGTACATCGACAGCCCGTTCGATCCCGCGAGCCGCTACGAAACCTATGTGGGCACCGAGGTGGTGTCGTATATCGACGCGCATTTCCGCACGCTCGCCTCGCGCGAGACGCGCGCAATCACGGGTCTGAGCATGGGCGGCTTTGGCGCGCTGCGCATCGCGCTCGATCATCGCGAGACGTTTGGCGCGGCCGGCAGCATCAGCGGCGCGGTCGATCCGCGCAATTGCGAGGACGAACCCGGCATCGACCGCGTATTCGGCAATCCGGCGCTCCATGCCGACTTCTGGACCCGCAATGCCATCGTGGAGGACGCGGGCGGTTTCGAGCATGCGCATATCGCGCTCACCATCGATTGCGGCGTGAGCGATTATTTTGTGCAGTCGAACCGCGCGCTGCACGACAGGCTCATTGCGCTGGGCGTGCCGCACGATTACGCCGAGCGCCCAGGCGGGCATACGTGGCCGTACTGGTCGAATGCCATTCGCTATCAGGTCTTATTCTTTGCCACCTCGTTCAGGCATAACGGGTGGCACGCGCCCGCGCGGCAAGTCTGATGTCGATTCGACTCGCGCGTCAGCGAACCGGCAATTCGAGCCGCGCGAGCTCCGCGAAATAGCGCGCGCCGGTCATCAGAATGTCATCGTTGAAATCATAGCGCGCGTTGTGGAGCGGCGTGCCGCCGCGCTCGGGCACATCGCCGTTGCCGATGAAGACGAAATTGCCGGGCACGGCCTGAAGAAACGCCCCGAAATCCTCTGAGATCATCATCGGCTGGACGTTCGCGTCGACGGCCGCTTCACCGGCGACGTTGCGCGCGGCGTTGACGGCGACATCGAGATATTCGGGCGAGTTGACCGTGGGCGCGAACTCATGCGTGTATTCGAAGCTGCATTCCACGCCATGCGTCGCGCACAGGCCCACGCTGATTTCCCGCATGCGCGTTTCGAGCAGCGTTTGCACTTCTTTTGAATAACTCCGTGTATCGCCTTTGATGATCACATTCGACGGAATGACATTGCGGATACCATCCGTGATGAATTCCGTGCATGAAATCACGGCTTGCAGGCCCGGATCGAGATTGCGCGAAACGATCGTCTGCAAGGCGAGCACGATTTGCGAGGCGATGACGATAGGGTCCACGCCCATGTGCGGGCGCGCTGCGTGCGTGCCTCGTCCTTTGATGTGGATAACGAAATTATCTTCGCTCGCCATGATGCCGCCCGCGCGCGTCGCAAAGGTGCCGGCGCGCATGCCGGGCATGTTGTGCGCGCCGAAAATCGCGTCCACGGGAAAGCGCTCGAACAGGCCGTCGGCCATCATCGCTTTCGCGCCACGGCCATGCTCTTCGGCGGGTTGAAAGATAAAGCGCACGGTGCCGTCGAAATCGCGACGTTCGGCGAGCAGGCGGGCAGCGCCGAGGATTATCGACATATGGCCGTCGTGCCCGCACGCATGCATCTTTCCTGCATTGAGCGAGGCATGTTCGCGGCCCGGCGCGCATTCGGCGATATTCAGCGCATCCATGTCGGCGCGCAGGCCGATTGCGCGCTTGCCGCTGCCGACCGTGAGGTTCGCCACCAGCCCCGTGCCGCCGATGCGGCGATGGACCTCGAGGCCCAACGTCTTCAGGATGCCGGCGATGTAGTCGGACGTGTCGACTTCCTCGAAGCCGGTTTCCGGGCGTTGGTGCAGATACCGGCGCCAACTTTTCAATTGTCCTTGCAGGGTGCTTTCCATGGATGCGTCCTTGTCGATGCCGGTTCAGGGTTAGCGCGCCGGTTGCGAGTTCGATTGTGCGGTCCGTTCGTCGCGGCGTGCGGCCACCGTGTCGGCGCTTTCGCCAACGAGTTCCGCATACACGCCGGGAGCCGTTGCGCCTTCGGTGCTGATCAGCAACACGCGCGATTGCGCATTGAGTTCCACCGCATGAGCGAGAGCGGGATCGTGCAGCAGCTTCGCGAGACCGGCGAGGCCGGCGGCGCCCGATTCGCCGGAAACGATGGGCACGTCGTCATCCGACCCGGCGGCGAGCGCGCGCATGGCCGCTACCGCGTCGTCGTCCTCGATGAGCATGAAGTCGTCGATGCACGCTTGAAGGATCTTCCACGCGAGCGGCGAGGTCTCTCCGCACGCGAGGCCGGCCATGACGGAGTCGACCGAACCCGTGGCTTTCGCGGCGTGTCCCGCGAGCGCGCTTTGATAGAGGCAATCGGCCTGGCGCGGCTCGACCACGACGAAGCGCGGGCGATTCGCGCCGTAGTGCTCCCACAGGTAGCTGGCTACGCCCGCTGCGAGCCCGCCTACGCCGCCTTGCAGGAAGACGTGCGTGAAGGCCGGTTCGCCCGAGGTTGTGCTCGATTGCTCGATGACTTCCGCCGCGATCGTGCCGTATCCCTGCATGACGTCGCGCGGAATGGCTTCGTATCCTTCATAGGAGGTGTCGGACACGACGTGCCAGCCGTTGTCCTTGGCGAGTTGTGCCGCATGCTCCACCGATTCGTCGTAATTGCCCGCAATGCGCACGATGCGCGCGCCGTAGGCCGCAATGGCTTGCTCGCGCTCCGCGCTGACGTTCGCGTGCAGGACGATCACGCAGTGGCATCCGATCGATTGCGCCGCTGCGGCAAGCGCTTTGCCGTGGTTGCCGTCGGTCGCGCTGATGACGGTGAAGTTCGGCACGAGTTCGCGATGTCGGCCGGCGATCAGCGCTTGCGGATCGATGTCGTGGGTGGGCCAGAGGCGCACGATCAGCCGCATCAACGCAATAGGCGCGCCGAGCGCCTTGAAGCTGCACAGCGGCGAGCGCAGCGATTCGTCCTTTACGGCGAGCCGCGCGATGCCGAGTTGCGCGGCGGCGTGGGGCAGGTCCCAGAGCGGCGTCGGCTCCGGGCTGATCAAATCCCAATGGGCGAGCCAGGCGCGGCTTTGATCGGCCGATTTCACGTTCAGGATTGCGCGAAGCGTCTCGGGGTAAGGGCTGCGGTCGGCGCGGGAATGGGCGAGCGGCATGTGACGGGGGCTCCTGGGCCAAAGTGGCCTCGACGATTTGAATTCACGGCGCGAACGCCGTCGACCAGGAAATGATATTGCGCATGCCATGCGAAAAAGTCTCATAATCGCGACCGTATACGCAAAAAAATATCGATTTTCCAGGCGAAAACGAACCTCGGGTCAATGGTGAAATGGCGACAAATCTCGACGCTTTCGATTGCAAATTGCTGATGGAGGTGCAGCGCGACGCGCAGATTCCGCAGAACGAATTGGGTGCGCGCGTGAATCTCTCGACCGCTGCGGTCAACCGCCGGTTGCGGCGACTCGCCGACGAAGGCGTGATCGACCACTACGCGGCCATCGTGGCGCCCGAAAAAGTCGATCATCCGATCACGATTGTCGCGACCATCGAGGTCGAGAGCGAGCAGATCGATTTGCTCGACGCCATGAAGCGCACCTTTGCGCAGTGTCCGCAGATTCAGCAGTGCTATTACGTAGCGGGCGAATGGGATTTCGTGCTGATTCTCGCGGTGCGCAATATGGACCAATACACCGAACTTACGCGCCAGCTATTTTTCTCGAACAACAATGTGAAGCGCTTCAAGACGCTCGTGAGCATGAGCCGCGTGAAGGTGGGGCTCGAAGTCCCGGTCGCGCCGGCCGTGCAGGGCGAGGGCTGAGGCGAAGTTGCGCTGCCCGCGGGCGACGCGGCATCCGTTCACTAGCTTCCCGCCTCACACCTTGCGCAGCGTCTCGATCGTCAGTTCGCGAAACCAGCGGTTGCCTTCGTCATTCTCGAAGGTTTCGTGCCAGTGCACGGTGACCTCCACGCTCGGCATTGCCACCGGCAAATCGTAGATGACGAACTGATCGTACTCGTTGAAGAAGCGCGCGACGCGGCGCGGCAAGGCCACCATCCAGTCGGTGCGCCGCAGAATTTGCGGCACCACCGAAAAATGCGGCACGCGCAGCGCGATCTTGCGGTCGAGTCCCGCCGCGCGCAGTGAGTCGTTGATGGTGCGATGGCTGCTCTCGCTCGATACCACCATGATGTGCTGCATATCCAGGAAGCGCTCGCGCGACATGCGCCTCGCGGGTAGGCCCGCGCGCCGGCGCGTCATGCATACATAGGGTTCGTCGAAAAGCAGGGCGCTGTGCGTGTGCGGCTTGAGCGCCGGCAGATTGCCGATGGCCAGATCGAGCTGCCCAAGGCGCAGCTGCTCGGTCACCTCGGCCACCGGTGCCTGGCGCGCCTCCAGCTTCACATGCGGGGCCACGCGCTGAAGCATTTCGCACAGCGGTGGCAGGAAGAACTGCTCGCCGGCGTCGGTCATCGAAAGATGGAACTCGCGCGAGCTCGTGGCGGGGTCGAACGGCTCGCCGTGGCGCAGCGCCTCGCGTATCGACGCAATCGCGCGACCGAGCGGCAGCGCGAGTTGCTGCGCCGTGGGCGTGGGCAGCATGCCATCAGGAGAGCGAACGAAAAGCGGGTCGTCGAACATCACGCGCAGCCGGCCGAGGGCATAGCTGATGGCCGGCTGAGAAAGGCCCAGGCGCTGGCCCGCGCGCGTGAGACTGCGTTCTTCGAGGATCGCCTGGAACACGCGCACCAGATTCAGGTCGGCTTCGTTGAAATCAGCCATGTTTATGATGTTGATAATATTGATGAATTTGACAGATATCTTAGCCCAAACCTAGACTGGGCTCATCGATTTTGGTGAGACTGCGAGGAGGCTGATTTATGGGCTGCATGAACCCGGGCGCCGGGCTTGCCGGCGAGACGGCGCAGGCGCAATCGCTTGCATTGCCGGCCTTGCTGGCGGCGCGCGCCGCACGCAACGGCGATGCTGCGCTGTTCTCGGACCGCAGGACAAGCTGGAGCGGCGCACAGGCACTCGAGATCGCGGCACGGCGGGCGGGTGCGCTGGCGGCGCACGGCATCCGGCGCGGCGACCGCGTCGCGCTGCTGTGCACGAACCGCAGCGAGTTCATGGAGATCGTGCTGGGCTGCGGGTGGCTGGGCGCCGTGGTCGTGCCCATCAACACCGCTTCGCGCGGCATGCAACTCGAACACATCCTGCGCAATTCGGGCGCGCGCCTCATGGTGGCCGAAACGCATCTCGTGGGCGCGGTGCACGCCATCGATGCGCAAACGCATGCGCTCGAATCGATCTGGCTGATTGAAAGCACCAGGAGCGGCGAGAGCGCTGAAACGCACAACGGCAGCGGCGCTCCGGCGGCCGGTATCTCCGCGACGCGCGAAATCGTGGTGCAGCCGCTGCCGCCGCTGGGCGAGCCGCTCCCCGCGCCGCGCATCGGCGACGGCGAAGCGTTTGCGATTCTCTACACCTCGGGCACCTCGGGCCTCTCGAAGGGGGTGATCTGCCCGCACGCCCAGTTCTACTGGTGGGCGTGCCTTACGGCGGGGCATCTGGGCGTGGTGCCCGGCGACGTGCTCTATACGTGCCTGCCGCTTTTTCATACGAACGCGCTCAACGCGTTTTTCCAGGCACTGGTGTCCGATGCGCAACTGGTCGCGGATCGGCGCTTTTCGGCGAGCGGCTTCTTCGCCTCGCTCATCGAAACCGGCGCTACCGTGACGTACGTGCTCGGCGCGATGGTGCCGATTCTGCTGGGCCGCCCCGCGTCCGCTCAGGAGCGGGCGCACCATGTGCGCATCGCGCTGGCGCCAGGCGTGCCGGGGCATTTTCAGCTGGAATTCACCGAGCGCTGCGGCATCGCACTGCTCGACGGTTATGGTTCGACCGAGACGAACTTCGTGCTCGGCGGCGGCATTGCCGATCAGCGCGCGGGCTATATGGGCAAGCTCGTGCCGGGTTTCGATGCGCGCGTGGTGGATGAGAACGACCGCGAAGTGCCCGATGGCGAGGCGGGCGAGTTGATTCTGCGCGCCGATACGCCGTTCGCCTTCGCGAGCGGCTATTTCGGCATGCCCGAGAAAACCGTGGAGGCATGGCGCAACCTATGGTTTCACACGGGCGACCGGGTGGTGCGCGAGGCGAGCGGCTACTATCGTTTCGTCGATCGTCTCAAGGATGCCATCCGGCGCCGCGGAGAAAATATTTCGTCATACGAAGTAGAGCAGGTGCTGTTGAGTCACCCGGCGGTTGAGACGGCCGCGGTATATGCGGTGAAGTCGGAGTTCGCGGAGGACGAAGTCATGGCCGCGCTGGTGCTGCGCGAAGGCGCGGCGCTCGACGCGCTCGCCCTGATCCGCTATTGCGAGCCGCGTCTGCCATATTTCGCGGTACCGCGCTATCTCGACTTCGTGGCCGATCTGCCGCGCACGGAAAACGGCAAGATCCAGAAGTACAAGCTGCGCGAGGCCGGCATTACGGCCACGGCGTGGGACCTGGAGACGTCGGGCTACCGGCTCGGGCGGACCTAGCCGCAGCGCACGAGCGCAGCATCCCCAACGCCGCCCATGAGACACGGCGGCACCAGCGAGTCACGATAGCCCATCAGAGGCACGAGGAGGCAGCAGCATGGCAAATACCCAAACCTGTTCCGCCGGTGCAACCGACGCGTCGCACGCAGACGCGCGCACGCGTGCGCATGCACTCGATCCGCGCGCCTTGCGCCGCATCGTCATGGCGTCGGTCGCGGGCAACGCGCTCGAATGGTACGACTTCTTTCTCTACAGCACGGCGGCGGCGCTTGTTTTCGGCGAGCTGTTCTTTCCGCGCGGCACCGATCCGCTCATCGGCACGCTCGCGGCATTTGCGGGCTTTGCCGTGGGTTTCGCGGCCCGCCCGTTCGGCGGCGTGCTGTTCGGCCATATCGGCGACCGCTACGGGCGCAAGGGCGCGCTGGTCTGGACCCTCTCGCTGATGGGCGGCGCGACTTTCCTCATCGGCCTTTTGCCCACCTACGGTCAAGTGGGCCTGTGGGCGCCCGCGCTGCTCGTGCTGCTGCGCGTGGTGCAGGGCATTGCATCGGGCGGCGAGTGGGGCGGCGGCGTGCTGATGATCAGCGAGTCCGCGCCGCCGGAGAAGCGCGGCTTTTACGCGTCGTGGAGCCAGATCGGCGTGGGCGGCGGATTCGTGCTCTCGGCGGCGGTGTTCTTCGCCGTGCAGATGCTGCCGCGCGAGAGCTTCATGAGCTGGGGCTGGCGCGTGCCTTTCCTGCTCTCCATCGTCATCTTCGGAGTAGGCGTCTATATTCGCTCGACGCTGCCGGAGAGCACCGAATTCGCGAAGTCCGAGGCGGCGGGCAAGACTTCGCATATGCCGGTGCTCGACGCGATCCGCAAACATCCGCGCGCGATTCTCGTCGCCATGGGGTTGCGCGTGGCAGAGAACGGCGGCTCGTATATCTTCCTCGCGTTCTCGCTCGTCTACGGCAAGTTCATCGGCGTGCCGGGCGCGGTCATGCTCGCGGGCGTGATGATCTCGATGACGGTGGAACTCGCGACGATGCTGCTCTGGGGCCGGCTCTCGGACCGCATCGGCCGCAAGCCCGTGTATCTGATTGGCGCGGTGGGGCTCATCGTCGTGGCGTTTCCGTTCTTCTGGCTGCTCGACACCAAGGCGCCCGCGCTCATCTGGTTCGCGCTGCTGCTCGGCAACGCGGTGTGCCACGGCGCGATGATCGGTACGCAGCCGAGCCTGATGGGCGAGCTTTTCAGCACGGAGGTGCGCTATTCGGGCATGGCGCTGGGCCACGAGATTGCCTCGGTGTTTGCGGGCGGGCTTTCGCCGCTCGTCGCCACCGCGCTGCTCGCGAAGTATCACGCGGCGTGGCCCGTCGCGCTGATGCTGATGGCGATGGGCGCCATTACGGTGATTGCTCTCATGTGCACGCGGGAAACGGTGCGCGGCGCCACACGCAATGGCCCATACGACAACGCACGATAAGGAACACGAATCAATGCCATCACGCGGATATGACGGCGTCTTGCTGAGCGCGGGTGTGGAGGTGCCGTATCGCCGTCAGGCGAGCGGCTTCTCGACGGGAGACCTGCTCGCGCAGGCATTCTCGGCGGCGCTCGCGCAATCGGGCTTCGCCGCGCGCGAGATCGACGGGCTGGGCGTGGCCTCGTTCACCCTGGGACCCGACCACGCGATCGATCTTGCATGGCGCCTGGGCCTCTCGCCACGCTGGTGCATGGACGATTGCCACGGAGGCGCAAGCGCGATCAATCTGCTGCAACACGCGATTCGCGCGATCCAGTGCGGGGACGCGAACGTCATCGTGCTGGTGTCGGGCGACAGTTTCGAGCCCGCCGATTTCAGACGCCTCGTCGATCACTACAACCTCACCACCCGGACCTGGCTGCGTCCGCTCGAAAGCGGCGGCCCGAACGCATTGTTCGCGATGCTCACGCAACAACATGCAAAGCGCTTCGGACTGACGCGCGCCGACTACGGCGCACTATGCGTGGCGCAGCGCGCGTGGGCCGCGCTCAACCCGCTCGCGGTCTATCGCACACCGCTCACGCTCGACGATTATCTGGACGCGCCGCTCGTGGCCGCTCCGCTGGGCCGTTACGATTGCGTGCCCGTGGTGTGCGGCGCGAATGCGCTCGTGGTGGCGCGCGCGGACCTCGTCAAGCCAGGCCGGCATGTGCGCGTACGCGCGCTGCAATGCCGCTACAACGCCGATCACCAGCTGGGCGACGGCCTGCAAACTTCGCTGGCGGCACTCGCCCCGGAGCTCTGGCGCGAGGCGCAGGCGACGCCGGCCCGCATGGACGTGGTCTCGGTCTACGACGACTATCCGGTCATGGCGCTCGTGCAGCTCGCGGACCTGGGCTTCGCGCCCGACGGCGATCTACGCGCGCTGATTGCGCGCATCGCGTCGCGCACGCTGCCGGTGAATACCTCGGGCGGCCAACTATCGGCGGGACAGGCAGGCGCTGCGGGCGGCATGCACGGCCTCGTGGAAGCCGTCATGCAATTGCGCGGCGCAGCGGGCGAGCGCCAGGTCGAGCACGCGCGGCTCGCGCTGGTGAGCGGCTACGGCATGGTCGAATACCGCTACGGCATGTGCGCGAACGCCGTGGTGCTCGAAGCGGCAGGACATTCGCAATGAAACAGACCACGAAGCTCGAAGTGTTTCGCTGCACCGCGTGCGGCGCGACGCTTTTTCCCGCACGCTATCTGTGCCCGGCGTGTGGCGGCGCTCGATGGACGAAGCCGGTGGTGTCGGGTGGCACGGTGCTTGCCGCAACCACGGTGAGCCACCGCGTTGGGGCGAGCGAGCCGGGCACCGTGCATCTCGCGAGCGTGCGCACCGATGCCGGGCCGGTCGTGATCGCAAGGCTCGAAGCAGCGGCGAGCGAAGGCGAGGCCGTTTTGCTCGAGGTCGACGAGGAGAGCCGGATTCTGGCCCGCGTGCGTTGAGGGCGGGGCAGGGGCATCGCGTTTCAGGCGCCTGGGACATTGCGGGCATTTCGTGCTGGAGGCGTCGTCGTCGAGCAGACGTCCCGGTCCGGTCCGGTGCGCCGCGATCTCGATCAGGATCCCATAGCAATCTCAGGCGATGGTGTCGACTACGCCGCCGTCCACGCGCAAGGCCGCACCGGTGGTGGCGGAAGCCTGCTGCGAGCATGCGTAGACGACCATGTTCGCCACTTCGTCCACGCTCGCCGCGCGGCGGATGATGGACGAGGCGCGGTGCTGCTGCACGAAAGCCGCGGCGACTTCCTCGATGGATTGGCCCGTTTTCGCGACTTCGTCCTTGAGCATCGCTGCCACGCCTTCCGAAAGTGTCGGGCCCGGCAGCACCGAATTCACCGTCACGCCGGTGCCGGCGAGCCGCTTGGCGAGGCCGCGCGCTACCGCGATCTGCGCGGTCTTGGTCATGCCGTAATGGATCATGTCCGCGGGAATATTCAGGCCCGACTCCGACGAAATGAACACGATGCGCCCCCAGCCCTGCTCGACCATGTCGCCCGCATAGGCACGCGAGAGCCGCACGCCCGACATCACGTTGGTTTCGAAAAAGCGCAGCCATTCGCTGTCGGGAATGGCGAAGAAGTCTTCCTGCGCGAAGACGCCGAGATTGTTCACGAGAATGTCCACCCGCGGATGCGCTTTCACGAGCGCTTCGCAGCCCGCGTCGTTCGAGAGGTCGCCGACGAAACCCCGCACCTGCGCGCCCGGCACGGCTTTACGCACGGCGGCTTCTGCGTCGCGCACGTGGGCTTCGTGACGGCTGCTCACGATCACCCCGGCGCCGGTGCCGGCAAGCCCTTTGGCTGTGGCGAGCCCAATGCCCGCTGCCGACCCGGTGACCAGCGCGAGCTTTCCTGACAAATCGATTTTCATCGTTGCTCCTGTCTCTTGCAAAGCGTGGGTGAAACGCGCCGTCACTGCGCCCTCACTCAGAGGGATGGCCGGCGTGAGCGGAACCGGCAGTGTACTGCGGGCATGGGCTCACTGCTCGCTTCGCGCATGCTGGTCGGCGCGCGATGCCCATTTCGGGGTCGCTGATGCTGTCCCTGCCGGTTTCCATGCGCCCCGCGAAGCGGCGCGTGATTTCGTCCGCGCCGTTCAACGCACTCAGCGTGAAGTCGTACCAGCCGCCCGACGCATCGAGCAGCCAGCGTTGCCCGGCACGGCCCCGTGCGGGGACGGTGAGCGTCCATGGACCGTCGGCGCGATAGGCGTTTGCGCTCACCGTGCACCCGGCCTGCGCGGGTCCGCTATTGGTGACTGTGAGCACGAGGGTGTTGGCGGCCTCGTCGTAGGCCAGGCGCATTTCGATGGCGGGCGCGCGCGATGCGGCACTCACGTTGCCAGTGAAGCGGCGATGAAAACCGTTGGGCCCGAGCACCGTTGCGGGATCGTGATGCGGTCGCCGAAGCCGCGCACGCCGGGCAGCGTGCCGAGATAGTGGTCGAACGCGCGGTTTTCCTGCATGAAGATCACGACATGCTGGACGTCCCGGATCGTGCCGGTGGCGTTGCTCGCCGGTATCGCGAGCGCGCGCCGGATGGCCTGCGCAAAGAGGCTGAGCATGGCGCTTGCGGTGGCGCTGCGCAAAAAGCGGCGGTGGTCCTTCGAGGTCATGGGGCCAACGTTGCTCCGGGCTTTATGAGGGGCTTGCACCCGCGAGCATGACACGTTGGACGATTCAAGGCATGGCGACGCGATGCAGGATGTCGAGCAACTGCGAGACGGCAAAAGGCTTGCGCAGGAAGCCGATCAGGTCCGCGTCGGCGGGCGGCGTGACGAGCGCGGAGACGAGTACCATCGGCACGCTTGCTAGCGCGCTGTTGCGGCGCATTTCCCGCATTAATGCGAGGCCGTCCATATGCGGCATCATGCAATCCGAAATCACGACATCGGGCGGATCGGCGAGCGCGGTCTTGAGCGCATCCGTCCCATCCCCGGCAGTCCTGACCCGATAGCCTTCCTGACCGACTAGCTCCTTGAGCGCGTTCAGGGCATTAATGTCGTCGTCTACGAGTAATACGGTAGCCATGCTTGGTTTGCCTGTGCGACGCGCACTCGCTGATGTTCGCACGGTTATGACACCGTGCACCCGTGTTTTCGCGGTTTCCCGCTCCCCGGACACTGCCCGGGTTGGCGTATTCCCGCGCTTGCCCTGCGTAGGTCGGAGTTTTGCAGACGAACGCGCATTTTCCGTGCCCGAGGCGGCGCACCGTGACCTCGACTGGAGGCATGGCGCACGGGAATCACTCGAATGACGCAGCAAATGAATCAGCAGTTGGCGTTCCCGGGGGCAAAGGTGCGTTTTCGCGCGTAGGCGATGTCATGAAAAATTCAAATAGTGCCAGGCAATGTCGGCCAATGCGTGGCCATTCGTGGGCATTCGGATCGCTCGCGTCCCCGCTCCAACGGGCTCTTCGATCAAGCCTGCAACTTTCGAGCCGCGATGTTTCCATTCTTTGCACGGGGATTTAATGCGTCATCCTGTTTCTTTTCATGGGATTATGCGAATTGAATATCCGCGAAACTATTCCTTGAGACAGGTCGCCCAATTGCAATCATTTCGACATGCATAACGCATTCCGATGCAATTCGGATAAGCCACATCGATGTTTTTAAAGGATAATCACTCCCAGAAGGGAGACGTTCAATATGACGTTCATTCCCGCCGGCCCAGCTGCGCTTTGCGCGCGCCGCCGGAATAGACACGGCTTTCTTCGGGCAGGCGTTTCTTCCTTGGTAAACAGTGGCGATCACGCCAGGCGGGAATTGTGCGGATGTCGAGGCGCCCGCTCACGGCGCCATGCGCCTTCATCCGCCTTCGAATCCGCTGCCCCTTTTGCACGGGCAAGCACATGGCAGACGCATCGATACGGGGTCGTGCCGCCGGGTTCGCATCGCAAGACGCGGGCAACCCGGTGCGCGTTCGCGCCGTCTGCGCGTTGCCCCTCGTCTTGCATCTGGTCTTGCCCCAGGCCTTGCCCCGTGCGCCGGGTACACCCTGCGCGCGCCCGCCAGGCTTCGATCCACCCGTATTCGTAATCGCATTCATAGGCCCGCTAACGGAATTCCCATACCGCTTTGCGCGTGGCGTTCCGGCACGGGCCGATCACCGGCCAGCCACCTCAGGAGATTTCCGGGGGGAAATCGCTTTTAAATTCGGGGCGGCTGCCATTAACCATAGGGAGCCCGAGATGAAAGTTGGCAATAACAATTGGCGGAATGCACACAACAATGACGCGGCACTGCCGGCCTTTCTGGCCGCGCGCGTCGACCGCTATTACACCGAACGCGTGCAGCAGAGTTGGGCGGGAGGCCACATCATGAAGGGACGTGTTCCGGATGCCGACGCTTTGCATCTTTCGAGCAACGACTATTTGTCGATTGCTCGTCACCCCGAGATTCTCGATGCCATGTGCATGAGCATCCGCTCCGAAGGAAACGGCCTTCTGATGTCGGGGGTGTTCCTCCATGGGGACGATTGCCCGCAACTGAATCTAGAAGACCGTTTCGCGCGCTTCATGGGCGCAGAGGCGAGCGTGCTGTGCCAGTCGGGGTTCGCGGCCAATACGGGGTTGATCCAGTCGATCGCGAACGCGCAGACGCCCGTGTATGTGGACATGATGGCGCACATGTCGCTCTGGGAGGGCATCCGCGCTGCCGGAGCGAAGGCCATCAGCTTTTTCCACAATGACGTCGAGCATCTGGAACAACGCATCCAGCGCTACGGGCCGGGCATCGTGATCGTCGATTCGGTGTACAGCACGAATGGCAGCGTCTGCCCGCTGCAGGCTTTTGCGGAGGTGTGCGCCGAACACGATTGCGTGTTCGTGGTGGACGAGTCGCATTCGCTCGGCACGCACGGTCCGCATGGCGCGGGGCTCGTCGCCGAGCTGGGGCTCACCGACCGCGTGCACTTTCGCACCGCGAGCCTCGCGAAGGCGTTTGCGGGCCGCGCGGGCATCATCAGTTGCTCGCGGCGCTTCCAGGAGTATTTCAAGTGCGAGGCCTTGCCGGCGATCTTCAGCTCGACGCTGCTGCCGCACGAAACCGCAGGCCTTGCGGCCACGCTCGACGTGATCGAGCGCGACGACTGGCGCCGCATGCGGGTGGCAGCGAACGCGCGCTACCTGCGCATGAGCCTCGCGGAGCTCGGCTACAACCTTAATGGCAGCGAAACGCAGATCATTGCGCTCGAGGCCGGGCCGGAGCCACAAACCATCGCGCTGCGCGATGCGCTCGAGGCGCGCGGCATTTTCGGGTCGGTGTTCTGCGCGCCCGCGACCGCGCAGAATCGTTCGCTCGTGCGTTTGTCGATCAATGCGATGCTCAGCGAGCCGGAGCTCGAACGGATCGTGGAGGTCTGCGAAGCCATCCGCGATGAAGTGCAAATGTGGAACTGGCCCTCGACGCGCCGTCTCATGGAGCGCGGCGCCACGCGCATGCGCCAGCCGCGCCCGCTCGCCGACCTGCAGGTGGCCGCGTGACGACGGCGTGAGGCTTGCATGAAAGCAGCGCGAGGGCGACAGGCAAGCGGCGTGCGCGATTCAGCGCGACACAGTGCATTCGGTGCATTCAGCGAGAATCCCACGCCGCGTGGACTTCGCGGTCGAGCTGCTGCAGCCAGGTATCGTAGGGCAGCACGTTGTCGAGCGTGAGTCCCTCAGGCTCCTTGACGACGGAATAGATATAGCGGCGCTCGCCGACGAATTCGGATGCCGGATGCATATACGGCTCCCATTGCTCGCATTGCGTCGGATAGTAGCCTTCGGTGCGCCAGAAATAGGGCAGGCTGCGATGGCTGTCGAGCTCGGCGTGAAACGACGCGGGCGCGCCTTGCTCGACCGCGATCTCGTGCACGCCGCGCAGCGACTCCTCGGTGTGGATGATGAGCAGATACGCGGTGCCCTGCGCATCGAACATGAGCAGGCCGTGCGGCTGATACGAGAGATAGCGTTCGACGATGCCGAGCGATTCGCAAATGCCCTGCACGTGCGCGGCGAGTGCGCGATCGTTGAGGAACGCGTATTCGGAAACGGCGAGTGCGTCGAGCACCGAACCACTGGCCTTGTCGAAATACGCGGCCTGCATGTCGCGAATGGCCTGATTCAGGGTTTCTACCGCATCGACTTCGTGCTTGCGAATGAAGCGGTCGATCAGCCCTTCGTTGAAGCTCTTGACGGCCACGTGCTCGTCGGCTTTGCCGGTGAGCACGATTTTCTTAAGCGCCGGATTGGTGAGGCGGCGGCAGAACTCGATGCCGTTGAGCTCGGGCATGTCGTAGTCGATCACCACGACCGAGACCGATTCGAAGCGCTCCGGCCGGTGCACGAGCGAGCGGATGGCGTCCACGCGCATGGCAATGACCTGATGCGCATCGTTTTCTTCGGTGCGGTCGAGATAGGGGCTGAAAATGGGCGAGGCCGGCCGGTCCTGTGCCGCGCGGTCGTTCAGGAACTTCAGGGCTTCCGTGGGCGAACTGAACAGCCGGAACGCGAGTTCGGGATCGAGCTGCAGGCTCAGATTCGATAGAAACGCCGCGCTGTCGTCGACAAACGCAGCGGTGGTCGGCCAGAAAAACGGCTGAATGGCTTTCGGAGTGGCTTTCGTCATGGCGCTGGGAATGTCAAAACAAACTCGGTGTACTTGCCTTTCACCGAAGAGCAGGCAATTGCTCCCCCCATCGCTTGCATGACATCGTGGCAAAAAGCCAGCCCGATTCCTGCTCCGAGCGACACGTCATCGGTGGTGGTGGATGAAGTATAAAAGCGGGTAAAGATGTGCGGCAAGACTTCAGACGAAATACCGGACCCGGTATCGCTGAAAATCAGGCGATTCGCACGGTTGTCGCGATTGGCCGGCTCGAGCCGGATGGAAATATGCGCGCCGTCGATGCTGCCCATGTGCCGAAACGCATTTTTGAGCAGATTGAACAGCACGTGCACGGTGAGCATTTCGGAACCGTTGAATTCGAAATCGGGGCGCAAATTGCAATGCACGCGCGCACGGTCGCCTTCGCGAAATGGATAGCGCGCAAGTGCGGTTTCCACGCAATGCGCAATCGAGCACGTTGTTGCGTTTTGCATGGTCGTGCCCGAGAAGCGCGCGGTAGCGAGCAGCATGTCGATGATCGCGTTCGAATGAAGCGCTTCCTGTTCGATGCGGCTCACTACGCCGTGCATCGAATACAAATGCGCACTGCGTATTTTTGGCACCGGCAGGCGGTTGCGCTGGGCGAGCGCATAGGTGTCGAGCAGCGCGGGCAAGTAGCGCATGAGGCCGGCCGCCCCCACGCGAATCGCGACGAGCGGCGTGCGCAGTTCATGCGCGACGCTGCCCGCCGTCGCCAGCATGGCGCGCTCCTGCTCGATCTGGATGCGGTCCTGATCGTAGTTCGCCAATGCGCCGATGGCCACCGCGAACGAGAAAATCGCGAGGTGGGTCAGATAGGTGGAATCGAGCGCGATGGGCTCGGTGGTGAGCACATAGGCGATCAGCGCTAGCCCGATGCCCACGAGAAACTGCAGCACCAGCATGAGCCAGTCGAGCAGCAGCACCATGACGAAGGCGGCGATCAGCGCGCTCTCGACCCAGACTTCGTTGCCGTTGTTCTTGAGCAGCATGAAGGTGAAGAAGAACGGCAGCGCATAGAGCGTGGCGATGTACCAGTACCAGGGCAGCAGTTTTTTGACCGCGGCGGGCCAGCGCTCGAAAGCGAGGATCGGCACAAACAGCGCGGAGCCGATCAGGCGCAGCGTGAGATTTTCATAAGGCTGCGGGAAGAGGTTTTTCCAGACATAGTAGTAAAGCGGGAAGCCAATGGCCGCGACCACGGCGAGCGGCCGCATGCGGCGCTTCACGTACTGGAGGTTGCGCATGGCGGGCGCGAATGCCCGCACCATGCGCGGCTTGAGCGCCGCCCAACCGCGGCGCGCGCGCGTCGTGATTCTCGATACGTTCATCAGGGTGGAATCGCTCATTGTTCGATGCCGGATTCGCTGCCGGCCTTGACTGCGCATATGTCTCCAGGCTCGTACGAGGCCCGGGTGCGAAGCGGTCCCAGGACACGCACGTTCCGGTTCCCGTAGCCAGGGTCTGTTTCCAATGTGAAAAGACCCTGGTGATGACAATACCATCATTGTGCCGCGCCGATGCAGCCGGCAAGGGCCGCGAGCGTCACATGCGGCCGGGCGAGGAAAGCGAGGGGGGAATGAGGCGGGGAATACACGCCGAACGGCGGAGCCGGGCGATGACCGCGGCGCGCCCCGCGCAGGCGGGGCGCCCGGAAGAAGGGCGGGGCGCTGGTTTTACGCGCGAGACTGGAATTGTTCGCGCAGACGAAAGCGCTGGATCTTGCCGGTCGCGGTCTTCGGTAAATCGTCGACGAAAACAATCTCGCGCGGATACTTGTGCGGGGCCAGCCGCGCCTTGACGAAGGCCTTCAGCGCAGCGGCGAGCGCCGCGTGGCCGTCTTGCGCGGCGTCTGCTTGCGCTTCCTGCTTGAGCACGACGAAAGCACAGGTCTTCACGAGCCCGTCCTGATCCGCGCCGATCACGGCCGCTTCGAGCACCGCCTCGTGCTGCACGAGCACCATCTCCACTTCGATGGGTGAGACGTACTGGCCGCTCACCTTGAGCATGTCGTCGCTGCGGCCCGCATAGACGTAGCAGCCGTTGGGCAGGCGCCGATATTTGTCGCCGCTCTTGACCCACTCGCCCTGGAATGTCGTGCGCGACTTCTCGCGGTTGTTCCAGTACATCAAGGCCGCGCTCGGGCCGCGAATATAGAGGTCGCCAATTTCTCCATCGGGCACGGGCCGCTCCGACTCGTCGCGCAGCGCGATGTCGTAGCCGGGCACGGGGCGCCCCGTGGTGCCGTATTCGACCTCGCCAGGACGGTTCGAAAGAAAAATGTGCAGCATTTCCGTTGAGCCGATGCCGTCGAGAATGTCGCTGCCGAAATGGCGCTTAAAGCGCTCTCCGGTCTCGCGCGGCAGCGCCTCGCCCGCCGAGGTGCAAATGCGCAGCGCGACATCCGCGCGCTCGGGCAGATTGGGCGAAGCCAGCATGCTGGCATACAGCGTGGGCACGCCGTAGAAGACCGTGGGGCGATGCTTGACGAGGCGCGCGAACACGGCGTTGGCGGTGGGGCGCTCGGCCATCAGCACCGTGGTCGCGCCCACCGAGAGCGGAAACGACAGCGCATTGCCGAGCCCGTAGGCAAAGAACAGCTTGGCCGCGGAAAACACCACGTCGCTTTCGCGGATGCCGAGCACGGATTTGGCATAGGTTTCCACGGTCCAGTAGAGATTGGCGTGGGTATGCACCGTGCCCTTGGGCTTGCCCGTCGATCCCGACGAATAGAGCCAGAAGGCGATGTCGTCGCCGCTCGTTTGCGCTGCGTGCGCGGCGGCCTGGGCGCGGTCGATCAGGTCATGGAGAGTCTTTGTGCCCTGCGTGTCGTGAAGCGCGTCGGCGAGCGGCGCGGAAACGACCAGCGCGCAATGCTCGCGACCGGTTTCGCCGTTGGCGACGGATTGGGCATGGACCTCCTCGAGCGCGTCGCTCACGGCGGGCAGCACCGCACCCGATGCAATCACGAGCCGTGCGCGGCTATGCGCGAGCATATAGGCGTAGTCGGCGGAGGTGAGCAGCGTGTTGACGATCACGGGCACGACGCCCGCATATAGCGCGCCGAGAAAGACCACGGGCAGCTCGACGGTGTCGAGCATCACGAGCAGGATGCGCTCTTCGGCGCGCACGCCCAGCGCGTGCAGCGCGGCGCTAAAGCGACGCGCGCGAGTTTCGAGTTCGCCGTAAGCAAGCGTGCCGGTGTCGTCGATATAGGCGGGCTTGCTGGCGCGCGCGGCATTCAGCGCGAACAGGTGTGCCGCGAAGTTCAGTTGCGCGGGCGGCGGCACACTGGCTGGCGCGCTCGATGTCCGCGGGGCCGCGGCGGCTGCCGAGGTCGCGGTAGGGGCCGGCGACGCTGCTTGGGTATCCACGATGCTGTCTCCGCTCTGTCTGCCTCGATCGCGCGGCCTTGCGGGCTATGGCCACGCGTATGCGCGGCCCCTTCGATCGTCGGTCGTTATGAAGCTGCTTTGCCGGTCAATCCGGACTGCCTGGTAATTCGATATTCGGCCGCGGCTCATGCCGCTGGCCTGGCGGGGCGGCGATTCGCGCGCCGGCCAGTGCCGCCGCTTACGTTGGCGCCGGGGTGAAGGCCGGGGTGAACGCTATTGCACCTTGCGGCAGCAGATAGAGCACGAGTGCTTCGCCATGCGCGACGGTAGGGCGATGCGCACTGCCTGGGCCGTAGACACACCAGCCCGCAGGCCGGCCGTCGAACGTCGCGCCGGGCGTGGTGGGCATGATGAGATCGATTTCCCCGTGCGGGTGGGTATGGTGCGGGCCGGCAAGATCCTGCATCTGCACGACGTCGACAGAAAATCCATGCGTGGCGGGCAGCGGCTTGAGGACACGCCCATAGCGCAGCCCCCCGGCCTCGCGCTGGCACATCGAGCCTTGCGCGATGCCTTCGCGGCAAGCGTTTTCGAGCGCCGCGAAGGTCGGACTGCCGTTCGGCCAGGTGGCGTTGAGCCACGTGTCGAGTGCATCATCCAGCGGACGGCCGGCAATTTGTTTCGTGACGCCTGCGATCAGGCGCTCGAAGTCTTGCGGGGACATGCGGGTCTCCTGTCGGCCGCACCTGGCGCTTTGGCTGTCGGGCGGAGTGAGTCCTTTAGCACCGACTCCGCCCCGTGCAATGCGCTCATTGCGGTCCCATGCTATGCGAGTTGCCGTGCGGCGTCTGTGTTTGTCGTGGGACGAGCTTTTGGCGAAAATTAGCGTTTAGAAAAATGCATGTCAAGCACTATAGTACATAAAATAAGGTTGGGAGGTCTCTCAAGATGAAGCAAACTTACGTTGCCGAAGCGCAGCCGGAAGAGCCCGCGAACGCTCATGAAGCGGCCGATGCGGGGCGCAGCGAGCGTGACCCGTTCCTGACCGCGATGGGCGAGCGCGTGCGCATGCTGCGCGCGCGCCGCGGCATGACGCGCAAGACGCTGGCGGCGGAAACCGGGCTGTCCGAGCGCCACCTCGCGAATCTGGAGTCGGGTGTGGGCAATGCCTCCGTGCTGGTGCTGCGCCAGATCGCGGCCACGCTCAATTGCCCGCTCGCGGAAGTGATCGGCGATGTCACCACGGCTTCGGCAGAATGGCTGCTGATCCGCGAGCTGCTGCAGGGGCGCGATCCGGCCTCATTGCAGCGCGCGCGTATCGCGCTCGCCGAAATGTTCTCGCAGGCGCCCGCCGACCCCCACCGCAACGAGCGCATCGCGCTCATCGGCCTGCGGGGCGCGGGCAAGTCCACGCTCGGTCGCATGCTCGCGCAGGAGCTCAAGGTGCCGTTCGTCGAGCTCACGCGCGTGATCGAGCAACTGGCGGGCTGCCCGCCCTCGGAGATTCACTCGCTCTACGGCGCAAGCGCGTACCGCCGCTATGAGCAGCGCGCGCTGGAGGCCGTGATCGCCGAGCATCCGCGTGCCGTGATTGCGTCGCCGGGCGGCCTCGTGTCCGAGCCGGCTACCTTCAACACGCTGCTCGCGCACTGCTTCACGGTCTGGCTCCAGGCCGCGCCCGAGGAGCACATGCGCCGGGTGGTGGCGCAGGGCGACCTGCGCCCCATGTCGGGCAACCGCGAAGCGATGGACGACCTCAAGCGCATTCTGGCGGGCCGCAGCGAATTCTACGGTCGCGCGGACATGCGCTTCGACACCAGCGAAAAGACGCTTGCCGACGCCTATCTGCAACTGCGCGACCGCATCGCGGCCCGGCTTGGCGCGGAGCCGGCGCGCATCGACTGAGGAAGGCTGGCGTGGGCTGCCGGGGCCGTCAAATGCAATCCAATACATTTCGTGGTTTACCCGCCGGCGCCGGAAATATGCACTAAAATGCTTTACATGGGGTATGTGTTGCACTATCGTTCATTGAAACGAAGTGCACACCTTCTAGCTTGCATGAGACCGGAGTCAGCGCTTTGCGTGCGCCCCGGTCGACAGGAGACGCCCCATGACCGCAGCAGATACCGCCGTCGCACAGCCGGCCGCCCAGCCAGTTGCCCAACCGGCCGCTTCGCGAGTCGACTACCGCACCGACCCCTCGCAGTACCGGCACTGGAAGCTCAGCTTCGAGGGCGCCGTCGCGACGCTTGGCATCGACATCGCCGAAGACGGTGGCATTCGCGAAGGCTACAAGCTGAAGCTCAATTCATATGACCTCGGCGTGGACATCGAACTGTACGATGCACTCCAGCGCATCCGCTTCGAGCACCCCGAGGTGCGAACCGTGGTGGTCACGAGCCTCAAGGACCGGGTGTTCTGCTCCGGCGCCAATATCTTCATGCTGGGCCTCTCCAGCCACGCGTGGAAGGTCAACTTCTGCAAGTTCACCAACGAAACACGCAACGGCATCGAGGATTCGTCGCGGCATTCGGGCCTGAAATTCATTGCCGCCGTGAACGGCGCGTGCGCCGGCGGCGGCTATGAACTGGCGCTCGCCTGCGACGAGATCCTGCTGGTGGACGACCGGTCGTCCACGGTGGCGCTGCCCGAGGTGCCGCTGCTGGGCGTGCTGCCCGGCACGGGCGGCCTCACCCGCCTCACCGACAAGCGCAAAGTCCGTCACGACCGTGCCGATATCTTCTGCACCGTGGCCGAGGGCATTCGCGGCGAGCGCGCGAAAGCGTGGCGTCTCGTGGACGACGTGATCAAGCCCAACCGCTTCGGCCAGGCGGTGCAGGTGCGCGCGCTCGAACTGGCCGCGTCGAGCGACCGGCCCGAACCGGGGCAGGGCGCGCAGGGCGTCGCGCTTACGCGAATCGAGCGCGTCGAGCACGAGAACGGTCTGAGCTATGCAAACGTCGATGTGGTGATCGATCGCGCGAAGCGCACGGCCACCTTCACCGTGAAAGCGCCCGACCTCGCACAAGCGCCGCTGCCCGAAGGCATCGAGGCTATCGTCGCGGCCGGCGCCGCCTGGTGGCCGCTGCAGTTTGCCCGCGAACTGGACGATGCGATCCTCGCGATGCGCACCAACGAGCTCGACATCGGCACGTGGATCTTCAAAGCAGAAGGCGACGCCCGCGGCGTGCTGGCCGCCGACGCCGCGCTGCTCGAGCACCGCGGCCACTGGTTCGTGCGTGAGACCATCGGCATGCTGCGCCGCACGCTTGCGCGCATAGATGTCTCGTCGCGTTCGCTGTTCGCGCTGATCGAGCCGGGCTCGTGCTTTGCCGGCACATTCGCGGAACTCGCGTTCGCCGCCGACCGCAGCTATATGGCGGCGCTGCCTTCGAGCGAAGACGAAGAGCCAGTTATTACGTTATCCGAAGCAAATTTCGGGATCTATCCGATGATCACGCAGCAGTCGCGTCTCGCGCGGCGCTTCTATGAAGAGGCCGAGCCGCTCGACGCCGCGCGTGCGCGGATCGGCCAGCCGGTGAAGCCGGCCGAGGCGGAGCGCCTCGGGCTCGTGACCGCCGCGCCCGACGACATCGACTGGGCCGACGAGATCCGCATCGCACTGGAAGAGCGCGCGGCCATGTCACCCGATGCGCTCACGGGTCTGGAAGCGAATCTGCGCTTCAACGGCGTCGAAACCATGGAGACGCGTATTTTCGGCCGCCTCTCGGCATGGCAGAACTGGATCTTCAATCGCCCCAACGCGGTAGGCGAAAAGGGCGCGCTCAAGGTGTACGGCAAGGGCAGCAAGGCGCAGTTCGATCTTGCACGCGTGTAGTCGCGGGCAAGGCTGCAAGCCTCGCTTTCATCCCGATCCCTTATAGCCGCTCCGGCCCAAGGAACCGATATGTCCACGATCAACTACAGCGAAAAGATCCCCAACAACGTCAATCTCGCCGACGACCGCGCGTTGCAGCGCGCACTGGAGCAGTGGCAGCCGAATTTTCTCTCGTGGTGGGGTGACATGGGGCCCGAGGGCTCGCATGGCTTCGACGTGTATCTGCGCACGGCGGTGAGCGTGGATGCGGGTGGCTGGGCGCATTTCGATCACGTGAAGATGCCCGATTATCGTTGGGGGATTTTTCTCGCGCCCGGCGAAGCGGAGCGCAAGATCCATTTCGGCGCGCACAAGGGCGAGTCCGCGTGGCAGGAGGTGCCTGGCGAGCACCGCGCGAATCTGCGCCGCATCATCGTCACGCAGGGCGACACCGAGCCCGCCTCGGTCGAGCAGCAGCGGCACCTGGGCCTGACGGCGCCGTCGCTCTACGACCTGCGCAACCTGTTCCAGGTGAACGTGGAGGAGGGGCGTCACCTATGGGCGATGGTCTATCTGCTGCATCGCTATTTCGGCCGGGACGGTCGTGAGGAAGCCGAAGCATTGCTCGAGCGCCGCTCGGGCGACGACGACAACCCGCGCATTCTCGGCGCTTTCAACGAAAGAACGCCGGACTGGCTCGCGTTCTTCATGTTCACCTACTTTACCGACCGCGACGGAAAGTTCCAGCTTTCGGCGCTGGCCGAATCGGGCTTCGATCCGCTCGCTCGCACCACGAAATTCATGCTGACCGAAGAGGCGCATCACATGTTCGTCGGCGAGTCGGGTGTCTCGCGCGTGGTGCAGCGCACCGCGCAGGTCATGAACGAACTCAAGACCGACGACCTCAGCCGCTTGCGCGCCGCAGGGGTGATCGACCTCGAAACGATCCAGCGCTACCTGAATTTTCACTACTCGGTGACGATCGACCTGTTCGGCGCGGATCATTCGTCGAACGCGGCCACGTTCTATAGTTCGGGACTGAAGGGGCGTTACGAGGAAACGAAGCGTGACGACGACCATAAGCTCGAGGGCATGACTTATCGCCTGCTCGACGTGGAAGGCGACAAACTCGTCGAGCGCGACGTGCCGATGCTCAACGCCATGAACGAAGTGCTGCGCGACGACTACATCAAGGACTCGGTGGCGGGCGTGAACCGCTGGAACAAGGTGCTGGAGAAGGCGGGCATCGACTTTCGCCTAAGCGTGCCGCACAAGGCGTTCAATCGCCAGATCGGCACTTTCGCGGGCGTGCGCGTCGCGCCGGACGGCCGTGTGATCGACGAGGCGCAATGGGCCGCGAACGAGGCGAAGTGGCTGCCCACGCCCGAAGACCGCGCGTATGTCGCGTCGCTCATGGGCCGCGTGGCGCAACCGGGCAAGTTCGCTAACTGGATCGCGCCGCCGGCGATGGGCATTAACCGGCAGCCGGTCGATTTCGAATACGTGCGCTTCAATTGAACGGCAGGTGAATAGAGCCTGGCGAGACCATCATGAACGCTCCAATTTCCGTGGAGATCCTCAGGCAGCACCTGATCGATCCCGAGATCTGCATTCGCTGCAATACCTGCGAAGAGACGTGTCCGATCGATGCCATCACGCACGACGGCGTCAACTACGTGGTGAAGGCGGACGTCTGCAACGCATGCATGGCCTGCGTGCCGCCGTGCCCGACTGGCGCGATCGACAACTGGCGCAATGTGCTCAAGGCCGAGGCGTATGGCATCGACGAACAGTTCGGCTGGGACGAACTCCCCACGCAAAATCCCACGGTGAGTGCGCCCGATGTTGCGGCTGCCTCTACGTCATCGGCCGGCGCGGACGCACCGCAAGCCGCTGCCACGCAGAACGACGGCGACGGCGCGCCGGGCTCCGGCCCGGACATGGTGCGCGGCGCGACCGTGCCGCCGTGGTCGGCGGCGCGGCCCTATGTGCACCTGTACACGCACAAGGCGCCTACCACCGCAACCGTGGTGGGCAACTATCGGCTCACGGACGCCGCCACGGAAAGCGATATCCATCACATCGTGCTCGATTTCGGCACGATGCCGTTTCCGGTGCTCGAGGGGCAGTCGATCGGCATTCTGCCGCCCGGCAAGAGCGCCGATGGCCGGGCGCATCACGCGCGCCAGTACTCGGTCGCGAGCCCGCGCGACGGCGAGCGGCCCGGCTACAACAATGTCTCGCTCACCGTGAAGCGTGTGATGCGCGATTACAGCGGCAACGCCACGGACGGCGTGTGCTCGAATTACCTGTGCGACCTGAAAAAGGGCGACGTGGTGAGCGTGATCGGCCCGTTCGGCAGCACCTTCCTGATGCCGAACCATCCGAACTCGCATCTGCTGATGATCTGCACCGGCACGGGCTCCGCGCCCATGCGTGCGATGACCGAGTACCGGCGCCGCCGCAGGCTCAAGGGCGCAACGGGCAAGCTGATGTTGTTCTTCGGCGCGCGCACGCACCAGGAGCTGCCATATTTCGGACCGCTCATGAATCTGCCGAAGGATTTCATCGACACGAATCTGGCGTTTTCGCGCACGCCGGGCCAGCCCAAACGCTACGTGCAGGACGCGATGCGCGAGCGCGCCGTCGATGTGGCGCAACTGCTCAAGGACGGCAATACCCACATCTACGTGTGCGGACTCAAGGGCATGGAAGACGGCGTGCTGCAGGTGCTCGGCGAGATCGCGCAGGCGCACGGCATGGGGTGGGATGCGCTGTGGGAGCGGCTCAAGCGGGAAGGGCGGCTGCACCTCGAAACGTACTGAAGCCGAACCGGGCCATCAAATGCAGGAAAGTGCAGTTTCAGTCGACAGGGTTTAAGCACGATCGTTCTAAAAACGTTACCATGCCGGGACTCACTCGATGGAGAGACGTTTCATATGAACCTCGTTGCTGAATTGCCCGCCGGCCTCACCGGCCTCGAACAACTGCAGCGCATGCTCGCGAGCGGCCGCAGCGCGCCTATCGGCGAAACGCTTGGCTTCAAGCTCGCGGAGGTGGAGGAAGGCCGCGTGGTCTTCGAAAGCGTGCCCGGGCTGCATGCGTACAACCCCATCGGCACCGTGCATGGCGGCTATGCGGCCACGCTGCTCGATTCTGCCTGCGGTTGCGCGGCGCATTCGCGTCTCGCGCCGCACCAGGGCTACACGACGCTTGAACTGAAAGTGGCCTATCACCGCCCCATGACCGCAAGCACCGGACCGGTGCGCGCCGAAGGCCGCGTATTGAGCATCGGCCGCCGTGCTGCCTTCACGGAGGCGACGATCACGGACGCCGCCGGCAAGCTCTATGCTTCGGCGACCTCGACGCTGCTCGTGTTCGAGCGCGAGGCGCCGGGCGCATGAGGCATGCGCCGCGCCCCGCGCCCCGCACCTGCAGCGGGGCGCTGGCAACGCTCTCGCGAAAGTGCACTAAACTGTACTAAACCGCATTAAAACGCATTAAAACGCACTAAAGCGCACGCCTCAGATCGTCCCGTGCGCCTTGTCCTCGATGAGCTTCACGAGTGCATGAAGCAGGCGGTTGGCCGGCGTGGCCACGCCCAGCGCCGCGCCGCGCCACACCACGAAACCGTTCAGATGATCGATTTCGCTGCGCTTGCCGCGCGCGAGATCCTGCGCGGTCGACGAGTATTGCCCCGGCATGGTTTGCGCAATGCGCTGCACGCTGGTGTCCACGTCGGGCGGCAGCGTCACGCCGTCGGCGTGCGCCACGGCCACGCATTCGGCCAGCACGTCCTGCATCGCATCGCGCACGCCAGCGCCTTCCACGAGACGCCCATAAGGCAACTGCGAAATCGCCGAGAGCGCGTTGTACGCGCAGTTCACGATGAGCTTGGCCCAGAGCGCGCCGCGCACGTTCGCGGAAATTTCGGTGGGCACGCCCGCATCGATCAGGGCCTGCGCGGCGGCCAGGCTGCCGCGCGCAGGCTCGATCACCAGTTCGCCGCGCCCGTGGTGGCGCACGTGGCCGGGGCCGGCCATCTCCGTGGCCACGTACACGACAGCGGCTGCGACGTCTTGCGGAATCACGGTGCGCAGGCGTTCGGCGTTGTCCACGCCGTTTTGCAGCGTGAGCACGAGCGTATCGGCGCGCAGATGCGGCGCGATCGAGGCGCCGGCGCTTTCGGTGTCGGTCGACTTCACACAGAACAGCACGAGATCGGCGCCGGCCACGGCGGCCGCCTCGGTGCTCGCGGTGAGATGCGGGCGGCCGATGCGCTCGTCGAAGCTCAGCGCTTCGAGGCGCAGGCCGTCGCGCTCGATGGCTTCGACATGCTGCGCGCGGCCGATCAGGACGACGTCGTGGCCCGCGCGCGCGAGCATCCCGCCGTAAAAGCAGCCCACCGCGCCGGCGCCCATGATGGCGATTTTCATCTGCGTTGCTCCTTCCGCGTTGCTTCTTCGATAGAGCGCAGTATGGTACACGGCTCGCGCGGCAGGCGCTGGGCGCGGCAGCGCCATTCACGCGGTCGCGATCATCAGCGTGCCGGTGGCCACCAGCGCGCCGCGCCAGAGCCAGTCGAAGTTGATCCAGCCGCGCCGCAGCACGCCGAGTCCCACATATTCATAGGCGACGATTGCGATGGCAGCGGTCGTGGCCAGCGTCACCACCGTGTGCAGCGCGGTGAACGCGGCGGATATCGCGAGCAGCCCGCCGGCGCCGCCATGGGCCGCGGTATCTCCGCAGACCGGCAGCAACGCCGGCATGAGCATGAGGCCCGCGCCGTGCAGCGTGGCCATCAGCGCGGACCATGCCGTGAGACCGAGAAAGCCGGCCGTCATCCCCGCGCGCACCCGATGGCGGTGCCCCCGCGCGTGCTGCCAAGCAGCCCAGCCGATCAGCAGCGCGCCAAGCACCCAGTGCAGGCCGCTGTGCATGAGCACGGGCCGCCACGCGCCCAGTGCGGCGATCGAGCTCGTGAATAGCAGAATCGATGCGGCGTGGCCCAGCGCGATAGGCGGCAGCGCCAGCAGCAACGCCGTGCGGCTGCGGCGCTGCAGCCCGAGCGCGGTGGCGAAGAGCCAGCCCATCGCCGGATTCGCGCCGTGAAACACGCCGCTGGCTGCCACCGCGCCCCAGGCGGCCCAGTGCGTGTCGAATGTTCGGAACAGCTCACTCATGCCATGCGTGCCATGCTCAGGGATAGCAATACGAATCGGATGAACAGTCGCCGCCTTCGAGCCGGATCTGATGCGGGCGATGCGTCTTCGGCCATTCCACGAAGAAGCGTTCGTCGAAGCGGAGTCCGCCTTCGGGCGCGGCATCGAGCTTCACCATCCAGCCGTCGATGCCATTGGGGTAGAACTGCGCGTCGATGGCGCCATACAGCGAATTCGTGAAATACACCCGCCGCCCGTCGCGGCTCACCTCCACCATCTGCGGACCGCCATTGAGCGCACGGCCTTGCGCGCGCGGATGCGTGGCGCGAGAGACGATCCCGCCGATGCGCACGCTGCCCGTCAGCACAGGATGTTCGGGATCCGAAACATCGTATTGGCGCAGGTCGCCCGTGCCCCAGCAGGCTGCGTAGAGAAAGCGGTCGTCGAGCGAGAGTGCGATGTCGGTGACGAGCGGCGGCACGGCGGCGAAGCCTTTGAGCATGGGCGGGAGCAATTCCGGGTCGGCGGGTTCGGCGGGAATCTCGATGATCTTGCGCGCGGCCCACTGATCGCCGTCGCGGTACCACTGCCAGATCGACGCCGAGAGATCCTTCAGGCTGATGACGGAATTCACGAAACCATATGGCTTCGTGGGGTCGTGCGCGGGCCGCAGTTCGAACACCAGCTGGTTCTCCGCGCCGAAGTCGAGCACCTGTTTGTGGCGGCGCGTATGCAGGTCCCAGAAGTGCAGCCGATGGCCGTACTGGCCGCCGAGCAGCACCTCGGGCACGAGGCCGTTCTCGAAGGTGGCGGGCAGGCCCCATTCGCTCGTCACGAGCGTGTCGTAGCCGAGATGCCACCAGCCATCGTAGGCAAGCTGCTGCGGGCCACGCTCGATTTCCCATTGGCCGAGGATGTCGAAGCTCTCGTGATCCATCAGGAAGATGCCGCCGGGCGCTTCGCCCTCGGCATTGGCGAGCGCTGTCACGTAGATGCCGTCCGGCCCGCAGTGCACCGTATGGGGGCGGGTATAGCCGGCGCGTTGCGCGACGCTTTCGGGCTCGTGGACGCGCACGATCTTCGGGCGGCGCGCGTCGGGCTTCGTATCGACAATATGAATGCGCGATGAGCGCAGGCCCGGCACGATCAAATAACGACGCTCGGTATGGGCGTGTGGCGCGTTCGGGCACAGGCACGAACTGCATGCGTTCCAGCCGAAATGATGGAGCTCGTCGCCGGTGTGCGGCATCGCGAGGCGATGGACGATCCGGCCGTACTCGGGCGAGGCGGGATCGAGGTCGACGACGTCGAGCGAGTCGGGCACGCGGCAAGTAGGGTCGAAACTCGCCACCCATGCGAGCGTTTCCGGCGTGGCCGCGGCTGCCAGGCGCGCGGAGGGGTAGAAGCTCGGATCCGGTTTCCATGTCGCCATCGCGACCTCTCCTTGTAGAGGTTTCGGAAGCGCCTATCTTGCACCGGTGTGCGCGCGTTTGCAGGCTGCGTGCCGTTTCGTCTGCATTGCCCGCGGCCTTATTCCGCGCGGGAAGATAGATATGCGCGGCCGTTATGAGGCGCGCGATTATCCATACTGCGAAAACAGTGAATTCGTCGCGTCGCCATTTATCCGGTGCTCGGGACTTTCTAGACTACATCCAACGGTTCGCCGCTTGTGCCGGACCGATCGTTCAAGTTACCGGAGGTGTTGTCATGAAGTCGCTTATCAAGGCGGTCGCGCTTGCTGCGGTGCTCGCGGTTCCGGCCGTTTCTTTCGCCCAGTCGCAACCTGAAAACGGCCCCCTCACGCGTGAGCAGGTCCGCAACGAACTCAAGGCGCTCGAATCGGTGGGCTGGCGGCCGAACGTGGTGTCGCCGTTCTATCCTGGGGACTACCAGGCAGCCCAGGCGCGTTTGCAAGCGCGGGGCGATAGCGGCTATGGGCCGGCGACGGACGGCACGTCGGAAAGCGGCACGGCCAGCAGCTACTCGCCGCCGGTGCGCATGATGCGTTGAGGTTGGAGGAGCGTTGCAGCACCCGCCTCGAAGGGGCGGCGAGGGGGCCATTGCGCGTTCCCGGGATGTATTCGAGTGCATGGCGCCGTACGAATGGGAACGTTCGTGCGGCGTTTTTGCGTGGCTGGCCGCATACCGCATCGACGCGGCAGGGGGCGTCGGGTGCTTATTGAGCCGGCGTCGGCTGATTGGCCTGAGACGGCTGGACAGACTGCTCCGCCTGCCCCGACGCCGGCTTCTCCTGGTCAGGCTCCCACCCGCCGCCCAGCGCGAGGAACAGCTTCACCTGATCGAGCGCCACCTGGCCTTCGGCCGCCGCCACCTGCGCGTGCGCGCTCGTGAGCGTGCGCGTGGCGTCGAGGTCAGAGAGGAACGGTTCGCGGCCCGCTGCGTAGAGGCGGTGGGTTTGATCGGCGGATTGCTTTGCCGACGCGTAGGCCGTGCGCAGCGCCTCGGCGCGCTGGTCGTCGGCGGCGTAGGTGGCGAGGCTCGTCTGTGTTTCGCGCAGCGCGTTGAGCACCACGCCGTCGAAGTGCGCGAGCGCGCCCGCCGTAGCAGCCTCCGCGCCGCGCACGCGGGCGCGCTGGCCGTTCAGCGGGAAGGTCCAGCTGATCAGGGGGCCGAATGACCACGCATTGGTCTTCGAAGAGAACAGGTCGTCCGTGAGGCCGATCGTGCCCACGCCCGCACCGATGCTGATCGACGGATACATCGCCGCCGTCTCCACGCCGATGCGCGCCGTGGCCGACGCGAGCTGGCGCTCGGCCGCGCGCACGTCGGGGCGGCGGCGCAGCAGCGCCGCGCCGTCGCCGACCGGGATCGGCTGCTTGAGTTTGGGCAGGCGGTTGCAGGCGAGCACCGCTGGCGGCAGGTCGGACGGCGGGCGCGCGAGCAGCATCGCGAGTTGATACTGCGCGACGCGGCGGCGGCCCTCGAAGCGCGGAATGTCGGCGGCGAGCGTTTGAACCTGGGTCTGGCCGCGCGTGACGTCGGTCTGGTTGCCGCGGCCCGCGTCGCGCAGGCGCTGGGTGAGCGCCACGCGCTGCTGTTGCAGCTTGAGCGATTCCTGCGCGATGGCCAGTTCTTCGCCGGCCGAGCACGATGCGACATAGGCCTGCGCGACATCGGCGACCACGGTGATGCGCGCGAGATCGGCGGCGGCGAGCACGGCTTCGTCTTCGGCGCTGGCGGCTTCCACGCCGCGCCGCAGCTTGCCGAACAGGTCGATTTCATACGACACGTTGATGCCGAGATCGCCGAGGTTTCCCACCGGCACCTTGCTGAACAGCAGATATTGCTCGGCCGAGACCTGGGCGCGCTGGAATGCGGCGCTCGCGCTGCCCGAGAAGCCGCCTTGCGCCGCGGCCACTTCGAGCGCGGCGCGCGAGCGTGCGAGATTCGCGGCGGCCACGCGCAGGCTGGTGTTCGATTGCAGCGCTTGCTGGACGAGCTGGTCGAGCGTGGGGTCGTCGTAGAGACGCCACCAGTCGTTGGGCACCTCGCCCTGCGAAACCGGCGCTTTGCTCGCGCCGTCGATCGGCCCCTGCGCGAGCGGCGCGTTCACGAGCGCGTCGTTCGGCACTTTGTAGTCGGGGCCGAGGTTCATGCATGCGCCCAGCGCAAGCACGAGCGGCGCGAGCGCGAAGGCGCGCCGAAGTCCATGACGCGTCATTGCGAAGCTCCGCTCGCCGTTGCCGGCGCGGCGCTCGAGTTCGCGCTCGCATTCGCTTCGGCATCCGAAGCAGTCACTGTGCCGCTGGCGCTGCTCTCACGCGTGGCGCGCGCTGCCGCGCCGGCCTTGCTCGTCTGCTTTTCGCTGGCTTCGGTGCGCACCGCGACGGTGGCCGTGCGGCCCGCGATCATGCGGAAGTCGTCCGGCACTTCGTCAAGTGCGACGCGCACCGGCACGCGCTGCGCGAGGCGCACCCAGCTGAACGCGGGGTTCACGTTCGGCAGCAGGTTGGGGCTTGGCTGGCGGTCGCGGTCCTCGATGGCGGCGACGATGCTCTGCACGTGGCCGCGCAGCGGGCGCGGCTCGCCCATTACGGTGATCTCGACGGGCTGGCCGAGACGAATGCCGCGCAGGCGCGTTTCCTCGAAGTAGCCATCCACGCGGAACGAATGCATGTCCACCACCGAGAGCTCGGCGCGCCCCGCCGTGACGTACTCGCCCGCGCGCGGGGCGCGGTCGTTCAGATAGCCGTCCACGGGGCTCACGATGGTCGTGCGCTGCAGGTTCAGCTTCGCGGTATCCACCTGCACTTGGGCGTCGGCCACGGCGGCTTCGCCCTGATCGACTTTGGTGCGGCTTTCCTCGAGCGTTTCGCTGGCGACCAGATTGCCGAGCGCGCGGTTGCGCGCGTATTCGCGTCTGGCCTGCGCGAGCGTGGCCTGGCGATTTTGCAGCGCGGCCTCGGCAAGACGCAGCGCGAGCGTGTAGCGCGCCTGGTCGATCACGAACAGCACCTGGCCTTTCTTGACCGGCTGGTTGTCGACCACCTCGACGTGCGTGATGAGGCCGCCCACGTCGGGCGCGACCTGGATCACGTCGGCGCGCACGCGGCCGTCGCGCGTCCACGGCGAGTACATGTAGTAATCGACGATGCGCCATAGCACGACCGCAGCCACGACGACGACAATGAGCGTGAGCAGGATCTGTCCTGCCGAGAACCAGGTTTTTTTCACGGTAGTAAGCGATGCGACACGATGATGACGGCAGCCAGCACGAAGACATAGATGCCGAGGTCGAAAATGGAACGATGCCACACGAGCCGGTAGAAGCCGACACGCGTGAGCACCTTGCCGATCACGACGTTGATGAGATACGCGATCAGCATCAGCACGAGCACGGCGGGCACGAACACGCCGAAGATATCGATTTCGCCGATCATGGCGCTGATCCTGAAGTGAGGAAAAAAGGTTGCGCGCTCACCTATTGGCTCCCTGGATTCCGCCCGGCCCGGTGCCCGGACGCTGGCCGACCAGCGTGGGGTAGAGCGAGAGGCGCAGGCCCACGAGCGCGTGCTGCGTGTCGCGCAGCCAGCGCTGCGTGAAGTGCGCGCGCGGCGGTGTTTGCGCGGCTTCGCCGGCCGGGCCCGCTGCGTCGGCATCGGCGGCTTCTTGCGCAAGACCTCGCGCGGCCACGCGATGCAGCGCGTCGTCGATGCTGGCGAGCAGCGCGGGCGGGGCGCTGTGGCGCTCGCTCGTCTGCGCGCAGCGCGTGTAGTGATCGCTCACGCCCGCGAGCACGCGGTCGATGGCGGCGGGCATGTCGCCGTCGAGCTTGCGGCGCGAGCGGCGCAGGTCCAGCGCGTTGAGGGCGATGCGCAGGTCCCGGAAGCTCTCGATCGAAGGATGACGATGCTCGTCCGAGGCCCCAAGGCGCGGAATCAGCTGCATCAGGCGGTCGACCATGCGCGAGGCCAGATCGCGCTGGTCGGCGATGCGTTCGGTGCTGGCGGAGAGCGCCACGTCGCTCCAGCTCGAGCGCAGCAGGCGCTTCGCCGCTAGCTCCGCGCCGAACGGGCGCGTCATGCGCGTCCACAGATAGGCGAACAACAGGCCGGAGACGCCCGCGATGTTGCTGTTCAGGAAAACGAAGAAATCGGCCTCGTAGGCGCCCTGGATGCTGATGAAGGTGGCCGTGTTCACGGCCACGAGCATCGTGACCATATTGAACTGCGGACGCGGAATGAGCGTGCCGATCAGGATGAACGGCCCCGCGAACAGCAGCACGAGCATGGCGAAGTCGTGCACCTCGGGCAGCACCACGAACAGATAGAGCCCCGCGATCACCGCGCTCGCGGCCGTCGCCACGAAAAAACGGAACACCAGCGGCGCGGGCTCGTCGAGCGCGGCGAAGAAGCAGCAGGCCACCGCCGCGAGCGTCACCGCGCCCGCGCCGTCGTGCCAGCCCGAGCTGACCCACAGCCAGCACGCCACCAGAATCGCGCTCACCGGCACGAGGCACGAGAACAGCATGAGGCCGCGGTCGTAGAAGCGCTCGGTGCCGCCGAGGCGCCAGTGCCGGTAGCGCGGCCGCCACGTGCCGGTTTCGTGCGCGATCAGCGCGCGCAGGGTCCGGCAGTCCTGCCACACGTCGATTACCTGGCCGAGGCGCCACAGCGCGTTCGAGAGCAGCGCGCCCTCCCAGCTCGTGAGCGCGTCGTGCGGGGGCTGCAGCGCGGCCACGCGCGCGCGCAGGCGCTCCGCGACGGGGTCGCCTTCGTCGTCGTGGATCTGGGCGGCGCGCGTGGGCAGTGGGGCGTCGAACCATTTGGCCGCGTCGGCGAGCAGCGCGTCGAGGCCTTCGGGCCACGTGTGCAGATCGCGCCGCAACGCGATGAGCGGGTCGGCGAGCGCGGAAATCATCGGCAGGAACAACTGCATGCGCCCGCGCAGGTTTTGCGCGCGCGCGAGGATCTCGGGATGCGTGTGGTCGTAGCTCAACTGGCTCAGCAGGAATTCGAGCTGGTTCACGGTGGAGGCGAGGCGCTGCCGGCAGGCCGAGAGCGCCTTGCCCGCGATCTTCCCGGAGAGCGTTTCGCGGCCATAGAAGGCGGCGTCGCGGAACCACGCGTCGGCGCGCTCGATCAGCGTGGGCGCGAGCCGGCTTGGCAGGACGGCGCTGCCCACCACGCTCGCGCAGATGATGCCGAGCGTGATCTCCTGGGTGCGTGCGATGGCCACGTCGAACACGGTGTTGGGTGCGGTCACGGTGGGCAGCGCGATGAGCGGCATGGTGTAGCCCGCGAGCATGAACACGTAGCTGCGCGCGGTGCGGTCCGAAATCGCCAGATAGAGCATCGTGCCGGTCCAGAGCGCCACGATCACGCTGAACACCAGCGGCATTTCGACGAACGGCGGCACCAGCGCGACGGCCGCGGACGCACCCAGCATGGTGCCGAGCGCCCGGTAGAGCGCCTTCGAGCGCGTGGCGCCCACGAACGGGTTCGAGACGATATAGACGCTTGCCATGGCCCAGTACGGGCGCGGCAACTGGAATATCAGCGCGATATAGAGCGCGAGCATCGAAGCGGCGAAGGTCTTGACCGAGAAAAGCCAGTCGCGCCAGGAGGGATAGGTCATGAGCCGCGTGCCGCTATCGGTCGTGAAGGGACGCGTCGGCCGGGTCCGGCGCGTTGAAGGCGTTGAGCACGCGCAGCGTGGTTTCCAGATCGGCGCGGCTCACGCCCTTGAGCACGCGCGCGCGCAGCGCACGCAGGTCTTCCTCCATTTGCGCGGTGACGGCATGGCCTTCGTGGGTCAGCGAGATGGTTTTGGCGCGGCGGTCGTCGGGGTCTTCGTCGCGGCGCACGAGGCCCGCCGCGCAGAGCTGATCGAGCAGGCGCACGAGCGAGGGGCCTTCGATGCCCACGTGCTCGGCGAGCGTGACCTGGCGCACCGCCTCGCCAAGACGCCCGGCGGTGAGCAGCGGCGCAGCGCAGGCCTCGGAGACGTTATAGGCGGCGAGCGCGCCGTGACTCGTGCGCCGCCATTTGCGCGCCGCCACGACGAGCGTGCTGCTGACGGCAAGACGTAAAGTATGAAGATTCGACATCGGCGCGATGATAGCGGAAAACTATTTGGTAGCAAACTATCGTTTTTCGGCTGGCTGTCGCCGGGCTTTCAGACAGGACTTTCAGGCTCCGTTGCGGCGCGCCCGGGCAGACCTTTCCGGATGGTAGTGGAATGGATGCAGGCGTGCATTCTGGGTGCCGCCCCAGGTGCCGTCTCAGCTGCCGTTCCAGGTGCCGTCTTTCGCGGCTAGCCCCTGCGGCGCGAGGTTTACTGAGCGCGCCAGCCCGCGAGCAGAACCGGCAGTTGCGCCATGTCCGTGAACACCTGCGCGACGCCCGCGTCGCGCAGCGCCTGTGCGCCGCTGTGGCCCGGCGTGCCAGGGCTGTAGCCGAACACGGTGGCGCCGGCCGCGAGACCGGCGCGCGCGCCCGTCACCGTGTCCTCGATCACGGCGCAGCGCTGCGGCGCGGCACCGAGGCCCGCGGCGGCTGCGAGGTAGACGTCGGGATGGGGCTTGCTGCGCGGTGTTTCGTGGCCGCTGAAGATGCGCCCCGCGAAGCAGTCGAGCAGATCCACCTTGCGCAATTGCAACTCGACCTTGTGGCGGTCCGCGCCCGAGGCGACCGCGATGCGCCCGTCGTAGACCGCGTGCACGGCGCGCACGGCGGCCGGCGCGCCCGGGATCTCCTCGAGGTCGCGTTCGAGCGCCGCGTTGCGGCGCGCGCGAAAGTGTTCGAGCCAGGCCTCCGTGATGCGAAAGCCGGTGTGCTGCTCGATGCGCTCCGCCTCGTCCTTCACCATTTTGCCGACGAAAAGGCGCATCGCCTCGTCCACGGAGAGCGTCCAGCCGAGCTCGCCCAGCATCTGGACCAGCACGACATGCGTGATGCGTTCGGAGTCGACGAGTACGCCGTCGCAGTCGAAGAGCACGGCATCGAAGGAGGAGTGAGGCATGGCTTGATGGGGCATCGGGGGCGGGCGGCTCGGAGCGCGATGATAACCGGGATGGGGTGGAGGCGTCGGGCTCGCGAGCAGGTCGGCTTTCGCGTTGAGCGCTACGCCGCGATATCGCCGCGATAACGCCGCGCGGGTCGGGTGTTTGACGCGCGCCAATGCTTCGCGTCTTGTCACCACAACAGCGGCCTTTCGAGATCGCAGGCGGCCTGCATTCTGTTGCGGATGTAAACGTTCTGTAAAAGCAAATAGCGCTTCGCTTTTCGCCACTGGATTCAACCAGTTCGAAGCAGGCGCATTAAACCGGGGTTAGAAAATGAAAAAGACCATGATGGCCGCCGCTTTGGCCGGCGTATTCGCGACGGCTGCACAGGCGCAGAGCAGCGTCACTTTATACGGGCTTATCGACGCAGGCGTGACTTACACCAACAACCAGGCTGGCCACAGCGCCTGGCAGCAGACGAGCGGCACGGTCAACGGCAGCCGCTGGGGCCTGCGCGGCGGCGAGGACCTGGGCGGCGGACTCAAGGCCGTTTTCACGCTGGAAAACGGCTTCTCCATTAACAACGGCGCCGCCGGGCAGAACAACCGCTTGTTCGGCCGCCAGGCATTCGTCGGCCTGGCGAGCGACCAGTTCGGCGCGGTCACGCTCGGCCGCCAGTACGACAGCCTCATCGACTTCGTCGCGCCGATTTCGCTCGTGGCTTCGCCCTACGGCGGCACGATTACAGCGCATCCGTTCGACAACGACAACCTGAACAACACGATCCGTATTAACAATTCGGTCAAATACACGAGCGCGAATTATGGCGGTCTGAAGTTCGGCGCGCTGTATGGCTTTTCCAATACGGCGGGCGAATTCGCCAACAACCGTGCGTATAGTGCCGGCGGCAGTTATCGCTTTGGTGGCTTGACCGTCGCGGTGGGCTACCTGCAACTGAACAACGACATCAACAATCTGGCGATCTCGACCAGTAGCACCGGCGCGGTTACCGGCAGCGCGCCCTTCACTGCGGGCACGCAGCGCACGTTCGGCGGGGGTGTCGGCTATACGCTGGGCCCGGTGACGGCGGGCATCGTCTATACGCAGACCAATTTGAGCAATGCGCTCGGCGGCAGCATCGGCGCGGCGCAGGCGGGTACGGCGGTGCCGGTCCGCCTCCAGACGAACAGCGCACGGCTGCAAAACATCGAAGGCAATGTGCGCTACTCGCTCACGCCCATGGTGACGCTGGCCGGCTCTTATACCTATACGCGCACGAATTTTGGCGCGGGCGAGAATCCCAACTACAGCCAGGTCAACCTCCAGGCTCAGTACGCCATGTCCAAGCGCACCAGTGTGTATCTGCAAGGCGACTGGCAGCACGTGAGTTCGAATCCGTATGGCTTCGGCGCGCATCTGAACGGGCTGAGCGGGGCTTCGTCCACGCAGGATCAGGTGGCCGTCTCGACGGGGCTGCGTCACACCTTCTGACGGCACGCGGGCCGGTGGCGGATTTCGCCGCTGTCCGGCCCGCTAGTTCCCCGCATCGTCGTCCACGCACAACTGCGGGTCGGCCACGAGGCAATCCTCGTTCGACTGCACCGCCATCCCGCGCGTCTTCGTCGCCGATTCCTGGGCGGCCACGTGCAGTCCCTTGGGCAACAGCAGCCACATGCGCAGTCGTTCCTTGGTGCGGCTCGCCTCGGCCTGCGCGGACTGGCCGAAGCCATAGAAGTAATCGGCGCGCACTGCGCCCTGGATCGCGCCGCCCGAGTCCTGCGCCATCATTAGCCGATTCACCGCGCCGGGCGTTTGCGGGTCGTCGCGCGTGGCGACGAACACCGGCGAGCCGAGCGGCGTCGTGCGTGGATCCACGGCTATTGAGCGGCCCGCCGAAAGCGGCACGCCCAGCGCGCCGATCGGTCCGTTCGGCGAGTCGGGGATGGGCCGGAAAAACACATAGCTCGGGTCGGAGATCGCGAACGCGTGCTTGGGCTGCGTGTTCGCGCCAGGCACGGTGGCGAGGTTCGCGCCCGCGCCCGCGTTTGTGCTAGCGTTCTTCGCCGCCGCTTGCTGAGCACTCGCCACGGCGGGCCGCGCCGCGCCGCTCGCCGACGGACCGGCGCTGGCGAGCTTGAAGCCGCGCAACAGCGGCGAAGTGGGCTGGTCGTCGTCGCTGTCGTTCGCGCCCGTCGACGATGCGCCGCCGTCCCGCGAGCCTTGCGGGCCGTTGGCGCTGGCGAGCAGTTCGGGGCCACTGCTATCGGCACCTCCGCCGCTGTCGTCGGCGACGTCGATTTCCATCTCGATGCCGCGCACCTTGAGCTTGCGTCCGCTCGCGCCCGCGCGCGCGACGGGCGGCTCGAAGGGCCGGCCGTTCTGCTCGGCATAGGCCACGCGGCGGATGGTGCCGTCACGCATGCGGATCTTGCCCGAGCCCTGCAGCTGCATCGAATAAAGCAGCACGGGATCGTCCACCCACGCAAGCACCGGCGCGCGCGCCGCGCCGCGCTCGATCTCGGCGCGCGTGTAGTACGGCACGATGCGCGTGCCGTCCAGGCGCAGGCGCAGTTTCTTGTCGCGGATATCGGGGACGCTGTCGCGCAGGTCGAGGGTGTAGACGCCCTTCGCGCTGTCTGGCTGCGCGCCCGGCAGCGGGATCACGGTGCGTCCTTCGATGCGCGCCGCCGTGATGTTGCCGCGCGCCGCGCCGCCGAGCCGGCGCGCGTCGAGGTAAAGCAGGTCCTCGGGCACGCCGTAGACCGCGTAGACGTAAGCGCCGCCGGGCTGGCGGCTGCCGTTCAGGAGCGGCTCGTAGTAGCCGGTCATGGTGCCGTCGCGGCTGCGGTCGGTGTAGCGGATCTGGTAGACGTCGAAGTACGTCTCGAAGAAGCGGCGGATCGCGGCGGCGCTGGCCGCGTCGACGCCGCGCGCGGCGGCACACGGCGCGCTCCAGCCGTTGCGCGAGCCGAGCACGCCGCAACTGCGCTTGAAGGCGTCGAGCGAGCCGCCCAGATCGTCGGCGCTCCAGCCGGGCAGGTCGACGAAGCGCGCGGTCTGGTACCACGCATGGCGCGTGGAGAACGCGGCAACCGGTGCGCCAGGCGAGGGCGGGGCAGCGGAGGCGGCCGTGGCCTGAGCGGCGGAAGTGGCGGAAGTGGCGGAAGTGGCGGAAGTGGCCGGCGCGGCGGCAGCGGCTGCCGTAGCCGGTGCCGGACTTGCGGCCAGATTCGTGGGCGTCGTTGGCGCCGATGGCGCTGCATTCGCGGCAGTCGCCCTTGCCTGGGAGGGCGCGGCCGCGGCCGCCGTCGCCTGCGCCTTGCCGGCCTGCGCTTGCGTGGGCGACCCGATGATCACCGAGCTAGCCGGATTGTTGCTCGCGCAGCCAGCGAGGGCGGTTGCCGCTGCTGCCGCCGCGAGCAGAAAGAGCGGTCTGTCCATGACGGTCTCCTATGGCCTGTGGCCTGCGGCGCTACGAGCGCGGTGCCTGGCCGCTGCCGCCGACCACGTCGATCTTGAACGTCGCCGCGCCGAAGGCGTTGCTGCAACTCGTGGCCGCTTTGGCGCAGCGCGCCTCGCCCGCGAACGGCGACGCGCTCGCCGTGCGCTGCGCGGCGGCGGCCTGCTGGGCGCTCGCGGGGAAATCGGCGAACACGTCGCCCGCATGCAGTCCGGCGCTCGAGAAATCGCGCGGCTCGGGCGATACGATCACGAGAAAATGGATCGGCCCGGCGGGCGCGTCGGCGAGCATCGGCCAGCTCGCGCGCGGCAGCGTGAGCGTCTGCCCGGCGGCGATCGTGTTGGCCTTGTCGCGGCCGTTGGGCAGCAGCATCAGATAGTTGCCCTCGGGGTCGACCATGAAGGCGTAGACGCGGCCCGCGCGGCTGCTCGTCACCTGGAATTGCAGAAAGTCTTTCTTGATGCGCGCGGTCGTGCTGCGCAGGGTCGTGCGCACGTCGATCGAGGGATCCGCGAGTGCAACGATGCGCTCGAACTCGCTGACCGGCGTGTAGGGGGCAAGCGTGGCGGCCGACAGCGCTGCAGTGGCGGTGCTGACGCTTGTCTGCGGAAGCGCGGCGGCCGTGGTGGCTGCGGAGGGCGGCGGCACCGGCGGCAGGGTGGCGGCGGCGCTCGCCGTGGCAAGCGCGACGGCGGCGGGCGCGCTCGCCGGGGCCGGCGCTTTATCAGCCCGCGCCTTGCCAGCCGGCGTGATATGCAGCGTTATGCGCGGCATCTGTTCGGATCGCTGCAGCGCGACCCACGCGCCCACGGCAGCGACGATGACCACCCCCGCGCCGATCGCCAGCGGCACGGTGCGTTTGCGGCGAGCGGGCGCTGCCGTGGAAGTCGTGGCTGTCGTGGGCGTAGCGGGCGTCGTGAACGCAGCGGCTCGCACCACGGCAGGCGGCGCTGCCGCCGCCGAAGCCGCCGATGCCGGTCCAGCTCCCGCCGCCCCCGGCAACGGCAACGCGCTTTCCCTTTCGCGCAACGTATAAGGCTGTGCGAACTCCTGCCCCGCGCCCGCGTGCCCGGCAGTGGCATCGCCGCCTGCCATGATGCCCAGCTCCGCTGCGAGCGCGCGCACGTCCTGCGGGCGCTCCTCGGGCCGCACCGCGAGCGCGTGGTCCATGGCGCGCAGGAATGCGTCGCCATAACGGCCCGCCGCCGTGGTGGCGAGCGGCGCGTAGGTGTCGCCCATCAGCCGGCCCACGGAGGCGGGCGGCGTCTTGCCCTCGATGGCGTAATAGACCACGGCCGCGAGCGCGTAGATGTCGGTCCACGGGCCCTGCTTCATCGACGGCACCTCGGCATACTGCTCGACCGGCGCATAGCCCGGCTTGAGGATCACCGTGAGCGCCTGGGTCATGTCGCCGATCACGCGCCGCGCCGCGCCGAAGTCGAGCAGCAGCGGACGCTGGCTGCCCTTGAGCAGCATGATGTTGTCGGGCGCGATGTCGCGATGGAAGCACTGCGCGTCGTGCAGCACCGCGAGCGCGTCGATGAGCGGCGCGAGCAGCCCGCGCAGCCAGGCCTCGGTGGGCGGCATGCCGATCTGGCGCAGCGTCTCCTTGAGCGTCACGCCTTCGTAGTACGGCATCACCATATAGGCGGTGCCGTTGGCTTCCCAGAAGCGGTAGACCTTGACGAGCGAGTGATGGTCGAACTGCGCGAGCAGCTGCGCCTCGTTGATGAAGCTCTTCAAACCCGCACGGAAGGTGTCCTCGTGGCGCTGCGAGCGCACCGTGACATCGGCGCTGCCGGCCACGCGCGCGGCGAGCGCGGCCGGGATGTATTCCTTGAGCGCCACGTGGCGGCGCAGCAGCGTGTCCCAGGCGAGATAGACGATGCCGAAGCCGCCTTCGCCGATCAGCCCGGCGATCTCGAACTCGGCGATGCGCGTGTTGATCGGCAGCGCCTGGTGGGTGGCTTCGGGCGCGGCGGACGTGGCCGGCGTTGCGCTCGCCGGGTCGTTCGGGCTTGGCTCTGCCGGCTGCGCTTGAGCCGCCTGCGGTTGAGGTGGCAACGGCGGTTGCATCTGCGTCGGCATCAGCGTTTGTACCTCTGTGGCCGCTGCTGCGCTGGCCGGCGGCGCGTGCGCCGATGCGTCCTGAATCGTCGTTGCGTTATCCGAGCGTGGCGCGTCCTGTCCGGTGGCCGGGGACACGATGACCGTCTTGTCGTCGGGGCTGCTGCTCATGCTGCTCATCTAGCGGAGTTCCGTGTCGGGCGAGGCTGGACGCACGCCCATCCAACACCTAGACGAATCGGCATGGCCGATTTTGAACGCGTCGCGTTGTTTCGCGATGGTTCGCGATGGCTCGCGCTGGTGCGGGGCGTGCTGCGCGCTGGCCTGTGTACGTTAGCTCAGACGGAATTTTCATGAGCGCTTTCAAAAATCCTCGTCCCGTTTCGTCTTAAGACATAGGAATTGGCCCGCCGGACGCTGCTCCGGCTGCGCGCTCCGGGGCCCGGTCGCGTGATGTTTCTTTCCTGCAGGAAAGCGAAGTGAACGAACTCGAACATCGGTTGGGCTCCGGGCAGGCTGGCGCGCCGCTCGCCCGGACGAAGGCGCCGCTGTGTGCGCCGCTACGTGGGCCGCTGGGCGCGCTGCTGTGCGCGTGGTTGCTCGGCGTTGCCGCGCCGTCTGCCGCACACGCGGCGGGCAATGCGGCAAGCAGCGCCGCCAAGCCCGTCGCGGCTGCGCCGGCCGGTGCCGCGAAGTCCGCCGCAAAATCCGCCGCGAAGTCCGCCGTGGACGCTCCGGCCGCGGGCCTCGCGCCCGAGTCCCGGGGCTTTCGCGAGGCCGCCGAGCGCGAGCGCGACGCCGAAACGCTCAAGTCGCTCACCGACGAAGGCCGCCTGCTGCTCTCGCGCGACCGCGTCGCGCTGCCGGCCTACGACTATTGCAGCATGTCGGTGGCGGCGGCGGAGCGGGGCGATTTCCGTGACAGCATCAACGCGGCGGCGCGCGCGCTGGTGGTGGCTCAGCGCACCGATAACGCCGACCTCGTCGCGCTCTCCAAGCGCGATCTCGCGATTGCCTACAGCTACGCGGGCGACCTCGACGACGCCGACAAATACGCGCGCGAAGCGCTCGCTTCCCAGCCGAAGCAGCCCGAGCAGGTGTTCGCGCCGGCCAACAAGGTGCTCGGCGACGTGGCGCTGCGGCGCGGCGATGCGCAAGGCGCGCTCAAGGCTTACGACGACGCCTTGCAGACCGCCTCGCCGCGCTTCAAGCCGCTGGTGCTGCTCTCCATCACCAATGCGCAGATCGCCGCCGGCGACACGGCTGCCGCGCGCAAGACGCTCGACTCGACCGACGTGAGCGGCGAGCTCGCGCCCGCGCGCGGCCGCATCGAAGGCAAGCTGCTGCTCGCCGAAGGCAAGCCCGCCGAAGCGCTCAAGGTCTACCAGGCGCAGCTCGCCGGCACGGGCGGCGGCGGCGCGAGCGAAGCCAGCTACGACAACCTCTGGGTGCACGAAGGCATGGGCCGCGCGTATCTCGCGCTCGGCGACAAGGACCATGCGCGCGAAGCCTATCTCGCCGCCGTGGACGACTCTGAAAAAATCCGCTCGCGCTTTCGCAGCGACGAGTTCAAGACGGGCCTCTTCGGCGACACGCAGTCGGTGTTCGAAGAGGCGATCAAGCTGAGCGTCGATGCGGGCGACTACGAAGGCGCGTGGAGTCTTTCCGAGCGCAGCCGCGCGCGCGCGCTGCTCGACGTGGTGCGCAACCGCGTCGAAGCGGGCGTGGACGACCAGCAGCTGAACGGCACGGTGCCGACGCTCCAGGCGGTGCGCGCCGCGCTGCGCCCCAACGAGGCCATCGTCGAGTACCACAGCCTGAAGGACACGCTCGTGGTGTGGGTGATCCGCAAGAGCGGCTTGTCGGGCGGCTTTATGGGCTACCGGCTGCCGCTCAAGCGCGCCGACATCGACACGGCCGTGACCGACGTGCGCAACGCCATCGTGCACCGGAGCAAGAACGCGATTACCTACGGCGACAAGCTCTATGCGCTGCTGATCGCGCCGCTCGCGCTGCAGCCCGGCGAGCGGCTCATCATCGTGCCGCACGGCGCGCTGCACTATCTGCCGTTCCAGGCGCTGCACGGCCCCGGCGGCTTCCTGATCGAGCAGCACCCCGTCGCGCTCGAGCCTTCGGCGAGCGTGGCGTTGCAGCTCGAGGCGCGCCGCCAGAAGGTGGCGAGCAGCCTCGTGGCGTTCGGCAATCCGCAGATCGCGCCCGCGTATGCGCTGCCCGGCGCGCAGGCCGAGGTGGAGGGCATCGCGCCGCTCTTCGCGACCAGGGAGCTGTTCCTGCAAAGCGCCGCCACGCGCGCGCAGTTCCGCCAGAGCGCGCCAGCCGGGCGCGTGCTGCACGTCGCCACGCACGCCCAGGCCGACACCATCGACCCGCTGCACTCGCGCATCCTGCTCGCGCCCGCGACCCAGCCCGCCGACGGCCCCGACTCGCTGCTCGCGCTCGATGTCTACAACCTCAAGCTCAACGACGTCTCGCTCGTCACGCTCTCGGCCTGCGAAACCGGGCTCGGACGCATCGCGCGCGGCGACGAAATCCTCGGCTTCACGCGCGCGTTTTTCTATGCGGGCGCCACGAGCCTGATTGTGTCGATGTGGCCGGTCGCCGACGAGTCCACCGCCATCACCATGCGCACGTTCTATTCGCAGCTTTCGCAAGGCCAGGAAGCGATCGACGCCATGCGCGCCGCGCAGCTCGCCGTCATGAAGGAGCCGCGCTTCGCGCACCCGTTCTTCTGGGCGCCGTTCGACCTGATGGGCGGCTGGCGTCTTTCCATCGCGCGCGGATCATGACATGAAAAGAGGAATCCGAACGATTGCCGCGCTCGCCTGCTCGGGCAGCGCGCTCGCCTGGGGGCAGGTGCCACCGGGCGCGGGCAGCATCCCCCCGATCCAGACAAGGCCGGACGTGGGCAACGTGCTGAACCAGGCGCTGCCGAACTCGGGCACCATCCTGCAGCAGACCGAGCCGCGCGACACGCGCCCCGCGCCGCTGGACGGCGCGCCCGCGCTGCCTGCGACGCCCGCGCCGGGCGCGCCGACCGCACAACCGGGCGCGGCCAGCTTCGTGCTCAAGGGCATCACGCTCAAGGGCAACGACACGATCCCGAGCGGGGAATTGCTCGCGCCCGTGCAGGGCAAGATCGGCAGCGAGGTGAACTTCGCCGGCCTGCAGGCGATCGCCGCGCAGATCACCCAGGTGTACCGCGCGCGCGGCTATGTGCTGGCACAAGTGGTGATCCCGCCGCAGGATGTGACCTCGGGCCAGGTGACGATGAGCGTGCTCGAAGGGCGCGTGGGCCACGTGCGCCTCGACGTGGCCGCCGGCACGCCGGTCAAGGAGTCGCTGTTGCGCGCGCGGGTGGAGCAGATTCCGGTGGGCGCGCCGCTCCAGCAGCAGGTGCTCGAGCGCACCATGCTGCTGCTCTCCGATCTGCCGGGCATCACGGTGACCTCGGCCATCGAGTCGGGCAGCGAGCCCGGCACCGTGGATCTCACGATCAACGTCGCGCCCGCGAAGCGCTGGACCTTCGCCGCCGATCTCGACAACTACGGCGCGGCGACCAGCGGCACGTGGCGGCTGGGCGGGCTCGCGCGGCTGAACTCGCCGTTCGGCATCGGCGACAACCTCGACTTGCGCATCCTCGGCGCGGAGCGGCTCGACACCGTGTATGGCCGCGTGGGCTACGAAGCGCCGGTGAACGCCTACGGCACGCGCGTGGGCGTGGCCCTCGCGCGATTGAATTACACGCTCGGCAAGGAGTATTCCGCGCTCGACGCAACCGGCGACGCCACCGTGGCCGATCTCACGGTCACGCACCCGGTGCTGCGCACCCGCGACCAGAATCTGCTCGCGCGCGCGAATCTGGAGTTCCGCGACCTCTCGGACAACATCGGCGTCGTCGACGACCACAACCGGCGCTCGATGGTCGAAGGCAGCGTGGGGCTCACCTACGAAAGCCGCGACGCCCTGTTCGGCGGCGGCTTCAATAGCGCCGACGTCGAACTGCTGATCGGCAGCCTGCACTTCAAGGACGCCGCGAATTACGCCATCGACCAGTCGCAGTTCGGGCGCAACACCGCAGGCAACGAAGTGCGCGCGACCTTCTTCGCGAACCGGCTCAACGCGGTGACCGGGAAGGTGAGCCTGTTCGTCGGTTTCTCGGGGCAATGGGCGGCGACCAACCTCGACAACTCCTCGCGCTTCCTGCTGGGCGGGCCGCACGCGGTGCGCGCCTATTCGCCCTCCGAAGGCCTGGTCGACGAAGGCTTCGTGGCGACCGCCGAAGTGCGCTACGCGGTGACCTCGAAGATCACCGCGTTCACATTCTTCGACTTCGGCACTGGCTGGTACAACGCGAACCCGCGTCCGAACCAGGGGCCGAACAACATCACGCGCAGCGGCGCGGGCCTGGGTGCGTACCTCGCGCTGCCGTACGGATTCGCATGGCAGGGCACCGTGGCGTGGCGCACGACGTCGCCCGACACGACCGGCAACGACAAGCTGCCGACGTTCTATATGCAATTGAGCAAGACGTTTTGAAGCAGTCGGCCAGACGCGGTCGACCAGACGATGCCGGCGAGGTGTGCGATGAACAAGCGGGGCGGTAATCGGCAGGGCGGGGCAGCCGGCAGGGTCTCAGGGCGGGTTACAGAGCGTCAGGGACGCAAGGCAAACGCGCGCCCGCTCCAGGCGAGGGCCATCGCAAGCGCGATTGCGCAGATCACTGCGGCGCTGTTCGAGGCCACCTGGGCCACCTCGCTGCTCGCCAATCCCACCGGTGCGCAGGTGGTGGCCGGCGGCGTGACGGTGAGCTCGCCTAGCGCCTCGCAGATGAACATCACGCAAAGCACGCCGAACGCCATCGTGAACTGGAACACGTTCTCGATCGGCGCGGGCGAGGCGGTGAACATCGCCCAGCCCTCGGTCTCGTCGGCGCTGCTCAATCGCGTGGTCGGCAACAACCCGAGCGATATCGCCGGGCGCTTGAGCGCGAACGGCCGCGTCTTTCTGGTCAACCCGGCGGGCGTCATCTTCGCGCCGGGGTCGTCGGTGAACGTGGGATCGCTGGTCGCTTCGACGCTGAACATTAGTGATGCTGATTTTCTGGCCGGGCGCTATCACTTCATCGGCAGCTCGCCGGCGGCGGTGCGCAACGCGGGCACGCTCACCGCACAGGACGGCGGCACCATCGCGCTGCTCGGCGGCACCGTGAGCAATACCGGCACCGTGGCCGCGAAGCTCGGCACGGTTGCGCTGGGCGCGGGCCGCGATATCACGCTCGACTTCGCGGGCGACGGACTCACCACGCTGAAGATCAACGCAGGCACGGCGGGCGCGCTGATCGGCAACGCGGGCACGCTCGCCGCCGACGGCGGCACCGTGGTCATGAGCGCGCAGACCGCCGATGCGCTGGCGGCCACGGTCATCAACCAGCAGGGTATCGTGCGCGCGCAAAGCCTCGCCGCGCGCGATGGACATATCGTGCTCGACGGCGGCACGAGCGGCCAGACCTTTGTGTCGGGCACGCTCGACGCCTCGGGCGGCGCGGGGCTCGCGGGCGGGCAGATCGACGTGACGGGCCACAACGTGGGCCTGCTCGCGGGCGCGAATTTGAACGCGAGCGGCGCGGCGGGCGGTGGCAGCGTGCGCGTGGGCGGCGGCGCGGCGGGCGCGGACCCGACGATCCGCAATGCGGATGCGGTGTGGATGGATCCGAACGCGCAGATCCATGCGGATGCAACCACCAACGGCAGCGGCGGGCATATCGTGGCGTATGGCATCACGGCGGCGCGCCTTTATGGCGAGTTCAGCGCGCGCGGCGGACCGCAGGGCGGTGATGGCGGACTGGTGGAAACCTCGGGCGCCGCGCTCGATGTGAAAGGCGCGACGATCGATGCGTCCGCCGCGCATGGCAAGGGCGGGCAATGGCTGCTCGACCCGGACAACATCGTGATTTGCGCGGAATGCGTGGGCGCGGCAAGCGTCACGAGCGGCGCCACGGTCGTATTCGGTCCGGTCAGCGGTCCTGTCAGCGACACTTACCTCTACCAGGGGGATATCTCGGCACAACTGAGCAACGGCACGTCGGTGAAGGTGGCCACGCCGGACGGCAACATCAGCGTGTTCCCGTTCGTCACCATTTCGAAGACGGGCGGCGCCGACGCTACCCTCACGCTGAGCGCGGGCGGGTCGATCTCGCTTGGCTACTCGGTGAGCATCACATCGACGGCGGGCGGGCTCGGCATGGTGTTCGACGCGAACGTGGGCCAGTCGACGAGCGGCAACGTCATTTCGATGGATGGCACGTTCGGTGCGATCTCGTTGCAATCGAACGGCGGCGACATCACGATCGGCACAAAGACGGGCCAACCGTCCACCTTCGACGGCGCGGCGGTGCTACTCGCGGATACGAACATCGATGCGCGCGTGAGCCAGTCCGCGGCGAATGCGAGCGGCGCGGTCACGATCCACGGCCAGGCCCCAGGCGCCGTGGCGGTCAGCGGGCAGAGCCATCTCGACGCAGTAGGCATCTACAGTTCGAGCATCTTGACGTCGACGGGCGACATCGAAATCGAAGGTAACCAGGGCAGCGGCACCAACACGCCGGTGGGCGGCGTGTACATCAGTTCGGCCGTGCAGCCTCAGCCGGGCGCCGCGCCGACGGGCGGCTCGACTGTCTCCGCTGGCAGCGGCTCGGTGCGCATCTACGGCATCGGCGCGGATTCGCTCGGCAACGAGCCTTACCAGGTCTCGGGCGTCGCCATCGACGATGGCTCGACCATCCAGACTAACGGCGGCTCGATCGACATTCGCGGGCAGGTGTCGGGCGCAAGAACGGATCAGACCAACTACGGCGACCAGGGCGTGATGATCGCCACCGGGGCGACGCTGTACGCCCAGGGCGCGGGCGGCCAGATCGCCATCACTGGGTCCAGCAACGCGACGAGCCAGGGCGTCTCGATTTCGAGCTACCTGGGCGGGACGTTTACCGCCGCCCCCAACATCCAGACCGGCGCGAACGGCACCGTCACGATACGCGCGGCCAACAACGGCATCACCGGCAGTTTCCTCGTCTACGGGACGCCTAACGTCTCGTCGCCGGGCGGCACGCTCGTCATGCTGCCCGGCATCGTCAATTCGGACTTCAGCATCGCCAATGCCGATGCCACGCCGATCAACGTGAACGACGGCGGTGGGGGCTTCGGCATCGGCACCTACGCCATGGGCATGCTGTCCGCCTTCTCCAATGTGGTGATCGGCAGTTCGACGCAAACCGGCCTCATCTCCGTCGCGCCCAGTACCACGGTCTCGACCAATCTGACGCTGGAGGCAAACGGATCGGGCAGCCAGGGCATTTCGCTGCCGTCCGGAATTTACATGCGGGAAAACACCTTGACGCTGGTCTCGGCAGGGCCGGTCACGCAAGGCGCGGCGATCAATGCAGACTGGCTCGTGCTCGGCGGACCGGGCGCGTTCACGCTCACGAACGCGGGCAATTTCGTGAGCTTTCTTTCGCTCAACGGCACCGGCGACGTCTCGCTCGTGAACACGACCGGCACCGTGCTGGAAGCTGCGCCGGCGCTGGTTTACAACACTGGCACGGGCTCGCTCGGCTCCCTCGGCAGCGGCGCGCTGACGCCGGCCGGCAATGTCAGCGTGTCCACCACCGGCGGCGATATCAATCTGGTTTCCCCGGTGCTTGCCTCCGGCAGCAATACGACGTTTTCGCTCCAGACCAGCGGCAATATCAATGTGGCAACGGAAGGGCCGATGAGCATCGGCTCGACTGGCGGGCCCCTCAACGTCGTATTCAACGCCAACATGGGCGGCACGGCGGGCAACAATCTCGTCTGGCTCAACCAGGTCGCGCTCGACACCCATGGCGGCACCTTCACGATCGGCAACACAGGTTCGAGCCAGGTCAGCATCCAGAGCTCGACCCTCGCCACCGAGGGCGGCGCCGTGAGCATCGCAGGGACGAACAGTTTCGGCGATGGCGTCACCATCGGATACAGCACGATCAATTCGGCTGCCGGCAACATGACGATCTCGGGCACCTCGCTCTACGACGGCAACGGCATCACCTTGAATCAGAGTTCAGTCGGGAGTACGAATGGCGCGATCCAGTTGAGCGGCATCGGCGACGCCACCTTCATCGGTCCGTCGTCCACCTATAGCGGCGTTTCGATCTCGGGCGTGGGCCCGGGCGGCACGCCCGCCATCGACGTGACGGGCAGCGGCGCGGTGACGCTAACGGGCACGATGCGAAACGGACTGGGGACCGGGGTCGAGCTAACGAATGCATCGATTGCCGCGAACGGCGGCGCGGTTGCGCTGACCAGCACGGATTCGGCATCGACCGCTTCGACCGGCATCCAGCTCAATACCTCGAGCATCGGCAACACCGGCGGGGCCGTGACGCTCACGGGCAACGGCAGCAGCAGCGGCATCGCGCTGAGCTATTCGCTGATTGCCAACGGCACGGGAGCGACCACGCTCAACGGAACCGCAACCGGCCCGGGCACGGGTGTTCTGCTGTCCCAAAGCGGCGTTCACGCGGCGGGTGGCGCAATCGCCGTGAACGGCGTGTCGAGCGCGGCCGGGCAAGGTGCGAACTTTGGCGTGCAGGTGCAGGGCGATTATGTGACCAGCCAGGGCGGCACGAGCGGCGGCGCGGCGTTCAGCGACACGGGGAGCGGCGCGATCAGCATCAGCGGCACGTCGAGCAACGCCGTGGGGTTTGCCTATGGCGTGTCGATCAACTCGGCGACGCTCAACGGCGCGGGCGGCATCCAGACGAGCGGCACCGCGACGGCCTGGCTCGGCTTTGGCTTCACGATGTCGGGCAGCACCTTGAGCGCGAGCGGCGGCAATGGGGCGATCGGCATCGCTGGGACGACGACGGGCAACTACGGATACGGCGTCGACATCGGCCAGTCGACCCTGACGACGGCGGGCGGCGCCGTCACGCTGACCGGCATCGCCAACGCCAACTCATACGGGAGCGGCGTCGTGCTGTCGAACACGCTGGTCAGCACGGGGGCCGGCAACGTGCAGGTGGCGGGGACGGTGAACGACGCACCGGGCCAGGCCTATACGAGCGGCTATGGCATTTCGGCCTACGGCAGCTCGATCCAGACCACCAGCGGCAATGTGACGTTGAGCGGCACGACGACTGGCGCGACCGGCTCCTCATACGGCACGTCCCTGGGCGGCGGCTATACCGCGAACGGCAGCACCACGGTGCAGCCCACGATCCAGACCGGCAGCGGCGCGATCGCGATCAACGGCAGCGTTCCCGCCACGAGTTTCGGCAGCATCGGCGTCGATCTGACCGGCGCGAGCATCGCTTCGACCAGCGGCTCGATCACGCTCACGGGCCTCACCACGGGCACACCCACGGCGGGCCTTTCGTCGACGGGCGTGGTGCTCGGCGCCGCGAGCCCGGATTCCAGTTCCGTGGGCTTGGTGAGCCTCTCGACGACGCCGCCGCCCACGACGCTCACCACCGGCAGCGGCACGCTCTCGATCCGCGGCAGCGGCTCGGGCGCGAACTCGCAGGGCGTGCTCGTGGCCGACGGCGCGCAGATTGTCTCGACCAACGGCGGCGCCATCGACATCCGCGGCGTGGTGACGAGTCCGACCAGCAGCGCGAGCGGCGCAAATATTCAGTATGACTACGGAACGCTTGTGTATAACGGCACGATCGCGGCTACCCAGCCCAATACCGTGATTTCGATCGCGGGCTCGACCAATACGTCGGACGCGGGCCTGGCTTTCGGCAGGGTGGCGGTGCCGGCCAACTTCAACTACGCGCCGGGAACCGTGCAGGTGAACGCAGGCCCCAACGGCACCGTCGCGCTGCGCTCCGCCAACGACGGCACGACGACGAGCCTCGCCGACAGCGGCGCGCCCATCACGTCCGCGGGCGGCACGCTCGCGATTCTGCCCGCGAGCGTCGACCCCACGACCTTTGCATTCGTCGCTTCGGACAGCACGCCGATCACGCTGTTCGGCACCGGCGCGGCGGGCTTGAGCATCGACGCGGCCACGTATTCGCTGTTCACCGGCTTCGCCACGCTCGCGCTCGGTTCGAGCACGCAGACGGGCCTCATCACCGTGAGCGGCGTGTGTCCCACGCAAGGTGCATGCACGTCGCTCGTCAAGCCCGCCGTGAACCAGAGCCTCACGCTGATGAACATGGGCAGCGGCAGCCACGGCATTCAACTGCTCTACGGCATCTCGCTCGGCAGCAACACGCTCACGCTGGCCTCGGCGGGCGCGGTCACGGACCCGGGCGGCATCCAGGCCGCCGGGCTGCTGCTCGCGGGGCCGGGCACCTTCACCCTCAACGATCCCGAGAACAACGTGGGCGTGCTGGCCATGCTCGACGCCGGCAACGTGAATTTCCTGAATTCAACGAGCTTCGTGATCGGTCCGATCGTGAGCCGTTCGTTCGACGCGGCATCGAACACGGCCACCACGATCGATGCGACCAACTCCAGTCTCACCGGCAACCTGCTCGCCCAGGCCGCGACGGGCAGCGTGGGGCTCGGCGGCGGCACGGCGGCGGCGAACGGCCCGACCGGCGGCAAGAACACCAACCTGAGCGCGGGCGGCACGATCGACCTCGTGATGGAGAACGGCGTGTTCACCAACAATGGCACCGGTACCTTGAGCGCGGCCAATTACTGGCGCATCTGGGCCTCGACATGGGTGGGCGAGACGCGCGGCAACGTGCAGCCCAATACGGCACAGCCGAACTTCTACGGCTGCACCTTTGGGGCGGGATGCAACTGGGGCGGTGTCGTACCGCTCACGGGCGATCATTTTGTGTACGTCGCGCGGCCCACGGTGATCGTTACCGCCAATGGCGCGACAAAGATCTATGGCGCGCCGAATCCGAACTTTGGCTACAGCACAGCGGGTCTCGTCAACGGCGATACGACCTCGTCGCTAAGCGGCACGCTTTCGACCGGCGCAACGAGCGGTTCGCTGCCGGGACAATATGCGATCGATCCGGCGTATCTGTCGAGCGTCGGCTATATCGTGCAAAACGTGCCGGGCACGCTGACCGTGACGCTGCCGTATCCGCTCGATCTGCCGCTAGCGGTGAGCGCGATGCAGTCGTTCTTCGGCATGAGCGAGAAGACCTTCGTGTACGAGAACAACCTGCAGGGCACCAATATCTGCGTGGGCTCGAATCAGCCGCTCTTCACGACCGCCCCGCCCGGCAGCGATCAGGATCTGCTCGCTGTCGAGTGGAAACGGGTGCGCTCGCAACCGAATTTGAATAGCTGCATGCTGTTGAACGGGCAGCACGGCTGCGGGGATTTCTAAAGTGAGCAGACCCTAGGTTCTCACATAGGGATCGAACTTGGGATTGGCCCCCTTCGGGAAGGCGATGCGCGCCGATGCATTGCGGTTCTCCATCTTCTCCATTTGCATATAGGTGATGATCTCGTCCACTTCCTCTTCCGATTTCCTCAGCTTCTTGACGAGATAATCGCGCATGTTGTACGTGGATTCGCGCTTGGCCATGCGGGCGCGCAGAAACGCTCGCAGGACCGGGCAAAATTCCGGCGACGCATCGCCAACCAGCCACATGTTGAGATTTTCCGGGGAGCGAAAGTCGAGCTTGTCGTTGCCGATCGAGGGGTCCGTGGTCAGTTGATCGAGGAGGAAGGTCCACAGATTGGTCTTGCCCTTCTGCCACGGTGCGATGCTGGCGAATACCGTGGCTTCCTGGTTCACCGGCACGGTCTTGAACGCGCCCGCCCGGATCAGGATGTACCACTGCAGGCGGTGGCTGTATTCACCGTGCTTCTCTCCAGCGCCAACATCCTTCCAGTGCTGCTTCAGCGCCAGCGACTCCTTGAACACATTCCCGTAGACGAAGCCGGCATAGTTCGGGAGCCGGTCGCCGACAACCACGAATCCGTGGGCGCGCTCGAACTCGTCCAGCGAGGCCGTCAGAAGCTTGGAGAAGTCGCTGTCCTTCTTCGGCGGAGCCTTATTCGCCTTGTAGGCCGCCTGCTGATTCTGGAAGTAATCGATCGCCCGCGATTTGGCGGAATAGTATTTGTTTATCCGCTGCGTCATGTCCGCATCCAGCGCGATCAAGGCATTCCGAATGACGGGTTCACCGCGGAGGTTGCCTCGCAGGCCGCAGGACAGATAGAAGCCCATCCGCAGATAATCGTTGAAATGGGGCGACTCGCTCAACAGCTTGCCATCGACCTTCAGGTCCTTGTCATCGAAGGCTACTTTCAATTCTGCACGAATCTCTTCCAGCGATTTCATCTTGATTCTCCATGGGATGGCAGCAACCATCGCGCCGGCGTGGCCGCCGCAACATCGGTTTTCAATGCACGGGCTGTTGCGATATTCAGGATGGTGGGATCAACAGGGTTGCGTCGGAATCCTTAGGGTTCGGCACGTCGACAGTTTCATCGGCCTCTACCCAGATCGCGCTCGCGCTGAAGTTGTCGTTGCCCGCTCTCGCGTGAGCGCGGACATGCGCGGCCAGCGCCTCCAGCCACGCGCGCGGGCTCGCGGCCTGCGCGAGCGTCTCGAGCATGGTGGCCTCTTCTACGTACTCCCAAAGACCATCGGTGCAGATCAGGAACGCGTCGCGTGCGCATAGCCCGAACGTGCCGGGCCGCGCCGCGATATTTAGCCCTTCGAGCGTGCCGAGCGCCGAGAACAGCACGTTGCGGCGCGGGTGATGGCGCGCGTCCGCGGCGCTGATGAGGCGCGCGTCCACCATGTCCTGCACCATGCTGTGGTCGCGCGTCTGCGCGACGATCTCGCCCGCGCGGAAGCAGTAGAGCCGCGTGTCGCCGCAATGCGCCCAGGCCGCGGTGCGCCGTTCGCGGTCGATCGCGAGCAGCGTGGCCGTGGAGCGCATGTCGCGCAGCGCAGTGCCGCCGTGCGCCTGCTCTTCCACGATGTTGGCGTTCGCATGCGCGAGCGCGTTGGCGAGGCGCTCGCCCGTGGGCGGCAACTCGGCAAGCGTGAGATAGCGCAGGTCGGCGAGCACTGTGTCGACCACGATGGCCGATGCGGTGTCGCCGCCGCCGTGGCCGCCCGCGCCATCGGCGACCACGCAGTAGAACAGCCGCCCGCTCGACCAGTCGCCAAGCGAGTCTTCGTTGCGCTGCCGCCCGCCCGGATCGGTCAGGCTTGCGAAGGCCAGTTGCACTTGCGCTCCCGTCTCGTTGCGGGCTTCCCCGTGGTCACTCGTGAAGTTCGTGGTTGCAATGCGGGTCATGCATCGGCGCGCACTGTTGCGCCGGGGCCGGCACCGGTGCCGCACGCGCGCCGTGCTCGTGCCGCGCGCGCGGCGCGCCCTGCGCGAGTTGCGATTGCTCCGCGAGAATGCCGAGCACGGCGAGCAGCGCAATGCGGTTCTCGACCGCGATCTCGATGCCCAGCGTTTCTTCGATCCAGCGTCCAATGCCGGTGCGCGCGAAGTCGGCGGGCATCGCCCCTTTGCGCAGCGTGACGCCCAGCTTGCGCGCGCGATGGTGATACGAGGCGATGCCGTAGCGTGCGGCGATTTGCGCAAGCCCGCCCTTTTCGGCGGAGAGCCAGCCGAGCGTGCCGGCGAGCAGCAGTCGCGCGGCTTCGTCGAGGCCGCTGATGAAGCGCACGGCCGAGGCGCGCACGCTGTCCTCGTCGAGGCCGTACTGGAACAGCGCGGCGCTGACCGGATCGGCGTGCATGGCGCTGCGCTGATCGAGTTCGGCCAGCACCTCGTTCTCGTCGATCGAAACGTTGCGCCGATGGCTCGCGCTGCGCAGGCAGTCGATCAGGTAGCGGCGGAAATAGCTGCACACGGCGTGGTTGTTCGAGGGCGCGCTATGCGCCGGAAAGCTCATTAATTCGGCTGCGGGCGTTTCGAGGCGAAAGACCTTGCTGAAGAGAAACTGCGAAATGAGCTCTTCCTTGTCTTCGGCCAGCGCTTGAAGCTCGAACGGGTGATAGCCGGTCAGTGCGCGCTGCACGATGGTATAGAGCGAAGCCATTTCTGCATGGTTCAGAGCAGTGCGCCGCTGCCAGAGATCGGGCAGCGTGCACGGATTGTCCATGCCCTCCATGAGCGCTGCGCTTTCGATGTTCGACACGTTTTCCCCTCGTATCGCGTTTTTAGGCTCGCTTCGCGTGGCGCGCATCCAGCATGCATGAATCGTTGGATTGGCTGTAGCGGGTTCACGTCGAGTCTATTAGCTGGCCGTGCGTATGACAAGCGTGAAAATCTGCAATGGCGTGTTTTAAAACATCTAGCCGTTCGGTGAATAAAAATTCTAAAAGATCGGCTCTAGTGGTTTACGCGATCAGAATAATGAATTCGGATTACGTGGCGATAAAGCGCACGCGCGTTATCGAACATGTGACGGAGAAGAGTCGATCGTTCGGTATCCTTCGTTAGCGAACGTCACGTGCTTCAAGGCATGGGATGACGCCAGGCGAGACTCACTTTTATAGTCATCCTGCATGATGGTTAACCCTTGGAAAATAAGGGCTGAAAGCGTCTGTGTGGGAGCGATTCCACTGCAGTAAGATGCGTCTGGATCGCGCGCCCGGACATGCCGGACAAGGCGAGATCGAGGTTTGGACGATTGCCTGCATGTCACAACGACTACTTGAAAGACAACTGGATTAAATGCGTGGCGAATTTATGAAAAATCGGGAACATGGTTTGCATCGAGGTGCGCTTTTCTTTTGTACCCGCCGTGCTATTCTGATAGCGACTCGTTAAGCTTCGAGCACCGATGGCGCTTGCGAATTCGGACTCCGCTGTACCAGGAAATATCAGAAATAGGTTCAGCCGCGCGCCATGCAATTTTTTATCCGCCTTAATACGCTTGCCCGGGCAGTAACCAGAACATAACCAATTCCACACGGACCACGGACCATGGCCATGCTAGATGCCGGGGCGCTGCTCGCGGAAGTGTCTTCCGCGTTGCCTTGCGGCGAGGACGTCGAATACGATCCGGCGTTTCTCGAACTCGAGCGCGTCGTGCACGGCAAGCCCGACGTGCAGTATGGCAGCACTGTGGTCGAGGCCGTTCCGCCCGACTGGAAGGAGGCGCAGGCGCTCGCACTGTCCCTGCTGGAGAAAAGCCGCGATCTGCGCGTGGCCGCGCATCTGGCGCGCGCGCTGCTCAATCGCACCGGCTTTGGCGGCTTTAGTGAAGGCCTCGACCTGATCGCCGGCATGCTCGAACAACGCTGGGCGCATCTGTATCCGCAGCTCGATCCCGACGACGACAACGATCCCACCGCGCGCGTGAACGCGCTCGCGGGTCTCGTCGACTCCACCACCACGCTGGCCGAGGTGCGCGAAGCGGCGCTCGCCATTTCGCGCGCGCACGGCGAGGTGACGCTGCGCGACGTCGAATACGCAACCGGCGAGATTGCCGTGCCGGCGGGCGTGACCGCGCCCACGCTCAGCTCGATCGATCTCGCGATCAGCGATGCGGGCGAGAACGCGCGCGAATCGCTCGCTGCCTTGCGGCGTGCGCTCGAGGCTGCGACGCGCATCGAGACGGTGATCATGAACAACGTGGGCGCGGCGCAGGCGATCGACATGGACCCGCTCACGCGGCAGCTGCGCCATGCCGTGGCATTTCTTGGCGAGCGCGTGCCCGAGGAGCAGGCATCCGCGCCAGCGGAGCTCGCGCAAGACGGCGCGCCTGGCGGGGCGCCCGCCGTGGCCGTTGCCGCAGCGCCCGCGCGCGCGCCGGGCGAAGTCGAGTCGCGCGAGGACGTGCTGCGCGCCCTCGATCGCATCTGCAAGTACTACGAAACGTATGAGCCGGGGAGCCCTGTGCCCTTGCTGCTCAAGCGGGCGCGTCGGCTCGTCGACAAGAATTTCATGGAGATTCTGGAAGATCTCGCGCCCGACGGGCTTGCGCAGGCGCGCCAGATCGGCGGCGTCCAGAGCGAGGAGTGACGTTAAGGGCCTGTTGTTCGTGTGAGCAGGCGCTGGTTTATCCGCAACGCCGCCCCGCGGCGCGCCCCAATGCGCGCCGCCGCGGCATCGACGAGGGGAAAGGCCGTGGCTAAAGAAAGCAGCCAGAAGTTCATCGCGCGCAACCGGGCGCCGCGCGTGCAGATCGAGTACGACGTAGAGGTATACGGCTCGGAAAAGAAGATCAATCTGCCGTTCGTGATGGGCGTCATGTCCGATCTGTCCGGGCAGCCTGCCGAGCCGCTTGCGCCCGTGGCCGAGCGCAAGTTCCTCGAGATCGATGTCGACAACTTCGATGAGCGCCTGAAATCGATGAAGCCGCGCGTGGCCGTGCAGGTGCCGAACATGCTCACGGGCGAGGGCAATCTTGCGGTGGAGATGACCTTCGAGAGCATGGACGACTTCTCGCCGGCCGCCGTCGCGCGCAAGGTGGATTCGCTCGCGAAGCTGCTGGAGGCGCGCGGCCAGTTGCAGAACCTCTTGACCTATATGGACGGCAAGACGGGCGCCGAGGATCTGATCCAGAAACTGCTCAACGATCCGGCACTGCTGCAGGCGCTGGCCTCCGCGCCCAAGCCGCAGGAATAGCGCCGCGCGCGGTGATGCGCGCACCCACCCGTTAGCTATCGTTGGCTATTTGTTAACTATCTAGTTAGCCATCCGTCGAGAGGGAGTCTGACATGGCCGAACCCAGTACCCAACAGCAGGAAGCCCGGCAGGGCGGCGAAGCACTCGAGGCGAGCGAGTTCGCGAGCCTGCTGGAAAAGGAATTCAAGCCCCGCAGCGACAAGGCGAAGGAGGCCGTCGAGTCGGCCGTGCGCACGCTGGCCGAGCAGGCGCTGCGCGACACCAACGTCGTGTCGGGCGACGTGCTCGCGACCATCGAGTCGCTGATCGCGCAGATCGACCAGAAGCTCACTGACCAGGTGAACCTGATCATCCACACCGAGGCGTTTCAGAAGGTGGAGAGCGCTTGGCGAGGTCTGCACTATCTGGTGAACAACACCGAGACCGACGAGACGCTCAAGATCCGCGTGATGAACATCTCGAAGAACGAGCTGCACAAGACGCTCAAGAAGTACAAGGGCACCGCGTGGGACCAGAGCCCGCTGTTCAAGAAGCTCTATGAAGAAGAGTACGGCCAGTTCGGCGGCGAGCCGTATGGTGCGCTGGTGGCCGACTATTACTTCGACAACAGCGGTCCGGATGTCGACCTGCTCACTCAGGTCGCCAAGGTCGCCGCCGCCTCGCACGCGCCGTTCATCACGGGCGCCGATCCTTCGGTCATGCTGATGGAATCGTGGCAGGAGCTCGCCAATCCGCGCGACCTCACGAAGATCTTCCAGACGCCCGAGCACGCCGCGTGGCGCTCGCTGCGCGAATCGGAAGACTCGCGCTATATCGGTCTCGCCATGCCGCGTTTTCTTGCGCGCGCGCCCTATGGCGCGAAGACCAACCCGGTCGACGAGTTCGCCTTCGAGGAAGACACCGCGGGCGCGGACAGCAAGAAGTATGCGTGGGCCAACGCCGCCTATGCGATGGCCACCAACATCAACCGCTCGTTCAAGCAGTACGGCTGGTGCTCGCGTATTCGCGGTATCGAATCGGGCGGCGCGGTCGAGAACCTGCCCGTGCATTCGTTCCCGACCGACGATGGCGGCGTGGACATGAAGTGCCCGACCGAGATCGCCATCAGCGACCGCCGCGAGGCCGAACTCGCGAAGAACGGCTTCATGCCGCTCGTGCACAAGAAGAACTCTGACTTCGCGGCGTTCATCGGCGCACAGTCGTTGCACAAGCCGGCCGAGTACGAGGACCCCGACGCCACCGCGAATGCCAATCTTGCGGCGCGCCTGCCGTATCTGTTCGCGTGCAGCCGCTTCGCGCACTACCTCAAGTGCATCGTGCGCGACAAGATCGGCAGCTTCAAGGAGAAAGACGACATGCAGCGCTGGCTGCAGAACTGGATCTTGCAATACGTGGACGGCGACCCCGCGCACTCGAGTGAGGAAACCAAATCGCGCCGCCCGCTTGCCGCAGCCGAAGTCGTGATCGAGGAAGTCGAGGGCAATCCGGGCTATTACACGTCCAAATTCTTCCTGCGTCCGCATTACCAGCTCGAGGGCCTCACCGTGTCGTTGCGGCTGGTGTCCAAGTTGCCGTCCGCCAAGGCGGCATAACGTAAGTCCGTGTGCATGGCCGCGTACCGGCGCGAACTGACGCAAACTTTCCAAGTGGAGAACAGAAATGGCCGTTGATATTTTCATCAAGATTGGCGACGTGGCGGGCGAGTCGCAGGACAAGACGCATGGGGGCGAAATCGACGTGCTCGCGTGGAGCTGGGGCATGTCGCAGAGTGGCACGATGCACCTGGGCACGGGCGGCGGCGCAGGCAAGGTGTCCGTGCAGGATCTTTCGTTCACGAAGTATGTCGACAAGGCCACGCCGGTGCTGATGGGCGCGTGCGCGAGCGGCAGCCACTATCCCACCGCGGTGCTCACGGTGCGCAAGGCCGGCGGCAAGTCACCGCTCGAATACTTCAAGATCACCTTCACGAAGGTGCTGATCTCGTCGATCAGTGAAGGTGGCTCGGGCGGCGAGGACCGCTTCACGGAGAACATCTCGCTGAACTTCGAGAAGTACCACGTGGAGTACCAGCCGCAAAGCGCCACGGGCGAGAAGGAAGGCGGCGTGGTCGAGACCAAGTGGGACATCGCGAAGAACGTCGTGGAGTAAGCCGCGGGACGGTGGCGGCGCGCGCGAGGGGCGTGCGCCGCCACATGTATTGCAGCCCCCGACCGACGCCCATGAATGCTGGCTTGACGGAGCCAATCGACAATGACAGCAGAAGAGAGCTTGCGCGCCGGTGACCTCGACGCGTGCCTGAAGCAGTTGCAGGACCAGGTGCGCGGCAACCCGGCCAACGTGTCGTACCGCGTGTTCCTGTTTCAGCTGCTCGCCGTGCGCGGCGCGTGGGAGCGCGCGCTCACGCAGCTCAACGTGGTGGGCGATCTCGACGCCGCCGCGCTGCCGATGGTGCAGCTCTATCGCGATGCGCTCCAGTGCGAGGCGCTGCGCGAGGACGTATTCGCCGGGCGGCGCGCGCCGCTCATTTTCGGCGAGCCCACTGCATGGCTCGCACTCCTGATCGAAGCGTTGCGTCTCGAGGGCTCGGGCGATTCCAGGGCGGCGGCCGCGTGCCGCGCCAATGCACTCGAGCAGGCGCGCCCCACGACGGGCACGCTCAACGGCGTGCCGTTCGCGTGGATCGCCGACGCCGATTCGCGCCTCGGCCCCACGCTCGAAGTGATTCTCAACGGCCGCTATTACTGGGTGCCGTTCGAGCGCATCCGCCATATCGAGCTCGAAGCGCCGGACGACCTGCGCGACCGCGTGTGGATGCCGGCCGTATTCACGTGGGCCAACGACGGCCAGGCGGCGGGACTGATTCCGGCGCGCTATCCCGGCACCTTGACCGCGAATGTGACCCACTCGGCGTCCGATGCCAATGCACTGGCGCTCGCTCGCGCAACTGAATGGACCGACGCGGGCAGCGGGGAATTCGACGAGGCGCGCCCGGTCGGGCAGCGCATGTTCACGACCGACGAGAACGACTACGCGCTGTTCGACGTGCGCACGCTCGTGCTCGATGCAGAGGCGCCTGCGGGCGAAGCGACGCAAGACCGCGCGCAAGACCATGGCTGAGCTGACGGGACGCGACCGGCTGCAGCCCTCGCTGCTCGACCGCCTGACCGATCTCGAGCCCGGCACGAAGGTCGAGAGCCGCGAGCGCCGCGTGCTCTCGATGCGCGCGCTGCGTCTGGGCGTGCAGCGCGATCTGGCGTGGCTGCTCAATGCGAGCGGGCTCGGCAGCGTGCAGGATCTCTCGGCATGGCCGCTCGTCGAGCGCTCGGTGCTCAACTACGGCTTTCCCGATATCGCGGGCAAGACGGCATCGGGCATGAACCTCGCGCGCCTCGAGCGGCAGATACGCGACGTGATCGTGGCGTTCGAGCCGCGCATTCTGCGCGACACGGTGAAGGTGACGGCAGTGCTCAAGGAGGAAACGACCGGGCACCACAACACGGTGGTGTTCGCGATCGAAGGGGACTTGTGGGCGCAGCCGTATCCGGAGCGGCTTTACTTTCGCACCGAACTCGATCTCGAGGGCGGCGAGGTGCGCGTGATCGACCAGGGCGCGGCGCGCTGAAAAACCACCACGCACAAGCAACGCACAAGCGACGATGAACCCCGACCTGATCCGCTACTACAACCAGGAACTCGCGCATTTGCGCGAGATGGGCAGCGAATTCGCGCGCGAGTTTCCGAAGGTTGCGGCGCGCCTCGGTCTCGAAGGGCTCGAATGCGCCGACCCCTATGTCGAGCGCCTGCTCGAAGGTTTCAGCTTTCTCGCGGCGCGCGTGCAGTTGAAAATCGACGCCGAGTTTCCGCGCTTCACCCAGCATCTCATGGAGCTGGTGTATCCGCATTACCTCGCGCCCACGCCGTCGATGACAGTGGTGCGCATGCAGCCCGATCTCGCACATCCGGCGCTTGCGGGCGGCGTGACCGTGCAGCGCGGCAGCGCGCTGCACGCGGTGCTCGACAAGAACGGTTCGACGCGCTGCGAATACCGCACGGCGCATGCGCTCACGCTGTGGCCCGTGGAGATCGTCGAGGCGAAGTTCTTCACGCATACCGGCGCGCTCGGCGGCGCCGACATGGCGCTACCGCCCGGTGTGAAGGCAGGCGTGCGGCTGCGCTTGCGCACCACTGGCGGCGTGAAGTTCAGCCAGCTTGCGCTCGATACGCTCACGCTCTATTTGCGCGGCGCGGATTCGCTGCCTGCGCGAATTTACGAGCGCCTGCTCGCCAGTTCCGTGGGCGTGGCGGTGCTGCCGGTCGCGCGGCCCGCGCCATGGCACCGGCTGTTGCCGAAGAGCGCCGTCAAGCCGGTCGGCTTCGACGACAGCGAAGCGCTGCTGCCCGTGAGCGGCCAGTCATTTCAGGGATTCCGTCTGCTGCAGGAATATTTTGCGTTTCCGCAGCGCTTTTTGTTCGTTGCCATCGACGGCTTGCAGAGCGCGCTGCGCGCGTGCGCCGAAAGCGAAGTGGAAGTGATCGTGCTGCTCGACCGCGCCGACCCGCTGCTCGAACAGACGCTCGACGCGAGCCACTTCTCGCTCCATTGCACACCAGCGATCAATCTGTTCGCGCGCCGCGCCGACCGTATCGCCTTCGATCCCGCGCAATTCGAGTATCAGGTGATTGCGGACCGCACGCGGCCGCTCGACTTCGAGATTTATCGCATCGAGGAAGTCACGGGACACGGCGCGGGTTCGAACGACGAGCAACGCTTCGAGCCCTTCTATCACGCGCGCGATTTGTCGGCGGCCGAGCAGGGCAGCGCGTACTACCAGGTGCGCCGCGAACGGCGCTTGCAATCTTCGCGCGCGCGCGAGCGCGGCCAGCGCACCAGTTACCTCGGCAGCGAAACCTTCATCGCACTCGTCGATGCGGCCAATGCGCCGTATCGCGCGGATCTGCGCCAGCTCGGCCTCAAGGTGCTGTGCACCAACCGCGATTTGCCGCTCACGCTGGCCACCGGCACCGGCGCATCGGATTTCACGCTCGGCGTGGAAGCACCCGTGGAGAGCGTGCGCTGCGTGAGCGGGCCGAGCCGGCCCTTGCCGTCGTTCGCGCACGGCGCGGTGGCTTGGCGGTTGCTGAGCCATTTATCGTTGAACTACGAGTCGCTGATCGATACGAATGCCTCCACAGGCGCGCGGGCGCTGCGCGACTTGCTGAGCCTCTATTGCCCCGTCGACGATCCGGCCGCGCAGCGGCAGATCGAAGGCGTGCGCTCGGTCGAGGCCAAACCGGTCACGCGCCGGCTGCCCGTGCCGGGGCCGATCGTGTTCGGGCGCGGCCAGCAGGTGAGCGTGACGTTCGACGAAACCGCCTTCGAGGGTTCGGGGGCCTTCGTGCTGGGCGCGGTGCTCGCGCGATATTTTTCACTGTACGTCTCGATGAATTCGTTCACCGAGACGGTGGTGCGCACCACGGCACGCGGCGAGATCATGCGCTGGCCTGCGAGGGCGGGACAATGCGTGACGCTCTGACCGTGCTGAAGCTGCTCGAAGACGAGGCGTACCGCTTCGACTTCTTTCAGGCCGTGCGCCTGATCGAAAACGCGTGGGCCGCGCAGCCGCGCGTGGGCGAGTCGCTGCGCCCGCGCGACGACGCCGTGCGCTTCACGCAGCGGCCCGAACTCGTGTTTCATCCGACCACGCTGGCCGCGTTCTCGCAGCACGATCATGGGGAAGGGGGCATGGCGCCGCGCCTGGCCGTGAACTTCTTCGGCCTGCTCGGGCCGCATGGCGCGCTGCCCACGCATCTGACCGAATATATCCGCGACCGCGAGCGCAACGCCGACGATCCCACCTTCGCGCGCTTTCTGGACTTGTTCCATCACCGCATGACGAGCCTGTTCTACCGCGCGTGGGCCAATGCCCAGCCGGCGGTGAGCCTCGAGCGCCCGGGACGCGACCGCTTCGCGATGTATGTGGGCTCGACTTTCGGCATGGGCGAGGAGGCGCTGCGCGGGCGCGATACCGTACCCGATTTCGCGAAGCTCCATTTCGCGGGGCTGCTCGGTTCGCGCACGCGCCCCGCCGCGGGCTTCGCGCTGATTCTCGCGCGCTTTTTCCGGCTGCCCGTGTCGATCGAGGAATGGGTGGGCCACTGGATGCCGCTGCCCGCCGAGACGCGCACGCGCATGGGCTTGCGCGACGGATCGTCGGCGCTCGGGGTTTCCACGCTGCTCGGCGCGCGCGTATGGGATTGCCAGCATAAGTTTCGCATCGTCATCGGCCCGCTTTCGATGGCCGATTACGAGCGTTTCCTGCCCGGCGGCGACAGCCTCAAGCGGCTCGCCGACTGGGTTTGCAACTATGTGCGCGACGGCCTCGACTGGGACGTGAACCTGCAATTGCGCGAGGCCGAGGTGCCGCGCCTGAAGCTGGGCCGCCACGCGCGGCTCGGGCTCACGAGCTGGGTGCTCAGCGGGGCGGCGCAAGGCGATCAGAAGCAGCTGAAACTCAATCCCGCAAGCGGCGCTGCCGCGCGCGAGCGGAAGCAGGAAGACGTGCAACGAGCGACGGAACACGCCGCAGCGCTCGACCTTCACCCGGGAGAATGAAGACATGGCCGAAATCAAGCGGGCAGCGCTCTTTGGCAAGCTCAACCAGCTAGGCTTTCGCGCGCTCGAAAGTGCGAACATGTTTTGCCGTTTGCGCGGCAATCCGTATATCGAGCTTGTGCACTGGTTTCATCAGATTCTCCAGTTGCAGGACTCGGACCTGCACCGGCTCGCGCGCCACTACGGGATCGATCCCGCGCGGCTCGCAAGCGATCTCACGGCGGCGCTCGACCGGCTGCCGCGCGGCGCGGGGTCGGTCACGGACATTTCCTCGCAGGTGGAAGAGGCCGTCGAGCGCGGCTGGGTGTTCGGCTCGCTGATGTTCGGCGAATCGCAGGTGCGCACCGGGCATCTAATGGTTGGACTCCTGAAGACACCTTCGCTGCGCAATACCCTCTATGGCATCTCGCGGCAGTTCGAGTTGATCAAGCTCGATGCGCTGTGTGAGGAATTCGACCGCCTGCTGCGCGATTCACCCGAAGCGGCAATGGGCGCGAGCGACGGCTTCAATGCGAACGCCAGCGCGGGAGCGGGCGCTGGAGCGGATGCTGCAGGCATGCCCCCGGCGGCGATGGGCAAGCAGGAAGCGCTGCGCCGCTTCACGACCGATCTCACCGAGCAGGCGCGCAGCGGCAAGCTCGATCCCATCGTGGGCCGCGACGAGGAAATCCGCCAGGTGGTGGACATCCTCATGCGCCGCCGCCAGAACAACCCGATCCTCACGGGCGAAGCCGGCGTGGGCAAGACGGCGGTGGTGGAGGGCTTTGCGCAGCGCATCGTTGCGGGCGACGTGCCGCCTTCGCTGCGCGATGTCGAACTGCGCGCGCTCGACGTGGGCCTGTTGCAGGCCGGCGCGAGCATGAAGGGCGAATTCGAGAACCGGCTGCGCCAGGTAATCGAAGAGGTGCAGGCCTCGGAAAAGCCCGTGATTCTCTTTATCGACGAAGCCCATACGCTGGTGGGCGCGGGCGGCGCGGCCGGCACCGGCGACGCCGCCAACCTGCTCAAGCCCGCGCTCGCGCGCGGCACGCTGCGCACCGTGGCGGCCACCACGTGGGCCGAATACAAGAAGCACATCGAAAAGGATCCCGCGCTCACGCGGCGCTTCCAGGTCGTGCAGGTGGGCGAGCCCGATGAGGAAAAAGCCATCCGCATGATGCGCGGCGTGGCTTCCACGATGGAGCAACACCACAAGGTGCAGGTGCTCGACGAGGCGCTGGAAGCCGCCGTGCGGCTTTCGCACCGGTACATTCCGGCGCGCCAGTTGCCCGACAAGTCGGTGAGCCTGCTCGACACCGCATGCGCGCGCGTGGCCGTGAGCCAGCACGCTACGCCGCCTTCCGTGGACGATGCGCGCAAGCGTATTTCAGCGCTGGAGACGGAGCTGGAGATCATCGGCCGCGAGAAAGCCGTGGGCATCGAGACGCGCGAGCGCGAAGCGGCGGCCGGCGAAAAGCTCGCGGTGGAGCGCGAGCGTCTCGTGGAACTCGAAGCGCGCTGGGAGAAGGAGAAGGCACTGGTCGAGCGCATTCTTTCGTTGCGCGCGCAACTTCGTGAGAAAACCGGCAAGGTGGAAGACGGTGCGGATGCCGCGAGCGCAGCCGCCGCGCCGGCAGTCGAAAATGCGGCGGAAAGCGCGGCGAGCGCAGCGAGCGCGGAGAACGGCGCGGGCGCCGCCACCGCGCAGATCGACCCCGAAGCGCTGCGCGCCGAATTGCGCGAATTGCAGGCGCAGCTCGCGAGCCATCAGGGCGACGATCCGCTGATCCTGCCCACCGTCGACCGCCAGGCCGTGGCCTCGGTCGTGCAGGACTGGACCGGCATTCCCGTGGGCCGCATGGTGCGCAACGAGATCGAGAACGTGCTCAAGCTCGCCGAAAATCTCAACAAGCGCATCATCGGCCAGGGCCACGCCACCGAGATGATCGCGCGGCGCATCCAGACCTCGCGCGCGGGCCTCGACAATCCGAACAAGCCGATCGGCGTGTTCATGCTCGCGGGCACCTCGGGCGTGGGCAAGACCGAGACCGCGCTCGCGCTGGCCGAGGTGCTCTACGGCGGCGAGCAGAACGTCATCACGATCAACATGAGCGAGTACCAGGAGGCGCACACGGTTTCGTCGCTCAAGGGCGCGCCGCCGGGCTACGTGGGCTACGGCGAGGGCGGTGTGCTCACCGAGGCGGTGCGGCGCCGTCCCTATAGCGTGGTGCTGCTCGACGAGGTGGAAAAGGCCCACCCCGACGTGCACGAGATCTTCTTCCAGGTGTTCGACAAGGGCTGGATGGAAGACGGCGAGGGCCGCGTGATCGACTTCAAGAACACGCTCATCTTGCTGACCACCAACGCGGGTACCGATCTCATCACGAACCTTTGCAAGGATCCCGAACTGATGCCTGATCCAGAGGGCATCGCGAAGGCGCTGCGCGAGCCGCTGCTCAAGGTGTTCCCGCCCGCGCTGCTCGGGCGCGTGGTGACGATTCCGTATTACCCGCTCTCCGACGAGATGCTGGGCGCGATCATCCGCCTGCAACTCTCGCGCATCGAGAAGCGGCTGCGCGTATCGCACAAGGTGCCGTTCCTCTACGACGACGACGTGGTCAAGCTCATCGCGAGCCGCTGCACGGAGCTGGAGAGCGGCGGGCGCATGATCGACGCGATCCTGACCAACACTTTGCTGCCGCGCGTGTCCACCGAGTTCCTCACGCGCATGATGAATGGCGGCAGCGTGACGAAGGTGCAGGTGGGCGCGCACGACGGCGAGTTCGTTTATACGTTCGACTGAACAGGCGCTGGGAGAATTGCCATGCCTCAACAGGTCAGCATGGGGGCCACACTGCAATGCTCGTTCGGCGCCGCGCCGTCGAGCCTCGTAGTGCTGCCCGTCAACCAGGTGATGGGCGAAGGCCCGCCCGCCGCGAACATCATGGACCACATACCGATGGTCAACATCATGCCGTTCGGCGTGTGCTCGTCGATGGCCAATCCCACGGTGGCATCGGCCACGGCGGCGGCGCTCGGCGTGCTCACGCCCATGCCGTGCATTCCCGCGACCTTCTCGCCGTGGGCCCCCGGCGCGCCGACCGTGCTGCTCGGCAACCAGCCCTCGCTCGATAACGTCTCGAAGTGCATGTGCAACTGGGGCGGCGTGGTGTCGATCGTGAATCCGGCCACCGTCAACACGATGATTCCCTGACTGATTGCTTGAGATGACTTCGCAAGATACGAACCGCAACGTAACAATGAGTTGCAAGGGAACCGGGGCGAACCTGCTGTTTCTGCGCATGACCGGCAGCGACGAACTGGGCCGCCTGAGCGAATACCGCGTGGACCTGCTGTGCGAGCAGAACAGCGTCACGCCCGCGCAGGTGCTCGGCCAGGACCTGTCGATCGCGCTCGCGCTGCCCGCGGGCGGAGAGCGCCAGTTCAACGGCATCGTGACGGTGTTCCGCATGACTTCGCCGGGCAACCAGCAGTACGGCAGCATGGCCGGCTATCAGGCCATCGTGCGCCCGCGCCTGTGGCTGCTCACGCGCGGCTCGCATTGCCGGTTCTTCTACCAGAAGACCGTGCCCGAGATCGTGATGAGCGTGCTCAACGACTACAACGTGGACGTGACCAACCGCTGCACGGCAACGTATCCAGCGCGCGAGCACTGCGCGCAGTACCGTGAGACCGATTTCGACTTCGTGAGCCGACTCATGGAGCACGAGGGCATCTACTACTATTTCGAGCACGCAAATGGCCGCCAGACCCTGGTGCTCGCCGACGCGGGCGACGTGCACGCGCCGATCCCGAACTACCGCGGCGTGCCGTATCGCGACCGCGACGCGGCCGCGCGCGAGGACATGGAGTGCGTCTACGAGTGGTTCTCGGGCGGCGAGCTTCAGACCGGCTACTACGAAACCAACGACTACGACTTCGAAAAGCCTTCGTCGAGCCTGCAAGGCGGCTTGCGCTCGCGCGCCACGCGCACCCAGCCTTACGACGCGCCAAGCTACACGATGCAGGAGCACCTCACGGGCCATACCGCGCCTGCCGACGGCGACCGCTACGCGCGCGTGGGCGTGGAGATCCGCCAGACGCGCAACGACAGCATCGAAGGCCGGGCTTCCATGCGCGGCATCTGGCCGGGCGGATTGCTGCAACTGAGCGAGCATCCGCTCGACGACTGCAACGACGGGTATCTGGTCGTTCGTGCGACATACGAAATCAATTCGGATACCTATGTGTCTAGTCGCGTGGCGCAAGGGCAGAGCAAGATGCCGTTCTTCGACTGCGCGTTCAGCGCGTTGCGCAAGGACAACCAGTTCCGCGCGGAGCGGCTCACGCCGCGCGCGGTGGTGGGTGGCCTGCAAACGGCAGTGGTGGTGGGCGACGCCGGCTCGGAGATCTGCACCGACGAATACGGCCGCATCAAGGTGCAGTTCCACTGGGAGCAACTGTACGAGAACGAAAGCAGCGAGGTCACCGACCGCTGCTGGGCGCGCGTCTCGCAGGGCTGGGCGGGCAAGACCTGGGGCATGTTCTTTCTGCCGCGCGTGGGGCAGGAGGTGATCGTCGAGTTTATCGAGGGCGACCCCGATCATCCGCTCGTCACGGGCAGCGTCTACAACGCGAGCCTGATGCCGCCGTACAAGCTGCCCGCCAATTCGGCCTTTGCCACCATCAAGAGCAATTCCACGCCCAATGCCTCGGGCAACAACGAGGTGCGCTTTCTCGACAAGGCTGGCGGCGAGCAATTGTTCTTTCATGCGCAGAAGGACCACGAAACCTGGGTGGTCAACGACGCGCTGATGAACGTGGGCAACGACCACCACCTGAAGGTCACCGGCAACGAGTACGTGCAGGTGAGCGGCGAGCGCCACGACCACGTGAGCGGCGCGCAGAACGCCAAGGTTGACGGCACGGCTTCGCTCGACGTGGGCGGCAAGCTTCAGGAGAAGGTCGGCACCGACTACGCCATCGACGCGGGCAAGAACATTCATATCAAGGCGGGCATGAACGTGGTGATCGAGGCGGGCATGAGCATCACCTTGAAGGCGGGCGGCGCGTTCGTGGTGATCGGGCCGAGTTCGGTCGCGGTGTCGGGCATGCCGATCCAGCTCAATTCGGGGGGCTCGGCGGGCTCGGGCGACGGCTCCTCACCCACCGCGCCCACCGACCCCAAGGACGCCGACGATGGCACGAAGAAAGTGGAATCGTGAGGTGTCTCGTGGCGTTGTTGATAGATATGCAATCCTGATGAAATGACGGGGGGAAGGGTAATGCGCAGGGTAATGCGATGCAACTGACCAATCCGATTCTCACGCTGCGCGTGGCGAAGTACAACGACGAGCCGCTTGCCGAGCCGATCGCGGTGCGCTTCGGCCCGGACGGCGGCACGATCGGCCGCGCCACCACCTGCACGCTCGTGCTGCCCGACCAGCAGCGCGCGATTTCGCGCGTGCATGCGCGCGTGGAGTGCCGGGGCGGCGAGTATCTGCTGTGCGATCTCGGTGCGAATCCGAGCGTGCTGAACCAGCGCGCGCTGGGCGGCACGCGCGAGGCGCGGCTTGCGCACGGCGATCAGCTGATGATCGGCGCGTATTTGCTGGAGGTGGCGCTGGCCGAGGCCACGGCGCAGGAGGAGGCGAGGCCGTTCGGGCGCGATCCGCTCGCGGGCGTGCAGGTGTTGCGCGGCGCGCCGCTGGCTGAGGGGGCGGCGTTGCCCGAAAATCCGTTCGCGCCTGGGGCACGCAGCTTTACAGGCAACGCGGGGAGCATCGGCGGGATGGGTGGCATGGGTGGCATGGGTGGCATGGGTGGCATGGGTGGCATCGGGGCAGGCGGTCTCGATGCGCTCGGCGAGGCACTGGGGGCGGGCGGACGCATGGCCGCGCGGCCCGGCTACACAGGATCGGAGAGCGACCATGTATCGCCCGAGTCGCAGGCGCTCGCGCCGCCTGCGCTTGCGCCCGCTTCGTTCGGTGCGGCAGGCGGCATCCCCGACGACTACGATCCGCTGGCCGATGTGCATGGCGCGTCGACGCCCGGCGTAGCGACGCCCGGCGTAGCGACGCCCGGCGCTTTTTCCCAGCATGCCGCGCCTGCGATGACGCCGGTGTCGCCGCCGATGCCCGCCGCGCCCGCGCAGGCGTTCGCGGCCATGCCTGGCGTAGCCGATCCGCTCGGTCTTGGCGCGCAGGGGCCTACCGGCCTGCCCGTGAGCCTGCTTGGCGACGCCGCGCCGCTCGGTGCGACGCCGTTCGACGATCTTTTTTCACCGGCTGTTCCCGCAGCGTCAGCTAACCCCGCTGCGTCAGCTAACGCCGCTGTACCGGCTAGCGTCGCGCCACAAGAGCAAGCGCAGCCGCAAGCGCATCAGATGCTGCCATCGGTCACGCAGATCTTTGTGCCGGACGCACCAGCCGCAACTGCCGTGGCGGCGCAGCCCGATTTGCCGCTGCCCATGCCCGCCAGGGCCGAAGAGCCGTCATTGTCTCCGCCTTCGCCGCCGCAACAGGAGCCGCAGCGACAAGGCGCGCCCGCCGTTGCGCCCGCCGTTGCGCCAACTCTCACGCCGGCTCCAGCCCCCACCGCGCCAGCCACGCCCGCGTCACCGCAAGACCAGGCCGTGCTCGCCGCGTTGCTCGAAGGCCTGGGCATCGAACCGGGCCGGGCGCCGAACCTGCCCGCCGCCGATCTCGCGCGGCTCGTCGGCACGATGTTGCGCGACTCGCTGCGCGGGACCATGGCGGTGCTGCGCGCGCGCTCGATGACCAAGCGCGAAGCGCGGCTCGACACCACGCTCATCGTGGCGCGCGACAACAACCCGCTCAAATTTTTCCCCGACGTGGACAGCGCGCTCGCGCAAATGCTCACGGGCCGCGCGCAAGGCTACTTGCCGCCGGCCGAGGCGGTCGCGCGGGCGTTCGTCGACATCGAATCGCATGAACTGGCCGTGCTCGTGGGCATGCGCGCGGCGCTTGCGCATGTGCTCGCGCGCTTCGATCCGGCCACGCTCGAGGCGCAGTTGAGCGAGCAGGGCATGCTCGACCGCGTGCTCTCGAACCGCAAGGCGAAGCTCTGGGACCGCTTCGTGGAATTGCGCGCGGGCATCGCGCGCGAAGCGGAGGACGACTTCCAGAAGCTTTTCGGCAAGGCGTTCAACGACGCATACGAGGCGCAGGTGGACGCGCTGCAACGCGCGCGCGAGGACGCCGCGGCCAAATCGGACAAATCGGATAAACCGGAAACGCGATCCGCCTGAAGCGGCGGCCCCTTTAAACCTAGACGATACACACGACAACGAGAACAACGTGTCCTGGAACAGCAAAGTCATCTGGTCGGAAGGCATGTTTCTGCAGCCGCATCATCTGCAGCAGCATGACCGCTATTTGCAGGCCCAGCTCGAGACGCGCGCGGGCGGCCTGCGCCCTTATGCATGGGGCTTCGCGTCGCTGGAAATCGACGAGCAGCTGCTCAAGCTCGGCAAGTTCGCGTTGCTGTCGTGCTCGGGCGTCTTTCCCGACGGCACGCCGTTCAACCTGCCTGCCGACGACGATTTGCCCGAGCCGCTCGACATTCCCGAAGGCACGCGCGGCGTGCTCGTGACGCTCGCGTTGCCGGTGCGCAGGCCCGGCGTGCCGGAAACCGGCAATGAGGATAGCGAAGAAAATTTCGCGCGCCATCGCCGCGCGGAAGTCGAAGTGGCCGACAGCAACGACCCGAACGCGAGCGCGGCGCTGGTGGAAATCGGCAAGCTGCGCGTGCGCCTCGCGCTGGAGCCCGACGTGGCGAATGCCTACGCCACGGTAGGCGTGGCGCGCGTGATCGAGCGGCAGCCCGACAACCGCGTCGTGCTCGAAGCGGACTACAGCCCGCCCTGCATGGACTATCGCGTGGCGCCGCGTCTGCGTGCGTTCGCCGACGACCTCGTGGGCCTGCTGCACCAACGCGGCGAGGCACTGGCCGCGCGCCTCGTGCAACCGGGCGTGACGGGCGTGGCCGAGGTCTCCGACTTCCTGCTGCTCGAACTCATCAACCGCGCGGAGCCGCTCGCGGCGCACTTCTCGACGATGACGGGCCTGCATCCCGAATCGCTCTATTGCATGGTGGTTCAGCTAGCGGGCGAATTGGCCACGTTCAGCCAGAAGAACAAGCGCCCCAGCGCATATCCGGTCTATCGGCATGACCGCTTGCGCGAAACCTTCGCGCCCGTGATCGACGATCTGCGCGCGGCGCTCAGCATGGTGATGGACCCGCACGCGGTGCCGATCCCGCTCGAAGAGCGCAAGTTCGGCCTGCGCGTTGCGCTGGTGCCCGACAAGAACCTGTTCGCCTCGGCCACCTTCGTGCTGGCCGTGCGCGCGCAGATGCCGGCCGAAGCCATCCTCACCGGCTTCGCGCCGCAAGTGAAGATCGGGCCGATCGAGCGCATCCGCGACCTCGTGAATCTGCAATTGCCGGGCATCGGCTTGCGCGCGCTGCCGGTGGCGCCGCGCCAGTTGCCGTTCCATGCGGGATTCACGTATTTCGAGCTCGACCGCGGCAACGAACTGTGGAAGCAGTTCGCCGCCTCGGCGGGCATGGCATTGCACGTCGCGGGTGAATTTCCCGGCCTCGCGATGGAATTCTGGGCGATCCGCCGCTAACCGCGCCTGGCGCCGCGCCATCGATTGAGGAGGACGTGCACCGTGTCACCCGACGACTCACCCATGAGCGCCGATCCCGGCGCCACCATCCTGATTCCGACGCCGGGCGGCGCGCGCGCGCCGTTCGTGGCGGCGGCCACCTCGGTCGCGCCGATTCCGGCCGGCGCGGGCGGCCTGAATCCGCTGCTGCGCGCGGCCAATCCGCTGATCGATCTCGCGCTGCCGTTGCGCCAATTGCCCACGCACCCCGACATCGAACAGTTGCGCACGCAACTGATTCAGATGATGCGCGGGTTCGAGACGCAAGGGCGCGCGAGCGGCTACGACGACGAAAAGCTCGGCGCCTCGCGCTACTGCCTGTGCACGTTCCTCGACGAGGCGATCTCCAGCACGCCGTGGGGCGCGGGCGCATGGGCGAGCCGCAGCCTGCTCGTGACCTTCCATAACGAGGCCTCGGGCGGCGAGCGCTTCTTCCTGATTCTCCAGCGGCTCGCGCAAAATCCCGGCGCGAACGTGGACATTCTCGAACTCATGTACGTGATACTCGGCCTTGGCTTTGAAGGGCGCTACCGCCTGATCGACGGCGGGCGCACGCAACTCGATCAGGTGCGCGAACGGCTCGAACAGATGATCCGCGCGCAGCGCGGCGCGCTCGAGCGCGAGCTCTCTGCGCACTGGCAGCCCGTGAACGCGGAGCGCAAGCCGCTGCTGCAACTCGTGCCGCTGTGGGTGGCGGCGGCGGTGGCGTGCGTCGTGCTGGTGGGCGCGCATCTGGTGCTGAGCTTCCGGCTCAACGACGCATCGGATGCGGTGTTCCAGGCGCTGCACGCCGTGCGCGTCGCGCCACCGCCGGTGCTGGCGGCGAAGATGGAAGCCGCGCCCAAGCCCGCGCCGAAGCTGTCGAAGTTCCTCGCGCCCGAGATCGCCCAGGGCCTCGTGCGCGTGACCGAGCAGCCCGACCGCACGATTGTCGAGGTGAACGGCGACGGCCTGTTCGCCTCGGGCAGCGCGGAGCTCACATCGACATATCTGCCGATCGTCCAGCGCATCGGCGACGCATTGAAGGACGTGCGCGGCAACGTCGTGGTCATCGGGCATACCGACAATCAACGGCTCATTTCCGCGCGCTTTCCGTCGAACTGGCACCTCTCGCAGGCGCGTGCGGAAACCGTGAAGGACCTGCTGATCGCGCGCACCGGCGCGCCCGCGCGCTTCACCTCCGAAGGGCGCGGCGACACCGAACCCATCGCGCCGAACGACAGCGCGGCCAACCGCGCGCGCAATCGCCGCGTGGACATTGCCGTGCTCGCACCGGGAGCCACGCCATGATCAAGAAACTGGTGGACTGGCTGCGGCGCAAGATCGTGCTGTCGTTTCTCGGCGTGCTTGCGCTCGCGCTGATCGTCTGGATCGAAGGGCCGCTGTTCGCGTGGGCCGGCAGCGCGCCGCTCGAAACGAGCGCGAGCCGCTGGATCGTGATCGCGGTGCTGTTCCTGCTGTGGGCGCTTTACTGGTTCGCGCGCTGGCTGCGCGCGCGCCTCGCGAACGTGAAGTTCACGCGCGTGGTGGCCGAAGGCGCGGGCGAAATGCCGCCCGGTAAGGAGCAATCGGACGCGGACGTGAACGCGCTGCGCAAGCGCTTCGAAGAGGCCATGGCCATTCTGCGCAGGTCGCGCGTGAAAGGGCGCTTCAGCAACCAGTACGTGTATCAGCTGCCGTGGTACATGTTCGTGGGCGCGCCCGGCACCGGCAAAACCACGGCGCTCACGCACTCGGGCCTGAAATTTCCGCTCTCGACGCAACTGGGCGGTCGGGCCGTGGGCGGCGTGGGCGGCACGCGCAACTGCGACTGGTGGTTCACCGACGACGCGGTGCTGCTGGATACCGCGGGCCGCTTCACGACCCAGGACAGCTTCGCTGCCGCCGATCAGGCCGCGTGGGGCGGCTTCCTGCAACTGCTGCGCAAATACCGGCCGCGCCGTCCGCTCAATGGCGTGATCGTCGCGGTGTCGGCGCAGGACCTGCTGCAGCTCTCGGACACGCAGCGCGCGTTGCAGGCTCAGGCCGTGCACGAGCGCCTGAAGGAGCTTTATGAGCGGCTCGGCACGCATTTCCCGGTCTATGTGCTGGTGACGAAGTGCGATCTGCTGGCCGGCTTCGCCGAGTTCTTCGATGATCTGGGCCGCGACGAACGCGAGCAGGTCTGGGGCATGACGTTCGCATTCGACGAGGGAGGAAGTCCGGACAAACCAGGCAATCCGAACGATGTCGCAGCGCAGATCTCGACTCAATTCCCGGCCGAGTTCGCCGCGCTCTCGCAGCGCTTGCAGGCGCGCGTGCTGCATCGCATGCAGCAGGAGACGGATACGCGGCGGCGCGCGCTCGTCTACGGTTTCCCGCAGCAGTTCGCGGGGCTCGAAGGCGTATTGCAGGCGTTCCTCAACGACGCATTCAGCGCGTCGCGCTATGAAAAGCCGGTGCTGCTGCGCGGCGTCTATTTCACGAGCGGCACCCAGGAAGGGCGGCCGATCGACCGTGTCATGAGCGCGGTGGCGGCCACGCTCGGCCTGCAGCAGCAGGTCCTGCTGCCGGACGCCTCGGCGGGCCGCGCGTACTTCATCACGCGGCTCATGCGCGACGTGATCTTTCACGAGGCGGGGCTCGCGGGCACCAATCGCGGGCTCGAGCGGCGGCGCGCGTGGATTCAGCGCATCGCGCTCGGTGCCATCGCGCTGCTCACGGTGCTGGCGCTCGGCGCGTTCTTCATCAGCTATCAACGCAATGAAGCCTGGGTGGCCCAAGCGGCGCAGCAGGTCGACGCGCTCAAGCAGCTTGCGCAGGCCACCCCGGCCACCGACAATCCGCTCGCCCTGCTGCCGCTGCTGAACGCCGCGCGCGACTTGCCCGGCGGCTATGCGCAGCGCAACGCGAGTGTTCCGTGGCTCTCGCGTCTCGGCCTCTATCAAGGCGACAAGCTCGGGCTCGAAGCGCAGGCGAGCTACCGCCGGCTGCTCGCGCAAACGCTGCTGCCGCTCGTGGTGCGGCGCATGGAGGAAGAGCTGCGGCGCGGCGATGCGAACAACGGCGAGTTCCAGTACGCGGTGCTGCGCGCGTACCTGATGCTCGGCGACCCCTCGCACTACGACGCCGATGCGGTGCGCCTGTGGGCCGACGTCGACTGGCAGCGCGGCCCGTTGCGCGATGCGAGCGATGCGCAACGCAGCGACCTCGACGGCCATCTCGCGGCGCTGTTCGACCCGGCGTTCTTCGATCCCTCGCTGCCGCTCGACAAGAACCTGATCCAGCAGGCGCGCATGAACCTCGCGAAAATGCCGCTCGCGCAGCGCATGTTCGAGAGCGTGCGGCGCGATCTCGACGCCCAGCATCTGCCCGATTTCAGCGTGGCGGGCGCGGGCGGCCAGAACGCCGCGCTCGTGCTGGTGCGCAAGAGCGGCGCGCCGCTCACGCGCGGCGTGCCGGGCGCGTTCACGCTCGCGGGCTATGCGAAGTTCCTCGCGGCGCGCGATGCGGCGGTGCTCGACGTGGCGCGCGATAACTGGGTGCTGGGCCGCGACGAACAAGTGCTCACGCCCCCGGCGGCCAGCGACCTCAGGGCTGCGATGACGCAGCTTTACTACGACGAATATATTCGCCAGTGGGATGCGCTGCTCGGCGATATCGCCGTGGTGCCGTTCGACGGCGTGGACAAGGGCGCGCGCGTGGCCTACGCGCTCGGCAATGCCGATTCGCCGCTGCGCGCGGTGATGGTGGCGGCGGCGCGCGAAACCACGCTTGGCAATCTCGGCCTGGGCGGATCGATTGGCGCGCAGGCTGGGGCGCTCATCAACGGCAAGATCGAGGCGATGAAGAAGAAGCTGGAGAGCGCGCTCGGCAACGCGCCCGACGACGCGGCCAACAGCGTGCCCGCGCAGGTCAATCCCGTCGATGCGCATTTTCAGCCGCTGCATGACCTCGTGGGCAAGCCCGGCGCACCCGGGCCGTCGCCGCTCGATACCCAGCTCGCGGCGCTCAAGGACGCGGCCACTTACCTCCAGGCGGCCGATACCGCACGCCGGCAGGGCCTCGCGCCGCCGCCCGGCGACGCCATCGGCAAGCTCAAGCTCGCCTCGCAGGGCGCGCCCGCGCCGCTCGCGGCGGTCGTGAACGACGTCTCGAACGGCGCCACCGCGCTGATGGCGGGCGGCGAGCGTGCGCGCCTGAATGCCCTCTGGATGGCGAACGTCGGGCAGTTGTGCAAACAGGCGCTCGACGGGCGCTATCCGCTCGTGCGCGCCTCCACGCGCGACGCCGCGCCCGACGACTTCGGCCGCCTGCTCGCGCCGGGCGGCCTGATCGACGACTTCTTCCAGAAGAATCTGCAGAATTTCGTCGACATGTCGGGGCCGGCGTGGCGCTGGCGGGCCGGAACCGAATCGCCCGGCATTCCCGATGATGTGCTCGTGCAGTTCCAGCGCGCCGCGCAGATTCGCGATGCGCTGTTCCGCGCGGGCGGACGCGATGTCTCGGTGCGCTTCACGGTCAAGCCGATCGCGATCGATCCGTCCATCACGCAGTTCACGCTCGACGTGGACGGTCAGCAGTGGGTCGTCAAGCCGGGCGCGAACGAGGGCATGGGCTTCCAGTGGCCGAGCGGCAAAGGCACGGGGCAGGCGCACGTGGAATTCGCGCCGCCCGGCGGCGGCGACGCCCCGCGTGCCGACGGACCGTGGGCGCTGCTGCGTCTGATGGACAAGGCGCAGATGCAGCAGATGGGCCAGCCCGACCGCTTCAAGATCGATTTCGTTTCGGACGGCCGCCACGTGCAGCTGGAACTGGACGCGAGCAGCGTGACGAATCCGTTCCGGCGGGGCATGATCGATCAGTTTCGGTGCCCTGATCATCTATGAACGAGACGGGTTTCTTCGGCAAGGTGCGCACGCATGGCGACTTTGTCGCGCGGCGGCTGCCGGCGGCGTTTATCGAGCCGTGGGACCGCAGCGTCCAAGCTGGCATGCTGGAGGCGCGGGCGCGTTATGGCGCGCAGTGGCTGTCGCTCTATCTGAACGCGCCGGTATGGTGTTTCGCGCTCGGCGAGACCCTGTGCGGCGCGTCGGCCTGGGCCGGCGTGCTGATGCCGGGCGTGGACCGCGTGGGCCGCTATTTCCCGTTCACGCTCGCGCGGCCGGTGGCGCCCGGGCTGCTCGCGAACTGGCTGCACGGCGCGCAGCCATGGTTCGAGATGGCGGTGGCGCTCGCGCTCTCGACGCTTGCACCGTCTTTCGATCTGGAGCGTTTCGGCGATCAGGTGCGCATGCTCGATGGACTCGATGAAGAAGGGCGCACGCCCTGGCATCATGCTTGTGCGTGCGAGGGCGAGGAAAACGGCCTCGCGCTGGGCGAGTTCCTGGCCGCGCACGCGGTCGCGGGCGACAGCCTGTGGTGGAGCGAAGGATCAGCTGAGGTGGAGCCCACGCTGCGCGTCGCCACAGGGCTGCTCGACGGGCCGCGTTTCGCGGATTTGCTCGATGCGGCGCGAGCGCCGTGGAAGGCGGCGCTCGCGTTGCAGCGCGTTTGAAGCGCGCCATCAGACGCTCGCGCGTGGACAAGATTGCATTCAATGGAGAGATGACATGTTGGCTAACGTGAAGAACGTTTCGCAAGCGCGGCTGCGGCATGCGTGGCCCGCCGCGCTGGCCTGTTGCGCGGTCGTGCTCGCGGGCGCGATGCAAATCCCGGCCCATGCCCAGGTGATGAAGGAGAAGGACATCACCGAGCAGTCCGTCACCAGGGCGCTCACGCCGAACGAGACCGCCGGCGACGTGCTCACGCGCGGCTTCGTGCTGTCGAACCAGCAGCCCGGTGCGATGTCGGCGAAGGCGAAGCGGCCCGCGAAAGCGCCATCGGCGCAAATGCTCATTACCTTCGCCACCAATTCGACCGATCTGACGAGCACCGCGCGCGCGGCGCTCGACAAGGTCGCCCACGCGCTGCAATCCGACAAGCTCGCCGCGTACAAATTTCGCGTGGAAGGCCACGCCGACCCGCGCGGCAATCCGGACGCGAACATGACGCTGTCGCAGGGCCGCGCCCAGGCCGTGGTGGACTACCTCACGCAGCAGGATGGCATTGCAGCGGAGCGCTTGACCGCGATAGGCAAGGGGTCCGGCGAGCCGCTCAATACGCGCAATCCAGCCGCGCCGGAAAACCGCCGCGTGACGATCGTGACCGTTACCGATTGAACGGCGTGGCGTTCTTGCGCATCTCCGGCTGCCTGCCGGGAGCGGGTTCGCAGGCGCGTGCCGGCATCGCTAACGTTGCGTACGCAACGTTATTGGGTATGTGCGCCGGTTTCGCCTCGCCAGGCGTGTTTGCCTCGGGCGTGTCCAGCGCGCCGGCGGCAGTGCCCACGCTGAGCGCCGAGCTCGCCAGCGCGTTCGCGCCGAACCCCGAGGTCGTGCGCCTGCCGCTCGCGCAGCTTGCCGGCGCATTGCCGCCGGGCCCGACGCTGCGGCTCTATGCCATCACAGACCAGCCCGGCCTCTATGTGATGCATGCGCCGAGCCTCGCGGCGCAGGGCGCGATGTTCTCGCGCGTGGTCGCACTGATCGAGCGGCGCGACATGCCGCACGACCGTGTGGTGTCGATGAGCGCCGTCGCCGCGAACGCGCGGCGCTTCGGCGAAGATCCCGCGGGGCTCACGGCGGGCAACAATTTCAGCGCGGCGCAGATTGCGCAGTTCTTCGAGGTGGCGCAGCGGCAGCGCGCGAGCCTGACTGAAGGCGAGCGTGCGTTGCAGGCGCTGCTCACGCAGTGGGGGCTCATCCATCGAGAGGCCGGTGAGGGCGGCACGGCGTGGCGCGCCGCGTCCTCGCGCGATTTTCTCGTGACGATTCCCGGTATGGGCAAGGGGCCGGCGGGCGAGGTGATCGACGCCGAAGTGCGTGCGGCGATCATGAGCCACGAACTCGGGCATTGGCGCTTTTTCTCCGACGCCGCCTATGCCCATGCGTGCCGCGCCTTCTGGTGGCATCAGTTGACGTACACCGAGCGCGAGGCGCTGACCGGGGAACTGGCGGGCATGGGTTACGACCCGTCGGACCGCATCGTGATCGACGAAATGCAGGCCTATTTGCTGCACACGCCCGCGCGCTACATGCCGCTCGCCGATCAACCGGGCGCGGGCGGCGTGGACATCGCACGCGTGAAGCGCGGGCTCGAACTGAGCGTGCGCAGTGCTGGGCAAAACGCGCGACAATAGCGCCTTTGCCTGTTTCGTCACTACCTCGGCACCCCGGCCGTCACGCCAGCATGCAGAACGATTCCCACGCCAACGACCCTTCGATACCCAGCGCTCACGCCGATTCGTCTCGCCACGCGAACGCAGCACCGGAGCTCCCGGGCCGCGCGAGCTATACGCAGTTCGCGCAGCGCTACGCGCAAATGGCCCCTGAGAAACCGCACAACGCACTCTACGAGCGCCCGGCCACGGCTGCGCTGCTCGGTGACGTGGCGGGACTTCGCGTGCTCGACGCAGGCTGCGGCCCCGGCATTGTCAGCGCCGAACTGGCGCGCGCGGGCGCGCGGGTGCACGCATTCGATGTGACGCCCGCGATGGTCGAACTCGCGCAGTCGCATTGCGCGAGCCTGCCCGTGGAGGTCGCGCAAGGCGATCTGGGCCAGCCGCTCGCGTGGCTCGACGACGAGCAGTTCGACCGCATCGTCTGCTCGCTCGCACTCGACTATGTGGAGGACCTCGCGCCCGCCTTCGCAGAATTCCGGCGTGTAGCGCGGCCCGGCGCGCTGCTGGTGTTCTCGATGGCGCATCCGATGCGCGACTGGATCGACACGCGCACGCGCGGTGGCCGCTCGTACTTCGAGACCACGCGTTTTGGTCTGCACTGGGCCGGCTTCGGCGAACCGAAGCCTTATGTCGAGGCGTATCGGAGACCGCTTGCCGATATCGTCAATGCGCTGACCGCGAGCGGCTGGACGATCGAGCAACTGGTCGAGCCACAGCCGCAGCCGGAGATGAAGGCCGTGGCGCCCCGGCTCCATGCGGAGCTGGCGCTCGCGCCCGCGTTTCTCTGTGTGCGGGCGCGGCGCGCGTAGCGGCGCGCCTGGCCGCGTTCAGCTCAGCGGCGGCCAGCCGCCGAAAGCGACTCTTCCAGTGCGGCCACGCCGGCAGGCAAATCGACAGCCGCGCCCAGGTCGCACATCGTGCGGCCGAGCGCATGGACGGTGCGAAACAGATGGTGCTCGCGACATTGCTCGCCCATCTGCCCGATGCGCACGATGGGGAGTCCGAACGATCCGGCGATCTCCACCTGGTACTGCTGCGAGATATGGCTGCACACGTCGCGCGGCGTGACGCTCGCGGGCAGCGCGATGCCGACCACGGAGTTCAGGCGGCACGCCTCGGGCGTATAGAGTTCGAGACCGAGCGCCGTCACACCGCTCTGCAGCGCGAGCGAGCAGCGCTGATGCCGCGCGAAGCGCTTTTCCAGCGTCTCGGTGCAGACGAGCCGCAGTGCTTCGTGCAGCGCGAGCACGCCCGAAACCGGCGCGGTGTAGTGATAGCCCGCGTTGTGCCAGAAGTTTTCGGCGAGCATGGCATCGAGGCACCAATGCGTGTTAGGCACGGTGCGCGTGCGCACGCGCTCCCAGGCCGCATCGGAGAACGCGATCAGCGAAACGCCGGGAATCGACGACAGCCCTTTCTGTCCGCCGGTGATGACCACGTCGATGCCCCATGCGTCCATCTCCAGCGGCATCGTGCTCAGCGTGCAGACCGCGTCGACGACGACCAGCGCGCCCGAGGCCTTCGCGATGCGCACGATGTCCTGCAACTGGCGGTTCCAGACCGTGTTGGAGGTCTCGCCGTGCACCACGGTGACGACCTCGGGGCGCGTGCGCTCGATGACCTGCGCGAGCGTGTCGAGCGAGACGATCTCGCGGTCGGCCACCTCGAGCGTCGTGACTTCGGCGCCCACGCGCCGCGCCATTTCCGCCATCCGTCCGCTGAAAAAGCCATTCACGATGGAGAGTACGCGCGTGCCGGGCCACGCGAGATTCGACACGGCCATTTCCATGGCCGCGGAGCCGGGGCCGGCCACGCCGAGCACCCAGTTCGAGCGCGTCTGGAACACGTAGCGCGCCATCGACTTCACCTGGTCGATTACGCGCGCCATGGTGTCGCCGAGGTGATTGATGACGACCGAGTTGGCCTTCGCGACCGCATCGGGAATGGGCACGGGGCCCGCACCCATCATGAGGAGCGGCTCTTCTGGCAGGATGCTGGTGAGCGGATCGACGCCCGGGCAGGGGACCGGCGCCGCGGCGGCCGCCGCCGCTGCCTGTTGCTGGGTCAGGGTGTCGGTGGGGCGCGTGGTGTCGGTCATGTCGAGGTCCTTTGCGGTGCTGGGAGAAAACGCGCGCGTGCGCGCGGTGGGAAAGAGTACAGTGTTTTCCGTGGCTGCCTATAAAACCATATACAGTTGCACGGATTTTTTCTGAACAGTGCACGGGCGCTGCCCGGGTCCGGGGGAAAGCCCTGGGGCTGCGGCCTATAATGGCGCGGGCCAAACCGGCACCGCACATCGACATCATCAAGGAGACCACGGCATGCCGCAATTCGCCGTCGACAACCCGTTTCTCGAAACGCTCGGCGTAAGCATCGCGCAGTGGCGCGAGGGCTATGTGGAACTGCTCATGCCGATCGACGCTTCGAAGCTCAACCGTCAGGGCGTGTTGCAAGGCGGCGCGATCGCCACGCTGCTCGACGCGGCGGCAGGATACGCGGGCCTGTTCGCGGAGCAGGGGCAGCCGCCGAGACATGGCTTTACGCTCTCGCTCACCACCAATTACCTGGACAAGGGGCTCGGGCAGCTCGTGCGGGCCAAGGGCTTTCTCGAGCGCGGCGGCCGGTCGGTGTTTTTCGCACGCGCCGAGGCGTGGGTGGATGAACGCTTGCTGATCGCGAGCGCACAGGGCACGTTCAAGTATTCGAAGACGGCTTGACGTTGTGTTTCGGCATGGCGCCGGATTTGGTTCGGATTCCTTTTCTCATTGCCGTAGGCGCAAAAACCCGCCAACCGTAAGGCTGGCGGGTTTTTGCGTTCGAGGCGTGCGCTGCGTTTGGCTCGTTTGGCCTCGCTTTCAACCCAGCAGCAGCGCGTCGTCGTCGAGCTTCTCGTGGCGCGTCTGCTCGAACATGCGCAGCAGGTCCGGCACATCGAGCCCACGGCGCTCGTCGCCGGACACGTCCAGCACCACTTGCCCCTGGTGCAGCATCACGGTGCGCTGGCCGTAGTCGAGCGCCTGGCGCATGCTGTGCGTGACCATCATGGTCGTGAGCTTCGCTTCTTCGACGATGCGCGCGGTCAGTTCCAGCACGAACGCGGCTGTCTTCGGATCGAGCGCGGCCGTGTGCTCGTCGAGCAGCAAGATGCGCGAGGGCTGGAGCGAGGCCATCAGGAGGCTCACTGCCTGGCGCTGGCCGCCCGAGAGCAAACCAATGCGGTCGGTCAAGCGGTTTTCGAGGCCGAGGTTCAGGAGGCGCAGCTTGTCGCGGAACAGTTCGCGGTCCTGCTTCCTGAGCGCGGGGCCGAAGCCGCGGCGCTTGCCGCGCGCCATCGCGAGCGCCATGTTCTCTTCGATCGTGAGTGCCTCGCAGGTGCCTGCCATCGGGTCCTGAAACACGCGCGCGACGAGGTGCGCGCGGTCCCACGCCTGCTTTTTCGTGACATCCTGGCCGTCGATGGTGATCTTGCCGCCATCGACCATCTGGTCGCCGCTGATGGCGTTCAGGAAGGTGGACTTGCCCGCGCCGTTCGAGCCGATCACGGCCACGAATTCGCCCGTGGGGATTTCCAGCGTGAGCCCGCGCAACGCGCGCGTTTCGATCGGCGTGCCGGGATTGAAAGTGAGTCTGAGGTCTTGTGCGCTGAGCATCGCTTAGGCCCTCCCGTTCTTGCGGGCGAAAAGTTTCTTGCGCGTGGCCGGCAGCACGAGCGCGATCGTCACGAGCACGGCGGTGACCAGATTCAGGTCCTGCGCCTTCAGGCCGATGAAGTCGCTATTGAGCGCGAGCGCAATGAAGAAGCGATAGAGAATCGCGCCGAGCACGGCCGCGAGCGTCGTGAGCACAAGGCGCCGAGCGGGCAGGATGCTTTCGCCGATGATGACCGCCGCGAGCCCGATCACGATGGTGCCGATGCCCATCGAGATGTCCGAGCCGCCCTGAGTCTGCGCGAACAGCGAGCCCGCGAGCGCCACCAACGCATTCGAGAGCGCCATGCCCGCGAGCGTCGCGCGGCCCGTGGCGATGCCCTGGGCGCGCGCCATGCGCGGGTTCGCGCCGGTCGCGCGCAGCGCGAGGCCGTATTGCGAGGAGAAGAACCAGTCGACGCCGAACTTGGCTGCGAGCACCACGACGAACAGCGCGAGCGGGCGCAACACATAGTCGGGCAGCCATGCGGGCTGAATCTTCGTGAAGACCGTGGCCTCGGAGATGAGCGGCACATTCGGCGCGCCCATCACGCGCAGGTTGATCGAATAGAGCGCGATCATCATGAGAATGCTCGCGAGCAAATCCATGATCTTCAGGCGCACGTTGAGCCAGCCGGTGATGAAGCCCGCGAGCGCGCCGGCGATCATCGCGCAGACGGTGGCGAGAAACGGATCGTGGCCGCTCGCGATCAGCGTCGCGGCGACGGCGCCGCCTAGCGGAAAGCTGCCGTCGACGGTGAGATCGGGGAAGTTGAGGATGCGAAACGAGATCAGCACCCCGAGGGCGACGAGGCTGAAGATCAGGCCGATCTCGAGCGCGCCCAGTAGCGAATAGAGGGACATGGGGAAATCCTGTTGCGGTCTGCGGCGCGCGGATGGTGGTTGCTGCGCCGGATCGTTCGCCGCAAGCGCGCGGCCCGGGTGAGGCGGCGCGCTTGCGGGCGCGGGGGCCCGTTCTGGGCCAGTAGTTTTTTACGGCTCGGCTGCGGTGTTGCGTGTGGCTTTTGCGTGCTGCTTTTGGGCGTTTCCCAGCGGCATGTTCGCGCTGGTTTCGCGCGGCCTTTCCGTTCGGAAACGGCCCGGTTTGCGCGCTGTTTCCGATCAGCAATGCCCCGCGCGCGGGGCGGGCGCGATGCTTGACGCGGTGGCGGGCGTTACTTCACGACCGTGGTGGCGTCCTTGAGCAGATCGTCGGAGAGCTTCACGCCTTGCTTCTGCGCGGCGGCCGGGTTCACGTACAGCTGCAGCTTGTTGCTGGTTTCCGATGCGATCGCGCCGGGTTTTTCGCCCTTCAGGATGCGCACGACCACCTTGCCGGTCTGATGGCCGAGGTCGCTGTAGTCGATGCCGAGCGCCGCGACGGCGCCGCGCTTCACGCTGTCCGTGTCGGCGGCAACGAGCGGAATCTTCGCGTCGTTGGCCACTTTCACGAGCGCCTCGTAGGCCGAGACCACGTTGTTGTCGGTGTTCGTGTAGATCACGTCGACCTTGCCGATCAGGCTCTTCGCCGCCGGGCCAATGTCCACGGTGCGCGGCGCAGCCGCTTCCTTGAGCGTCATGCCTTGCTGCGCAAGCAGGGTCTTGAGCTGCTTCACGACCACGACCGAGTTGGCTTCGCCGGGGTTATAGACCATGCCCACGTTCTTCGCATTCGGCACCACGCGCTTGATGAGCGCGATTTGCTTGTCGAGCGGGAGCTTGTCGGACACGCCGGTCACGTTGGTGCCGCTGGGCGCCCAGGTCTTCACGAGCTGTGCGGCGACCGGATCGGTCACGCCCGAGTAGACCACCGGCACCGTCTTGGTTGCGGCCACAACGGCCTGCGCCGAAGGCGTGGCGATCGCGACGATCGCGCTCGGGTTGTCGCCCACGAACTTGCGGGCGATCTGCGCGGCCGTGCCGGTGTTGCCCTGTGCGCTCTGGTATTCCCACTTGAGGTTCTTGCCGGCGTCGTAGCCGGCGGCCTTGAGCTCGTCGCGCACGCCGTCGCGGATTGCGTCGAGGGCGGGGTGTTCGACGATCGACAGCACTTCCACGGTGGTGGTTTCGGCCGCGTGGGCCGCGCCGGTGGCGAACGTGATCGCGGCAGCGCCGGCGATCAGGGTAAGGGTGGCGTTCTTGGCGGCTTGCGTGAAGCTTTTCATTGTCTCTGATCTCCCCCGAATGCTCGGTTCTTTCAATTCAGCACGGGTGTGTGCGGCGAGGCAGCGAGCATACCACTGCGCCGCGCGTGTCCGGAACGTGCGCAAGGCCGATGGTGCCCGGATGCGACGGTGCCGTGGCGGCGCGTAGTAAACCATGCCGGCGATTTTCAGGAAAAATCGGTGGGTTGCCGGAAGTTTTCCCGGATTCCAATTGGAAATAATGGTTCGATGTGTACTGGCGAGTTATGTGTTTGATATTTTTTTGATACGGCATTTCATTGAAATGAAAATGTAATTTTTCGCAATAAAATCAAGAGGTTGCGAGTATTTACATTTAGGGTTTTTACTTATTGCGCGAGGTGGCTGATCGGGTGGTTAGGTAAGTATCTAAAATGATCATCGGCGCAAATAAATATAATAGATAAGGTGCTGCAGCGATTTTTTAGAAAAAATCAGATTTTCTGATTGGAAATCCGTTTCTCCACACCGCCGCCAGACGGGCCTGTGGCGGCCTTCAGCCCTGCCTAACTCCCCGGGCCGCCGATATTTCAAGGGTTTTCCGCACATCCTGGGTGGTTTTCGTCAATTGACTTACGTCAATATAGCCATCGATATCCGAAAAAACCCTCGGTTGCGGAATGGGTAGGTTTATTGATAGCATCCGCGGGTCGCTGATTTTGGCCGGATCACCTTCCAGGTTTGAAATGCAGCGAACGGGGCAGGCGGATCGCTTGCGCAATAGGGGCCGTACTCACGGTCTCTCCGAACTGAAGCCGCTACCAGGCGGCCGATACATGCCGGGCCCCGTTGCGTCTGTTGTCTTTCTGGCCCGTCCTTGTTGTCCTCCCTGGCCACATTCTCGGGGTGCTGTTCGTTTGCGCAGGTCATGCCGCTTGCCCGGTTGACCCGAAAACAATCGAGGAGCTCCTGATGACGCCGCTGTCCTGTTTTAACCGTAACCGCCTTGCTTCCCTTTCCGTGGCCGCCGCGCTGCTCGCCTTTGGCGCCGCCGCGAACGCCGAAACCGTGAAGATCGCCATTGCCGGCCCGTTCAGCGGCCCGGTCGCCCAGTACGGCGACATGGTCAAGGCAGGCGCCCTGACCGCGATCGAACAGATCAACGCCGCCGGTGGCGCGAACGGCAACAAGCTCGAAGCCGTCATGATGGACGACGCATGCGAGCCGAAGCAGGCCGTCGCCGTCGCGAACAAGATCGTTTCGCAGCACATCCACTATGTGATCGGCCACGTGTGCTCGGGCTCGACGATTCCCGCTTCGGACATTTACGAGAACGAAGGCGTGGTGATGGTCACGCCGTCGGCAACCGCGCCGCAGCTCACCGAAGGCAAGAAGCGCCAGTACATCTTCCGCACGATCGGCCGCGACGACCAGCAAGGTCCCGCCGCTGCCGCGTACATCATCAACAAAGTCAAGCCGAAGAAGGTCGCGATCCTGCACGACAAGCAGTCGTACGGGCAGGGCATCGCCACTTCGGTCAAGGCCGCGCTCGACAAGGCACACATCCCGGTGGTGGTGTTCGAAGGCATCAACGCAGGCGATTCGGACTACTCGGCAGTCGTCACCAAGCTCAAGTCGCAGGGTGTGGACTTCGTCTACTTCGGCGGCTATCACCCGGAAATGGGCCTCCTGATGCGCCAGTCGCGTGAGCAGGGCGTGAAGGCCACGTTCATGGGACCGGAAGGCGTGGGCAACAAGGACGTGACGGCCATTGCTGGCCCCGCTTCGGAAGGCATGCTCGTCACGCTGCCGGCCGACTTCGCTTCGGACCCGGCCAACGGCAAGCTCGTGAAGGCGTTCGCCGACGCCAAGCGCGACGCGAACGGTCCGTTCCAGATGCCGTCCTACGCTGCGGTCGAAGTGATCGCCGACGGCATCGCGGGCGCCAAGAGCACCGATCCGACCAAGGTCGCGGCCTGGATGCACAAGAACGCGATGAGCACGCCGATCGGCAAGGTGGAGTACGACGCCCAGGGCGACCTGAAGTCGTTCCGCTTCGTCGTCTACACGTGGCACAAGGACGCCACCAAGACCGCCGCGAACTGATCCTGGCGCTGCGCTGCGGGCGCGGCGCGAACTTCCCGCTTTCCGCTATGGCGGGCGGGGCGTTCTTGCAACGCCCGCATGCGCGGCGAAATACAAAAACTCGGGTCGACACCGCTTTAAGGTCTCTCATCGGCTTCACGGCCGCGGGGCTTACGCATGAATGATTTTCTTCCGCAGTTCACCCAGCAGCTCGTCAACGGGCTCACGCTGGGCGCAATCTATGCGCTGATCGCCATCGGCTACACGATGGTCTACGGCATCATCGGCATGATCAACTTCGCTCACGGCGAGATCTACATGATCGGCGCCTATGTGGGCCTCGTCACGCTCACGGCGATCGGCACTTCGGCGGGCTATCCGCTGCCGCTCGTGCTGGGCGCGGCGCTCATCGTCTCGGTGCTCGTCACCGGGCTCTACGGTTTCGCGGTCGAGCGCGTGGCGTATCGGCCGCTGCGTGGCGGGCCGCGTCTCGTGCCGCTGATTTCCGCCATCGGCATGTCGATCTTTCTGCAGAACTACGTGCAGATCGGGCAGGGCGCGCGCGACGTGTCCGTGCCGCAGCTGATCTCCGGCGCGCTCGACTTCAACATGGGCGGCAACTTCGAAGTGACGATTCCGTACGCGCGCATGCTGATCGTCGGCGTGACGGTCGTGCTGATGATCGCGCTCACGCTCTTCATCTCGCGCTCGCGCATGGGCCGCGCCTGCCGCGCCTGCGCCGAGGACATGAAGATGGCCAATCTGCTCGGCATCGACACGAACCGCGTGATCTCGTTCACGTTCGTGCTCGGCGCGATGCTGGCCGCCGTGGGCGGCGTGCTGATCGGACTCACGATCGGCAAGCTCAATCCGTATATCGGCTTCATCGCGGGCATCAAGGCGTTCACCGCCGCCGTGCTCGGCGGCATCGGCAGCATTCCGGGCGCGATGCTCGGCGGTGTGCTGCTCGGTCTCGCCGAAACGTTCGCTTCGGCCTACATGCCGTCCGAGTACAAGGACGTCGTGGCGTTCGGCCTGCTCGTGCTCGTGCTGCTGTTCCGTCCCACCGGCCTGCTCGGCAAGCCGGACGTCGAAAAGGTGTGAGGTCGCCATGAGTCAGACTGTTTCGGTTCGCATGGCCGCTGAAGGCCCGTCGTCGTCGCAGACCGTGAAGGGCGCGCTCGCCGCGGCCGTCGCGACGATCATCCTCACCGCGCCCATCCTGGGTTTGCAGCTTACGCTCGACGGCTACCAGGTCGTGCTGCAGCAGCACTGGCGTCCCGTGTGGATCGCCGCTGCCGTGGTGTTCGTGTTCCAGCTCGTGAAGCCGATGTTTGTGCGCGCAACCAGTTCGGTGCGTCTGCCCAAGGCGCCGGCGCTCGGCGCGCGCCAGCAGCGCGCGGCGATCTGGGTGCTGCTCGCGTTCGGCGCCGTGTTCCCGTTCATGGGCTCGCGCGGCGCGGTGGACGTGGCCACGCTCGCGCTCATTTACGTGATTCTGGGCTTGGGCCTGAATATCGTGGTGGGCTTCGCGGGCCTGCTCGATCTCGGCTATGTGGGCTTCTACGCGGTGGGCGGCTATACCTATGCGCTGCTCAACCAGTATTTCGGCTTCACGTTCTGGGAATGCCTGCCGCTCGCGGCGCTTGCCTCGGCCACGTTCGGCTTCCTGCTCGGCTTTCCGGTACTGCGCCTGCGCGGCGACTACCTGGCGATCGTGACGCTCGGTTTCGGCGAGATCATCCGCCTGCTGCTCAATAACCTCACGAGCATCACGGGCGGCCCGGATGGCATCTCCGGCATCGCCAAGCCCACTGTGTTCGGCTACGAACTCGCGCGCCACGCGAGCGTGGAAGGCGCGAAGACGTTCAACGAGCTGATCGGCATCGAGTACAACGGCGTGCACATGGTGATCTTCCTGTACCTGCTCGCGCTGGTGCTGGTGGCGTTCACGCTGTTCGTCACGAGCCGTCTGCTGCGCATGCCGATGGGGCGCGCGTGGGAAGCGCTGCGCGAAGACGAAATCGCGTGCCGTTCGCTCGGCCTCAATCCCACCCGCATCAAGCTTTCGGCGTTCACGCTGGGCGCTTCGTTTGCGGGCCTTGCCGGTGCGTTCTTCGCGGCGCGCCAGGGGCTCGTCACGCCCGAGTCGTTCACTTTCATCGAATCGGCGCTGATTCTGGCCGTGGTGGTGCTGGGGGGCATGGGCTCGCAGCTGGGCGTGGTGCTCGCGGCGGTGCTGCTCACGGTGCTGCCCGAAGTCGCGCGCGGCTTTGCCGAATATCGCATGCTGATTTTCGGTCTGGTGATGGTGCTGATGATGATGTGGCGTCCGCAGGGCCTGTTGCCCGCAAGCCGTCCGCACGTGGAGTTGCCGCAATGAGCGCACAAGCGTTGTTGAAAGTAGCAGGCCTGCAGATGCGCTTCGGCGGTCTGCTGGCCGTAGACGGCATCGACTTCGATGTGCGTCCGAATGAGGTGTTCGCGATCATCGGGCCGAACGGCGCAGGCAAGACCACGGTGTTCAATTGCGTGGGCGGCTTCTACAAGCCGACCGCGGGCGACATCGTGCTCGACGGCCACGCCATCACGGGGCAGCCGAGCCATCAGGTCGCGCGCCGCGGCCTCGTGCGCACGTTCCAGAACATTCGTCTGTTCAAGCAGCTCACGGTGCTGGAAAACCTCATGGTTGCGCAGCACCTGAAGGTGAACCGCAACATGCTGAGCGGCCTGTTCGCGACGCCCGCATACCGCCGCGCCGAACGCGCCGCGCTCGAGCGCGCCGCGTACTGGCTCGATCGCGTGGGTTTGAAGCAGGTGGCCAACCGCGAGGCGGGCACGCTTTCGTATGGTCACCAGCGCCGCCTCGAAATCGCGCGCTGCATGATTACCGATCCGCGTCTGCTGATGCTCGACGAACCGGCCGCGGGCCTGAATCCGCAGGAGAAGATCGAGCTCCAGCAGATGGTGGACGGCTTGCGCAACGAGTTCGGAATCTCGGTACTCCTGATCGAGCACGACATGAGTCTCGTGATGGGTGTATCGGACCGCATCCTCGTGATGGAGCATGGCAAGCCGATCATGATCGGCCTGCCCGACGAAGTGCGCAACGACCCGCGCGTGATCAAGGCCTATCTCGGAGAGGACTGATGCTGAAGCTGGAAAAGGTCCATACCCACTATGGCGCGGTGGAAGCGCTGGCGGGCGTGTCGATCGAAGTGAACAAAGGCGAGATCGTCACGCTGATCGGCAGCAACGGCGCCGGCAAGACCACGCTCATGATGACGGTGTGCGGCACGCCGCGCGCCTCGTCGGGGCGCGTGACGTTCGAAGGGCAGGACATCACGCGCAAGTCCACGCACGAAATCATGCGCATGGGCATGGCGATTTCGCCCGAAGGACGCCGCGTGTTTCCGAGCCTCACCGTGCTCGAAAACCTGCAGATGGGCGGCTTCTTCGCCTCGCCGCAGGAGATCGAGGCGGGCATCGAGCACGTCTTCAAACTGTTTCCGCGTCTGAATCAGCGTGCGAAGCAGCGTGCCGGCACGATGTCTGGCGGCGAGCAGCAGATGCTCGCGATCGGCCGCGCGCTGATGAGCAAGCCGCGCCTGCTGCTGCTCGACGAGCCCACACTCGGCCTCGCGCCGCTCGTGATTGCGCAGATTTTCGACATCATCCGTGCGATCCGCGAGGAAGGCGTGACGGTGTTCCTCGTCGAGCAGAACGCCAACAAGGCGCTGCACGTGGCCGATCGCGGCTATGTGCTCGAAACGGGGCGCGTGGTGCTCGCCGACAGCGCAGAGAACCTGCTCGCGAACGACAATATCAAGCGCGCCTATTTGGGCGGCTAAGCGCCCGCGCGTTCGTACTGAACGCGCGGGCTGTCACTTGGCTTCTCAGCTCATCGGGCATTCCGGCCCGCGCAATCCACCGCAATCGTGCGGCGGTTACGCGGGCCGTTTTCATTCCAGTGCCTGCCAAAAACTTTCAATTCATTTTCGATTGGCCGCGAATTTCTTTCTGATTGCAACATGCGTTACGAAGGCTGGACAAGCGGGCTGCGCTCACGATAATTGAGCGTCCCCTGCGTGCGGCGGCACGAGCCATGCGCAGTGCGCGGGGTATTCGAGTCACACCGGGGAGTGGTTGGATGTCTGAAGATTATGAAGTGCACGGCCCACACGATCATGCGGTCGAGCATGCGGCCGCGGGCCATGACGCGCGCGATCCGTTTCCGGGGCGCATGGCGGTCGTGACCGCGATTCTCGCCTCGATTGGCGCGATCCTCGCTTACCAGAGCGGCAACAGCGAAAATCTCGCGCTCTACTATAAGAACGAGGCGGCCATTCGCAAAACCGAGGCGGCGAATCAATGGGCCTGGTATCAGGCCAAGGGCGAGAAGCAGCACCTCGCCGAACTGGGCGCTGAGCTGGCGGCGCTCACGCCTGGCTCGACCGAAGCCCGGCGCCGCTTCACTGCCGAAGCCGATCGCTATCGCAAGGAGAAGGAGCCGATTCGCACCCAGGCGGAGTCGCTGGAAAAGCAGGTGGCACAGGACGATGCTCACGCGGAGGAACTGCTGCATGGCCACCATCGCTGGGCGCAGGCGACCACGCTGATCCAGATTTCGATCGCGCTCACGGCGATCACGCTGCTCACGCGGAGCAAGTGGCTGATGTGGGCTTCGCTGGGTGTGGGCGTGACGGGCGTGGTGCTGGGCGCTCTGGCGTTCTTTGCGTAGCGCGGGCCGTGGGCGTGGCGCGGCCGTTCTGGTGTGCCGTTTACCGGCCCTTACCCGCTGCTTAGCCGCCGCAGACGATGGCCGTGAGCAGCAGCGGCACGACCGACTGCACGGTCGCGTCGCTGTTGGCCTCGTGCACGCGCGTGCGGACCGATTCCGCCGGCGCGGAAACCACCACGCCATAAAGCGGGGCATCGATTTCCTTGCCCGCGCCGCGATGAAAGAGGGCGTCGTCGTGCGCGTAGCCGAGCACGACGTAAATGGGAAAGCCGAACGCGCTCAGGCGGTTGCCGTGCACGGGGCGAAAGGCGTTGACCGAATTCGCTTCCACCCGGCTCGGCTTCGGGTCGATGGATTTTTCTTCGATCAGCGCCGAAATGAACTCATGCGGGTTCGACTTGCAGTCGAACTGCTGGTCGTGCGTCCGGTCGTGTGCCGAGCCCTGCGATTGCGCCTTGGCGACGCGCGGCACGGCAAGAGCGGCGAGCCCCGCGCACAGCGCGCAAAGCACGATGAACAAGGGCATTACGGTGACTTGGCGCGGGTTCATGAGTGACGGGACAATCACTTGCGTTTCGCTTGATTACATTCGACACCCAAATGCCGTCGGTGTTCAAGGGGCGCGGCATGGAAATTGCGCAGTTCTGCGCCGCGCCGCACATTCAAGCCGAATATGGATGTGAGCAAGACGGCCACCTCGCGCGCATGGCCGTCTTGCAACTTCCGTTAAAGCATCGATCTCGCCTGAGTCAGGAGCGTGTCGCACACCTTTTTCTTGGCGGCTTCCTGGAGGCCGGCGCTCGAAAGGTCGAGCTGCTGGCCGTTGCCGGTCTGGAGGATGCCGTTGGCGCCCTGCTTGTAGCCGGGGTCCGTGCTCGACGCGCCGCCGGGCAGCTTGCCGAGCAGCGAGTTCTGCACGCTGCTGGCGGTATCGGCATTGAGGAAATTGTTCTGGACGCAGTACTGGATCAGGCCCGTGACGTTGCCGAGGCCGCCCGAGGTGAGCGAGGAACCGGAGAGCGCGCTGCCGAGGTTGCCCAGACTGCCGGCTGCGCCGGCGGCCGAGGTCGAGCCGCTGCTGCCCACCTGGTTGAGCAAGTTGCCGAGCTGGGCTTGCGCGGCATTCCACGGCGCGAGCAGAGCCGCGGCGACACCCGCCACGGCGATCAGAGCGCGCGCGCTGCGCAATGCGGAAGTATGCATACACGAATCTCCTGGATAACTGGCGATTTGATGATTAAAGCTTTCGTACTATAAACGCAATTGCCGCGCGGACTTTGCTGCGTGGCTGCGGCATAAAAGTCGGTTTCCGCGGTGCGTTCGCGGTCGTGTTCATGTGTGTGTCCATCGCCACAGATACGCATGCGCGAGGCATGAAGTGCAGGGTGAAGGCGCCAACGAAGCGGGATTTCATTCCCATGTCATTTGTTGCGTGCACAACTGAGTTTCCTGTAGCAGACGAAACGCGACGAGTCGATGAAAGAGGATAGGGGCCTCGGAAATCGAACGGGTCGATGCTGCACTGGGCAATATGCTTAATGATGCAGTCAGTCGAAGGTGTCGTCACGGGGTCGGGCACTTCGAGATGCATTTGCATGGCATCGAAGGATGGGGCAGGAAGATGAAGGACTTGGAGAAAGACCTCACGAAGACTTTGCGAGGGCGAAAAAGCCCTTGCTGCAAGGGGTTTTCGCAGTCGGGAAGGGGGCTCGAAGGCGCGTTTTGCAAGTGCCAATGGGCATAAATCGGGCCACAAAAAGCGTTACTTTGTTTCTAACCGTAACACTTATTACGGCCCTCCTCATCGGCTGGTCTCAGGTGGTATGCTTCCTGCACAAATTCTCCCTTGCACGAGTGAGACCACGTTCCTTGCGTCATTTCCGTGAACATACGCACTGTCAATGTGCAGCCGGGGATGCCAATGAACCTGTCATATAAACATATGGTGCAACCGAGCACGCCAACGCGGGCAGCAAGACCCGCGAGCGAAGGCTCCGTCACAGCAGCCCCGGTCCGGCTGCGTGGAGAACAGCATGAATTTCGAAGAACTGAGCGACGACGAGTGGGTGCTAGTGTCCTCGCTCGTATCCGATGAACCGCCCATACGCCTGAACCGCCGCGGTCGCCCGCGCGCGGAGCCACGTGTCGTGGCCAACGCCGTGCTGTGGATCTTGACGACCGGTGAGTCCTGGTCGCGTCTGCCTGCGCGCTATCCGTCCGGTCCCACCTGCCGGCGCCGTTTCGAGGAATGGCACATGAGCGGCACGCTCAACGAACTGGTCAAGCTGCTCGTCGAGCGTGGCCGCAGCTTCGTCTACGTGCCGGAGCCCGTGCAGGCCCAGGCGCCGGCGAACCACGCGCAGGCTTCGCAGTCCGTGGCTGCAGCCGTGGCGTCCGGAGTGTCGGTGGCCGAAGAAGTCGTCGAGGACGACGGCTTGCCCGCGGTCTACTGGAAGAGTCCCGAGGCATGGCAGGCGCCCGCTTCGGTGGCCGATGTGCCGCTGGCCGACCCCATCGAGAGCATGACCAGGCAACTCGTGAGCCAGGACGATGAGGGCCGCGCGCCGTTCCCCACGATGCATCAAACGCACAAGCAAGTGCCGCATCGTTCGCAGCCGACGCATTCGGGCGCTGTGCCGCGCCCGGCCGATGCGAGCGTGAGCGCGCCTGTTGTCAGCCGCACGGTCGCGCCGATCGCCGCCGAGCCCTCGGAGCACGCCACCGCGCCATGGACGAGCGCCACGCCGCCGGCCGTGCAGGTCGTGGAATGGGGCGGCTGCGAGATCCACCTGAGCGTGGAGCTCGCGCGCAACGACATGTATCGCGCGGCCGTGGAAATTCTCAAGGACGGCAAGCGTCTCGAGCGCTCCGGTCTGATCGGCCCGCCGTTCGAGAATTGCGAAGCGGCACGCCATTACGCGTTCGACTGGGCGTGCCAATGGATCGAGCGCGAAGTGCCTGCGTCCGCAGGTGCTTCGTCCGCTGGCAGCGCCAGCGCGTGCGCGAATGGTCCGGCTCTCGCCGTGCCGCCTGACCACGCAACGCATCACGCAACCAGCAGCGTGGTGACGCGCGCCATGCCCGCGGTCGCGGCCAACGTGGTGAGCACGGTGTCGTCCAATGCGGCGAACAACGTGCGCCTGGCAGCGCTGCAGCGCTACGCCTCGAACCCCGTGCTGCGCAACGGTGGCGAGGCACGCGACCCGGCCGCGGCAAACGGTGCGGGCGCTGAACGCCGCCACTACATCTCGCGTTACAGAACGCATCTGGGCTAGGGGCAGGGGCCGGCGCTCGCCGGCGCCTGCGTCCGCTCGCATCACCCGCATCATTGCCCGCTTCATTGCCGATTTCGCCGCTGCTTTTGCAGCGGTTTTCGTGTTCGTCGTGCGCGCATTAATTGCCGCACTAATTGCCGCATTATTCGCCGCAGTTGCCAGCGCATTGACCACGTTTAGCATGACCATCTCTTGCTCGTGCTTGCACTCACGGCCGTAGCGGCTGCGTCTTCAATCGCCGCCACGGCCGTCCGTGCTGTCTCCGTCCACATTGCTCATCGATTTTCTGCTTGTGCAGCGGGGCGCTCTGCGGCGCCCCTTGACCTGCATTGACTTGCCTTTACCGCATGACCTGCGTTACTGCCGGCCGTACTGATCGTCCAGACGCACGATATCGTCTTCGCCGAGATACGAACCCGATTGCACCTCGATGATTTCGAGCGGCATCTTGCCGGGATTCTCGAGGCGGTGCGAAACGCCCAGCGGAATGTAGGCCGATTCGTTTTCCGAAACGATGAAGCGTTCGTCGCCGCGCGTGACGAGTGCCGTGCCGCGCACGACGACCCAGTGCTCGGCGCGGTGATGATGCATTTGCAGCGACAGGCGTGCGCCCGGTTCCACCACGATGCGTTTCACCTGGAAGCGCTCGCCGCTGTCGACGCTGTCGTAGTGGCCCCACGGGCGATGCACGAGACGATGCGCGACCGCTTCGCTGCGGTGTTGCGACTTCAGGCGCTGCACGATCTTCTTCACGTCCTGGGCGCGCGAGCGGTCGGCCACGAGCACGGCGTCGGCGGTTTCGACGACCACCAGATTCTCGGTGCCGAGGCAGGCGATCAGGCGTCCATCCGAGTGCGCGAAGGTATCGTTCGCGCCTTCGAACATGACTTCGCCCTGGGCCACGTTGCCGGCTTCGTCCTTCGAAGCGACTTGCCACACGGTGTCCCACGAACCGAGATCGGTCCAGCCCGCCGCGAGCGGCACCACCACGCCGCCGGCCACGGTCGTGTCGCCGGAGAGCGGCTCCATCACGGCGTAGTCGATCGAGTTGGACGGCGAGCGCGCGAATGCTTCGCTGTCCACACGGAAGAAGTCGCCGTCTTCCTTGCCGTTCTGGACGGCGGCCGAGCAGGCTTCGTAAATAGCCGGCTCGAAATGGCGAATCGCCTTGAGCCACGTGCTCGCGCGCATGATGAAGATGCCGCTGTTCCACCAGTAGCGCTGCGAAGCGACGTACTGCTGCGCGAGCTCGAAGTAGGGCTTCTCGACAAATCCGTTCAGGCGTCGTGCGCCGGCCTCGTCGCCAGCGGCAAGCGGCTCGCCCACGTGAATGTAGCCATAGCCCGTTTCGGGGCGCGTGGGCACGATGCCCATCGTCACGATCTGGCCGCTGGCCGCATGACGCACGCCATCGGCCACGGCGGCCTGGAAGGCTTCGAGGTCGGCGAGCGCGTGGTCCGCGGGCATCACGACCATAATGCCGTCCTGACGTTCGGCGACCACGGACAGCGCGGCGAGGGTGAGCGCGGGCGCGGTGTCGCGCGCGAGCGGTTCGAGAATGAGACGCGCTTCCTTGCCTGCCGCGCGAACCTGGTCGGCGGTGGTGAAGCGGTGTTCCTCGTTGCAGACGATCATCAGCTTGTCGGCGAGGGTGACGCGTTCTGCGAGCGCGTCGAGACGGCCTGCCGTATCCGCGAGCAGCGAATGCTCGCCCACGAGGTTGATCATCTGCTTCGGGTACTGTTCGCGCGACAGTGGCCACAGCCGCGAACCCGCGCCGCCCGCAAGCACCACGGGGCAGACTTGCAGCGCGTTGCGCGATGCGGCGCGCGCGTCGGTTGCGCGTGCCGATGTCGTTGCGGAACCCGTATCCGTCATCTCATTCTCCAAAGGGGTTTCGGTTACGAGATTTGTAGCACGCTTAAAATCGATATAAATAGAATCGTAAAGAAGAAAACGGAAAATATTCTAATCAAATGGAAAATAATCAATCCGTCACAATGCGGCGCCAATAAAAAATCGAATAAAAATGGCGCGGCGGCTTCGCGCCGGATCTGGAAGCTAAAAAATTAATCAGGGTCCGGTGCGATGAATGCGGCAATTTTTGCTGCTCAGGCCGCGATGCCGCCGGCCCGGCAGGTGGGATTTCCGGCAAACGTTGCCGAAAAAATCACACAAAAAATAGACAGTTAGCAACGAAACATTTGGAGATACTTTTGGGCGTTGCGCTATCAATTTTTATCGTGCTTTATTAGGGTTTATTCGGATACGCTTCGTCTGCGCCGGGAGAGCCTGGTGCAACTTTCCCTGACTTCTGTATTTCCTGTTAGCGGCGGCCATGATGCATCGCGCGTGGCTGCGATTCATTTTTTCTAAACCGAGGTGCCGGACATGCTGAGCGTTCTAGCCAGAATCATCGATGTTGCCGCCATCGCCGCTGGCGCCCTGGTGGCCGCTGCCTTGCACCACGGTAAATTCACCGCGCTTTCCGATATGGAGAGCGTGGCGCTCGCGTTCAACTGCGTGCTCGCGATCTGGATGTTTCCGGCATTCGGCATTTACCAGTCGTGGCGCGGCAAGTCGCTCTACGTGCTTGCGGCCCGCGTGTGCGCCGCGTGGATCGCGGTGGAGTGCACCGGCATTCTGCTTTCGTTCAGCGTGCACCGCGCCGATTCGCTTTCCCGCATCTGGCTCGCGTACTGGGTCGTGGCATCGGTGGCGTTCCTGATCGTTTCGAAGACGATGGTGCACATGGTGCTGCGCGGCCTGCGCCGCGAAGGCTACAACCAGAAGGCGGTGGCCGTGGTTGGCGATCATCGCTGCTCGCGTTTCCTGATCGAGCAGATGAAGAGCCATCCCGAGGCAGGCTTTCATCCCGCGCTCGTGTTCGACGAGGACAGCGACGCCGATGGCGATGCGCAGCTCGACGGCGTGAAAGTCGAGCGCGACCTGCAAGCCACGCTCGAATACGTGCGTGAGCACGGCGTGCGCGAACTGTGGCTCGCGCTGCCGATCACGAAGGAGCGCACGATTCATCGCATCGTCACGGCGCTGCGCAACGATTTCGTGAACATCCGTTTCATTCCGGACGTGCGCAGCCTGTCGTTTTTCAGTCAGCCCGTGGTCGATCTGCTTGGCGTGCCGGCCATCAATCTGGCCGCTTCGCCGGTCACGGATCTGCGCGTGCTGCCCAAGCGCGTGTTCGACATTGCCTTTGCCGGCGCCGTGCTGGTGGCGCTCGCTCCGTTGCTGGCGGCCATTTCGATTGCAGTGAAGCTGACCTCGCACGGGCCGGTGTTTTTCAAGCAGCGCCGCAAGGGGCTCGACGGCAACGAGTTCGAGATCTACAAGTTCCGCTCGATGAAGGTCCATGCGGAGGTGGCGGGGCAAGTCACCCAGGCGCGCCGCAACGATCCGCGTGTCACGCGCGTGGGCGCTTTCCTGCGCCGCACGAGTCTCGACGAACTGCCGCAATTCATCAACGTGCTCAAGGGCGAGATGTCAGTGGTGGGTCCGCGCCCGCACGCGCTTGCGCACGACGACATCTACAAGGACCTCGTGCGCGGCTACATGGCGCGCTATCGCATCAAGCCCGGCATTACCGGCTGGGCGCAGGTCAACGGTTATCGCGGCGAAACCGACCGCGTGGAGAAAATGCGCGACCGTGTGCGTTTCGACCTGCACTACATGCAGCACTGGAGCTTCGGTCTCGATCTGCGGATCGTGGCGATGACCATGTGGAAAGGCTTCGCCGGCCAGAACGCATATTGAAGTGGACCGGGCGCGCAATCTGCGCATGCCGCGCTCATGCGTTTCGCATGAGTAGTGCGGACCGGATGGGCACCAACAGGCAATTACTTTTGAGGTGGGCATGAATCTGACGATCATTGGCAGCGGTTATGTGGGTCTCGTAACGGGCGCGTGTCTGGCCGACATCGGCAACGACGTGTTCTGTCTCGACGTCGACCAGCGCAAGATCGACTTGCTCAATCAAGGCGTCGTGCCGATTCACGAGCCGGGCCTGCAGGAGATTATCGAGCGCAACCGGCGCGCGCGCCGGCTCACGTTCTCGACCGACGTGGAAGCCGCGGTCGCGCACGGCGACGTGCAGTTCATTGCGGTGGGAACGCCCCCCGACGAGGATGGCTCCGCCGATCTGCAATATGTGCTGGCCGCCGCGCGCAACATCGGGCGCCACATGAAGGGCTTCAAGGTGATCGTCGACAAGTCGACGGTGCCCGTGGGCACCGCCGCGCTCGTGCGCGACGCGATTGCTTCCGAATTGCGCCAGCGCGGCGAGGATCACATGTTCTCGGTGGTCTCGAACCCCGAGTTCCTGAAGGAAGGCGCGGCCGTGGAAGACTTCGCGCGCCCCGACCGCATCGTGCTGGGCTGCGATGAAGACGTGCCCGGCGAGCGTGCGCGCGAACTGATGAAGCGCCTGTACGCGCCGTTCAACCGCAATCGCGAACGCACGCTCTACATGGACGTGCATTCGGCCGAATTCACGAAGTACGCGGCCAACGCCATGCTCGCCACGCGCATTTCGTTCATGAACGAACTCGCGAATCTGGCTGACCGCGTGGGCGCGGATATCGAAGCGGTGCGCCGCGGCATCGGCTCCGATCCGCGCATCGGCTACGACTTCCTCTATGCGGGCTGCGGCTATGGCGGCTCGTGCTTTCCGAAGGACGTGAAGGCATTGATGCGCACTGCAGAGGATTTCGGCGAGCCGCTGCAAATTCTGCGCGCCGTGGAAGCCGTGAATGACGCCCAGAAGGAAGTGCTCGCGCAGAAGGTCGTCACGCGCTTTGGCTCCGACCTCACGGGCCGCACATTCGGCCTCTGGGGCCTCGCATTCAAGCCGAATACCGATGACATGCGCGAAGCGCCGAGCCGAACGCTGATCGCCGAACTGCTCGCGCGCGGCGCGCGTGTGGTGGCCTACGACCCGGTCGCGATGGAAGAGGCCCAGCGTGTGCTCGCGCTCGATCTGGCGAAAACGCCCGAGCAGCTCGAACGCCTCGTCTACGTGGAGGATGCGATGGACGTCGCGAGCGGCGCCGACGCGCTGGTGGTCGCCACCGAATGGAAGGTGTTCAAGGCGCCGGACTTCGAGACGCTCAAGCAGCAATTGAAGACGCCGATCGTGTTCGACGGTCGCAATCTCTACGATCCGCCCGCGATGCAGGAGCTCGGCATCGAATATCACGCGGTGGGCCGCGCGAGCGCCACGCAATCAGGCCGCGCGCGCGCCGAAGCGGCTGCGCAGACGCGCGTTCCGGCATAAGCCGCATCGAGCCCCGCGTTCGATGAAGCAATAAGCAAAACCGAGGAGCCATCGGGTCATGATCAAGGACGTATTGATCGTCTGCCATGCCAATGTCTGCCGCTCGCCTGCGGCGGAGCAACTGTTCCGCGCACGCTTTCGTGAACAAATGCGCGAGCACGCGGGACAGTCGGGGAAGCACGCGGGCGCGTTTCATTCGGCGGGCCTGCGCGCCCGCAACGGCGACGACATGGACCCGGTGATGCAGCGTCTGCTCGCCGAGCGCGGCGTGCAGGTGGGCGAGCATCGCTCGCGCCGCCTCACGCCGCGCCTCGTGCGCCGCGCCGACCTCGTGCTCGTGACGGAGCGCCACCAGGTGAGCGCCGTCGAGCGAATTGAGCCGTCCGCGCGCGGCAAGGTGTACGCGCTCGGAAATTGGGAAAACTCGGATGTCGCTGATCCGCATGGCCTCGATGAGGTCGCGTATCGCGAGAGTCTGGAGTTGATGGATCGACTGGTTAAGGGATGGCTGAGCCGAATATGCCAATGAGAAAACTCAATCTAATGACTGCTCTTGCGTTGAGCGCCTTCGTTGCTGCGTGCTCCACGGCGCCCGGCAACTACCTCGACACCTCGAACCTGAAGGAAGAGAAGAGCACTGAGCCGCAGAAGCAGTACGACGTGCATCTGATCACGTCGCAGCTCGTCATGCAGCAGGCGCAGGCCGCCGTATCGTCGCGTAACGCCGCGCTGCCGCCGAGCAAGTACGCGAGCACGGCCGACTACACGTATCACATCGCGCCGCAGGACATTCTTGGCGTGACGGTCTACGATCACCCCGAGATTTCGACGCCGCAAGGCTCGACCTTCTCGTCGGGCGGCAATACCACACAGACGGTGGGTCAGGCGCTCACGCAGCCGTACACCAACGCGCTGCCGGGCGAGGCCGACCCGTACGGGCAGACCGTGGCGAAGGACGGCACGATCTACTTCCCGTTCGTGGGCCGCGTGGTGGCGGCGGGCAAGACGCCTGGCCAGCTGCGCGATCGGCTGGCCTCGGGTCTCGGGCCGTACATCAAGAACCCGCAGGTTGACGTGCGCGTGCTTTCGTACCGCAGCCAGAAGGTGCAGGTCACCGGCGACGTGAAGACGCCGGGCCCGCTCGCGATGAGCGACGTGCCGCTCACGCTCGTCGACGCGATCACGCGCTCGGGCGGCACCACCGATGGCGCCGACATCAACCGCGTGCGCCTCACGCGCAACGGCAAGCTCTACGTGCTCGACGCGAACGCCTTGCTCGACGGCGGCGACACGAGCCAGAACGTGGTGCTGCAAGACGGCGACATCATCAATGTGCCGGACCGCAACGAGAGCCGCGTGTTCGTGATGGGCGAAGTGAAGACGCCGACCCAGACCACGCTGATCCGCGGCAAGCTCACCATTGCCGATGCGCTCACGACGGCCGGCGGCATTCTGGACACCGATGCGAACCCGCGCCAGATCTTCGTGATGCGCGGCATGAAGGACAACCCCACCCAGCCGGAGATTTACCGACTCGATATGACCAAGCCCGATGCGATCATGCTGTCGTCGCAATTCCAGTTGAAGCCGCTGGATGTCGTGTACGTCGGCACTGCCGCCTCGACCACCTTCAACCGTGTGTTGCAGCAGGTACTGCCGACCGTCCAGACGCTCTTCTACCTGAAGCAGCTCACGCGCTAAGCGCGCGAGAGCCGTCTTTTCTTGCAACATGAATCAAAACGGGATCGAAACGTGAGTACGCAACAAGCTATCAGTCAGCCGGCCCCGGCGGCCCGCACAGAGGAAGAGGACGTCGTCCTCGGCCAGTTGCTGCGCGTCATTTTCGACGACATCGGCTGGCTCATCATGATCGCGGCAGTGGTGATCGGCGCTGCGGTGTTCTACTGCTTCGTGGCCAAGCCAGTTTATACGGCCGACACGCAGGTCCGCGTCGAGCAGCAGGACTACACGTCCCAGGCGCTCACGCAGACGCAGTCCGGCGCGAACGTCACGAGCGGCCAGCAGGGCAGCCTGCCGACCGACGCCGAAATCCAGATGATCCAGAGCCGCAGCGTGCTCGAGCCGGTCGTCAAGCAGTTCAAGCTGAACTTCACGGCCGCGCCGGTTTCGCTGCCGGTCATCGGCAGCTTCGCCGCGCGTCTCGCGACGCCGGGTTCGCCCGCGCGTCCGTGGTTCGGCCTCAAGGACTACGCGTGGGGCGGCGAGGTGCTCAACATCGACTCGATCCAGGTGGCGCCCGAGCTCGAGAGCAAGAAGCTCACGCTGACCGCGCTTGACGACAACCGCTACGTGATTTCCGGTCCCGACGGCGGCCGCCTGCTCGAAGGCACGGTGGGCCAGCGCGTGCAGGGCGGCGGTGTCACGCTGCTCGTGAACGAACTGAAGGCGCGTCCGGGCGAGCGCTTCAAGGTCATGCGCCTGAACGATCTGGACGCGGTCTCGGCGTTCCAGAGCGCCGTCAAGGTGCAGGAGCAGGGCAAGCAGACGGGCGTGATCGACATCTCGCTTGAAGGCAAAGATCCGCAGGCGGCCGCCGATATCGCCAACGCGATTGCGCAGTCGTATATGCGTGAGCACGTGGCGAGCAAGCAGGCCGACGCAAGCAAGATGCTCGACTTCCTGCGCAGCGAGCAGCCGCGCCTGAAGGCCGATCTCGAGCGCGCCGAAGCGGCGCTCACCGCGTATCAGAGCAAGTCGGGTTCGATCAACGCGAGCGACGAAGCCAAGATCTACCTCGACGGCAGCGTGCAGTACGAGCAGCAGATCTCCGCGCTGCAATTGCAGATCGCCTCGCTCCAGCAGCGCTTCGGCGACCAGCACCCGGTGCTCGTCGCGGCGCGCCAGCAGCTCGCGCAATTGCAGGGCGAGCGCGCGAAGTACGACGCCAAGTTCCGCAACCTGCCAGGCACCGAAGTGAAGGCCGTGCAGTTGCAGCGCGATGCGAAGGTGGCGGAAGACATCTACGTGCTGCTGCTCAACCGCATTCAGGAGCTTTCGGTGCAGCGCGTGGGCACGGGCGGCAACGTTCATATCGTCGACGCCGCGATGCGCCCGGGCGCGCCTTCGAAGCCGAAGAAGCTGCTCATCGTCTCGGCGGCCACGATGCTCGGCCTGATTCTCGGCACCGGCTTCGTGCTGATGCGCCGGAACATGTTCAAGGGCATCGTCGATCCGGACCAGATCGAGCGTACCTTCGATCTGCCCGTCTACGGCCTCGTGCCGCTCTCGGCCGAGCAGGCCGCGCTCGAAAAGCGCGCCCCGACGCGCGGCGGCACGCGTCTGCGTGAAGTGCTCGCGAATGCAGCGCCCAAGGACCTCACGGTCGAGAGCCTGCGTTCGCTGCGCACCTCGCTGCAGTTCAGCGTGGCGGATGCGCGCAATCGCGTCGTTGTCCTGACCGGTTCGGTGCCGGGCGTGGGCAAGAGCTTCCTCACCGCGAACCTGGCCGTGCTGCTCGCCCACTCGGGCAAGCGTGTGCTGATGATCGACGGCGACATGCGCCGCGGCGCGCTCGAGCGTTACTTGGGCGGTTCGCAGGCCAATGGCTTCTCGGAGCTGCTCTCGGGCCAGATTTCGCTGGACGAGGCAATTCGCGCGACCGAAGTGGACAACCTGCACTTCATCTCGTGCGGCCGCCGTCCGCCGAATCCGTCCGAGCTGCTGATGTCGCCGCGCCTGAACCAGTATCTGGAAGGGCTCGCGAAGCGCTACGACATCCTGCTCGTGGACACGCCGCCGGTGCTGGCCGTGACCGATGCCGCGATCCTGAGCGGCCATGCGGGATCGACGTTCCTCGTGCTGCGCTCGGGCATCCACACGGAAGCCGAGATCGCCGATACGCTCAAGCGTCTGCGCAACGCGGGCGTGCACGTGACCGGCGGGGTCTTCAACGGGGTGTCGGCGCGCGCGCACGGCAAGTACGCCTACGGCTACGCAGCCGTGCAGGAATACCTGAGCGCCTGATCCTGAGCGCCTGATAATAACGGAGAAAAGCGCGATGAAAGTGACCGTGCTCGTGCCGACGTATCGGCGTCCTGAAGATCTGGCGCGCTGCCTCTCCGCGCTGCTGCGTCAGGAGCGCACGCCCGAGCAGATCGTGGTGGTGGCGCGCGCGGAAGACGAAGCCACGCACGCCTGCCTCGCGGAGCACGTGACGCCTCGCGTGCTCAACGTGGAGGTCGCGATCGTGGACGAGCCGGGGCAGGTGGCCGCGCTCAACCGCGGCATCGAAGCGGCGACGGGCGATGTGATCGCCATCACCGACGACGATGCCGCGCCGCACGCCGACTGGGTTGCGCGCATCGCCGCGCATTTCGAAGCCGACGAGACGCTGGGCGCGCTCGGCGGCCGCGACTGGGTGCATGAGGATGGCCGCGTGCTCGACGGCGAACGCGAACTCGTGGGGCGCGTGCAGCCCTCGGGCCGCATCGTCGGCAATCATCATCTGGGCGTGGGCGAAGCGCGCGAAGTCGACCTGCTCAAGGGCGCGAACATGAGCTACCGGCGCGCCGCGATTGGCGATCTGCGCTTCGACCGCCGCCTGCGCGGCACCGGCGCGCAGACGCATAACGACATGGCGTTCAGCATGGGCGTGAAGCGCGCGGGCTGGAAGCTCGTGTACGACCCGCGCGTGGCCGTCGACCATTTTCCGGCGCCGAGGCCCGGCGAAGATCCGCGCAATGCGCAGACGCTCGCCTCGATCCGCAACGCCGCCTACAACTTCCACCTCATCCTGCGCGGCAATCTTTCGCCGCTGCATCGCGAGGCCGCATGGTGGTGGTGGGCGCTCATCGGCACCCGGGTGTATCCGGGCCTGCTGCATACGGGCCTAGGCGCATTGCGCGCCGGCTCGCCCGCGGCCGCGTTCGCGCGCTGGCGCGCCGTGCGCGGCGGCGCACGCGAGGCACGCCGCGCAATCGCCTGAAGCAACTGAGGTGCTTCTGGCGCACTTTGTAATCGATTCAACGGAGGACCTCGAATGAGCGGTACGCAAGTCCACGTTCACCTCTTTTATGGCGCCGATCCGCGCCGTTACCGCAAGGGTGAGAACATTGGCTCCCTTTACGGCTATCACCACGCCGAGTCGGCGGAATTCGCACTCAACTACGCACGGGACGTGAGCGAAAGCGCGCCAGTGCGTCTCGTGCGCCGCGCGCTGAAGGCGGCGCTCGGCTTCGACTTTATTCACGCATGGCGCAATCGCCGTGCGATTCTCGATTCGGACGTGATCTGGACGCACACGGAGCAGGAGCATCTGGCCGTGGCGCTGGTGCTGCTGATGCACGCGAAGAAGGGCGGCGCGCGGCCGCTGCTGCTCGCGCAGAGCGTGTGGCTGCTCGACCGCTGGCCCGGTTACGGCGCACTGCGCCGCGCGCTGTATCAGCGCCTGCTCAAGCGTGCCGACTTGCTGACCACGCTCGCGAGCGAGAACGCTGCGCTGTGCGGCGACTTTTTCGGCCGTCAAGCGCGTCACGTGCTGTATGGCCTGAACACCAGGGATTTCCCGCTGCGTCCGCTTTCGCACTGGAAGCCGAATACGCCCGTGCGCGTGGCTGGCATCGGCAACGACCGCGACCGCGACTGGACCACGCTCGTGGGCGCGCTCGGCAACGACGCGCGCTATCAGGTGCGCATCGCCACGCGCAGACGCATGCCGGCTTCGGCGCGCGCGTCGAACGTGGAGATCGTGCGCGTGTCCGGCATCCAGCAGCAGCACGCGCTGTATGAGTGGGCGGACATCATCGTCGTGCCGCTGCGGCCCAATACGCACGCATCGGGCATCACCGTGATGCTCGAAGCGGCGGCGCTCGGCAAGCCGATGATCGTGACGAAGGTGGGCGCGCTCGAAGATTACTTCGACGAAAAGGCCGCGTTCTACGTCGAGCCGTTCAACACGGAGCAGCTGCGCGATGCCGTGAATGCACTCGTCGACGATCCCGCGCGTGCGCTCGCTCAGGCACGCGAGGCTTGCGAGCAACTCACTACGCGCGATCTCACCACCGAGAATTTCGCGCGTCAGCACGCGCAGCTCACGCGCGAGATGATGCGCGAGCGCGATCCGCGCGTGCCGCATCATGCGCACGCGCATGCGGGCGAGCATCCGATGGGACAGCCTGCGGGGCAGGCGGCACGGCAGGCTGTGAAGCAGACCGCAGGCCGGGTGTAATCATGCGTATTCCGTCCGCTGCTCCCGCACCCGCTCCGGCTCCACGCCAGCCTGTCCCGCGCGTCAACGCACCGCTCAGGCAGGCGGCGCCTGCAGCGCCTGCGCCGCGCCAGCGTTCGGCGCTGCGCCGCGCGATGGACCGCGACACGCTGCCCGTGGTCGCGCTGTGGGGCTTCACCGTATTGCTGATTCTCGCGCACCAGGGCACGGTGCTCACGCTCGCGTTTCCGGTGCTCGCCATTGCCGTGGGCTTCTGGCTCTACTTCGTGAATCCGGTCCGTTATATCGGCTTCATGTGGTGGCTGTGGTTCCTGAGCCCCGAAGTGCGCCGCCTCGCCGACTTCGGCAAGGGCGGCTTCACGCCCACGAGCCTGATTCAGGTCGCGCCGCTCGCGGTCACGATGATCAGCGGGCTGTCGCTGTTGCGCTACTACCCGGTGCTCGCGCAGCGCCGTGGACTGCCGATCGTGCTCACGCTGCTCGGCATCGGCTATGCATTCGTGGTGGGCGTGGTCGCGAGCGGCCCGGCTGCCGCTGTCTATGACCTCGCGAACTGGATCTATCCGATCCTGATCGGCTTTCACATCATGGTCCTCACGCGCCAGTATCCCGAGTGCCGCGAGACCATCGTGAACACCTTCATTTACGGCATGCTCGTGATGGGCGCCTATGGTCTCGTGCAGTTCTTCATCATGCCGCCGTGGGACGCCATGTGGATGATCGGCTCGGACATGAACTCGCAGGGCGATCCGGTGCCGCTCGGCGTGCGCGTGTTCAGCACGATGAATTCGTCGGGCCCGTTCGCCTTCGCGATGATGGGCGCAATGGTGCTCGTGATGGCCGCGAAGCATCGGGTGCGCTGGGTGGCTGCCGCGTTCGGCTTCTTCTCGTTCGCGCTGTCGCTGGTGCGCTCGACCTGGGGCGGCTGGGCGCTCGCGATGGTGATCCAGTTGGCGAAGTCGAACAACAAGGTGCGCATCCGCATCATCGTGAGCGCGCTCGTGCTCGCGGGCGTGTGCGTGCCGCTGCTCACCTTCGGCCCGGTGGCCGAGCGCATGCAGCAGCGTCTCGACACGCTCGTGAACCTGAAGGACGACCAGAGCTACGCAGCGCGTAACCAGTTTTACGCCGACTTCGCGAAAAAGGCCTTCACTGACGTGACCGGCGAGGGCCTGGGCGCCACCGGCGCATCGACCAAGCTTTCCAGCAGCAACGGCCAGCTCGGCCAGTACGGCAGTTTCGACAGCGGCGTGATGAACATACCGTTCGTGCTCGGCTGGCCCGGCACGCTGATGTATCTGTCCGGCGTGCTGTGGCTCATCGTGCGCGCCGTGCGCATCTCGCTGCGCATGCCCGAGGACCGCTATGTGTGCGCGTGCCTGAGCCTTACGGTGTCGATCTTTGCGATGCTCGTGTTCACTAACTCGCTGGTCGGCACGGGCGGTCTGCTGCTGTTTTCGAGTGTGTTTTCCATTCTCAGCGCGGGACACTGGAGCAAGCTGACTCGCCTCCAGACCCGCAACATGGAGGTCTCCGATTGAGAGTCGCAATCGTCACGCATGTGGTGCGCCACAACGACGGCCAGGGGCGCGTCAATCATGAAATCGCGCGCGCGGCCCTCGACGAAGGATTCGAGGTCACGCTAGTGGCTTCGCATGTCGCGCCGGAACTGGCGGCGCATCCGAAAGTGAAGTGGGTGCCGGTGCAGCCTTCGCGCCTGTGGCCCACGAATCTGCTGCGCCAGCAGGTGTTCGCGCTCAAGAGCGCGCTGTGGCTGCGCCGCCATCGCCGCGAATACGACGTGTTGCATGTGAATGGCTTCATCACCTGGGCCCATGCCGACGTCAACACCGCGCACTTCGTGCATGGCGGCTGGGGACGCAGCAAGTATTACCCGTTCGGGCTCACGCGCGGGGTATGGTCGGCGTACCAGTTCATCTACACGCGTGCGAATGCGGTGCTCGAGCGCTGGGCCTACCGGCGCTCGCGCGTGATTGCAGCCGTGTCGCGCAAGGTCGCCGACGAGATCGTCGCCTCGGGCGGCAACCCCGTCGAGCGGCTCGACGTGATCTACAACGGCGTGGACACGCGCGGCTTCGCCTCGGCCAGCGCCGACCGCGAGAAGTTCAAACTGCCGGAAGACAAATTCTTCCTGCTGTTCGTGGGCGATCTGCGCACGCCGCGCAAGAATCTCGGCACCGTGCTGCAGGCGCTCAAGCAACTGCCCGAGCGCGTGCATCTGGCGGTGGCGGGCTACCTGCCAGGCAGCCCGTACCCGGAGATGGCGCGCGAGCTGGGCATTGCCTCTCGCGTACATTTTCTCGGGCTGGTGCGCGAGATGCCGGTGCTGATGCGCAGTGTCGACGCCTATGTATTTCCTTCGCGCTACGAAGCAATGAGCCTCTCGCTGCTGGAAGCGATGGCGGCGGGCCTGCCCGTGGTCACCGCGCAGACGGCGGGCGGGGCGGAAATCATCACGCCCGATTGCGGCATCGTGCTGGACGATCCGGATGACGCGCCGGCGCTGGCGAGCGCCATCCTGCAACTCGCCGCCGACACGCCGCGCCGCCTCGCCATGGGCGAGGCCGCCGCGACGCTCGCGGGCGAATTCGGCTGGGCACGCATGGCTGCGCAATACATCGCGCTCTATCGCCAGTTGGCGGGCGACGCGGGCGCCACTGTGCGCAACGAATCACGGGGCACCGAGCGTGGCTTCGCGGGGGCGCCGCTGCATGGCGGCCAGACGCTGCAACGTGCCGAGACTCCCTGAAACAAGGATAAAAGATGACGAAACATTCCATCCAATCGCTACAGATCGGCATGCACTGGTTTCCGGAACGTGCGGGCGGGCTCGACCGCATGTATTACTCGCTCGTGGGGGCGCTGCCCGGCGCGGGCGTGAGGGTGCGCGGCGTGGTGGCCGGCTCCCCCAAGGTGGCCGAGGACAGCAACGGAGCGATCAATGGATTCGGCTCGGCGGCGCGTTCGCTGCCGTTTCGCTTGATGGATGCGCGGCGCGCGCTGCGTCGCGAGATTCAAAGCCATCGGCCCGATGTGATTTCCTCGCACTTCGCGCTTTATACGTTTCCGGGGCTCGATGTGACGCGCGGTATTCCGCAAGTCTCGCATTTTCAGGGGCCGTGGGCCGATGAGAGTTTTGTCGAGGGCGCGGCCACGCTGAGCCAGCGCATCAAGCATTCGCTGGAACAATCGGTGTACGAACGATCGTCGCGGCTTATTGTGCTGTCGAAGGCGTTCGGCGACATTCTCACGAAGCGCTATGCGATTTCGCCCGAGCGCGTGCGCATCGTGCCGGGTTGCGTGGATACTGCTCAGTTCGATCCCGCCTGCACGCGCGCCGAGGCGCGTCTACGTCTGCAATTGCCGCAGAATCGCCCGATCGTGCTGGCTGTGCGCCGTCTCGTGCGACGCATGGGGCTGGAGGATTTGATCGACGCGATCAAGGTGGTGAAGCAGCGTCATCCTGATGTGCTGTTGCTGATTGCCGGGCGCGGGCGTCTGGAAGCGGAGTTGCAACAGCGTATCGATGAGGCAGGGTTGACCGATAACGTCAGGTTGCTGGGGTTCGTGCCCGATGCGCAGTTGCCTTCGCTTTATCGCGCTGCGACTTTGAGCGTCGTGCCTACGGTGGCACTGGAAGGTTTTGGCTTGATCACAGTGGAGTCGCTTTCGGCTGGCACCCCCGTGCTGGTTACGCCGGTGGGCGGTTTGCCCGAAGCCGTGGCCGGGCTCTCGCAGGATCTCGTGTTGCCGGAAACTGGCGCCGCCGCGATTGCCGAAGGGATCGATGCTGCGTTCTCTGGGCGCATCAAGCTGCCCGATGAAGAGGCTTGCAAGACCTATGCGCGGGAGAATTTCGATAACGCCGTGATTGCCAGGCGTGTGGCTGATGTTTATGCGGAGGCGATTGCAGCTGCCAATGGCGTGCATTGAAGCGCAGAAATGAAACCGCCGCCCGGAAGGGCGGCGGTTATTAGCAGTGCAGGGGGAAGAAGAGTAAAGCGAATCGGCGGAATCAGGCCGTATTCAACCGCTTGCGCGCCTCCTCATACATCCATCGCAACGTCCCCTCGATAGGCGTACGCGCCGCGTCCCCCACAATCGATCGCAGCTTCGCGTTCGACCCGACCAGGTGCCGAACTTCATTCGCACGCACGAATCGCGGATCGACCTTGACCTCGATCGCATAACCCGCGATACGTGAAAGCATCGCAAGCACTTCGCCGAGCGTCCAGCCGGTGCCCGAGCAGACATTGACCGTCTCGCCGCGAGGCGCCGCCGCAATGAGCTTCGCGTAAGCATCCACCACGTCGCGCACGTCGGAGAAGTCGCGGCTGACCTCGGTGTTGCCGAGCGAGATCGACCGGTCGCCGCGTGCGTAGTGCTCGACGATCTTGGGCAGCAGAAAGTCGGTGCTTTGGCCCACGCCCGTGTAATTGAACGGCCGCGCGATCACCAGCGGCAACTGTGCGTTCCAGCGCTTCGCGACGTATTCCATCGCGAGCTTGCTCACGGCGTAATCGTTCGCTGGCTGCGGGGGCACCGCTTCGTCGATCACGCCGGGCGTGGCGTTGCCATAGACGTTCGCACTGCTCGCGAGCAGCACGGCGCGCGGCACATGACGCTGGCGCGCGAGCGCGTCGAGCAGATTGCGGGTACCCACCACATTGACGACATAGGTGCGCGCAACGTCGCCATTGGCGACGTTCGCCACGGCTGCGAGATGCACGACCGCGTCGGGCTGCACCGTTTCCACTGCGTGCGCGAGCGCTTCGGGGTCGAGCAGGTCGGCGGCGAGCGGCGTGATGCCGCCCGTCACGCCCGTGGCGTCGACGGGTTCCCCGGCCCGCACGGTGCCCCAGATGCGGTAGCCGTCCGCGGCCAGGCGTGCGGCCATGTAGCGGCCCGAGAAGCCGCCCACGCCCGTGATGAGTGCACGGCGCGCGCGAGGTTGATCGTTAGAACGTGTCATGTCGCTCGTTGCGCGTGAGATCGGCGGTGACCATCATCTGGCACAGTTGCTCGAGCGAGGTTTGCGGTTCCCAGCCGAGCTTGCTGCGCGCCTTGCTCGCGTCGCCGATCAGCAGATCGACTTCGGCGGGGCGGTAGAAGCGCGGGCTCACGCGCACCAGCGTGCGGCCCGTGGCGATGTCCACGCCGATTTCGCGCTCGGCGCGGCCCGACCATTCGAGCTGGAAGCCCGCTGCCGCGAACGCCATCGTCACGAAGTCGCGCACGGTTTCGGTGCGGCCCGTGGCGAGCACGTAGGTGTCCGGATCGTCGGCTTGCAGCATGCGCCACATGCCTTCCACGTATTCGGAGGCGTAGCCCCAGTCGCGCTTGGCGTCCATGTTGCCCAGTTCGAGCACGTTTTGTTTGCCGAGCTTGATCTTCGCGACGGCGTCGGTGATCTTGCGCGTCACGAACTCGCGGCCGCGCAGCGGCGACTCGTGATTGAAGAGAATGCCGCTGGTCGCGAAGATGTCATAGGACTCGCGGTAGTTGACCGTGGACCAGTGCGCGAACAGCTTGGCGATGCCATACGGGCTGCGCGGGTAGAACGGGGTGTCTTCGCGCTGCGGCACGGCCTGCACCTTGCCGAACATTTCGGAGGTCGAAGCCTGGTAGAAGCGCATTTTCGGGTTGATCACGCGAATGCCTTCGAGCAGGTTCAATGCGCCGACGCCGGTCACTTCGGCCGTGGTCACCGGCTGGTCGAACGACACGCCCACGAAGCTTTGCGCGGCGAGGTTGTAGACTTCGCCCGCCTGGGCACGTTCGAGCAGGCGCAGCGTCGAGCCCGCGTCGGTGAGATCGTGCTCGACGAGTTCGAGCGAAGGATGATCCGTGACGCCGAGTTCGTTCATGCGCCAGAAGTTGACCGAACTGGTGCGCCGGTAGGTGCCGACCACCTGATAGCCCTTGTCGAGCAGCAGTTTGGTCAGATACGCGCCGTCCTGGCCGGATACGCCGGTGATGATCGCTTTGCGTCGTTCGTTCATGTGTCGGTACCTTTGAAATAGCGAACGTGGATTCGGAGCACGTTTATCGTTTATCGGATCGGGAATCAGGACTGCGAGGTCGGAGCGCTCACGCTGGCCACGGTGGCCTGGTGCGATTGCCGGCGGCGCGGGCCGCGCGTGAGACGCTTTTCGAAGAGAAACCAGCTGGCGCTCGCGTAGGCGAGCGTGAGGGCGAGTGCGATGGCGGCGCTCACGGGGCGGCTGTAATGGAGCGGCCACACCGCATAGAGAATCGTGAGGTGAATCAGGTAGATCGTATAGCTGATGGTCCCGATGTAGACCAGCACCGGATTGCAGAGCAGGCGCTTGACGAAGCCCTTGGACTGCAGCGCGAACACGACTGTGGACGTGCACAGCACGAGCGACACGCTGTAGAGCAGGGCGTTCGAGAGCGGCGTGTTGGCGGCGCGAAAACGCGGGTAATGCAGATGCAGCCACGCGAGCACGGCGAGCGCGGCAAAGAACAGAATGGCCGCCGGCACTTTGAAGGGATCGAGCGCATTGCGCTCGCGCCGCACGAGCACGGCGAGCAGCGCGCCCATTGCGAGCAGGTCCATGCGGAACGGCGTGAGGTAATAAATGGGCCAGAACGAGTCGAACCATGGCGTCGCGATGGCGCGCAGCACCGGCACGGCCAGCACGAGCGCGGCGGCCACCACGGCGAGCATGCGCTGCGGCAGCAGCAGCACTACGAAGGGCCAGAAGATGTAGAACTGCTCTTCGACCGCGAGCGACCAGAGAATGTTGAGGCTGTCGTGGCCGCTTTGGCCCAGCGCGTCACCGATATTGGTTGCGAAGAACGCGTACCACGGCCAATAGTGCGCCCAGCCGAAACCGAATAGCAGCGACGAGACAATCATCAGCAGGATGTACGGCGGCAGGATGCGGCGCACGCGGCGTGCGTAGAAGTAGCTGAAGTACGACTGGCCGCGCGCCTTGCGCTCCAGCAGGATGCCGGTGATGAGAAAGCCGCTCAGCACGAAGAACAGGTCGACACCCATCCAGAGCGGCGCGCGCAATGCATGCTGCGCGAACACGGCGAGCACGGCGAAGGCGCGCAGGCCATCGAGCTGGACGATACGGTGGGAGTGTTGCGGCGGGCTGGCGAGGCTGTTTACGGTCATCGGCTATCCGGTTGTTTCATGCATGCACAGGCCGATTCATTTTAAAAAGAATTAAATGGTCAAAAAGCCGAAATATATTGGCTGGTGATTTTTAAAATGAAAGCAATTGGATTGGTTGAATATGTTCTGGGCTATTGCGACAATGCAGCGACGATGTGGCGACAATTTCGTTGCGGCGACATTGCGGTTTCCTTTCGGGAAACGGGACGAGATCGCGCCAGGCCCGCCGCACGGGCCTTGGCGCGCGGCGCGGCGATTTATTTCGCATCCGAACAGGCAGGCCCGGCGAATACTGAATTTTTTTGAATTATTTTCGCTTTTTGTGGAGCGATTTTTCTTCATGAATGTACGGCATGATCCAGTCGGATTCACCCGACCGGAGGAATTGCCTTGCCGTTTCCGATTCCCGACCGCCGTATGCGCAGGACGCTGGCGCTCGCAGCACTCAGTGCGTTCGTTTGCACCTCTTCGGTACAGACCCTCGCCGCGCCGCAACTCAATGTAACGACATCGTGGATCGGCAACACGTTTGGCAACGGCCAGGGTACGTGGACGCAAATCAATATCACCGCCATCGCCGTGACGCCCGAGGGCAAGGTCTACACCGACGCGCCCTGGGATGAGAGTGGCGCTGAAATCAGCGCGTATCAGGACGGCAAGATGCTGGGCTTTGCTGGCGGCACCCATGGCTGGGGCGGATACGGCGGCAACGCGGTGGCAGTGAACAGCCGCTTTTTGTACGCAGCCGTGGCCGTGGGCAACGAACGCGGGCATCTGATCGGGCCCGGTATCTGGCCGGAAAAGGGGCGCCAATGGTACGGCGTCACGCGCCGTCCGATCGACGAGCCGAAGCGCGCGGCGGCCTTCCAGCCCTCGCCCGATCCGGTCAATCCGCACGCGCAGCTCGCGGGCGCCTTCCTCAAGATTGCCGATCTGCCGGCCGTCTCGCATCCCGACCTCGGCGCGCCTGCCGAGGTGGGCGGCCTCGCGGCCACCGACTCGCTGCTTTACGTGAGCCACACCACGGCCAATCGCGTTGAGATGTACGACGCGAACGCCATGCAGCGCAAGTCGGAATTCGAGGTGCACGAGCCCGGCAAGATCGCGATCGCGGGCGACGGCTCGCTGTGGGTGATCACGGACAGCGTGACCGGTTCGAAGCCGCGCATCGCGCACTATTCGGGCGACGGCAAGCCGCTCCCGAACACGATCGAGCTGCCTGCCGATTCGGTGCCCGTGGATGTGGCCGTGGATCCTGCGCAGCGCATTCTGGTGGCGGACAACGGCCCGCGCCAGCAGATCCTCATATACTCGCGCGAGGGTGGCGGCTACAAGCCGAGCGGTACGCTCGGCGAGCGCGGCGGCATTTTCTCGGGCTCGTCGAACGATGTGGGCCGGCCGGGGCCGAGCCGCTTCAATGGCCTGACCGGCGTGGGCACCGACGCGAAGGGCAACATCTACGTGTCGACCAACGGCATCGGCCCGCGCCACGGCTCCATCGGCGCGGGACTGGGCGCGACGCTCGAAAGCTATACGCCCGCCGGCAAGCGCCTCTGGAACGTGGAGGGTTTGCTGTTCGTGGACGGCGCGTGGGTGGACCCGTCGCGGCCCAATAGCGTCTATACCGGCAACAAGCGCTTCGAGCTCGATCTTTCCAAGCCGCCAGGGCAGGACTGGAAATACGTAGGGTTCCTCTCCAATCGCTTCAAGTACCCGCAGGACCCGGTGTTCAACGGCGACATGTGGCCGGGCCTGCCGACCGCGCGCCAGCTGAACGGCCGCACGTTCCTCTATCTCACCGACATGTATGCGGATCACCTGAAGATCTACCGCTTCGATCCGCAGCGCGACGGTGAGACCGCGATTCCCTCGGGATTCATCGCAGGGCGCGCGCGGCCCGTGCAGAAGGTTCCGAACGCCCCGCCAGGCGGCGACTGGATCTGGCGCGACGCCAACGCCAACGGGGCGTTCGACTCCGGCGAGTTCACGCGGTATCCGGGCCCGGGCCACCTCGCCGGTGGTTGGGGCTGGTGGATCGACACGCGCGGCGACATCTGGCGCGCGCGCGACAACAAGGGCATCACGCGCTTTCGCTTCGGCGGCATCGACGCGAAGGGCAACCCGATCTACTCGTATGACAAGAGCGATCAGTACCCGATGCCCGCGCCGTTTACCGAGGTGCATCGCGCGATTTACGAGCCGAAAACCGATTCGCTTTATGTGGCGGGCTACACCGCCGACGCGCCGCACGACCCGGGCTTCGTGAAGGAGGCGGGCCGCGTGCTGGTGCGCTACGACAAGTGGTCGAGCGGCAACCCGCAGCAGGCCTGGCTGCTGCATCTGCCCTGGGATCCCAAGGCCAGGCCGCCGGTCACGCCGGCAGGCGTCACCGTGGAAGGACAGTACGTATTCATGGTCGAGCCCGCGGGCAAGGTCCACGTTTTCGACAAGGACAGCGCGAAAGAGATCGGCACGTTCGGTCCAGGCGCGGAAGTCGGCAATACCTCGGGCTGGGTGGACGTGCCTTTCGGCATTACCGCGAGCCGTCAGCCCAATGGCGAATACCTGATCTTCGTTGAAGAAGATGCGCGCGGCAAAGTGATGATGTACCGCTGGAAGCCGGCCTGATTGGTCTGGAGAGGCCTCGACAGGCCGCACGCGGGCAGGCCATTGCACGCCGCGCCGCACGCTACGGAACACATATGGACAAAGGAATACTGCGCAACGTCGCGATCAATCTGTTTGGCCTCGTGCTGCCGACCTTCGTGTCGCTGGTCACGGTGCCGACATACATCAAGCTGCTGGGCGTCGATCGCTACGGCGTGATTGCGCTCGTGTGGACGCTGATCGGCTATTTCAGCGTGCTCGATCTGGGCATGAGCATGGCCGCGCAGAACCATATTTCGAAGGCCTATGCATCGAAAGACACCGACGCCTGCGAGCGCGTGTTCTGGAGTGCGTTCTGGCTCAACTTCATTACCGGCGCAGTGGGCGGCCTGCTGATCTACTCGGGTGGTGCGCTCTATACCGCTTACTTCACGCACGTGACGCCGGAACTGCGCCACGAGGTCTATCTCGCGCTGCCGTGGCTCGCAGTGGCGATTCCCATTGCGAATGTCTCATGGGTGTTCGCGGGCGCCATCAACGGTGCAGAGCGCTTCGGCATCTACAACACCAACCAGACGCTGGGCACCTTCCTGTTCCAGCTGCTGCCGCTCGCGGCCGCGTGGGCGCTCGGGCCGAACCTGCAGACCGTGCTGGCCGCCGCCGTGCTCGCGCGCCTGTTCGCGGGCCTGCTGCTCGGCCGCTCGGCGCTGCGCGTGCTCGGCATCAGGCATGTGCGCGGGCCGCGCTTCGACACCTCGAAGGCACTGTTCAATTTCGGCGGCTGGATGCTGGTCTCCAGCGTCACGACGATGGTTGCCGATTCGCTCGACCGCATGATGCTGGGCGCGGGCATGGGCGCGCGCTTCGTCACCTATTACACGGTGCCGCAGAACCTCGTGACGCGCCTGAACATGGTGCCCAACGCGCTCGTGCGCACGCTGTTCCCGCGTCTTTCGGCGCTGCACCGCGAGCATGCCGATGAAATCGCGGCGCAGTCGCTGCAGTTTCTCAATGCGGTCTTCACGCCTGTGGCGATCGGCGCAATCGTGGTGCTCGAGCCCTTCCTGCGCGTGTGGGTCGGCCCCGTGATCGCGGGGCACGGCGCGCCGGTCGGCCGTTTCCTGATCGTCGCCGTCTGGCTGATCGGGCAGGCGGGCGTCACGCGCATCCTGATCCAGTCGCAGAACAATCCTGCCGCCGCCGCGCGCGTGGGCCTCATCGAACTGCCGCTTTACGCCGGCCTGCTGTGGCTGGGCATCTCGCGCTTCGGCCTGCCCGGCGCGGCGGCGGCGGTGCTGTTCCGCGCCTTGTTCGACTACGTCGTGCTGCTGTGGCTCTCGCGCATTCACAGCCGCACCATCGTGGTCGACATGTTCGCACACCTGAGCTTCCTGGCCGCCGCACTCGCGATTGCATGGTGGCTGCCCGACGCGATCTATGCGATCGGCGCGGGCGTCGTGCTGGCGCTGGCCAACTGCGTGTGGTCGGTGGCCACCACGCCGCTGCTGCGCGGCTACGCCCGTTCCCTCCTGTTTCGTCTGAACCTACGGAAAAGCGCATGAGTCACGAATTGATCGACGAAGTGGCGCCGTCCGAAAGCGCCCCCGCGCCCGCTCAACGGCGCAATGCCCACACCGATATCCACGCTGATGTCCGTGGCGAATCTACTGCGAGCGCGCGGCGTCCGCGGCACGAGGCAAGTCCCGTGCGGGCCGCGACCCGCAAGCCGCGCGTGGCCATCGTGCACGACTGGCTGGTCACCTACGCGGGCGCCGAGCGCGTGCTCGAGCAGATCATCGACTGTTTCCCCGACGCGGACCTGTTCTCGGTCGTCGATTTCGTCGAGGAGAAGGACCGCAAGTTCCTGCGCGGCAAGCGCGCCACCACGTCGTTCATCCAGCGCCTGCCGAAGGCGCGCACGAAGTACCGCGCATATCTGCCGTTCATGCCGCTCGCCATCGAGCAGCTCGACGTGTCGGACTACGACGTGGTGATTTCGAGCTCGCATGCGGTGGCCAAGGGCGTGCTGACCGGCCCCGACCAGTTTCACATCAGCTACGTGCATTCGCCGATCCGCTACGCGTGGGATCTCCAGCACCAGTATTTGCAGGAATCGCATCTCACGCGCGGGCCGAAGTCGATGCTCGCGCGCCTGATTCTTCACTACATCCGCAACTGGGACGTGCGCACAGCCAATTCGGTCGATCAGTTCGTGGCGAACTCGTCGTTCATCGCGCGGCGCATTCACAAGGTGTATCAGCGCGAGGCCGAGGTGGTGTATCCGCCCGTCGACGTCGATTCGTTCGAACTCGAGACGCACAAGGAAGATTTTTATCTGACCGCGTCGCGGCTCGTGCCATACAAGAAAATCGACCTCATCGTGGAGGCGTTCTCGCGTATGCCGGGCAAGCGCCTCGTGGTGATCGGCGATGGTCCCGACATGCAGAAGGTGCGTGCGAAAGCCGGCCCGAACGTCGAGGTGATGGGCTATCAGCCGTTCTCGGTGCTGCACGATCGCATGCGCCGCGCGAAGGCATTCGTGTTCGCGGCCGAGGAGGATTTCGGCATCTCGGTCGTGGAAGCGCAGGCCTGCGGCACCCCCGTGATCGCCTACGGCAAGGGCGGCGCGCTCGAGACCGTGCGCGATTCGGGTTCGCGCCCCACGGGGCTGTTCTTCGAGGAGCAGCGCGCCGAGTCGATCATTGCGGCCGTCGAGTCGTTCGAGCGCGATCCGAAGCAGTTTCGCGCCGAGGATTGCCGCGGGAATGCCGAGCGTTTTTCAGCGACGCATTTCCGCGAGCAATTCTTCGCGCGCGTGGCGCGGGCCGTGCCGGCTATCGCCGAGGCTGGGCTGCCGCGCGCTGGCGCGCCGAAAGTTTCCGATGCGCAACATCCATCCGATACGTCCAGCTCGGGCGGTGACGATGACGAAGGCGGACACCCCGCGGCTCAGAATGCGCCCCGCGTCCTGGCGATCGACCAGAGCGGCGTGCTGGGCGGCGCGGAGCTTTCGCTGCTGGAAGTGGTGAAGGGGCTGCGTGCGCGCATCGAAGTGCTGCTGTTCAACGATGGGCCGTTTCGCGAGGCGCTCGACGCCGCTGGCGCGCGCGTGGATGTGCTCGACTCCGGCGCGCTGCGCAACGTGCGCCGGGACGGCGGCGCGGTGCCGAAATTCGGCGTGCTCGCGGGCATTGCCGCGCTCGTGCGCGAGACGCGCAGGCGTGCACGCGGCGTCGACGTGCTCTACGCCAACACACAGCGCGCGATGGTGATCGGCGTGCTGGCGGGCAAGCTCGCGCGCAAGCCTGTGGTCTGGCATCTGCGCGATATCGTGAGCGACGAGCACTTCGGGCGCGTGCAGCGCGCGGTCATCAAGGGCTGCGCGAAGCTGGGCCTCGCGCATGTGATCGCGAACTCCCACGCTTCGGCTCAGGTGTTTTCGGAGCTCACGCATTTCGACTCGCGGCGCATCGACGTCGTGCACAACGGCGTGGACGAGTCGCCGTTCCGCGCGCTCGCGCGGGTGCCGCAGGCGCAGTTGCGCGCGCAGATCGGTTTGCCGGAAGACGCGTTTCTGGTAGGGGCGTTCAGCCGGCTTGCCCGCTGGAAGGGGCAGCACGTGCTGCTCGAAGCGCTGCTGCTCGAGCCGCGCGCACATGCTGTGTTGGTCGGCGCGCCGCTGTTCGGCGAAGACGCCTATGCGCAGGAACTGCGCGAATTCGTGGCCGCGCGCGGGCTCACCGGCCGGGTTCACTTCCTGGGCTTCCGGCACGACATTGCGGCCTGCATGCGCGCGATGGACGTGATCGCGCATACCTCGATCACACCGGAGCCGTTTGGCCGCGTCGTGGTGGAAGGCATGCTCGCGCAGCGGCCCGTGGTGGCCTCGCGCGATGGCGGCGTGAAAGAGATCGTCGAGCATGGCAAGAGCGGCTTGCTCTGCACGCCGGGCGACGCGCAAGAGCTTGCGCGCACGCTTTCCGCGCTGCGCGATGACGAGACGCTGCGCGAGCGGCTTGCGCAAAATGGCCTTGCCGTGGCGCGGGAGCGCTTCGGTAAGGAGCAGTATGTGGAGGCGGTCGGCCGCGTGCTGGATGGGGTTGTGACGCGCGCGCGATAGGTTTCGCGAAAGCGCTGCAGCGCCGTTGAAGAACGACGACAAGAGCGGGGCCATGGAAGTGGCCCCGCTATTTTTTTGAGTGTGGCTCCGGGCGTGGGTGAAAGAAAACGGGCCGCTTGTATAGCGGCCCAATATTCACGAGATGGCTATGCGCGATCTAAAGCGTGCTTTCTGCGTTCCTCATGCAGCCCGTTTGCGCAGGCGCGCAGCAACATTCAGCGCCGGCAGCTCAAAGAGCCGATAAAACACCCACGCAACCGGCAGCACGGCGAGCGTGAAGCCGAACGAAGCCCAGATTGAGGTTTGCAGGGCCGAACGGAACAGCAGCGAGCCGAGCAGCACGAAAAGCGGCAGGTGAATCAGGTAGAGCGAATAGCTGAATGCGCCGAGCTTCGAAAACACTTGCATGATCACGCCGCCCGGCGCGCCCGGCCGCGCAAGCGCTTTCACGAGGTAGCACGCGAAAGAGCAGGCCCAAAGCTGGAATGCGCCGTATTGCCCGAAGTGGAACGCCACGCAGCCCGCCACCGCGAACAGCGCCGAGGCCGCATAGGCAAAGCGAAAGCCCTCCGAACCGCGCAAACGCGCTTCGGCAATCCACGCGCCGAGCATCCACGAGAACCAGTACGACGTGAAGAAAACGATCTCACGCGGCGCGAGCGTGAGTGCCGAAACCACGTTGATCGCCGCAATGCCGATGAGCACCGCATTGAGCCCGACGCGCCGGCGCACGGCGAAAAGCAGCGGATAGAGCAGGTAGAACTGCACTTCGAGCGAAAGCGTCCAGAGCGCGCCGTTCGAGCCGTAGGTCGGGCCCGCTACGCCTTGCAGCGAGAACAGGTTGACGAGGAACGCGCGCGGCCCGATGTCGAGAATCTTGTGGCTCACGGGCGTCATCGTGAGACTGAACGAATCGGCCACGGAGGTGAGCACGAGCGCGGCGAGCAACACGGGATAGATCCGCACGAAACGGCGCAGCCAGAATTGCCCGGCGTCGAGCCGGAAGTCGGGGTTCTTCAGCAGGCGCGCCGCGCCGCTGCGGTGAATGCAATAGCCGCTGATGACGAAGAAAATCGGCACGCCGGCCGAACCCCACGCGACCGGAAGCGTGAGCCACGCGGCGATCGTGCCGGGGTTCGCCAGGCTCGCGTGGGTCTGGTGGAACGCGCCCATGCCAATCCAGGTGACCTGGCGGCAATGGAAATACGCCACCAGCAGGGCAGCAAAGCCGCGCAGCGCGTCGATCAAGTGGTCGCTCGCGGCGGCGCTGGCCACTGCTGGCCGCGCGGCGGCGGGCATGGCGGTTGCTCGGGGTACGACGGTTTCGAGTGCGGGATCGCTCATTGGGGCGTGGCGTGCGTGATAGTGGGAGGCTACCTGGCGATCATAGGGGCTTCGAAGGGGGAAATTATGCGAAATTTTTTCAAAAAGTATTCGGGGCAATTATCTGAAATGGCGTAAAAAATCTGCAATCCCGCCGAAATCGAAAAATAAAATCTTGTAACGCGAAAGCGATTTATTTGTGTGATTTGAAATGCTAGTTTGATGGGGATCGCCTTAGGTCGATGGAGATTTCGATGAACCTGCATTTGCTGGCCGGCATTGCCGTGCTGTTGATTCTCGTCGCGGTGTCGGCGTATCGCGAGGCGCTGCGCAACGAGCCTATCAGACGTTCGCGCACGCAAACGGGCGGCTTGCCGCCCGCGGACGAAGTCGAGTAGACTGCGCGGCCATGCAATATCTGAATTGCGTCGCTCATATAGCGCCATGATTGCAAATCGCTTGAATCTGCTTGCCTGGCAGATGGAAATAATGGCAACCGGGTCAGGAAATTCATGCCGATTATCCGGACTGCATGGTAATCAATCAGGCAATAATTTCCGCAAGTCTGTTTGACTTTCGCAAGCGGAATTTCGTCCGATTTTTTTCATGCTGGACGGACCCGACCCTTTTGAAAATAAAAACTGCCCCATAGACCCTCGGGGACGCCGGCTTGCCTTGCTGCGAGACCGTTACTCAAACGATCGAAGTGGGAATGAACATCATGCTCAAAGTTACCAAAGCGGTATTTCCTGTTGCGGGCCTCGGTACGCGCTTCTTGCCTGCCACCAAGGCCAGCCCCAAGGAGATGCTGCCGATCGTCGACAAGCCGCTCATTCAATACGCGGTGGAAGAGGCGATTGCCGCGGGAATCACCGAAATGATTTTCGTGACCGGCCGCAGCAAGCGCGCGATCGAGGATCATTTCGACAAGTCGTACGAGATCGAAGCCGAACTCGAAGCGCGCAACAAGCAGAAGCTGCTAGATCTGGTGCGCAGCATCAAGCCGGCCAACGTGGACTGCTTTTACGTGCGCCAGGCTGAAGCACTGGGCCTCGGCCACGCCGTCATGTGCGCCGAAAAGCTCGTGGGCGGCGCGCCGTTCGCCGTGATTCTCGCCGACGACCTGCTTTACAGCCCCAAGCCGGTCATGAAGCAGCTCGTCGACACCTTCAATCACTATCACAGCTCGATCGTGGGCGTGGAAGCGATCGCGCGTGAAAACAGCGCTTCGTACGGCATCGTCGATGGCCGCGAGTGGGAAGAAGACGTGTTCAAGCTTTCGGGCATCGTGGAAAAGCCCGCGCCGGAAGTCGCGCCGTCGAATCTGGGCGTGGTCGGCCGCTATGTGCTGATGCCGACGATCTTCAATCACCTGCGTTCGCTCAAGCCGGGCGCGGGCGGTGAGCTCCAGCTCACCGATGCGCTGCAATCGCTCCTCACGGAAGAGCAGGTTCTCGCGTATCGCTACATGGGCACGCGTTTCGACTGCGGCAGCAAGATCGGCTACCTAAAGGCCACGGTTGAATTCGCGCTGCGCCACCCCGAGGTGAAGGACGAGTTCGAAGCCTATTTGCAGAACCATCTGCCGCAGGCATTGGCTGCAGCGGCCTGAGTCACCTGTAGCTGAACGTTAGCTATCCTTAAAAGGCACGCTGCGCACGTTGGAGTGCAGCGTGCTTTTTTGCGCATATTTGTACGAGTTATCACGCTTTCCGGTCCGCTGCGAGGAAATGTCGCATCAGCACGAACGCTTCGGCGCATATAAGATGTAAATAAAATGCATCTTTTATGCCGGAGAGCGAACATGGATCTGTACCGGATTGGTGGGCCGCCCGCGCGTGCGCCGCGTGGCTTTGCATTGTGGGCGCTCGGTTTTCGTCCGTTCTATCTGGGCGGCGCGCTGTTCGGCACGGCGGCCATGCTGGTCTGGCTGGCCGAACTCGGCGGGCATCCGCTGCCGGGTTTGCATCCGTATTTACCGGGCATGCTTTGGCATGTCCATGAAATGATCTTCGGCTTCGCCGCCGCGATCGTCGCGGGTTTTCTGCTGACCGCGGTGCGCGCATGGACCGCCATTACGCCCGCGCAGGGCAAGTCGCTCGCGGCGTTGTGGCTGTTGTGGCTCGCCGGGCGCCTGGCCGTGGGGTATGCGCCGCTGGCGGTCGCCATGGCCGTCGACGTGGCGTTCTTGCCGATTTGCGCACTCGTGTTGCTGCGCGTGCTCGTGCATGCGAAAAACCGCCACAACATCTTTCTGCCCGTTGCGTTGGGGCTGCTTGCGCTGACCAACCTGGTCTTTCATCTGGCCGCAATCCTGGAGCGCCCCGACTGGGCCCTGCATGGCGCGTATATCGCGGTCGGCTTGCTCGTGATGTTCGTCACGATCATCGGCGGGCGCATCATTCCGTCCTTTACCGTAAACGCCGTTCCCGGTTATGCGTTCCGCCGCTGGCGTTTTGTTGAAGCGGCCGTGCTGCCGTTGACCGCGCTCGCGTTCGTGCTCGATGGGTTCGGCGCGCCGGGTCCTGCCATTGCTATCGCCGCCGCGCTCGCCGCGTGTGCGCAAGGCGCGCGCATTTTGGGCTGGCGTTCGTGGCGCGTCGGCAATCGTCCCATTCTTGCCATCCTGCATATCGCCTACGCGTGGATACCGCTTGGCTTTGCGATGCTCGCGCTCGCGGCGCTGGACCTGGTCGGTCATTCGCTAGCGATTCATGCGTTCACGGTGGGCGCGGTCGGTTGCGCCATCGTGGCGATGATCACGCGCACCGCGCGCGGCCATACGGGCCGGCCGCTGAAAGCGGGACACGCCGAGCACGTGTGTTACGGCTTGCTCGTGCTTGCTGCGATCCTGCGCGTGCTGGTTCCGGCGCTGTGGCCGCAGCAGATGCTGCTGGCGATCGAAGTTTCGGGTGCTTGCTGGATCGCCGCATTTGCCGTGTATTGCGGGCGCTACGCTGGCTGGCTTTGGAGTCCTCGCCTGGACGGTAAGGAAGGCTAATAAAATTCGATTTGAAGAGCATGGTCTGGTCAAGGCTAGCCAATCGCGAGTGACGGGCATGGGCACGCGGCATGCTTGACGGCGTGCTTTCCCATGCGTGCCGCATGTGCGCTCGACGCGCTGCAAAGGATGCTCGATGCATCGGTAACCATGGGATGGAGGTCGGCGATGCACGCCGCGCGTGGAACTCGCATAATCGATTGCGTGTCCGAACGCGAACGGTTACGTGTTCATCGAGGAGATCCGTCCATGACCAGGCATCCCGTATCAGATTCCGGCGCAGGCAGTGAACATCCGGTGCCCGCCGGCGCGCAATGCATGGGTGCGTGTGATCCCACGGAGCATTTCAACGTCGTTGTGATCGTGCGTCGCCAGTCCGAGCGTGCATTTCGCGAGCTGGTCGAACGGATCGCGACGGGTGCGCCCGGCGCGCAGCCGATTTCCCGCGAGCAATACGAGCAGCGCTTCAGCGCCGATGCCGCCGACGTCGCGCGCGTGGAGGCATTCGCAAAGACGCATGGCCTCGCGGTCGTGAAGGCCGATCGCGATACGCGTCGCGTCGTGCTCTCCGGGACTGTGCAGCAGTACAACGCGGCGTTCGGCGTGGACTTGCAGCGCTTCGAGCATCAGGTCGGCACGCTCAAGCAGCACTTTCGCCAGCCCACCGGCCCCGTGCATCTTCCCGAAGACCTGCATGGGGTGGTCACGGCCGTGGTCGGTCTCGACAGCCGTGCCAAGGTGCAGCCGCATTTTCGCATCGATTCCCAACCGCCCGCGACGAACCCCGAGAAGGCCTTGCAACCGGACGATGGCGCCGTGCATGCGCCGATCCGCGCCGCGCGCGCGGTGAGTCGTTCGTTCACGCCGCTGCAACTCGCTGAGCTCTACGATTTTCCGCCCGGCAACGGCAAGGGCCAATGCATCGCGCTGATCGAGATGGGCGGCGGCTATGCGCAATCCGATCTCGACGCCTATTTCGGCGCGCTGGGTGTGACGCCGCCGCGCGTGGAGGCCGTGTCGGTGGATCAGGCCACCAATGCGCCGAGCGGCGACCCCAATGGACCCGATGCCGAGGTCACGCTCGACGTGGAGATCGCCGGCGCGCTCGCGCCAGGGGCGCTGATTGCCGTCTACTTCGCGCCGAACAGTGAAGCCGGTTTCGTCGATGCCGTAAGCGCGGCCCTGCACGACAGCCAGCGCAAGGCATCGGTCATTTCGATCAGCTGGGGCGCGCCCGAATCGGTATGGTCGCAGCAGACCCTGGGCGCGCTCAACGATGCGCTGCAAACGGCCGTGGCGCTGGGCGTGACGGTATGCTGCGCGTCGGGCGACAGCGGCTCATCGGACGGCGTGGCAGATGGCGCCGACCATGTCGACTTTCCCGCGTCCAGTCCGTATGCGCTCGGCTGCGGCGGCACGCAACTCACTGCCGCGAATGGCCAGATCACGCGCGAGACGGTGTGGGGCACCGGTACGAACGGCGCGACCGGCGGCGGCGTGAGCGCGGCCTTCGCGCTGCCGGCGTGGCAGAAGGGCTTGACAGTATCGCGCGGTGGCGGCGCGGCTCGCGCGCTCGCGCAGCGCGGCGTGCCCGACGTGGCCGCCGACGCCGATCCTTCCACCGGCTACGAGGTGCGCATCGGCGGCACGAATACCGTGGTGGGCGGCACGAGCGCCGTCGCGCCGCTCTGGGCCGCGCTCATCGCGCGCATCAATGCGGGTAACAGCGCGGGTAACAGCGCAGGCGGCGCCAAGGCGGCTGGCTTCATCAACGCGAAGCTCTACGCGCAGCCTGGCGCATTCAACGACATCACGAGCGGCAGCAACGGCGACTACTCGGCGCGGCCTGGCTGGGACGCATGCACGGGGCTGGGCACGCCCGTGGGCACCCGGGTGGCGGCCGCGCTCGGCTCGGCGTAGCATCGGCGTACCACGGGCAAGGAGACGATATGAACGACGAAGCTCAGTCCAACGGCGGTAAAAGCAAGACGGCAAGCGGTAAAAAAAACAACGGTGGCAACGGCAAGCACCGCAGCCCGAACGACCAGCCGTGTTTCGATCCCACTGCCTACGGCAACGGTCCAGACGACTTCGTGACCGACATGACCGAGAGCGCCGCGGTCACGCATCATGCAATTCAGATCGGCGGCGAGGCGATTGCCTATACCGCAACCGCGGGCCATCTCGTCACGGTCGACCCGAGCAGCTCGCAGCCCAACGCGAAGATTTTCTACGTGGCGTTCACGAAGGACGGCGTGCAGGCGCAGGACCGCGCCGTAACGTTCTTTTATAACGGCGGCCCGGGTTCTTCCTCGGTATTCGTGCTGCTCGGCTCGTTCGCGCCCAAGCGCATCAAGACTTCCATGCCAGGCTTCACGCCGCCCGCGCCGTACACGCTCGAAGACAACCCCGACAGCCTGCTCGACAAGAGCGATCTGGTGTTCATCAATCCGGTGGGGACGGGCTACTCGGCGGCCATCGCGCCGCATCACAACCGAGACTTCTGGGGCGTGGACCAGGACGCCGACTCGCTCAAGCAGTTCATCAAGCGCTACCTGAGCGCGAACGACCGCTGGAATTCCCCGAAGTTTCTTTTCGGAGAATCGTATGGCACGGCGCGCAGTTGCGTGCTCGCGTATCGGCTTCACGAGGACGGCGTGGATCTGAACGGCATCACCTTGCAGTCCTCGATTCTGGACTACACGCAAAGCGGCAATCCGGTAGGCGCGCTGCCCACGGCGGCGGCCGACGCGTGGTACCACAAGCGGCTGGACGTGAAGCCCGCACCCAGGGACTTGCAGACGTTCGTGGCCCAGGTCGCGCAGTTCGCACGCACGGACTATCGCGTGGCGCTGGAACATTTCCCCGATCCGAAAAATCGGGCGATTCCTGCCGCGCTCAAGAAACTTTCGCAATTCACGGGCATCGATACGCAGACGCTCGAAGCATGGAATCTCGATATCGCCGCCTATGACAGCCGTGGCAACTCGCTGTTTCTCACCACGCTGCTCAAGGACAAGGGCGTGGCGCTCGGCGCGTACGACGGCCGCGTGACCGCGATCGACACGGGCATTGCGGGCAACATCGACCCGAATGCGGGCGGCAACGACCCCACCATGACGGCGGTGAGCGGCGTGTACACGGCCATGTGGAACAGCTATCTGAACGAGACACTCAAGTTCCGCACCAACTCGTCGTTCACGGACCTCAACGACCAGGCGTTCAAGAACTGGAACTTCGGCCATATCGACCCGACGGGCGCGCAAAAGGGCGTCGATGCACAGGGCAACATCGTGCTCTACACGGCGGGCGATCTGGCTGCGGTAATGGCGCTGAATCCGGATTTGCGCGTGCTGTCCGCGAATGGTTATTACGATTTTGTCACGCCGTTCTACCAGACCGTGATCGATCTGCAGAAGATGCCGCTAGTGGACCAGAAGGTGCGCGACAACCTGAGCGCGCGGTTTTATCCCTCGGGACACATGGTGTATCTCGACGGCGCTTCACGCACGGCGCTCAAGGCCGACCTTGCGAAGCTCTATCAGAGCGCGGTGGCAGACCAGCCGGCGATCGCGCGCATTCGTGCGCTGCAGCGCATGAGCACGATGAGCGCCATGCACCACTGACCGGCGATGCCGGGGGCGTGCGGTTAGTCCACGCGCCCCCGCGCCATTGCCGAGAGGCATGCGCGCGCATCGCCCTGCACGATGCGCGCCGCGCACGCGATCATGAGGTTCTTCGACAGGCCGAAATCCTCGACGAGAAAGCCGCGCTCGCATAGCCGGCCCTGTGCGCCCGGTTGCGAAGGCACGCGCTCGATCAGCGTGCCGGTGTCGGCTGTGTAGGCCCAGATTTCCTTGCCAAGAGCGGCGGCAAAGCCAATCTCGAATGCGGTGCCAGAGTCGGGTTCGCCCGGGCCGCGAAAGTCGTTGACATTCGCCATCACGATGTCCGCGCTGCGGATCGCGTCGATATTGGCGCGATAAATCCACGCGGCCTGTCGCGGGCCGTCGAGGTTTTCGGGCACGTGAACGTCGAGCGGGTACAGGCCTTCGAAGCCGAATTCGCCGCAGGTGGCGACCAGATGGGCGCCATACGCGAGCGCATCCGTGCGAAACACGTCGAAGCCGGCGAGATAGACGCGCGGGCGACGAGGCGAGGCGGCATGAGTCATGGCTCCTCCATGCAATGTGTCCGATACGAAACTCACTGACGATTCTAGCCAGGTGCCTGGCCCGACCGCAGATTCGTCATGCTTACATAAAGTTGACAGTGCCGATTGCGCGCCGCTACGATTATGCGCCCTGCGGGTGTTGCATGGCGGAGGCGTGACCGATAACGTTCGAGCCGGAAACGCCCGGCATAAGGCCACCGGCATAAGGCCCGATTTTTGTCGGCCCGCCTTGGGCAGCGTTTTGGCCTGTGCCGCTTGAACGAGTGTGAACCGCCCCAGCACGCCAGACCCATGACGTGGAGACCATGAATACAACGACCAGCGCGACGACCAGCGGCCTTGCGAGCGCCGAACGACAAAATATCGAAGCACGGGCCTATGCAAAAGCCACCCTGCGCCTGTTGCCTTTTCTGTTTCTTTGCTACGTTGCGGCTTATCTGGATCGCGTCAACGTCGGCTTTGCCAAACTGCAGATGCTGAGCGACCTGCAATTCAGCGAGACTGTTTACGGTCTCGGTGCGGGCATCTTTTTCATCGGCTATTTCTTCTTCGAAGTCCCAAGCAATATCCTCATGCACCGCGTGGGAGCGCGCAGGTGGATCGCGCGCATCATGCTCACGTGGGCGGTCATCTCGGCGGCTTCGCTGCTCGTGAAGACGCCCACCCAGTTCTATATCGTGCGCTTCCTGCTGGGCGTGGCCGAAGCCGGCTTCTTCCCCGGCATCGTGCTCTATCTCACCTACTGGTTTCCCGCCGCGCGGCGCAGCCGTATGAACGCGCTCTTCATGATCGGCATTCCGGTTGCCGGCGTGTTCGGCGGCCCGCTTTCCGGGTGGATTCTCGCGGCCTTCGACGGCAAGGGCGGCTGGGCGAACTGGCAATGGCTGTTTTTCATCGAAGCGCTGCCTTCGCTCGTGCTGGGCGTGATCACGCTGTTCTATTTGCCCAACAGCATTCGTGCGGCGAAGTGGCTGTCGAATGAAGAGCGCGCCGTGCTGGAGGAAAACATCGAGCGCGACCAGGCGGGCAAGGGCCATGCGTCGATTGCCTCGGTGTTCGGCAATGGCCGCGTGTGGCTCATGTCGGTGATTTATTTCTGCTGCATGATGGGCCTCTACGGCATCAGCTTCTATTTGCCCACGCTCATCAAAGCGAGCGGCGTGAAGGACGCGCTCGACGTGGGCTTGCTGACCGCCATTCCCTACGCGTGCGCCGTCGTCAGCATGCTGTGGGTGGCCAAAAGCGCGGACCGTCACGGCGAACGCCGCTGGCATTTCGCGGTCGCCTCGCTTGCGTCCGCTCTCGGGCTTTACTTCAGCACCGTATTCGGCCATAACGTGCCGCTTGCGATGCTCGCGCTGTCGGTTGGCGCTGCCGGCATGCTCGCGACCATGCCGGTGTTCTGGACCTGGCCGAGCGCGATACTCGCGGGCGGCTCGGCTGCGGCGGCCATCGGCATGATCAATTCGATTGGCAATCTCGCGGGCTTCGTGAGCCCGACGATCATCGGCTGGATGAAGGACGTCACGCATAGCACCAACGCGGGCATGTACTGCGTGGTGGCGGCGATGGTCCTCGGCGCAGCGCTTTCGCTGCTGCAGCCGAAAGAGATCGTCAACGGCTGAACCCGGGGCGGGACATGTGGCTCGCGCACGCCGTGCCCCGCGCTTCACTTCGTTTATCATCGAAACCGCATTGGAACGGACATCGGCAATGGGGGAGCGAGTCATGAACCGGCTCAAGCGTGTGGCGCAATGGCGGGGGGCGGCGTGGTGCGTCGGTCTGGCCGGTGCAGCAACGCTCGTTTTGCCGCTGTTGCTGGCGCAAGCCGCTCGCGCCCAGGTGGCGCAGCCCACGCTCGAAAAAATCCAGGCGGCGAATGCGATGGCGATCGGCTATCGCGAGACTTCCGTGCCGTTCTCGTATGTGGATGAGAACGGCAACGTGACTGGTTTTTCGCAGGACATCTGCAACCGTGTCATCGACGCCGTGAAGGCGAGGACACATCGCCCGAATCTGGCGGTGCGCTTCATTCCCGTCACTTCGCAGAACCGCATTCCGCTCGTGCAAAACGGCACCGTCGATCTCGAATGCGGCGTCACCACCAATCTCCGGGCGCGCCACAGTCAGGTGACGTTTTCCGATACGTTCTTTGTCGCCAGCACGCGACTCCTGACGCACAAGAATTCTGGCATTCGCGATTTCCCGGACCTCGCCGGCAAGACCGTGCTCACCAATCAGGGCACGACATCCGAGCGCATCCTGCGCCGCACGAATCTCGAGAAGCATATGAACATGCGGGTGATCAGCGCGAAGGATTACGGGGAAGGGCGCGCGATACTCGAATCGGGCCGCGCGGTCGCATACATGATGGACGACGTGCTGCTCGCGGGCACGAGATCGTTGACCGCGCATCCATCTGACTGGGTAATCGTCGGCACGCCGCAATCCTGGGAAGCCTATGCATTCATGCTGCGCAACGGCGATCCGGCTTTCCAGCGGCTCGTGAACGACACGATGAGCGCACTCATGAAAAGCGGCGAGATCGATGCGCTCTACACCAAGTGGTTCAACCAGCCGGTGCCGCCCAAGGGCGTGAACTTCGGGTTTCCGATGAGCGACATGCTGCGCGCGCTCTACGCGGCACCTAACGATCGTGCGTTCGACTGACGGGTGGCAGCCGCGCGGGCCGGCTGGTGGTTGGGCAGGCGCGAACGGGGCTTTGCCGTTCGACGCGCGGACGTGAGATGATTCCGGTCCCGGCGCGCAGGCCGTGTGCGGCGCAAGCCCGGGTTGGCAAGGCGCCGTGCTCAATGAGCATGGCCCATGCGCGCGGCGAATCAACGAACGGGAGCGGACATGCAGGAAGCAGGCAACACGGTAGTGATCGTCGGGGCAGGGCATGCGGGCGGCAACGCGGCAGCGCTGCTGCGGCAGTATGGTTTCGAGGGACGCGTCGTGCTGGTGGGCGAAGAGCCGGTGCCGCCGTATCATCGCCCACCCCTGAGCAAGGCCTACCTGAAGGGCGAAACGGAGCTCGAGCGGCTTTGGCTCAAGCCGCGCCAGTTTTACGACGACCAGCGCATCGAGCTGAAGCTCGGCGCGAGCGCACAGTCGCTCGACTGCGCGAACCACACACTCGCGCTCAGCGACGGCACGACGCTGCAATACAGCAAGCTCATTCTGGCAACCGGCTCGACGCCGCGTGCGTTGACGCTGCCTGGGCACGAGCTCGCGGGTGTCATGGCGCTGCGCTCGCTCGCCGACGCCGACGTGCTGCGCGAGCGCGTGAGGCCCGGCGAGCGGCTCGTGGTGATTGGCGCGGGCTATATTGGTCTCGAGGCCGCCGCCGCGGCGCGCCAGCTCGGACACGAGGTGACCGTGCTGGAGGCCGCGCCGCGCGTACTCGGGCGCGTGACCGGCGAGACCGTTTCCACCTTCTACGAGAACGAGCATCGTGCGCAAGGCGTCGATCTGCGCCTGAACGCGAAGATCGAGGCGTTCGTGGGCGAACAGGGCAAGCTTACGGGCGTGAAGCTCGCAGGTGGCGAAATCGTGCCGGCCACGCTCGCGTTGATCGGCATCGGCATTACGCCGAATGTCGGGCTGGCGCAGGCGGCGGGCATTGCGTGCGTGAACGGCATTCAGGTCGATGAAGATGCGCGCAGCTCCGACGCCGACGTGTTCGCCGTTGGCGACTGCGCGAGCCGGCCGCTCGCACACTACCGCCGCACGGGGCGTCTCGAGAGCGTGCACAACGCGGTCGAGCAGGCGAAGCTCGCCGCATCGGCCATCGTCGGCAAGGCGCGTCCCGCGTGCGATGCGCCGTGGTTCTGGTCCGATCAGTACGACCTCAAGCTCCAGACCGTGGGCCTGAACGAAGGCTATGACGAGACGGTCGTGCGCGGCGACCCGGCTGCGCGCCGCTTCGCGGTCTACTACCTGAAAAACGGCGCGCTGCTGGCGGTCGACGCGGTGAGCTCGATGCCGGATTTCCTGTTCGGCAAGAAGCTCGTGGGTTCGGGCAAGCGGCTCGACGTGGGCGCGCTGCGGGATCCGGCCACGGACCTCGGCAAGTTCGCGGCGGCGGCGCTGGCATAGCCGCTGGCATTGCGCGCTTCGACTGAAATGCCAATGTCGTAACATGTTGCCTCGGGCCGGCTCACAGAGCCGGCCTGCACAGTGTTTCTTATCGGCAACAAACACCATCAGGCGACATGGCCGCATTTTTCACGCTTCTCACGCTTCGACTCCGCCCCGGACCCTGCTCGTCTCCTGCTGCAATTTCCTCCACGGCTCGCGGAGGCCGCGTTTGAGCGCGCGCGAATTGCCCGCGGGGCTGATGCTCGTCCACGGCAACGAGCCGGAGCGGCTTCGCGACCTGATCGTGCAATGGATCAGCCAGCACCCGATCGCACCGCTCGAAAAGGAAATGCTGCTGGTGCAGAGCAACGGCATTGCGCAATGGCTCAAGCTCGCCTTTGCGGCCGATCCCGAGGACGGTGGCTGCGGCATTGCGGCCGCGCTCGAAATGTCGCTGCCGTCGCGCTTTCTCTGGGCGGTCTACCGCGCCGTGCTGGGCGAGGACGCGGTACCGCCGGTTTCGCCGTTCGACAAGTCGCGCCTCGTCTGGCGCCTCATGCGTATGTTGCCCGCGTTGCTCGATACGCCCGGCTATGAACCGCTCAAACGTTTCATGGCGAGCGACGAAGAGCAGCGCAAGTGCTTCCAGCTCGCGCAGCGCGTGGCCGATCTGTTCGACCAGTACCAGGTTTATCGCGCCGACTGGCTCGCCGCATGGGCCGCGCACGACGATGTGGTGATCGACGCGCGCAACAACCGCATTCCGCTGACTGACGACGCGCGCTGGCAGGCTGCGCTCTGGCGCGCGCTGCTCGACGACGTGAGCGCGAATGCGCCGCAAGGCAGCGCGGCGGCGCTCACGGGCCGCGCCGCCGTGCACGAGCTTTTCATGCAGCGCGCGCAGGCGTGGCAGGAGGGCGATGGGCGCCCGCGCGGGCTGCCGCGCCGCCTCGTCGTGTTCGGCATTTCGAGCCTGCCGCGCCAGTCGCTCGAAGTGCTCGCGGCGCTCGCGCGCTGGAGTCAGGTGCTGCTGTGCGTGCACAACCCGTGTATGCATTACTGGGCCGATATCGTCGCCGACCAGGATCTGCTGCGCGCGCGGCACGCGCGCCAGCGCCGTCGTGCGGGCACGCCCGTGGTGCTCGACGAGTCGCAACTGCATCTGCACGCACAGCCCTTGCTGGCGGCGTGGGGCAAGCAGGGGCGCGACTTCATCGGCCTGCTCGACGAATACGACAGCGACGAAGCGCGCGAGACCTACGCGCCGCATTTCACGCGCATCGGCCAGCGCATCGACTTGTTCGACGGCGGCGACGCGCACACGTTGCTTCAGCAATTGCAGGACGACATACGCGATCTGCGGCCGCTGGCGGAGACACGCGAGCACTGGCCCGCCGTCGATCCGCAAATGGACGAATCGATTCGTTTCCATGTCGCGCACAGCGCCCAGCGCGAAGTAGAAATCCTGCACGACCGGCTGCTTGCAGCGTTTGCGGAGGACCCCGCTTTGCGGCCGCGCGACGTGATCGTCATGGTGCCCGATATCGAGGTCTACACGCCGCATATTCAGGCCGTGTTCGGGCTCGTCGATAGCGACGACCCGCGCTATATCCCCTTCAGCATCGCGGACCGCGCGCAGCGTACGTTCGACCCGCTGATCGGCGCACTGGAGATGCTGCTTTCGCTGCCGCACGCGCGCGTGACGGTCAGCGACGTGCTCGACCTGCTCGAAGTGCCGGCCGTGCGTGCGCGCTTCGACATCGACGCCGAGGACGTGCCCACGCTGCGCAACTGGATCGATGGCGCGAACATCCGTTGGGGCCTGCATGGCGAGCAGCGCGCGAGCCTCGGCTTGCCGCAGGGTGAAGACGCGAGCGCGCCCAATAGCTGGGCCTTCGGGCTGCGGCGCATGCTGCTCGGCTATGCAGCGGGCGATCGCTCGGGCACGTGGCGCGGCATCGAGCCGTATGCGGAAATCGGCGGGCTCGACGCCGCGCTGCTCGGGCCACTCACGCGTCTTGTCGATGCACTCGATCACGCGTGGCGTTCGCTGCGCGAGTCGGCCACCGTGGACGTCTGGTGCGAGCGCCTGCGCGAATTGAAGACGACGTTCTTTGCGGCGGGCGAAGGCGAGGACGCCTATACGCTCGAACGCCTCGACAACGCCCTGGAAACGTGGCGCGAAGCGTGCAGCGAGGCGGCGCTTGCGAATGCGCTGCCGCTCGCGATCGTCGCGGAGAACTGGCTCGGGCAACTCGACGGCGGCGGCCTTGCGCAGCGCTTTTTCGCGGGCGCGGTGACGTTCGCGACGCTTATGCCGATGCGTGCGATTCCGTTTCGTCACGTCTGTCTGCTCGGCATGAACGACGGCGACTATCCGCGCAGCCGCACGCCGCTCGATTTCGATCTGATGCGGCGCGACTATCGGCCTGGAGACCGCTCGCGCCGCGAAGACGACCGTTATCTGTTTCTCGAAGCGCTGCTTTCCGCGCGCGATCATCTGCATATTTCGTGGGTGGGCCGCAGCGTGACCGATAACACGCCGCGTCCGCCCTCGGTGCTCGTCGGCCAGTTGCGCGACCATCTGAAGACCGGCTGGCGCCTCGAACACGACGAGAACGATGTGCATCGCGCACCGCAGGCGTTGCTCGATGCGCTGACGATCGAGCATCGTTTGCAGCCATTCAGCGCGGACTATTTTCCCGCCGACCAGAACGGCGCAACGCTCTACACCTACGCGCATGAATGGAGCCGCCCCGCGCCGCTGGCCGGTGCGGCGCAAGCGGATGCGCCATTGCCCCCGTCCGAGCGCGACGAGCCGCTTTCCGTGCGCGAACTCGGCGAATTCCTGCGCGATCCGGTGCGCAGCTTCTTTCGTCAACGCCTGCGCGTAGGACTCGAAATGCAGGACGAGGCGAGCGAGAACCACGAGCCCTTCGAAGTGGATGCCTTGCAGGCGTGGCAATTGCAGGGCGAACTGATTCGCGCGCAGATGACGGCCATGGAGCGCGGCGAGGAGAATCTCGATGCCGTGGCGCGCGCGCGGCTCGATCGCATGCATCGCAGCGGTGATTTGGCGGCTGGCGGCTTTGGCGAAGTCATCGGCGAGGAACTGCTCGCGCCGATGCAGGACCTGTTCGACGCGTGGCGCAAGGCGCTTGCGCGCTGGAGCACGCCGCTCGCGCGCCAATACGAAATTCGTCTCGATGCGCAGATCGATGGCCGCGCGTTAGTGCTTCAGGACTGGATCGACGACGTGCGCGAAGGCGAAGGCGGCGCACTGGGGCGCGTCATTCTCGATGCCGGCACGCTGGTGAAGGACAACAAGTATCGCGGTGATCGTCTCGTCGCCTATTGGGTCGCGCATATCGCCGCGCAACTTGCGGCGGGTGCCGTGACCACGGTGATCGTGAGCAAGGTGGGCGTGGTGGAGTTCGCGCCCGTCGCGCCGGAAATCGCGCGCCCGTGGCTGCTCGCGTTGCTTGCAGCGTGGGACGAAGGTGGGCGCAGGCCATTGCCGCTTGCCGTGAAGACCGCGTTTGCCTGGCTGCGCAAGCTGCCGGTGGATTTCGATCCGGCGTCCTCGATGGTGCCGCCGCAAGCGTGGGACGCTGCGCGCACGGCGTATGAGGGCGCGGCGCGCCTGGCGGGCGAGCGCGATACCAATCCCTATTTGCGCAGGGCGTTTGCCGATTTCGACCGGCTAGTGGATGGCGGAGAATTCGTTGCGCTGGCAACGTCATTGTTGCTGCCGGTACAGCGCGCTCCGCTTGCTTCATCGAAGCCGGGGCGCGTCGCGCCGGATGTTGCCGATACCGCTGGAGAAGCCGAATGACCCCGCACACGACCCCGCCGGACGACATGGTCGCCGACGTGCTGGAGCCGTTGCGCTTCCCGCTTCATGGCAGCCGCCTGATCGAGGCGAGCGCGGGCACCGGCAAGACGTTCACGATTGCGATGCTGTACGTGCGGCTGGTGCTCGGCCATGGCGGGCAAGACGCGGACGCCGAGCAGAACGAAGCGATGAGCGCGCCCGAGGGGATGCGCCCTTTGACGCCACCCGAGATTCTCGTGGTGACCTTCACGGATGCCGCCACGAAGGAACTGCGCGAGCGCATTCGCGCGCGGTTGATCGAAGCGGCCGAGTATTTTCGCGCGCTGCCCGAAGACATTGCGCGGTGTTCGCCCGGTGCTGATCTGTTGCATGATCTGCGGGAAGAGTACGCGCCAGAGCAGTGGCCCGCATGCGCCCGACGCTTGCAGCTTGCCGCCGAATGGATGGACGAGGCCGCCGTTTCGACGATCCACGGCTGGTGCAATCGCATGCTCAGTGAGCATGCGTTCGACAGCGACAGCCTCTTCTCGCAGACGTTGGAAACCGACCAGACCGAATTGCGTGCCGAGGTGGTGCGAGACTATTGGCGCACCTTTATGGCTGCGCTCGATGCACAGAGCGCTGGAGAAGTGCGCGCATGGTTCGCGAGCCCCGATGACTTGCATGGCGCGATTCGCGGCTTGCTTGCGCACACGGAGCTGCTGCCCGACGCGCCGGCGCCCGAGGTGGCATTGCGCGATGCCCGCGAGCGGGCCCAGCAGGCGCTCGAAGCACTCAAGGAACCATGGCGGGCCGGCGTCGACGGAGCGCAGGCGCTGATCGCCGCCGCGCGCGCAAAGAAGCAGTTCGACGCGAAGAAGCTGAATACGCGGCACAGCGAAATGTGGTTCGACAAGCTGCGCGAATGGGCAAACGATCCGTTGGGCACGCATCCCGGCTTCAAGGACGACGCGGCAGTGTGGACTCGTCTCACGCCAGCCGGGCTTGCCGAAATCTGGAAGGACGGCGAGCCGCCCGCTCACGCGTGTTTCTCCGCGATGGAGACGTTGCGCGAAGCGCTCGCCGCGCGCCCCGAGGCGAAGCTGCCCATTCTGTGCCACGCCGCGCGCTGGATCGCGCAGCGCTTCGAGCAGGAGGAAGCCCGCCGCTCGCAAATGGGTTTCGACGACTTGCTCACGCGTTTGCTTGCTGCGTTGAAGAAACCCAACGGACCGCGTCTTGCCGAGATCATTCGCAAGCAATATCCGGTTGCGCTGATCGACGAGTTTCAGGACACCGATCCAGTGCAGTATCGGATCTTCGATTCCATCTACGACATCGAAGCGAATCGCAGCGAGACGGCAATCGTCTTGATCGGCGATCCCAAGCAAGCGATCTATGCGTTTCGCGGCGCCGACATTTATACCTATCTGCGTGCGCGGCGCGCGTGCACGGGGCGTCTTTATACGCTGAAGAAAAATTTCCGCTCCACGCGAGCGATGGTCGATGCGGTTAATCGTTGCTTCGAAGCCGCGGAGTCGCGACCGGAAGGCAGTGGTGCGTTTTTGTTTCGCGGCGGGCAAGGCAAGACGAACGCGTTGCCGTTTGTCGCGGCGGACGCGCATGGCCGCGCCGACGAACTGGTTGCGGACGACCGCGCACTCGCGGCGCTCAATATATGGTGGCTGCCCGCCACGGAAGACGGCAAACCGTTGAGCAAGACTGCATATTTCGCCAGCATGGCTGCGAGTTGCGCGAGCGAAATGGTGCGGCTGCTGAATCTGGGGCAGACGCAGGCAGCGGGCTTCGATGGTGAACATGGCATGAAGCCCTTGCGGCCGGCTGATATGGCCGTGCTCGTGAACAATCGCGACGAGGCGCGGGCCATTCGTGAGGCGCTTGCGCAGCGTGGCGTGCGCAGCGTTTATCTGTCCGATCGCGATTCCGTTTACCAGACGCCGCAGGCGGAGGAGTTGCGCTACTGGCTGGGCGCTTGCGCGGAACCCGACGACGGCCGCCTCGTGCGCAGCGCGCTTGCAACGGCAACGCTGGGCCTCGCGTGGGGCGAGCTCGATGCGCTCGGTCGCGACGAAATCGCCTGGGAGGCGCGCGTGCTGCAGTTCCGCGGCTATCGCGAGGTGTGGCGCAAGAAGGGCGTCCTGCCGATGCTGAGGCGTTTGCTCAACGACTTTCATGTGCCGCAGCGTTTGCTCAGGCAGAGTGCGGCCTCGGGTCTCAACGGCGAACGCGCGCTCACAAATCTGCTGCATCTGGCCGAACTGCTCCAGCAGGCCAGCACGCAACTCGATGGCGAGCATGCGCTGATTCGCTATCTCGACGAGCAGCGCGAGGACGAAAGCGCGGGCGGCGGAGGCGACGCTCGCCAACTGCGCCTCGAAAGCGATGCGGGGCTCGTGCAGGTGGTGACGATACACAAGTCGAAGGGGCTTGAATACCCGCTCGTGTTTCTGCCCTTCGCATGCGCCCATCGCGCCGTGAAGGACGACGACGTGCCGCTCAAATGGCACGACGAGAACGGCGATCTGCATGTCACGCTCGAAGCGGACCCGCACGTGCTCGTGCAGGCCGACCGTGAGCGGCTTGGCGAGGACCTGCGCAAGCTGTACGTCGCGCTCACGCGCGCGCGTTACGCGACGTGGATCGGCTATGCACCTGTGCAAAGCGTGGAGGCGAGCGCGTTCGGCTACCTCGTCGGGGGCGGGGCGACGTTGCCGGTGGACCAGAGCGAGACGCTGCTCGAGACATTGCGTGGATCGTGCGCCGACATTGCCGTGACGCAGGCACCGAAGCCAGGCAACGAAATATTCGCCTTGCAAGCGCCGGACGAGGCGCGCGGACAAGCTCGCGTGTTCCCGCGGCGCGCGCGCATGCCGTGGTGGATCGCGAGCTATTCGAGCCTGAAGACGGTGGAGGGCGCGCAGGATGCCTACGCCGCGCGCGCGGAAGAGGATGCGCGCACGGCCCCCGATACGCGTGGCGAAGACGTGTTCCTCGAACTGCTGGGCGCAAGCGCGCCCGTTGACGAAGATGCCGAGCTTGTCGTGCCCGAGGCCGCCGCAATCGCGCCGATGCACGGTTTCGAGCGCGGCGCGGATGCAGGCAGCTTCCTGCATGAACTGATGGAGTGGGTCGCAAACGAGGGCTTCGCGGAAATCGCGCAAGACCGCGACACGGCGCGTTTGCGCGACATGATCGCGCGCCGTTGCAGCGTGCGCGGCTGGGATCGCTGGATCGACACGCTCACGCTGTGGATGCTGGAATTCATCAGCATGCCTTTGCATTTGCCGCCGATCGGCGGCGAGGCCGTGTCGCCCGTCGAGCTTTCGTCGCTCGACAAGCCGTCGTATATGGCCGAAATGGAGTTTTGGGTCGCCGTGCACAAGGTGGACACGCAGGAACTCGATGCGCTCGTCACGGCAATGACATTGGATGGCGCGGCCCGTCCGCCACTCGATGCGGCGCGGCTCAATGGCATGCTCAAGGGTTTCATCGACCTCGTGTTCATCCACGAGGGCCGCTATTACGTGGCCGATTACAAGTCGAACTGGCTCGGCCCCGACGACGCTTCCTATACGCCTGCAAGAATGCGCTCGCAAATTCTCCACTCGCGCTATGAATTGCAATACGTGCTGTACCTGTTCGCGCTCCACCGCCTGCTCAAATCGCGCCTGCCCGAGTACGATTACGATCGCCACGTGGGCGGCGCGGTCTACCTGTTCCTGCGCGGCGGCCACTCGCCGAGTCAGGGCCTGCATTGCGAACGCCCGCCGCGCGAACTGATCGAGCGACTCGATGCGTTGTTCGCGCATCGCGGCATGTTGGAGGGCGCAGCATGACGAAGCGGCGTACCACGGCGGCGCGCGGGCCGAAGGACGGCATCGGCGTGACTGGGGATCTGTTCGCGCAGTTCGACGAGCCACTCGATGCCGGCCAGGACGGGAGGGCGAATGAGCCGGCACCAATCGCTGGTCAGGTCGATATGGTTGCGCATGCAACGTCATATGAGTCGTCCGCGCGGATGCTCGGCACGCTCGGCCGTTGGGTTGAGCGCGGCTGGCTGCGCACGCTCGATGGCGCCTTTTCCCGTTTTCTGCTCGACGAAGCGCCCGGCGCGCCGCCGCTCTTGTTGCTGGCGGCAGCGCTTGCGAGTCATCAATTGGGACGCGGACATGTTTGTCTCGACTTGCAGGCGACGCTCGACGATCCGGCGTTCGCGCTGTCCTTGCCACCCGACGGTCCGCAGTTGCCCGCCGACGAGCCGCCGCTGCCGCCTGCCGAAGTGCTGGCTGGCGTGACGCTCACGCAGTGGCTGGCCGCACTCGACGTACCCGACCTGGCCGGACGCGAGCAGGGCACCACGCCGCTCGTGCTTGCCGGCACGCGCCTCTATTTGCGGCGCTACTGGCAGTACGAGCAGGACGTGCGCGCGGGCATCGAGGCGCGGCTTGCACTGGGCACACGGCTCGAGGCCGGGTTGCCGGCGTCGCGCGCGCGCCACGCGCTCGACATCCTGTTCGAGCCGCGCCGCGCCAATGCGAAAGGCGCGGACTGGCAGAAACTCGCCTGTGCGCTCGCGGCGCGCAGCGCCTTCGGCATCATCACCGGTGGTCCCGGCACGGGCAAGACCACCACAGTTGTGAAATTGCTCGCGCTATTGCAGACGCTTGCGCTCGGTCAGGCCGCAGAGGGCGGGCGGCCGCTGCGGATTCGTCTCGCCGCCCCCACCGGCAAGGCGGCGGCGCGGCTGAACGAATCGATTGCCAGCGCCGTCGCGCGGTTGCCATTCGAGGCGCTCGCGCAGCAGCTTGGCTCGCATCAGATGGACGCCGCCATGCTGCGCGGCACAATCCCCACCACGGTGACCACCTTGCATCGCGTGCTCGGCACGCGGCCGGGCAGCCGGCGCTTTCGTCACGATGCGGGTAATCCGCTGCCCGTGGACGTGCTCGTGATCGACGAGGCCTCCATGGTCGACCTCGAGATGATGGCGGCCGTGCTCGACGCCTTGCCGCCCACGGCGCGTCTCGTGCTGCTCGGCGACAAGGACCAACTGGCCTCGGTGGAGGCCGGCGCGGTGCTGGGCGAACTTTGCAACCGCGCGCGTGAAGGCCACTACACGCAAGCGTCGCGTGCGTGGCTCGAAGCCGCGACGGGCGAACGAATCGATGCCGGGATGCTCGACGCGCACGGCACGCCGCTCGATCAGGCGGTGGCCATGTTGCGCGAGAGCCACCGTTTCGCATCGCAAAGCGGGATCGGCGCGCTTGCCGAACTCGTCAACGTGGGCGACGCCACAGGCGTGGCGAAGATCTGGCGACACGGGTACGCGGATCTTGCACGGCTCATCTGCCCCGCGCACGACGATGCGCCGCTGCGCGCGCTGATCGTCGATGGCATCGTGAGCGAGACACTGGATGAAGGTGCACGTGAGCGGCACGAGAACGCTGCACAGCGGCGCGGCTACCGGCATTACCTGCTCACCATGGGCGTCTTGCGTCCCGCGCCGGGTGCATCGCCCGAGGCTTTGTCCGTCTGGGCGGCCGAGGTGCTGAAGGCGCACACCGAGTTCCAACTGCTGTGCGCGCTGCGGCGCGGGGCGTGGGGCGTGGAAGGGCTCAACCGGCGCATCGCGCGGATTCTGCAGGAGGAGGGGCTGATCGAGCCGCTCGGCGACTGGTATGCAGGCCGGCCAGTGCTCGTCACGCATAACGACTACGAACTGGGCTTGATGAATGGCGATATTGGCATCGCGCTGGATTTGCCGGTGGCGGCCGGCACGCCCCCAGTGTTGCGGGTGGCATTTCCGGCCGGCGACGGCACGGGCGGCGTGAAATGGGTGTCGCCGAGCCGCTTGCAGGGGGTCGAAACCGTGTTCGCGCTGACCGTCCACAAGTCGCAGGGCTCCGAGTTTACGCATGCAGCCCTCGTGCTGCCCGATACCTACAGTCCGATTCTCACGCGCGAACTCGTCTACACCGGCATCACCCGGGCGCGCGCGTTTCTCACACTGGCGCTTCCCGAAGGGCGTTCAGTGCTCGACCGCGCAGTGCAGGCCAAGGTTCAGCGTGCGAGCGGCTTGATGGCGGGTCTTGCCCACAATGTAGCGGCCGCCTGAAGCTGAAGCGCCGGATCGCCGGGCCGGAGTTTCTCATCCGATAACGGGAAAATAAAAGGTCGAGCCGCGCAGGCCTGCGCGGCGCGACCGGTCCGATCGGAAATCGAGAAAATAACCGGCGCGTCGTTAGACGATCGTCAGCGTGACGTCGATGTTGTTGCGCGTGGCGTTCGAGTACGGGCACACGATATGGGCCTTGTCGACGAGTGCCTGGGCAGCGGCACGGTCCATGCCGGGCAGGGAGATGCGCAGTTCGACTTCGATGCCGAAGCCGTTGGGAATCGCGCCGATGCCCACACGGCCAGTAATGGAGGCGTCGGCCGGAATGGCGATCTTGTCGCGTGCAGCGACGAACTTCATCGCACCGATGAAGCAGGCGCTATAGCCAGCGGCAAACAGTTGTTCGGGGTTGGCGCCATCGCCGCCCGCGCCGCCCAGTTCGCGCGGCGTGGTGAGCTTGAACTCGAGATGGCTTGCGGGCACCACTGCGCTGCCATCGCGGCCCCCGGTGGCGGTTGCTTCTGCAGTGTAGAGAACTTTTTCGATCGACATGGCTGACTCTCCTTGGTGAGCTTTGCAGCAAATGGCGCTGCGGGTGTGAATCGGCTGAATCATTAGTCGTCCAGACCGAGGGCGGTCTTCGCGACGAACTGCGCTACAACGTTACAGCGACAATATCGACCATTCGTGGCGTTCGCATGATCATAGTCGCCTACTCGCTATCTATTGATAGATAGATAAATACTGCCATAAAAAGGCGGCACGCCGCCTTCGTTCAAACATTTCCGATCGTCCCATCAGGGAACGGCTTTCCACATTGCTTCCACGTCTTCGAGCCGCGCCTTCGTATGAAACAGGCGGCTCGCCAGCACGCTGCCCTGCAGCGCCGCGAACAACGTGCGTGCCGCGCTTTCCGGCTTGCCGCGCGCAACTAGCGTGCCTTCCTTTACGCCTTGCGCCAGTACTTTTGCCAGCCACGCTTCGTTGGCGCGGAAGAATGCTTGCACGGCCTCGCGCACCGTCTCTGGCAGTGTGCCGATGTCGGCGGCCAGCATGCCGCACAGACAGATCTGGTCACCGTCGCCAAGCGTCTTGCCGAACATCCGCGTGTACCTTGTGAGCTTCTCGTTCGCGGGTAGCGCCGGGTCTACTGCCTGCAGGGCGCGCATGACTTCGCCGCTGTACTGATTCACCGCTTCGAGCACCAGGTCGTCTTTCGACGGAAAGTAATAGTGGATGCTGGACGTTTTCACGCCCACGAGTTCCGAAAGGTCGCGATAGCTGAAGCCGTTGTAGCCGCGCAGCATCATCAACGTGATGGCGTGGTCCAACACCTGCTCGCGTACTGTCAACTTCGTTTCCATGGGTTGGAATTTATCTACTGGAAGATAGGTTGTCAAGTGCGGAAACGAAATTTTGTTTCCTTCGCTCATCTTCGCTCCTTGTTGCTCCGCGGATCAACCGTGCTTCAGAGCCCTCGCCGGCCCGCGCTGAGGATCAGCCGCAAGCCGAGTGCGGCGATCGCGCCCGCCGCGATGCGGTCGATCCAATGCTTCGCGCGCAGATAAATATCGCGCGGGCGCTGGCTCGAAAAGCAAAGCGCGACTACGGTGTACCAGCCGGTTTCGATCGCGAACACGAGCGGCGGCAGCGCGAAATAGCACCAGAGCGGCGGATGCTGCGGGAGCAGCGCCACGAAGATGCTGCCGTAAGCCACGGCCGTTTTCGGGTTGCTCAATTGGGTCGTCAGGCCGGTCCAGAACGATTTGCCCGGACAGGCTCCCTGCGCTTCGCCCTTGCTCATGATCACAGGCTGGCCCGCGCCGCGCCAGATGCGCGAGGCAATGTAGAGGAGGTAGAGGCCGCCAGCGATCTTGAGTCCGGCGTAGAGCCACTTGACGCTGGAGAGGAGTGTATAGAGACCCGCCAGCGCAACGCCGGCAAAGCAGATCGCGCCGATGCCCATGCCGAAAGCAGTCGCGACACCGTCCCGGCGCGACAGGCCGATCGCGTTGCGCGCGACCATCACGAAGCTGGGGCCGGGGCTCATTGCGCCGAGCAGGACGGCGGCGAGAATGCTGACGACAGCAGTAGTGGGAGACATGGCGGGGCCGAAAGCACGGAATAAGTTTTTAACACTAGCACGCGCATAGACGCTTCGCACGAGCCAATTGGCGATGTTCGAATGCCAAAGTGTCCATGCCGATCGGGGTTTCCGAAGCGAATCCAAATGCTGGTTTGGTTCCGGATTGGAAACTCACGCGGGCGTCCGCTGCCTTTCGAGCCTCAAGCCGGCGTCAAGCAGGCTTCAAGCCCCGTGCGCGTCACGCTCCCGGCTCCAGTGTTCGAGCAGCACGCGCGTTTGTTCGCCGATGTTCGCCTTGAGGAACTCGGCTTTTGCGGCATCGATGTCTTTCCATTCGAGCATCGTGAGCGTCGAGCGACGCGCGACGTAGAAGAGCAGAAATTGCCCGTAAAGACTGAACATGCGCACGATGGTGAGCGGATCATCGGCGGCGAGGCCCGTGATGCGGGCCAGCAGTGCCGAGTTCACTACGTTCAGCGGCATGCGCACACGCTCGCGCAGCACCTCGGTGCCGATTTCGGGCTCGCCGCCGCCTTGCTCGCGCGCGAAAAAAAGCCGCTGGTCCGGCTCGCAGTGCTTTACGAAGGTGCGGTCGGCCACGCTGCGCTGAATGTCGAGAAACGCTTCGATGAGCACGGCGGTGTCGGCGTAGCGCTCGAGCGCCGTGCGGGCGCGCAGCACGGCGGGCTCGAAGGCCTCCCACGAAGCGTCGGCGAGTGACTCGGCACACGCGCGGTAAAGCCCTTCCTTGTTCTCGAAGTAGTACTGCAGCGCCGGTGCGTTGACGCCGGCGCGCGCTGCGATGTCCCGCGTCGAGGCGCCCTCGAAGCCGTGCTGCCCGAACAGGCTGATGGCGGCTTCGATGATCTTGCGGCGCGTTTCGTCTCCGCGCGCATAGCCGCCCGCCGCCGGGCGGCGCAGTCGTTTCGGTTCGTTCATAAGCATCCGGTTAGCACCCAGGTTTTCAGAAATATATCACTTGACACAATTTTTCCGAATGGAATAATTTTGCCAACTGGAATAATTCCGATCATTTAAGGTTCAGGCAAACATGTCTACGACTGCGGGGGCATCGGGGCGCGAAGCGTCGAGCGATGCCGTTTCGGCTGAAAAGCGTGGCACCCGGCGCATCGTGCTGGCGGGGCTCGGGCTCGTGGCGCTCGTTGCTTCGGTGGCATGGGGCGGCCACTGGTGGCTCGTCGGGCGCTTCATCGAGAGCACCGACGACGCTTATCTGAAGGCCGATAGCGTGACAATCGCGCCGAAGGTGAACGGCTATGTCACGGATGTTTATGTGGCCGACAACCAGGGAGTGAAGGCCGGCGACCCGCTCGTGAAACTCGACGCACGCCAGTACCAGGTCGCGCTCGATCAGGCGAACGCGACTGTGGACGCACGCAACGCGGACATCCAGCATGCCGAGGCGCAACTCGCGCAACAGCATGCCAACATTGCCCAGACCCAAGCGCAGCAGGAAGTGGCGCGCGTGGGCCTGCACCACGCTCAAGACGAAGTCGCGCGCTATGCGCCCCTTACCGCAATAGGCGCGGAAACCGCCGATCGTCTCGCGGAACTCAAGAGCCAGCGCGAACAGGCTCAGGCCAAGCTGGCCGCCGACACCGCCGCCGTGGAAGCCGCGCGCTCACAGATTGCCGCGCTCACCGCACAGATCGCACAGGCCCGCGCGCAACTCGAGGCGGCGCGCGCCAATGCTGCACAGGCGCAACTCGATCTGGACAACACCGTGGTGAGGAGCGCGCTCGCGGGGCGCGTGGGCGACCGCACGGTTCGCGTGGGCCAGTATGTGCAGCCCGGCACGCGCATGCTCACCGTGGTGCCTGTGCAGCAGACTTACCTCACCGCGAATTTCAAGGAAACGCAGATTGGCCGCATGCGCGTGGGCCAACCTGTGGAGATGCATGTCGACGCACTGCCGGGCCATACGCTGCATGGGGTGGTGGACAGCTTTTCGCCGGGCACCGGCGCGCAATTCGCGCTGCTGCCGCCAGAAAATGCCACTGGCAATTTCACCAAGATCGTGCAGCGCGTGCCGGTGCGCATCCGTGTCGAGACCGGTCCCGAAACGCGCGGCGTGCTGCTGCCCGGCATGTCCGTGACCGTGGACGTCGACACCCGTTCCGCTCGCGAGGACGACCGCCGCATCGACGCCGAGAACCATCGTGGCTGAGCACGCCACTGGACAGGCGGGCGCCGCGCATCCGCCCGGCGAGCGCGCGAGCGTGGCCGACTGGATCGCGGTGGCGGCCGGCGCGCTTGGCGCGCTGATGGCGACGCTCGACATTTCCATTACGAACTCGGCGCTGCCGCAGATTCAAGGCGAGATTGGCGCGACCGGCACCGAGGGCACGTGGATCTCCACGGGCTACCTGATGTCCGAGATCGTGATGATTCCGCTTGCTGCGTGGCTCACGCGGGTCTTCGGACTGCGAAATTTTCTGCTCGTCAATTCCGCGCTTTTTATCGGCTTTTCGATGATGTGCGGCTGGTCGAACTCGCTCGGTCTGATGATTGCAGGGCGCATCGGCCAGGGCTTCACGGGCGGCGCGATGATTCCCACCGGCCAGACCATCATCCGCACGCGTCTGCCACTCTCGCAGTTGCCGATCGGCATGACGGTGTTCGGCCTCATTGTGCTGCTCGGGCCGCTGCTTGGTCCGGTCGTGGGCGGCTGGCTTGCGGAAAACATCAGCTGGAGCTGGTGCTTCTTCATCAACCTGCCCGTGTGTCTCGCGCTCATCACGCTGCTGATCGTCGGTCTCGAGCCCGATCGCCCGCATTGGGAAGCATTTTTCAAGGCTGACTGGCTCGGCATCGCCGGGCTGGCGGTGGGACTGAGTTCGCTCACCGTCGTGCTCGAAGAGGGGCAGCGCGAGCGCTGGTTCGAATCGAACATGATCGTCACGCTCTCGTGGGTGACGATTGCAGGCATGGTGCTTATCGCGCTTTCGCAGTTCATGGCCAAAAAGCCGATCCTGCGCCTTTCGCTCATGCGCAATCCGCGCTATGCGAGTGTGATCGTGATCGTGTTTGCAGTGGGTGCGGGGCTCTACGGCATTTCGTATTTGCTGCCGCAGTTTCTCTCGCTGGTCGCGGGCTATAACGCGGAGCAATCGGGCGCGATCATGCTGCTTTCCGGCTTGCCCGCGTTCGCGATGATGCCCGTGTTGCCGCGCCTGCTGGGCAAGGTGGATTTTCGCGTGCTGGTGGTGAGCGGGCTGTTGCTGTTCACGCTCAGTTGCATGCTCGATATTTCGCTTACCGCACAGAGCGTGGGTCACGATTTCGTGTGGTCGCAACTGGTGCGCGGCACGGCGCAGATGCTCGCGATGATGCCGCTCAATCAGGCCTCGATGGCCGCCGTTTCGCGCGAAGACTCGGGCGATGCGGCAGGGCTCTATAACATGGCGCGCAATCTGGGTGGGTCGGTGGGGCTTGCGATCATCGGCACGCTCATCGACCGCCGCGAGACGTATCACACCGCCGTGCTGCGCGAGTCGATCAGCGCCAACTCGCTGATCGGACAGGAGCGCCTGGCGGCGGGCGCGGCGAACTGGTTCACGCAAACGGGCGACATGGCTTATTCGCAGATGCGCTCGCTCGGTCAGATCGCCCTGCAGATCCAGCAGCAAGCGCTGGTTATCACGTTTTCCGAAACATTCTGGGTGCTCGGCATCGCACTGGCGGCATGCGTCCCGCTGGCGCTTCTGCTCAAGAAACCGCAGCCCGGCGTGGATACGTCGTCGGCCGGCCACTGACGCTTCAACTTCTGACTCATGACGGCAATTCGCTCTTCCCGATCCGCAATCGCGCCGCTTACGGTACTGACGGTGCTGGCTGCCGCGTGTGCGCTCGCAGCTTGCACCGTGGGCCCCGACTATCGCGGTGCTCCGGCGGTCGAGCCGGAGGCGGTCAGCGCCGCCACCTTCGTTCGCATGCCTGCGCGGGGCGTGACGCCCGAACGCGCGCCTAGTGAATGGTGGCTCTCGTTCGACGACCCTCAGTTGAATGCGCTGGTTGCCGCTGCCTTCGAGCACAATCCCGATCTGCGCGCCGCCCAGGCGCGGCTGCGCCAATCGCGCGCGCAGTTGCAGCAGCAGCGCGCTGCGGAGCTGCCCAAGATCTCGGCCAACGCCGCCGCGCCGCGCTTGCGCGAACCCAATCTCAACGCATTCTCGCCGCAGCCCGGGAGCTCCGGGGCGGGGCGCGGCCCGCTGCAGTTTTACACGGCCGGCTTCGACGCATCGTGGGAGATCGATCTGTTCGGCGGCACGCGTCGTGCCGTCGAGGCGGCAAGCGACGAAGCCGATGCGGTGCAGGCCGATCTCGCCGATGTGCAAGTCTCGCTCGCGGCCGAAGTGGTTCAGGCTTACGTCGATCTGCGCGACGAACAGCAGCGCCTCGCGATTGCGCAGCGCAATGCGGATTTGCAGCAGCAGATGCTGACGTTGACCGAGCAGCGGCGCGCGGGCGGAACCGCGGCGGAGGTGGATGTCGAGCGATTGACCACCCAGGTCGAGACCACGCGCTCGACGCTCGCACCGCTTGCGGCACAGGTGGAAATGTCGCTCGACCAGTTGGCGGTGCTCACCGGCAAGGCGCCCGGCGCGCTCGATGCCGAACTGGCCGCGCCGCGTGCGCTGCCGTCGCTGCCTGCTTCGGTGCTCGTGAGCGACCCCACGACGATGCTCGCACAGCGCCCCGATATCCGCGCGGCCGAGCGCCGGCTGGCATCGAGCAATGCGCAAATCGGCGAGCACGTGGCCGACTTTTTGCCCAAACTCACGCTATTCGGCAGTCTGGGCTTCACGGCGGCCGACCCGGGCCATCTGATGCGCAAGAACAACTTCAGTTGGGCGGGGGTGCCGTATCTGCAGTGGAATGTGTTCGACTTCGGCCGCACGCTGGGCGCAGTGCATGGCGCCGAGGCCGCGCGCGACGAAGCAGAGGCGCGCTACGAAAAGGCCGTGCTCGCCGCGCTGCAGGACGCGAACGGCGCGCTTTCGCGCTATGGCTACCAGCGCGAGCATCTGCTGACGCTGCAAAAGGTGCAGAACTCGGCGCAGCGTTCGGCCACGCTGATGCGCGCGCGCTATCGTGCCGGGGCGTCGACGCTCGTCGATCTGCTCGACACGCAGCGCGCCGAATTCCTCGCGCAGCAAGATGTGATTGCGGGGCAGGCGCAGTTGCTCAAGGATTTTGTTTCGCTTCAGAAAAGCTTGGGGCTCGGCTGGCGCAGCAACGCAAGCTGAGCGCGGTGGCGCTCATCGGAAATCAGCCGGGCTCGGCGGCGGTGTGTTCGCGCGCCGCCGGCTCGTGATAGCCCAGTCGCGCCGAGATCGCCGCGCCCGCGCGTTTGAGCAGCGCGACGTAATGCGGTTTCGTATCGGCACCGCAGCGCATGGTCGGAAACGAAATCGACAGCCCTGCGGCGGCACGCCCGAACCGGTCGAACACTGGCACGGCGAGACACTGCAAGCCTTCCTCCTGTTCTTCGTTATCCTCACCAAAGCCTTGCTCGCGCACGTGCGGAAGAATGCTCAGCACCGCATCGGCACAAGAAAGCGTTTTCTGCGTCGACTTCCGGAATTCCACGTGCGAGAGGGTTTCCGCTGCCTCCTTGGGGTCCATCCAGGCGAGCAGCACCTTGCCGATCGCGGTGCTGTGCAGCGGATTGCGCCGGCCGATGCGCGATTGCATGCGCAGCCCGTAGTCGGCATCGATCTTGTGGATGTAGATGATCGCGTCCTCGTCGAACGCGCCCAAATGCACGGCTTCGCGCGTCATGGCCGCGATGCGGCGCATCTCGATGTCCGCTTCGCGCACGAGATCCACGCTCTCCAGCGCCTGCGCGCCGAGTTCGAAGAGGCGGATCGTCAGGCGGTAGCGGTCCGTTTCCACCTCTTGGGCGACATAGCCGAGTGCCTTCAAGGTTTGCAGCACCCGGTGCACCGTGGTCTTCGAGAGCGCGAGCCGTTGCGAAAGCTCGCTGATGCCGATCGGCCCGCGTTCGCCGAGCGCGCCGAGAATGGCAAAGACGCGACCGATCGACGAGGCCGATTCGCCTTTCTCGCCGCCGGCGTCGAGTTCGTTCATTGCGCCCGTCGTATTGCTGTGCGCACGCGCCGTGGCGCGCTCGCCTTGCTCGCTGCGTCGGCCTTTGCCCGTTGCTGCCATTGTTCCTGGTCCGTGTCGATGGGTGGTGCGTCAAGCATACCGCGTCCCGCGCCCGCTAGCGGGTCAGCCAACCGCCGTCCACCGCGAGCGTATGTCCGTGCACGTAGTCCGACGCGTTCGAAGCGAGAAATACCACTGGCCCCGCGAGGTCTGCGCTCGTGCCCCAGCGGCCAGCCGGAATTCGTCCGATGATTGCCTCGTTGCGCTCAGCATCTTCGCGCAGTGCCGTGGTGTTGGCGGTGGCCATGTAGCCTGGCGCGATCGCGTTCACGTTGATGCCGCGAGGCGCCCATTCGTTCGCGAGCAGGCGCGTGAGGCCGAGCACGCCGCTCTTGGCGGCCGTGTAAGAAGCCACGCGGACGCCTCCCTGAAACGACAGCATGGAAGCGATGTTGATGATCTTGCCGCCGCTTTGCTGCTTGACGAACTGACGTGCAGCGGCCTGGGCGAGGAAGAACACGCTCTTGAGGTTGACGTCCATGACGGCATCCCAGTCGTCTGGCGCGAACTCCAGTGCGTCGCAGCGGCGGATGATGCCGGCGTTGTTCACGAGCACATCGATGCGCCCGCAGGCTTCGAGCGCGGCCCGCACGATGTCCTCGACAGGCGCGATGGAGGCGAGGTCGGCACGCACGTCGATGAAGCGGCGTCCGGTTGCTGCCACGCTCGCCGGCGTGTTTCCCGGCCCGCGCCGGCTCACGCCGACGATATCGCAACCCGCCTGTGCGAGTGCGGTGGCCATGCCGGCGCCGAGGCCGGCGTTGCAGCCGGTGACGATCGCGACCTTGCCGCTGAGGTCGAATGGATTGACGGTGCTGAATACCATGGGCTCGGTGCCTTGCGAAAGACGATGCGGCGGACGAAAGTTTTCCTGATTTCCGATGAGAAAGCGTGCGTGCGATCAGCGCAGATCGCGCACGCCGATATGGTCCATGTCGCTGAATACCTGGTTTTCGCCGGCCATCCCCCAGATGAACGTATAGGCGCGCGTGCCGACACCCGAGTGAATCGACCAGCTCGGCGAAATCACGGCCTGTTCGTCGTGCACGATCAGGTGCCGCGTTTCACGCGGCTCGCCCATCATGTGAAACACAGCTGCGTCGTCGGCGAGGTTGAAATAGAAATACACTTCCATGCGCCGCTCGTGCGTGTGGCACGGCATGGTGTTCCAGAGGTTGCCGGGTTCTAGCTTCGTCACGCCCATTGAGAGCTGGCATGTGGACAGAACTTCCGGCACGAGGAATTTGTAGATCGTGCGCCGGTTGCTCGTGGCGCGGTCGCCCAGCATCTGCGGCGACGCTTGTGCAAGCGTGATCGTGCGGGTGGGGTGCGTTTCGTGCGCAGGCACGCAGTTCAGATAAAACTTCGCCGGGCGCGCGGCTTCGTCGCTGCCGAAGGCGAGATTCCGCGCGCCTTTGCCGATATAGATCGCTTCCTCGTTGCGCACGGCGTGGCGCGCGCCGTCCACGTCCACCCAGCCATTCCCGCCGATATTGATCGCGCCCAGTTCGCGCCGCTCCAGCAGATGGCCCACACCGATCGACTGGCCGAGCGACGCTGGCACTTCCACGGCGCGTGTGACGGGAAACGCTCCGCCAACGATGATGCGATCGACATGGCTGTAGGTGAGGCGCAACGCGTCGCGCTCGAAAACCCGCTCGATGAGAAATGCCTTGCGCAGTCCTTCGGTGTCCAGCGTCCTTGCATATTCGCTGTTGATGCTTTGTCGCACTTCCATGCAGGCTCTCCGTTGAATGGAAAGGCGCGCTCGCGCCCGATTGGATTGACTATAGTGCAGATCTAAATTTTCGGAACATCGGTCCGAAACTGTTCGCTGCCATAGCGAGCAAGCAAGCAGCCCAGATAATGGGAAAATCCAATAAATACGCGGGTATACGTTGACGAAAGCTGCATGAGAAACCGGAACGGTGTTCCTTTTACGCTGCTATTCTTTTCTCGAAGGGAGCATCTCGACCACAAGCCGGACGCCATGCACTTGAGTGCCGATCCGGCGAAGCGATGTGAAGTTCAAGGAGGAGGCATGAAGCTGAAGAAGGCCATCGATCGCATACCGGGCGGCCTGATGCTGGTGCCGTTGCTGCTCGGCGCCTGTGTTCACACGTTCGCGCCCGGCGCCGGCAAGTACTTTGGTTCATTCACCAATGGATTGATCGCGGGAACCGTGCCGATTCTCGCGGTCTGGTTCTTCTGCATGGGCGCGACCATCGACCTGCGCGCAACCGGCACAGTGCTGCGCAAATCGGGCACGCTGCTCGTGACGAAGATGGCAGTGGCGTGGGTCGCCACGCTGATTGCAGCGCGCTTCATTCCGGTGGATGGCGTCAAGGCCGGTCTTTTCGCGGGGCTATCGGTGCTCGCGATCACGACTTCGATGGATATGACCAACGGCGGTCTTTATGCCGCCGTCATGCAGCAGTACGGCACCAAGGAAGAGGCGGGCGCGTTCGTGCTCATGTCGATCGAATCGGGGCCGCTCGTCAGCATGATCATTCTCGGCGCAACGGGCGTGGCGTTCTTCGAACCGAGGCTCTTCGTGGGCGCGGTGCTGCCATTCGTCGTGGGCTTCGTGCTTGGCAACCTCGATCACGAGTTGCGCGACCTGTTCGGCCGTTGCGTGCATCCGCTGATTCCGTTTTTCGGTTTCGCGCTCGGCAACGGCATCGATCTCAACGTGATCGTGAAGAGTGGCTTTGCGGGCGTGGTGCTCGGGCTTGGCGTGATCGTCGTGACGGGCATTCCGCTGATTTTCGCCGACCGCTGGATCGCGGGCGGCAACGGGGCGGCGGGACTCGCGGCGTCGTCCACGGCAGGCGCCGCAGTGGCGAATCCCGCGATCATCGGCGAAATGATTCCCCGCTTCAAGCCGCTCGTGCCCGCGGCCACGGCAATGGTCGCTACCGCGTGTCTGGTCACGGCAATACTCGTGCCCATTCTCACGGCCCTCTGGGTGCGCAGGAGGAGTGCGCGAGACGCCTTGCGCGAGGAATTCATGGGGCCGGCGGTGCCGCCGATCGCGGGGCACGATGCACATGTTTAGGTGCGCGAACTAATGCGCTAGCACGCTAACGCATTCATGTACTGCCGCGCGCCGCGCGCGAAATCCTCGTGCGCGGCGCGTTCGTCTATCACCGATGCTCGGTGACGAACTTGGTCACGAGATACGCTTCCATGGCTTCAGTGCCGCCTTCCGAGCCATAGCCCGAGTCCTTCACGCCGCCGAACGGCACCTCGGGCAGGGCGAGCCCATGGTGGTTGATGGACAGCATGCCCGTCTCGATGTCTTCCGAAAGCGCCGCCGAGGTCGCGCTCGAGCGCGTATAGGCATACGCGGCGAGGCCGTAGGGCAGGCGGTTCGCTTCCGCCACGGCGTCTTCGTAGCGCGAGAAACGCGTCACGGGCGCGAGCGGGCCGAACGGCTCTTCATTCATGATGCGCGCGGAGAGCGGCACATCGGTCAGCACGGTGGGCGCGAAGAAGTAGCCTTCGCGGCCCACGCGCTCGCCGCCGGTCAGCACCTTTGCGCCGTGCTCGCGCGCGTCGGCCACGAGGCGCTCCATGGCGGCAAGGCGCCGGTCGTTCGCGAGCGGACCCATCTGCACGCCTTCGGCGAGGCCGTTGCCCACCTTGATGGCCTTGGTGGCCGCCACGAAGTGCTTGAGGAACTCGTCGTACGCGGCGTCTTCAATCATGAAGCGCGTGGGCGAAATGCATACCTGGCCCGCGTTGCGGAACTTGGCTCCTGCGAGCAGCTTCGCGGCGCGCGGGATATCCGCGTCGGCGAACACGAGGGCGGGTGCATGGCCGCCGAGCTCCATCGTCGCGCGCTTCATGTGCTCGCCGGCCTTGGAGGCCAGCAGCTTGCCCACGGGCGTGGAGCCCGTGAAAGAGATTTTGCGGATGGCCGGGTGCGCGATCAGATACGACGACACTTCCGAAGGCACGCCGAACACGAGATTGAGCGCGCCCTGGGGCAGGCCCGCGTCGATGAACACCTGCACCAGCGCCGCGCAGCTCGCGGGCGTTTCTTCCGGTCCCTTGAGCACGACGGTGCAGCCCGATGCGAGCGCGGCCGATACCTTGCGCACCGCCTGATTGAGCGGGAAGTTCCAGGGCGTGAAGCAGGCGACCGGGCCCACGGGTTCGCGCGTGACGATCTGGCGGACCGCGTCGGTGCGGGAGGGCACCACGCGGCCGTAGGTGCGGCGGCCTTCTTCGGCGAACCAGTCGATGACGTCGGCGCCCGCGAGCGTTTCGCCCTTTGCTTCGACTAGCGGCTTGCCTTGCTCGCGCGTCATGATCGCAGCGATGTCGCCGGCGCGCTCGCGCAGGATATCGGCGGCGCGGCGCATCAGCTTGCTGCGTTCGAGCGGCGAGACTTTGCGCCAGGTGGCGAAGGCGCGTGCGGCGGCGGAAGCGGCGTCCGAGAGGTCCTGCTCGCTGGCGAGGCTCAGGCGGCCGATCTCCGCCTCGGTGGCGGGGTCGATCACGGCAATCGTCTTTGCGCCGGCGCGCCACGCGCCATCGACGTAAATCTGGGTATCCGGATAAGGCTTCACGCTGGAACTCATGATCGAACAATCCTCTTCAACGGTGCAACGGTGGGAAGCGGGCGCCGCGCACGGCAACGCGGAAGGCGCCGTGGCCGGGAACTGCCTGAGAGCCGTCCATTCTGCCATCGCCGCGCGCATTCTGCAGTCTCGTGTCCCCCCGGACCGCGGGCATTCTGCCCTGCGCCAGTTCGATAGCGTGACGCAAGCGACAGCGGGCCTTGCTCGACCGCCGCTTCATTTGAGTCGACGCAAACCCGTGGAATGACTCAGACGCTATGCTTGCGGCCGGCATGCATATTCGCGCACCGGCACAGATGTATTTGCGGTTCGAGTGCGAATCTTTACAGTAGCGCCGATTAATTAAATACGTGCTCGCGTCCCTGAGACTTGCCCGAATGCATTGGTGATGAAATTCACGAAACGGAAGTAAAGTTACACTGTTGTTCCGCGGCACAAACGACTATTCAGGGGTTGAAGCTCAACGTTGCGAAATCGGCCTGCCAGGCCAATTAAAGGAGAAGAAGCGTGACGCAAAAGTTTACCAGGTTGGCACTTGCCGCTGCGATTGCTGGCGCATTATGTGCTTCGGGAGGTGCCGCAATGGCGGCATCGAAGGCGGCATCAAAGGCAAACGCACCGTCTGCCGCGCATAAGCCGGATCCGGCGGCAATCGATGCGCTGGTCAAAATGAACAATTACTTGCAAACCGTCAAGCAATTCGCTCTCGATGTCGATTCGACGACGGACCAGATCATGGTCGATGGTCCGACGACGCAACTGATCCAGATGTCGCACAACACGAAGATGACCGTGAGCCGCCCCGATTCCCTCAAGGCGGATATCGTTGGCGGCGCGCCCGGCAACAGCCGCCACGCGATTTATGACGGCAAGACCTTCACGCTCTATACGGAGCCGGCCAACTATTACGCAACGGTCCCCGCGCCGTCGACGATCAAGGAACTGATCGGCGATCTCGAGTCCAGGTATGGCGTTGAATTGCCGCTGAACGACATCTTCTCGCTGGGCGCGGATCCGGCAGCCTTTGCCGATGTGATTTCAGCGGTATATGTAGGCGACGAAGTGGTAAGCGGAAATACCTGTTCGCATTACGCTTATCATCAAAAGCATATCGATTGGCAAATCTGGATTCAGAAAGGCGAGCAGCCGCTGCCATGCAAGTTGAATATCGTGACGTCGGCGGACAAGGAGCGACCCCAATATACGGCTGTGTATCGCTGGAATCTCAAACCCGAGATCACGCCGGCGACATTTAAATTCAAGCCACCTGAAAATGCACATCAGATCAAATTTGTGCAATCCAGCGCCGCCCAATAATATTTTCATACAGGGATCACCATGCACTCGAAAAAATTCTTGATGACAGCGGTCGCCGCGCTGTTAGCGGCGGGAGTGGCAACGACCGCCGGCGCGTTTCAGACTCGAGGCGGCGCGCGGACATCGGTGAGCGGGGCTAACGGAGGAGGCGCGAATCCGGCCAATGTCCAGACCCGGCAAGAGAACCGCACCGCGCGCTCGGCCGATCGCCAGAACACCATGCAGCAAACCAGTGCGAACCGGGCCAACGCGGCGACGAACATCAGCAACAACCGCGCGAATGTCGCGAACAACGTCAGCAATAACCGGGCCAATGTCGCCAATAACTACAACGACAACCACAACAGCTGGTACAACGACCATCCGGTGGCAACGGCGGCTGCCGTGACCACGGCGGTGGTCGGCACAGCGGCCGTGATCGGTTCCATCGTCCACACTTTGCCGCCTAGTTGCTCGGCCATGACCGTCAACGGCGTGACGTACCAGCAATGCGGCTCGACGTGGTATCAGCCGCAATACTCGGGCACTACGGTGCAATACGTGGTGGTCAACGCGCCGCCGCACTAAGGAGCGCGCGGGCGCCTGTGCCTGAACCGTGTCGCCCCGGCAGGGCATCAGGGGGCGACGCCGGTTGCGGGCATGGGCACGCCCGCGAGCACGTCGGCGGCGCGGTGCGGCTGCGCAACCTGGTCGACGATGAACACCTCGCCGCTCGAGTGCTGCGTGCGCAACGGCAAGATGGCCTGATAGGCTTGCGAGCAATACCACGCTCGTGCGCGCTTGCGGTCGTCGAATTCGATCACGATCAGATTGCCCCTGAACTTTCCTTCGAGCCGCTCCACGGGGCCGCCGTGGATGATGAAGCGCCCGCCGAACGGCGCGAGCGTGGCGTCGATCTTCTCCAGATATTCGACGATATCGGCGCACAGTTCGGTCTGGTGCAGATGGGCGATGGCGTAGGCGGTCATGATGTCCTCGCGGAGGCTGGGAAATGGGTGGGAGCTGCTTGCGAGAATAGGGCGGCGCGCGAGGCGAATCGATTACCTCTGGGGTAATGCAAAAAAGTGCTTGCAAATGCCTGGGGAAAACCCTAGAATGGTCTGGTCTCCTCCATGTCTCCTCCTGATATGGATTTAGCCCGCCTGCTCAGGCGGGCTTTTTCTTTTCCGGCGTTGGAAATGCGCCTCTCTCGTGTCCGGTCCGGACCTGTCCCCATTCACTTGCGGTCAAGCTTCGAGCGTAAAATTGACTCATCGGCGTCCCAGCCGGGACGCCCAGGCGCTCAACGCAGCACTCAAGCCCCAATGAAATCGTCTCCCGCGCAAGACCCGAACAAGCGCAAGCAGCCGCCCACCTGGGTGCTCAACACGCTAACCGTGCTCGTTGGGTTGCTCACGCTCGCCGTAGGCCTGGGCTGGCTGATCTACAGCTGGGAAGTCGACCGGGAGATGCCTTATTTCGCGATCCCGCTCGTGCTGTGCGTGCCGGTGATCGCGGCCGTGGCGTTCCGCAATATCTGGGACTGACGCAAGCGGGCCGGGTGCGGGTGGCGCTACCGGCCGAAGAGCTCCACGCACGCCTGCCGCACGCGCTCGACCGGCGCGTGCCATGTTTCGTCGACGGACTGGCGGAACAGCCGCACCGTCTGCGGATACCACGGCGAATCCTCGCGTGCGTGAAGCCAGCGCCAGTCGACGTCGCGGCGCGGCAGCATCACCCAGCAGGGCGTGCCGAGCGAGGCGGCCAGATGGGCCGTCGAAGTGTCCACGCAGATCAGCAGATCGAGCTGCGAGACGATAGCGGCCGTATCCACGAAATCGGCAATTTCTCCCCCCAGGTGCAGGATCGGCCGCTGCGCTTCATTCGCCTCGTCCGCTTCGTTTTCTCCCGCGCCTTTTTGCAGGCTCACGAATTTCAGCCCCGGCACGCTCCAGAGCGGCGCGAGCACCGCGAGCGAGGGAATCGAACGATGCGTGTCGTTGTGATGCTGCGGATTGCCTTTCCACACGAGCCCGATACGCGGGCCGGCGCCGAGTGTCGCGAGGCGCCCCCCCCATTTGCGTACGAGCCCGGAGTCGAGCACGAAGCGGGTGGGCGGCGGCGTCGTGTCGAGGGTGGTGGCGAGATGCAGCGGCAGGCTCAGCGGACTCGCCCAGTAGTCGAACCCGGCGGCGCGCGCGACGGCTTCGGCGTGAGTGAGCACGGCGTCGATGCCTTCGACGCCCGCGAGCACGCGATGCAGGGCGTCGACGCAGCCGAACGCCACCCGCGTCGCGCCGCGTGCCTTGACGAGGCGCGCGTAGCGGGCGAACTGGAGCATGTCGCCGAGGCCGTCTTCCTGCCACAGCAGCAGCGATTTGCCGGCCAGCGGCTGGCCTTGCCAATGCGCGCAGCTGAGCATCCCGCGCGAGGCGAAATGCACGAAGCCGGTGTTTTCGTAGCGCCGTTCGTAGAGGCGCCAGCCTTCCTCGTAGCGGCCCATGGCGATGAGCAGCGTGGCGAGGCGAAACACGGCATCGCCGTAAGCCGGTGCGAGTGCAATTGCGCGGCGATATGCGGCTTCGGCTTCTTCCAGCGCGCCCAGCTCCTTCAGGACGCCGCCCAGATTGAAATGGGCTTGCGCGAGATGGGCGTCGCATTCGAGCGCCTGCCGAAGTGTCGCGAGCGCTTCGGGCAGACGGCCTAGCGTGCCCAGCATGCAGCCGAGATTGTTGAGCGTTTGCGCGTGCGCCGGGGCGAGCCGCAGGGCCGTGCGCCAGGCCGTTTCGGCTTCGGGGTAGCGTTCGAGCTGTTGCAGCGCGACGCCGAGGTTGTAATGCGCTTCGACATGGTCGGGGCGCAACGCGAGCGCTTGCCGATAAAGCCGCTCGGCTTCGGGCTGGCGCTTGAGTTCCGTGAGCACGCAGCCGAGGTTGTTGAGCGCATCGACATAGTCGGGCCGTATCTGGATCGCGAGGCGGCATGCGAGCTCCGCCTCGACGAGCCGGCCGAGCGACTTGAGCAGCGCGCCGTAGTTGTTCAGCGCCTCGGGGTATTGCGGCTCGGCGAGCAGGGCCTGACGCCAGGCCTCTTCCGCGGCTTCGAGTTGGCCGCGCTCGCGCAGCAGCGTGCCGAGATTGTTGTGCGCGCGCGCATGGCGCGGGTTGTGCTCGAGCGCCGCGCGCCAGGACGCTTCGGCTTCGTCGCGGCGGCCCGCGTCGTGCAGGACCACGCCGAGGTTGTAATGCGCGTCCACGTGCCCCGGCTCGCGCGCGAGCGCCATGCGGCAGGCAAGCTCAGCTTCCTGCGTGCGCCCGAGCCGATGCAGCACGATGCCGAGATTGCTGTGCGCATCCGCGTTATGGGGGGCCACGGCGGTCAGTTGCCGCCAGACCATTTCGGCGGCAGCCCACTGGCCGAGCGCGGTGAGCATCGCGGCCAAGCCGTGCCAGGCATCGACGAACGCGGGCTTTGCGTCGATGCAGCGCTGCCACAGCGCATGCGCGGCATCGGTCTTGCCGGCGCCCAGTGCGCATAGCGCCGCGAGATGGAGCGTGTCGGCGAGATCCGCGTCGTCCGCGCGCGCGCGGTCGCCGACGAGCGGCGCGAGCATGGCGAGCGCTTCGCAGAAGCGGCCTTGCGCGCTCAGTGCGCTCGCTTCCTGCTGGCGGTCGGCGTGGAGGGGCGAGTCGGTGGGCGTCGGGGTCACGGTGGGCTGAGAAACAGAATGGGATGCTCCGAGCTTACGGCAGGCGGTGCGCGGGCAACGGCGCGATTAGAGCGGGACGGACCGGCCTGTTCGGGGAATCGCGTGCTTGCGGCTGCCTGCGGTTGGCTGCGATTGCCTGCGGCTGATCGCAATGGCCACCACACACAAGGTCGGCTCGGTGCCTTCCTCCACTACGGCAATGCCGAGTGTGACGGGACAGCGCAGGCCATTGAGCTTGATATCGTCAGCCAGTTCTGCGAGTTCATCGTCACTGTGCATCGGGAACATCGCAAAGCGCGGGCGTGGCCGGGAGGATGTATCACGAGCGCTACTGGCATGCGCGCGAGTTCGAGACCATCGAGACGCTGCGCGGCATCGTCGCGCAGGCCGGGCAGTCGCTCACGACCGCGTCGGTGGCGTGGGTGCTGGCCAATCCGCTCGTGACGTCGGTGCTCATTGGCGCGAGCCGGCCCGAGCAGCTTGACGCGTCGATCGCAGCAGTCGACCTCGCACTCGATCCCGCGCTGAAAACGCAACTCGACGAGGCGAGCGCTGCGTATCGTCTGGGCGATGCCGCGCGCTAAGCCGGCATTGATAATCCATAAATGATTTGCGATCCGAAATAAATCGTGGATGCAGAGAAGGGGCGCTTTGTGCGCCCCTTGCTTCATTACCGCAACGCCCGGACGGCCTTCAGGGTATCAGCACCTGACGCCCCACCACCTTCCCTTGCGCAAGCGCTTCGAGCGCCGCGTTGATTTCGCCGAGTGGCCGACTCGACACCGGTGAGGGCTGCATCTTGCCCTCGCGCATCAGTGCGACCAGCTCGCGCAATTCGGGCAGCGTGCCCACATAGCTGCCCTCGATCTTCAGCGGCCGCATGGGGATGATCGGCAGCGAGAGCGTGATGTCGCCGCCCATCAGCCCGACGATCACCACATGCCCGCCGCGCGTGCACGCATCGAGCGCGAGCTTCACCGTGGGCGTCGCGCCCACGAGGTCGAGCACGGCGCGCGCGCCGCCGCCGGTGGCCTTGACGACCTGCTCGACGGCGTCGGGTGCGCGCGCATCGATGACGGCAAGCGCCCCTTCCTTGAGCGCGGCCTCGCGCTTGGCGGCGTCCACGTCCACCACGATCGCGCCTTTCGCGCCCAGCGCCTTCAGCACCTCGATGGCCATCATGCCGAGCCCGCCCGCACCGATGATCACGACCGGCTCGTCATGAATGCGCGCGCCGAACTTCTTGATTGCCGAGTACGTGGTCACGCCCGCGCATGCGAGCGGCGCGGCCTTCACCGGGTCGAGGCCGCCGAGATCGACCAGATAGCGCGGATGCGGCACGATCACGTAATCGGCAAAGCCGCCGTCGCGCATCACGCCGAGCGACTGCGGCTTCGTGCAGATGTTTTCCTCGCCGCGCAGGCAGGCCACGCATTGCCCGCAGCCGATCCACGGATGCACCACCGCCATCGTACCGGTCTTCACGTCGCCGGCCTCGGGGCCGGCGCTCACCACTTCACCGCATATTTCATGACTCATCGTGAGCGGCAGTTTGATGCCGCGGTCGGCGAGCGAGAGCTTCTTGCCGCCGCCCAGGTCGTAGTAGCCCTCCCAGATGTGCAGGTCTGAATGGCAGAGTCCCGCGGCTTTCACGCGCACAAGCACTTCGGTGCCCGTGGGTTGTGGCGTTTCACGCTGCACGAGTTCTAGCGGCTGGCCATGGTGGGTCACGCAATAACAACGCATCTGCATGGATGTCTCCGTTGGAGTGGTGTGAGGCGATGTCGATTGGCTTCCATCATAACGGATCTGCAAATAATTCGTCCGGTCGTTCGATTTTATGGGAAGGCCGTCAGGCGCGCGCAGATGGGCGGTTAAACAGTTCGTATAACGTATTAAGTGTGAAGTGAGGGGTGCTACGACCGAAGCCGAACATCGCATCGAAAGAATTCGAAAATAGCCTGAATCAGGGACCTATCGTGTCGGATTGATTGCATGGCTAACGATAACCGTTTATCCTGTAGCCATGTTCGATCAGTGTCTTTACTTCAATACGTCGGCGCTCGCGCGGCGGCTGGAACGGGAATGGTCCGAGGCCTTCGAGCCTTTTGGCCTGACGCCGCCGCAAGGTTTCATGCTGCGCGCGGTGCTCGAGCGGCCCGGCTCGCTGCAGCGCGAACTCGCGGATCTGCTCTCGATTGCGCGGCCCACGGCCACGCGCGTGCTCGACGGGCTCGAGGCGCGCGGCTACGTGGCGCGCCAGCGCACTGCCGGCGACCAGCGCGAGGTGGCGATCGTGCCTACCGCACAGGCGACCTCGATACGCGAGGCGCTCAATCACGCGAGCGCGCAGGTCACCGGCCGCATCAAGCGCTCGCTGGGCGGCGAGGCCTTCGTGGATACCGTGAGCCGGTTACGCACGGTGCGCGCGACGCTCGGCTGACGCGCCGCGCACATCATGGGTTGGGGAGTTTCAACATGCGGCGCATGGCTGCTTTCTGTATTTCGACGTGGCTCGCTGCCGCAATTCTGTATCTGGGCCGCCATTCGGTGCCGATGATGGCGCTAAGCGGCGTGGTGGTGTTTGCGGGGCTCGATCTGTGCCGCCCCGACCGCGCGGGCGCGGAGGGCGCACAAGCGCGCGACGATGGCGAGCGGCACGGGCGTTCGTGACGCACCGGATCTTCCCAGGATGTTCAATCCAACCTCATCGGTAATTGGCGCCAGCATGTCAGCTGCTACCCAAGCCGAGTTCTTTTTGCGGGTTTCCTTGGCCACGTATCAGCGTGCATAACGTCCGAGGGCCGTTCAGTAGTTCACGCTCATCCACAATGAGGTAGAGGCTCGTCAATATTCGGGGGCAGAGACCCGATTACGATGTTGAACCCGGTCGCACTGCGGCCACAGGTTCAAAATCCATGAGCACGCGCGTTCCTCCTGTACCCACAGCATCGCCAGCACCCGCCTATACCCCGCTGAACTGGGCCTTTCCATTCACGCCGTCCGGCAATGGTGGCGCCACCGATCCGATGACGTACATGAAGGCGCTGGCGAAGGCCGGGGACGGTTTCTATCCGCTTGGCGTCAGCGGGATATGGCACGGCGGCGTGCACTTCGACCGCAACACCGCCGCGATGCTCAAGCAGGATGAAGGCGTGCGCGCCATCGCCGACGGCGAGATCGTGGCCTACCGGCTCGACAGTAAGTATCCCGAACAGATCTGGCGGGACAATCGCAAGGCGCTCTACTCCACGGGCTTCGTGCTGATCCGTCACAGGCTGCCGTTGCCGCCGGCGCCTGGTATTACGGGCAAGCCCGCGCCGGATGAAACGCTGACGTTCTTCAGCCTGTACATGCACCTGATGGACTGGAACAGCTATCAGGCCGCGAAGAAACAACCTGATCCGGCCACACCGCACCTGGAGCCGATGCCGTTCTGGGAAGGCGAGCGCTACTACCGCGTGGGCGACAGGTCGAACGACATGCAAACGCTGCCGAAACCCAAGCCGCCGCAGCCCGTGCCGGTGGACATCGCGAACCGGGACCTGCTTGGCGAATTCATCGATGCGGATTTCGTCGTTCCACCCCAGCCGCCCGTAGTCCAGCCGGTTGACAACACGCCGCCCCCCGCGCCCGTGAAGGGCATCCACTTCGCGACCTGGCGAATGGCAGAATCATCGGCATCCTGCCCCGTGGCGCTGAACTCCTGCTGTCCGAATCGGACCCGAGACATCCCGGCTGGCGAAAGATCAAGGCGCTCAGAAGCGGCGAGCCGGTCGCCCCGATTGCCGGCCAGCGGGTATCGGAGCATGCACGGTGGAGCTGGGTGTATGCGAAGGAACTCGATGCGGTTCTCGATCCGAAACCACTCGATACGGTGGTGGTGCTGAAACAGCCGTATCCCGTGAAGGCCGGCGACGTGGTGGGCCAGATGGGCCACTACGTGCGCTACACGGAAGCGAAGCTGCTGCCGCCGAAGCCGACCCGGCCGCTGCTGCATCTCGAAGTATTCGCGGGCCCGGAATTGCCGGCGTTCATCGAAAAGAGCCGCGCACGCGCAAAAGCGTTGCCGGCGGCGAAGACGTTTCTGGAGATTTCGCCCGGCGCGCGGCTCGTCATGGAGATCCCCGAGCCGGACCGGACGCTGCCCCAGAGCGCAGGCGGCCTGAAGCTCGTGCCAGTGGGCAAGGCGGAGGGTTCGCGATGGGTCAGGGTCCAGCCGAAGACGGTGACGATGCCCGCACGTGGAGGACACCGTGGCCAGCGCCCAACCCCGACGCTGACGAACGCCGGTTCCCCGGTGTGGGTGGAAGCCCAACTCGCGAACACAACGGCAACCGGTGTCGTAAAGGGATGGTCGGATTTCCCGCTGAATATCTCCAATGCGAAAGGCCCGGGCGCGGACTTCCGCGACGTATTCCGGCGCACCGATCTGGACCGGCTGGGCGCAGGTAATGTCGCCGTCGACGACAAGGGGCTGCACTGGTGGAACATCACGATCGGGACGAAGGATGGCTCAACCCTGCAAGGCTGGGTGTGCGAGGCACATCATCCGCTCGCGCGCCTGTGTGGCCCGTGGGACTGGCCGGGGTTCGAACTCGTCGACAACATCAGCTTCAGACCGGTCGACCTGTTCAAACGGCACCTCCATGTCACGGACCAGTATCTGGCCGACGAGGACAAGACGGCGTTCGAGCCGAGCGCGCTGAAGGTGAATGCCGGCGATCTGATCGTCAAGCTGGAGAAAGCGATCGATGCGAACCACGACGGCAAGGTGACGGCATACGAGTTGCAGCAGGCGCGGGAAACCCCGTGGATGGCCGAAGCGATCACGCATCTGGTGGTGCGCTCGGAAACCGAATGGGGCGGCGGGATGGGCAAATGGGAAGAGATGTCGCCGCTGATGAAGAATCTGCTGTGGCTGTGGCAGTCCGAGATAGAGCGGATCGGGAAACTGCAGTGGTGGGAGCAGGTGACTTCCGTCGAGGGATTTCCGCAAGAGCCGACGCCGTGGCATTTTCATCCGGTGGGGGTGGTGGGGAGTTTTGTGTGTAACTGCAATTGCATCAATATCGATGCGTTTTTGCAGGCCTACGAGGCTCAACATACCTCGTTTGAATCGGGTACGCATCCGCTGGATGCTACGTCGAAAGAACATCTGAGAATCCTCATGGACCTATCCGGCATTTTGTGGGTGAGGCATATCATGAGAGGTAAAAGTCATGGATATGCCAATGAAAAAGAAACGTACGGTGGCGTCTCAGGCAGCGGCCCGAGGGCCGCTGCCTGAACTGCCCAAGGCGCTGCTGGACGAGCTGGTCAAGGGGCCGATGACGCCGGCCGAGGTGCAGGACCTGATGCTGGCGTTCAACAAGGCAGTTATCGAGCGGGCAATGGGTGCAGAGATGAACCTGCATCTGGGCTACCCACCGGGCCAGTCCAAACCGGCCGGGCAAGCCAACGAGCGCAACGGCGCCAGTGGCAAGACAGTCATCACCGATCGCGGCCCCGTGCGCGTCGAGGTGCCTCGCGACCGTGACGGCAGCTTCGAACCCATCCTGATCCCCAAACACGAACGCCGCTTCACCGGATTCGACGAGCGCATCATCGCGATGTACGCGCGCGGTATGAGCGTGCGCGAGATTCAGGCCTTTCTGGCCGAAAGCTACGGCACCGAGGTGTCGCCTGATTTCATCAGCTCGGTCACCGACGAGGTGATGGCCGAAACGCTGGCCTGGCAGAACCGTCCGCTCGATGCGATGTACCCGGTGGTGTTCTTCGACGCCCTGCGCGTCAAGATCCGCGACGACGGCGTGGTCAGCAACAAGGCGGTCTATCTGGCACTGGGCATTCAGGCCGATGGCCAGCGCGATGTACTGGGCCTGTGGATCGAGCAGACCGAAGGCGCGAAGTTCTGGCTCAAGGTGTTCAACGAACTGAAGGCCCGTGGCTGCCAGGACATCCTGATTGCGGTGGTTGACGGCCTGAAGGGACTGGCCGACGCAATCGGCACCGCTTACCCCCGCACGGCCGTGCAGACCTGCATCGTGCACCTGATCCGCAACAGCCTGGATTATGCCAGCTACAAGGACCGCAAGGCCCTTGCGGCGGCGCTGCGACCGGTCTACTCCGCCGCCAGCGAGCAGGCCGCGCAGCAGGCGCTGCAGGCGTTTGCTGATGGTCCCTGGGGCCTCAGATACCCGATGATCGTGCAGTCGTGGCAGCGCGCGTGGGAGCACGTCACGCCGTTCTTCGCGTTTCCGCCGGAGATCCGGCGCGTTGTGTACACAACGAACGCCATTGAGAGTCTGAACATGCAGCTACGCAAGATCATCAAGACCCGCGGCCACTTCCCGAACGACGAGGCTGCCATCAAGCTGCTCTGGCTGGCGCTACGCAATGTCCTGGCAAAATCTGTTCGCGCTGCCTTCGATTGGAAGTCGGCCATGAACCAGTTTGCTATCCTGTTTGGTGATCGATTCACGCAGGCGCGCGGGTAACGATTCCTTTAACCGCCTCGCCCACAAAAATGCGGACAGGTTCATCCTCATTCAGGGCATCCTTGATTACTACAAAAAATACCAGAGTGGCAAATGCAACATTCCTTACATTGCCTATACGCTGGCTACCGCTCGACTTGAAACAAAGAAATACCACAAAGACCTGAAGATGTTCATTTACTTCGAACCTACATCTGAGAGCAGCGCAGGGAAAGAGCAGTGTAAAGTGGACCCCGCAGTCAAGACAGCCATAGGCCGAGTTTAAGCTGTGGTCCGATTTCAATTCGCAGCTGCCCAGCGCTGCCCTGTTTTCACTTCTGATTCGTCCTTCCTGCTGCCGTACCGGTCAACGATGATCGCACCGCCTCCGCAGCCGCTGCGATACACCTCGTCGGGTGTCCTGTAGCCCAGCGATTGGTGCGGGCGTTCGCCGTTGTAGAACGCGAAGTATTCCGACAGTCCCACCAGCAGCTCAGCCATGTTCGCGTAGCCCTTTAAATACACGTCCTCGTGCTTCACGCTGCGCCACAGCCGCTCCACAAAGATGTTGTCCAGCGCCCGGCCGCGGCCGTCCATGCTGATCGTCACACCCTCGCGCAGTAGCACGCCCGTGAAGGCCGCGCTCGTGAACTGCGAGCCCTGGTCGCTGTTGAACACGTCGGGCTTGCCGTGCGCGCGAAGCGCGTCCTCCAGACAGTCCACGCAGAACGACGCGTCCATGCTGTTGCTGATGCGCCAGGACAGCACCCGCCGCGAGTACCAGTCGATCACCGCCACCAGATACGCAAAGCCGCGCGCCAGCCGGATATAGGTCACGTCCGTCGACCACACCTGGTCAGGCCGCGTGATGGCCACCCCACGCAGCAGATACGGCCAGACTTTGTGCTTCGGGTGCGCGCGGCTCGTCGCTGGTCCTGGCGCCATGCCTGCCAGTCCCAGTTCACGCATGAGTCGCTTCACACGCTTGCGATTGACCCTGTGCCCGCGAGCGCGCAGGAACACCACCATGCGACGGCTGCCGTAGAACGGTCGGCGCGTGTATTCCTCGTCGATCAGCGCGCGCAGCAGAAGGTCCACTTCATCCTGCTGCGCCGGTGTCGCACCCATGCGCCGATACACCGTCGCACGCGACACGCCAGCCAGTTCGCACTGGCGCGCGAGCGGCAATCCATCATGCCCCAGCTCAATCCACGTCAGGCGTGTCTCACGGCTTACGGCCCCAGCTTTTTTTTAAGCCAGTCTACTTCCATCTTCAATCGCCCAATCTCGCCGTACAACCGGTCTTCCGGGCTCATCACGTCAGTCGGTTGCGGCCCGCGTTTGACCTCGAACAGCGCTTCGGCCCGCTCCAGAATTTCTTTCTTCCACTGGCCGACCAGTACCGGATGTACGCCGTATTCCTGCGCGATTTCCGTGATCGTCTTCACCCCGCGCACCGCTTCAAGTCCTACCTTCGCCTTGAACTCCGCCGGGTGTACTCGGCGCTTTTTATTCTCGCTCATGCTTCTGTTGTCCTCTCGCGGACAGCAGCTTAAATTATTGTCTCAATCCCGGGGTCCACTTTAACGATCAAGCAGAAACGATTGCAGATTTTGCTGTTCGATTCAAAAAAATACTCGAGTCAACGAAATGCTGAGAAGCTTGGTAGTTATATTGATGATGGTCGTCACGTCCGGGTTGGTTTCGGCAGAAACACTTGTCGTTGATATCGGCCATGATGGTCACGCCGATAAGGCGATCGTGTCTCAGCAGGGGCATGCGGGCACGGTGGCGATTTATGAAGACGCGAAGCTGGTGGGGAAATTCGATAATTTGATTGTCGACCAGCCTGCGCTGTCTTCAAACGTGATCACCCTGACGGGTGGTGGCCTGGCCATCGAAATAGATTCAGACGGGTCGCGAAACAAATTTCACATGATTGCGCCTATCAGAAAAGCTGACGGACGTTTTTACGTTGATTGCATATATAAATCCATATATGACTCCGTAGACGAAACGATATCCGTTGGGACTTCCTGCGCAAAGCTGGAGCTGGGCAAGTTGGATGTCTCCTCAGCCATCAACGACAACGGATTAAAGCACTATGGTGCAGATCATGTGTGGCTGAAAGAAATCCCTGCTGCAACTTGCTCGAACGCGGTTGGGTTTGAGTACAGCAACTATCGAATCGCCAGATGTGCTGCAGATGGTGCGTCCGACACGCGGAAGCAAAAGATTGTGGCTTATGACAAGCAGGGCAAGACACTGTTTTCCGTCGCTGGCTATGAACTGATTCCTGGAGCAGATGGCAAGCGCTTCTTGCTGACTGGCGACCTGCAGGCGAAAACAGTAGTGTTTGAAGGAAATTTTGACTGCTTCGCTCAAGATACAATTCCTACTAGTGATATTTCCGGTAAGGCACGGGTGGCTCACAGGCTCAACATCAATTTCACGCTGGGCAGCGTTGGTGGCTGTCTGATCGGCCACTACTCATATGCAGGAAGGGGCGAAGATATTGTTCTCAGGGGATTAAAGCGGGACGGTCTGACCTATTTGCTGGAATTGGGTGCGAACAACGTTTCGACCGGGATGTTTGTGCTTGATAGATCGGACAGCGGCGCCCGCGGCGGATGGATTAGCGTCCCCCCAAGGCGTTATTTTCCCGTCGATTGAGTCCGGACTGCTGCGTCAATTCAGGTCGCGATGGCAAGCACTGTATTTGATCCGAAGGAGGTATATCGTGCCCCAACTCGACATGCCTGAACCGCCTCACACGATTCCATCCTCGAAAAAGCCATAGGATTTCGTTCGCTAATCATCGGCACAGGACACTCTCTCAAAACAAACTCAAGCCTCCTCAGCCCACGACATCCCCTCGCGCGCCAGCAGCGCCGACGAAGCCGCCGGCCCGAAAGTCCCCGCGGTATAAATGCGCGGACGGTCGTTGAGCTCCTTCCAGCCATCGAGAATCGGCTCCACCCAGCTCCAGGCGGCTTCCAGTTCGTCGCGGCGCATGAAGTGCGTGAGGCGCCCGCGAATCACGTCGACGAGCAGGCGCTCATAGGCTTCCGCGCGGCGCTCGGGAATGGCCTGCTGCAAATCCAGATTCAGGCTCACCGGCAGCATGTTCATGCCGCTGCCCGGCTCTTTTGCGAGCATCTGCAACTGGATCGACTCCTCGGGCTGAAGCTGGATCACGAGGCGGTTGCCGTAGTTGCGCGGCCCGCTCGGGAAGATCGAGAAGGGCAGGTCGGCGAATTCGATCACGATCTCCGACTGGCGCTTTTGCATGCGCTTGCCGGTGCGCAGGAAGAACGGCACGTTGGCCCAGCGCCAGTTGTTGATGTGCGCGCGCAGCGCCACGAAGGTTTCCGCCTTGCTGCCCGCCGGCACGTTGTCTTCCTCGAGGTAGCCGATTACCGGCTGGCCGTCCACGGCGCCCGCCGCGTATTGGCCGCGCACCGTGTCGCGCGCAATGTCGGCCACCGACATCGGCCGCAGCGAGCGCAGCACCTTGAGCTTTTCGTCGCGCACGGCGTCCGGGTCGAGCGAGACGGGCGGCTCCATCGCCACGATGCACAGCAGTTGCAGCAGGTGGTTCTGCACCATGTCGCGCAGCGCGCCGGTGTGGTCGTAGAAGCCCGCGCGGCTGCCCACGCCCACCGTTTCCGCCACCGTGATCTGCACGCTGCGGATATAGGGCGCTTGCCACAGCGGCCCGAAGATCGGGTTGCCGAAGCGCAGCACCATCAGGTTCTGCACCGTTTCCTTGCCCAGATAGTGGTCGATCCGGTAGATCTGCGACTCCGCGAAGTGGCGGCCCACCGAGGCATTGATCTCCTGGGCCGAAGCGAGATCGTGGCCGAGCGGTTTCTCCAGCACGACGCGCGAATGCTTGTCGAGCAGATGCGCACTCGAGAGGTTGTCGCAGATCGTCGTGAACAGCTCGGGCGACGTCGAGAGATAGAACACGCGTAGCGCGTGCTTGCGCGAGGCCTCGGCGAGGCGTTCGTAATCGCCGGGTGCGTTCACGTCGATGATCACGTACTGGAACAGATCCAGGTAGCGGCCCCAGGCCTGTTCATCGAAGGCCTTGGCGTCGATGAACGGGCGCGACTGTTCTTCCATGAACGCGCGGTAATCGTCGATGCTCCAGTTCTTGCGGCCCACGGCGATGATGCGCGTGTCGGGCGGCAGGTTGCCGTGCAGGTGCGCCATGTAGAGCGCGGGGAGCAGTTTGCGCGCGGCCAGGTCGCCTCCGCCGCCGAAGATGATCATGTCGACAGGCAGTTCGGGCGCGGCGTGGTGCTGATTCGTCATGGCGGGTCGCTCGGTTGTGGCGCGGTGAAAAAGGCTAATGTTGCATGGTTTCGCGCGAGTTTGCACGTTCGATGCGGACTTTTGCGCAAGCATTGGCAGACCGACCGCGCGGTCGGCGAACGATGGTTCGCGCGCGCACGTGCAATGCCTGCTTGATGCGTTGCTTCACGCGAGGCTTCACATGATGCATTGCGCGTTGCTTCACGCGTTTCGTCACGCGAGCCCCGGCACCTTCATGCCGAAGGTCTGCGCCAGCAGCAGCGCATTGAGCGCGAGCACGGCCGCCGCGCCTAGCACCGCGAGCCACGCGAGCGCCGGGCCGCTGCGCCAGACGCCCATGATGTCGCGCCGGCTCGTGAACCAGACCAGCGCGGCCATCGGAAACGGCAGCGCGAAACTCAGCACCACCTGGCTCGCGACGAGCGCCTCGGTGGCGTTCACGCCGAGGCCCACCACCGCGAAGCTCGGCGCCATCGTCACCACGCGGCGCAGCCACAGCGGAATCTGGAAGCCCACGAAACCCTGCATGATCATCTGGCCCGCGAGGGTGCCCACCACCGAGCTCGACAGACCCGAGGCGATCAGCGAAACGAGAAAAATGCTGGCCGCCGCCATGCCGAAGAGCGGCGCGAGCGTGTGCCAGGCGGTGCCGATTTCGGCGACGTCGGCGTGGCCCAGGTGGAAGGCCGCCGCCGCCATGATGACCATCGCCATGTTGATGAGCCCGGCAAACGACAGCGCGATCGCGACCTCGATGTTCGAGAAGCGCAACAGGCGCGTGCATTGGTGCGCGTTGCGCGGGCGCACGCGCGCCTGGGTGAGCCCGGAGTGCAGAAACAGCGCATGCGGCATGACCGTCGCGCCCACGATGCCCACGGCAATCGTCACGGCCTGCGCGTCGGGCAGGCGTGGCGCGGCCAGATGTCCGAACACGCCGCGCCAGTCGACGGGCGCGATGAACAGCTCCAGCAGATAGCACAGGCCGATCACGCCCACGAGCGCGCCGATCACGAGTTCGAGCGGCCGAAAGCCCGCGCGCTCGAAGAGCAGCAGGCCGTAGGTGAGGAGCGCGGTGACGGCCATGCCTGCGATGAGCGGCAGATGCAGCAGGAGCGCGAGCCCGATCGCGCCGCCGAGGAATTCGGCGAGATCGGTGGCCATGGCGGCGATCTCGCTCACGATCCACATGAGCCAGACGAGCGGCGCGGGCAGGTGCGCGCGGCACAGTTGCGCGAGATTGCAGCCGGTGACGATGCCGAGCTTCGCGGAGAGCGCCTGGAACAGCATGGCGACGAGATTCGCGAGCAGCACGACCCACAGCAGCGCATACCCGTAGCGCGCGCCAGCCTGGATATTGGTCGCGAAGTTGCCCGGGTCCATGTAGGCCACCGAGACGATCACGGCCGGCCCCGCGAGCGGCAGCAGCAGCGCGGCGCCGCGCCGGCGGCCGTCGAGCGCCTCGCGCACCTTGCGCGCCGTGCGATCGGAGAGTCCGCCCTGCGGCTCATGCAGGCTGTCTTCGCGGGTGCGATGGAGCATGAACACCTCGTCGAGAGTAATGAGCCCGTCGTTCAGGGGCCAAAACACCGCCCAAAGCAACGGGCGGCCGATGAAAAGCCCTTAAAAAAAGCCGTTGCGCGGCCCGCGCGCGTCATCGCAAAACCACCCTGGTGCGTTAAGGTAATGTCGTGTGCGCCGGTTTCGCTGCACGCTGGTTTGTGTGGATTCCTGGGTGGATTCGATCGGGATTTCAACTGGCTTTCGCCCGCTTTGCGGCGCGCCAGTATCTATCTCAGCACAAACCGGCGCCGCGCGTGCTTTCACCGGTTTATTCCCGCCGGCTTACTTCCTTACGAAATGCCCCACTTCCCGATTTTTACCTCTACCAGGAACCGCGTTGCAGCGGCGGTGTTCCTTGGCTCGCTCGCCTTCAGCGCACTCGCCCATGCAGGCGGGAACAGCAACGACAAGATCATCGTGCTCGACTCGGGCGAAGCGAAGCTCTCGCTCATCGACCAGAATAGCCGCAGCGTGGTGGGCACCGAGCCCACCGGCAAGGAGCCGCATCACCTGATGATCACGCCCGATGGCCAGTCGCTCATCGTGGCCGATTCGGTCTCGAACGACCTGATGTTCCTCGACCCGCACACCGGCAAGGTGCAGCGCCGCGTGGAGGGCATCGAAGACCCGTATCAGCTCGGCTTCTCGCCCGATCACAAATGGTTCGTCACGGCGGGCCTGCGTCTGGACCGCGTCGACATCTACGGCTACAACGGCCATGACGTCTCGCTCGTGAAGCGCATTCCGCTTGGGAAAACGCCCAGCCACATCAACTTCACCTCGGATAGCCGACTCGCGTTCGTGACGCTGCAGGACACCGGCGAAGTGGCCGCGATCGACCTGGCCACCCAGAGCGTGCTGTGGAAGCTGCCCGTGGGCAAGACGCCCGCCGGCCTGTGGATGACGCCCGGCGACAAGTACCTGCTGGTCGGCATGACGGGCGAGGACGATGTGGCCGTGGTGGACTGGCGCAACCGCACGGTCGTGAAGCGCATCCAGACCGGGCGCGGCGCGCACAACTTCCGCAATCTCGACGACGGCAAGCACGTGGCCGTGTCGAATCGCGTGGAAAGCACCATCAGCATTCTCGACTACACCACGCTCTCCAAGGTCGCCGACATCACGGGCCTGCGTCCCGGCCCCGACGACATGCAACTGTCCGCCGACAAGCGTTACCTGTGGGTCACGTTCCGCTTCGCGCGCCACGTGGGCATCATCGACCTCACGACGAACAAGCTGATCGACACGATTCCCGTGGGCCGCTCGCCGCACGGTATCTACTTCGCGAACAGCGCGCCCGTGTACGCGCCGAACCCGGATTGACGAGCGAGGCCTCCCGAGATGCTTGATACGCTGCTGGCGCAAGCCGACAACCTCGTGTCGACGCTGCAGACGCTCGTGTTCGTGGACGTGGTGCAGCCGCTCTTCTACAAGGTCGGCTTGATGGGCTACGACGAGGACACCTACGACGCGCTCTACTGGGTGATCGTGGGCGTGCTGCAGATCTGCGCGTCGTACCTGCTGCTGCGTCCGCTCGAAGCGCTGCGCCCGGCGGAGGCGTGGGGCGACCGCAAGGCGCTGCGCGCCGACGTCTGGTACACGTGGATCGCCAAGCTCGGCATCCTGAACATCGCGTTCTTCTTCATGCTCACGCCGCTGTTTAATCACTGGCAGAGCCTGATGGCGATCCACAACGTGCCGAACATCGAAGTGGACAGCCTTTGGCCCGGCGTGACCGACAAGCCGTTCGTGTCGTTCCTGATCTACCTGGTCGTGCTCGATTTCGCGGGCTACTGGTATCACCGCGGGCAGCATCGCGTCGGCGTGTGGTGGGAACTGCACGCGGTGCACCACAGCCAGCAGCAGATGTCGCTCTGGTGCGACGATCGCAATCATTTCATCGACGATATCGCGCAGGCCGCGTACTTCGCGGGCATTTCGTTGTTCATTGGCGTGCCGCCCGCGCAGTTCGTCGTGCTCATCGCCGTGAGCAACTTCCTGCAAAGCGTGCAGCACGTGAACGCGCGGCTCGAATTCGGCTGGCTGCTCGAGCGCGTGCTCGTGAGCCCGGCGTTTCATCGGCGTCATCACGCGATTGGCTACGGCCACGAAGGCACGCGCTATGGCTGCAATTTTGGCGTGCTGTTTCCGTGGTGGGACATGATGTTCCGCACCGCCTCGTGGAACAAGGCGCTGGAGCCTACCGGCATCCGCGAGCAGTTGCCCGCGCCGCAAGGGCGTGGTGTGAACTACGGCGAAGGGCTGATCGCCCAGCAGTGGCTCGCGCTCGTGCGCATCGCGCGGCGGCTGGCGGGCAAGGGCTATCCGGTGGGCGGGCAGGCTCATTGACGCCGTGCCGGACCGCCCGGCCCGGCGCTTTCACATCAGGATTCCAGCGCAGGATTCCAGCGGTTCGCGCGGCCAGTGCGATAATCGCGGCTTGCCCTTCGCGCGGCGGCTGCGCCGTGCACCATGCTGGAGAAAATCTTGAGCCGTATCGACAATCCGCAGCACGACCAGGAAGTCGGTTTCGCCGACGCCACCGAAGATTCCACCCGCATCGACGACGTGCGCATCGGCGCGGTGCGTCCGCTCATCTCGCCCGCACTGCTGCTCGACGAACTGCCGGTGCCGCAGGCCACGCAGACGCTCGTGGAAACGAGCCGCGCGCAGATCGGCGAGGTGCTCGCGCAGCGCGACGACCGCGTGGTGGTGGTGGTCGGGCCGTGCTCGATCCACGACCACGACCAGGCCATCGAGTACGCGAAGCTGCTCAAGGCAGAAGCCGACCGGCTCAAGGACGATCTGCTCGTGGTCATGCGCGTGTACTTCGAAAAGCCGCGCACGACCGTGGGCTGGAAGGGCTATATCAACGATCCGCGCCTCGACGGCAGCTTCCGCATCAACGAAGGGCTGCGCGCCGCGCGCCAGCTGCTGCTCGACATCAACGCGCTCGGGCTGCCCACCGGCACCGAATTCCTCGACCTGCTGAGCCCGCAGTACATTGCCGACCTCGTGGCATGGGGCGCGATTGGCGCGCGCACGACGGAAAGCCAAAGCCACCGGCAACTGGCCTCGGGGTTGTCGTGCCCGATCGGCTTCAAGAACGGCACGGATGGCGGCGTGCAGATTGCGGCGGACGCTATCGTCGCGGCGCGCGCGAGCCACGCGTTCATGGGCATGACGAAAATGGGCATGGCCGCGATCTTCGAGACCCGCGGCAACAACGACTGCCACGTGATTCTGCGCGGCGGCAAGAGCGGGCCGAACTACGACGCGGCGTCGGTGGCGGCGTGCGCGGCGGCGCTCGCGAAGGCCGGGCTGCGCGAGCAGGTCATGATCGATTGCTCGCACGCGAATTCGAGCAAGCAGCACCAGCGCCAGATCGAGGTGGCGCGCGATATCGGCGCGCAGCTGGCGGGCGGCGAATCGCGCATCGTGGGCGTGATGATCGAGAGCCATCTGGAAGAGGGGCGTCAAGACCTCGAGCCGGGCGTGCCGCTCAAGCGCGGCGTGTCGATTACCGATGCATGCATTAGCTGGGCGCAGACGCAGCCGGTACTGGAGTCGCTCGCGCAGGCGGTGAGGGCGCGCAGGGAGAAGCGGGCGGGGTGAGCCTGCGAGAGTTTTGTTTCAGCGGGCTTGAATGAGCGACGCGCGGCGGACCGGGAGGTTCGCCGCGCGTTGTCGTTCTGGGCGCCGGCAAGCACTCAATCTTCGATCGCTTCATGCGTCGCCTGCGCCCCGCGCCGCCAGTACGCCGAAGCGCGAATGCGCTTCTTGTCGACCCCGCGTTCGTTGCACAGATGCGCGCGCACGGCGCGAATCTCCGAGGCTTCGCCAGCGGCCCATACATAGCCGTCGCCAGGCGGCAGCCAGACTTCGCTCACGGCGTCGACGAGCGGCTGATCCGATTCGGATTCCTCGCGATAACACCAGACCACATAGAGGTCGGCTTCGGTCGGCAGCGCGATGCGCGCCGCGCGGTTCGCCACCTCCACGACCGCCGCCACCCGCGCGCCGGCAGGCAGTTCGGTCAGGCGGCGCTGAATTGCCGGCAGCGCCGTTTCATCGCCAATCAAAAGATGCCAGTGGTAGCCCGTGGGGATCACCATCGAGCCGCGCGGGCCGCCCACGCCCAGGAACTGGCCGGGCTGCGCCTGTGCCGCCCATGCCGTGGCGGGGCCGGCGTCGTGCAGCGCGAATTCGAGGTCGAGCTCGCCAGCCGCGATATCGAAGCGGCGTGGCGTGTAATCGCGCGCGGCGGGGCGCTCGACGCCTTCGGGAAAGGCGATGCCGTCGGGTCCGAGATGCGGCAGCACGGGCTTCTCCGTGCCCGCGGGCGGGAAAAACACCTTCAGGTGATCGTCGAACGACGCCGACACGAAGTCGCTCAGGTCGCCGGTGAGCGTCACGCGCACCAGCGCGGGTGAAAGCGCTGTGACGCGCGCGACGCGCAGCAGGCGAAACTTCAACGGATGTCGAACGCGGACGACTTCAAGGGGGCTCGGGTTTTGCATCAATGACTCCGATAAGGCGATGGGGTGACGGGCGATGAGCCGGGCTCAAGCGTCGCCGCCTTCCTCGCCGTTTTCGATTTCGCGGGTGGCGCGCGCGAGGATGGCAGCGATGCGGCGCTGCTCGTCGGGCGAGACGTCCGTGCGGCGCAGCAGGGCGCGCTTGAGCGCGCGGCGCGCTTCGATCAGTTCGCGCACCCAGCCGGTGCCTTCAGCGGGATCTTCGCCCGCGAGCGCGCGGCGCATGACTTCCATCTTGCGGCCGAAATGCGTGAGCTTCGCGAGGATCAGGTCGGCGCGGTCGCGATTGGCGTCCAGATGCGCGCGGCCCTCTTTGGATAATTCGTAACGCTTACGATTGCCTTCGAGCGCGACGCTGACGTAACCGAGTTCTTCGAGGTAGGTGAGCGCCGGGTAAACCATGCCGGGGCTCGGGCTGTAGAAGCCGTTCGAGCGCGCGTCGAGCGCCTTGATGAGTTCATAGCCGTGGCTCGGGCGCTCGGCGAGCAGCACGAGCAGCATCAACTGCAAATCTTCGGAGGTGAACTTGCGGGCGCGTCCGAAACCGTCGCCATTTTCTCCGAAGCCGCCGAAACCGCGGCCGAAGCCTTCGCCAAAATCACCGGGGCCGCCGCCGCGATGGCGGCCCATGGCGTGGCGCAGCGCATGCATGGGGTGGCGCATGGCGAAGCGAACGCCGAGGCGATCATCGTCTGCGAAAGGGTCGAAACAGGCGTGGCCGGCGGCGCCTTGGCGCCAAAAATAGCCAATAGCGTGATGGTGGCGCATGAGGCCTCCTTCTCTGAGTATCTTAAAACATGTCTTAAGATATATATCTTAAGAGTGTTTGTCAAAGAAAATTTCGCGGCACGAGTCCGAACCTTCCGCGCGACACGGACGCAACGCACGTAGTTGCCCGAAAATGGGGTTTGCGCCGCCTGAGGATGAGCATCAGCAAACAACCCTATGTTTGCACCGAACCCGACAGCGATTTGTCGAGGAACGGAATGCCGCATATGACAGGGTGCGGGGTTTGCCTGCTGAGCTTGGATGGTGCCGCCACAGAGTCCGGAACGTTTGCGACGAGGCACGGAACTCGCGGGGTCATGTCGTGAACCGTATTCGCGCGCCGATGATCAACGAGGCATTCCTGGTGCCCGCGCCTGCATTCCATTTCAGGCGCGCACGCCCACCCTGTATTGCGTGACCTGGCGGTAGGTGCCGCCAGGGCGCAACACCACTTCATCGCGCTCCGGTGCGCCCATATTGATCTGGTTCGGGAGCGCGCCCGCTTCCAGGCACAGGCCCGCGTGGCGGACGCACGGCGTGCCGTGGCGCCCCGGCTGGCCTTCCAGATAATTCCCCGTATAGCACTGCAGGCCGCGCTGGTCGGTCGCAACCGTGAGCTCGCGTCCGCTGCCTGGCTCGTAGAGGCTCGCCACGGTGCGCATGGCCGGTGCGTGGCCTGCCTGGGCGGCATCGCGCAGAACGTAGCAATGGTCGAAGCCGCCCGCGCGCGCAAGCTGCTCGTGCGGCCAGTCGAGCCGCGCCCCCAGCGGTGCGCCATGGCGGAAGTCGAAGGCGCTGCCGCCGACTTCCGCCACGCGGATGGGGATCAACATGGGATCGACTTCCAGATAAGCGTCGGCATCGATCGTGAGGATGTGGCCGCGAATGTCCGAGCCCGGCTCGCCGCCGAGGTTGAAATAGCCGTGGCTCGTCAAGCTGAGTGGCGTGGGCGCGTCGGTTACGGCTTCGTACTCGATCGTGAGCGTGCCGTCGTCGTCGAGCGTATAGCGCACCTGCACGCTCACATTGCCGGGAAAGCCGCCGTCGCCTTCGGGCGACTCGAGCCGCAACAGCAGGGCGCCGCGCTCGTCCGCGACTTGCCACAGCGCCCGGTGAAAGCCGTTTGCGCCGCCGTGCAATAAATTGCCGTTCTCGTTGCGATCGAGTGCGTAATCGATCCCATCGAGCGTGAAGCGCGCGCCGGCAATGCGGTTGGCCCAGCGGCCCACCAGGCCGCCCATGTAGGTGGTGGCCGCGTGGTACTCCGCCGGAGTGTCGTGCCCTAGCAGGATATCGGCAAGCTGCCCTGCGCGGTCGGGCGCATACCAGCTAACCAGCGTGGCGCCCAGGTCGCTGATCGTCACCTTCATATCCTGCGCATTTCGCAGTGTGTAGAGTCGGCAGGCATCGCCGCCGGGTAGCGCGCCCCACAGTTCGGAGTTCAGTTGGCTCATTGGAAGAGGGCTGTTCATGAGGCGTGAGTCGTGAAAGTCGAATCGGCCGAAAGCCGGATCAGGAAGTTGAAGTGCATGCGGCGCGCGTGGCAGAAGACGCAGGGGGCGACGATGGCTTCACGCTGTCCTGGTATTCGCGCGGCGTGCAGTCCAGTTCGCGCCGGAACACCGCATACATGTACTGGAGCGACGTGAATCCGCAACGGATGGCCACTTCCGCACTCGACGCGTCGTGGCTCGCGAGCATTGCCTTCGCGGCATCGAGCTTGTGCCGCAGGATTTCCTGGTGGACCGTGCAATGCAACTCGCGCCGGAAATATTCTTCCAGCGACGAACGCGAAACGCCTACGTAGTCGGCCACCTGCTCGGTCTTGATACCCTGGCACGCGTACTGGCGGATGAAGTGTCTTGCACGCATGACGTGCGGGCTCGACAGGGGTTTATGTTTCGTCGACTCCAGCACATTGATGCCGACGGGCGGCACCAGAATGCGCCGTCCCGGAAAACGTGCACCGCCCAGCATTTGATGCAGCAGGTGCGCCGCCGTTTTGCCCATTTCCGCCGTGCCCTGGATCACCGAGGAAAGCGGGATGCGCGCGAGCGTGCGTGTGAGCGGGTCGTTATCGATGCCGATGATCGCCACCTGCTCCGGCACGGCAATGCCGTGCATCAGACAGGCTTGCAGCAGATGCCGTGCGCGGGCGTCGGTTACCGCGATCACGCCAACGGGCTTGGGCAACGTATGGAGCCACGCGCTCAACTGCTCGATTGCCTGGTTCCAGGACGGTGCACTCGTGGCGAGGCCGCGATAGATCGGCGCGTCCATCTCTTCGGCATGCGCGAGCGCCTGGAAGGCCCGCTCGCGCTCTTGCGCCCAGCGGTTCTCCAGTGCGGCGGGCAGGCTGTACATGGCGAGATGCGGCAGCCCCGCGCCGATCAGGTGCGTCCAGGCGAGCGAGACCAGCTTTCTGTTGTCGGTGGCGATATAGGGCAGCGCGGTGGGGTACTGGGCCGGGTCTTCGTACGACGAGCCGACCGCCACCACCGGAAGCGGTGAACCCCGCAGCGCTTCGGCGACGGCGGGGTCGTCGAAATCAGCGATGATGCCATCGCCCTCGAAGCGCTCGATGCCCGCGAGCCGGCAGCGGAAATCCTCTTCGAGAAAGAGGTCCCAGGCGACGCGCGTCGAGCGCAGATAGTGGCCAATGCCCGCGATGATCTCGCGGTCGTACACCTTGTTCGCATTGAAGAGCAGCGCGATGCGGTGCGATGTCTGGGAAGCGGTGGCGCGGGTCATGGCATGCCGTACGGGTTCCTTTTAAGCGTCTGGCTATTCTAGGCCGAGTGCGAGCCGCACGCCCGCGCCGGCGAGGGGGCTGGCAGGAAACGTTATCTGCCTCGCGAAATTTCGTAATTGCCGCCCTTCGCCCCCGGCGGGCAGTATGAGGCCACATCGACGGGCGCTTGCCGCTGCGCCGCAACATAACCGCCCTGCATGGGAGCGGAGCGCAAAGCGCTGAAGCGCTCGCTGTGCATCGACCAAGGAGACGACATGTCGTATTTCGAAGCTATTCCGCCGATTCGCTATGAGGGTCCGCAATCGGACAATCCACTTGCTTATCGTCACTACGATCGCACGAAGAAGGTGCTCGGCAAGACGCTGGAGGACCATTTGCGCATTGCCGTGTGCTACTGGCATACGCTGGTGTGGCCGGGCGTCGACATCTTCGGCCAGGGCACCTTTCACCGGCCGTGGCAGCAGCCTGGTGAAGCAATGGAGCGGGCGCGCCAGAAGGCCGATGCTGCGTTCGAGTTCTTCACGAAGCTCCATGTGCCGTTCTACACATTCCACGACACCGACGTCGCGCCCGAGGGCCGTGACCTGAAGGACTACAAGGAGAACTTCGCGCGCATGGTGGATTACCTCGGCGAAAAGCAGCAGGCGAGCGGCATGAAGCTGTTGTGGGGTACGGCCAATCTGTTCTCGCATCCGCGTTACGCGGGCGGCGCGGCCACCAGTCCGAATCCCGAAGTCTTTGCCTATGCAGCGACCCAGGTATGTCATGCGCTTGATGCCACGCAAAAGCTCGGCGGCGAAAACTACGTGCTCTGGGGTGGCCGTGAAGGCTACGACACGCTGTTGAACACCGATCTCGTGCGCGAGCGCGAGCAGTTCGCGCGTTTTCTCGCGATGGTGGTCGAGCACAAGGAGCGCATCGGCTTCAAGGGCACGCTGCTGATCGAGCCGAAGCCGCAGGAGCCCACCAAGCACCAGTACGATTACGACGTCGCAACGGTTCATGGATTCCTGACGCAATACGGACTGCAGAACGAAATTCGCGTCAACATCGAGGCGAATCATGCCACGCTCGCGGGGCATTCGTTCCATCATGAGATTGCGATGGCGCACGCGCTGGGCGTGTTCGGCAGCGTGGACGCCAACCGCGGAGATCCTCAAAACGGCTGGGACACCGATCAGTTTCCGAATAGCGTGGAGGAGCTCACGCTGGCGTTTTACGAGATCTTGCGGCACGGGGGTTTCACCACCGGCGGCATGAACTTCGACGCGAAGGTGCGGCGTCAAAGCGTGGACCCTGAAGACCTGTTTTACGGTCACGTTGGTGCGATAGACGTGCTCGCCCTTGCGCTCGAGCGCGCGGCGGTACTGGTGGAGAACGATCGTCTCCAGCAGTTCAAGCAGCAGCGCTACGCGGGCTGGGACACTGAGTTCGGCCGCAAGATTCTTGCCGGCGGTTATGCGCTTTCGTCGCTGGCCGCGGATGCCGCCGCTCGTGGCCTCAATCCACAGCATGCGAGCGGCCAGCAGGAGCGCCTCGAAAACGTCGTCAACCAGGCGATATACGGCTAACGCTGAGCGCGCAGCAAGACAATGCCGATGCTGCGGGCGCGTAGCAGCGCGCAAGCACCGGCATGCACAAGAAAGGATGGAGACATGTTTATCGGTATCGACCTCGGCACATCGGGTGTCAAGGCGGTGTTGCTCGAGCGCGCCGGCGACGTGATCGCCAGCGCGAGCGCGCCGCTTGCCGTCAGCCGGCCGCAGCCGCGCTGGTCCGAACAGGCGCCGGAGGACTGGTGGCGCGCGGCGCGCACCGCACTGCGCGAGTTGCTCGACGAGGTACGCCGCAACGGCATCGACACCGCGAGCATCGAGGCGCTCGGCCTTACTGGTCAGATGCACGGAGCGACGCTGCTGAACGCGAAGGGCGAGGTGCTGCGCCCCGCGATACTCTGGAACGATGGTCGTTCGGATACCGAATGTATCGAGCTGGAGAGGGCCGTGCCCGAACTCCATGAGGTAGCGGGCAATCTCGCCATGCCGGGCTTCACGGCACCCAAGCTGCTATGGGTGCGCAAGCACGAGCCGGAAATATTCGCGCGCATCGCGCACGTGTTGCTGCCGAAGGATTATCTGCGCTGGCTCCTGACGGGCGTGCTCGCGACCGACCCTTCCGATGCCGCAGGCACGCTCTGGCTCGACGTTGCGAAGCGCGACTATAGCGAGGCGCTGCTTTCGGCCTGTGGTCTCACGCGCTCACACATGCCCGAGGTTTTCGAGGGCAATGAAGTCACTGGCACGTTGCGCGCTGAACTCGCACGCGAGTTCGGACTGCGTGAGATTCCAGTGGTCGCGGGCGGCGGCGACAACGCGGCGGGCGCGGTGGGTGTAGGTATCGTGCGGCCCGGCGACGCAATGCTTTCGCTGGGCACTTCGGGCGTTTATTTCGCGGTCTCGGATGGATTTCTCGCGAACCCGGATTCCGCGGTCCATAGCTTTTGCCACGCGTTGCCGCGCACATGGCATCTCATGTCGGTGATGCTCAATGCAGCCAGTTGCCTCGATTTCACTGCGCGCCTGACGGGGTACGAGACGGTTTCCGCGCTGCTTGCCGAGGCCGAAGCGCACTCGAATGCCGGGCTCGATCCGCACAGACCGTGGTTTTTGCCGTACCTGAGCGGCGAGCGGACGCCGCACAACAACGTCAACGCGAAGGGTGTGTTCCATGGCATGACGCCGCGGACCACGCGCGCGGATCTCGCCAACGCGACGCTCGAAGGCGTGGGCTTTGCCCTGCTCGACGGCATGGAAGCGCTGCATGCAACGGGCCTCGTGCCCGAAACCATCACGGTGATTGGGGGGGGCTCGCGTAGCGTGTGGTGGACGCAGATGCTCGCCGATATCTGCGGGCGGGCGCTCACGCTGCGAGCGGGAGGGGAAGTCGGTCCGGCGCTTGGGGCCGCGCGCCTTGCGCATCTCGCGCTCGAACCCGGAGCACCGCTCGATGCGGTTTGTCCGCAGCCGCCGGTGCTGGCCGTGAGGGAGCCCGACGCCACGCTGCACGCATGGTATCGCGAGGCGCGCCGACCGACCTTTCACGCGCTCTATCGCGCACTCGCACCCGTATTCGCATCAGGCGCCTGAAAGCACGGCGCTGGCGCAGGACTCCGCGCGGCACATTCTGTGCGTGCGGCGCATCGCTGGACCCGCTGTTGCATGTTGTTTTCGGTTTTTTGCCTGGTATTGCCTGGTATTGCCGCGTCGTTTCCGCACGCGGGGCTCAGCACGAGCCTGGCCGTAAGTCCGCGCGTGCGCTCATATGCTGGTTATTCGATCACGCAACGATGTGCCGGCGGGCCATGCGCTGTCGGCGCACGACATCACGAGGAGTGGAGACATGAAGTTTGCCAAACGTCGTTCGGTTCTGGGGTCGCTGATCTGCGGCGCGGTGCTCGCAAGCCTGACGCTCGCTGCGCCGCTTGCCCATGCAAGCAAGGATCATCCGGAAATCGGCTTCTGCATCGACGACCTGCGCGTGGAGCGCTGGTCGCGCGATCGCGATTACTTTGTTGCCGCTGCCGAAAAACTCGGCGCGAAGGTCTCGGTGCAGTCGGCCGACGCGAGCGAGGAGCGCCAGATCTCGCAGATCGAAAACCTGATCTCGCGCGGCGTGGACGTGATCGTGATCGTACCGTTCAATTCGAAGACGCTCGGCAACGTGGTCGCGGAAGCGAAGAAGGCTGGCATCAAGGTTGTGTCGTACGACCGGTTGATTCTCGATGCCGATGTCGATGCCTATATTTCCTTCGACAACCAGAAGGTGGGGGAGCTGCAGGCGCAGGGCGTCTACAACGTGCAGCCCAAGGGCAATTATTTCCTGATGGGCGGGGCGCCCACCGACAACAACGCCAAAATGCTGCGTGAAGGACAACTGAATGTTCTCAAGCCGGCGATCGATCGCGGCGACATCAAGGTGGTCGGCCAGCAATGGGTGCCGGAGTGGAGTGCCTCGACGGCCCTGCGCATCATGGAAGACGCGCTCACCGCGAACAACAACAAGATCGATGCAGTGGTCGCGTCGAACGACGGCACTGCGGGCGGCGCGATCCAGGCGCTGGCGGCGCAGCATCTCGCGGGCAAGGTGCCGGTCTCGGGCCAGGACGCGGACCTCGCCGCCGTCAAGCGCGTGATCGCGGGCACGCAGACCATGACGGTCTACAAGCCCCTGAAGCTTATCGCGGGCGAGGCGGCGAGGCTTGCCGTCAATCTCGCGAAGGGCCAGAAGCCCGCGTACAACGCGCAATACGACAACGGCAAGAAGAAAGTCGACACGGTGCTGCTGCAACCCACGCTGCTCACGAAGAGCAACGTGGACGTGGTCGTGAAGGACGGCTTCTATACGCAGGCGCAACTGGCCAGCCAGTGAGCCGGCAGGCGTGGCGGCCCGCGTGTCGGGCCGCCACGAGCGGCTGGCGAAAGCGCGCGGCCCATGAAGGCGGGGCACGCGGTTGGAGCGGAAAAGCAATGCTGAAAGGAAAGGTTGAAAGCGTATGACTGAGCCTTTGCTGACGATGCGCGGCATCGTCAAGTCCTTTGCCGGCGTGAAGGCGCTCGACGGCATCGACCTTACGGTGCGGCCCGGCGAGTGCGTTGGGCTGTGCGGCGAGAACGGCGCGGGCAAATCCACGCTGATGAAGGTGCTCTCGGGCGTCCACCCATACGGCACGTGGGGCGGCGAGATCCGCTGGGAAGGCCAGCCGCTCAGGGCGGCTGGCGTGCGCGACACGGAGGACGCGGGCATCGTCATCATTCATCAGGAACTGATGCTGGTGCCCGAGCTCTCGGTGGCAGAGAACATCTTTCTCGGCAACGAGATCACGCTGCCCGGCGGTCGCATGAACTATGCGGCGATGTACAGGCGCGCCGACGAACTGCTGCGCGAGCTCAATATCGATGCCATCAACGTGGCGCAGCCGGTGATGAATTACGGTGGCGGGCACCAGCAGCTCATCGAGATCGCGAAGGCGCTCAACAAGCGCGCGAAGCTGTTGATCCTCGACGAGCCATCTTCCTCGCTCACGGCAGCCGAGACGAAGATTCTGCTCGACATCGTGCGCGATCTGAAGCGGCGCGGCGTGGCTTGCGTCTACATCTCGCACAAGCTCGACGAAGTGGAGGCGGTGTGCGACACCGTCACCGTGATCCGCGACGGCAAGCACGTGGCGACGGAGCAGATGGCCTCGCTCACGACCGATCGCGTCATTGCGATGATGGTGGGCCGCGAGATCAAGAACCTTTTTCCGCGCGAGCCGCACGAGATCGGCGAGGTCGTCTTCGAAGCGCGCAACGTCACCTGCCATGACACGACGAATCCGCGCCGCAAACGCGTGGACGACGTTTCGTTCACGGTGCGGCGCGGCGAGATACTCGGTGTCGCGGGGCTTGTGGGCGCGGGCCGCACGGAAATCATGCAGGCGATCTTCGGCGCGTATCCGGGTGCCAGCTCGGCAACGCTACTGCTCGAAGGCAAACCTCTCAAGATCCGCTCGCCGCTCGATGCGATACGCGCTGGCATTGCCATGGTGCCCGAGGACCGCAAGCGCCACGGCATCGTGCCGCAACTGGGCGTGGGGCACAACATCACGCTCGCGGTGCTGGAGCGTTTCACGCGGCATGGCCGCATCGACGCCGCGGCGGAGCTCGGCACCATCCGCAACGAGATGGAGCGCCTTTCGGTGCGCGCGGCGAATCCCATGCTTTCGATCGCGAGCCTCTCGGGCGGCAACCAGCAGAAGGCAGTCCTCACGAAAATGCTGCTCACCGACCCGAAGGTGCTGATTCTCGACGAGCCGACACGCGGCGTGGACGTCGGCGCCAAATACGAAATCTACAAGCTCGTGTTCCAGCTCGCGAAGCGTGGCGTGGCGATCGTGATGGTGTCGTCCGAGTTGCCGGAGGTGCTCGGCATTAGCGACCGCGTGCTCGTGATCGGCGAGGGCGAGGTGCGCGGCGACTTCGTCAACGACGCCCTGACCCAGGAACACATTCTCGGCGCGGCGATCCAGAGCGCGCGCGCCCAATCCAGCGAAGCGAGTGCTGCATGACCCCCGATATCACGACTCAAGGTGCGCGCGAAGACCAGTTGCCCGGCGGCAGCGGCGTCGCGCTGCGTTTTCAGCAACTGTTCGCGCGCTACAAGATTCTTGCATTGCTGCTCGCCGTGGCCGCGATATGGGTGTTCTTCTCGATGCTCACGCACGGTGCGTTCGTCACGCCACGCAACGTTTCGAACCTGCTGCGCCAGATGTCGATCACCGGCATGCTTGCGTGCGGCATGGTATTCGTGATCATTGCCGGCGAGATCGACCTTTCGGTGGGCTCGCTGCTTGGCCTGCTGGGCGGCGTGGCGGCCATTCTCGACGTGAACCGCCATTGGCCCATCGGCGTGAGCGTGCCGGTTGTGCTCGTGCTGGGCGTGCTCGTGGGACTCTTCAACGGCTGGTGGTCCACCTACCGGCGCGTGCCTTCGTTCATCGTCGGGCTGGGCGGCATGCTCGCGTTTCGGGGCGTGCTGCTCGGTATCACGGGGGGCTCGACAATTGCGCCCGTGTCCGATTCGTTCGTGTTCATTGGGCAAGGCTATCTGCCGCGCCTTGCCGGCGACACGCTCGCGCTCGCGCTGTTCGTGCTGCTGGCGGTGCTGACGGTGCGCCAGCGCGCGAACCGGCGCCGCTATGGCTTGAGCGTGGTGCCGCTGTGGCAGGACGGCATGAAGATCGTCGGTGCCGGCGCGATCGTGCTGGCGTTCGTCGTGATGCTGGACAGCTACGGCGGAATTCCCGTGCCGGTGCTCCTGCTGCTCGCGCTGCTCGGCGTCTTCACGTGGGTCGCCACGCAAACCGTGTTTGGCCGCCGCATCTACGCGGTGGGCTCGAATCTCGAAGCCACGCGCCTTTCGGGCGTCAACACCAACCGCGTGAAGCTGGCCATCTTCGCGCTCATGGGCCTCATGTGCGCCGTGGCGGGCATCGTGAACACGGCGCGGCTGGCGGCGGGGTCCCCTTCGGCGGGCACCATGGGCGAGCTCGATGCGATTGCGGCGTGCTTCATCGGTGGCACGTCGATGCGAGGCGGCTCGGGCACGGTGTATGGCGCGCTGATTGGCGCGCTCGTGATGGCGAGCCTCGACAACGGCATGTCGATGCTGGACGTCGACGCCTATTGGCAGATGATCGTGAAGGGCGGCATTCTCGTGCTCGCCGTGTGGGTGGATGTGGTGTCGGGGTCGAACCGTCGCTGATTTTTGCCTGACGCCGCGCGGGTAGGAGGCCATCGGGCGCGGCGGCGCATTGGGAGCACACGCCAGCGTTGTCGCGCCTGAGTTGTTGCGACAGGCAATACTGGGTCCCTATTTAATGCGAGGCGGGGTGATTTCGATGTGACCCGTTTTGTAGTTGGCTTCATAAGCGTGGAGACCCTGAGTCCGCCAGGGTCTTGAGCGCGGCTCTACAATGGACAGTAAGAGTGAACAGGAGACCGTAATAATCTCGAGGCCGCCAGTCGTCATGGCAGCGTGGCTTCGCGAGCGGTCTCCGAGCAATGCGGAGGTCCACATGAGTCAAAGCGCGACCGGAATGGACGAATGGGTTCGGCGCAAATACCAGCATGGATTCGTCTCCGACGTGCAGTCCGACACCTTGCCGCGCGGGCTCTCCGAAGACGTGGTCCGGTTGATTTCGGCGCGCAAGCACGAGCCGGAATTCATGCTCGAATGGCGGCTGGCCGCGTACCGGCACTGGCTCACGATGAGCGAGCCCCATTGGGCCACGGTCGAGCATCCGCCCATCGACTGGCAATCCATTGCGTACTATTCGGCGCCGCACACGCGAGGCGAGCGGCCGAAGAGCCTGGACGAAGTCGATCCGGAACTGCTGCGCACCTATGAAAAACTCGGCGTGCCGCTGCGCGAGCGCGAGGTGCTGGCCGGCGTGGCCGTGGATGCGGTATTCGACAGCGTCTCGGTGGCCACGACGTTTCGCAAGCAGCTTGGCGAACTCGGCATCGTGTTCTGCTCGTTTTCGGAAGCGGTGCAGGAGCATCCGGAACTCGTGCGGCAGTATCTCGGCTCGGTGGTGCCGTACACAGACAACTTCTTCGCCACGTTGAATTCCGCGGTATTCAGCGACGGCTCGTTCTGCTATATCCCGCCGGGCGTGCGCTGCCCCGTGGAGCTGTCCACGTATTTCCGCATCAACGCGCGCAACACGGGGCAATTCGAACGCACGCTGATCGTGGCCGACAAGGGCGCGTACGTGAGCTATCTGGAAGGCTGCACCGCGCCGATGCGCGACGAAAACCAGTTGCACGCGGCCGTGGTGGAACTGGTGGCGCTAGAAGGCGCGCAGATCCGCTATTCGACGGTGCAGAACTGGTATCCGGGCGACGAGCAGGGGCGTGGCGGCATCTATAACTTCGTGACCAAGCGTGGCGACTGCCGCGAAGCCAACGCCAAAATTTCGTGGACCCAGGTGGAAACCGGCTCCGCTATCACATGGAAATACCCGAGCGTGATCCTGCGCGGCGACCGCTCGATTGGCGAATTTTATTCGGTGGCGCTCACCAATCATTACCAGCAGGCCGACACCGGCACGAAGATGATTCACCTCGGGCGCGATACGCGCAGCACGATTCTTTCGAAGGGCATTTCCGCAGGGCGCGGCAGGAACGCGTATCGCGGACTCGTGAAAATGGGCCGTTCGGCGCAGAACGCGCGCAACTACAGCCAGTGCGATTCGTTGCTGCTCGGCGACCGGTGCAGTGCTTTTACGTTTCCGTATATCGAGGTGAAGAATGCGAGCGCGAAGGTCGAGCACGAGGCGTCGACGTCGCGCATCGGCGAGGATCAGTTGTTCTATTGCATGCAGCGCGGGCTTTCGGAAGAAGACGCGGTGTCGATGATCGTCAACGGTTTTTGCAAGGATGTGTTCAAGGAATTGCCCATGGAATTCGCCGTGGAGGCACAGAAGCTGCTGGGCGTGAGTCTCGAAGGGAGCGTGGGCTGAGAGAGGTAAACAGGATGCTCGATATCCGCAATTTGAGTGTCGACGTGGACGGCAAGCCGATTTTGCGCGGCGTCGATCTGCGCGTGAATGCCGGCGAGGTTCACGCGATCATGGGCCCGAACGGCTCGGGCAAGAGCACGCTCGCGCATGTGTTGACCGGGCGCGCACCGTGCGTGGTGACGGGCGGCAGCGTGCTCTACGACGGCGAGGACCTGCTGGCGCTCGCGCCCGACGAACGAGCGCGCCGGGGCGTCTTTCTCGCTTTCCAGTATCCGGTGGAAATTCCTGGTGTCAGCAACGCATATCTGCTGAAGGCCGCGCTCAATGCCCAGCGCAAGGCGCGCGGCGAGCCGGAACTGGACGCCATGGAATTTCTCGCGCTCATCAAGCAGAAGCTCGCGGACATGCAGATGGACGAAAGCCTGCTCTCGCGCGGCGTCAGCGAGGGATTCTCGGGCGGCGAAAAAAAACGCAACGAGGTGCTGCAGATGTCCGTGCTCGCGCCCCGCCTGGCGATTCTCGACGAGACCGATTCGGGCCTCGACATCGACGCGCTCCAGGTGGTCGCGCGCGGCATCAACCAGATGCGCGGCCCGAACCGGGCCATCGTGCTGGTGACGCATTATCAGCGCCTGCTCGATTACGTGGTGCCGGATCATGTCCACGTGCTCTCCGAGGGGCGCATCGTGCGCTCGGGCCCGCATGAACTCGCGCTCGAACTGGAGCGCAAGGGCTACGGCTGGCTCAGTCGCGAATCGCGCGAGGAGCAGCCATGAGCGAAGCGCTGCGCGACTATTACCGCGACGCTTTCCGCGCAACGGTGAAGACGCTGCCGGGCGTCGAGCTGCCGTGGCTGCGCAGCGCCCGGCGGCACGCGTTCGAGCGCTTCGAGACGCTGGGCTTTCCGGGCACGCAGCTCGAAGCGTGGAAGTACACCAACGTGACGCCCATCGCCCAACCGTGCTGGCATTTCGCGCCCGCGCATCCCGCGCCCGCGGACCTGGGCGGCATCGCCGGGCTGGTGGGCGATCTCGTGCCGGATGAAGCCGCGAGTCGCCTCGTGTTCGTGAACGGCCGCTGCGTGCCGAAGCTTTCCCGGCTCGCCGACTTGCCCGCGGGCGCCTGGGTGGGCAGCCTGCGCCAGGCGATGCGCGAGATGCCAGGGCGGCTCCATGCCGTGATGGCGCGGCGCGAGTTGCGCGACGGCTTCGCGGCGCTGAACGGCGCGTTCCTCAGCGACGGCTACGTGGTCGTGCTGCCGGAAGGCGCGGTGATGAGCGCGCCGCTCCATGTGCTGTTTTTCGCCGATGAAGCGGGCCTCGCGATGCATCCGTTCAATGTCGTGCAGGCGGAGCGGGGGGCGCGCTGCGCGATCGTCGAGCAGTTCGCCGGAATCGCCGATGAACCGTATTTCGTCAACGTCGCCACCGAGATCGTCGCGGACAGCGAAGCCGAGGTCGAGCATTGCCGCATCCAGCAGGAAGCGCGCAGCGCGTTCCATATTGCCGATGTGGACGTTGCGCAGCGGCGGGCGAGCCGCTTCACCTCGCATTCGTTCGCGTTCGGCGGCGCGCTCTCGCGCACGCAGATCGAGACGCGGCTCGACGCGGCCGATGCCCGCGCCGATCTGAACGGCCTGTATCTGGTGGGCGCGAGGCAGCATGTGGACCACCATACGCGCATCGATCATGCGCAGCCGCGCGGCACGAGCCGCGAGTACTACCGCGGCGTGCTCGACGGCGCATCGCACGGCGTGTTCGACGCGCGCGTGATCGTGCACCCGGACGCGCAGCAGACGGACGCGCACCAGGGCAACGACAATCTGCTGCTCTCGCGCGATGCGCAAATCGACACGAAGCCGCAACTGGAGATTCACGCCGACGACGTGAAATGCACGCACGGCGCGACTGTGGGCCAGCTCGACGAGACGCCGCTGTTCTACCTTCGCTCGCGCGGCATCGAAGAGCGCGTGGCGCGCGCGCTGCTGGTGTGGGCGTTCGCGCGCGCCTGCGTGGACCGCGTGGAAAGCGCCGCGCTGCGCAAGCGGCTCACGCAAATGTTGCTCGCGCGCGTGCCTGGCGGCGAGCATCTGCGGGGACTCGCATGAAACCGGTCGAACCCGTAAGGATTCCAGACGAGGAAACGGTGGCGCGCTGGCGGCGCGACTTTCCGATTCTGCGAGAACGCGTGCACGGCGTGCCGCTCGTATATCTCGACAACGGCGCGACCACGCAGAAGCCCGAGTCCGTGATCGCGGCGGAGCGCGCGTATTACGAGCAGGCGAACGCGAATGTGCATCGCGGCGTGCATCTGCTTTCGCAGCGCGCCACCGATGCCTATGAAGGCGCACGTCTGCGCATCGCGCGGTTCATCCATGCGGCGCGTGCCGAAGAGATCGTGTATGTGCGCGGCACCACCGAGGCGATCAATCTCGTGGCGCAGAGCCATGTCCGGCCCCGCGTGGGTCCCGGCGACGAGATTCTCATCAGCGCGATGGAGCACCACTCGAATATCGTGCCGTGGCAGATGGTCTGCGCGCAGACCGGCGCGGCGCTCAAGGTCGTGCCCATCGACGACACCGGCACGCTCGACATCGACGCCTGGGAGCGGATGCTGGGCCCGCGCACGCGCATGGCCGCGATCACGCACGCATCGAACGCGCTCGGCACCATCAACCCCATTGCGCGGCTGATCGAGCTCGCGCACGCGCGCGGCGTGCCGGTGCTGATCGACGGCGCGCAGGCGATCGCGCATTTGCCTGTGGACGTGGCCGCGCTCGATTGCGATTTTTATGTGTTTTCCGGGCATAAGGTCTACGGGCCGACCGGCATCGGCGCGCTCTACGCGAAGGCGCACTTGCTGGAGGCGATGCCGCCGTGGCAAGGCGGCGGCGACATGATTCGCAGCGTGAGCTTCGAAAAGACCGAATACAACGTGATTCCGTGGCGCTTCGAGGCCGGCACGCCGAATATCGCGGGCGCCATTGCACTGGCGGCGGCGCTCGATTACGTGAGTGCGATCGGCGTGGAAGTCGCGGGTGCGCACGAGGCCGATCTGCTCGCTTATGCGAGCGATGCGCTGCGCGAGGTGCCGAACCTGAGAATGATCGGCACGGCGAAGGAGAAAGTGGGCATCGTGTCGTTCGTGATGGCGCACGCGCACGCCCACGATATCGGCACGATTCTGGATCAGTGCGGCGTGGCGGTGCGCACCGGCCATCATTGCGCGATGCCGGTGATGGCGCGTTATGGCGTGCCGGCTACGGTGCGCGCATCATTCGCGCTCTACAACACGCGCGCCGATGTGGATGCGCTCGTCGAGGGCCTTGCGCGCGTGCAGGAGATATTTCCGCTATGAGCGAGCTTCGCGAGTTATACCAGGAAACGATTTTCGACCACTACCGGCGGCCGCGGAACTGCCATGTGCCGCCGGGCGCGAATCGTCGGGCCGAAGGATACAACCCGCTGTGCGGCGACCGCATCACGCTGTATCTGCGCGTCGAAGACGGCATCGTCAAGGATGTCGGCTTCGAGGGGGCGGGCTGCGCGATCGCGACCGCTTCGGCCTCGCTGATGACCGAGGCGCTCAAGGGCCGCACCGAGGCCGAGGTCGACGCGCTGTTCGAGCGCTTTCACGCGATGGCGACAGCGCCCGCCGACCGGCCGCTCGACGACGAGGCCGGGCTTGGCAAGCTCGCGGTGCTCGCGGGCGTGCGCGAGTTTCCGGCGCGCATCAAGTGCGCGACGCTTGCGTGGCACACGTTGCGCGCCGCCTTGCGCGACGAAGGCGACCCGCTATCCACGCCATCCACGGTATCCACGGAATGACGCGAGGCGAACCATGAAACCCCCAGACGACTTGCCCGAACGCGACGACGCGCAGGGCAGCGGCGGCGACTTTCGCGCGCGCGTGATCGATGCGCTGCGCACGGTCTACGATCCCGAGATACCGGTCAACATCTACGATCTTGGGCTCGTCTATGGGCTCGACGTCGACGAGGAAAGCGGCCAGGTGGCGATCCGCATGACCTTGACCGCGCCGGGGTGCCCCGTTGCACAAACCTTCCCGTCGATCGTGGAGGACAGTGTGCTCGACGTGGCGGGCGCGAGCGCGGTGCGGGTCGAACTGGTGTGGGATCCGCCGTGGACGCGGGCGCGGATGTCCGAGGCAGCGCGTCTGGAACTGGGGATGCTTTGACATGGCCGACTGGGTCGACGTGGCGCCTTGCGCCGAATTTCCGCCGGGCGCGGTGCGCAGCGTGAATGTCGAGGGCGCGCAGGTCGCGGTGTTCAATCTCGACGGCACCTGCTACGCGATCGAAGACGTTTGCACGCACGATGGCGGCGTGCTGACCGGCGGCGCGGTGGAGGGCGACGAGGTGATCTGCCCACGGCATGGCGCGCGCTTTTGCATCAGAACCGGCAAGGTTCTCGCGCCGCCCGCCTATGAGGACGTGGCGGTGTTCGCGGTGCGCGTGGAGGGCGGCATCGTTCAGGTGCGGGACACGCGGTGGGACGAGAGCGGTTTTTGAGCCGCCGCTGCTATTTCATCCGCAGTTCCCGCGTCAGGCGCGTGCCTCGAATGCCTCGCTGTATCGCACGCTGGCCGCCGGCACGCTGCCGCGCAGCGCGAGCGCCTGGAAATATTCGGCGGGAACGCCGGGCAGCACCAGCGCGGGCTCGGGCGTGAAGCCGAAGCGCCGGTAGTAGCGCGGGTCGCCGAGCAGCACGCAGCCCGCCGCGTGCCGCGCGCGCAACGCGTCGAGCGCCTGCTCGACGAGCCGGCTGCCGATGCCTTGCCCTTGGTGTGAAGGCGCGACCGAAAGCGGCCCCAGCCCGAACCATCCTGTGCTGCCATCCGAAAGCGCCACGGCGGACAGCGCGACATGCCCCACGAGTTCATCCCCTTGCACGGCTACGAGCGAGACCGCGAGCTCGCCGGCGGCGCGCAGCGCGTCGACGATGTAGTGCTCCGTGTGGCTCGTGTGCGCCGCGTGCAGAAAGGCGGCTGCGGTGAGCGCGTGGATCGCGGGAAGGTCGGCGGGGGTTTCGGGGCGGATTTCGAAGGACATGGTGGCAAGTCTGCGAGTGCGTTACCGGGTGCGAACAGGTGCGATCCCCCTCAAAAAATCGACTGCCCCGTCCGCGTGGTCAACCATTCCAGCGACTTCACCCCCGCAAGCGAGTTGCCGTTCGCGTCGAGCCCCGGCGACCAGACGCACACGGCCATCTCTCCCGGCAGCACCGCGACGATGCCGCCGCCCACGCCGCTTTTCGCCGGCAGCCCCACGCGATAGACGAAGTCGCCCGCGGCGTCATAGGTGCCGCAGGTCAGCATCAGCGCGGACAGGCGCTTGGCGGAGCTCGCGTCGAGAATGCGCTCGCCCGGGACCGGCGCGACGCCGCCGTTGGCGAGAAAGAGCGCGGCGGTGGCCAGCTCGACGCAATTCATCTCGATCGCGCATTGGCGGCAATACGCTTCGATCACCGTTTCAGGCGGCATCTTCAGGTTGCCGAAGCTCGCCATGAAATGCGCCATCGCGCGGTTTCGCTCGGCATGCTGGAGCTCGGAGCTCGCGACGCGAAGGTCGTAGTCGAGATCGGCAGCGCCCGTGAGCCGGCGCACGAATTGCACCAGCGCCGTCTCGGCGCCGACGAAGCGGCGGCACAGCACATCGGTGACCACGAGCGCGCCCGCGTTGATGAACGGATTGCGCGGCTTGCCGCGCTCGGTCTCCAGTTGGACGAGCGAGTTGAACGCATTGCCCGAGGGTTCGCGGCCGACGCGCTCCCAGAGCGCATCGCCGAGCAACTGGAACGCGAGCGTGCAGGCAAACAGCTTGGAGATGCTCTGGATGGAGAAGCGCTCGTGCGCATCGCCGATCGCATACACCGTGCCGTCGAGCGTGACGATCGCCATGCCGAAACGCTCGGCGGGCACTTTGGCGAGTTCGGGAATGTAGTCGGCGACACGGCCGGCGGTGCGCCATGGCGCGATGTCGCGATGGATCTGTTCGAGGATCGCTTGATAGTCTGGATGGTCCATGGCCGGATGACGCCCGTGAGCAAGGAACGCGATGATAGCGCACGGCGTGCGCGGTTTGCGTGTCCGGCTTCTCGTCAGGCGTCGCCCTTCATCTCGCGCAAGTGCTTGTACACCGTCGCGCGCCCCATGCCCAGCACCTTCGCCACGTAGTTCGCCGAGCTCTTGCCCTTGAACGCGCCTTCGGCATGCAGCGCCTCCACCAGCTCGCGCCGGTGCTCGCGCGTGAGCGAGTTGAGCGCCACCTGGCGCTCGCGCAGCCAGCCGTGCAGAAACGTGTTGATGCGCTCTTGCCAGTCGTCCTTGAACAGCTCCTCGGGCTGCGCGATCACGCCCGAGCCGCGCAGGAACAGGTCGAGCGTCGCCTGCATGTCGTCGAACGCGGCGATGTTGAAGTTGATGCACATGACGCCTGTGGCGCGCCCTTCGTCGTCGAACAGCGCCGTGCTCACGCAGCGCATGCGCCGGCCGTCCCAGTTCACTTTTTCGTAGGGGCCCAGCAGCTTGTTGCGGGTGGTTTCCTCGACGTCTTCCAGCGCCGAGTCGTCGCCGATCTCGCGCTTCGAGAGATTGTTCGACAGGTACGCCACGGTCTGGTCCGCGAGATCGTGGATCACCACTTCGGCGAACGGGAAGAACAGCGTCGTGATGCTGTCGGCCACGTGCGCATAGCGTTCGAGCAGCCGCTCGCGCGGCGTCTTCGCGGGGGCGGGCGGCTTCTTCATGGGCGTGCCGCTCCGCGCAGATGCGTATAGAGCGCGTGGGCGATCGCGATGTCTTCGAGGCCGAGACCGATCGAGCGGAAGAACACGTGGCGCGCGTAATCCGGGCGCGGGCAGGCGTCGTTCGCGAGCTCGGCAAGGTCGCCCACGATCGCGTCCGGCGACCAGCCGTGCTCGCGCGCGGCCAGCACCATTTCCCCGGCGCTCGATGGCGTGGTGCGGCGGTAGTCGCAATACACGTCGAGCGCGGGCAGCGCGGCCGGATCGATCTCGTGCGCCTGTGCGACGTTGGTGCTGATCGAGGTGATCAGCGCGGGCTTCGTGAGCGCGTCGAGCGCGAGCACCGGCTTGCCCGACGAGGTGCAGAGCATCACGACATCGGCGTCTTCGACGCATTCGCGCGCCGTGGCGGCGAGGCTCGCGCGGGCGTCGGCGGCGCGCACGCTCGCGGCGCGGCCGGTGTCGGCGGTGAGCCCCGGCGAGTACACGCGAATGCTGTCCCACGCGCGCAGCGGCACGGCGTGGCGAATGTGCGCGAGCGCCACCGCGCCGGCGCCGATCACGGCGAGGCGGCGCGCGTCGCGCGGCGCGAGCCGGTCGATGGCGAGCGCCGTCGTGCCCGCCGTGCGCTCGGTCGTGAGCAGCGCGGCGTCGCACCACATCAGCGGCTGGCCGGTCTGCATCGACATCAGCGCGGTCCAGGCCGTGACGATGGGCGTGGCCCCCTGAGTCCCCGCGATATACGGCGAAAGCTTCGCGCCGAACACGCCCGCGCTGGACAGCACGCCGAGGTAGGTGATGAAGTCGCCCGCGTCCTGCGGGAACAGTGCGAGCGTCTGTGGCGGCTGGACGGCCTCGCCACGGCCGAGCGCGGCGAACATCTGCGCGAGCACGCCGCGCACATCGAGGGCGGGTAGCGCGGCGCGCACCTGTGCGGCGTCGGCGATGAACGGCGCCGCGAGTTGTGCCGCGAGTTGTGCGCCGAGTTGCGCGTCGACTGGGCCTGCGGCGTTCGCGCAGGAAAGGGACGTATCGGTCATGCCGTGCTCCATGTAGACATTTTTGTCCATTCTAGACTTTATTTTTATTTTTCGTCTATATTCGCATCGTGGCGCGGGACTTCTTCACGAACGGCGCCGCCGATCTCTTAACGACTATGGTGACGACGATGAATACGAAGATGATTCGCTACGCGCGAGCGGTCCGCCTTGCGGGCCTGGCAGGCTTGCTGGGCGCGGGGCTCGGCATGACGGCGGGCGCGGTGCATGCACAGGGCGCGCAGACGTTGCGCTTCGGCGTGGAGGCGTCCTACCCGCCGTTCGAGAGCAAGACGCCGTCGGGCGAGCTGCAGGGCTTCGACATCGACATCGGCAATGCGGTCTGCCAGCGCATGCAGGTGAAGTGCGCGTGGGTGGAGAACAGCTTCGACGGCCTGATCGCGGCGCTCGAGGCGCGCAAGTTCGACGCCATCAATTCGGCGATGAACATCACCGACAAGCGGCGTCAGCAGATCGACTTCACGCCGGCCATCTACGTGATGCCGATCCAGATGGTCGCCCGGCGCGGCGCGGGGCTGCAGCCCACGCCGGCGAGCCTCAAGGGCAAGCACATCGGCGTGCTGCAAGGGTCGACGCAGGAAGACTACGTGCGCAAGCACTGGGCGCCCGAGGGCGTGTCGATCGTCACGTACGAAAACCAGGACCAGATTTTCGCGGATCTGGCCGCGGGCCGTCTGGACGGCGCGGTCCAGGAAGTGCAGACTGCCACCGACGGCTTTCTGTCGAAGCCGCAAGGCAAGGATTTCGATTTCGCGGGCGCGCCGCTCAAGGACCCCGCCACGCTCGGCGAGGGCACCGGCTTCGGCATGCGCAAGAACGATGCGGCGCTCAAGGCGAAGCTGGTCGCGGCGCTCGACGCGTTGCGCAAGGACGGCACGCTCACGAAGCTTTCCATGAAGTATTTCGGCCGCGACATCATCGCGAAGTGATGCGCGCCGCAATCCCATCCATGACTTCCAGAGGAGCCGCATGAGCAAGGACGCAATCGTGCTGGGCGCGGGCATCGTCGGGGTGAGCGTCGCGTTGCATCTGCAGGCGCGCGGCGTGCGCGTCACGCTGGTCGACCGGCGCGAGCCCGGCGAGGAAACGAGCTTCGGCAACGCGGGGTTGATCGAGGCGTCGTCGGTGGTGCCGTATGGCTTTCCGCGCGATTGGCGCATGCTGCTGCGGCTCATGCGCAACGACTCGACGATGCTGCGCTACGACGTGCGCTCGCTGCCCGCGTACGCGCGCTGGCTCGCGACGTTCTGGCGCGAGTCGGCGCCGGCGCGGCTGGCGGGCGCGGCGCGCGATATGTTGCCGCTCATCGCGCGCTCAGTTGCCGAGCACGATGCGCTGATTGCAAGAACGGAGCTGCGCCCGCTCGTGCGCGCGGTCGGCTGGATCGAGGCATACCGCTCGCCCAGGCAATTCGAGCGCGAACGCGAGGACGCGCAGCGCGTGGCCGCGCAGCACGGGCTGCACATGGCGGCGCTCGATGCGGCGGGACTGCGCGCGGCGGAGGCGTCGCTCGCGGGGGGCTATGCGGGCGGGCTGCACTGGATGGATCCGGCCAGCGTGGCCGACCCCGGCGCGCTCGTGAAGGGCTACGCGCAATTGTTCCTGCGCGAAGGCGGCGCGTTCGCGCAGGGCGATGCGCTCACGCTGCGCGCGCAGGGCAGCGGCTGGCAGGTGCAAACCGATGCGGGGCCGCTATCGGCGCAACTGGCCGTCGTGGCGCTCGGGCCGTGGTCGGATCTCGTGACGGGGCCGCTCGGCTATCGCGTGCCGCTCAAACCGAAGCGCGGCTATCACATGCATTACGCGAGCGAGGCCGGCGCGCCGCTCACGCGTCCCGTGGTGGATATCGAGGGCGGCTATGTAGTCGCGCCGATGAAGCGCGGCCTGCGGCTCACCACCGGCGTGGAGCTGGCCGAGCGCGGGCGGCCGCCCAACTACGCGCAGCTTGACGCGGCCGAGCGCGCGGCGCGGCCCATGTTCGGCCTCGGCAAGCGGCTCGACGACACGCCGTGGATGGGCATGCGCCCGTGCACGCCCGATATGCGTCCGGTGCTCGGGCCCGCGCCGCGTCATGCGGGGCTGTGGTTCGCGTTCGGGCACAACCACCACGGGCTCACGCTGGGACCGGTGTCAGGGCGGCTCGTGGCGGAGCAGATCATGGGCGAGACGCCGTTCACTGATCCCAGGCCTTATTTGCCGCATCGGTTCGGGTAGCGCGATCGATGCGAGCGACGCGCTCAATGCGCTCAACGAGATCAACGCGGCAGGCTCAATGCGCGCCTGCCGCGCCGCCGCCCCCCGAACCCTTCGTCGACTTCGTGATCCAGATGAGCGGAATGATCGCGAGAAAGATGATTGCCGAGATATAGAAAATGTCGTTCAGGCCCATCATCGCGGCCTGGGTCGAGAGCTGGAAATCGAACAGCGCGTGCGCCGAGGGTTCGCTCAGATGCAGCGCGGCCTGCGTCTGCGTCATCGACTGCATGAAGATCGGGTTGTTGACCGAAGCCTGCTCCGTGAGGCGCGCGTGGTGCAGGATCGTGCGGTTGTTCCACGCGCTCGTCGCGATCGACGTGCCCACGGCGCCGCAGAACACGCGCACGAAATTCGACAGCCCCGCGGCGGCGGGAATGCGCTGCGGCGGCTGCCCCGCGAGGATGATCGCCGTGAGCGGCACGAAGAACAGCGCCATCGGCACGCCTTGCAGCAGCGTGGGCAGCACGAGATGCCAGGTGTCGATCTCGATCACGTACTTCGAGCGCATGAAGAACACCACGGCGAACAGTACGAACGCGGCCGTCGCGATCATGCGCGCGTCGGTGCGCGGCAGCACGCGTCCGACCACGGGCGACAGCAGCAGCGCGAAGATGCCGAGCGGCGCGGTCACGAGGCCCGCATCCACCGAGCGGTAGTTCAGGTACTCCTGCATCCATTGCGGCAGCAGCACCAGATTGCCGAAAAACACTCCATAGGCCACCGAGATCGCGATGGTCCCGCCCAGAAAATTGCGCTGCGAAAAGAGCCGCAAGTCGACGATCGGATGCTCCTCGGTGAGCTCCCACACCAGAAAGAACGCGAAGCTCACGAGCGCGACGATCCCGAGCGTCACGATCACGGGCGAGGCGAACCAGTCGAGGTCCTTGCCCTTGTCGAGCAGGATCTGCAGCGAAGCGACCCAGGCGACCAGCAGACCCAGGCCCACCACGTCGATGGGCGGCTTGCGCGTGGCCGATTCGCGGCGCCGATAGATCGACCACACGATCGAGGCGGCGAACAGGCCCACTGGAATGTTGATGTAGAAGATCCACGACCAGTTGTAGCTGTCGGTGATCCAGCCGCCCAGCGCGGGACCCGCGATCGGGCCGACCGTGGTGGTCATCGCCCAGAACGCGAGCGCGCTGGCCGACTTGTCGCGCGGCCAGGAACCCAGCAGGATGGCCTGCGAGAGGGGGATCAGCGGGCCCGCCACGGCGCCTTGCAAGACGCGCGCGACGAGCAGGATCGGCAGGGTCGGCGCGATCCCGCACAGCCACGAAGCCAGCACGAACGACAGGATCGAGCACACGAACAGGCGCACCTGGCCGAAGCGCTGCGTGAGCCAGCCGGTGAGCGGAATGGACACGGCGTTGGCCGCCGCGAACACCGTGATGACCCACGTGCCTTCGTCCACCGAGACGCCGAGGTCGCCCGAGATGGTCGGGATGGCCACGTTGGCAATCGAGGTATCGAGCACGTTCATGAAGGTTGCCAGCGAGACCGCAACGGTTCCAAGGAGCAGCTGGCCTCCGTGGAGCGGAGGCGGCGGCGCGGGGGGCGGCGCGGACGGCGAGGCCGATGGGGCGGCGGGCTGGTTCAAGCATCTTCTCCGCGAATGCTGGGGCAGCGGGGGGAGCGGGGCAATGCGCGCGCGGGACTCGCGCGCGCGGACCGGATGTGCGGCAAGGATACCCGCAATCGCGCCACGGCATGGGCAGGCGTGAAAGCATCCCCAGGCGGCGCAGGGACTTCGTCTGGCCGCGCCCGCGTTGATGTCATTACACTGGCCTTTCGTTTGACGGGCGGCGCAGGGCGGGCATACGCGGGCCGCAAAGGCGGCGTATGCTGGCGGCAGTCCGGTCTATCGGCGCTAGCGGGCGCAGTCGGTGGCGCAGTCGGTGGCGCAAGCAGCGGAAAAATGGCGGCAGCAAAGCCGCGGCAAGACGACAGGGGGTCAAAACCATGAGTTGGGAACCATTCGATGGCGGCTGGCGTCTCGCGCCGGCCGAAGGCGCGGCGCGCGCGCTCGTCGTGCTGCTGCACGGCGTGGGGAGCAATGCGCGCGATCTGATGCCGCTAGCCGACGCCTGGCGCGAGGCGCTGCCCGGCGTCGCGTTCGCCTCGCTCGACGGCAACGAGCCGTTCGACGGCGGCTTTGGCGGGCGGCAGTGGTTCACGCTGCGCGATGTGAACGAGGCCAACCGCGCCGCGCGTGTGGCGGCGGCGGCGCCGGTGCTGGAGCAGCGTCTTGTCAGCGAGCTCGCGCATTGGGGGCTCGGCTTCGAGCGCCTCGCGCTGGTGGGTTTCTCGCAGGGGTCGATAATGTCCCTATACCACGCGGCGACGCAGCCCGAGGGGGCGGCGGCCGTGGTCGCCTACGCGGGACGCCTCGTCACGCCGGTCGTCGCGAAGAGCCGCACGCCGATCACGCTCGTGCACGGCGAGGACGACGATGTGATCCCGGTGATGGAGCTCGAGCGCGCTGCTTTCGCGTTCAGCGACGCGGGTTATGCCGTGGCGGCGTTCGCGCTGCCGGGCGTGGGTCATACGATTACGGCGCAAGGCGCGATGCTCGGGCGCGACGCGCTGGTGCGGGCGCTGGGATAGCGCTTTCGCTTCACCACGCCGCGCAGCGCGACCCATGATGGCGCGCCGCGCGGTCCTTCCAGTACGTTCCGGAAATATGGCAGTCCGAATTTACTCGCGGCCATGCGCATGCGCGTCGAGCTTGTGCTCGGCGGCTTCGCCCACGAGGCCCGCGTAGTAGAGATGCACGCCGATGGCCAGCGAGTCGTTGCGGATCTCGTGAAAGGCCTTCCATGCCTTCACCGGATCCTTGAACACGAGGTAGTGCGCTTCCTGCGCGACGAGTTGCGCGACCTCGTGCAGGCCGTGGCCGTGCAGGACATCGACGAGGGCGTCGAGGCTGCGGTGCGTGCGCGCGTCGGTGCGCGGGTAGAGCATGTGGAGCACCGCCACGCGTTCGGATGCGAGCGCCGCCGAGAGCGCGACCACGATGTCCTGGTGATTGAGCGCGGTGACGGCGGCGTCTTCTGCAAGCTCGTCCTCTGCGAACAGGGTATCGACCGAAATGTTCATCTGTTGATTCCTCATCATGTTGTGCACACCGACCGGAGAGGGCGCGGCATGCGAGGCAGTATCTCAGAGCGAATCGGCCCCATGTTGCACTGCGCAAGCAAAATATTGTTGCAATAATCGATGTTAAGGCTGTTGAAAGCCTGCAATATTGCTGGCCAGGAGAGGCATTGTTGCTGGCATCGCTATCAATGGATGTTGCGCTGCGCCGTAAAATGCGGCGTGCGGTCGCAAGGTGGTTTGCAACGATTGTTGCGGCAGATTTTGCAGCAGGTCTTGCAGCCAGGCGGCCGGAAATACACCATGCAAGGACAAGTCATGATCGATGCAACGACCCACGCCACACTCACGATCCCCGGCCACGCAAAAGGCGTTGAACTGCCGGTCTACAAGGGCACGACGGGCCCGGACGTGATCGACATCCGCAAGCTGTACGGCCAGACCGGCATGTTCACGTATGACCCGGGCTTCATGTCGACGGCGGCGTGCAATTCGGCCATTACCTACATCGACGGCGACAAGGGCGAGCTGCGCTATCGCGGCTACCCGATCGACAACCTCGCGCAGAACGCCGACTTCCTCGAGACCTGCTACCTGCTGCTGAAGGGCGAACTGCCCACGCAGCAGCAAAAAGACGAATTCGTTGCGATGGTCACGAACCATACGATGGTTCACGAGCAGATGCACTTTTTCTTCCGGGGGTTCCGCCGTGATGCGCATCCGATGGCGATTCTGGTGGCGGCGGTGGGCGCGCTGTCCGCGTTCTATCACGACTCGCTCGACATCAACGATCCGACGCACCGTGAAGTGTCCGCGATCCGCATGATCGCCAAGCTGCCGACGCTCGTCGCCATGGCGTACAAGTACACGATCGGCCAGCCGTTCGTGTATCCGCGCAACGACCTCTCGTACAGCGCGAACTTCATGCAGATGATGTTTTCCACGCCGAGCGAGGAGTACAAGGTCAACGACGTGCTGGTGCGCGCGCTCGACCGTATCCTGATCCTGCACGCGGACCACGAGCAGAACGCTTCGACCTCGACCGTGCGTCTCGCGGGCTCGTCGGGCGCGAACCCGTTCGCGTGTATCGCTGCCGGTATCGCTTGCCTGTGGGGCCCGGCGCACGGCGGTGCGAACGAAGCCGCGCTGAACATGCTCGAAGAGATCGGCTCGGTCGACAACATCCCCGAGTTCATCAAGCAGGTCAAGGACAAGAACTCGGGCGTGAAGCTGATGGGCTTCGGTCACCGCGTCTACAAGAACTACGATCCGCGCGCGAAGCTCATGCGCGAAACGTGCCACGAAGTGCTCGAGGAGCTCGGCCTGCACGACGATCCGCTGTTCAAGCTCGCCATGGCGCTCGAAAAGATCGCTCTGGAAGACGAATACTTCGTGTCGCGCAAGCTGTACCCGAACGTCGACTTCTACTCGGGTATCGTGCAGCGCGCACTGGGCATCCCCACGTCGATGTTCACCTGCATCTTCGCGATGGCGCGCACGGTGGGCTGGATCGCGCAGTGGAACGAAATGATCGCCGACCCCGAGCAGAAGATCGGCCGTCCGCGTCAGCTTTTCGTGGGCGAAACCTCGCGCGAGGCCACGCCGATCGCCGCGCGCTGATTGCGCATCGCGCCGCGGTGAACCTGCGGCCTCCTGTTCGGACAAAGCTTTCGCAGGCCAGGCGCTCGAGCCACTACAATCGTGGCAATCGAGCCAGCGCGAACCGATCAGGAGGCACGCGATGCAGGATCCCGAATCACTCGGTGGCGTCACCCGCGAGGGCGGCGTGGACCATCCCGTTCACGAAACCGATAGCGCATTTATCGCGCCTGAAACACCCGAGATCGCAAGTGCGGATCAGCACGTGCTCAAGTCGGGCGACACCTTCATCGTCAACGACTCGCAAGGCGACATCACCGGCGTGGACGATGGTCTCTTCGTCAACGACACGCGTGTGCTGTCGTCGCTGCGCCTCACCTTCGGCGGGCGCAGGCCGTCGCTGCTCTCGGGCAGCGTGAGCAGCGACAACACGGCATTCACTGCGCATCTGACCAACCGCCCGCTGCCGCCGCTCGGCGGCTCGACCACGCCCGAGGGCGTGATTCACGTCGAGCGCGAGCGCGTGCTCTCGGGCACCATGATGACCGAGGCCATCGAGCTCACGAACTACGGCACCCAGGAAGCGGTCGTGCCGCTGTCGATCTCGTTCGCGAGCGACTTCCGCGACATGTTCGAGGTGCGCGGCCTCAAGCGCGAGCGGCAGGGCACGGTCGTGCCGCCGCGCGTGGAAGACGGCGAGGTGCGGCTCGAATATATCGGCCTCGATAAAGTCGCGCGGCGCGTGCGCATCGAATTCTCGCCCGCGCCGGACAAACTCTTCGCCGACCGCGCCGACTTCACCGTGGCGCTGCCCGCGCAGGCGTGCGTGTCGGTTTACCTCACGGTGGCCATCGAAGTGGAGCCGCTAGCAGGCGCCGCGCCCGGCGCGTCGAGCGCGGGCATCATCCAGGCGCCGAATTGCCTTGCCGACTCGAAGGAATCGCGTGTGGGCCGCGCGGCCGTGCGCGCCGCGCTGGTCGACGCGCACATCGTGATGCGCGAGCGCCGCCGCGCGGCGGCGCACGTGCGTTCGAGCAATCCGCTCTTCAATGCGTGGATCAACCGTTCGATCGCCGACCTCGGCCTGCTCACCACCGATCTGCCCACCGGCCCGTATCCCTATGCGGGCATTCCATGGTTCTCCACGCCGTTCGGCCGCGACGCGATCATCACGTCGCTGCAGACGCTGTGGCTCACGCCCGCGCTGGCGAGCGGCGTGCTGCGTTTTCTCGCGGCGCATCAGGCGCTGGAGGACTCGGCGTTCCGCGATGCGGCAGTCGGCAAGATCATGCACGAGATGCGCAAGAGCGAAATGGCCGCCACGGGCGAAGTGCCGTTTGCGCTCTACTACGGCGGCGTGGACTCCACGCCGCTGTTCGTCGTGCTGGCGGGCGCCTATGCGGAGCGCACCGGCGACCTGGCGCTCATCGACGAGCTGTGGCCTGCGCTCGAGCGCGCGGCGGGCTGGGTCGCGGGCGTATGCGACCGCAATCCGCTCGGCCTGCTCGATTACAAGCGCGAGTCGGAAGGCGGCCTTGCGAACCAGGGCTGGAAGGACAGCCACGATTCGGTGTTCCATGCCGATGGCCGCTTCCCCGATGGCCCGATCGCGCTGGTCGAAGTGCAGGCGTATGCGAGCGCGGCCTTCGAGACGATGGCGAAGTTCGCCACCCATCGCGGCCTCATTGAAGACGCCGCGCGCTATGCGGCCCGCGCCGCCAAGATTCGCCGTTGCGTGGAAGACAAGTATTGGATGGCGGACTCCGGGTTCTACGGCATCGCGCTCGACGGCCACGGCGAACTGTGCCGCGTGCTCGCGTCGAATGCGGGGCATCTGCTGGCCTTCGGCCTGCCCGAGTACGAACGCGGGCGCGCCGTGGCCGGCGTGCTGGAGTCGGCGCTGTTTCATACGGGGTGGGGCGTGCGCACGCTGGCGGCGGGCCAGGCGCGCTTCAACCCGATGGCCTATCACAACGGCTCGGTCTGGCCGCACGACAATGCGCTATGCGCGCGCGGGCTCGCGCGCTACGGCCGCAAGGAAGCGGCCGTGCGGCTGTTGCAGGCGCTGTTCGAGGCTGCGGTCACGTTCGACATGCGCCTGCCCGAGCTGTTCTGCGGCTTCCCGCAGCGCCGCGGCGAGCCGCCCACCGCGTATCCGGTGGCGTGCCTGCCGCAGGCATGGGCCGCGGGTTCGCCGTTCATGATGCTCGAAGCGTGCCTAGGCGTGAGCATCGACGCGGCGCGCCACGAAGTGCGCGTCGAGCAGCCCATGTTGCCCGACGGCATCGACTGGCTCGAAGTGGGCGATCTGCGCGTGGGCAACGCCGCGGTAACGCTCACGTTCCGGCGCGTGGACGGCAAGGTGGTGGCATCGGCGGATCGCAGCGACGTGAAGGTGGTCGCGGTGCTGTGAAGTTGCATCTCCTGGCGCTTGCAGCGGTTCGGCGCCGGGCTGGAACACGGCGATGCCGGACCGCTCTGGCACTCTGGCCCCCCGGCAGCTTCGGCCGGCGCAGTCGCTTACGCAGGCGCAGTTGCTTACGCAAATAGGACTTTGGTCCGATTGTCCCGGTCAGGCGGCCATCCCATGCTGAAGAGCAGAGGTGTCTCATCCCCTCTACGTACGGCGGGCCGTCGCGGCGGGCAAGCTCCGCGAGCGGCGGCTTTTTTCCGATCATCGTTCGTTCTACCTGGCATTGAGCCGGGGAGGCATCGTGGGCCTGTGTATGAAACGCCTCATCCGTGTCATCGTTGTCGCGGGACTGCTGCCGGCGAGTCTCGCGAGCGCCGGGCCGATCGTCTACCCGGCGAAGGGCCAAAGCCAGGCGCAGCAGCAGAAGGACCAAAGTTCGTGTTACTCGTGGGCCAAGAGCAATACCGGCATCGACCCCAAGCAGTTGTCCGCCGCGCCTGCGCCTTCCGGGCCGGCCGTCGGCGGCGGCGAGCGGGTTGGCGGCGCGGCGCGCGGCGCGGCGGGCGGCGCGGTGATCGGCGCGATCGCGGGCGATGCCGGCAAGGGCGCGGCCATTGGCGCGGTAGGCGGCACGATGGTCGGCGGCGCGCGGGCGCGCCAGAATCAGCGCAACGCGCAGGCCAATGCGCAAGCCCAGTCGCAGGGCGCCATGGATACCTTCAATCGCGCCTTCGGCGCCTGCATGGAAGGGCGCGGCTACACGATCAAGTAGCCCAGCCAGATGTAGGACCAAGGTCCGATAGGTCCTTTCGTTTGCATTTGACATCATAGGACCACAGTAGCGGCAGCGCGAAACGTCAGCTCCGTGATGGAAGCGTGCGTTGCGGGGCTTTTGAAGCCAATCGGAGGACGCTAATGAATCGAAGGACTTTTGTGCTTAGGGCTGCGCTGATGCCCGCTGCGGTGAGCATGGCCATCTCGGGTTGCAGCACGACCACCAGCAGCGGCGAGAGCCCGACAACCGACGCGTTGAAGCGCCAGCAGATCGATGCCGCCGTGGACAGCACGATGTCGAGGTTGTACGCGACGGTGAAAGGCGCGCAGGAGCTGGTGACCAAGTCGCGCGGCGTGCTCGCGTTTCCTTCCGTCGTCAAGGCCGCCTTCATTGCCGGCGCGGCGTATGGGGAAGGCTCTTTGCGCGTGGGCGGCATGACCTCCGGCTATTACAGCACGGCGGCGGCGTCGTTCGGATTCCAGGCGGGCGCGCAGTCGACGGCGATCGTCTACCTGTTCATGACGCAGGAAGCGCTCGACAAATTCCGCAATTCGTCGGGCTGGTCGGTCGGCGGCGATGTGCAGGTTTCGCTCGTCAAGCTGGGCGCGAACGGCAGCATCGATACGCGAACCGCAACGGCGCCTGTGCTGGCGTTCGTGATGACCAACACCGGGCTGATGGCGGATGCGTCGTTGTCGGGCGCCAAAGTGACGAAGCTCAATCTGTAGAACGGAGAGATCCATGCAGAAGTTAAAACTGTTGGCCGCCGCGATGCTCATGGGTGCGGCCCAGCTGGTATGCGCACAGGGACAAGCTGACGTGGCAGTGGCGAAAGCGCCGGGCAAGGTCAAGGTCATGGGCGTGCATACGGTGACGGCGGAGGTGTTGAACGTCGACCCCGCAACACGCGTTGTCAGGCTCAAGCGCTCCGACGGCAAGACCTTCGAGGTTCAGGTCGGCGAGGAAGCCCGCAATTTCGATCAGCTCAGGATTGGCGACAAGGTCACCGCGACGTATCGCGAGGCCCTCTCGCTGAGCCTGAAGAAGGGCGGCAACGGGGTGGCTTCGGTCGATGCGCCGGCGCCCACGATCGAGCGCGCGGCAAGCGGCGCGTCGCCAGGCGGTACCGTCGCCCGGCAAGTGAAGGTGGTGGCGAACGTGGTGGCCGTCCACCCGAAGAGCAAGACCGTCACGCTCAAGGGGCCGGAGGGCAACACCGTCGACGTGATGGTCGAAGACCCCGCCCAGCTGGCGAACATCAAGAAGGGCGACCAGGTCGAGGCCGTATACACCGAGGCCCTGGCCATCTCGGTCCAGCCGCTTAACACGAAGTAGCGCAGGAACCGCATTAGCGAAGCAGTCAGGTGCGCCGCGCATGCTGGATATGCACATGCGCGGCCGCGACCCTACATCTAGCCGCAGATCGCCAGGCGTTGATGGCTCGGAAGCGACCAATGCCCGGACCGGCTTCGTCCTGGTGAATCGAATGAGCGCTTCGAGTCAATCTGTGGCGATCGTGGACGACGAAGAATCGGTTGGGCGCGCGATTGGGCGTCTGTTGAAGTCCGCGGGCATCGAGGCCGTTGTTTTCACGAGCGGCGAGGCCTTTCTCGAGGCCTTGCAGGCGATGCCCCCGTATCGGCCGGCCTGCGTGATTCTCGATTTCCAGATGCCGGGGCTGAGCGGCCTCGACGTGCAACAGCGCCTCTCGGGCACCGGTCTGCCCGTCATCATCATTACGGCTTACGACGGACCGCGTGTGCGCGAGCAGGCGCGCGCAGGGGGCGCGCTGGCTTATCTGTGCAAGCCGTTCGACGAATCGGACCTCATCGACGCTGTGCGCTCCGTGCTCGACGAGGATCCGGACGCCTGAGCCCGTATGTCGCCATGAGAGCCCAGTCCGATAGCGATCACCGCGATCACCGCGATCACCATCCCGCGCCTGCGGGATTGCTGCTGTGTCACGACTGCGATCTGCTGCAGCGGCGCGCGCCGTGTCCGCAGGGCGGCGTGCTGCGCTGCATGCGCTGCGGCGCGGAGCTCGAACGCGATCATGCCGATAGCGGGACGCGTTCGCTCGCGCTCGCAGCGGCGGCGCTCCTGCTGTTCGTCATCTCCAACCTCTATCCGATCGTGGGCCTCGCGGTCAACGGCAATGTCGTTCAGGCGACGCTGTGGGGTTCCGTCGAGATGCTGTACCGCGACGGCATGTGGCCGATCTCGGGCCTCGTGTTCATCACCACGATGATGATGCCCGCCACGCAGATCGTGGCGCTGCTGTGGCTGCTCGTGCCGCTCGCGCTCGGGCGCAAGCCGTGGCGCGCGAACATCGTGTTTCGCGTGATGGGCGTCGCGCGCTCGTGGGGCATGACCGAAGTGCTGATCCTTGGATTACTGGTCGCGCTCGTCAAGCTCGCCCATATCGCCACGGTCGTGACCGGCACGGCGTTGTGGTCGTTCGGCGCGCTGATGATCGTGCTCGCCGGCGCGGGCGCGTCGCTCGATGTGGCCACCGTCTGGCACCGCATCGCGCCGCTGCCCGCGCCGCAGGACCCGCAGCGATCGGGCGCGCCGCTGCCCGGGTTCACCGGCGCGACCTGTGGCATCGCGTTGTGCCCCTGCTGCGAGCTGCTGGTGCGCATGCCGGCGCACGCAGGCGCGCTGGCGTGCCCGCGCTGCGCCACTGCGCTGCATCTGCGCAAGCCCGCGAGCCTTTCGCGCACGTGGGCGTTTCTGCTGGCGTCGATCGTGCTGTACGTGCCGGCGAACGTGATGCCGGTGATGGACACGAGCTCGCTGTTCGGCACGCAGAAAGACACCATCATGAGCGGCGTGGCCTATCTATGGGTGTCGGGCTCGTGGCCGCTCGCGGTGCTGGTGTTCATCGCGAGCATTGCGGTGCCCATGGTGAAGATACTCGGCCTTGCTTATCTGGCGTGGTCGGCGCAGCGCGCTTCGAAATGGCTGCCCGGCGAGCGCGCGCGCATTTACCGGATGATCGAGCTGATTGGCCGCTGGTCGATGCTCGACATTTATGTCGTCACGATGCTGGTCGCGCTGGTGCAGTTCAGCGCGCTCGCGATGATCAAGGCCGGGCCCGCCGCCATCGCCTTCGGGGCGGTCGTGGTGATGACGATGTTCGCCGCGAACGCGTTCGATCCGCGCCTCATCTGGGACCCCGTGGAGTTCGATCATGCCTGATCCCGGCCCTGGCGGCGCGTTGCCGGATCTCCCGCAGGCGAGGCCGGTGGCGGGCTCGCGCTGGCGCATGCAGCTGGTCTGGCTGGTGCCGATCGTCGCGCTGCTGATCGGCGGCTGGCTCGCCGTGAAGGCGGTGCTCGAAGAGGGGCCGACGGTCACGATCAGTTTTCGCAGCGGCGATGGGCTCGAGGCCGGCAAGACCAAGATCAAGTACAAGGACGTGGACATCGGCATCGTGAAGTCGGTGACGCTGTCACGCGATCACAAGCGCGTGATCGCCACCGGCGAGCTCGTGAAGGACGCGGCGGACATGCTCGTCGACAACACGCGCTTCTGGGTCGTGCGTCCGCGCATTTCCGGCGGCACGGTGTCGGGTCTCGGCACGCTGCTGTCGGGCTCCTACGTCGGCATGGACGAGGGCAATTCGAAAAAGGCCCGCCACGATTTCGTCGGCCTCGAAGTGCCGCCGGTGTTTCCGAGCGACATTCCCGGCCGCGAATTCGTGCTCCGTAGCGCGGACATGGGCTCGATCGACGCCGGCTCTCCGGTGTTCTTCCGCCGCCTGCAGGTCGGGCAGATTTCCTCGTACGAACTCGACCCGAACGGCAAGGGCGTGACGATGCATGTGTTCGTGAACGCGCCATACGACCGCTACGTGCGCAGCGATACGCGCTTCTGGCATGCGAGCGGGCTCGACGTGTCGCTGAGCTCCGATGGCGTGCAGATCAATACGCAATCCTTCGTCTCGATGCTGATCGGCGGCATTGCCTTCGAGACGCCGGACAGCGACCGCAACACGCCCGAGGCCGCCGAAAACACGCACTTCGACCTGTACGAAACGCGCACGGAAGCAATGCGGCCGCATGACCGCATCGTCGATACCTATATCGTGACCTTCTACGACTCGGTGCGCGGTTTGACCGTGGGTGCGCCGGTCGATTTCCGCGGCGTCGAGATCGGCGAGGTCACGCGCATCTTCACGCGCTTCGATCCGGTCAAGCGCCAGTTCAGCGTGCCCGTCGAGATCAACCTGTATCCGGAGCGCTTCACTTCGCGCTATCAGAACGGTCAGAAGCAGGCCGGGCGCATTGCGTCGTCGCCGCGCGAGCTTGCCGACTTCCTGGTCGCCAGCGGCTTCCGCTTCCAGTTGCGCTCGGGCAACCCGCTCACCGGGCAGCTATATCTCGCGTTCGATCTTTTCCCGGATTCGCCGAAGGCGACGATCGACTGGACCAAAACGCCGCCCGAGCTGCCGACTGCGCCGCGCACGCTCCAGTCGCTGCAGGAGTCGCTGACACGTCTGCTCGCGAAGCTCAACGGCATTCCGTTCGACCAGCTCGGCGCGCAGGCGCAGCAAACGCTGCAGAACACCAACGACGTGATCAAGAAGCTGGGCACCGATGTCGTGCCGCAGGCGCAAGGCACCTTGTCGTCGGCGCGCTCGGCGCTCGAAGCGGCGAATTCCGCCTTGCAGCCCGATACGCAATTGCAGCAGAACACCAGCGACGCCATGCGCGAACTGGCCCGCACGGCGGCTTCGGTGCGCAACCTCACGGATTATCTGGAGCGGCATCCGGAGGCGGTGGTGCGCGGCAAGCCGGGAGACAGCCCATGACGCGCGCCCGCCTGCTCGCCGCCGGCCTGATCGCGCTGGCCGCGCTGCTCGCCGGCGCGGGCTGCCGGTCAACCTCGCCGACGTTTTACGTCATGCACGGCGATGCGCAGCGCGCCGATCCGTCCGCGCGCGCGACCATGAACATCGTCGTGAGTCCCGTTACGGTGCCCGACATCGTCGACCGTCCGCAGATCGTCACGCGCGGCGCCGGCAACCAGATCGAGCTGAACGAATTCGCGCGCTGGGCCGAGCCGCTGAAGACGAATATCGCCCGTGTGATTGCCGCCGATCTTGGGCAGCGTCTGGATACGGCGCGGGTCACGTCGTTCGAGACGGGCGCGAGCGCGGCATCGGAGTGGCATGTGCGCGTGGATGTCGTGAGCATCGATAGCGTGCGTGGCGAGGCCGTGACGATCGACGCGCAATGGGTCGTGCGCCCGCCTGGCAAGGGCGCGCCCGTGCTGGGGCAGACGGTGGCTCGCGAAGCGGTCGATGGGCGCGATTATGGCGCGCTGGTGGCGGCGCATGAGCGGGCGCTTGGGGTGATCAGTACGGATATTGCCGAGGTGATTCGTCGGGGAGCGGTGCCTTGAGCGCAACCCGGTACTATGGGGTGGTCGCGAAAGCGCAATAGCATCGACCTGAAATCTGCATGGGGTTCCCTTCGAATCATGCAACCAGACAAGTCAGATCTCAACGGCTCGCATCCCGCGAACGGGATGCAAGGATGGCTGCGCTGGCTGCCCGGCCTCCTCACGCTGAAGGAATACCGCCTCAGCTGGTTGCCGCGCGACGTCGCGGCGGGGCTCGTCCTGACCACCATGCTCGTGCCGGTGGGCATCGCCTACGCAGAGGCATCGGGCGTTCCTGGCGTCTATGGTCTCTACGCGACGATCATTCCGTTGCTGGCCTATGCGGTGTTCGGGCCGAGCCGGATTCTGGTCCTCGGGCCCGACTCCGCGCTCGCGGCGCCGATTCTGGCGGTCGTGGCGGCGACGGCCGGCGGCGATCCCGCGCGCGCGATCGCCGTCGCCAGCATGATGGCCATCGTGTCCGGCGCGTTCTGCATCGTCATGGGATTGCTGCGTCTCGGGTTCGTGACCGAGCTGCTCTCCAAGCCGATTCGCTACGGCTACATGAACGGCATCGCCATTGCCGTGCTGGTCAGCCAGCTGCCCAAGCTGTTCGCCATTTCCGTCGACGAGGGCGGTCCGTTGCGGGACCTGCTGAGACTCGCCGTGGCGATCGCCGACGGCAAAGCCAACTGGTACAGCTTCGCGGTGGGCCTCGGAAGTCTGGTGCTGATCCTGTTCCTCAAGCGCTTCGAAAAGGTGCCGGGCATTCTGATAGCCGTTGTGGTCGCAACCTTGTGCGTGAGCGTGTTCAATCTCGATAGCCACGGCGTCAAGGTGCTCGGCAAGATTCCGCAGGGCTTGCCGTCGTTTGCGATTCCCTGGGCGAGCGGCGCCGATCTGACCAGGATCGTTCTGGGCGGCTGCGCGGTCGCGCTGATCTCGTTCGCGGACACCAGCGTGCTGTCGCGCACCTTCGCGGCCCGGTTCCATAGCCGCGTCGATCCGAGCCAGGAGATGGTGGGTCTGGGCATCGCCAATCTGGCGGCGGGCTTCTTTCACGGCTTCCCGATCAGCAGCAGCTCGTCGCGCACGCCGGTCGCGGAAGCCGCGGGCGCGCAAACGCAGCTGACCGGGGCGGTGGGCGCGCTGGCTGTCGCGGCATTGCTGCTCGCGGCGCCGAATCTGATGCGCTATCTGCCCAACAGCGCGCTTGCCGCGGTGGTTATCGCGGCCGCTATCGGCCTGTTCGAATTCGCCGACCTCAAGCGCATCTATCGCATCCAGCAATGGGAGTTCTGGCTTTCGATGGTGTGCTTCGCGGGCGTCGCGGTGTTCGGCGCGATTCCCGGCATCGGCATCGCGGTGGTCATCGCGATCATCGAATTCCTGTGGGATGGCTGGCGGCCGCATTACGCGATTCTCGGCCGCGTGGAAGATGTGCGCGGGTACCACGACATCGAGCGCTACCCGCAGGCCGAGCGGATTCCCGGGCTCGTGCTGTTCCGCTGGGACGCGCCGCTGTTTTTTGCCAACGCGGAGCTGTTCCAGGAGCGTCTGCTTCAGGCGGTCGATACCTCGCCCACGCCGGTGCGCAGAATCGTGGTGGCCGCCGAGCCCGTGACCAGTGTGGACGTGACTTCCGCCGACATGCTGCGCGAACTCGTCCGCGTGCTGGACGAGCGCGGCATCGCCTTGCATTTTGCCGAGATGAAGGACCCCGTGCGCGACAAACTCGAGCGTTTCGAACTGATGCCGCTGATTGGCAGCGAGCGCTTTCATCCGACCGTGGGCAGCGCGGTCGACGATTACCTCGGCGCAACGGACGGCGATCCGCTAGCGGGCCATCGCGGCGCGCCCCGACCCTGAAGCGCGGGCGGGACGGCGCGTGCCGCTATTGCGAGTTTGTGCCGGTTTGTGCGCCAGATTGCGTGCCGGATTCTGTGCCGGCTGGTTTGGCCGATTGCGTGTCGGCTTGCGTGTCTTGCTCTTTCGTCCAACCGGGGCCCGGGTCGAATGAGGTTATCGCTTCGGCCCTCGCCGCGCTGTCGGGGCCGAGGTCGCGCTCGTAGACCTGCCCGTAGTGGCTCACCATGAAGGTCTTGATGCCGGTGTCGCCGTATTTGACCGGCCATGCAATCACGCCGAAGCCGCCGAACAACTGGCCGCGCACGAGGTAGTCGTAGGCGCCGCCGGGGGCGTGCGGCCCCTGCGAAGTCAGCAGCTTGTAGTGGTAGCCGTAGTAGCCGCTGCTCTCTTTCATGCGCGCGCCCGCGGTGACGAACGCTTCACCGAGCGGGCTCGGATCTTCGTTGTCCGCGGTGGGCCAGTAAAGTCCGTCGTGCTTGCCGGGCGTGCTGGCGAGACGGCGCGCATAGACGTAAGTATCGCTGCCGTCGTGGTAGGTCGAGGCGTATTCGCGCTGCGCGTCGTAGATCGCGAGCATCGTCTGGATCACCGCGAGCTCGTTGCGGCCGATGCGGCGCACGCGCATTTCCTCGGCGCCCGCCGTCATGTCGAAATGCCAGCCGCGGGCGTCCTTGACGAGCGGCACCGGGAACGTCCAGCCGTCGTTGCCAACCGCGATATGGGCGTGGTTCTCGCCGGCGGGCTGGATCGCATGCGAGACCTTCCACTGCTCGAGGAAGGTCTCGCGGATTTGCGCGCCGGTCGGCGGCAGGAACTGCCGGAAGTCCGCGCCGAACAGTTTCCTCAGTTCTGCCTCGTTGTTGCCGGACACCGCATCGCCGAACGCGCTCATGGCCGCTTCGGGCGTGGCGAATGAAGCCGGCGCCGTGGCGGCGAACGGCCGCGCGGGATTGATTGCGAGCGCAACCGTCAACGCCGCCGCGATCGCGACGCGGGTGGCGGGGCGAAGTCGCTGAAGCGGCCGAAGTGGCTGAAGTAGCCGAAGTGGCGATCGTTCTTTCATGTTCGTTCTCCCTAGCGTCTGCCGCCGCCACGACCGCCGCCGCCTGCACGCACGCCGCCGCCGCCGCCACCGCCACCGCCACGATTGAAACCCGCGGAGCCCATGCTCGACCTGCCACGGTTGATATCGCGTTGCGTGGCGCTGCCGCCGCCCACGCCCTGGAAGGCGCTGTCGCGTCCGCCGCCGGCATAGCCGCCGCGTCCTCCGGGGCCGCCAGCACCGCCAGCACCACCCACGCCACCTGGTCTCCCGGCGCCGCCCACGCCTCCAGGACCGCCAGCACCGCCAGCGCCTCCCGGTCTGCCAGCACCACCGACGCCGCCCGGTTTCCCAGGTCCGCCCACGCCGCCTGCTCCACCGACGCCGCCCGGTTTCCCAGGTCCGCCCACGCCGCCAGCGCCCCCGACGCCGCCCGGCTTTCCGGGTCCGCCTACGCCGCCAGCGCCTCCGACGCCGCCCGGCCTTCCGGGTCCGCCCACGCCGCCCGCACCACCCACGCCGCCCGGCCGGCCAGCACCGCCCACGCCTCCCGGTCCACCGGCGCCACCCGTGCGGCCGCGATAGTCGCGGCGGGCATCGCCGCCCGGCACATTACGTGCAAACTTCTCGCGCGAGGCGTTGTCGCGGTACGCGACACCCTGGCGGTGGCCGGGGTCGTGGCTCCACCTGCCGCCCTGGACCTTGGAGCTGTCGAAGTTGCGGTTGACGTTTCTGGCCTTGTTGACGTTGATGTTGACGTCGCCGCCACCCCAGTTGCAGTTGCCGAATATCGCGCCCGCCGCCGCGAGTCCGACGCCCCACGCGAAGCCCGTCATCAGCGCGCCGCCAGGGTAGTACGCGGGAGGCGGAGGCCAATAGGTCGGCGGATAGGCCGGATAGCTCCACGCGCCATACACCACGGTCGGGTTATAGGCGGGGACGTAAATCACCTCGGGGTTGGTGGGCTCGATGCGCACGACGGTCTGCCCGCCTTGCTGCTGGGGCTGCTCGACGATCACCTGCTGCTGCTCGTTCGACTTCAGGTTGCCGGCATCCTGAGCGCGGGCGCGCAGCCGCTGCACGGCGTCCAGCACGTCTTTTTCCTGGGCCAGGAAGGCGTCGCCGAGCTTCTGCGTCCAGTCGATTTTGTCGTTCATCGGCTCCAGAATCTGGGGAAACGCAACCAGCGATTTCACGCTGGTGTCCCACTGTTGATCCTGCACGGCCTTGACCGCTTCATCGCCCTTGAGTTTCGGATGCTCCTTGGACCAGCGCGCCGCGTGGACGACTTCCAGCGGATAGGTCGAAGCCATCAGAACCGTGGCGAGCACCGAGTCGGGGTAGAGCGCGATGGGCGCGACGAGCGCCTCGATCTCTTCGGGTTTATAGCTTGCGGATGGCGCCGGCTCTTGCGCGAGCGCCACGCACGACACGGCGCTCACCAACACCAGCAACAGCAGTCGGAACGCGCCGGAGATTCGCTTAGTCCACCAGATCATGGCCACTTCTCCCATTGTCCAGTCGAACCCGCCGATGCGCGGGTCGCGGCATGACGCAGCCGAGGAAGGTTATCGTTGCATACTCGCCATTGCGGCCAGCCGTAGCAATCGGACCAGAGTCCTATTGACTATTCAGATACGCGTACCGCGAATCAATATCCTCTGGGCGTATTAGTTTTGGCGTATGAAGCGCCCAGCAAATTTTCTTATTGTTCATATAATAAGCGACGCCTTGAATTCCGGCGTGATTTCATGGTGTTGCCTGGAAGAGAGCCGGGTATAACGCGTGTTTGAAATCCGGTAGCGATTAAGTAAAGTGATAGAGTCCGTGCGAAGCGCAAACGCGCATCGCGGCGCCAATCGAATGAGGTGATCTCATGATTCTGTCTCGCGCCCCATGGCGGCTATTGCTGATAACGCTGGCTATTGCATCGTTCTGCATGGGGCCGGCTCACGCGCAAATGGGTGCGCCGGGAATGAAACAGATGCAGGATGCGCAACGTAAGGCGGAGCATAAGGCGAGGACGAGCAAGCAGCCCCCGCCGCACAGTCAATCATCGCAGCACAAGGACGCCGGCAGTGCCATGCCGGCATCGTCGCCATAAACACGAAGCGCGCTGCGCGCCAATCAATGTGCAATGCATATCGTGTAGACGAATCGGGAAAAATTGCCGGAACGCGGAATAAAGTTTACAAAAAATTCATTTTTCCCCTTTATAATTTACGCGTGCTCGCCAGAGGTATTAAGCACGCATGCAATTAAGGCGGCGCCGCGAAGTTCGTTTCCGTTGCGCATGCCATGCACGTTTCTATACCTCTATTCTCCACATCCGAGCCGCATAGCTTTGCCGGACATTTAAAAACACAGCAGTAGCTGCGGTTGTGAACACATAAAGATGTCGCCGTCTGCATGCAGGTAATGGAGAGATCTCGCGCATCCGGGAGTCTGGGGTTCGCGTCTGGCTGCATGGCGCCCGGGGAAGGGCGCCGGCATAGGCCGCAATGTCGCAAACTCGAGGCGGGATTGTGCGTTCGGAGGACACCATGTATGGCCAGAACGCGGAACACGGGAAACGCACTTTTCGGCTGTCAGGTCCGGTGCATACGGGCGGGGACATATTTTTGTGGTTTGCTCTGGTGAAAGACCATTTTGTTCATCGGGTAGCGTCGATCAAATCATTACAAGGACCACGTGCGAAGCGCGATGTCGAACCGGGGGCGCAGCACATGCTTTGCAGCGTGATCGACGTCGTGCCGGCCGCAGCGCTGGCGGTCGATACGCAAGGAACCATTGTCTGCGCGAACGCGCGAGCCGCGCTGCTCTTCGGTTACGACATGGCGGAGCTGTTTGGGATGCCGGTCGACGTCCTTGTGCTGCCGTTGCAGAGCAAGGAGATCGTTTCCCCGATCGGCCGGTCGTGGATCATGCACGCTGCCGCGGGCAGCACGACGCGTGCGGCCATCGCGCGCAGCAAGGACGGCGAGCAGCGCGACGTGCAGGTCACGAGATCCGTTTCGTTTGCAATCGATCGCGCACAGTATGCGGTGGTCGTGATCGAGTCCGCTCACGGCGCCGCCACGAGTGCGCCGGGGTCCGGAGTTCCAGGCGACGATCTGGCACGCCTGCATCGCGAACCGGTTTCCGATATTGGCGATATGGCCTCGGCGCTCGCGCATGAGGTCGATCAGCCGCTCACCGCCATTCTCAGCAACGCTCAGGCGGCCCGGCGCTTTCTGTCGAACACCCCGCCCGACACGGCCGAGTTGTTCGAGTTGCTCGAAGAGATCGTGTCCGACAGCACGCGGGCGCACGCCATCATCCGCAAGATGCGGCGCTTCGGCAAACGCGAGCAGGCGGAGATGGGCACGATCGACATGGCGCGTCTCGTGCGCGATGTTATGCAACATCTTCACCGCAGAAGTCGGGAGTGCGATGTATTGCTGAGTTCGCACATCGAGAACAGCTTGCCGCTGCTGCAAGGCGATGCGGTTCAATTGCAGCAGGTGCTCGTCAATTTGATCATCAACGCATTCGATGCCGTGCTGGACTGCGGCCCGGGCGAGCGCGCGGTGTTCGTGGATGTCGGCGCGATGCCGGGCGGCAGCGGGGTGCGCATTGCGGTGCGCGATCGCGGGCTTGGCATGAGCGACGAGCAGTTAGCGCTCCTGTTCAAACCGTTCTCGACGTCGAAGCCGGACGGCATGGGGCTCGGGCTGTCGATCAGCCGCATCATCGTCATGGGCCACGGCGGGCGCCTGTGGGCCGAACGCAACCGCGACCGCGGCATGACATTCCATATCGAACTTCCCGCAGAGGGCGCGGCCATGACGACTGGCCTGCGCGAACGGTCATGAATGCACCCACCTCCGTTGTGTTCATCGTCGACGACGATGACTCGATCCGCCGCGCCTTCGCACGCCTGCTCGGCTCGGCGGGCTATGCGGTTCAAGCCTTCGGCTGCGCCAACGAGTTTCTCGAACGCGCCGACCTGACCAGCGCGCCGGCCTGCCTCCTGCTCGACCTGAAGCTGCCCGATCTGAGCGGCATTGCATTGCAGCAGCGGCTGCTCGACCGCGTGCCGATCATCTTCGTTTCCGGCCACGGCGGTCTGCGCACCGCCATCGCAGCGATGAAGGCCGGGGCAACGGATTTTCTGGTGAAGCCGGTGGACGAAAGCCTGTTGCTCGACGCGACCGAGCGTGCGCTGACGCGCGCGCGGCAATTGTTCGAGCAGCGCGCGCAACGGGCTGAAATCCAGCGCCGCGTGGATCAGCTGACGCCGCGCGAGCGCGAGGTGATGGCGCTGGTCGTGGCGGGCCGGCCGAACAAGCTCGTGGCGGACGCGCTAGGCGCGGCGGAGAAGACGATCAAGATCCACCGCGCGCGGGTGATGGAGAAGATGCGGGCCGAGTCGCTCGCGGAACTGGTCCGTCTCGCGGACCGCGCCGACATTTGCGGTCCCGCATTGACGATGCCGGAGCTGGCGGCGCTCAAGCCTCATTCGTGAGCGGCGCCGGCGCGGCCGAACGTTTGCAGACGCCCGGGGCTCAGTCCTCGCTTCGCGTCGGCATGACCTGGACGACGATCGAGTGGTTCTTCCAGAACATGTTGTGAATGCGCGGCTGAAACCTGCGCAGCGCCTCGGCATCGACGTTCTCGTAGCTCAGCATCACGCCGGGCCGCTCGCCGCTGCCGGGCACGTACTGGATAGCGTCGAACGGCGGCAGACCATATTTGCCGAGGAATTCCTTGAGCTCTTCCGGCGTCACGTCGGCTTCGATATTTCCAATCCACAATTCGGCCATCATTGTCCTCGCATTGGCTTGGCCCCGGCTAACACCGACTCCGCCCGTTCGCGCTGCGCGGGCGGCTAGAAGGTTTCCGGCACGTATTTATAGGGGTACTCCGGCTCCACGTAGCCCGCCGCCTTTTGCCGTTTCGGCAGCACGATCCTGGCGCGCGGCACGGCCTCATAGGGAACCTGGCTCAGCAGATGGGTGATGATGTTCAGCCGTGCGCGCCGCTTGTCGTCCGAACGCGCGACATGCCACGGCGAAAAGTCCAGGTCGGTCTTCGCGAACATCTCGTCGCGTGCCCGCGAATAATCGAACCAGCGGCTGTACGAATCCAGATCCATCTGCGACAGCTTCCAGGTTTTGCGCTCGTCGTGGATGCGGGCTTCGAGACGGCGTGTCTGCTCCTCGGGGCTGACTTCGAGCCAGTACTTGATCAGGATGATGCCCGACGCGATGATGGCTTTTTCCACCAACGGCACGGCTCCCAGAAACTCGTCCGCCTGCTTGGGCGTGCAGAATCCCATCACGCGCTCGACGCCCGCCCGGTTATACCAGCTCCGGTCGAAGATCACGATCTCGCCGGCCGCAGGCAGGTGGGGAAGATAGCGCTGCACGTACATCTGGGTTTTTTCGCGCTCGGTGGGCGCCGGCAACGCCACGATCCGGAACACGCGCGGGCTCACGCGCTCGGTGATCGCCTTGATCGTGCCGCCTTTGCCCGCGCCGTCGCGTCCTTCGAACACGATGCAGATCTTCGCGCCGCTCTTGACGACCCATTGCTGCATCTTCACCAGTTCGATATGCAGCTTGAGCAACTCCTTCAAATAGGCCTTGTTGCTCATTTTTTCCCCGGAGTTGGCCTCCGTGCTTTTTGCGTGGCTCGAGCGTCCGGACATCGCGTCACTCCCAGTAAGATGGCGTTGCGCTGCGCGCGCAATGCGCCGGGTGCACTCGAGGCTGCGCGCTCGAGGTTTGCGCATGTTCTTCCCGTGAGCATGAACCGCAGGTCCGGGGCGGCACCATAAGACCTTGGTCCTATTGAGCCGCGCCGCGGGTTTCTTTCAAAGTTCCAGTACGGCCGGCCAGGGCCGAAGTCCAGAGCGAAAGTCCAGGATGTAAGCCGAGGACGTAAGCCGATGACGTAAGTCTAGGACCAAAGTCCGATTGTTGACGGCATGGTGCATGGACATACTGGCTCTCGGCGAATCAGCGGCGGGTTTGCCGCGCAGCGCAGTTTCCCTGCGTGCAGGCATGACCTGGTGGGTACGTTCAAGCACTCTGAGGCAACGATGGCGCGCGCGTGCATGCATGAGAGAGAGCCGCAGCAATGGCGAACGGCGCCGGCATCGGCATGCCGGTCCCGCCCGTTGGGCAGGTTCGCGATGGCCTTCGCCATTGCGCTGCTGGGTCTGGTCGAGGGATGCAGCAAGAAAGAGGCGCTGCCGGCCGCGCCCCAGGTCGAGGTCACCGTCACGACGGTGGCGCCGCACGATACCCCCGTGGATTTCGATTTCACCGCGCAGACCGAAAGCTCGCGCGAGGTCGAGATCCGCGCGCGCGTCGACGGTTTCCTCGATCGGCGCATGTACGTGGAAGGGCAAATGGTCAAGGCCGGCCAGACCATGTTCCAAATGGACCCCAAGCCTTTCGAAGCGGCCTTGAGAACCGCCAAAGGGCAGCTGGCGCAGCAGCAGGCGCGCCTCGAAGTGGCAGAAGCGAATCTCGCGCGCGTGAGACCGCTGGCGGCGGAAAACGCGTTGAGCAAGAAGGATCTCGACGATGCGGTCGGCAACGAAAAGCAGTCGCGGGCCGCGGTGATCGCCGCTCAGGGCGAGGTCGACACGGCACTGCTCAATCTGAGCTACACGACCATCAAGTCGCCGCTGAACGGCCTGTCGAGCTTCGCGCGGCAACAGGACGGCAGCTACCTCACCGCGACGCAGAACGGGCTGCTGACCTACGTCTATCAACTGGACCCGATGTGGGTCAACTTCAGCATTTCGGAGAACCAGCAACTGCGATACCGCGATCAGGTTTCGTCGGGGCAGTTGCGCTTTCCCGAGAACAACGCGTTTTCCGTGTCGCTTCAACTGGCCGATGGCTCGACCTATAAAGGGCGCGGCAATATCGACTTCGCCAATCCCGCGTTCAACACCGAAACCGGCACGTTTCTCGTGCGGGCGGTGTTCGCCAATCCCGAGGGCCTGCTGCGCCCCGGCCAGTTCGTGCGCGCGCGCATCTCGGGCGCGATCCGCCCGAACGCCATTCTCGTGCCGCAACGCGCCGTGCTGCAGGGCGCAAAAAGCCATTTTGTCTGGGTCGTGGGCAAGGATGGCAAGGCGCGTCAGCGCGTGGTCGAGGTGGGCGAGTGGCATGGCGACGACTGGTTTATCCTCGACGGCCTGAAAGCCGGCGAACGGGTCGTCGTCGATGGTGCGATACGCGTCGTGGCCGACACGCCCGTCAAGATCGTTGCCAAACCCGATCAAGCCCAGCAGCCGGCAGCGGCTGCAGCCAACTGACGGGAAGCGCCGATGAGCATCTCCCACTTCTGCATCGACCGGCCGATCTTCGCGTCGGTCATCTCCATCGTCATCACGCTGGGCGGCGCGCTGACCATGCTGGCGCTGCCGGTCGCCCAATATCCGGACATCACGCCGCCGCAGATCACGATCAGCGCGTCGTATCCAGGGGCGAGCGCGGAGGTGGTCGCCAACAACGTCGCCGCGCCCATCGAGCAGCAGGTGAACGGCGCGGACAACATGATTTACATGAACTCGTCGAGTTCATCGACCGGCAATCTGACGATCAACGCCTTCTTCGAGATCGGCACCAATCCGCAGCTCGCGCAGGTCGACGTGCAGAACCGCGTCAATCTCGCGCTGCCGCAGTTGCCGCAGTCGGTGCAGGCGCAGGGCGTCCAGGTTCAGAAGAAGTCGTCGGCGTTCATGATGGTGATAGCGATCTATTCGCCCGATGAGCGCTACGACAGCACCTATATCGCGAACTACGCGAACATCTACGTGCTCGACGCGCTCAAGCGCATACCGGGTGCGAACCAGTCGAGCATCTTCGGCACGCCGGACTATGCGATGCGCGTCTGGCTCAAGCCCGACCGCATGGCGCAACTGGGCATTACGGTGGCCGATGTGCAAAAGGCAGTGCAGAACCAGAACCAGCAGTTCGCGGTGGGGCGCATCGGCCAGTCGCCCACGGGCTCGCCCGTCGAGCAGTCGTTCGCCGTCACGACGCCAGGACGGCTCGCCCAGCCCTCTGAGTTCGACAACATCATCCTGCGCGCGGCCAGCGAGGGCGCGGCGATTGTGCGGCTCAAGGACGTGGGCCGCGCGGAGCTCGGGCAGAAGGACTACTCGATCCGCAGCCGCTATCAGGGCAAGCCCGCCACCATCATCGCGGTCTATCAGCAGCCCGGCGCGAATGCGCTCGACGTGTCGAAGCAGGTGCGCGCCACGCTCGAAGAACTCAAGCAGTCGTTCCCCGAGGGGCTCGACTACCGCATCGCGATGGACACGACCGAGTTCACGCGCGCCTCGATCTCCGACGTGGTGCACACCTTCTTCGAAGCGCTGGTGCTGGTCGTGATCGTCGTGTATGTGTTCCTGCAGAGCCTGCGCGCGACGCTGATTCCGATTCTGGCGGTGCCGGTGTCGATCGTCGGCACGGCGATGGGCATGGCGCTGCTCGGTTTCTCGATCAACATGCTGACGCTGTTCGGCATGGTGCTGGCGATCGGCATCGTGGTGGACGACGCCATCGTCGTGATCGAAAACGTCGAGCGCAACATGACGGTCCACAAGCTCGATCCCAAGGCTGCCGCCAAGCGCGCCATGGACGAGGTGGCCGGGCCGGTCATCGCCATCGTGCTGGTGCTGTGCGCCGTGTTCATTCCGGTCGCGTTCGTGAGCGGGATCACCGGGCAGCTCTACAAGCAGTTCGCAATCACCATCGCCATTTCCGTGGTGATTTCGGGCATCGTCGCGCTGACCTTGTCGCCCGCGCTCGCGTCGTTGCTGCTCAAGCACAGCCATCACGAGAAGAAGGGCTTTTTCCGCTGGTTCGAGAACGCGTTCGGGCGCATGACCAAGGGCTATGTCGGCATGGTCCATAAGGTCATCCGGCGCTGGGTGCTCTCGCTCGTGCTGTTCGCGGGCATGATCGCCGTCACGGTCGTGATGATGAAGGCGATTCCGTCTGCGTTCCTGCCGCCCGAGGATCAGGGCTACCTGCTCGGCGCGGTGACCATGCCCGATGCCGCGAGCCTCGACCGCACGGCGGAGGTGTCGGACAAGGTGTCGTCGTACTTCATGAAGCAGGACGCCGTGAGCGGCATCGCCACTGTCGACGGCTACAGCCTGCTCGACGTGCAGAGCAAGAACAACGCGAGCACCTTCTTCGTCGGGCTCAAGGGTTTCGACGAACGCTATTCGGGCGGGCATGCGAAGGAACAGAATGCCCGCGCGGTGCTGATCAATGCATACAAGTCGCTGTCGGCCATCAAGGAGGGGATCGTCATACCGGTCAACCCGCCGTCGATCCCCGGTCTTGGCACCACGGGCGGCACCGAGGTGTGGATTCAGAGCAAGGGCGACGCGACCATCGCGCAACTCGCGGAGGTGGTGCGCCAGTTCATCGCGCGGGCGCGCCAACGGCCCGAGCTCGCGCGCGTCACGACCACCTTCAATCCCAATTCGCAGCAACTGCTCGTCGATGTCGACCGCGAGCGCTCCGAAACGCTCGGCGTGCCAGTGGAGGATGTGTACAGCGCGATGCAGACCATGTTCGGTTCGCTTTACGTGTCGCAGTTCAATCGATCGAGCCGGCTATGGCAGGTGATTCTGCAGGCCGATCCCGCCACCCGCCTGAGGCCCGACGATCTGGACCGCATCTATGTGCGCAGCAAGAGCAATACGATGGTGCCGCTGCGCGCCGTGGCGAACTACCACTACGTGACGGGGCCGGACCTGCTCACGCGCTTCAACAACTTCCCGGCCGTGCTGGTCACGGCCAACGCCGCGCCCGGATACAGCTCCGGCCAGGTCATCGCGGCGCTGGAGGAAATCGCGGCGCAGATGCCGAACGGATTCGGCGTCGCATGGAGCGGCGAGGCCTATGAAGCGCGCAAATCGGGCGGGACCTCGGGCGCCGTGTTCGTGTTCGGCCTCGTGATGGTGTTCCTGATTCTCGCGGCGCAGTACGAAAAATGGTCGCTGCCGGTGGGCGTGCTGATGGCGGTGCCGTTCGCGCTGTTCGGCGCGTTGCTCGCCATCTTGCTGCGCGGATTGGAGAACGATATTTACTTCCAGATCGGGCTCACCATGCTGGTTGCGCTGGCGGCGAAGAACGCGATTCTCATCTTCGAGTTCGCGGTGATGAACCGCGAGGGCGGCGCCTCGGTGCTCGACGCCACCATCGTGGCGTCCGAAGAGCGCTTGAGGCCGATCGTCATGACCTCGCTCGCGTTCATTCTCGGCTGCGTGCCGCTCGCCATCGCCACGGGCGCGTCGGCCAACAGCCGTCACTCGATCGGCACGGGCGTGATCGGCGGGATGCTCGGCGCGACCGTGATCGCCGTGTTCTTCATCCCGATGTTCTACTACCTGCTCGAAACGCTGTCGTCGCGCAAGAGCAAGGGGGCGGCCAAGCCGGACGCGGGCGGTCCGGCCGCCGCAGGGGCGCCGGAGGGAACGCCTTCCGGACCGCGCGAGGATCACTAAGATGCGCGCTCCCGCCCGAGGTTCCGTCCATGTTCCGGCACGCCTGTCGACTCGCTTGTCGACCCTGGTTCGCCGGCTCTCGCCGCTGCTGGTGTTCACCCTGAGCGCTTGTCTGCCGGGCCCGAGCTACGTGCGCCCGAACATCGAGGTGCCCGCGACCTACCGCTTTGCGAGCGGCGAAGTCGCCGACGTGGCCAATACGGCGTGGTGGGAACAATTCCAGGACCCGGTGCTCGATCAGCTGATCAACACGGCGCTCGAGCGCAATCGCGATGTGAAGATCGCCGCCGCCCGCATCGATGAATTCGCCGCGCAGCTGCAGATCACGCGTTCGGCGTTCTACCCGCAGGTGGGCGCGGGCTTCAGCGCGTCGCGCCAGCGTTCGTCGTCGCTTGGCGGCGTGCCGCTGCCGGCAAGCGTCGATCCGGTCTACAACCTGTTTTCGCCGACGCTGGCCGCCTCGATGAACATCGACCTGTTCGGCCGCACGCGCCGCCAGACCGAGGCCGCGCGCGCCGAACTCGCGGCGACCGTGCAAGGGCGGCGCGACACCATCCTCACGCTGGTGGTGTCGGTGGCGGTTTCGTACTTCAATCTGCGCAGCCTCGACCGGCAGCTCGAGATCGCGCAGGCCACGGCCACGAGCCGCGCCGAGTCGGTGCGCGTGTTCTCGCTGCGCTTCAGGCACGGCGAAGTGTCGCAAATGGAGCTGGCGCAAAGCCAGTCCGAGTACGAATCCGCGCTCGCCACGATTCCGGTGATCGAGATGCAGATTGCCCAGCAGGAGGATGCGCTGTCCGTGCTGCTCGCACAGAATCCTGGCCCGATCCCGCGCGGGCGCGACCTGCAGTCGATCGAGCTGCCGGCCGTGCCTGCCGGCGTGCCGTCGGACCTGCTGGTGCGGCGTCCGGATCTGCTGGCGGCGGAGCAGAATCTGATCGCGGCCAATGCGCAGATCGGCGCGGCGCGCGCGCTGTACTTTCCGACCATCTCCGTTTCGGGGCTGATCGGCGCGGCCAGCACGGTGTTTTCCAGCCTGCTCACGGGGCCGGCCTATATCTGGTCGGTGGGCGGCGCCATCACGCAGCCGATTTTCACCGGCGGCAACATTACCGGGCAGGTGCATCTGGCCGAAGCGCGCGAGCAGGAGGCGCTCTATACGTATCTGCAGTCGGTGCAGACGGCGTTCCAGCAAGTCGAGGACGCCTTGATCGCACTGCAGAAGACGCAGGCTCAACTGGTCGCCCAGGGCCGCCAGGTCGATGCCTTGACGACCTATGCGCGGCTCGCGCGCAAGCGTTATGAAGGCGGTTACACGAGCTATATCGAGGTGCTGGATGCCGAGCGCAGTCTCTTTAATGCGCAGCTTTCCTATACGCAAACCGAGGCGTCGGTGCTGACGTGGTACGTCAGCCTCTACAAGACGATGGGCGGGGGATGGATCACGCAGGCCGAACGCATGACGATGCCGGCGCCCGCGAATCCCGCTTCGGAAACCCAGGCGCCGCAAGCGCAGCAAGGTGGCGCGGCGGCCGTGGCTACCGTCAGGGACGCCGGCGACGCCACGGGCGGATAGCGCCGCCGGGTCTGACCTGGCCAGTCTGCGTTCACTCTTCCAATGTCCGGCCGATTGCGTGGCGCGTGGCTTCCTGGACGCCGTGAACGGCGGCTGCCACGATCAACCCCGTGATCACCAGGCCGACCAGCCCCAGCAGCACGGCGTCGATCCGGCCGAACGTCGAAGTCGGCACGACGTCGCCGTAGCCGATGGTCAGGGCGGTGATCGCGCAGAAGTACACGGTCTCGCCCCACGGCGAAGGTGTCCGGTTCGCCGTTTCGACGGGGCCGCCGAAGTAGTACATGCCGATCGTCAGCAGCACGAACATCACCAGCAGCCCGCTCAGGATCGCCCGCACATACCAGAGGGTCTGGCCCATTCCCAGCAGAATGTCGCGGGCCCGCGGACGGAAGGGGGCAGCGTTTTTTTCCGGTTTCATCGCAGATACCTCGTTGACGGCACCTCGCCGCCGTTAGGCCCTCAGCCCGCGCCGTGCCGTTGCTCGAAGAGCAGGAGCATCAGGCACGCATAGACCGTGACCGCCAGAAAGAGCCCCATGCGCACCGCGAAGGCGGTGTACACGTCCTTGCCGGCCACGCTGTCCTGCACCGATTGACCGAGCAGGATGATCATGGTGACGAAACTGTTCAGCCAGAATCCCGGCGAATAGCGCGTCGGGCTGAGGCGATACAGCTTGCGGCCGACCAGCAGGCCGAATAGCGCCATCCACAGGAAAAACATCCACAGGTTCACGAACAGCCTGAGCGAGAACCAGAACGCGATCGCGAGCAGGCCGCCCAGCAGGGTCGAGCCGATCAGATCGCGCGCCGCAGTGCGGGCCGTCGTGGTGCAGCTCTGCCTGCCGAGGCTGACGGACTTCATGATGATCGGCATGTAGCTCGCCGGATCGGTCATCGCGAGCAGGTAGGCCGGCATCACCACGAGCGCGGCGCGCAACGCAATGCGCTGTGCCTGGGCGTCGGGCAGCGCGCGCGCGGCAGGCGCCTGTGCGTCCACCGGTTCGGGAAGCAGGCGGTGCGTGAGCGCCGACACCAGCCCGGCCAGCAGCAGCCCCTTCGTCAGCGCGCCGATCACCGTCACGGCAAGCTGGAAGTCGCTCGTCCCCGCGGCGGAGATCATCGTCAGTCCCGCCACCAGAAAGGTGGCGACCAGATTGTTGCCGCCGCGCAGTCCGTAGCGAAACGCGAGAAAGAGCAGCAGGGCGACGATCAGCACGCCGGCGAACGCGTAGTGGCGCATCAGCGGCACCAGCAGCAGCCCGCTGCCAGTGGTCGACGCCACCACCAGCACGAGCACCGTGCCGGTCTTGAGCGATAGCGGCCGGGTTTGGGTCGCGAGCAGAAACACGGCGAACACCGGCGCGATCACGGGAATCGGGAAATCCAGCGCGAAACTGATCGCGAGGCACAGCGCCGTGCCGGTAGCGAGGCGCAGCGCACGGAGGCCGGGAATCCAAAGCCTGTTTGCCGTCGGCATGATCAGCGCATGGTCAGTAAATGTATGAAACCCAGCTCATCACGCGCACGAACACGCGGCCCAGCGGGTTGAGCGGATTGGTCTGGGTGGGAAACGCCATCACCTCGGCCTGGCCGCCCACGCGCATGTCGCGCAGGCGCGTGCGTTCGTTCGGATCGAACTCGACGATCACGGGAAAGCGCTGCGCGGGGCGCAGCCAGTCGCGGCTGTTCTGCACCGTGGGCAGGCTGCCGGGCGGCGTGCTCTGGCCCGTGCTCACGCCATAGCCGATGCTGCGGATCTTGCCGCTGAAGACTTCGCCCGGCAGTGCATCCAGCGAGATTTCCACCGGCGTGCCGGGCCGCAGACGGCCGAGATTGTTCTCGGTCATGTCGGCGCTCACCCAGACGTCGCGGATCGCAATCAGCGTCATGACCGGATTGCCGGCCGCCGCGAACTGGCCCACCTCCGCGCGCAGATCGGTGATGACGCCGCCCGTGCGGGCCTTGATCCGCGTATCGGCGAGATCGAGTTCCGCCTTCTTCACCGCCGCCGCCGCGCTGCGCAACTGTGCGTTCTGCGCCTCGCTGCCGCCTTGCTGCTCGCGGGCGCGCTCCACTTCGGCGCGCGCGGCTTCCACCTGGCTTTGAGCCTGCTCGTGCGTGGCGCGCGCGACCTCGATGCGGCGCAGCGAGACGGTGCCTTCGTCTTCGCGGTAGAGCCGTTCGAGGCGCTCGCTGTCCTGGCGCGCCTTGACCTCGTTTGCGAGCGCCGCCCGCAGCGAGGCTTGCGCCGAATCGATGCCGGCCGTGCTCGCGCCGATCTGGCGGCGCGTGGTCTCGTAGTCGGCGCGCGCGCGATCGACGGCGACGCGGTATTGGTCGCTGTCGATTTCGAACAGCACGTCGCCGGCCTTGACCTCCTGGTTGTTGTGCACGACCACGCGGGTGATGCGTCCCGCCACTTCGGCGGCAACCGGCACGACGAAGGCCTGCACGCGCGCTTGCTGCGTATAGGGCGTGAAGCGGTCGGCGAGCAGATACCAGATCAGGCTCACGACGATCAGCCAGACGATCCACTTGAGCGCCTTGCCCGAGGGTTCGGCGGCCTGCGCCGCAGCGCCGGCTGGCGGTGCTGCGTTCGAGGGTTCGGGGGTATCGCTCATCGGGGCGCACCTTGGGCGGGAGCGGCGGTTGAGGTTGCTGCTGGAGCGGCAACTGGGTGGGCAACTGAGCGGGCAACTGGAGCGGCGCTCGCATCGTCGATCAGATCGCCCCAGTCGGTGCGTTGCTGCATCTGCGTGCGGGTCGCGGCGTCGACGAGCGGCTGCGCCGTGTACCAGCCGCCCCCGAGCGCCTTGTAAAGCGCGATCAGACTGCCCACGGCGTTGCTGCGGTTGACGATGTAGGCGTCCTGCTGGGTGAACAGGGCGCGCTGGGCATCGAGCACGCGCTGAAAGTCCGAATATCCTTCGCGGTAAATCGTGTTGGCGAGCGTGAGCGAGCGCCGCGCGGCCGTTTGTGCGTCGCTCAGAATCGTTTCGCGTCGCAGCGCGGCGATCAGCGCCGTGGCGGCATCGTCGGCTTCGCGCGCCGCCTCGCGCACGGTGTTCTGGTAGGCGACGGTCAACTGCTGGAGCCGGGCGTCCTGCACGCGCACATTGTTGGTGATCCTGCCGTGATCGAACACGTTCCAGGTCACGCTCGGGCCCAGCAGCACGCCCAGCGTGTTCGGCGAGCCCGCGAGCGAGCTCGCGCTCCACGACAGCGAACCGAGCAGCGACACCGACGGATAGAAGTCCGCTTGCGCCACGCCGATGAGCGCCGACTGGGCCGCCATCTGATACTCGGCCGCGCGCACATCGGGGCGGCGCAGCAGCAGATCGGCGGGCACGTCGCGCAGCACCGCACGGCTCACGAGCGGGACCACGCCTTCCTTGCCGGACTGCACGTCGAGTTCCGGCAGCGGGCCGGGCGGCCGGCCCGTCAGCACGGACAGCGCGTGACGCGAAAGCTGGATCTGGCTTTCCAGGTTGGGAATGCTGCTGAGCGTGCCGAGGTACTGCGTTTTCGCCTGCTGCAGGTCCAGCTCGTCGGTCTCGCCGCTCTTGAACAGTTTCTCCGTGATCTCGTAGCTGCGCTTTTGCAGCTGCGCGTTCTCGCGCGCGATGCGCAGCCGCGCCTCGGCCGTGCGCAGCGTGAAATAGGTGTCGGCGAGCTGCGCGTGCAACAGCACGAGCGTGGCCTCGCGGTTCGCCTGCGCGGCAAAAAAGTTGGCATCGGCCGACTCGATGGCGCGCGCGAAACGCCCCCAGAAGTCGAGCTCCCAGCCGACACTGAAGCCCGCGCCGTACTGCGCATAGACCCCCGAGCGCGGGTTGAAGCCATCCGAGCGCTTGCGCGCCGAGGCGAACACGTCGGCATTGACCTGCTGCACCTGCGGGTAGCGCCCCGCGAGCGCGATGCCGAGCTGGGCGCGGGCCTCGAGCACGCGCAGGCCGGCAATCTTGATGTCGCCGTTGTTGGCGTCGGCGGCGTCCATCAGGCTTTCGAGATTCCGATCGCCGAAAATCAGCCACCATTGGCTGACGTCGGGCTCCGCGGCCTGCTGCGTGACTTGCTGCGTGACCTGCTCGATCGCCGCGCTGCTCCAGTGCGCGCTCCAGGCTTCGTGTTGCGGCTTGAAGTCCGGTCCCACGCGCATGCACGCGCTCAGGCAGCCTGTGCCTAGCAGCATCGCCATCGTGATCGGACGCAGGACGGCCAACACGGCTCCCGGCTTCAAGGCTGCGGCTGTTCCTGTGCCTGGCGGGTTCCTGCCTCAGCCTCTGCTTCAGCCTGTGGCTGCTCCACCCATCGCCAGAACAGCTGATAGCCGACCGACAGCAGCACCGGACCGATGAACAGGCCGATCACGCCGCCCGTCACCATGCCGCCGAGCGCGCCGATCAACACCACGGGCATCGGCACCGCAACGCCCCGGCCGAGCAGCAAGGGCTTGAGCACGTTGTCGGCCAGACCCGCGATGAAGACATAGATGGAGAAGACGATGGTGGCGGTGCTCGCGCCCTCGGTGGCGATCACGAAGATGATGACGGGCACGGTAATCAGCGTGGCGGGCAGCTGCATGATGCCGATCAGCAGCACCGCGAGGGCCAGCAGGCCGGCGCCGGGAATCCCCATGACGATGAACGCGATACCGATCAGCAGCATCTGGATGAACGCGATGCCGACGACCCCCTGGGCCACCGCGCGAATGGTGGCCGTGCACAGATCGGCAATCTGGGCGCCGTTGCCGGGACCGAAGATGCGCGTGGCGATCCGCACGGCGCTGTCGTGGCCTTTTTCGCCATACGCCATCAGAATGCCGGCCACCACCAGGGCGGCAAAGAAGACGAGCAGCGCCGCGCCCAGACCGGTCGCCGTGCCGAGCAGGGCGCGGCCTGCCTCCTTGATTTGCGGCGTGAACCGCTGCGCGAGGCCGGTGAGGTCGGTGGAGGCCTGGAGCCAGCTGGCATACACCGTTTTGCCGACCAGCGGCCAGCTCGCGACCGAATCGGCGGGCGGCGGAATGCGCACGCCGCCGGTCCTGAACACGGCGATCGCATGCTCGATCGAGTCGGCGAGCGCCACGACCAGCATATAGGTCGGCACAAGAATGACCACAAAGGAAATGAGGATGATCAGCGTCGCAATCAGACCGTCGCGATTGGCGAACGGACGGCGCAGCCTGACCTGAAGCGGATAGAGCGTGACGGCGAGGATCAGCGCCCACACCATGAGATCGAAGAACGGCCGGAAGATCCGGTAACAGAATACGACGAGCACAGCCACCAGGCCGGCGCGAATCAGGACATCGAGCAGTTGTCTGGACAAGACCCTTTGGGCAAGCGGTGTGAGCATTTTTTTCTCCTGTTACGGAAGCCTTGCATGCTCATTTGGCGATCCTTCACTATCTGATCGACACCGGGTCGAGGCAATCGGACTTTGGTCTCATATCGTTGCGCGCGAAGGGCGCCACTGCCGTGCGCATCAAGATCGTGCGCATCAAAAGCTCATCGCGAATCCGAACGACACGCCGTGCACGTTATGTCCGAACACATATCGCACCATCGCCCGGGTGCGGGTGACGATGATGGGGTACTTGCTGCTGTCGAGCTCGAGGCCCACGCCCAGCGATGTGAGGTCGTTGAAGCCCAGCACGCCGGCGCTGTCGCCGAAGTAGTGCGAGTAGGCGCCTTCGAGCACGTAGCGGATCGGCCGGTCCAGCGCATGCCAGCCGGTCGGCGCGCGCCAGCGGGTCCACAGGCTCAGTTGCTGCGCCATGGCCGAACCCTGCACGGCCGCCGACGAGCCGCCGAAGCTGCGCAGATAGATATCGGTCGCGCGCAGTTCGGCGTCGATTTCGTAGTTCTCGCGGTAATGCTCGTAATCGAGCATCAGCGAGCCGCCATAGCCATACGCATCGAGCGAGCCATTCTGGAGAAACTGGAGGTTGCTGTCGGTGACGTGATTGAAGATCGTCTGGCCGACTTTCAGATCGCTGGAGACGCGCCCGAGCGTGCCGTTCAGGATCGGACGGAACACCAGTTCGTCCGCGATGCGAAAGTCCCAGCCGATGCCCACCGTGCCGCTGAAGGTGTTCCATTTGGTCGGTATCGCGCGCTGCTGGGTGCCGTCGGACGCGATGAAAATCGGATCGTAGCGGCTGTAGGCGAGCGTGCCTTCCAGATACAAAGGAAACGACTTGCTGAGCGTGAAGCCGCCGCCGAACTGCGTCTGGCCGAAGCCCGGATTCCCGGTGGAGCCGCTATTGACCGAGAGATTGCTGGTCGTGACGTCGGGAACGGTGGTGTAGGTCATGATGGCGAGCACGGCGTCCGCGTGCTGCTTCACGTTGCCGCCGACGACGGTGTTGCCCGACAACGGGCCAGCGGCCGTCTGGGCATTCGACTGGCAGGGCAGCAGGACCGCGAGCAAGCAGGCACAGGCGAGGCGCCGTGCTGACTTGTCCGATTGACCAGGCATGAATCGCTCCCGTTGCTGGCGCATCGCTCATTCACTGTTGCAGCCGAATTGTGGCATGGACATCGCCGGCTTTGAAGCGCCGGAAAAATACGACTTTGGTCCCATTGTGCGATTGCAAAATGCTTTACATACTCGCCGTGCCCGCACGACCGTAGAATCGATCTCTCCGCTACCCTGGACGGCACACCGCGCATGGACGATCTCGTTGCTCTGTTTTCCGACCCCTCAGCCTGGGCCGCTCTTGTGACACTGGTGGTCATGGAAGTCGTGCTCGGCGTCGACAACCTCGTCTTTATCGCCATTCTCAGCAACAAGCTGCCGCCCGAGCATCGCACCCGGACCCAGCGGATCGGCATTGGGCTCGCGCTCGTGCTGCGCCTTGCGTTGCTGGGCGCCGTGGCATGGATCGCGCAACTGACCCAGCCCGCGCTGTCGCTGTTCGATCATGACTTTTCGTGGCGCGATCTCGTGCTGATCGGCGGGGGGCTTTTCCTCGTCTGGAAAGCGACCAGGGAAATTCATCACAACGTCTCTCATGACGAAGACGATGAATCGGGTGGCGCAGCTCCGGCCGGCCTCACGGTGCGTGCAGCAATCGGCCAGATCCTGCTGCTCGACCTGGTGTTCTCCGTCGACAGCATCGTGACCGCGATCGGCATGACCCAGCACCTGGCCATCATGTATATCGCCGTGATCGTGGCGGTTGCAACGATGCTGTTCGCGGCAGGTCCGCTGACACGGTTCATCGGCAACAATCCCACCATCGTCATGCTGGCGCTGAGCTTTCTGCTGGTGATCGGCATGACGCTGATCGCCGACGGTTTCGGCTCTCACGTTCCCAAAGGCTATATCTACGCGGCGATGGCGTTCTCCGCGTTCGTCGAAGGTATGAACATGCTGGCGCGGCGCGCGAGGCGGAGTCGGCGGCTGAAGCAGGCGGGGTAAAACGTTTCGACAACATCCCGCAACACCAGTGGTAACATTTGTTGTCGTTCCCTGCCCGTTAGCCATTCAGCCATTCAGCCATTCAGCCATTCAGCCATTCAGCCATTCAGCCATTCAGCCATTCAGCCATTCAGCCATTCGCATGCCAGAAAGCTTCGACCAGCTTGCCGCGCTCATTCGCGCACGCTTCTCCGATCTGAGCCCGCAATTCCAGACCGGCGCCGCCTTCCTGCTCGATCATCCCGACGAAGTCGCCGTTTCGTCGATGCGCAAAGTCGCCGAGCGCGCCCAGGTGCAGCCCGCGTCGCTCGTGCGGCTCTCGCAGCAGCTTGGGTTTCCGGGCTGGAACGAGTTGCGCGATCTGTTCGTCGCGCGCGTGCGCACGCGTCCCGAACCGCTTTCGAACCGGGCGCGCTCGCTCGTGGCGGGCAGCGCGAAGGACGCGCTCGCGCACGATCTGCTGGTTGCCCAGCAGCACAATCTCGACGCCAGCGCCGCGCATAACGCGCGCACCATGGTCGAGGCCGCGCGCGTGCTGAAGAAAGCGAAGCACGTGCACGTGGCGGGCTTTCGCTCGTGCTATGCGGTGGCGTTCGGCCTTGTGTACGGCTATCGGCTTTTTCGGCCCTCGGTGTCGCTGCTGGGCGGCGAGGCCGGCACGCTCGAAATGCAATTGCTCGGCATCGAGCGCGACAGCGCGACCATCGTGGTGAGCTTCGCGCCGTATTCGGTGGAGGCCGTGCGCGTAGCCGAGGCGGCGCTCGAAAAAGGCAGCAGGCTGATCGCGATTACCGACAGCGCCGTTGCGCCCATCGCGCTCAACGCCGATAAAGTGCTGATCTTCACGCACGAAAGCCCATCGTTCTTCCCCTCGCTGGTGGCGGCGACGGCGCTGGCGGAGTCGCTCGTCGCGCACCTGCTCGCGCTGGAGGGGGCGGGCGCCGTGGCACAGCTCGAACAGTCCGAGCGCACGCTCAACGCGCGCGGCGCTTATGTGCCTTGACGGCGCGCTGACCGGGGTTGGCGTTTGCCGTGTGGCGTTTGCACGCTACGAGAGACACCGCCACGCCGCTGGCGCCCGAAGCTTTCATGACTTGACCAAAGGCTCGCAAATGAAGCTGTAGCGGCCAAACTGCAAAGTCATCTGCCTGCCGACCAAAATTTTCTGCCACTGCGTTTCGACGCGGCCGAAAGCGCCAAAGCCGCGAAAGCGTATTTCCCCATCGGTCGCACCGGCCGTGGCGCGTCCCCGGGTGTCGGTCGTTCCATGGGTCACTTCATCCGGCTTTTGGGCTGAGCGGATATCGAAATCGAAGACCAAGGGGTCGTTGGGGCCGCTACCGACAACCTTTATCAGTAGCCGTGATTCGGCCGCACCGTGCTTGGCCGCAGCGGCTTTGCTGCGGCCAAGCGTCGTTTCTCCATAGAACGTTCGCAGCGGGAGCGCCTTGGCCTGACGGAAGCGGTTCTCGGTGTAACGGCATCCGTCATAGGGCGGGAGGCCGACCGTCATCGCTTCCTCCCAATATTCCTCGATCCCGCCCGGCTCAAAGACGCATCTGCCGGTCACCAGGCGCCATGCGTGAATCAGTTCGTGGACCAACGCGATCCACGGCGGGCGATCCATCCAGGCTGCGCGTTTGTCAGCCGGCAGATCCCGGCAAACGCCATCCGATGTCGGATCCCAAAGGACATCGGCTCCGGTGCCGGCCCCCGGCGTCAGATGGTCCATGATGTGGTAGCCGATCAGCCCGCGCTGGAGGGAACTCACCTTGAATGGGCTCGCGGCTTCCTCGCTTGCCCTCTGTTCGCCAGGCTTTTTGTGAGCGAGAGGAAGCGGGCGCGCGGAAGCAGTATGCCGGTACGCTCCCTGTTCTCCACCGCTCGCTTCCGGTACGCAAAATTTGTAGAGCTTTCTCATGGCGGGGTGGCCTTTCCCCTGTTTCGATACCTTGTCCGCGAGGCTTGGAAAATCGAGCACTTCCTCGTAGCAAGCTGCCCTGCAGGCTTTTATCGAAGCATCCTTCTGCCTGCACTTATTGCCCACAACGGGGGCGGCCTGAAAGATCAGCACTTCGTTACTTGCACGTTCGATATCGTCAAGCAGACTCGACCCGATATCGGTTGAGCGGATCTGCGCCAACGATTCCTCGACGCTGCGCTGGAAATTGCGTTTTTCTTCATCGCTGAGGGGAGGGTAAAGCCGCCCCTCGATCTTTGTTTCGGTCCTGAGCGTCATAGCAAACCTCGCGAGGATTGGATTCATGTACGCGCGTCAAGCGCTGATCCATCAACAGATCCGCCCTGACAACTCAGGCTATCTCAATCCGAACCAAATTCAAGACGATCTTGACGATGGCGCGTTTCCCGGAAATCCCCGGGGAACCATTTTTTAGCCGCCCGCGAGGAGGCCCGACTTACGTTTGCAGGAATATCATTTGTTGTTGATTGCATAATTGTTGACAACACATGTTGCGTGACGTATAAATCCATCATTCCCCGTTGCAAGCATTCAAACGAGAATTTCGAGAATTTCGATGCAGGAACTCAAGACCTACCGGATGGGCGGCTCGCCCGAGGCCATCGGGCGGCGGCTCGGCGAGCTGGCGAAGCCCGTCTTCGCGGACTATATGGCGCAGAGCAGCGCGTGGGCGGCGGTGAGCCGCTGGCGCGGCAGCGCGTTTGCGCAGGAGCTGCGCGCGGCGGCCGAGCGGTATTTCCCGGCCCATGTCGCGGAAATCGATGCGATGGCCGCGGCCCTCGGCTGGCCCGCGCACGATCTGTTTCTGTGGAATTGCCGCGGCGAGCTGATCCACAACGCGCCGGACGGCTGCACGACGCTGGCGGTGCGCACGCCCGAGGCCGGCCTGATCGCCCATAACGAAGACGGCGATCCGTATCTGCGCGGGCGCTGCGCCGTGGTCGAGATCGAGCCCGAGGGCAAGCCCGGCTTCGTGAGCTTCTACTACCCGGGATCGCTGCCCGGCCACACCTTCGCGGCGTCGCACGCGGGCATCTCGCAGGCGATCAACAACGTGCGCATCCGCGAGCCGCGCGCGGGCGTGCCGCGCATGATCCTCGCGCGCGCGGTGCTCGACGCTGCCACGCTCGCCGACGCCCTCGCGCTGCTGCGCGACACGCCGCGCGCGAGCGGCTTCCACCACACGGTCGGCGGCACCGACGCGGCCGGCGCAGTGCGCATCCATAGCGTGGAAGCCACGGCGCAGCGCGCATCGATGGCCGAAATAGGCGCGCCCTCGGGGCACGCCAACCACCTGATTCACGCGGGCTGCGAGAACGAAGCGCAGATCGTCACCGATTCGTCGCGCGACCGGCAGGCGCGGCTCGCCGAGTTGCTGCCCGCGCTGGTGTCCGCATTTGACGCACGGCCCGACGGCGCGGATTTCGTGCGCACCTTGCAAGACCGCGCGGGCGCGGGCCTGCCGATCTACCGCGACGACCCCCACGATCCCGACGATGAAAACACGCTCGCCACCGCTTGCATGCGTGTGGAACCGCGCCGCGTGACGCTCGATGTCTGGCAGGACGGCGTGCGCACGCTGGGCCTGCAGGTCGGGCGCGGCGGCTGACACACGGCGAGATTCATCGGCTCAATTTCAACGCATCAATTCGATTTCAGCGATTTCAGCGAGAACGCCCATGTCCACGAAAGTCTTCCATCGGATGCCTAAGCAAACCTTGCCCGTTGCGGTGGCGGGCGAGGGGATCGAGATCATCGACTCCACCGGCAAGCGCTACATCGACGCGAGCGGCGGCGCGGCCGTCTCGTGCCTTGGCCACAGCAACCAGCGCGTGATCGACGCGATCAAGCGCCAGGCGCAGCAACTGCCGTACGCGCATACCTCGTTCTTCACGACCGAGGCCTCCGAGCAGCTCGCCGAACACCTGATTGCCGCCGCGCCCGCCGGGCTCGACCACGTCTATTTCGTCTCGGGCGGCTCGGAGGCGATCGAGGCCGCGCTCAAACTCGCGCGCCAGTATTTCGTGGAGAAGGGCGAGCTCACGCGCCGCCATTTCATCGCGCGCCGCCAGAGCTATCACGGCAACACGCTCGGCGCGCTGGCGATCGGCGGCAACGCATGGCGTCGCGAGCCGTTCCTGCCGATCCTGATCGAATCGCATCACGTGAGCGCGTGCTACGCATACCGCGAGCGTCATGAAGGCGAGACCGACGAGGCCTACGCGCAGCGCCTCGCCGACGAGCTGGAGCAGAAGATTCTCGAACTCGGCGCCGAGAACGTGGCTGCATTCGTCGCGGAAACGGTTGTGGGCGCAACGGCTGGCGCGCTGCCGCCGGTGCGCGAGTATTTCAGCAAGATCCGCGCGGTGTGCGACCGCTACGGCGTGCTGTTGCTCCTCGACGAAATCATGTCGGGCATGGGCCGCACGGGCTATCTGTTCGCCTGCGACGAAGACGGCGTGGCGCCCGATCTGCTGACGATCGCGAAAGGCCTCGGCGCGGGCTACCAGCCGATCGGCGCGACGCTCGTGAGCCAGCGCATTTACGAGACCATCGTGGGCGGCAGCGGCTACTTCCAGCACGGCCACACCTATATCGGCCATGCCACGGCCTGCGCGGCGGCGCTCGAAGTGCAGCGCGTGATTGCCGACGAGAAACTGCTCGACAACGTGCTCGCGCGCGGCGAGCAACTGCGGGCGCGCCTGCGCGAGCGCTACGCGGAACATCCGTACGTGGGCGACGTCCGCGGGCGCGGCCTGTTCGTGGGCGTGGAGCTCGTGAAGGACCGCGAGACCAAGGCCACCTTCGACCCGGCGCTCAAACTGCACGCCGCGATCAAGCGCGAGGCGTTCGTGCGCGGCCTGATGGTCTACCCGATGGGCGGCACCGTCGACGGCAAGCATGGCGATCACGTGCTGCTCGCGCCGCCGTTCATCTGCACCGCAGAGGATATCGATACGATCGAGGCACGCCTTGCTGACGCGATCGGCGCCGCGCTGAGCGCGACGGGCGTGGCGGGCGCGCCGCGTGCCGCCTGATCATTCGTTTCCGGAGCCTGACCGATGACCCAATCCACGAACGCGCGCCTGCCTGCCTTCGACGCGGCGAGCGCGACGGCCGAGCAGAAAGCCGTGCTCGACGAAATTCTTTCCGGCCCGCGCGGCAACCTGAACGGACCGTTTCTCGGCTGGATCCACAGCCCGGAGCTTGCCCAGCATGCGCAGCGCCTGGGTGCGTTCTGCCGCTACAACACGGGGCTTTCGCTGCGCCTGTCGGAGCTGGCGATACTCGTGACGGCGGCGCGCTGGCAGGCCCAGGCGGAGTGGTACATCCATTATCCGATTGCGCTGGAGGCGGGCGTGCCCGAGGCGCTGGCCGAGCAGATCCGCACCGGCGCCGAGCCGGTCTTCGACGAACCCGACGACGCGCTCATCCACACATTCGTGACCGAGCTCTACGACACAAAGCGCGTGTCCGATGCGACCTACGCGCGCGCGGTGGAGCGCTTCGGGCATGAGACCACGATCAACCTCGTCGGGCTGCTCGGCTATTACGCGCTGGTGGCGATGACGCTCAACGTGTTCGGCATGCGTGCCGAAGGTCAGACTTCGCTGCCGTTTCCGGAATAAAGCGCCGGGGCGCACGAGTTGCAGATTGGCCACCTGTTCAAGACAGGTGGCTTTTTTATTTCCGCTGCCGGGATTTTCTCAGGATGAGCCGATTAAATCGCGCTTGTGCATTGCCACAATAAGTCTTGTATATAAAAAAATATAAATCGCTTGCGAGATTTAATCCGTGTTGTTAATCTTGCGGGACTTATTAACGGTCGGCCGAATAAAATTATCAATAAAAGGGGATCCGCATGCGGGAGCGGCGATCCTTGTCGGGGATTATTCGCTTAACGACCTGATTAGCGAGGCAGCGCCATGCTGGATACGCATACTGAGCTTGCAGAAAACGAACCCGCCATGGCAGGCGTTGGCGATGTTGTCACCCTGAAATCGGGCGGGCCGCGCATGACCGTCATGCATGCGGGGCCGGTTGGCTTTGCCGAGGGGCATTGGCTGATCTGCCAATGGTTCGACGAACGAGGTGAATTGCGTCAGGACATGTTTGCGCAAGACATGGTGAAAATCGAGCCGCGCCTGATTTCTGCGGCTGCGGCCAAACTGCGCCGGTCGGCAACCCGAGCCAACCGGCGCGCTTAATCCCCGTATTCCCCTTATCCTTTTAGCGCTGGCCTTCCGCTGCGATCCGCACGGCCAGTCCGGCCAAAACGGTCCCCATCAGGTAGCGCTGAATCGCCAGCCATTTCGGGCGGCCCGACAGAAACGACGCAATCGTGCCCGCCGTCATTGCCGCGGCGGCGTTCACGGTGACCGAGAGCGCGATTTGCACCGCGCCCAGTTCGATGGATTGCGCGAGCACGCTGCCCTTGGCCGGCTCGATGAACTGGGGCAGCAGCGAGAGATAAAGAATCGCCACTTTCGGGTTCAGCAAATTCGTGACGAATCCCATGAGAAAAAGCTTGCGTGGCGGGTCGGGTGTCAGTTCCCTGACCTGGAACGGCGAGCGGCCGCCGGGCTTGAGCGTCTGCCACGCGAGCCAGGCCAGATAGAGCGCGCCGCCGAGGCGCAGCGCGTCATAGGCAAATGGCACGGCCATCAGCAGGGCCGTGATCCCGAACGCGGCGCACAGCATGTAGAAAACGAAGCCGAGCGCGACCCCGCCGAGCGAGATGAGGCCCGCCTTGCGGCCCTGGCAGATCGAGCGCGAGATCAGATAGATCATGTTGGGTCCGGGCGTGAGCGCCATGCCGAGCGCAACGGCGGCAAAGGCGAGCAGCGGGGCGACATGCATGGCGGGCTCCGTGGTCCTGGGGGCAAAGCGGTGGGGAAAGGCGGCGCACGACGGGGGACCGGAGTGCCCAGCGGTTATGGATGCGATTATTTCATGCAAACGGCGCGCGTGTCCGGCTTGGTGTGAGGATTAGCCGTTCGGCCAGGCCGCGCGCGATGCGGGGCCTGGTGCTACGAACGCGACGAATGTGATGATTGCGGTGATTGTGACGATTGCCCCCGCTCGGCTTCGCGGACCTCGCGTGCATGAGCGCGGTCGTCGAGTTGGCGCGAGAACAGCATCATGCCCAGACGCCGCTGCCTTTCCTTCACGTTGCCGCCGATATTCTTCGGCGGATTCGCCTGCAGCGACCAGTAAAGCGCGAGCAGCCAGCCGAACGCTGTCCAGCCGAGCACCGCGTTGAAGAGGGCGATCGTCAGCAGATCGTCGCGCTGGCGGCGCTCCGCGATCAGCGCGGGCAGGAAATAGAGCGCGACCGCCGCCAGCAGAACAATGATCTCGAAGACGGAATGGCTCACCATGGCCGGTCCTCCCCAACAGGGCATCCATCGCCCAATGGTTCATTGTCGCGCGGAACGGCCTCGCGCGCATGACATGCCTGGCCGGATGGCCAGCGCGCTGTTCCGTTTGCGCCGAAGGCCTGCCTGCAAGAGGTGTTCGGGTCTATGATTCAGGCTTTCCCCGCACGGTATTCGCACCATGGGCTCAGACACCACAGAGGACATCCGGCAACTGGATCACGACGCCTTGCGCGCGTTCGTGGAGCGCAAGTGGAACGACGAAATCGTCCCTGCGCTGACCGACTACATCGCGGTGCCCGCGAAGAGCCCCGCCTTCGACGCCGACTGGGCGAAGCACGGCTATCTCGAGCGCGTCGTGCAGGACGCTGCGAAGTGGGCCGAAACGCAGCCCGTGCGCGGCCTGAAGCTCGAAATCGTGCGGCTGCCGGGCCGCACGCCGGTGATCTTTTTCGAGGTGCCGGCCACGCGCTCGGGCAGCAGCGAGACCGTCGTGCTGTATGGCCACCTCGACAAGCAGCCCGAATTCGCCGGCTGGCGCAACGACCTCGGGCCCTGGTCGCCCAAGCTCGAAGACGGCCGTCTCTACGGCCGCGGCGGCGCCGACGACGGCTACGCCATTTACGCGAGCGTCACGGCGCTGGCCGCGCTCGACGCCCAGGGCATCGAGCGTCCGCGCTGCGTGGGCCTCATCGAGACTTGCGAGGAGTCGGGCAGCTACGACCTGCTGCCCTATGTCGACGCGCTGCGCGAACGGTTGGGCACGGTTGGGCTCGTGGTCTGCCTCGACTCGGGGGCGGGCAATTACGACCAGCTCTGGCTCACCACTTCGCTGCGCGGTCTCGTGTCGGGCGATCTGGAAGTCGAGGTGCTCGAGGAGGGCATCCATTCCGGCTCGTATGGCGGCATTGCACCATCGAGCTTCCGCGTGATGCGTCAGCTATTCGAGCGTCTGGAAGACGCGGCGAGCGGGACGCTTCTGCCCAAGGGCTTTCATTGCGCGATTCCGTCCACGCGTCTGGCCGAAGCCGAGGCCACGGCCCAAATTCTTGGCGACAGTGTCTGGAAGGGCCTGCCCTGGGCGTGCGGCCAGGACGGTCGCCCCGTGCTGCCCAAGACCACCGACCCGAAGGAGGCGCTGCTCGATTCGACGTGGCGGCCCTCGCTTTCGGTGACCGGCGCGGCCGGATTGCCGGCGCTCGCCGATGCCGGCAACGTGCTGCGTCCGCGCACGGCGTTCAAGCTTTCGCTGCGGCTGCCGCCGCTGGTGGAGGCGTCGAAGGCCGTCGCCGAACTAAAGGCGCTGCTCGAATTCGATCCGCCCTATAACGCCAAGGTCACGTTCAAGCCGGACACGGGCTCGGCCAATGGCTGGAGCGCACCGGAACTCGCGCCGTGGCTCACGCAGGCGCTCAACGCGGCGTCGCGCACGCATTTCGGCGCGGACTGCGCGTATCTGGGCCAGGGCGGCACGATTCCGTTGATGAATGTCCTGCAGGCGGGTTTCCCGAAGTCGCAGTTCATGGTGTGCGGCGTGCTCGGCCCGAAGTCGAATGCGCACGGGCCGAACGAGTTCCTGCACGTGCCGTATGCGAAGAAGCTCACCGCCACGGTGGCCGAGGTGATCGCGTCAGCGCCCTGAGGGCGCAGGTGAGCGGGCGAGCGCGGGTCTGAACAGGCCCAGCGGCCGAATTCCGGAGCGAGGTCCGAGGTTCGGCGGGATCTCGCGCCTTACTCTTGCTTCTTGTGGGCCGCGTCGCCGTGCGCGGTTTCCGCGTGGCACGAGCAGCTTTCCTCGTCGATCGGCTGCTCGAGGTTCTTCATGATGCCGCACTCGGCGCTGCTGCTGTGGTGCGCATGGCAGCTTTCGCGCAGCGTCCGCAATTGCTGTTCGAGCGTGCGCATCGACTCGACCTGCTCGTGAATGCGCGCGATCTGGCAGTCGATCAGCTGATTGACTTCGTCGCAGGGCTGGCTCGGGTCGGCCTGGTAGCGCCGCAGCATGCGGATATCGGCAAGCCCGATGCCAAGCGAGCGGCAATGGCGGATGAAGTTCAGTTGCGCGGCGTGCGCGCCCGTGTAGCTGCGGTATCCGTTGGTTTCGCGCTCGGGCTCGTCCAGCAGGCCTTCGCGTTCGTAAAAGCGTACCGTTTCGACGTCGCAATGCGCCTGGCGCGCCAGTTCGCCGATTCTCATGGTCGCAGTTCTCCAAAATGGCTTGACCCTGTAGCGGCTACAGGCTGTCTAATGATTCTGTCACTTTTGGGAGAATTCAGCCATGATCCTGGCTTTCTGGTCGCGGTTGGTGCTCGCACAACGTTTGCGGGCGCGCGAAGACGAGCGGGGCGCGGCGGCGTCGGGCCCGGCGGAATCGGCGGTGTTGCTCGATGAGGCGGGGAACAAGAAGCCCGCGGGCTGCTGCGATCACGCGCGCGCGGATGCGGACGAGGCGAGCGGTCACGGCCATGACCATGGCCGGACATGCAGCCACGACCATGGCGATGATCACGCACACGATCACGGCCAAGGCCACGACCAGGTTTGCGGCCGTGATCATGACGATGACCACGCTCACGGCCACAGCCATTCACACGATCACGATCACGATCACGGCCATGGCCACGAAGCCGACGCCTGCTGCGCCGGCGCCGCCGCGCTGCAATCCACGCGCGCCACGCCGGCAAGCGCGCCGGAGGGCGCGCAGCGCGCGCGCTACCGCATCGAGAACATGGACTGCCCGACCGAGGAGCGGCTCATCCGCAAACGCCTCGAGCCGATGACGGGCGTCGTGCGTCTCGACTTCGACCTGCTCGCGCGGGAGCTTACGCTCTACCACCGGCTGCCCGACGCGAAGCCGTTCGAAGCCGCGCTGCGCTCGCTCGACATGGCGCCGCGCCCGCTCGACGATGCCGCCCCGGCCGGCGCGAGCGCGCAAGCGCCGGCGCGCGGCCCCAGCCTCGCGCTGCGCCAGAAGCTGCTGCTCGCGGCGAGCGGCGTCGCGGCGGCCGCCGCCGAGGTGCTCGCGTGGAGCACGGGCCACGAGACCGGCGTGCCGGTGCTCGTCTGCACGGTGCTGTCGCTGTTGTGCGCGGGCTTGCCGACGCTGCGCAAGGGCTGGGTCGCGCTCAAGAACTTCACGATCAACATCTACTTCCTGATGTCGCTCGCGGTCGCGGGCGCCGTCATCATCGGCAAGTGGCCCGAGGCGGCCATGGTCGTGTTCCTGTTCGCGCTCGCCGAGGAGATCGAGGCGCTGTCGCTCGAACGCGCGCGTCAGGCGATCCGCTCGCTCACGGCGCTCGCGCCCGAGACGGCCGAGGTGTGGATGCAACAAGCAGCACCAGAAGCGGCACCAGAAGCGGCACAACCGTCCGGCGAATGGCGCACCCGCGCCGTGGCCGAAGTGGCCGTGGGCGAGCGCATCCGTGTGCGCACGGGCGAGCGCGTGCCGGTCGATGCGCGCGTGGCCGCGGGCCGCGCGGCGCTCGATCAAGCGCCCATCACGGGCGAGAGCCTGCCCGTCGACAAGGCCGAGGGCGATGCGCTCTACGCGGGCAGCATCGTCGTCGATGGCGTGGTGGAGGCGGTCGTCACTGCCGCTGCGCGCGACAGCACGCTCGCGCGCATCGCGGCGGCGGTCCAGGAGGCCCAGGCGCAGCGGGCGCCGACCCAGCGCTTCGTCGATCAGTTCGCGCGCTACTACACGCCCGCCGTAGTCGTGCTCGCGGTGCTGATCGCGATCGCGGGGCCGCTCGCGCTGGGCGGCGCGTGGAGCGCATGGCTCTACAAGGCGCTCGTGTTGCTCGTGATCGCCTGCCCGTGCGCGCTCGTCGTCTCGACGCCGGTGACGGTCGTGAGCGGCCTCGCGGCAGCCGCGCGCAACGGCATGCTCGTGAAAGGCGGCGTGTGGCTCGAACGCGGGCGTCTGCTCAAGGCGGTCGCGCTCGACAAGACCGGCACGCTCACGCGCGGCGCGCCAGTGCTCACGGACACGCTCGTGCTGGCAGCGTTGCCTGAAGACGAGGCCTTGCGCCTTGCCGCGAGCCTCGACGATGCGAGCGCCCATCCGGTCGCGCGCGCAATCGTTGCGGGCTGGCGCGAGCGCAGTGCACGGACGGCGCAGGCCGGGCAGGCTGCGCTTGCGCCGATCGACAATTTCGCGGTGCTCAACGGCCTCGGCGTGACGGGGCGCATCGGCGGCGCGGCGTGGCATCTGGGCAATCATCGGCTGGTCGAGTCGCTGGGGCTGTGCTCGCCGGAACTCGAAGCGCAGTTGGCGCAGTTCGAAGCGGCGGGCAAGACCGCCATCGTGCTGTGCTCGCCGAGCGAGCCGGTGGCGCTGTTCGCGGTCGCCGACGCGGTGCGGCCCGAGAGCGTGCCCGCCGTGCGCGCTCTCGAGCAACTGGGCGTGACGCCGGTGATGCTGACCGGCGACAACCCGACGACGGCGCGCGCGATCGCTGCGCAACTCGGCATCGACGACGCGCGCGGCAATCTGCTCCCGCAGGACAAGCAGGATGCGGTCGCGGCGCTCTCGGCGCAGCACGGCATGACGGCGATGGTCGGCGACGGCGTGAATGACGCGCCCGCGCTCGCGCGCGCCGACATCGGCTTTGCGATGGGCGCGGCCGGCACGGCGACGGCGCTCGAAACCGCCGACGTCGCCATCATGGACGACGACCCGCGCAAGATCGCGGCGTTCATCGGGCTGAGCCGCAAGGTGGCGGCCGTGCTCACGCAGAACATCGCGCTCGCGCTGGGGATCAAGGCAGTGTTTCTCGTGCTGGCGCTGGCGGGCGAGGCGACCCTCTGGATGGCGGTGTTCGCGGACGTGGGCGCGAGCCTGCTGGTGGTCGCCAACGGGCTGCGGTTGCGGCGGCATTTCGCTGGGAACGCGTGAAGCGGGCTGATCCATGAACAAGACATCAGTCGGCCTGTTCTTCGTCATGCTGCTGGCCGGCGCAACCCTCTCCGCACAGGCCGGCCAGCAAGCCCTTCGCTCGCCCGAGCGCGGCGTGCTGTGCGACCGCTACATCTGCGCCAACGAGAAGGGCATTTCCCGCGCGCTGACCGAGAAGTACCTCGGGCAGCGCGTTGCGGCGAAAGTGTTTTCCCAGGGCGACTTCGACCTCACCGCCTTCACTTTCGCCAACGGTATCTTCTGCGACGTGAAAGAGCGCTTGTGCCGTCAGGATCGTTATTACGGCGCGGACGGCAAGCGCACCGGCGCCGTGTCCGGGAAGTACACAAGGCTGCTTTTTGGCGGGAGTGCAGAGGCAACACAGTAGCGATTCCGGCGGTATGGCGACTTACAGCCGTTTACGCAACTAACAGCCAATTCCGAGCCCGCCTAACCCATCTACTTCACGGTGGCACAGAAATCCGCCACAGCCGGAATGCGCGTCAAACGCCCGGCGAACGGCCCCCGAGGCAAGCAAGAACCGTGCGCAGCACATCTTGCGTCGCCGCGTCGAAATCGCCGAGAAACGCGCAGCGGCCCGCGACCAGCGTCGCAACCGGCACGCCGTCGCGAAACACGATGCGGTTGCCCGCGACCGCCGGCACTTTCTCACCGGGCAGCATAGTGCCGACCAGATTGAGCGGATCCGATGCGGCGATGCAGACCAGCGCAGCCGCTTCGCTCCGTGCGCCGCCCGGCGCGTTGCCAGCACTGCCGCGCCGGCGCACTTCGCGCAGCAGCGCAACCGCCTCGGGCAGCGCGAATTGCTCGCCCGAAAGGCCCGTGACGAAGCGGCCGCCGCGCAAGTCTGCGCGCGCTTCCATGCGGTGCATCACGCGCAGCAGGTCTCGCCACGGCGGCAGCCACGGCGCTTCGCGCGACAGCACCTGCCAGCACACCACGCCGTAGCGGCCCAGCAGCACGTGCACGACGTGCTCCAGCAGGTCGGTATCGGCAGGAGGGCGGCGCAAGGGCGTCGGGCTCGCCGCGCGCACGGCCTGGGGCGCTGCGGCATCCGGCAGCGCAATCCGCCGCAGCACCGCCCAGCGTCCGGCGTCGCCCATGCCGCCCACGAGCGGCCCAAAGCCGCGCGGGCGTCGTCGTCCGTAATGTCCTTGCGTATGGCGTTTCGCCGCCGGGCGCACGAGCGCGCGCAGGCCCGCGAAGCTGTCGGCGTTCACGAGCCCTGCGGCCACCAGCTCGCCCAGCGCGTTTTCGAGTTCCACGCCGAGCAGATGCGCATCGGCGCCCAGCTCGTCGAAGAACATCGCGCCATGGCGCAGCAGCGCCTCGTGGACGCGTCGCGCGCGCGCCGAAAGGTCCGCTGCTTCAGGCGTTTCGACGAGCGCCGTCCAGTGCGCGAGCTCGCGTCGCGGCAGCAGCACGACGGGCGTGCTGCGCACCGTCGACGCCGCCGCGCGCGCCGGCAGCCGCGCCCACGCGATCTGTCCCGAGCGGCACAGCTCGTCGAGCAGCATCGGCGTGTAATCGTCGAGGCGCGCGGGCAGAATCTCGTCCTCCCATGCGAGGGCCGAAGCCTCCCAGCCCTCCAGTTGCCCGAGCGTGGCCGCAAGCGCGTCGCGGCCCGAGCCGTGCGCCCCCTCAGTCCCATGAGCGACGTGCTGCCATTCGAATAGAAAGCGCATGAAATCGCTCCGCTCGACCGGCTCGATCTCGCGGCGCAGCGTGCGCACGGTGTAGCGGTGGATGCGCGCGAGCAGATGGCGTTCGCACCATTCCTCTTCGGGCGCGCCCGGGGTGAAGCGGCCGCGCATGAGCGTGCCTTCAGCTTCGAGCCGCGTGAGCGCAAGCGCGGCCACGCTCGCCTCCAGCGCGAGCGGCCGGGCGATCTGCGCGACCGTCAGGGGGCCGAATCCGGACAGCCGCGCGCGCACGATCTCGACTAGCGCCGTGTCCTCGTTCCATGGTTCGTCGCGCGGCTCATCGAGGCCGGAGAGCGCGGCGAGCGGCGGCTCGCATTGCGCCTGCGGGTAGATCGCGCGCACGCAGGCGAGCCGCTCGATGCTTACCCACAGCGCGTCGTGTTCCGCTATCGGCATGCGCGTCGCGCGTCCGGCGGCGGCCAGCGCGGCGAGCCATGCGCCCCAGCCGTGCGCGTGCGCTTCGCTTTCGGCCAGCGCGCCGAGCGTATTGAGCGCATCGTGCAGTTCATCTGCATCGTGCACCTGGGGCCAGGCCTCCTCACGCACGCGCGCGATCGCCTCGGGATCGAGCGCGCCCATGTCGTCGACGGACTCGGGGTCGCGAAAGCGGCGTGACAGCACCGCCTGGGTGCGACGCTCTTCGAGCGGCGCGTCGTCGAGGAACGCGTAGGGACGCGCGCTCAGAATCTCTGCCGCGAGCGGCGAGGGCGCCGTCAATTCGCGCGTCACCAGCTTCACGTCGCGCGACTCGATGCGGCGCAGCAGCGCGAGCCATGCTTCGGTATCCATAGCATCGTGGAGGCAGTCGTCGAGCGTTTGATCGACGAGCGGATGGCGCGGAATTTCGCGCTCGCCCGCGAGGTTTTCGACGCACGCCGCCTGGTCGGGGAACACCGCGGCGAGCAGGTCCTCGCTGCGCATGCGCTGGATTTGCGGCGGCGTTTTGCGTCCGCCGGTCTGGCGCGGCAGCGCGAGCGCCGTGGTGGCGTTCCAGCGCCAGCGCACACCGAAGAGGGGCGCGTCGAGCAGCGCCTGCACGAGCAGGTGCTCGGCGCTGTTCGAATGCAGATAGCGCCATACCTCGTCGAGCGCGAAGCTGTGCGCGTGCGTGAGCGAGAGGATGATGGCGTCCTCGGTGGCGGCGGCCTGCAATTCGAAGTTGAACTGGCGGCAAAATCGCTTGCGCAGCGTGAGGCCCCACGCGCGGTTTACGCGGCTGCCGAACGGCGCGTGGATCACGAGCTGCGTGCCGCCCGCTTCGTCGAAGAAGCGCTCCATCACGAGCGTGTCCTGGGTCGGCAGGACGGTGAGCGCGGCGCGGGCGCGCGCGAGGTATTCGACGATCTGGCGTGCGGGGGCATCGTCGAGCTTCAGCGCTTCGGCGAGCCATGCGGTGGCGCGATCGATGGCATCCGGGGCCGCGCCATCTGCGCCGAGCGCCGCTTCGATCTGGCCACGCAAGCGCGAGATCGCGAACGACAGTTCATCGCTGCGGCCCGGCGCCTCGCCGAGCCAGAACGGGATGTTCGGCGGCTGGCCTTGCGCATCCTCCACGCGCACGCGTCCGGCCTCGATGCGCAGGATCCGGTACGAGGCGTTGCCGAGCTGGAACACGTCGCCCGCGAGGCTCTCGACCGCGAAGTCCTCGTTCACGGTGCCGATCTGCACGCCCTGCGGTTCGAGCAGCACGGCATAGTCGGCGTTGTCGGGGATCGTGCCGCCCGAGGTCAGCGCGACGAGGCGCGCGCCGCGCCGGGCGCGCAGCGTTTTGCTGACCACGTCGCGATGCAGATACGCGGCGCGCGGCCCGTGGCGGCTCGTATAGCCCTCGGCGAGCATGCGCAGCACCGCGTCCAAGCGTGCGCGCTCCAGCTGCGCAAATGGCGCGCTGCGGCGCACGAGCGCGAACAGCGCGTCTTCGCTCCATTCGGCGCACGCCACCTCGGCGACGATCTGCTGCGCCAGCACGTCGAGCGGCGCGCTCGGCAGCGCGAGGCGGTCGAGCTCGCCGCGCTGCACGCAATCGAGCAGCGCCGCGCATTCGATGAGATCGTCGCGAGAAGTCGGAAAGAGCCGTCCCTTCGGCATTCCGCCGACCTGGTGCCCGGAGCGCCCGACGCGCTGCAGGAAGCCCGCGATCGAGCGCGGCGAGCCGATCTGGCAGACCAGATCGACATCGCCGATATCGATGCCGAGTTCGAGCGAGGCCGTGGCCACCAGCACGCGCAGCTCGCCGCGCTTCAGGCGCTGCTCGGCGTCGAAGCGCTGCTCGCGCGCGAGGCTGCCGTGATGCGCGGCCACGGCCTCGGCGCCGAGGCGGTCGGTGAGATGGCGCGCCACGCGCTCGGCCATGCGCCGCGTATTCACGAACACCAGCGTCGTGCGGTGCTGCGCGACCAGTTCGGCCATGCGGTCGTACACGCGCTCCCACACGTCGTTGGCCATGACCGCTTCGAGCGGCACGGGCGGCACTTCGAGCGCGAGGTCGCGCGCACGCACGTGGCCCGCATCGACGATGGCGCAGGCCGGCGGCGCATCGGCGTCCTCGCCCATGCCGACCAGAAATCGCGCCACCGTTTCGATTGGCTTTTGCGTCGCCGACAGGCCGATGCGCAGCAGACGCTGGCCGCACAGCGCATCGAGGCGCTCGAGGCTGAGCGCGAGATGCACGCCGCGCTTGTTGCCCGCGAGCGCATGAATTTCGTCGACGATCACGCTGCGCGCGAGGGCAAGCATGCGGCGGCCCGACTCCGAACCGAGCAGCACATAGAGCGATTCCGGCGTGGTCACGAGGATGTGCGGCGCGCGCTTGCGCAACGCGGCGCGCGCGGGCTGCGGCGTGTCGCCGGTGCGCACGGCAGTGCGGATCTCGACGGGCGGCAGGCCCCGGCGCGCCAGCTCCGCGCGGATGCCTTCGAGCGGGCGCTCCAGATTCAGGTGGATGTCGTTGGAGAGCGCCTTGAGCGGCGAGACATAGACCACGAGCGTGGTGTCGGGCAGCGCACCGCCGTTTGCGAGGCCTTCGCGCACGAGCGCGTCGAGCGCGGCGAGAAAGCCCGTGAGCGTCTTGCCCGAGCCGGTGGGCGCGGCCACCAGCGTGGCGCGGCCGCTCGCGATGAGCGGCCAGGCGGCGCGCTGCGCGGGGGTGGGCGCGGCGAAACTGGTCCGGAACCACGCGGCCACGGCGGGATGGAAGAGGGTGAGCGGATCGTCGGGGCTGGAGGCGCCGGGCGCGGGCGCGAGCGCGGCAGACTCTGGCAGGGCGGTGGCGGACGTGAGCAGGTTCATGGGTGCGGGGCGCAAAAAAGCAGTCTGGCAGGTTTCTCGCGCGGCTGCTGGGTGAGGTTCGGGGCTCGCTCGGGCATGCGGCGCAGCACGGGCACGCCTGGAGCGTTTAGCAGTATCCTCTGGCCCGTTGGATGTTCCCTCGGCTCACGTCGGAGTTTTCCTATGCGAATGCAACCTCTTGGCCGTACCGGCCTGTTTGTTTCCGAACTTTGCCTCGGCACCATGACTTTCGGCGGCGGCACCGGCATCTGGAACCAGATTGGCGACTTGCAGCAGACCGAAGCCGAGCGCCTGATCGGCCGCGCGCTCGACGCGGGCATCAACTTCATCGACACGGCCGACGTCTATTCCCAAGGCATTTCCGAGCAGATCACGGGCCAGGCGCTGAAGAACCTCAAGGTGGTGCGCGACCAGGTCGTGGTGGCGACCAAGGTGCTCGGCGAGATGGGCGCATCGCCGAACCAGCGCGGCGCGACGCGCTATCACATCATGGAGGGCGTGAAGGCGAGCTTGCGCCGCCTGCAGCTCGATCACATCGACCTGTACCAGATCCACGGCTTCGACCCCGCCACGCCCATCGAGGAGACCGTGCGCGCGTTCGACACGCTAGTGCAGCAGGGCCACGTGCGCTACGTGGGCGTCTCGAACTGGGCCGCGTGGCAGATCGTGAAGGCGCTCGGCATCGCCCATCATCATGGGCTCGCGCGCTTTGACACACTGCAGGCGTATTACACGATCGCGGGCCGCGACCTCGAGCGCGAGATCGTGCCGATGCTCGCGAGCGAAGGGCTCGGGCTGATGGTATGGAGCCCGCTCGCGGGCGGCCTCCTGAGCGGCAAATTTGGGCGCGATCGCCAGGGCGAGGCGGGCAGCCGCCGCACCACCTTCGACTTTCCGCCCGTGGAGCGCGAGCGCGCATGGGCTTGCATCGACGCGATGCGCCCGATCGCCGAGAGCAAGGGCGTTTCGGTGGCGCAGATCGCGCTCGCGTGGCTCCTGCACCAGCGCGCGGTGACGACGGTGATCGTCGGCGCGAAGCGCACCGAGCAACTGGACGACAACGTCGCGGCCACGAAGGTGAGGCTCTCCGCGCAAGAACTCGCGACTCTCGACGACGTGAGCCGCCTGCCCGCCGAATATCCGGGCTGGATGCTCGCGCGCCAGGGCGAGGCGCGGCTGGAGCAATTGCGTCAGGCGCAGCGCGAGGAGCGCTGAGGGCGCGTGAGGGCGCGGGATCGCGCGGCATGCCGCCGCGCTGCCCCACGCCCCGCGCGGCGGATTACTCCGTGGCCACCTTCAGGTGGTTTTTCACTTCGCTCACGCCCGCCACGCTTTCCACCACCTGTTTGGCGTTGTCTCTGTCCGCGGCGCTCGGCACCGTGCCTGTGAGCGACACGACGCCCTTGCGGGTCTTCACGTGAATGTGCTCGGACTTCACGTTTTTCGCGGCCAGCAACTCGGCTTTCACCTTGGTCGTGATGGTTGAGTCATCAACGTGCTGGCCGAAGCTCTCGGAGCTGGCCGGGGTCGCCGCAGAAGGCGATGTCGAAGGCGCTGTCGTGGTCGTCTGTGCGCCGGCGGCGAGCGCGAAGGTCATGCAGGCCACACCCGCAACGGTCTTGAGCATCGGAATGCGCTTCATGCGTTTCTCCTGTTCCGTTGGTATTGGCCAACTGGTGCCGCAAGGCCCATGCCGCATTGCGTCAACCTCGGTGCAACGGGCATTGCCACGTCGGCCGGCGCCACGGCCGGGGCCGCACCCGGCGCGCAATTTTTCTCCTGCGATTGTAAAAACGTCCGGGATGGGGCTCGGAGCAGGTGCCGGAATTGCGATTCGCAAGGCGCGATCCCGTTATAAAACAAGTGCTTGTAAAAGCTGGCATGGGTGTTGCGTTACTGGGGCCATTCACGTCAATCCCAAGAGAACATCAAAGCCATGGCTTCCATCGCGTTACACGCGCGTCAGCATCTCGCGCTGACGCCGCGTCTGCAGCAGGCCGTGCGCCTGTTGCAGCTATCGTCGCTCGAATTTCAGCAAGAATTGCGCGAAGCGCTCGATACCAATCCATTTCTAGAATATGTGCCGCCCGCCCAGGAAACCGGCGAAGCCGCCGAGGCTGCCGAAGGTGCGGCCGGGATTGGCGCTGCTGCGCCTGCGGCGCCCGTGGTGGCCGCCGATATGCCCGAGGGCGATCTCGATGGCGGCATGGAAAGCGCCGCCGACGGCAGCATGACGCTGGACCCCGCGAGCTATGGCGGCGAGCCGGCCGGATACGCCGACGAGGCCGGGTATGGCGAGCAGGCCCCCTGCGCCTATGGCGAAGAAACGTCCGGCTACAGCGACGAAGGCGCGGCGTATGCCGCCGACCTGCCGCTGCCAGGCGCGACGCGCGCGCCGTCGGGCTATCGCGGCTCGGAAGACGGCGAATCCGATGCCGCCGACTGGGTGCGCGTGCCCATCTCGCTGCGCGAGCAGTTGCACGAGGCGCTGCGGCTCTCGCCGCTCGCAGACCTCGATCGCGCGGCAGTTCAGGTTGTGATCGAGGCGCTCGACGACGACGGCTACCTGCGTCAGGACCTGACCGAGCTTGCCGACGTCGAGGGTACGGAGGGCGCGCTCGACGAAGACCGCCTGCGCGTCGCACTGCGCGTCGTGCAGACGCTCGACCGGCCCGGCATCGGCGCCCGCTCGCTCGCGGAATGCCTCGCGCTGCAACTCGACGCGATGCCGGAGGACACGCCGCACCGCGCGCTGGCGCTGCGGCTCGTGACGGGCCATCTGGAGCGCCTCGCGCGCCGCGAGCACGGCGAGCTGCAACGCCAGCTGGGCTGCGATGCGCAGTCGCTGCAAGCCGCGACCGCGCTCGTACGCCGCCTCGACCCGAAGCCGGGCAATCACTATGGCCGCGCGGACGGTGGCTATGTGGTGCCGGACGTGATCGTGCGCCAGGTGCGCGGGCGCTGGGTGGTGAGCGTGAATCCGGCCATCGAGCCGCGCGCGCGCATTCACAAGCTCTATGCGGAATTGTTTGCGCGCTCGGACCAGACGAGCCGCTCGCCGCTCGCGCAGCAGTTGCAGGAAGCGCGCTGGCTGATCCGCAACGCGCACAAGCGCTGCGAGACCATCCTGCGGGTGGGCGAGTGCATCGTCGCGCGCCAGAAGGCCTTCTTCCAGTACGGCGAGATCGCGCTGCGCCCGATGCTGCTGCGCGACGTCGCCGACGAACTCGGCCTGCACGAATCGACCGTGTCGCGCGCGACCGGCAACAAATACATGGCCACGCCGCGCGGCATTTTCGAGTTCAAGCGCTTTTTCCCGCGCGAGCTGGAGACACGCACGGGTGGCACCTGTTCGGCTGCGGCCGTGCGCGCGCTCATCAAGGAGATGATCGATGCGGAGAATCCGCGCGATCCGCTTTCGGATGTCGTGCTCGCGCAGGAGCTGGAACGGCAGGGCGTGCGCGTGGCGCGCCGCACGGTCACGAAGTATCGCCAGATGATGAAGGTGCCGGCGGCCGACATGCGCCGGCAGCTTTGAGTCAAGGCTTGCGCAGGCGTTCGATCAGTGCCATCGCGGCGGCGGGGTTGCGCGCCTTGAAGCCGCTGATCACGTAAAGATACACGTCGCGTCCGGGTTGGGCCGCGAGCGGCGCGGCGAAGGTGGCGAGGTCGCCGGGGCTCTCGCCGCGCGCCCATGCGAGCGCGCGCGGCCCAGCGGTCGAGATCCACGGGCGCGTAGCCGAGCGGCTCGTCAGCGGACGTCCCCATGATGCGGGCGTAGACGAAGGGCGCGGATGCGTCGGCGATCTGTGGGTAGTCCGAATCGCCGGATACCACGATGGCGGCCCCATGCCGCCGCGCGAGGTCGACGAATTCCGGCGTGCAGAAACTCTCGTGCCGCACCTCCAGCGCGTGCCTTAGCGGCTGTCCGTCGATCTCGGCGGGCAGCAATTCGAGAAATCGTGCGTAGTCCTCCGGATCGAACGACTTGCCCGGCATGAGCTGCCAGTTGATCGGGCCGAGCTTGTTGCGCAGATTCAGCACGCCGCTCGTGAGAAAGCGCTCGATCGATGCGCCCGCTTCAGCCAGCACGCGGCGGTTCATCGCGAAGCGCGGTCCCTTCAACGAGAACACGAAATCGTCGGGCGTCTCGTCGTGCCAGCGCATGAAGCTCTCGGGGCGCTGCGAGCCGTAATAGGTGCTGTTGATTTCCAGCGAACTCAGGTGACGGCTCGCATAACCGAGTTCGAGGCGCTGCGCGAGCCCTTCGGGATAACGTGCCGCGCCACTGCGGGTAAATCCATCCACCGATGCCGATGCGAATGCGCCCGGTTTTCTCGGGCAAAACAGGGGAGCGAGCCATGGGAATTGCGCCGTGGAGTCAGGAATGGCGCAGTGTAGCGCGGTTGCAATAGCAAGGTTTCGAAAGCACCAGTACGCATGTGCAATGCGGCACTACCTCCATCACATTGCGGATTTTCAGATCGTTTTAGGCAAAGTCCGATATTTTCCTATGGGGCGTGAGGCTAATTTAGCTGTGTGTCAGACAACCTCACTTGGAATATCAGATGCAGCCTCGTCCCTCAATGGAACTGAACGACGCACAGTGGCGCAGCGTCGAACCGCTTTTCCGTGACATCCGCGCCAGCGGTCCGCGCCGCGGTCGTCCGGCGCATTGCTCGCGCGCCGTATTCGAAGCCATCCTGTGGGTGCTGTCGACGGGCTCCGTATGGTCGAAGCTGCCCGAGCGCTATCCTGACTTCCGCACCTGCCATCGCCGCTTCAAGATGTGGTTCGACGCCGGCCTCGTGCAACAGGCCATGGAGCGCCTCTACGGCGAAGAAGGCGTGTCCATGTGCGCGGCCATGAGCGCGCGCATGCAGCCGTGGCGCGCACCGGCGGGGCGCAAGGCGCCGCGCTTCCCGGTGGCGTTCACGCTGCGCTGGCCAGTGGCGCGCACCTGAGCCGCAGCCTGCAGGTTTGGCTGCGCAAGCGTCCAGCGGACTCATCATCCGCTGGACGCTTGCGTATGCAGATTGGCTCGTGACGCCGTGTTCTTGCCCGCTCGCCTGCGTGTCCGCGTGAACTCCACGTGAACGTCGGGGCACGAAGTCGTGTGATAGGGTGAACGAATCGTTCTTCACTGTGGTCGGTCAAATCCGCCCTTTGTGGGATCCGCGTTTGGTGCGCGATACTGTGAAGCTCCACGCAACGGAATCCACAGGACATGGCGCATTTCGACGTATTCAACGGCGACGCGGACGGCATCTGCGCGTTGCACCAGCTTCGCCTTTCCCGGCCGCGCGAGGCCACGCTCGTCACTGGAGCGAAGCGCGACATTGCGCTCATCAAGCGCGTGCCGGCCCATCCCGGCGACTCGCTCACGGTGCTCGACATTTCCTTCGACGCCAACCGCGCAGCGCTTTGCGCGTTGCTCGACCAGGGCGTCCACATCGAGTATTTCGATCATCACCACGCGGGCGAATTGCCGATGAACGTCAATCTCGCCGCGCACATCGACACCACCGCGCAGGTCTGCACGAGCGTGCTGGTCGACCGTCACCTGCGCGGGCAGTATCGCCGGTGGGCGATTGCGGCGGCGTTCGGCGACAACTTGCAGGCCACCGCGCACGAACTCGCGCACGAAGGCGGGCTTAACGAGGCGCAAGTCGCGCAGTTGTGCGAACTGGGCGAATCGATCAACTACAACGCCTACGGCGACAGCGCCGACGATCTGTTCATCGCGCCGGCCGCGCTCTACGGGATGCTCAAGCCCTACACCGATCCGTTCGAGTTCATTGCAGCGGAGCCGGTCGTGGCACGTCTTTCGGCATGCCGCCAGGAAGATCTCGAACGCGCGCAGCAGGTCACGCCGCTATTCATGGTGCAGTACGGCACCGTGTGCGTGCTCCCCGACGAGCCCTGGGCGCGCCGCGTGCGCGGGGTGTTCGCCAATGTCCTCGCGCTCGAGGAACCGACCTGCGCCCACGCGGTGCTGAGCGTCAACCCCGACGGCAATTACGCGGTGAGCGTGCGCGCGCCGCTCGTGCGTCCCAGCGGCGCGGACGAGTTGTGCCGGGCGTTCCCGGGCGGCAACGGCCGGGTGGGCGCGGCGGGCATCGACAGCCTCGATTCGGAACGGCTCGACCTGTTCGTCACGGGGTTCGTGCGCGTGTTCGGGCGATCGACGTCGCGCTGAGCCAAATTCCGTGCGCCGCGCGCGGCATCAGTCGCTGCCGCCCGGCAAAGGGGCGCTCGCGCGCAGCCAGCGCCAGTTGCGGATCTCGGGCATGTCGTCGCCATGCTCGTCCACGTAGCGGCGGTGCGCGGCAAGCTTGTCGTGCAGCGTTTGCCGCACATGCGCGGCGCGCTGCGCGAGCCCATCCACACGGTCGATCACGGCCTCGCACAGGTGGTAGCGGTCGAGCTTGTTCATCACCGTCATGTCGAACGGCGTGGTCGTCGTGCCTTCCTCGATAAAACCGTGCACATGGATGTTCGCGTGATTGGCGCGCCGGTAAGTCAGGCGATGGATCAGCGACGGGTAACTGTGATGCGCGAAGATCACGGGCCGGCTCGTGGTGAAGAGCGCGTTGAAGTCGGCATCGGAGAGACCGTGCGGGTGGCGGTCTGCCGGCTCCAGCGTCATCAGGTCCACCACGTTCACCACGCGCATCTTCAGATCGGGCAGCCAGCCGCGCAGCAGGTCGACCGCCGCGAGCGTCTCGAGCGTGGGCACGTCGCCGGCGCAGGCCATCACCACATCGGGCTCGCCGCCTTCGTCGTTGCTGGCCCATTGCCAGATGCCGATGCCGTCCGCGCAATGGCGGATCGCCGCGTCCATGTCGAGCCACTGCGGTTGCGGCTGCTTGCCAGCCACGACAATGTTGATGCGGTTCCACGTGCGCAGCACATGATCGGTCACGGCGAGCAGCGTGTTGGCGTCGGGCGGCAGGTAGACGCGCACGGTGTCGGCCTTCTTGTTGACCGCATAGTCGATGAAGCCCGGGTCTTGATGGCTGAAGCCGTTATGGTCCTGGCGCCACACGTGTGAGGTCAGCAGGTAATTGAGCGAGGGCAGGGGCCGCCGCCACGGAATCTCGCGGATCACCTTCAGCCACTTGGCGTGCTGGTTGAACATCGAATCGACGATGTGAATGAACGCTTCGTAGCACGACATGAAGCCGTGGCGCCCCGTGAGCAGATAGCCTTCGAGCCAGCCCTGGCAGGTGTGTTCGCTCAGGATTTCCATGACGCGGCCGTCGGCCGCGAGCTGGACGTCGTCGGGCGTGGTGTCGGCCAGCCACGTGCGCGCCGTCACGTCGAATACATCGGCCCAGCGGTTCGATGCGGTTTCGTCGGGGCCGAATATGCGGAAGTTGCGCGTGGGCAGATTCACGCGCATCACCTCGCGCAGGAACGCGCCCATCACGCGGGTGGCTTCGGCGTCCACCTGGCCCGGCGCGGGCACGTCCACCGCGTGGCGCTCGAAGGCGGGCACGCGCAGTTCGCGCACCCGGCCGCCGCCGTTCGTGCGCGGGTTCGCGCTCATGCGGCGCTCGCCGCGCGGCGCGAGCGCGGCAAGCTCGGGCGTGAGCCGGCCATGTGCGTCGAACAGTTCCTCGGGCTTGTAGCTGCGCATCCAGTCTTCGAGCAGCGCGAGATGGCCCGGCTTCGCGATGTTCGCAAGCGGCACCTGGTGCGAGCGCCATGAGCCTTCGGTCTTCAGGCCGTCGACGCTCTTCGGACCGGTCCAGCCCTTGGGCGTGCGCAGCACGATCATCGGCCAGCGGGGGCGCTCGATGTGAGCTTGCGGATCGGCTTCGGCCGCCTTGCGCGCGTGCTGCTGGATGCGCGCGATTTCGTCGAACGCGGTGTCGAAGGCCGCGGCCATCAGACCGTGCGCGACGCCGGGATCCTCGGCTTCCACGAAGATCGGCGCGTAGCCATAGCCTTTCATCAGCGCGGCGAGCTCATCGTCGCCGATGCGCGCGAGCACGGTCGGCCCGGTAATCTTGAAGCCGTTCAGATGCAGGATCGGCAGCACGGCGCCATCCGTCACCGGATTGAGGAACTTGTTGGAATGCCACGAGGTGGCGAGCGGCCCCGTTTCGGCTTCGCCGTCGCCGATTACGCACGCGGCGATCAGATCGGGATTGTCGAACACCGCGCCATAGGCATGCGACAGCGCGTAACCGAGCTCTCCGCCTTCGTGGATCGAGCCCGGGGTTTGCGGCGCAACGTGGCTCGGAATGCCGCCCGGAAAGCTGAACTGCTTGAACAGCGCGGCCATGCCTTCCGCGTCCTGCGGCACGTTCGGCCAGGTCTCGCTATAGGTGCCTTCGAGCCAGGTGTTCGCAACCACGGCCGGCCCGCCATGCCCCGGCCCCGCGATGAAGAGCAGATCGAGATCGCGCTCGTTGATGATGCGGTTCAGGTGCGTATAGAGGAAATTGAGGCACCTGTCGGACGAAGGGAGGTAGCGTGCGGCGATCATGGTGCCACGATCGCTGGGAACGCTTCCTCCGCGTGTACGCACGCGCGGGTCGCGGTGCGTGCGTCGAGCGCCTAACATGGATGATGCGTCCCTCGTGCATCGCGCGGCAGCGTTTCCCCTGGATCTCGTGAACGCTTTCCAGGACCCGAAACGCAAGCGCTGCATGGGACCGAAGAGCGACACTGCGACACAGCGCGAGGCGGGCTTTTGTCCCCATCTGCGTAACGGCGATAAAGGACGAAAAGCACGCGAAAGCGCGGTTTTTCGATTGCGCGAGCGAACCCTGCAGCCCGCATGCAACCCGCATGCCACTCGCGCGCAACGCAACGGCGGGCAGGCCGTCGCGCACGGCCCCGGCGATCGGGGCCGCGCATGCCGGATGCCGCGCATCATGGGCCTTGCCCTGGAGGTGATGATGTACAAACAAATTCTGGTAGCCGTCGATGGCAGCCGCAGCGGACGCCGCGCCCTCGACGAGGCCGTGAAAATCGCCCAGGCGACGGGCGCCGCGGTTCAGGCGCTTTGCGTGGTGCAGCATCCGGCGCGCCTCGTCGATGTCGGCACGGGATTTGCGGAGGAGCCCACGCGCCAAAGGGCCGAGGCCGATCTCGCCACGGCCGCGCTCGAGGAGGCGAAAACCGTGTTCGCGCAGGTTGGCGTGTCGGGCACGGCGCGCGCCGCCGACGCGATGGGCGAGGACATTGCGGCGGTGATCTACCGCATCGCCGCGGAAGAGGATGCGGACCTCGTCGTGATGGGCACGCGCGGTTTGTCGGGCGTGAAGCGGCTGCTGCTCGGCAGCGTCGCAGAATCGTTCCTGCGCATGGCCGATCGCCCGGTCATGCTGGTGCGCGATGAGGAACCGAAGGCGGCCTGACACCGGTCTGACGCCGGCTTTCGCGGGCGGTGCGCGGGCGCGGCGGCGCCCGCCGCCGCGCTGGCATCCGCATCTAAAAATTGATGCGCGCCCCGGGTTCAATGTGTCCGCCTGAGGTGCAAATATCTCGAAATACGATTTCGATCAAATCTTGCACCCGTGTAGGTCACGCGGAGCCGGGCATCCCTTTTATCATTTGCAACTGGCGGCGCGACAATCCGGCTGGGTCGCCCGGCTGGTTGGAGGCACGCCCTATGTGCCGCCATTCACCTCCGCATGCAATCAGGAATCCGATTTAATTTTTTATCGGATGCATAACACGCTTTAACTACCATGCAACGCGCAGCGAATTTTCCCCTCCGGCGCGTGGATTGTATGGGTAACAAGAAGAAACACGACTGTAGCGAAACTGTACGTTTTGCTCGCTATGCTGGTTTCCACGGTGAGTCCTGAACAGGAGAGATTCGATGCTCAGTCATCACGAACTGGCGGCGCTGCTATTGATTCGCGACGCCAATGCGCCGCTTCAAACATTCGGTTCCGATTTTCTGGCGCTCGAGCGCTACCATCTCGTGGAGATGGACGAAGTCGGCGACGGCTGCGCCGCCCGCCTCACGACCCGCGGCAAGGAGTTGTTGCGGCGCCTGACACAAGGCAGCGGGCATGATTTCGATCTCGACGCATGCTAACCGGCGGCGCAGTTTTCCAGAATCCCGATCGATTCCAATCGACTCGGATTGCGCGCGCCCTTATTTGCGCCGCTTCTTCATCAAATAGTCACGCAACACGGTCGCGTTGTTGTTTTCGGTGTTGTGCGAACTAAACAGCAGCACCACCGGCTGCGCCTTGCTCGCCTTCGCAAGCGGCGCCCACGCAGCATGGTTTGCATCGAGTTCGGCGACGTAGCGCCGCGTGAATTCGTCCCACTGTTCCGGGTCTTTGTGGAACCACTCGCGCAGTTCCGTGCTCGGCGCGACGTCCTTCGCCCAGGTCACGCCCGCGAGTTTTTCCTTGCTCATGCCGCGCGGCCATAGCCGGTCGACCAGAAAGCACGCCTGTCTGTCTTCGGGCAGCGGTTCATAGACACGCTGGGTGGTGATCGCCGGTAGGGTCATGTTGCACTTCTCCTTGTGAGGCATCTTGGCATTCGTCTGCTGGGACGGCACCGACAGCGCATCGGCAACGCGCTCGCGCAGCGCGGGCAGCACGTCGCGCGCGAACCACGGATGCCGCTGGAGCCACGGCGTATTGCGCGGCGAGGGGTGGGGCAGCGGCACGAAGCCTGGGGCATAGTCGCGCCAGGCTTCCACGGTTTCGGTGAGCGAGCCCTTGCGGCGGCTGCCGAGAAAATAACGCTGGGCATACTGGCCGACCAGCAGCGTGAGGCGCACGTCGGGCATCAGCGGGAGCAGGCGTGTGTGCCAGAGGGGAGCGCATTCGGGACGCGGCGGGTTATCGCCGCCGCCCCCGCGCCCCGGATAGCAAAAGCCCATCGGCACAATGGCGATGCGCGCGGCGTCGTAGAACGTTTCGGCGTCGATGCCCATCCATTCGCGCAGACGCTCGCCGCTCGCGTCGTCCCATGGGATACCCGAGGCATGGACCTTCGCGCCGGGCGCCTGGCCCACGATCAGGAGCCGTGCGCTCGCGCTCGCTTGCAGCACCGGACGCGGACCGAGCGGCAGCGTGTCGGCGCAGATGCGGCAAGCGCGGATTTCGGTCAGCAGGCGCGGGAGCGAGCGGGTATTCGGCACGGTGGGACGGCGCTTCGACGAATTAATGTGCGGGAATTCCAGTCTATCAAAGCGCCGCTGCCTATCGTCCTTATCTCGGCGCTGACCTCGGCGCTGACCTCGGTGCTCCCTCGTGGCCTGGGCGTGCCGGCCCGGCCGGTCGGCACGGCGGGCATGAAGGACGATGGCGGCGTACAGCGCGAGCGCCGCTGCGCGAAGGCGCGTAGACTCGCACGGAGCAGCAGTGTCAGGGACGCGCTGGCCGCACGTTCGAGCCGCGCCGGCGCGACGAGAACCGTGAACGACACCGCGAGCGCCCCGCCAGGTTTGCACGAATCACATGAATCGCACGAGTCGTGCGTCGCTTCGGGCAGGCGCGCTTCGCAAGGAGGCTTCATGAGATTGCTGGCCGTCCACCCGAGCGGGCTGATGTACACGCGCGTGTTTCTTCGGCTCGAGCCGCTGGGTCTCGAATCGGTCGCCGGCACGGCGCGCGATGCGGGACACGAGGTGCGCCTCATCGACCTGCAGGTGCAAACCCATCGCGACCTGATGCGCATGGTGCGCGACTGGCAGCCCGAGGCGCTCTGTTTCTCGGGCAACTATCTGGCGAACATTCCCGAGATCGTCGATCTTTCCAGGGCTGTGAAGGCCGCGCTGCCCGCATGCTTCGTGTTCGTGGGCGGCCACAGCGTCTCGTTCACGGCGCACGATCTGCTGCGTCACGGTGAGGGCGCCATCGACTGCATTCTGCGCGGCGAGGGCGAGGCGTCGATCAATGCGCTGCTCGAAGCCGTTGCGCAAGGCGGCGATCTGCTCGCAGTGCCGGGCGTGGTGACGCGCGAAGGATCGGGTCCGCCGCCGCGCTTCGTCGAGCAGCTCGATCCCGTGCGGCCCGCGCGCGATCTGTTGCGGCATCGGCGCAAATATTTCATCGGCACGCTCGATCCGTGCGCCTCGATCGAGTTCGCGCGCGGCTGCCCGTGGGACTGCACGTTCTGCAGCGCGTGGACCTTCTACGGGCGCAGCTACCGCACCCGCAGTCCCGAGGTCGTGGTGGAGGAACTGGCGGCGCTGCGCGAACCAGGTGTCTTTATCGTCGACGATGTGGCCTTCGTGCACGCCGAGCACGGCATGGCGATTGCCGATGCGATCCGCCGGCGCGGCATCCAGAAGCGCTACTACCTGGAGACGCGCGGCGACGTGCTCCTGCGCAACAAGGCGGTGTTCCGCGCGTGGCAGGCGATCGGCCTGAAATACATGTTCCTCGGGCTCGAAGCCATCGACGACGAGGGCCTCAAGGCGTTTCGCAAGCGCATCAGTCTGGACCGCAATTTCGAGGCGCTCGAGTTCGCGCGTTCGCTCGGCATTACGGTCGCGATCAACCTGATTGCCGACCCGGACTGGGGCCACGCCCGCTTCGAGACGATACGCCAGTGGTGCATGGAGATTCCGGAGATCGTGAACATCAGCGTGAACACGCCGTATCCGGGCACGGAGAACTGGCAACACGAGACGCGGCGCCTGACGAGCCTCGACTACCGGCTCTACGACATCCAGCATGCGGTCGTGCCAACGAAGCTGCCGCTGCCCGAGTTCTATGCGGAACTGGTGCGCACGCAACAGGTTTTGAATCGCAAGCACATGGGCTGGACCGCGTTTCGCGGCGCGGCGGGGCAGGCGATGCATCTGCTGCTGCGCGGCCAGACCAATTTCGTGCGCATGCTGTGGAAGTTCAACTCGGTGTTCGATCCGCGTCTGCAACTCGCCGATCATGCGCGCGAGGTGCGCTACGAGATGACGCCGCCGCCCGCCGCGATGGGCGAGCGCGGGGTCGACATGAAGACGGTCTACATTCACGGGCCGACCGGGCGGCGCGGCCGCAAGATCGACGACGCCACCGAGAAGTTCGTCGACGAGACCCGCATGGATTTGGGCTGAATCACGCCGCCTTGCTGGCTGGCACCCAGCCGTATTGCGCGGCCGCCTGCGCGAGCTGCTTGGCGATCGAGTTCGCGAGCTTGCCCGCGTCGGCGGCAATCGTGTCGCGCTTCGATGCGCAGGCGCCGTGCAGTCCCGCGCCCGCCGCCGCCGATGCCGCAAGGTGGCCCGCCGCCGCACCCGCGCCCGCAGTTTCCGCCATGCCGGGCATATAGCCGCTGTTCGCGCTCGTCTCGAAGGTGGCGATCGATTGCGGCGCGCCATGCGCCGGCAGGTACGACACGGCGATGGTGGCGTCCACTTCGCTCTTGCCCGCACCGAGTCCGATCAGCGCGCGGCGCCGGCGGCTGCCTGCATCGACGGTATCGATGCGGCCTTCGACCACGATGGCGTCGCGGCCCGCCGGCACGGGGCCGTCGACGCGCACCGCGGGCAGCCCCATCTTCTGCAACTGCGCGACGATGTCGTCGGCCAGCTTTTCGCGCGCCGCGAGCGCCACTTGCTGCTGTTGCTGCGCCGACGACTCGCCGCTCGACATCGTCTTGAGCCGCTGCGCCATGCCGCTGTCGAGCTTCACGAGTTCGGGCGAGATCTCGAACGCGCAGACGTAGATGACCTCGGCGTGCACTTGCGGCAGCGCAGCGGCGGCTTGCAGCGGGCTCGCAGCCGAGGCGCAGCCTGACGCGAGCAGCGAGCCCGCGAACAGCGCAGCGCCGGCGAACCGGCGGGTCTTGTTGAGGAGGGAGGGGAAGAGCGTATTCATGTCGGGTCGCCTGGATGCTGGATTCGATATCGACGGTTAATCAGGATATCGAAATATCGCGATGGGTTCGTGAGGGCTGCCTGAGCGGCTTGCCTGCATTCGCCTGATTATTCAGGTTGCAGCGCGTGTCACTCGGCACAGGCGCAAGTATGCGGGGGAGTCAGTGGGTGCGCCACGCGCAAATTATGTCGCTCGATGTCATCGGCGCGCGTCGGCGTCGTGAATCGGCAGCTTCACCACGGCTTCGAGTCCACCGCCCGCACGGTCGGTGAAGGTGAGCGAACCGCCGTGCTGCCGCGCGATGCGTTCGACGATGGCGAGCCCGAGGCCGGTGCCGCCCGCGTGGGTGCGCGCGTTGGTGCCCCGGCTGAAGGGCGCTTTGAGCCGCTCCAGTTCTTCGGCGCGGATGCCGCCGCCACGGTCGCAGATGGCCACGCAAGCGTGGCCGTCCGCCTGCCACGTGCGCACGCACAGGCCCGTGCGCCCGTAGACGACGGCGTTTTGCATCAGGTTCATCAAGAGACGCATGATGGCCACGGGCCGGAACGCGAAGCAGGGCAGCGCGCATTCCTCGAAGTCGAATTCGTGACCGAGCCCCGCGAAGTCGGCCACGAGCTGGCCCGCGAGCGCGTTGAGGTCGCCTGGCTGCGGGGCTTCGCGCTCGCCGCTGCCCGCGTAGTCCATGAACTGCTGGAGGATCGTGTCGATGTGGTCGAGATAACCCTCGGCCGCGTCTACGAGCTTGTCGTTGGTGCCGCGCGGCAGCGCCATCGCAAGTGCGAGGCGCAGTTTCGTGAGCGGTGTGCGGATGTCGTGGGACACGCCCGCGAGCATCAGCGCACGCGTCGCATCGGCCTGTTGCAGCGCGGCGGTCATCTGATTGAAGGCCTGGCTGACCTCGGCGATCTCGGTCGGGCCGTCGGTGGGCAGCGGCGCGGGCGCTTCACCGGCGCTGACATGGCGCGCCGCGTGCGCCAGATCGCCGAGGGGGCGGTTCAGATGCAACTGGATCAGCCAGCCCGTGAACGCCGCGAGCAGCGCGAGACCGATCGACAACACGATGGCCGCGGCGATGCCGCTGGCGCGCGCATCGGCGCTCATCGGCAAGGCAACCCAAATGGGCTCGCCCGCCGCGTGCATGCGTATCCAGAGGCGCTCTTCGTCTGATGATTCCCAGCGCACGGGCATGTCGGCGGGCAGGTGGCGCTGAAGCGCCGTGATGAAGACGTCGCGCTGCCACGTCTGGAAAACATGGAGCAGACTCGCGCCCGGCGGATCGAGGTTCGCCACGTGTGCGGCGGGGGCCGTGCGGTGTTCGTTCAGGCGCGCGGCGCTCGCGCGGCTTTCGGCGGGCGGCAACGCGGCGAGCGTGCTGTCGAGCAGCTTGACGTAGTCCGCGAAGATGATCGAGGCGCGCTCGATGCGCGGGCGTTGCACGAAATGCAGCAGCGCGCCGAACGAGCACAGCTGGGTGAGCGCGACGAGCGCCACCAGCAGCGCGATGTTGCGCGAGAGGAGCGAGCGTGGCAGCCAGCGCATGAACGTCGCGGGGCTCAGGACTCGACGCCGGCCACCAGCATGTAGCCGAGACCCCAGACGGTCTTGATGAAGCGCGGCTTGGCGGGATCTTCCTCGACGATCTGGCGCAGCCGCAGGATCTGCACGTCGACGCTGCGGTCGAGTGCGGCATGGTCGCGTCCGCGTGCGCGCGCGAGCAGGTTCTCGCGGCTCACGGCGCGGTTCGGCGAGGAGCCGAGCGCATGCAGCAGAAGCATCTGCGCCGAATGAATTTCGATGGGCACGCCATCGCGCAGGAGCGTTTGCTGGCCGACGTCGAAGACGAAGCTGCCGAAGCGCAGCCGCTGCGTCGTGACGGTGGGGTCGCCCGCGGCCATCTTCTGGCGGCGCAGCAACGCTTTCACGCGCGCGACGAGTTCGTCGGGCAGAAAGGGCTTGGCGAGGTAGTCGTCGGCGCCGGTTTCGAGGCCGATCACCTTGTCGGCGGCGTCGCCCTTGGCCGTGAGCATCAGGATCGGCAGTGTGTGGCCTTCCGCGCGCAGGCGGCGGCAGACGCTCAGGCCGTCCTCGGGCTCCATCATCAGATCGAGCACCAGCAGGTCGTAGGGCTCGCGCTGCAGCATGCGGTCGAGCCGCTTGCCGTCGGCGACGGCGCGCACTTCGAAGCCATGCCCGCTCAGGAAGCGCTGCAGCATGTTGCGCAGCTCGGCTTCGTCGTCGAGAACGAGAATCCGGTTTGCCTGCTCCATGGACCGCCTCCTGCGGTGGTTGCGGTGCGCCGATGTTTCGAAGCATCCGGCGTGTGGCCGGAGCGCAATGATCAGGGGTGCTACCGGACCGCGCCGGCTTCTACGATATTAGGCGAGTTGGCGCGGCCCGAACGTCGCCTCGCGAACGTTCAGGGGTGGTCCGCGCGCTTGTGCGCGGCGGGCCACACCGCGCACGTCGGCGCGAACGGGCGTTGCGCGTTAGCGCGAGGCGCGGTTGCTGATCAGGCCATCCCTCAGGTCGTTAATCAGGTCGTTAATCAGGTCGTCAATCAGGCCCAGTGCGCGGGCACCCATACGCCGCCAGCCCAGTGAGCCGGCACCCAGATCGCGCCGCGCCGCGCGGGCGCAACGTAGACGGCGCGCGGTAGCGGGCGGGCGGCATACACGACCTTTGGCGCAGGCGGCGCGACGTAGACGACTTTGGGTGCGGGCGGCGCGACATACACGGGCTTGGGCGGCGGGGGCGCAACATACACGGTCTTGGGCGCCTGAGCGACGACGACAGTGTTCTGCGCGGGCGGCGGGGCCACGTAGACCGCGCTGGTCGTGGGCGCCGGCGCGACGACCACCGGAGCCGGTGCCACTGCAACCGCGCCCCCGCCCTGGACGACCGTAGCGCCACCGGTCACAACCGTGCCTTCCCGAACGACGGTAGACCCGCCCGACGTCGTCACTACTCCCGGCGCGACGCGGGTGGCGCTGCCCGAGTGCGTAACCGTGCCACCCGCCGTGCCGGTGTCCGTGCCCGAGCGATAGCAGGTCGAGCCCGCACAATTCGTCGAAGCGCTGTGGCTAATGCTATTGCCGTTCGCGGCCGTGATCGTGCCATTCGACGAATACTGGCCCGGCGCGGTGCGCGTCACGCTGCCCGAGGTCGATGCGCTGCGGCCGTCCTCGCCCGACATCGTGCCAGTGTGCGAGCAGGTGCCGCCGGCGCAGCTCGTGTCGCCGGCATGCTCGACCGAACGCCCGTTCGGGCCGACTGCCGTGCCGGTGTTGGAGAACTGCCCCGGCGCGGTGCGCGTGACGGTCCCGGTATTGGTGGCGAGGCCGCCCCATGGGCCGACCACGCCGCCCGCATGCGAGCAACTGCCGCCGCCGCACGAGGCATAGTGCGCGCCGTTATAGGCGCCGTGCGGCGTGTAGGCGGTGCCGTGGGCCGCCCAGCCCGCGAAAGCCGGTGCGCTGGCGAGGGCGAGGAGGGAGGCGGCGAGGAGAGAGCGGGTCAGCGATTTCATTTGGGATCCTTGCGGTTCGGTTCGGTGCACGCATCGGCGTGTCAGCGGAACGAACTATAGGGCGGTCCCTGCCGCGAGTCTCGTGCAAAACCATGTCGCGGTGTTACACCGTGCGCGCGCGACATGCGGCGACATAATTTGTGAGTGGTTCTCGGCGTCCGGCGCTTTTAAAGTGCCCTTCATCCGACGCGACACGCAGGGCAGCAGCGAGCGACGCGTCCTTTCCAACATCGCGCCATGCGCTTTCATTCGCACACTGCTTACCATGCTCTCCACAGGAAAAATTTCGTCATACGTAACGCTCCTTATCGTCGCGGCCTCGCTGATCGAGGCCGGGGTGCTTGCGTTTCGCAAACGCTGTAACGGCCAGGTCCCATTCGACTGGTCCGAAGTCTGGCTCTCGCTCGCCGATCTCGTCGGACGAAAACTGTTCGCGCTTCTGCCAGTTTCGCTCGCCGCGCCGGTGTTTCATTTCGCGTGGGCGCACCGGCTTTTCACGCTCACGATCGATAACGTCCTGCTCGTGCTGCTCATCTTCGTCGGCCAGGAATTCTGCTATTACTGCTATCACCGCGCCTCGCACCGCATGCGCTTTTTTTGGGCATCGCACGCGGTCCACCATTCGCCCAATCAACTGACGCTGTCGTCCGCGTATCGCCTCGGATGGACCAGCAAGCTCGCCGGTCCAGTCGTGTTCTTCGCGCCGCTCGTCTGGCTCGGCGTGCGCCCCGAGATTGCGGTCGCGATGCTCTCGTTCAACCTGCTTTATCAGTTCTGGCTGCACAACACCTGGATGCCGAAGCTCGGCTGGCTCGAATACGTGTTCAATACGCCTTCGGCGCATCGCGTGCATCATGCGTCCAATGTCGATTACCTCGATGCGAACTATGGCGGCGTGCTGATCGTGTTCGACCGCCTGTTCGGCACCTATGTGCCAGAGCGCGCCGACGAGCCATGCCGCTACGGGCTCGTCACGCCCACGCGCTCGCGCAATCCGTTCGTGGTCGAGTTCGAGCACTGGACGAGCCTCGCGCGTGACATCGCCGCCGCGCCCGACTGGTGGACCGCCGTGCGCCACATGATCCTGCCGCCGGGCTGGCGTGCGGATGGCACGGGCGAAACCACGGAGGCGCTGCGCAGGCGCAGCCTGGCGGCGGCGCAGCCCGAGTCGCGCCTCTGATACGCTGCTGCCGGAATGTCCAACCTAGGGTTCGGCATGAGCCGAACCCACGACTCGCAGGAACTCAACATGGAAGACTCAGTGAAGGGCAAGGCGGTGGCGGTCACCGGCGGATTCGGCAGCCTTGGCATGGCGAGCGCGCAATATCTCGCGGCGCGCGGCGCGCGCGTGGCGCTGATCGGTCGGGGCGCGGCGCCCGGCGATGACGCCTGGCCCGCGGCGCTGGCCCAGGCGGTGCGCATCGGCGGCATCGACCTCGTCGACGCGGCGGCGGCGAAGCAGGCGCTGGAGACGGCAAGCCAGGCGCTGGGCGGTCTCGATGCGCTCGTCAACATCGCGGGTGCGTTCCGCTGGGAGACGATCGCCGATGGCGACGTGCGCACGTGGGACCTGATGTTCGATCTGAACGTGAAGACGGCGCTCAATGCGTCGAAGGCGGCCCTGCCGCATCTGCTCGCGCGGGGTGCTGGACGCATCGTGAACATCGGTGCGGGCGCGGGGCGCAAGGCCGGGCTCGGCACGGGCGCCTACGCGGCATCGAAGGCGGGTGTGGCGCGGCTTACCGAGGCGCTGGCCGAGGAACTCAAGGACCAGCGCGTGACCGTCAATGCGATTTTGCCGAGCATCATCGACACGCCGCAAAACCGCGCCGAGATGCCCGACGCCGATTTCACGCGCTGGGTGCAGCCCGATGAAATCGCGGCGGTGATTGCGTTTCTGCTTTCCCCGGGCGCCAGCGCGGTGACGGGCGCGGAGATTGCCGTGAATGGGCGGGTATGACGGGGTTCGCACTGGGTGACGCGGGGCTAGTGCCGGCCGCCGTGTCCACCGCCGCCTTGCCAGGTGCCGCCGCCGTGCCAGCCTCCACCACCGCCGTGCCAGCCACCGCCGCCTCCGTGCCAGCCTCCACCGTGCCAACCGCCGCCATGCCAGCCACCGTGCCAGCCGTGGTACGGGTAGCAGCATCCGCCCCCGCCCCAGTAGGCGAAGCCAAAGCTAGGCCCGTAGTAGTAAGCGGGGTAGCCGCCATAGGGGTAACCGTAAGCGTAGGGATAAGAGTAGCCATAGCCATATGTGGAATCGTAATAGCCGGGATACCCGGGGTAAGGCGCGACGCATCCTGCAAGCGTCGCAGCCATCGCCAATGCGAAAATGAGCCGGAACACAGTGGTCTCCTGACGATCGGGGCCGGAGCAAAACTGCACGCCCTGATTTCATGCAAGGCCTCGATACTGCTTTGACACCCGATTGCGGACGGGGATCAAGAGCAATTGTGTCCTCAGATTACCGCAGCACGCCTGACATCGCTCAAATGAGATTTGGCGCGCCCGTGGCGAGTGGGGCATGGCGGTCGCGCAGCCCTCCTGCGACGACCACTCGTCAGGAAGACGAAAGAGTGTTCGTGCGGCCGAAAGCGAGCCGATCGAGCACCCATACGGCCACGATCGTCGCGCCCATCAGCGGAAAGATCACGCCGAGCATGGCGAGACCGGCCCTCCAGGCACGCATGGGCGGCGCGGCGCGCTCGCGCGAAGGCGCGCCGAGTCCACCGGCCGTGCGTGACGAGTTGGCCGGGCGGGCAGGGCGACGCAGCCACCACATGACGAAGCCAGTGACGGCAAGCGCCGCGAGCCCGAGCGAGATCGCCGCGCAAATCAACTGGTTCGCAAGGCCGAAGTAGCGGCCCATATGCAGCGACGTGCCATACGCAACAGCCTGCGAGACCACGCCGTAATCGCCGTAGCCGATGTCCTTGAGCACCTTGCCGCTGTACTGGTCGATATAAACCGTGCGCTCCTCTTGCGGGTCCGCGGGAAAGTACGAAACGACGTAGACACCCGTTGCCGTGGCGGGCAGCGCGACGTCGTAACCGCTCTGCACGCCGAGCTTACGCATTTGCGCGATCACCTGGTCGAGCGTCCAACGCGAGACGGGCTGCGTGCGCGCGCCGGGCGACTGCGGCACCGGGACCGCGCCCACGGCCCATGGCACGTTGGGCAGCGGCAGGTCGTCCATCACCATGCCAGGCATCGACGCCATGTCGTGGCCCGCGTGATCGGCGTGGCTGCCGGGCGCTGCATGCGCCGTGCTTCGCGCCGCATTTTGCCCACCCTGCAGCGTCGATTGCAACGGCAGGCCCCCACCCCATGCGCCGCGCGGCGCACCGAGACTTGCGCGGGTTGCGAGCGCCTTGAACTGTTTGCCCCACGAGCCCGTCCACGGCAGGCCGCTCACGACGAACAAGAGCGCGCCCACCGCAAGCCAGATGCCGATGGTGCTGTGCACGCTCTTCCAGAACGGCCGGCCCGTTGCGCCGAAGCGCGGCCACAGCGCCGCGCGTATCGTTGCCAAACCGGTGCCCGCACCCGACGCGGTGTTCGACGTTTCCCCTGCGGCCCCCAGCGCGCGCGACTGCCGTGGCCACCAAAGCGCGACGCCGGTGACGATCATCACGAGCGTCCAGCAAGCGGCCAGTTCCATCAGCAGTTCGCCAGTTTTGCCGAGCAGCAGCTTGCGGTGCAGCATGCGGTCCATCTGCATGAAGCGGCTTTCCACGTCGAGCGAGCCGAGCACTTCGCCGCTGTACGGGTTCACATAGACGCTCTCCTTGACGCCGCCGGCGCGCGCGAAAACAAACTCCGCGCTGCGTGCGGGATTCGCTTCGACATGCGCGCGCAACATGCGCGCGCCCGGCGGCATCGCGTCTCGCGCACGCGCGAGCAAGGCATCGGCGGGCAGGCGCGGCGTCGCGGCGGGCGCGACCACGAGCCGGTGCGGATACAGCAGCGGCTCGATCTGCGGCTGGAAGCAATAGATCGTGCCGGTGATAGCGAGCACGATCAGAAACGGCATGACGAACAGGCCGGCATAGAAATGCCAGCGCCATAGCGTGCGATACCCTGGATGAACGGCGCCGGCAGTACGGGCGACGCGCGTGGCGGAGGCAGGCAGCGTGGCGGACATCGGGTGCTCCTTGTGGTCCGGTGGTGCGTCGCCATGGGCGCAGCGTTGGACCAGCAGTGATGGTGATTGAAGCCGCGAGTGCGGCAATGGCGATTGCATGCGTTCGCTCACAGCCCGAGCTTCGCCCCGACGTAATATGTGCGGCCCGGATACGGGTGATAGACGAAGTAGCGCGCGTCGAACAGGTTGTCGATGCCCACGCCAATCTCGCTCTTCTTCGTGGGCCGGAACGTGTATTTGATGTCGGCGACCGTGTACGTGCTCGTGCCGCCGAACACGTTCGGGTTGGTGTCGGCGTTGGTGAGCGTGTTGTACTGGCGGCCAGAATAGCGGGCTGCGAGCGTGAACGCGCTCTTCGCATCGAAGCGGTAAGTCGCGATGAGATTCGCGCGCCAAAGCGGAATCCGGTAGAAGTACTTGCCCACGCTCGCCGGGTTCTGCGCGTTTTCGAGAATCTTCGACTGCGTGTACGCCACGTTTGCAGCAAGGTCGAGGCCTTGCCAGATCACGTCCTGCCCCTGATAGCTCGTCTCCACGCCGCGCGAGCGTACCTTGCCGATGTTCTGGAAGCTCGTCACGTTCGGAATCACCGTGGTGTCGGTCTGGCTGAAGATCGTGTTCTTTACGTCATCCTGAAAGATCGTGAAACGCCATAGGCCATTCCAGTGTGCCCATTCGGCGGTGAGTTCCTTCGAGAGATCGTCCTCGGGGCGCAGGTTCGGATTGTTATTGACAATGGACGAGCCGTTTACCTGCCCCTGGAACAGTTCGCTCACGGTAGGGAAGCGATACGCGCGTGCAATGGAGGCGCGCAGCGTGAGGTCGTCGGTGACGTCCAACGACAGCGAGGCCTTCGGCGAGACGTGATGATCGCCTGCGTCCGGATAGGGTGCGCTCGATGCACCGAGCGATTGATAGCCGTCATAGGCGCGCCAATCTTCGTAGCGCGCGCCAACGACGAGCTTCCAGCGCGGCAGGAAGCGCCACGCGTCTTGCGTGTAGAACGCTTGCGTGCCGGTCTTGCCCGCGAACGCGTTGGCGAAGCTGCTCGCGCCGCCATCGCGCCAGGTGAGCGTGTTCCAGGTCTGGTTGTCGGTGAAATAGTTCTCGTAGTGGTAGCCGAAGCTGAGCCAGTGTGCCGCGAGGCCCGCATCGGGCCGCCTGGGCGTCCATGTTGCCTTGAGGTCGAGCGTCTTCCAGCCGGTCCCGTCGCCGAGCGTCATCGTACCAGGGCCGTCGCCGGCGCCGCCGGCATTGGCGTTGCGCGCGACGCTATTGCTCACGTCGTAGTACGAAGCAATGGCCTCGGCGTTCCAGCCGCTCGCCTGATGTGTGCGCAGCGAGACGCCATAGAGCCAGTTTTCGCTCGCGCCGCGGCTGGGCGCGAGCGCTGCCGCCGGGATGTTGTACTCGTAGCCGTCTATCGAAACCTTGCCGCTGTACACCGGGTTGCCGTTGGCGTCGTAGAGGAAGGTCGAGGTCTGGCTGTCGTAGGTGCGGTGCCAGTAGCCGAGCGTCACGCCGCCCCGCACGGTGGGCGTGAAGTCGTATTGCATGCGCAGCTTGAGCTGCTCCTGGACCGTGTGCTCGATGCCTTCTCCGTTCACGCCCAGCACTGCCGTGGGCACGTTGGTCTGGTTGTTGTAGAAGTCCGCGCCGTGCACGGGAATGGCGCCGGGCTTCGCGGGTGTTTTCGACTGCGCGAGCGTGGCGAACTGCAGCGGCTGGCTCGTGTTCTCGAGGTGATTGACGCCGAGCAGGTACGAGAACTTGCCGATCGTGTCGCCCACCGAGGCGCTCATCTCGCTGCCGTTGAAATTCTGGTTCACGCCGTAGAGGCTGAAGTGCTGCGTGAACGCCTTGACGTCGGCGGTGGCTTCGAACTGCTTCGGCATGCGCGTCGTGATCAGCACCGTGGCGCCGAGCGAGTTGCCTGCGTAGAGCGCCGAATAGGGTCCGTAGATCACGTCCACCTGCTGGATCTGGTCGGGAAACACCATCGACCAGCGCGGCGGGAAAGCGTAGCCGTTGCCGAGCAAATTCGACACCAGCAGGCCATCGGCATAGACGAGGCCGCGCGCGCTTTGCGTATTGCTCGTACCACGCACGGCGATGATCGAATTGAGGTCGCCGATGAAGCGCTTGCGCACCGCGAGGTTCGGCATGTACTTGAGCACGTCCTCGGTGTTGACGACGCTCCAGTGGCCGAACTGCTGCGGCGTGACAGTCTCCAGTGTGGCCGGCAGGTTTGGATCGACGGCGGGCGTAGCGGCGGCGCTCGTGCTGCTGCTCGTGGCGCTCACGGTGACGGTGGGCAACGTGGCTTCGTCCGTGGCCGCGAACGATGCAGCAGGCGCGAGCGATGCAAGCAACGATAGCGGCACGAGACCAGACGGTGGCTTGAAACGTGGCTTGAAATACGACTTGAACCAGGGTTTGACGGGCGTGCGAGGGCGCGCATGCAGGTGCGTGCGAATGCGCGCGCCGCGCGGAGCGGGCGTGAACATAACGAAGTTTCCCAAATGCGATGAACGTGCGGCCACGTGAGCGCTACGCCTTTCGCCGCGAGCGGGATGGCGCGTGCTGCGCGTATCGAAGCGCGCGTTTGAACGCACACACGGCGACGTGCGCTGCCGTTGCGAGCGGCAACGCAGGCGCGGGCGCCTTTGTCATGGATCCGCGCAGGCAGCGGCGAAGCGTGAGTGTGAGTGCGGGAAAAACGCGAACCGGTGGCCGGTGACGGCTGGGCTCAGGAAACGAACGGGGGATCGCGCGGCCTGCCTGAAGGGAAGGCGCCGAACGGCGTGTGGCGGGTGGAGAGCGGCGCGACGCGATCGAGCGTCGCCACGAGTGCGCGCGACGGCTCGGGCAAAGGAACACCCGGCATCGCGACATGATGTTCGAGCAGATCGCAGTATCCGCACGCGCCGAATGCATCGGCATGCGAAAGATGCGGCTCGCCGGAAGCCGGCTGGATCGCCGAGCAGAGCGCGGCGTCAGGCACGTGCGCGTAGTGCGCGGCAACCAGCTGACTCACGAGCGGCGCGAGCACGATGAGCCACATGGCGACGAGGCCAAGCCATGTGGTCAATAGTTTGTGCTTGCGTGGATTCATGACGGAGCGAACGAAATGCGCGGCGCAGTCTACCACGACGCGCGCGCATTGCGGGCCCCCGACGGCACGCTGAAGATGGTCATAAGCCGTGGCGTATCGAGTGCGGAAATCGGGCCGATGCGGCGTTTTCGAAGGCGTTCTATGGCTCGCATCGAGGCAGTGAGCGACCATGGTCGCTGTCTGTAACGCTTATGGCGCCGCCTTTTGCGCGGCGAACGATCATGCCCGTCTTTTCAACGCGCCAGGCGCCCAGCCTGAGATGGATGGCCCGCACCGCCGAACCTTGCGGCGTGCGCGCGCCTCGTCCTGATGACGCCGCGGCGCTGAACGCTGCACCGCACCCGCGCGAGATCGGCGTGCGGACGCCCCGTTGCGGCATCGAATTGCCCGACGGGTATGCGCTGCGTCTCGAAGCGCGCACGCATGCAACGCCGCACAGCCCCATCGGCTGCCCGCTGGAGGCAAGCGTGCTGCGCCAGTGGTGCGTGCGCAATCTGCAAGGCGATTGCCCCGCGCAGGCGCAGCCCACACCCCCCGCGTTTCTTCAGAAGCACGTTTGAACCCGCAGCGCGGCGGGTTTGGTCCATGTCAGGCCAATCACGCGGATTCACGCTGAATCTCGCATCGCGGCCTGCTCGCGCAGCGCCTCCAGTTCGGCCACCACCTCCTCCGAAAAAGCGCTGACCTCGTCGGTCCACTGGCCGGCTTCGCGCAGCGTCGCGCGCAATTCCAGACAGGCTTCGTTGAGCATCGACGGTCCCAGCACGGCGAGGCCGCCCGAGACGCGATGCGCCCAGTCGCGCAGGCGCTGGAAATCGTGCGTGGCCGCAATCCGCGCATAGTCGGCGATATCGTGATCGGCTTGCTCGACGAAGAGCGGCGCGAGCGCAGACGACAAGACAGGAAAGCGCGGCAAGTCCGCTTCATCGTCGATCGCATCACTCAGGTCGCTCATATCGCTTATGGTGTTCTGGTGGTTTTTTTCGGGCTGAACCGGTGCGGGAGGAACGATGGCATCTTGCGCCGTGTCCGGCAGATGCTCGGCGACGTCGGCGAGCACGCGCGCGAGCGCCGCGAGCGGCACCGGCTTGCTCAGATAATCGGTGAAGCCGGACAGGCGGCCTTGTGCGATTTGTTCGGGCAGCGCATTGCCGCTCACCGCGTAGACGGGCAGCGCCGCGCGCTTCGCGCGCGCGGCCTGCAGCAACTCATAGCCATTCATCTTCGGCATGTTGAGATCGGTGAGCACCACGTCGACATGCACGTCATCGAGCCGCGCGAGCGCTTCTTCGCCGTCCTTCGCTTCGGTCACGTTCGCCCCCAGCGTGCGCAGCTGATCGCGCAGGAGACTGCGGTTGAGCAGATTGTCTTCCGCGATCAGCACGTTCAGCCGCCGGAATTCGCTGTTTTGCAGCGCTTGTGAAGCGGCGGCGCCCGCAGTCCCCACAGTCCCCACAGCCCCCACAGCCCCCACAGCCCCCACAGCCCCCACAGCCCCCACAGCCCCCACAGCGGGCGCCGCCTGGTTCCCTCCATGCCCCGCCGCATCGGACCGGGCGCGCAGCATTTGCGTGGCGGTGCGAATGCCCGCAAGACTGTACAGGCTCACTTCCACGCCGCCGTCTTCGCGGGCAAGCGGCACGAGCGGCCCGTCCTGGCTCAGCCAAATAACGTCGGCCATGCTGCCCCACAGGCGTTGCACATCGTCGGCCGAATACTCGCCCGTCACCAGCAGATAGTCCCATGCGCCTTCGCGCGGCGGCGGCTCGCTCGCGCTCAGCCAGGTGGGCGCGCTGACCTTGGGGTCGAAGAGATTCGTGAGCCATTCGTGGTTCTCGGGCGCACGGCACAGCATGGCCGGATGCACTTCGGGCAAGGTCCATTCCTTTCCGGCGGGGGTCGCGTCGCTCACACGCAGCGGCAGCGTGACGATGACGCGCGTGCCCACGCCTAGCGTGCTTTCCACTTCGCAGCGCCCGCGCATGAGTTTCGCGAGGCGTCCGCAGATCGACAAGCCGAGGCCGGTGCCGCGCGCCTCGGTGAGCCGGTGCTCGTCGCCTTGCGTGAACGGCTGGAACAGGCGCGCCTTGAGGGACTCGGGCATGCCCACGCCCGAGTCGGCCACGCTGATTTCGAGCGCGTCGCCGCGCCAGTTCGCGCGCAGCACGACCTTGCCCGAATGCGTGAACTTGAACGCATTGCTCAAGAGGTTATTGACGATCTGCGCGAGCCGCACGGAGTCAAAATAGAGCCGCGCGGGAATCGCGCGGTCCACCACGAGATAGAACGGCAGCTGCGAGCGCGCGGCAAGTGGCGCATGGGTGAGCGCGATGCGCACGAGCAGCGCGGCGATTGATTCGGGTTCCTCAGAAAGCGTCATCGCACCGACGTCGATCTTCGAGAAGTCGAGCACGTCGCTCACGATCTGCAGCAGCTCCGAGGAGGAGACCTGCATGGCCTGCACGCGCGCTTCCTGCTCGGGCGCGAGCGGCCCGCGCGCCACCAGCTCGATGTTGCCGACGAGCGAGGCAAGCGGCGTGCGGATTTCGTGGCTCATTGCCGCGAAGAAGCTCACTTTGCCGCGCGCGGCTTCGTCGCTCGTGCGCTTCGCTTCGCGCAGCAGGCGCTCGGCCTCGTGGTGCTTCGACATGTCGGCGAAGGCGCAGAACATGACGTCCTCGCGGTTCATGGAAGCTGGCGCGTACGTGATCTCCAGATGCACGCTGTCGCCGTCTTCGCGCACGAGCGAGAACGGCAGGACGTAGATGGGCGTGTCGCCGGCCGTCGATGGCGCATGGGGCATATGTTTCTCGAACTCGACACACAGCGCGGCGGGCAGCCGCGTGGCGTGCTCGTCGAGGCCGAGCACGTTGCGCACAATCTGGTTCGCGATCACGATTTCGAAGTCGCGCTGCCGCACGATGCACAGGCCCACTGGCGTGGCATGCACGAGCAGGTGGTTGAGCAGTTCGCCTTCGAGCGCGCGCGTGGCTTCGCCATAGGTGCGCTCGAGCACGTGCCGGTTCCAGTAGCGCGAGAGTGCCACGAGCAGCGCGAGCAGCGCCGCCGTCATCAGCAGGATAATGACGAGCGGCATGCGGATCCGCGCGAGCTCGGCGCCCCAGGACAGCGCGAGCGTGTAATGGCCAAACCCGTATTCGAGCGGCTGCTCGCGCAGCGCCCAGCCGAAACGCGGCAGCAGATGAAAGCGCTCGACGGGCAAGGTCGCGACCACCCGGTCGACGTATTGCGCGGCGGGCGCGGACAGCGTGCTGGCCAGCAACGTGCCGTCGCCGTCGAACAGGGTCGGCTCGATAGTCGATCCGTCCGGCGCTTGCGCTTTCGGCAGCTCGTCGAGATCGATGCTAGTTATCACCAGCGCATAAGGTTCGTTATCCTTGAGAACGGTGCCCGCCGCCAGCACGAGCCGAGGCGCGAAGCCGAGCCCGGCAGGCGGGCGGAACCAGGTCACTTCGCGCCAGGTCCGCGGATCCTTCGGGTCGGTGCCGCGTGCGCTCATGCGCAGCAGCGCCGCGTCCACCAGCACGCGCGCGTCATCCTCGCCGTTGCGCAATGCCTCGGCCCCGTTCTGCGCACTGTGCGGCTGGGGCGCGAGCTGGTGACTCCAGGCGGCGCTGCCGTCGAGGAGCACGATCAGCATCGGCGCATTCTCGTCGATGCGCGAAGCCATTTGCGCGGCACGCTCGCAGAACGTACGCAGGGCCGGCGCCGACTCGCCCGCGCCAAAGACCGGCGTGCAGCGCGGTGGCGCTTCGGTTACGGGCTGCGGCGTGAACATCCCGGCCTCCTGGAGCGTGAACAGCAAGCGCAAGCTCGACAGGAGGGAATAGCGCTGCGCCACCAGCTCGTTCGTTTGCGCCGTGACGGCGCGCAGTTGAGCGGCCTGGCTCGAGAGCGACGCCGCGCCAATGCTGAGCGCCGTGACGATTGCCGCAACGAGCCCGGCGAATGCGAGCATCGCGATCAGCATGGCGAAGACGCGCCGCTCGCGCTTCAGGTTGCGCTCGAGCGCCCTGAGCGCATCGAGGGGCGAAACCACCGAGCCGATGCGCCGTTCCATTATGCGAATCCGTTTTCGCTCGCGTAGCGGATCAGATCGGCATTCGATTCGAGGTGAAGTTTGCGCATGGCCGCGCGCTTCTGAGTGGCGACGGTCGTGACCGAGCGGCTCAGGCGCCTGGAGATTTCGGTGACGCTCAGGCCGAGCGCAAACAGGCGCACGACTTCGAGTTCGCGCGGCGAAAGCGGGTTGGTGCGGCGGAATTCGTCGGCGGTCGAGCCTTCCGTGGCGAGCCGCTCGGCTATGCGCGCGGAGAGCGTCGTGCCGGGCTCGACGAGCGCGCGCTGGCAGACTTGTGCGAGCGTGGGGATCGGTTCGTCCTTGCCAACGAGGCCGGCCACGCCCAGCTCGGCGAGTTCGTGCAGAATGCCGCCGTTGGTGAGCATCGTGAACACGACGAGAGGAATGTCCGGATAGAGCCGGCGCAAGCGGCTGATGAGACGCAGCCCGTCTTCGTCCTCGATCTCGCCCTGCATCGAGAAGTCCGTGACGATGAGATCGCAAGGGGTGCTGCGCAATGTATCGAGAAGCTCGGCGCCTGACCCGGCGGTCGCCACGACCTTGTGTCCGGGTATCTGGTCCAGGTAGTCGGTGACGGCGGTGAGCACGACCGGGTGGTCGTCGGCCACCACGATCCGCAGTTCTTGTGTCGCGTTCGTCATGAGCGTGAGCGTATTGCCTGGATTCGCAGTGTGGAGAAAGTGCATGGCAGCAGCGCTATGGATCCCGCGGCGATGCATGATGCTTATCTCATTGTATGTCAGTGGTTTATCTGAATTATTGTAGGGTGTCTCTGGGTTTTGCGTCGGAATATGTCCTCTCAGGGCGTTTGAATGTTGCGGGGCTGTGCCCGGCGCGTGCATGGCTCGCGACAGGATCAGTGCCGGGCTTGCAGGCGCTCGCTGCCGATGCCATGCGCATCGTCGCTGTTGGCGACCTGGCAGCGCGAGTGGAAGCAGGCGACCGAGAAACGCGCGTCACCGCCCGACGTCGTGGAGCAAGCCTGACTGCATGAGCGCGTGGGCATTTGCGCGAACTGCAGTGGCACGTGGCGCAAGCGCGGCTGCCTGGGGGGCGGGGATTCTATGTGGCGAGCCACAAAGGCGCGCCGAGGCCTCGTGTTGGCGAGGCAAAACATGATGGCGCCTGCTGCCATCGCCCAACCGAGCGCGCCGCACGCTGCCATCAGCCAGAAGGTGGAGGCGGGCTCGTGCCAGAGCAGAAACAGCAAGGCGAAGAAGGCCACATAGAAGAACGGCAGGAGATAGATCCCGATGTCGCTCGCCCATTCGCAAGCGCGCGAGATCCACGACGCGGCGCAACGGTTCCAATGAAGGTGGGGAGCGGCGGACATGGTGGTATCTGATTCGAGATGGCTGGGTGCCGGGTGTGGCGTTGATCGCGTCATGTCTCGACTGTATCGACTCAGGCTGACAGAGAAAATCGGACGATTTCGAGAAACGGACTGACAGCGCCGAAGGCCGCCGAGTGATGTCACACGGCCGAAGGACAATGATGTTGCGTTGCGACATTACAGGCCTGCGAGCAGCGGCGCCGTGATCTTTCGAAGGGAGGATGCGAACTCGATGCGCGGCGCATTGTCCTATACCGCCAGGAGAGGCAGGCGGCCTCGCACGCTGTCTCGTGGCGCGTCGCGCAGCATTTGCGCACGCGCTTTTTCGTAGAACCGTTCAGACAGGAATACTTCATGCGCCGACGTCAATTTCTTCTCGGCTCCAGTGCCGCGCTTGCCGCAAGCGGTTTCGCTCTCGCCGGCTGCACGACAACCCCGCTGGGTTCGGGAGACAGCGCCAGCCAGAACGCAGCGCGCCGCAGCTCCATCGATGCGGGCGTGGACGCCACGCTCGCGCGCCTCTACGGCACCGTGGCCGGGTCGCGCGAGCTGCTTGCGAAGGCGAGCGGCGTGCTCGTGTTCCCGAGCGTGATCTCGGCGGGGTTCTGGTTCGGCGCGCAATACGGCACCGGCGCGCTGCGCGTGAACGGGCGCACCGACGGCTACTACAGCACGCTGGGAGGCTCGTTCGGCCTGCAGATCGGTGCGCAATCCAAGGCCATCGTCTTTGCGTTCATGAACCAGGGCGCGCTCAACGATTTCGTTAACAGCCAGGGCTGGTCGGCAGGCGCCGACGCCACGGTTGCGCTCGTCACCGTGGGGGCGAACGGCAATGTCGACACCTCGACGGCAACCAGTCCAGTCGAGGCGTTCGTGCTGACCAACGCCGGCTTGATGGCCGGTGTCTCGCTCGAAGGCGTGAAGGTCTCGCGGCTGGTGATCTGATCGCCGCTTGAGCGCCGCTTGGCTCATGCAGCCGGCAAAATAGTGCCGGCTGCATGAAAATGCACCTCAGGCGGTCGTACCCTTTCTTATGCAGCGGCGTGCCGTCGGGTGCCGCTTTGCCGGGTTATCCATGATTTTGGAAATATTTATATCTAAATTACAATGACCCGGCACGCGGCACGAATGTGCGCGGCGGCAGAGGGCGATCAACGAAGGGGGCGGTCATGGCGGAGCGGTCGTTTGTCGAGGAAGTGAAGAAACTGCGTCTCGGCGCAGGTGAGGTGTTCAGCGGCGAAGGCATTCTTGCCGTGACGAAGGCGCTGCTCGAATCGGGCGTGGCCTATGTGGCCGGCTACCAGGGCGCGCCGATTTCGCACCTGATGGACGTGCTCGCGGACGCGCAGGACATCCTCGGCGATCATGGCATCCGCTTCGAGAACAGCGCGAGCGAGGCCACCGCCGCGGCGTCGCTGGCCGCCTCCGTCAACTATCCGCTGCGCGGCGCGGTGACCTTCAAGGCCACGGTGGGCACCAACGTCGCGTCCGACGCGCTGGCGAATCTCGCCTCGGGCGGCGTGACGGGCGGGGCGCTCATCATCGTCGGCGAAGACTACGGCGAAGGTTCCTCTATCATGCAGGAGCGCAGCCACGCATTCGCGATGAAGTCGCAAATCTGGCTGCTCGATCCGCGCCCCAATCTACCCTCGATCGTGCAGGCGGTGAAGGACGGCTTCGACCTTTCGGAGGCGAGCCACACGCCCGTCATGCTGCAACTGCGCATTCGCGCGTGCCATGTGCACGGCCAGTTCGTGGCGTCCGATAACCGCCGCTCGGCTTTCACGATCAAGGACGCGCTCGAGCATCCGGTTCGCGATGTCGAGCGCATCGTGCTGCCGCCCGCGAGCTTTCTGCACGAGCGCGAGAAGATTCACGAGCGCTGGCCGGCCGCCGTGCAATTCATCGAAGAGCGACAACTCAACGAATTTTTCTCGGCCGACGCGCGCGATATCGGCATCGCGGTGCAGGGCGGCAGCTACAACACGGTGCTGCGCGCGCTCGAACGGCTGGGTCTCGCCGATGTCTACGGCGAATCGGCCATTCCGCTTTATGTGATGAACGTGGCATACCCGCTCATCGATTCGGAGTGGGAACGATTCTGCGCGGGCAAGCGCGCAGTGCTCGTGATCGAGGAAGGGCAGCCGAACTTCGTCGAGCAGAACGCGAGCGCGATCCTGCGCCAACGCGGCGTGGGCGCCGCGCTGCATGGCAAGGACATGTTGCCGCTCGCCGGCGAATACAACACGGCCACGGTAATGAAGGGGCTGCGCGCGTTCTTCGAGCGCTATGGCGTGCTCGAACCGCTAGCGGCGCCGCGCAAGGTGATTCCGGTGAAGGCCGTGCCCGCCGAGGAAACCGTGCCCGCGCTCGACGCCAGCGTGCACGCGCGCCCGCCCGGCTTTTGCACGGGCTGCCCCGAACGCCCTATCTTCACGGCGATGAAGCTCGTCGAGCGCGAGTTGGGTCCGCACCACGTGAGCGCCGACATCGGCTGTCACCTGTTCTCGATCCTGCCGCCCTTCAATCTGGGCGCGACCACCATGGGCTATGGGCTCGGCAGCGCGAGCGCGTCGGCGCTCAATGCGAGCGCGGACAAGCGCGCCATTTCGGTGATGGGTGACGGCGGCTTCTGGCACAACGGCCTCACGAGCGGCATTGCCAACGCGGTCTTCAACAAGAGCGACAACCTCACGATCGTCGTCGACAACAGCTATACGTCGGCCACGGGCGGCCAGGACATTCTTTCGTCGACGGCGCTCAACCCCACGCGCAGTACGGGCCACGAAATCGAGCAGGCGGTGCGCGGCGTGGGCGTGAAGTGGGTGAAGGCCGTGCGCCGCACCTACGACCTCAAGACGATGATGGCGACGCTCAGGGAAGCGCTCACCACGGGCGAGAAAGGCCCCAAGGTGCTGATCGCGCAGAGCGAATGCATGCTGAACAAGCAGCGCCGCGAAAAGCCGAAGCAGCGCAAGGCGATTGCCGCCGGCGAGCGCGTGGTGCGCGAGCGCTTTGGCGTCGATTCGGATACCTGCACGGGCGATCACTCGTGTATCCGCCTCTCGGGATGCCCGTCGCTATCGATCAAGCCCAACCCCGATCCGCTGCGCACCGATCCGGTGGCAAGCGTGCTCGACAGTTGCGTGGGGTGCGGTTTATGCGGCGAGGTTTCGCACGCGGCCGTGCTGTGCCCGTCGTTCTACCGCGCGCAAATCATCAGCAATCCTTCGAAAATGGACAAGCTGCGCCAGCGCGTGCGCAACGCCGCGATCGGCTGGCTGCAGCGCCGTGAAGCGCGCCGCCGTGCGCGTTATGCCTTCTGAGCGCGAGGAGAGATCATGACTCAAGCACAACCGATCAAGATCGCGATTCTCGCCATGGGCGGCGAGGGCGGCGGCGTGCTGGCCGACTGGATCGTCGACCTGGGCGAGCACAACGGCTACTACGCGCAGACCACCTCGGTGCCGGGCGTCGCGCAGCGCACGGGGGCGACCATTTATTACGTCGAGCTGTTCGCGCGCGACGAGACCGAAGCGCGCGCGCCCATTCTCGCCCTGATGCCGCTGCCCGGCGACGTCGACGTGGTGCTCGCTTCGGAGTTGATGGAAGCAGGCCGCGCGGTGCAACGCGGGCTCGTGACGCCGGAGCGCACGACGCTCGTGGCCTCGACGCACCGCGTGTATTCGATCGCCGAGAAAACCGCCATGGGCGATGGCCGCGTGGACGACCGCGCGCTGATCGCTCACGCGGGCCAGGCCGCGAAGCGCTTCGTGCGCTTCGACATGGCGCAGGCGGCCGAAGCGAGCGGCAGCGTGATCAGCGCGGTGCTGTTCGGCGCGCTCGCGGGCACCGGCGTGCTGCCGTTCAGCCGCCGCCAGTTCGAGGAAACCATCGAGCGCGGCGGCGTGGGCGTGAAGCCCAGCCTGCGTGCTTTCGATCTGGGCCATGCACGCGCGGGCATGGACGAAGCGCAGGACGAGTCACGGGACAACGCACAGGACACAGCGCAAGCCGCCACGCAGGAAGGCGCGCAGCCGAATGCGCAGCAACCCGCGCCGGCGCCGCGCGACCCGGCAGTGGCCCGCTTGCTCGAGCGTGTGCGCACGGAGTTGCCAGCCGAGGTCCAGCCGTTCGCCATCGAGGGCGTGCGCAGGCTGATCGATTATCAGGATCCCGATTATGCGGCGCTGTATCTCGACCGGCTCGCGAAACTGCGCGGCAAGGTGGCCGATGCGCCGGTCAACTTGCTGCGCGAGACGGCGCGCTATCTTGCGCTATGGATGTCGTACGAGGATACGATCCGCGTGGCCGACCTCAAGACGCGCGCCTCGCGTTTCGAGCGCGTGCGCGGCGAGGTGCGCGCGCAGCCGGACCAGCTGCTCGCGATCAACGAGTTCATGCATCCGCGCATCGAGGAAATCTGCGAGACCCTGCCCGCTGGAATCGGCCGCTGGCTCGCGAGGCCTCACGCCGTTCATCGGCTCGTCGAGCGACACACGAAAGCGGGACGCGTGATCAAGACCAGCTCGCTGCGCGGCTATCTGATGCTCCACGCGGTCGCGCGCCTGCGCGGCATGCGCCGCCGCACGCTGCGCTACGAACTGGAGACCGCGCGCATCGAGGCGTGGCTGCAGCAGATTGCGCAGTCCGCGCAGCACAATCCGGCGTTGGCCGTCGAGGTCGCGCAATGCCAGCGTCTCGTGAAGGGCTACAGCGACACCCATGCCCGCGGGCTCGCGAACTACCAGACGCTGATGGGGGCGGTCGTGCAAGCGGGGGCGCGGCTCGCGCCCGCGACCTTGCGCGAGCTTCGCGACGCGGCACTCGCCGACGAGCACGGCCACAAGCTGCGTGCCGCGCTTGCGCGGCATGCGCTGGCATAATCGCGGCGTTATCCGGGAAACCTTGATTGCGATGAAAACCAGTGCGCCTACCTTCAGACAGCGGCACAAGATTCACTTTTCCGAATGCGATCCGGCCGGCATCGTGTTTTACCCACAGTACTTCGTGCTGTTCAACGACCTCATCGAGTCGTGGATCGACACGCTGCTGCCCGAGGGCTATCACGGTGTGATCGGTGCGCGGCGCGTGGGCCTGCCCACGGTGCGTCTGGAAGTCGATTTCAAGGCGGTCAGCAAGATGGGCGACGAGGTGTGGCTCTCACTCGACGTCGAGCGCATCGGGCATGCGTCGCTCACGCTGGCGTGGGCATGCACGGGTACCGACGGCGTCGTGCGCATGAGCGCCCGGCAGACCATCGTGACGACCTCGCTCGACACGCACAAGGCCATGCCGATTCCCGACGATTTGCGCGACGCGATTGGACGCGCGGCGCCGGCAGCCGAGGTGCGGGCGCGCGAACACTGAGCAGGGCGTGGCCAGGCGCTCAGGCAGGCGGGCGATGCAGATCGATCAGCAGGCGCAGCGTGGCCTTCAGTTCCTCAGCCTTTTGCGCGCCGAGCGGCGCGAGCACCTGATCTTCGTGCCGCCTCGCCTGCACGATCAGTTCGGAAACTAGCTTCTGCCCTTGCGGCGTGATGCGCACGAACGTGACGCGCCGGTCCGTCTCGCTGGGGATGCGCTTGACATAGCCTTGCGCCTCCATGCGGTCGAGCAGCCGCGTCACGGTCGGCTGTTTCGTCACGGAAATCTGCGCCAGGCGGCCGATGCTCATGGCTTTCCCATCGGAAAGCGTGGACAGCACGCGCCAGTCAGATACCTCGAAGCCGGCCGCCTGCACGATCACATGGAATTCGCCGGAGATCAGCTGGCTGACCTGGGCGAGCAGCGCCGGCGTGTAACTGTCGACAAAGCTGTTGGGAGAAGACGGGCTCATACGGGAAATTGACGGGCTGCGGAGTGTGGACGACCTCCGCCGGAACGCAAACATACCACGACCCTCGCACCCGCCTCCCTGTTTCCGAAAGGGGAAAAGGGGTTAACCATGATTTTGGATTGATTTAGGCCTAAAGATAATTTTGGCGTGTGTGGCCGGGTGTGGTGAAAGCCGGGCACGTCGGCAGTCCAACGAGCAGAGGAGCCCAACATGACGAGCAGTCTGGAGCAACTGACCACTGACCTGGCGAGCGGCCGTGTGCGCGTGGTCGATCTCACGCAAACGCTTTCGCCCGATTTCCCGGCCTTGCAACTACCGCCGCAATTCGGCCAGGTGTGGGCGTTCAAGATGGAGAAGATCAGCCAGTACGACGAGCGCGGCCCTGGCTGGTACTGGAACAATTTTTCGTGCGGCGAGCATACCGGCACGCACTTCGATGCGCCGGTGCACTGGATTTCCGGCAAGGACCACGCACAAAACGCCGTGGACACCATCGACGTGAAAAATTTCATTGCGCCGGCCGTGGTGCTGGACGCGAGCGCCGAAGTCGCAGCAAATCCAGACTGGCTGCTCACGGTGGACTTTCTGCAGTCCTGGGAGGCGCGCCACGGCCGCATTCCCGCGGGCGCATGGGTCCTGCTGCGCTCGGACTGGTCGAAGCGCACGGATCCGGCCGAGTTCCTGAACCTGCGCGAAGACGGCGCGCACACGCCGGGGCCGACTCAGGAGGCGGTCGAGTGGCTCATTCACGAGCGCAAGGTGCATGGCTTCGGCGTCGAGACCATCAATACCGACGCGGGGCAGGCCTATGCCTGGCCCGTGCCGTATCCGTGCCACACGCTCATGCACGGCTCGAACCGCTATGGCCTGCAATGCCTGCGCAATCTCGACCAGCTGCCGCCCACGGGCGCGGTGATCGTCTCGGCGCCGCTGAAGATCCAGGCCGGCTCGGGCAGCCCCTTGCGCGTGCTCGCGCTGGTGCAGGACTGAGCTGAATCGCCGCCGCCGCAACGGCCCGGCGGCTTCTTGCCTGGTGGTTCAGCGGCCCGCGCCCAGCGCCTCGCTGAGCACCGCGAAGGTGCGCTCGTCGGTGCGATCGAAATTGAGCGGCGTGACCGAAATGCGCCCCGAGATGACCACGGCCGTTTCCGAATCCGGCCCGTTCTCGCGCGGGCCGCGCGTGAAGCGCAGCCAGTGATATTCAATGCCGCGCGGATCGATTTGCGGAACCACGTCGATGCCCTGCACGAGCCCCACGCCCTGGCGCGTGACAGTGAGCGGTCCGGCCGCGCTCGCATCCACGTCGGGGAAATTCACGTTCAGACATACCGGCGCCTCGTGCGAAATCGCCGCGAGGCGCCGGATCACGTCCGGCGCGAGCGCGCGGGCCGTGTCCCAGCGCACATGCTCGCGGTCGCGGAAGGTCTGGCTCAGCGCGATCGAGGGCAGGCCAAGCAGCAAGCCCGTCATGGCTGCGCCCACCGTGCCCGAAAACATCGTCTCCACGCCGAGATTGGCGCCGCGGTTGATGCCCGAGAGCACGAGCGTGGGCCTCACGTCGCCCATCAGGTGGCGCACCGCCATCACCACGCAGTCGCCGGGCGTGCCGAGCACGCCGAAGCGGCGCTCGCCGCGCCGGCTCACCCGCAGCGGCGAATGCAGGCTGATCGAATGGGACGTGCCGCTCTGGTCGTGCTCGGGCGCGACCACCCACACTTCGTGCGCGAGTTCGGCGGCGACGGCTTCGAGCACTGCGAGGCCGGGCGCGTCGATGCCGTCGTCGTTGGTGAGGAGCACGCAGGGCAGTTTCGGGTCGGATGAGGACATGGCAGGTCTCGTTGGAAGTGGACGGCTATTATCGGCCACCAGGGGGCACTATCGTGCACCCTCGGTCACCACCGGGCCCCATCGGCAGTCAGGACGATTGCGCGCTATTTCGCGCCGGATCATGGTCCATCCGGGATAGACTAGCGGCTCGGCGGCGCCGTGCTCCGGGCCGCCGCTCAAGTTCGAGTTCGTCGATTCAATCGTCAATGTAGTGAATGCGGCCTGCCTGCCGCGAGGAGAGCCCGTGAAGTCGCAAGACCTGCCAGATATTGCTCGCGTCCTGTTTGTCGTCGCGATTCTCTGTGCGTTGACGGTCGGCTCCCTGTACGTCATGCGCCCGTTCATTCCGGGGCTGATCTGGGCGACCATGATCGTCGTTGCAACGTGGCCCGCGATGCTCGCCGTCCAGCGGCGTCTCGGCAATCGGCGCGGGCTTGCCACGCTCGTCATGCTGCTGATCCTGCTGGTCGTGATCGTCCTGCCGCTCTACCAGGCGATCTCCACGCTCGCCGAGCACGGCGCCGAGATCATGGATCTGATCCGCAAGCTGCCCACGTACGCCTTGCCGCCGCCGCCTGGCTGGATTCACGACGTGCCCATGATCGGCCCACGGGCGGCGAGCGAATGGCAGTCGCTCTCCGACGCGGGCCCCGGTGGCCTGCTCGCGCGGCTCGAGCCCTACGTCACCATCGCGGCACACTGGCTCATCGGGCACGCCGCTTCGGTGGGCGTGTTCGTGATCCACATGTTCATCACCGTGATCATCACCGGCGTGCTGTACATGCAAGGCGAGCAGGCCGCCGCCTTCATCCTGCGCTTCGCGGAGCGCGTGGGCCCGCGCTATGGCGCGGAGGCGGTGCGTCTCGCGGGCGCGGCGATCCGCGCGGTGGCGCTCGGCATCGTCGTGACGGCGGTGCTCCAGTCGGCGCTCGGCGGCATCGGGCTCGCGGTGGCGGGCGTCCCGGGCGCGGGCGTGCTCGTCGCCTTGATGCTGATGCTTTGCCTCGCGCAGATCGGCCCGGGCCTGCCGCTGTTCGGCAGTGCGATCTGGCTGTTCGTTCACGACGCGCACCTCGCGGCGATCTTGCTCGGAGTCTGGTCCATTTTCGTCGTCATGCTCGACAACTTCGTGCGTCCGGTGCTGATCCGGCGCGGCGTGAACCTCTCGATGCTGCTGATCCTCTCCGGCGTGCTCGGCGGCATGGTTGCGTTCGGCATCGTGGGCCTGTTCATCGGCCCGGCGATCCTCGCAGTGTCGTCCGCGCTGCTGACTGCGTGGATGAACAAGGCGCCGACCACCCAGCCTGAAGCTCCGCAAGCCTAGCGCAGCGGCCGCGCCATCAACTCATCGAGCAATGCCTGATACGTTTTCACGACCCGCTCGTTGAACGGCAAGAAGCGCGCGATCTCCCGGCGCTGCTGCATGCGCCAGCCGGCGGTGTTGCGCCCGCGCGCGTCGATGGCCCGGATGAGCTGCCGTGCGCCATGATGGGCATCGTTGGCCTCGTAGTAGTAGCCGAGCTCGCGGCACAGCGTGGCGTTGTGCACCAGCGGGTAGCCCTGCCAGCACACTTCCAGATAGAAGTAGTTCAGCGGATTTTCCAGCTGGTGGGAGACCACCACGTCGGTGTTCTGCGCGAGGAAGGTCGGCATGTCGTGGCGGCCGAGAAACAGCGCCTTATGCTCGCGCACGATTTCGAGCTGGTTCATCAGCGCGATGAAATCGCGGTTCTCCTGCACGAGCTTCAGCGCATTGGTCACCTGCAGCAGCTCGATGGCATCGGGGCGCGCGCGATAGGCCAGATCCGCAATCAGCGCGGGGTAGAGGCAGAACTTCACGACGTTGATGTTGGGCTCCATCACCGTGAGCCGGGCCGGCGCGCGGCCTTCGTCGCGTGGCGCGTACACGCCGCCGCCAGGCCGCGCGCGGGTGCGCTCCTCGAGGAACGCCGGGCTCCAGACGAATGGCACGACGCGCCCCGTCGTGCGGCGCAGGACTTCGAGGTAGGACTGGCTGTTGCCGGCCACCTGCGGAATGATCCAGATGTCGTCGTAGCGCTAGTTGACGAACAGATTGCCGTTCCACATGGGCTTGTTGAAGAGCATCCCCTCGGTGGCGTGGATGTACTCGAAGCCGCAGCAGTAGGAGATCAGCCGCACGCCGCGCGACTTCAGCCACGCGGTGCGTTCGCCGTCCAGCTGGCCGCCCAGTTCGATCATGAGGTCCAGTTCGTCCTTCGCCTCGTCGAACGCGCGCGTGGGCCAGCGATCGAGACTCCACGGCAGTTCGCGCGTCACCGGCACGGCGGTGGTGTTCACGAGCGTGACGCTCGCGACGCCGGGGCAGTGCCGCAGCGTGTCGGCGAGAAACACTGCGTTCTGCTTGATGCCGTTGTTCCAGGGCGTTTCGTTGGGCTGATGCAGCCCGATCGTGACGCCGATTCTGAGGTCTTTGGCTCGGTTCTTGCCGTTTTGCGTGGCGGTGCTCATGCTGCTCCCTATTCGAACAGCGCGGCAATGGCGGCGCCGTAGGCATGGACGTTGGCGGCGTACTCGGGGTGCAGCGTCGCGAGGAACGCTTGCGCATCGCGCCTGTACGAATCCAGGTTGTTGTCGTGCGTGGCGAGTGCGTGCAACAAGGCTTGCCCGCCTTCCTCGCAGTCGAAGTCGTGATAGCGATAGCCGCAGTTGCCGATCAGATGCGAGTTGTGCACGAGCGGATAGCCGCCGTGCAATGCTTCGTAGTACAGGTAATTCTGCGGGTTCTCCCATTGATGCGTGGCGACCACATCCACGTCCCGCGCCATGACCTGATAGAACGGATAGCGCCCTTCGAACGACGCCAGCCCGTGGCGCACGATATCGAGACTATTGGCGAAGCTGCGAAAGCCTGCATGCTCCCTGGACTTGAAGATGTTGTAGACCCACACGTGTTCGAGCGCATCGGGATTCGCGCGGTGCGCGCTCTCGCAGCACAGCATCGGAATCTGGCTGGTCTTGACCATGCAGATGTTCGGCTCGAAGATGCCCGCGCGCCAGCGGCGGCGGCCCGGCTCGTAGCCGAAATGCTGGCCTTCGGGCAGCGCGGCGGCGGCCTTCTCGAGCACGAGCGGGGTCCACAGATGAGGCATGATGCGCACCGATGCGCGCATGGCGCTGCGATAGTACGGCATGCAAGTGGTTTCGTACTCGGCCAGCGTCCAGATCTCGTCGTAAGGCGCGCCGCTGATGAGCAGCGCGTGCGGCAGGTTGAAAATCATGCGCTCGATGTCGATCACATAGTCGTTGCCCACGCGCATCGAGACGACCTTGCCGCCGCGCTCGCGGAAGTTGGCAATCCACGCGCGGTCGAGCTGCGCGCTCATTTCGACCATCAGGTCGAGCCGCGTGGCCGATTCGGCCATGTCGATGAGCGGCGCAGGCGCGTCCTTGACGAAGCGGCGCGCATCTTCGAGGTCGCCGTCGCCGCCGCCGATCACGAGATAAACCTCGGCCACCGATGGAACCTTGCGCAGGAGCATCACGAGAAAGAGGCAGTTCTGGAAGATGCCGTTTTCCCACAGCGACTGCTCGCCCTTGCGCACGAAGAGCGATACGCCAACCTTGAGGCCGTGCGGCGTCGATGCAGCCCGGCGGCATTGCGAGGATGCGGGCTGCATGTTTTGCTGCCTGGTGTCAGGCGTGTTCATACGGACCTCCGGATCGGGGCGTGCTCGACGAGCGCTTGCAGGCGCTGCGCATAGCCACGCAGATTTGCTTCGTTATACGGATCAACTGCGTCGAACACGGTGCGCGTGCGGGCGCGGTACGCGGTAAGCCCGGCGTCGTGCGTGCGCGCGGCGGCGATCAGCTGGTGGCCGCCTTCGTGAGCGTCGAAGCCCGGGTAGTAATAGCCCGCGCCGAAGCCGGCAAGCCATGGCGAGTTGTGAATGAGCGGGTAATCGCCGTACAGCACGTCGAGATAGCTGTAGTTCTGGTCGTTGTCCCATTGATGCACGACCACGGCGTCGGTGTGCTGGCTCATGAAGCCCGCGATATCGTCGCGGCCATGAAAGGTGGCGCGATGCTCGCGCACGAGATCGAGCGAGTTGGCCAGATGCAGCATCGTCAGATGATCTTTCATGTGCAGCGTGTTGAGCGCGTGCAGCGCGGCGATGCTCGCGCGGTCGGCGCGGTACGCCTCATCGCAGGCCAGCATCGGGATGCTCGAGCACTTCACTACCGAGATATTCGGCTCGAAGATCGCCACGCGCAGCGCGCCGCCGGCAGCTTCGCGAGCGCTGCGGCTGCGCTCTGTTCCATAGCCGTATTCCAGGCCGTGCTGGGCCAGTTCGGCGATGCGCGCCTGCAGGAAACCCGCGTGCCACACATAGGGCACCACGTGGACGGGGCAGCGGTGCAGCGTGCGCATCATCGGCACGTGCAGGCGGTCCTTGGGGACTACCCAGATTTCGTCGCAGCGGTCCGGGCGCGAGGTGTGCACGGGCTTGTTGAACACGACCGGCTCTACGAGCCCCACGTACGGTTGCCCGCAGCAGTAATAGACCACCTTGCGGCCACGCGCGCCCATCAGGTCGAGCCACGCGTTATCGAGCGCGCCGGCCATTTCGATGACCACGTCGACGGCGTCCGTCGCTTCGCGCTGGGTGAGGATGGAGAGGCCCGGCGCGATGGCGTCGACCGGTTGCGGCAGGCGCTGTTCGCTGCCGACGTCGATGAGCACGACCGACTCCGCGAGCGGGAGCCGCTGGAAAGCTTGTGCAATGAGCTGGCGACCGGCATGAACTCGTTCGCCACTGGCTGCGGCTCGCAGGCGACCGGCATCGGCTCGAACGCGAATGGCTGGGGCGCGGTTGCCTCGGGTACGGGCGCATCGTCCCTCGGCATCAACGCGACCGCATCGGGCCAGGGCTCGTTTGCGTTTGGCACGTACGCGACCGCGAGCGCCACGGACACGGTCGCCATTGGCACGCTCGCGAATGCGAGCGGAAGGGCCGCGCTCGCGTTGGGTGGACAGTCCACGGCAGCGGGCCAGTCGGCCGTTGCGCTCGGCTATCTCGCGGTGGCGCAAGGCAACTATGGCATCGCCCAGGGCGACAGCTCGGTGGCGGGCGCGACGGGGTAGAACGTGGCGATCGGCTCGGCCGCCACCAACGCGAACAGCACGACCGCCGCCGGCGGCGCCGTGGCCATCGGCCGTGCGCAGAGCGCGACCGGCGACGGCGCGGTCGCGCTCGGCAGCGCCAACAAGGCGCTGGGCAACGGCGCGGTCGCGCTCGGTCTCACGACGACCGCCAACGGCACCGGCGCGCTTGCGCTCGGCAGCACCACGACGGCCAGCGCAACGAACGCCGTGGCGATCGGCCCGAACGCGAACGCTACCTATGCGGACAGCGTGGCGATTGGCGCCAACAGCACGACCGGCGCCGCCGCTCCGACGGGCACCGGCTACGCCACCGGCACGGCGGCACCCGTGGCCGAGGTCTCGGTCGGCAACGCGGGCGAGCTGCGTCGCGTCACCAACGTCGCGGACGGCTCGGCACCGCAAGATGCCGTAACGGTTGCCCAATTGAGCACGAGCGATTCGAGCCTCTCGACGAGCGTCAGCTCGCTCTCGACCGGTCTCTCGACGACCGGTAGCAACCTCGCGAGCCTGTCCACGTCGGCCTCGGCGGGGCTGAGCTCGCTCTCGACAGTCACCTCCACGGGTCTGTCTTCGCTGTCGACCGGTCTCTCGACCACGGATAGCAACCTCACGAGCCTGTCCATTTCGTCCTCGACGGGCTTGAGCTCGCTCTCGACGGGTCTGTCGACCACCAACAGCAACGTCGCGAGCCTCTCGAGCGGCGTCGACTCGCTGTCCACGGGTCTGTGGACGACCAACAGCAGCCTCGTGAGCCTGTCGACGGCAACCGCAAACGCCACCGGCAACACCGACTCGCTGTCGACGGCACTGGCCGATCTGGCCACCTCGTCCTCGACCAGCATCAGTTCGCTGTCGACCAGCATCGATACGCTGTCGACTTCGGCTTCGACGGGTCTCAGCTCGCTCTCGACCGTGACCTCCACTGGTCTGTCCTCGCTCTCCACTGGTCTCTCGACCACCGATAGCAACCTGGCCAGCCTGTCCTCGTCGACCTCGACGAGCATCGACTCCCTGTCGACCTCGTCGAGCGTGGCCTCGCTGTCGACCGGCCTCTCGACGGTCAGCTCGCAGGTGAACTCGCTGTCCACCACGGTTGCGCCGGTGGTCCAGATGATCGACGCTGCGAATGCCGCGGGCAACGCCTTCATGGGCACGCTGGCCGGCGGCATGAACAACGACGGCACGGTGCAAACGCGTGGCGCGACGGGCGGTGCGATTCAGAACGTCAGCGCGCAGAACTGCTCGTCGGTGAACGGTGTGGACGCAACGGGTTCGGGTCTGTGCGTGACCGCCAACGGCGAAGGCGCAACGGCTTACGGCTCGAGCGCCAACGCCACAGGCGACAACTCGACGGCCATGGGCCACCGCGCCACGACGGCGAACGCGAACACCGTGGCAGTCGGCTCGGGTTCGATCGCCGCGGGTCATAACGGCACGGCGGTGGGCGTGAACTCGCGCGCCTCGGGTGCCGGTTCGGTGGCGGTAGGCTATGGCGCCTCGGCGCCGGGCGCCAACTCGGTGGCCATCGGCCAGGGCTCGGTCGCCGATCAGGACAACACCGTCTCGTTCGGCGCGGCCGGCACGGAGCGCCGCCTCACCAACATCGCGGCGGGCGTGGCCCCGACCGATGCCGCAACGGTCTCGCAGCTCGGCAGCGTGCAGAGCAACGTGAACAACGTGGCGCGCACGGCCTACGCCGGCACGGCACTCGCGATGGCCATGAGCGGCACGTATCTGCCGTCGCTCAACGCCGGCGAGAAGACGGTGGGCGTGGGCTTCGGTTCATACCAGGGCTACAGCGCGGTTGCGGTGAACTTCAAGGGCTTGTCGGGCAACGGCCGCTGGGGTTACGGCGCCGGTGTCTCGACAACGGGTCATGACGTCGGCGTGAACGCGGGGGTGGGCTGGAAGTGGTAAGCCAGCACTAGCAGGGGAGTAAAACCAAAACTAAAAGCAGCAGTGCAGTGAACGACGGGCGGCCGGCAACGGTCGCCCGTTTTTTTACGACTGCATCGCGCAGCCGCAAGCGCTTCCATCCGGCCGTCCAATCCTGACCTTATTATTCGTATGCGGCAGTGCAGCAACGATCGGGTATGCTGTCGGCTCTATTAAAAATTTCCATTCGAGAGACGAGCATGCGGCGTGTCGTATTCAATCAGAAAGGCGGCGTAGGGAAGTCGACGATCGTTTGCAATCTTGCAGCAATTAGCGCCAGCGAAGGGCTGAGAACGCTGGTCATCGATCTGGATGCGCAGGCGAATTCAACCCAGTACCTGCTGGGCGCGCAAGCCGGCGAGGTGCGTTCCACGGTGGCGAGCTTCTTTGAGACCGCGTTGACGTTCAGCTTCAAACCCGTGGACGTGACGTCGTTCATTCATCCGACACCGTTTGAGAACCTCGACATCATGCCCGGTCATGCCGACCTGGATACGCTGCACGGCAAGCTGGAATCCCGCTACAAGATCTACAAGCTGCGCGACGCGCTCAACGAGCTCGACATGTACGACGCGGTGTATATCGACACGCCGCCGGCATTGAACTTCTACACTCGCGCCGCGCTGATCGCCGTCGAGCGTTGCCTGATTCCGTTCGACTGCGACGACTTCTCCCGGCGCGCGCTTTACACGCTGCTCGAAAACGTGAAGGAGATCCAGCAGGATCACAACGCCGCGCTGGAGGTGGAGGGCATCGTCATCAACCAGTTTCAGCCGCGCGCAAGCCTGCCTCAAAAGCTGGTCGACGAACTGATCGGCGAGGGCTTGCCGGTGCTGGCTTCGCGGCTGTCTTCGTCGGTGAAGATTCGCGAATCGCATCAGCAGGCGACTCCCGTTGTCCACCTCGATCCGGGACACAAGCTCTCGCGTGAATATCGGGCCTTGCATCAGGAGCTGACGCAGTAGCTGCGCCGTCCGGCGTCCGGCGTCCGGCGGACCCGGGGAGTGGAGCCCGCCGGACCCGTCGCCGCGTTTCGGCGCGCTCACATCGTTTTCAACGCCGAGCGCTTGAGCTTGCCGGTTTCGGTTCTCGGCAGCGCGTCGAGGAACGCGATCAGGCGCGGGTACTTGTAGGCCGCCACCGCGTTCTTCACGAAGGCTTGCAGCTCGGCCACCATGGCCTCATTGCCCTCGAAGCCGGGGCGCAGCACCACGAACGCCTTCACCACCTGGCCGCGCAATTCGTCGGGCACGCCCGTCACGCCGCATTCCACCACGGCGGGGTGCTGCATCAGCACGGTCTCGATCTCGGGGCCCGCGATGTTGTAGCCCGACGAGACGATCATGTCATCGGCGCGCGCCTGGTAGAACACGTAGCCGTCGGCGTCGATGGTGACCGCGTCGCCAGGCAGATTCCAGCCGTCGCGCACGAACTTCTTCTGCCGCTCGTCGGCCAGATAGCGGCAGCCCGTCGGCCCGCGCACCGCGAGATTGCCGGTGACGCCGGGCGGCACCGGCAGCATGTCGTCGTCGAGCGCCTGCACCTCATAGCCTGGTACCGCGCGCCCGATCGAGCCGGGCCGCACCTCGCCGCCCGCCGAGGAAATGAAAATGTGGATCATCTCGGTGCCGCCAATGCCGTCGATCATTTCGATGCCGGTTGCCTCGCGCCACAAGTCCCGCGTCGCCTGCGGCAGCGCCTCGCCCGCGGATACGGTCTTGCGCAGGCTTGAAATGTCGTAGTCCTTCACGAGCGGCGCCATCTGCCGGTAGAAGGTGGGCGCGGTGAATACGATGGTCGCGCGAAAGCGCTCGATGGTTTGCAGCAGCAGCGCGGGCGTGAGCTTTTCGATCAGCACGGTCGAGGCGCCCACGCGCAGCGGGAAGCAGAGCAGGCCGCCCAGCCCGAATGTGAACGCGAGCGGCGGCGTGCCGCAAAACACGTCGTCTGCGGTGGGCTTGAGCACGTGGCGCGGGAACAGGTCGCACATGGCGATCACATCGCGGTGGAACTGCATGCAGCCCTTCGGCGTGCCCGTGGTGCCGCTCGTGAACGCGATCAGGCAGACGTCGTCGCTGGCCGTGTCGCATGCGGTGAACGCGGCGGGCTTGCTGGCCGCGAGACTTTCGAGGCTGCCGGGCGCATCGTCGTGGAAGTAGCGCACCTGGGCGAGGTTCGCGCAGAAGAATTCGTCGTCGGCCTGGGTGCAGCGCGCGAGCTCGTCGGCGAGGCGCACGTCGCACAGCGCCGCGTTCACGCTCGCCTTGTCGATGATCTGCCTGAGCTCCTTCGCGCGCAGCAGTGGCATGGTGGGCACCACCACGAGCCCGGCCTTCAACGACGCCAGCAGCGCAACGGCCATCTGCAGCGTATTGGGGCCGCGCAGCAGCACGCGGTTGCCGGGCTTCAGGCCCATGTCGTCCACCAGCACGTGAGCACTGCGGTCCACCAGTTCGCGCAATTGCGCATAGGTGGTCGCTTGCGGCTTGCCGTCGACCTCGGACCAGACGGCCGGGCGCGCCCCATGCCCGGCCTCGATGGCGCGGTCCAGCAACTCGGCCGCACAGTTCAGACGCGCGGGATAGGCGACGTCGGGATTGTCGAGAAGCAACGCGGGCCACTGCGATTCGGGCGGCAGGTTATCGCGTGCAAAGGTGTCGACGTGAGCGGTCGGTTGCATGGTGTCTCCGGCTTGGCTGCGAACAGCCTTGTAGGGTGTTCTGTTGCGTGGCTCTTGTTGGTCCGATTATGGGGTCGCTTATGGGGTCGATTATGGGCTCGCTTATTGGCTGGATAAGCGGGCATCGTCGGGAATCACGGCCGTGGCCTCGATTTCCACTTTCGCCTCGTCCTCCATGAGCGCGACCACCTGGATGGCGCTCATGGCGATGTCGTAGTCGCCGATCAGCTCGCGAAACGCCGCGCCGATCTCCTTGAGCGATGCCAGGTACTCCTTTTTGTCGGTGACGTACCAGGTCATGCGCACCAGATGCTCGGGCTTGCCGCCCGCTGCGTCGAGCACGGCCACGATGTTGCGCAGCGCCTGCACGGCCTGCGCGCCGAACTCGCTGCTCGTGAAGCGCGCGTTCTCGTCCCAGCCGATCTGGCCGGCGATATAGACCTGGGTGCCCACGGCGGCGACGCCGTTGGCATAACCGCGCGGCTTGACCCAGCCTGCGGGAAGAAGTGCTTTTTTCATGAGTGTTCCGTTTGGTAGGCCTTGAGCAGATCACGTCCGACGATCAGTTGCTGAACCTCGGTCGCGCCTTCGTAAATGCGCAGCGAACGAATCTCGCGGTAGAGCGATTCGACGATGTTGCCGCTTTGCACGCCCATGCCGCCCCAGAGCTGCACGGCGGCATCGATCACCTGTTGCGCGCCTTCGCTCGCATGCCACTTCGCCATGGCCGCTTCGCGCGTGACGCTCACGCCCTGGTCGCGTAGCCACGCGGCGCGATAGACGAGCAGGGCGCTGCTGTCGATGGTGAGCGCCATCTGCGCGAGCTTCGCCTGGGTGAGCTGAAAATCGCCGAGCGTCTGGCCGAACATCTGGCGCGACGCGGCGCGCGCGAGACCTTCGTCCATCGCGCGGCGCGCAAAGCCGAGCGACGCGGCGGCCACCGAGGTGCGGAAGATGTCGAGCGTGCGCATGGCGATCTTGAAGCCTTCGCCCGGCGCACCCAGCATCTGGCTCTTGTTCACGCGCGCGCCGGCGAAGCGCAGACGGGCGAGCGGATGCGGCGCGATCACGTCGATGCGCTCGGCAATCTCGAGCCCCGGCGTGTCGGCATCCACGACGAACGCGCTGATGCCGCGCGCGCCCGGCGCTTCGCCGGTGCGCGCGAACACCACGTAGAAGTCGGCGATGCCGCCGTTCGAGATCCACGTCTTCTCGCCGTCGAGCACGTAGTCCTGGCCGTCGGCGCGCGCGGCCAGCGCCATCGCGGCCACGTCGGAGCCCGCGTTCGGCTCGGAGAGAGCGAACGCGGCGATGGCTTCGCCGCTCGCGACGCGCGGCAGATAGCGCGACTTCTGCGCATCGCTGCCCGCGAGCGAGATCGCGCCCGAGCCGAGGCCCTGCATCGCCAGGGCGAAATCGGCGAGGCCCGAATGCTTCGCGAGTGTTTCGCGCAGCAGGCACACGGCGCGCGTGTCGATGGTGTCGCCATGGCCGCCCCAGGCGGTGCCGCCCACGCCGTAGCGCAGCCAGCCCGCCGCGCCCAGCTTGCGCACGAGTGTGCGGCAGGTATCGTCGACATTGTCGTGCGGCACATGCGCGAGATGCAGGCGTGACCACTCCTCGACGCCTTTTGCAAGCGCGCGGTGATGGTCTTCGAAGAACGGCCACGCGAGCGCGCCATGCAGGGTGTTGTCAGCGTTCACTGGCTCAATCTCCCTTGAAAACCGGACGCGTCTTCGCCGCGAAAGCGTCATACGCGCGGCCGAAGTCGCGCGTCGCCATGCAGATCGCCTGCGCCTGCGCTTCCGATTCGATCGCCTCGTCGATGCTCATGGTCCATTCCTGATGCAGCATCGTCTTGGTGATGCCGTGCGCGAAGGTCGGGCCCGCCGCGAGATCGGCCGCAAGCTTTTGCGCCTCCGCGAGCAGCACTTCCGGCTCGCACAGCCGGTTATAGAACCCCCAGGCGTGGCCTTCCTCGCCGCTCGCGGAGCGGCCCGTATAGAGCAACTCGGCCGCGCGGCCCTGGCCGATGATGCGCGGCAGGATTGCGCACGCGCCCATATCGCAGCCCGCGAGGCCCACGCGCGTGAACAGGAACGCAAGCTTGCTGCGCGCGGTGGCATAGCGCATGTCGGAGGCCATCGCGAGAATCGCGCCCGCGCCCGCGCACACGCCGTCCACGGCGGCGATGATCGGCTGCGGGCAATGGCGCATCGCCTTCACGAGGTCGCCGGTCATGCGCGTGAACATCAGCAGCTCGGGCATCGGCAAGTCGATGAGCGGCGCGATGATGTCGTGCACATCGCCGCCCGAGCAGAAGTTCTCGCCCGCGCCGTGCACCACGACGCTCTTCACATCGGTGGCGTAGGCGAGTTGGCGGAACAGGTCGCGCAACTCCGCATACGATTCGAACGTGAGCGGATTCTTGCGCTCGGGGCGGTTCAGCGTGATGGTCGCCACGCGGCCCTCGACCGACCAGCCGAAGTGCTTCGCCTCGTAGCCGGCCAGCGTCGTGCGGTTGCCCGCGAAGAGCGCATCCGCGCTGGAGCGTTCTGTCGTCAAGGTATGTCTCCTTTAGCTTGGAGCGCGCTCAGCCTTCGAGGCTGTCGCGCAGATGTTGCTTGAGCTTGCCGAGGCGCTCGTGCATCTTCGACTTCTCGTCGAGCGAGAGGCCGCCGAACATTTCCACCACCCACTGCTCGTGCGCGGCGGCCATGCGGTCGAACGCGGCGCGGCCCTCGGGCGTGAGGCGTACGGCAATCGAGCGGCGGTCCTCGGGGTCGGCGTCGCGCGTGACGAGGCCTTCCTTTTCCAGCTGATCGGTGATGCCGGTGACGTTGCCGCCCGTGACCATCAGGCGGCGCGAGAGCTCGGTCATCCGGAGTCCTTCGGGATGGCGTTCTAGCTGCGCCATCAAGTCGAAGCGCGGCAGCGTGGTGTCGAATTCGGTGCGCAGGCGGCGGCGCAGCTCGGCTTGCACGAGGTTGGTCGTGGTGAGCAGGCGCAGCCACAGGCGCAGGCCCATGTGGCTGTCGGCGCCGGTGCTCATCTCCATGTCGACGACGTTCTCCGCGAGCTTTTCGACGCCCTTGCGCGTCGTCTTCGCGGCAGGCGCCTTGCGCGGCTTCTGTTTCGGCACAGGCGAGGTCATGTGATTTCTCCACCGGAAACGGATATCGATTGCCCGGTGATCGCGGACGACCCGGGCGCGCACAGCCACAGCACCGCGTTGGCGACTTCTTCCGGCTGGACGAAGCGCTGCTGCGGGTTGTGACGCACGAGGATGCTACGCGCCTCGGCCTCGCTGCGCGAGGTCTTGCGCGTGATCTGGTCGAGCGAGGCCTGCAGCAGTTCCGTTTCCGTATAGCCGGGGCATACCGCGTTCACCGTCACGCCCTGCGTGGCGACTTCGAGCGCAAGCGCGCGCGTCATGCCGATCACGCCGTGCTTCGACGCGCAATACGCGGCCACATACGGATAGCCGACCTGGCCCGCCGTGCTCGCCACGTTGACGATGCGGCCGCTCTTGCGCGCGAGCATCGCCGGAATCACGGCACGCGTGCAGAGGAATACGCCCGTGAGGTTCACGTCGAGCATGCGCTGCCAGAGATCGAGCCCGGTCTGGGCGAACGGCGAGGCAGTGGCCTGGCCCGCGTTGTTCACGAGGATGTCGATCGCGCCGAGGCCATCGGCAGCGCTCGCGAACGCATCGTGTACGGCGCGTTCGTCGGTCACGTCGACGCTCACGCAGGCGATGCGCTCGCCGGCTCCCAACGCCTCGCGCTGCGCTTGGAGCTTCACCGCGTCGCGGCCCATCAGCGTGACGCGCGCGCCCGCATGCAGCAGCGCGGCGGCCGTCGCCGCGCCGATGCCGCTGCCTCCGCCGGTCACCACGGCGTGCTGTCCTTTCAGCGTATCGTCGCTCATGCTCACACCGTGCCTTCCGCGCGCTGGGCGCGTTCGAGCGGAGAGAGCCCCGCAGCCGCGGCGGCGGCCGCGCGTTCGCGCTCGATGTTGCGTTCGAGCTGGGTCTTCGCCGCCGTGTACTGGTTCGGCCACTTCACGTCGAAGTAGCCGATCTTCGCGGCCTCGCCGAGCGTCCACGCCGGGTTGGCGAGGTGCGGGCGCGCCACCGCGCAAAGGTCGGCGCGGCCCGCCGCAATGATGCCGTTCACGTGGTCGGCCTCCGAGATTGCACCCACGGCGATGGTCGCGATGCCGGCTTCGTTGCGGATGCGGTCCGCGAACGGCGTCTGGAACATGCGGCCATACACGGGCTTTTCGTCCTTGCTCACCTGGCCCGACGAAACGTCGATCATGTCCGCGCCTGCCGCCTTGAAGGCACGCGCGATCTGCACGGCGTCGTCGGGCGTGATGCCGCCTTCGACCCAGTCATGCGCGGAAATACGCACGGAAATGGGCTTGTCGTCGGGCCATACGGCGCGAATCGCCCCGAACACCTGGAGCGGATAGCGCAGGCGATTCTCGAGCGAGCCGCCATATTCGTCGGTGCGCTGGTTCGTGAGCGGCGAGAGGAAGCTCGACAGCAGATAGCCGTGCGCGCAGTGCAGTTCGAGCCAGTCGAAGCCCGCCTCGGCGGCCATCTGCGTGGAGCGCACGAATTGCGCTTCGATTTCCTGCAATTCTTCCAGGCTGGCCGCGTGCGAATGCTGGCTCACGCCGCGCAAATACTGCTGCGGCGACGCGGAAACGAGCGGCCAGTTGCCCTCGTCGAGCGGCTGGTCGATGCCTTCCCACGCCACCCGCGTCGAGCCCTTGGCGCCCGAGTGGCCGAGCTGGATGCCGATCTTCGCATCGGAGTTCGCGTGCACGAAATCGACGATGCGCCGCCATGCGGTGAGATGCTCGGGCGCATACATGCCGGGGCAGGCGGGCGTGATGCGCGCTTCGGGCGACACGCAGGTCATCTCGGTCATTACGAGCGCCGCGCCGCCCATCGCGCGCGCGCCCAGATGCATCAGGTGATAGTCGCCGGCCACGCCGTCGCGCGCGGAGTACTGCGCCATCGGCGACACCACCACGCGATTCTTGAGCGTGACGCCGCGCACCGTGAACGGGGTGAACATCGGCGGCGCGGCGCGCTGGCCGGCTGCTGCGCGCGCATCCGCATCGACGCCCGCGCGCGCGGCAAGCCACGACTCGAAGCCGCCGAGGTAGTGCGCGTCGCGCTCGCGCAGGTTCTCGTGCGAGATGCGCTGCGAGCGCGTGAGCAGCGAATACGCGAACTGCTCGGGCTCGAACTTCGCGTAGCGGTCCACGTGCTCGAACCACTCCGTCGAATTGCGCGCGGCGTTCTGGATGCGCAGCACGTCCACGCTGCGCACGCTCGTGTAGTGATGAAGCGCGGCGCGCAGGTCGCCCGGATGCGCTTCCATGCTGTTGGCGAGCTCGATGGCGTCTTCGAGCGCGAGCTTGGTGCCCGAGCCGATCGAGAAGTGCGCGGTATGCGCAGCATCGCCCATCAGCACGACCGGCGTCTGCTTGCCGTTCGCGCTGGTCTTCCAGTGCACCCACTCGCGGCTCACCACGCGCGGGAAGCGGATCCATTGCGACGAGCCGCGCAGATGCGCCGCGTTCGAGCGCAGTTCATGGCCGTCGAGATAGCGCGCGAACAGCTTCTCGCAGAACACGATGCTGTCTTCCTTGCTCATTTCGTCGAGGCCCGCCGCCTTCCACACACGCTCGGGCGCTTCGACGATGAACGTCGAGGTGCTGTCGTCGAAGCGGTAGGCGTGCGCCTGGAACCAGCCGAATTCGGTTTCTTCGAAGGCAAACGTGAAGGCGTCGAACAGCTTCGAGGTGCCGAGCCACACGAAGCGGCAGTCTCGCAGATCGATGTCGGGCTGGTAGGTGGCCGCGTACTTCTGGCGCGTGGCGCTATTCAGGCCGTCGGCGGCGATGATGAGGTCGGCGTCCTGCACATCGTCGTCGCTCATCTGGGTCTCGAACACGAGCTTTACGCCGAGCTGCTCGCAGCGCGCCTGCAGGATGTTCAGCAGACGCTTGCGGCCGATGCCGCAGAAACCGTGACCCGACGAGCGAATCGAGCGCCCGCGGAAATGGATCTCGATGTCGTCCCAGTGATTGAACGCGTCGAGAATCTCGTCCGCGCTTTCCGGATCGGCCGCGCGCAGATTGCCGAGCGTCTGATCGGAAAACACCACGCCCCAGCCGAACGTGTCGTATGGGCGGTTTCTCTCGATCACCGTGATCTCGTAGTCCGGGTGACGACGCTTCATCAAAAGGCCGAAATAAAGTCCGGCTGGCCCGCCACCGATACAAACGATTCGCATGTTCGCTCCCTTGGTCAGTCTGCAGGGGCAGATTAGGCCGAATTACTTTAAGTGTCAAGTAATTGCACGAAGGACACCGGGAAAGCCCTGACGCGGGTGGGCAAAGAGCGGAACCTGCGGGCGCTCAGCGGAATATGCGATGCTGGAGGGCGTGCGAGTGGCGGACGGGTGCTTCGAGCCGGCACTGAATTCGCTTGGCGTAGCGGCTGCAGCGCCCAGTCATGACGAAACGCTTTCGCATTATCGCTGCCGTATAGCGCTGCGCAAATAATCAGTCATCCCGATGAAAGAGAAAAACCGTTCCAACCGGAGCCTTGATTGATGAGTCAGACATCGAAGCGATCGATCGAAATCGATTTTTTCCGCGGTTTCGCGTTGCTTGCCATCGCGCTCGATCACATGCCCGCCAGCATGCTGTCGCACGGCATGCTGCACACCTTCGCGTACTGCGATTCGGCCGAGGTGTTCGTGTTCGTGAGCGGGTACGTGTCGGCAGCGAGCTGGCTCGCAATCGCGGCGAAAAAGGGCGTGGGCGCTGCCAACCAGCGCTTCTTGCGGCGTGGGCGCGAAATCTATGCCGCTTATTTGTGCGCTGCTGCACTGATGCTGCTTTCGGGTGCAGCGGCTGTTGGATTGCGCGTGGATTCGCCGCTCGTCGCGGATTCAGGCTTTCAGCGCTTCGTCGCGCATCCGTTCGCAATGCTCGGCAATGTCGCGGTGTTTCGCGATCAGCCGTATCTGGCGGGGGTTTTGCCGCTCTACGTGATTCTCGTGCTCGCGCTGCCCGCGATCATGCCGCTCGCGCGGCGCGCGCCCGACGTCGCACTGCTGGGCAGCTTCGGCATCTGGCTGGGCGGCTGCTGGCTCGTGCGCTATCTGCCCGCCGTGCCCGGCTCGAACTGGCCATTCAATCCGTTCGCGTGGCAGGCGATGTTCGTGCTCGGCCTGCTGTGCCGGCTCTATCCGGTTTCGGCGGCGTTCCAGATTTCGCGTCTGGGCCGCGCGCTCACGGTGCTCGCGGGCGCGCATGTCGTGCTGTTCGCCGTGATGAAGCTGTTCGTCGACCTCGAGCCAGCGCCGGGCTACATGAAGCAGAACCTCGCGAGCCTGCGTATCGTGAGCTTTGGCGCGGTAGCCTGGTTGGCCGCGCAGGCCGTGCGGCTGGGCTGGATCGGCTGGCTCGCGCGGCGCTTGCCGGGCGTGGTCACGGTGGGCCAGCAGGGGCTCGTGTGCTTCGTTGGCGGCGCGCTCGTGTCGAATGCGATCGACACGCTGTTGCGTGCAACGCATGTGAGCGCTTTCTGGCCCGCGCGGCTCGCGGGCGATCTGCTGGCTATTGGCGCGCTGCTGGTGCTAGCCGGCGGCGCGCGGCGATGGAAGGGGGAGCGCTCGCGCGCCGCCCTCACGTGAAAGCGCAGCGCGCCCGCGTGAGCGACGCGCTGCGTCGACTGCCTTCAGTTCCTCGCGAGTTCGCGCACGTCGGCCGTTGGCGTTGCGCCGAACGCGTCGCTCAGCGCGTAATCGATCAGTTGCCGCGCCGCATGTCGCGGCGAAGCAAGCTGGCCGCTTTCCTTCAGTTGCTCGAAGCGCTCGCGCTGCGGGAACTGCTCGGTGCTGGTGGAGCGGATGGTGGCTTGCATGGCGGTGTCCACCACGCCCGGCGCGACGCTGCAGATGCGCACGTCGGGCCGCGCGTCTTGCGCCACCGCGCGAGCGTGATGATCGAGCGCGGCTTTGGTCGCGCAATAAATGCTCCAGCCCGCGTAGGCGTTACGCGCCGCGCCGCTCGAAATGTGCATGATGCGGCGCTCCAGCGCGTCGCCCGATGCTTCGCCCGAAGCCAGCGCGTTGGCAAGCATCAGCGGCGCCGCGACGTTGAGCGTGATCGCGCGAGCGATGGCGCCCGCGTGCTGGGCGCCGAGCGGCGCGATCGGCTCGACGGTGCCCGCATTGTTGAACAGCAGCACGCACTGCGCGCCGTGCGCGAACTGGCGCAGCGCGCCGCTCGCGAACCAGCGTTCGAGCGCGGCGCAATCGCCGAGATCGAGCGCGGCTTGCTGCAACTGCGCCGCGGACGACGACGGCTCGCGCGCGGCCAGCGTGGGATGCGCGCTGCGGCCAAGGCCGAGAACATCGATCTGGCGCTCCAGCAGCAGTTCTGCGAGGGCGGCGCCGAGTCCACGGGAATGGCCGGTCACGATAGCGCGGACGGGAGAGGAAGTCATGGTGGGAGCGGTCATGGTCAGCGGGAAAATGCGTGATGCGCATGGGCTGCGCCGGCATCGCGCGGAAGGTGTTTCGGGGCTTCGCATCAACCAGGCCGGTTGCGCCGGACGGTCTCGCGAGCCGGCCCGAAACCGGGGTCGCGCGTGCGGGATCCAAACAGGCCGCGCGAATTCGGTATCATAGCGTCCGATCCAATAAGGAAGAGATCTGGACGTGAAAGCCGCATCGCAACAACGCCGTACCCTGAGCTTCAAAGACGGGCTTCTGGAAATCAAGAAGAGCATGGGCCTGGGTACCGGACAACCTGCCGAAGAACACGCGCAGTCGCCGCAAGGCCGGCACGCGCCCAAAGGAAACCGGGCGGGCGCAAAGACCGAGCCGCAGAAGGGCGCTCAGGGGCAGCGGCGCGCGCAGGGCGCGCCCGGCCACAAGGGTCCCAAAGGCTCCCAGGGCAACAAGGGCCCCCGTCCCGCCGGCGCGGACGAGGCGCGCGGGCGCGCGCGTCCGCAGCAGCAGCGCGGCCAGGCGCACGGCAAGCCCGCTGGCGAGGGCGGCGAGGCGGCCGGCAACTCGACCGAAAAGCGTCATGACGCGCGGGGGCAGCAGGCCCGTCAGGCGCGCGGCCAGCGCGGCCCGCATGACGGCGAGCGCGGTGGTCAGCGCCAGCGTCCGGCGCGCCAACAGCAGTCGATGGCCAATTTGAGCGAGACCGAAAAGGCGCGCATCGAACGCAATCGCCAGCTCAACGCGGTCTGGAACGTGTTCGCGAAGCACTATCCGGCATTCCGCGAGCGCTTGCCGCTGAAGATCGGCGTGGTCGAAGACCTCGTCGCGCGCCATCCCGATTACGAACGCACGCTAATCGTCGCCGTGCTCAAGCGCCACGTGAATCATCCGCGCTATCACGAGCGCGTGGCCGTTGGCGGCTCGCGTTACGAGCTCGATGGCAGCGCCTCGGAAGGCCCGGGCATCGACCCTTCGCACGTCGGCCGCGCCAAGGCCGCGCTCGCGCATCAGAAGGCCAAGGCCGAGGCGCGCGCCAAGGAGCAGCAAAACGCGCAGCAAGCGGCGCAAGCCGGGCAGGCTGCTGCGCCAGCAGCAGCCGATGCGGCCCCCGCGCAGGATCCGGCAGCGGCCGCGACGCAACCAGCGGCTGAACCGGCACAGGCGCAAGCCCCCGAAGCAGCCGGCGAAACGCCCGACAGCAACGGCGAAGCCCCCGCGACGCCCAGCTGATCGACAACGCAGAAACGCTCCAGCCCCGGCATGGCCGATGCTGGACGCTCGATGCGGATTACCCCGGAATATCGATTCTCAGCGCGGCTGAACCGTCAGCGTTCGCGCGAGCGCGCGTGGGTGCGCGTTTCCAGCACGCCGCGCATGGCCGACGCCTCGGCAACCGGGGCGCTCGCCGCAGCGCGGGAAGATGCGGACGGCGATGCGGAATTTTGCGCCGCCACGGCCGCTGCAGTGCCGGCCGGCGACGAGCCGCTTGCGGGCATCGCGTCGTTCGTGTCGGCGGAGAATGCTCCGCTAAAGGTTGGCGGCGCATCCGTTGCGGCCGCCTGCGCTTGCGGCGCGCTCGCGGCATCGAGCACGCGGCTGAATTCGGCCGCGCGCACGCGGATCTTTTCCGCATAGGCTTTCGAGCCGCCGTAGTTCTTCATCGCCGCGTCGAGATCGCCGCCGGCCGCGCGCTGGTAGCCGTAGAGAATCGACGATCCCACATCGATATTGACCTCGGGATCCGTGAGGTCTTTCACGTTGCGCAGTAAATTGCGGTGCGCCGAGGGCACCACCTGCATGAGCCCGGTCGCGTTGTTCGAGCCGCGCGCCTTCTCGCGAAAGCGCGATTCGATCGAGATGATGGCGAGCAGCACCGCGGGCGGCAGCGAGTATTTTTCGGCTGCCGTGGTGACGGCCAGCGAGATCTGGGCAGCCTTGTCCTTGGCCAGTCCGAACTTCTGGCTCAGGTAGGCGGGGAGCTTCTTGTCGTCTGCTGGGGGCTGCTGGGCCGCCGCGTATTGCACGAGGCCAGGCAGCATGACGAGCAGGCAGAGTAACCGCCTCATGGCCGGTCCTTTCGTGAGTTTCGTGTACAAACAACAGGTGAACGAATGAAAGGCGCACAGTATAGCCGGCCAGAAAGAAACCCAGCCGGAGCGTGGCCCGGCTGGGTTTCTCAAAACGCGCTGCGCTGATGGCGCTCAGACTTTCTCGACGGAAGCCTTGTAGATTTCGTCGATGCTCTCGGCAAGCGCGGCATCGAATTGCGCATCGCTCATCTGCCGGGTCAGGTCGTTGATCAGCGCGCGCGAGAAGCTCGCGATCATGCCGTGATTGGCGGCCAGCCGACGGCACGCGTCGCTGCGCGTATAGCCGCCCGAGAGCGCGACCACGCGCACGACGCGCGGGTGGTCGATGAGCGGCTTGTAGAAGTCGGGCGTGTCGGGGATCGTCAGCTTGATCATGACGTTGCGCGAGGCGGGCAGGGCGTCGAGTCCCTCGACGAGTGCGTCGCGCAGCAGCGTTTCGGCCTGCGCCTTGTCCGGGGCCTTGATCGACACCTCGGGTTCGAGAATCGGCACGAGACCGCGCGCGCCGATCTGCTCGCCCACCTCGAACTGTTGCTTCGCGATGGCGGCGATGCCCGCAGGCGACGCGTGCTCGATCACCGAACGCATCTTGGTGCCGAAGATGCCAGCTTTCAATGCGCGCTCCAGCAAGGCGTCGAGGCCGGGCATCGGCTTCATGAGCCGCACGCCGTCGGCCTCGGCTTCGAGGCCCTTGTCGACCTTGAGAAAGGGCACCACGCCGCGCTCCTCCCAAAGGAATGCGGGCACCGGCTTGCCGTTCGCCTGGCCGTCCATGGTCTGCTCGAAGAGGATCGCGCCGATCACCTTCGCGCCCGTGAAGGCCGGCGCGCTAATGACGCGCACGCGCATCTCGTGCATGAGCCGGAACATCTCGGCGTCGCCGCTGTACTCGCTCTCCGGGATCCCGTATTGCCGTAGTGCGCCAGGCGTCGAGCCGCCGCTCTGGTCGAGCGCGGCAATGAATCCCGGCTTGGCGCGCATCTGCTGCAGCATCGTGTCGTTGGCCATGTTCAAACCTCCCGAAACAGGCGCCGGCGCTGCTCGCGCATGGCGCGGTTATTGGGGCCCGGTGGCGGGACCGGCGGTTGGGGCCAATTCAGGGAGTCCGATTCGGCCGCACCCGATCCGGTGAGTGTACTGGCGCAGCGCGGCAGCGTCTCGGCCGATGTGTGCGGCGGGGTCTTTTGGGCGCTTGTACGAATGTCGGCGTATCGTCAGCCGGTGTCGAGGTTGAAGCCGGATGCGGCGTTGAATGGCGCGCGCAGTCCGCCGCCCAGGGACACGCCGGCAGCCATCTGGCGCGGCAAGGGCTGAGTCAGACGAGCACTTGCGAGGGCGCCGACCGGTCGCTCGCGAGCAATGCGGAAAGCCGCCGTAGCCCCGCCTGCAGACGCGTGCGCTCGGCGGTTGCGCCCAGCGAGATGCGAATCGCGTTTGTCGGGCTACGGGTTGTGTCCATGCCTTGCTCGAATGCCGTGGACGGCGCCACGGCGAGGCCTTCGGCGCTCGCGGCCGCCGCGAGTTCGCGCGCCGGCCAGTAGCTCGGCAACTCGTACCAGAGATGAATGCCCGCGTTCTCGCCCGCTGCCGGGCCGAGCGCCTGCGCCGCCATGCGCTGGCGTGCCTGTGCCTCGGCGCGCACGCCTTCGAAGATATGCGTGGCCGTGCCGTCTTCGATCCATTGCAGGGCCAGCGCATTCGTGAGCGGCGCGGCCATGAGCGAGAACGTGCGCAGCGCGGCCAGCACGCGCGCGTGCGACGCGGTGTCGGGCATCGCGAGAAACGCTGTGCGCAGGCCGGGCGAGAGCGTTTTTGAGAGCGTGGAGAGGTAAGAGACCTGCGTCGGTGCGAGACGCGCGAGCGGCGCAGGCGCATCGGGCGCGAAGCGCCAGTAGGGATCGTCTTCGACAATGTGCAGGCCGCAGCGCGCCGCCACGCGCAGAATCGCGCGGCGGCGCGTCTCCGGCATGGTCGTGGCGGTGGGATTTTGCAGCGTGGGGTTCAGATACACGAGGCGCGCGACGTGCGGCCCGTTTTGGCCGGCCTGACGACAAGCGGCTTCGAGCGCGTCGGGAAGCATGCCTTCGGCGTCGGTCGCAACGGTTTCGAGTCGGCGCCCCAGTTGCGCGAGCGCGTGCGGCAGCCCCGGATAGACGAGCGGCTCGCTCAGCACCACCTCGCCCGGCCCGGTGAACGCGAGGATCAGCGCGGCCAGCGCCGCTTGCGCGCCGGGACACACCACCAGCTGCGCGGGGTCGATCTTGCCGAGCATTGGCTCAAGCCACTTCGCGCCCGTCGCGCAATCGGCCGCGCCGCCGCCGCCGAGGTGATAAGTCATCAGCAAGTCGGCATCGCTGCGCAGCAGCAGGCGCGAGAGGCCTTCGCGCAGCAACGCATTGGCATCGATGCCGGCCGGGGGAGGCGGGATGTTCATGCTCAGATTCACGCGCTGCCCGAGCGCCGCCCGCGGTGGCGCGATGAAGGTGCCGAGCGGTCCGCGCGCCACGATCAGCGCGCGCCGCCGCGCCTCGTTGAAGCCGCGCGTCACCGTGGTGAGATCGACGCTGAGCAGCGCCGCGAGCGCGCGCTGCGCGGGCACGCGCTCGCCCGGCGCCAGCGTGCCCTCGGCCACGGCGCGCTCGATGAAGTCGGCGAGCCGCAGATAGCGCGGACCGTTGCCGACCTGTAGAGCCGAGGCCCACGTCCTGGCCCAGGAAGCGGCGGTGATGTCCGGATCGATCCGGCCATTTTGCGTCATTTTGTCGCTGATGTATGCATGATGTCTTACTCTAGCATGCGGACACGAAGCGCGTAAATCCATACATTAAGGCTATGTATGGTTATCCGGGCGGTGCTGTTGGGCCGCCGCGGCGAAACGATGTGAGCACGTCTGGATGGGTTTGCGCGACTAGTCAACCATGGAACCCGACATGCGTACCTCGCACACACGAAGAGGGTCAGCCGTCGAAGCTGGCCCGCCACTTCCTCAATCTGACTCCTTAAGCTCATCCCCGCACCATTCCATACGTTCCGTCCGCACCGCCGCGACACTGTGCGGCGCAGCCGCGCTCTCGCTGCTCGGCGGCTGCAGCTCCGTGCTGCTCGACCCGAAAGGCGACATCGGCGTGCAGGAGAAAAACCTCATCCTGATCGCGCTCGGCCTGATGCTGCTCGTTGTGATTCCGGTGGTCGCGCTCACGCTCTGGTTCGCGTGGCGCTATCGCGCTTCGAATACGCGCGCGGCCTATGCGCCCAAATGGGCGCATTCCACTGCGATCGAAGTGGTGGTCTGGTCGATTCCCTGCATGATCGTGCTCGCGCTTGGCGTGCTGATCTGGCGCACGACGCATTCGCTTGATCCGTACAAGCCGATCGAATCACAGCAAAAACCCATCCGCGTGGACGTGGTCGCGCTGAACTGGAAGTGGCTCTTCCTCTATCCGGATTACGGCGTCGCCTCGGTGAACCAGCTGGCGATTCCGGTCGACACGCCCGTGTCATTCCGCCTGACCGCCGACTCGCTGATGAACTCGTTCTTCATTCCGCAGCTCGGCAGCCAGGTCTATGCGATGTCGGGCATGCAGACGCAACTGCATCTGATCGCGAACCATCCGGGCACCTACGCGGGCCGCTCGGCGGCGTTCAGCGGGGCAGGCTTCTCGGACATGCATTTCGACACGCTCGCCACGAACCGCGCCGGCTTCGACGCATGGATCGCGCGCGCGAAAGCCTCGCCCGCGGTGCTGAGCCGCAGTGCCTACATCCAGCTCGCGCAACCGGGCGAGAAGGCGCTTGTCGCTTTCTATTCGAACATCGCGCCGGGACTCTTCGACGGCGTAGTCGGCCAGTATATGCGCGGCGTTCACGGCAATCCGATCTGCGGCTCGGGCACGGGCGTGAACGGCATGAACGGCGTGAACAACCCGGCGCTCACCCGCGATCCCCGTGGCCTCGTGCCCACCACGTCGGCCGGTTCGGCCAGCGCGGCCCGTTCGACCACCTCGGCCCTCCTGGCAGCGGAGTAAACACATATGTTCGGAAAACTCACGCTCGATGCCGTTCCCTGGCACGAGCCGATCATCATGGGCACGGGCGCCGTCGTGGCGCTCGGCGGTCTTGTCCTGCTCGCCGCGATCACGCTCGCGGGGAAGTGGGGCTATCTGTGGCGCGAATGGCTCACCTCGGTGGATCACAAGCGCATCGGCATCATGTACATCGTGCTGGCGATCGTCATGCTGCTGCGCGGCTTCGCCGACGCGATCATGATGCGCGTGCAGCAGGCCATCGCCTTCAACGACGCAGCGGGCTATCTGCCGCCGCATCACTACGACCAGATCTTCACGGCGCACGGCGTCATCATGATCTTTTTCGTGGCCACGCCGCTCATTCTCGGTCTGATGAACGTGGTCGTGCCGCTGCAGATCGGCGCGCGCGACGTCGCGTATCCGTTCGTGAACTCGCTCTCGTACTGGCTCTCGGTGGTGGGCGCGGTGCTGGTGATGGTGTCGATGTTCGTCGGCGACTTCGCCGCGACGGGTTGGGTCGCGTATCCGCCACTTTCGGAGCTGGGCTACAGCCCGACTGCAGGTATGGACTACTACATATGGTCATTGCAGATATCGGGCCTTGGCACCACGCTCTCGGGCATCAACTTCATCGTGACCATTCTGCGCATGCGCGCACCCGGCATGGACCTCATGAAGATGCCCGTGTTCGTGTGGACGGCGCTCATCACCAACATCCTGATCGTCGCGGTGTTCCCGGTGCTTACCGGCACGCTCGCGCTGCTCACGATGGACCGCTATCTCGACATGCATTTCTTCACGAACGAACTCGGCGGCAACGCGATGATGTACATCAACCTGATCTGGGTGTGGGGACACCCCGAGGTATACATCCTGATCCTGCCCGCGTTCGGCGCGTTCTCGGAGATCATTGCGACGTTCTCGGGCAAGCCGCTGTTCGGCTACAAGTCGATGGTGTACGCGACGGCCTCGATCGGCATTCTCTCGTTCTTCGTGTGGCTGCATCACTTCTTCACGATGGGCTCGGGCGCGAACGTCAATGCGTTCTTCGGCATCATGACCACGATCATCTCGATCCCGACCGGCGTGAAGCTGTTCAACTGGCTCTTCACGATGTATCGCGGCCGCATTCGCTATCACAGCGCGACGCTCTGGACCATCGGCTTCATGGTGACCTTCGCCGTGGGCGGCATGACCGGAGTGCTGCTCGCCGTGCCGGGCGCGGACTTCGTGCTGCACAACTCGCTGTTCCTCGTCGCGCACTTCCATAACGTGATCATCGGCGGGGTGGTATTCGGCTGTCTTGCGGGCATCAGCTTCTGGTTCCCGAAAGTGTTCGGCTTCACGCTCAACGAGTTCTGGGGCAAGGTGTCGTTCTGGTGCTGGCTGATCGGCTATTGGCTCGCGTTCACGCCGCTCTACATCCTCGGCTTCGAGGGCATGACGCGCCGCATGAATCACTACGCGGTGCCCGGATGGCATCCGTGGCTGGTGGTGGCGCTCGTGGGCGCGGTGTTCGTGGGACTCGGCATCCTCGCCTTCATCATGCAGATCTACGTGAGCATTCGCGAGCGCGATGCGAACCGCGACCTCACCGGCGATCCGTGGGACGGCCGCAGCCTCGAATGGTCGACGGCCTCGCCCGCGCCGTTCTACAACTTCGCCGTGCTGCCGGCAATCACCTCGATGGAGCAACACTGGGACAACAAGGAAGCCGGCCGCGCGTACGTGCAGCCGCGCGCCTACGAAGACATCCACATGCCGCGCAACACGGGGGCGGGCTTCGTTATCGCCGCGTTCAGCCTGCTGTTGGGCTTTGCGCTCGTGTGGCACATGTGGCTGTTCGCGGCGTTGGGGCTCGCCGGCATGATCGCCACGTTCATCGTGCGCAGCTACGACCAGGACGTCGATTACTGGGTGCCGGCCGCGGAGGTGGCGCGCATCGAGGACGCGCGCTTCAGGCAGCTCGGCATCAAGCCACGCATTGAACAACCCGAGCAAATCGAGGAGATGGCTTAAACCATGGCTCACGCTGCACTATCTCACGCTCATGGCCACGCTCACGGCCATGATGACGGCACCAGGACCACGCTGGGGTTCTGGATCTACCTGATGAGCGACTGCCTCATCTTCGCGACGCTCTTCGCCACCTTCGGCGTGCTCGCGAATGCCACTGCGGGCGGCCCTGGCGCCAGGCAGCTCTTCGAACTGCCTTACGTGCTGTGCGAAACGCTGCTACTGCTCGCGAGCAGCGTCACGTTCGGCATGGCGATGCTGGGCCTGCACGCGCAGCGACGCGCGCAAGTGATCGTATGGTTGGCAATCACATTCGCGTTCGGCGTGGGCTTCATCGGCATGGAGGTGAACGAATTCGCGAAGCTCGTCGCCGATGGCGCGGGCCCGCATACGAGCGCGTATCTTTCGGCGTACTTCACATTGGTCGGTACGCACGGCCTGCATGTTTCGGCCGGTCTGCTGTGGATCGCGATCATGATGCATCAGACTTGGAAGTTCGGCCTCACCGGCGCGATCCGCCGACGCCTCGCGTGCCTGAGCATGTTCTGGCACTTCCTGGATCTCGTATGGATCTGCGTTTTCACCTTTGTTTATCTGCGAGGCATGCTGTGAGTTCACCCCACGTTACGCATTCGGGCAGCCACGACGGCAGTCACGACAATTCGCACGGCAGCCTCAAGAGCTATATGATCGGCACGATACTTTCGCTCGTGCTCACGCTCGCCTCGTTCGGGGTGGTGATGCTGCATGTGGTGCCGCCCAGGGCAGGGCTCGCGGCCATCGTCGTGCTGTGCGTTGCTCAGCTCGTCGTGCAGCTCGTGTATTTCCTGCATATCGGCGCCTCGCGCAGCCAGCGCGCGAACACCGGCATCTTCGTGTGCTCGGCTTTCCTGATTGCGGTGATCGTCGGACTTTCGCTGTGGGTCATGCACAACGCGAACGTCAACATGATGCCCACGCAGACGACCGTAGAACGCGCCATGGCGCACGACTAATCGGACGTTCACTCTTGTCCGTCCGGCAACGCGCTTCGCGCGCGTTGCCGGCCTCGGCTCAACATCGGCTCACATCGGCTCAAGCGGCCGCCAGAACCCTTGCCAGCCTGCGCATGCCCGCGAATACCGACTCGGCCACATCGAGTGGAAAGTCGCCGGGAAGCTGGGCAGCGACTTCGCCGATCACGCGTTCGGTTGCCCCGGCCACCGTCTCGATCATCGCCTCGACCTGCGCGACGGTGAACCCTACGCGCTGCCCCTGGGCGATCCAGTGGCGCGGCAGGATCTGCGCGATACGGTAGTGCGCGTTGCGCCCGCGCACGGCCATGGCGAGGCTCGCGCGCTGCGCCGGCAGCTGATTGCGCCCGCGCCCGATGATCGGATGCGCCGAGAGCACGTCGTAGAGCGGCGTGGCGGCGTAGCGGCTGCCCGGCAGATGCGCGATGCTGAAATTCTTGGCGTGGCCGTCAGTGGCCGCGAGCAGCCAGAACACCAGTTGCGCCATGAAGAAATGGCGGCGGTCGTCCTCGCGGCGCACGGAGCCGCCGAGCACCGTCATGACGCTCTCGATGCCGGGCCCGCCGTCCGCCTCGTATTTGTGCAGGCCCGGCGTGCCCGTGGCCTGGCACAGGTCCTCCTGCGGCAGGCGCACGATCCAGCGGCCATTGCGCGCCATGCGGCGGTCGAAGCGCTCGACCACGAGCGCCTTCGTGTCCTCGAAACGGGCGATCTCGCAGGGCGCGATCGGCAGCCCATAAGCCGCGACGATCTTCGCGCATAGCCATTCGTTCTCGACCGACGTGCGCATGTCGGCGCGCATGTTGCCGACGAGACCGAGCGGCAGCTTCAGGATGTGCGTGGTGGGCGTGCTGCCCATGGGCAGCAGCCAGCGGTTCTGGTGCCGCAGCAGGGCGGTTTTCTCCTGCGCGCCGGCAATCGAGAGGCGCAGATCGTCCACGCTCTCGTGCTCGCCGAACGGCGGCGCGGCGGTGGTGTCGCGCAGCAGCCGGGCGATGTCGGCCGTCGACAGCGGTTTGCCTTCGATGGTTTCGAGGCCCGCCGGCTCCTCGCCCGCAGGCAGCAGTTGCAGCGCGCCCACGCAGTCGCGCCCGAGCACGGCCAGCAACTCGAACGGCGTGGTGCTGGCCGTGCGGTAGCGCGCCGCGATGCGGCGCCGGATCCGCTCGCTATCGGGCAGCAGGTTGTCGAAGTAGTCGGCCACGGCGGCGCCGCGCAACGGCTGGTTGCCCGGCGTGAAGGGTAGTGAAAGCGAGAGCGGCCGGCCTTGCTCGTCGTCGCGCCAGGTCTCGAAATACGCGAGGCGCTCCACGCCGCGCACGACCTCCCAGTACCCGACGGGCAGGCCGTTCATCCACAGGTCGAGCCGGTTCGTCTGACGGGGGCGCGCCATTACCAGTCCTCCCGTTTGCGCGGCTTCGCGCGGGGCTTTGGCGCCGCGGGCTTGGCCGCGGCGGGAGCGGACGCGCGCGTTGCGGCAGTTTGGGCGGGGCTTTTTGCAGCGCGCTTTTGCCCGGCTGGGCCGGCGGGCGCCGCCAAAGCCTCTGAGGACAGGCGCATTTCGACCGAGAACAACCGCAGGACGCGAAACAGCCGGTCGACGCTTGCGGACTCGGGGTGCGCTTCGAAGGCGGCATAGCTTTGCTGAGAGATGCCGAGGCGCTGCGCGACCTGTTCCTGGGTGAGGCCGGCTTGCTTGCGAAAGCCCAGCAGCATGGGACGCAACTGGCTGACGGTCTTGAGCGAATAGTCCACGCGAGGCTCCTGCTGCAGTGACGTGGCAAAGGACAGTTCACAGTCTATAGGCTGTAAATGTTAAATACAACCTTAAGACTGTAAATGAAAAATACAGGCTTCAGGTTGTATATGAAATTTACAGCCTTGAGACTGAAGCGGCGCGCTGCGGGAACACGCTGCGGGAACACGCCGCTGCCGGCGAGGCGCGGAGGATGAGTCAGACAAATAAATCATGAATTCCCGCAATCCAGGAATATGCGGGAAAACTAGAGGCGCGTGATCTTGACTGGATTGATATATTGCATGCATTCGGGGGCCCATCGCGCGAGCTGCACGTGCCTGCGGGCCTCCATCGTGTCCCTTGCGAGGAGCAGTCGTGGAGAACCATGGCGAATTACACCGGGCCATTCTGAACAACATCCCGGACCAGGCATGGCTGAAGGACACCGAGTCACGCTACGTCCTCGTCAATGAAGCGTTCATGGAAGCGTGCGGACGCCCCGAGCAGGACATCATCGGCCGCACGCCCGACCAGGTCTGGTCGCCGGAACTGGGCGAGGTATATCTGGACACCGACCGCGCGGTGCTCGAAAACGGCAAGCGCCGCCGCTACGAGGAGCGGCGCCCCGGCCCCAACGGCAAGCTGCTCTGGTTCGACACCGTCAAGATGCCGGTGCGCGGCGCGGACGGGCGCATCGTCGGCACGGTCGGCATCTCGCGCGACATCACCGACTTCAAGCGCACGGAAACGGAGCTGCGCGATTCGCGCTCGCAGTTGCGCGAGCTTTCCGCGTGGCTGCAGTCGGTGCGCGAAACCGAGCGTTCGCGCATTTCGCGCGAGCTGCACGACGAGCTCGGCCAGTTGCTGAGCGGGCTGCGGCTCGGCCTGAACTATCTGGAGACCCAGGCGCGCGCGCTGACCTTCGGGCAGATCGACCACATCGGCATGCTAAAGAATCTGGTGGACACCACCATGGACGCCGTGCATCGCATCGCGTCCGATCTGCGCCCGCCGGTGCTGGACGAGCTGGGGCTCCACGCGGCGCTCGAATGGCTGACCGAATCGTTCACGCAGCGCACCGGGCTGCCGTGCGACCTGCGGCTGAGCATGCCCGAGACGCTGCTGGGCGAGCTCGATGCGGAGCGCAGCACGGCCATCTTCCGCATCGTCCAGGAGTCGCTCACCAATGCGAGCCGACACGGGCGGGCCTCGCGCGTGGTGGTCGAACTCGACGCGCACGACGATCACTGCCACCTGGCGATTGCCGACAACGGCCGCGGCATGGACACCTCGCACGCCGCCAACGGACCGAGGCTCGGCCTGCTCGGCATGCGCGAGCGCGCGCTGATGCTGGGCGGGCAACTGGACGTCACGAGCCGCCCCGGCCACGGCACGCGCGTGAGCGCCCGCATTCCGCTGCACGCTTCACCCGCGGAGCCGGCTTCGGGCCCGCTTGCCAACCCTCTAGCCAACCCGCTTGCCAACCCCGCCGCAAACGCAGTTGCCAACGACGCGAGCCCATCATGCGCATCATGATCGCCGACGACCACGCGATCATTCGCGACGGTCTGAAACGCATCCTCTCCACGGTGCCCGACATGGAGGTGGCGGCGGAAGCCGTCGACGGCACCGACGTCGTCGAGCAACTGCGCAGCACGGCCGTCGACGTGCTGCTGCTCGACATGTCGATGCCGGGCAAGAGCGGCATCGCGTTGATCCAGCAGATCAAGGCCAGCCACCCGGCGCTGCCGGTACTGGTCCTGAGCATGTACCGCGAGTCGCAATACGCGGTTCAGGCGATCCGCGCGGGCGCGGCTGGGTATCTGACCAAGAACGCCGAGTCCGACCAGTTGATCGGCGCGATACGCAAGGTCGCCCGGGGCGGCACGATCGTCTCGGCGCTGGTGGCCGAGAAGCTGGTCAAGCAGTTGCAGCAGCCCGCCAGCGCGTTTCCTCACACGTTTCTCACGCCGCGCGAGTTCCAGATCTTCCAGATGCTCGTCGAGGGCAGCAGCATCAACGACATCGCGCACAGCCTCTCGCTGTCGAGCAAAACCGTCAGCACGCACAAGGCCAACATCCTCGACAAGATGGAGATCCCGTCGACCGCCGGGCTCGTCTATTACGCCATCCAGCACGGTCTCGTCTTCGCGGGCACGGATACCTGAGTCCGGCAGCCGCTTTGTGCGGTGCGTCTCGGAAAATCCCTGGACCAAAACCAGCCGATCCCGATGCCAGGCGCACAGCCGCACGCCTAATCTGTCTATAACGCGCAAGTCGTTGCGGACCGCCGCCAGGCAGGGCCGCAGCGCCTGCCCGCCGCGCCGGGCAGTGACCGCGCACGCTCCCGGCCGACCCATTACGTAAGGAGACCCAATCATGCATGTGGACCTTCTGATCAACAACGTCTGCGTTCGCGACGATGAACCGCCCGTCGACATCGCCATTCGCGACGGCCGCATCGTGGCGCTCGAAGCAGGCATCGACGCAACGGCCGACGAGATTATCGACGCGGGCGGGCGCGCGGCCATTCCGGGGTTGATCGAGGCGCACCTGCATCTCGACAAGGCCCTTTTGCACCGCCGGCTGCCGGCCCGCTTCGGCACGCTCGACGAGGCGATTCGCGTGACGGGCGTGCTCAAGAGCAAGCAGGAGCGCAACGACGTGCTCGATCGTTCGCGCCAGGTGCTCGACATGGCGGTGAAGAACGGCACCGTTGCCGTGCGCGCGCACCCCGACGTCGACCTGATCCAAGGCTTGATCGGCGTGGAGACGTTGCTCGAGCTGAAAGGCGAATACGAAGATTTGCTCGACCTGCAGATCGTGGCGTTTCCGCAGGAGGGCATTCTCAAGTCCCAGGGCACCCACGAGCTGATGGTCGAAGCCTTGCAGATGGGTGCAGATGTGGTGGGTGGTTGCCCATACAACGAACTCAACTGGGTCGACACGCAGCGCCATATCGACATGGTGTTCGAGCTCGCGCAGCGCTTCGACCTGCCGGTCGACATGCATGCCGACTTCGCCGACGACACCACCGACCCGCGCTTCGCCGCGATTTCATATATCGCGCAGAAGACCATCGAGACCGGCTACCAGGGGCGGGTGGCGCTCGGACACGTCACGAGCCTCGGCGCCCTCGACGACGAGGCGCTCAAGCCGGTGATCGAGCGCATGCGCGAAGCGGGCATCAGCATCGTGACGCTGCCGGCCACCGACCTCTATCTGGGCGGCCGCAAGGACACGCACAACCAGCGGCGCGGCCTCACGCCCGTCAAGGCCTTGTATAACGCGGGCGTCAACGTCGCCTATTCGTCGAACAACGTGCGCAACGCGTTCACGCCGTTCGGCAAGGCCGACATGCTGCAGATCGGCAACATGCTCGCGCACGTGGCCCAATTCGGCGTGCCGGAGCATCAGCAGGCGATTCTGGACATGGGCACGCGCAACGCCGCGCGCGCGATCGGGATCGAGCACGGCTACGGCATCGCGGTGGGCAAGCAAGCCGATCTCGTCATTCTCGACACTTTCCGGGTGGCCGATGCGCTGCTCGACATCCCGCCGCGGCTGTGGGTCATCAAGCGCGGCCGCATTACGGTGGTCACCACGCACCACTGCGAAATCCACCGGCATTCGTGTTGCTGTGCCTGACGTGAACAGAACCTGAACGTTCAATCGAAAACTCAAGGAGACGAGCATGAAGAAGCTACCCGCGGAAGTCGTCGCATCAGCCCTTGCAGTCACGACGATACCGATCGCCATGTTGCCGCTGCACTTGCCGCCGTGGGCCATTTTCATCAGCTGGGCCGCGACCTTCGCGATGGGCGGGCCGAGCGCCAGGAACCTCAAGCGCATCTGGCCCACCTTGCCGGTCGGATCGTTCTTCGCATTCCTGATCGTTCTCTGCTTCGAGCAGGCGGCGCGGCAATTCAGCGGCAACACGCTGCTGCTCGCGCAAATGGCGATCCTCTTCACGCTGAACGGCCTGATGATGTCGCTGGCCCGCCAGTTCGTCATGTTCAATTTCATCCCGGGCATGTTCTTCGGATTCGCGACGTACTTCGGCACGCTGTTCGGCGGCTTTGGTCCGGTTGCGCACAACCCGTTCATGGACTTGTTTGCGGCGATTGCGATGAACGCGCTCGGACCGGCCTATGCGTGGGTGAAGGAGCGCTATTCGGCGCCCGAAGTCACCACGCACCGCTGGTGGAAGGGCTGGAAGCCGGAAGTCTGACGGCTGCTCGAAAAATCACACGAAGGGCCGCGGCAGCCCACTGACTGTCCGCGGCACAAGCGATAAATGCATAGGGGAAGCACCATGACGCTCGTAGCGCAAGCCCAGACCGACACCGGGACGGACATCGAAGAAGAGATGGCGCAGCAGGCGCTGCTCGACGACGCGGCCCTCGAAGCGCCCGTCACGCGCACGCCCGGCACATCAATCGAAACGCCCCGGCTTGCGCGCTCGTCGCGCGGCATGGTGACGAGCCCGCACGAACTGGCAAGCGAAGCCGGACGCGAAGTGCTGCGTGCGGGCGGCAATGCGATCGAGGCGGCCATCGCGATCGGCGCGGTGCTGAGCGTGACCTACCCGCACTTCACCGGGCTCGGCGGTGACGCCTTCATGGTGATCAGCGACCGCGCCGGCCACGTGCATACGCTCTCCGGCATTGGCCAGGCCGCCGCGAAAACGTCCGGCTACACAGGCGCGATTCCGGTGCGCGGGCCCGGCGCAGCGCTGACGACTGGCGCCTCGGTTGCCGTCTGGGACAAGGCTTACTCGCTCAGCCGCGGCGCGTGGGGCGGCAAGCAGGGCTGGTCGTCGCTGTTTTCGCGCGCCATCGAGTACGCGGCCAACGGCTTTCCCGTGACGCCCTCGCAGCAATTCTGGCAAACGCTGCGCGCCGGCGAGCTGGCCAGCTGGGAGGGCTTCGCGCGGGTCTTCATGCCGCACGGACGCATCCCTCGGGCCGGCGAGCCGTTCGTCCAGCGCGAACTGGCGCGCAGCCTCGAGCGCATCGCCACGCACGGCGGCCGCGAATTCTATGAAGGCGATCTGGCCGAGCGGGTGGCCGCCGGCCTGAAGCAGGCGGGCTCGCCGCTCACGCTCGACGACCTGGCCCGCACGACGGCGCGCGAGGAAGTGCCGCTGCGCGTGGGCTATCGCGGCGGCGAGCTGCTGGGCCTGCGCCCGCCAACTCAGGGCGTGACCACGCTCGAAATCATGGGCATTCTCGATCGCTTCGATCTCGCCTCGATTCCCGAGAACAGCGCCGACTACTATCACGTCCTCGTAGAAGCGGTGAAGCTGGCGTTTCTCGACCGCGACCGCTACGTCGCCGATCCCGATTTCGTCGACGTGCCGGTCGACCAGATGCTATCGGCGCAGACGCTCGACGCGCATGCGCGCCGTATCCGCATGGACCGCGCGATGCCCTGGCCGCACACGTTCAAGCATGGCGACACGGTGTATATCGGCGCGGCCGACGAGCAGGGCAACAGCGTGAGCATGCTGCAAACCGTATATTTCGACTGGGGCAGCGGCGTGGTGGCCGGCGACACGGGCATCCTGTGGCACAACCGCGGCGCCTCGTTCAGCCTCGACCCGAAGAGCCCCAACGTGCTGCGCGGCGGCAAGCGGCCGTTCCATACACTGAACCCCGGCATGTACCTGAAGGCGGGCCGCCCGCACCTGCTGTACGGCACCCAGGGCGCGGACGGGCAGCCGCAGACCCTCGCGGCCGTGCTCACGCGCCTGATCGACTACGACATGGACCCGCTTTCGGCGCTCGGCCGGCCGCGCTTTTTGCTCGGCAAGACCTTCTCGGACAGCCGCGACAGCCTCAAGCTCGAAGAGGACGCAGGCGCGCAAGTGTTCGGTGAACTGGCCGCGCGCGGCCACGAAATGAGCCCCATTCCCGCGCAAAGCCAGCTGGCCGGGCACCCCGGGGCGATGCGCATCGGCGCGGACGGGCACATGACCGGCGCCCACGATCCGCGCAGCGACGGGCGCGCGCTCGGGCTGTAGTGAAGCACCGCGAGCAATCAGGCAAGTGGCGAGCTATCTAGAAAATGAATGGCGGCCATTTCAACATTTAATTTGTCGATAATACGGGCTTCGGATATCGTGACGGCATTCATCCTCTCATAGGGCCCCGACGCGCAGCGAGCGCAACGCAGACCGCAACGCGTTGAGTGGGTCCTGAATTGCCGAGACACCGTCATCATGTTCGATCGCGTATTCGTCAATGCCGTAGGCGCTGACGGCCAGCCACTGAATCTCGCTGTACGCGATGGACGCTTTGCCGGCATCTCCAGCCTCGGCGCCGAACGGCCCGAAACCGGGGCCGCCGAAATCGTCGACCTCCAGGGGCACCTCGTGCTGCCGGGTTTCGTCGACGGCCATATCCACCTCGATAAAAGCTTCCTCGGCGACCGCTGGCATCCGCATCGCGTCGCCGCGACGCTGCGCGAGCGCCTCGCCGACGAAAAATCCGCGCTCGCCAGCGCCGCGCCGATTGCCCAGCGCGCCGACGCGCTCATCCGCCAGGCGGCCTCGTTCGGCACCATCGCCATGCGCAGCCACGTCGACGTGGACGCCACGACCGGCCTGACCCATCTTCACGCCGTGATGGAAGCGCGCGAAAAATGGCGCGGCATCATGGACATCGAATTCGTCGCGTTTCCGCAAGCGGGCGTGGTGTCGTGCCCGGGCACGGCTGAGGTGCTCGATGCCGCCGCGCAAGAAGGCGTCGACGTGGTGGGCGGCATCGACCCGACCACGCTCGACGGCGACGCCAACGGCCAGCTCGACATCGTCTTCGGCATCGCGCAAAAGCGCGGCGTGAAGATCGATATTCATCTGCATGAAGCCGGCGAACAAGGCATCGAGCAGCTTCACCGGATCGCCGCGCGCACCCGCGCGGCCGGCCTGGAGGGCAGGGTGTCGGTCAGCCATGCCTATGCGCTGGGCGACGTGGAGGCGGACGCCGTCGCGCGCATCGCCGACGCGCTGGCCGCAGCCGGCGTGTCGATCATGACCAACGCCCCCGGCGACCGCGCCTTCCCGCCGATTCTCCCGTTGCGCGCCGCCGGCGTGCGCGTGTTCAGCGGCAACGACAACATTCAGGACGCCTGGTGGCCGTACGGCAACGGCGACATGCTGCAGCGCGCCATGCTCGTTGGCTACCGATCCGGGTTCTATACTGACGAAGAGCTGCGGGTGGCACTCGAGATGGCGACCGACGCCGGCGCGGCCGTGATCGGCAAGCGCGACTACGGCCTGAAGACCGGCAACGAAGCCTCGTTCGTGATCGTCAAGGCGCCGCACGCGGCAGCCGCGGTGGCCGCCGCACCCGCCGAACGCGTCATCGTCCGAAGCGGGCAATTTTGGGGTGATACACCCCGCATGAAATTCGAAACCACGCCGGCTGCATCCGGCCAGCGCGGCTGACTATCCCGAGCGCCTTCGCGCGCTTTTGTCCGCGCGCGGCCTCGTCTTTGAAGTTGTGACATCAAATCCTCACGGAGCACCAAGAATGTCATCCAGTCCTTACTACTCGCCGAAGGGCGGCCATCCGGCTCAAACCGAATTGCTGACCGATCGCGCCATGTTCACCGAAGCCTACGCGGTCATCCCGAAGGGCGTGATTCGTGACATCGTCACGAGCTACCTGCCGTTCTGGGACAACACGCGCCTGTGGGTGCTCGCGCGTCCGCTGACCGGCTTTGCCGAAACGTTCTCGCAGTACATCGTGGAAGTGAGCCCCGGCGGCGGCAGCGACCGTCCCGAACTCGACGATCTCGCTGAAGGCGTGATCTTCGTGGTCGACGGCGAGCTCGAGCTCAAGCTCAACGGCGTCGAGCACAAGCTCGTGCCGGGCGGCTACGCCTTCATCCCGCCGCGCACGAACTGGACGCTGCACAACCGCAGCGGCGCCGTGGCGAGCTTCCACTGGCTGCGCAAGCACTACGAAGAAGTCGAAGGCGTGCCGATGCCCGAAGCCTTCGTGACAAACGAGCGCGATATCGAGCCGATCCCGATGCCCGGCACCGAAGGCCGCTGGGTCACCACGCGCTTCGTCGACATGAGCGACATGCGCCACGACATGCACGTGAACATCGTCACGTTCGAGCCGGGCGGCGTGATTCCGTTCGCTGAAACGCACGTGATGGAGCACGGCCTCTACGTGCTCGAAGGCAAGGCCGTCTATCGACTGAACCAGGACTGGGTGGAAGTCGAAGCTGGCGACTTCATGTGGCTGCGCGCGTTCTGCCCGCAAGCCTGCTACGCGGGCGGCCCGTCGCGCTTCCGCTATCTGCTGTACAAGGATGTGAACCGCACGGTGAAGCTCACGCTCGGCCAGCAGCCGAAGCGCAAGGCGTAATAGCCGGCTTCAGGCCCGCCGCTCAATAGTGGCTGGTCCCCCATAGCGTCGCCGGCATGTCCAGCAGGCGACGCAGGCCGCTGCGCTCGAGCATGCGCTCCGCAGCGGCCTGAACCCCCTCCAGAATCTCCGCTTCGTCGACCGACAGCACGCGGTAGTCTTCCATCAAAATCCGTCCGCCCACCATCGTCATGCACACGTCCGCGGCATTCGCGAAGCACGTGACGCGATAGACGGGCATGTTCATCGGCATCATATGCGGCTTGAACAGGTCGACGAGGATGATGTCGGCCAGCTTGCCCGCTTCGAGTGAGCCGATTTCTCCGTCCATCGACAGCGCCTTCGCGGCGTCGATCGTGATCATCTCCAGCACCTTGCCGTGCGGCAGCACGTCCGGATCGCGGAAGTGCCGGCGGTGATAGTGCATGCACTGCCACATGTGGCGGAACATGTCGTAGCCGCGGTCGGGCGCGGCGGCGTCCGAGCCGATTGCCACGTTGACCCCCGCATCGATGAGCTCCGGCACCGGGCAGCGGCCGATGACCGACATGATCGCGCTCGGGTTGTGCACGATCGAGGCACCCGTTTCCACACACACGGCAATGTCCGCCTCGGTGAGGTCGATCGCGTGCGACATGAACGACTTCGCATTCATGAGCCCCAGCTCGCGATGCGCAAATTCCAGCGTGCCGGCGCGATGGCCGTCCTGCGTGAACGAGAGCCCGCGCGACTGCGCGAGCGCCATGTAGCGGGCCGCCTCGCGGCGCGCCGTGCCTTCCCATTGCGCCTGCGCCGGGTAGTGCTGCGGTGCGTACACGGGCAGCGTGAGCGCGATCCGGATGCGGCCGTTCGCGTCGCCGTGGCAAGTGTCGGCGATTGCCTCGCATACTTCGTACATCTGATCGAAATCGACATCTCGCGTCACGCTGCCATGTGTGCCATCAGACGCATACGTGGTGTAGGCGCGCGGCGAGGGCGGCCGCGAAGCGCCGACCGCGACCATCGAGCGGGTGCCGGTCTTGACCACGGCGTCGCAATGGCGCCGCGCGTAGACCGGATCGTCCACGCGCATGATCGAATCGCCGCCGCCGAGCAGCGATACCCCCGTCGTCACGCCGGCCTTCAGGCGTTCGAGCGCCGCGAGATGCGACTCCATCTCCCAGAACGTCTCGTCCGAGGCCCGCGTATAGATCGTTTCACAGGCGTCGGTCCACGCATCGCCGTCCGCGCCGCCGATGCTGCGCAGCATCGCATGGCCCGCATGCGCGTGCGCGTCGATGAAGCCGGGCAGCACGGCTTTTCGGCGCGCGTCTATCGTGCGGTCCGCAGAATATTTTTCGGCAAGCCCGGCGCTCGTGCCTACCGCGACGATGCGCTCGCCCTTGACCGCCACCGCGCCGTCCTCGATCACGCGGCGCGCGACGTCGACCGTAATCACGCAACCGTGCATGATCAGCACGTCCACGTGTTCTCGATGGTCCATGTGCATCCTCTTAGTCGTTCAGGCGGCAAGCACGCCGCCGCGCGCAACGATGCGCCCGTTCGCCACCACCAGCTTGCGCACGGGCCGCGCGACCACCGCGTGCGCGAGCGTTTCGGCGTCCACCAGCACGAGGTCGGCGCGCGCGCCCTTGTGCAGGCCGTAATCTGCGAAACCGCAGCCTTGCGCGCCCGCCGCGCTCACGCAGTCGAACGCGACCGCCAGATCGTCGTCGCGCCGCAGGTCGTAGCGCATGCCGATCAGCATCGCGCGTTCGAGCATGTCGGGCACGCCGTACGGCGTCCACGTATCGCGAATGCCGTCGTTGCCGCCAAAGATCGTGATGCCCAGCTCGCGGCAGCGCTTGAGCGGCGGCACCGGGCGCGAGGGCGGGGCGCTCGTCAGCAGCGCCACGCGCAGGCGCGCGATCCGTTCGAGCAGCGCCGTGGGCTCGGGCAATGCGCCCAGGCAGAACGCGTGGCTCACCACCACGCGCCCTTGCATGCCCAGCGCCTCCACGCGGTCGAGCAGCAGCTTGAACGTGAACGCGCCGATCTCGCCCGGTTCGTGCAGATGAATGTCGATGGGCTTGCCGTAACGCTCGGCGAGCGCGAAGGTGGTGTCGAGCGAGCGCGCGGGATCGCCGTCGATCAAGGCGGGATCGAGCGCGCCCAGCACGTCCGCGCCGGCGGCGAGCGCATCGTCGAGCAGTTTCTCGGTGCCGGGGCGGATCAGCAGGCCCGATTGCGGGAACGCGACGATCTGCATGTCGAGCACGCCGGCCAGCGTGTCGCGCGTGCCGAGCACGCCTTCGAGATAGCGCAGGCCCGCGTCGGTATCGATATCGACGTGGGTGCGCAGGCGCGTCGTGCCGGCCGCGAGGAACGCGTGCGACAGCGCGAGCGACTGCACGCCCGCATCGTGCCCCGAGTCCTTGCGGAACGCGCGTTCGTTCGCGATGCGGTCGGTGAGATTCGGGCCGACTTCGTTGACGTACCAGTCGCGGCCCCAGAGGGTCTTGTCGAGATGCGTGTGCCCCTCGACGAAGCCCGGCAGCAGCAGCGCGCCGCCGCCGTCTTCGATGCGGGCGCCGGACGGCGGCGCGAGGTTCGGCCCCATCGCCTCGATGCGGCCGCCAGCGACCGAGACGGATACCGGCTGGCCGCGCGGGTCATCGGAAAGGCGGACGTTGGAGATGAAGAGAGGATGAAGAGAAGAAGTCATGCCGATTCCACAGTAGTGGCCATGGGGCCGCGCAGGGCACGGCGTCGATCTCGCCAGTTTGCCAGCGAATACCCGGCGATTGCCAGCCTGACCGATGGGCTGACCGAGGTCCCGACTGCGGGCCCGATTGCCAGCCTTCACGCTACGTGATAGAAGGCGGTATTCCATTCGAAAACCAAATAGCCCGATGAAAAGCGACTCAGGAGGACATCGGCCGCTGTTCGATCTGGACCTGCTCAAGGCCATCGTCATGGTGGCCGATTGCGGCACGTTCACGGCAGCCTCGGCGCGGCTGCATTCGACGCAGTCGACGGTGAGCCAGAAAGTGAAGCGTCTGGAGGACATGGCGGGGCACAAGCTGCTCGAGCGCGGCGCGCGCGACGTGCGTCCGACCGATGCCGGCGAGACGCTGCTGGCCTACGCGCGGCGCATGCTGGCGCTCAACGACGAAATGCTCGAATCGTTGGCGGGGGCGACCGTGGGCTTGACGGTGCGCCTGGGCGTGCCCGAGGATTTCGTCGGCGGGCCCACGACGCACATGCTCGCGGCATTCACGCGCGAGCACCCGCTGGTGAAGCTCGAAGTCACGAGCGGCTTGAGCCGCGACGTCGAGCGCAACTACGACCGCGGCGACCTCGATCTCGCGCTCGTGAAGCACCGCCGCAACAGCCGCGAGGCCGTGGCCAGCTGGCCCGAGCAACTGCGCTGGATCGACAGCGCGAAGAACCCGTCGTTTCAGCTCGACCCGATTCCGCTGGTGGCGTTCCCGCCGCGCGGACTGTATCGCGACGACATGACTAACGCGATCGAAGGGCTCGGGCGGCGCTGGCGCATGAGCTTCATCAGTTCGAGCCTGAGCGGCATCCAGGCGGCCGTGGCCGACGGGCTCGGCATCAGCCTGCTGCCGCTGCGCTCCGTTACGGCCGATCACGTCGTGCTCACGCAAAAGAGCGGGCTGCCCGCGATCGAAACCATGGACCTCGCGCTGCTGCACCGGCCGACCGCCGACACGGTGGTGAAGGAGCTGGCGCGGGCGATGTCGCGCATGATCGGCAAGCCGCGGCGCTGAAGCCCCGCACTGAAGCCCTGCACTGAAGGCCCGCATGCCCCCATTCTTGTTCCATTGCTTGTTTTCCAGCCGGAGCTGATGCCATGCCGCGTTTCGCAGCGAATCTCACCATGATGTACAACGAGCACGCGTTCCTCGACCGCTTTGCCGCCTGCGCCCGTGACGGCTTTCGCGCGGTGGAGTATCTCTTTCCCTACGAGCACCCGGCGGCCGAAATCCGCTCGCGCCTCGACGGCAACGGCCTCGTGCAGGCGCTCTTCAACGCGCCGCCCGGCGACTGGGCCGCGGGCGAACGCGGTCTGGCCTCGCTGCCGGGCCGGGAAGACCAATTCCGCCGCTCGGTCGAGACCGCACTCGACTACGCGCGCAAGATCGGCAACGACAAGCTGCACGTGATGGCCGGCCTCGTTGGCGCGGACGGCACGAGCGTCGATCGCGCGCGCCACCGCGAAACTTATCTGCGCAATCTCGCGTGGGCCGCCGAGGCCGCGCGCGGCGAAGGGATCCAGATCCTGATCGAGCCGATCAATCAGCGCGACATGCCCGGCTATTTCCTCAGCCGCCAGGACGAAGGGCAGGCCATCTGCCGCGAAGTGGGCGCGCCGAACCTGCGCGTGCAGTTCGACTGCTATCACTGCCAGATCGTCGAAGGCGACGTCGCGATGAAACTCAGGCGCGACATCGGCGGCATCGGCCATATCCAGATTGCCGGCGTGCCGGAGCGGCACGAGCCGGATCTGGGCGAGCTCAACTATCCCTACCTGTTCGATGTGATCGACGCGCTCGGCTACGACGGCTGGATCGGCTGCGAGTACCGGCCGAAGGCGGCCACCTCCGCTGGGCTGGGCTGGCTGCGCCCATATTTGCAAGCCGCGCAGTGAATCGGCATTAGCGCAGGAGAATCAGTTGCGGCACCGCGTCGGCGCCGCACCAGACGATTGCGTTCTGCTGGTGTTTTTCGCCTAGCGCTTTTGCGGCATCGAGCGTGATGCCCAGCACCAGGAAGCTCGCCTCACCGGGCCAGTGGTTCGATGGATGCTGCCCGACGCCCTCGATATATGCGAAGCCGAATGCGTCGAGCTCGCTTGCGAGCACCGCTTGCCGGGCCGCGTTGGTTTCGGCGTCGAGACCTTCGCTCAGCGGATTCCAGGCGGTAATGAACGCGCTACAGGCGACGTGGCGGGCTTCATGGAGTGCGGCAAGCGCGGCGTTGAACTCGCCGGGACGCAGCGTTGCAGGCGCGTCGCCCAGCACCTCGTAATGCGTTTCGAGGTACGCCTCGATCGTCTCGCGCGCGATGCTCGAGTCTGGAAACACGAATCCTCCGTTTCATGCCAGTTGATGAACCGAATGTACGCAGCCTGGCCGCCGCGCTGAACAGCGAGGCGACGCCGTGGTGGTCAACGACCACAGGTATCGCGGCCTAACCCACCAAGCCCCAACCTCACTCCCGAAACGTCTTCGCCGTCTCCACCGCGGCGCGCCTCAGATCAGGCACGAACGCCAGCAAATCGTCCAGCGTCAGGCGCCCGACCGGCGCCTGAACCGCAATCGCCGCACACGCCCGGTTGCGCTCGAGCATCACGGGTACGGCAATCGCGATCAAGCCCTGGAGATGCTCCTGATTATTGATCGCCAGCTGGCGACGCCGCGTCAGCGCCAGTTCCTTGCGCAATACGTCGCGGTCGGTGATGGTTCGCTCCGAATAGGCTCGCAGCGGCAGCGCTTCGAGCATGCGCTCGCGGCGCTCCCTGGGCAGAAAGCTCAACAGCAGCTTGCCGCTTGCCGAACAGTGCAGCGGCACATGCGAGCCCGGCTGGAGATGCATGCGCAGCGGCCATTCGGTCTCCACACGATCGACGTAGATCACGTCGTTGCCCGCGAGCGTGGTGAGGTTGCAGGTCTCGCCGATCTTTTCGACCAGCTGTTCGAGCAACAGGTGCCGCGCCGCCGCCGGCCCCGCATGCATGAGCACGTTCACCGCCAGCTGTCTGACACGCGGCGAACACTCGTATAGCTTGTCGTTGGCGCCGCGCGTGACGAGCCAGGCATCGGTGAGCTGGGCCAGGATGCGGTGCACGGTCTGCTTGGGCAAACCGAGCGCCTGCACGAGATCCATCATCGACAAAGGACGGCCCGCCTCGGCGAGCGTTTCCAGAACGCGGAACGCGCGGACTGCCGCCGCATTCGACTGGTTCGACGTGGACACGCGGGTCTCCTGTATCGGTTGCGCGCTGCGGTTGGCGCGACCGCTGGCGCCATTGTGCATCGCGCAGTGCGTTTTTCGGGACTGGTGAAAGTCCCGAAAAACGCATTTTCCGTGCCTCGGCAACCGTGTGTCGCGGATTATGCGGGAATCGGGACTCGCATTCGCGCGCCGACGAATAGATTGGCAACACAACCAACGAATCAATCGGAGCTCGTCGATGAATGTGAGGGACACCGCAGTTTCGGCCACCGGCGCGGGCCAATCCGACGCCCAGGCCGCGCAACTCCATGCGCTGGTCGCGCGCTCGCGCACTGCGCAGCAAGCGTTCGAGTTCGCCGGCCAGCAAACGCTCGATACCGCCGTTGCCGCCGCCGCGTGGGCGATCATGGAACCCGGCCGCAACCGCGAGTTGGCTGAGCAGGCGGTGCGCGACACCGGGCTCGGCAACGCGCAAGACAAGTTCCGCAAGAACTACCGCAAGACGCTCGGGCTGCTGCGCGACCTGCATGGCAAAAAGACTTGCGGCGTGATTGCGCGAGACGAGGCCACGGGCATCGTCGAGATCGCGCGCGCGGTCGGGGTGGTCGCGGCAATCACGCCATCCACGAATCCGGGCGCGACGCCCGCCAACAAGATCATCAACGCGCTCAAATGCGGCAATGCGGTGATCGTCGCGCCTTCGCCGAAGGGGCATGGCGTGTGCGAGCGGCTCATCGGCTTCATTCACGCCGAGTTCGCGAAAGCGGGGCTGGACCCGGCGCTCGTGCAAATGCTGCCCGCGCCGGTGGACAAGGCCGCCACCGCCGCGCTGATGCGCGAGGCCGACCTCGTGGTCGCGACCGGCTCACAGGCGAACGTGCGCATGGCCTACACCAGCGGCACGCCGGCCTTTGGCGTGGGTGCCGGCAATGTGGCGTCGATCGTCACGCGCACGGCGAACCTTCGCGATGCGGCGCACAAGATCGCCGCCTCGAAGACCTTCGACAACGCGACGAGTTGCTCGTCGGAGAACAGCGTCGTCATCGACGATGCCGTTTATGACGCGATGCTGCGCGAACTCGCCGCCTGCGGTGGCGTGCTGCTCGACGCGCAGCAAAAGGCGCGGCTGCAGGCGGCGATGTGGACCGACGGCAAGCTGTCGGCGCGCTGCACTGCGAAATCGGCTGCGCAGATCGCGCATACCGCCGGTCTCGACGAGGTCGCAACGGACGCATGCGCATTCCTCATGGTGGAAGAGAGCGGCATCGGGGCGAGCCATCCGTTCTCGGGCGAGAAGCTCGCGCCCGTGCTCACGGTCTACCGCGCGCGCGATTTCAGCGACGCGGCGGACCTCGTGCGCAAGCTCTACGCGTACATGGGCGCCGGCCACTCGGTGGGCCTGCACACGGGCGAGCCGCACGAAGCCGAGACGCTCGGCGCGACGCTGCCGGTGGCGCGCGTGATCGTCAACCAGGCGCATTGCTTCGCGACCGGCGGCAACTTCGACAACGGCCTGCCGTTCTCGCTCTCGATGGGCTGCGGCACCTGGGGCCGCAACAATTTTTCGGACAATCTCGGCTTTCGCCAGTACCTGAACATCACGCGCGTGGCGTTCCCGATCGAGGAGCAGGTTCCCGAGCTCGACGCCTTGCTTGGTGACTATTTCCGGAGATTCGGCCAATGAGCGCGCCCATGACGATTCGCGCGTTGATCGAGGCACGCGCCGCGCAGTATCCTGACAAGCCGTTTCTGCTGGCTGCGCCCGATGAAAGTGCTGGTGAAAGTGTCAGCCGCAACGCAGACGGCGCGACGCTAACCTTCGGCGCGCTGCTCGAACGTTGCCAGGCACTCGACCAGCGCTTTCGCGACGCCGGCCTCAAGCCGGGCGACGTCGTTTCGGTGCTGATGGGCAACGGCATCCAGACCGCCACGCTGCTGCTCGGCGCGATGTACAGCGGACTGATTGCGCATCCGCTCAATCTCCTGTGCCAGACGACCCAGCTCGCCTACGTCGTCGAGCATTCGGATACGCGGATGATCTTCACGAGCACGCAGACCGGCGGCGCGCTCGCGGCGGCGCTGGCCGCGTTGCGCAAGCAGGGCGTGACGCGCGAGATTGCGCTCGTGCAGACGGAGCCGGATGCGGTGGCGCTGCCGGTGCTACCCGCACTGCTCGTGCCGGAACTGGCCGCCGCCGATGCTGCGAACGCCGCGTCCGGAGGGCCGGATCTCTCTCGCCCCGAAGCCGCCGAAGCCGCCGGTGCCGCCGGTGCCGACATCGCCTTGCTGATGTACACCTCGGGCACGACCGGCGCGCCCAAGGGCGTGCTGCTCAGTCACGAAAACCTCCATGCGAACGCGCGCAACATCAGCATCGAGCATCGCCTCGGCGCCGACGATCGCGTGCTCGCCTCGCTGCCGCTCTATCACATCAACGGCCTCGTCGTGACCTTGCTCGCGCCGCTCTGGCACGCCGGATCGGTCGTGCTGCCGCCGCGCTTTTCGGCGCGCACGTTCTGGCGCGACGCCGCCCGTTACGGCTGCACCTGGATCAACGTGGTGCCGACGATCATCGCCTATCTTCTCGACGGCGACGAGCCGGACGGGCTCGACCTCGAGGCACGCGAGGCGCTCAGGGCGCTCAAGTTCTGCCGCAGCGCATCCGCCGCGCTGCCCGCCGACCACCACCGCGCGTTCGAGGCGCGCTTTGGCATCGGCGTGATCGAGACCATGGGCATGACCGAGACCGCCGCGCCGGTCTTCAGCAATCCGTATGATGTTTCTCGGCGCAGGATCGGCAGCATCGGCCTGCCTTCGGGCAGCGAGGCGCGCGTCATCGACCGCGACGGACGCGTCTGCGGCCCGCACGAGTGCGGCGAAATCGTGTTGCGCGGCGAGCAGGTCATGCGCGGCTACTACAAGCGCCACGAGGACACGGCGAAGGCATTCACCGCCGACGGCTGGCTGCGGACCGGCGACCTCGGCTATCGCGACGACGAAGGCTACTTCTACATCAACGGCCGCTCGAAAGAGCTCATCATCAAGGGCGGCGAGAACATCGCGCCGCGCGAGATCGACGAGGCGCTGCTGCGCCATCCGGGCGTGCTCGATGCGGCGGCGGTCGGCGTGCCCGATTCCGCCTACGGACAGGAGATCGTCGCCTTCGTGGTGCCGCGCGACGCCCACTGGCAAGGCGCGCCCGACCCGGCCGATCTGCGCGCGCACTGCCTGCGCGAGCTGGGCCGCTACAAGACGCCCAAAGAGTTCCGCTTCGTGAGCGAGCTGCCGCGCGGCCCCTCGGGCAAGGTCCAGCGCCTGAAGCTCGTGACGCCCTCGGGCTGACGCGGCACGCCCATATGCAGCAGGTCGAGTGACACATAAGAGGGACTCAGGAGACGACGACATGAAACAGCACGCGCAGCGCGTAAAAACGCGCCACATTATTCTCGGCGTCATGTGTTTGATGTACTTCATTTCGTACATCGACCGCGTGAACATCGCAGTCGCTGGACCGCTCATCCGCCATGAAATGGGCCTGAGCGCGGTGCAGCTAGGGCTCGTGTTTTCCGCATTCGCCTATCCCTATGCGCTCATGCAGATCATCGGCGGCTGGCTCTCGGACAAGTTCGGGCCGAAGCTCGTGCTCACCGTGCTCTCGCTGATCTGGGGCGCGGCAACGCTGGCCACGGGGTTCGCGGGCAGCGTGGCGATGCTGGTCGGGCTGCGCTTCGCGCTCGGCGTGGGCGAGGGCGGGGCGTTTCCCACCGCCACGCGCGCGTTCACGTACTGGATGCCGGTGGGCGAGCGCGGCTTCGCGCAGGGCATCACGCACAGCTTCGCACGCCTGGGCGGCGCGGTCACGCCGCCGCTCGTGCTTGCGGTGGTGGCGACGGGCGGCTGGCGCGACGCGTTCATCCTGCTCGGCATCGTGAGCCTCATGTGGACGGTGCTCTACCTGCGCGTGTTCACCAACTCGCCGGAGCAGAACCGGCGCATTACGCCCGAGGAAACCGCGGAGATCGGCTATCGCAAGGGCGACTGCGACCGCGCCAAGCGTGCGGCCACGCCGTGGCGCAAGCTCGTGCGGCGCATGTGGCTCGTCACCTTCGTGGACTTCTGCTATGGCTGGCTGCTGTGGGTCTACCTGACCTGGCTGCCGTCGTATCTGAAAGAGTCGCGCGGCTTCGACCTCAAGCACCTCGCGCTTTTCACGGCGCTGCCGCTGCTGGCCGGCGTGGTGGGCGACACGCTGGGCGGCGTGGTCTCCGACCGGCTCTTCAAGTGGACCGGCCGGCTGCGCTTTGCGCGCTGCGCGGTGCTGGTGACAGGCATGGGCGGCTCGCTCGCGTTCCTCTTGCCGATGGTGTCCGCCGCCAACCCGGTGGTCGCGGTGCTGTTCCTCTCCGCTTCGTTCTTCTTCCTGGAGATCACGAATCCGGTGCTCTGGACGCTGCCGCTCGACATTGCCGGCAAGTACGCGGGCACGGCAGGCGGCATGATGAACACGGGCTTCGGCATCGCGGGGATGGTCTCGCCGGTCGTGTTCGGCTACCTCATCGAGCATACCGGCAGCTATAACGTGCCGTTCATGATCTCGGCGGGCTTGCTTGCGCTGGGCATCGTCGCCGCGCTCTTCATCGATACCTCGCGCACGGTCGAAGCCGACGAGGAGCGCGAGCGGAGCATGGGCGCGCAGGAGGCGGGCGCCTTCGCCTTCCTCGACGGCATGCCGGCGGTGCGGATCGAACGGCACACGCTGCGGCGGCCGCTGCGCTGGTGGCGTTGACCGGGTTGCATTGATGCAGTGGCGTTGGCGCAGCGGCAATGGCGGTTGGCGCGTTGACGTTGGCGCAGTGACGTTGGCGCAGTGACGTTGGCATTGGACTCATCGATAGTCCGCATCTGGCACTATCCGTACCTGTTTTTGACAGCTGATACTCGAAGCAACCAGTTGGCTCGATGCGCCTGGCCCGGGAAAAGGGCCAGGCGCCACAGCCCAAGGAGACAAGGATGCTCAGGTATCTGATCGGAATCGGCCTTCCTTTTCTGGGTGTCATCGGCGCGCTGCCGTGGGTGGCGGCGCAGCCGGACCGCTACGTCTTTGGCGTGCCCTTCATCTACGCGTGGATCTTCAGCTGGTTTCTCCTGACCTCCGGGTGCCTGTTCCTCTGCTGGCATTTCTTTGACCGGCACCGCTACGCGAGCGAGAGCTAGCGGGCGTCAGCCGCGCAGTTGGCGCCACCGTTAGCGCCACCGTTGGCGCCACAGCCAGTCGCGCAAACCGCTGCCGCCCGCTGCCGCCGATCCCGCCGCCCGTCCCACCGTCTCCACTCTGGAGAGCCGCGCATGTCCACACTCGTTTTCTCGCTCTTGATCGCCTTTTCGCTGTATCTCGCCATTCGCTCCCGGCGCGGCCACGGCAAGCAGAGCGTGCACGACTTCTTCGTCGCGTCGCGCCAGTTCGGCACCGCGCTCGTGTTCTTCCTGACGGCCGGCGAGATCTACAGCATCGGCACGATGGTCGGCTTTCCGGGCGGCATCTATGCGAAGGGGCCGACTTATGGCATCTGGTTCCTCGGCTACATTCTGCTTGCTTACCCCATCGGCTATTTCATCGGTCCGCGCATCTGGGAGGCCGGCAAGCAGCACAACGCCATCACGCAGGCGGATCTTTTCAAGGGCCACTATCGCAGCCGCATGCTCGAGCTGATCGTCGCAGGCTCGTCCATCCTGTTCCTGATCCCCTGGGGCGAACTGCAGTTCACGGGCCTCGCCGCCGCGCTCAAGGGACTCGGCTGGCAAGTTCAGCCGGTCTGGCTGATCGTCGTTTGCGCGGCGCTCGCCTTCACCTATATCGCCATTTCCGGCGTGCGCGCCTCCGCGTGGATCGCGGTGCTCAAGGACATCTTGATGCTGCTTGCGATCGTCGTGACGGGCGTGGCCGCTGCGTGGATGGCCGGCGGCACGCACGAGGTCTTTCATGCCGCGAGCCACCAGGTGAGCAACGCCATGACGCCGCCGCAACTGCGCTTCTCCATGAGCACGATGCTGTTCCAGTCGCTCGGCTTCTACATGATGCCGTTCGCGGCGCAGAACTTCTTCACGGCGCGCGGACCGAACACCATCCGCCGCACCCAGATCGCGATGCCGCTCTACATGCTGATGTATCCGTTCCTCGTGGTGGCCTCGTACTATGCGATCAGTGCTAACCTCAAGCTCGCCTCGCCCAATGACGCGTTCTTCGCCGCCGTCGTCCATCTGCTGCCCGACTGGCTGATCGGCCTCGTCGCGGCGGGCGCCGCGCTCTCGGGGCTGCTCGTGCTGGCCGGCATCTGTCTCGCGATCGGCCCGATCGTCACGCGCAATCTCATTCCGAACCTGCCCGAGGCGCGCCAGAAGCGCGCGGCGAAATTCGTGATCGTGGCCTACCTGCTGGTGTCCATCGCCACCACGCTGCTCACGCCCAACCTCATGCTCCTGCTCATCAACCTGACGTATTACGGCGTGACGCAGTTCCTCCCCGGCATGCTGCTCCTGCTCGCCCGGCGCCGCGTGCGCCCCGGCGCGGTGGCGGCCGGCATCGTCTGCGGCCAGGTGCTCGCAATCGTGTGTTATGTGCTGCACATCGGCTTCGGCGGCATCAATCTCGGCCTCGTGTGCCTCGGCGTGAACGTGCTCGTGGTGTTCGTCATGCATGTCCTGATGCGCCCGTCCGGTGACCGCTATGCCATGCCCGATTCGCTTCACCATCATTCGTAGGAGATGAACCTCTCGATGAATCCGCACGCATCGTCTTCCACGCCGTCTGCGCCGGTCACGGTTTTCGCGGCGCGCCGCATTCTCACGCTCAATCCCGGCCAGCCGCACGCAACGCATGTGGCCGTGCGCGAGGGCCGCATTCTCGCGGTCGGCACGAGCGAGGACGCCGCGCGCTGGGAGGCGCAGTACAGCGCCTCCCAGCGCGACGACACGCTGCGTGACAAGGTGCTGATGCCCGGTCTCGTGGAAGGGCATTGCCACTTGATGGAAGGCGCGGTATGGGATGCGGTCTACGTGGGCTACTACGATCGCCGCGGCCCGGACGGCACGCTGTGGCGCGGCCTGCGCACGCTCGACGCCGTGCTGGAGCGCCTCGCGCAAGCCGAGCGCGCGATGACCGAAGATGGCCCGTTGCTCGCGTGGGGCTTCGATCCGATTTACTTCGGCGCGGCGCGCCTCACGACGCGCGAGCTCGACACGGTCTCGGCCACTCGCCCTATTGCGATCCTCCATGCGAGCGTGCATTTGATGAACGTGAACAGCGCGATGCTCGCGCTCGCGGGCATCGACGAGGACACCGACGTGGACGGCATCGCGCGCGACGCGCACGGCCAGCCGACGGGCGAGCTGCAGGAGTTCGCCGCGATGTTCCCGGTCTACCAGGTGATTGGCGGCAAGCTTGCGATCGCGGCCAGCGAAAAGCCGCACGCGGTCTGGAATTTCGGCCGCGTCGCGCAGCTCGCGGGCGTCACCACGGCCACCGATCTCGTGAACGACCTCTCGCCGCTGGGCAATGAGACGCTGCAAAGCGTGACCGCCGACCCGGATTACCCGGTGCGCATCGTGCCCGCGTTCGCGCCGCAGCGTAATCCCGCCCAAGGCGCAGCCGGCGTGCTGGAAGCGATCAAGGGCAATACCGACAAGCTGCGCTTCGGGCCGGTGAAGTTCATCGTCGACGGTTCGATCCAGGGCTTCACGGCGCGCGTGCGCTGGCCCGGCTACGCGGGCGGGCAGCCCAACGGCCTGTGGCTGATTCCGCCGGAGCAGCTGGTCGAGGTGTTCGAGCCGTACCATTGCGCGGGGCTGCAACTGCATATTCACACCAATGGCGACGAAGCCACCGAGGTCGTGATCGACGCGCTCGCGACGCTGCTCGCGCGGCACCCGCGGCCCGATCACCGGCACACGCTGCAGCACTGCCAGATGGCGGATGCCGCGCAATTGCGGCGCATCCGCGCGCTGGGCCTGTGCGTGAACTTCTTCGCCAACCATCTCTACTACTGGGGCGATGCGCACTACAGCCAGACCATGGGCCCGGACCGCGCCAACCGCATGGACTCGGCCGGCTCGGCGCAGCGCATGGGCATTCCCTACGCATTGCATTCGGATGCGCCCATCACGGCGTTGAGCCCGCTCTTCACGGCATGGTGCGCGGTGCGGCGCGAGACGGCGTCGGGGCGCGTGCTCGGCGAGGCCGAGCGGATCACCGTCGACGAGGCGCTGCACGCGATCACGCTAGGCGCGGCTTATACGCTGCGGCTCGATCATCTGATCGGCAGCATCGAGGTGGGCAAGGTCGCCGATTTCGCGGTGCTCGACGAAGACCCCAGCACCTGCGCGCCCGAGCGCCTGAAAGATGTGCCGGTGTGGGGCACGGTGCTTGGCGGGCGCATCATGCGCGCCCCACGATGATGAACGCCCGCGACACACCATCGAATGCGCGCGCGCCGATCGACCTCGCGGTGATCGGCGGCTATCTCGGCGCGGGCAAGACCACGGTGGTCAATCACTTGCTGGAGGCGCCGCATGGCAAGCGCATCGCGGTGCTCGTGAACGACTTCGGCTCGGTGAACATCGACGGCCGGCTCATTCGCGCGCGCAGCGACGACGTGATCGAACTCGACAACGGCTGCATTTGCTGCACCATCGGCGGCGCGCTCGCCGACGCGCTCGCGCGTCTGGCCGCACGCGAAGCGCGTCCGGACCTGCTGCTGATCGAGGCGAGCGGCGTGTCGGACCCGGCCAAGATCGCCCAGGTGGGCTTGCTCAACGGCGCGTTTCGCCTTACGGCCGTGCTCGTCGTGGTGGACGCGCCCGAGCTCGTGCGCACGCTGGTCGATCCGTTGGTGGGCGCGATGGCGCAGCAGCAGATCGATAGCGCGAGCGCGGTGATCGTCACCAAGCTCGATCTCGTTGCGCCCGAGTCGCGCGAGCGCGCGGTCTCGGACGTGCGCGCGCTCGCGGCCACCGACATCGTCGTGGCCGCCGATCACGGGCGCGTGCCGCCCGCGCTGCTATTCGACGCGAGCGTGCCGCAAACGCTGGCGCTCGCCGACGCGAGGCGCTGGCAGCACCAGCCGATCGGGTCGGGCGCCGGCGCGTTCCCGAGCTTTGCAAGCGTGACGCTGGCCGCGCCCGATGTGCTGGACAAGGCGCGTCTGCGTGCGTGGCTCAAGGCGCTGCCGCGCACGATCCTGCGCGCGAAGGGCTTCGTGCGCGTGGCCGATACCGAGGGCGGCGTCAGCACGCGCGTGTGCCAGGTCGCGGCCCGCCGGCTGCGCATGACGCCGCCCACCCAGGGCGAGCAGACGGCGGGAGGCGAGGAGGGCGTGCTCGTCTTCATCGGCTTCATCGATTCGGAAACCGAATCAATCCTGCGTGACGGACTGCTCGCATGCCGCCAGACGCCGCGGCATGCCGCTCATTGATGCCAGTCACTGAAGCCAATCACTGAAGCCAATCACTGATGGCGCTCGCCGAAACCGTTCACCGCGCCCCGCTCATCGCCATGGGCCGCGAATGGCGATGGCGGCCCATCCACATGGCCGAGAGCGCGCTCACGAGACCCGCGAACATCGTATAGACGCAGATGAGCCACGGATCGCCGCCATTGCGCTGCAAAAGCCACGTCGCGATGATCGGGCTGATGCCGCTCGCGAAGATGCCCGAGAACTGATAGACGAACGAGATGCCGGAATAGCGCACGTTCGCGTCGAACAACTCCGCGAACAGCGCCGCTTCCGGCCCATACACGGAAGCGTAGATCACGCCGAGCGGAATGATCACGGCGATCCACACGAGCACGGGCGAGCCGCCGGCATGCTTCATGAGCCAGAAGCCGAAGAACGACGAAAAGCCCGTGAACAACGAACCCCAGAAGTAAATGCGCGTTCTGCCGATGCGGTCCGAGAGGCGGCCGAAGAACGGGATCGTGAAGATCATCGTGAAGGCAGCGGCCATCACGGCGAGCAGGGCGTCGGTGCGCGAGAGCTTGATGGTCTGCGTGAGGTAGGCAATCGTGAACACGGCGAATACGTTGAAGAATACGCCGTCGATAAAGCGCGCGCCCATGCCCGCGAGCACATTGCCGGGATAGCGGCCGAGCACCTCGAAGATCGGCACGCGGATCTCCGCGCCTTGTTGCTTCACGCGTTCGAATTCGGGCGTTTCCAGCACGCGCAGGCGGATATACATGCCGATGGCCACCAGCGCGAACGAAAGGAAGAATGCGAGCCGCCAGCCCCACGCGAGAAACTGCGCATTGCTGAGCGTCGAAGAAAGCAGCGCGACCACGCCCGAGGCGAGGCACAGCCCGATCGCGAGGCCGATTTGCGGAATGCTCGCGTAGAAGCCGCGCTTGTCTTCGGGCGCGTATTCGAACGACATCAGCACCGCGCCGCCCCATTCGCCGCCCAGACCGAGACCTTGCGCGACGCGCAGGATCAGCAGCAGCGCGGGCGCCCAGAGACCGATCTGCGCGAAGGTCGGCACGGTGCCGATCAAGACCGTCGCCACGCCCATGATCGAAAGCGTCAGGATCAGCATGCTCTTGCGCCCGAGCCGGTCGCCGAAGTGGCCGAACACGATGCCGCCGAGCGGGCGGCTCAGAAAACCCACCGCGAAGGTGCCGTAGGCGAGCATGGTCGAAATGAGCGGATCGCCGCTCGGGAAATACAGCTTGTTGAACACGATGCCGGCGACGACGCCGTAGAGGAAAAAGTCGTACCACTCGATCGTCGCGCCAATCAGGCTCGCGACCACCACGCGCCTCATCTGCGTGGCGTCGGTGCGGGGCAATGCGTTCATAGGGCTATCTCCTTTGTGGGCGCACCTGGTGCGGTGCGGTTCCTTGAAATGCCGGCGGGTTCGTTAGCGATCCTTTATTTTTGGTGTGGAAAACCTGTTGCTGCTGCGCTTTTCTGCGTCAGGAGTGCGCCTCGGCGTACGCCTGTTGTGGCGCGGCGAGGGCGGGGTGATCTTCGAGAATCATGTCGGCGGCTTTCTCCGCGATCATGATCACGGGGGCGTTCGTGTTGCCCGAGACGAGCTCTGGCATGATCGATGCGTCAGCCACCCGCAGCGCGGCGATGCCATGCACGCGCAGGCGCTCGTCGACGACCGCCATCGCGTCGCCGCCCATCTTGCAGGTTCCGGCCGGGTGATAGATTGACTGGCTGAAGCGGCGCGCGGCGTCCAGCAATTCGTCATCGGTCTGGTACTGCTCGCCCGGCACGAACTCGGAAATGATGTGGGGCGCGAGCGAAGGCGCGGCGGCAATGCGGCGCGCCACCCGTATGCCGTCGATCACGACCGGATGGTCGCGCGGATCGGACAGATAGTTGGCGCGAATCGCGGGGTACTGGAGCGGATCGGCCGAGGCGATTTCCACGCTGCCCCGGCTATAAGGCCGAAGCTGGCAGACCGACGCCGTGAACGCCGAGAACGGATGCGCGCCCTGGCCCGGCTTGTCGGCGCTCAGCGGCTGCATGTGGAACTGGATGTCCGGGCGCTCGACCGTGGGGTTCGAGCGCGTGAAGATGGCCACCTGGCTTGCGGCCAGCGTGAGCGGCCCGGTGCGCCAGAGCGCGTACTGCAGGCCGATCCACGCCTTGCGCAACGGGTGGTTGACCTCGTCGTTGAGCGTGCGTTCGCGGGTGCGGAACACGAGCCGCACCTGGAGATGGTCCTGGAGATTCTGGCCCACGCCGGCCAGGTCATGCAGCACCGGCACGCCGGCCTTGTCCAGCACGCGCGAGGGGCCGATGCCCGACAGTTGCAGAAGCTGCGGCGAGCCGATCGCACCGGAGGCCACGATGACTTCGACGCGCGCCCGCGCGCGCTTGCGCACGCCGCCTTGCAAATACTCCACGCCCACCGCGCGGCGTCCTTCGAACAGAATCCGGCACGCCTGCGCCCGCGTTTCCACGCTCAGATTGCTGCGTTTGCGCGCGGGCTTGAGAAAGCCCTTCGCGGTGCTCCATCGAAAGCCCTTGTACGCCGTCTGCTGGAAGTAGCCCACGCCTTCCTGGACCGCACCGTTGTAGTCGTCGTTGAACGGGATGCCGGTTTCCTGCGCAGCCGCGATGAAGTGATCGGCGATGGGCCGGCGCAGGCGCAGGTCGGACACCTTGAGCGGACCGCCCACGCCATGCCAGTCGTTCGCGCCGCGCTCCTGATCCTCGGACTTCTTGAAGTAAGGGAGGATTTCCGCGTAACTCCAGCCGCGATTGCCCAGCGCCGCCCACCCGTCGTAGTCCTCGCGCTGTCCGCGCACGTAGAGCAGGCCGTTGAGCGAACTCGATCCGCCCAGCACCTTGCCGCGCGGCCAGTCGATCTGGCGGCCCGCCACGGCTTCGTCCGCTTCCGTGCGATAGCACCAGTCGAGTTTGGGGTCGTGCATGGTCTTGAAATAGCCGACCGGCACGTGAATCCACGGATTGTTGTCCTCGCCGCCCGCTTCGAGCAGCAGCACGGCGTTGCGCGGATCGGCGCTGAGCCGGTTGGCCAGCACGCACCCGGCCGATCCGGCGCCGACGATCAGGTAGTCGACCTCGTGGTCCATGAATCCCGTCTCCTCGAAATCCCGGAGCGGCACGACGTACATGCCGCGCCGCTGTTTTCGGACCAATGTCGTGGATGGAGAGGGCGACCGCAAGCGCCAATCGCGCGCACTGGCCGAAAGTGAAACGAAAACTGCCGAAACGGGATCAGAAGTCCATCGGGTAGCGCGCAGGCTTCGCCGCCGAAGTGGCGGCGCACCTGCATCCGATCACGGCAGCTTAGGGCAAAGACAGCCCCTGGAGAAGGGGCGCGAGCTTGCTCGCCGTTTGCTTCATGCGCTCCACCGACTCCAGCAGCTCTTCGAGCGTGGCGCGCGCGGTGGGCGCATGCACGGCGAGCGCGGCCAGCACGCGCTTGCTGTCGGGTTCGCGCACCGGCACCGCAATCGCGACCATGCCGCGCACGAACTCTTCGTTGTCGATGCCGATGCCGCGCACCGCCAGCTGTTCGAGTTCGGCTGCGAGCGCCTTCGGCGTCGTCAGGGTGCGATGCGTCATCCTTGTCAGCACGAGGCGGTCGAGCAATGTGTTGCGCTCGAGCACCGTCATCTGCGAGAGAAACAGCTTGCCGCTCGCGGTGCAGTGCAGCGGCACGTGCATGCCCGGACGCATCTCCATGCGCAGCGGCTCCGTGGTTTCGACGCGCTCGATGTAGAGCACGCGGTCGCCGTCGAGCGCGGTGAGATTGCAGGTTTCGCCGAGCGTTTCCACGAGCGCGCGCAGCAGGACGCGGCACGAGCGCGTGAAGGTATTGTTGGCGAGCGTGGCGAGCGCGAGCTGCGCCGCGCGCGGCCCCAGCGCGATGCTGCGGTCGTGCCCGCGCGAATCGGGCATGTGGATCACGTAGCCGCGCGCTTCCAGCGAATCGATAAGCCGCAGCAGCGTCGCCTTCGGGATATGCAGCCGCGCGGACAACTGCGAGAGCGTATACGGCTGGCCCGCCGAGGCCAGTTGCTCGAGCACCACGAGCGCGCGCAGCACGCGAGCGTCGTCGGTCGCCGATTCTTCGCGCAGAGCAGGGGTGCTGCTGTGGGCGCTGATGGGTCCGCTGATTGGTGCGCTCTCAGGCGCGGTGCTGCGCATCTGTCTCCTCCATAAGGGGCGTGCCAAAGCATCCGGCATACGCGGAAATGAAACGAATTGTTCGAGTTTTGCCGCCTTTTTCAGTATCGACGGAAAGTTCACGCGGTTATCTAGCGGATTACCCGAATACGCCCTGCGGTTTTCACGCGCTGTACCAGGCGATACTGGACCACTGGCTCTACCTGCGCCATGCGCGTCTGCCTAGAATTTTTCCAACAGAGCGAAAAATGAAGACAGGAGACAAGCATGACGAACACGCAGTCGGCAGCACCCGCTCTCGCAACCGTCTTCACGAAAATTGTGGAGGGTTGATCATGGGATACAGCACCGTCGATCCCGCGGTATCCGGCTTTGCTGCGCGGAACGCCGCTTCTACCAAGTACGACCCCACTTACGACCCGCTCGTGTCGCCAGGCCCGGGCATCGGCAAGGACTATGCGCCGACCTACTGGGTCGCGACCGCCGGCAGCCCGCCGCCCGACGACGGCCCGGTCACCAAGGATCTCGACGTGGACGTCGCGATCATCGGCGCGGGGTATACGGGGCTCGCCACCGCGCTGTGCCTCGCGCGCGAGCACGGCATCAAGGCCGTCGTGCTGGAAGCGAACCGCACCAGTTGGGGCTGCAGCAGCCGCAACGGCGGACAGGGGCAGAATGCCTCGGGACGCCTCTCGCGCTCGCAATGGATCGAGCGCTGGGGCAAGGACGTCGCGCTGAAAATGCACGACGAGATCCAGCAGGGCTTCGATCACTTCAAGCAACTGGTCTCTGAAATCGACTGCGATCCGCAGCCGGGCGGCCACTTCCTGATCGCGCACCGGCCCCGCATCATGGCCAAGCTCGCCGCCGAGGCGAAGGTGTGGAAGGACGTGTTCGGCTACCCGTCGGAGCTGCTGAGCGCCGAAACCTTCCGCCGCGAATTCATCAACGACCATGAGGCGGCCGGCGCGCTGCACGAGCCCGAAGGGATCGGCATCCATGCACTGAAGCTCGCGTTCGGCTATCTGCGCCTCGCGCGCGCAGCGGGCGCCAGAGTCCACACGAGCAGTCCGGTGATGGGGTGGGAGACCATCAACGGCGTGCATCATCTGCGCACGCCGGGCGGCATCGTGCGGGCGCGCGCGGTGGGCATCGCGACCGGCGCGTACACGGCGCAGACGCTGCATCCCACGCTGCATAGCAAGATCATGCCGATCCTCTCGAACTCGATGGTCACGCGCGTGCTCACCGATGCCGAGATCGCGGCCTGCAATTTCCGCACGACCCAGGTGCTCACGGACACGCGCACGCTGCGCTTTTACTATCGCTTCCTGCCCGATCGCCGGCTGCAAATCGGCAGCCGCAGCGCGATCACCGGCGAGGACGCGCCGAATCCGCGCCATCTCGATCTGCTCAAGGAAGGCATGGCGCGCAAATTCCCGGCGCTGCGCGGCGTGGACATCGACTACTCGTGGTGGGGCTGGGTCGACGTGAGCCACGACATGATGCCCCGTGTGTGCCAGCCCGATCCCCGGCAATCGGTGTTTTACGCACTCGGCTACGGCGGCAATGGCGTGTCATATTCGCAGCAGGCGGGGCGGCGGCTGGCCGAGCGCATCGCGGGCAAGGGCGCGCAGCAAACTTTGCCGATTTTCACCACGCCGCTGCCTGGCCACCTGTTCGCGCCGTTCAGGCGCATCGGCCAGCGCATGCTTTATCTGCAGTACTTCAGGCGCGACGAGAAAGCCTGAACTGCGGGCCTGAAGAGCGGGCCCGAGCGGCGGCTACGCCGTCAATCTGCGGACGATCCACGGAAATTACGTTCGGATCGCGAAGCAAATAATCACCGAATGACCTCACTCCGGGCGGCGCGCAAAGCGCGCCGCACCGTATTCATACAAACCCGGAGTTGAATCTCAGGAGACGACATGCAACCTTCTATGGATAACCAGGAACTGAAATGCGGCCTCAAGCAGCGCCACATGACGATGATCGCGCTAGGCGGGGTCATCGGCGCGGGCCTGTTCGTTGGCAGCGGCGTTGTGATCCAGCAGACCGGACCCGCCGCCGTGCTCTCGTTCCTCATCACCGGCGGCCTCGTGGTGCTGGTGATGCGCATGCTTGGCGAAATGGCCTGCGCGATGCCCGCGGTCGGCTCGTTCTACGAATATGCGCGGCTCGCGTTCGCCACCTGGCGCGGTCCCGGCAAGCTCGCCGGCTTCCTCACGGGCTGGATGTACTGGTATTTCTGGGTGATCGTGGTGGCCGTAGAAGCGGTGGCGGGCGCGAAGCTCGTGCAGTTCTGGCTACCCGATGCGCCAGCCTGGATCATCAGTCTCGTGCTGCTCGTTCTGTTGAGCGCGACGAACCTGATCTCGGTGGGCAGCTACGGCGAGTTCGAGTTCTGGTTCTCCTCGATCAAGGTGGCGGCCATCATCGTCTTCCTGTTTCTTGGCGGGCTCTATGTGCTCGGGCTGTGGCCTGCGTCGCTGCACACGACCGCCGTGCTGCCGACGCTGCTCGGTCATGGCGGCCTCATGCCGAAGGGCATCGGGCCAGTATTGAGCGGCGCGGTCGCGGCAACGGGTTTTTACTTCGGTGCGGAAATCGTCACGATTGCGGCAGCGGAAGCACGCGAGCCGGCCAAGGCCGTCGCGAAGGCCACCAATTCGGTCATCACGCGCGTGCTGGTGTTCTACGTGGGCTCCGTGCTGCTGGTGGTCGCGCTCGTGCCGTGGAATTCGGCGCGCATGGCCACGCCCTATGTGAGCGCGCTCGAAGTCATGGGCCTGCCGGCCGCCGCGAACATCATGAACGCGATCGTGCTGACCGCCGTGCTTTCGGCGCTCAACTCGGGACTCTATGCGGCCTCGCGCATGCTGTTCGCGCTGACCCGCCACGGCGATGCGCCCGCCGCGCTCGCCAAGGTGAACCGCCGCGGCGTGCCGGTGCGCGCAATCCTGCTCGGCACCGTGTTCGGCTATATCTCGGTCGTGATGTCGTATGTGTCGCCCGATACGGTGTTCGCGTTTCTCGTCAACTCGTATGGCACGGTCGCGATCTTTGTTTATCTGCTGATCGCCTTGTCGCAACTGCGCCTGCGCAAGCGCCTCGATCCGGCGGCAGTCGGCGAGCTGCGCGTGCGGATGTGGTGCTTCCCGTACCTCACGTGGGTCGCGATTATCGGTATGGTGGGAATTCTGGTGGCGATGGCGTTCATTCCCGAGCAGCGCAAGCCGCTCTGGCTCGGCGTCGCGAGCCTCGCGGTGCTGCTCGTGACCTATGCGTGGCTGCATCGCCGTGCAAGGGCGCGCGAGCGCGCACTCGATTACGGCGCGGGCTTTGCAAAGTTGTCGCATGCCGGCGGCGCTGGAAACTTTGGCGAATGAGGCCGATGAATGAGCCGGAACGCAAGCGAGACGAAAGGGAGAACACCATGACGACGGAACGCGCGATGGAAGGGCCGGACCGCATCGTGTCGGTGCGCGAGCGCTTCGGCTTCGATTCGAATCTGATGGTGCCGGCGTTCAGCGAACGCGACGCCCATGTGCCCGACCTCGACGAAGCCTACCGTTTCAACCCCGAGGTCACGCTCGCGATTCTGGCCGGCTTCACGCGCAACCGGCGCGTGATGGTGCAGGGCTTGCACGGCACGGGCAAGTCCACGCATATCGAGCAGGTCGCGGCGCGCCTGAACTGGCCGTGCGTGCGCGTGAATCTCGACGGCCACATCAGCCGCCTCGATCTGGTCGGCAAGGACGCCATCGTGGTGCGCGACGGCCGCCAGGTCACGGAGTTTCAGGAGGGCATCGTGCCGTGGGCGCTGCAGCGTCCGGTGGCGCTGATCTTCGACGAATACGACGCGGGCCGCCCCGATGTGATGTTCGTCATCCAGCGCATTCTCGAGAGGGACGGCAACTTCACGCTGCTCGACCAGAATCGCGTGATCCGTCCGCATCCGCACTTCCGCCTGTTCGCGACGACCAACACGGTTGGCCTCGGCAATCTCAACGGCCTCTATCACGGCACGCAGATGCTCAATCACGCGCAGATGGATCGCTGGAACGTGGTCGCCACGCTCAATTACCTGCCGCGCGAGGAGGAGGCCGGCATCGTGCTCGCGCGCGTGCCGGAAATGGCCGATGAGGCCGGCCGGCAACTCGTCGATTCGATGATCAGCATGGCGGCGCTCACACGCAAGGGATTCGCGAGCGGCGATCTTTCCACGCTGATGTCGCCGCGCACGGTCATCGACTGGGCCGAGAACTGCCAGATTTTCCGCGATCCCGCGCTGGCCTTCCGGCTCACCTTCCTGAACAAGTGCGATGAGGCGGAACGGCCCGTCGTGGCCGAGTACTACCAGCGCTGCTTCGATGTCGAACTCGGCGGCGCGGGTGGCGACGAGCCGGAGCCGCGCACGTGACGACCGCACCCACGCCCGAAGCCGTGCGCGCCGCGCTGCGGCACGAGGCGCTCTGCGCGGCCGCCGTGCGCGCGCTCACCGGCGACGCCGCGCTCCACTATCGCGGCGGCCGGCTGTGCCGCGAATTGCGGCCGCTTGCGCTGCATGCCCCGCATCTGCGCAGCAACGCCTACCAGGACGATTTCCCCTCGCAGCGCGGCGCGGCCGACGCCGCCGCGCTGCGGCTGCTCCATTCCGATGCCGCGCTGCACCGGGCGCTGTGTCCCGAGGACGCCATCGAGCGCCTGTTGTTCGAGCTATTCGAGCAGGTGCGCTGCGAGGCATGCCTGCCGCCGGGCATGCCGGGGCTCGCGCAGAACCTGCGGCACCGCTTCGAAACGTGGTCGCGCGCCTGGTGCCGCTCAGGCATGAGCGAGGGCCACCTCGGCATCCTGCTCTATACGGTCGCGCAGATCGTGTGGTCGCGCGTGACTGGCTGGCCCGTGCTCGAAGACACCGAGGATCTGATCGAGGCGACGCGTGCCGGCATCGTGCCGGCGATCGGCGTCCAGCTTGCCGGGCTGCGCGCGAACCGCGCCGACCAGCGCGCCTACGCAGTGCATGCGCTGGAACTGGCGCGGCGCATCGCGTCGATGCTCGACGACGCGCGCGCGGCGCGCGCCCAGGACGACGACAGCGAAGCCCGCGCGCCCGACGACGCATTGACGTCGTTCTCGCTCTGGGTCGACTTCGACGAAACCAGCGTCGAGCTGCCCGCGCTCGCGACCACCGGCACGAGCCGCGTGCTGGCCGATGCGACGGACGGCTATCGCGCCTACACCACGCAGTACGACCGCGAGATCCGCCCCGCGGCGCACGTCCGCGAGGCGCTGCTGCGCGAGTATCGCGAGCGGCTCGACGGGCGCATCGCCGCTTGCAACATCAACGTCGCGCGGCTCGCGCGCGTGCTGCAGATGGCGATTGCGGTGCCGCAGCGCGACGGCTGGCTGTTCGGCGAGGAAGACGGCCGCATCGACGGCCGGCGCCTTGCGCAAGTCGTCAGCTCGCCGGCCGAGCGGCGCGTGTTCAAACAGGAGCGCTTCGAGCCGCGCAGCGATTGCGTGGTGGGCTTCCTGATCGATTGCTCGGGGTCCATGAAGGCGCATATCGAGCCGGTCGCGATGATGGCCGATCTGCTCGCACGCGCGTGCGAGCAGGCGGGCATCGCCACCGAGGTGCTCGGCTTCACGACGCAGGCCTGGAACGGCGGGCGCGCGCGGGCGGACTGGCTCGCCAACGGGCGGCCGCCGCATCCGGGACGCCTGAACGAGACCTGCCACATGGTGTTCAAATCCGCCGACCAAAGCTGGCGCCGCGCGCGCCCGGCCATCGCCGCGCTGCTCAAGGCGGACCTGTTTCGCGAGGGCGTGGACGGCGAGGCCGTCGAATGGGCATGCGCGCGGCTCGCGAGCCGCACCGAGGCGCGCCGCATTCTCGTGGTGGTCTCGGACGGCAGCCCGATGGACACGGCCACGGCGCAAATGAACGACGCCTTCTACCTGGACAATCACCTGAAAGAAGTAGTGGCGAAGCACGAGGCCATGCGCGACGTCGATGTGATCGGACTGGGCGTGGGGCTGGATCTCAGCCCGTACTACTCGTACTGCGTAGCAATCGACTCGGGCGAGGCGCTCGACATGGCGCGGCTGATCGGTCTTGCGCGATGGATCGGGCGCTGCCAGGCGGCCCACTCGGTCTGACACTTCGGTATGACACTTGCTCTGCTGATATTCGGTCCGATTGGGTCCGATTGGGTCCGATCAGGTCCGATTCAGCCGACCATTTCCCTCATCGCGCAAAGCACGAGCGATGCGCCAATCACCATCAGCACACCGAACGCGAGCCTGCGCATCGCGATGGAGGAGAGCGGAGGCGGGTAGTGGCGCGCCGCGACCGTCATCAGCATGACGACCGGCGCGGCCAGCGCGGCCTCGATGCAGATCGAGACGGGCAGCGCGCCTTCCCAGGCGCTGAACAGCACGCGCGTGAGCGACGTCACCGTGAAAATCACGATCAGCGCGCAGCGAATCTCGATCAGCTTGAGCGGCTGGCGATAAAACTGGAAGATGAGCGGCGGCCCCGAGACGCCGAACATGCCGCTCAACAGACCGCCGCATACGCCGCTCACGAAAAAGCTGCGGTCTCCTGAACGCTGTGCGAGCGGCGCGGGCCGCAACGCGGCGCTCAGGCCGCCATACAGCACGACCGCGCCGAGCAGCAATTGCAGCACGCCCGAAGCCGCCGTGCTCAGATAATCGAGCAGCAGCACGCCCACCACGACCGAGGGCAGCACGCCGAGCGTCGCCGCGCCCACGGCGCGCCAGTCGATATGGTGGAGCTTGCCGGGCAGCGCGGCCGCGCTGTTGGCAAGCGTGACGAGACTCATCAGGGTGGCGATGCTGGCGATGGGCGCGAGGCTGAAGCCGCTGGTGGCGCCCATCACGATCATGCCGAGGCCGAAGCCGGTAATTGTCTGAAAATAACTGGCGGCGCCGATCACGGCGATCAGCGCCAAAACCTTCTCATGCGTCATGCTGCGTGTGGTTCCTGCGAGTGAGCGGCGGCGCGCGGGCGGGCCGCCTGGGCCGCTTGTGCCTGGACCGCCGTGGTGGCGATCACATAATAAATGTCTTCGGGCGAGCAGCCGCGCGAAAGGTCGTTGGCGGGCCGGTTGAGACCCTGCATCAGCGGGCCGATGGCCTTCGCGCCGCCCAGCCGCTCCGCGAGCTTGTAGCCGATATTGCCCGCGTCGAGATTCGGGAACACCAGCACGTTCGCGTGACCGCCGCACTGCGAATGCTCGATCTTGCGCTCGGCGATCTCCGCCACGAGCGCCGCATCGAGCTGCACGTCGCCGTCCACGCACAGCGTTGGGCGCTGCTCGTGCACGCGGCGGGTCGCCTCGATCACCTTGTCCACGCTCGCGTGGTGGGCGCTGCCGCTCGTCGAGAACGACAGCATCGCGACGCGCGGCTCCTCCATCAGCAGGCTGCGCGCGCTGTCCGCGGCGGCCATCGCGATCTCGGCGAGCTGCGCCGCGTCGGGGTCCACCACGAGCGCGCAGTCGGAGAAGATCAGCGCGCCTTTATAGCGGTGAAACGGCTCGCACAGCATCATCAGGAAGAAGCTCGATACGAGCTTGAACGAAGGCTCGACACCGATCAGCTGGATGGCCGAGCGCACCACGTCGGCGCTCGTGTGGACGGCGCCGGCCACCGAGCCATCCGCGTGGCCGAGACGCACCATCAGATTGGCGAAGGCGAGGGGCTTGGCGGCCTCTTCCCATGCGAGCGCGGGCGTCATGCCCTTGGCGCCGCGCAACGCGACGAGCTCGCCGGCGAACGCGGTGCGCCAGGCGCTGGTTTGCGGGTCGATCAGCGCGATCTCGCCAAGGTCGATGGACTCGAGCGCGGCGGCGGCGCGGATGGCGTCCGGCTGGCCGACGAGCATGATGCGCGCGATGCCTTCCTGGCTCGCCCGGGCCGCGGCGGCGAGCACACGCGCGTCCTCGGCCTCGCAAAGCACGATGCGCATGGGCGCCTGGCGGGCGCTTTCGACGATGCGGTTCAGGGCTTTCATGGTTTCATGGGATTCAGATAAATAACGCAACGTCCATATGCGAAAAACCCGCGCGCGCCGGGTGGGCGCGCGCGGGCCGCTACTTTGCCGCTTAGACGAAGTCCTTGTACTTGTCGAGCAGGCGCACGGGCTTCGAGAGCGCGTCGCGGCGGAACGGATCGCCGAGCTCGCGCGTGCACATGATCTCGACGATGGTCGTCTTGCCGTGATTCATCTGCAGATCGATCGCGCGCTTGAGCGCCGGGCCCACGTCCTCCAGCTTGTCCACCACGATGCCTTCCGCGCCCATCGCCTTCGCGATGCCGGCGAAGCTCGGGCTTTCGAGCTCGCCCGCCACGAAGCGGCGGTCGTAGAAGTCGACCTGGTTCTTCTTTTCCGCGCCCCACTGGCGGTTATGGAACACCACGGCCGTCACCGGAATGTTGTGGCGCACGCAGGTGAGCGTTTCCATCAGGCTCATGCCCCATGCGCCGTCGCCCGCATACGAGACCGCGGGGCGGTGGGGCGCGGCAACCTTCGCGCCGATGATAGTCGGGAACGCGTAGCCGCAATTGCCCCAGCTCATCGCCGCGAAGAAGCTGCGCGGCTTGTTGAAGCGCAGGTAGCTGTTGGAGACCGAATTGATGTTGCCGATGTCGGTGGACACCATGACGTCCTCGGGCATCGCCTTTTCCAGCTCGCGCAGCACCTGGCGCGGGTGCAGATACTCGCCGCCCGTGGGCGTGCGCTCGTGCTTCTGCTCTTCGATCATGTCGAGGCTGTAGGCGTCGCGCTCGTGGGTCCACGAATCGAGTTCTTTTTCCCACGCGGCCTTTTCGCTGGCGATCTGGTCGGCGCGTTCGCCGCGCGTGGCGTCGCTCACGAGGGTGCGATTCGCGAGACGCTCGGTGAGCGCCTGCGCGGCCGCCTTGGCGTCGCCGCAAATGCCCACCGAGATCTTCTTCACGAGGCCGAGCATCTTGTGATCGGCGTCGATCTGGATGATCTTCGCGTCTTTTGGCCAGTAGTCCATACCATGTTGCGGCAGCGTGCCGAACGGTCCGAGCCGCGAGCCCAGCGCGATCACCACGTCGGCGCGCGAAATCAGCTTCATGGCGGCCTTCGACCCCTGGTAGCCGAGCGGGCCGCACCAGAGCGGATGGTTGGCCGGGAACGAATCGTTGTGCAGGTAGCTGTTCACGACCGGCGCGCCGAGGCGTTCGGCGAGCGCCTTGCACTCCTCGACTGCGTCGCCCATCACGACGCCGCCGCCCGAGATGATGACTGGGAACTTGGCGCTGGCGATCAGATCGGCCGCTTCGTTGAGGCTTTCGTCGCCGCCGGGGCCGCGGTCGAGGCGGCGCGGCTGCGGAATCTCGGCCTTGATCTTGCCGTAGAAGTAATCGCGCGGAATGTTCAGCTGGGTCGGGCCCATTTCGGACATTGCCCGGTCGAAGCAGCGCGCCGTGTATTCGGCCATGCGCGCGGGGTGGGTCACGTGGCCCTGGTACTTCGTGAACTCCTGGAACATCGGCAGTTGATTCGCTTCCTGGAAGCCGCCGAGGCCGATGCCCATCGTGCCCGCCTCGGGCGTGACGATCACGACCGGGCTATGGGCCCAGTAAGCCGCCGCGATGGCGGTCACGCAATTGCTGATGCCGGGGCCGTTCTGGCCGATCACGACGCCGTGACGGCCCGACACGCGCGAGTAGCCGTCGGCCATGTGAGCCGCGCCCTGCTCGTGAACGACGGGAATGAGGCGGATGCCGGCGGGCGCGAAGATGTCCATCGCGTCCATGAAGGCGGAGCCCATGATGCCGAACATGTCGGTCACGCCATTGGCCGCCATGGTTTCAACAAAGGCTTCGGACGGGGTCATGTCCTGCGGGCCGCTGGCCGCCTGGGTCGAGGTCTTTTCGCTCATCTACTGTCTCCGGTTGTCGTTTGACGGGATGCCGTGTATTCGATGCTATTCGGCGCCCCGTGAGGGTCAAGGAAATCTGTGCTCGATGGATGAATCTGAAATGAAATGGAACGTTTCGTTTCAAAACGCCTGGTGCCGCTGCGTGGGCTCACGCCGGTTGCTTCGGGCGTTCCTTGCGGAACGCGCGCTTCACGGCAATGCGTCCGTCGCGGAACTCGAAGAGATCGCAGCCTTCGGCTTCGATGCGCCAGCCTTCAGCGTGCGTGCCCGTGAACACCCATTCGGACACGCCGCGATCGCCCGCGACGTAGTGGCGTCCCGCGCCCCAGTGGGCGTCGGGAAAGGTGCGAAAGACGGCTTCGAAGGCGGCGCGCACCGCTTCGCGTCCAACGAAGCGGGTGCCGTAGACTTCGGGGCCGCCAGCCGCGTCGAATACGCAGTCTTCGGTCATGAATTCCATCAGCGCATTGGCGTCATGACGGTTGAAGGCATCGGAAAAGGCGGCGAGCGTGTCGGCCGTGACGGTGGATTGGGCGCTGAGCGTATCTGCCATACGTGTCTCCAGTTGGAAGCCGGCGCCGTGCACGAGAAGTCGTGCGTGGCACCGTATATCGACACGTTAAGGTTTGCTCATCGAGTGCGGTAGCACCAGTGCGAATCTTTCGCCTGGGCCAGCATGCGGGCCGCTCAGGGCCGCGGCGGGGACGCTCAGGCGGGACGCTGCAGACGCACGACTTGCGCGAGCGCGCGCACACCGGGTTCGATCTTGTCGAGCTCGATGGCGGAGAAGCCCATGCGGAACCAAGGGCTGTGTTCGGCGTCGTCGGCGAAGAACACGCCGCCGGGCTCGATCAGGATGCCGGCCTCGCGCGCATCGTCGGCGAGGCGCGCGGAGTCGAGCCAGGGCGGGCCTTGCACCCAGCACGACGCGCCGCCGCCGACCGGCACGTAGCGCACCTCGGGTAAATGCGTATCGAGCGCCGCCATCAGCGCGCGCGCCCGCTCCTTGTAGGCATGGGCGAGCCGGCGCAGCAGCGCGTCGTGATGCCCGAGCGCGAGGAAGGTCGCGAACGCGCGCTGGATATAGGCCACCGGGTGACGCACCATCAGGCGGCGCAGCGCGCGCAGCTCGCGCACGAGCTCGGGCGGGCCGACCACGTAGCCCAGACGCAGGCCGGGCGCGAAGGTCTTCGAAAGGCTGCCGACGTAGATCACGCGATCCGCCGTGTCGAGGCTCTTCAAGGCCGGATGCGGCGTGCCGGAGAAGGTGTTCTCGCTCTCGTAGTCGTCTTCGATGATGACGAAGTCGTGCTGCTGGGCGAGCTCGAGCAGCGCGCGGCGGCGCTCGATGGGCATGGTGGCTGTGGTCGGGCACTGGTGGCTCGGCGTCACGAACACGTAATCGCAGCGCGCGAGCGAGTCGGCGAGGCGCACCGGATCGATCCCTTCGGCGTCTATCGGCAGTTCGAGCAGATTCGCCTTGCGGTTCACGAAGATGTTGCGGGCATCGGGATATCCCGGATTCTCGAAGCCGACCGTGGTGTTTTTCCCGAACAGCAAATCGGCGACGAGGTAGAGCGCCTGCTGGCAGCCATTCGTAATGATGATTTCGTCGGGCATCGCGAACACGCCGCGCCGCGGCAGCACACGGGTGCGGATCTGCTGGATCAACGACTCGTCGTCGCGTTCGATCAGGTCGGGCGCCCAGTTGCGGATCTCCATGATCGATAGCGCCTTCAGGCAGCACTCGCGCCAGTCGTTGGTGGGAAACAGCGATTGATCGAACTGCCCGTAAATGAACGGATATGCATAGTTCTGCCAATTGGCGGGTTTGACGATGTTGCGCTGGGCCGAGGGCGGGCGCTGGATGCGCGATTTCCAGACCGGTGCGAAGGGCGACGCCGCGCCATGCGGCTCGGCCGCGACGGCTTGATCCGCGCGCTGCTGCTCCCGCTGCTGCACGCGCTCCTGAGCCTGCTTTTGCACCGTCACGCCGTGCAGGCCTTCCAGCATGGCGGGGTTGACGAAGTGGCCGCTGCGCTCGCGCGAGACCAGATAGCCTTCCTCGACGAGCATCTGATAGGCGAGCACGACAGTGTTGCGGGCGACGCCAAGCTGCTCGGCCAGTTCGCGGCTCGACGGCAGCGCGGCGTCGGGCGGCAGTTGTCCGTCGAGGATGGAGGCCACCAGCATCTCGCGAATCTGGTGCTGCAGACTTGTTTTCGACTCCGGTGACCGTCGGAACTGCTGGGCCCAAAGGGCGGACGGGGTGCGGGTCGGCATGCTTGCTCCTGTGATGGGTGAGGGCGGTGAGAGGGCGGTGAAAGTCCGAAAGTTCGATCGCCGGTTTGCAAAGCCGATAAATCGACCTGACATTCGGCCATTATCGGCCCACAATATTCAATAGGGGCCTCCCGAGTCGATTAGGTGAATTTCGGAGCGACGGTTCGCGATGAACCTGCCTCACCGGCCTTCGGGAGAACCCTCACGGGTGCGGGCGAGCGCTTGCCGCTGCTGCGACGCAGCGCGAGCGCAGAACGGCGAGCGGGCGCGCGGTTTGCGCACGCCGTCCGAATCATCGAAGGAATCCATGGTGCCAGGCTCATCTGGCACTGGCTCCATCGGATCTTCCCGCGTGGTACTACCCGCCGTTTTATTGATTGAGAATCCTTGGTTCAACGGGCGAGACGCTAACAACAAGCGTGGTGAAACATAAAAGCGTTCCGCGGCGAGCTCATTGCATTTCAACTTGAGGAGACGGCGGTGAAAGCCTTACCCAGACTGACGAAAATGATGAAGCATCCCGTCGACTCGCCAATCGAGCCGGTGATCAAGATACGCCGCGGCCACGGCAAGTTCAATTCCTGGTGGCTGACGACCGCCGTTCTCGCGATCTGCGTCGTGCTTTGGCAGGCGGTATCGAAAGCAGGCATTTTTCCGTCCTTTGCGCTCCCTTCGCCGGTGGCGGTGTGGCAAGCCTTCGTCGACATCATCCATAACGGCTACGGCGGACAGTCGCTCATCAGCGACATCCTGGTTAGTTGCTTGCGCATCGTTGTGGGTTTTGTCGGCGCGATTGTGATCGGCGTTCCCGTTGGCCTGCTGATGTCGCGAAACAAGATCGTATTCGACATCATCGACCCGCTGCTGCAGTTCATCCGGCCGGTTCCGCCGCTTGCCTATATCCCGCTGCTGGTGGTGTGGTTCGGCATCGGCGAATTGCCCAAGGCCATTCTCATTCTGGTCGGCACCATTCCGGTCATCATCATCGGCACCATGTCGGGCGTGAAAAGCACGCCGGCGCTGCGCATCTCGGTGGCGCGCACGCTCGGCGCGACCAACGCGCAAATCTTCCGCAAGGTCGTGCTGCCCTCGGCCATGCCGGAAATCTTCACCGCGATGCGTGTGGGCATCGGCGTGGCGTGGACCTGTCTCGTGGCCGCGGAACTGATCGCGGCGAGCAGCGGGCTGGGTTGGCTCGTGCAGTTCGCAGGACAAGCCTTGCAGGTTGCCATCGTGATCGTCGGCATCGTGATCATCGGGTTGATCGGGTATGCCATGGAGCTGGCGATTCGCAAGATCGAAAACATAGTCGTTCCCTGGCGCGGACATAACTGATCGGGTCATCCGAGGAGACGAAAAATGAAAAAGATGCAATGGATCTTTGGCGTGAGCGCGGCCCTGCTTGCCAGCAGCTGCCTGGTGCCCGGCGCGGCTTACTCGCAGGGCAAGCCCGAAGTCATCATCGGCTACGAGGACAACGGCGCCGATCCGTACATGGTGTCGATGGCCGAGCATCTGTTCGAAAAGCATATGAACGCCAATGTCGAGTACAAGCTCTTCAGCTCGGGCCCGGCAGCCATGAGCGCGCTGGCGTCGAACAGCCTCACGTTCATGTGCGGGCTTGGCGTGCCGCCGCTCGTCACCGCCATCGCCCAGGGCTTGCCGATGGCCATCGTGTACAACCAGGAGCGCTATACCAATGCGGCCGGCATCGTGGTCAAGCCCGATAGCGGCATCCACGACGTGGCGGGGCTCAAAGGCAAGAAGATCGCGATCGTGGCCGGCTCGCAGGCTTCCTTCGAACTGGCGACCTTCCTGGCGCAAGCGCACGTGCCGTATGAGTCGGTCACGCAGGTCAACATGGCGCCGCCGCAGATGCGCACCTCGTGGGTGACCGGCGCGATCGACGCGGCGATCGTCTGGGATCCGGTCTTCAGCGCGCTGCGCGCAGCCGGCGGCAAGGCCATCAAGACCGACGGCGACCTGCCGCGCGAAGCTTCCAGCTACAACGTGTGCATCGCCAACGCGGAATGGGCGAAAGCGCATCCGGACCTGGTGACCGGCTTCGTCAAGGCGCTCGACGCGGGCTATCAGGTGACGATGAAGAATCGCGACCAGGCGATCGCCGAGATGGCGAAGGCCACCGGCGTGACCGTGCCGGTTGCGACGAGCGAGCTCGCCGGTTACGAGCTCTTTTCCGGTGCCGACCAGACCACGCCCAAGGTGATGGGCCTCGACGCCGGCGTCAAAACCTCCGCGACGTACCAGACGCTGGTGAATACCGCCAAGGTGCTCAACCAGATCGGGCGTATCCCGTCGGTGCCGGCGAACTTCGACGCGAACGTCGCGCCGCAGTATTCGAAAGCGTTGGCGCATTGACTCATTCGCGCATTGATCCATTGACGGTCTGACCGTCGAACAGGAGACGAACTTGAACATCGTCATCGATTCCCTGTACAAGACTTTCGGCGCCACCACGGCACTGGAAAACATCAATCTGCAGTTCCGGGGCGGCGAATTCATCACCGTGCTCGGCTCTTCCGGCTGCGGAAAGACGACCTTGCTGCACCTGCTCGCCGGTCTGACGTCGCCCTCGCGGGGCAACATCTATATCGATGGCGAGGTCAAGGAACAGCCCGGCGCCGACCGTGTCGTGGTGTTCCAGCAGGCCGGCTTGTTTCCGTGGCTCAGCGTGGAAGAAAACATCGAGTTCGGTCCTTCGCTGCACGGGGTTCCCAAAGAGCAACGGCGCAAGGATTCCGCGGAGATCCTGCGCATCATCGGCCTGGAATCGTTCGCCAAACATAAGCCCTACGAGTTGTCGGGCGGCATGCAGCAGCGCGTGGCGATCGCGCGGGCGCTCGTCATGAAGCCGAAGGTGCTGCTGATGGACGAGCCCTTCGGCGCACTCGATGCGCAGACGCGCCATTCCATGCAGACGTTCTTGACCGAGCTATGGGAGAAGCTTCATTGCACGATCGTGTTCATCACCCATGACATCGACGAAGCGATCTTTCTCGGCACGCGGCTCGTGGTGCTTTCGGCGCGTCCTGGGCGGGTGGCACTCGACGTGCCCATCGAGCTGGACCGCCCGCGCACGCCGGAGGTCGCGTTCGAGCCGCATTTTCTGGAATTGAAGAAGACGGCGATGGGCATTCTCGCGCATTGATTCTTGCGCATTGATGCATGCGCTCCCCGAGCGCGGCGGTCAACGGCCCATGAGCAGCGTGCCAGCGAAAAATCGCTTGCAAGCGCAATAACGGCCCGCTATCGTTGCGCTGTTCGACACGCTGCAGCGGGAGAGACCGTCACTGCGAAAGCACCTGACGGCGCCGACGGAGCAACCGCCCCGGAAACTCTCAGGCACAAGGACCCTGCAGCAAGAACATCTGGAGAGCGGCGCGAACGCGCCCACCGAAGGAGATTTCCGCGCCGGCGCGTCCAGCGCCGGCGCGGAAAGAAACTCTCAGGTACATGGACAGATGGGGCACAGGTGTCGGAAACGACAAGTGCTCAATCTAATCTGGACCATGTCATGTCACGAATCGCCATTATTGGCGCCGGGATTACCGGCGTCACGACCGCTTACGCCCTCGCCAAGCGCGGTTTTCGCGTTACCGTGCTCGAACGCCATCGCTATAGCGCGATGGAGACTTCGTTCGCGAACGGCGGCCAACTCTCCGCATGCAACGCCGAAGTCTGGAACAGCGCCGCCACCGTTCTCAAAGGCCTGCGCTGGATGCTCACGCGCGACGCGCCGCTGCTCGTAAACCCGCTGCCGGGCTGGCACAAATATTCGTGGATGGCCGAGTTCCTGCGGCAGATTCCGAACTATCGGGCAAACACGCTCGAAACCGTGCGCCTTGCCATCGCGGCCCGCGAACACCTGTTCGAGACCGCGCGCAAGGAGGGGATCGAATTCGACCTGGAACAGCGCGGCATCCTGCACATCTTCCGGGACCGCAAGAGCTTCGACGCTTCATCGAAGGTCAACGCCATCTTGACCGAAGGCGGTCTCGACCGCAGGCCGGTGACCGCAGCCGAGATCCGCCAGATCGAGCCCACGCTGGAGGGCGCGTTTTACGGCGGCTTCTTCACGCCCTCCGATTCGACCGGCGACATCCACAAGTTCACGCGCGGCCTGACGCAAGCGTGCGTGCGGCACGGCGTGGAGTTTCGCCACGACACGCAGATCACGGCGATCCGGCGCGATTCGGACGGTGTCTTTACGGTATCGGCGACGCAGCAGGGCGCCGCTCACCACGCGAGGTTCGAGCGCATCGTCGTTTGCGCGGGCGTCAACAGCCGCGCATTCGCGTCGATGCTGGGCGACCGCGTGAACGTGTATCCGGTGAAGGGCTATTCGATCACCGTATGCCTCGACGACGAGACGAGCCAGCGTGCGGCGCCATGGGTCAGCCTGCTCGACGAGAGCGCCAAGATCGTCACAAGCCGGCTGGGCGCCGAGCGCTTCCGCGTGGCCGGCACGGCCGAGATCAACGGCCTTAACCGGGACATTCGCGCCGACCGCGTCGCGCCGCTCGTCGAGTGGACGCGGCGCCTGTTCCCGCAGGTCAGCACCTCGCGCGTGATCCCGTGGGCCGGACTGCGGCCCATGTTGCCGAGCATGCTGCCGAAGGTCGGCCGGGGACGCATGCCGGGCGTGTTCTACAACACCGGGCACGGGCACCTCGGCTGGACGTTGTCGGCGGCAACGGCGGAGAACGTCGCCGCGCTGATCGAGGGCATGGCGGGCAGTGCCCAGGGCGTTCGCTTGGCGACCGCCTGAGCGTCGCGGCATCGTCGCTTGACTTGACCGCAGCACCTCATGGCCGCCCGCGCAAGCACGCGGGCGGCGCGGCTATTTGCGGCGCGCGGGCGGCTTTTCGTCCGCGTGCTGGTCCGCGTGTTCATGCACCCAGACTTCGTGCAGGTCCACCATGAAGGCCTGCAAAATCGAAGGTACGGCAGAGGCCCGGCGCGTCGCCGCGCAAAAGGGCGACTGCATGCCGAACTGCTCCGGGCCGATGCGCCGCATCTCGTCGCGCTCGACCCAGCGCGCCGCGTAGTGATTTGGAAGGAATCCTATATATGCGCCCGAGAGAATCAGGATCGCCTGCGCCTCGACGTTGTCGACGGTCGCCGCAGCCTTGCTCGCACTCAGCATCTTCAGGTCGTGCTGCTGCAGGTAGCCGCGCGCGGCGATGCGGCTCGTGGCAATGGCTTCGATCTGAATGCCGTTTTCCCGTGCCCCGGCAAAGAGCGGATTGCCCTTGCCGCAATAGAGCCCATCGGGCTCGAGATAGAGCTCGGTGTAGGCGAGCCCCGGCACGTGAATCGGGAAGTGGCCGATCGCGACGTGGAGCCGGCCGTCGAGCACGCGCTCTTCGAGTTCCGCCGGCGTGCCGACGTAGACGTCGACATGCACGTCGTCGCCCCGCGAGACGAACTTCTGCAAGGCCCGCGGCAGCGGCGAGGCGAGGTCCGTCACCGTGTTGTCGATGATGCCCAGATAGAGCCTGCCGGCGATATGTTGCTTGAGCGCGTCCGTGTCCATGCAGAACGCCTCGACGGCCACCTGCAGTCGCTGGGCCGCCTCATAGGTGGCAAGACCGTGCTCGGTCAGGCGGAAGCCGCCGCGGCCGCGCTCGCACAGCTTGAGACCGAGGCGCGTTTCCAGCGTGGTCATCTGCTCGCTGATGGTCGACTGGCTCACGTTCAGGGTCGCCTGGGCCGCGGAGAAGCCGCCGCAGCGCACGACATGCATGAAAACCCTGAGCAGTTTGAGATCGACGTCCTGCAGTTGCATCATTGCCCGCGTTCTCCATAATCGCTTGCTTCGGATATTCCGATATGAACATCTGATACCCGGGATTTTTGGTCAAAAATAATGCGCACATAGTGTCTCAAAGCGGCGGCCCGGCAGAAACCGGGTCGTTCACCGATTACTGACTGGATCAGCCAGCGGATCACACACGGAGACACTCATGCCGGGCAATACGTACGAAAGCGGACGGCTGGACTTGCCGTTCGTGGGACATTGCACTTTCGCGAAATCGCCGGTCTGCCTCGACTGGGACCGCATCGACGCCGATGTGGCAATTCTTGGCGCCCCCAACGACATGGGCACGCAATGGCGCTCGGGCGCGCGCTTCGGGCCGCGCAGCATCCGCGAGGCATCCACGCTGTTCTCGTTCGGCCATGCGGGCGCATACGACCACGAAGACGACGCGCTCTATCTGACGCGCGATCAAGTCCGCATGGTGGACGTAGGCGACGCCGACATTGTCCACACCGACATGGCGGCGAGCAACGCCAACATCGAAAGCGCCGTGCGCAAGATCCTCGCGAACGGCGCGATGCCCATCACGCTGGGCGGCGATCATTCGATTCACGCACCGGTGATTCAGGCGTTCGAGGGCCGCGGTCCCATCCACATCGTGCACTTCGACGCGCATCTGGATTTCGTCGACGAGCGCCATGGCGTGCGCTACGGGCACGGCAATCCGCTGCGGCGCGCCTCGGAAATGCAGCATATCAGCGGCATGACGCAACTCGGCATCCGCAACGTTTCTTCGTCGAACCGCAGCGACTACGATGCGGCGCGCGCAGCGGGCTCGGACATTCTGTCCGTGCGCGACGTGCGCCGGCTCGGCACGCAAGGCGTCCTCGAACGCATTCCCGAGGGCCGCGCCTACTACATCACGATCGACATCGACGGCTTCGATCCGTCCATCGCGCCGGGCACGGGCACGCCGAGCCACGGCGGCTTCACCTACTACGAGGTGCTCGAAATCATCCAGGGGCTGGCCCGCCGCAGTCACGGCAACGTCGTGGGCATGGACCTCGTCGAGGTGGCCCCGGCATACGATCCGGCGGGCGTCACGCCGATTCTCGCGGCGCAGTTGCTGCTGAATTCCATCGGCTTCATTTTTCACGCGCGCAGCCAGCGGCCGCGCTGAGGCCTCCCTGCGGATAGCGGCACCCAACGTCAACACGCGCGCAGCGAGGGCACGACGGCGCGCGAGATCAGGAGACAACCTTGGAATCCATCGTACGAAACTATCTGGAGCAGTTCGGCGTGCGCGAGGAGACGCGGCGCTTTCTCGAGCAGCCGCAGCGCATGCTGATCGGCGGGGCGTTCGTGGCGGGCGGCGCGGGCGAGATGCTCGACGTGGTCGAGCCCTCCACCGAAGGCGTCATCACGCAGATTCCGCTCGCCACGACCGGCGACCTCGATCGCGCGGTCGCTGCGGCACGCGCGCAGTTCGACTGCGGCGCCTGGCGGCGTCTGAAGCCGCTCGAACGCGAGCGCCTGCTGCACCGCCTCGCCGATCTCATCGAGGCCCACGCCGACGAGCTCGCCGAGATCGAGTCCATCGACGTCGGCAAGTCGGTCGCGAATGCGCGCGACGTGGACATCCAGGGCACCATCGACACCTGGCGCTATTTCGCGGGCTGGGCTTCCAAGCTGCACGGCCGCACCGTCGAGCCTTCGCTGCCCGGCCACTATCTGGCCTATACGCGCAAGGAGCCGGTGGGCGTGGTCGGCATCATCGTGCCGTGGAATTTTCCGCTGCAAACCCTGGCGTGGAAGCTGGCCGCGGCGCTCGCGGTGGGCTGCACGGCTGTGATCAAGCCCGCGGAGCTGACTTCGCTCTCGACCTTGCGCTTCGCGCAACTCGTGCAGGAAGCCGGCATTCCCGATGGCGTGGTGAACGTGGTGACCGGGCGCGGCACCGTGATCGGCGCGGCAATGGCGCGCCATCCCGGCATCGACAAAGTGACGTTCACCGGCTCCACGGCGGTGGGGCGCGGCGTCGGCAGCGCGGCGGTCGACGGCGTCAAGCGCGTCACGCTGGAGCTGGGCGGCAAGTCCCCGGTGCTCGTGCTCGACGACGCGGACATCGAGGCCGCCGCGCGCGCGGTGGCCAACGGCATGTTCTTCAACTCGGGGCAGGTGTGCGACGCGGGCAGCCGCCTCTACGTGCAGCGCGGCGTGCACGAGCGCTTTCTCGCCGCGCTGATCGACTACACGCGCACGCTCAAGATTGCGCCGGGCCTCGATCGCGATTGCTTCATCAGCCCGCTGGTTTCGGCGCAGCAAAAGGCGCGCGTGACGTCCTGGATCGAAACCGGCCGGCGCGAAGGAGCGGAACTGGTGTATGGCGGGCGCAACGTGGAAGGCTCGGGTTATTTCGTTCAGCCCACGATATTCGCGCATTGCCGACCGGACATGCGCATCGTGAAGGAAGAAATCTTCGGCCCCGTGCTCGTGAGCGCGCCGTTCGACGATGTGAACGAGGCGATTGCGCTCGCCAACGACACGCCCTATGGACTCGCCGCCGCGATCTATTCGCGGGATCTGAACCGCGTGCATGCGCTGGTGCCGAAGCTGCGCGCGGGCAGCGTCTACGTGAACGCGCACAGCACGATCGATCCGGCGATGCCGTTCGGCGGCTTCAAGGCGTCGGGCTTCGGCAAGGACCTCGGCGCCGAGCAGCTCGACTCGCTGATGGAGACGAAAGCCGTCTGGATCACGCTGAACGACGCGTAGGGCGGGGCCTCTCTCGCATCTTACCCAAGCTTATCTTTACGCAGCATCGTCCATTACGACATGGGGCACACGATGGAAGCACACGACAGAGTCGCAGCAACGATCGCAGCGCCAACGGCCGCCGCCGGCGAGCATGGCGCGATCGAGGGGCATTCGATCGATTTCATTCCGGAAACCGAGCGCACCGACCGGCTATCGCGCCAGGGACCGTTCTGGTTTCTCGGCAACTTCACGTTCTTCACCATGACGATTGGCTTCGTGGGGCCGAGCGTCGGACTGAGCGCGCTATGGACAACGGTCGCCGGCACGCTGGGCATCATGTTCGGTACCTTGTTCATGGCGTTTCACGGCTCGCAGGGCCCGCATCTGGGCCTGCCGCAAATGATCCAGTCGCGCGCGCAGTTCGGCTATCGCGGCGTGGTGCTCGTGCTGCTCGCCACGCTGTTCGTGTTCGCGGGCTTCAACATCGTGAACCTCGTGCTGATGATGCAGGGACTCAAGGCGCTGTTCGGCTGGGATCCGCTCAAGGTTGCGCTCGTCGTCACCGTGCCTGCGGCAATTCTGGCGATTCTTGGGCACGACTGGATGCATCGCAGCTTCAAATGGGCGCTGTATCTCTCGCTGCCGCTGTATGGCCTCGTCACCCTGGCGGTGCTCATGCACTGGGTGCCCGATCTGCCGCTGCCGGCAGCGCTGCCCGGCACGCCGCCGCCCGCGCCGCTCGGCTTCACCTTGACCGGCTTCATCACGCAGTTTGCCGCCGCCGCGAGCTACAACATCGCCTATGCGCCCTATGTGTCCGACTATTCGCGCTATCTGCCGAAGAACACGCCGAGCGGCCGGCTGATCGCCGCGGTGTTCCTCGGAGCGTCGCTCTCGGGGGCGTGGATGATCGCGGTGGGCGGCTGGCTCGGCGACCACCTGCACGCCACCGACGTGCTGGTGGCGCTCAACCAGGTGGGCAGCGATCTGTCGCCGCGACTCGGCAGCGTGGTGGTGGCGATCACGATCGTGGCGTTCCTTCCCGTGATAGCGATGAACATTTACAGCGCGAAACTCACGGCGATCACGGGCCTCGATTCGTTCAGGAAGATCGAGCCTACGCCCCGGGTGCGCGTACTGGCGATTCTCTTTGTCGTGGTGCTGCAGCTCGGGGTCGCACTCAGCATCTATACGTCGGGCAAGGGGCTCTCGGTCCTGAACATCTATCTCGTCGTGATGCTTTACTTCCTCGTGCCGTGGACGGCCGTCAACCTCACCGACTACTTCTTCGTGCGCAAGGGCCGCTACGCGATCCCGCACTTCTTCCTGCCGCAGGACAACATCTACGGCATGTGGGGCGCGCGCGGCCTGATGTCGTATGCCATTGGCTTCGCCGCAATGGTCCCGTTCTTCTGCATCTTCGACGGCGCCAACGAAGTCTATGTCGGCCCGTTCGCGCGAGCGATGGGAAGCGTGGACCTCGCGTGGCTGGTCGGTCTGTTCGTCTCGGGCATCGCGTACTACGTGCTGAGCCGCTCGCTCGATCTGCGCCGCGAGGACGCGCTGATCTCGCACATCGAAAAGACCATGCCTCAGTACACCACGGGCGAGCAGCGCTTCTGAGCGTGATATCGTCAGGATAACGAATCAGGAATTCATCATGGAAAGCCGGGAATACGACTACATCATCGTGGGTGCGGGATCGGCGGGCTGCGTGCTGGCCAACCGCCTCACCGAGAATCCGTCCGTGAGCGTACTGGTGCTCGAATACGGCGGCAGCGACCGCAGCATCATCATCCAGATGCCGAGCGCGTTTTCGATGCCGATGAACACGCGCAAGTTCAACTGGAAATACCAGACCGCGCCGGAGCCGCATCTGAACGGACGCCAACTGCACTGTCCGCGGGGCAAGGTGCTGGGCGGATCGTCGTCGATCAACGGCCTTGTCTATATTCGCGGCCATGCGTACGACTTCGACGAATGGGAGGAACTGGGCGCGCGCGGCTGGGGCTACCGCAACTGCCTGCCGTACTTTCGCCGCGCCGAGAATTACAAGTTCGGCGGCGACCAGTATCGCGGCTCGAGCGGGCCGCTCTCCACCAACAACGGCAATAACATGAAAAATCCGTTGTACGGCGCATGGATCGAAGCGGGCGTGCAGGCGGGCTACATCCATACCGACGACTGCAACGGACACATGCAGGAAGGCTTCGGCGCGATGCACATGACGGTGAAGGACGGCGTGCGCTGGTCCACCGCCAACGCCTATCTGCGCCCGGCCATGAGCCGTCCCAACCTGCACGTGGTCACGAATGCGATGACGCGGCAGGTGATCGTCGAGGGCAAGCGCGCGGTCGGCGTGGTCTACGACCGGGGCGGCGTCACGCACACGGCGCGCTGCCGCGCCGAAGTGCTGATTTCATCGGGGCCGATCGGCTCGCCGCATCTGCTGCAGCGATCGGGCATCGGGCCTGCCGACGCATTGCGCGCGGCGGGCGTGGAGGTCAGGCACGCTCTGCCAGGCGTTGGCATGAATCTGCAGGACCATGCCGAGATCTACATCCAGTACGGCTGCAAGGAGCCCGTCACGCTCAACGGCCAGATGGACCCGTGGCACAAGTTCCTGATCGGCTTGCGCTGGCTGCTGTTCAAGGATGGTCTCGGCGCCAGCAACCATTTCGAGGCCGGCGGTTTCATCCGCTCCGAGGCGGGGCTGCGCTGGCCCGATATTCAGTTCCACTTTTTGCCTGCCGCGATGCGCTACGACGGCGACAAGCCGTTCAAGGGGCACGGCTTCATGGTGCTCACCGGGCCGAACAAGCCCAGGAGCCGGGGGCATGTGCGGCTCACGTCGGGCGACCCGTACGCGCACCCCGAGATCCGCTTCAATTATCTGGACCGCGAGGAGGACCGCGAGGGCTTCCGGCGCTGCGTGCGGCTCACGCGCGAGATCATCGGGCAGCCGGCGATGGACCGTTTCCGCGATGTCGAGCTCGCGCCCGGCCCCGACGTGCAAACCGACGACGAAATCGACGCCTTCGTGCGGGCGAATCTGGAAAGCACGATGCATCCGTGCGGCTCATGCCGGATGGGCGAGGACGACATGGCCGTGGTCGACTCCGAGTTGCGTGTGCGCGGCATGACGGGCTTGCGCGTGATCGACTCCTCGGTATTCCCGACCGAGCCCAACGGCAACCTGAACGCGCCGACCATCATGCTCGCCGAGCGCGCCTCCGATCTCGTGCGTGGCAAGCCGATGCTGCCGCCGTCGAATGCCGAGGTGGGGCTCGCCGAAGGCTGGGAGACCCGGCAGCGTACGCGTGCGCCCAAGCGGCAACTGTATCGTGCCGAGTACAGCGATACGCGGTCTTAACCCTGAACGAACGGCAAATGAACCGCGAACCCAGCGATCGAGGCAAGGCGGCCGTGTTCCAGGCGAACGGCGGACGACCTTGTATCGATCCCGGCTTCTGCGGTTCCAGCGCGGTTCCGTCGCCGTTCCGCAATAACCCTCACTCCACCACGAAAATGGAGGAGCCCGTGGTTTTTCTTGCTTCGAGGTCCCGATGTGCCTGCACCGCGTCCTGCAACGCATAGCGCTGGTTGATCTCGATGCGGATGCGTCCGGCAGCCACGTGGCCGAATAGCTCCTCGACCAGTTCCGCCTTTTCGGCGGGATCGGCGATGTAGTCGGCGAGTCCGGGGCGAGTCAGGTACACCGAGCCCTTGCGCGCGAGAATTTGCGGATCGAATGGCGGGATCTTGCCCGATGCGGTGCCGACGCAGACCATCAGGCCGCGGCGTTTGAGCGAGTCGAGCGAGGACATGAAGGTGTCTTTGCCGACGCTGTCGAAGACCACCGACACGCCAGCTCCGCCAGTCAATTCCCGCACGCGTTTGGCCACATCTTCATGGCTGTAGTTGATCGTGTGATCGCAGCCGTGGGCGCGCGCGACCTCGGCCTTGGCACTGGTGGACACGGTGCCGATCACCGTCAGCCCGAGCAGTTTGGCCCACTGCGAAACGATCAGGCCAACCCCGCCCGCGGCCGCGTGCAGCAGCACGGCGTCGCCCGCCTTGAAAGGGTAGATGCGGCGCACCAGGTAGGCAGCGGACAGGCCTCGCATCGTCATGGCCGCCGCCGCCTCGCAACTGATGGCATCCGGCAGCTTGATCAACAGTTCTGCGGAAATCAGCCGCTCCGTGCTGTACGCGCCCAGCGTGTTGATGAAGCCCGTGTAGCTCACGCGGTCGCCGACCGCGAAATCGGTCACGCCGGCGCCGATGGCCTCGACCACGCCGGCAGCCTCGTTGCCGAGGCCGGCAGGCAGCGGGACCACGTACGTACCGCCGCGAAAGTAGGTATCGGCGAAATTCAGACCCACCGCCACGTGGCGGATGCGTACTTCGCCCGGCCCCGGCTCTCCCACGTCCACGTCTTCGAAACGCAGAACCTCAGGACCACCTGTTTCGTAAAACTTGACGACTTTTGCCATGCTTTCTCCTGTTCCATGGTTTCTTGAAGGCTTCAGTCCGGCTTGCGCAGGAAGCCCTGGTTGCCGCCGTTGCGATTGGGCGCGAAGCCGTTGGCCTGCAGCGTCTCCTCGGCCGTGTCGTAGAAGACGCCGATTTTCATGATCTCGCGTGCCTGTTTCGCGGTCGCGATGGGGCGGCCGAACTCGCCCGCAATACGCACCAGTTGCTTGATCTGCTCGACGGAGCTCATCTTGCCCGTGCGGGTCTGGTTCCAGAGCACGTCCTCGATGCCGCAGCGCACGTGAAGACCCAGCGCGATCCCGATCATGTTCACGGGCAGCACATTGAGCACCGAGCTTTCCACCGTGACCACCGCGCCATCGGGCACCGCACGCAGCATGTTGGCGAGGTTGAAGATGTTCGCCTGATCCATGCCGCCGCTGATCGCCACCCAGTTCATCACCAGCGGTCCTTTGTATACGCCGCGCCGGATCATCCGCTCGATGGTCTCAAAGCTGTTGATGTTGTAGACCTGAAACTCGCTCTGGATCCCGGCGGCCGACAAGCGCCGAACATGCTCCTCGGCCCAGCTGGGGTTCGAGGGAACGATCATGTCCTTGTAGGTGGCGTAAAGATTCGGGAAGCCCCGCGAAACGCCCCTGAAATCATCCACCCCGGCATGCTCCGTCACATTCATTTGTGTCGTGTTGACGGTCACCGTCACCTGGTCGGGCTTGGGATCGAGTTCGGCCAGCATGTGGCGGGTATCGTCGCTGAGCCATTTGGCGGCTTGGCCTTCGGACTCGGGCGCGAAACTGATCGAGCCGCCCACCTGAATCACCATCTCCGGCACCCGCTCGCGCACCCCGGCGATCAGTTCATTGAACATGGACAGGCGCTTGCTGCCGCGGCCATCGGGTTCGCGCACGTGCAGATGCAGCACGGTGGCGCCCGCTTCGTAGCAATCCACCGCCTTCTGGATCTGCTCCTCCATCGTGACAGGAATGTCCTCCGGAAAGTCCGAGGGAATCCAGCCCGGCGCATAGGGCGCGGCGGTGATGATCAAAGGCTGCTGGTTCTCGGGGTACAGGTGGCCGTCAAGAAAGTTCATGGTGATGGATCTCCGGATTGAGATGTGAGGTCGTCAGAACACGGGTGGCCTGCAGAACGGCTGCGACCGCTGCGAGGGCACTGTGGATCGGAGTGTATCCCCACCAAACAATAATGTCGACATAAATATCAGAAGGGAATCTGTTGCCGCAAGCCCATGTCTTGATCTGTCTCCCGACCCGACTCGGTATAAACATTAATGTCGACATCAAAAAATATAGACGATGATCGCGCTATCCGTATCCGGCCGGGTTTGCCCGGCCATCACAAAAGCAGAGGAGACGTCAATGAAATTGAAGTGGGGCGGCGCAGCGGTACTCGCGGTATTCGCCAGTGCATCGCACGCGCAATCATCGGTCACGTTGTACGGCGCGATTGACTCGGGCTTCTTTTATCAAAGCACGGCTGCGTCGTCGTTCGCGCCGAACGCGCACAACAACGGGCATGTGTTCGGCATCAAGGACGGCAGCCTCTACGGAAGCTTCTGGGGCATCAAGGGGACCGAGGACGTCGGTGGCGGCTACAAGGTCAACTTCCGCATGCAGGGCGTGTTCAACAGCAGCAACGGCAAGCTTGGACTGGCCGACACGACCGGGGCCGCCGCGGTGTTCAACCAGCAGGCGACCGTCGGCGTCTCCGGGCCGTTCGGCACCTTCGACGCCGGGCGGCAGTACACGCCAATGATCTATGCAATGGCTGATACCGACGTTCGTGCTGCCGAGTACTTCGGCAGCATCCTGGGCGCCTGGCTCGGACTGAACCAGGCCGCCGGCTGGCCTGGCACGAACACGAACGTGCCGATCGGTGCGCTGTACGACAGCAATGCGCTGGTGTACCAGTCGCCGAAATTCCACGGCGCGTCGGCCGCGCTCGAGTACGCGCCGGGAGGCGTGCCGGGCCAGATTCAGGGCGGCACGCGCGAATCCGCGGTGCTCAGGTATTCGAACTACGGTCTCAATCTGTCCGCCGTCTACTACAACGCCCACGACACGAACCTTGCGGCGGCCACGCCGACCGGGCTCGACAACAACCGCTTCTACTATTTCGGCGCGAAGTACACCTTCCGGGGAATCTCGGTATCGGCGTCATACGGCATCGGCAAAAATCCTTCGAACACGAAACGATCGGATTACGAAATGATATCCGGCGGCCTCGGCTATCAGTTCACGCCGTACTTCAGGGTGACGTCCGGGTTCTATTACCTGAAGGATCGCAACGACTCGGCGAACCACTCGAGTGAATTTGCAGTGGGCGCGGATTACAGCCTGTCCAAGCGGACGATCCTCTCCGCGCAGGTCGGATATGTCGCCAACCGCGGCGCCATGAACCAGACGATCATGTACGGCCAGCCCGTCGCACCGGGCGTATCGACCACGGCAGCAATGATTGGCCTGCGCCATAGCTTTTGATGACTCGAGCACGAAACGGAGAACGACGATGAAGATGATGCACGGACTCAGGGCGGCGCTCGGTGTCGCGATTGCAATGGTGTTGATCAGCGCCTGGGCGCAGGACGGGACGCCGGCAGCGGCATCGGCTGTCGCGCCGCCCAGCGCCTCTGCCGGCGCGACGGCCAAAACCACACGCCAGGCAAATCGCGCGCTAAAACGCAAGGTGTACGCGACGCTCGCAAAGCATAAGGAAATCGACGCGGGCAACATCGGCATCACCGCGAAAGGCGGCGCCGTGACGATCAGCGGAACCGTTTCGGACGCTTCGCAGATCAACACCGTTGTCGAAATCGTGAAGGGCGTCGCAGGGGTTACCTCAGTGACTAGCAAGCTCACGGTGCAGCGGCCGTTCGGCCAGTAGGAGACGCAAGCCGGGGCCGATGGGATGGGGTCGGCCCTGACACGTCTTGTCAGCCAGCTTCATGATGCCGCCGCAAATCCGGGTGGCCAGCCACGGCCCCTGAATCTTTCAATTTATGTCGACATAAATAAATATTGCTGATATCTTGTTCAACAACAAGTACAGCAAAACTTCAGGGCTTCGCAGGGCAAGCCGCCACGGGTATAGGGGCGGCGACCGTGGAGATGCTGCGGAAACCCCGCCAGATACAAGGAGACATCATTCATGATCAAAGTAGAAAGATTGACGGCATGCATCGGCGCCGAGGTGGCTGGCGTGAGCCTCGGCGATGCATCCCGGGATGCATCGCTGTTTGCGGAAATCAAGGCGTTGCTGCTCAAGCACCGGGTCCTTTTTTTCCGCGACCAGGATCTCTCACGGGAAGAGCATGTCGCGTTTGCGCGCAGGTTCGGCAAACTCGAGGATCATCCCGTTGCGGGAAGCGATCCGGAACACCCGGGGCTCGTGCGAATCTATCGCTCGGAAGCAAAGAACCCTTACGAGAACAATTACCACACCGACGGGCTTTGGCGTCCTAACCCTTCCATGGGGGCCGTGCTCCGCTGTGTCGAGTGCCCGGAAGTGGGCGGCGACACCATCTGGGTCAACATGGTCGAGGCCTATAAGCAACTGCCTGATGAAGTCAAAAAACGCATCGAGGGATTGAGAGCGAAAAGCAGCATTGAACACTCGTTCGGCGCGGCAATGGATCCCGAAGAGCGAAGGAAACTCGCGGCGCAGAATCCGGAGGTGGAACATCCTGTCGTGCGCACGCACCCGGAAACTGGCGAGAAGATCCTGTACGTCAGTAGCTTCACCACCCATTTTGTCAATTACCACACCGCCGAGAACGTGCGTTACGGTCTGGACAAGACACCAGGCGCGAGCCTTCTGTTGAATTATCTGCAAAGCCAGGCTTCGATTCCCGAGTATCAGGTGCGTTTCCGTTGGAAGCCGAATAGCGTTGCGGTGTGGGACAACCGGTCCACCCAGCACTACGCGGTCATGGATTACTGGCCGGCGCCTCGCAAAATGGAGCGGGCGGGCATCGAGGGCGATACGCCTTATTGAGCAATTTGCGTATTCCCAGGCCATGGCCCGAAACAAAACCCCGAACCTTCCCGATTTTTCCACGCTTCTCACGCCGAAAAATTCTCTCATGCTGGCCGTCGAGCGGGCCGTGCTGCGCGGGCAGGACGGCGTGTATGCCGCAGCGCCGATTGCGCAGCAGATCGCAGTCCGGCTGGCCGGGGTCATTACGCTGGACCTGGTGAAAGCGGGGCAGCGCTTGCTGGAGAACGATATCAGCGAGGTGCTGCAAGTCAGCCGCGCGCCCGTGCGCGAAGCGATGCGCATGCTCGAGCGGGACCGTTTGATCGAGTTTCAGGCCCGGCGCGGAGCCATCGTGACGGCACCCGACGAAAACGAGCTGCGGGATATTTTCCGCGTGCGCGGCGTGCTTTATCTCTCGATGCTCGAACAAGTGGCGCGCGAAAATCCGGCCGGGTTCGAGGCGTTGTTGGGCATGCATATGCCCAGATTAACCAGGGCAGCCGCGGAGTCGGCCGACGCGTACGCAGTAGAAAGCTTTCTTCTGAATTTCGCCACGGTGAGCTTGTGCGGAAACCGGCTTCTGGTCGATCTCCTGCATTCACTTTCATTGCGAATCCTGCGTTACGTCCGGCTGGGATTCGTGGCGGTGCCTCAGTCGATTCTCGCGTCGTTAAGGGACTGGAATGATCTGCACAGCGCTGCGCTCAAGCGGGACAACACACAACTGCTTTGCCTTGCGGCCTCGCGTCTGGACACTGCCAGGGACGCTGCAATACGCGCCATTGCCGGAGCGTCGGCTGAAAGCGGGTTTGCCGTGAGCGAAAGGCCATGCGGCCCGCAACGTATGCACGTGCCTTTCAATTAATGCGCTCATAAATAATTCGCGACTGGAGGAGACAAAATTGACCCTTTATACAGTTAATTCAGTGACGGCCGAATCAGGTTCGGTGAGCCGTGACGCCCGAGCCTACGCATGGGTGGTATTTGCATTGATGTTCTGCCTCTTGCTGTCCGACTACATGTCGCGGCAGGCGCTCAATGCCTTGTTTCCGATATTGAAAGTCCAGTGGCGGCTGTCCGACACCCAACTCGGTTCGATTAGCGGCGTGGTGCCGTTGGCGGTCGGCGTCCTGACCCTGCCGTTTTCGCTGATTGCGGACCGCTGGGGGCGTGCCAGGAGCATCGCCCTGATGGCTGCACTCTGGAGTCTGGCCACGCTCGGATGTGCGATTGCGAGCAGCTACCACGAAATGCTCGTCGCGCGCATTTTCGTCGGTGTCGGCGAAGCGGCGTACGGAAGTGTCGGACTCGCCATGCTCATGAGCATCTTTCCGGGAAATCTGCGCTCGACCATCGCCGGCGGCTTTACGTCTGCCGCTGCTTTTGGGTCGGTGTTCGGCGTTTCGGTTTCCGGCATCATTGCGGCCCGCTTTGGCTGGCGTTATTCGATGGCGCTCATGGCGATTTTCGGTTTTGCGCTGGTGACTATTTACTTCTTTGTCGTGACGGAAAAAAGACTCGCCCATGCGCATCCAGTCGAGGCGAAAGCAATGCCGCTGCATGAACCTGTGAAGCTGACGCCCCGAACGCTGTTTGCCGGCCTGTTTCCGTCGCGCTCGGTTTTTTGTGCGTACCTCGGCAGTGCGCTGCAGATCTTCATTCAAGGGACGCTTTTCGTGTGGCTGCCCAGCTACCTGAATCGCTACTGGGGCATGCCTGTCAGCAAGGCAGCCGTGGTGGCGGCCGGCCTTGTCCTTGTCAGCGGTCTGGGACAGTTTCTGTGCGGCGTGGTGACCGACCGGATCAGCGGCGAGTCTTCGCTCAAGCGCTGGAACATGGCGGTTGCCTATTGCCTCATGCTGGGCCTCCTGCTGGCAATCGCGTTCCGCTTGCCGCCGGGCAATCTGCAACTCGCGCTCCTCGCACCCGCGGTGTTGTTTCTCGCCAGTTCGTTCGGCACCTGCAGCGCGATCATTGCAGGCGCGACACCGCCGGCAATCCATGGCTCGGCATTCGCGACGCTCACGCTTTTCAACAATATTCTCGGTCTCGCCGCGGGTCCGTTTGTCACCGGCGTGGTAGCGGATGCGGTGGGGCTTCAAGGCGCATTGCGCTGGCTTCCGGTCGCGGCCGCGCTGCCGCTCGCGGTGTACCTCGTTGGCCGGCGGTGCCATATCGCTGAAGCACGACGCGGGTAAGCGTCGCGTACCTCATCAATCCCGGGAGACAAGCATGAACGTGATACCCAACGACTCCGAGGCCGGCGCGGCCAGCGAAAACAGCGGCTACCTGACGAGCAGGCGGCAGGTCTGGTTTGCCTTTGCGATGACCTTCGCGCTCATGTTCTTCGATTTTATCGACCGGCAGGTGATCGTTTCGCTCTTTCCTCATATCAAGAGCGAATGGCATCTGAGCGACAAACAGCTGGGCTCGCTGGTCTCGGTCGTCTCGATCGTGGTGGGCGCGGGGGGATTGCCGGTCGCGCTGGTGGCGGACCGCATGGGCCGTGTGAAGAGCATCGTCGTGATGGCCGTCACCTGGAGTCTGGCTACGATCTCATGCATGTTCACGGCCAACTATAGCCAGTTGTTCATGGCGCGCGCAGTGGTTGGGCTAGGTGAAACAGGCTATGGTTCGGTGGGCGTCGCCCTGATCTCGACGCTCTTTCCCAAGTCCTCGCGCAGCGCCGCGCTCGGCGCCTTCTATGCCGCGCCATCGCTGGGTTCGGTGCTGGGCGTGGTGCTGGGCGGGATGATCGCGGCCAGGTGGGGCTGGAAAGCCGCATTCGGGGTGGTCGGTGTGCCGGGGCTCGTGCTGGCATTGTTTTATCTGCTCGTACGCGACTACAAGACGGTCGCGCTAACGCCGGACCCCAACCCGGCCAATCAGTCGCTCGGGCTGACGCTCAAGCGCATCTTCGGCGCGCTGGCGCGCACGCGCACGCTGCTGTGGGTGTGCGCGGGCGCGTCGGCTCAACTGATCACCGTATCGGCCATGTGGTCGTGGCTGCCCAGCTATCTGAACCGTTTTCACGGCATGACGCCGGAAGCCGCGGGCAAGGCGGCGGCGGTGGTGGTATTGGTCGGCGCGCTCAGCTGCACGCTCTGGGGCTTCGTGGTGGGGCGCCTGACACGTCGCCAACCGCGCAACAAGCTGCCCGCGCTCTCCGCGCTCTGCCTCGTCACCTCGGTGATTTTCGTGGCGGCGTTCGGCGGTACTTACGCGGCGGCTATTCAGTTCAAGCTGATCGTCCTTGGCGGCTTTTTCATGAACTGTACCGTCGGCGTGGTTGCAGGTGTCGCCATGGACGTCGTTCACCCAGGCGTGCGCTCGACGGGTGCCGCGGTGCTTTCCCTATTTCAGAACGTGTTTGGTCTGGCCGTGGGGCCCGTTCTCGCGGGCGCCTTATCGGACCGCTGGGGGTTGCAGCACGCGCTCACCGTCATTCCGCTGTGCAGCGTATTGGCTGCGATCTTTTTCGTCATCGCAATGCGCAGCTACGACACCGACGCGGCCAGGATCTCCGATGTTCAACCGGATGCGGCGCCGGCCCTCGCCGATACCCTGAGCACCGGCACTGCGGCCTGAGTGCAGGATATGGCCCAAGGGAGCCGCTTATTGCGCAGGGGCGGTTTTCCCTTTGGCGGACGGGATTTTCGCAGCACGCGTGCTGCGAGCGCCAGCGGGCTTTGCGGCAATCGCACTAACCGCTGCATCTCTTGCCTCGTCCAGGCGCGAGGCGGCGAGACTCAGCAGCAACTCGCTGTCTCGCTTGATAGCGGCCTTCTGAAGCGCGCGCCAGACTTTCAGGGAGGCGCGCATCGATTGAGGCGCCGCCACCAGTCCCAGCCGGACGTAACGGAACGTGCGCAACGAGATGGAGTGCAGGATATCGACCAGCAGCCGGTTGCGGCACAGACTGATGGTGGCGAAATTCAACTGGAAGCTTTCCACTGCGTAGGCGTCCACCGATTCGTCGGCCGCCTTGGCCAGCCTCGGCACATATTCGGTCAATAATGCCTCGAGCTCCGAGGGATTCTCGCGCGCCACCTGTTCGAGCATCGTGACGTAAAGTACGCTGCGCACACGGAAAATATCCCGCAGCTCGTTTTCGTCGGGTGCCGTCACTATCGCTCCGCGTCGGGCCTGAAACTCAACCAGGCGATCCCGCTCGAGTATGCGCAGCGCTTCGCGCACGGGCGCGCGGCTCACGTGCAGCACTTCGCTGATATCCGCTTCCAGCAGGCGTTGCCCGGATTTCACCAGATCGAGCGTAATGACCCCGGCCAGCCGGGCAGCGATCTGCTCGGCAATTGGCACCGATGCGGCCGCCCAGTCCTGCCCGCGCAGCACCGCTCGCTCGACGGCCAGCATCAGTGAATTCTTTGGCGTAAGAAGTGCAGAAAGGTCGGGCAGATTTTGCGTTTTATTTCGGGCCATGGCGCAAAGCGGAAACGATATTCATCGAATTTACCGTCTGGCATTATAGTCGGCGGCATAGTAGTGTCGACAAAAATTTCCCGCGATCCCTTCCGGATGCGCCCGGCAAGCTCGACGCACGCACTTCGCCACCTCGATCGATTAGCGCCGCCAGCCGTTACGGGCGACGCACGTTGTGCGAGCACCTCGACGACGCGTTCAACGGGCGAGGGCGGTCCTATCGCAACATGAACGACATCGCCGAGAGCGAGTTGAGCATCCGCACCGCGGACTGCATGCTCTCGGCGCTAAAGCGCAGTGCGCTGGCCTCGGTGCGCTGCAGCTGCGGCCATTGACAGAACAGGTCGGCCAACGCCGGCGTTTGCGTCGTCAGCTCGCACTCGATCGGGCGCGCGACCGTGAACGGCCGCAAGTCCGCGATGTTCGCGACGGCCGCCTTCGCGGCCTCGCGGATCAAGGTACAGGCGCGTTCCGGCGCGAGACTCAGGCATACGCCGTTGCCCAGGGCGCGCTTGGTCTGCACGCCGATCGAGCCGGGAAACGCGGAGTCCGTCTCCGCCAGGAATACGTCGTCGCCGCAGCGCAGCGCCACCGGCACGCCGAACTCGCCGGCCAGCGCACCATATAGATGCGCCTCGCCGAACGGCTGGCCGTTCACGGATACGTTTCGGAATGCAAAGCTATTGATCGTGTGTGCGAGCACGCCCTGGGTTTGCGCGCGCGAATGATAGCCGACCATGTAGACGGCGTCGCAACCGAGATCCACGCCGGTCATCATGCTCAGATAGCGCGGCTTGCCGGTAATGGTTTGCGCGCGGGCATCGAGCCGGTCCAGCAGCAGGTTGCGAAAGCTGCCGTGCGAGTCGTTGACGAATACCTGCGTCGCGCCGCCCTCGAAGGCGCCGCGGATGGCGGCGTTAGCTTCTTCGGTCATCCACGCGCGCGCCCGTTCGTATTCGGGGTTGCCGCTGTGCGTTTGCTCGGCGTGCGTGACACCCGCCACGCCTTCGATATCGGTGGAAATCAGAATCTTCAAGGCTCAGTTCTCGCTGGAGTTCATGTCGGCGAGGCGGCGCCAGTCGGGCACGGCCTCCGTTATCGAGCGGCGGTAGTGGCCATCGCGTCCCGTCACCGAAGCGGCGCGCCACATGGCATGCACGATGGCCTGCTCCACGGCCTCGGCACACGCCTCGAACAGCGCGTCCAGCTGAGTTTCGTGCAGCATGCTCAGCGCCGGCATCGGCGTGTCCGGTAGATGCGGAATCTGGTAGGCCGAGCTGAAGGCCAGCGCGATGTCGCCGCTGCCGTGGCCGTAGACCGAGCCCGTGCGGGCAAGCCCGGCGGCGCTGCGCTTCGCCACGCGACCAAGCTGGCGCACGTCGAGCGGCGCATCGGTGGCGAGGATCATGATGATCGAGCCTTTCTCCGGCCCGCCGCGATCGTCGTCGGTCTCGTTCTCGATGGCGGCGAGTTTGCGGCCCAGCGGCTGACCGGCAATGGTGAGGTTTTCCAGGCGGCCGAAGTTGGCGAGCACGAGTGCGCCGAGGACGAACTCGCGCCCGTCGGCAAGCGTGGCGACGCGCGACGCCGAGCCTATGCCGCCTTTGTGACCGAAGCAGCTCATGCCGCGCCCCGCGCCCACCGAGCCTTGCGCGAACTCCGGCGCGGCGGCGTCGCAGGCTTGTGCGTAGTGTTCTGCGCTAACGGCCATCGCCTGAATGTCGTTGAGGTAGCCGTCGTTGCACTCGAACACGAGCGGGCTCAACGTCGGCCAGCTGCGGCCGATCTCGCGATGGCGGCTCACGGCGGCGCGAATTTGCGCGGCGGCCAGCGTACCGACGGAGAACGTGTTGGTCAGCGCAATGGGCGTTTCGAGCACGCCGAGCTCATCCAGCTGCATGAGCCCGACGCTCTTGCCGAAGCCGTTGATGATCGCGGCAGCGGCTGGCGTCTTGTGAAGGAAGACGTCGCGCTCGTGCGGCACGACCACCGTCACGCCGGTCTGATGCGCGCCGTCCTGGAGTGTCGCGTGGCCCACGCGCACGCCGGCTACGTCGCCGATCGAATCGCGCGGCCCCGAAGGAAGCACGCCCACTCTCGGCGCGTCGCCGGAGCAGGGGGAGGGAAAGCCAGCCGCGTGGGCCGGCGGTTGTTGTACGGACATGGGTGGGTTGTGCCGATGACTCGCGCCGGAGCCAGCAGGAATCATCGATCGAGTTTGGGGTCGAGCGCGTCGCGCAGGCCGTCGCCGAGCAGGTTGAACGCAAGCACGGTCATGAAGATCGCGAGCGCCGGAAAAATCGCCACGTGCGGCGCGAGCATCATATCCGCGCGCGCGTCGTTGAGCATCGCCCCCCACTCGGGCGTGGGCGGCTGCGCGCCCATGCCGAGAAACGAGAGGCTGGCCGCCGTGATGATCGACGTGCCGATGCGCATGGTGCCGTACACCACGATCGGCGAGATCGTGCCGGGGAGTATGTGCCGAAAGAGGATGACCCAGTCGGACGCGCCCACGCTGCGCATGGCCTCGATATAGGTCATGTGCTTGATCGACAGCGTGCTCGCGCGCACGAGCCGCGCGAAGGCGGGCACGCTGAACACCGCCACGGCGATGATCACGTTGGCCATGCTGGAGCCCAGCACGGCCACCACGCCGATGGCGAGCAGGATCCCGGGGAAGGCGAGCAGCACGTCGCAAATGCGCATGGCGATGCGGTCCCACCAGCCCTCGTAGTAGCCGGCCAGCAGACCCATGACGGTGCCCGCCACCGCGCCGAGCGCGACCGACACGAAGCCCGCCGCGAGCGAGATGCGCGAGCCCATGATGATGCGGCTCAGCTCGTCGCGCCCGAGCGCGTCCACGCCCATCCAGTGGACCCACGAGGGCGTCGCGTTCAGCGCATCGTAGTCGAAGTAGTTCTCCGGATCGAACGGCACGATCCAGGGCGCGAGAATCGCAATGGCGAGCAGCAGCAGCACGAAAGCGCCCGCAGCGAGGGCGAGCTTCTGCTTGCGGAACTTGCGCCAGAATTCGCGCGAAGGGGTGCGCACGCGGCCAGCCGGCACGGCGGTCGCGGCAAGCGCCGGGGTTTGGACTTGACTCATGTTCGCATCCTTTACTTGTAATGGATGGCCGGATTGATGAGTCCGTACAGCACATCCACCACGATATTGATTACGATGAATTCGATCGAGAAGAGCAAAATCAGCCCTTGAATCACGGGGTAATCGCGCATGTTCACGGAGTCGACCAGCAGGCTGCCCATGCCCGGCCAGGCAAACACCGATTCGACGACGATCGAGCCGCCGAGCAGAAAGCCGAACTGCAGCCCCATCATCGTGACGACGGGAATCAGCGCGTTGCGGAAGGTGTGCTTGACGACCACGATGCGCTCGGAGAGCCCCTTGGCCCGCGCGGTGCGCACGTAGTCTTCTTTCATCACCTCGACGAACGCGGCCCGCGTGAAGCGCGCCATGACGGCCGCCACGCCGGCGCCGAGCGTGATCGAGGGCAGGATGTAGTTGCGCCAGGAGCCCGCGCCGATGGAGGGCAGCCAGCCGAGCTGCACCGAGAAGATCTGCATCAGCACCATGCCGAGCGCGAAAGCCGGAAAAGAAATGCCGGACACCGCGAGCGTCATGCCGATCGCGTCTGGCGCGCGATTGCGCCAGACCGCCGAGATCACGCCGATCACGAGTCCAACCAGCACGGACCACACCATGCTGGTCAGCGTGAGCACGAAAGTGGGCATGAAGCGCTCGGCGATTTCGCGCGACACGGGACGCCGCGTGCGCAGCGATTCGCCGAGATCGCCATGCACCATGTTGTCGAAATAGCGCACGAACTGCTCGGGCAGCGGCAGGTCCAGGCCAAGCTGGTGGCGCACGAGGGTCACGGTTGCTTCGTCCGCTTCCGCGCCGGCTGCGAGACGCGCAGGGTCGCCGGGCAGCACGTGGACGAACAGGAAAACGGCGATCGTGACGAGCACCAGAGTGGGGATGGCGCCCAGGGTCCGTTTGACGATATAGGCAAGCATGGCTAGATCGGATGGGCGAAGCGCAGGCGGCCTGAGCCGCCAGCGCTTCGCGACAGGGGAGGCGAGCGGCTTACTGCTTCAGATCGATGTCGCCGTAATTGAACGAGCCGTCGGGCATCACATAGAAGCCGCTCAGGTTCTTGTTCTCCACGGACAGGTTGCGCTGGGTGGTCAGGAACACCCACGGCGCGTCCTTCCAGACGCGCTGCTGCGCGTCCGCATAGAGCTGCTGGCGCCTGCCGGCGTCGGTCGTCAGCAATGCATCGGCCACGTCCTTGTCGACGGCCGGGTTGGAGTAGTAGGCCGTGTTGTAGAAAACGGGCGGCCACGCATTGGTCGTGAGGAGCGGACGCAGTGCCCAGTCGGCCTCGCCCGTCGACGCCGACCAGGCGCCGTAGTACATGCGCACGGGCGCCGTTTTCGCGTCCTTCACCTGCTGCACGCGCTGCACGCGCTGGCCCGACTCCAGCATCTCGATCGACGTCTTGATGCCGACCTGCGCGAGCTGTTGCTGCAGGAACTGCACGACCTTGGCGGAGGTGCCGTCGTTATAGCCCGACCACAGCGTCGTGGTGAAGCCGTCCGGGTAGCCCGCTTCTTTCAGCAAGGCGCGCGCCTTGGCGGGGTCGTAGGGCCACGGCGCCATCTTGTCGGCGAACGCCACGCCTTGCGGCACCACGCCCTGCGAGGGGAACGCATATCCGGCGAAGGCCACCTTCGAGAGCGCGTCCTTGTTGATTGCATAGTTGATGGCCTGGCGCACGCGAGCATCGTTGAACGGCTTTTGCTGCACGTTCATCGACACGTAGTTCGCAAAGATCGACGGATTGACGATCAGATTGAGCTTCGCGTTCGCCTTCAGGATCGGCGCCTGCTCATACGGAACCGGAAAGGCGAACTGCGCCTCGCCCGTTTGCACGACCACCGCACGCGTATTGTTGTCGGTCACCGTGCGGAAGGTGAGCGCATCGACCTTCGGGTAGCCCTGGCGCCAGTAGCCGGAGAACTTCCTGACCTTCAGATATTCGGCAGGCTTCCACTCGACGAACTCGAACGGGCCCGTGCCCACCGGGTGGAAAGCGATGTCCTTGCCCCACTTCTTGAGCGCGGCCGGTGAGATCATCATCGCCGAAGGATGCGCGAGTGCGTTGATGAGCGCCGAGAACGGCTCGGTCAGCGTGATCTTGACGGTGTACGGGTCCACCACGTCCACCGACTTGATGCGGTTGAACTGGTTATAGCGCGCGAGCCCGTTGGACTTGTTGAGCACACGCTCCAGGTTGACCTTCACCGCTTCGGCGTTGAAGTCGGTGCCATCCTGGAACTTCACGCCCTGGCGCAGCTTGAAGGTATACACGAGCCCATCGGGGCTGGTGGTATAGCTTTGCGCGAGCAGCGGCTGGGCCTTGAGATCCTTGTCGAATGCGAACAGCCCTTCGTAGTAGGCCTTGCCCACCGCCTGGGCGAGCGTCGAGTTGGTGTTGTAGGGGTCCAGCGAATCGATGGTGATCGGCACGGCGATCGTCACGTCCTTCGCGGCCATCGCCAGCGGCGCCGTGAAAACACCGAAGGCCAGCGCGACGGCCCCGACCCATTGTTTCGTGCGAAAGGTTCGCATCTTTTTTGCTCCTCGTAACGGGATGGTGTATCAAAACTGCGCGGCAATCGCGTGCTGCGCGACATAGTGGTTCTCGCCGACCCGCTTGAGCGGTGCGACGACAGGCTCGTCGCCCACCTTGCGGATGGGGCTCGGAATCTCGCCCGACGACAGTTTGCGGTCGAGATGGCGCCGGCGCGGGTCCGCGACCGGAACGGCGCTCATCAGCCGTTTCGTGTAGGCATGCTGAGGATTTTCGAAGATGTCGCGGCGCGAGCCGATTTCGACGATCTGCCCCAGGTACATGACGGCCACGCGGTGGCTGATGCGCTCGACCACGGCCATGTCGTGCGAGATGAAGAGCAGGGCCATGCCCATTTCGCGTTGCAGGTCGATCAGCAGGTTCACGATCTGCGCCTGGATCGACACGTCGAGTGCCGACACCGATTCGTCGGCGATCACGACTTTCGGATTCGTGGCGAGCGCACGCGCAATGCAGATGCGTTGGCGCTGACCGCCCGAGAACTCGTGCGGATAGCGCTGTGCCGAATCCGCGGGCAGGCCCACGCGTTCGAGCAGATAGCGCATGCGCTTTTCGGCCTCGTCGCCCGGGTACACGCCGTGGATGCGCATGGGCTCCATGATCGAGTAGCCGACGCTCAGGCGCGGATCCAGCGAGGCAAGCGGGTCCTGAAAGACGAACTGGATATTGCGGCGCAGGTTGCGCAGTTGCGTGCCGCGCAGGCCGCTGATTTCCTGCCCCTCGAAGACGATGCGGCCCGCCTGGCTTTGCACGAGCTGGAGCAGCGAGCGGCCCGTGGTGGACTTGCCGCAACCCGACTCGCCAACCAGCGAGAGCGTTTCGCCGCGATACAGATCGAAGCTGACCTTTTCCACAGCATGCACGCGGCGCGTCACCCGGCTGAACACGCCGGTGCGGATATCGAAGCGCGTGGTCAGGTCGCGCACGCTCAGAATCGGCCCGGCGGTTTTGGCGTCGCTGGGCGCTGCGGCCGCTTCGGGGGCCACTTCGGGGGCCACTTCGGGGCCCACCTCGGCGGCCACGGTAGCCGGCTGCGCCGTCTTGGTCACAGGATTGCCGCTGTCGAGCAGGGTGAAGCGCGCGGGCTGGTCCGTGCCGCGCATCGAGCCAAGGCGCGGCACGGCGGCCAGCAGGGCGCGCGTGTAGGGGTGCGCGGGCTGGTCGAACACTTGCTGCACGTCGCCCGCTTCCACGGGTTCGCCCCGCAGCATCACGAGCACGCGGTCGGCCATCTCGGCCACGACGCCCATATCGTGCGTGATGAACATCACGCCCATGTTCATCTCGCGCTGCAATTCGCGAATCAGCTGGAGAATCTGCGCCTGCACCGTCACGTCGAGCGCCGTGGTGGGCTCGTCGGCGATCAGCAGCGCAGGCTTGCAGGCCAGCGCCATGGCGATCATCACGCGCTGACGCATGCCGCCCGACAACTGATGCGGGAAGCGCCCGAGCACGTTGCCCGCGTCGGGAATGCGCACCTGGTCGAGCATGCGCAGGGCCTCGGCGCGCGCCTCGCGGCCGGAGAGGCCCTGATGCAGGCGGATCGACTCGGCAATCTGCTCGCCAACCGGAAACACCGGGTTCAGCGACGTCATCGGCTCCTGGAAGATCATCGCGAGGTCGGCGCCGCGCAGCGAGCGCATCTGCTGCGCCGGGCATTGCGCGAGATCGACGAGCTGGCCGTTGCGACGGCGCAGCGCCATCTGGCCGCCCGTGATGCAGCCGCCGCCATATTCCACGAGCCGCATGAGCGCGAGCGACGTGACCGACTTTCCCGAGCCCGACTCGCCGACGATGGCGAGCGTCTCGCCGCTATCGACATGGAAGGAAAGATGCTTGACCGCGTGGACCGTGCGTTCGGATCCCCGGAACTCGACGTTCAATTCGTTGACCTGAACGACGCGGTTGCGCGGCATGTCCGCGAATGGGGCGACTGTGAGACTCATCGTAGGGCTTCTGCCGGAAAGCTGGGGACGGTTGAAAGTCGGCGTTCGATTTATGCGTAGATCGCGACGACGGGGGCCTGCCCGGCGCGGATGAAGCCGCGATACATGCCCTCGGTGTTGAAGGGCATGGCGACATTGCCCTGTGCATCGACAGCGACGAGGCCGCCGCGTCCGTCGATTTGCGGGAGTTTTTCGTGCACCACCGTATGCGCCGCTTCTTCGAGCGAGGCGCCGGCGTACTCCATGCGCGCCGAGATGTCGTGCGCCACGACCATGCGGATGAACATTTCGCCGGTGCCGGTAGTGGAAACCGCGCAGGTGCGGTTGTTCGCATAGCAGCCCGCGCCGATGATGGGCGAGTCGCCCACGCGGCCGGGCTGCTTGTTGGTCATGCCGCCGGTCGAGGTGGCGGCGGCCAGATTGCCGTGCGCGTCGAGCGCCACGGCGCCCACTGTGCCGAGCTTGCGGTCTTCTTCGAGCGGCGCGTCCTTCTGGCGGTCCGCAGGGAACGAGAGCGGCACGCCGCCGCTTGCGCCGCTCGTGCCGCCTGCGCCGTTCGCACCGGCGTCGTGATCGAGCGCGGTTTGGCCGTCCTCCGCGCGTTGCACGCGCTCGAGCTGTTCGCGGCGCAGCGGCGTCGAGAAGAAATCGGGCGCCACGCGCTCGAGTCCTTGAGCTTGGGCGAACGCCTCCGCGCCCTCGGCGACGAACATCACGTGCTGACTGCGCTCCATGACCGCGCGCGCGGCGAGCACCGGATTGCGCACGGTTTTCAGGCCCGCCACGGCACCGCTTTTGAGGTTGCGGCCGTCCATGATCGAGGCGTCGAGTTCATGCGTGGCGGCGCTCGTCAACACCGCGCCGTGACCGGCGTTAAAGAGCGGACACTCCTCGAGCAGCCGCACTGCTTCGGTCACCGCATCGAGCGCGCTGCCGCCTTGCTCCAGAATGCGACCGGCTTTCGTGAGGATCCCGGCCAGCGCCGTTTCGTAATTGGTGCGCACCTCGTCCGAGGCTTCGGCGCGCGCGATTGCGCCGGCGCCGCCATGAATCGCGAGTACCGCTTGTGCCGCCTGGGTCATGCTTTGTCGTCCCTATGAATGAGCCATGGCATGACCGATTCGGTCAGTTGAGCCACGTCCTTGAGTGAATCGGCGCAACGGTGCGCGACCGCCGCCGACAAGGCCTCGATCAGACCGAGCACGGCCGTTTCCGAGTTCGACAGGTACTGGCGTTCGCTGCGCGCGTACAGGCAGATGTCCGCGTGCGTGGCGAGCGGCGAGGTGGGCTTGTCGGTCATCGCAAGCACACTGATGCCGTTGGCGCGCACGTTTTTCACCAGCGCGACCGTGTCGGCCAGATAGCGCGGAAAGCAGATGGCGATGACGAGATCGCCCTTGCGCAGCCGCGACGCCTGGCGCGCCGTTTCCGATACGCCGCCGAGCGTGGCGAGGCTCTGGACCAGATCGCAGTGCACCGCGAGGTTGCGCTGCAGGAGGCCCGCGAGGTAGCCGCTCGAACCAAAACCGATGATGAAAATGCGTTGCGCCCCGATCACGGCCTGCACGGCTTTTTCGCACTGCTCAGCACTGAGCGACATGCGGGTGAGTTCGAAATTGCGCTGATCCTCGTACAGCGAGGCCGCAAAAATGTCCGCGGCCGACGCGGTTCGGGAACGCTCCAGCCGCAGACGCTCGACGGGCGCGAGCGCATCCTCGAACCCTTGCGCGAGCAGCGCCCGGAACTGCGGATAGCCTGGCAGGCCCAGCCGGCGCACGAAGCGGTTGGCCGTCGCGTTGGATACCTCGCACGCGCTCGCGAACTCGTCGATCGTCATGACGGCAACCTTGAACGGCTTGGCGAGCACGTAGTCGGCGAGGCGCCGGTGAGCGTCGCTCAAGGCCGGCAGCATCTCGGAAATTCGCTCGACGACGGAAAGGTCGGACTGGCTCATCGGCGGCAATGGATCGGTTGGGGGCTTGCGCATGTAAGTAAATTTTCGCCAGAATATATATATAGAAAATTGATTTTCATTAGGGGTAACCCTGGAGCAGCGCCGGAGACAAACGATGAATACCGCTCCCTTTTCACCCGGAGGCCATTGTCCCGCAACCGCGGCGCACCAAGGCCGGCGGTCAAGGCAAGTCCATCCGGTCGGCATACTCGGCGGCATGGGGCCTGCCGCCGGCGTCGATTTCGTCAGGCTTTTCCTGGAGGCGTGCGAAAGGCATCTGCGCGCGGCCGGTGCGCCTATCGTCGATCAGTCGTTTCCGGAGCACTGGCTCGTGCAGGTCCCGGTGGTGGACCGCAGCCGCGCCTTGCTGGAGCGCGACGCGCCGCAGCCGCTCGAAGGCATGGAGCGCGCAATCGCGCAACTGGCCGCCGTTGGTGCGCAAACGATCGCGATTGCCTGCAATACCGCGCATGCCTGGCACGCCGCGTTGCAGCGCGGCCGGCACGGCGTGGAACTGCTGCATATCGCCAAGGAGACGGCTGCGCATTTGCGAGCCGGCGGCGTGGACGCAGCGGTCTTGCTGGCTACCCAGGGCACTTACCGGATGCGGCTGTATCAGGACGCCTTCGATGAATGCGGTATCCAGTGCGTGCTGCCGCTGCCCGAGGAGCGGAAGACGCTGATGCAAGGGATCTACGAAGGTGTGAAAGCCGGCAGGCCCGACATCGCACGTGAGCGCTTCGGCGCGGTGGCGGACGCGCTGCATCGGCGGCATGGTGCGCTGCCCCTCGTCATGGCCTGCACGGAAATCCCGCTCGCGCTGCCTTTCGTGGAGGAGGCGCGCGAGTGGACGCTGGTCGATCCGGCGGACGTGCTGGCGCGTGCGCTGGCGCGGCGCGCCTATGGAGTCAATGGTTGAGAGGCGTTGGAGTGGCGCCGCCAATGCTCAGGATACCGAAGTCAAGTGTGCAGCAAAACGCAATTTCCCTATCTCTACGAGGAGTTGAAGTTAAAAGACTTTCCGCAGCCTTGATCGTTACCCTGTTCGCCGCGTCGGCAACGGGTGTGCAGGCGAAAACCTGGTCGACCATCCGCTTCGGCGTTGACGCGAGCTATCCGCCATATGAATCGAAAGCGCCCGATGGCCAACTCGTTGGCTTCGACATCGATCTCGGCAACGAAATTTGCCATCATCTGCATGCAAAGTGCGTATGGGTCGAGCAGGATTTCGACAGCATGATTCCTGCGCTGAAGGCGCGCAAATTCGACGCCATTCTGTCCACGATGTCGAAAACTGCTGCACGAGAGCAACAGATCGCTTTCTCGACAAAAGTCGCTCATTCGCCTGATCGCATGGTCGCGAGAAAGGGGGCAACGATCCTGCCCACGCCAGAAGGCGTGAAGGGCAAGCGGATCGGCGTGGAGCAGGGCTCGATTCAGGAGACCTACGCGCGCGTGCACTGGGAGCCGGCTGGTGCGACGATTGTCCCTTACCAGAACCAGGATCTGGTTTATGCGGATCTGGTTTCGGGCCGGCTCGACGCGTCCGTGCAGGACCAGGTGCATGCCAATCTCGGTTTCCTCAACACTGCGCGCGGCAAGGACTTCGCGTTCGTCGGCACGACGCTCGACGACCCGAAGATTCTCGGCAACGGCACGGCCATTGGCATGCGCAAGGAAGATGCGGATCTGCGGGAGAAGGTCGATCAGGCGCTTGCCGACATGCACAAGGATGGCACGTACGACAAGGTTGCCCGGAAGTATTTCGATTTCGACATCTACGGGAAATAAGCCGCGGGTTTTCGATGTCCCGTTGCCGGCGTGACGTCTCGCAGGATTGGCGAGTCATCACGCCGGCGCGGCTCGTATGGCCGCGCCATCAGCGCCAGTTCATCCGGTGGTTCCCGGTCGTTTCATCGTGACGGCGATCGTCCTCTTCATGCGCGTACTGGCTGGTGGTGTTGATCGAGTCGTGCCCGAGGTTGTCGCGCACCGTGCGCAGATCCAGATCGTTGTCCAGCATGTGCGACGCCGCCGTATGTCGAAGCCAGTGGGCGGACGCCTGGCGAATGTGGTCCGCGTGATCCGCATACTCGCCGCCCCGGGTTTCGGTCCAGTCCGCCGCTTTGGCGAACACCGCCTTGATCGCGTTATGCACGGTCTTGCGATCGACGCCTTCGCCTGAAACATTGCCGGCACGCTGGCGAAACGGCAGCAGCAGGGGCGTCAGTTCATTGCGCGCCGGCAACGGCCCCAGGCCATGCGCTTCGCGATAGCGCATCAGTTCGGCGAGCAGTTCGTGGGAAACCGGGATGCGCCGGTACTTCAGGCCTTTGCCCACCACCTCCAGCCACCAGCGCGGCGTACCGTCGGTGCCGATTTCGCGCACAAAGTTGCCCATCGTGCCCGCGGCAACTTCCGAAATCCGCAGACCGAGCAGATAGAACAGGGTGGTGAGCCACCGCGCACGCGCCTTTTCGCGCTGTTGCCGCGGATCCTGCTCAGGCATGGCGGCCACGTAGTCCTTGACGTGCTGCCACATGACTGCCGGGAGATAGCGCGTGATCCGCTGGGCCGGACGGCGCCGGCGCTGCCGCAGCAGGCCGAGCGGATTGCCGCGCAGGTAACCGGCCTCGACCAGCCAGCCGAACATGCTGTCGAGGATCACCACGGCCTGTTTGATGCTGGCCGGCTCGAGCCGGCCCGCGAACGGGCGCCAACGCGGATCGTCCGTGGCGTACCGGGCGCCGCCTTGCGTGACCCACGTGGAGGCCGGCTGGGGATCGGCGAGGAATTGACGGTAACGCGCGAGGTCCTCGTGTGTCAGTGACGACACCGGCTTGAGCTCGGCGATCACCGTCCAAATGGGATTGCGCCGGTCGGGCGCCGCGAGGAATTCACGGAACAGACGCAGGTCTTCCTGCGCGATCATGCCGGGTCCGCTGAGCGCCTGCGCGAGCGCCCAGAGCAGCAGACGGTCGGCTTCCTTGCGGTAGTTCGCGTGCGTGGCCGGGCTGTCGACATAGTTGGCCAGCCACAGGGAAATGGCTTCCAGATCGGTCTCCGCGCGAATCTGCCGGCGCGCGGCGTCGCCCAGGTTCGCGCCGGCGCCGCCAGTCCCGGCTGCGCGTAGCTGGAGCGCCGAGGCGTATCGCAAAGGCAAAACGGGCAAGGAGTTTTCCGCGCTCATCGAGCTTCCTGATCTGTTTGGGTGCGTTTTGGTGTGCGTCTAGCTGCGCCGGACGAGGCTCGGCGGCTTGAATATTGTATCTCCTGCTTCCATTCCTTCAATTCCCCATTATATGCATAATGTGAATTAAATTGAACGTGTGGTTGTATTTTTGCCGTATTACGTTGGATTATCAACTATTTTGGCCTATATGGGCATTGCGCATCCAACCAACGCCCGCGGCATGCATTTAACTCATGCCCACCATGCAAATTAGTCGATTGGCGTCGAATACCGCTCCGAATACAGTGTCGTGATCGTGCGCACGCGCATCGAGCCACACCCGATCCCAGAAGGAGAATTCATGCGAAGCGCCACCGTACCCCGTTCCAAGCTGCCCGATGTCGGCACCACGATCTTCACCGTGATCGGGCAGCTCGCGGCCGAGCACGACGCGCTGAACCTCTCGCAAGGCGCACCGAACTTCGCACCCGATCCGGCGCTCGTCGAAGGCGTCGCGCGCGCGATGCGCGACGGCCACAATCAGTACGCTCCGATGGCCGGCGTCGGCGCGCTGCGCGACGCGCTTGCCGAGAAGACCGAGCGCCTGTACGGCACGCGCTACGACCCGTCCACCGAAATCACGGTGATCGCGAGCGCGAGCGAAGGCCTCTATGCATCGATCAGCGCCCTCGTGCACCCCGGCGACGAAGTGATCTACTTCGAGCCCTCGTTCGACAGCTACGCGCCGATCGTGCGGATGCAGGGCGCGACTCCGGTTCCGATCAAGCTCGTGGCGCCGCAGTTCCGCGTCGACTGGAACGCGGTTGCCGCCGCGATCACGCCGCGCACGCGCATGATCATCGTGAATACGCCGCATAACCCGACCGCCACGGTTTTCTCCGCCGAAGACATCGCCCAGCTCACCCGCCTCACCCGCCAGACCGACATCGTGATCCTGTCCGACGAGGTGTACGAGCATGTCGTGTTCGACGGCGCGCGGCACGAAAGCATGGCGCGGCACCGCGAGATCGCGGAGCGCAGCGTGATCGTGTCGTCGTTCGGCAAGTCGTTCCACGTGACCGGCTGGCGCGTCGGCCATATGCTCGCGCCCGCCGAACTGATGAACGAGATCCGCAAGGTTCACCAGTTCATGGTGTTCGCGGCCGACACGCCGATGCAGGTCGCGTTCGCGGAAATGCTCGCGCAGCCCGCCAGTTATCTCGGCCTGGCCGCGTTTTATCAAAGCAAGCGCGACCTGCTCGCGCGCGAGCTCGCAGGCTCGCGCTTCGAGTTGCTGCCGAGCGAAGGCTCGTTTTTCATGCTCGCCCGTTTCCGTCATTTCTCCGACGAGCACGACAGCGACTTCGTGCTGCGCCTGATCCGCGATGCGCGCGTCGCAACGATTCCGCTATCCGCGTTCTATACGGACGGCACCGACAATGGTGTAATCCGGCTCAGCTTCTCGAAGGACGATGCGACGCTGGTGGAAGGCGCGCGGCGGCTTTGCAGCATTTGATGTGACGGTTGAAGCACCGGCGGGGCAACCATGCGCCGGTCACTGATATTCCCTGGACCTGGAAGAGTAAATCACAATGAGACACCTGAAAATTTGCCTCGCCCTCGCTTGTACGTTCGGTTCCGGCGCGGCGCTCGCCGGTTCGGATACGCTGCGCTACGGCCTTGAAGCCGAATATGCTCCGTTCGAATCGAAGTCGCCGAGCGGCCAACTGGTCGGCATGGACATCGACGTCGGCAACGCCGTATGCAAGACCGCGCAGCTCAAATGCACGTGGGTCGAGACGTCGTTCGACGGCCTGATCCCTGCCCTGAACGGCCGCAAGTTCGACGCGATCAACTCGGGCATGAACGCGACCGACAAGCGCCGCGAAGCCATCGACTTCACGCACGTCATCTACCGCGTGCCGACGATGCTGATCGCGCGCGCCGGCAGCGGCCTGCAGCCGACGTCAGCATCGCTGAAGGGCAAGCGCGTCGGCGTGCTGCAGGCGTCGGTCCAGGAAACCTATGCGAAGGTTCACTGGGAGTCGGCGGGCGTTTCGGTCGTGTCTTACCAGGACCAGAACCAGGCCTACGCCGATCTGGCCGCCGGCCGTGTGGACGCCACCCTCGTGCAGGCGCCGTCGGGCCAGTCCGGCTTCCTCGACCGCCCCGAGGGCAAGGGTTTCGCGTTCGCCGGCGGCGCGGTGCGCGACGACAAGATCCTCGGCGCCGGCATCGCGTTCGGCCTGCGCAAGGGCGACACGACGCTGAAGGACAAGCTCAACGCGGCAATCGACAAGCTGAAGGCCGACGGTACCGTGAAGTCGCTCGGCCAGAAGTATTTCGGCAGCATGGATATCTCCGCGGAGTAATGCATGCCGATTCACGATATGGCGGCCACGTGCGGTGTACCGGGCCACGCGGCAACGGACGCGCTCGACGGCGCGCTCATTGCCGAACTCGGCGCGGACATCGTCACGCGATCGGCCGATATCGATCCGCACTACTTCACCGCGTATAACGAAGCGCCCGGCGCGCGGCCGCGCGCGCTGGTGCGGCCGCGCAGCGTCGACGACGTCTCGCGCACGCTCGCGCTGTGCACCAAGCTCAACCAACCCGTGGTGCCCCAGGGCGGGCTGACCGGCCTCGCGCGCGGTGCGGTCGCGCTCGGCGGCGAGATCGTGCTGTCGATGGAGCGCTTTGCCGGCATCGAGTCGATCGATGCCGCGGCCGGCACGATCACGGTGCGCGCCGGCACGCCGCTGCAAGTGGTTCAGGAAGCCGCGGAAGCAGCCGGCTTCACGTTCGGCGTCGATCTCGGCGCGCGCGGCTCATGCCAGGTCGGCGGCGCCATCGCCACCAACGCGGGCGGCACGCGCGCGATCCGCTATGGCGTGATGCGCGAGCAGGTGCTCGGGCTCGAAGCCGTGCTCGCCGACGGCACGGTCGTTTCATCGATGAGCCGGGTGCTGAAGAACAACACCGGCTACGACCTCAAGCAGTTGTTCGTCGGCAGCGAGGGCACGCTCGGGATCATCACTCGCGCGGTGCTGCGGCTGCGCCCGAAGCTCGCGCCCCCTGCCACCGCGATGTGCCGCGTCGCCGATTACGACGCCGTCGTGCGGCTCTGGGACCGGATGCGCGCGGAGCCGGAGGTCGTCAGCTTCGAGGCGATGTGGCCGTCGTTCTATCGGTATGTCGGCAGCCATACGCCCGATGTCACCGCGCCCTTTTCCGGCGAGGAGGGTTTCGCTGTGCTAATCGAGTGCGCCACGAGCGCGCCGGGCGGCGATGCGGCACAGACGCTCGAAACGTGCCTTGCCGACTGCTTCGACGCGGGGCTCGTCGACGATGCGGCGCTCGCGACGTCGGAGCGGCAAATGCGCGACATGTGGCTGCTGCGCGAGGGTCTCGCAATCGACGCGCTGCCGAACCTCATGAATTTCGACGTGAGCCTGCCGACCGGAGAACTCGGCGAGTTCGCGCGGCGTTGCGAGGCGGCACTGCATGCGCGCTGGCCGGAGGCCGTGTGCCTGTTCTTCGGGCACGTCGGCGATGGCAACGTGCATATCGGTGTGTCGCTCGCCAAACTCGACGAGGCGCTCGCGCACGAAATCGATCGCACGGTCTACGGTGTCGTGCAGGAAATGGATGGATCGATTTCTGCGGAGCACGGGATCGGCGTATTGAAGCGGCGATACCTGGCCTGCACGCGCAGCGACGCCGAAATCGGCCTGATGCGTCGCTTGAAAGCGGCGCTCGATCCGCTGCAGATCCTGAATCCGGGGAAGGTCCTTTGAGCGGCAGTAGCGCTTGACGCGATCAGGACGTACACCGAAATGAAACGCAAGCTCTATGGCGGACGGAATCCGGCCCGCGCGGTCGCGATTGCCGATCTTCAGGCGATGGCGCGCCGGCGTCTGCCCCACTTCGCGCTCGAATACCTCGAATGCGGTGCCGAGGACGAACTTGGGGTCCACGCGAATCGCGCGGCGTTCGAGTCGCTTCGGCTCGTGCCTCGCACGCTGCGCGACGTCTCGGTTCGTTCGATCGAAACGCAGTTCAAGGGCGGCCATTCGGCCGCGCCGATGGCGGTCGGCCCGACCGGTTTCAACGGCATGCTGTGGCGCGATGCCGATATCGCATTGGCGCGAGCCGCCGCTCGAAGCGGCGTGCCGTTCTGCCTGGCGACGCTTGCGAGCGCGAGCATCGAGCGCGTTGCCGCAGCCACGCGCGAGTGGCCCGATATGCCCCGCTGGCTTCAGCTCTACATGTTCCAGGACCGGCAATGTACGCTGGAACTGATGCAGCGTGCCCGTGATGCGGGATACACGTCGCTCGTGCTGACCACCGACGCAACCGTGTACGGCAATCGCAACTGGGAGGCGCGCAATTACCGCGGCTTCAAGAAACCGGACTTCCGGAACCTGCTCAATACCGCAACGCGCTGGCGCTGGCTCGCCAACGTGTACGCACCAGGACTGCCGCGCTTCGAGAATCTCGACGGCTTCATCGGCAAGCGCGCAAGCGCCCTAGACGCGGCCGAGTGGATCGAGCGTCAGATGGACACGACGCTCGCGTGGCGCGACGTCGCATGGCTGCGTGAGCGCTGGGACGGCACGCTGATCCTGAAAGGCATCCTCAACGCCGACGACGCGGCGCAGGCCGTGCGCTGCGGCGTGGACTCGATCGTGGTGACGAACCACGGCGGCCGGCAACTCGATGCGGCGATCCCGAGCATCGCGGCGCTGCCCGTCATTGCCGATGCGCTCGGCGGGCGTGCCGAGATTCTGCTCGACTCCGGGGTCCGGCGCGGAATGGATGCGCTCAAGGCGCGCCGTCTTGGCGCGCAGGGCGTGCTGCTCGGGCGCGCCACGCTTTACGGCGTGGCAGCGGCGGGCGAAGCGGGCGCGTTGCGCGCGCTGCAGATTCTTCGCGATGAAATCGACAACGGGCTCGCGCAACTCGGATGTGCGAGTCTGGATCGGCTCGCCGATATTGCAATAGCGTAACGCCCCTGGGTGGGGCGCGCGCCGCTGCAACCTCAATGCTCGTTACTTGCCCGCGCCGCCGAGGGGCATGCTGGATCCAGACCCCAGTGACCATCGCACACGCGCCAGCGGCACAACTGGTCTTCGAAGAAGCCGCGCTCGCCGCATGCCTTCACTTGCTGCGCAAGCGATGCGGTGCTGTCGGCCTTGGCTCCAGCCTTCTGCGCGCGCGCGGCCGACTTCGTATCGGCCGGCTTGGTGCGCGCAACGAGCACGGCCAGCAGATCGACATCGGAATCGTCCTTCTTCACGGCATTGCCCGGCTTCTTCGATTGCGCAACCGTGCTCTTGCTTTCTGCACGACGGGCGGAGGGCGTCTGCTGCTTTGCGCCCTTCTCGTGTGACTGCGCGTGTGACTGCGCGCGTGACTGCACCTGCGCCCGGGGCACCTGCGCCTGCGCCGCTTTAGACGTTGCTGCCGCAACCGTGGCGCCGCTCGCGTTGCCCGCCCCATTGGCCAGTGCGCGCGAAAGCCTGTCCGCATCGCTAGCCGGCGCAGCGGACGCCGAGCTGTCGGCAGCCGACCTGGCATTGGCCGCATCGTCGTCGGCGACGATCTTTGCCGCTTGCGACGCCGAGCCCGCATCGGGCGCGCCCGCCTGTGCGCTCGCAACGACTACCCGCGATGCAGTTGCGTCCGCAACGGCAAGCGTGGCGCTTGCCGGCGCGGCCACACTCGCTGCCGTGGATGGCGCGCGCGTCATTAGATGCCATGCGCCGAATGCGCCGGCGCCGACCACGAGCAGCGCGACGAGCGCGCCGGTCTTCGAGGAACGCGACGTCTTGCCTGCCGGCGCAGCAGGCGGCACGACGCGCCCTTCGAGGTTCGCCAGAATGCGCGAGCCATTGGGTGCGCCGTTGGCAGGCGCACTGGACGCTTTGGCGGCGCTGTCGGCTAGCAGGCTGGGGGGAGCGCTGGATGAAGCTTTAGGGCGGGAGTTGTCCGGCACACTCATTAGAGTCTCATTCGAATCGTGCACATTGAATCGGGCCTGTTTCGCCGTGATAATACGTGTCGGCCCGACTTCGGGCAGGCCTGATTCTAAAATCAAGCATTACAAAAAACAATTACCTCTAGTTCACGGGGTTGCTTTTGGTCGCCATTGCACTCGTTGTCTATTTCGTCGTTACCGTTCCCCTGGCAGCAATACTGCTTTTCCCGGACGTGCGGGCCGCGTTTACTGAGACAATATTCAATCTGCATAGCCATATTGCACGACGCGCTTCAGCAAGCGCCACGCATGCGCGTAAAGGAATTTCAAAGTCGGCAAAATATTCCCAATCAACTGTAGCCGGCATGCAAAATTTGCTGATTAAACGGCGCTTGCTGATTTTGTCGACGACGGGTATTCTTGCGATGCCGCCGCTGATTGCTATTGCGCTTCGCGGCCACCAGTTATTCCAATACGATGACACGCTTCGTGCGCCCGATGAGAAAATCGCGGCGTTGCTCAATGGCGAGCAGCTCGTCCCGCCGCCGCCATTACCGCCCGAAGCGTTCGCCTCACGGGAGGTCGAACAGGTTCGCCCCGCATTGGTGGATGCGAGCCGCGACTGGAATCTGCTCGATCCCGACTTCCGTACGCGTCTATTGCTCGCTTATAAAATCATGCACGAGCAATACGGTTATCAAATGGCCTTGCTGGAAGGTTATCGGAGCCCCAACCGGCAGGACCGGCTGGCGAAAATGGGAAGCAACGTGACCAATGCCGCGGCATTTCAGAGCTATCACCAATATGGTCTCGCGGCGGATAATGCATTTTTACGTGACGGAAAACTCGTCATTTCAGAAAAAGATCCTTGGGCCATGCGCGGCTATCAGTTATATGGACAGGTTGCCGAGCAAGTCGGGCTAACGTGGGGTGGCCGGTGGAAAATGATGGATCTCGGGCACGTCGAATATCACAAGCCCGGTTTCGTGCTCGGGCGCAAGGCCGCGGCTCTTCAAAAAGTCCAATAGCGCGCCAATGAAAATGCCATTGACACGCCTTATTATTGCCCGCTTCATGGCCTACTTCGCGGCTCGTTTCACGACCCATTTCACCGAATTCGCTCAATCCGCCAACACGCGCGACACGGTTTCGCAACCGAACGCCGATAAGCTCATGCGGCCCGCCGCCGCGGATCATCAGAACAGCATTCAAAGCACCAGGACCTGACCGGCTTATGCAACGCTTCCTCAACGGGCTGACCGACAAGCGCACGATTTCCATTCTCGGCTTCATTGCGCTGGCCGCGATCCTGTCCTTTTTCGCCGAGTCGGGGCAAATCTCATACGCGTGGGTCGGGGTCGTGCTCGGCGCGGTGCTCGTCCTGTGGCTGCTCGTGTGGATCGTGCGCCGCGTCCGCGTGCGCCGCGCCAATGACAATCTCGGCAACATGCTCGAGCAGCAGGCCCAGGCCGAGAGCCCCAGCAGCGCCGCCACCGCCGCCGCGAGCGGCAAAGAGGCCGAACTCGACGTGCTGCGCACGCGCCTCGTTGACACGGTCAAGACCATCAAGACGTCGAAGATCGGCCAGCTTTCGGGCGGCTCGGCGCTCTACGAACTGCCGTGGTACATCGTGATCGGCAATCCGGCGGCGGGCAAGAGCAGCGCCGTGCTCAATTCGGGCCTGCAATTTCCGTTCGCCGACAAGAAAGACGCCATCGTGCACGGCATCGGCGGCACGCGTAATTGCGACTGGTTCTTTACGACCGAAGGCATTCTGCTCGATACGGCGGGCCGCTACTCGGTGCACGAGGAAGACCGCGGCGAATGGCTCGGCTTTCTCGGTCTGCTCAAGCGCTATCGCCCGAAGGCGCCCATCAACGGCATCATCGTGACGGCCAGCATTGCCGAGCTCACGGGCAACCGCCCCGAGTTCGCGATCAATCTCGCAAAGAACCTGCGCCAGCGCGTACAGGAGCTCACCGAAAAGCTTGAAGTGTTCGCGCCTGTCTACGTGATGTTCACGAAGGTCGACCTCATCACGGGCTTCACCGAATTCTTCAGCGGCAGCGACCGCAACGAATATGACCGCGTCTGGGGCGCCACCCTGCCCTACGAGCCCGACGAACAGCGCGACGTCGTCACGCTGTTCGACGAGCGCTTCGAGGAGCTCTATGACGGCCTCAAGGAAATCAGCATCGCGCAGATGTCGATCAGCTGCGGCAACGCGCTCACGCCGGGTCAATTGAGCTTCCCGCTCGAGTTTTCCACCATCAAACCCGCGCTGCGCGCGTTTCTCGCTACGCTGTTCGAGAACAATCCCTTCCAGTACAAGCCCATTTTCCGGGGCTTCTACTTCACGAGCGCATTGCAGGAAGGCGAGACCAATAGCGCCGCCGCGCAGCGCATCGCCAATCGCTTCACGCTCTCGACCGATAGCCTGCCGAAGCCGCAAGCCGCGTTCTCGAAGAACGGCTTCTTCCTGAAAGACCTGTTTTCCAAGGTGATTTTCGCCGACAAGCAAACGGTCCGCCAATTCATGAGTCCCGCCAGGACGCGCCTGCGCTACGCCACTTTCTTCGGTGTGGTGGCCGCGCTCGCGCTGGCGCTCGGCGGCTGGACGTGGTCGGCGATCAACAACCAGCAACTGGTGGCCAACGTGCAGGCCGATCTCGACAACGTCGAAAAGCTGCAGCGCAACCGCAACGACCTGCAATCGCGCCTGCAGGCGATGGACATCCTCGAAGACCGCATCGAGCAGCTCGAGCAGTTCCGCCGCAGCAAGCCGCTCGCGGTGTCGCTGGGTCTGTATCAGGGCGACCGGGTCGAGCAGCATTTGCTGCAGGAATACTACAACGGCGTTCGCCAGATCCTGCTCGCGCCGGTCTCGCAGAATGTCGAAGGCTTCCTCAAGGAAGTCGACGCGCATCCCGACCAGCTCGCGCCCATGACGCGCGCGCCCGATTCGGGCGTGGCGCCGGTTTCCGCGCGTGCAGCCATGGCGAACCCGAACCAGGGCGGCCTCTATAGCGACGCGTCGCCCACCAGCGTCGAAGACGCGTACAACGCGCTCAAGACCTATCTGATGCTCTCCGACAAGCGTCACGTGGAAGCCGCTCACCTCACCGACCAGATCGCGCGCTTCTGGCGCGGATGGCTGGAGCAGAATCGCGGCAACATGCCCCGCGATGAAATGATCAAGAGCGCGGAGCGCATGATCACGTTCTATCTCTCGCGCGTGTCCGACGACGACTGGCCGATGATCAACGCGAATCTCGCGATCGTCGACCAGACGCGCGAAGACTTGCGCCACGTGGTGCGCGGCATGCCGGCGCGCCAGCGCGTCTATGAAGAAGTCAAGGCGCGCGCCTCCACGCGGTTCGCGCCCATGACGGTGGCGCGCATCGTCGGCGACGGCAACTCGTCGCTCGTGGCGGGCAGCTACGCGATCCCGGGCACCTTCACGCGCGAAGCGTGGTTCCAGTATGTGCAGCCCGCGATTCGCGAAGCCGCCACGAAGGAACTGCAGGCGAAGGACTGGGTGCTCAACACCTCGGCCAGCGACGACCTCACGCTCGAAGGCAGCCCCGAGCAGATCCAGAAAACCTTGGTCGGTATGTACAAGACCGAGTACGCGCAGCACTGGCAGAAGTTCATGCAAGGCATTGCCGTGCAGGATTTCGGCAGCTTCGGCCAGGCCGTGGACGCAATGAACCGCCTCGGCGACCCGCAGGATTCGCCGATCCGCAAGATCCTCGAAACCGCGTACGACCAGACCTCGTGGGACAACCCCTCGCTCGTCAACACCACGCTGAAGCAAGCGCAAAGTGGCGTCACGGGCTGGTTCAAGAATCTGTTCTCGCGCGCCACGAGCGGCCCGATCCAGGCCAACATCGACATCAACGGCAATCCAGTCCAGATGCCGATGGGGCCGGTCGGCCAGGCGTTCGCGGGGCTTGGGCGCATTGTCGTCACGCACGACAACGGCTCGATGCTCAAGGGCTATATGGACTCGCTCTCGAAGGTGCGCACACGCTTTAACACCATCAAGAACCAGGGCGATCCGGGGCCGGGCGCGCGCCAGCTGATGCAGCAGACGCTCGACGGCAGCGGCTCGGAACTCGCCGATTCGCTGAAGTTCGTCGACGAACAGATGCTCACCGGCCTCACCGACGACCAGCGCAAGGCGCTGCGCCCGCTGCTCGTGCGCCCGCTCATGCAGGCGTATGCCGTGGTGATCCAGCCGGCCAGCGCCGAAGTGAACAAGGTTTGGAACGCGCAGGTGTATCAGCCCTTCCAGGCGTCGCTCGCGAGCAAGTATCCGTTCTCCAGCACGGCGAAGATCGAGGCGGGCTCCAGCGAAATCGCCCAGACCTTCGGCCCGGACGGCGCGATCTCGAAGTTCGTGAGCACCACGCTCGGGCCGCTCGCGGTGCGCCGCGGCGACACGCTCACCGCGCGCACATGGGGCGACATGGGTCTCACGCTCATGCCCGACTTCACCAACGGCTTCGCGCGCTGGGTCGCGCCGCTCGCGGGCGGCGCGGCAAGCACGAGCGCGGGCTCGAGCGAGCCGCAGACCGTGTTCCAGATCCTGCCGCAGCCTTCGAGCGGCACGACCGAATACACGATTGCGATCGACGGCCAGCAACTGCGCTACCGCAACACGCCGCCGCAATGGGCCAACTTCGTGTGGCCGAACCCGCAGGGCACGCCGGGCGCGACGCTTTCCGCGACCACCTTCGACGGCCGCACGATCCAGCTCGTGAACGAGCCGGGCCGCTACGGCCTCGAGAAGTTGATCAATTCGGCGCAGCGCAGCCGCAAGCCGGACGGCACCTTCGACCTCACGTGGACGCAGGGCAGCGTGACGGTTTCGGTGAGCATGCGCATCATCAGCACCTCGCAGCCCACGGCCTCGGCCGGCAATGCGCCCCAACCGCAGGGACTGAGCGGCGTGCAGCTGCCGTCCTCGATCGCGAACGTAGGCCCGGCGGGCGGCAACCCCAATGCGCAGGGTGCGCCTGGCGTGCCCGGCTCCGGCAACGCGCAGAACAACAACGCGTCCGGCGGCGCGGTCACGACGGCCAACGCCACAGGCGCCAACAATAACGCGGGAGAGGCGCAATGACGCAAACCGTTCAGGCGCAGATCGCCTACTTCGGCAAGATCCCGTCGCGCGGCGACTTCGTGAAGAGCCCGCACAATCCGCAGCTTCTGCAAACGCTCGACCGCTGGATTGCCGAAGCCATGGACATGCTCACCGACGATCCGCGCTGGAAGATCGTCTACGAAGAAGCGCAGCCGATGCACTTCGCCTTCCTCGGCTCGCAGAGCAAGCTCGCGATCGCGGGGCATATGGTGGCGAGCCACGACCAGTCGTCGCGGCGCTTTCCGTTTCTCGCGGCCACGGCGCTCGAAGTCGAGCAGCCGCTCGCGTTTCTCGCGCGCAGCCCGCTCGCGCTCGCGCGCCTGTGGTCGCGCGTCTCCGCGCAGATGCAGCCGCTGCTGGGCACGAGCGAGCCGTCCGGCGCGCTGCAGGCGCTCGGCGAAATGCACGTGCCGGTGGACGTGGGTGGCGCAGGCAATCCGCACGACGGCACCTTCGCCGATTTCGTCGACCATCAGACGCTCTCGGGACTCGAGCAAATGCTGCTCGCGAGTGGTCATCCGGTGCGCCTGCGCGGCGCGATGCTCGCGCTCGGCTCGCTGCTGCGCCCCGTGATGACGAGCGGCACCGCGCATCTCGAACGCGGCCTCACGCTGCCCTTGCCCGTCGATCCGTTCTATCGCAGCCTCGTGGCGGCGTTCTGGCTCGAGCTGATCGCGCCGTTCGTCTCCGGGGCCGATTTCGAACTGGCCATTTTCATGGGCACCATCGCGCAGCGCGAACGGCTTATCGTCGGCTTTAACGGCGCGTCCCCGAAAACCCTGCACAGCGTGGTCGATCCGCAAACCTACGCCGCCCATAACATCGATATCGACGATCCCGAGTGGGTCGACGAACATGCACAGAACGACCATGGCATCAGCAAACTCGTCAGCTACCTCGACCAGCCGCAACTGTCGCTGCGCGTCTCGATCGACACGTTCCGCGAGGCGTTCATCGGGGAGACGCCCGATGGCCGCCGTGCTTGAGATGCATAAGCGCGGCGCGCTTGCCGCAGCCGTCGCGCTGGCGCTTGGAACCTTCGGCGCGCTCGACGCATTCAGCGCGCCCGCGGTTGCCGATGAGGCCAGCCCCGCGCGCGTTACGCCCGTGGACACCAGCGGCGCACAGATCCGCACCACGGCGCTGCTCGCCACGGCATCCTCGGGCGATGTCGCCAGTGCAACTGGCCTCGCGGATGGTGCTGGCAATCCTGGCAATCCGGTAAATCCGCCCTCCGCTTTCGGCGCGCGCGGCGCCGCGAGCCCGGCGCCCGCGAATACGGTGCCGGGCCAGGTCGTGGTGGGCGGCAAGGTGCCAGATGAAGCGACTCATTCCGCCGTGCTGCAACGCCTGCGCGACACCTATGGAGCGGCGAATGTGGTCGACCAGATCGAAGTGGGCGACGTGGCCACGCCGCCCAACTGGTCGGCGAACGTGCAGAAGCTGATCAACGCTCAGCTCAAGCGGGTGCACAAAGGACAACTGAAGATCGACGGCACGCAGATCGAAGTGCGCGGCGAAGTGGGCAACGAAGCGCAACGCCAACAGATCGCGAGCGACATGGCCAATGCGCTCAATCCCACTTACACCATTCGCAACGGCCTGCGCGTGAGCGCGTCCGAGCAAGGGCTGCTCGACCAGACGCTGGCGAACCGCACGATCGAATTCGAAACCGGCAGCGCCACGCTCGCGCCCCAGGGCCGGGCGATTCTCGACCAGATGGCGGCCGTGCTCGCGAAGATGAACACGCGCACTGTCGAGATCATCGGCCACACCGACAATTCGGGTAACCGCGCGTCGAATATCGCGCTGAGCCAGGCGCGCGCGGATACGGTAAAGGGCTACCTCGTCGGCAAGGGCATCTCGCCACAACAGCTCACGACGGATGGCGTCGGCCCCGACCAGCCAGTGGCTTCGAACGACACGTCCGAAGGGCGCGCGCGCAATCGCCGAATCGAGTTCCGCGCGGGGCTTTGAGTCCTTTGAAGCCTTCGAGGCTTCGCCCGCGCCGCCTCAACGCGGTCGACCGGGTGTGCGTTTCCCCCGGTAGACGCCGCATCACTCTTCGTTCTTCACGCCCAGCATCTCGCGGATATGCGAGAGCGTGCCGTCGTCCTTCACCACCGTCGCCAACCACTGATGCAGTGGCATGCCGGCCCATTCGGCGGCCTTGTCGGCGAGATAGGCCACCGGGCTGTGCGGCTCCGTGGCGCGGAAATAATCGGCCACTGCGCGCAGTTGCGCGACAGCATCGGCACGGCTCTGAATGCCGCCATGCGCGTGGCCATGAATACGATGGGCGGTCTGCTGCACGGGTTCCTCGTGAGGCAAGGCTGTCTTGAAGCTCGGTTCTGTGCGCTCCGGCGTGGCGCGCGCATCGTTTTGGACTGCTTGTGAGGCATGCTGCTGGGCATCTGCGGGATGCGGTGATTCCGCCTGCTTCGCCGCCGCGTCGAGATCGACACCGACGTCGCGCGCAAAACGCGTCACCAGACCGTAAACGCTCTCGAATGCATCGCGCGTCTGCCGGAAGCTCGGCGCGGCGTCGCCCGCACGGCTCTCCAGCTCGTAGTCGAGCGCCGCAAGCGCCGTCTGGAACGCCCTGAATTGCGAGAGCAGCGCATCATAGAACGCAGGCGCGGTAGCGCGCCGCGAGGCGTCGATCTGCTCGACCGACGGTTTGCCGCGCGCAATGTCAGCCGCGTTGTCGGGATCGCGCTTGATGGCCTGCGCGACATGCTGCGCGACCTCCCAGTCGAGCGCGCTGAACGGCGTGCCCGACTGCGTGAGCGGCACGGCGCGCAGCAGTTCGGCCGAACGCCCCGCTAGCCACGCGACGTTGCCGAGGCGCGACTCGATGTCGTCGCCTTCGGGCAGTGGATGCAGATGATCCCAGAAACGCTCGACGAGCCCGGTGAGCACCGCATAGCCCTGGGTGAGACCGGGCATGCCGTCCTGGATCGCCAGGGCCTCGGTGAGCCACACGGCCACGCGCAGATCCTTGGTTTGCGCGGCAAGCAGCGCCGTGCAGCGTTCCGCGACGAAGCCCCAGTCCGCCTCCTTGATCTCCGTGACCCATTCGCCCTGATCAAGCGAGGGATCGTCGAAACGGCGCGCATGCGAAATCGCGTCGAAATCCGCGGAAAAGAGCAGGTCCTCGCCGCACGGCGAGCTTTCGTTGATAGGCGCGAAGATTGGTGCGAGTTGCGTGGTGTAGTCGGTCGACATGGTCAATTCACGGTGTATTCGAATTCGCCGGCCTCATTCGCGCGCACTGCCACGCTCGCGAGTGCGGTACCCTGCGCAATGCGTTCGAGCACGTGCTGCGCCAGCTCGGGCAGCAGCGTGCCGTTCAGGATGTGGTCGACATTGCGCGCTCCCGAGTCCACTTCGGTGCAGCGGGCCAGCACCGCTTCCACGAGCGAGTCGTCCCACTCGAAGGCGGCGCCGTGATTGACCTCGATGCGCCGGCGAATGCGTTCGAGCTTGAGTTCGATGATCTCGGCGAGAACGTCGTCGGAGATTGGATAGTACGGAACGACTTTCATGCGCCCGAGGAACGCGGACTTGAACGTCTTGTAAAGTTGCGGCCGCAACAATTCGGCGAGCGCATCGGCGTCCGGCAATTCCTCGGCTGGCTTGTTCAGGCATGCCTGCATCACGGCGGTCGAGCCCACGTTCGAAGTCAGGATGATGAGCGTATTGCGGAAATCTATGGCGCGCCCTTCAGCGTCGTCCATCGTGCCTTTGTCGAAGATCTGGAAGAACATTTCCAGCACGTCGGGGTGCGCCTTCTCGACCTCGTCGAGCAGCACGACCGAATACGGATTGCGGCGCACGGCCTCGGTGAGCACGCCGCCTTCGCCGTAACCCACATAGCCCGGCGGCGAGCCCTTCAGGCCCGAGACGCTATGGGCCTCCTGGTACTCGCTCATGTTGATGGTCACGAGCTTGCGTTCGCCGCCATAGAGGATATCGGCGAGCGCGAGCGCGGTTTCGGTCTTGCCCACACCGGAGGGACCCACGAACATGAACACGCCGCGCGGCTTGTTGGGGTCTTCGAGGTTCGCGTTCGCCGTGCGCACGCGCTGTGCGATCGCCTCGAGCGCGTGGTCCTGGCCGATCACGCGCTCGCCGAGCAGCGGGCTCAGGTTGAGCACGGTCTTGATTTCGTCCTTCACCATGCGGCCCAGCGGAATGCCGGTCCACGACGCCACCACTTCGGCCACCACGTGCGCGTCCACCTGGAGCGGCACCATCGGTCCGTCGCCCTGCAGCGTATGCAACTGCTCGACGAGCGCGGGCAGATCCGCGCGTGCGGCATCGGCGTCGCGGCCGAGGTCCGCGACGCTGTCGTTTGCATTGTCTTGAGCGCCCGCTTCCCGTGTCGCGTCGATGCGGCCGCGCAGCGCCGAGATCCGCGCGACCAGTTCGCGCTCCTTCGCGTAGCGCGCCTCATCCTCGGCAACGGCAGCCGCGGCCTCGTCGCGCTGCGCGCGCAATTCGCCGAGGCGTTCGTCGTGCTCGGCACCGTTGGCCGCTTCGCGTTCGAGCGCCGCGATCTCGGCCTCGATGCGTTCGATGCGGCGCTTGCCGTCGTCGATCGCGCCGGGTGTCGAGCTATGCGCGAGCGCGACCTTCGCGCACGCGGTGTCGAGCACGCTCACGGCCTTGTCGGGCAATTGGCGGGCGCTGATGTAGCGATGAGAAAGGCGCACGGCTTCGGTAATGGCCTCGTCGAGAATGTGCACGTTGAAGTGGCGCTCCATGAGACTCGTCATGCCGCGCAGCATCGCCGCCGCGAGCGCCTCGCCGGGCTCTTCGATCTTCACCACCTGGAAGCGCCGCGCAAGCGCCGCATCCTTTTCGAAGTACTTCTTGTACTCGCTCCAGGTCGTGGCCGCGATCGTGCGCAATTCGCCGCGCGCGAGCGCGGGCTTCAGCAGGTTGGCCGCATCGTTCTGGCCCGCCTGGCCGCCCGCGCCGATGATCGTGTGCGCTTCGTCGATGAACAGCACGATGGGCTGCGAGCTCCTTTTCACCTCGTCGATCACGCTTTTCAGGCGGTTTTCGAACTCGCCCTTCACGCTCGCGCCAGCCTGCAACAGGCCCATGTCGAGCATGCGCAGCGCAACCTTGCGCAATGGCTCCGGCACGTCACCCTCGGCGATGCGCAGCGCGAGCCCTTCGACCACCGCGGTCTTGCCGACGCCCGGCTCGCCCGTGAGGATCGGATTGTTCTGGCGGCGGCGCATCAGGATGTCGATGGTCTGGCGGATCTCGCCTTCGCGGCCGATCACCGGATCCACATGGCCGTCTCGCGCACGCTGCGTGAGATCGGTCGTATAGGTGTCGAGCGCCGGCGTCTTCGAGGGGCCGGCACTCGCCTGCGCCGGGGCATCGCCCGATGCGGCGGCGTCTTGCGCCGTGTTGCGTTCGGCATCTCGCGGCACACCTTCCACCGACCCTTCGGTCAACTCGTCGAAGCGATGCTTGAGTTCGGCCCCCGGCACGCCGGCAAGGCGCGTGGACATGCGTTGCGCGAATTGCGCGAGATCCGGCGCGCTCAACAGCGCGAGCAGCAAATGGCCCGAGCGGATGCGGCCGATTTGCGTATCGAGCGAAGCAATCAACCACGCCTGCTCGAACAACGCAACCAGATGCGGCGAGAACACCGGTGTGCGCGCATTGCCCGTCTTGAAGCGCTGCAATTCGCGCTCAAGATCGGCGCGCACCGCATGCGGATCGATGCGCGACGCTCGCAACGCACGCACGAGATCGGACGCAGGCTCTTCGAGCAGCGCCAAAAACAGATGCTCGAGATCGACTTCGTAATGCCCGCGAGACAGGCATGAACTGGCCGCCCGCTCGGCCGCCAGGCGGCTAGTCGTGTTGAGCTTGGTAATCAGGGTTTTAAGGGGCGTGCTCATGTCGTGAAGTCGGAGGAGGCGTGATTCCGGTCAATCGTCATTGGGTGACATGCAATTCGTAGTGTGCATCGCTGCGGTCGCGATCGGCTTCGTGGGTGCAGAGGAACGCGTCCCAGCCCAGCCGCGAGCCCGCGCCTAGCTGGCTCGCGCCCACGTCCGAGCGGCGCAGCACCAGCTGCACTTCGTACTCGAGGGTCATGCGCCCGAGCAGCATGAGCATGCGTTCGAGCGCCATGGCACGCTCGCCGCCAGGCAAGAATGCTTCGTAATCCTTTTTTGTCAGCGGCCCGATCACGAGACGCGCGCGCATGTCGCGCTGCCAGACGCGCTCGCCAGCGAGCGCGGTCGCACCGAGCACGACATTGCTTGTGCCGAGTGAGGAAAGCTGCTCGGGCGGCACGTCGTACCATTTGCCGACGAACTGCTCGACGCGAACCGGCGCATTGAAATAATCGGAGAGCGTGTTCTGCAGATACGCCGCCGACACAGGCCGATGGCGCGCGGCAATCGCGTGCCCGGCAATGGCCTCGTCGAATAGCGCGCCTGGGCCATCATGGCCGTCGCGCAGACTGTCGCGCGAGTCTCCGTTGGCCACGCCCGCGAGCGCGAGCAGCAACGGCAAATAGCGCTCGTCGCGGTCGAGTTCGTAATGAAACGGCAGACGGTACTTTTTCCACGCTGCGTAAAAGAGTGCCGTCGCGCGATTGGAAAATACGTCGAAGAACTCGCGCGCGGCGCGCTCGCGCTTGACCTGCTCGCGCGCAACGATCTGCTCCGTGTAATGGAGCGGCAGCGCACCGTGCGCGCCCAGCAGGCCAAAAAACGCAGGTGTGATGGCGACCTGCTCCAGCTTGCCTTCCTCGAGCGCTGCCGTGCGCGCGGCTTTTTCCGCGAGAGGACGCCCCGCTTCGTCGTACGACATGGCCTGCTCGATCTCGCTGGGCGGAAAGCCGAGTGAGAGCGTATTGCGAAACGTCACGCGCTGCCCGAGCACGTCGCGCTGGCGGTCTTGCGCCTTGTCGGCAAACCAGCGTTCGAGCAGGCGCACCGCCTGGAAAAACTCGAAGCGGTGCGGCTCGTCGAGCAGACGCTCGATTACACCAGGATCGATTCGCCGCTGCGGGGCTTGCATCGCAGGATCTCCTCGCCGGTGAGTTCCGAAATCACCACCAGTTGAATAAAGCTGTTGATATGCACATAGAGCCCGAAAAATACGTCGAGCACGCGTGCGAAGGTGCCGAGGCTCGTGCCGACGAAATGCTCCTCCTGCACGGTCACGCGAATTTCCACGCCGCGCACGAAGGTGGCGAACGGCTTGCCGGGTAGCCATTGCACGGCAGCGCGCTGCTCTACGTTCACGATGCCGTCGATGTGCCGCGACGAAACCGCCGAACGGCGCATGTCGTAGAGCGTGAGCATTTCCTTGAGCGTGGTGGCACCCTCGCTCGCGAGCGACACGTGACTGAGCGAAAGATGCGAGATCAGACGCCAGTGCGCGGCCTGGCGGCGTTCGAAGCGCACGCATGGCGTGGGTCGCGCGAGCAGCGTGATCGGGCTCGTTTGCGAGCCGCCCTCTTGAAACAGGTCCCCGCCTTCGAGCCCCACCGCGAGGCCCCCGGGCAGATCGCGGTTGGTGCAGGTGAGCGCCAGGCTCAGCGTGTCAGTCTGCTCCGCCGACGGATCGAAGTCGATGTCGACGATCGATATTTCGGTTTCGTAACCTGGACTCTTTTGCGCTACCCATTCGTCGCGGCGCGCGAACCAGTAATGGCCCGCGCGCGCGGCCTCGCCGTGGCGCAGCGAATAGAATGGCCGGAATTCCACGACCGATTCCTCATTGGCGCGCTGCTGCACGAGCTTCACGGAATCGATCGAATAAACCTCGTAGGCGAACGCGCGGCGCCCCTCGGCAATCACCGGATATGCAATCGCCTGATGGCTCAGGCGAATCGGCTCGCCGGGCTGCTTGAAGAGATTCACGACCGGCGTGCAGAAGAGCCGCAGATGATGGGCCGCGAGCGTGTCGAGCAGACGCGCCTCGTGCGAGTCGCCACGCACGTCCTTGAGCACGATGTGCAGCGTGAGACGCTGGCAGTGGCCCGTGGCGGCGCTCATGGCGGCAAGATCGAAATCGACGAAATCGAATTTGGCCGGAAACGCGAAGTACTCGGTGAGCACGCGGTAGGCCGGATGCGATCTCGCGGGAAAGTCGATGAGCGCGTCGTGTTCGGCAAAGCCCGCCTGGCTGAACGGCATCTCGCGCAGCGCGCTCCAGCGTCCGCTGCGCTCGGGCTCGACCCATGCCCCCAGCGCATTCACGAACAGACAGTCGCCGAGCGCGGCAATGAACGATTGCTCGCCGTGTAGATAGGTGCGCAATTGCGGCAGGTTCAAACTGACGAGGTCGAGTTGCGGCGAGAGCGACTCGAACGTGATCGAAATGACACCGCTGGCGTCGCCTGGCAGCACGATGGAGGCAGGCGCCATCGCCACGGGCATGTAGCGCGCCTCGGCAATGCGCACCGGCGCGAGCATGACGTCATAAGCGGTGCGAAAGCGGCACTGCACGCCGCGCAAGGGCCGCGATTTGAGCTCGGTGCCGCGCTCGACCACCGTGGGCGCAGTGAGATTGACGAATGAAGCAGCGGTGCCGAGCTGTGCGATCGAGCACGAGGGAAAAGGCCGCAGATAATGCGGATAAAGGACTTCGAGCAGCGCCTCGGTGAATTCGGGGTAATCGTCGTCGAGACGCTTGTTGATGCGCGCGCCCAGCAGCGCGAACGACTCGATCATGCGTTCGACGTGCGGGTCTTCGCAGTGCTCGCCCGTCATCGCGAGCCGGGCTGCGATCTTCGGGTAGCGCTGGGCGAATTCGCACGAATAGCGTCGCAGGAACGACAGCTCGCGCTCGTAATATGGCAACAACTCTTCCATCGCGGCTCCCCGCTCCCCAAAAAATGCCTGCCGCGTGATCACGCAGCGCCGGCCATTGCTGCCTTATGTCTTAGCGCGTGCGCGCGTTACGGAATACTGCAGCGTGGAGGGCTGCAGCAATGCATCGAAATTGACTGGCTCTTCGGCCGGGTGAACGACCAGCATCGCCTGAATAACGAAATTCAGCGAGCTGGTCGAGCGCGAATTCGTCTCGAGCCTCACGTTAACACTCTGCAAACGCGGCTCGTGCCGCTCGATGGCCCGACGGATCGAGCCGCAAATAAAGGTGCGATCGCAGTGGCTCGCCAGACTGAGCCCGGCAAAATCATTCAGCCCATAAGTCAGCAAGGATCGGGTGCATTCCGGAAATTGCCCGAGGTCTTCCTCCGAAAATGCAATGCGCGTGTTCAGGATCGACTCTAGATCGCGCGCGACGGTCGCCTTGAGCTCGTCCAGCGACAATTGCCGCATGGCGGCGGGCGCCGGCACGTGCGGTTCGTCGTCGAACAACTTGTCGAAGAAACTAGGTTCGAAGCGCTTCATCAAACCGGGTGACGCCGTTCCGGCGTCATATAAGGCAACGCCCGAACGGCGCGCACTGCACGCCGTTCGGGCTTTCGGACATCAAATCCGGACGTTGGTCCGGGACATCAGACCGCGTAGGTCTTGTCGTTCTTCGTGAGGCTCCACGCACCCTGAGCATTCCCGCCCTGGTTGCCGCCGATCTTCTGCTGCGTGTACTTCCATTGCACGGCGGCATACTTGAGCGAGAACGCTTCGCTCGGCAGCCCTTCGCCGGCAACCGACGGCGTGATGCTCGAAATGATCACGTACTTGAGCTTGATTTCGAGGTACTTGATGCGGTTGCCTTCGCCGTCCGAGCGCATGAAGTCGATCGTGACTTCGTCAAACGTCGTGCCGCCCGAAGCGTGCTGATACAGCAGCGGGCTGACCACGTCGATGTCCTTCGTGAAGCACATGTCGGCATGCTCGCAGCGCTCCGACGTGTGGCCGCCTGCGGTCGAAGCCGTCGCCGAGCGCGGCTGCAGGATCGAGTGATTCCACGTGTCGATTTCGATCCAGTTCGCATGGTCCTTGTCCTGCGACTCGCCCTTGATCGCCGGATTTCCGAATTTTAGATAGATATCCTTCATAACGCATCGCTCCCCATAGAGGTGGTTTGTACCGCAGTTTTACGCGCGGCTCTACGCAGTTTTACGTGCTTCTACGCGCTGCTACGAATTAGCCGGCTTCGGCAGATCTGCCACGAGCCGCAGCGAAATCGACAGCTCGTCGAGCTGGAAATGCGGACGCAGGAACGCGACCGACCGGTACGAGCCCGGACGCCCCGGAATTTCCGCGACCTGGATCGACGCTTCGCGCAACGGGAACTGTGCCTTCTGCTCCTGCGTCGCGTTGTCGTCGAGCAGCACGTATTGCGAAATCCAGCGGTTCAGGAACACCTCGACATTTTGTGCCGAGGCGAAGCTGCCGATCTTGTCGCGCATCATCGCCTTCAGGTAGTGCGCCACGCGCGACACCGAGAAGATGTACTGAAGCTGGGCGGACAGCACGGCATTCGCGTTCGCACTATCGGTGCTGTATTTTTTTGCCTTCTGCACCGATTGCGCGGCAAAGAACGCGGCGTAGTCGGAATTCTTGCAATGCACGAGCGGGATGAAGCCGAGGTCGCTCAGCTCCTTCTCGCGGCGGTCCGTGATCGCGATTTCGGTCGGGCACTTGAGCGCGATTTCGCCGTCGTCGGTCTTGAACGTATGGGTGGGCAGGTCCTGCACGAGACCGCCGCCTTCCACGCCGCGGATCGCCGCGCACCAGCCGAATTCGTCGAACGCGTCCGTGAGGCGCGCCGCGAAGGCCCAGGCTGCATTGCACCAGAGGTACTTGCTGTGGTCGGTGCCATCGACTTCTTCGACGAAGTTGAAGCCCTCGGCCGTGGCGCCGTCCTTCGGGTTGAACGGCAGGCGGCCCAGAAAGCGCGGCAGTGTGAGGCCCACGTAGCGCGAATCCTCGGCGTCACGGAACGACTTCCACTTCGCGTACTCGACGGTGTCGAACACCTTGCCGAGATCGCGCGGCTTGCCAAGGTCGGCAAACGATTCGAGGCCCATCAGCTCGGGCGAAGCCGAGCAGATGAACGGTGCGTGCGCGGCCGACGCGACATGCGACATCTGCTCGATGAAATACATGTCCTCGGGCTGGCGGGTAATTTCGAAATCGCCGATCAGCGTGCCGAACGGCGCGCCGCCGAAGGTGCCGAACTCTTCTTCATAAACCTTCTTGAAGAGCGCGCTCTGGTCGAATTCCACGGCGGTCTTGAAGTCACGCACGATATCGCGCTTGGGCGCGTGCAGCGCCTTGATCTTGATGGTCTGGCCGGTGTTGCTTTCCTTGCACAGATAGTCGAGGCCGCGCCAGGTGCTTTCGAGGCGCTGGAATTCCGGCGCGTGCATCACGGCGCTCAACTGCGCCGAGATGAGGCGGTCGAGCTCGGCCACGCGGGCGTCGATGGTGGCCGAAAGATTGTCGGACACGACCACGGTGCCGTCGAGCACCTGGTGCACGAGCTCGCCGATCAGATCCTTTGCGCGCGCGTGCTCCGAGTCGGACTTCGCGACCTTGCTTTTCTCGACGATCTCGTCGAGCAGCGACGGCGAGGCTTCGTCGTCGGCCGACTGCGCTTGCGACTGCTGTGCCGCTGTGCTTTGCTGGTTCATGTTGTCCCCTGCCTCATTCGCCCTTGGGCTCGTCTTCTGCAGAACGCTGGCCCGCGTTCTCCGCCAGCGCCTGCAATTGCTGCGTATTGGAGAGCACTTCGCTCAGCAGGTCTTCGAGCTTGTCGTTGCCGGCGAGCTTGTTGCGCAGGTCCGCGAGCTTCGAGCGCGCCTCGAGCAGGCGGCGCAGCGGCTCGACCTGGGCGACGACCTCGTCCGGATTGAAGTCCGCCATCGATTTGAAGCGCAGGTCGACGGCGAACTTGCCGCCCTCGCCGCTCAGGCGGTTTTCCACCTGATACGCGGCGCGCGGCTCGATGCCCTTCATCACGTCGTCGAAGTTATCGCGGTCGATATTGATGAACTTGCGGTCGCGCAGCTTCGGCTGCTCGATTTCCGATTGACCGGCCAGATCGCCCATCACCCCGACGACGAACGGCAGTTCCTTCACTTCGATCGCGTCGCCACGCTCAACCTCGTAGGTCAGCTGGACGCGCGGCGGCCGCACTTTCCCCAAGCGCTTCTGAATGCTTTCTTTCTTTGCCATCGACGGCTCCCTGCTTCCGTTACGAGCTTCGTTGTGCTCGCGTTAGCGAGTGGTGTTATGGGCGGTTTAGCGCAGCGCGCTGAACGGGTCCGCGCCGTTGCCGGCCGCCTTGGCGGGCGCCGCTGCCGCGGCAGGCGTCGCAGGCGCGGTCGCCGCCGGTGCTGCAACCTCGGCCACGACACCGGTTTTGGGCGCGGTTTTCGAAACGTGGCGGACGTACCTCTTTTTCTTCACGACTTTCGCGTTCTGGTCGGGCGGGAACAGTGCGTCCTCGCCAAGCGTGTCGCGCAGCTCCTTGGCGAGCGCCTGGGCGTCGGTCTTCGCATCGCCTTGCAGCGAGGCGTCCTGGCGCAGCTCGCCCAGCGATTGCGTGGCCACGCGCAGACCCGCCACGGCGAGCACGCTCTTCGCGGCGCGGTCGGTCTGGTCGCGCTGCAGGGCTTCCTGCGCAGCGACGATGGCCTGCCCGTAATGCTGCTGCTGGAACTGGATCTGCGCGATGCGCGACCACGGCTCTTCACGCGTGGGGTCGGCCGCAGCGAGCTTTTGATAGGCTGCGATAGCCTGGTCCTGGCTCCCCCCCTTCGAAAGCGTGTCCGCGTCCGCAAGCGCCTTGTTGAAGGCCTCGGGCGATGCCGAAAGAGAGTTGCTCTGGGAAGCGCAACCAGCGATTACACCGCAAGCGATCACTACCCCCGTTAGCCTCGAAAAGACCCGCTTTTTCATCGTTCTTTCACCGCCGTTCGTCGATTAATTTTAATTCAGGGAGAGAAGCCAGAGTTTTACTTATCCCCCAGCGCGCCGTATAGTACAGGCCAATTTTGTTATTTTCAAGGCAGTTTAACGGTGTTTTAAAAACGAGGGAATTGACAATCGCACTGAAATTGTGACGCCGACTATAAGCGGCGTGCAAAGCGAGAAAAAAATACCGGGCACATCATTGGACACTGGGGTATGCGCAGGAAAATTTTTCTGCACATTAAATAATCGAGGCATCACGGGGTTAATGCCGCGCAATGCGCCAGGCATTACCGGCGCCGGGCATATTAACGCAGCAGGAGAGCACGGGCCGAGCGCCCGCGATAAAAATGACTTCGCATATTATTCAATTCGCATCGAATGCAGCGGCGCTGTGCGCCGCTGCCGTCTTGCTGGGCGGTTGTGCAGCGGCCATTCCCGCCATTGGCGGCGCGGCCTCGGCCGCCCTGCAACTCGCCGGAGTGGGCAAGCCTGAGGTGCCGGACAGCCAGAAGCCGCCGCGCGATCTCGGCCTCACGCTTTATGCCGCGCGCAATCTAAATGCGGCGAACGACAACAAGCCGCTTGCATTAGTAGTGCGCCTCTACACGCTGAAGGACCCGACCTCGTTCGAGCAGGCACCTTTTGACACATTTACCGATCCCGCGAAGGAAAAAAGCACTTTGGGCGCCGACTTGCTGAACGTGCGTGAAATCACGCTGATCCCGGGGCAGCGCTATAGCGCGACCGAAAAGGTCTCGCGTGAAGCGCAGGCATTCGGGATCGTCGCGCTATTTCGCGATCCCGCAATGGAACGTTGGAAGTTCGCATTTGATCCGGCGAAATCGGAGAAATCCGGCATAATGGTCGGCCTGCACAACTGTGCCATGACGGTTACGAGCGGCACGGTAATTCCGACGGGCGCGGGGCAATCGACGCAAACGCTCAATCTGCTCTCTTCGGTGACTTGTGGATAAATCGGCGCCCGCGGTCGCATTAAAGCGTGCCGGAAGCAAAGAACAAGCGGCTCTAATAGCGGGCATTTGGAACGCTATAGGGAACGCGATGGAAACGAACCACCTTAACCCATCCAGTCCGTCGGCACGCACGCGGCGAGACTCGATCGACGCATAACGCTGAATCAACATGAGCTATTCCTCGAAAGTGCTATGGGGGGAAGGCCTCTTTCTGAGGCCGCAGCACTTCCAGCGGCAAGACGCCTATCACGAAGCGCGGCTCTTCGAGTCGATCCAGGCCATGCAGCCATATAACTGGGGCGTGCGCTCGGTCCGCATCGACCACGATTCGCTCGGCAGCAACATCCTGCGCCTGAACGAACTCTCGCTTGTGTTTCCCGACGGCACGCTGTACTCCGCGCCGCAGGCCGACAGCCCGCCGCCGCCCGTCGCGCTCGACGCGTTGCCCGAAGGGCTCAACGAATTCACGTTCTATCTCGCGCTGCATCAGGTGCGCGAGAACGGCTCGAATTACTCGGTCGACCGCGACGCCGGCTTCGCGGCGCGCTACGTGAGCGAGCAGGCGAGCGTGGCCGATCACTATACGGATGCCGCGCAGGCCGACGTCACGTTCCTCAAGAACAACGTCAGGCTCGTCGCGCACACCGAGCCGCGCGACCAGTTGCTGACGGTGCCGGTCGTGCGCGTGCGGCGCACGGCGTCCTCGGGTTTCGAGGCCGACGAGAGCTTCGTGCCGCCGAGCCTCGCGATCGAAGCGTCGGCGCTTCTGCATCAGCGCCTGCGCCGCCTGATCGACGCCTTGCAGGCCAAGGTCAATGCGCTCTACGGCTTTCATCGCGAGCCCACCAAGAACATCATCGAGTTCCGCTCGGGCGACATCGCATCGTTCTGGCTGTTGCATACGGCAAGCGGCGCATTCGCGACGCTCGCGCATCTGTACCAGCACGCGGCCCTCCATCCTGAGCGGCTCTTCCAGGAACTGCTGCGCCTCGCGGGCCAGTTGCTCACGTTCTCGAAAAACCACACGCTCGCCGACCTGCCCGCCTATCGTCACGACGATCCGGGCCCGGGCTTCGCACGTCTCGACGCCATTTTGCGCGACCTGCTGGAGACGGTAATCTCTACGCAGTACTTTGCGATCACGCTCGACGAAGTGCGCGCGTCGTTCCACGTCGGCCGTCTCGATTCGGGCAAGATCGACGATAAAACCACGTTCTATCTGGCCGTTTCCGCCGACATGCCCGCGGTCGATCTCGTCGAAGCCGTGCCCGCGCGCTTCAAGGTGGGCGCGCCCGACGACGTCGACAAGTTCGTGCTCTCCGCCATGCCCGGCGTGCGCCTCGTCTATACGCCGCAGGTGCCGCCGGCCATTCCGGTGCGCCCGGGCGCATGCTACTTCGCGCTGGAGTCGCGCGGCGCGCTCTATGAGCGCATGATCCAGGCACAGTCGGCCACGGTCTACACGCCGTCGGGCATCAACGATCTCAAACTCGAACTCATTGCGGTGACGTCATGACGAACGCGCCTTCCCTGTTCGGCGGCGCGACCCCGCCGTCTTCCGCCTCGCCTGCCCCTGCGATGCCCGCGAGCGAGCCTGCGTACCAGGCGCGCTCGCTGCTCGACCTGCTGTACGACGGCTTCTTCATGCTGTTCCTGCTGAAGAACGGCCGCGAGCCCGGCAGCGCGAGCGACTTCGGCTCGCGCGTGCAGCAGTTTCTCGGCGACTTCGAGCGCGGAGCGAAAAAGCTCAATATCGCAGCCGAAGATGTGTATGCAGCGAAGTTCGCATTCTGCGCAGCCGTGGACGAGTCGGTGCTCTCCTCGCCGTTCAAGATCCGCTCGGACTGGGAGCGCAAGCCGCTGCAGCTTTCGCTATTCGGCGAGCAGCTCGCGGGCGAGAAGTTCTTCCAGTACCTCGAGGAATGCCGCGCCCAGGGCGCGGCACGGCTGCAATCGCTCGAGGTCTTTCACATGTGTCTGCTGCTGGGCTTCCAGGGCAAGTACATGCTCGAAGGGCCCGAGAAGCTCGCGTACCTCACCGCGCGCATCGGCGACGAGATCGCTCACATGAAGGGCAAGCGCGCCGCGTTCGCGCCGCATTGGGCGCTGCCCGATCTCATCGCGCACCGCCTCAAGCGCGAGGTGCCGCTCTGGGCCATCGGCGCCGTGTTCGCGCTCGTCGGCATACTCGCGTGGACGGGCCTCAACACCTGGCTGCGTGATAGCACGGTGCGCGCACTCACGCCTTATACGAACATCGTCAAGCTCGGGCCGCAATCGGCCAATCTCACGATTTCGCTGCCTTGATCATGCTTCGATGATGTGAAAGCGGCTCCTGCACGATGCCTGTGACATCACGATGATTCGCGTGCTACCTGCACGCGAATCCCAGCGCCTTTACCAACCGTTACAGAAGCGACGCCATCGTTTCACCTGGTTTCACCTGTACGCATCGAGCCTTTCTAGAATTCATCTGACCGTTGCGCAACACACTCGCACAGCGGTCGCGAACGTTGCCTCGCGCAGTACATGCACCTCGCATTGCACTGGGCCTCGTTTGCGAAACCGATAATTCACGAAAGGAGTTCGTATGTCTCGCCTCTCGCTTGCTTCGCTCGCCACTGCATCCGCTGCCGGCCTGCTTGTCCTTTCGCTGGGCGCTCAGGCCCAGACCACGGCGCCCGCCGGCACTGCCGCAACCAATACGGCCACCGCCGCCGCGGCCAGCTCTACCGGCACGACCGCTATGACCGCTACAACCAATGCGGCGGCGGCCGGAGAAAAGCTCCATGGCTCCGACAAGGCGTTCATCGCGGACGGCACGCAAACCGTCGCCACGCAACGCGACGCCGCGCGAATTGCCAATTCGCGTTCGAGCGACCGCGAAGTGAAGGCCTTTGCCGATCAGATCGTCGCCGACTACACCAAGCTCTCTAACGCAATGCGCGCCGCGAGCCCGCGCGGCGTGGATGTACCGCGCAACGACCCTGATACTGCGGTGCTCGACAGCATCAAGAATCTGCGCGGCGCCGATTTCGACAAGGCATATATCGAGCAAGTGGCGCTGGGCGGCCAGCAAAAAGCGCTGTCGGCCTTCCAGGCGGAAATTGCCCAGGGCCGCGATGCGGGTCTGAAGAAGGTGGCGACCGAAGGCCTGCCCGTGATTCAGGCGGACATCGCCAAGGCGAAGGAACTCGCGCAACGCAAGCATATGGCCAGCTAATTCATCGGCCTGCAGCGCGGAAAGAACGGGCCCGGTCTTCTGAACCGGACCCGTTCTTTTATTCTTTCGGCGCTTCGTGCGCGGCCATCACGAGCCGCTCCATGCGGCGGTCCGGCACGAACCACAGCAATGCCATCGCTGCGAAGAACAGCGTGCCGACATGCGGCCACCCCAGCGCCGCCAGTATCATCCCCAGCACATATCCCGCCACCGAGGCCTTGCCCTTCAGGTCGTGCCGCAATGCCTGCGCGAGCGCGCTTTGCGCACCGTGATGGCGCACCAGCGTGCCCTGGAGCATCACGTAGGCGAGCGCGCAGAGCAGCAAATTCAAGCCGTAGAGCATGGTCGGCCAGCGCCCGAAATGGTTTTCGCCCATCCACCCGGTCGTGAACGGCAGCAGCGAAAGCCAGAACAGCAGATGCAGATTCGTCCACAGCACCGCACCGTTCACGCTGCTCGAGGCGTGCAGCATGTGATGATGATTGTTCCAATAGATGCCGACATACATGAAGCTCAGGATATAGCTGAGCACGGTCGGCCACAGCGGCACAAGTGCCGCGAGGTCCTCGCCATGCGGCACCTTGAGTTCCAGCACCATGATGGTGATGATGATGGCGAGCACGCCATCGCTGAACGCTTCGAGTCGGTTCTTGTTCATCGGCTTTGCAGTTCGAGGTCGGGTCAAGCTGGCGCAAGTATGGCCGAAAGCGCCCTCGCGCGCGAGCCGCAACGCAGAGGAAATGACATGGATGCCGGACCGCATGCCTCGCCTGAGCCCGGCGCTTCGCCCGCGCGCCGTATTCGCGTTTGGGACCTGCCGGTGCGGCTCTTTCACTGGCTGACCGTCCTGCTCGTGGCCGTCGCTTATGTCTCGCAGCGCATGAATTGGATGCAGCTGCACGTGCGTGCGGGCGAGATGCTGCTCGCGCTCGTGCTGTTCCGTTTGCTTTGGGGCTGCTTCGGCAGCGAGACCGCGCGCTTTGCCCGCTTTGTCGCGACGCCGATGGCCGCGTGGCGACATTTGCGTCATTTCTCGCGCCGCGAGCCCGACGTGCAGGTCGGCCACAACGCAGCAGGCGGCTGGATGGTGCTGCTACTGCTCGCGCTGCTGTTCGCCGAGACGCTCTCCGGCCTCTACGACTACAACGATATCGCCGACGAAGGCCCGCTCTCCGAAGTCGTCCCCGCCGCCGTTGCGAACGCAATCGCTGCGATCCACGCCTGGGGATGGGACGTGCTGGCCGCGGCGATCGTACTGCACGTTTGCGCGATCGCGGCCTATGCGCTCGTCAAGCGCCACAATCTGATCGGCCCGATGGTGACGGGCGCGAAGCGCCTGCCCGCAACGGCGCAGGCGCCCCGGCGCGGCCCGTTCTGGCTCGCGGCGCTGCTGATGGCGGTTGCCGCGCTCGTGACGGCGCTGCTTGCCGCGTATCTGTGAGCGCCCGCCCGCACGTCGATATCGGCAACGCGCCCCTAGCCCGCCGGCACCGTGAGTATCGGCGCCTTCTGATCCTGATTGGCCTGCGCGAGCGCGATGACGTTCTGCAACACCGTCAGCGCGTACTTCGAATCGAAGTCGTCGTTGTCGATCCAGTAGGTGGCGTTGTGATAGACGACCGCTGCGTAGGCATCGGGCGGCGGCTTCTTGCCCACATGCACGACGACGGTGGGCCGCGTCTCTCCGCCGACGAGATGCACGGTCGGAACGGTGGCACCGCGCTTGACGTCGTCTTCGGGCACCGCGATCTGAGCGCCGAGGTTGGTCAGGATGCCCATCACCGATCTCGTCACCATGTTGATGGTGCGTCCGTTGCCCGACGCGGGGCCATACATCACCGCATATTCGCGCATGGCAGGCAAGAGCCGCAGCAGCCGGCGCACTTCGGCGAGGTCCCTGGCCGTGCCGGGCGGCGCGGCGTCGCTGCCGAGCGTCATCGTCACCTGCGCCGAGCGGTCGTGCGCGCCCTGCTTGTAGTTCACGGTGAGCTGCCCCGCGAGTTGCAGGCGGCGCAGCGCGCGCAACAGCGCAAAGAAGCCGGGGCTCCCGTCGCTTTCGGGGCCGCCGAGCGGCGCGGCATTCTGCAGCCCGCCGATCGATTGCACCGAAAGGCGCAGCAGCACGTCGACGGGCACGCCGCTATCGGCGAGCGGCAGCAGCAACTCGGGCGGCAGGGGGCGGATATAGCCGGTAGCGAGCGCCTCGCCCGTGGTGGGCACGAACGTGAAGGTCGGATGATTCGAATACGAGGCGCTCGCGCTGGCCTGGCCGAAACTCGTGCCGGCGGCACTCGATCCGCCCTCGGCGAGCACGCCCGCGCTCGCTTCGAACGTGTACGAGGCGATGATCTGGCTCACCGCCACGAACGATGGCGAATCGCCGAAGCGCAGACCCACGACGGTTGCGAGCATCTCGCGCTTTTTCGCGTCGCCGAGCGCGCGTTCGTAATCGACCTGGTCGGTACGCAGCAGATGCGGGCCGAACCACGCGCAACCGGTTGTCATGAAAAGCGGACACAATGCAGCGGCGACGAGCCGGCGCCGGATCAGCAAATGCAATGCAATCATGCGGGAAGTCCGATGGTGTGAGCACGAAAGGCGATGCGTGCAGCAAGCTCCATGCCTCGCACCGCATTTCGCGTAAAATCTGGCGCTCCTTTCACACCATTCGACAACACCGCAGATGGCTACCTACCTCGAATTGCTCGCCGAAAAACGCGCACTGGACGCGCGCATCGAAGCGATGCGCGCGGAGGCGGCTCAAGAAGCGCTGGCGGCCGCGCGCGCCGCCATCGCCGAATTCGGCTTCACGCCGGAGGATTTGTTCGGCAAGCCGCGCCAGCAAAAGCGTTCACGACAAGGTACGCGGCGCAAGCGCAACGTCGCGCAAGGCGACGCCGCGGCGCAAGCTCCCGACCAGGCCAACTTCGATCTGTTCAGCGACCCGGCCGGGCATTAAAGCCGAACCTTAAAGCACGCGGCGCTCAGCGCACGAGACACGGACGCTTGTTGTCGAAGGTCCAGTTGGGGATGAGGTATTGCATGGCAATGGCGTCGTCGCGGGCGCCGAGTCCGTGCTGCTGATAGAGCGCGTGCGCCTGCTCAAGCGCGTCCATGTCGATCTCGATGCCGAGGCCGGGCTTCTGCGGCACCTGCACCTTGCCGCCCACAATCCGGAGCGGTTCGCGCGTGAGGCGCTGACCGTCCTGCCAGATCCAGTGCGTGTCGATCGCCGTGATCTTGCCGGGCGCAGCGGCGGCCACATGCGTGAACATCGCGAGCGAAATATCGAAGTGATTGTTCGAGTGCGAGCCCCACGTGAGCCCCCAGTCGTTGCACAACTGCGCGACGCGCACCGAACCCTGCATGGTCCAGAAGTGCGGGTCCGCCAGCGGAATGTCCACCGATTGCAGTTGAATCGCGTGGCCCATCTGGCGCCAGTCGGTGGCGATCATGTTGGTGGCCGTGGGCAGGCCCGTCGCGCGGCGGAATTCGGCCATCACCTCGCGGCCCGAATAGCCGTTTTCCGCGCCGCACGGGTCTTCCGCATAGGCGAGCACGTCGTGCTTGTCGCGGCACAGGCGAATCGCTTCTGCGAGCGACCACGCCCCGTTCGGATCGAGCGTCACGCGCGCCTGCGGAAAACGCTCGGCCAACGCCGTGACCGCCTCCATTTCCGCATCGCCCGCCAGCACCCCGCCCTTGAGCTTGAAGTCGTTGAAGCCGTAGCGCTGTTGCGCGGCCTGCGCAAGACGCACGATGGCCTCGGGTGTCATCGCCTCTTCGGTGCGCAGGCGCTCCCAGTCGTTGCGGCCATCGGCGCCGCTAGCATAGGGCAGATCCGTCTTGTTGCGATCACCGATGAAGAACAGGTAGCCGAGCATCTCCACTTCGCTGCGCTGCTGTCCTTCGCCCAGCAGCGCAGCCAGCGGAACGTTCAGATGCTGCCCGAGCAGGTCGAGCAGCGCCGCTTCGAGCGCAGTCACGGCGTGGATCGTCGTGCGCAGGTCGAAGGTCTGCAGGCCGCGGCCGCCTGCGTCGCGGTCGGCGAACCGCTTGCGCACGGCGTTGAGCACGGCCTGGAGATTGCCGATCGACTGGCCGACCACGAGCGCGCGCGCATCGTCGAGCGTCTTGCGGATCGACTCGCCGCCCGGCACCTCGCCCACCCCCGTGTTGCCCGCGCTGTCGCGCAGCAGTACGACGTTGCGCGTGAAGAACGGGCCGTGCGCGCCGGAGAGATTCATCAGCATGCTATCGCGGCCCGCGACGGGCACGACGCGCAATTCGATCACGACGGGCGTGGCGCTCGGCGCGATATTCGGCCGGACGTTCTGTGTAGACATGGAAGCATTACCTCTGGAAATGCGGCGCCACATGGCGCCTGACAAGCATGACAAATCGGATCATCAGGAAACCGCCGGGGGCGCGCCCGGGCGCTTCGCTGCATCCGTGAATCGGCCCGCGCGGCAAGCCCGGCTCACCGCGCGCCGCCCTGCACCGGCGCCTCGTCGCCAAAGGCGCGACGCGAAGGTTTGTTGCGCGCGAGGAACGCGAGCGCGGCGGCGATCAGCGAAGTCACGCCGAGACCGTAAAGCCCGCCCGCGATCGAGCCGGTGTGCTGCTGCAAATAGCCGAACGTGGCCGGCGCGAAGAAGCCGCCCAGATTGCCGAGCGAATTGATGAGCGCAATCACGGCGGCCGCCACGCGCGTGTCGAGGTAGCCCTGCGGGATCGGCCAGAACAGCGACGATGCCGCCTTGAAGCCGATCGCCGAAAAACAGATCGCGACGAACGAGAACACCGGATTCGCCGAGGTCGAGGCGAACAGGCCGCACGCGGCAATCACCAGCGCGACGGCGAGCCAGGCCTGCTGAAAACGGTATTTCGCCGAGAGCAGCGCGAAGCAGTACATCGCGACGATGGCGATCATCCACGGAATGGTGTTGTACAGGCCCACCTGGAAATCCGTGAGGCCGCCCATTTTGCGAATGATGGTGGGCAGCCAGAAGGTGGCCGCGTAGATCGTCAACTGGATCGCGAAATAGAGGAAGCAGAACAGCACGATCTGCGGGTCGCGCAACAGGCGCATGACCGGCACATGCGCGCCCGTCACGGCGACGCGCTCAGCCTGCTCTTTCGCCATGCAGGTTTCGAGCGCGCTCTGCTCGGCGCTGGAGAGCCAGTGCGCGTCGCGGATGCGCGACTTCAGCATGAGCCAGCTCGCGCCGCACAGCAGGACGGAAAACGCGCCTTCGATCAGGAACATCCACTGCCAGCCCGCGAGGCCGAGGCCGCGCACCGAAAGCAGCGCGCCCGTCACCGGCCCGGAGAGCACCGAGGCGAATGCCGAACCCGCGAGAAAGATCGCCACGGCCTTGCCGCGTTCCTTCTGCGGCAGCCACTGCGCGAAGTAATAGACGACACCCGGAAAGAAGCCCGCCTCCGCGATGCCGAGCAAAAAGCGCAGCGCGTAGAACGAGGTGTCGTTGCGCACGAAAGCCATGCACGCCGCGACAATGCCCCACGTGCCCATGATGCGCGTGAGCCAGGCGCGCGCGCCGTACTTCTGCATGAGGATATTGGACGGCACTTCGAAGAGCGCGTAGCCGACAAAGAACAGCCCCGCACCCAGCCCGTATGCCGCAGCCGAAAGACCGATATCGGCCTTCATGTGCGCGCCGGCGAAACCCACGTTCACGCGGTCGATATAGTTCGCGATGAACATGATGAGGAACAGCGGCAGGACGTGGCGCTTGACCTTGGCGCTGGCGGAGTCCAGCAGGTCCTCGTTGTGGTCGGGCAGAGTGGACATCGAAGTTGTCTCCAGTTTCGCGCTTCGCGCCCCGGCCGGAGAATCGGCATCGATGAGGCGCATTGTGGTACGTTGTCTGATGACATTCTAGCGATGTTGTACGATCACCCCAACGGGGTGTTTACCCTCCTTTCCTCCGAAACCTGTACATTACGACGCATGGGCCAAGCCCGGAGCGTTGCTGAATTACCCACGTTGTACGATGACTCATCTCACGAGGTAAACCGATGAAATGGCGGGCAAATTAACTGCGATATAGATCAGCAGCGGACGCCGGTATCAAGCCCCCTCCGCAGCCCGCCGCAGCCGCTCCCTGCTGCTCGACAGATGCATGCGCATCGCGGCGCGCGCGCTTTCGGAATCGTGCCTTGCAATGGCGTCGAAAATGCTCTCGTGCTCGCGGTTCACGAGCTCGGCATAAGCCTTGGGATCGCTGTGCGCGATGCCGGCCGAATCGATGCGATGGCGTGGAATCAGCGCAGCGCCCATCTGCGTGAGGATGTCGACGAAATAACGATTGCCGGTGGCGCGCGCCACCGAGACATGGAATTGCAGATCGGCGCCGGCGCTGTCACCGCCTGCGCGCGAGGCCACCGAAATCGCATCGAGTGCCGCGCGGATATTCGCGAGGTCGCGCTCGCTCGCGCGCTGCGCCGCGAGTCCCGCGCATTCCGTTTCCAGGCTGATGCGCAACTCCAGCACCGAGAGCAGATCGTTGAGCGTGCTCGCGGGCACGACTTCGAGATCGAGCGGCTCGCGGCGCGGCTCCAGCACGAAGCTGCCGATGCCATGGCGCGTTTCGATCACCGACATAGCCTGCAGCCGCGAGATGGCCTCGCGCACCACGGTGCGGCTCACGCCCAGCGTGCTCATGAGACTGCTTTCGGTCGGCAGCTTGTCGCCGGGCTTCAAGGTGCGCGAAGCGATCTGCTCGCTGATGTAATTGACGGCATGCTCCGCAAGATTGCGACTGCGGGCGGGTATGGGCGCGGCGCTCGACTCGGCCATCGTCCTCTCCTTCGAATGCGAATTTCGTTTCATTATACGTCGTCGGACAACCAAGCGCCTGCTGCCGTGCCCCGTTCAGCAGCGGGGATTCGTGCGGTTCGCCGGCGCTCCGAAGACATCGGACAACCGGGTGTGTCAGCTCGGCGATCGGCATACCCATCAATCCCGCGAGCGCTTCTTCGAAAAGCAAGCACTCGCGCAAATTAATTTGGATTCCATATTTATTAGCGCATGCCGCAATGCAGCCAACGAATCGGTGCGTTAGCAAACGTTTTTATATAGAAATCGCTTGAATAAACCTCTGTAAATAATTTGTACACGTTCACTCGACAGATTGCGCTTTTTTACGATAATGTCCCCAAAGAGGATGCGCGCCGGAACGCAAGTCGCCACGCCGGTCGACGCCTCAACTGATATCGAATCGCATCGCGCTTGTGCCGTACATGCCGTCCACAATCCGCAACGAGGGAATCATTGAGAAACCGCATCGTCCGCGTTGTCCTCTGCGCCATGGCATTCGCGCTGCCGTGCGCCGCGTCGTTCGCGGCCCCGCCCGCGGAACCCGCGCCTGACACGATGCAAGCCCGCGTGATGGGCTGCGCTGCATGTCACGGCGCGCACGGCGAAGGCACTGACAACGACTACTTTCCGCGCCTCGCCGGCAAGCCTGCCGGCTATCTCTACAACCAGCTCATCGCGTTTCGCGACGGCGGCCGCAGCTATCCGCCGATGAACTATCTGCTCGCGTATCTGCCCGATGCGTATCTCAAGCAGATGGCCGAGTTCTTCGCGCACGAGCGCCCGCCTTACCCGCCGCCCGCCGCGCCCAAGGTCGATGCGGCCATGCTCGCGCTCGGCAAATCGCTCGTCATGAACGGCGCGCCCAACCGCAAGGTGCCCGCGTGCGCGGCCTGTCACGGCGCCTCGCTCACCGGCATGCAGCCCGCCATTCCCGGCCTCGTGGGCCTGCACGCCGACTACATCAGCGCGCAGTTGGGCGCGTTCCGTTACGGCACGCGCCGAGCCGCCGCCCCGGACTGCATGCACGACATCGCCTCGCGTCTCGCCGAACGCGACATCACGGCCATCGCCGCCTGGCTCGCCTCGCAGTCCGCGCCCGCCAATCCAGCGCCCGCGGCGCCCGCGCCCTTGCCGCTCGCATGCGGCAGCGCCCACAACTAGCCGAGGCCTCGACGTGCGCAAACTTCGATCCCTCTTGCCCATTTTCCCGACGATGCCGGTCCCCGCGCCAAAGCCCGCGCTGGCCGCGCACCTCGCCCGCGCGAGCCGCACGCTGGCGCTGAGCGCCACGCTCCTGTACGCCGGGTTCGCGCATGCGCAAAGCGGCGCGCCGGTAGCCAATTCGGCGGATGCGGCAAGCGCTGCCGCCGCCACGGCAATAGCCAATGCCAAGCCCGTGGCAAGCAATGCCGTATTGCTCGCGCGCGGCGAATATCTTGCGCGCGCGGGCGACTGCGTCGCGTGCCACACGGTGCCTTCGCAGAAGATGTTCGGCGGCGGCCGCCCGATGGAAACACCGTTCGGTACGCTCTATACGCCGAACATTTCCTCGGACAAGCAATACGGCATCGGCGCATGGAGCGCCGACGAGTTCTATCGCATGCTGCACGAGGGCAAGTCGCGCGATGGCACGCTGCTCTATCCCGCGATGCCGTTCGCGTCGTACACCAAGGTCACGCGCGCCGACTCCGATGCGATCTACGCGTACCTGCTTTCCACGCCCGCGGTCAATCAGCCCAATCGCGCGCATACGCTGCGCTTTCCGTATAACCAGCGCCAACTCCTGATCGGCTGGCGCGCGCTGTTCTTCCGCTCGGGCGAGTTCAAGCCCGATCCGAAGCAGTCGGTGGAATGGAATCGCGGCGCGTATCTGGTGGAAGGTCTCGGGCATTGCACGATGTGCCACACGGAGATCAACGCGCTCGGCGGCAACACCGCGTCCAAGGAATTCCAGGGCGGTCTGATTCCGCTGCAGAACTGGTACGCGCCCTCGCTCACCTCGAACAAGGAAGCGGGCCTCGGTGACTGGAGCATCGGCGATATCGTCGATCTGCTGCATGCGGGCGTCTCGAATCGCGGCGCGGTGTACGGGCCGATGGCCGAGGTCGTCTACGACAGCTTCCAGTACCTCACCGAGGACGACGTGCGCGCCGTGGCCGTCTACCTGAAGTCGCTGCCGGGCCATTCGGGCGAAGTCGACAAATCGCCCAAGAGCCAGTTCGTGACCGAGGAAGCCAACCGTCTCTCGCCGCTAGGCAAGAAGATCTACGACGCGCAGTGCGCCACGTGCCACGCGTCCGAAGGCCAGGGAAAGCTGCCGCATTTCCCGCCGCTCGCGAACAACCAGTCGATCCAGATGAATTCGGCGGTAAACCCGATCCGCATGGTGCTCAACGGCGGCTATGCGCCGGGCACGAAGAAGAACCCGATGCCCTATGGCATGCCGCCGTTCGCGCAGTTGCTGTCCGACGAGGAAGTGGCTGCCGTGGTCACGTATATCCGCACGGCATGGGGCAACCATGGCACGCCGATTTCAGGGCGCGAAGTGAACGCGCTGCGCTCGGCGCCGCTGTTCTGAGCTTTTTTGAGCCGCCGTTGCGAACCTTCAAGCTGAGGCCGTGATGATCGAAACACCCGCCCCTCAACAACCGGGCGCGCCCGCGCAGCACGAGCAAGTCGACGAGATCGTGCGCCGCGGGCCATGCGGCGCGCTCGCGCTCGCCGGCATTGCCACGGCCATCGTGGCCGCGATCTGGTTTGCGTTCTACTTCCTGGTGTTTCTGCCTCGCGGTGTCATTCAATAACCGCGACGCATAACCACCACGAATAACCGGACCATCCGCCGGCAACCCTTCCACTCCATCTCGCGCCAACCGCCCTCATGTCCACGCATCCAACCGATCCCCATGCCAGCGCCGAAGTGGCCGCGCGCGTGGAGCGCCGCTGGGCCACGCTCATGGTGGCGCTCGTTCTCGTGCTGGTGGCGATGACCGTCTACACCGGCCTGCACTGGGCGATGATGCCGCCTTCGCGCGTCGAGACCATCGACCCCGAAACGCTGCACGTCTCCGGCGAATTCGTCGAAACCAATCTCGGCAGCGCGCTCGAGCCGGACGGCTCGGTCACGGTGCGCGTGATCGCGCAGCAGTACTCGTTCACCCCGCAATGCATCGTGGTGCCGGCGGGCGCGCCCATCACCTTCCGCGCCACCAGCGCCGACGTCGTGCACGGCTTTCTCGTGACCGACACGAACCTCAATTCGATGGTCGAGCCGGGCTATGTCTCCACCTTCCGCACGACCTTCGACAAGCCCGGCGACCATCTGATGCCGTGCCACGAGTACTGCGGGACAGGTCATCAGGGCATGTGGGCGCATGTGAAGGTCGTCGACCGCGACGCCTTCATGCAGATGGCCGCCCTTCCGGAGAACCATTCGCGGAGACTGAGCTGTGTTAAATAACAAGCGACTCGTGCTCGCCCACTTCTGGCTCGCGTTCATCCTGTTCGGGGTCGCGCTGCTGCTCGGCGCGTGGCAGATGCTCGTGCGCAGCCCGCTGCATCCGTGGCTGCGCGATCCCGAGCTCTACTATCGTTCGGTGACCGAGCACGGCACCGTGATGGGCTACGCATTCCCCACCCTCATCGCCATGGGCTTCGGCTACGCGGTGACCGAGCTCTCGCTCAAGCGCCCGCTCATCGGTGCGCGCTGGGCGTGGCTCGGGTTCATCCTGCTCGCGCTCGGCGCCGTCACCGCCTCCGCACCGGTCGCGCTCGGCCGCGCCTCGGTGCTCTACACCTTCTATCCGCCGATGATCGCCAATGCGTTCTATTACATCGGCGTCGTGTTCGTGGTGGTGGGCTCGTGGGTATGGGTCGCGCTGATGGGCGTGAACTTCGCCGCGTGGAAGCGCGCGAACCCCGGCAAGCCGGTGCCGCTCGCGATGTTCGCGACCACCGCGGGCGCGTATCTGTGGGGCTGGACCGCCGTGGGCGCGGCCATAGAAGTGCTGTTCCAGATCCTGCCTGTCGCGCTCGGCTGGCGCAACACCATCGACGCGGGCCTCGCACGCGTGTTCTTCTCATGGACGCTGCATGCCATCGTCTACTTCTGGCTGATGCCCGCGTACATCTGCTACTACACGATCATTCCGCGCGCGATCGGCGGCCGGCTCTATAGCGATTCGATGGCGCGCATCTCGTTCATCCTGTTCCTCGTGGTGGCCATGCCGATCGGCCTGCACCATCTCTTCACCGATCCGCAGGTGGGCTCGGGCTTCAAATTCGTGCAGTCGGTGTTCACGGCGCTGGTGTCGGTGCCCACGCTGCTCACGGTCTTCACGATCTGCGCCTCGGTCGAGATCGCGGGGCGGCTGCGCGGCGGCAAGGGCGTGTTCGGCTGGATCGCCAAGCTGCCGTGGCAGAACCCGCAGATGCTCGCCGTGGCGTTCTCGTTCGTGATGCTCGGCTTCGGCGGCGCGGGCGGGCTCATCAACATGAGCTACCAGCTCGACCAGCCGGTCCACAACACCCAATGGATCACGGGCCACTTCCACCTGATCTTCGGCGGCGCGATCGTCATCATGTACTTCGCGATTGCCTACGATCTGTGGCCGCAGCTCACGGGCCGCGCACTCACGAACTGGCGGCTCATGCGCTGGCAGCTCTGGCTTTGGTTCATCGGCATGATCGTGACGACCTTTCCGTGGCACCTGGTCGGCATCATGGGCATGCCGCGCCGCATGGCCTACTTCGATTACAGCGACCCCGCGCTGGCCGCCCAGGCAAGCCTCGTGACCGCCTCGGCGGTGGGCGGGCTGATTCTCGTGATCTCCGCGATCCTGTTTTTCGTGGTGCTGCTGCAAGGCCATCGCAGTCCGGCGCAGGCGCCCGAGGAATACCGCTTCAGCGCACCCGTGCATGAATCGCCGGTGTTGCCGCGCGCGCTCAACGGTTTCGCGCTGTGGGTCGTGCTGATGATCGCGCTCACGATCACCAACTACGGCTACCCCATCGCCCAACTGCTCGCGGCACCCAACACGGCCGTGCCCGCGATTCCGATTGGAGCGCCGCGATGAGCGAAGAACGCCTGTTCACCTTACGCAATGTGTGGTTCCGCGCGAGCGTGGGCGCGACGATACTCGCGTTCGTCGGCGCCGCGTTGATCGGCTTCGTCTGGCTGCCTTCCGCGCAACGCGATGCGCAGTTCCAGGGCATCTGGAACGCCATCTGCAGCGCGGCCGGCGTGCCGCGCCAATGGTCTCAGGCGGGCGCCACCATCACGCCGGGCTACAAGGTCAGCACGGTCGAGCTCACGCCGCACATGCTCGAGAGCGCCAGCACCCTGTCGATCGGGCGCGGCGCCACGCTCTCGCTGCGCTGCACGATGTGCCACGGCCCGCAGGGCATGAGCCAGGCCAATTTGCCGAATCTCGCGGGCCAGTTCGCGAGCGTGGTGTACAAGGAGCTGCTCGACTTTCAGAGCGGCGCGCGCAAGAACGCGGTCATGACGCCGATGGCGCAAAATCTCGCCGACCAGGACATGCGCGATCTCGCGGCCTACTACGCCTCGCTGCCGCCCGCGGCGCGCGTGGGCGGCACGCCGCCGGGAATCGTCGCGCTCGGCGCGCCGATGCGCAATATCCCGGCGTGTGCCTCGTGCCATGGCGGCGTCGACCACAAGGTGGGCACCCCCTGGCTCGACGGCATGCCGGCGGCCTACACCAAGGTGCAGCTCACGGCCTTCGCGGACGGCACGCGGCACAACGACATTTCCGAGCAGATGCGCAATATCGCGCGCAACATGACCCCCGCGGAAATCGACGCCGCGGCGGCCTGGTACGCGGGCGGTGTGCGTCCGTAGCGCATCCGCCGCGACGGGACACACGCGGAGCGCGGCACGCCGCCTGCACGCTCCGCGCGTTCCCCCACACTCTTGCCTGGAGACATCATGGCCCTTGCTCACGCCAAGCCTGGCGAAGTCTTCGACGTGCGTGCGCTCGGCGGCGCGCTCAAGGACGCGAAGTCGACCACGCTGATCCGCGCGGCGCAGCTCGAGGTGATCCGTCTCGTGCTGCCAGCCGGCAAACGCTTGCCCGAACACAGCGTGCCCGGCGAGATCACGGTGCTGTGCGTCGAGGGGGTAGTCCGCTTTTTCGTGCGTGGCGAGCCGCGCGCGATACAGGCGGGTCAGATGATGCTGCTCGGCGCGGGCGAGCCGCATGCGCTCGAAGCGCTTGACGACGCCTCGGTCATCGTCACGATTCATCTCGCTCATCCCGCGAGCGACGGCAAACCCGCGAGCGCCCCATCAGTCCACCCATAACGTCCAGACCGTTGCACCTCCGCTTTACGCGTTCCGTGCGCGACGCCTGCGCTGCGCCGTTCCGCTGGATCGTGCGCCATCCGTTCGTGCCTGGGTGTGCGGGCACGCTCGTGGGCATCGCCATCGTCGCGCTTGCGCTCGCGGGCTTCGCGCAGCAGCGCGAGCAGGCGCTCGCGCACGCGCGGCAAACCTCGGAAACGCTCGTCTCGCTGATGTCCGCGCATCTCGAAGAGAGTTTCGGCGTCTACGACCTGATCCTGACCGAAGCACTCGAATCGATTCGCGACCCGCGCGCGGCTGCGCTGCCGCGCGACCTGCGCCGCCAGCTCATGTTCAGCCGGGTGGCGGGCGCGGCCTATCTCGACGGCGCGCTCTATATCGACGCCGGCGGCAAGATCGTCGAATCGCTGGACGGCGCCGACTACCCGAACGTGGATCTCGCCGACCGCGACTATTTCCGCGCCCAGGAGCGCAGCCCCTCGGTGGGCATGTACATCTCCGATCCATTCCGCTCGCGCGTGAACGCAGGCCAGTACGCAATCGGCCTCTCGCGCCGCGTGAGCACCTACGACGGCGCGTTCGGCGGCGTGGTACTGCTCACGTTGCGGCTCGCGTATTTTCAGCGCTTGTTCGAGCGCATCGACGTGGGCAGTCGCGGCGCCCTCTTCATCATGCTCGATGACGGCACGCTGCTCGCCCGCAAGCCGTTCTCCGACTACGACGTGGGCATGAACTTCGCCTCGCAGCGGCAAATCGCGCCGATGCTCAAATCGAGTGCGGGCACCTTCGTCGCGCGCGACGACGAGGACGGCACGGCGCGCATCCACACCTGGCGGCGCGTACCGCACACCTCGCTGATCGTGGCCGTGGCGCCCGCGCTCGACGACGCGCTCGCGGCCTGGCACGAGCGCGTGTCGATCTACAGGCCGATGTCGCTCGTGTTCGGCGCGGTGGTCGCGCTGTCCTCATGGCTGCTCGCGTTCGGGCTGCGCGCACGCCTGCGCGCCGAGTCGGAGCTCGAACGGCTATCGGTCACGGACGCACTCACGGGCCTCGCGAACCGCCGCGCGCTCGACCTGCATATCGTCAACGAATGGAACCGCGCGCGCCGCGCAAACGAGCCGCTTTCGGTGCTGTTCATCGACATCGACCGCTTCAAGCTCTTCAACGACTTCTATGGGCATGCCGTGGGCGACGAAGTGCTCGCTGCCGTGGCGCACGCGATCCAGGCCGCCGTGCATCGCACGACAGACATGGTGGCGCGCTACGGCGGCGAAGAATTCGCGGTGGTGCTCGCAAACACGCCGCCCGATGGTGCGCTGCATATCGCGGAGCAGATCCGCGCGAACGTGCAGCGCCTCGGCATCGCGCACGGGCACAGCGAACACGGCTCGGTCACGGTGAGCGTGGGCTGCGCAACCTGCATGCCGCGCGAAGGCACCGGCGCGCATGCACTGCTGCGCGCCGCCGACGAGGAGCTATACGCGGCGAAGCAGGCCGGCCGCAATCAGGTCAAGGCGAAGGCCTTCGACGGGCCGCCGCCCGATCCGCGCCACGCGCTGGCCGACGACGGCGCGCCGCGGGCGGCCCCTGTCGGCCCGGCTAGTTCGACGGCAGCGGATCGTCGTTGAGGGTCTTCAGGAACGCGACGATGTCGCGGATCTCATCGCCGGACATCGCGGGCTTGTCGCCGAACTTGCGGTCGAATGGCGCGTCGGTCACGTCCACATTGTTTCGGTATTGCGGCGGGATATCGTCGTATTTGTCGATCTTGCCCTTCGCATCGCGCGGATAGAACTTGCCCGGGTCGGTGTTGCGCTCGTTGTAGAACGCCATGACGTGGTCGAGGTCGTGATAGATGCCGTTGTGGAAGAACACCGTGCGCGTGGCCGCATTACGCAATGTGGGCGTGAGGAACATCCCGCAGTACTGCGTCTGGTCTCGCAAATCCGCACGGAACGGCCCGCACACGCCCAGATCGTAAAAGCGCGGATCGCGGTTCTGCGCAAGCTTGCGGTTGCGCGGCACGCCGAGCGCCTCGTACTGGTAGTCGGTGAACATCGGCGGCAGGCCATCCCTGCCCGGCTTCGAGAGGTGGCAGCCCGCGCAGTTCGCCCGGCCCGGATCGTTGAAGAGGCGCAGACCGCGCAGTTCGGCGCGTGTGAGACGCGCGCGTCCTTCGAGCCAGCGGTCGTACTTGCTGTTGTACGGATGGAACGACGGATCCTCCACCTGGTAGCGCGAGATCGCGAACATCGCTTCGGAAACCAGCAGCTTGCCGTTGCTGAAAATTCGTGGTCCGAATAATTCCGTGAAGCGCTTCGCGTATGGCGCCTGATCGAGTTTTCCGGCCACCTGATCGACGCTCGTGTTCCCCATTTCCACCGGGTTGAGCAGCGGGCCGTAGGCCTGTTGTTGCAGCGTATCGGCGCGGCCGTCCCAGAACAGGCCGCCTTGCGGCACCTTCTCCGTGGAGGTCGACGGACCGCCCGCGGTCTTTTGCGACTTGACCACGCCCGCGGCGGCCGCGGCCTGCTCGGCGACCGTGGGCGCATCGTCGCTTTCGCCCGCATCGGGCCCGATGCTGAAATTCGGCTGGCGATACAGATACATGAGCGACGGGGGCGGACGATAGCCCTGCTGCGTCATCGCGAGTCCGCCTTGCTGCACGTCGAGCCCGTTGGGCGGGCTATAGGCATGCGCGGGACTGTGGCACGAGGCGCACGACTGTTTGCCCGAGGCCGACAGCGCCGGATCGAAAAAGAGCTGCTTGCCGAGCTGCGCCATGGCCGAAAGCGGCGCCACGGGCGGACGCTGCAACACGACCGGATGCGGATTGACGCCGGTGAGGTTCTCGACGATGACGCCCACGGGCGCGGGCACATTGGCGGGAAAGACGACGGCGTAAGCACCGAAGCCGAGTGCGGTAACCGCTAAAGCGGCAGCGGCGCGCGGTAGTGTGAGCCCACGGCGCGCGGGCTTCGCCTTGACGCTGGCCGACGACGATGCGGAAGAAGCAGACGAAGAAGCAGACGACGAAAACTCGGACATATTGCCTTGTTCCTTACGGAACCAGAAAACCAAAAAGCCGTGGGCGATCGCGAGGATGCGCCACACGGCGTCAGGGCGCGCTGCGCACGCCCTTGCGGACTTCGAGCGCCGGTTACATCGCCGGCGCGGCGCTCAATTGCGTGCCTTGCGTGCCGTCGAGATACAGAACCGGCAGGATGCCCTTGCCCGCGAAATCGAACATGCCGCGCATGTCGCCCGCCACGGCATCGAACGATCCGCCGCCAAGACGCGCGCCGCCCAGCCAGTTGTCTTCGATGAAGCGCACCACCGAGGCCTGGTCGATGAAGGTGTGATCCACGTAGTTCGCCTTTGCCCACGGCGAAATCACCACGAACGGAATGCGCGTGCCAGGGCCGCAGCGGCCATTGACCGGCGCGCCCGCGACGCCCGTGGGCTGGGTGCCGCTGCCGCACACGCCATTGCCGTTGAGCTGGTCGGCCGAGGCCATCGACGAATGCACCGGCGGCATGTATTGATGGTCGTACCAGCCATCCGAGTCGTCATAGGTCACGACCACGGCGGTGTTCTGCCAGTCGGGCTGCTGCATCAGAAAGTTCACGACCTTCGTGACGAACTGCTGCTCGTCGAGCGGGTCCGAGTAGCCCGCGTGCGCGTCCTGTGCGGCCGGTGCCTTCAGGAAGCTCACCGACGGATAGTTGCCGGCTTTCACGGCGGCGAAGAAGTCGTCGGTGTCGTACTGGTGGTTCGCAGGCTCGGCCGTCTTGCCGTCCGTTTCCAGGCTCGAGCCGATCGCGGCCGTCGAGCTCGGGCGCGTGTGCTGCGGGTTCGAGGTCGATTTGAAGTATTGGAACCAGTTGTGGTGCGGAATGTAGTCGGCCGCGGCGGCATTCACGGCGGTTGCGACCGTGCTGCGCTTGCAGCCCGTAGTGCCGTTCGGGTTGGCCGTCTGCAGATTGAAGCCGCCCATGAAGCCGCCCCAGGTGATCTGCTTCGCGTTCAGCAGATCACCGATGTTCTTCGCGTTGATCATGCCCGTGTCGGTGGTGCTGGAGCACACGTCGTAGCCGGGGTCGACGTCGTTGATCATGGTGAGCCCGCCCGCGCCGTCGTTAATGTAGTAGGACGAAGTAGTTGCCGTGGCCGGCTGCTTCGACGAGACCACGATCTGGAACCCGTTGGTCTGGCCCGCCACCACTTCGAGCGCGCCGGGCGTGGACGGGCCATACGTCGTGGTCCACGCGTTGTCGCTCATCGCGAACTTCTGCGCATAGTTCCATAGCGCCGTGACCGTGTTGCCGTCGAAGTAGCCCATCACCTGGCCCTTCGTGCCGAACGCGCCCGCGCCGCCGCTCGTGGCGTGGCCGGTGTACTTCGGGAACAGGTCGAGCGCGCCGTTGTCGGCGGCTTGCTGCTCGGCCGTGTAGGCATGGTTCTGGTCGGCGGTGGCCGCCTGGGTGCGGTCGAGGCGGAACGGGTTCGCGGCGTCCGCGCCGTTGGCGGTGTTCGTGAAGTTGGGGTTAGCCGTAAGCAGCGCGCCCGTGAGGCTGTTGACTGCCGGCGTGCCCGCGGCAGCCGTGAAAGCCGGTTCGCCCGCCGGATTCGTGGCGCTCGGATAGGTCGCAAAATAGTGGTCGAACGAAACGTTTTCGCCGTAGATCACTACGAGGTGCTTGATCGGCGTGGCCGTCGCGAGCGCGTCCTGCGCGGACACGGCCGGCGAGTTCGACGAATTGCTGCTGCCGCAGGCGAACAGGGTGGCGGCAAGTCCAACGCACGGCGCGGCGAGTAATGCCCGGCGGTACATGCGATCCATGGTGTGGGGCTCTATCGAATTCTGAATTGAGTTTGCTTCGGCGTGCGCATTACACCACCCGAACATGACCCCAAAACGACCATCTCATTTCTTCAAGCTTTCGTTTCATTTCGATACTGAAAGCATCGCCGCTGCCGTTGCACTCTTTCGCGCGCGAGCTATAACAGAAAGTGCAGCGCGGATGTTCTCTGCGCGCCCGCCTTCTCCTCCTTGTTGCGCCGCGCCACGCTGCGCCGCCTCCCGAGCCCGCGGAGGCTTGCCTGCCGAGCAAGGCAGTCAGGACCTGTTCCCGTCGATGACAGGTTCGATAACACGTCCGGCAGCCCGGTCCCAGCGCCGGCATCCCGGCTTATGCTCGAAGCGCGCATGGCGCAGCGCCGTGTGCGCGCCGGGCCGTCCTGACATCGCGTTCAGGAAGGAGTGTGGAGATGAAGATCCGTTTGGCGTCGATCGCCGCCTGCTTGACCGCCCTTGCGGCCCTCGCGGCTGGCGCGCCTGCCACGGCGCAGACGAACGACGAGCCCACCTCGCAGCAGCGCGCGCATCAAATGATGATCCGTGACGCGGATGCTTCGGCACAGGCCGCCACCGACATGTCGTACGGCGGCACGCCCGACACGCACAGCGCCGCCGGCCATCGCACCGGTAAAGCCTGCTTGACCCGTTCGGAGTGCGATCTATTTTCCGGCCATTGAGCCGTGCTGACGCGCAGCCGGCGCGCGTGCCGCCCGAGCCGCCCTGCGGCTGCGCCTTCGAATATCGGTTAGCGCCGCCGCTGCTGGGGTGCCGGCTTTTCCTGCACGCGCCCGCGCGGCGCGCTTCACTGCACCGTGGCCCGCAGCAGTTCCGCCACGCGCTGCAGCGGCACAAGCAGTTCGGGCGCGATGCCGTAGAGCGGGCCGAGGGTTTGCGCGACGTCGCGATAGTCGACCTGCACGCGGCCTTCGTCGTCCTCCCAAACCACGAGCCGCAGCGGCAATTCGAGCGCCGTGTGCGGATTGGCCAGCATAACCGGCGTGCCCGCCGTCGGGTTGCCGAACATGAGGAGCCGCGTTCGACGCAACTCGAGCCCCGCGAGCACCGCGGCCTCGCGCTGGTCCACATCGGCGAACACTCTGGCGCCTGCGCGCTCGAGCACCGCCTTGAGGCGTGCGATCGTGGTGTCGAAATCGTGCGCGCTCGTGTAAGTCAGAACGGATGAGGGATGCTGCCCATGTTCGGTCATGGCGAGACTCCGGGGAACGAAACCGCGTGTCGGTTTTAACTCGGCTTGAGCTCGAACTGTAGCCCATAAGACGCACGCTCCGGGCCCAGCATGAACGCGGCCCGCCAGGGCCGCCCCGGGGCGCTCACAGCATCGGCGTCAGTTTCTGGACCTGCTGCGCGAAGTGCACCATGTCTTCGCCGTTCAAAGCCGTGCGGGTCGGCAGATCGACCGTGAGCGGGTCTTGCGGCACGTCGGCCACGTGGACCTCATAGTGCAGATGCGGACCGGTCGCCCAGCCCGTCCTGCCCACGTACCCGATCACCTGGCCCTGGCGGATTTCGCTGCCCACGCGCAACGCTTTCGCGAAGCGCGAGAGATGCGCGAAGGTCGTCGAAAAATCGCCGAAATTCTTGATCTGGATAACGCGGCCATAGCCGGTCTGCCAGCCCACGAACGTCACGGTGCCCTGCGCAGTCGCATGCACGGGCGTGCCCATGGGCGCAGCGAAATCGACGCCTTCGTGCGGCGCCCAACGGTGCGTGACAGGATCGAGCCGATCCGGCGAAAAGTCCGACGAGATGCGTGTGTACTCAACCGGGTAGCGCAGGAAGGTCGGCGACGCCGGCTGGCCGTCGGCGTTGTAGTAGAACGCCTTGCCGTCCAGCTTGCGATAGAGGAACACATCGTGCGTGTCGTGGCCGCTGGCAATGCGCACAGCAACAGGCCGGTCGTCCTGCGCGGCGGAGTCGGCCGCCGCGCCCTGGGTCGCGGGGCCGGCGGCCGGCGCGGCTTCGGTGAATGTGTGCACGGCGTTCGCCGCGCCGTTGCGGAACACGAGGCGCATCTCGCTGCCCGGCTTCAGATCGTGTTCGACATCGAGTTGCCCCGAGAGCGCGTGGGCGAGCCGCGCGGCCACGGCAGCGCCGACGCCCAACTGGTCCGCCGTCGCCGCGAAGTTCTGCGTAACCTCGGCGGATGCGACACGGAAAGCGGGAACCGGCGGGCCGACAAACACCGGCGCGGCGGCGGCCGGGGCCAGGGTCGGGGCCGGTTCGCGCTCGGCGCGATCGGGGATTTCGTCCGACGCGTGCAGCGAAACCTCGGCGGCCGGCCGGGGCAACTGATGCGACAGCCACGCCGTGCACGCGGTGCTGAGCGCAGCCACGAGCATCGCTTTGCCCGCGACTCCCTGCGGCGTCGTCGATACGAATTTGGACATCTACGGAAACAAACTGAGTACGGATGGCTGGCGGAAAGCCGCGCGCGACGCGCCGCTTTCGCAACGACATCGGCGCCATTGCAGCACCGATGGGCGAGTGGGCGAGCGTATGACAGATTTCTTAAACGAATCTTAAAAATAACAAATAGTATCAATTCCCCATTTTTAACGGATGGTTCGCAGTAATTCGATGGCAATTGCACGCTGTAGACGACTCGAACCCGGTTCATTGCATGGCGCGCGGTTCGACCCGGCCGGCCCCGCGTTCGGCGCGCCGGAACCCCGGTCGAGGTAGGATGGGGGCCATGAACAAGCGCGCCCAACTTTCAGCGGACAACCGGCGAATCCGACCGTGGTGGATGATCGTGATGACGGTGGTGATCTGCTTTCTGTGTCAGAGCGCCTTCGCCGAGGCAGATGGCCGCGCCGCGAGCCTGCGCAGCAAATATCGGAGCCTGACGCAACAACTCGCACACAACCCGTTTCAGCGGCCCTTGTACCTCGAATCCAAGGAGTTGCCGTCAGCACTCAACGGCGAGATTTACGGCGTGGTCAATTATCCTTTCACGACGGTCGACGGCACGCTCAACGACCCGGCTCAAGGCCCCGCCAACTGGTGCGACGTATTGATCCTGCACCTGAACACCAAGTACTGCCACGCGTCGACCGGCGCCAACGGTACGGTTCTGGCCGTGAATATCGGCAAGAAAACCGCGGAATCGCTTTCCTCGTCCTACCGGGTGCAATTCGACTATCGCCCGGTAGTCAGCACGACAGATTATTTTCGCGTGGAACTCACCGCCGCCACGGGGCCATTTGGCACGAAAGATTACCGGATCGTGCTCGAGGCGATACCCGTGGACAATAGCCGTACCTTTATCCATCTGACCTACGCCTACGGTTATGGCACGGCGGGACGGATCGCGATGAAAGCCTATCTGGGGACGATCGCGAGCGACAAGGTTGGATTCTCCTCCACCAGCGATCCATCGACGAACGAGCCGCGATACATCGGGGGGATGCGCGGCCTGGTGGAGCGCAATACCATGCGCTATTACCTCGCCATCGAGGCTTATCTTGGCGCGCTCTCCAGCCCATCCAACGCCCGGCTCGACAAACGGCTCGCTGACTGGTTCGACGCGACGGAGCAGTATCCGCGGCAATTGCACGAGGTCAGCCGCGCCGACTATATGCAAATGAAGCACGACGAATATCTGCGTCAGCAAACGGCCCAGTAGTCTGCCAGGTCGTCCGCCGGCGCGGCGGCGCCATGGGGACATCGCCGTTCACGCGGCCGGACACGATCGCGCCGCCGTCAGGAGCGTGTCGGCGGGTTATCAGGGCGTTCCGTACCGGTTTTCGTGCGCGCATCTGTATCGGTACTGTACCGATTGCCCCCGCTAAACTGGCTGCCAGTCAATTGCGGCGATCGCTGACAACGATCAGCGGTCGCCGCCCTGCCCCTGGAGCCATCGCACCATGCTGCCCGAAATGCTCAGCGCCTTGCCCGCCGGCATGCTCTTCGTGGTGGTCACAACCATCACGCCCGGCCCCAACAACACCATGCTGCTCGCCTCCGGCGTCAACTTCGGCTTCAAGCGCACGGTGCCGCACATTCTAGGCATCAGCGCGGGCGTCGTCGTACTGATGCTGTCAGTGGGATTCGGCCTCGGCGAAATCTTCCGTCACGTGCCCTGGCTTTACACGGCGCTCGAAGCCGCGAGCGTCGCCTATCTGCTGTGGCTCGCATGGAAGATCGGCACCTCGGGCATGCTCAAGGAAAGGGGCGGCGAACGCCGCCCCATGCGCTTTCACGAAGCCATCGCGTTCCAGTGGATCAACCCGAAGGCGTGGATGATGGTGCTCACTGCCGCCACCACGATCCGCCTCTCGGCGGACTTCGGCGTCAACACCGTCGTGATGGCCGCGCTGTTCTATGTAATCGGCCTGCCCTGCATTTGCGTGTGGGCCGCCTTCGGCACCGGCATGCGCCGCTTTCTCGGCGACTCACGCCGCCTGCGCCTGTTCAATATCGCCATGGCGCTGGCGCTCGTCGCTTCGATGTATCCGCTGTTCGCGCACCTGCTGCAGCGCTGAGGCGGTCTGGCGCTGAACGCGGCTGCAGGAACTGCTCAACAGCGACCCCACGTGCATGTTCGTCTGGTTGCGCGTGCCCGGGCCGTATCGCTTCAACGATTTTGCCGCCACCACTCAGGCGCGCGACGCGAGCACGATGCCCGCCGCGGCGGTTGCCGTCGATCGCTCGACCACCTGGCACGGCGTGCGCATCAAGCGCGCCGACGCGAGTTCGCGCGAGCAGTTGGCGCACGGCCTTGCAGATACTCGCGCGCACGCTGCGCGACCGGCCACCGGAGCTATTCGGGACGATCCAGGGTTGGGTGCTGCGTGGGGCGCATGGCGCTTTACGACGCGTGATGGTCCACCCGCTCGATGAAGCGCCACAGCGCGTCGTCGAGCGAATACGGCGCGTTGAAGCGGAACCAGGCGCTGGCCGCGTCATCGGCGCGGAAATAGGAGCCGGGCGCGAGCCAGATGCCGTCGGCCAGCGCCGCCGTGGCAATCGCGCCGGCGCGCGCGGCCTCCACCGGCAGGCGCACCCATATGAACAGCCCCGCGCGCGGCCGGCAGAACGATTCCAGCCCCAGCGCGTCGAGCCGATCCTCCAGCGTTGCATGCGCGACCTTCAGGCGCTCGTTCACGATCTCGACGTGATGCGCGTAACGCCCTTCGACCAGCACCTTGTCGACGATGCGCTCGATCGTCTCCGACGACGTGAGCCCCACCGCCATCTTCGCGCGCGCCAGCTCGCGCAGCACGTCGCGCTCGGCAACCACGTAGCCGCAGCGCAGCGAAGGCGTCACCGTTTTGGAAAAGCCGCCCACGTAGACCACGCGCCGCAACCCTTCCATTGCCGCCAGCAGCGGTGCGCCGGGCGGCGCGAGTTCGCGGCTCACGTCGTCTTCCACTACCCAGATGCGCTCGCGCTCGGCGATCTGCAGCAAGCGGAATGCATTCGCCATTGAGTAGGTCGCGCCGGTAGGATTTTGCAGCGTCGTGTTTACGAAAATCGCCTTGGGTCGATGCGCCGCCACCTGCTGCTCCAGCACCTCGAGATCGATCCCGGCCGGCGTGCGCGGCACGCCATGCACCGTGAGCCCTGCGAGCTTGAGAATCTGCAATAAATTGCAGTAGCCCGGATCCTCCACCAGCACCGCGTCGCCCGTACGCAGCAAAGTGCGCACGATCAGATCGAGCCCCTGGGTCGCGCCCTGCGTGAGCAGCACGTTGCCGACCTCCACCGGCAGCCCCTGGCGATCCAGTTGCGCGGCAATGCGCTCGCGCAGCGGCGCGAAGCCGTATGGGTGCCCATAGTCGCCCAGCCGCACCGCCGGCACGCGGCTCGTCGCGCGTAGCGCGTGATGCAGCCCCGTCTCGTTGATCCACTCGCTCGGCATCCAGCCGCAGCCCGCCTTGATCGGCACGGAATGATCGGCGAACACATCCGAGAGCAGCCAGTTGGCCGTGAGCGTGGGCGGCTGCCAGACCGCCGCGCTCGGGCGCGGCGCGGTCTCGCGCGGCGCCACGCGGTAGCCCGAGCCGCGCCGCGCCACCACGAGCCCCATCGAGACGAGCCGGTTGTACGCCTCGGTCACCGTATAGGTGGAAAGCGCATGCGACTGCGCCAGTTGCCGCACCGAAGGCAGCAGCGCGCCCGAGCGCAGTGCATTCGCTTCGATGGCGTGAGCAAAACCGTGCACGATCTGCTCGACGAGCGTGGGAGCGGCGCGGCCGCGTTGCAGTTCAAGTTCGATCATCGGGAAAGGGGGTGGCGCACGCCGACCAATACAGTTGCGGCAAATTGTCCAGCACGGTTATCAGCGCAGTATAGAGACTGTATATGCCGTCGTCCAAATCCGGAGGCTAGAGTTTGTGAAATCACAACCGCAACCCTGTTGCATGGAACCGGAGCATGCGCACACGCGCCAACGCCGGTCGACACTGGAGGAAACAATGACTTCGCGCCCCGTCATCGACGACCTGTCGTCGTTCTGGATGCCGTTCACCGCCAACCGCCAGTACAAGGCCGCGCCGCGCCTGCTCGAATCAGCCAAGGGCATGTACTACCGCACGAGCGACGGCCGCGAGGTGCTCGACGGCAGCGCGGGCCTGTGGTGCGTGAACGCCGGCCATGCGCGCGACGAAATCGTCGCTGCCATTACGCAGCAAGCCAGCACGCTCGACTACGCGCCCACCTTCCAGATGGGCCACCCGCTTGCCTTCGAAGCCGCGCGCCGGATCGCCGACATCATGCCTGCCGGGCTCGACCGCATCTTCTTCACGAACTCGGGCTCGGAGTCCGTCGACACGGCGCTCAAGATCGCCCTCGCCTACCATCGCTCGCGCGGCGAAGGCCAGCGCACCAAGCTCATCGGCCGGGAGCGCGGCTATCACGGCGTGGGCTTCGGCGGCATTTCGGTGGGCGGCATCGGCGGCAACCGCAAGACCTGGTCGAGCCAGTTGCTCCCCGCTGTCGATCATCTGCCGCACACCCACGACCTCGAACACAACGCGTTCTCGAAGGGCCAGCCGGCATGGGGTGCCCATCTCGCCGACGACCTCGAACGCATCGTGGCGCTGCACGACGCCTCGACCATCGCGGCCGTCATCGTGGAGCCGGTGGCGGGTTCAACCGGCGTGCTGATTCCTCCGCAAGGTTATTTGCAACGCCTGCGCGACATCTGCACCAAGCACGGCATCCTGCTGATTTTCGACGAGGTCATCACGGGCTTCGGCCGCCTCGGCAAGGCCACGGCGAGCGAATATTTCGGCGTGACGCCCGACATCATCACGATGGCCAAGGCGATCAACAACGCAGCCGTGCCGATGGGCGGCGTCGCCGTGAGCCGCACGATCCACGACACGGTGGTGAACAGCGGCGCGCCTGGCGCAATCGAACTGTTCCACGGCTACACCTATTCGGCGCACCCGCTCGCCGCCGCATCCCTGATCGCAACGCAGGACCTGTATCGCCGCGAGGGGCTCTTCGAGCGCGCGCACAGCCTCGCGCCGAAGTTCGAAGCGGCGGCCCACGCGCTGCGCGATGCGAAGCATGTGAAGGACATCCGCAATCTCGGCCTCGTCGCGGGCATCGAACTCGATTCGCGCGACGGCGCACCGGGCGCGCGCGCCTATGAAGTGTTCGTGAAGTGCTTCGAGGCGGGCGTGCTGATCCGCTTCACGGGCGACATCCTCGCGTTCTCGCCGCCGCTCATCGTCACCGAAGAAGAGATCGAGCGTCTCTTCGGCACGGTGCGCGAAGTGCTGGCGAAGGTCCAGTAACGAAAGGCAACTCGCGCGCGCAAACCATGCGTGCAGCCAGACGGCCCGCGGCATGACCCTCGCGGGCCGTTTTTTTCGCCTGACCTTTCAGTTTGCTTTTTTTACGCGCACGCGCACGGCGTGCGGCATCGGCGTATCGTTTGTATATCGACACTGCGATGCCGCTCGCGGGCGGCGGCCGGAGGAAGGGCAATGAAGACACCGATCCGTATGGGCGCGCATATCGAAGGCGTCCACTGGGTGGCGGAATATCTCGCATCGACGCATGAAATCCGTGTGTTCCGCGATGGCCGCGAAATCGACACGTTCTCCGCGCCGGCCGCACTGCTGGGTGAAGAGGACGATGCGGGATCGGCCAGCGATGAAGCGAGCCGTGCCGAAGACGCTGCCGTGCTCGCAATCCTGCGGCGCTATGTGGCCGAACTCAATGCCGAAGAGTGAGGAGATGAGTGTGGCGCGCATGCTGCGCGCCACGTGATGCGGAATCAGCCCGCGCCGCCGGAGGGCGCTCCGCCGGAGGGCGCGCCGCCGGAGGGCGCTCCGTCTTCCTCGCGGAAGATGCGATCGGCGAGATGGAACGCCGAATTGGCGGCAGGCACGCCGCAGTATATGGCCGTCTGCAGCAAGACCTCCTTGATCTCATCGCGCGTCACGCCATTGTTCTTCGCGGCGCGCAGATGAAGCGCCAACTCCTCGCTGCGATTGAGCGCCACCATCATGGCGATCGTAAGCAGGCTGCGCGTGTGGCGCGGCAAGTCCTCGCGCGTCCAGATCTCGCCCCACGCATAGCGCGTGATGAACTTCTGGAACTCCTCGGTCACCTCATTGCGGTTGGCGATGGAACGGTCGACGTGCGCGTCGCCCAGCACCGCGCGACGCACCTTCATCCCCGCTTCGTAGCGCTCGTCTTCGTTCATTTCGACTCCTGCAGGAAGCCCAGCACGGTCTGGTTGAACTCGTCCGCCAGTTCGACGTTCGAAATGTGCGACGCGTTCAGTTCGACGTAACACGCGCCCGGCACCGATTCCGCGAGTTCGTGGCCTTGCGCGGGCGTGGCGGCCACGTCGTGGGTGCCCGAGATCACGAGCGTCGGCGCCTTGATCGACGCCGCCTCGCCACGCAGATCGGCGGCATTGATCGCTTCGCAGTTCGAAGCATAGCCATCCGCGTCGGTATGCACGAACACGTCGCGAGCCTGGTCGATCACGAGCGGATTGCGCGCCATGAATTCGGCCGTGTACCAGCGCGGCAACACAGCATCGGCGAGCGCGCGCATGCCTTCGTTGCGTGCCTTCGCCGCGCGCGGCAGCCACACTTCGGGCGTGCCGATCTTCGCCGCGGTGTTGCACAGCGCGAGGCGGTCAATGCGATTGCCAAAGCGCGCGCCGAGACCCACGCCCGTGAGGCCGCCCATCGAAACGCCAGCGAAATGCGCGCGTTCGATACCGAGGTGATCGAGCAGGCCGATCACGTCGCCGGTCAGTTGCTCGATGGTGTACGGGCCCGCCGGCGCCGCCGAATGGCCGTGGCCACGCGTATCGTAGCGCAGCACGCGGAAATGCTTCGAAAATGCAGCAAGCTGGGGCGTCCACATCGACACGTCGCTGCCAAGCGAATTCGACAGAACGAGCCACGGCGCGGTGGCGTTCCACGCACCGTCGATGCGGTAAAACAACTGGGTGTCGTTGACGGCTGCATGAGGCATGCGGTTACTCCTGATGAATCTGCGATGGTGAATGGGAAGCGCGCTGCACATACGACGCGAGCACCGCATCGACAAAGGCATGCGCCTGCCCCACATAATTGGCGGGATCGAGCAGCGCTCTCAGGCGCGCTTGGTCCAGATGTTGGGTAACGGCGGGGTCGGCCGCGAGTACGTCGTAAAGCGTACGCCCGGTTTGCACCGCCGCTTTCGATGCGTGCTCAACGAGATGGTGCGCATCGAGCCGGCCGATGTGATCGCCGAGCGCGAGCATCACCGCCTCGCCTAGAATCAGGCCGTGCGTGACGCCCAGGTTGGCGGCGAGACGCTCGGGCCGCACTTCCAGGCCGCCGGCGATCTGCTCGATCTGCGCGAGCGCACCGCCCGCGAGACGCGCAAGATCCGGCAGCGCATCCCACTCGGCCTGCCAGCCGCCGAGCGCGCGTTCGTGCTCCTGAACCATGCCCGAAAAAACCGTGGCGACAAGACCCGGCGCGCGCGCGGCAGCCGTCAGGACTGCTGCACAACCCACGGGATTGCGCTTGTGCGGCATGGTCGAGGAACCGCCCTTGCCCGCCGCCGCGGGCTCGCCCAGTTCGCCGACCTCGGTTTGCATCTGCAGCGAGATGTCGCGCGCGATTTTTCCGAGCGTGCCGATCAGCATGCCGAAGAAAGAAGCGGCCTCGGCAATGCGGTCGCGTTGCGTATGCCAGGGCAGCGCGGGCGCGGCAAGCCCGAGCTCCCTCGCGAGCTCCGCGCTCACCTGAGGCGCCGCTTCGCGCAGGCTCGCGAGCGTGCCCGCCGCGCCGCCGAATTGCAGCACGAGCGCGCGTTCGCGCAACGCCGCCAGACGTTCGCGGTGACGCAGCATCGCGTCGAGCCATTGCGCGAACTTCAGGCCGAGCGTGATCGGCAGCGCTTGCTGAAGCCAGGTGCGTCCCACTGCGGGCGTCGCGCGATGCACGCGCGCCAGATCGGCGAGCTTCGCGCAGGTCGCGTCGATGCCGGTTTCGATCAGCGCGAGTGCATCGCGCAATTGCAGCACGGTCGCCGTATCGATGATGTCCTGGCTCGTCGCGCCCCAATGCACGTATTTCGCAGCTTCGGGGTCGGCGGCCTTCACGCGCGCAGTCAGTTGCTTGACGAGCGGAATCGCCAGATTGCCGCCCAAGGCGGCGTCGCGCGCCAGCGCATCGGCATCGAGCTGGTTCGCCTCGCACGCCGCGACAATTGCCGCAATGGCAGTGCGCGGAATCACGCCGTGCGTGGCCGACGCCCGCGCCAGCGCCGCCTCCACGTCGAGCATGCGCTGCAGCGTGGCTGCGGGAGACCACACGGCGTTCATCGGCTCGGTGCCGCAGATCAGGCTCGTCAAGCGTTCAATCATGGATCGGTATGAATCGATTAGGAATGCGCGCAAACACAGATGGCGCGACGCTTGGCCACTATGCAGCCGGACATCGCGCCACGCGGGGCTTCATGCAATAAACTGCATTGCAGCAGTTTAAGCCGCGCGGCGATTCTGCGTCGCGTCGATCAACGGCACCCCGGCGAGCTTTTGCAGTGCATCGAAGTCGATATCCGAATAGATCTCGCGCACCGCGAGGCCTTCGGGCGTCACATCGAACGCGGCGAGATCCGTATAGATGCGGCCCACGCAGCCCACGCCCGTCACCGGGTACGAGCATTCGCTCACGAGCTTGCTTTCACCCTGCTTCGTGAGCAACTCCATCATGACGAACACTTGCTTCGCGCCGAGCGCGAGGTCCATCGCGCCGCCCACGGCCGGAATGGCATCGGGCGCGCCGGTGTGCCAGTTCGCGAGATCGCCCTTCACCGACACCTGGAACGCACCGAGCACGCAGTAGTCGAGATGGCCGCCGCGCATCATCGCGAACGAATCCGCGTGATGGAAAAATGCGCCGCCCGTAAGCAGCGTGACGTGCTGCTTGCCGGCGTTGATGAGTTCGTCGTCTTCCTGGCCGGGCGCAGGCGCGGGGCCCATGCCGAGCAGACCGTTTTCGCTGTGCAGGAAAATTTCCTTGCTCGGGTCGAGGTGGTTGGCCACCAGCGTCGGCACGCCAATGCCGAGATTCACATAAGCGCCCTCAGGAATGTCCTGAGCCACGCGTTGAGCCATTTCGTCGCGATTCAACCGTTTCATTTCTTGACTCCTCACTCAGGCGGCCTGGCCGGCTTGCAGCGATTGATGCGCCGTCTGCGGCACTGCCACGACGCGCTGCACGAAAATGCCGGGCGTCACGATGTTTTCCGGATCGAGCGCGCCGAGTTCGACGACCTCCGAAACCTGCGCAATAGCGACCTTGGCCGCACTCGCCATGATCGGGCCGAAATTGCGCGCGGTCTTGCGATAGACCAGGTTGCCCCAGCGATCGCCCTTATAAGCCTTGATGAGCGCGAAGTCGGCATGCAGCGGCGACTCCAGCACGTAATGACGGCCGTCGATGAGGCGCGTTTCCTTGCCGTCGGCCAGTTTCGTGCCATAGCCCGTGGGCGTGAAGAAACCGCCGATGCCGGCGCCCGCCGCGCGGATGCGCTCGGCCAGATTGCCCTGCGGCACGAGTTCGAGTTCGATTTCGCCGGCGCGATAAAGCGCGTCGAACACATACGAGTCGGTCTGGCGCGGGAACGAGCAAATGATCTTGCGCACCCGTTTGGCCTTGAGCAGCGCGGCAAGGCCGGTATCGCCATTGCCCGCGTTGTTGTTCACGATCGTGAGCTCGCGCGCACCTTGCGCGATCAGCGCGTCGATCAGTTCCGCGGGCATGCCGGCCGTGCCGAAGCCGCCGATCATCACCGTGGCGCCGTCGTGCACGTCGGCGACGGCGGCTTGAAGCGAATCGAAAATCTTGTTGATCATGCCTGTTCCTGAAAGCGATGCGCACCGCGGAGAGTCCACGCCACTTGATCGCGAAAAAGTTCTATATACGAACACTGATTCGTTTAGCGAACGTTCAGCGCATTATCGGAGCCTAAATGTGGACTTGTCAAGGCGGGAGTTCCTGACGCGGCAGTCGAGTGCATGTCGGGACGCGCGAGTATCGCGCAATCAAATTCTTGTACTTATGTTTATTCGATTTCGATATAGTGCATCTGACTGCCTACGCGCGCCCGCCCCATGCAAGAGCTCGACCTCAATCTAATCCCCTACCTCGTGGCGATGGACGAAACCCGCAACGTGAGCCGCGCCGCCGAGCGGCTGGGCGTTAGCCAGCCGCGCGTAAGCACGGCGCTCGGCAAGCTGCGGGAATATTTCGGCGACCCGCTGTTCGTGCGCACCTCGCACGGCATGGAGCCCACGCCGCGCGCGCTCGGCCTCATCCCCGCCGCGCGCGACGCCCTCATCCGGATCGAGAAAGGCATGCTCGAGGCCCACGACTTCGACCCGGCCACCAGCACACATACGTTTTCGATCGCGCTCTCGGACGTGGGCGAGATCGTGTTCCTGCCGCGCCTGTTGCAAATGTTTGCCGAACGGGCGCCCAACGCGAATCTGCGTTCAGTTTCGCTACCGCACAACCAGGTGGAGCGCGGCCTCGAGTCGGGCGACATCGATTTGGCCGTCGGCTACTTCCCCGACCTCGGCGGCAACAACTTTTTCCAGCAGCGCCTTTTTACGCATCGGTTCATCTGCCTGATGCGCAGCAGCCATCCGCTCGCCGGCAAGCCCCTGACCCTCGAGCAGTTTCTTGCACTCGGCCACGCCGTCGTGCGCGCCGAGGGCCGCAGCCAGGAAGTGCTCGAACGCTTCCTGGAGAAGAAGCGCCTGCACCGGCGCGCCGTGCTCGAAACCCCTCACTTCATGAGCCTGCCGTTCATTCTCACGCGCACCGACCTGATCGCCACCGTGCCGCATGCAATCGGCTTCGCCTATGTCTCGGAGCACGCCTCGATCGCGCTGGTGGAGCCGCCGCTGCCCTTGCCCCGCTTCGACCTCAAGCAGCACTGGCACCGCAAGTATCACAATGCACCGCGCGGAGAATGGCTGCGCGGCGTGGTGGCCGAACTGTTCAATGACGCGATGGACGAATGGCCCAAATGAAGCGCGCACCCGCACACGACGGCGCAAGCCATTGCAATATGCGCCATCATGCACGGATGCGCGCGAATCATGAAACAATGGTCGCCGGTGGTACGCGTCGCCGCGGCGTGGCCCACATGACAGGAGCCAATGCATGAGCGACGCAAAGAACGCAGAAAAAAACACTCGAAAAAAACCGAAGACCGGCGCGGGCCGGCCATCGCGCGAGCAGGCGGAAGAAGCCGTGCGCGTGCTGCTGCGCTGGGCCGGCGACGACCCCGCACGCGAAGGCCTGATCGATACGCCGGCGCGCGTCGTGCGCGCCTATGAGGAATTCTTCGCGGGCTACAACCACGACCCGCGCGAGATCCTGTCGCGCACCTTCTCGGAAGTGGACGGCTACGACGAAATGATCGTGCTGAAGGACATTCGCTTCGAGAGCTACTGTGAACACCACATGGTGCCGATCATCGGCCGCGCGCACGTGGCGTATCTGCCCGAGCATCGCGTAGTGGGCATTTCGAAGCTTGCGCGGCTCGTCGACGCTTTCGCCAAGCGCCTGCAGATTCAGGAAAAGATGACCGCGCAGATTGCCGACACGCTCAACGAGGTACTCCAACCCAAAGGCGTGGGCGTGATTCTCGAAGCGGCACACCAATGCATGTCGACGCGCGGCGTGCACAAGGCGGGCGTGACGATGGTGACGTCGCGCATGCTCGGCACGTTCCGCAGCGACCCGTCCACGCGCCGGGAATTCCTGGCCATCGTCGGCAATCCGGGCGTAATGAGCGTGCCCAATACCTGAGGCCCTAGACACGCCCGGGCCGGCGCCGACAGACGTTCAGTGGCGCTTCAGCGGCACTCAGGACGCGCCGCTGTCACTGGCGATTTCGCGGATCTTGCCCTGGCGCACGCTGCTGCCCGGTGGCACGCTGTGCGTGAGCCATACATTGCCGCCGATCACCGAGCCCCGCCCGATCGTCACCCGGCCCAGAATGGTCGCGCCGGCGTAGATCACCACGTCGTCCTCGACGATCGGATGGCGCGCATTGCCCTTCACGAGCGTGCCATCGATATCGGCAGCGAAGCTCTTCGCACCCAGCGTCACCGCCTGGTACACACGCACGCGCTCGCCGATGATCGCCGTCTCGCCGATCACGACGCCCGTGCCGTGGTCGATGAAGAAGCTCGGACCGATCTGCGCGCCCGGGTGAATGTCGATGCCTGTTGCCGAGTGCGCGATTTCGTTGATGAAACGCGCGAGCAGCGGCACACCGAGCCGGTGCAATGCATGCGCAAGCCGATGATGCGTCATGGCCCAGACGCCGGGATAGCAGAGCAGGATTTCGGTGATGTGCTGCGCAGCCGGGTCGCCCGTGAACGCGGCCTGAATGTCGCTCACGAGCAGCGCGCGAATGCCGGGGAGCTGGTGACCGAATTCGCGGGCAATGTCGAAGGCGCGCTTGCGCAGCACCTCGTCGCCGGCTCCGGCGTTTTCGGGCAAAAAGCGCAGCGCGCGGCGAATCTGCTCGGCAAGCAGGCGCAGCGTGCTTTCGAGCGTATGACCGACGTAATAGTCGACGCTTTCGTCCGTCAAATCGGGCGCACCATAGTGCGTGGGGAACAGCGCGGCACGCAGGCCGGCGACAATGTTGATCACGCCGTCACGCGACGGCAGTTCGCGAATGCCGAGCGGGTGGCGGGTGCGGTGAAGCTCTTCGCGCGAAGCGCGCAGATCGGTGACGATCTGTTCGAGGCCCCAGTCGGGGTAAGCGGCATTGGACATGATGAAGCTGCGGGACGGCGCCGCCAGTAAGTGTATCGACCCCAGAGATTACCGCTTTTCGCGATAGTCCGCCGGGCGTCCCGAGCGCCGCCTCAGAGAGTGACGCTGCTAGCGTCGATCCAACGCACCGCCCAGTCGCGCGCATGGGCAATGGCGGCGGCTTCGTCGGAGAAGCGCAAGTCGGCTGGAAAGAAACGATTGGCAACGAGTTCGCCATCGCTCGAGCGCGAGATCACCACATAAGGCTGATATGTGCCGTCGCCGGCACGCGCCGGCGCACAATTGAGCAAATAACCGCGATGCGTGAATGCAGCGTCGAAGTGCATGTGTCTCATCCGCCCCTGACTGCTTTGTCCGTTTTTGTGAGCGCGTACAGGATCGTGCGGCAAAGCCACAGCCCGGCTATCGCTTAAGCCGTTAATTCTTATGCGCGCCAACTCGTTGAAAGAGGATCATACTCCCAGTAAATACGCCGATCCAACGAAAAAAATCCTGGATCGCTGGAGGCGTTCTCCTGGCGCACAGACTTGCATTTCCGCTGGATTCCGGGTTCGCTTCCAGTATTTTTGGAACACTTCGTGATGCAGTTTGATGCATCTGTTTGGTGCATCCGGTTCTTCATTGGCTTTCCTACGGAGGACACACCATGAACGGCTCCGACCGCAGCAATCACCCCGACGAAGCCACTACCAGCAACGCGTCGCTCGACAACAGCGTGCCGGAAGCGCCCGACGGTTTCGCGGGCTTCGATAGCCGCAGCCTCGCGCATCGCATGCCGTTTGCGCTCCAAACAGGCTTCGAGGCCGTCGACATGGGCATGGCCGCGCCGCCGGCGTACGACCTCGACGGACAGTTCGACGACCCGCGCGAGCTGGGCCAGCGCCGCAGCCCGGGACGCATTCACTTCGCCATCAACCATATGCGCCCGACGCGCGTGGTCGAACTGCATCGCAAACCCTGAGCTGCCCAAACATGCACTGAAACGCCTGGCGGACGCGTCTCGCCAGGCGAGCCGCAACGTGCCCGTGAACTTGTCAGGTCATTCGATCTGCATATCCCAGGTGCAGTGCGTCGCTACAACGCCGGTTCAATATTGCAGGCACAAAAATTCGCTCATGCGCATTAACAATCTTTCAAGTTCACGCGACGCATATTGCCCAGCGTTATTGCTCATTTAGATCAAGTCATCTATCGAATAAGCAATAAACCGCAAAAACCTATTCTGCGCGCCTGCCGCCGGAATTTTATGGCGAAAAAACAGTAGTTTTTGTTCTGTATTTGCAGAATAAGCACGCGGACGCGCGCGATGCGCGAGCGGAAACTCAAGGCGGAAGACCTTTGCTGCGGGGAGAAAAAGACGAGCCCTGCGGAATTTAGTGATAAATTGTTACATCAGAAGAAGCAAGGCGGCAGCCTGCCCAGGCGCCGCTTGCGGTCTGGCCCACCGCCGATGGAGAGTGTTGACGTGCCTCTACATTACATTGAGCAGATGTCATCCGTGCTCGACGCGCCCGAAGATGCGGCGTGGTTCGAGGCGGTGTCTCGGCTCGCCGCCTCATGGGGTTTCGGCCAAGTCATGCTGGCCATCCTGCCGCGTCCGGGCATGCGGCTCGAGGACGCGTTCATCCGGACCAATTACTCCGCCGTCTGGCGGCAAGCCTATAACGACCACGGCATGGCATATTTCGACCCGGTGGTCGCGCATTGCACGACGCGCTCGGCGCCGCTTATCTGGTCACCTGAACTCTTCGCCACCGAACAGCAGCAATCGATGTATGAAGAGGCGCGCTCGCACGGGCTACGTGCCGGCATTACATTGCCGATCCATGGCCCGCGTCAGGAGTCGGGCATGCTGTGCTTCGTCAACGACGCCAATCCGTCTGACTCGTTCTGGCAGGACGTGGACCGTGCGCTGCCGAATCTCGTGTTGCTTCGGGATCTCGTGCTCGACACGAGCCAGCGGCACCTGAACGATCACGCCCAGTCGCTGATTCCCAAGCTTACGCCGCGCGAAAAGGAATGCCTCAAGTGGACCGCGCTGGGCAAGTCCACTTGGGAGATTTCTCACATCCTGAATTGCTCCGAAGCCGTGGTGAACTTCCACATGAAGAACATTCGCGGGAAGTTCGGCGTAAATTCACGGCGGGCGGCAGCCGTGATTGCAACCCAGATGGGCCTTATTGACCCGGGCTGAGCATGGGCGTATCGGTGCGTCGAAGCACACGTTCCGCACGGCCCAGATCGCCATCCGAAATCGTTTTGTTGAAGTACAGACCCAGCAGGATCGATACCGGCGGCGGAATCTCCGCGCCCGACTCAAACCGGCTGCCGCGTGACTGCGTCACGCCGAACCGCGCCCAGAAGCGGCGCTGGCTCTCTTTCTTCTTCTTCCGATACGCGATGATCAGGACACGGTCGATTACCGACGACAGGTCCCCTCCAGTGTGAGAGGAATTCGCGCCCGCCTGCCATTGATGATTGTCCAGAAGTTCCATTTTGACTCTCGCTGTGTCAGAGATATGCCTGATGAGTGACTGCCGCCCAGCCATTCTCCAGAACTGACCCTCCCCGCGCACCTACCTATCTTGATAGGTGTTTTTTTATATTCATAACGCATAGCTTCGATCCATACCGCTACCCCCACACGCAAACGGGAGAGTTGTCATGCAAGCTGCGATTCGGATCGGACTACGCCAAGAATTCGACAACGAAGATATCAACGAGATGTACCGGCTGCGCGCGCGCGTATTTCGCGACCGCATGGGCTGGGATATTCCCACCATCGCGGGAATGGAAATCGACGGATACGACGCGCTCGGGCCCCACTATATGCTGATCCAGGACAATGACGGCAAGGTGCGCGGCTGCTGGCGCCTGATGCCGACCGAAGGGCCAAACATGCTGCGCGACACGTTCCCGCAGCTGCTGCACGGCCAGGCGGCGCCGGCGGGCCGGCATATCTGGGAGCTCAGCCGGTTTGCCATCGAGTCGGGCAATGACCACGCGTTTGGCTTTGCCGACGTCACCATGCATGCGATCCATTCGCTGGTCTCGTTTGCCGACCGCATGGGCATTTCGCGCTATGTGACCGTCACCACCACGCCGATCGAGCGGCTCCTGCGCCGCACCGGCATCGAGGTCGCGCGGCTCGGCGCGCCCGTGCGCATTGGCGTCGAAAACGCTGTCGCGCTGGAAATCGCCGTGGGCGCACAGACCCGCAATGCCCTTTTCGGGCCGATGGCCGCCGCAGCCTGAGATCCGCCACGGCTTACGGCATCGAGTCAGACGATTTTTTATTTTGTCTGACGAATAACGCGAAGGGTGGCCAAACGCCGCTGCATTGGGCGAGCCGCCCAAGCAAATGTCAGGTCCAGTCCGGCGACGCTGTCACTCACTCACCCGAACCGATGCCGGTGCAGCGGCTACCGCGGCGACGCGGCTAAAGCGAATATGCGCGATGCGGCGCACGCACAGCGCCGCCACCAGCGCCGCGAAACCGGTCAGGCCGATGCCTAGATGAATGGCGTCAACCAGCACGTGCCGCACAGCTTCGATGAGCGCGGCACCGTCAAGGCCAGCGTCCTTCATGTGGGTCGTCAGCGCGCGGTGCAGCGCCGGGTCGATCAGCACACGCGGATCCGCGAGTTGCGGCTGCCAGCGCGCGGCGCCGGGCGCCCCCAGTACCGCGAGCGCGTCGCCGACGCCCGACGCATAGCGATGGTTCACGATCGTCGCCACGATGCTCGTGCCGAGCATGCCGCCCACCATGCGCGTGGATTGCAGCAACGCCGTCGTGATGCCGAAGCGCTCGCGCCCGGCAATCTCCTGCGCGAACACATTGAGATTGTTGAGGATGAAACCGAGCCCGATGCCCACCGCCGCCATCGCAAGCTCCAGCCACGGATGCGGCGTCGCGCGCGTAGCGAATGCGAGCCCCGACGAAGCACACACGAGCAGCCCAAAACCGACGCTCAAAATGCCCGTCGGCTTCTTCAGATGGATCACGATGCGCGTGTTGACGAGACTGCCGAGCGCAATGCACGCCGCGATCGGCGTCGCCAGCAGGCCGGCCTCCTGAGGCGAAAGACCGAACCCGCCCTGCAGCAGCAACGGTGCGAAAAAGATCAGCGAGAACATCACGAAGCCCGAGAGCGTCGAGAGGGTAAACAGCGTGACCAGTTGCGGATCGCGGAAGAGATCGAGCGGAATGATCGGATGCGTCGCGCGCCGCTCGCAAACCAGCAGGGCCACGGCCCCAACCGCCACGACAGCAATCAGCGCGAGATTGGTGGGTGTGGGGCCGTCTTTCGGCACGGCCTCGATGACGGCCTGGAACGCGCCCAGCACAAGCGCGACCAGCGCCGCACCAGTCCAATCGATGCGGACTTCGCCGGTCCGCCCATGGCGGTACGCGGGCAGATGCGCCCAAATGAAATAAAGTGCCAGTACACCGACCGGCAGATTCACCATGAAGGTGGAGCGCCATCCGAAATGCTCGGAGAGCCAGCCGCCCGACGAAGGCCCCGCTGCCGTGCCGATGCCGTAAGCCGCCGCCATGACCACCTGCCAGCGCACCCGCGCACGCGGGTCGGGAAAGAGATCGGGAATCGAGGCGAACGCGGTGCCTACCATCATCCCCCCGCCCACCCCTTGCAACGCGCGTGCCGCTGCCAGAAATCGCATGTCGGTGGCGAGCCCGCATAGCGTCGAGGCGACGGTAAACACGATCACGGCGGCAATCACGAAACGCTTGCGCCCGAAGTAGTCGCCCAGACGCCCGAACACCGGCACGGTCACGACCGACGCCAGCAAATAGGCGCTCGCGATCCACGCGTAATACTCGAAGCCGTGCAATTCGGCGACGATCGACGGCAATGCGGTACTGACAACGGTTTGATCGAGCGCGACCAGCATGTTCACGAGGCCGATGCCGAGCATGGCCAATAGCGCGTCGCGAAACGGCAAGGGGGTGTGTGCGGAAGTCACTGATTGGAATGCTGCGGCGCGCCGGTACGAAAGAGAGGCAAAGATAACGGGCTGGCAGGACATGCGCAACCGGGCAGATGGCAGAGCACCGTCCTACCTACTGACAGCGCCGAAGCGACCCAAGACGGACAACACGCCACACTCCGACGCGATTTTTTTGATATTCCTTCTGGCACATTCCATTTTTCATACTGCGGCACTGCAATTTTCTGAGCAATCATTTAAGCTTTTTAGAGTTAACGAGACACAGCACAAGATCACGGGCGGGCATGCCCCGAATCCGTGCAGTCCCACTCTAGCGGAGGCTCCATGTATCAACGCATTCTGGTAGCGGTCGACGGCAGCGAAACGTCGCGCCGCGCATTCGACGCCGCGCTCGAACTGGCGAAGGCTATGGGGTCGACGCTGCAACCGTTCTACGTGATCGAAAACACGCCGATGTATTTCGATGCGCCGGGCTACGATCCTTCCATCCTGCGCAATCAAATGATCGCTCAGGGCAAGGAACTCGCGGACCACATGAACAAGGTGCTGCGCGAGCGCGGCGTGCAGGGCGAGATGCTGACCGGCGAGGCATCCTCGCTCGACGACGTGCCCACGCTCGTGCTCAACGCGGCGAAGGCGAACGGCGCCGACCTGATCGTGATGGGCACGCATGGGCGGCGCGGTTTTCAGCGGCTGATTCTCGGCAGCGTGGCCGAGCGCTGCGTGCGCCAATCGACCCTGCCGGTCCTGTTGATTCCTTCTGCCGCAGGTGTATCCGCGACGGATACCGAATAGCCACTGGATAGCCATCCGGATAGGAAGCGCCGAATGGCCACGAATTAAAAGATAACGCTCGAATTCCCACCTTTTTGAATCCGCTTGAGCCCGATCACTTGCCGCGAAACCGGCTTCTGACAAGGCGCAAGCGGATCTATCTCATATGCGCGGCGTTTTGCCGCCATTTTAAGATTTAAGCGCGGTGTGACAATGCTCCAAAAATCGATTACAGGAGCAAGCCAATGCTGACCCCTACCGTCGTATCGCACACCACTGTGCGCCGTGCCAGCCGTAATTCCCCAACGAGCCCTCGCACTTCCGCGCGTTGCTCGAGTTGCGCCATGCGTCATCTGTGTATGCCTCAAGGGCTAGCCGCCGATGATCTGCCGAAGCTCGAAGCGCTCATCTGCAATGCGCGCAGTGTGCGGCGCGGCGAAGCGCTCTATCGCGCCGGCGACCCGTTCGACACACTCTATGCGGTTCGCTCCGGATCGCTGAAAACCGTCATGGCACACCGCGACGGCCGCGAGCAGGTCACGGGCCTGCGCCTGGCCGGCGACCCGCTAGGCATCGACGGCATCAGCACCGATTTCCACACTTGCAGTGCCGTGGCGCTCGAAGACAGTTCGGTGTGCATCATCCCCTATTCGGCGCTCAAGCACCTGTGCCGCGAAACCGGCGCCATGCAGGACCGCCTGCACCGGCTCATGAGCGAGCAACTCATTCGAGAATCGTCGCAGATGATGGTGCTGGGCTCGCTTTCCGCCGACGAACGCGTGGCAGCCTTCCTGCTCGACGTCTCAGAGCGCAACGGCCAGCGCGGCTACTCGCACGCGGAATTCAACCTGCGCATGACGCGGGAAGACATGGGCAGCTATCTCGGCATGACGCTCGAAACGGTCAGCCGAACCCTGTCAAGATTTCAAAAGCGTGGCCTGATCGACACGCAGGGCAAGCTCATCCGCATCATCGACATCGAAGGCCTGCGCCATCTGTAAACGAAGGTCCCTCACGCGCGCCGCCCCGGTTTGCGGCGTGTGGCCGGTTACGTCTCCAGAATCTCCCATTTACGCGCCCCCGCCCGGGCGCGTGTAACAGCGTTGGCACGGCTCCTGCGCAGCGGTAAAGTTCGTTCACCGCCCCAGTCAGGAGACTCGCCGCAATGCAGCTCCCGTCCCCGCCCACACTCGCCGCACGGCTCGCCCAAGCGCGCGCCGCCAGCGACGCGCTCTTTGCCGTCGTCAAGCCCGAATTCCTCTACGAACGCCCGATCCGCGAGCGCCACCGCATCGTGTTTTACATCGGCCATCTCGAGGCGTTCGACCGTAATCTGTTCGACAAACGCCTGTTCGACCTGCCGTCCGCCGATCCGCGCCTGGACCAGTTATTCGCGTTCGGCATCGACCCCGTCGACGGCGCGCTGCCCACCGACACCCCCGCAGATTGGCCCAGCCGTGCCGAAGTGCGCGACTATGCTCGCGACGCTCGCGCGCGCATCGATGCGCAGCTCGCCACGCTCGACTTGCCGCCCACTGTGTCCCAGCACGATATCGGCGCTCAATTGCTGAATGTGGCCATCGAGCATCGCCTGATGCACGTCGAAACCCTCTCCTACATGCTTCATCAATTGCCGTTCGCGCAGAAGGTCGCCCCCGCCTCGGCACGCGAAATCGCCGATCACCTCTACGTTGCGACGCCGTCGATGGTGCGCGTGCCGGCGGGCCGCATCGAGCTCGGCATGACGCATGAGCGCGGTGTCTTCGGCTGGGACAACGAGTTCGGCGAGGAGCAGGTGGAGGTGGCTGCGTTCGAGATCGATCGCTACATGGTGACCAACGGCGCGTGGCTCGAATTCATCGTCGATGGCGGCTATCGGCACAAGGCGTTGTGGAACGACGACGATTGGGCGTGGAGGGAAGCCGAAGGCATCGAACACCCGGTCTTCTGGGTGCGCACCGACGACGGCTGGCGCCTGCGCACGATGTTCGAGGATGTTGCGCTGCCGCGTGCATGGCCGGTCTATGTGAGCCACGCGGAAGCCAGCGCGTTCGCGCGCTGGCGCGGCGCCCGGTTGCCGACCGAGGCCGAATGGCAGCGCGCGGCGCACGGCGCATTGCCAGGCGCCACCGACAACTTCGACTTCCGGAACTGGAACCCTGTCGCCGTGGACGCGACACCGGACAGCGCGAGCACATGGGGCGTGGAAGGGCTATACGGCAACGGCTGGGAATGGACCTCGACGCCATTCGGCCCGCTGCCCGGATTCGAGGCATTTCCGTTCTACGAAGGCTATTCGGCGAATTTCTTCGACGGCCAGCATTATTCGATGAAAGGCGGTTCCGCGCGCACCGCGGGCTGCATGATGCGCCCTACGTTCCGCAACTGGTTTCAGCCGCACTATCAGTATGTTTATGCGGGATTTCGTTGTGCACGCAACGTGTAGCCATGAAAACATAGGTTGACGCGAAACGCGCACTTCGCACCCATGCGGGCGGGCAGTGCGCGCGAGTAAGTCGTGTCCGCATCGAAGATCAAACCGATACGAATGTTTTATCGACGGCGGGTTTCCAGTGCTCCGCAACGGCCTTGTCAGGTATGCGCACCGTGGCAAGCAGCGGCACGTAGCCATGCAGCCTTGCTTCGCTCACCGCCAGTCTCTCGGAACGGAGCAGTTCCGCCGAGAGCTTCGTCCCATCCTGGGTTTCAATGCGGTATCCATCGATGGGGCCCCACTGGCCCTTCGGCACGGGTTCTATATAAACATGCAACATCTCGTCTCTCCACAGGTTTAGAAAATTCCGGAACGCGCGAACGTTCGCCATGGCTAAAGCGTATCGGGATAAACATCGCTCGCGGCTCCATATCCGACAGAAATTAGTAGAAATAAAATTCATTAATTTCAATGAGATAGGAAAAATATATTGCAATGTGAAATTACATTCGCCCATATGCAATGCACACATATTGCATCGCCGCAGATTTTTCTGGCATACGCGACATCATTTCATAATATGAAATTTAGACGAAAGTATCGCACGCGCGAAGATTTCCTCTTCATTTAATTGCAAGGCTAATTATTCGTTATCCTTATTTTTATTCGAATCCAGGCGGCATAAAAAAATTGCGTGGCTTGTAAAGACGTAATGCGCTGCCTATGTTCATAACTGCGTCACCGTGCCCGTGCGAAGCTCCAGCGCATAGCCAAGGGCTGCCCTATTCAGGAGAGCATGCTCATGCTCGAAAGAACACGCATTCATGCTGCGCTCTTCGTCGCTACGATCGCGGCCGTCGCGCCTTCCGCCCAGGCGCAAAACGCCATTGACTGGATTGCCAATACCTATGGCACCCTCGCCGCCCATGTGGGTAACACCGCGCGTTCCATGTGGGTTGCGCCCGAAGGTGTCATCTATACGTCGTCCATGTGGGACGAGTACGAGGGTGGCGTGGCGATCTATCAGGATGGCAAGAGCTTCGGCTCGATCGGCTCGCATGGCGAATTCCAGGGCACCGCGATCACGGGCAACGCCACTTCGATCTTCGCGGCGCTGCAATACAGCAAGTCGTACGGAAGCGGCGCGGTCGGACGATACAACCGCGCCACCAAGACGCGCGACCTGCTCATTCAGGTCAGCGCAGCGAACAACCAGCCCCGGGTCGATGTAGTCACCGGGCTCGCCACGGCGGGCTCGCTCCTCTATGCAAGCGACTTCTATGGCAATCGCGTGCGGGTCTTCACCACCAACGGGGTCTGGCAGCGGGACATCTCGGTCCAAAGTCCAGGCGCGCTCGCGCTCGATCGCGCCGGCAATGTCTGGGTCGCACAGAAAAGCGAAGGCGCGGTCGTCGGCTTCAGCCCATCCGGCGCGCTACTGAACACCATCCGGTTGCCGAGCGGTTCGCGGCCGTCGGCGCTCTATTTCGATGCGTCGTTGGGGCAACTCATGGTCGGGGACGAAGGCCCCGACATGAACATCAAGCGCTACACCCTTTCGCGCACGCCCACGCTGGCGGGCACTTTCGGCGTGCGGGGCGGCTATCTCGACACCACGAAGGGCATCAAGGGCCAAGTCGGCGCGCAGCGCTTCACCCGCGTTGCAGGCATCGGCAAGGACACTGCGGGCAACCTCTATGTGCTCAACAACCCGTGGGGCGGCAGTTGGGATCTGGGCCGCGACGGCGGCACCGACGTTCATGCGTATGACCCGGCCGGCGCCCTGCGCTGGACGCTCCAGTCGCTGAACTTCGAGGGCGTCGCGGCCCCGGACCCGGCCACGGACGGCGCCCTGTTCTATGGCGGCACCAACATTTATTCGGGCAGCGCGGGAGGCACCTTCGTCGCGAACACGGTCGATCCCGTTGCGTATCCGTCGGATCCGCGCATCAACGTCAACGACACCCAGCGCGACGAGCATTTCGGCCAGCTCGTCGCCGTCGGTGCGAACCGGATTCTCGTGGCGTCCGGCCAGAATCCGCCGATTTTCTACTTTTTCCACTTCAACGCGGCGAACGGCTATATCGCCATTCCCGATGCATCGATTCCCGGCCCGGTGTTCCAGACCAGCCTGCGGGTCACCCACGGCTTCAGCCTCGACAGCAAAGGCGGCGTGTGGGCCGGCCTGGACAAGACCGGCAATATCTACCACTATCCGCTCGCCGGCTTCGACGCCAGCGGCAAGCCCAGTTGGCGAGCCGGCGTCCCCTTTCGCATTCCCGCCAGCGTCGAGCCGCTCACGCGCATCGTCTACCTCGCCGACAGCGACACCATGATCCTCGCCCAGGGCATCATCGGCAGCACCGACTGGACGGCGATCGGCACGCGCATCGAGGTGTATCACGGCTGGCTCGCGGGCAACACCACCGTGCCCAATCCAGTGATCGAGCTGCCCAGCACCGGCGCCAAGGCGATCGATGCGGCCGGCAACTATCTGTTCGTCGGCTATTGGTTCAGCAGCATCAGCGGACCGGCCAGGCCAAACATCGACGCCTTCAGCCTGACGACCGGCAAGCTCGACGCCACGCTGGTCAACCCCCGTCCCACGACCGTGGACGCCAGCAGCGCCATCGATTCGATGTACGGCATCCGGGCCTACCTTCGCTCGACCGGCGAGTACGTCGTCACGAAGAACAATGTCAAGGGTAACAGCGTCACGGTGTATCGCTGGACGCCCTGAATTCGTCTGGCTATGTAGGAAAACGCTGACAGCCCTACTGTTGCGACTACATCAAGTTCGCTGGCCGCTGATTTCATTTACCCCCCGCCAAAGCAATACTTCCGTCACTCGAGCGACACACGATCGCGCCAGCGCCAGCCGGTCGCCGGGAAACATCGAAGTGGCCCTTGAGCGGGGGAACATCATGAATAGCGCCGACACTCTGCAGTCCATTCAGGAACTCAATCTGTCCTACCTCGCGCTTGCGCAGCGCCTGCTGCGCGACGACCGCCCGGCGGGCATGTTCCGGCTCGGCCTGTCCGAGCAGGTGGCCGACCTGCTGGCCGGGCTGACGCTGGCGCAAATCGTCAAGCTCTCGGCCTGCAATCAGTTGCTGTGCTTCTTCCGGATCAACGACCATCAAATGCTGTCCGTGCTGGCGACGCCCGGAAAGGACGCCAACAAGCACATCGATATTGCTCACACACATGCAGCCGTGCTGCTCGCGGGCCAGCCCGCCGAACAATTCGCGTGACCGGACTGAGGCGAGCCATGGCCAGGATCAGCATTATCGAAGACGCAAGGGAAGTGGTGCGCGCAAGCGCATTGATCGAACTCGGCGCACGGATGCAGGTGCTCGAAAGCGAGCTGGCACTGCCGCGCGACCGGTTGATCCGGCTCTACCACGAGATCAAAGGGGAGTCGCCGCCAAAAGGCATGCTGCCGTCTTCCGCCGACTGGTACATGACGTGGCAGGCCAACATCCACGCCTCGCTGTTCTACAACACGTATGTGTTCCTCAAGGACTCGGCGGGCTGCTCGCATCTCGACGCACTCACCAAGGGATTTCGCCTGTATCGGGAACACTGCATGCACAACAGTCTCGAGATGCAGCTCGATCTGACCCGCGCCTGGACGCTGGTGCGCTTCTTCAACGGCGGAATCCTGCAGTTAACTTCATGCCGCCGCTGCGCGGGCAAGTTCGTGATCCACAAATACGATGCACCGGAGGGCAAGGTCTGTGCGATTTGCCAGCCGCCTTCACGCGCGGGCAAGCCCGCGAAGGCCAAGCGGCCCCTCCCTACACCGGTTCCTCTCGATTCAGAGCGCTCGCCGGCAGGCTGACCGACAAGCGGAATCCCTCACCCGGCGCCGTATCGACCGACACCGCGCCGTTCAATTGCCGGACCCGCTCGCGAATGCCGAGCAAACCGAACGACTGCTCCTTGTGCATCGCGCTAACCGCCGAACCGCGCCCGTTGTCGGCCACCCCGACCCGGCACGCATCGCCGTCCAGCACGACCTCGACCTGCACTTCGGTGGCTTCCGAATGCTTGGCAATGTTCGTGAGCGCCTCTTGGACGATCCGGTACACCGCCGTGGCCGCCGCCGAATCGATATTCAGATCGTCGATGTCGATGAGCAGATCCACCACGATCCCATTGCGGCTTTCGAAATCGCCGGCGAGCCATTCGAGCGCCGGCACAAGCCCGAGGTCGTCGAGCACGGTCGGGCGCAGCCCCGCCGCGATATGGCGCACCGATCTCACGGTTTCGTCGATCAGCGTCATCATCGAGCGCGCCCGGCCGCGCAGCGCGGGCGCCATCGTGCGGTCGTCGAGATCGCTTTCGAGCATCGTCAGGTCGATCTTCAGCGCGGTCAGCCGCTGACCGAGATCGTCGTGCAGCTCGCGCGCGATGCGCTTTTGCTCCTCCTCGCGCGCCGCCTGGATACCCGCCGAGAGATGCCCCAGATGCTCGAGTTCCTTCACGCGCATGCGCTCGCGCATGTCCCGGCGCATGTCGCGGCGCGTGAGCGCGACGAGCCGCGCATAGAGCGTGCCGCTCTCGACCAGCAGCACGATCAGCACGAAGCTCGCCGCCAGCAGGCCATATATCCGCCCCGCATAAAACCCGAGATCGAAGCGGCCATGGTTGAGCATCGCGGCGAGCGCGATGTCGATCATCCACGCCACCATCACGACCATCAGCCACATGTCGAGCGCCGTGCGCTTGCCGTGCCGCCACAGCATGGCGAGCGCGAACGGGCTCGCCAGCCACACCGCGCCGATCACCCAGCGGTACGCCCAGGTAAAGCGCCCGTTCACGAGCAGATCGGGCAGCAGCGCCTTGCCCATCGTGGCGAAGGCGGTCAGGACGCAGACGAGCGCCGCCGCAGCCAGCACGCACCATGCGATCGATGCGCGCGCGGAACGCCGCGGCATGGCGCGACGTTCACCGTGAGCGGCCTTGCCGAGCAGCACATAGGCCGTGACGAAGCAGGGAAAACCGGCGTGCCAGAACATATAGATCCACGCGGTGCTCTGCGAGCCGGCGCCTAGCAAGCCGGCGGGCGCGAACAAGCCCGGGAACGTGAGGCCATGCACAATGGTCATGCCGGCGGTGAAGAGATAGCCGCTGCCGAGCGCGAGCAGCGCACGCGAGCGCAGCGAACTGAACTGGCCGAACAGCAGCATGGCCGTAATCAGGTCGTTCATCACCAGCGCCGATTCGTAGATCGGGATGAATGCCCCCACCACCGGCAGCGGACGCTTCGCAAACGGCGCAAATACCGCGAATAGCGCGCAACTCGCGAGAATGACCGTGAGCGCGAGCCGCCGCTCGCTGCGCCCCGCGGGCAAGGTCGAAAGAAACATCTGGTTGCCGTCGTCTCGATCGCGACCCATGCGCCTGCCTGGAAAAGAATCGGGAAAAGGCATTTGAGCAGAGGATGCATGTCGAAGGCAACTATTGCATACTGGCTCCTGGCAACAGGATTACCCGCAGCGGGATGACCCACAGCGACTCGCCGTAGCCATCGCATGACTTTCCCGCGACCAGCGGCACAGCTGGAGGACACTCACTCATGATCCAAGTTTTGATCGCCGACGACCACGCGCTCGTGCGTGACGGTCTACGCCATATCCTGCAGAACGCCAGCGGATTCGACGTGGTCGGCGAGGCGCGCGACGGCGCGAGCACAATCGCGCTGATCCGCTCGACGCCGGCGCGCGTGCTGCTGCTCGATCTGTCGATGCCGGGACGCAACGGCGTTGAGTTGATCAAGCAGATCAAGGAGGAAAAGCCCGAACTGCGCATCCTCGTGCTGACCATGCACGCCGAGCAGCAATACGCAGTGCGGGCGTTCAAGGCCGGCGCATCCGGCTACCTGACCAAGGAAAGCGCTGGCGCGGAACTGGTCTCGGCCGTCACCAAGGTGGCGGCGGGCGGCGTGTACGTGAGCCTGGCAATGGCCGAGCAGTTCGCGCAGAGCCTGAACGAACCGGCCGACGCACTGCCTCACCAGCGTCTCTCCGACCGCGAGTTCGACGTGTTCCGGCGCCTGGCCGCCGGCGAGACCATCACCGAAATCGCCCAGGCGCTCTGCGTGAGTGCGAAAACGGTCAGCACTTACAAAACGCGCATCCTGGAAAAAATGCGTGTACCGCACGAGGCCGCGCTCGTGCGCTATGCGATGCGCCACAAGCTCTTCGAAGATAACGACGAGGTCTAGCGCGACCCGGTCTGGCGCGCCTCCATGCCGATTGGGTAGGAATCCGCCTACACGGCTTCCGTTTCGCCTACCCGAAGTTCAACCGTCGCCGATTCCCTTGCGCGACGGCGGGCCCGATACTTCGGCACATGGACGCGAACGCCAAATTGACTGAATTGACCGTCTTCCTCGTCGAAGACTCGGCATCGTTGCGGCGCCGGATCGCGGCATTGCTCCATATGGTCGACGGCGTCCGCGTGGTCGGCGAAGCGGAGGACATCCAGACTGCACTAAGGTGCATCGCCGCGTGCCGCCCCGCTGTCGTGATTACCGACTTGCGCTTGCCCGGCGCAAGCGGGCTCGAATTGATATCGGCACTCGCCCGCCGCGGACCGCCGGTGGTCACGATGGTGCTGACCAATCAGTCGAGCCAGCCCTTTCGCGAAGCCTGCCAGGCGGCTGGCGCACATTACTTCTTCGACAAAACCCAGGAGATCGACAAGGCCCGCAGGGCCATCGAGCGCCTGGCCGAGGCGCACCGCCGGCGTGCGGTGCTGTAGCCTCGCTCCGCGCATCGCTTACACGAGCAGCGTCGCGCCCGCCCACACGATCAATACCACGCCCAGCGCGTGACCGATGCGCTCGCCGCCGGGCAGGATCTTTTCCACGAAAACGATCAGCGAAAGCGCCGCGATCCACAGCACGTTCATGACACCGCCGACAAATAGCAGCGCCATCAGCAGCCAGCAGCAGCCGACGCAGTACATCCCGTGCCGCACGCCGAGCAGGAAACCACCCGCGACACCGGAGCGCCCATGCCCGATCAGGAAATTGACCGGCGAGCGGCACTGGTGGAGACAAGCGCGCTTGAGCGGCGTGAACTGATAGATGCCGGCCGCCGCGAGAATGATCGCGGAAAGCGCCGCACTCTTCGACCACAGCATCATTGCCGAAATGAGACCGCGTGGTTGCAGGGTCATCTGCAACCACGACGCGCCAATCGAAAACGCGAGCCACGCGCAGAGATAGCCGGCCAGAAGCCCTAGCGAAAGCACTGCGGCATACGATTCCGATGCGCCGCGATGCCGGATGACACGGCGATACAGCAGGATCAGCGGCAACGCGCTGGGCGTCATCATCGCGATCATCATGATCCACCACATGACGATCACGGCGGGCAGCGACATCGCCATGCCGCCGCCGCTGGCGAGCCGATGCGGGAACAGCGCCGCCGCTGTCATGGCCAGCGCCGACATGCCGGTTCCCGCCCCTGTCCACACGTAATACCACGACGCCGCCACCACGCCGGCAACGCCGGCACAGCCAGCAATGCCGGGCGCCGTCAGCGCATGACCACGCCAGCGAACGACCGTGTTCATACCGCGGCGCGATGCCGGATCGGCCCCTGGTTGTTCAGATGCAGGCGCGCGAACTGCGCATAGGTGCCGTCCAGTTGCAGCGCGATGTTGCCTTGCGAGCTGCCCGAGCCGGAGCCGATTTCGGCAAGCTCGTATTCGAAACCGTTCGGCAGGTCGATGCGCACGCGATGCTCGGCGCCGGTCGCCGGATTGCGAATCGGCTCGCCGACGACGTCGAAGACACCTTCGACATGAACCCGGCCGCGCCTCGCATCGACATCGGCTTCGAAATCGATCTTCGTGAAGATCGGCTCGAACGCCTGCTCGATCGTCGATGAGTAGACTGCGAACATCGTGGCGAATGGTTCGGTATCCTGACCTGTCATGATCTTCAGGATAGCGTCGCGTTGTTCAGGGCTGGCCCGCTCGTCGACGATCGGCTGGCACTTTCCCCTGCCTTCGTGAACCGCTCCGGGCCATTGAAATACCACTGCGATATTGATGCCGTCGAGCCGCACGTCGCCGTAGAAGCCCTGGGCGATGGATATCGCTCCCATGGCCTCGCACCAGCCACGAGTCGGCAGCGCATTGAACTGGCAAGGGCAACCATATGAGCAATTGCAACTGATCAACTCGGTGCCCTGGATTTCCCAGGAAATCACGGTCGTTCTCCTGTCATCGGCGCCTTGCCCTTTGATTTGCTTGATGAAAACCTCGGCACGCCGGGCTGCGTGATTTGAATCTAGTGGACGCCCCAGGCAAAGTCAAAGCCGTGGCGCGCGGTTATTTTCCACGCGCCACGAGTTCAAACCGACGGGTTCAGACCGACGTTTTCAAACCGACGTTTTCAAACCGACGTTTTCAAACCGATTTGGTCACGCCGCCATCGACGCGGATATTCTGGCCGGTAATGTAGGCCGCGCCATCGGAGGCCAGGAACGCAACAGTGGCAGCGATTTCCTCGCTCGTTCCATAGCGCTGCAGCGGCACGGTTTCGCGGCGCGCTTCCTGCGCGGGCAGGCTGTCGATCCAGCCCGGCAGCACATTATTCATGCGAATGTTGTACTTGGCCTGCGTATCCGCGAAGAGCTTTGTGTACGACGCCAGGCCGGCGCGGAACACAGTCGAGGTGGGAAACATCTCGCTCGGCTCGAAGGCCCAGGCGGTGGAGATATTGATCACGACGCCGCCGTGCTGCTTCTGCATGATGGGCGCAACGAGCCGCGTCGGCCGAATCACGTTCATCAGGTAGGTGTCCATGCCGCGATGCCAGTCTTCGTCGGAGATATCGAGAAGCGGGCCGCGCGGACCATGGCCCGCGCTGTTCACCAGCACGTCGACGCGGCCCCAGCGCGACACGGTCAGGTCGACGAGCTTGCGAAGGTCGTCGTTCGACTGATTCGAGCCCGTCACGCCCACGCCGCCGAGTTCCGCCGCCAGCGCCTCGCCCTTGCCCGAGGACGAAAGAATCGCAATCTTGAAGCCGTCGGCAGCCAGGCGCCGCGCGGCGGCCGCGCCCATGCCACTGCCGCCCGCGGTAACCACTGCCACTTTTTCTACTGTCATGGTGTTGATCTCCGAATGTTGGACCACGCCCAGAATATGCGCACACAATGCGCTGCGTACCGAAAAGAACCCAAAATCTGGTCACGCCAATGACGCGCTTTCGATCTCCGCGATCAACGCCTTCAGCACCCCCTCGATCGGCCGGGAAAGCCGCCGTTCGCGCATCGTCGTCACGCAGAGATTGCGCTGATTGAGCAGCGGTTCGTCGAAGCGCTTTGCGATCAGCGAGAGATCGCTGCCGAGCCCCGCGAGCGAGAGCTTGCTGCCCAGCGTGATCGCGCCGGCCAGCGAAGCAAATGCATGCAAGGCGCTCGAACTGTTGCTCGTGAGGATGGGTTCGAGCGTAATGCCATGGCGCGCACAGCACTCGTCGAACAACTGGCGAGCAGTATTGCCGCGCGCTAGCAGCGCGATCGGATAGTCGCGCAGATCCGCAAGCGTGATCGACGCGTGGCGCGCCAGCGGATGCCCCGGCGCGACCAGCGCGCAAACTGGCGACTCGGCGCTGTATTCCACATGGACCTTCGCGGGGTCTCCGCTCGAAAACGACAGCCCCAGATCGACTTCGCCGGTGGCCACCCACTGCTCGACCTGCGAAGGGGTGCCCGAGCGCATATGGAAATGCACCTGCGGCGCAACGGCATGATGCTCGGCCAGCACATGCGGCAGGAACGAGCGCGTGAACCCCTCCGTGCAGCCGATGCGCACGATGCCGCTCCCTAGCGCTTGCGCCGTGGCGATCTCGGCGAGCACCGCGTCGCCTTCGAGCAGCGCGCGCCGCGCGTGCCCGGCCAGCCGCTCGCCTGACTCGGTCAACACCATGCCGCGCGGCATGCGCTCGAACAGCGCCGTGCCCACGTCCTCCTCAAGCTTGCTGATCTGCCGGCTGATGGCCGAGACGGCCACGTGCAGGTTTTCCGACGCCGCCGCCAGCGACCCCGTGCGCGCGACCTCGACGAAGTAGCGCAAAGCAATTCCATGAAGCATGGGCTGATCCGTTCAATGCGCATCGAGCGCGTTGCCATTTCGGCAATGCTAACTGCAAATATTGAAATTGTTGCGAATTTTTGATCTTCCTAGACTGGCTGCATTGCGTGCAATTTATTGCAGTTTCCCGCGCGAGCGCCAGAGAGGAGCCCCTTTGACCGAATCCCGACAAATCGCCATCGACCGCGCGCTGCGCATCTATGACAGCGGCGCGTTTCTCGCCGATCTCCAGCGCCGTATCGGTTTTCGCACGGAAAGCCAGAATCCCGCGCAGGCCGCCGCCGTGCGCGCCTATCTCGCCGAAGAGGTCACGCCCGCACTCGCCCCGCTCGGCTTCACGAGCCGCATCGTCGAAAATCCGGCAGCCGCGCGCGCGCCGATGCTGATCGCGGAACGCATCGAAGACCCGGCCTTGCCGACCGTGCTGACCTACGGCCACGGCGACGTCGTGCGCGGCTACGACGAACAGTGGCGCGAAGGCCTCGCGCCATGGACGATCACCGTGGAAGGCGACCGCTGGTACGGACGCGGCACCGCCGACAACAAGGGGCAGCACTCCGTGAACTTCGCGGCGCTCGCCGCCGTGCTCGGCGCACGCGGCGGCAAGCTCGGCTACAACGTGAAGCTGATCTTCGAAACCGGCGAGGAAATCGGCTCGCCGGGCCTCGACGACGTTTGCGCCGCGCACCGGGACGCCCTCGCGGCGGACGTGTTCATCGCCTCGGACGGCCCACGCGTGCTGGCCGAGCGGCCCACGCTGTTCCTCGGCTCGCGCGGCGGCGTGACTTTCGAGCTGCTCGTCGACCTGCGCAAAGGCGCGCATCACTCGGGCAACTGGGGCGGCGCGCTGCGCAATCCGGCCATCGTGCTCGCGCACGCGATCGCGAGCGTCGTCGACAAGCGCGGCGCCATCGCCGTGGACGGCCTGCGCCCGCCGCCGATTCCGGCGAGCGTGCGCGAGGCACTCTCCGACATCGTGCTCGGCGGCGACGAAGACGCCCCCGCGATCGACCCGGACTGGGGCGAGCCCGGCCTCACGCCCACCGAGCGCGTGATCGCCTGGAACACGCTCGAAGTGCTCGCGTTCAAGTCCGGCAATCCCGACGCGCCCGTCAACGCGATTCCGCCCATGGCCAAAGCGACCTGCCAGCTGCGCTTCGTGGTCGGCACGGACGCCGCGCGCGCGGGCGAACACCTCGAAGCGCATTTTGCGCGGCTCGGCTTCAGCGACGTGCAAGTGCGCGTCACGCAGACTTCGGCGGCCACGCGCCTCGACCCCGACGACGCCTGGGTGCGCTGGGCGCTCGAATCGCTGCGCACATCCACGGGCAAGAAGCCCGCGCTGCTGCCGAACCTCGGCGGCACCGTGCCCAACGACGTATTCGCGTACACGCTCGGCCTGCCGACGCTCTGGGTCCCGCACTCGTATCCCGCTTGCGCGCAGCACGCGCCGAACGAGCATCTGCTCGGCTCGGTCGCGCGCGAAGCGCTCGCCGTGATGGCAGGACTCTGGTGGGACCTCGGCGACGACGCCGCGCGCCTCGCCGCCGGTACAACCGCAACAAGTCCGCAAGCAAAAACGAAACCGCAAGCGCCGCAATCCTCCGGCGCCCTGCTCTGAGAAAAAGGCCCGCCAACATGTCCGCCAGGAAACCCGTGAGCCTCGTCAGGCTTGTCATCGCCACCTCCGCCGGCAACGCGCTCGAATGGTTCGACATCGCCATTTACGGGTTTTTCGCGGTGTACATCGGCAAGCACTTCTTTCCGGCCGTCAACGAAACCGTTTCGATGCTGCTCACGTTCGGCACCTTCGGCGCGTCATATCTCGTGCGGCCGATCGGCGGCGCGGTGCTGGGCGCCTATGCCGACCGGCGCGGACGCAAGGCGGCGATGATGCTCTCGGTGGTCCTCATGATGGTGGGCACGGCGATCATCGCGCTGATTCCCGACTACGCGGCGATCGGCGTAGCCGCGCCGCTCGCGGTGTTCGCCGCGCGGCTCATCCAGGGCTTTTCGGCGGGCGGCGAGTTCGGCGCGTCCACCGCCATGCTGATCGAGCACGCCCCGCATCGGCGCGGCTTCTTCGCGAGCTGGCAGTTCGCGACTCAGGGCCTCGCGACGCTGCTCGCGGCCTCGTTCGGCTTTGGGCTCGCGCGCATCCTGACGCCCGCCGATCTCGCGGCATGGGGCTGGCGTCTGCCGTTTTTCTTCGGATTGCTGATTGGTCCGGTGGGTCTCTATCTGCGCAGCTACATCGACGACGCCGAGGACTTCAAGCGCGCCGAGCGCACCGAGACACCCGTGCGCGACGTGATGGCCAGGCAAAAGCGCCTCCTGCTCACGGCCATCGGCCTGCTGACCGTCTCCACGGCAGTCAACTACCTGCTCCAGTACATTCCGACCTTCGCGATCCGCCAGCTCCATCTGCCGGCGGCGACCGGTTTCGCGGCGACCATGGTGGGCGGCGTGATTCTCACGGTCGTCACGCCGTTCGCGGGGCATTTGTCGGACCGCATCGGCCGCCGCACGCAAATGACCTGCGTGGCGGTGCTGTTACTCGTCAGTGCGTACCCCGGCTTTGCGTGGGCGACGAGCTATTCGAGCGCGCTGCCGCTGTTCGTGCTGATCGCATGGCTCGCGCTTTTGAAATCGATCTATTTCGGCGCGCTGCCCGCGCTCATGGCCGAGATCTTCCCGGCCGCGACGCGTGCGACGGGCATGTCGATCGGCTACAACATCGGCGTTACCGTGTTCGGCGGCTTTACGCCGGCCATCGTCACATGGATGCTCAGCGCGACGGGCGACAAGAGCGCGCCGGGCTACTGGCTGATCGTCACCGCCATGATCAGCCTCGCCGCGCTGGCCTACGTGAGCCGGGTGAGCGTCGCGGCCCCGGTCTCGCCGCAGGCGGCAGCTTAAAAGCGCTCGAGGGCGCTTACCGTGCCCGCCCCGCGGAGCCGGCATCGCTCGAACTGCGATAATTGCGGGAAACCCAGACGCCGGACTGCCGAATATTCGCCGAACCCCGCGATATCTGGTAGAACATCGGCCTGGGCTTTTTCGATCAATAACCGCGAGAGACGACGCAAATGAACACCCCCCGTCCCCTTGAAATCGCCGTGGAACGGCACCCGAATCCCACGCCGGCCGATGAAATCGCCGCCCGGCTGACCAATCCGGTGTTCGGACGCGTTTTCACGGATCACATGGTCACGATCCGCTGGACGGAAGGCATTGGCTGGCACGACGCCAAGGTGGAAGCGCGCCGCCCGTTCCAGATCGACCCGGCCTGCGCGGTGCTGCACTATGCACAGGAAATTTTCGAAGGCATGAAGGCATATCGCGGCGAAAATGGCCAGATTTCGCTGTTCCGCCCGCAGGAAAACGCCAAGCGCTTCCGCAACTCGGCCGCGCGCATGTCGATGGCCGACTTGCCCGAAGAGCTGTTCCTGCGCGCCGTCGAGGCACTTGTCGACATCGACCGCGCCTGGGTGCCGGGCGGCGACGGCAGCCTCTACCTGCGCCCCTTCATGTTCGCCAACGAGAGCTTCCTCGGCGTGCGCGCCGCCAGCGAATACATCTTCTGCGTGATCGCCTGCCCGGTCGGTCCCTATTTCAAGTCGGGCAAATCGGCGGTCACGGTCTGGGTTTCGGACCAGTACACGCGCGCGGCGCCGGGCGGCACAGGCGCAGCCAAGTGCGGCGGCAACTATGCGGCCAGCTTGATCGCGCAGACCGAGGCGTCGGCGCATGGCTGCGATCAGGTGGTCTTCCTCGATGCCGCGCAGCATCGCTGGATCGAAGAACTCGGCGGCATGAACGTGTTCTTCGTGCTAGACGACGGCTCGCTCGTCACGCCGCCGCTTTCCGGCACGATCCTGCCGGGCATCACGCGCGCGTCGATCATCGAGCTGGCACGCAAGGAAGGTCTGACCGTCAACGAAACGCCCATTTCGTTCGATGACTGGCGCGACGGCGCCGCATCGGGCCGCGTCAAGGAAACGTTCGCGTGCGGCACGGCGGCGGTCGTCACGGCGATCGGCACGGTGCGCCATGCGGGCGGCGAGTTCTCGATCGGGGACGGCGGCGAAGGCGAAGTCACGCGCAAGCTGCGCACGCTGCTTACGGGGATTCAGCGCGGCAAGGTCGCGGATCCGGCGGGCTGGGTGTGGAATGTGAAGGGGTAATCCCTTTTCGGGGGCGCTCGTGCACACCGAATTGCCGAACGCCCCTGCTCGATCAAGCACGCAACTGCATCACACGCATGTCCATTACGGCCATCGCATCAGGATTTTGATCAGGAATCCTCACCCAAACCGCACGCAATAAATCGGCGGAAAATGCGCGGAAACCTGGTGCCAGTTTTCGCCACTATCGCTGGAAGTCCAGAGTGCGCCGGTGGTGGACCCCATCGCGAGACGCGTGCCCGAGTCGTCCACGACGAGGCCGTGCCGATACACGAGGTCATAGGCCGGCGCGGGCGGCAAACCGTTGGAGAAACGCTCGAACGTGCGGCCACCATCGCGCGTGCGCGTGACCACGAACTTGCCGTCGACCGGGATCCGGCAGGCGTCCTTCACGGCCGGCACGAACCATGCGATGTCGGGCTCGCGCGGATGCACGGCCACCGCGAAGCCAAAGCTCGACGGCTGCGCTTCGATGCGCTGCCAGTGCTCGGCGCCATCGGTCGAGCGGAAGATCGCGCAGTGATGCTGAGTCCACAGCACATCGGGGTTCGACGCACATTGCACGACGCGGTGGGGGTCCTGCACATTGGCTTCGCCGCGCCGCTCGGGCGGCATGTAGTCGGCTTCCATGCCCTCGGAACTCAGTTGCCAGTTCGCGCCGCCATCGACGGTCTGCCAGACGCCGCCACACGAGATGCCGATTGTCACGTGACGGCTGTCGCGCGGATCGACCATCACGGAATGGATGCCCGGCGCGTCGTAGCCGCCGCCGAACCATTCGGGACGCTCCGGACGCTCCCACAGCGCGCGGTTGAGTTCCCAGCTGTCGCCGCCGTCGCCGGAGCGGAACAGTCCTCCGGGAATCGTGCCGGCCCACAGCACGCCCCGCTCGTCCGGGCCCCCCGTCTCTAGCGACCAGATTTGCTGCAGCGTCCAGGGTGGCGATGGCGGGCGGGGCTCTGCGTCGCTCGCGCCGTTGCTCGCGCGCGCCTCCTCGGGCGGCTGCGGCGGGTAGACCGGAACCGCGCATTCTTCCCATTCGGTCATGCCCGCGCGCATCCGGTGCAGCTTCACGCCGAAATGACCGAGATTGAGCGCGGCGTAAAGCGTCCCGTCGCGCGAGTCCGGTAGCACCATGCTCACCGGCTCGCCCGCGAAATGCGGCGCGCCGTACGTCCAGCCGCCCGCGCCATCGTGTTGCAGTATGAATAGACCCTTGCGCGTGGCGACAAATAATCGATCGCTCATGTGGAATGTCTCCTGGGCGGATAGCTACCCGCCCGACAACGCTTGAACGACGTAGACGCGGCTTGCCTCGCTCAAGGTGTCGGAAAGATGTTGCCGGTCGCGCACGGGGTGGCCATCCACGAACACGGACAGATGCCGCCGCAGTGCGCCTTGATCGTCGAGAATGTAACCGCGCAGCCTCGGCTGCGCGGCGAAAACGGCCGCGAACGCTTCGCCCAGCGTGCGCGCGTCGATCTCACGCTCGGGCGTTGCGACGTGCCGCTGAATCGAGGCAGCGAAGAATATATGGGCCATGGCGGACCGGCGGCGCGGAAAGGCCGTCGCCGCCGGTTTTGTAGTTTAGGCGATTTGCCGGGCGAGTCCATGCAGGCAACCCGTGAAGCATGCGCGGTACGCGCCCGCCGCCAAACCTGGCACAATCACACATGATGTACGCACTCACGAACGGTTCATCACCGCAAGCTCAAGAAACGCCCCAAACCCAGGACCCCCATGGCCCCGCTGGTCGCCACACTCGCTCTATTGATCGTCGTCTTTGTCCACGTGAGCCTTCCTCGCGTCACGCCCCGAGGGCCGAAGCGGCTCATCGCGCATGCATCGCTGCTGCTCGTGGGTTTGGGGTTCGGTGTAGTCAGCGCGATGCTGACTGGCCCGGCTGCGCCGCCGTGGGCCGTGATCGCATGCGGCATGGGCATCGTTCACGTGCCGGCGCTATGCCTGCTCGTGCTCAAGCGCATGAGGCGATGACTTCATCCCGCGCAGCAGGCGCACTGGCGCGCGCCCGATTCAACACCGCGAGCACCTCGCTCGCCGTATTCTCCGAATGCTCGCGCAAAATCCGCGGTAAATCAGCGTGCGCAGGATCTTCAAGCGCAGCCAGAATCGCGTCGTGCTCATCCATCGATTCGGACCAGCGCAATACGTCGGTATTCGCCGCGCCACGCGCGCGATGCACTTTCGACATCAGCGTCGCGTAGATATTCGAAAGCACCGGATTCCCGGCCGCATCCACGATCATCTGATGCACCTGCTGATTCAGCCGGAAATACTCCAGCCGCTTGCCCGCATGGTGGCACTCCACCATGCGCCGGTGCTTCGCGCCGATGGCGGCCACCTGGGTGATGCTCATGCGCTGCTGCAACAACGCCCCCGCCATCGCTTCGAGCCCGTGCAGCATCTCGAAGGTGCTGGCAAGGTCCTCGAGGTCGATCGCCGCCACGCGGTAACCGATGTACTGCCGGTGCGTCACGCGCCCTTCCGACACCAGCACCTTGAGCGCCTCGCGCAAGGGCGTTTTCGACACGTCGAATGCCTGGCACATTTCCTTTTCGTCGATGCGCGCGCCCGGCGGCATCTCGCCTTCATCGATCATGACGCGCAAGCGCGCAGCGACCTCCGCAGCCATGCCGCGGGTGCGCAACAACAGGGGGGAGCTATTCGACTGACTATTCATGGCAATAGCTTAACATGCCCCTGGTACATACCCTGAATATCTAATCAATCTTATATAAATCAATACGTTAGTGTATTTGTAATTATAGATTCTTAATCCTATACTCTGTCGGACGTTGCGCGACGCCATGAAAACATCCGCCTCTCCCAGGAGCTGTTCATGTCAACAACATCCGGTGTGGCCGCCATGGCGGCCCACAAGTCCAGCGTGCGCTGGAAGATTTTTCTGGTCATGCTGAGCCTCATTTCGATCAACTACATCGACCGCGCGTCGCTGTCGGTTGCCATGCCGCTGATCTCGAAGGAGTTCGACGTCGGACCGGCCATGGAGGGCCTCATCCTCAGCTCGTTTTTCTGGACCTATGCGTTCATGCAGATTCCGGGCGGCATGCTGGCCGACCGTTTCAAGCCGCGCATCGTGATCGCCTGCGCCACGGTCTTCTGGGGCTTCTTCCAGGCCATCGCCGCGCTCTGCACGAACGCCCCGGCCCTGCTGCTCACGCGTCTGGGCCTTGGCGCATCCGAAGCGCCGATCATGCCCGCGGGCGGCAAGCTCAACGCCATCTGGATGACGCAGACCGAACGCGGCCGCGGCGCCACCCTGCTCGACGGCGGCGCGCCGCTTGGCGCGGCGCTCGGCGCGATCCTGATCACCGGGCTCATCGCCATGCTCGGCTCGTGGCGTCTGGCCTTCGCGGTCGCGGGCATCGGCACCGTGCTCGCCGGCATCCTCGCGTGGTTCTATGTGCGCAACACGCCGCGCGAACATCCGGGCGTGAACGAACTGGAAGCCGCCTATATCGAGGAATCGCACGCACAAGACGCGGCGCTCGAACCGGCCTCGCTCTCGGGCCGCACGAGCGACTTCTTCAAATACCGCTCGGTGTGGGGCATGTTCTTCGGCTGGATGTGCTTCAATACGGTTTTCTACGGACTCCTGACCTGGATGCCAAACTATCTGCACATGGTGCACGGCTTCGACATCAAGCAGATGGGCGGTTCGAGCTTCATCATCTTTTTCAGCGGCTTCATCGGCGAGCTGATCGGCGGCTGGATCGCCGACAAGTGGAAGGCGGCGGGCGGCCGTCCGAATGTCGTGATGCGCACGCTGTTCGGCGTCGCGGCGGTGATCGCCACCGTGTCGATCTTTTCGGTCGCCTACGTGACCAATGCGGTCGCGGTGGTCGCGCTGCTCTCGACCACGCTGTTCTTCCTGCGCTGGTGCGGTCTTTACTGGTGCATCCCGTCTTCGCTCGGCACGCGCAGCAAGATCGGCTTCCTCGGCGGCTTCATGAATCTCGGCGGCAATATCGGCGGCATTTCGGTGCCGATCATCGTCGGCGCGATCGTCCAGCTCACGCACTCGTACTTCCTCGCGCTGATGTTCTTCGCGGCGGCCGGTGTCGGCTTGCTGGTGTGCTCGAGCGTGATCGACTACGAAAAGAAGATTCCGGTCTGACGCGATCCGCTGCATGCCGCTTCATTTATTCAGCCATTCATCTTTAGATATCGACATGAACAAGCGCACTCTTCTCGGCATGCTCACGCCGTCGTCCAATACCGCGCTCGAGCCGCTCACGAGCGCGATGGTCGGGGGCCTGCCCGATGTCTCCGCACACTTCGCACGCTTTCCCGTGACGGAGATTTCACTCTCGGACCAGGCACTCGGCCAGTTCGACGACACGAAAATCCTGCAAGCCGCCGAATTGCTCGCCGACGCCAAAGTCGATGTGATCGGCTGGAACGGCACGTCCTCGGGCTGGCTCGGCTTCGAAGCCGACGAGCGCCTGTGCCGCCGCATCACCGAGGCCACCGGCATCCCCGCCACGACCTCCGTGCTCGCGCTCAACGAGATCCTCCGCAAGACCGGCGCCGAAAATTTCGGCCTCGTCACGCCCTACCTCGAAGAGGTGCAGGAAAAGATCGTCGCCAACTACCGCAGCGAAGGCCTGAACTGCATCGCCGAGCAGCACCTGGACCTGAAGGTCAATTTTTCGTTTTCCGAGGTCACGGCCGACCAGATCCGCGAGATGGTGCTCGCGGTGGCGGCGGCCAAGCCGCGCGCGATCACGACGTTCTGCACGAATCTCAAGGCTGCGCATCTCGTGCGGGCGCTTGAGGAAGAGACCGGCATTCCCGTCTACGACACGATCTCCACGGTGGTCTGGAAGTCGCTTCAGATCGCGGGCTATGACACCCGCCAGGTCAAGGGTTGGGGGCGGTTGTTCAGCGAAGTCGTTTAAGGACCGGGCAAACGCGCTGCGTTATCCAGCAAAACGAACAAGGAGCAATCGATGAGAGTGCCTCATACGTTGTGCAGAATGGCCGCTGCAGCGATCGTCGCCGGCTCGGCGGCGCACGCTGTGCATGCTGCCGGCGCCGCCAGTGCGGCATCGCCAGACATGCCTGCCGTCGTGCCGGAATCAGTCGGCGTCGATTCGGCGCCGCTCGTGCGCATGTCGCAATGGCTGCGCAACGACAAGATGGACGTGCGCAGCCTCGTGGTCGTGAAGGACGGCAAGATCGTGTTCGAGCGCTATGGCGACGGCCTCACGCGCGAGAACAACTACGAGCTGTACTCGGTCACGAAGACGATTACCGCGCTGCTCACCGGCATCCTGGTGGGCGAAGGCAAGCTCAACCCCTCGACGAAAGTCGCGCCTATGATCGCGCAGGCGCGGCCCGACCTCGCGGGCGAACTCACCGACAAGCAGAACATCGAGCTGCGCCACCTGATGTCGATGTCGAGCGGCCTCAGCTATCAGACCCGCGAAGGCACGGACCCGCTCTACTACGAAGCGCCCGACCGGCTGCGCGTCGCGGTCACGAGCCACGCCACCGATGCGCTGCCCGGAACGCGCTTCGACTATATCGACGTGAATCCCGTGCTCACCGGCACGGCCGTCTCGATCGCCGCGCAAGCGCCCGAGGACCAGTTCGCGCGCGAGAAGCTGTTCGGGCCGCTCGGCATGTCGCATTACCGCTGGAGCGGCGCGGACAAAACCGGCGCGGTTTCGGGTGGCTGGGGACTGCGCCTGCGCGCCGTGGACATGGCCAAGATCGGCATGCTGCTGCTCGACGGCGGACGCTGGCGCGGCAAGCAGATCGTGCCCGCCGCATGGATCAAGCAGATGGCGACGCCCTCGCCCGCTGCCGCCGACTACGGCTATTACTGCTGGATTCAGCACGTGGTCGAGAAGGGCCAGCCCGAATACGGCGCGATGGGCTTCAAGGGGCAATTCATCACGGTGCTGCCCGCGCAGCACGCGGTGGTCGTGATGACGAGCCTGCTGCCGACCGAAGGCGGGCTGCGCGACGCGACCTACCTCCAGCAGTATCGGCGCATAGTCAACGACTACATTCTTCCCGCGCTCTCGCCCGCGAGCAAACCGGCGCAGACCGCCGCGAAAACCCAGGCGCTGCACGAGGAACTCGAAAAGAGCCGCCGGACCCAGGGGATTCCTGGCACGGCCGCCGCATTCAACGACGCCCCTGAAACATGAAGGAAACCGCGACGATGACAACCCTGCCGGTCCCGCCGCTCCCCGTGTTTTCGCCGCCCCGCTCGCGGCGCGCATCGCCGGTCCTGTGCGCGCTGCTCGCGCGCATGGCGCCGCTCGTGTTCGGCGTATGCGCGCTCGTGCCGTTCGCGGCTAGCGCACAGCAAGCGAGTGCCACAAGCACCACGAGCGCCCCGCTCCACGAAGCCGGCATCGAAGCCGCGATGCCCGAGGACGTGGGCGTCGATTCGAGCGAACTCGTGCGGCTCTCGCAATGGATCCGCGATCAGAAGCTCGACGTCTACAGCCTGCTCGTGGTGAAAGACGGCAAGCTGATTTTCGAGCGCTATGGCGCGGGCGCGTCGCGCAACGCCAACTACGAACTGTATTCCGTGACCAAGTCGGTGACGTCGCTGGTCGCGGGCATCCTGATCGACGAGGGCAAGATCGGCCTGGACGATTCGGTGGGCGACAAGCTGAGCGCATGGCGTCCCGACTTGCGCGCGGATTTCGCAGACAAGCGCGACATCGAGCTGCGCCATGTGCTGTCGATGTCGAGCGGCCTGCACTACGACTTCCGCCCCAAGGACGATCCCATCTACTACACGGCGCCCGACCGCCTGAAGCTTGCGGCCACAACAAGTCCGAAGGCCGCGCCCGGCACGGCGTTCGAATACACGGACATCAATCCGATCCTGACTTCGGCCATGTTGAGCGCAGCGGCGCGCGAGCCGGTCGAACGGTATGCCCAGGCGCACCTGTTCGAGCCGCTCGGCATGCAGCACGCGGCGTGGGAACGCGCCGACCAGAAGGAGCTGGTCTCGGCAGGATGGGGCTTGCGGCTGCGCGCGGTGGACATGGCGAAGATCGGCATGCTCGTGCTCGATCACGGCCGATGGCAGGGCCGCCAGGTGGTGCCGCAGCAGTGGATCGCGCAGATGACGACGCCGGCGGTGTCGCCTCACTTCGGCTACTACTGGTGGGTCAACAACATCGTGCAGAACGAGCCCGAATATGACGCGATGGGCTTCAAGGGGCAATTCATCACGGTGCTGCCCAAGCGCAACACGGTGATCGTGATGACGAGCATGCTGCCGATCGAGGGCGGCCTGCGCGACGCGAAGAACGTGCAAATGTTCCGGCAGATGGTAAGCGGCTATATCGTGCCGGCGCTCGACAATACGCAGCACGCGAAGCCCAGCGACGCGCGACGCGCGGCGCTCGCGCAAGAGATCGAGGTGAGCGCGCGCACGCAAGGCATTCCGGGCACTTCGATGGACCCGACCGACAAGCCGAAGCTATAAGTTGCTGACGCACCGCCGCGCGACGCGCTCGCGCGGCCACGCTGGAACTCGCGCTAGCGCTGGCGCGAGTGCTAGAACCAGCGCCAGATGCCCGCAGCCATGCCGGCAATCGGCCTATGGGCCCAGGTAGCGACGAGCCAGACGACGAGGCCGCCCGCCAGCGCGTGCATGCCGAAGCCGCCCAGCCGCGCACGGCCCGCCACGATGGCCGCGAACGGCAAGTAGCTCGTTTTCGCTTCCCAGGCGGGCCATTGCTCGGGCTGCAGGCGCTCCTTCTTGCGGTCCTGCAAGGCGGAACCCACGAGCGCGAGCACGATCATCGCCACTGCAACCACGATGTTCTTCCCGACCGGATACACCGCGATATGACACAGCCCCCAGAGGGCGAACGCCCACATCATCGGATGCCGCGTGACCGCGTAGACGCCGCGCGCCGCCTCGGGAAACGCGCCGGGCCGGCCGCCCGTGGGCAGCGCGGGATTGCGGACCAGCGAGCCCATCAGCAGGATCGAGGCGATCAGCATCAGCACCGTCACCACGGCCCAGAGGCCGTTGCCGACCGCCCAGAGCGGCTCGGTCAGCGGCGCGCGCCGGTAGGCCACGATCATCCAGCCGAGCGTCGCGAACGAGACCAGCGAGTAGATGCCCTGGAACACGGTCTCGCCGAGCGCGCCCACCAATGGCTTGCGCAATGGATGGGACAGGATGAAGTGGCTGCCCACGAAGGCGGCGGCCGCCGCCACGACTGCGGTGATGCTTCCGTCAGGGCTTGGCATGAGCGTGGCTCCTCAGGTCAGGTCATATCGTCAGCAATTCGTCAGGGTTCGATGCACGCGCATACGAACGTACGCGAACGTATGCGCGTGCGCAGACCCGGCAAGATTAGCGCCCTCACGTGGCGTATCGAAGACTACTCCCAACTTTCGAGGACAACATGAAAAAGATCATCGTGAACGCCGGCCCGTACCGCTTCGTCGGCCGGCTGGAAGAAGAACGCGCGCCGCGCACCTGCGAGCGCTTCCTCCAATTGCTGCCACTCAGGAACAAGGTCATCCATTCGCGCTGGAGCGGCGAAGCCGTGTGGATCCCGCTGGGCGACTTCGATACCGGCCTCACGTTCGAGAACCACACCAGCCACGCATCGCGCGGCGATATTCTGCTGTACCCCGGCGGCTTCAGCGAAACCGAATTCCTGTTCGTCTATGGCAGTTCGAGCTTTGCGAGCAAGATGGGGCAACTTGCCGGCAACCACTTCTTTACCCTGCTCGAAGGCCACGAGCATCTCGAGGCGTTCGGCAAACTCGTGCTGTGGGAAGGTGCGCAGGACATCGAGCTTACGCTTGCCGACGCGAACGACCAATGACTGACGATTACCGGCGCCGGCCCGTCTCGCCCGCGGGCTGCAGCACTTTCATGACTTCCGCTGCCGTGTGCTCGGAATGCTCGCGCAGCAGCCGCGCGAGGCTCGCGCCGTCGCGCTTGCCGAGCGCTTCCAGGATCGCGCCGTGTTCGCCGAGCGATTCGGCCCAGCGGAACACATCGGCGTTGGCCGCGCCGCGCGCGCGGTGAATCTTGCTCATCAGCGAAGCGTACAAATCGGATAGCACTGGATTACTCGCGACATCGACGATCTGCTGGTGCACTTTCTGGTTGGCGCGATAGTAAGCCGTGCGTTTGCCTTCGCGGTGAAACGCTTCCATCGCGTGATGGCGCTCCAGCAGCACCTTCATCTGCTTGTCGTCGATGCGCTGCGCGGCGAGCCGCCCAGCGATCTCCTCCAGCCCGTGCAGGACTTCGAAGATCGCGGCGATCTCGTCCTTGTTGATCGGCGCGACCTGAAAGCCCATGTGCTGCCGGTGCGTCACGTGCCCCTCGGTCACGAGGGTCTTGAGCGCTTCGCGCAACGGCGTTCTGGAGATGTCGAACTGCTCGCATAGCGCTTTCTCGTCGATATGTTCGCCTGGCGGCAACTCCCCTTCCAGAATCATCTCGCGCAACCGCTCCGCGATCGCCGCGTACATCCCCGTGCCGCGCAGGCTGATGCGCTTGCGTGTGTCCGCCGGTAGTGACTTCGTGTCCATGTTGTTTGCGTCTCGCTTGCTTGCGTGTGTCTTCCGTCTTTGCTTAATTTTCCTACACTCCCAATCGACTATCCACAAAAATTAAAACACAATAAAATCATAAACTTACGTCGCTTGTAATTTATAATTAGAAATCATATACTGCGTTTGCGCAGACAGCGCACCGGGCCGGAAGCGGTCCGGCCACACACATGAAACCCGAAGGCCGTGACCAGGCGTACGGAGGAGACATCGATGCGAACCGCAAATGCGGCCGTCCAGGCCGAGGCGAAGACCGGCGTACGCTGGCGAATCTTTCTGATCATGTTGATGCTTATTTCGATCAACTATGTGGACCGGGCCTCGCTGTCCGTCGCCATGCCGCTGATCGCCAAGGAATTCAACATCGCCCCTGGCGTGCAGGGGCTGATTCTCAGCTCGTTCTTCTGGACCTACGCGTTCATGCAGATTCCCGGCGGCATGCTCGCTGACCGTTTCAAGCCGCGCATCGTGATCGCGTTCGCCACGCTGTTCTGGGGCTTTTTCCAGGGCATCGCTGCCATCTGCACGACGGCCCCTGCGCTGATCCTCACCCGTCTGGGCCTGGGCGCGGCGGAAGCGCCGATCTACCCGGCCGGCGGCAAGCTCAACACCATGTGGATGACGCGCCACGAACGCGGCCGCGGCGCGACCCTGCTCGACGGCGGCGCGCCGCTGGGCGCGGCGCTTGGCGCAGTGATCATTTCCGGCTTGATCAGCGAGTTCGGCTCGTGGCGCACCTCGTTTGTGGTGGCCGGTGTGGGCACCATGCTGGCCGGCCTGTTCGCGTGGTACTACATTCGCAACAACCCGCGCGAGCATCCGGCCGTGAACGAGGCCGAAGCCGACTATCTCGAAGCGGCGCTGCGGGAAGAGCATGCGGAAGAGCCGATCGATGCGAGCGGCCGCAGCCTCGACTTTTTCCGCTACCGCTCGGTGTGGGGCATGTTCTTCGGCTGGATGTGCTTCAATTCGCTGTTCTACGGCCTGCTCACCTGGATGCCGAACTATCTGAACAAGTCGTACGGCTTCAACATCCAGCAGATGGGCGGCGCGAGCTTCGCGATCTTCTTCAGCGGCTTCGTGGGTGAACTCGTGGGCGGCTGGATCGCCGACAAATGGAAGGCCGCGGGCGGCTCGCCCAATCGCGTGATGCGCACGCTGTTCGGCATTGCCGCTGTGTTGGCCACCGCGTCGATCTTCTCGGTCGCCTATGTGCGCGATCCGGTCACGGTGGTGGTGCTGCTCGCCTCCACGCTGTTTTTCCTGCGCTGGTGCGGCCTGTACTGGTGCCTGCCCTCGATCCTCGGCACCCGCAACAAGGTCGGCTTTCTCGGCGGCTTCATGAATCTCGGCGGCAATATCGGCGGCGTGCTCGTGCCGATCATCGTCGGCCTGATCGTGCAGACGACCGGCTCCTACTTCCTGGCCCTGATGTTCTTCGCCGCCGCGGGCGCTGGCCTGTTCGTCTGCTCGACCCTGATCGACTACGAACGCAAGCTGCCTGTTTGAGCTTTCCCTAATTTAGTAACTGACTGATTGCAGACTTCATCATGAGCAAACGCGTCCTGCTCGGCATGCTGACCCCGTCGTCCAACACCGCGCTCGAACCCATTACAAGCGCGATGGTGGCCCAACTGCCCGGCGTCAGCGCCCATTTCTCGCGCTTCACCGTGACCGAGATTTCGCTGTCCGAGCAGGCGCTCGGTCAGTTCGACACCACCAACATCATTCAGGCCGCGCGCCTGCTGGCCGACGCCAAGGTCGATGTGATCGCATGGAACGGCACCTCGTCGGGCTGGCTCGGCTTCGAGAGCGATCGCCGCCTGTGCCGCGAAATCGAAGAAGCGACCGGCGTTCCCGCGACCACTTCGATTCTGGCGCTGAACGAAATTCTGGTGCAGACCGGCGTGAACAAGTTCGGCCTGGTCAGCCCGTATATCGAGGAAGTCCAGCAGAAGATTGTGGCCAATTACCGCGAGAATGGCATCGACTGCTCGTCCGAAAGCCATCTCGGGCTGAAGGTGAATTTCCAGTTCTCCGAAGTCACTCAAGAAACCCTGCTCGCGCAGATTCGCGAAGTCGCGGCCCAGGGCCCCGATGCGATCGTCACCTACTGCACCAATCTGCACGCCGCGCATCTGGCCGACGAAGTGGAGCGGCAGCACGGCATTCCGCTCTATGACACGATCTCCACCGTGGTGTGGAAGTCGCTGAAGCTCGCGGGCTACGACACGACCCGGCTCGAGGGCTGGGGCCGCCTGTTTACCGAAGTTGCGTGAGGGATTCCATGACATCAACCATGACAACCGGATACGACCTCGTCATCCGCAATGCCGACGTGGTGACCGCGTCCGAGCGTTTCAACTGCGATATCGGCGTGAAGAACGGCGTCGTCGTGGCGCTGGCCCGCGAGCTGGGCGCAGGCGCGCGCGAGATCGACGCGACCGGCCTGCTGGCGCTGCCCGGCGGCATCGACGCGCACTGCCATCTCGATCAGCCCATGCCCGAAGGGCTGAAGATGGCCGACGACTTCCTGAGCGGCACGCGCGCCGCCGTGTGCGGCGGCACCACCACGGTGATCCCGTTCGCCGCGCAGGAAAAGGGCCAATCGCTGAAGGCCGCGGTGGCCGACTATCACCGCCGCGCCGACGGCCGCGCGGTCGCCGACTACGCGTTCCACCTGATCGTCTCCGATCCCACGCCCGAGGTGCTGGAGCGCGAGCTGCCGGAACTGATCGCCGCCGGCTATACGTCGTTCAAGATCTATATGACCTACGACGACCTCAAGCTCAGCGACCGCGAGATCCTCGAAGTGATGGACGTGGCGCGCCGCAACCAGGCGCTGGTCATGGTGCACGCAGAAAATTCGGACTGCATAGCGTGGCTGACCGACAAGCTCACCGAAGCGGGCAAGCACGCGCCGAAGTATCACGCGCTCTCGCGCCCCGCCGCCGTCGAGCGCGAAGCGACGCATCGCGCGATTGCCTTCTCCGAACTCGTCGACGTGCCGATCCTGATCGTTCACGTGTCGGGCCAGGATGCGATCGAGCAGATCGAATGGGCGCAGCGGCGCGGCCTCCACATCTACGCCGAGACCTGCCCGCAGTATCTGTATCTGACTGCCGAAGACCTCGGCCATGACGACGGCTATCACGGCGCAAAGTGCGTTTGCAGCCCGCCGCCGCGCGACACGTCGAGCCAGAAGGCCGTGTGGGGCGCGCTGAAGCGCGGCACTTTCAGCGTGTTCTCGTCCGACCACGCACCGTTCTCGTTCGACGATCCCCAGGGCAAGAAGCCCGGCGGCGAAGAAGTCTCGTTCGAGCACATTCCGAACGGCATCCCTGGCATCGAGACCCGGCTCGCGCTGCTGTTCGACGGCGTGAGCCACGGCAAGCTATCGCTGCACAAGTTCGTCGAGCTAACGTCGCTGAATCCCGCGAAGCTGTACGGCCTGTATCCGCGCAAGGGCACCATCGCGGTGGGCGCCGACGCCGACATCGTGCTATGGGACCCGAACAAGCAAGTCGCTATCGCGAACGACGCCCTGCACCACAACGTCGACTACACGCCGTACGAAGGCCGCACCGTGCATGGCTGGCCGAAGCACTGTCTGTCGCGCGGCGAACTGCTGGTCGAGGACGGCCGCTATCTCGAGCCCGCAGCGGGCCGCGGCCAGTTTCTCCCGGCCGGCAAGCCGCAGTATCTAGACCTCTGAATCTCGGCCTCTGAACCTGGAGCTCGCCATGAAGATCCTCGTGATCAACCCCAATATTTCCGAGAGCGTTTCGTCGCTGATCGAGGCAGAGGCGCAACGCAGCGCCTCGCCCGGCACCGAGATCGAAGTGGCGACCGCGCCGTTCGGCGTCGCGTACATCGAGACGCGCTTCGAGTCGCTGGTGGGCGCGTACGCGACCTCGTGCGTGGCGGCCGAGCGTGCGGGCACTTACGATGGCGTCGTGGTCGCGGCATTCGGCGACCCGGGCCTGCAGGGCATCAAGGAGCTGCTCGACGTGCCAGTGGTCGGGCTGACCGAAGCCTCGCTGATGACCGCCGCCACGCTGGGGCAGCGCTTCTCGATCATCGCGATTTCGCCGCGCATCAAGGCGTGGTATCGCGAGACGGTTGAACGCAGCCATCTGGGCAGCCGGCTCGCCAGCATCCGCTCGCTCGAGGAGCCGCTGCGCGATATCGGCAGCGTGCAGGAGGACTACGCGCAGCGACTGAAGGCGCTGTGCAACGAGGTGGTCGAGAACGACGGCGCCGATGTCATCATCATCGCGGGTGCGCCGCTCGCAGGGCTCGCGCGCGAGATCCGCCACGAACTGCCGGTGCCGGTGGTCGATGGCGTGTCGAGCTCGATTACCCAGCTTGAGGGCCTGGTCCGCCTGAACCCGAAAAAGGCGACCAACGGCAGTTTCGCCCGGCCGCCGGTCAAGCCGAACCGTGGCCTGCCTGAACCGCTGGAGCGGTTGTTGAGCGCAAGGAACACGGACTGACGCGCACAAAAAAGCGGGCCTCGAAATTTCGAGGCCCGCTTTTTTTCGGCTGGCGCGTGCAGCGCCTGTACCGCGCTTAATGTGGCGACAGCTCGCGCAGCGCCTTCACATCAGTAGCGGTCACATTGGCACTCTGCCCGCCCCACGTCGCGCGCAGGTAGTTCGACAGTTGCGAGAGCTCGTCGTCGCTCAGCGTCGACGCGAACGCCGGCATCGCCTGCATGCTTTCGAGACCCGCGAAGTGCTGCGTGTCGATGCCGTCGAGCATCGCCACGAGCAGATTGTGCGGATCGGCCTGACGCACCGTCGAGTTGCCGTTCATCGGCACCGCCACGTGCGGCTTGCCCTCGCCCGCCAGCCCGTGACAACCCGCGCACACGGCCACATAGACCGAGCGGCCCGCCGCCAGCTGCGCGGCGTCAGCGGCCACGGTCTTCACCGGCTGCGGTGCGGGCGGCGTGTCGCCGAGCAGATAGACGGACAGCGCGCGCGCATCGTCCTTGTTCAGGTACTGCGTGCTCAGGTGCACGACCGGATACATCTCGCCGAACGCCGAGCCTTGCGGCCCAATGCCGACGCTGAAGAACGTCTGCAGGTCGGCGCCGTTCCAGCCGCGGCCAGCAAGACCCGCAGGCGTGATGTCCGGCGCGACCACGCGGCCCAGTGCTGCGCCCGAGAGCGGCTTCGCACCCACGAGCCTGCCGAACAAGTCGCGCGGCGTATGGCATTCGGCGCAGTGACCGAGCGCGTTGGCGAGATAGCGGCCGCGCTGCCAATCGGCCGATTGCCCCGCGGAGGCGTCGGGCAACGTGTCTTTCAGGAACAGCATGTCCCACAGCGCCATGCCGAAGCGCATGCTGTACGGGAACTTCAGATCGTTGGCCGGCGGGTCTGCCGCGACCGGCTTCACGGTCATCAGGTAGGCGTACATCGCGTCGGCGTCGGCACGCGACAACTGACGGTACGACGTATACGGCATCGACGGATAGAGCCGCTTGCCGCGCGCGTTGCCGTCGTGCAGTGCGGCGTAGAAGTCGTCGGCACTCCACTTGCCGATGCCGTGATCCTTGTCGGGCGTGACGTTCGAGCCGTAGAAGGTGCCGTACGGCGAGGCCAGCGGCGCGCCGCCCGCGAACGGCGCGCCGTCCTTGGCGGTGTGGCACGCGGCGCAGTCGGCGGCCTTCACGAGGTAGCGGCCACGCGCGACCTGCCCGGGCGTGGGCGTGAACGCCGCGCCCGAAGTGGACGATTCTTCGCGGCCGCAGGCCGCGAGCGTGAGCGCACAGGCGGCGAGCAACACGCCGTGCGCGAGGCGGTTCAGGAACGCGCGCTTCATGCCGCGTCCTTCACGAGACCGGGCGTGCTCATCACCACGTCCTTGACCGCTTCGTAGTAGCGCACGTAGCCCGTGCAGCGGCAAATGTGGCCGTCGAGCGCGGCCATGATCGTGCTTTCCACATCGGCCTTCTTGATGGGCTCGCGCTTGAGGCGCTCGAGCAGCACCGTGGCCGCGTTGACGAAGCCCGGCGTGCAGTAGCCGCACTGGAAGCTGAAGTGATCGAGGAACTTCTGCTGGATGGGCGACAGCTCCACCACCTCGCCGGCCTCGTTGCGCTTAGCGTGGCCTTCGACCGTGCGGATCGTGCGGCCGTTGAAGAAGTGCGCGCCGGTGATGCAGGTGCGCATTTCCTCGCTCGAACCGTCCGGCTTGTCGAGGATCACCACGCACGCGTGGCACACGCCCTGCCCGCAGCCGAGGCGCGAGCCCGTCAGGCCCGCGTACTCGTGCAGGAACTCGATCATCATGATGCCCTCGGGCACCTGCATCGGACCGACGGCCTTGCCGTTGATGGTGAGCGAGAGCGCTTTCGGCTTGTACTGCACGAGCGGGCGCTCGACGGGTGCGGGCTGCCGCGAGGTCTGCCGCGAGGTCTGCTGCGAAGTCGGCTGCGCGGTCGGTTGTGAAGCCGGCTGTGAACTTGACTGCGAAGCAGCCACGGCGGCGCTGGCGCTGGCCGCGGATGCAGCAGATTGGGCGAGCGTCATGCGAGCACCTCCAGGATTTTTTGCGGGGTCACCGGCAAGTCGGTGAAGCGATGGCCGATGGCGTGCGCGACGCCGTTCACGACCGCGCCCACCACGGGAATCATCACCACTTCGGCGATGCCCTTGGGCGGATCGGTTTCCGAAAGCGCCGGCAGCACTTCGCCGGTTTGCGTCCAGACGGCGACATCGGACGCGCGCGGCAGGTGGTAACGGTTGAAGTTCCACGTGCCGTTGCCCGGGCCATCCTCGTAGAGCGGCAGATACTCGTGCAGCGCATGGCCGATGCCCATCGCAAGGCCGCCCTGCAACTGGCCCGAGACGAGCTGCGGCGAGATCTGGTTGCCGCACTCCATGATCGAGTGGTGCGTGAGCAGCTCCACCTTGCCGGTGGCTTCATGCACGGCCAGCTCGACCAGTGTGCCGACCGCGCTGTAATAGGTCACCGCCGCATTGTTGCGGCTCATCGGCGGGATGAACGCGCGCTTGCGGTCCAGCACGCGATAGCCGTTCGCCGTCGACGGCAGCGCGGCGTGCGCAGCCGGCGTCAGCGACGCCGCGGGCTTGCCGTTCTCGCCCGCGCTGGCCTTGGCATAGCGCAGCGAGAGACCGTCGATCGGCAGACGCTCGACCGCGCCGCCCACATCGAATTCGGCTTCGGCCCATTGCCAGCGATTGAACACGTGCACGACCGCGCCGGTCGCGAGGCCCATCGCATGCGCCTGCTTTGCGAGCCGTTCGAGCGGCAGCGGCTCGAGGCCCGCTGCGGTCAGCTTGCCGTCCACCCAGCGCGCATCCTCGATGCGCACGACGAGCGGCGCGGCCTGCCCGCCGCCCAGACCTTGCGTCCAGATCGACATGGCCGCCGGCCACAGGCCGTAGCGGAACACCGCGCGCGCGGCTTCGCGCGTGCTGTGCGTGAAGTAGAACGCCGAGTTCGTAGCGCTCGACGGCGACGCGATGTTCGGCGTCCAGCGCGGGTTCGCGCTCAGGCGGTCCTGATCGGCCTGGCTCATGAGGTAGGGGTCGCCGCTCGAGACCATCGCCAGATCGGGCCAGTCGGTCACGGCCACGCGGATATCCGCCGCCGGCTTGCCGAGCCACTTCGCCACGGCCACGGCCTGGGTGGTCGACATGCCCGTGCCGATCTCCGCGCCCGTATGATGGAGCGTGATGACGCCATTCTCGTCGATTTCGACCTTTGCGAACGATGCTTCGGAGCCCGTACCAAAGTCCTTCTGCACGCAGGCGAAGCCCACGCCATAGCGCTTGCCCGGGTTCGCAGCCTCGTATTCGGCCTTGCGCTTCGCGCGCTGCGTCCACAGCGGATGCACCTTCGCGCGCTCCAGCACCTCGTCCACGCGGATCGCGCCGGCGGGAATCGCGCCCTGGGTGTTCTTCATGCCCGAGCGCAGCGCATTCTTCAAACGGAAATCGATCGGATCGACGCCGAGCTGCGCAGCGATTTCGTCGATGGCCATCTCGGTCGCCGCCATGCTCTGCAGCGTGCCGTAGCCGCGCGCCGAGCCCGCGTCGATCGCGCGCGAGGCGATCGCCACCGAGGCGAAGTCGTTCTTCGGGAAGTAGTAGATCGATTGCGCGGCCGTCGCGCCCACCATCGCCACCGAAGGCGAGAAGTTGCAGCGTCCGCCGCCGTTGGCCTCGAAGTCGCCCTTGAACGATTGCAGCAGCCCCGTCTTGCGGTCCACGGCGATGCGGTAATGCATCTTGAACGCGTGGCGTTTCAGGGAAGTCTGGAACTGCTCGTAGCGGTCGTTCGCGAAGCGCACCGGACGGCCGTCGCCATAGAGGGCGGCCACGAGCCCGTAGTATGGCACGTTGAAGTGATCCTTCGAGCCATAGCCCACCGTGTAGCACGGATGCAGGAACAGCTGCTTCACCGGGTAGCGGCTCTTCGCGGCCATTTCCGCGACGGACTGCGCGACTTCGAGCGGCGACTGCGTCGGCACCACGAGGTGCAGCGACTGCGTGGCGGCGTCGTACCAGCCGTTCGCGTTGTCAGGCTCGAGCGCGGCCGTATCGATCGACTGCGTGTTGTACTCGCGGTCGAACACGAGCCAGTCGGCGGAGGCGTGATCGAGCTCGTCGGCGATCTGGGCGGCCCAGGCCATGCCCTGCTCGTCGACCTTGCCGTGCGCATTGGCGTCCGGCCACACCGGCTGATGCTTGCGCATCGAGCTCGGGAAAATCGGCGCGTCCTTGAGGCTCGAATACACGTCGTCGTCATAGGGCGTCTTGCCGCCCACGCGCACGTAGCGGAAGGTCCCCCACGGATCGCGTTCGAGCGGACCAGTCACCGCGCCATAGCGGATCACATCGTCGCGGAACTTGAGCAGGTTCTTCGCGAAACGGAAGCGCGCGAAATCGTGATAGATGAGGATCGCGACCGCGTGGCCCAGATAGGCGGGCGTCTTGCCCGCGGGCAGCAGCATGTCCTCGCCATAGAAGGCCGGGAACGCGACGCCGTCGCGCGCGATGTCCTCGGCAGTGACGATGCGGTCAGGCTTGAGATCGTCGCCGAGCAGCGTCAGGTCGACGCCTTCGTAAAGGCGATCGGCCCGGGTCGCGCGCAAGATCAGCGCGTGGGCCTGCTGCCGCGGCCAGTGGGGCATGTCCGACGCGCGAACATCGCGCGCGAAGATCTTCGAGCCCGTGACTTTGGCGATGCCGTCGATGCGGAACTTGGGCGTGCCGTTGGCGGCATCCCATTTGACCGGTGTGAGGAGTTTTTCTTCGAAAAGGGCAGCGAATGCGCGGCTGCCGAAAGGCGCCACATATACCGCCACGCCCGCCAGCATGCTGGCTTTGAGAAAACCCCGCCGTGACAGGCCGTGGTTTTTCATGAGGGGACCTCCAGGTGCGTGCGCGACTCGCGAAGGCGACAGTCTGTGCCTTGCGGAGCGGCCCGCATTCTGGCATTGGCGCCCGCCCGAGCCCATAGCGATCGTCACATGCGGAACTTATTATTGCGCTTATAAAGCCCGTTCCATAAGGGTTTACGCGATGCGCGCCATTTCCGGCGTGTTGCGCCCAGCCCCCACCTGGCCCATGTCCGGCCGGTTCTGCCCCGCCTGCGATAGCGGGCAACCGGAGCGTGCCCACCGCGTCCTTTTCCTACGAAAACGTCATCTTGCGATCACGTTAGCGCACCGCCCAACCGTCATATTGAACACAGCTTCCAGCGAGGAAGCGAGCCAGTCCAACCCGGCTTCCCGGTTGCGGAAGTCCAAAGAGAAGGAGATTCAGCATGAACGCGAAGTTCCCGATTGCCATCGTCGCCCTTGCCGTCGCACTCGGCACCACTTCGGTAGCGGCGCAAGCGCAGTCGCAGACACAGGGTAAAACGCGCGCCGATGTCCAGCAGGAATTGATTCAGGCCCGTCACGACGGCCTCACGCAATCGAGCCCGACGACGTACCCGCCGAACGCGCAGCAAATCGCCCAAAACAAGGTGCGTCACGAGGCCGGCACGCATCGCGGCGAGCCTTCTGCCGCCGTCGACCAGCACGATCAAATGACGTCGCGCTAACGCTCGCGTGTAGTTCGAGCCCAATCGGCGGCCGCGCCTTCACACCGCGCGGCCGGCGCTAGACCTCGCGCGCCGGAAAGTGCAGCCAAAATGTCGTGCGGACATGCGGCTGGCTTTCGACGCCGCAAGTCCCGCCGTGGCTCTCCATGATGGACTTGACGATGGCGAGCCCCAAGCCCGTTCCCGATGCGGAGTTGTTCCGCGACGGATCCACACGGTAGAAGCGCTCGAAGATCTTCTCGCGATGCCCGGCGTCGATGCCCGCGCCCGTATCCGATACCCTCATTGTCGTTCCTGATCCCGATGCTTCGCACTCTATAACGATCGTCGATCCTGTTGGCGCGTGCGCGAGCGCATTGGAAACCAGATTGCTCAGCGCTCGCTGGAAGAGCATGAGATCGGCTTGCACCCAGCCCTCGCCGCGCACGACCAGTTCGACTGAAGCGTCCTCGGCCATGGGCTCGTAATAGCCCGCTACCCGCTGCGCTTCCTGCACGGCGTCGAGCTCGCGCAATCCCGGGGGATGCTGCGCACTCTCGGAGCGCGCGAGAAACAGCATGTCCTCGATCATGCGCGAGAGCCGCTGATATTCGTCGATGCTCGATTCAACGATGCTGCGGTACTCCCCGGCCGTTCTAGCCGCTGTCGCGGCTGATCTGATTCGGGCCCGGGCCGATCTTCACCGTCGCGAGTTCGGCGAGCGGCACGTAGGGCGCGAGCTCGGTAGTGGGGGCCGTCGTTGCGGCGTTTGCCCCGCTAACCGGCAGCGCGATGGGCAGGCGCTTGATGGCCTGCACATCGGAGCGCAACTCTTCCGGCAAACGCACCACGATATCGAAGCGCCGGTCGCCCTGAAACAGCGTGCCCGCCTTCTGGCCGCCCACGGCAGCCGCCACCGTGTCCTGCACGTCTGCCACGCTCACGCCGTAGCGCGCAAGCTTGTCGCGATCCAGTTCGATCGTGAGCACCGGCAGGCCGGTGGTCTGCTCGACCTTGACCTCGGTGGCGCCCGCCACCTTCTGCAGCGCCGCGGCAATCTCGCCGGCTGTCGTGTTGAGCACGTTCATGTCGTCGCCGAACACCTTGACGGCGACGTCGCTGCGCACGCCCGAAATCAGCTCGTTAAAGCGCAACTGGATCGGTTGCGAGAACTCGTAGACGTTGCCGGGAAACTCGGCCAGCACGGCCTCGATTTCCTTCATCAGATCCTCGCGCGATTTGCGCGGGTTGGGCCACTGGTCCTGCGGCTTGAGCATGATTTATCCGTCCGATGCGTTGGGCGGCATCGGATCCGCGGCGATTTCCGCCGTGCCCGTGCGCGCGAACACGCGCTCGATCTCGGTGAACTTCTCCTTGAGCGCCTTCTCGATCGCCTTCTCCATCTCCACGGACTGCGTGAGGCTCGTGCCCGGAATGCGCTGCGCGGAAATGGCGAGATCGCCTTCGTTCAGGCTCGGAATGAACTCGCTGCCAAGGCGCGTGGCCAGCAGCAAGGTAACGCCGACGATGGCCACCGCCGCAACCAGCACGCGCTTCGGGCGCTCCATGAAGCGGTCCAGCACCGGCTCGTAGGCGCGGCGGGCCCAGCCCATCACGCGATTTTCCTTTTCCTTCACCCGCGAGCCGATGAACAGCGCCACTGCCGCCGGGATGAAAGTCACGGTGAGCACCATCGCGGCGGCCAACGCCATCACCACGGTAATCGCCATCGGATGGAACATCTTGCCTTCCACGCCGCTCAAGGCGAAGATCGGCAGATAGACCACCATGATGATCAGTTGTCCGAATATCATGGCCCGGCGCGCCTCACGTGAAGCATGCATCACCTCGGCGAAGCGCTCGTCGCGCGTGAGCGGCCTGCCTGCGCGAGCTTGTGCGTGCGCGAGCCGCCGTATGCAGTTCTCGACAATGACCACCGCGCCATCGACGATGATGCCGAAATCGAGCGCACCCAGGCTCATCAGGTTCGCGCTGACTTTGGCGTTGACCATGCCGGTGAACGTCATCAGCATCGAAAGCGGAATGACAAGCGCCGTAATGAGCGCGGCCCGAATGTTGCCGAGAAAGATGAACAGCACGGCGATCACGAGCACCGCGCCTTCGAGCAGGTTCTTCTTGACCGTCTGCACGGCCTTTTCGACCAGAACGGTGCGGTCGTAAGCCGGCACGGCCTTCACGCCCGGCGGCAGCGAGCGGTTGACCTCGTCCATTTTCAGGGACACTGCCTTTGCCGCGCTGCGGCTGTTTTCGCCTATCAGCATGAATACGGTTCCGAGCACGACTTCCTTGCCGTTTTCGGTTGCCGCGCCCGAGCGCAACTCGCGGCCGATGCCCAATTGCCCGACGTCCTTCATGCGCACCGGCACGCCGCTCGCGTTGGTCAGGACGATATTGGCGATATCGTCCAGCCCGCGCGCCTGCCCCGGCACGCGCACGAGGTATTGCTCGCCCTCGCGCTCGATGTAGCCCGCCCCGACGTTTTCGTTGTTGCGCTCGAGCGCACGCACGATGTCCGCGAGCGTGAGTCCGTACGACATCATCCTCGTGGGATTCGGCGCGACGCGGTACTCCTTCACGTATCCGCCGATCGAGTCGACATCGGTGACGCCGGGCACGTTGCGCAGCTGCGGCTTCACGACCCAGTCTTGCAGTTCACGCAGATCCGCCGGGGTATAGGGCTTGCCATCCTCCTTCCTCGCGCTTTCCGAGGCCTCCACGGTCCAGAGGAAAATCTCGCCGAGGCCCGTCGACGTGGGGCCCATGGACGGCGTCGCGCCCGGCGGGAGCTTGTCCTTCGCCTCCTGAATGCGCTCGTTGACGAGTTGGCGCGCGAAGTAGATGTCCAGATCACCGTCACCTGAGAGAGGCCATAGCGCGAAATCGAACGCGTCTCCTGCAGATTCGGCAGGCCCGCCATGGCGGTCTCGATCGGCCAGGTAATGCGCTGCTCGGCTTCCAGCGGGGAGTAGCCCGGCGCGGAGGTGTTGATCTGCACCTGCACGTTGGTGATGTCGGGCACCGCGTCGATCGGCAACTGCCGGAAACTGGCGATGCCGAGGGCCGCCACCGCGACGGTGGCCAACATCACGAGCCAGCGATTCGCGATGGCAAAGCCAATTAACCGCTCAAACATGGTCGATCACTCCTCCACGCTGTCCTTCGTCAGCTCCGCATTGAGCACGAAGCTGTTCACCGCCGCATAGCGCTGACCGCTTTTCAGTCCGCCCAGCACTTCCACGTTCTGATCGTCGCGCCGCCCGAGTTCGACGGGCTGCGCCACGAACCCCTTCGGCGACTGCACGAACACCGAGGCCGCGCCACTGATCTCCTGAATCGCGCTGGCCTGAATGGCGAGCGGCACGTCCTGCTCGCCCGCCCCCACCGAGACGTTCACGAACAGGCCGGGCCGCCACGCGCCCTCGGGATTCGCGAGCACCACGCGCGCCGGCGCGGTGCGCGTCTGCTCGCCGAGCAACGCGCCCACGTATGCAATCGAACCGGTGGCGCGCGATTCGAACGCCGATGCGCTGACCGTGGCCTCGCGCCCGACCCGAACGTCGTTAAGGCGCTGCGCCGGCACGGCCATTTCCGCCCAGACCGAAGACAGATCGGAAATCACGAATACGTTGGCATCCGCCGCAATGGATTCGCCCGCCGTCAAATGCTTCTCGACGATGGTTCCGGCGAACGGCGCGCGCAGTTCATAGAGGCTCAGCGCGGACGCGGACGCAGCGGCATTGAGCGCGGCAAGTTTCTGGCGCGCATTCTGTGTTGCGATTTCGGCCTCGCGCAGTTGCACCTGTGCCTGTTGATAGTCCTGCTCCGCCGAGATTGTTTCCTGCCAAAGCGTCTTTTCGCGTGCGTATGCGGTACGCGCCGCCGCGAGACGCCGCTCGGCCGTCAGCAGCTCGCTTCTCCGGTCGGCGAGGTCCGTGCTCGCGATGACGGCAAGCACCTCGCCCTTCCGCACGCGCTGCCCGATCGAGACGTTCACGCGCTCGACCACGCCCGCGACACGCGGAACGACATGCGCAGTCCGGTCCTCGTCGAACTTGATTTCGCCTGGCAACTGGAAACTGCTGCGAATCTGCGCCGGCCCCACCGTGGCAAGCCCGATATTCGCCGCCTTGACCTGCGATGGGCTCAGCGCCACCACGCCATCCGCACGCGAAAAGTTGAGCGAACGGGAGCGCCCATCGACTCGAATGTTGATGGCCGCATCGAACACATGAGGCGTGCCGATTCCTGTCGTACTGCCAAACTTCCCATCCTTTCCAGTGAATTTCAGCAGCTCGCGCGACCCGTCGTAGCGCGTGATCGTGGCGCTGACCGTCGCGCGATCGGGAACCGGCTTGCCATCCACGAACGGATAGACGATCAGGCGCGCGTCTCCCGCCTTTTCTGCAAGCACGATCTCAGCGCCCAACGGGCCGTCGGCGACGATCCGGCCGCCGCGAGGGCCGAGGCCATCGGCCCTGGGTTCGTCGGGCGCGCCAGCGGTCGCGCCTTTCTGTGCAGCCAGTTCCCCAGATAACGCATACGCGCCAATGGCGACGCAAAATAAAAATGCAGTCGCCGCAGCGGCAATCTTCTGTTTGGGCAGCATGTTCGATCCTTCAGTTCAAGCAGGTCGCGCTGTCGCGACCTGCGACGAGCGGCGTGCCGACGAGTCGGCCGATTTCGGCATGGGCCCGATGGGCGGCGCTCGGCGCCCTTACGTATTGGGACTGCGCCTGAAACAGCGTGCGTTGTGCGTCGAGCACGTCGAGGAAACTGAATTTGCCCAATTCGAATCCGCGCAGCATGGCGTCCAGCGTCTGCTTCGCTGCGGGGAGGACCTCATTCCTTAGCCGACGCGCTTCCTGTGCGGCGTTCTCATAGCTCGACCAGGACTGCGCAAGCTCCAGTTGCAGGCGCGCCTTTTCGCTGTCGAGGTCCGCACTCGCCTTCTCGGTGTTGTGGGCCGCTTCGAGAACCGCACCCTTGTTGGTGTCGAAGATCGGCAATGGAATGGATACCCCGACTACTGCCTGGTTATCCGGAATACCTGACGTCCAGACCCGCTTCATACCGGCGCTGACGGTGATGTCGGGCATGCGCCGCGCTTTCTGCACGCTCACGAGCGCGTTGCTGCGCAGCACTTCGGCCTGCGTGACGCGCGACGCAGGCGACTCGTCGAGCCTCGACTGCAAGGCCGACAACGGCTCGATTTCAGGCAGCGCGTCGAGATCGCCCGTCACCGGGCGGTTGCGCACTTGCGGGCTTCCGGTGACGTTCGCGAGCTTCTCCATCGCGAGCGCCGCCTGCGTGCGCGCCGAAGCGAGCGCGATTTGCGCATCGGCGGCGGCCACGCGCGCCTTGGTCGATTCGACGGGCGAGATCTTGCCGGCGCGGGCGCGCTTGTCGGCCATATCGGCCGAGCGCAGCGCGGTATCGGCCGACTCCTGCGCCATCTGCATCTGGCGCTGGGCGGCGAGCATGTCGTAGAACGCGGTGATCACCGCTGCGCGAAGCTGCGCCGCCTGCCCGTCGAGCGAAGCCAGCGCCGCCTGGCGGCCATACGACGCCACATCGAGCCGCGCCTGGCGTTTGCCGCCCAGTTCGAAGGTCTGCTCGATCAATGCCGTGCTGGTGCGGTCCGTGCCGCCAAAACCTTCCTGCAACAGTGAGAGATTCGGGTTCGGACGCGCGCCTGCCTGCATGAGCGCTCCGCTGGACGCGTTTGCGCTGGCCACGGCGCTGCGCAACACTGGATTACTCGCAGCGGCAATGCCGAGCGCGTCGTCCAGTGAAAGCGCCTTAGGGGCGTCCTGCGCGGATGGAACAGGTTCCGCGAGCGGCTGGCTGTGCGCGGAATAGCACAGAGCCATGAGCGCGGCGGCAATGAGGTTGCGCGGATGCATGGGCGGATGGCATGAAGAATGACTTGCCGCCGATGCTACGGTCCCGATGCAATGCAAACATGATCCGAAAATGATATTTTTGTCATCTTTCAAGCGGTCGACGCACACTCTGCCCGGCACGCCAATTAATCAGCATGTCGAATTTTTATTGATGAATATGTGAATGTCCGGATACTGGCGAGCATTTCCCGGCGAACGGACCCGCAATGAGTTCAACCCGGCTTGATCAAATGGAAAGGCCGGACGGGCACAAGCTTCGGCGCCAATGACAAGGGGCCCTCACGGGCCCCTGCGGCGAATATCTGCCTTTCAGTCTTCCAGGCGAGGCGCCATCGCGCTCACGCCATGACCGGCTGTGCTGCCAGCCACTCATCGACGGATTGACGAGCCTTATGCTCCACCATGCTGACCACCATCAGCACGTCGATCTTGAGTTTGGGAAACGCAAGCTCCATGCAAGGCAACGCGACATCGCGCATTTCAGCTTCCGTCCCTTTGATTTCCGCGCGGCATAGCCACTGCGTGTCCGTTGCATCCGCTTTCGTATCGATATTGATTTGAAAACCCCGGTATTCAATTGCCATACACTCTCCACTACCTGTCAAAACGTAAGCTTTTCATCGCTGGATTGCGACGGGGACCGCGAATATAGCACTGCCTCGTGGTCCGTTCAGCGATACGGACAGTTGTGCTCAACGAGCACGCGATGGCCGCGGCATGCGCCAGCCCACGATCGAAAGCGAAATACCCGAAATGATCGCGGCGAGCGAAACGTAGCAAGCAGGCGCGAGCGTGTTGCCGGTCCAATGAATCAACACCTCGGCGATGGTGGGCGCGAAACCGCCGAACAGCGTCACGCCCAGGCTATAGGCAATCGACAAACCGGCCGAGCGCATCTGCACAGGAAAGATCTCCGACATGAGCGCGGGCATCGGGCCGGAATAGGCAGCCTTGAAAATACCGGCCGCGCCTTGCAGCACGAGCAGCCATTCAAGCGTGGGGTGCGCCTTTAGCCAGGCAAACATGGGGTAAGTGAGCGCCGCCAGCAAAACCGACGTGGTGAGCATGATACGCAGGCGTCCGATGCGATCGGACAATGCGCCCATGACCGGCGAAAGCGCGAATTGCAGGCCGCCGTTGAGCACGACCACGCCGAACGAGGTAGCCGCTGCCATGTGAAGCTGCTTCACCGCATACAGCGGCATATAAAGCTGGAGGATATACACGCCGACCGTCGACTGTGCGACGATGCCCACCGCGAGCAGCAAATCAGTCCAGCGGCGGCCGACATGCTCGTGCTTCACAGGCGCAACGTCCTGCCTCGAGATTGCTTCGCGGTTCGCGAGAAACTCGGGCGTTTCGTCAAGATGCGAACGAATGTAATAACCCACGGGACCCAGCACGAGCCCAAAGAAAAACGGCACGCGCCAGCCCCACGAGGCCAGCTCCGCGGGCGGCAGCCAGAGCGCCAGCAACGAGCCGAACGAGGCCGCGAGAATCGCCGCCGCGCCCTGGCTGGCGAATTGCCAACTCGCGTAATAGCCACGCCGCGTGCTGCTGTGCTCGACCATGAACGCCGTCGCGCTGCCGAACTCGCCGCCTACCGCGAAGCCCTGCACGAGACGGGCGAGCAGGACGAGCAACGGCGCCGCGATGCCGATCGTGGCGTACGTCGGCATCACGGCCATCGCGAGCGTGCCTGCCATCATGAACGCAATGGCGAGCGTCAGCGCGGCCTTGCGCCCTTTGCGGTCGCCATAGATGCCCAGCACGATGGCGCCGAGCGGACGCATCAAAAACGAAATGCCGAAGGTGCCGATTGCGAGCAGCGTCGAAAGCCATTCGTCGTGCACGGGAAAGAACTGCTTCGCTATCAACGGCGCGAAATAGCCGTAGACGAGAAAATCGAACCATTCGAGCGCGTTGCCAATGGACGAAGAAAACACGATGCGGCGCACCATGGCGCGCGTGAGCGGCGTCTTTTGGCCGCTGTCGCTTTCAGGCGCCATGACATCCGCAATGGATTGCGAACCACTCTTCATGTCTCGTCTCCCTGCTCTATTGCTTTGTTGTACTTAGTGATCTGGAAAAATCAAAAGCCGGCGCTCCAGCGCTGGCCGGCCGCGTTGCACGCATCGCCGGCCCTGCACGCAATCAGAACCCCGCGGCCAACCCGTCGCGGCGCGAATCGCTCGCTGCCACGTAGCCGCGCTCGGGATCATTGCGATCGAGCTTCCAGATGAACTGGCCAGAGCCGAAGTCCATATACGGATCGTCGATGCTCTTGATCTCGTGACCCCGCGCCGCAAGCTCTTCGGCAACCTGCGCGTCGAGCGTCGATTCGATATCGACCGAGAAATCGCGATTCACCTTCCAGCGCGGCGCATCGCAAGCGGCCTGCGGCTGCTGGCCGTAGTCGAGCATGCGCACGACCGTCTGCAGATGGCCTTGCGGCTGCATGTCGCCGCCCATCACGCCGAAGCTCATGACCGCCTCTTCGCGGCCCTCCACCTGCTGCGTGAGGAACCCGGGAATGATGGTGTGGAACGGGCGCTTGCCGCCTTCGACGACGTTGGGCGAGACCGGGTCCATCGAGAACCCGCAGCCGCGATTCTGCAGCGCGATGCCCGTTCCCGGCACCACCACGCCCGAGCCAAAGCCCATGTAGTTCGACTGGATGAAGCTCACCATCATGCCGCGTTCGTCGACAGCGGACAGATAGATCGTGCCGCCCGACCTCGGCATGCCGAAATCGAACTGCGTCGCGCGCTTGAGGTCGATGAGTTTCGCGCGCTCCTTGAGATAGGCGTCGTCGAGCATCTGTTCGGGCGTCACTTCCATCGAGCGCGGATCGGCGACATAGCGATAGACATCGGCGAATGCGAGCTTCATGGCCTCGATCTGCAGATGCTGCGACTCGATGCCATCGCGCGGCAACGACGTCACGTCGAACTGCTCGAGAATGCCCAGCGCGATGAGCGCGGCGATGCCCTGACCGTTGGGCGGAATCTCATGCATCCGATAGCCACGATATTCCTTCGAGATTGGCTTCACCCAATCGGCGCGATAGTTGCGCAAATCGTCGCTCGTGAGCGCCCCGCCGCCCTCGCGCGCGAACGCAGCGATGCGCTCGGCGATTTCCCCTTCGTAGAAGGCGCGCGGACCGAGCTCGGCGAGCCGCCTCAGCGTGGCCGCGTGGCCCGGCAGGCACACGCGCTCGCTCACCTCGGGCGCGCGGCCGCGCGGCATGAAGGTCTCGGCAAAACCGGGCTGGTCGTGCAACTCGGGAATGGCCGCCTGCCATTTGTGCGCGACGATCAAGGCAAGCGCGTAGCCGCGCTCGGCGATCTCGATCGCGGGCTCCATCAATTCGGCAAACGACAGCGAGCCGAACTTCGCGTGCAACGCTTCCCAGCCGGCAATCACGCCGGGCACGGTGACGGTGTCCCAGCCGCGCTTGGGCTGCATCGCGAGGCCGTTTTCCTCGCCGTACTTGCGCCGGAAGTAATCGGGGTTCCAGGCGGCGGGCGCGGTGCCCGAGGCATTCAGCCCGTGCAGTTGCGCGCCGTCCCAGACGAGCGCGAAGGCGTCACCGCCCAGGCCGCACGACACCGGCTCGACCACGGTGATGGCCGCCGCTGCCGCAATCGCGGCATCCACGGCATTGCCGCCCTTCCAGAGCATGCGCAGGCCCGCCTGCGCGGCAAGCGGATGCGAGGTCGAGACGATGTTGCGGGCGAACACCGGCAGGCGCGGCGTCGGATAAGGGTTCTGCCAGTCAAAGCGTGTCATGGCGGTATCGAACGGAAAGATTGGAAATAGCTGGAATGCCGATGCGTCGATTATCTTGAAGGCTTGAGCAAAAAAATATTAATATTTTGTTTTCAATACTTAAAATTTGCTTACATGCTTTCCCTGCGCATGCTGCGTACCCTGCACGCCGTGGCCCGTAGCGGCTCATTCGCCCTCGCAGCGGAACGGACCGCGCTCACGCAGGCGGCTGTGAGCCTGCAGATGCGCGGGCTCGAAGAAGCACTGGGCCGGCAGATCTTCGATCGCCGCGCGCGCCAGGTCGCGTTGACGCGCGAGGGCCGCGAAATCTGCGCGAAAGTCGAGCGCATTCTCGAACTGATCGACGAGTTGCCGGCTCGTGCCGACGACACGATTCGCGGCTCGGTCATCGTCGGCGCCGTGGTGTCGGTGATCGGCGCCCTCTCGCTCGCCGTCGCGCATCTGAAGACCGAGCATCCCGAACTCGAAGTGCGACTCACCTCGGCGCGCTCCGCGGAGCTAGCGCGCATGGTGGAAGAAGGCGACGTCGATCTCGCCGTGGTGGTTGGCAATGCGGACGGCGCGCTGCACGAATCGCTCGCATGGACGCCGCTTTATGAAGAGCCGCTCATGCTGGTGACGAGCCGCGCCACCGAGGGCGGCGAGACGGGAGGCACCGCGCGCCGCATCCTGCGCGAACGCAGCTTCCTGCGCTTCGACCGCCGCGTGCCGACAGGCGCCGTGATCGACGAAGCCTTGCGCACGCTCGGCATTAAACCGCAGGAATATCTCGAACTCAATTCCATCGAAACAATCGTTTCGCTGGTGCGCAACGATGTGGGCGTGAGCGTGCTGCCTGTGCTCCATAACGGCCACTGGCACGACGATGCCAACCTGCGGCTGATTCCGCTTTGCAATCCGCCGTTCATGCGCACCGTGGGCATGATCCATCGTAAGTCGAACAAGCGCACGCTGCTGTTCAACACGCTAGCGGAAATGCTGCGCTGAGTATTGGGATTTCCGAACGGGTTTCCGAAAGGAAAAAACCGGCTCTGGATCGATGATCCAGAGCCGGTTTTTATTGCGTACACGTTCCGTCTTCAGGCGATCGCGGCATTCAGCGCCTTCACGGCGTCGAGCGCGCCACTCACCATCTCGCGCAACGCCGGCTCGACCTTGTCGGCCAGCGCCGGCGCGTAGTCGAACGGAGCATGCTCGTTCATATAGGTGGACTGGCACATTTCGAGCTGGACCGCATGCACGCCGTCGAGCGGCGCGCCGAAATGGCGCGTGATATAGCCACCCTTGAAGCGCCCGTTCGCCACCCACGTGTATCCGCTGCCTGCCGCAGCCAGTTCGACGCGTGCCTGCACCGATGCATGCGCGGTGCGGCCTTCCTGCGTGCCGATATTGAAGTCGGGCAATTTGCTTTCGAAGAGACGCGGCAACACGCTCGCAATCGAGTGCGCCTCCCAGAGCAGCACGTTCGCATGCTTGCCGCGCAGACGCTTCAGTTCGGCATGCAAAGTATCGTGATACGGCTGCCAGTACGCGGCCACGCGGCGCTGGCGCTCGGCGGCATCGGGCGCGCAACCGTCACGGTAGAGCGGCTCGCCGCGGAACGTTTCGGTCGGGCACAGCGACGTAGTGGTCTGCCCCGGATACAGGCTTTCGTCGTTGGGTGGACGGTTCAGGTCGATCACATAGCGCGAGACGCGCGCGCCCAGAATCGTCGCGCCCAGCGACTTCGCGAAGGCGTAGAGGCGATCGAGATGCCAGTCGGTATCGGCGAGGCTCAGGGCCACATCCGTATATTGGCCGCGCAGCGACTCGGGGATGGACGTGCCCAGATGCGGGATCGAAACGATGAGCGGCGCGTCGCCGCGCTCGAGTGTGTAGAGGTCTGTCATGAGTCGGTCCGTTCAGTGGATTACAGCGCACATCGTCGAGCTTGCTGCGTTCATGTGTCGGCCAGCAAACGCGCAAGCGTCTTGCGATAGTCCGCGTAAAGGCGCTCTTCTGCGCGATGACGCCGGCCTTCGACCACTTTCTCGCCGGCAGTGTAGACGTCGAGCACGGGCGTTTCGCCATGCTCGCAGAACACGACCGAAGAGAGCCACGTCTGCGGCGTCTTTTCCGCGAGATCGGGATGCTGCGGATCGAGCACGATCCAGTCGGCGCGCGCGCCCGCTTCGAGCGCGCCCACTGCGCGGCCTGCAGCGCGTGCGCCGCCCGCGAGCGCGGCGGCAAACAGCCGGTCCGCCACGTTCGCCGCCTGCGGCGCGGCCAGCACGTTGCGCTCGCGCCGCACGAGACGCTGCCCATATTCGAGCAGGCGCAGTTCCGCGCGCCAGTCCACGCCGATATGGCTGTCCGAACCCACGCCGAACACGCCCTGCGCGTCGAGATAGTCGTGCGCAGGGAAAATGCCGTCGCCGAGATTCGCCTCGGTGGTGAGGCACAGCCCCGCCACCGCGCCGCTCTTCGCGAGCGCCTTGGTCTCCTGAGCGTCAACATGCGTGGCATGCACGAGGCACCAGCGCGCGTTCACGTCGAAGCGATCGAGCAGCCATTGCACCGGGCGCGCGCCTTCGGTCTCGACGCAAGCGTCGACTTCGGCGGTTTGCTCGGCGATATGGATATGCACGGGTGCGCCCGGCAACGCTGCATCGAGACCCTCGAGCAGCGTGCACAGCGACGCCTGCGAGACCGCGCGCAGCGAATGCGGCGCCACGCCGTAGCGCAATGCGCCATGCTCGGGCCGCTCGCCGCGCACGGCCTCGATGATCGAGAGCAGTTGCTCAGGCGTATTGATGAAGCGCCGCTGATCGTCGCGCGGCGCACGCGCGCCGAAACCGCTGTGCTGATAGAGCACGGGCAGCATGGTCATGCCCACGCCGGTCTCGCTCGCGGCATCGACCACGCGCTGTGCAAGCTCGGCCGGGTTGGCATAGCGTTGCCCGTCGTGCGCATGATGCACGTAGTGGAATTCGCAGACCGACGTATAGCCGGCCTTGAGCATTTCCACGTAAAGCCAGCGCGCGATCGCGCCGAGATCGTCAGGCGTGATGCGCGCAGCGAAGCGATACATCAGATCGCGCCAGCTCCAGAAGCTGTCGGTAGGATTCGCGCGGTATTCGGTGAGTCCGGCCATCGCGCGCTGAAAAGCGTGCGAATGAAGATTAGGCATGCCTGGCATGAGCGGGCCTGACGCCTGGGCGACGCCCGCGGGCGCGGCCGGAAGGTCGGCCTGGACGCGTTGGAGGTTGCCCGCCGCATCCCATTCGAGCAGCACGTTGCGGCGCCACCCTTGCGGTAGCCAGGCGTGCGTCGCGAACAGCGCGCGTGAGTTGGAATTCATAGTCGATGCCTGCTTCAAGCGTTCAATTCATGCGTTCAAATCGTCTTCGAGCGACGCTCGAAGACCGTCTTGCCGCCGCGCACGACGCGTGCGCAAAGCGGCCGGCCGATCCAGTAAGCCAGTTCCGCGAGCGATTGCACGTCCCACACCGCGAAGTCCGCCGGGCGTCCTTCGGCGAGCGTGCCGTGCCGCTCGGCGTCGCCGAGCGCACGCGCCGCGTGTTGCGTCACGCCTTGCAGCACCTCGGGCACGGTCATGCGGAACAGCGTGGTCGCCATATTCATCATGAGCAGTAGTGACGTGGTCGGAGACGTGCCCGGATTGCTGTCTGTCGAGATCGCAATCGGCACCTCGTAGCGGCGCAGCAAGTCGAGCGGCGGCAATTGCGTTTCGCGAATGAAGTAATAAGCGCCCGGCAGCAGCACCGCGACGCTGCCCGCGGCTTTCATCGCCGCCACGCCGGCTTCGTCGAGAAACTCCAGATGGTCCGACGACAAGGCGCCGTAACGCGCAGCCAGCGCCGCGCCGCCGCTGTTCGACAATTGCTCCGCGTGCATCTTGACCGGCAGATTGCGGCGCGCGGCGGCTTCGAACACGCGCTCGCTCTGCGCGACCGAAAAGCCGATGCGTTCGCAGAAAACGTCCACCGCATCGACGAGGCCTTCGTCGGCCAGCGCGGGCAGCATGCGATTACACACTTCGTCGATATAGTCGTCGGCGCGTCCCGCGAATTCGGGCGGCAATGCGTGAGCGCCGAGGAAGGTCGTGCGCACCGTGACCGGATAGCGCTCGCTGAGTTGGCGCGCGACGCGAAGCATCTTGCGCTCAGCGGCGAGTTCGAGGCCGTAGCCCGACTTGATCTCGACGGCAGTGACGCCCTCGGCGAGCAGCGGCTCGAGGCGCGCGGCCGATTGCGCGTAGAGCTCCGCTTCGCTTGCGGCGCGCGTTGCGCGCACCGTCGAGACGATGCCGCCGCCATTGCGCGCGATCTCTTCGTAGCTCACGCCCGCGAGGCGCTGCGCGAATTCGTCGGCGCGCTGGCCGCCGTACACGAGGTGCGTGTGGCAGTCCACGAGGCCCGGGGTCACCCACGCGCCCTTGAGGTCTTCGCGCGGCCACTGCGCGAACTTCGCCGGCAACGACGCCGCCGCGCCCTGCCACGCGATCTTGCCGTTCTCGACGGCGATGGCCGCGTCTTCGATGGTGTGCCGGGGGTCGCCCTGCGGGCACAGCTTCAGGTGATGCCAGACAGTCTGGTTCATGGAGATTGCGCGGCGCTGCGAGGCGCCGCGTCGCTATCAGGTTCTCGAAGGTTCTCGATTCGCTTGCGCGTTCACGATGTCGAGGGCCATGGCGAGCAGTGCGCCCTCGCCTCGCGTTTCGATCCGCACAGCACGCGCCAAATGCGTCGTGTCGATGCGCAGCGTGTCGCCGGCCGCGAGCGCCGTGAGCTCGCCGCCATTCACGCGCACCTTCGCTTCGCCCTGTGCGCAATAGAGCAGCACGGTGTCGGCCTCGATGCGGCGCGCCACGTTCTCGCGCCACACTTCGAACTGCGCGCGCGCCGCGTCGCGGCGCACCATCAGGTTGAAGTCGCGCGTGGGCCCGTCGACGAGGCGCGCATCGATCGGCGCTTCGCCGTCGAAGCGCGCAACATCGAGCGCCTGCGTCAGCGTATGCGTGCGCACCGGCGCACCGCCGTCCGCCGCCGTCTCGTCGAGCACCATGCCGGCGCCTTCGAGCAGCACCAGCGTGCGCGCCACGCCGTCGAAACGCGAGAACGGGCCGGCCTGCCCGACGTCCGCCACGCTCACGCGCCATGCGAACCCATCGGCAGCCTGGCCCGGCACGGCGCCCGGCAGATGCGCGAGCGCGATCTCGCGCGTGACGCCGCCGCCGTTCTTCCACGGCGACGCCACGAGATCCGCCCCGCGCAGCAGCGTGAGCCGCGCGGCGCCCGCTTCGTCTACCTCGCGGGCGATGCTCATCGGCCCAGCATCGGCAGCTTGAGCCCGGCTTCGCGCGCCGTCCGCTGCGCAAGCTCGTAGCCCGCATCCGCGTGACGCATCACGCCCGTCGCCGGATCGTTCAGCAGCACACGGCCCAGACGCTCGTGCGCCGCCTGCGTGCCGTCCGCCACGATCACCACGCCCGAGTGCTGCGAGAAGCCCATGCCCACTCCGCCGCCATGGTGCAGCGACACCCACGACGCGCCACCCGCCGTATTCAGCAACGCGTTCAGCAGCGGCCAGTCGCTCACCGCATCCGAGCCGTCCTTCATCGATTCCGTCTCGCGGTTCGGGCTTGCCACCGAACCCGTGTCCAGGTGGTCGCGGCCAATCACGATCGGCGCCTTCAGCTCGCCGTTCTTCACCATCTCGTTGAACGCCTGGCCCAGACGATAGCGGTCCTTCACGCCCACCCAGCAGATCCGCGCCGGCAGACCCTGGAACGCGATGCGCTCGCGCGCCATGTCCAGCCAGTTGTGCAGGTGCGGATCGTCCGGAATCAGCTCCTTGACCTTCGCGTCCGTCTTGTAGATGTCCTCAGGATCGCCCGAGAGCGCCACCCAGCGGAACGGGCCCTTGCCCTCGCAGAACAGCGGGCGGATGTACGCCGGCACGAAGCCCGGGAAGTCGAACGCGTTCTCCACGCCCATTTCCAGCGCCATCTGGCGGATGTTGTTGCCGTAGTCGAGCGTCGCCGCGCCGCGTTCCTGCAGCGTCAGCATCGCCTTCACCTGGTGCGCCATCGACTGCTTAGCCACCTTCACGATGCTTTCCGGCGCCACCTTCTGCGCCTCGCGCCACTGCTCGACCGTCCAGCCCTGCGGCAGGTAACCGTTGATCGGGTCGTGCGCGCTCGTCTGGTCCGTCACGCAGTCCGGCGTGATGCCGCGTGCCACGCACTCGGCGAACACGTCAGCCGCGTTGCCCAGCAGGCCCACCGAAACCGGCTTGCCCGCCTTCTTCGCTTCCTCGACGATGGCCAGCGCCTCGTCGAGCGTCCTGGCCTTGCGGTCCACGTAGCGCGTCTTCAGGCGGAAGTCGATGCGCGTCTCGTCGCATTCCACCGCGATCATCGAGAAGCCCGCCATCGTCGCGGCCAGCGGCTGCGCGCCGCCCATGCCGCCCAGGCCGCCCGTGAGGATCCAGCGGCCCGACGGGTCGCCCTTGAAGTGCTGGTTCGCCACCGAGAAGAACGTCTCGTAGGTGCCCTGCACGATGCCCTGCGAGCCGATGTAGATCCAGCTGCCCGCCGTCATCTGGCCGTACATCATGAGGCCCTTGCGGTCGAGTTCGTGGAAGTGCTCCCACGTGGCCCAGTGCGGCACGAGGTTCGAGTTCGCGAGCAGCACGCGCGGCGCGTCGGCATGCGTGCGGAACACGCCCACCGGCTTGCCCGACTGGATCAGCAGCGTTTCGTCTTCGTTCAGGTCCTTCAGCGACGCCAGAATCTGGTCATAGCATTCCCAGTTGCGCGCGGCGCGGCCAATGCCGCCGTACACCACCAGCGCGTGCGGGTGCTCGGCCACTTCCGGGTCCAGATTATTCTGGATCATGCGGTACGCGGCTTCGGCCAGCCAGGTCTTGCACACCTTCTCGCTGCCGCGCGGTGCGCGGATCGTGCGGCTCGGGTCGAGGCGGGGATCGGTGAAGTTCGGATGGTTCATGGCATTCGTCTCGGGATAGAAGTTCTTGCGCGGCCCAGGCCCTTCTGCCCACACCGGGCGATGGCCGGAAACGGCGTCGCGGCAACGTGAGCACCAGTCTACCGCCGCCAAGTTGTATATACAACTCGTTTCGACAAAACAAGCGTAGGGAATTACCCTGGCGGGTTTTCCAGCGGGGACTCAAGGGATAGAAGGGATGGAACGCCGGACGAAGGCGCCTATTGACTAGACAAGATGATGGCAGCGGCGCGAAGCCGCGCCATTTCAGACGGTGCCGGCCAGATGGAAGCGCGAAGCCGGGTGCCAGAGCCGCACCGAAGTCGCGACGTGCTTGCCGACCCACGTGCGGCGCAGCAGCAACAGGCAGGGCTCGCCGATTTCCATGGCGAGATGCTGGCGCACGTGCGCGTCCGGCTTTTGCGCGTAGATGCGGAACTCCGCGCGCTGAATGGGCGCGAGGCGCACCATGTAATTGTTCGGCGTTTCGAGCGTGAAATCCTGCGCGAGATAGTCGGGAAATACCTCGGGATTGACGTAGCGATCCTCGTACTGAATCGGCTCACCCTCTTCGTAGTGCACGATGCGCGAATGAAACGCCGGCCCGGCGTCGAGTTCGAGCGCGGCGATGGCATTCGGGTCCTCGCTGGATTCCAGCGCGAGCACGCGCGCCGTGTGGCGATGGCCGCGCGCGGCGATTTCATCGGCGATGTTGCGGATCTGCAGGACCGTCGATTCGTACTGGCGCGGCGCGACATAGGTGCCCGAACCGCGCACGCGGTTCAGCACCCCTTCGGCCATGAGTTCGCGCAGCGCGCGCGAAACGGTCATGCGCGCAACACCGAACTCCTTGACCATCTCCGTTTCGGAGGGCACGACGTCGCCCGGCTTGAGCGCGCCGCTTTCGATCTGGGCGAGGACGTGGCGCTTGATCTGTTCGTATGCGGGCAAAGGCGTGCCGCGCGCCGGCTTGTTTTGCATAATCGTCATCTGGAAATGGGCGGGCGCATTGCCCGGCTTTCGGCCTTGTTTTCAACTGGGCACGAGCGCTGCGCTCGGGCAAAGCCAACCTGACCGGGGCACATTGTACCGTCAGCGATCGGTCGTGCCGCACGTGTTGGTCCATGCGTTCGCCGATGCCTCGCCCGTTCCGCCCCGCGCGAGGCGGCGCGAGCCTGGGCCCGTGCTAAGATCGGCGGCTCCCACTCCGGCGGCGACGCCTCAACGGCGACCCGGCGGCGCAGCCCGCGACCGCAACTGCGCGGAATCCGCAAGACCCACGCTACAGGCCTTCCAACGTGAACGCTCCCACCCAACTCCTGTTCCTGCCCGGCGCGTCGGGCGATCCCGCGTTCTGGCAGCCGCTCGCAGACCAGCTCGAGCATCCCGCCGAGCGTCGCTTCCTCACTTATCCGGGTTTCGGCGGCGCACCCGCGGACCCCGAGGTCGAGAATTTCGAGGATCTCGTGCGCCAGATCGTCCAGCAGATCGACCGGCCTAGCGCGCTGATCGCCCAGTCGATGGGCGGCGTGCTCGCGTTGCGTGCCGCGCTGGCCAAGCCGGCGCTCGTCACGCATCTGGTGCTTGCCGCCACCTCGGGCGGCCTGGACACCCAGGCGCTCGGCGCGAGCGACTGGCGCGAGGAATTCGCCGCGCAAAACCCGCACTTGCCCGACTGGTTCCTCACCTTGCGCGAGGACCTCACGAGCGAGCTTGCGTATGTCCAGCAGCCGGTCATGCTGCTGTGGAGCGACGCGGATCCCATCAGCCCGCTAGCCGTCGGCGAAAAACTGCTCGAACTGTTGCCGAACTCGGAGCTCGACGTGGTGAACGGCGGCGGCCACGACCTCGCATGCGAGCATGCGCGCGTGCTTGCACCGCTCGTCGACGATTTCCTGCAAGCGGGCGTCGCCGCGTAGTCAGCGCCCGAGACCGGTCTGGCTACGCGTCGCTGCCGTCACAAGACGCGTGCATGGCGAGCGGCATCCATGCACGCGTCAGTTCATTGCTCGATCTGCCGGTTCCAGCGCGAATCCCACTGTGCGCGATGCTGGTTGATCACGTCCCAGTCCACCACCGTCACCTTCTTCACGAGCTGGTTGAGGTCGCCAAGGCTCTTTTGCATGTCCGGCGGCATGGTCGCGTTCTGATTGGTGGGAATCTGCTTGCCGGCAGCCGCGGCCTTGCTTTGAGCAGGCGCCGAAAGCAGGAATTGCGCGAGTTTTTGCGCGAGTTGCGGATCGGAATTGTTCTTCACGACGCACAGGTCGACGAGCAGCAGCACCGCGCCTTCCTTCGGATTCGCATAGGCCACGGGCAAGCCCTTATCCTTCAGGTCGCCGACGGCAGTGGGCGTGAGCGGGAAGATACCGGCCTCGCCCGTCTGGATCATCTCCGAGAGCTTGGCGGAGTTCGGAATATATTCGACGACGTTCGGCCCCACCGTGCTCGGCCACTTCGTGAAGCCCGGCTCGACGTTGTTCTCGCTGCCGCCCATCAGGCGGTTGATGGCCAGAAAGCCGTGCAGCCCGAAGGTGCTGCTGGAAGCAGACTGGAACACCACTTTGCCCTTGTACTTGGGATTTTCAAAATCGAGCCATGAAGTGGGGGGCGCCCAGCCTTTCTCGGCGAACAGCTTGGTGTTGTAGCCGATGCCGGTCATGCCGAGTTGCACGCCCGCGCCCATGTCGCCCTTCATGCGCGCGAACGGATACAGTTCCTTGAGCACCGGCGAATCGTCGAGCTTCTCGCACACGCCCATGCTGACCGCGCGCGCCATCACGCCGTCGTCGAGGAAAGCCACATGAATCTGCGGGCTGTTGCGGTTCGCCATGAGCTTGGCCAGCACGTCGGACGACGTGCCCGGCACGACCACGACTTTGACGTTATTGGCCTTTTCGAAGTCGGGCAGGACTTGGCTCGTGTAGGCCTTCTCCATCGGACCGCCGTTCATGCCGATATAGATCGTCTTCGTCTGCGACCAGGCAGAGGTGGAAAGACCCAAGGCGCAAAGCGCAGCCAGCGAAGCCAATGTGCGTGCGAATTTCATCAAGTGGACTCCTTATTGGATGGGGAGAGCGGCATGAACGGAAGGCTCGGTGAAGCGGCCGATTGAAAACGGTTCGATGGGCGTGCTCGCTGTGCCTTCGATGACGAGCTCAGCAAGAACTTCACCCACGCCCGGCGCGAGCAAAAAGCCGCCGCCGGAAAAGCCGAAGGCGTGCAGCAAGCGTGGCGTGGTATGGCTGGGGCCAATGATGGGATTGCTATCCGGCGTTTCGCCTTCTACGCCGCTCCAGGTGCGAATCAGCAACGCGTTGCGCAGTCCGGGCAGCAGCGCGCAGGCTTCGCGCATGACGGCGCGCGTGGTATCGCTGGAAGGCTGCGCGTACTCGCCGTCGCCGTGTCCGCGGCCGCCGCCGATCACGCAGTTGCCGCGCTCGACCTGGCGCGCGTAGACGCCGCCGCCATACACGCCCAGGTTGTGCTGAATAAAACGCGGCAGCGGCTCGGTCACCCACATGTTCGGATAAATCGGCTTCATCGGCGCCACCTCCCCGAATGCGCCCGCGACGGTGTTGGCCCAGGCGCCGGCGGCATTGATGAACCAGTCGGCGCTGATGCGTGCTTCGCCAGCGCGCATCTGGAAGCGGCGCCCATCAAAGCTCAGGTTGCCGAGCGCGGTTTGCTCCTGCACGTGCGCGCCCGCGCGGCGCGCCGCCGCCGCGAAGCCGGGCGAGACGAGACGCGGATTCGCCTGGCCGTCGCTCGCGCACAGCGACCCGCCTATCGCGGCCTTGCCGACCCACGGGTAGCGGCGGCGAAACGCGTCGCCGCTCATGACCTGCGACTCGACACCGTGTTCGCGCGCCATCGCGGACCATGCGTGAAGCGCCTCGATGTCGCTCTCGCGGCGCGCGAGGCGCAAATGCCCCGATACAACGAACTCCCCGTCGATGCCGATCAGTTCGGGCAGACGGCTCCAGACGCGCCGGGCCCGTACCGCCAGCGGCAACTGCTCGGCGGAACGGCCCTGGGTGCGCACGCCGCCGTAGTTCACGCCGCTTGCCTGCGCGCCGCAAAAGCGGCGCTCGAACAGGCCCACGCTCAAGCCCTTGCGTGCGAGCGCGAGCGCCGCCGAAGCACCCACGAGCCCGCCGCCCGCGATCACCACCTGGAAATGGCGTGTGTCATTCATCGTGGGCTTCCTCGTCGACGACCTGAACGCCGTCCTCGAACAGCATGGGTGAAATCGGGATCGGCTTGATGGGCGCCTGGCTACGCAACCGGCCCACTTCGTGCAGCGGCTTGCCGGTTTCCGCGCTGAGCAGCGCCACGGCCGATTCGCCGCACATGCGTCCCTGGCAGCGTCCCATGCCGATGCGCGTGAGCGCCTTCAGACGATTGACTTCCGTTGCAAGGCCACTGCGGATACAACTGCGCAACGTGCCCGCGCTCACTTCCTCGCAGCGGCAGACGGTCAGATCGTCGGGCCAACTGGCGGCACAATCGGCGGGCGGCGTAAAGGCCTGCTCGATACCCGCACGAAAGCGCGCGATGCGTTCGAGACGTTTCTCGATGGTGGCCGCATCGTGCGACTGCCCCGCCGATGCGATGCCGAGGTCTTCGAGCACGGCGAGCGCGGCACGGCGGCCCGCCAGTTCCGCTGCATCCGCGCCCGCGATTCCCGCGCCGTCGCCCGCGAGATAGACCCCTTCGAAGGAGCTACGGCCTGCCGCGTCGCGCTCGGGCAGCCAGCAGCGGTTGAGCGCATCGAAGCCGAAGCGGCAGCCCGCAAGATCGGCGAGCTGCGTTTCCGGACGCAGGCCGTAACCGAGGCCGACGGCGTCGCATGCGAGACGCTGCTCGACACCTTTGGCCGAGCGCCAGCGAACCGCTTCGACGGCCTCGCGGCCATCGATGGCCGCGAGAGACACGCCATGCTCGACACGCACGCCGCGCGCCTTGAGCGAGGCCACGTAATAAACGCCCTTCGCGAACGTGGCCGGTTGATTGAGCAGCGCGGGCGCGGCAGCGGCCTGGCGCGAGAACGGGCTGGTGTCGAGAACCGCAGCCACCTGCGCACCCGCTTTTGCGTATTGGTAAGCGACGAGATAGAGCAGAGGGCCGGTCCCTGCAAACACGGTACGATGGCCGATCGCGCAGCCTTGCGCCTTGAGCGCGACCTGTGCGCCGCCGAGCGTATAGACGCCGGGCAGGGTCCAGCCAGGCAGCGGAACGATGCGGTCGGTCGCGCCGCTCGCGATGATCAAATGCGACCACGGCACGCTCGCTTCCCTGCCCTCGCCCAAGGTCTCGATCCGCCCGGGCTCGCACGACCAGGCGAGCGTATCGGGCCGGTAGTCGATCTTCGAAAGAATCTGTGCCATGGCTTCGTGAGCCGCGTGAGCCTTCGTCGCCTCGAAGCCGTAGAGCGCGGCCCTGGTGCGCGAAAAACCGGCGCCCGCCTCGGGTTGGCGATAGATCTGCCCGCCCCAGCGCGCGTTCTCGTCGATCACGGTCGGCCGCAGGCCAGCGGCGACGAGCGTCTGTGCAGCGCGAATGCCGGCCGGCCCCGCCCCGACGATAACGATACGAGGAGTCATCGTGCTCATTTCCCAATTCCTTCGTTATCCGGATTGTCTTGCGTGAGCACACGCATGCCTTCGCGCAACGGCGTCGAGCAAGCGCGCAGCCGTGTGCCGTCCTCGCAGCGGACCCAACAGTCCTGGCACGCGCCAATCAGGCAAAAGCCCGCGCGCGGCGCGCCGCTGAATTCGCTGCGGCGCACGCGCCGCTGCTGCGTGAGGATCGCGGTGAGCAGCGTGTCGCCCGCGAGCGCCTCGACCTCGACGCCGTCGAGAACGAAGGACACGCGTGCGCGAGCCGTTTCGGCAACACGGACAAACTGGGCAAAGGGAAGCGGCGTGACGGTGCTCATATGCGGTCAACTGGCTGGCGTCAAAAAGTCAGGCGAAGTATCGGCACTGCGTTCAGTGCCGCCCGATCAGGATGCGATTGAGCCCGTAGACGCGATCGAGCAGCAGCATCGCGCCCGCGGTAATAAAAATAACGAGCGCCGATACGGACGCCATCATCGGGTCGATCGATTCGGTCGCGTACATGTACATGCGCACGGGCAGTGTGACGGTCTGCGGCGACGTCACGAAGATCGACATCGTCAGTTCATCGAAACTATTGATGAACGCGAGCAGCCACCCGCCCGTGATGCCGGGCACGATCATCGGCAGCGTGACGCGACGGAACGTGGTCCACGCGTTCGCGCCGAGCGACGAGGCCGCATGCTCGATGCTGCGGTCGAGGCCGCTCACCGAGGCGAGCACGAGCCGCATCACGAACGGCGTGATGATGATCATGTGCGCGAGAATCAGCCAGGCGAACGATCCGGTTGCGCCGATCAGCGCGAAGAAGCGCAGCAGCGCGATGCCCAGCACGAGGCCCGGTATCACGAGCGGGGAAAGCAGCAGCGCGTTGAGAAAACCGCGCCCCGGGAAACGCGCGCGGCCAATCGCGAGCCCGGCCGGCAGCGCGATGGCGAGCGAGAGCGTGGCCGAGGCGAAGGCGAGCTTCAGGCTGTTGAAGAATGCCGTGATGAAGTCCGGGTAGTCGAGAATGGCACGGAACCAGCGCAGCGAAAAACCGTGCGTGGGCAGCGTCAGGGTTTCGTCGGGCGTAAAGGCCACGAGAATGACGATGACGAGCGGCGCCAGCACGAACAGGATGACCAGGCTATGGAACGTGAGAGCGAGCAGTCCGTTTTTGCGCATGATGTGTAATCCGACGATGCAGGAACATCAGCCCATGCTGCGGGCGTAGCGGCGCTCGAGCACGCGGTAGTACGTGAGCATCACCACCAGATTCGCGACCAGCAGGAGCACGGCGATCGTTGCGCCGAGCGGCCAGTTCATCGAACTGAGGAACTGGTCGTAGACGGCGGTCGCCGCCACTTTCAGGCGCCTGCCGCCCAGCAGGCCCGGAATCGCGAACGCGCTTGCCGAGAGGCCGAACACCATGAGGCTGCCCGAGAGAATGCCGGGCAACAGTTGCGGCAGCACGATGCGGCGCAGCGTGGTGGCGGGCGACGCCATCAGCGAGAGCGCCGCATGCTCCGTTTGCGGATCGAGCCGCTGCAGCGAGGTCCACACGGGAATCACCATGAACGGCAGCATCACGTGCACGAGCGCAATGACGATCGCGAAGGTCGTGTATTCGAGCTTGAAGGGCCCCGCGCCGAACAGGCCGAAGAACTGGTTCACGAGGCCGTTCGTGTTGAGCAGCATGCTCCAGCCAAACGCGCGCACCACCACCGAAACGAGCAGCGGCGCAAGAATCACGAGCAGGAATAGCGAGCGCCACGGATCCTGCATGCGCGAGAGAATGTAGGCCTCGGGCGTGCCGATCACGACGCACAGCAGCGTGGTCAACGCGGCAATGCCGAAGGTGCGCAGGAAGATCGTATGGAAGTACGACGAGCCGAGCACCTCTACATAGTTGTGCAGATCGAATGCGGCGACTGGGCCGCTCGACGGATCGAAACGGTAGAAAGTCAGCGCGAACGTCATGGCGAGCGGCACGAGCACGAGCGCGGCGAAGAGCAACAGCGCGGGCGCGCTCATGAGCCACAGCGGCAGATAAGCCTGCCAGCCCCCGTGTGCCGTGGCGCGCGGCGCGCGTTGCGGAGTGGGTTGAGAAGCGGGAAGCGTGCTAGACATGGGGGCCGTCCTGCCGGATGAAGCGAATCGCGTCGCTATGCCAGTCGATGCCCACCTGGTCGCCTTCCGCAAGCGGCTCATTGCCTTCGTTCTGGCAGCACACGAGCATCTCTCCGGCACGGCTGTCGAGCCGGTAGAGCCACTGGCTGCCGAGGAAGAAGCGGCTCGTCACGCGGCCCGCGAGACGTCCCGAGCCGCTTGCGCACAGCTTGAGCTTTTCGGGGCGGATGCACAGCGTGATCGCGTCGCCCACGCCTACCGCCCGAGCGCGCTCGGGCAACTGCGCCATCGAGCCCGTCTCCGCGAGGTCGTTGCCGAGATCGACGCGGATCGTGTCGCCCTCGCGCGCGACGATGCGGCCCGCGAGCATGTTGGCCTTGCCGATGAACTGCGAGACGAAGTCGTTCTCGGGGCGTTCGTAGGCGCGATACGGCGTATCGACCTGCGTGATGCGCCCATGCTCCATCACGACCACGCGGTCGCTGATCGAAAGCGCCTCCGACTGATCGTGAGTGACCATCAGCGTGGTCGTGCCGATCTTGCGCTGAATCGCGCGCAACTCGAACTGCATCTCCTCGCGCAACTTGGCGTCGAGATTGGACATCGGCTCGTCGAGCAGCAGCACCGGCGGCGCAATCACGATCGCACGCGCGATCGCCACGCGCTGGCGCTGGCCGCCCGAGAGTTCGCGCGGAAAGCGGTGCGCATAGGCATCGAGACGCACCAGCGCAAGCGCCTCGTGGATGCGCGCCTTGCGCTCGGCCTTCTCGACGCCGCGCATCTCCAGGCCGAAGCTCACGTTCTGCTCGACGCTCATGTGCGGAAACAGCGCGTAGCTCTGGAACACGATGCCGAGGCCGCGCTTGTTCGGCGGCATGTGGGTGATGTCGCGGCCATCGAGCGTGATGCGGCCGTGCGTGGCCTCCACGAAGCCGGCAATCATCTGCAGCGTCGTGGTTTTGCCGCAGCCCGAGGGGCCGAGCAGCGACACGAATTCGCCCTTTTCCACCGACAGGTTGATATCGGCGACCGCCTGCAAGTCGCCGAACGATTTCGACACATCCGTCAACGTGAGGAACGACATGGTCTGGCCTTCCTGAATCGATCGCATTGCGTTGAAGCGACTCTAGCTAGCCAAATTTTCGACCGTCAATTTAAAATTCCAATGAATGATAGAAATTTGTCTTATATTCCGTTTGATGGAATATATTGACGAACTCACGGCCACGTCATTTCATCAGGCGATCATCGGGAAATCCCTGAATGAATGCTCACAAGCAAATCCGCACAGGCTGTGGCACACGGATTCAGACAGCGCATCAAACCGTATGGTTACCGGCCAGATATTCCGCTGAATGGAATAAATCGACAGAGACGCAACAGCAATGGAAGAGAAAAGTGGCATGCAAAGCGACGACGCCCGCGGCGCGGGCGTCCTGCAACGCGCATTCGCGGTGATCCGCACGCTGGGAGAAAGCGAGGCGCAAGGCAGCCGCGTAACAACGCTCGCCAAGGCCGTCGGCCTCACGCCGGCAACGGTGCACCGCCTGCTGCAGGGGCTGATTGCCGAGGGCGTGGTCGAGCAGGATGAAGGCACGAAGCGCTATCGCCTGAGCGTGGACTTCTTTGCAATGGCCGCGCAGGCCGGCAATCCGAGCGGCATGCGCACGCTGTGCCGCCCCGCGTTGTTGCGCCTGTGCGCAAGCCTTGGCGACACGATCTTTCTGCTCGTGAAAAGCAGCTTCGATGCAGTGTGCCTCGACATGTGCGAAGGGCCGTTTCCGATCCGTTCGTTCACGGGCGACATCGGCGGGCGCGTCGCGCTGGGCGTGGGCCAGGGCAGCCTCGCGATTCTCGCTTTTCAGCCCGAGGCCGAGCGTGAGGAGATCATCCGGTTCAACGTGCCGCGCCTGCGCAGCTATGGCGTGCTCGACGAGGTCTATCTGCGCACGGAGATCGAGCGCGTGCGCAAGCTCGGCTACGCGGGGCGCAATACCGGCGTGCTGGAGGGCATGGCAGGCGTGGCCGTGCCCATCCTCGACCGCAACGGTTGCGCAGTGGGCGCGCTGAGCGTCGGCACGCTGGCTGCTCGCTTGACCGAGGAGCGCTTGCCGACAATCGTCGAATTGCTCAAACGTCAGGCGGAGATCATCGGCCCCCAGACCAATCCGTTCGACGTGGCGGTGCGCCGGCCCATGCACGGACTCACGCGCGCGATGACGACACAGCCATTGGCGTAAGCGGTATCCTCCTGGCTAAAGCCGCCCCGGCAGACCATCATTTCAATAAAAGCCCAACTGCCGAAGCTCGAGCACGGTTGCCATGATGCCTGGTGCCACGATGGCTTCTGGAATGACATGGTTGGTCAGATCGGCAGCCAGCGCATCGATTGCGATGCTTGTCGGGGTTATGGCCCGCTTCGTGCAGTCTTCGTGCAATGTTTCCGCGAGCTCCCAGATGGCGTTATGGCACGTCATGAAGACCACGCCTCGCGCGCGCTGCGCGGGGATGCTGTTGTCTCGCGTCGAATAAACTCCCACGATATTGCACGAATCGCCCATGCCGATCGACTGGGCGCAAGTGCCTGGCGTGCTTACGTTTCGATAACCTTCTCCTGCCGCGGCTCGCGCAACCGCGCGAGCCGCACACGCGCACGCACGCCGCGTCCGTTCGCGCCCGCATCCAGGCCGACTTCGCCACCGTGCGAATGCACGATCTCGCGCACGATTGCGAGGCCGAGCCCCGTGCCCTCCGTGTCCGATGCCGCCCTGAAGAACGGCTCGAACACGCGGGCACGCGCTTCGGCAGGAATGCCGGGTCCGTCGTCGAGCACCTCTAGCGTCACCGCGTCCTCGCGCGACTGCACGCCCACGGTGACGCGGCCTCCAGGCTGCGTATAGCGCAGCGCGTTATCAACGAGGTTGCTCACCATCGCGCGCAGCAGTTCGCGGTGCCCCGAAACGAGCGCCGCGCCATGCAGTTCCGCGCCGAGGTCGATGTCGCGCGCCTGAGCCAGCATCACGAGCCCCTCCACGGCCTCGTGCGCGAGTTGTGCCATATCCACGGGCACGCCAGGCCGCTGCGCGGTGTCGAACGCCTCGGCCTGCGCCAGCAACAGCAGCTTGTTTGTCAGCGCCACCATCGACCGATTGCTCTCGCGCATGGCCGCGAAAACCTCGGCAAGCGCCGGATCCAGCGTCCCCTGCGAGCACGCGTACTGCAATTGCGTGCCCAGCAGCGTAAGCGGCGTGCGCAACTGATGCGATGCATCGGCGATAAAGCGCCGTTGCGCGGCGTTTTGCGCACCGAGGCGCGCGATGCACTGGTTGATCGCATCCACCACGGGCCGCAGCTCCGCATGCAGCCCCTCGGAGCGAATCGGCACGAGGTGCATCGGATCGCGGTCGGCGACCTCGTTCTTGAGCTTCATGAGCGGACGCAGCTCGAACGTGAGGCCGATGCACGCCAGCGCCACCGCCAGCAGCACCATGCCGATCTGGCGCGCGAGCTGGGGCCGCCACAAAGCCGTCGTCATGGCGTCGCGCGAATGCTCCGTCTTGCCCACCGAAACGCGCACGCGCCAGACGCGGCCGTTGTCGTACATCGAGCGCAGCACGCTCACTGCGCGCAGCGCCTCGCCGTGCAGCGCGGCGTCGTACCAGACCGGCGCGTCGACGGCGGGCGCCGTTCCCGAAGCCGGAAAATCGGGCATGCCCGCGAGCAGCGGGCCATCTTCCACGCTGACGTGGTAGAACACCTGATCGCGCTGCGGCGACGCGAAAAGCTCGAGCGCCGCCGGCGGCACGTTCGCGCGCAGCGCGCCGTCGCTCCACTCCACCGAACCCGCAAGCATGCGAGCAGACGAAAGCAGCCTTCCGTCCTGCACGAGATCGGCGGTGTGGCGCGCCGCGCGATACTCGTAGGTGGTCGTGAAAATCACATACAGGCCGAGCGGCACCAGCATCCACCACAACAGCCGGATGCGCAGGCTACTCGTCATCGCGCGGGTTCCTCGTCATGCCTCAAGCCACTTCGTCGCGCTTGCGCAGCAAATAGCCGAGGCCGCGCAGCGTGACGATCGTGGCCGAGCTGCCTTCGAGTTTCTTGCGCAGCCGCGACACGTAGATCTCGATGGCGTCTTCGCTCGGATCGTCGGCGAGCGTGAAGATCGCGTCGGCCAGCGCGGACTTCGAGACGGTCTTGTTCAGACGCAGCATCAGCGCTTCGAGCACGGTGCGCTCGCGCGGCGTCACGTTGAGCGGCGCGCCGTCGAGCGTGAACCGCCCCGTGTTGATGTCGAAGACGAGGTCGCCGCAACTGACTTCGTTGGCGCGCGCCGGCGTCTGCCGCCGGATCAGCACCTTGACGCGCGCCACCAGTTCGCGCACTTCGAAGGGCTTGACGAGATAGTCGTCGGCGCCGCTGCCCAGCAGTTCCACCTTTTCGTCGATCGATCCGCTCGCCGTGAGCACCATCACCGGCGTGGCGTCGCCGCGCTGGCGCAGCCGCCGCAGCACGTTCTTGCCCGAAAGCTTCGGCAGGTTCAGGTCGAGCAGCACGACATCGTAGGCATTGGTGCGCAGGAGCGAATCGGCGGCATCGCCGTCCTGCACCGCATCGCAGGCAAAGCCCTGCTCCACCAGCGTCTTGACGAGCCAGTGAGCGAGCGTGGGGTTGTCTTCGATGAGCAACAGCTTCATGGGCGGGGCGTTGGATGGAAACCGTGTGCGGCGATTGTGCCGGATTGTGCCGCCCCGCGAGCATGGCCGCCTTGCGGGTTAACACGGACGTTCGTGAAGGGGTATCGAAGGCTGGCAGAAAGGTTAGCGTTTCTATAATCGGCCGCATCCATCAAAAAAGCGCGGCCCGCGAGGCCTCGCGCCATACTCAAGGAGACTCCACGATGCCCACGTTGCGCCAGATCGCCGCCGTATCGAGTGTCGCTTTCGCCCTCGCCGCCACCTCCGCCGCCGCGCACGCGGAAAAGATCACCATCATGGTGGGCGGCGCAACCAAAATCATCTACCTGCCCGCCAAGCTGACCGAGCAGCTCGGCTACTTCAAGGACGAAGGGCTCGACGTGGAAATCCAGTCGCAGCCGGCCGGCGTGGACGCCGAGAACGAGCTGCTCGCGGGCGCCGTGCAGGGCGTGGTGGGCTTCTACGACCACACCATCGATCTGCAAAGCAAGGGCAAGGAAGTCCAGACGCTGGTGATCTTCGGCCAGGTGCCGGGCGAAGTGGAGATGGTGTCGAACGCGGCGGCCGGCACGATCAAGAGCATGGCCGACGTCAAGGGCAAGACGCTCGGGGTGACGGGTCTGGGCTCGTCCACGAGCTTCCTCACGCAATACCTCGCGCAGCGCGCCGGCATTGCCTCGAACCAGTACACGCTGCTGCCCGTGGGCGCCGACGCCACCTTCATCGCCGCGATGAAGCAGAACCGCATCGACGCGGGCATGACGACCGAGCCCACCGTCTCGCGCCTCTTGCAGACCGGCGACGCCAAGGTGCTGGTGGACATGCGCACGCTCGACGGCACGCGCACCGCGCTGGGCGGCACCTACCCGGCATCGAGCTTTTATGTGCAGCGCGCCTGGGCGCAGTCGCACAAGGACGAAGCCACCAAGCTCGCGCATGCGTTCTCGCGCACGCTCAACTTCATCGCGACGCATAAGGCCGAGGAGATCGCGGAGAAAATGCCGAAGGATTACTACGGCAGTAATAAGGATCTCTATGTAAAGGCGCTGGCCGCTTCGCTGCCGATGTTCACGAAGGACGGCCGCATGCCCGCCGATGGTCCGGAGACCGTGCTCAAGGTGCTTTCCGCCTTCAACCCTTCGGTCAAGGGCAAGCATATCGATCTCGCGAAGACGTACTCGAACGATTATCTGCCGGCCGCGACCGCCACGGCGGCAAAGTAACGCCGCCACGCAAATCGACATCGACGCTGCATCAACACCCTATCGACCACGCACCATCGACGACGCACTACCGAGGCAACGAAGCATGAGCTCCCTCCACGCGCAAGGCACGCCGGCCATCGAGCTGCGCAACGTATCGTGCCGCTTCATCTCTCCCGACGGCAAGGCGACGCTCGCCCTGCGCGATTTCAGCATGGCGGTCGCCCGTGGGGAGTTCGTTGCCATCGTCGGTCCCACGGGCTGCGGCAAGTCCACCACGCTCAGCATGATCACGGGCCTGCTCAAGCCCACCACGGGCGAAGTGCGCGTGATGGGCGCGCCCGTGAACGGCATCGATCCGCGCATCGGCTTCGTGTTTCAGGCCGACGCCGTGTTTCCGTGGCGCTCGGTGCTCGACAACGTGGCCGCCGGCCCGCTGTTTCGCGGCCGCTCGAAATCGGCGGCCTACGACGAGGCGAACGAATGGCTGCGCCGCGTCGGCCTCGACAAGTTCGGCAAGCACTATCCGCATCAGCTTTCCGGCGGCATGCGCAAGCGCGTCGCGCTCGCGCAGACCTTCATCAACAAGCCCGAAATCCTGCTGATGGACGAGCCGTTCTCGGCGCTCGACATGCAAACGCGCACGCTGATGCAGGACGAACTGCTGCAACTGTGGGGCGGCACGGGCTCGGTGGTGTTCGTCACGCATGACCTCGAAGAAGCGATTGCGCTGGCCGACCGCGTGTTCGTGCTCACGGCGCGGCCCGCGACGCTCAAGAAGGTGTACGAGATCGACTTGCCGCGCCCGCGCATCACCTCGGAAATCCGCTACGCACCGCACTTCGTCGAGCTGTCGCGCGATATCTGGCACGACCTGCGCGAAGAAGTGCAGATCGGCTAACCCGGTCGAATTGGCCAAAACATCAAGCAAGCTGGAGCGCTCGCTCATGTCCACCCCGCAACAAACCTTGCCGCAAGGCATCGACGCGGCCTCGCTCGACGCCGTCGAGCGCGCCGCGCAGCGCCGCATCCGCCAGCGCCATGCGCTCGTGATCGGCCTGCGCATTCTGGTGCTCGTCGTCGTGCTCGGCGGCTGGGAACTGGCCGCGCGTCATAAATGGATCGACCCGTTCTTCTTCTCGATGCCCTCGCTGATCTTCGAGCAAATCGTCGACTGGTTCGTGAACGGCACCTCGCAAGGCCCGCTGCTCACCCAGGTCTGGGTCACGCTCGAGGAAACCGGGCTCGGCTTCATCATCGGCTCGATCGGCGGCGTGTTCTGCGGCATCGTGCTGGGCCGCAACAAGCTGCTCTCCGACGTCTTCAGCCTCTACATCAAGATCGCCAACTCGATTCCGCGCGTGGTGCTGGGCTCGGTGTTCGTGATCGCGCTGGGACTCGGCATGGCGTCGAAGGTGGCGCTCGCCGTGGTGATGGTGTTCTTCGTGGTATTCGCCAATGCGTTCCAGGGCGTGCGCGAAGCGGACCGCTACATGATCGCCAATGCGCAGATCCTCGGCGCATCGCGCCGCCAGGTGACCACGTCGGTGGTGATCCCCTCGGCGCTTTCGTGGATTCTCGCGAGCCTGCACGTGAGCTTCGGCTTCGCGCTGGTGGGCGCCGTGGTGGGCGAATTCCTGGGCTCCAGGCAAGGCATCGGTCTGCTGATCTCGACCGCGCAAGGCGCGTTCAACGCGAGCGGCGTGTTCGCGGCGATGATCGTGCTCGCGGTAGTCGCGCTGATGGCCGACTACCTGCTCACCGCCGTGGAGCATCGTCTGCTCAAATGGCGGCCCACCTCCACGAACTGATTCTGATCGTCTCCTGTCAAGGCTGTCCGGGCGCGAGAGGCTGATATCCTCCGGCCTGTCATTCGCGGCGCACCTTTGTGCGCCGCTTTTTTTACCACTCCGCTACCCCCGAAAACCCCGCGCTACTTGGGCTGCTCGACCGTGCGCAGATACGGCTTGAGCGTCTTGAAGCCCTGCGGGTACTTCTGTTTGGCCGCATCGTCCGACACCGAAGTCGGGATGATCACGTCTTCGCCCGGCTTCCAGTTTACAGGCGTGGCCACCGTGTGCTTGGCAGTTAGTTGCAATGAATCGAGCAAACGCAGCACTTCATCGAAATTGCGGCCCGAGCTCATCGGATATACGAGCATGGCCTTCACCTTCTTGTCCGGCCCGATGATGAACACCGAGCGCACCGTGGCATTGTCGACCGCCGTGCGCGGCGCGCCGCCGCTCGCGTTCGGATGAATCATGTCGTAGAGCTTGGCGACGTTGAGGTCCGCATCGCCGATCAGCGGATAGTTGACCGCGTTGCCCTGCGTCTCCTCGATGTCCTTGACCCATTTCTGGTGGTCGCTCACCGGATCCACGCTCAGGCCGATGATGCGCGTATTGCGCTTGTCGAATTCGGGTTTGAGCCGGGCCATGTAGCCGAGCTCGGTCGTGCAGACGGGCGTGAAATCCTTCGGATGGGAGAACAGAATGGCCCAATGATCGCCAATCCATTCGTGAAAACGAATCGGTCCTTCGGTCGTTTCCGCAGTGAAATCGGGTGCATCTTCTCCTAGACGAATGGTCATCTCGAGCCTCCAAGGGTGGTTGCACTACAGCGCCTCGCGGTCGTGCAAGGCGTGTTCTCGACTCTTGATTTTAGGAAGTCCAGCGGACGGTTTTGCGATTTGTTGAAGTGGCGTTCGGCGATATGGGGCGCGACCAAGGCGTGGCGGGATTGGGACCGGGTGCAGTTTGATTTCAGCCTGGTGTCAGTCCTGGTTTGCATACCACCCGCAGCCAGGCGACGCTATTCCCGTAGACTGCGCGCGCGGCACGTCTATTGCTCCAACGAGCTTGAGCCAGGCATGATATTGTGGAATCCCGGAGTCGTAGCGCGCATGTGCCCGTCAATCGAACTCTGTCACCTTCGCGAGCGTCGCCATGAGTGATGTACGCCACCATCTGAGCCCACGCGACCGCGTGGAGCTGCTCTGCTGGCTCACCTGCGGGAGCCTCGGAGCCTACTACCTCAACGAAACCTGGCCCAACGCGGCTTTTCACGTGCAGGCAGCGCACAAGTGGCTCGACCGCCACGCGCGTGAAGCCGACTGGCTCGCGATCGCGCGGCTGACCGCGATCGCCCAGGAAATCGCCAGACAGCACGCATGGTTCGTCGACGCCACCTGGGCGCGCGACGCCGTCGAGGAAATTCTCGACACCGACGACCTCAACTATCAGGCCAAGCTCGTCATGCAGGTACTGAAGGACTGCGAGCTCGCGCTCGCAGACCGCAGTTCCCCCGACTGACTCGCCACCCCCGCGCGTCAGGACTGCGGCGCGGGATGTTGCGGAGCCTGGCTCGCACCCGCCTGTGCCGGCGGCGTCCACCCGTAGCCGAGCGCCTTGTAGAGGTTCACGACCTCCGCGAGCCGCTGATCCTGCAACTGCGATTGCTGGATTTGCGCTGCGAACAGGCTGCGCTCGGCATCGAGCACTTCCAGATAGCTCGTGTAGCCGCCCTCGTAGAGATCGCGTGAAAGCGATGCGTACTGCGCAAGCGCGTCCACCTCGCGCGTGGTGGCCTCGAGCTGATCGTGCGCACGCGCGGCGCCCACCAATGAGTTCTCGACATCCGCGAAGGCCTGCTGAATCGTCTGCTCGTAGTTCAGCAGCGCTTCCTGGTGCGCGGCCTCGGCCGAATGCACGGAGCCCGCGATCGCGCCTCCCTGGAAGATCGGCTGCGAAACCGCGCCCGCGAACGACCATACCCGCGCAGGCCCGGTCCAGAGACCGGATAACGCCGTGCTGGCCGCGCCGAACATGCCCGTGAGCGAGATCTCCGGGAAGTACTGCGCGCGAGCGGCGCCAATCTGCGCATTGGCCGCGATGAGCGTCTGCTCGGCTTGCTGAATATCGGGGCGGCGCTCCAGCAGCGACGACGGCAACCCCGCCGGTATCGCCGGCACGGCAAGCTGCGAGATGGATTTGCCGCGCGGAATCGGCCCCGGATTCTGGCCGAGCAGCAAGGAAATCGCGTCCTCCTGCTGCGCGATCTGCTTCTGGATCGAATAGACCGATGCCTGCGCGGATTCGTATTCGGAGCGCGCCTGGCTCAGTTGCAGCTTCGAGACCACGCCGCCCCCGAAGCGCTCCTCGAACAGCTTGACCGAGTCGTCGCGGCTCTTGAGCGTCTCCTGCGCAATCACCAGTTGATTGTCGTAGTCGCGCAGTTGCAGATAGGCCGTCGCGACATTGGCGATCAGCGCAATGCGGGTCGCCTGTTGCGCCGATTGGGTGGCGAGATACTCGGCGCGCGCGGCTTCGGTCAGACGGCGCAGGCGCCCGAACAAGTCGAGCTCCCACGACGCCACGCCCTGAAGCTGCACCTGATTGCCGACCAGCGGCGGATAGCCGGGCGCGGGCACGCCACGGCTGCGCGAGCCGCCGAAATTCACGCCCACTTGCGGGAACAGTCCGGAGCGCGCGACGACATAGCGGCCGTAATACTCTTCGACGCGTGCCGCCGCAATGCCGAGATCCTTGTTCTGCGCCAGCGCCTTCGTGACCAGATCGTCGAGGACGGGGTCGTTGAACTGCTTCCACCAGTCGAGCGACGTATCGACCACTTCCGCATCGGACGATGCGAACCGGTAGGTGGACGGCGTGTCCACCGTGGGCCGATGGTAGTCGGGGCCCACTGCGCAGGCCGCGAGCCAGAGCGTGCTCGCGGCGATGAAGATCGGTTTCAATGCAGGCTTCAACGCGAATTTCAAGGCAGGCTTCAATGCGGGTTTCGCCGCGCGCATGATTTTCGGGCTCATGTTCAACCCTCCTGCGCGGGCGGCGCCGCCGGCGGCGGCAAGTCCGGTTCGGCTGTGGGTTTTTTGCGCGACGAGAGCGTTTCGAGACCCCAGAAGAACATCGGAATGAAGAACAGCGCAATCAGCGTGGCGCCGAGCATGCCGAACACCACGCCGGTGCCGAGCGAGCGGCGGCTTGCCGCCGACGCCCCGCTGGCGATGGCGAGCGGCACGCAGCCGAGAATGAACGCCAGCGAGGTCATGATGATCGGCCGCAGACGCAGCTTCGCGGCGTGCAGGGCCGCCTCGTACGGCGACATGCCCTCCTTCTCGCGCATTTCCACGGCGAACTCGAAGATCAGAATAGCGTTCTTTGCCGCGAGCGCGATCAGCACCGTGAGGCCGATCTGGAAGTACACGTCGTCTTCCATGCCGCGGATCAGAATGCCCACGAGCGCGCCGAACACCGCGAACGGCACCGCCAGCAGCACGCCGACCGGCAGCGACCACTTCTCGTACTGCGCGGCGAGAATCAGGAACACCATCAGCAGCGCGAAGCCGAACACGAGCCCCGCCGTCGAGCCGGCGGTCTTTTCCTCGTAGGCCTGGCCGCTCCACGCGAAGCTGTAGCCGTCGCCCAGCACCTCGTTCGCAATCTCCTCCATCGCCGCGATCGCTTCACCCGAGCTATGGCCGGGCGCGGCGTCGCCCGTGATCTTGGCGGCCGGGAAGTTGTTGAAGCGGTTGACGATGTCCGCGCCGTTCACGAACTTGTAGGTCGTGACGGCCTTGATCGGCACCATGTCTCCGGAGCGGTTACGCACGTAGAGCTGCTGGATGTCCTGCGGACGCAGGCGGTATTGCGGCTCGGCCTGAACGATCACCTGGAAGAGGCGGCTGCCCTTCGGGAACTGGCTCACGTACGACGATCCGAACATCGTCTGCAATGCGTCATAGACGTCCTGCACCGCCACGCCCTGCGATTCGGCGCGCTCGCGGTCCACTTCCACGAGCAATTGCCGCGAGTTCGTGTCGATGGTCGAGTTGACGCTGCGCAGCGCCGGATTCTGGCGCGCCTTCGCAATCACCTGGCGCACCTTCTCTTCGAGCTGCTGATAGCTGCCGTCGCCAGTGGTCTGCACCCAGAACTCGAATCCCCCCGTCGTGCCGAGGCCGGGGATCGAAGGCGGATTGACCGGTATCACCACACCGTCCTTGAAACTCGCGAACGCGCGACTGGCCGCGGTGATGAGGTCGCTGGCCGAGCCGTTCTTGCCGCGATCATGGAAGTCCTTGAGCGTGACGAACAGCGTGCCGGCGTTGGCCTTGTATTGCCCGTCGATCAGGCTGTAGCCGATCGGCGCGGCCACGGCCTTCACCGCTGGCTGCTTCATGAACCAGTCTTCGGCGCGCTTCGAAACGTCTCCGGTACGGTCGAGACTCGCGGCATCCGGCGTGATGACCGCGCCGAACAGATAGCCCTGGTCCTCGACCGGCACGAACGACGTCGGGATCTTCTTGAAGAGCAGACCGGTGGCGGCGCACATCACGGCAATCAGCAAGATCGAGAGCGTGACGCGGCGAATGGCCGACTGCACCGACTTGCCATAGCCTTCGGTCAGCCGCTCGAAGCGCTCGTTGAACCACGTGAAGAAACGGTTCTTCTTGTGTTCGCCCGGCTTGAGCAGAATGGCGGCCAGCGCCGGCGAGAGCGTAAGCGCGACGATGCCCGAAAGCACCACCGAGACCGCGATGGTCACGGCGAACTGCTTGTAGAGCTGACCCGTGATGCCCGAGAGGAACGCAACCGGGATGAACACGGCAAGCAGCACGAGCACGATCGCCACCACCGGGCCGCTCACCTCGTCCATGGCGCGCTTGGCCGCCTCCTTCGGCGGCAGCTTGAACTCGGTCATGTTGCGCTCGACGTTCTCGATCACGACGATGGCGTCGTCCACCACAATGCCGATCGCGAGCACCATGCCGAATAGCGTGAGCATGTTCACCGAGAAGCCGAACGCCAGCATGCCGATGAACGCGCCCACGATCGACACCGGCACCGCCAGCAGCGGCACCAGCGTGGCGCGGAAGCTTTGCAGGAACATGAAGACCACCAGGATCACGAGGATCACCGCATCGCGCAGCGTCTTCACCACCTCGTCGATCGACTCGTGCACGAACGTCGTCGTGTCGAGCGCGATTTCATACTTGAGGCCGGCCGGGAAGCTCTTGCTCAACTGCTCGAGCGTGGCGCGCACCTGCTTCGAAACCTGCAGCGCGTTGGCGCCCGGCTGCTGGTAGACCGCGAGCAGCGTGGCCGTCTTGCCGTTGTAGCGGCCGCGCATCGAGTAGTCCTTCGAACCCAGTTCGGTATGGCCGATGTCCTTGATGCGCACGATAGCCGCATCGCCCGACTTGGCGCGCAGGATGATGTTGTCGAACTGGGAGGGGTCGGTGAGACGGCTCCCAGTCGATACCGGGAAAGTCTGCAGCACCGGGTCGCCGGTTGGCGACTGGCCGAGACGGCCGGCCGAGAATTGCTGATTCTGCGCGCTAACCGCGCTCTTCACGTCGCCCACGGTAATGCCGAGCTTGGCCATGCGGTCCGGCTTGACCCAGACGCGCATCGCATAATCGGCGGAGCCGAGGATCGCCGACTGGTTCGCGCCCGGCAAACGCTTGATGGCGTCGAGCACATACACATTCGCGTAGTTCGCGACGTACTGCTGGTCGAACGTGTTATCCGGCGAATAAACGGCAATCACCATCATGAACGCCGACGAGCGCTTCTGCACCGAAACGCCCTGCTGCGTGACCGCCTCGGGCAGCGTGGGCAACGCAAGGTTCACCCGGTTCTGCACGTCCACCTGGGCGAGCGAGGGGTCGGTGCCGATGTTGAAGAACACGGTAAGCGTCATGTTGCCCGTCGAGGAACTCGACGAGTTCATGTACATCATGTTGTCCGCGCCGTTCACCTGCTGCTCGATGGGCGCGGCAACGTTCTGCGCGATGATGTCGGCGCTCGCGCCCGGATAGGTCGCTGTCACCGTGATCTGCGGCGGCGCGATGTCGGGAAACTGCGCGACCGGCAGGTTGAACATGGCCACGAGGCCAGCGAGGACGATGATGATCGACAGGACCGACGAAAAAATCGGCCGGTCGATGAAGAAGTGCGAGAACTTCATCGCTCAACCTCCCGCTGCGGGCGAGAGCGTTACGTCCACGCGGCGGGACTTGTCGGCCGGGTCCGTCGCGACGACCTTCGCAGGCTTGCGCATCTCGATGCGCGCGTCCTGCACGCCCGCAACGATCAGCGCCGTGCGCACGGTCGAGGCGCGCGCATGGGCGAGGCGCTCGTTGCTCGCGTAGGAGCCGCTCGAATCGGCGTAGCCCGAAATCACCACATGCGCCTCGGGCGATGCGGCAAGACGCTGTGCGACCGCGGCGAGCGCCGTGGCCGATTGGGCGTCGAGGCTCGCGCTGCCCGGCGCGAAATAAAGCTGCGCCAGCCCGGTTGCGTTCGCATTGGCGGCGGACGCCTTCGTCTGGCCTGCCGCGCCGGCGCCTGCCTTCGCGTTGGCCGCCTGTGCCGCCGTCGCCGCCTTCGCGTTGGCATTCGTGCCGCCGGCACTGCCCGCACCCGCCATACCGGTGTTGCCCGCGCCCGAACCGCCCGCGGCACTGGCAGCGTTGGCGGCGTTCGCGCCATTGGCATCGGCCGCGCCAACCGGCTGCCCGCCGATCTTCACCTCGTCCGACGGCATGGGCACCACCGTTTCCTTCACGGGTGCGCCCGGCATCAGCTTGAGCGTGTTGTCGATTACGACATGGTCACCCGCGTGCAGCCCCGAACTGATGACCCAGTCGTTACCGTTCCATTCACCGGTTTCCACCGCGCGCTGCTGCGCCTTGCCATCCTTATCCACGGTCCACACGTATGCGCCGCGCGGCCCCTGCTGCACGGCCACCTGCGGCACCGCCACCGCGTTCGCCCGATCGGCGCCCAGCAGCTTGATACGCACGAACTGCCCCGGCCGCAAGCTGCCGGTCGGGTTCTTCACTTCGGCGCGAATCATGTACGTGCCCGTCTCTTCGCTCAGGGAAGCGTCGGCGAACTTGATGCGGCCGCGCTCGGGATACACGCTGCCGTCGGCGAGGACGATCACCGCCTCCAGTTCGCCGATCTGCGGCAGCTTGAGCGCGCCGCTCTTCACCTGCGAACGCAGGCTCAGCATCTCGTTTTCGGAAAGCGAGAAGTTGATCCACATGGGATCGAGTTTCGCAACGTAGGTGAGCAGACTATTAGTGGCGTCGATATAGGAGCCGTCCTGCTTCTTCGCAAAACTCGACAGCCCGGTGACGGGCGCCGTGATCGTGGTGTAGCCGAGATTCAGCTTTGCGCTCGTGACATTGGCGCGCGCCTGTTCGAGCGCCGCCGCGGCAGCCCGTTCCTGGCCCACGGAATCGTCGAGGTCCTTCTGGCTCAGCGCATTCTTGGCCGCGAGCGGGCGTACACGCGCCAGATTGGCCTGCGCCGTGTCGAGCCGCGCCTTTTGCTGCGCATATTCGGCGTTCGCAGCATCGAGCGCGGCCTGGAAGGGCTTGCGGTCCATCTGGAACATCACGTCGCCCTGATGAACCAGCGAACCTTCTTCGTAGATGCGCTTTTCAAGAAAGCCGTTGACGCGGGAGCGTATCTCGACTTGCTGCGAGCTCTCGGTCTGCCCCACGTAATCGAATACCACTGGCACGTCGCGCATCGCGACGTTGATTACGTCCACATTCGCAGGCGGCCGCGCCGACGCCTCAGGCGTCTTGTCGTGACATGCAGCGACCCCCAATGCCATTCCCACGGACAGGCACAGCCGTGCCACCCTGATTCCGCTCGTCATGCTTTTTCTCCGTTTTCGACGATCAGCGCTGGACCGACGAACACCGGACGAATCCCGTCATGCCGGATATGCCGAATATGCTGCGCCGCCAGAAAGCCCGGAGCGAAATCTTACTGTGTTTCTCTTTTTGGCTGCGTCGAGATTGTCTGCAAACGACAGGTGTTTGCCGGCAATCAAAACTGTCTACGAATTGCGAAATAATTGAGCGAAATGTTACGCAAACAGCAACAAATCAAGAAAAGTCGGAATGCCAACCTTTACAGCGGCCGAGGCAGCGCCCAGGCGGCCCCGTCCGCCTGACTGACGCCTTCGAGCCGCTGGCGTGCTCAGTCGAGCGGCCGGCCCGCCGGTTCGCGGATCAGCGGCAAGGCCAGCAGCGAAACGAGTCCGCATCCGATCAGATACCAGGCTGGCGCGAGCGGGTTATCGAGCAGCTTGATGAGCCAGGTCGCGAAGAACTGCGCGAAGCCGCCGAAGATCGACACGCCCACGCAATAAACGATGGACATGCCCGTCACGCGGATCGACTGCGGAAACAGCTCCGGCAGCATGACGATGTTGGGCACCGCGGTGAACGCGACGAGCGCGCCCAGCACGGCGACGACGGCGAGCACCGTCGGCACCGTGGGCATGGCGTGAATCACCATGAAGGCCGGATAGATCACCGCGACCAGCAGCACGCGCGAATAGCCGAACACCCGCTTGCGGCCAAAGCGGTCGGACAGGATGCCGGCGAACGGCGAGCACGCGGCCGTCACGAGCGCGGCCACGAGCGCCGCGCTCATGCCCACCGACATCGGCAGGCCGAGGATCTTGATCGCATAGGTGGACATGTAGAACAGCACGATATAGTTCGCCGCCGTGCCGCCGATGGTCGTCACGACGCCCGCGACGAGCGCCGCACGATGCTTCGAGAAGATCTCGAGCAGCGGGCGCGCAGTCTCGGTCACGGGCGCGGTCATGTCCACGGGTTCGGCGTGCTCGAGGGTTTCGTCGAGATGGCGGCGGATATAGACGCCCACCGGCACGATCAGCATGCCGATCACGAACGGCACGCGCCAGCCCCAGCTCTGCAGCGCCTCGGGCGAGAGCGCCGAGGAAAGCGCCACGCCAAGCAGCGCGCCGCACACCACGTTGAGCCCCTGGCTCACGAACTGCCAGCTGCCGTAGAAGCCGCGCGTGCGGTCGTCGGCGTATTCGAGCAGCATCGTGGTCGAGGCGCCCACCTCGCCGCCCACCGCGAAGCCCTGCACGAGCCGCGCGAGCACGATCAGCGCGGGCGCGGCGAGACCGATCTGCGCGTAGGTGGGCGCGAACGCGATCATCGCCGAGCCGAGCGCCATGAGCCAGAGCGTGAGCGTCATGGCCGCCTTGCGGCCCACGCGGTCGGCGAATGCGCCGATCAGCACGCCGCCGAGCGGCCGCACGATGAAGCCCACGCCGAAGCTGCCCACGGCCAGCAGCAATTGGTTCAGCGAACCGTGCACCGGAAAGAACAGCGTGCCGATGGTGGTCGCAAAAAAGCTGTAGACCGTGAAGTCGAAAAACTCCAGGCCGTTACCGAGCGTGATCGCGGCGATGGCCTTCGCGCGCGAGGCGCGCGTGTGCCCGTGCGCGTCGGCGTTCGCCTGCGAATTCAGCGAAGTGGCGTTCATCGTGGGTCTCCTCATGTCTTTGTATCTTGATCAGAAGCGTTGATCGAATGCGCTGTAGTGCACTTTGGACGATGGTCAGGCTCAGGCGCGCAAGAAGCGCTCGGCGAGCTTCACCCAGTACGTGGCGCCGGTTGCGAGACAGTCGTCGTTGAAATCGTAGCCGGGGTTATGGACCATGCAGCCGCCTTCGCCGTCGCCATTGCCGATGATCAAATAGCTGCCCGCGCAGTGCTCGAGCAGGAACGAAAAGTCCTCGCTGCCCGTGAGCGGCGGGAGATCGTCGATCAAGCCCGCCTCGCCCAGCCATTCGCGCGCGACGTCTTGCGCGAATGCCGTCATGTCCGCGTCGTTCACGAGCACCGGGTAGCGGCGCTGGTAATCGATGCGAGCGGTGGCGCCATAGGCGCTCGCCTGCGCGTGCACGAGCGTCGTGATGCGCTCTTCGAGCAGGTCGCGCACCTCGGGGCGCAGCGCGCGCACCGAGAGCCGCATCTGCGCGGTCTGTGGAATCACATTGGGCGCCTCGCCCGCGTGAATCGCGCCCACCGTGACGATCGCCATGTCGAGCGGCGGCACATTGCGCGAAATGATGGTTTGCAGCGCGAGCACCACGTTCGCGCACACCACCACGGGGTCGATGGCCTTGTGCGGCACGGCGCCGTGGCCGCCGCGCCCGTCGATGTCGATGATCACCGTGTCCGAGGACGCCATGAACGGCCCCGGTCGGAAGCCGAGCTTGCCCGTGGGAAAGCCCGGCATGTTGTGCATGGCAAAAACCGCATCGCAGGGGAAGTGCTCGAACAGACCTTCGTCGAGCATCCGCTTCGCGCCGCCGAGCCCTTCTTCGGCGGGCTGGAAAATGAGATGCAGCGTGCCGTCGAACGAACGCGACTGCGCGAGATGCTTCGCCGCCGCGAGCAGCGTGGCCGTGTGGCCGTCGTGGCCGCACGCGTGCATCTTGCCGGGCACACGGCTCTCGTAATCGAGCCCGGTGTTTTCCTGGATGGGCAGCGCGTCCATGTCGGCGCGCAGGCCAAGGCGCTTCGTGCCCGTCCCTACTTTCAGCGTGCCCACGACGCCGGTGCCGCCCAGCCCGCGGTGCACCTCGTAGCCCCATTCGGCGAGCCGCCCGGCCACGAGGTCGCTCGTGACGAACTCCTCGAAACCGAGCTCCGGATGCGCGTGGATCGCGTGGCGCAACGCGATCATTTCTGCTTCGATTTCCGCGATAGCCGGGGGGATCGCCATGGTGTTCATCCGTCGTCTCCTGTGTTCAAAGCATGGATTGCGTGACGTCTCAGGATAAACACGCCGTTTTCCCCCGGACAGTCCTAGAATGGTTAGCCTGCCAACCGCAGGTTCTCACTCGGGTTTCCACTTATGAAGTTCCACCAGTTCAGGGCGCTCGTCGCCATGGCCGACGCCGGCAGCATCCGCGCGGCGGCGCGCGCGCTGGGCATCTCGCCCGCAGCCGCCACCAAGGCCGTGCGGGAGCTGGAAGCCGAGCAGCAGATCGCGCTCGTGACGCGTAATGCGAATGGCATCGCCTTCACCGAGGCCGGCCAGGCGCTGCTCGTGCATGCGCGGGCCATCGTGCGCCAGATGTCGCGCGCCCAGGACGAACTCGACGCGCGGCGCGGGCGCGGCAGCGGCAAGCTCTCGATCGGCGTAACGCCGTGGCTCGCGCTCTCGTTCCTGCCCGACGCCGTGACGCTGTTTCGCGCGCGCATGCCGGGGATGCAACTGGAGTTTTATGAGGGACTGCTCAATATCGTCATGCCGCGGCTGCGCGACGGCACGCTCGACTTCTCGCTCGGCAAGCCAGGCCCGGCTTCGCTGCACGCCGAATTCACGCAGACGCCTATCTTCGCCACCGAATCCGCCGTGGTCGTGCGCAAGGGCCATCCGCTCGAGCACGCGCAGTCGCTCGAGGAACTACAGGACTGCGAATGGCTGCTCAACTGGGATCCGGCGAGCAAGGAGATGATCACCGACGATATTTTCCGCCGCCACGGCCTGCCGCTGCCGCGCACGGTGCATCTCGCCCATTCTTTCGTGGTGGCCATGGGACTCATCATGAACACCGACATGGCAAGCATCTTCCCGTGGCCGCTCGTTGAGACGCGCTTCGCGCGCGAGAACCTGCGCGCGCTCTCGCTCCAGGAGGAAGTGGACCGCACCGTGGTGAGCGTGGTCGCGCGACGCGGCGTGCCGCTCTCCGCCGCCGCCGAATGCTTTCTCGCCTGCCTCAAGGAGGCGATCCACGCGGGCGAGGCGTCCCAGGATCCGGAACGGCGCCGGCTTTATCACTCGCTAGAGCTACTGATTTGAGGCGCGTGGGCGGGCTTGCCGGCGTGCGTCGATCGAACCGCTCCGATCCCCCGTCACTCGTCCACGCTACAATGCGGCTGCCGTTCCACTGCCCCCATCGACATGCAGAATTCTAATCGGGCTTTCCTGCTCGGTCCGTTGCTCAAAGGCGTTTCCCGCTCGTTCTACCTCACCATGCGCGTGCTGCCCGCCGGGATGCGCGACCCGGTGGGCGAGGCCTATCTGCTCGCGCGCGCCGCCGACACCATCGCCGACACCTCGCTGATTCCGCCGCCCCAGCGTCTCGCGCTGCTGCTTGCGCTGCGCGAGCGCATCAACGGCACGGCTTGCAGTGCGGCGCACGACGATGCCCTGCAGCGCATCGCCGGCGAAGTCGCGGGCCAGCAAACGCAATCGGACGAGAAGTTGCTGCTCGAATCGCTCGACGGCGCGCTCGACGTGCTGGCGCAACTCGAGCAGGCCGACCGCACGGCCGTGCGCGAGATCGTCACGACGCTCACCGAGGGCATGGAGTTCGATCTGAACACCTTCCCCGACGAGCGCTCAGGCAAGGTCGCCGCGCTCGGCACGTGGGACGCGCTCGACCGCTACACGTATCTGGTGGCGGGCTGCGTGGGCGAATTCTGGACGAAGATGACCTATATGCATCTGCCCGGCACGCTCGACCCCGCGCTGCGCGAAACGATGCACCAGCGCGGCGTGCGCTTCGGCAAGGCGCTGCAAATGGTCAACGTGCTGCGCGATTGCGGCAAGGACCTGCGCATCGGCCGCTGCTACCTGCCCGCGACCATGCTCGCGCAGGCTGGCCTCACGCCCGAGGACCTGCTCCATCCCGGCACCTCGGCGCGCGCCCGGCCGCTGATGTTCGGGCTCGTGCGCATCACGCTCGATCACTTCCGCGCCGCCATCGACTACACGTTCGCCTTGCCGCGCCTGTCCGTGCGCCTGCGGCTCGCGTGCCTGTGGCCAATCCTCATCGGCCTCGAGACGCTGGAGCGGCTGGTCGGCAACGACGACTGGCTCGATCCCGCGCGCCCATCCAAAGTCACGCGCAACGATGTCTATCGCATTCTTGCGTGCTCGACGCTCGCAGCACCTTCCAATGCGCTGCTCGACCGATGGTTCAAGCGCCTGCTCGCACGTATCGAGGCACGCATGGCCGCAATCGAGAAGGCGTAAAAAAAACGGCGCGTGCCGTTAAAAGCACGCGCCGGACATGCACTGCGAACCGCTCAGCCCTTCTCGCCGCGATACAGCTTGATAATGGCCGAGAAGTCGAGCTTGCCGTCGCCGCGGCTGCTCATCGCCTGGTATAGCTGCTGTGCGAGCGCGCCCATATAAGCGGGCTGGTGGACGGTCTTCGCGGCATCGGTCGCGAGGCCCATGTCCTTGAGCATCAGATCCGTGCCGAAGCCTCCCGTGTAGCCGCGCGACGAAGGCGCCGTCTCGATCACGCCCGGGAACGGGTTATACGTGTCCGAGCTCCAGCAGCGCCCCGTCGACGTATTCATGATGCCGCCCAGCACCTTCGCGTCGATGCCGAGCGCCTCGCCAAGCGCCATCGCTTCCGCCACGCCCGCCATCGTCACGCCGAGCACGAGGTTGTTGCAGATCTTCGCCACCTGCCCCGTGCCGGTCTCGCCGCAATGGACGATGTTCTTGCCCATTCCGGAAAGCACGGGCTTCACGCTTTCATAGAGCGCGGCACTGCCGCCCACCATGAACGTAAGCGTGCCCGCCGCCGCGCCGCCCGTGCCGCCCGACACCGGCGCATCCACGAATGCGTTGCCGTTGTTCGCGGCGAGCGCGCCGAACGCCTTCGCGCTCGCCGGGTCAATGGTGCTCGAATCGATGATCGTCACGCCCTTAGCGATGCCCGCCAGCACGCCGTCCTCGGCGGTCAGCACGGTGCGCACGTGCGCCGCTGCGGGCAGCATCGTGACGACCCACTCCGCGCCCGCGGCGGCCGCCTTGGGCGACGCGGCTTTCGTTGCGCCCGCGTCGGCGAGCGTTTGCATCGCCTCGGCGCTCAGATCGAACACGGTAAGCGCGTGCCCTGCCTTGAGCAGATTGAGCGCCATGGGCGCCCCCATGTGGCCCAGCCCGACGAAACCGATTTTCATGAGCGATTCTCCCTTGATGGTTAATCAGGCAACTGCGGCGCTTCAGTGCAGGTTGATCGTCGTGTTCACGCCGGTGTTGAGGGTGGCGTCGTCGAACCAGCGCGCCGTCACGGTCTTGGTCTGCGTATAGAACTGCACGACCTGCTTGCCGTACGGACCGAGATCGCCGAGCTTCGAGCCGCGCGAGCCCGTGAAGCTGAAATACGGCACCGGCACCGGAATCGGAATATTGATGCCCACCTGACCAATGTCGATTTCACTCTGGAACTTGCGCGCCGCCGCGCCGCTTTGCGTAAAGAGCCCCACGCCATTGCCGAACGGATTCGCATTGACGATGGCGATGGCCTCGTCGAGCGTATTCGCAGTCAGCACCACGAGTACCGGCCCGAAGATCTCGTTCGTATAGATGTCCATATCGGTTTTCACATTGGTGAACACCGTCGGGCCAACGAAATTGCCATTCTCATAGCCGGGCACCTTCACGTCGCGGCCATCGAGCGCGAGCGTGGCGCCCTGCTTCACGCCCGATTCGATCAGGCCCAGAATGCGGGCCTTCGCGGCACGCGAGACGACCGGGCCGACGTCGGTCTTCGGTTCGTTGCCGGCATTGACCTTCAGCGTCTTCGCCTTTTCGACGAGTTCGGGCACCCACTGCTGGGCCTCGCCCACGAGCACGACCACTGAAGTGGCCATGCAGCGCTGGCCCGCTGCGCCGAATGCCGCGCCCGCGAGCGCGTTGAGCGCCTGCTCGCGGTTGGCGTCGGGCAGCACGACCGCGTGATTCTTCGCGCCCATCATCGACTGCACACGCTTGCCATGCTCGCTGCCCAGCCGATAGACATGCGTGCCCACCGCCGTCGAGCCCACAAACGAAATCGCCTTGACGAGCGGATGCGTGCAGATCGCGTCGACGACTTCCTTGCCGCCGTGCACCACATTGAGCACGCCCTCGGGAACGCCCGCCTGCACGGCCAGTTCGACGAGCTGCATCGTGGAGAGCGGATCCTGCTCGGACGGCTTGAGCACGAACGTGTTGCCGCAGACGATCGCCATCGGGAACATCCATAGCGGAATCATCGCGGGAAAATTGAACGGTGTGATGCCCGCGCATACGCCTAGCGGCTGCTGCAGCGTGTACGTATCGACGCCGCCGGCGACGTTCTCAGCGAACGCACCTTGTTGCAGCGTGCCGATCGAGCACGCGTGCTCGACCACTTCGAGGCCGCGGAAAATGTCGCCCTCGGCATCGGGCAGCGTCTTGCCCTGCTCCGCCGTGAGCGTCTGCGCAATGCGCGACATGTTCTCGCGAATCAGCGCCTGCAGCTTGAGCATGATGCGCAGGCGCGTACCGATCGGCGTGTTCTTCCATGTCGCGAACGCGGCATGCGCGCTCTTGACAGCCCTGTCGACTTCCTCGACGGTCACGAACGGGACGCGCGCCAGCACTTGCTGGGTGGCCGGATTGACGATATCGCGCCATTCGGTGGTTTTCGATTCGACGAACTCGCCGCCGATCAACAGCTTGACGGTCGAGACTTGAGCGTTGGAGGCCTGGGTGACTGCGTTCATCTTGAACTCTCTCTGTAAAGTCTGAACGGGCCGGCGTGAGCCGGATAGACAGGATTACGATCTAATTTCGGGGTGCTTCAGGCATGGCGTGAGCGCATCGGAGTGCGCAAACGAAGGCGTCGTGGCGGCGTGCTGATCGGCATCGCGTGTCTCCATCTTTATTTCATTGTAGGCGGGCGCTTATGAAGCGGTCTCCAACCGAGTATAGTTATTCGAATATCCACGTTGTAGAGACGAAAAAACCCATCCGATATGCAAAAAAGCACAATGAGGCCGATGGAGACGCTGAACTGGGACGATTTACGCTATTTCCTGGAAGTAGCGCGCACGCAGCGCGCCAGCGGCGCGGCCAGGCGCCTCGGCGTCGACCACACCACGGTCGCGCGCCGCGTGCGCGAACTGGAGGCGGCGCTGGGCACGGTGCTGTTCGACAAATCGCGCTCGGGCGGCTTCGTGCTCACGGCCGAAGGCCAGCGCCTGCTGGCCTATGCGGACACCATCGAAAGCACGGTCCAGTCGGCGAGCGAGCAATTCGCGCTCGGCGCGCAATCGCTTTCCGGCCATGTGCGGGTGGGGTCGACCGAAGGATTCGGCTGCTTCTTTCTTGCTCCCCAACTGGCCCGCTTCACCGGCAAGCACCCCGACATGTCGATCGATCTGCTACCGGTGCCGCATTTCGTGAGCCTCTCGAAGCGAGAAGCCGATCTGGCGATCATGCTCGAGCGCCCCGAACGCGGCCAATACGTCTATACGAAGCTATGCGACTACCGCCTGCGTTTATATGGGACATCTGACTATATCGAGCAGCATGCTCCCATCCGGACGGCGGCCGACCTGCGCCATCACGCGTTCATCAGCTATGTCGCGGATCTCGCGTTTAGCCACGAGCTGCTCTACCTCGAACGCACGGCGCCGAACGTCACGGCGAGCCTGTGCAGCACGAGCGTGATCGCGCAATATCATGCCGCGCTGCAAGGCAGCGCGCTCGCCATCTTGCCCTGCTTCATGGCCGAGCCCGACCCGCGGCTCGTGGCGATCCTGCCGGACGAAATCGTCGTGACACGGCGTTTCTGGCTATGCAGCCGGGAAGATTTGCGCAAGCTGCGGCGCATCACGTCTCTTTGGGATTATTTGCGTGCGGCTGCGGATGCGAACCAGGCGCTGCTAATGGGCGAGTCGTCAGAGATGCACTACATCGAGCCCTGACTGCACCAATGACATGAAGAAAAAGCCGTACATGCAATCCGGTTCACGGACTGCATGTACGGCTTCCGCAGTAAAAACCAAAATTGGTGAACCCGAATGCATCCGGAACGGACCGACTCCGTTCCGGATGCCATTCAGTCACGGTCCAACTATCAGGTCCCGACCGGACGGATCGTCAGCGCGTTCTTAACCGACGTCACGCCAGCAACCCCCTTCGCCACTTCCGTGGCGTGGTCGATCTGCGCCTGCTCCGGCACGGTGCCTTGCAGGACGATGGCGCCGTCCTTGGCGCGCACGGTGATGTTGGCCACGCTGATGTTCTTGTCCTTGGCGAGTGCGCCACGCACCTTGCGCGACAGCGCGCGGTTAGCGGCCTTTGCCTTCTTGAGTTCGGCCTTCGACTGCTTCACCTGGGCCTGGGCGGCGTCGGTCGGTGCAGCTGTCGGCGCGGCGGCTGCCGGAGCGGCGGCCGGTGCGCTTGCGGCGGTCTGCGCATACACGTGGAGCGAAGCGGCGACCAGCATCGTGCCGGCTGCCAGTTTGAACGCCTGAATAGCCTTCATGCGGTTTCTCCTGTTGTCACAGTTTTTTGATGGCCCTCGATGGACCGGTGCACTACATACCATTCACTGCCGGTTAAACAGCCGCTGCCAATGCGGCTGACTCCCCATTGATTCCCGGTCGAGTCCGCCACGAAGAGCGCATTGGGAAGTAACGATACTCCATTTACGTCAGACCTGACGCGAAACCTGCAATTGCCAGCCGCTATTGCCACTCAATGCTGCCACCATTGCAAATGCTATTGAACGGCATTTACGGCTAACGCTTCCCTTTCATGAATGACCGATACCGCTAATTCCATGTATGCGGCATTGCAGGTCCTTATTGACCAGCAACGCATACCGATAGCGTGCCGTTGACAGGCCCGGACACAGGTTTTACCCGCATTTACTCATAAAAAAATAGCATGCGTTAATTGACGAGCTGCGTTTTCACCCAGCGATAGAACTGCTGGATCGCCGCCTCGCGCGGATGACCCTCGCGCCACGTGAAGTAATAGTCCAGCGACGCGGGAATGCGCACCTGCCCCAGTTGCACCAGCTCGCCGCGATCGATGAAGCCGCGCGCGAGTTGCAGGCGCGCTGTGGCGGCGCCTTGCCCGGCCACCGTGGCCTGCAGCAGAAGACCGGCATCGTCGAATACCGGTCCGCGTTCGGGCTCGTCGCCCCCCACGCCTGCCGCTTCGAAGAAGTCGCGCCACGAGCGGCGCGAGAAGCGCAGCAACGGCATGGCGGCGAGGTCTTCGATACGAAACGCCGGGTAGCGCGCGAGCAACGCGGGACTGCAGACGGCCACCACCTGATCGTCCAGCAGCTTGCGGAACTGGAAACCCGGCTCGTCCACGCGCCGATGCCAGATGCCGATATCGAACGGATAAGGATCGGGCGGCGTGACGTCGGCGTGCATGCGCAACGAGAGATCGACGTTCGGATGGCGGTCGTAGAAGTCGCCCAAACGCGGTATCAGCCAGACCGAAGCAAAATCGGACATCACGCTCAATTCGAGCCGCGTGACGCCGCTCACGCCCGGACGCGTGGCGTCGAGCGCCTCGCGCAGTTCTTCGAGACTGCGCCTCACACGATCGGCAAGCTGCGCGCCGGCCGCCGTGGGAATCATGCGGCTGCCCACGCGGCGAAACAGCTCGACGCCCAACTCGGCTTCAAGCGCGCGCAGATGATGACTCACGGCGCTATGCGTCAAATGCAATTCTTCGGCCGCACGGCTGAAACTGCGCCGCCGCGCCGCTGCTTCGAGCGCGCGCAGGGCCTGCAAGGGTGGGAGCGGTCGGGACATGACGTCAAATTCTACTCACAATCGCGTCTGAAATCTCTCGCTGGCATCGGAACCGGCTTCTCGCCAATAATCGTGAGCCAGTTATTCCATTCGCTTTCAGGTCTCGTACGCACCATGACCGCACTCAGATTGCGCGTATTCGCCGTTTTCGCACTCGGCTATTTCATTTCGTATCTTTTTCGCGGCGTCAATCTGGGATTTGCCCCATTCCTGACGCATGAAATGGGCCTCACCGCCACCGATCTGGGCACGCTTACGAGCCTCTACTTCCTCGGCTTCGCAGGCGCGCAAATCCCCGCCGGCGTGCTGCTCGATCACTTCGGCCCGCGCCGCGTCACCGCGTGCGTGATGCTGGTGGCCGCCGCCGGCGCGCTCGTGTTCGGGCTGTCGCACAGCATGGGCGCGATGATGGCCGGGCGTCTGATGGTTGGCGTGGGCGTCTCGGTTTGCCTTGGCGGCGCATTCAAGGCCACCGCCCAGCACTTCCCGGTCGCCCAGCTCACGCTCGTCAACGGCCTCGTGATGGCGGTGGGCGGCCTCGGCGGCGTAGCGGTCGGCGCACCGCTCTCCTGGCTGCTGACGATCGCGCCGTGGCGCAGCGTGAGCGTCGGGCTCGCCGTGCTCACGGCGGCAGTCGCGGCCATTATCTGGATCGGCGGTCCGCATACGCGCGACACCCATCATCAAGCGAGTGTGCTCGATCAATTCAAGGGCACCGCCCACATTCTGCGCAGCCATGCGTTCTGGAAGACCGCGACGTTCTCTGCTTTCACGCAGATCGTGTTCTACGCGATGCAGTCGCTGTGGGTGGGCGCCTTCCTGCGCGACATGGCGCCCGCCGGCACCGCCGATGCGGCCTCGCGCGCGGCGTCGCTCATTTCCGTGCTCGGCGGCGCGTTCATCGTCGGCAACATCGGGTTCGGTGCGCTCGCACGCACCTTCGAGCATTATGGCGTGAGCGTCGCGCGCTTTTCCGGCGTGACCATGACGCTCTTCGTACTCGTCCAGACGCTGCTCGCAGCCCGCGTGCCGCTGCCCGCTGCGTTTCTATGGGCCGCGTATGGCGCATTGGGCGGCACCGGGATACTTACTTACGCCGTGCTCGCCGAACACTTTCCGCCGCGCCTGATTGGCCGTGTCAACACCACTTTCACGCTCGTCATCTTCATCGGAATTTTTTTCGCGCAGATCGCGATCGGCGCAGCGCTCAGCCGCTGGAGCGCCGTGGACGGCCGCTATCCGGTCGTCGCCCATCAAGCCGTCTGGGCCAGCCTGATCGGGCTGCAGGTGCTCGCCGGCGTATGGTACTTCCTGCCGAACCGGCGCGCCGGCGCCGCACACCCCGTCATGGAATCGTGAGTTCGAACGCATCGGCCATGCCTCGAGTCCTTCGGCATCCAAACTAATTTCCCGCGGCGCGAAATCGGTGCCCGTAATCGGTTCGATCACGTGCCAGCGGTTCCGCTTGCCCCCAGCCCCCTCCTTCCCCACCCCTCGCATATATTCGTGCGTCGAGTACAATGCTGCCCCGCCGGCCTCGGGTAGATGCGCGCCGTCCGGACTTCGGCGTCGCTCGCCAGGCCAACCGACTGACCGGTTGTATGACGAATAAGGCAAGCCTCGCGACACGATGTTTTATATGCGGCTTGCGCAGGCTCGTGATGATCGGGAAACCAGAAAACGCACGATCGGACGGAATTTTCCGAACCGAAACACAGCGACCGGACGTAACTCGGCATAAACTGCCGCTGTTGCTATTCGAATGTGTCGATTCATGACTAAGAGAGAAACTTCCATGCCAGACCATACCCATTCGCACGACGGTCATTCCGACTCGTGTGGTTGCGATTTGCTGCACCTTCTCGACGGCGTGGATGAGTTCGCTCGTAACGTATTCCCGGGTGACAAGGAGCTGTTTCGCAGCCTTGCCAACTTCCAGGCGCCGCATACGCTTTTCATCACCTGCGCCGATTCGCGCGTCTCGCCCGAACTGATCACGCAAACGCGCCCCGGCGAGCTGTTCGTCTGCCGCAACATCGGCAATATCGTGCCGGCCTACGGGGAAATGCTCGGCGGTGTCTCGGCGGTCGTGGAATTCGCGGTGCTCGCGCTGAACGTGCGGCAGATCGTGCTGTGCGGCCACACCGACTGCGGCGCCATGAAGGGCCTCGCCGATGGCCCCGAGGCCGCGGCGGACATGCCCACGGTGCAAGCCTGGCTGCGCAACGCCGAAGCGGCGCGCAGCGTCGTGCAAACGCGCGGGCTGAACCCCGATCAAGTGGTGCAGGCGCTCGTGGAGGAAAACGTTCGCCTGCAGCTCACGCACCTGCGCACTCACCCTGCGGTTGCGGCCCGCGTGGCGCAAGGCAAGCTTCAGGTGCAGGGCTGGGTGTACGACATCGGCCACGGCACGATTTCCATCTTCGACGACACCCACGGCCGCTTCGAATCGCTCGGCGCGGCGCGCGCCCGGATGCTCAAGGACACCACGGGCTGAACCGCCGAAACAGGTCATGCCGCGGCCCGGCAAGCACGGCCGCCTGATGTGCCGACAGGCGGCGACGAGCGGTCGAACTACTCCGGCACGCCGGCCCGAACTGTGAACTCCTGCTCGGCGCCCGCTTCGAACGCCTCGTCCTCGCGCGCATATGCGCCATGAAATTCCGCAGAAAGCGGCTCGACGGGATAGCCATCGCGCTCCCAGGCGTCGAGGCCGCCCTTGAGCGCGTGAGCGTGATGAATCTGCTTGCTGCGCAGCCGGCTCACGATGCGCTTGGCCGTCGCCTCGTTCGGGCACACGCAATACACCACAATCGCGCGCGCGAGCAGTTCGGGCGCGAGCACCTCGGTCGAGTCCAGATCGAGCGGACGCGCGCCCGGAACGCGATAAGCCTCCCTCTCGCGCACGCTTTGGGGGCGTGCGTCGAACACGAGCGGCGGCAGCGGCGATTTCATCATCTCGTCGAGCTGCGCGGGCGAAATCCGGTGGGTGGCCAGCCAGCGGCGCAACTGCATGCGGCGCACCCAGCGATAAGCGAGAAATAGCAGGCCCGCCAGTGCGAGCACGTCAAAAATGGTCCAGCCGTTGGCGCGCACGAACATCGCGAAGCGGGCAATTTGTGTGTGCAAGGCCGCCCCGCCGATGAGCCATGTGCCGGCCCAAAGCGTTGCCCCCACGGCGTCCCAGATCAGGAAAAGGCGCAGGTCCATCGACGTGGTGCCGAGCAGCGGCGCGGACATGAGTCCCAAGCCGGGCACGAACTTCGCCACTGCGAGGATGGGCGCGCCGTGGCGCTCGAACACATTGCGCGCCACACGAATCGTCGTATCGAGCGAAAGCGAAAAGCGGACGAGCGAATTGAGCAGGCGACGGCCGCGCATGCGGCCCGCCGTAAACCAGAGCGTATCGGCGAACAAGGTCGCGACGACCGCAGCCAGCAGCAGACTCGCATACGACGCTTCCTGTCCCGCGGCCATGGTGCCCGCCAGTATCAACACCGGCGCAGCGGGAACCGGCGCGCCCAGCTGCGTCACGAGCACGCTGAGAAAAACCACCCCGGCACCGAAATCGGGCGGGATGGCGGTGGGAAGCGTCCACATATCGGGATTTCCTGCGCGAAAACGTTTTAATCCGAAAGCAAATTGATGTGCAGATGCAGCACGAAGTTGGAGATTACCCTAACCGGGTGCATTTTTGCTTGCCACCTTGCTTCGCGTCGCGCAACACACCATCTCGCCCACATCAACTCAGCGCCGCGGCGGTTGCAACAGCCGTGCGAGCGCACGAACGACTCATGCGAGAGCAGATCGCTCACCCGTCCGGCCCCGCGGCGCGAGAGCAACGCGTGCGCCAACGGATCGCGGTACTGGAAGTAGTGCTCGTAATCGCCCAGAGTGCCGGCGGACATGTTCAACGCCACACGACGCGCATTTTCCTGCACGCCATCCCACACACAGGAACCCAGAGTCCGCGTGCAGCAGGTCGGGCATGAACCGCCCCACTTCGAGCCGCAGGTCGCCCTCGGGCAACGTGCGGTCGGCCATCAGCTTGAAGACGTTGGAGCGCAACGCCAGTTCGCGGCTAGTGAGAAGCATGCGCGACGTGAATGACCGTGAGTTGAAAAATGCCTGGATGGCTGCCGGGTCGACCCGTTGCCATTGTGTGCACAAACATCGGAGCAGCCGCAAACATCAGAGCGTATTTAGCGTTCCCGGCCCATTCAAGAAAACCCGTGCGTGCGCGCGACCGAAGCCGGGAAAGAAAAACGGGCGGCAAAAGCCGCCCGGGAAAACACACGCCGGTTGAGTTTTCACGTCACCGGAGCTTGCACACTACGCGATGAATCCAATCGCCGAATCCTCAATAAAGACGACAAAACGCATACGAACATTCATCGCATGCGAGCTTCGATTCATTGAATCACGCGTGTCACGCCGCGTCCGCGCGGATCGGCGGCCGCCTCCGGCGTATCGCCGTCGATGCGGATCGCCTGGATGTCGCCGCTGAAGTCCTGACCCTTGAGCACGTAGCCCTTGGCCTCGACCTGCTTGGCGAGATCGCCGTCGATCGGATGGTACGGCTCCCAGAAGATCGTGTTGGGCGGCAGCAGTTGATGATGGAAGCGCATCGCGCCCACCGCGTCCTTCAACGGCATCTTGAAGTCGTAGATGTTGTTGATGACCTGGAAGATCGACGTGAAGATGCGCGAGCCGCCAGGCGTGCCGATCACGAGCGCCACCTTGCCGTCCCGGGTGAGGATCGTGGGGCTCATCGACGAAAGCGGGCGCTTCTTCGGCGCAATCGCATTCGCATCGCTGCCCACCACGCCGAACATGTTCGGCACGCCCGGCTTGGCCGAGAAGTCGTCCATTTCGTCGTTCAGCACGATGCCCGCGCCCGGCACCACCACGCCCGAGCCGAAGTAGCCGTTGATCGTATAGGTGTTCGACACGGCGTTACCCCACTTGTCGACCACCGAGAAGTGCGTCGTCTCCGCCTTTTCGGGCATCTTGTTGCCGTGCGCCGCGTCCGCTTTTTCCGGCATCGAGGTGCCGAGGCCAGGCTGCACGCCCTTGGTGTCCGACGGCTTGTCGGGGTTCACGTCGGCGGCGCGTTTGGCGAGATAGGCGTCGTCGGTCAACTGGGCAACCGGCACCTTGTAGAAGTCCGGGTCGCCGAGGTATTGCGCACGATCGGCGAACACGCGCTTTTCGATCTCCGCGATCAGATGGATGTATTGCGGCGAATTGAGCGGCACATCCTTGAACTGCGGCGCGAGCATCGCCTTCATCTTGAGCAGTTGGACGAGACCGACGCCGCCCGAGCTCGGAGGCGGCGCCGTGATCACCTCATAGCCGTTCCACCTGGCTTCCACCGGCTGACGCCAGACGGCCTTGTACTCCTGCAGGTCGCGCTTGGTGATGAGTCCGTGGCCCTTCATCGACGCCGCGATCAGGTCGGCGGTCTTGCCGTCGTAGAAGTCCTTCGCGCCCTGGGTCGCGATGCGCGTGAGCACGGCCGCAAGATCAGGCTGCTTGAAATTCGCGCCCTCTTTCATCTCGCCAAAGAACTGGTCGAAATTGGTCTTGCCGCCGAACTCCTTCGACGCCTCCTCGCGGCGCTTGGCCAGTTGCTCGTCGACGACGAAACCGTCGCGCGCGTACTTGATCGCGGGCTGCAGGACCTGCTTCCATTGCAGCTTGCCGAAGCGGCGCTGGGCCTCCCACATGCCCTCGACGGTGCCCGGCACGCCCACGGCGTCGTAGCCATAGAGGCTCTTGCCCTCGATCACATTGCCCTTGTCGTCGAGGTACATGTTGCGCGTGGCCGCCAGCGGCGCGCGCTCGCGATAGTCGAGAAAGTACGGCTTGCCGTTCACATACAGCGTCATGAATCCGCCGCCGCCGATGTTGCCGGCTTCCGGGTACGTGACCGCCAGCGAGAAGGCAATCGCGACCGCCGCATCGACGGCATTGCCGCCTTCCTTGAAGATCTGTTCTGCGGCGTCGGCAGCGTACTTGTCGGCAACGGCCACCGCCGATGCGTTCAGTACGGCGGGACGCTGCTGCGTGTCCTTCGCAATGGCGGGCGTGGCTTCGAGAAAGCCCGCGGACAAGGCGGAAAGCGAAACGAGTGCGAGAGCAGCAGCGGAAATTTTCGTTCTATCGACCAGCTTCATTGAGTGACCTCCATGATTCGGTTCATCGAGCACCAACTTACGACCCGGTTTTTCATTCGACTTTCAGCCCGGATCCTGCGCTTATAGCACGCACAGAAAACGTTTGCGATCAGGCCATCCGCCGATAGCCATCCCCCGACAAGCAAAAGCGAAATCGGGCGAAAAAATCAGGTATTGCCGTGCCGCCCGCGCGCGATCTCTTCGCCTGCGTTGGCGGGCAAGCGCATCGTCACCGGGATCGAAGCCACAGAAAACAGCGCCACGACAAAGAACGCCGGCCAGAAGTCCGACCACACGATGGTCGAATGCCCCTGTATCCGATGCGAAATCTGCAGCACGATGCCCGCGATGGTCACGCCGAGCCCCAGCGAAACCTGCTGGATCACGCTGGCGACGCTGGTGGCGCGGCCAATGTCCCGGGTGGGAATGTCGGCGTAAGCGAGCGAGTTGAGGCCGCTGAACTGAAGCGAGGGAAACACGCCGCCCAACAGCACCACGAGCCAGATGAGCCAGACAGACGTGCCCGGCGTGAACAGCCCATAGACGGCAATGGACGCGCCCGCCAGCGCGGCGTTGACGATCAAGGTGCGGCGAAAGCCAAAGCGGCCCAGCACACGCGAAACTACCGACTTCATGAAGATCGAGCCGAATGCCGACGCGCACGTGATGGCGCCTGAAACAAACGCTGTCATGCCGAGCCCTTCCTGCAGGGTGAGCGGCAACAGAAACGGTACGGCGCCCAGTCCGATGCGAAACAGCGACCCGCCAGCCACGCTCGCGTTAAAACTCGGGATGCGCAGAAATTTCAGATCGAGAACGGGCCGTTCGACGCGTTGCGCGTAGAGCCAGTAAGCGCCCAGCAGCAGCGCGCCGGCCACGCACATCGCCACGGCTTTCGCATTGGAAACCAGTTCTCCGCCCACGAGCGAGAGGCCGAGCATGAAGAGCGAAGCACCGCCCGCGGAGAGGAGAAAGCCGATCCAGTCGATGGGTCCGGGATGCTCCTCGTGCATGTTCGCGATGTGGCGGTTCGCAAGCCAGATGCCGAGCAGGCCAATCGGAATGTTGACGAAGAAAATCAGCCGCCAGTGCAGATACGTCGTGATGAAGCCACCGAGCGGCGGCCCCATCACGGGACCGAGCAAGGCCGGCACGGTGAGATAGTTGACGGCGCGAATGAAGTCCGATTTGGGCAGCGAGCGAAAGATGATGATGCGCCCCACGGGCACCATCATCGCGCCGCCGATACCCTGCACGAAACGTGCGGCCACGAACATCTCGAGCGACCTGGACGCGGCGCACAGCAGCGAGCCCGCCATGAAAATGCCGATGGCGGTGCGAAACACGTTGCGCGAGCCGAAGCGGTCGGCAACCCAGCCGCAAATGGGAATGAACACGCCCAATCCGATCACGTAACTCGTGACAGCAAGCTTGAGTGTGATGGGGCTTTGGCCGAGATCGCGGGCCATCGCGGGGAGCGATGTGACGATGACCGTCGCGTCCACGTTCTCCATGAACATCGAGCACGCGACGATGAGCGGAACGATGAAAGTGCCTAGGGCAAGGGGCATGGGCGGAAACGACAATCAGCGGGGCTGATGGCGTAAAGCTGCCATTATGGCACTGTGTTGCCAAAAACGGTGAATCCGCAACAGATGAAGCGGCGCACAAAAACATGAAGCAGCGCGCCGGGAAAATCACGAGGGCCGTGCGGTGCATTACCGCATTCACGCGGCAACGCCCTTCACGGCCCCTGCATGGCGGAGACGAAATGCGGCTCAGCCTGCCCTCAAAACGCCGCCTGCTTCACGCGGCTCACGGCCGGCGCCAATTGCGGCAGCACTTCTTCCGCAGCGCGTTTCACATCATTCGGGAAGTCGATTTCAATCCACGGCGCGCCGGTGACGTCCGCGGTTTCGAATTCGCTGCCGCGTTCGAGCAGCAAATCACGCAACGCTTCTTCGTGCGGCATGTTCGCACGACCCGTATCGACATAGCCTTCGACGATTTGCGCAAAGCGGCGCGCCGTCGCTTCGTTCAGGCGGAAGAAACCCACCGATTCACCAATCGTGTCGTACTTCAAACCGACTGCGAGCTGCTTGCGCAGTTCGACGGGCACGCCATCGCGCAGGCACAGCTTCACGGGTTCGTCGCCCGCCTCGAAGTCGCGGTCGATCAGCAGGCGGTTGGCCGGCGCCTCGCCCGCCACGAGCGGCGCGAACACGCGCTCGTCGTAAAGCACGTCGGCGTCCATCAGCAACACGTCGCCGCCGCGCGTGAGCGCTTGCGCCGTGCGATGCACCGTGAGCACGCTGCCGAGATCGAAGCGCGGATTGAGCACCACCTCCACTTCATGCGGCCAGCCGATGCGCTTGATCTCGGCCTCGACCAGCTCCGGTTGAAAGCCGAGTGCGAGCACGACTTCGGTCACACCCGCCGACTCGAGCATCTGCAGATGGCGCTCGAGCAGCGTCAGGCCCTCGAATTGCAGCAGACATTTCGGAAACTGTTCTCCAGCGGGTTGCTGAAGGCGCAGGCCGAGACCTGCCGCGAGAATAATGGCGCGCATGCGTTCCTTGGGTGAAAAAAATCAATCGGCAACTTCGACAGCCGGCACGCTCACCGCACGCCGCCGCTGCCAGCTACGTTCGCTGATATGCAGGTAAAGCAGGCCCGGCAGGCCCAGTACGATTTCTCGCGCGCGCTTGGCGAGCGAGAGCGCGAGCGCCGCCTCGGGCGGCAGACCGACGAGCGGCGCGAGCAGCAGATACCCGCCCTCCTGCACGCCGAGCGAGCCGGGAATGGCGAAAGCCGCGCCGCGAATCGCCTGGCCGATGCTTTCGAGCAGCAGCGCATCGACCCAGCTAACGGGGTGACCGAGGAAATGCAGCGCGAGCCACACCTCCACGGTGCCGACGAGCCAGCCCACGAAGCTCAACGCGAAGCTGGCCGCCGCGCGGGAGCGATCGGCATAGAGCGCCTTGACAGCGGCGTCGACGGCATCGGCTCGCGTGGCGAGCGCCGACCAGTCGCGCTTGCCGAACACCTTCGAAGCGAGACGCAGCACGCGGCCGAACAAACCGCGCCGTTGCGCGGCGTAAAAAAGGCCGATCAGGCCGGCGAGCACGCCGGTCGCGATCAGCGCGGCCATGCCGAGATTGCGCGGCGCGTCGTCCGCTGCGCAGACCGAAAAGAGCACGATGCCGAACACCGCGAAGACGATTTGCGCGAGCGCCTGCAGCGTCGTGCTCACCGTGATGGCCGCAGCTGCGTCGCGCATGGCCATGCCGCGCTGCGCAAGCTGACGCACCATGACGACCGGACCGCCGATCTGCCCTGCGGGCAGCAGACTGTTCACGGACTCGCCGCTCCAGCGCGCGAGCACCGCGTCGCGCCGGTCAACTTGCCCGCTCTTGCGAAACAGCACCGCGATCGCGCCGGCATCGAGCACGAGCGGCACGACGTGGAACGCAGCCACCAGCGCGAGCCCCCAGCCGGCCGCTGCGAGCGCGCCCGTCACCGAGCCGATGCCTTGCCATGCAAGCAGTGCGATGAAGAGTGCCGTGCCGACCGACAACAGCAAAATGGCAATGCGGCTCACACCGGGCCTCCGGCCTTGCCGCCGCCCGCGCGCGCGGACTGGAGCGCCTTGCGGAACACCTGGCGAAAACCGAAGTACGCGATGGCGTCCTTCATGTTCGAGATGAAACGCCGCCACGGGCGCATATTCGGGTTCGTCACGTATTCGAACGTAAGCGACACGCGTACCTCGCCTTCGCGGCTGGGCGTCACGCGATGGCGCAGCTTGTCGCCGTCAAACAGCACGAGCGCGCCTGGCGGATATTGCACGGCACCCGGCTCGTCAGGCTTGCTGTCGTCGCGCGTGTGCAGTTCGTAGTCGAGAATGCACGACGATTCGTCGATCACGCCCAACAGCACCGTATAGCGACGGCCGTCGTAATACGAGGTGTCGTAATGCCAGCCGATGTGATCGCCCGCGCGCGTGTAGTAATAGAGCGCGTAAGCATGCGGATCGTCTTCGGGAGAAAGCTGAAGCCGGTCCCCGGTGATTTTTTCGAGCCACGCGATGAGCTTCGGCGAGCGGTACAGCTCCGCGATATACGGCTGCAAGCGGTCGATCGTGTGACGGCTCACGCTGCCACCGGCCTTGTGGCCCGGGATGAAATTGCGATTGACCTCGGGCATGAGCGCGTTGGCGGCATCGATGAGCCGCTGCGTCGCGTCGCGAGGCAAGAAATCGGAGAGATAGAGGAACGAGCCCTGATTCACGTACTCGTCGCGCAGTTGCGCGGCGTCCAGCTTGCCCAGCGCCTGGCCGATTGCGGCATCAGGCCGTGACGCCAGTCCGGCTGCCGACGCGGCGGTCGGTGCACCAGCGAAACGCCCGGTGGACGCGACTTGTTCTTCTGCTTGCACACTCATCTGCTGATCCAGACCTGACGGGTTTCCTTGCCCGAGCTCACGCGGCGCGTGACGCGCCAGTAGTCGAGCACCACGTAGATGGCGAAAAGCGGCGCGCCGAGAGAAGCGGCCACCACGAACGGCCCGACGATCCCGGTGAGCGTGACGAGCGGCAACAGATAGAGAACGTCCTCCGTTTCGAAGCCGCCGATGAACGCCTGCTGGGTGCCGGCCTTGCCCGCCATTTCCTCGATGCGCATGCGCAGGAAGAAGATCACGGCAACCGCCACGCCCGCGATCCCGCCAAGCACGACGGGCGGCACTCGCCATTCGGTCGCGGGGGCGCCGGTTGCGGCAGCCACGGCGCCGAGCCCGTAGCCCATGCCGAGAAACAACAGAACGGTCGTTACCGCGTCGGCGGCGAGATCGTAGAAATGGCCGATGCGGCTGGTCTTACCGCTGATCCGCGCGAGCTCACCATCCGTGTGATCAACGAAATTCGACAAGACAATCAAGAATGCGCCAATATTGACATTCAGGAAGTCGCCGCGCGCCAGATAGTAAGCCCCGACGAGGCCGATCAGCAAACGCAGCGTGGTCAGATGATTGGGCGTAACGCAGGTCGGCACGAGCGGCGTCACGAGCCAGCGCGCCGCGCGCGCGTCCCATGTGCGCGGCTGCGGCACCGTTCGCGGAGCGGGTTTCGGGGCCGCACTGGGGGACGTGTTTGGGACCGCGCTTGGGACCGCGTTTGGGACCCCGTTTGGGACCACGCTTGGGACCGACTCGGCAGATTTGTCTTTTCCAGTCATAACCGCGAAATAATATACGGCTTCCAGAAAACTTGCAGATTTTCCGGATGCGCAAGCGAAATTGAAAGGAACAATGAGACCACGTCGCCCGGGACTCGCAAGAGGGTCCCACAATGTGGCACCGGAAACGGCACCGCAAGCAAGTTCGCCCGAACCCGCGTACAGTGCAATCCGCTGTGCGCGCGCCCCAGGCAACGCGTGGGGATGCCGGGCATCAGCGCGACTCACTCGCCAGAATTTCAATGAAACGTCTTACTGCTGCTTTTCTGCTTGGAACGCTGCCCTTCGTGCCTCTCGCAGGCCATGCCGCTGCACTCGACGATGGGCTGACCTGCAAGGAATCGGCGCACCAGTTCATCTCCGGGCTCATCGACCAGAAGCTGATCAACGCAAAGCCCATGAGGGTCGAAAGCAATTCGATCAACGCGTTCTGGCCCGCGAGCGGTCAGCACCTTACGGCCTATGGCTTCAGCGTGTTCGCGATCGTCGGCTTCCAGCAAGACGACCCGCTATTCCAGACCGGCAGCGGCAAGCCGATCGCGCGCTCGGCATATGGCGCGGTGGTCGTGGCCACGCAGGCCCGGGTGCAGGAAGCGCTCGACGCGGCCGGCAATACCGCCATCGTCCATCATGCCGGGCCGTTGCTGACCGCGATTTTCTGCCAGCAGGACTGAGCGCCCTCTCGCCGGCGCCTTATTGATTACCGTGTGATTGCGCCGTCACGTCAATCGATACGGCCGAAGCCGCCTTCGACCCAGGACTCGGCTCGCGCCTTGGTCAGCTTGAAGGTGGGTGCGACTCGCACCTGCGCGATCTGCTCGCCGAACGCGTCGAGCGCCGTGAGCAGCGCGTAGGGTTCGTATTCGTCGGGCACGATATCGAGAGTCACGTCGATGTCGCCGTCGTCGGTCTGCACACCCAGGCGCTTGTGCAGCATCGCATGCAATTGCTGCTCGTGGCGGCGCAACACCTCGGATGCCGTTTTCACCAGCGTGTTGAACGCCGACGTGTCGAGCGGCTTCGGATTCTTCTTGTCGCGGCCCATGGTCCAGGGACCAACCAGTGCGGGCTCGGGCTCGCCATCCTTGATCATTTCGACGGCCCAGCCGTCATCGTCCTCATTCTTGATGACACGCGCCATCCAGCCGTCCTTGTGCCACAAGCGCGGGTCCTGGACCACTTCGGACGAGCCGGCATCCGGATCGTGCAAGGTGTCCCCGGAGGGATCGGCGGGAGAGACAGCGGGCGAAGAATCGGTCATGGCGGTTTCCATCGGGTTCTGCGGAAGCTGCCCGTTGCATCGCGGGCAGGGGCAAGATTTTAACCGCAAGCGTCCGGCCAGCGGCCATGCTCCCTTCCCGCGCCATTGTTCGGTTCGCCGTGAATTTGCCCGATTTCAAATAGCGCAGTCCTTTAGCGCATGCATCCGAAAATGGCCGCGACCTGTGCGCGCCAAAACGCGGCAATAGACTTTCATCGTTTCTCGCAACACTATTTTGCGCGCATCAATTCGAACTGAAAATATTTCAATATCAACGGGCCAAAAAAAAAACGCGGCCCGGAGGCCGCGTGAAACAGATGAAAAAGACCACCCTTGGTCGAGGGCTGGGTGCAATTGTAACGCCGACATCTCTTTCAATAGAGACCCCGATTTGGAACAGTACCTTGCACAAATCGATTGAAATATCTCGTAATACACGTCATGATAGCGCTCAATCCCGACCGATAGGCCACCTACGGCGTCGCGCCCACACAACATGTCTCAAATGGCGCATTTTGTCGCATCGTCCATTTATCCAGAAAAATCGTTTCAACGCAGCAACTTACAAATATAAAAATCGCTATTACGATTTTGAAAATGTATTGTTTCGCCGCACAGAACAAAACATCGAGATTGCCGGAATAAACTTCGCTCCGAATCTTCAGACCACAGGAACACCGCAGCATTCGTTCCCCGTGAGATTCCCAAGTACAGTTCGGAGTTAAAAGCATGAAAAAAACCTTTATTGTCGCAGGCATTATTGGTGCATTTGCAATGAGCGCACATGCACAAAGCACCGTAACCCTTTATGGCTCGCTGGATGCCGGCCTCCTCTATGCGAACAACGCTGGTGGCCACAGCCAGTGGGCGCAGGGCACCGGGGCGTTGTCGCACAACTACTTCGGCCTCAAAGGCGCTGAAGACCTTGGCGGCGGCATGAAGGCGATCTTCACGTTGGAGAGCGGCTTCAACCTCAATAACGGCGGCTACCAGAACGGCGACAATGGCTTCAACCGTCAAGCCTTTGTCGGCCTGCAGAGCGACAAGTACGGCACGCTGACTCTCGGCCGCCAGTACGACTCGATGAACCAGTACCTCGCGCCGCTTTCGGAAGCGGGCATGGGCTACGGCAACAACCTGGCCGGCCACCCGTTCGACAACGATAACTTCGCGCAGTCGTTCTCGATCAAGAATGCGGTCAAGTACTCGAGCGCGAATTACGCGGGCTTCCAGTTCGGCGGCATGTACGGCTTTTCGAATGAGGCCGGGGGCTTCTCCAACAGCCGCGCATGGAGCGCAGGCGCATCGTACAACCGCGGCCCGCTCAATCTTGCGGCTGGCTACCTGCAGTTGAACAACTCGGGCACCTATGGCGGCAACGCCAATGGCGCAGCCTCGGCTGACCAGAACATCTCGGCCCGCTCGCAACGCAGCTTCGGCGCCGGTGCGAACTATACGTACGGCGCGGCGCAGTTCGGTTTTGTGTATTCGCACTCGCAGATCGACGGTCTGCAAAGCCTCGGCAGCGGCGGCATGAATATCGCTGGGGTCAGCGGCCTGAACCTGCACCTCAACAACTACGAAATCAACGGTTCCTACCACTTTACGCCGGCGCTCTCGCTCATGGGTTCGTACACATTCACTGACGGCACCGTGACCGGCACCGGCGCTGGCGATCAGCATCCCAAGTGGCACACCGTCATGGTCGGCACCGACTACTCGCTCAGCAAGCGCACCGACGTCTATCTCGCCGGCGTGTACCAGCACGCATCGGGTTCGCTCGGCATGCAGAACGGCGTGCCGATCGCCAACGTCGCGGCAATCAACACGCTGTCGCCTTCGTCGACGGGCAACCAGGTTGCCGCAACGATCGGCCTGCGTCACCGCTTCTAAAACGGACCGGCTTGCGCCTCGCAGCGCAAGCCTTCGGGCAGGCCGCGAGGTTCGCCGCTCTGCCCGCTTTCTACCCAACGCACATGCGGCACAACCGCATGTGCGTTTTTTGTTTCGCTTCGTTCATGCGGATTGTTGCGCTGCCTTCCCCCGACTCGTTCCCTGGGCCTTGCTCCGAATTTTTCTCGCGCGTTTTCTCAATTTCGTATCGGCAACTTTCGTAGTGCTATCGCGGCTAGCTCGCACGCCAGGTTCGCCGTGTTGCATCTTCTTACTTCTGCGTGAACCTGCACTGTCAGACCTGTGCGTATACTCATCTACACGCCCGCCGCAGCGCATCGCGCGCTGCTTTTTCCCTGCATTCGCTACGACGCCCATGAATATGCTCACGCAACGTCTTGCCGCCGCCTTGCCGCTCGCACTCGTCGCCGCCTGCGGATCGTCGCCGCCCAGCACCAGCTCGGGCAATGGCGCAATGGTCTACGCATCCTCGGCACGCTCGCCTTCGTCAATCGCGAGTTGCCTCAGAAGCCATCTGTCGCACACGCATGAATCGCACTCGGGCAACGCCACCGAACTCGCGATTGGCTCGAGTTCGAACGCCTCATACTTCGTCTCACTCACGCCGAACGGCAGCGGATCGGTAATTCGCGTGACGCACGGAGCGTCCAGCTCGAACGATCTGCCCGAGGAAAATCTGCGCTTCGCCGTGGCGCGCTGCGCAACCTGAGTTATCAAGCGGCGGTCTCGATCGGCGCGCGGTGAATTCCTCGTGTACCCCCTGTCACGAAGCCGTCGCATCTGCGAAGATTGCGCCCTCTTTCGACTTTGCACTCACACTGCTTCATGGCATCAGGGACCGCACATCACGCCACCGGCTGGGCTGCCGGCGTTATCGCCGCTGCAATCGTCACGCACGCCGGAGCGGACAGCCCATGGCATCTCTATGCCGCACTAGCGTTCGTTGCGGGCGTGGCCGGCGGCACTGCGCCCGACTGGCTGGAGGTTGCATGGTGGAGCAAGAAGCGCCGACTCTGGATTACCCATCGGACCTTCACGCATTGGGGCGTGGGCTGGATTGCCCTGCTTTGGTGGTCGTATCGCGAACTCGGGCATCTGCCCGTTGCCGCACCGGCATTCGGCTTCGCGTGCGGCGGTCTGATCCATTTGTTCGCGGACTGGCCGAATCCTCTCGGCGTGCCGTGGATCGTGCAGCGCCACTCGTTGAATTTGTGGCGCAGCGGCCGATGTGATCTGATCGTTGTCGCGGCCTCGTGGGTTGCCGCGTGGTTCTTCGCCGTGCATGGCGTACCGCATGGGTGGTCGCTCGAGCCGCTACGCCGGCTTGCCTGACGCTTGCAAGCTAGCAACGGTCGCATTGATTGACTGACTGCGCAGCAGATCGCGGTGCGCACGCGACACACAGTTTGATCTGCTATCCAAATTAAATGAGCGCGCCGCCTGACGGCTGTCCGGCCGTGCCTGGTGCGGAGAACAGGATCGCGCGCAGGGCCCGTTCGCGGTTGGCGTTGTTACCGCCGGGTTCGAGAAACGCACGTCCAAAGCGCTATTTGAATTTCCTATCGGAAACTTCGAATACGCAGCGCGGTTTCCGGTCGGAAAAATAACGCCGCTGCCCGACCAAGCCCTTTCACGACCCTTCGACGCATTCGTCGCGCCCCACCCTTCGACCGATGATCAGCCCTGCGTCATACGCGGATTCCAGCGCGCGGCCAACGGCTTCCGCACTGACCAGATGGCAGTCCACAGTTTGCTTGCCGGTCAACTCGAAGCGCTCGATGCCGAGCGTTCTACGCGAAATGGCCAACAGCAGTTCGAGACGTTCGTCGCGCATTTTCTTCTCCAAACTTGATCTATATCGTCCAATCAAATAGCAAGGATCGCCATACGATTCGCCGCGTGACCACGCGACGCTGATCGAGGCTCTAATCAAAATTCTTACTGAAAGACCTTTTCCACGACGACAAGATCCATGGCAATCTTTAAAGATGGTCAATTCGGTTCCCTAGTAGCGCGAATCGAAACCATACGATCTGTCGAACCCGCGTGACGCCGATAGTCAGATTGCAAACGTTAGTCATCCGGCCGATGTTTCCTAAAGGCGACGGTTTGCTATGATCGGAAACGTGTCAGAACACCCGATCCTGCTCGTCACCACTCATGGACTCCACGCTCACGCAATCAGCGGCTTCGTCGACCGCAGACCTCGGCCGCCGCGTCCGCGCCGCCCGCCTCGTTCTCGACCTGACGCTCGAACACGCGAGCCAAGCGTGCGGCGTGTCGCGCTCCACGCTCTCCAAAATCGAAAATGGGCTGATGTCGCCCACCTTCGACGTGCTGCAGAAGATCGTTGCCGGCCTGAAAATCGACTTGGGCGAGTTATTCGGCTCGACGCCGAAGCTCGACTTCGGCGGCCGCCGCGCACTGACGCGGCGCGGCGCAGGCAAGCCGCACGCGTATCGCGGCTACGAGATGGAATTGCTCGCCACCGAGCTTGCGCACAAGGCCATGCTGCCGTTTCTCGTGCGCGTCACGGCCCATTCGGCGGACGCATTCGAAGACTGGGGACGGCACGAAGGCGAAGAATTCATCTATGTGATCAGCGGCAGCGTATGTCTGCACACCGAGCTCTACACCCCCACACATCTTGAGGCCGGCGACAGCCTCTACTTCGACAGCCGCACCGGCCACTTTGCCGTTTCCACCAGCAAGGAAGACGCGCTCGTGCTCTGGATGTCGACGGGCGCCACGGTGCCCGGCGCACTCGAAGCCGCCGAAGCCACGGAAGCGGCCCCGCCGCCCAGCAAGCCGCCCCGTTCCAAAAAGAAACTTCCTGCAACCTGAGGCACGAACGCTTTATTTGCCTTTGGCACCGCCCGAGCGCCCCTTGCCTCCGGTGACGGCGGCCGCGTGCGAGCGTTGGCGCCCGCGCCGCACCGCCGGGGTGGTATGCGCTGCCGCATTGCGTTCGCGCGCGGCTTCCCTCACTGCGTCTATCAATGCTCGGCCCGCGGCCGTCGGTTGGGTGTCGGTGCGCTGGATCAGCCCGACGGGCTCCTCGCCGCCCGCGCTTGGCACCGGCAGACGCACCAGCGTCCCCTCGCGCAGATCGTATTCGACCGCCCCAGATGGCACGAACCAGACAGCCTCGTTTTCGAGTGCAAGGGCGCGCCCCACCGAGACCGACAATAATTCGACGAACGAGGTAAGCGGAGGCGCGCCCCACGCCGCCAGCAGACTGTCCGCGGCCTGACGAATCAGCGTTCCGAACGGCGGCAGCACGAGCGGAAACTGCGTGGGAAACGGCGCAAGCAGCGGCGCCGATCCAACCTCCTGCGCGAGCGGATGACCCGAGCGCACGACCACCGCCAGCGGTTCGTTATAAAGCTGCTCGAAGCTCAGTCCCACCATGCGCTCCGGATCCGCAAGACGGCCGACCGCGAAACTGATCGCCCCTGCTTTGAGTCGCTCGAGCAACTCTGCGTTGGCAGCCGTCATGAGCCGCACGCTCACGCGCGGCCACTCGCTGCCGAAGCGCCGCAACGCGGCAGGCACGAGTGCGGTCGCCACGGTCGGCAACACTCCGATATCGAGCGTTGCCGCCACCACGCCCTCTTCGCGTGCCAGCAGCGCAACCCCCTGGCGCAGCGCGCTCACGCATGCGCTCGCGTGCGGCATGAAAAGCTGGCCCTCCCGCGTGGGCACCGCCCCGTGACGGCCGCGTTCGAACAGCCTCACGCCGAGCGCCGATTCCAGTTCGGCGATCGTCTTGGACACCGCAGGTTGCGTAATCGAAAGGCTCTCAGCCGCCTGCTGCACGCTGCCGAACTGCGCAACCGCGAGAAAGCACTGAAGGTGACGAAATTTGACGCGCGAGTCCGCAAGCCGGTTTTGCATAACGATTGGTTATACGAGACGCGAGAAAACGTCATTTTGCATAACTTTTCGCCTTGGATAAAGTGGCTGCATGCGCGCGCTGCGACCGTCCGCCGCGTTTCGCACCCTCTTACCACCATCCTGCCAGGAGACACCCCATGGATGAGTCCTTCCTGTCGCCGCGCGACTTCGACTCGCATCCGGCGTATGTCTATCCGCCGTACCGCTCGTCGGTCAAGCGCGGCCCGACCTTGCCGCTGATTCCACTAAAGGAAAAATTGCGCAATCTGCATGCGCCTGTGTACGGCGCGGAAGAACTCGGCGCGCTCGATCACGATCTCACGCGCAATGCGGCGCGTAATGGCGCACCGCTCGGCGAGCGCATCATCGTCACAGGCCGCGTGCTGGACGACGGCGGCAAGCCGGTGCGCAACTCGCTCGTGGAAATCTGGCAGGCCAACGCTGCGGGACGCTATGTTCACAAGCAGGACCAGCACGATGCGCCGCTCGATCCGAATTTTCTGGGCGCGGGACGCTGCCTGACCGACGACGAAGGCCGCTATCGCTTTCTCACGATCAAGCCGGGCGCATACCCGTGGGGCAACCACCCCAATGCGTGGCGGCCGAATCACATTCACTTCTCGCTATTCGGTGATTACTTCGGCTCGCGCCTCGTCACGCAAATGTATTTTCCCGGCGACCCGCTGCTCGCCTACGACCCGATCTTCCAGGGCACGCCCGAGCAGGCGCGCGATCGCATGATCTCGCGCTTCTCGCTCGACACCACCGAAGAAGGCTTTGCACTCGGCTACGAATTCGACATCGTGCTGCGCGGCCCGAACCAGACTCCCATGGAGCGTTGATCATGGCACTCAAGGAAACGCCTTCGCAAACCGTCGGCCCGTACTTCGCCTACGGGCTGTGCCCGCAGCAATACGACTTCGACTTCAAGAGCCTCTTCACGCCCGAGATGGCCGGCCCGCAAACACCCGGCGAGCACATCACGCTGATGGGCCGCGTGATCGACGGCGACGGCAAGCCGGTCTTCGACGCCATGCTGGAGTTCTCGCAAGTCGATGCCAGCGGCCAATATCCCGCGTCGCGCGCGCAAGTGGCCGAAACCGGCTTTCGCGGCTTCGCGCGGGTGGGCACCGGCACGGACCCCGAGCAGCGCTTCATCGTACGCACGGTAAAGCCGGGACGCGAGCAACCGGACGAAGCCCCGCACATCAACGTGATCGTCATGATGCGCGGCATGCTCACGCACACGTTCACACGGCTCTATTTCGACGACGAGGCCGCCGCGAATGCCGCTGATCCGGTGCTCGCCTCGGTACCCGAAGCGCGTCGCCACACCCTGGTCGCGCGGCGCACCGAGCAGTCTGGCAATATCGTCTATCACTTCGATATCTGCATGCAGGGCGAACGCGAAACGGTGTTCTTCGATCTGTGACCTGAAATCCGTCGCGCACTTTCATGCGGCTTTCACGGACGCCTCAAAAAATCGCAGCGGCTGCGATTTGATCGCGGAACTCCCAGTCGTACCGTGAAGAAGCCTGCCTTGAGCAGGCTTCTTTTTTGCAGCGCGTCAGCCGAGCGGGCGCACGCCGATCAGCACGCCATGGAGCCAGAAAGCGAATACGGCCCACGCGGCGAGTCCACTCACGACGACCAGCATGTCGCATGCAAACGTGCCCTGCGCGCGTACGACGCCAGCCTCGCGATCGCGCCGCCGGTCTGCACGCAGTTTGATCAGCGCCCAAACCAGCAATGCGCCAAACAGGACGATGGCGTGCAGCGTGCCGTTGGCGAGCAGATGCGCGAACGCCCAGAGCGCCACGCCGCTCAAAAAGGGCTGGCCCAGCGCACGCTTGAGGTGATTGCCCGGCACGCAGGCGGCCGCAATCATCACGAAGGCAATCGCGGTAAGCAATGCGGTGACATGCGCCATTCCGAACGGCGGGAGCCAGACCGGCACGGGATAGCGCCGTGCAAGGCCGTAGCCCCGGACGATGAACACGACGCCGAGAATCGACAACAGCCCGAAGCAAGTGCGCCACACAGGCATGCCGAACCGCTCGATCTGCGCCTCGCGCCATGGTGCAGCCACGACACGAATCAAATGCATGGCGATGAAAATTGCCAGCCCCAACACCAGCAACGCCATATTAGCCCCCCTGAATGCGGCACTAGCGCAATGGCCGGCATTGTTGCGCAACGCCATGGCGCGGCCAATCGGCAAGAGCAACAACCTGCCGATGAATATGCGCTTAAACGGCTTATGGTCAAACCGGAACGGGCGGATACGAAGCGCCATTGATTAAATGGCAATATCCACCAAAAGGTATTTTTAAAACGATACTGAAAATACTGCCAGAACCGGCAAAACCACCAGACAGCCTGCCGCGCAACACCTCGCCACTAGCAGCGGAAATGCTCTATGTCCTGCCCCGCATGCTTGTAACGCAACAACCAGGACGGCATGTCGCCTTCCCCATTCCAGGTATTGCCGTATGCATCACGGTACATCGGCTGCCGTTCACTTTCGGCAATGGATAATTCAAGATCTTCGAGCGTAATGTCGTACTCTTCCATGCGGCGTTTAATCCACAGGATGAGCCGTTCGCGCGCCTCACCGTCGAGGTCGAACATCGGATAATTCCTCTCGCATCGCAAGAACCAGGCGTCGATCGATATCGATTCGTCTGCCCTGAAAAGACGAAGGCTTCGCCAGTTGCCGCGAAGCCCTGCTGCACTGATGAGGTGGCCGGGGTATGAAACCCGCGACCGGTTCGGAGGGGATCTGAGGTCCGCTGCTCCACTCGCCAGAATGTGCCGCTAAAAATGCACGGCGACTTGCTGCAAGCGGAGCCCATCATACCTTGCGCGAGCCGCCCAGATCAAGCGGTTTGACGCCCGCGAGGCCCACACGGAGCGCTCGCGGGCGTCGAGCACGACGCGCCCATGGAGCCGCCACGGGACCACTTACGAAGCGCTGGCCCGCCGATTCGCGGCACGCGCGCCATCGGAGTCGGCATCGTCCGCTCCCTCGTCGCGCACCACCAAGGACGGCAACGACTGCGCGCCGCTCGCCGTGCGCGCGAGCACGGGCCGCAGTGCCGCGCCGGTGTGGCTCGCGGCCACCTTCACGAGCCCCTCCGGATGCGCCGCGCCGACAATCGTGCCGCCGCCCACGCCGCCCTCGGGGCCGAGGTCGATAATCCAGTCGGCTTCGGCGATCACGTCGAGGTCGTGCTCGATCACGACCACGCTATGCCCTGCGTCGGCGAGGCGATGCAGCACGCGAATGAGGCGCGCCACGTCCGCCATGTGCAGGCCCACGGTGGGCTCGTCGAGCACGTAGAGCGTATGCGGCGCCTTCTGCCCGCGCCGGGTGACGTCGTCGCGCACTTTGGAAAGCTCCGTGACGAGTTTGATGCGCTGAGCCTCGCCGCCCGAGAGCGTCGGCGACGGCTGACCGAGCGTGAGATAGCCAAGCCCGACGTCCTTCATGAGTTGCAACGGATGGGCAATGTTCGTGATCGCGCCGAAGAACTCCACGGCCTCGTCGATTTCCATCGTCAGCACTTCGCCAATATTCCGGCCGCGCCACGTTACAGCCAGGGTTTCCGGATTGAAACGCTGGCCATGGCAGACATCGCACGGAACTTTCACATCGGGAAGGAAGCTCATGCCGATCGTGCGCACGCCCTGGCCCTCACACGCCGGGCAGCGGCCGTCGCCGGTATTGAACGAAAACCGTGACGCGCTGTAGCCACGCGCGCGCGCCTCGAGCGTATCGGCAAAGAGTCGGCGAATCGCGTCCCACACGCCGATATAGGTGGCGGGACACGAGCGCGGCGTTTTTCCGATCGGCGTCTGGTCGACTTCGAGCACGCGGTCGATGGTTTCCCATCCGCTAATTGAGTCGCAGCCCTGCCACACATGCGAAACATCGAGCTTCGGCTTCACGCTCGTGCGCGCCAGAACGCTCGAGCGGCGCTCAGCCGCGCCTGGCGCGCTTTCCTTCGCCGCCTTGCGCGCGCGGCGCTCTGCCGGCGACGACAGCACCGACCGCCCCACCGCGTCGAGCAGATTCGAAAGCAGCACGTCGCGCGCGAGCGTCGATTTGCCCGAGCCGCTCACGCCCGTGATCGCGACGAGGCGGCCGAGCGGAATCTGCGCGGTCACATCGCGCAGGTTGTGCAGCTTGCCGCCATGCACCGTAAGCCACTGCGCGGGCACCGCTTCGCGGCCCGCGCGCGCCGGTTTCACCTCGCGGCGCGACTGCAACGGATGCACGATCGGATGCGCAAGATAGCGGCCCGTGATGGAGTCCGCCTGGGCCGCGAGATCGGCGACCTTGCCCTGCGCGACTACGCGTCCGCCGCGCTTGCCTGCGCTCGGCCCGATATCGATGATGTGATCCGCGCGGCGGATCGTGTCTTCGTCATGCTCGACGACGACGAGCGTGTTGCCCTTCTCGCCGAGACTGCGCAGCGCATCGAGCAGAATCTGGTTGTCGCGCGGATGCAAGCCGATCGTCGGTTCGTCGAGCACGTAGCACACGCCCTGCAGATTGCTGCCGAGCTGCGCAGCCAGGCGGATGCGCTGCGCCTCGCCGCCCGAGAGGCTCGGCGCGGCGCGATCGAGGCTCAGATAGCCGAGCCCGACTTCTTCGAGAAACTGCAAACGGCTGCGGATTTCGCTCACCACGTCGCGCGCGATTTGCGCGTCGCGTCCGTTCAATTCGAGCGATTCGATCCAACGGCGCGTTTCGGCCACGGTCCACTGTGCGACATCGACGATCGCATGCGCGTCGAAGGTCACCGCGCGCGCCTCGGGATTCAGGCGCGTGCCGTGGCAATCCGGGCACGGCTCGTCGACCATGCCCTCCGGCTCCTGCTCTTCCGATGGCAAAGTCTGCTCGCGGCCGCGATCGTCGGCGGCAAGGACGGTATCGTCATAGACCGCGCGCTGCTCGCGCGTGAGCGCAAGGCCGGTGCCCACGCAGGTCGTGCACCAGCCGTGCTTGCTGTTGTACGAGAACATGCGCGGATCGAGCTCGGGATAGCTCGTGCCGCACACGGGGCAGGCACGCCGCGTCGAGAGCACTTTCACCATGCCGATGCGCGCAGTCGAATTGCCGTTGCCAATTGCATGATCGAGCCCGTCGAGCGGCGCCAGCAGATGCATGACACCCTTGCCGGCTTCGAGCGTCGTGTCGAGCAACTGGCGCAATTGCGCCTCGTTTTCGGGCTCGATCACGAGATCGCCGACCGGCAACTCGATCGTGTGCTCGCGGAAGCGGTCGAGCTTCGGCCACGGCGCCACCGGCACGAATTCGCCATCCACGCGCAGATGCGTATTGCCACGCGCCCTGGCCCATTTCGCGAGATCCGTGTACACGCCCTTGCGGTTCACGACGAGCGGTGCGAGCAGTCCCACGTGCTGGCCGCGATGCTCGCGCAGCAGCTGCGCGACGATGGCATCGGTACTTTGCGACGTCACGGGCGTGCCATCGTGCACGCAATGCTGCACGCCGAGCTTCACATACAACAGCCGCAGGAAGTGCCACACCTCGGACGTGGTCGCCACCGTGCTCTTGCGGCCGCCGCGCGACAGACGCTGCTCGATGGCGACCGTGGGCGGAATGCCGTAGACCGCATCGACCTCCGGCCGCCCAGCGGGCTGCACGATGGAGCGTGCGTAGGCGTTCAGCGATTCGAGGTAACGGCGCTGGCCCTCATGGAACAGAATATCGAACGCGAGCGTAGACTTGCCCGAGCCCGACACGCCGGTAATGACGTTGAACCGGCCATGCGGAATGTCGACGTCGAGCGCCTTGAGATTGTGCTCGCGCGCGTTCACGATGCGCACCACGTCTTCGCCCTGAATCTCGCGGCGCGCCTGCGCCGCGCGCAACGCCGTCTGCAGCGCCACGCCTTCTTCTTCGGCAACTAGCGTGCCGACACCGTTGCCGAGCGCGGCTTCATAACGTTCGAGCGCCGCGCCCGTATGCGAGCGCGGGCAAGCGGTCACGTCGTCCGGGGTGCCCACGCACACCACCTCGCCGCCCGCGTCGCCCCCTTCGGGGCCGAGGTCGATCAGCCAGTCTGCAGCACGGATCACGTCGAGGTTATGCTCGATCACGAGCAGCGAATGGCCGCTCGCCAGCAGCTTGCCGAACGCACGCATCAGCTTGGCGATGTCGTCGAAATGCAGGCCGGTGGTGGGCTCGTCGAACATGAAAAGGCGCCCGCCCGCTGCGGTCTCCTTGCTCCCCTTGCCGTTCGCCTGCGCCGTTTCCGCGAGATAGCCCGCGAGCTTCAGGCGCTGCGCCTCGCCGCCTGAAAGCGTCGGTACGGGCTGCCCGAGCTTCACGTATTCGAGGCCCACGTCGACGATCGGCTGAATCACCCGCAATACTTCGACGTCCTCACTGAAGCACTGCGCCGCCTCGCTCACGGTGAGATCCAGCACGTCCGCCACCGAAAGCAAGCGGCCGCCGCGCTCGATCTTCACTTCGAGCACTTCAGGGCGGTAGCGGCTACCGTCGCAGTCCGGGCAACGCAGATAGACGTCGCTCAGGAACTGCATTTCGATATGTTCGAAGCCCGAGCCGCCACAGGTCGGGCAACGCCCCTCGCCCGAGTTGAAGCTGAACATGCCCGCCGTGTAGCCGCGCTGCTTCGCGAGCGGCGCCTTGGCGAACAGCTTGCGAATCTCGTCGAACGCGCCCACGTAGCTGGCCGGATTCGAGCGCGCGGTCTTGCCGATCGGCGACTGGTCGACGAACACGGCGTCGCTGATCTGCCCGGCGCCGCTTAGCTGGCGATAGACGCCCGGCGCTTCGGTCGCCTTGCCGAGATGGCGCGCGAGCGCCGGATACAGCACATCCTGCACCAGGGTCGATTTTCCCGAGCCCGATACGCCCGTCACGCACACGAGCCGCTGCAACGGAATGTCCACCGTGACATCGCGCAGGTTGTGCTCGCTCGCGCCTTCGAGCACGAGGCGCGGCGTGTCCGCATCGACGGCTCGGCGTGTCCAGTGCGACGCGTCGGCGACGGCCCGGCGACCGCCCAGATACTCGCCCGTCAAGGTGCCGGACGAGCGGATGTCGTCGGGCGTGCCATCGTAGACGATCGTGCCGCCACGCTCGCCGGGACCCGGCCCCATGTCGATCAGACGGTCGGCGGCCAGCATCACCGAGGGATCGTGCTCGACGACCACTAGCGTGTTGCCGGCGTCGCGCAGGCGCTGCATGGCCTCGACGATGCGGTTCAGATCGCGTGGATGCAGGCCGATGCTCGGCTCATCGAGCACGAACAGCGTTTTCGTAAGCGACGTGCCGAGTGCGGTGGTCAAGTTGATGCGCTGCACCTCGCCGCCCGAGAGCGTGCGGCTCTGGCGGTCGAGCGTGAGATAGCCGAGGCCGACGTCGCACAGATACCTCAGCCGCGTGCGCACTTCAGCGAGCAGCAACTTGAGCGCGTCGTCAAGCAGTGCTGAGGATAGCGAAAGACTGTCGAAGAAGCGGCGAATGCGCTCGATCGGCAGCAGCATGACATCGTGCAGCGTGAGGCCGGGCAGCGCTTCGAGCTGCGCGCGCGACCACTCCACGCCGTGCGGCATAAAGCGCGCTTCGGGCGCGAGCACTTCGCTGGCGTTCTCGCCGGTGCCGAGGCGCCATTGCAGCGCTTCCGTTTTCAGACGCGCGCCGCCACACGTTTCGCACGGCGTATAGCTGCGGTACTTCGAAAGCAGCACACGAATGTGCATCTTGTACGCCTTCGACTCCAGATACTGGAAGAACCGCTTGACGCCATACCACTGCGATTGCCAACTGCCCTTCCAGTCAGGCGTGCCGTCGAGCACCCAGTCGCGCTGCTCCTGCGTCAGTTCCAACCACGCGGTGTCGCGTGGGATGCCGGCCTTGGCGGCGTAGCGCATCAGGTCGTCCTGGCACTCCTTCCACGCGGGCGTTTGTAGCGGCTTGATCGCGCCGCCGCGCAGCGTCTTGCGCGCGTCGGGAATCACGAGCCCCCAGTCGACGCCGATCACGCGGCCAAAGCCGCGGCACACCTCGCACGCACCGTAAGCCGAGTTGAACGAGAACAGCGCCGGCTGCGGATCCGCATAGCGCAGATCGCTGTCGGGACAATGGAGGCCGGTGGAAAAACGCCAGATCAGCGGCTCGGATTTCGCATCGGAAACGTCGGCGGCGCCGTTGGTTTCCGATACGACATAAATGTTCACGCGTCCAGCGCCGCGCCTGAGCGAAGCCTCGATCGCCTCGATCACGCGGCTCTTTTCGGCGTTCTGCAAGCGGAAGCGGTCGGCCACCACGTCGAGCATCTTGCGCGTGCCGTCGGCGGTCTTGACTTCGCGCTGCGCCTGCACGCGCGTATAGCCGCTCGCGGAAAGCCACTGCGCGACTTCTTCTTCAGTAGTCGTCTCGGGCAGTTCGACCGGAAACGTCACGACGAGGCGCGGGTCGTCTGCCGCCGTGCGTGCGCGCAATTCCGCGTAAATCGTCTCGGGCGTATCGTGGCGCACCGGCTGCGCGGTCACGCGGTCGAAAAGATTCGCGGCACGCGCGTAGAGCAGCTTCAGGTGGTCGTTGAGTTCCGTCATCGTGCCGACCGTGGAGCGCGAACTGCGCACCGGATTGGTCTGGTCGATGGCAATGGCGGGCGGCACACCGTCGACGCGATCGACCTGAGGCCGGTCCATGCGGTCAAGAAACTGACGCGCATAGGCACTGAAGGTTTCGACGTAACGGCGCTGACCCTCCGCGTAAAGGGTGTCGAATACGAGACTCGACTTGCCCGAACCGGACGGTCCGGTCACCACCGTCATTTGGCCGGTGTGCAAATCGAGGTCGAGATTCTTGAGGTTGTGCTGGCGGGCACCGCGGATTCGAATGGATCGGTTATCGCTCACTTGCGCTGGCATTCCGGCTGGATCAAATGCAGGATACCGGGCGGTGCCGCCCGGCCGTTCGCAGCCCGGCGCGGGCTGTCGTGGTCAGAATTCTACTGTATATTTATACAGCACGCCGGACGTGTGCACCGCTCGATTTCCGATGGGCAATATTTGCCCGTCGCCCCGCTTAACTCACTTTGTAACGTTCGAGCCAATGCGCGTAAGGCGCGGGCAGCGTCCATGCAGCGCGCTCGACCTTCAACTCTTGCGCGGCGAAGTACGGCCAGTGCGGATTCGCGAGATGCGCGCGGCCGACCATCACCAGATCGAGTTGCTCCGAGGCCACGCAACGTTGCGCAAGCTCGGGCGTGCCGATACCCCACGCCGATGACACCGGCAGCCCCGCGGCGCAGCGCACCTTCTGCGCGATCGGCGCGAGGAACGCCGGCGCCCAGGGAATCCGCGCAGCCGGCGTCGAGAAGCCCGCACTCACGCCGAGCATGTCGAGCCCTTCGCGCTTGAAGCTCCTGGCTAGTTCGATCGACTCGGCGAGCGTCTGCTCGTCGCGGCCATCGTATTCGATCACGCCGAAACGCGCAGTCAGCGGCAGATGCTCCGGCCAGACTTTGCGCACCGCGGCCAGCGTTTCCAGAAGGAAACGGCTGCGGTTTTCGAGGTTGCCACCATAGGCGTCGTTGCGCTGGTTCGAATGTTCGGAAAAGAAACTCTGGCCGAGATAGCCGTGCGCGAAGTGCAGTTCGAGCCATTCGAAGCCGGCGTCGAGCGCACGTTTGGCCGCCGAAACGAAATCCTCGCGCACGCGCGCGATGTCGTCGAGCGTCATTGCACGCGGGACCTTCGGCAGATGCGCGCCGAACTCGATCGGGGACGGCGCGATCGCCTGCCAGCCGCGCGCGTCGCCTTCAGCGATATGGTCGTCGCCTTCCCACGGGCGGTTCGCGCTCGCCTTGCGGCCCGCGTGCGCGATCTGGATGCCCGGCACCGCCCCCGCCGCCTTGATTGCGGCGACCGTCGGCGCAAAGGCCTTGGCCTGCTCATCGTTCCAGATGCCCGCGCAGCCCGGCGTGATGCGGCCTTCCGGAGAAACCGCCGTGGCCTCGACAATCACGAGGCCTGCGCCGCCGCGTGCGATTTGAGCGTAGTGGACGTGATGCCAGTCGTTGATCATGCCGTCGACAGCCATGTACTGGCACATCGGCGGAACGGCAATGCGGTTGCGCAGCGTTGCGCCCTTGAGCTTGAACGGCTCGAACAATGCAGACATCAAATGCTCTCCTGTATTAACCGGAGCCGCCACTTTAGTGGCTCGCTCCGATCACGTAACGGTTACTGATTGACGCAAGCGCGCAATGCGCGCGGATCGGCTGAAAAATCGGGATTTCCTGGCGTTGCCGAAAGGAAATAGAGACCAGAAGCGGACGACGGCGGTCATGAATTCGCCGCCGCCATCGATTGAGCACCGGCCCGCAACGGGCAAACCGGCGCGCTCACCGGATACAACTCGCGTGCGAAGCATCCGGTGACGAGACTCGAAGCTGGACTCGCCGTGCCTGCAGTTCTTTACAGGCGACCAGCCCGTGCTTACTTGCTGCGCAGCGCCGCAAGCAGCGCGTGGGCAACCGGCTCCGACGAAGCTGGGTTCTGCCCCGTGATGAGCAATCCGTCAGTTTCGACGTGCGGTGCCCAGTCAGCGGCTTTCGTGTACTTGCCACCGTTTTCCTTGAGCACGTCCTCGACAAGGAACGGCACCACATCGGTCAGCTGCACCGCGGCTTCTTCGCTATTCGAAAAGCCGGTGACCGCCTTGCCCGCCACCAGCGGCTGGCCGTCCGCACCCTTCACATGACGCAGCACGCCCGGTGCATGGCACACGGCAGCGACCGGCTTGCCCGCCGCAATTGTCTTCTCGATCAGTGCGATCGAGACCGGATCTTCCGCGAGGTCCCACAGCGGGCCGTGGCCGCCGGGGTAGAACACCGCGTCGAACGCACTCGCGTCGATCTCGACGAGGCGTTTCGTATTGGAAAGCTCGGCACGCGCCGTGGCGTCAGCGTCGAAACGGCGCGTCGCGTCGGTCTGAGCCGTGGGGTCGCCGCTCTTTGGATCGAGCGGCGGCTGGCCGCCCATGGGCGAAGCCAGCGTGATTTGCGCCCCCGCGTCGCGCAACGCGTAGTACGGCGCGACGAATTCTTCGAGCCAGAAACCGGTCTTCTTGCCCGTGTTGCCGAGGTCTTCGTGCGAAGTCAAAACGATCAGTACTTTCATCAAGGTTCCTCTTTTCGGTGATGTCCGTCGCTTGCGCAATCTGCGCGACCCACCTCGAAAACTGCTCCGCACAGCACGCCGGAAACGGACTATTAGACCAGTCGTCTAGTAACAGGCTGCACCAGCCCATTTGCATGGCGCCCGCTCAAGCGCGCCGCTTCATTGCAATGCTGATGCCCGGAAACGCCGGCTCGCGTTCGATCAATCGCCTGCCGGGAGATTCAACAACTGCCGCGTAGTCGCCATCGCAGCGTCGAGCGGGCTGCGGTCGCGGCGGATCTTCTCCATCAACGTCGCACCCAGCCATAGCTGATACAGGGCCCCCGCCGTTACGACAGCATCGTTCACGCCCGCAAGCGACCCATCCGCGCGACCTTCTTCGATGCATGCCGCAATGCGTCCGATGATCTCGTCCGTGCCGCGGCGCAGGACCGCGCGCATCGTCTCCGAAAGATCACTGACTTCCGCACCCAGTTTCACCGCCAGGCACTTGCCGTCCGGACCGTCCGCGCATTGCATCACGCGCCACGCGTCGAAATAACCAATGAGCCGCGTGGCCGGCGTACCCACCTCGCTCGAGAGTTGCGCCGCGAGGCGTTCCGAGTACTCGGTGAAATACGACGTCAGCAACGCTTCACCGAACGCTTCTTTCGAGCCGAAATAGTGATAGAACGACCCCTTGGGGACCCCCGCAGCCGCGAGGATCTCATTGAGACCCACGGCCGAAAAACCCTTGCCCAGCAAGATAGGCATGGCAGTATCGAGAATGTGTTGCCGCGTTTCGACGGCTGGCGCTGCGTTCATGGGTTGCCATGTTACCGGCGGAATAGACCAGTCGTCTAGTAAACACGCATCCGGCGTAGTGTTTTCCACGATCGGAAATTCCAGCGCTCCGCATCGTTTCCGAAACGAAACTCCAGGCTCAAAAACGAAAAACGCCGCCGGGCGCGAACCCAGACGGCGTTGTCTTGGCCGTCGCGCCCGGCGCGAGCGCCGGACTTGACAAGACAAGAAATTAACGCGACATCATATTCATGCCGACGTTATGCATGACCCACAGCGTACCGCCGACGATGATCAACACCGTCAGCACCGTGTAGGTGAACGCGGTCACGTTCCAGCGCTGGCTCGACGACGAGTTCATGTGCAGGAAGAACACGAGGTGCACGAGGATCTGCACGACCGCCAGCACGGCAAGGCCGAGCAGCGCGGTTTCGCGCGAGAAGCCGCCATGCAGCACGAGCCAGAACGAAGCGGCCGTGAGCACCACCGCCAGGACGAAACCTGCCAGGTAACCGCCGAGGCTGCCGTGGCTTTCTTCTTCGTGGATGGAATGAGCACTCATTTAGATCACGCTCGCAAGGTAAACAAAGGAGAACACGCAGATCCAGACGATGTCCAGAAAGTGCCAGAAAAGGCTCAGGCACGACAGGCGGCGAATTTCGCGCTCGCCGATTTCCGGCGCCTTCAGGGTCTGCACCATCAGCACGATCATCCAGAGCATGCCAAACGTCACGTGGATACCGTGGGTGGCCACCAGCGTGAAGAACGACGAGAGGAACGCGCTGCGCTGCGGGCCCGCGCCTTCTTCGATCAGGTGCGCGAATTCATGCAGTTCGAAGTACAGGAAGGTCGCGCCCAGCAGGAACGTGACGGCCAGCCAGAACATCACCTGGCCGGTGCGCTTCTTGTACGCGCCGATCATCGCGAAGCCGTACGTGATGGACGACAGCAGCAGCACTGCCGTTTCCAGCGCGACGCCCGGAATGTCGAACAGGTCCTTGCCGGTCGGGCCGCCTGCGAACTGGTGCTGCATCACGGCGAACACTGCGAACAGCGAGCCGAACAGAATGCAGTCCGTCATCAGGTACAGCCAGAAGCCGAACACCGAATGTGACGGCGGGTGATCGTGGTGATCGTGCGCCGCCAGTGCGGCCGCACTTGTATTCGTCGACATCAGTTGGCCTCCAGTGCTGCTTCGTCAACCTTGCCACGGCGCTGCTTGTCTTCGAACGCCTTGACCAGTGCGCGATTACGCGCTTCTTCATCGGCCCGGACCTTGGAGGCCGGGATGTAGTAACCCTCGTTCTTCTGGAAGCTGTAGCCGATTGCCGTCGCGAGAATGCCGACGAAACCAGCGATCATGAGCCACCAGATGTGCCAGATGCCCGCAAAGCCGACCACCAGGCTGAAGAAGCCGATAAAGACGCCTGCGCTCGTGTTCGAGGGCATGTGGATATCGGTGTACTTCGTGTTCGCGACGTCCGGCGTTTCGCGGCCCATTTCCTTCATGTGCGCGAATTCGTCGAGCTCGCTCACGTGCGGGATAACCGGGAAGTTATACGACGGCGGCGGCGACGAGATCGACCATTCCAGCGTACGGCCACCCCACGGATCGCCCGTCAGGTCGCGGTTTTCCGGCAGGTTGCGGTCGCGAACCGAAACGTACAGCTGTGCGAACTGGTGCACGATGCCGATCAGCACGAGCACGGCGCCGAACCAGGCGATGATCATCCACGGATGCCATGCCGGGTTGTCGTAATGGTTCAGACGACGCGTTGCGCCCATGAAGCCGAGCACGTACAGCGGCGTGAACGCGACATAGAAGCCCGTGAGCCAGAACCAGAACGCGCGCTTGCCGAGCTTTTCGTTGAGCTTGAAGCCAAATACCTTCGGGAACCAGAAGTTCATGCCGGCGAAGTAGCCAAACGCCACGCCGCCGATGATCACGTTGTGGAAGTGAGCAATCAGGAACAGCGAGTTGTGCAGCACGAAGTCCGCGCCCGGGATCGCCATCATCACGCCGGTCATGCCGCCGATGGTGAAGGTGACCATGAAGCCGAGCGTCCACAGTACGGCCGAGTTGAACTCAAGGCGGCCGCGGTAGATCGTGAACAGCCAGTTGAAGATTTTCACGCCCGTCGGGATCGAGATGATCATCGTGGCGATGCCGAAGAACGCGTTGACGTCCGCGCCCGAACCCATCGTGAAGAAGTGGTGCAGCCACACGAGGAACGCCAGCACCATGATCGCGCAGGTCGCATAGACCATTGCCTTGTAGCCGAACAGCGGCTTCTTCGAGAAGGTCGAAACGACTTCCGAGAAAATGCCGAACGCCGGCAGGATCAGGATGTACACCTCAGGGTGACCCCAGGCCCAGATCAGGTTCAGGTACAGCATGGCGTTGCCGCCGGCATCGTTCGTGAAGAAGTGCATGCCCAAGTAGCGGTCGAGGCCGAGCAGCGCGAGCGCGATGGTCAGGACCGGGAACGAAGCCATGATCAGCACGTTCGTGCACAGCGCCGTCCACGTGAACACCGGCAGCTTCATCATCGTCATGCCGGGGGCACGCATCTTGATGATGGTGACGAAGAAGTTCACGCCGGTCAGCAGCGTGCCGACACCGGAGATCTGGAGCGCCCACAGATAGTAGTCGACACCAACCCCTGGACTGTATGCGAGCTCCGAAAGCGGCGGATACGCGAGCCAGCCGGTCTGCGCGAATTCACCGACGACCAGCGAGATCATCAGCAGGGCCGCGCCAACGGCCGTCATCCAGAACGACAGCGAGTTCAGGAACGGGAACGCCACGTCGCGCGCACCGATCTGCAGCGGCACGACGATGTTCATCAGGCCGACCATGAAGGCCATGGCCATGAAGAAAATCATGATCACGCCGTGCGCCGTGAAGATCTGGTCGTAGTGATGCGGCGGGAGAAAGCCCGGCGCGTTGTACGCGAGCGCGAGCTGGCTACGCATCATGATGGCGTCGGCGAAGCCGCGCACGAGCATGACGAGAGCGACGATGATGTACATCACGCCCAGACGCTTGTGGTCGACACTCGTCAGCCACTCCGTCCACAAGTATTTCCACTTACCGAAGTAAGTGATGCCACCGAGCAAGAGTGCGCCGATGACCGCCATGCCGAACATCGTGCCGAGAATAATCGGCTCGTGATACGGAACGGCATCCAGTGTAAGTTTTCCGAACATGCCTGGTTACCCCTTGGTCACGCACGACGGGTCACTGAAATTCGTGACGTGGCCGTTGTTGTACTTCGCAATGATGTTGTTGAAGAGCTTCGGGTCGACCGTCGAGAAGTACTCAACCGGAGCCTTTTCGCTCGGCTTGGCGACCGTCGCGTACTGATCCATCGAAAGCGACGTTTGCGACGCCTTGACCTTCTGGACCCATGCGTCGAAGTCTTGCTGGTTCGTTGCGATCGTGCGGAACTTCATGTCCGAGAAGCCCTTGCCGCTGAAGTTCGCCGACAGGCCCGCGTAATCGCCGGCTTCGTCCGCGATCAGGTGCAGGCGCGTCTGCATGCCGGCCATCGCGTAGACCTGGGTGCCCAGTTGCGGGATGAAGAACGAGTTCATCACCGAGTCGGACGTGATGCTGAAGTTCACCGGCGTGCCAACGGGCACAGCCAGCTGGTTCACCGTGGCAATGCCGAGGTCCGGATAGATGAAGAGCCACTTCCAGTCCAGCGCGACCACTTCGACGTTGATCGGCTTGACGTTCGATTCGAGCGGCTTGTACGGGTCGAGCTCATGCGTGGTTTTCCACGTGAGCACGCCGAGGAACAGAATGATCAGCGTCGGCACGGTCCAGACGACGACTTCGATAGCCGTCGAGTGCGACCACTTGGGCGCATAAGTGGCGTTGCGGTTCGACGCGCGGTAACGGTACGCGAACCACAGCGTCAGGATGATCACGGGGATCACCACGATCAGCATGGCCCAGGTGGAGGTCGCGATCAGCGACTTTTCCGCCATCCCCACGCTGCCTTTGGGGTCGAGGACTTCCAAGTTGCATCCGGAAAGACACATGGCCAATCCGGCACTCACGGGAAGCAATAACCTTTGCAAGGTCGTTCTTTTCATCACGTTTGCCTGAAATTCATTCATTGAATAGTTCCGGACACACCCCTTTGACATGAGACAAGGGAAGCGCGCCCGAATCATACAGCCGCTCTGATCGAAGACAATCAATGAATGCAGAAATGATCTTTGTCAAAACCGAAATCGAGACACTATGTCGCATGTGTTCGCGAGGTTTGTCGCGCCTCGGAAACACACGCACATCGCGCCCCGATACGGCCTTGACACCGATCCGCAGCGGCTTTTTTCGAACATCAAAATTCGAAACCTTCTGGACGCACCTGCGCGCCGCGCCGCCTCATGGCGGGGCGGCGCGCGAGGTGCGCCGTCATTCCTTGCTGATCACGACTTTTACGTCGTTACGTCGGCGAGTGCTGCGCGGCACGCACGTCGGTGCCCGCACGCACGGCTTCCGCAGGCGCACCGTCGTCAGCGGGCTGCTTCGAGCGGCCTGCCTGGTTCACGAGGTTCGCTGCCGAGAGCTCGATCGCATCGGTCATGGGCTTCGGGTAGAGGCCCACTGCCAGCACCAGCGCTGCGAGCGAAGCGAAGATCAGCGTTTCGCGGCGGCCGAGGTCGGCCAGTTTCGCCACGCGCTTGTTCGCCACAGCGCCGAAGATCACGCGCTTGTACATCCAGAGGGTGTACGCAGCGCTCAGAATGACGGTCGTCGCGGCAATCGCGCCGACCCAGAAGTTCACGCGGATCGCGCCCATGATGACCATGAACTCGCCCACGAAGCCCGAGGTGCCCGGCAGGCCCAGATTGGCCATGCAGAACAGCATCATGAAAGCGGCGTAGCGCGGCATCACGTTGGCGACGCCGCCATAGGCCGAGATCGTGCGCGTCTTCGTGCGGTCGAACAGCACGCCGACCGAGAGCAGCAACGCGCCCGAGACAAAACCGTACGAGATCATCTGCACGATCGCGCCTTCGGTGCCGATCTGGTTGAAGAGGAACAGGCCCAGCGTGACGAGACCCATGTGAGCCACCGTCGAGTACGCGAGCATCTTGGTCATGTCGGTCTGCGCGAGCGCGAGCAGGCTCGAGTACACCACCGCCACGAGCGAGAGCGTGATGATCGCCGGCGCGAAGAAGTGCGCGGCGTCGGGCGTGATCGGCAGCGTGAAGCGCAGGAAGCCGTAGCCGCCGAGCTTGAGCATCGCCATCAGCACGGTCGCGCCGGTGGGCGCCTCGAGGTGGACGTCGGGCAGCCAGGTGTGGAACGGCCACATCGGCACCTTGACCGCGAAGGCCGCGAAGAAACCAATGAAGATGAGAATCTGCGGAACGAAGCCGAGCGTGAGGTTATGCCACACGGACATGTCGAAGGTGTGCGACTGGCTGTAGAGATACAGCATCGACAGCAGCATCAGCAGCGAGCCCGCGAGCGAGAAGAAGAAGAACTTGACCGCCGCGTAGGTGCGACGAGCGTGGCCCCATGTGCCGATCAGCAGGTACAGCGGAATCAGTGTCGCTTCGAAGAACACGAAGAACAGCATGCCGTCGGTGGCCGCGAAGGTGCCGACCATCAGACCCGAGAGAATCAGGAACGCGCCGAAGTACTGCGCGACGCGCTCCGTGATCGACGCCCACGAGGCGATCACGATCACGAGCGTGGTGAACGCGGTCAGCACGACGAGCCACATCGAAATGCCATCGATCCCGAGACGCCAGGCAACCCCGAACTCGGGCAGCCAGTTGCGAAATTCGACGAACTGCATGCCGGCAGCGTGGTTGTCAAAACCAGTGATCAGCGGCAAGGTCAACAGCAGGCCAACGATGGCGCCGATCAGCGACAGCCAGCGCGCGCGCTGCGGTTGACGATCCGATCCGACGCGCAGGACGGCCACGCCGAACAGGATGGGAATCCAGATCGCCAGACTCAGGAATGGAACGGAATGCATTTCAACGGGACCCTAAAAATGCGGAGCGAATAGCTTCCTCGGCGCACGGATTGGTGCGCAAGCAATTTGAAAGATTGACGTGGGGTGAAAATCGGACCAGCCGCGCTGTAACGAATTTGTCAGCTACAAGGCGAAATGCAACACACGTTCAAGGGTTAACGAGGGTAATCGGAATACGGAAGTTTTGCAGCGCAACAACTCGCACCGGATCAAAGCTTGATACAAGTCATTGTTTTTATTCAGATTCATACTAAGACGAAATACAACACATTGCGTCAGACGCATGTTTTTTGATCTGGAAAGTCCCCCTTGAGACTTCCTTGATCAACCCAGGAGCGACATGTCGTCGCTCCGCGCGGCCCGAATAATACCTTACTTGTTTCTTTCGGTTCAATGACTTATACACAAAACTCAGGGGCGAGAAACCGTGCCTGCCCCGCCCCGCACGCGTTTGCGCGGTGCAAAAAACCTCCCGTTCGTTTCGCGCCGCACAGTCAGCACGCCAAATAGCCTCAATTCCACCATGGTTAATTTATTAAATGATAATCATTTGCATTTAAGAAGGATTTGCAGCATCATGATGCCAGAGTCCGTGCTGAAGCACGCCTTCCAGCCGACAGGAGGCTTCATGAACCCGACTACCCTATTCGCGAGAAACGACACGCTGATCGACGAAACCTTCGTCCAGCATCCGGACAGCGCCGAGCAAACCGTGCTGCGCGCGGTGCGCACCTGGCTGCGTCCGCACTGCGATGCGCATGGCAAAGCCGAAAACTGGCGCGGCGTGCTAGCCGAGGCCGGGCTCGCCCCTCACGGCATCGACCACTTCGAACACTTGATGGCCACCCTGTGCCGCGCCTCGTGCCGGCCGCTCGACACGCGCTGCCGCTGCGCATCCGAGCTCGCGAAGGACGAAGGCTCGCTGCTGCAGGTCATCGCGCTGCTGCAATCGACCCGCAGCGAGGCCGCCGTGCAACTGCTCAACGACTGGCTGCCGACATCGAGCGTGAGCGGCATGCTCAAGACCGCGCGCTGGTTCGCCATCGCGCTGCTCGATGCTGGCTTGCGGCTGAGCCACCGCGCGCGCCGCGTTACGTACATGCATTGAATGCTTGGGGCCGCGCAACGAGTGCGCGGTTTTTCGCCAGCGGAAAATCAATCAGGATCGCCAACTACATTGTTGTGTTGCTTCGTACTGCGGGTGCTGCGGGTGCTGCGGGTGCTGCGGGTGCTGCGGGTGCTGCGGGTGCGCGCATAACGCCGCGCCGCGTACGCCAGGCGCGGGTACATTTCGCCCGGGACCGCGAACAGCACAAGCGCGCAAAGCGCGAGCACGCCGCAGAACAGAAACGTGCCGCGATACCCGAACGCCTGCACGAGCAGGCCCGAGAGCACGCCGGACAGAATCGAGCCAAGCCGCGATGCGTTGAAGAACAGCGCGGTGGCGCGCCCGGGCGATTCGGGCATCAGGTCCTGCACATAGGTCATGCCGAGACACGAGGTGACGGCCACCACGAATGCGTTGAGGATCTGCATGGGAATCAGCGCGTACACGCCCGGCGCTGCCGACATCGACACGAAATACACCGCGTGCACGACGGCGCAGGCCGCGAGCCAGCGCAACTTGTTCAGCCGCGACGCTTTCGCGCCGAGCGCGAGCATCATCGGAATCTCCATGAACGCGCCGAGCCCGAGCATGATCGAAACGTCGAGGCGCGAGCCCTGCAGGCCATGCACGATATAGAGCGGCAGCACGATCATCGTCGCGTTGGCGGCGAGGCCGATGAGCGTGAGCGCCACCACCGCGCGCATGATGTCGCTCTGCGAGACGTCGGGGGCGCTCGCATGCGCGCGCTGCGTCACGGCAGGCTGCACCTCGGCCTGGGTGAGCGGCTGGCCTTCGTACGGCGCCATGGCCTCTTGCGCCAGCTCCGCGGCCACCTCCTCGGCCGTGGGCCGCGTCATCAGATGCTGAGTCGCGTGCTCGTCCTGGCGCGGCTCGCGCATGCGCCAGACGATCGTGCCGCACACAGCAAAGCTCGCCGCCGCAAACAGGAATAGCCCATAGAAGCTGGTGGCCGCGAGCACCAGTGCGCCAACCGCCGGCCCGAACACCCAGGCTGCTGACAGAATCGTGCGCAAGGTCGCGCTCGCGAAGGTGCGCTCGGCATCGTCGGCGGCCGGCAGCGCCGCACGGCTGAACGAAAACACGAGCGAGAGCGCGCAGCCGCCCGCGCCGATGAACACCACGCCCACCGCGAGCAGCAAGCGGTAATCGCGCACGACGCACAAGCACAAATAGCCAAGCGTGGCCGCACACAGCGAAGCGAGCAACAGCGGCCGATGCTTGCCCGAGGCATCGCTCCAGCGCCCGGCCGCCGTGCTGGCGATGACGCCGCTCGCCGCGATCGCAGTCATGAACACGCCGAGCCGCAACGGCGTCATGCCGGCGCGTTCGACGCCGAACAAGGACAGGTACGGTGCGGTGAACGACATCGCCACGCCCAGCATGAGCGTGGCGCCGGCGAGCGGCAGAAAACCGGGAATACGCAGAAGACCGGCAAAGCGCGAGTTCTTGAGCACGGCGCGACGCAGAGTGGGAGGAGAAGCCGCGACACGCAGGCGTCGCGATCATGTCGTAATCAGGCGTATCGAGGGCGATTATCGGGCGCAAGCCGCGCCGCGCGCAAGGCGCTTGCCAGGCGTGTCAGCATCTGGGTGCGCTATCCACAGATTTCGTGCATAGGCCTGTGCGTAACTCAGGGACGAGTGCGGCAAGTGTCTGATGCGTATCGGATTGTGCGTGCCGTTTCCGAATGCAGCAAATTTGCCGCAGAAACGAAAACTAGCGCCACGCTTGTCCACAGATTTTGTTCACAGCCTTGTGGGCAACCTTGGGACATCGATGCCAAGTCCATGATTTTAAAAAACAAGCCTGCGGGAGCCACGGCGAATGCACAAATTTTGCACGAAAAAGTTGTCCACAGTTTTTCTGGACAACTCTGTTGATAACCGCCTGGGGATCTCGCCAACTCATTGATCGGACGACAAGTTCATCGATTCAGTCACGGAAGCGGCAACTGCGTTTCCAATGAGCAACCCGCCGCTCCCCGCTCCATGCGACCACGAATGCCATCACGCCAGATCGAGTGCCGCAGTCAGATCGCCCGGCGGCATCTGCCCGCGCGCGGCGCACGCGCGCTCACGCGATGCCACGCCGTCGAGCGGCGCGAGTCCGTGCACGCGGCTGATGAAGCGCAGGATCGAGTTGGTGTCGTAGAAAGTGTGGTCCACGAAGCCCTTCTTCGCGAACGGCGCGACCACGAGCGCCGGGACGCGCGAGCCCGGCCCCCAGCGGTCACCCTGGGGCGGCGCGACTGGATCCCACCAGCCGCCGTTCTCGTCGTGCGTCATCACGATCACGGTATTCGCCCAGTGCTCGCTGCGCTGCAGATGCTCGATCACGGTGGCGATATGGCGGTCGCCCGACGCCACGTCGGCGTAGCCCGCGTGCATGTTCAGGTTGCCCTGCGGCTTGTAGAAGGTGACGGCGGGCAGCCGTCCCGCGTCGATGTCGGCGAGCAGGCGGTTGGTGGCCGGATCGTCGCCGAGGCCCGCATCGCGCAGGTGTCGTGCGCGCGCGGCCGTGCCGGGCGCGTAGTTGGCGAAGTAGTTGAACGGCTGGTGGTGATACTGGAAGTCGGGCACGGCGCCCGTGTCGCGGTGGTCCAGCGCGTATTGCCAGGCGCCGCTGTACCAGGCCCAGTCGACGCCATTCGCGGAGAGCCGGTCGCCGATCGTCGCGTAGGTTTGCGGCGGCATCACGCGCGGATTGGCGGGATCGGCCCATGCGGGATTGCCGTCTTCGGCCGGCCGCACGCTGCTCGGTTGATACGGCGGCGCCATGGTGTTGACCGCATAACCGTCGGGCGTGAACAGGCCGTCGTTCACGAATTTCGGCGGCCCGCCCAGCGCCGAAGGCGGGCATGCGGGCGCGAGCTTCAGGCGCGTGCCGAGCGGGTCGTCACCCTCGAGCACGGAGACGAGGTGCTTCGCCGGGCTCGACTGAATGTTGGGATAGTACGGCGCCTGCGCGGAGATCAGATAGATGTGGTTGAGCCACGAGCCGCCGAACGCCGCCATGAAAAAGTTATCGCACAACGTGTATTGCTGCGCGAGTTTCCAGAGCCGCAGTGTTACGGCGGAGTTCTCGTAATAGCCCATCACGAGGCCGCCCGAATCGCCCCACGCGGCGAACTGGTCGTTGCGGCCGGCGTTGATCTGCATTTGGTTCTGGTAGAAGCGATGGATGAGATCGCGCGTCTTGATTCCGTTCGGCAACGGATTGCCGTGCGCGTCGCCGATGCGAAACGGCCGGTTCGCAAGCCCCGTAATGTCCTCCTGGCCGATCATGTAGCGCTTGCCGTCGAGTTCCTGCGCCTGCGGAACCAGTCCGCCCCAGATCTTCGGCAACTGCGCGAGCGGCGTCTTGCCGTCGCGGTCGAGTTGCATGTAGCGCTGCGCAGGCACGCGGGAAAGCGGCGTCTGCACGCCCGGGAAGTCGCCGTAGAGATTGACGAAGCTGCGGTTCTCCGCATAGATCACGACGATGTGGCGCACCTGGTCGCGCAGCGCCGCGTCGAGGCGCGCGTCGCCGGCATTGCGCGGCGCCTCGCCCGCGCTGCGGGCGGACGACTGGCAGCCGCCGAGCGCGAGGCCCACGCCAACCGCTGCGATTCCGCCCAGCACGCGGCGACGGGCGGGATCGTCCGGGCCATGATGGTCCGTGCCGATGTGGTCGGGGCTGCTCATGCCCAGCGCTTGGTCATGGCTTTGCGGGTCCGGTGCCTTCGGGTCGTCTTGCCGCATCGGCTTGCCTCCTGTGTCGTATCGGAAATCACGCGAGCGCGTGCGCTCCGCATGTCACGAGGAGGATACCGTGAGCGCGCCGATATGCGGGCTCCGCAGCACATTCAGCCGCATTCGGCGCAACCGGCTACACCACCGTCCCGCGCCCCCGAGGTACGCCCAGGCCGGTGCGCTGCTGCACGCCCCACTTGCGGCGCCCGAGCAAAAAATACAGCCAGCCGAGCGCGGCGCCCGCGTGGCGCATCAACTGGAACGAGAATGGCTCGAAGATCGCCGCAAGCAGCGCCATGCCGAAACTGGAGGTCGTACGGTCGCCGCTCCAGCGCCGGTATAAATGCACCGAAAACAGATGAAACGCGAGATCGATCACGATCTTCCCGACGATCACCGCGAGCACCGGCAGCACGATCGTGAAGCGCCCATCGACGAGAAATCCGAGCAACAGCGCGAACGCCGTCAGGCCGTAAATGGGCTGCACGGTATCGAACGCCTTCACCGGCAGCATCATGAGACCGAGCTTGCCGTAGCGACGGTTCCCGGTCATATCGCGATACCAGTATTGGGTCTGCAAGAAACCCGCGAACCAGCGGCGGCGCTGCCGCAGAAAGCTCGCAAGCGTGCCGGGTGCGTCGGTGCGGGCGCGCGCGGCGCCAATCACGCGCACGTCCCAGCCGAGACCTTCACGCGCCGAATAGCGCCGCAGCCGGTGGATCAGTTCGTAATCCTCTACAAGACAATGCGGATCGAACCCGCCCACCGCCATCACCGCGTCGCGCCGGAAGGCCGCGAACGCGCCGGAGACGAGCAGCAGGCTGTCCGCGCGCATCCACGCGAAGCGCGAGATGAAATTGCGAATGTACTCGTAGGTCTGGAACCACTGAAAAAAGCGCCCGCTCGGCGAGTGTCCGCAAACCGGCATGAGCAGCCCCGCCGCTGCCACGAGCACTGGCTCGCGGCCAAACGCGTCGATCATGGCCGCGCAAGCGTCGGGTTCGAGCAGCGTGTCGGCATCGACCGTCATCACCGCGTCGGTCCGGATCACGCCGAGCGCCGCATTGAGCGCGCGCGCCTTGCCGCCGTGCGGCAGCTTCAGCCAGCGCAGAGTCGGATAGTCAGGTGAAGGCGGGCTCAAGCACCCTTCGCCCGGATCGGCCAGCCCATAGCGCTGCGCAAGCCACACTGCGGTGCCGTCGCTCGAGCCATCGTCGGCAATCACGATCTGTTGCGGTGCGCGAGTCTGCGCGAACAGCGCGTCCAGCGTGATGGGCAGCACTGCCGCCTCATTGCGCGCGGCGACGATCACGCCGAGCGTCGGCTGCGAACCGGGCGCAGCAGCAGCCGTGATCGCCGCCGCGCCGGCTGGACGCAGCAGCACGCGCGCCTGCCATGCCACGAACACGAGCAGCAGCGTGTCGTAAATCACATAGGCCATGCCGGTCGACCACGCAACCACGCCTTGCAGAAGAAATGCGCGCGCAAACAACACGCACCACAGCACCATGACGCCCAGGTGAATCGCGATGCTGGCAAACGGCGTTCGCGGCGGCGCGAGGCGCGGCGACGTGCGAGCGAGCGCCTCCTCTAGCGAGTTGTTCAAGGCAGTCTTCGTTGCGGTGTTCACGGCATCATCCGGCGCAGCACCGAATGGCGATCGATCCATTGATGCTTGAGCGCCCCCGCGACATGCAGCGCGAGCACGCCATACAGCGCATAGCTGCACGCCGTGTGCAGCGCGCCGAACTGATCGTGCAGCTGGTTCCTGGTCGCCAAATCGAGATTCATGATGAAGCCGATGCGCGGCCACTCAAACAGGCCGAACAGATACATGGGATGCGACGCGGCGGCCGCCCACGCGGAGTCGTGCAGCCAGCCCGAAATCGGCATTGCGAAGATGAGCACGTAAAGCGCAATGTGCGCGGCATGCGCCGCCGTGCGCTCCCACGTGGGGAACTCGGCGGGCAATGGCGGCGGCCGGTGCGTGAAGCGCCACAGCACACGCAGGATCGCAAGGCCGAGCACGGTGATGCCGATGGATTTGTGCGTGTCGATGATGAAGCGAATCGACTCGTCGGAAAGCGCGCCGTCGGGCAACAGCGCGGCGGTCAGGCCGAGTGCGACGTTAGCGAGGATCAGCAAGGCGATCGACCAGTGCAGCAGCACGGCAACGTGCGTGTACTTTTGCGCGGATGCCATGGCCGCGGGACCGGGTGCGGTGGAAAGGGAAGTTTTCACGTGAGCATGCCGTAACGTTTCAGTCTGGAATAACGCGCCGCGCGGCGGATTTATTCCCTCGCGTGCAATGCGGACCGCGCAGACTGCATGCACCGCACGACGATCCGCGCATTATGCGCCCTCACCTCGCGCTCACGCAGAAGCACCACGGCACACTTCGTGCCGATGACACGAGGCACGCACAGCCACGCATCGATAAAAAACGGCGCGGTGCACAAGCACCGCGCCGGTTCAAACATTCAACGCAATAACAAGCCAGCTAACAGTGGCCTTACTTGCTGTTGCCCGCCCTGGCTTCGATCGCGCGCCCAACCTCGGCATCGATATTTTTCCAGTACTCGAATACGCGCTCGCGCACCGGGCTGCGCACGCCGTTCATGCTCGCCACCACCTGGTCGACGAGTTGCACGCGTTGCGCGTCATTGAAAACGTTGCGCACGAGATGACCCGCCTGGCCAAAATCATCGTCTTCGGCATGCAACGTATAGGCGCTGCGGACCATTTCGCCATCGGATTCCCAGCCCGCTTCTACGGAGCCGGTCTGGTCGGCCCACGGACGCCCGCCGCTGTTCGGCGCATAGACCGGCGCGCTGCCGCTGTGCTCGTAAGTCATGTTGCCATCGAACATATAGGTCTGCACCGGCACTTTCGGACGGTTCACCGGCAATTGATGAAAGTTCGTGCCAATGCGCGCACGCTGCGCATCGTTATAGGCAAACGCGCGGCCCAGCAGCATCTTGTCCGGAGACAGCCCGATGCCCGGCACCGTGTTGCCCGGCGAGAACGCCGCCTGCTCGATCTGCGCGAAGAAGTTCTCCGGGTTGCGATTGAGCGTCATCGTGCCGACCTTGATGAGCGGGTAGTCCTTGTGCGACCACGTCTTGGTGAGATCGAACGGATTGAAGCGATAGGTCCTGGCGTCGGCATAGCGCATGACCTGCACCGAAACTGTCCACGACGGATGCTCGCCGCGCTGGATCGCCTCGAAGAGGTCGCGGCGATGAAAGTCGGCGTCGCGGCCAGACATGGCTTCCGCCTCGGCGTTGGTGAAGAACTGCATGCCCTGGTTCGTATGAAAGTGATACTTGACCCAGAACTTCTCGCCCTGCGCGTTCATCCACATGTACGTATGCGAGCCGTAGCCGTTCATATGGCGCCATGTCCTCGGCAGCCCGCGCTCGCCCATCAAATACGTGACCTGGTGCGCCGTCTCCGGATTGCTGGTCCAGAAGTCCCATTGCATGTGGCTGTCGCGTAAGCCCGAATCGGGCAGCCGCTTCTGGCTGCGGATGAAGTGAGGGAATTTCATCGGGTCGCGCACAAAGAACACCGGCGTATTGTTGCCGACCAGATCGTAATTGCCTTCGGACGTATAGAACTTCAGCGAAAAACCGCGCACGTCGCGCCAGGTGTCGGGGCTGCCCATCTCGCCGGCCACCGTGGAAAAACGCGCGAGCACTTCCGTGCTGGCACCCTTCTGGAACAAGGCCGCTTTCGTGTACTTCGAGACGTCCTCCGTGATTTCGAGCTCGCCGAACGCGCCGGCGCCCTTCGCATGGGGTTGGCGCTCCGGCACTTTCTCGCGGTTGAAGTGCGCCATCTGCTCGAGAAAATGCACGTCGTGCAACAGAATCGGGCCATCGGGGCCGATGGTCAGCGAATTGCGGTCGCTGACGGCCGGCGCGCCCGTGCTCGTCGTGGATTTGCCGAAAGACTTGCCGCTCGAATCAGCCATTTCACATCTCCTGTGTCGACCAGAGGTGGCCAGAGAGCGCCATTGTGCCTTCGGTCACAACAGGCTGCGCGTGGGCAGTTCAGCGCGCGCTTCATGCGTTTCGCATCGGAAATTCCGGGTGCACAACGACGCTTTCGGAACGCCTTCGCTGTGTCTCGATTTTCCGAGGTGAATCAGGTGCTTACGAAATTGGTGCGACGCACAAAAAATTGCTTGACACGTATTTGTTTTGAGATATCATGGAATCGATTGCTGCATCGCACCAATGCGCGAACCGGTGATCGATCGACAGAAAAGCTTTCTTTTTTTCGTAACGGAACCGACGTAGCGGTCCACCCTCAGGAACGACGACATGACTCTGCCTACCCCCGAACAATTCGCCGCGACCCAGAAAGCCGGTCTTGAAGCCCTCTTCGGCCTCACGAACAAGGCATTCGAAGGCGCAGTCAAGCTCGCCGAACTGAACATCGAGACGGCTCGCGCCGCCATCGTGGAAGGCCAGGAGCACGCCCAGCGCACGCTGTCGGCCAAGGACCCGCAAGGTTTCTTCGCCCTGCAAGCAGGCTTCGCACAACCGGCCGCCGAAAAGGCGCTGGCCTATGGCCGCAACGTCTACGCGATCGTCTCGGCCGCACACACGGAATTCGCGCAAGCCGCGCAAAGCCAGTTCGAGCAGCAGCAGCACGCCGTGCAATCGCTGATCGACAACGCAGCGAAAAACGCACCGGCCGGTTCGGAAACCGCTGTCGCGGCATTCAAGTCGGCGATCACGGCTGCTCAAGGCGCCTACGAGTCGGTGAACAAGGCTGCCAAGCAGGCTGCCGAAATGGCCGAAAGCAACTTCGAAGCGGTCACCAAGGCTGCATCGAAGGCCGCCGCTCAAGCCACGCGTGGCGCGAAGCAATCCGCTTAAGCCATAAGCCACTTAAGCCACTTAAGCCAGGCCATTAAAAACAACGCCTCTCGGCGTTGCTGACCGGGTGCCCGAACGGGTGTCTCGGTCAAACAAAAAGCGGGATTCGCACCAGCGAAGCCCGCTTTTTTCATTCATGGGCCGAACACGGCCCCAAGCGTGGATCAAGAACCGAACATGCGGCTCACCGCGTTCTCGAGGTGCTCGCGCATGGCCCGCGACGCGCGCCCGGAGTCGTGCGCCTGAATGGCTTCGAGCACTTCGAGATGCTCCTGCTGCACGATGCGCTGCCGCTCGATGGACTTCACGAGCGAGAGGTTGCGCGACAGGTTCATGCTGAACACCATCTGCTCCTGGATGCCCGAGAGCGCGGTGATAAAGAACTGATTCTTCGATGCGCGCGCCACGGCCATATGAAACGCGAAGTCGTCCTTCGCGCCAATGCCCGACGTTTCGACGATGGTCTGGAGGTTGTCCCATTCGTGGCGAATCGCGGCGACATCGGCGTCGTCGGCCTTCTGCGCGGCGAGGGCCGCCGCGCCCGCCTCGACCACCACGCGGTACTCGTAGCAGCGCCGGATGTCCGACAACGTTTCGAGTGGCGCGAAGCGGCGCACGTCCGGGTCCGGGCGGCGCATGACCGTCGTTCCCGAGCCATGGCGCGTGGCGATGATGCCGTCCGCGCGCAACTGCGCGAGCGCCTCGCGCACGGTCGGACGCGAGGTCGCGAAGCGTTCCGCGAGCATGTGCTCGGTCGGCAGCCGCTCCCCTTCCTTGTATTCGCCTTCGATGATGCGGCTCAGGATGTCGCTGTAAATCCGCGCCGGCATGTTCGGCGCTTTCTGCTCAGCCATGGTGAAGTGCTACGTGCGAAGTTGTCAGGTGTGTTTCGGATTGTAAGTCATACGGCGCGCGCATTGAGCGCACCGGGCCTGCCGCGCGGCTTGCCGCAAACGCGAAACCGCCTGAGTTGCCCAACCCGCCCGTCAATCGAGCGTGCTCACGCTGATGCGCAACGAAGCCTCTTCTGTCTGCCCCGGCTCCAGCCACCGCAATCCAAGGCCGCTGTGGATCGCATCGGGCAGGCCGAGCCAGGGTTCCACACAGTAAAAGTCCGAATCGGGCGCGAGCGTCCACGACGTCACGGCATACCAGGGTATCGAGCCAGGACGGCGCAAATCGATCTCGACGGCGCGCCGCAGCGCAGGCATTTCGATGCGCACCGGAGACGCCGGCGCGCCTTCGAGGCAATGAAACCGGTCGACGATCCGCGCGTCGTCGAAGCGATAGCGCTCGGCGCCTGCCTCGGGCGTTGTCGTCGTGCCGTCCGCGAGTTGATGCCGGTACACGTTGCGCGGCAGCGCGAGCGTCGACGCACTGCGCTGCCCATGCGGCAAGGCGAAATAGAAGTGATGGCCGGCGTAGTACGGCATGCGGTCATCGTGCGTCGCGGTTGCGCCCGCCGTGGCCGTGTTCGTCGTCATCAACTCGACGTCGAGCGTGGTTTCGTCCACGAGCCGATAAACGGCTTCGAAGCGAAAACTGAACGGAAAGCCCGTGCGCGTAGCCGTGCTGTCGGTCAAGGTCAGGCGCACGCCATGGTCCTGCGCGTCCACGTGCGCATCGAATGGCAGATCGCGCGCGAAGCCATGCATCGGCACTTCGCGCACCACGCCTTGCGCGTCGCGCCATAGCCCGATGCGCCCGTCCACGCGATGGCGGGCGATGAAAGGAAACAGCAGCGGGTTGCCGCCGCGCACCAGCGCGGGCTGGCTCCAGTCGGCCTCATCGGGCCAGTGAATGATCGGCGCACCATGCACATGCCACGAGAGCAGCCGCCCGCCGGCTTGCGGCGCAACCCGCAGACACGAGCCGCCGCGCACGATTTCGATGATGTCCTGCCCCTGAAACTGCGCCATTTCGTATCGGAAAAGGAGAAAAATTTCGACGTGGCCTTTTGGTACCGCGTCGGCCTCGCTCGCATTGTTGTAATACAACAAAATCATTATCAACTCGCCGCCTCGTCTCGATCACGAGCCAAGCCGTCGATCAACTCAGCCCGCCCCGCAAGCATGGGCGCCGCAGCGCGCCCAGGGAAATCCCCATCGAGACACAATTTGCTTTACAACTTCACGGCAAATAGAATGCTGTCTTACATGTAGATGCCGATCACCCGGCACACCAGGAGACGAGCAGTGCAACGCAAGACTATCAAGGGGCTGCGGTGGTGGATCATCGGCCTCATCATGATCGGCACCGTTTTCAACTATCTCGCGCGCAGTTCGCTTTCCGTCGCGGCGCCCACGCTCACCGAAACGCTGCACATGTCCACGCAACAGTATGCGTACGTGGTCACGGCCTTCCAGGCCTGCTATGCACTCTCTCAGCCCATCGCCGGCTTCGTGCTCGACTCCGTGGGCGTCAAAATCGGCTTTGCGATCTTCGCGTTCGGTTGGGCCATCGCCAACATGCTCCACGGCCTTGCCGCCAGCTGGCCCGCGCTCGCCTTCTTCCGCGGCCTGCTCGGCGCAAGCGAAGCGGCCATCTTCCCGGCCGGCATGAAGGCCATCAGCCAGTGGTTTCCGGCCAGGGAGCGTTCGGTCGCAACGGGCTGGCTCAACACCGGCACGTCGATCGGCGCGATGATCGCTCCGCCTCTCGTGGTCTGGTGCATTCTTAAGTACAACTGGCAATTCGCTTTCGTGGTGACCGGCGGCGCCGCGCTGATCTGGGTCGCGCTGTGGCTCGTGTTGTTCCGCTCGCCGGCCGAACACCCGCGGCTCTCGCAGGACGAGGCCGAGTACATTCGTGCAGGCCAGGACGCCGCGCAACAGCGCATCTCCGGCAAGCGCCCGTCGTGGAAGGAAGTGCTCAAGCAGCGCCGCTTCTGGGGCATCGGCATCCCGCGCATGCTCGCGGAGCCGGCATGGCAGACCTTCGGCGCATGGATTCCGCTGTATATGTTCACCGTGCGCCACATGAACCTGAAGGAAATCGCGCTGTTCGCGTGGATGCCGTTCCTCGCCGCCGACCTCGGCTGCCTCGTCGGCGGCTATCTTGCGCCGCTCTTCATCCGCTGGTTCGGCTGCTCGCTCATCACCTCGCGCAAGCTCGTCATCACCACCGGCGCGGTGCTGATGATCGGCCCGGCCTGCGTCGGGCTCGTCGCGAGCCCGTATGCCGCCATCGCGCTCTTCTGCGTCGGCACCTTCGCGCACCAGACCATTTCGGGCGCCCTGTTCACGCTCGCCTCGGATGTCTTCGGCCAGCACGAAGTGGCCACCGCCACGGGCCTCTCGGGCATGCTCGGCTACCTCGGCGCAACGGTGTTCTCGCTTGTCGTCGGCGCAATGGCGAGCACGATCGGCTATAACCCGTTGTTCGTCTGCCTCATGCTGTTCGATGTGATCGGCGCAGTGGTGGCCTGGCGACTGATTTCGAACCAGCACAACGACAACGAACGCGACCAGGCAGTTGGCGCCGCGCTGCAGCCGGCGCACCAGGCGAAAGCCTGAGCGCTTCATCGGCCGGCGCCCGGGGCACGCTCGGGCGCCGGCTTTCGGCGTTCTTATGTGAGGTAACTCCACCGTGAAGAAAGTTGCATTGTCCGGCGCGGCCGGTCAGCTCGGCACCGTCTTGCGCAAGGGCCTGCTCGAACGCGGCGTGAACCTGCGTTCCGCGGCTGGCTCGAAGCCGCTGGAGCCGCTCGTTCCCGGCGAAGATGTCATGCACGGCGATCTGCGCGATCCCGCAGTGGTCGACCGCCTGCTCGAAGGCGTCGACGTGCTGATCCACATGGCCGGCACGAGCGTCGAGCGCCCCCTGCCCGAGATCATCGAGAACAACCTGCGCGGCCTTGTCGAAGTCTACGAAGGGGCGCGCCGCCATGGCACCAGGCGCATCCTGTTCGCGAGCTCGAATCACGCGATCGGCATGTATCCGGTGGAAGACAAGCTCACGCTCGACTGCGCATTTCGCCCCGACGGTTTTTATGGGCTCAGCAAGGCGTGGGGCGAATCGCTCGCGCGGCTCTACTGGGACAAGCACGGCATCGAGACTGTGAACGTGCGCATCGGCAGTTGCCTGCCGAAGCCCACCGAGTTCCGCCATTTGAGCACTTGGTTCGGCCACGACGACCTGTTCCATCTCGTCGATCGCGTGATCAATGCGGAGTCGATCGGCTTTGCGCTCGTGTGGGGCGTGTCGAACAATACGCGCAGCTATTGGGTACAACACGGGATGCAAAGCGGCGAGCGTGACGATGCCGAGCGCCTGGGCTACCAGCCGAAGCAAAACGCCGAAGACTACGCCGACGAAATTCTCGCCAGGGAGAATCCGCTCGATGCCGTTGCACAGCGCTATCAGGGCGGAAGTTTCGCGAGCTTCGATTTCACGCCGGTGGAAAAGCGCGGCAAGCAGGCGTGACGCCTCAAATCACGCCTGATTTGATGATCATCTGCACCGCCGCCGCCAGCACGCACACGAGCACGATGACCCGGAAAGCCAGCGGATGCAACTTGTCGCGCAACGGCCGGATCAGGAACATGCCCGCGATGGACGGCAGGCTTGCCGCGGCCGAGATCGCGAGGTCGGCGCCGCTGGCGTGCGCGCCGCCGCTGAAGGTGGTGACCAGCGTGAGCACCGAAACCACGAGAATGATCGCGATCTGCTTGGTGAACGCACGGCCCGTCGCGCCCGTGGCGATCAGATACATCGCGAGCAGCGGCCCGGGCACCGACGCAATGCTCTCCATGAGCGCCGCGCCGAACCCCAGCGCGAAGCCCACCGGCTTGACGATCGAAGGCGCGAGCTTGAGCCGCGGCGAAGCCAGCATCAACGCAGCGGCCACGATCAGCGTGATGCCCGAAGCGGCCAGCGCGTGGTGCGGCTCGAGCCGGATCAGCACGGCCACGCCCACGATATTGCCGATCACGGTGCCGAGCAGCGGCGCGGCAATGTGCTTGACGGTCTTCCACAGCTCCCCGCCTTCGAGCGCCTGCGGAATATTGCCGAGAATGATCGGCATCGAGAGCAGCAGCACGGCCTGCTTCACGGGCAGGTAATGCGTGAGGATTGGCATGGCGACGAGCGGCACGCCAATGCCGGTCACTCCCTTCACCATGCCGCCGAGCACCAGCGCAATGGCAATGCCGCAGAGTTCGAGCACATCGAGCGCCTGCATGTGCGGGAGCAGGACGCCCCCGGAGAGATGGAAGTCGAACATTGAAGAGGTCGGGTGCGTGGCGAGGCACGCGAGGCGTCCCCGCGCATTCGGCCAGATTTATCTTGAAAAGCGGACTGCATGATAGCGCAGCCGCGCGAAGCGCACCTGGCGCACTAAATTGCACGCTCCCGAAAAAATCGCGGACTGACCGCACGGGCTACGACGCGTCGCATGCCCGCTGTCGATCGCGCTGTCGATCCCGCTGGGAATCCCTTAGTGAATTTCGGGCTCGCCACCACCACTATCGCCACCACCGCCGCCGCTCGTACCGGCCACGCCGTCACGTTGCAGGAAATCGAATTCGCACCCCTTGTCCGCCTGCATCACGTGCATCTGGTACATCGCGCCATAGCCGCGCGTGAAGCGCGGCGCGGGCGCGACCCATGCGGCCTTGCGGCGCGCCATTTCCGCGTCGGAGATGAGCACGTTGAGGCGGCGTTCGGGCACGTTCAGCTCGATCAGGTCGCCGTCCTGCACAAGCGCGAGCGGTCCGCCGATAAACGATTCCGGCGCCACGTGCAGCACGCAGGCGCCGTAGCTCGTGCCGCTCATGCGCGCGTCGGAAATGCGCAGCATGTCGCGCACGCCCCTTCTGAGGATCTTCTGCGGAATCGGCAGCTGGCCCCATTCGGGCATCCCCGGCGCGCCCACTGGCCCCGCGTGCTGCAGCACGATCACGCTGTTCTCGTCGCAATCGAGCGCTTCGCTGTCGATGCGCGCAGCCATGTCGTTGTAGTCCTTGAACACGATGGCCTTGCCTGTATGCACGTGCAGGCGCTTTTCGGCCGCGCCCGGCTTGATCACCGCGCCGTCGGGCGCGAGATTGCCGCGCAGAACGGCGAGGCCCGTATCCGGCATCAGCGGCTTCGCGCGGCGATAGATCACCGCTTCGTTATGGATTTGCGCATCGGCGATGTTCTCGCCGAGCGTCTTGCCGTTCACGGTCATCTGCGTGCCGTCGATCAGGTCGCCGAGCTCCTTGAGCATCGCGCAAAGGCCGCCCGCATAATAGAAGTCCTCCATGAGGTACTGGCCGGTCGGGCGGATGTTCGCGAGCACCGGTGTGCGGCGCGCGATCTCGTCGTACTGCGCGAGCGTGAGCTCGACGCCCGCGCGGCGCGCGAGCGCGATCATGTGGACGATGGCGTTGGTCGAGCCCGAGAGCGCGAGGCAGGTGGTCACGGCGTTGTCGACCGCCTGGCGCGTGACGATGTCCGAGGGCTTCAGGTCTTCCCACACCATCTCGACGATGCGCATGCCCGTTTTCGCCGCCAGCTGCGCGTGGCGCGAATCGGGCGCGGGCGTCGACGCAAAGCCCGGCAGCGTGAAGCCGAGCGCCTCGGCGGCGCTCGTCATGGTGGAGGCCGTGCCCATCGTCATGCAGTGGCCCGGCGAGCGCGCAATGCCGCCTTCAACGCCCTTCCAGTCGTCCTCGGTGATGTTGCCCGCGCGCAGATCGGCCCAGTACTTCCACGTGTCCGAACCCGAGCCGAGCGTCATGCCGTTCCAATTGCCGTTGAGCATCGGGCCGGCGGGCAGGAAGATGGTCGGCAGGTTCATCGAGATCGCGCCCATCAGCAACGCGGGCGTGGTCTTGTCGCAGCCGCCCATCAGCACCACGCCATCGGCCGGATACGAGCGCAGCGTCTCTTCGGCCTCCATCGCGAGGAAGTTGCGATAGAGCATCGTGGTGGGCTTCTGGAACGGCTCGGAGAGCGTCTGCACCGGCAGCTCGATGGGAAAACCGCCTGCTTGCCAGATGCCGCGCTTGACCTCTTCCACGCGCTGCTTGAAGTGCGTGTGGCAGGGGTTCATCTCGCTCCACGTATTGAGGATCGCGATGACCGGCTTGCCCGCGTACTCCTCGCGGCTGTAGCCCATCTGCGCCGTGCGCGAGCGATGGCCGAACGAACGCAGGTCGTTCGCGCCATACCAGCGGTGACTGCGCAGTGTTTCGGGGGTCTTTCGCTTGTTGCTCATCTTGCCTTGGCCCCAGGTGTTTCCGCGGATGTTCCAGTCAAACCGTCGGCGCTCCGCTAGCGCCACGCCTTCACGCTCGCTGCGCATCAAAGGATGCCGATCCGCGCCTGAAGTTGTCAAGCAACAGGAGGAAGCGTTGTGAGCCTTTATTGGACGTTTGCCGGAATGCCTGTCATACAGGCGCTAGCAGCATCGCTCCAGTGGTGATCTGCGTGTTCGTTCCGCTCATGCATGCGCCGCCTGCGCCGAACCCGCCAGCGACCGCTCGAACGCCAGCAAAGCCCGCGCGGCCGCGCCGATGGCGGGCAGCGCCTCGGCCGGCGAATGCGAGAGCAGCGGCAGGATCGCGCCCATGTCGGCGATGCCCGAAAGCGTGACGGCGTCGTGCAGCACGCGAATCAGCGAGATGTCGTCGCGCAGCGTTTCGAGCGGCATGAAAGCTTCGTAGAGCCGTTGTGCTTCGTCGGCGCGGCCTTCCTTGGCGGCCTCGAGCAGCGCCGTCACGGCGCGCGCGGCGATGCAGCCCGAGCCCGTGGTCCACGAGGCGAGGCCGAAATCGCGCACATGCACGAGCGCCGGACGCTCGCCCATGCCCGAGACGACGCGCGACGCGCTCACGCTCTGCAGCAGGCGGCGCAAATAAGGATCGTTCGATGGGTCCTCGCGCACGATGGCGTATTTCACCGCAATGAGCGCGCCGCGATCGATGAGGCGCGCCAGCGTGTCCGCGTCGACATAGCTCTCGCTCTTGATATAGAGCGTGAGCGGAATGCCGGCTGTGTCGGCGATGCGCATGAGGCCCGCCTCGACGCCCGCGGGCGTGGTGAAGCCGGCAAGCGGCAACACCATGGCGGTCTGGTGCCGCGTCTGCGCGAGGATGCGCGCCTGGTCGAGCATCTTGCCGTAGTCGGGGCCGATGGCCGGGATCACGCGAGTGCCGGGCGAGGTCGCCTCCGCCAGCATGTCGAGCAGGTCGCGAAACTCGCTCGCGGCGACGTGATAAAGATTCGCGTTGCCGCCGTACAGCAGCGTGCGCAGCCCCCCCGCTTCCATGTGGCGAACGAGCTTACAGTTTTGTTCGACATCGAGCGAGAAATCGGCGCGGCGTGCCAGAGGCGGCACTGCCATCACGGTCGAGGCGAATTCACGCTCGACGATCGGGGACACGTTCATGAGGCCTCGCGCTGGGATGGGTGATCGACATCCGCGCCTCGCTTGGTTGTCAAACAACTTGATCTATTTGTTAGGGTTGGCCTGGAGGGGCGCCTGGCGTCGTGGTCAGGGCTGGGTCGGCTGACTGGCGCGCGAGCGCGCCAGCACGTCGAGATTGCCTTCGCCGAAGCCATGATGGCCGCTGCGCTGCACCACTTCGAAGAAAATTTCGCCGGGGCGGCGCTTCACGAAGGTCTGGAAAAACAGCCGCGGCACGCCGTCCGCGCCAATCTCGCCGTCGATCAGGACATGGCGCTGGCGCAGCGCATCGAGATCGACGCCGTGGCCCGGCAGGCGCGCGTCGACCGAGTCGTAATACGCGGCAGGCGGCTCGACGAACTCCACCCCATTGGCCTTCAACGCGTCGACGCACGGCACGATGTCGTCGGTCGCGAGCGCGATGTGCTGGACGCCCTCGCCCGGATGATCGGGCAGGTAGTCGTGCATGAGCTCGGTGCGGCGCGTGCCCTCTTCGTACACAGGAATACGGATTTCGCCGTCCGGCGACACCATCACGCGCGAGCCCTGCGCCACATGCCAATTCGCGTCGATCTCGTGAATCTCGCGGAAATGCAGCAGATCGCGATAGAAGTCGAGCCATTCGCCGATGCGCCCCGCGCCCACCGTCTGCGTGAGGTGATCGACGCGCTGGAGGCCGGTGCCGCCGTGGTCGAGATCGGCCTGTGCGGTCGCGACATCGATGGGCCGAAAGTCGATGTCGAAGATCGAAATATCGCCCACGCCGCCACGCTGGCCGCCCCGGCCGCGCCAGCGGTCCACGAAATAAATATGCGAATCGCCAATGCCCTGGATAGCCGGAATCTTGAGCTCGCCACTGCCGAGGCGCTCGCCTTCGAATGCCCATGCGCCCAGCCGCAAGGCGTGCTCGAAGGCGCGCCGCGCGTTCTCCACGCGCACGCCGATCGCGCAAATGCCCATGCCGTATTCCTCGGCGTAACGCGAAGCAAACGAATCGGGCTCGGCGTTGACGAGGAAATTCATCTGGCCCTGGCGATACAGCGTGACGTTCTTGCTCACGTGGCGCGCGATGGCCTTGAACCCCAGTTGCGCGAGCTGCGCCCCAAGCACCGCGGGCTCAGGCGCTGCGAATTCGACGAACTCCAGACCGGCCATGCCAAGCGGATTGGCCTGATCCTGCGAGGCAGAACGGGGGTTGGACGACATGCGGAAGACTCCTGAAACGGACGAGAAAGGGCAACGCAGATTTTAACCAGATCGTACACTTCACCCAAGCCGAGGGATGCCCGCCCCCCTCGCCGGCCTTGGTGCTAACCCGAAAAACGTCCGATAATCGCACGCGCCTGGGCGATTATCGCGCATCGTGCGCGCCTGGCGCATTGCCCTGGCGCCTGCGCGGTCCTATGCTCCGTCTCACCGTCGCGGCTCCCCAGGCAAGCGGCTTTGCATGAGACCAGCGTAAGGAGACACCCTCATGACCCCCACCCTCGACACCACGGACGCCGCCGACCCGGCCAACCTCCACCGCTCGCGCAGCCAGGCGAAGAAGGCTGCGCTCGGCAGCTTCGTCGGCGCGGTCGTCGACTGGTACGACTTTCTGCTTTACGGCATCGTTGCCGCGCTGGTCTTCAACGCGGAATTCTTCCCGAACATCGGCCGCAACATGGGCACGCTCGCGGCCTTCGCCACCTTCGGCGTGGGCTTCCTGTTCCGGCCGCTCGGCGGCGTGGTGTTCGGCCACTACGGCGACCGGCTCGGGCGCAAGCGCATGCTCGTGCTCACCGTCATGATGATGGGCCTCTCCACGGTCGCCATCGGCTTTTTGCCCACCTTCGCCTCGATCGGCTGGTGGGCGCCTGTGCTGCTCGTGCTGTTTCGCGCGATCCAGGGCTTCGCCGTGGGCGGCGAATGGGGCGGCGCGGCGCTCATGGCCGTGGAAAGCGCGCCCGCTGGCAAAAAAGCGTTCTACAGCAGCGGCGTGCAGGTGGGCTACGGCGTGGGCCTCGTGCTCGCGACCGGCATCGTCACGCTACTGAGCCACGCGCTCGGCGACGCCGCGTTCCGTTCGTGGGGCTGGCGCCTGCCCTTCATCTTCAGCGTGGTGCTGGTCCTCGTGGGCCTGTGGGTGCGCTCGAGCATGGACGAGTCGCACGAGTTCGTCGAGAAGGTCGAGCACGGACATCGCAAGCTCAAGATGCCGGTGCTCGAAGCGCTCACGCGTCATCCGAAAGCGTTTCTTTATATCGTCGCGCTGCGCCTCGCCGAACTCTTCACGATGTATATCGTGACCGCTTTCGCGCTCAGCTATTCGACCGCCAACCTCGGCCTTTCGCGCGATCTGTTTCTCGGTATCGGCCTGTTCGTCGGCGCGCTCTCGTGCGTGACCATTCCCTGCTTCGCGTGGCTCGCCGACCGTCTCGGCCTGCGCCGCATCTATCTGATCGGCGCGGTGGTCGGCCTTGCGAGCGCCGTGCCGTTCTTTCTCGCGCTCGAAGCGCGCTCGACGGTGTGGATCGTGATCTTCTCGGTGGCGCTCGCCAATCTCGCTCACGACATGGTGGTGAGCGTGCAGCAGCCGCTCTTCACCGAATTGTTCGGCGCCGAATACCGCTATAGCGGCGCGGGCGTGGGCTATCAATTCGCCAGCGTGGTGGGCGGAGGCTTCACGCCATTCATCGCTGTGGCGCTGGTGAGCTTCGGCGGCGGCACGTGGCATCTGGTGGCCGCCTACCTCGCCATCGGCTGCCTGATCTCGCTGATCGTGGCCGCGAGCATGAAGCCCGCGAAAGCGTAAGCCGCGACGCGCCCATTCCAGCGCTCGCAATCAACACAGAACAAGGCCGGGCACATGCCCGGCCTTTGCGCGATCCGCTCATGAAAACCACGTCCCTTGCCAAACGCGACTGGATCGCCGGACTCGAAAAAGGCCTCGCCATTCTCGAAGCCTTCGACAATCAGCACGCGCGCATGACCGCGACGCAAGCCGCCGAACGCACCGGGCTCTCGCGCACCGCCGCGCGGCGCTATTTGCTGACGCTCGAATCGCTGGGCTATGTCCATACCGACGGGCGGCTCTTCGGGCTGACGCCGCGCGTGCTGCGCGTGGGCTGGTCGTATTTCGATTCGGCGCGCTTGCCCCGCACCGTGCAGCCGTACTTGCAGCAGCTGAGCGCGACGCTCAACGAATCGGCCTACGTGAGCGTGCTCGACGACTGGGATCTCGTGGTGATTGCACGCAACGGCGTCTCGCGCGTGATGACCACGGGCTTCGTGCTCGGCGCGCGCGTGCCCGCGCCGCTGATCTCGCCCGGCGTGGTGCTGCTTGCTCACCTCGAGGATCAGCAGGCGGTATCGGCCTGGCTCGATACGGTCGAACTCGTGCCGTTCACGCCGCATACGATCACGAGCGCCGCGCGCTTGCGCGAGAAAATCGTGCGCGCACGCGCCGACGGCTATGCGCTCATCGAGCAGCAATTGCAGGTGGGCGTGCGCGGCGTGGCCGTGCCGTTGCGCAACCGCAGCGGCGACGTGGTGGCCGCACTCAGCACCAACATGTCGATAGGCAATGAAAACGCTGAAGCCGCGCTCAAACGCGTGCTCCCGCATCTGCAGGAAACGGCGCTGGCGATGTTGAACGTCTTATGAGCGGTGCAGGCGGGCAACGCCTCACCCGCCGGCCCCCGCCTCCTGCACGACCCAGTCGTGAAACAGCTGCATCGCCGGCGACATCGCGCGCGAGCGCAGCCAGGTGAGCCAATAGCTGCCGGTCGGCACCTCGACATCGAACGGCCGCGCCAGCAGTCCCGCCTGCAACTCGCGCGCGAACATGCGCGCGGGCGCGAGCGCCACGCCCGCGCCCTGCATGGCCGCCTCGGCCATCAGCCGCGACGAATCGAAGATCGGCCCGCTCACCGTCCACGGCTCGAGCCCGGCGGCCACGAACCAGCGCAGCCATTCGTCGGTGCGATAGGAGCGCAACAGCGTCTCTTTCGCGAGATCGGCGGGCGCGGCAAGCCGCCGGGCGATCTCGGGCGCGCACAGCACGGCAAGCGGCGCGTCGAGCAAGCGCGTGTTCTCGGTGGCGGGCCACATGCCGTCGCCGAAGCGGATCGCGAAATCGAGCCCTTCGCCCGCGAGATCGACGAGATTGTTGTTGGTGAGCAGGCGCAGTTCCACGAACGGATGCGCCTCGCGAAACAACTTGAGCCGCGGCATCAGCCAGCCAATCGCGAAGGTGCCCACCACACCCACCGTCAAGACCTCGTGGAGGCGCCCACCCTCGAACTGCTTGAGCACAGCCTCGATGCGGCCAAACGCGTCGCTGAGCACGGGCAGGAGCGCGCGCGCCTCGTCGGTCATGCCGAGCCCGCGCGGCAGCCGCCTGAAGAGCGGCACGCCGAGCCACTCTTCGAGCGTGCGCACCTGCTGGCTGACCGCGGCCTGCGTGACCTTCAATTCGAGGCCCGCACGCGTGAAGCTCAAGTGGCGCGCCGACGCCTCGAAGGCTCTGAGCGCATGCAGCGGTAAATTGGGGCGCATGAGCGACCTATTAGATTGGCTTTTGTCAGAGCCAAATTATCGTCGCTTGTCGCGAGCCCGGCAACGCACCACAATCCCCGGCGCATGTCGTGCTTTTTCGCGGACATGCCTCTGGTTTCGTGCTGTTTCGCCTGCTCGCGCGCTTCACGAAGCCCTTCCGAAAACCTGGTCATGGCCCATCGTATGAAAACCAAGCTAAAACTCTTTCTGATGACGCTCGCGTGCGCGGCAGCCACCGCCAGCGCCGCCCAATCCGATGTGAAAGCCGCCGTGGATGGCGCCATCGCCCCGCTGCGGGCGCAATACGGCATTCCGGGCGTGGCGGTGGGCATTACCGTGGGCGGCAAGCATGCGTTCTACAACTACGGCGTCGCATCGAAGGCCAAGGGCGCGCCGGCGCTCGACAGCGAGACGCTGTTCGAACTCGGCTCGCTCACCAAGACGTTCACCGCCACGCTGGCCTGCCATGCGCAAACGAGCGGCAAGCTCTCGTTCGACGCGCCCGCGAGCCAGTACGTCAGCGCATTGCGCGGCAGCCCGTTCGACCGCGTGAGCGTGCTCAACCTCGGCACGCATACCTCCGGCCTGCCACTGTTCGTGCCGGACAACATCACGAACGACGCGCAAATGACGGCCTGGCTGCGCGACTGGCAACCGCCGGGTCCGATCGGCTCGCAGCGCGTGTATTCGAATCTCGGCATCGGCCTGCTGGGGCGGGCGGCCGCTCAAGGCCTGGGCAGGCCGTTTCGCGACGCCGTGCAGAACGATCTCTTGCCCGCCTTCGGCATGACGCACACGTGGCTCGACGTGCCCGCCTCCAGCATGCCGCGCTATGCGCAGGGCTACGACAAGCACGACGCGCCTGTGCGGCTGCATCCCGGCGTATTCGCCGACGAAGCCTATGGCCTGCGCTCGACCACGGGCGACCTCGTGCGCTATCTCGACGCCAACATGGGTCTCGCGCCGCTCGACGCGCCGTGGCAACGCGCGATCGCCTGTACGCACACGGGCTATTACACGGCGAGCGTGTTCACGCAGGACCTCGTGTGGGAGCAGTATCCGTGGCCGGTCCCCCTGCCGACGCTCCAGCGCGGCAACAGCCCCGATGCGCTCTACAAGGGCTTGCCTGCGCAAGCGCTCACGCCGCCGATGCCGCCGCAATCCCAGGCGCTCCTGAATAAAACCGGGTCGACCAACGGCTTTTCGACCTACGTGGCGTTCATACCGGCGCAGCAAATCGGTGTCGTGATCCTCGCCAACAAGTCGTATCCGAACGAGGCGCGCGTGAAGGCGGCCTACGCGATCCTCGGAGCGATTGCGAATGCGAAGCGCTGAACATCGATCGGCTAACGCATCGGCTAAGATACGGACCCCACGCAATCCATCGAACTCAAACGGAGTGTTTCCAGTGATCCAACCCGGCACCACATTCAAGGACAATCTCGCGCAACTGCCCGCCATCGAGGGCATCGAGCGCATCGATCTCGTGAACGGCCAGGGCGCGGTGGTGGCCAGCATCGAGAACAAGCCGGGCAAGCAAGGCTCGCTCGCGGTCTACCACTATCTGCAGCAGGCCTTCGGCACGCTCGACGCCAAGGCGGCCGAGCATGGCCTCGCCGTGTTCGCCGAGCACACGGCCGACGCGCGCAACCGTCCCGGTGCGCACCCGAACGTCGACCGCCTGCTCGAAATCGTGGCGGGCGGCGAGCCGCTGCGCATCGACGTGTTCGCCGCCTGATCCCGAGGGCCTGATGCGAGTGGCGCGTCAGCAGTGGATAAACCCAAATTCCCGGAAAAATACATTAAAAATAACTGGGTAAAAATCAATACGATTGCGGAAACCACTAGCTAACGCCACTCACCCTCGCCATCAGGATCGCTCATGCCGCGCCCGATTTCCGTTCGCATCCATCCCGAAGCCGTTCGTCACAATCTGCAGACCGCGCAGCAAAGCGCCTCCGGCGCGCGCGTCTGGGCCGTCGTCAAGGCCAACGCCTATGGTCATGGCATCGAGCGCATCTATCCGGCGCTGGCCGGCGCGGACGGCATCGCGCTGCTCGACCTCGACGAGGCCGTGCGCGTGCGCGAGCTCGGCTGGACCAAGCCCATCCTGCTGCTCGAAGGCATTTTCGATAGCGCCGATGTCGCCACCGCCGTCGCGCATCGCCTGACCGTAGCCGTGCATTGCGACGAGCAGCTCGCGCTGCTCGCGGCAGCGCGCACGCAGCAGCCGATCGACATCCAGTTGAAGATGAACTCGGGCATGAACCGCCTCGGCTACCGGCCCGACGTTTTCCGCGCGGCCTGGGAGCGCGCGCGCGCCACGCCCACCATCGGCAAGATCGCGCTCATGACGCACTTCGCGAACGCCGACGACAGCGCCATCGACTGGCAGCTCGACCGCTTCGATGCCGCCACCGAAGGCATTCCCGGCGAGCGCTCGCTGTCGAACTCGGCGGCGGTGCTCTGGCATCCGCGCGCGCATCGCGACTGGGTACGGCCCGGCACGATCCTCTACGGCGCGTCGCCCACGGGCGTGGCGCGGCATGTCGAGGGCGTCGGGCTGCGCGCGGCCATGACGCTCGCGAGCAAGATCATCGGCGTGCAAACGCTGGCGCCGCGCGAAACGGTCGGCTATGGCTGTGCTTACGAGGCCGAGCGGCCCATGCGCATCGGCGTGGTCGCGTGCGGCTATGCCGACGGCTATCCGCGCCACGCCCCTACTGGCACGCCCATCGTTGTCGATGGCGTGCGCACACACGTGGTCGGGCGCGTGTCGATGGACATGCTGACCGCCGACCTCACGCCTTGCCCGAACGCGGGCATCGGCTCGCAGGTGGAGCTGTGGGGCGAGAACGTGAAAGTCGATGAGGTGGCCGAAGCATCGGGCACGATCGGCTATGAACTGATGTGCGCCGTCGCGCGGCGCGTGCCGGTGCAGGTCGACACGCTCACATCCGCACAGCGCGAAGCTGCCGAGAGCGTGACGGCCTGAGGACGCAAACGGAAGGCAGCACGATCAGCAAGGGCGCCACAAGACCCGCGTCGTAATCGACGGCATGCAACGGCTCCCCAATTCCCCATTTCCCCATTTCCCCATTTCCTGGAGCATTCAAACGAATGCCCACAATTTCATTTCATTTAACTTTCATATTCAAACATTAGTCTTACGGGATTCAAACAACCCCAATTGAATCCCTCATGCCCGCGTTGCCCAACACTTCTCGCCGCCAGCTCCTGAAGTTTCTCGCCGGCGCCCCCATGCTTCCGCTTTCGGGCGCCGCTCTGCCCGCCTTGCTGACGGGGTGTGGCGGCGGCAACGACAGCCCGGCGGCAACGCCGACTGCCGCCGCCGCTACCTTCGCCTCCGCGATGTTTTCGGGAATGGCCGCGCCCACGCTCGACGATGCAGCCGCCATGGCCACCACGACGGTCGGCTCGACCCTCTCGGTGGCCTTCTCCGATGGCTCATCGAGCAATTTCAAACTCGCGTACAAGCCCTTCTTCGTGACCGGTGACCAGGTGCCGGACGGCAAAGGCGGCACGATCCTCGCAGGCGGCTACTACGACATCGACAATCAGCCGATCATCGATCGCTCAGTGGCGGGCAAGGAGCGCCAGTTCTATTCGGACTGCCCGGACGGCAGCTCGCTGCTCGCGCTGAAGAACGCCAGCGTGCCCGGCGTGAAAGGCAACGCCGTGTTCGCGGTCGTGCAATTCGAGTACACGACGCGCGACCAGGCGAGCGCATCGCAATACGGCCAGTTGCCCTCTCCGATCGCGGTGCTGACGTTAGACCAGGACCCGGCCACGGGCGCGCTGAAGCTCGTCAAGTACCACAACGTCGATACCTCGAAGGCGCATGGCCTCTGGATCACGTGCGGCGCGAGCCTCTCGCCGTGGAATACGCACCTCTCCAGCGAGGAATACGAGCCGGACGCGACGAAGGCAGCCACCGACGCGCAATTCATGGCGTTCAGCAAGAATACCTTCGGCGACGCAACGAAAGCGAACCCGTATCACTACGGCCACCTGCCCGAGATCACCGTCAACGCGGACGGCACGGGCACGGTGAAGAAGCATTACTGCCTCGGCCGCATCTCGCACGAACTGATTCAGGTGATGCCGGACCAGCGCACGGTGATGATGGGGGACGACGCAACCAACGGCGGCCTGTTCATGTTCGTGGCCGACAAAGCCGCCGATCTCTCGGCGGGGACTTTGTACGTCGCGAAGTGGACGCAGACCTCGTCGGCCGGCGCGGGGTCCGCGACGCTGACGTGGATCCGCATCGGCCACGCGACGAGCGACGAAATCGAAACGCTGGCGAACACGCTGAAGGCATCGGACATCATGGACGTCGCGGTTGCCGACCCCGCGGATGCGACCTTCACGAAGATTCATTTCGGCGGCAAGTTCAACTGGATCCGCGTGAAGCCGGGCATGGAGAAGGCCGCTGCGTTTCTCGAAACGCATCGCTATGCCGCGCTGCTCGGCGCCAGCATGGCATTCACGAAACTCGAAGGCACGACTGTCAACGCGAAAGACAAGATCGTCTACAGCGCGATGTCACGAATCGAAACGTCGATGGTCAAGGGCAACGCAGTCTCGCGCGACGTCGCGCTCGACAAGAAGATATCCGCGGGCGCGGTCTATGCGCTGAACCTGAGGGGCGGCCAGCGCGACACGGCGGGTTCCGCTATCGACAGCGAATGGGTGCCGGTCGACATGAGCGCGCCGGATGCGCTGGTTGGCGAGGACCTGGCAGCCGCCGACGCGCTCGGGAATCTCGCGAACGCCGACAAGATCGCAAATCCGGATAATCTCAAGTTCTCCGAAAAACTTCGCACGCTGTTTATCGGCGAAGACTCGGGAATGCACGTGAATAATTTTCTGTGGGCTTTCAACGTGGACACCAAGTCGCTGGCGCGCGTGCTGTCCTGCCCGGCTGGCGCTGAGTCCACGGGTTTGCATGCAGTCGACGAGATCAATGGCTGGACGTACATCATGAGCAACTTCCAGCATGCGGGCGACTGGGAATCGCCCTTGCACGACAAGGTAAAGGCAACGCTCGATCCGCTTGTGCGCGCGAATTACAAGGACCGGTTTGGTGCGAGTGTCGGGTATCTGACGGCTGAGCCTGCGGGTATTGCGCTTACGAAGCGATGAGTGGAAAGGCGCTTCGTAATCACGCGAAGCGCCATTTTGCATGACCGAAACCCGCGTTACCTCCGGTCAGCGACAATCTGATCGAAGGTCCCGCCGTCGGCGAAATGCGCGGCCTGTGCTTTCGGCCACGCGCCGAATACCTGGTCGACCGTGAAGGTCTTGATCGGCTTGAACTCGTTTGCTTGCTTCGTTTGCGATTCGAGGTAAGGCGGGGACTTGATCGTCAATGCAACAAAAAAAGCGCCGTGCGGCCAATCAGACGCACGGCGCTTTCCCATTCCGCACGCACCGCCCCGCCAGCGGTGCGTGCAAACTCCTTACTTGCCCAGCATCGGCAGCTTGAGCCCGGCTTCGCGCGCCGTCCGCTGCGCAAGCTCGTAGCCCGCATCCGCGTGACGCATCACGCCCGTCGCCGGATCGTTCAGCAGCACACGGCCCAGACGCTCGTGCGCCGCCTGCGTGCCGTCCGCCACGATCACCACGCCCGAGTGCTGCGAGAAGCCCATGCCCACTCCGCCGCCATGGTGCAGCGACACCCACGACGCGCCACCCGCCGTATTCAGCAACGCGTTCAGCAGCGGCCAGTCGCTCACCGCATCCGAGCCGTCCTTCATCGATTCCGTCTCGCGGTTCGGGCTTGCCACCGAACCCGTGTCCAGGTGGTCGCGGCCAATCACGATCGGCGCCTTCAGCTCGCCGTTCTTCACCATCTCGTTGAACGCCTGGCCCAGACGATAGCGGTCCTTCACGCCCACCCAGCAGATCCGCGCCGGCAGACCCTGGAACGCGATGCGCTCGCGCGCCATGTCCAGCCAGTTGTGCAGGTGCGGATCGTCCGGAATCAGCTCCTTGACCTTCGCGTCCGTCTTGTAGATGTCCTCAGGATCGCCCGAGAGCGCCACCCAGCGGAACGGGCCCTTGCCCTCGCAGAACAGCGGGCGGATGTACGCCGGCACGAAGCCCGGGAAGTCGAACGCGTTCTCCACGCCCATTTCCAGCGCCATCTGGCGGATGTTGTTGCCGTAGTCGAGCGTCGCCGCGCCGCGTTCCTGCAGCGTCAGCATCGCCTTCACCTGGTGCGCCATCGACTGCTTAGCCACCTTCACGATGCTTTCCGGCGCCACCTTCTGCGCCTCGCGCCACTGCTCGACCGTCCAGCCCTGCGGCAGGTAACCGTTGATCGGGTCGTGCGCGCTCGTCTGGTCCGTCACGCAGTCCGGCGTGATGCCGCGTGCCACGCACTCGGCGAACACGTCAGCCGCGTTGCCCAGCAGGCCCACCGAAACCGGCTTGCCCGCCTTCTTCGCTTCCTCGACGATGGCCAGCGCCTCGTCGAGCGTCCTGGCCTTGCGGTCCACGTAGCGCGTCTTCAGGCGGAAGTCGATGCGCGTCTCGTCGCATTCCACCGCGATCATCGAAAAGCCGGCCATCGTCGCGGCCAGCGGCTGCGCGCCGCCCATGCCGCCGAGGCCGCCCGTGAGGATCCAGCGGCCCGACGGGTCGCCCTTGAAGTGCTGGTTCGCCACCGAGAAGAACGTCTCGTAGGTGCCCTGCACGATGCCCTGCGAGCCGATGTAGATCCAGCTGCCCGCCGTCATCTGGCCGTACATCATGAGGCCCTTGCGGTCGAGTTCGTGGAAGTGCTCCCACGTGGCCCAGTGCGGCACGAGGTTCGAGTTCGCGAGCAGCACGCGCGGCGCGTCGGCATGCGTGCGGAACACGCCCACCGGCTTGCCCGACTGGATCAGCAGCGTTTCGTCTTCGTTCAGGTCCTTCAGCGACGCCAGAATCTGGTCATAGCATTCCCAGTTGCGCGCGGCGCGGCCAATGCCGCCGTACACCACCAGCGCGTGCGGGTGCTCGGCCACTTCCGGGTCCAGATTATTCTGGATCATGCGGTACGCGGCTTCGGCCAGCCAGGTCTTGCACACCTTCTCGCTGCCGCGCGGTGCGCGGATCGTGCGGCTCGGGTCGAGGCGGGGATCGGTGAAGTTCGGATGGTTCATAAGGATCTCGAAATATTTGTCTACGTTATTCAGTCATTTCGGCTTCTTGCTCGGACTCGAACGCGAACGGGCTGTGCGCGGCGATGGCGCCGTTCTGCACGAGTTCCGCCATGGCCGCGATATCGGGTGCGAAGTAGCGGTCCAGGTCGTAATGCGGCACGTCCTTGCGCACCGCAGCCATCACCTTCTGCAGCGCCGGGCTGGTCGCATGCGGCGCGCGCAGGTCCACGCCCTGGGCCGCGGCCAGCAGCTCGATCGCGAGAATGTTGGCCGTGTTGCCGGCGATGTCGGCGAGCTTGCGCGCGGCGAAGGTCGCCATCGACACGTGGTCTTCCTGGTTCGCCGAAGTCGGCAGCGAATCCACCGAGGCCGGATGCGCGAGCGTCTTGTTCTCCGAAGCCAATGCCGCCGCCGTCACGTGCGCGATCATGAAGCCCGAGTTCACGCCGCCGTCCTTCACGAGGAACGGCGGCAGGCCCGAGAGCGTCGCGTCGATCAGCAGCGCGATGCGGCGCTCGGCGAGCGCGCCGATTTCGGCGGCGGCCAGCGCGAGATTGTCGGCTGCGAACGCCACCGGCTCCGCGTGGAAGTTGCCGCCCGAGATGACTTCCTTGGTGTCCGGGAAGATCAGCGGGTTGTCCGAGACCGCATTGGCTTCGATCAGCAGCACTTGCGCGGCGTGGCGCATCTGGTCGAGGCACGCGCCCATCACCTGCGGCTGGCAGCGCAGCGAGTACGGGTCCTGGACCTTGCTGCAATCGCGGTGCGAGAGATTGATCGCCGAGCCGTCGAGCAGCGCGCGATAGGCCGAGGCCGCTTCGATCTGGCCGCGATGGCCACGCAGTTCGTGAATGCGCGCGTCGAACGGCTTGACCGAGCCGGCGGCCGCGTCCACGCACAGCGCGCCCGAGACCAGCGCGGTGCGGTACAGGTCTTCGATGGCGAACAGGTTGTAGATCGCCAGCGCCGTGGAGGCTTGCGTGCCGTTCAGCAGCGCGAGGCCTTCCTTCGCTTGCAGCGCTATCGGCTTGAGGCCGGCCAGGCGCAGACCCTCTTGCGCGCTCATGCGCTCGCCCTTCGCGAACACGTCGCCCACGCCCAGCAGCACCGCCGACATATGCGAGAGCGGCGCGAGGTCGCCCGACGCGCCCACCGAGCCCTTCACGGGGATCACCGGCAGCACGTCGGCGTTGAACAGCGTGATGAGCATTTCCATCACTTCGCGGCGGATGCCCGAGTGACCGCGACCCAGGCTCGACAGCTTCAGCGCAATCATGAGGCGCACGACCGGCGGCGACATCGGCTCGCCCACGCCCACCGCGTGCGAGAGCACCAGATTGCGCTGCAGCAGTTCGAGCTGATCGGTCGGAATATGCGTGCTGGCGAGGCGGCCGAAGCCCGTGTTGATGCCGTAGGCGGGATCGCCCTTGGCCGTGATCTCGGCAACGGTGCGCGCGCTCGCGTCGATCGCCGCGAAGCTTGCGGGGTCGAGCTGGAGCTGGACGCTGCTGCTGTCCGCTGCGCGCGCGATCTGGCGCAGTTGCGTGAGGGTCAGATGGCCAGGGGTCAGTGTAATCATCGCAGTCAACAAGTTGTATGGACAAGATGGCGCCAGATTACACAAAACGACTTGTCTATACAAGTTAAAAGCGATGCGTGTATACCCTCATCAACTGCTTCCTGACGCCCGAATTACGGGGCCTTTCGTTTACAGCACAAGCACTTGGGCCAGGTAATAACACCGATTGCCGACCCCCCGCTGCAATCGGTAATTTGTATAGACAACTCACTGCATTGCTCTGCAGAAATTTCCGTCCGGAGACGTCATGAAGAAACTTGCCCTGTGTATCGCGCTCGCTCTAGCCGCTGGCGGCGCTTACGCGAAAGATTGGTCCACCATCCGCTTCGGCACCGACGCCAGCTACGCGCCGTTCGAATCGAAGGCACCCGATGGCAAGCTCGTCGGCTTCGACATCGACCTCGGCAACGAGATCTGCAAGCGCCTGAACGCGAAGTGCGTGTGGGTCGAGCAGGATTTCGACGGCATGATCCCGGGCCTGAAGGCCAAGAAGTTCGACGGTGCGCTTTCCGCACTCACGGTCACGCCGCAACGCGAGCAGCAGATCGCGTTCTCGGAGAAGCTCTACAACACGCCCACGCGCCTCGTCGCGAAGCAGGGTTCGACGCTGCAGCCGACCGTCGAGTCGCTCAAAGGCAAGACGGTGGGCGTCGAGCAGGGTTCGACCCAGGAAACCTACGCCAAGCAGAACTGGGCGACCAAGGGCGTGAATGTCATTACGTACCAGAACCAGGACCAGGTTTATCTGGACCTGAAGTCGGGCCGTCTGGACGCTGCGCTGCAGGATGAAGTGCAGGCCGATCTCGGCTTCCTGAAGACGCCGCGCGGCGCCGGCTTCGCATTCGCGGGGCCGGAGATCCCCACGGGCGCCGCCGCCATCGGCCTGCGCAAGGACGACGCCGACCTCAAGGCAAAGATCGACAAGACGATCGCCGACATGATCAAGGACGGCACCTACAAGAAGATCCAGTCGAAGTACTTCGACTTCGACGTGTACGGCGGCTAAGCCCAATCGCTTCATTTGCATCGACACGGGGCCGTGCCGCTGCCGCGCAGCGCGCGGCACGCGTCAAGCGCCCCGTCATTGAAGGACGTCCACTCATGCTCTTCCAAGGCTTCGGCCCTCTCCTCCTCGCCGGCACGTGGGAAACCATCAAGCTCTCGCTGCTGTCGCTCGCCGCGGCATTCGTGCTGGGCCTCATCGGCGCCGCCGCGAAGCTCTCGCCCAACCGCGTGCTCGCACGCATCGGCACGACGTATACGACGCTGATCCGCGCAGTGCCCGATCTCGTGCTCATGCTGCTGTTGTTCTACAGCATCCAGATCTGGCTGAACCACCTGACCGACGCGATGGGCATGGACCAGATCGACATCGACCCGTTCGTGGCCGGCGTCATCACGCTCGGCTTCATCTACGGCGCGTACTTCACCGAGACGTTCCGGGGCGCGTTTCTTGCCGTGCCGCGCGGCCAGATCGAAGCGGGCTTCGCATACGGCATGAGCTCCACGCGCGTATTCACGCGCATTCTGTTTCCGCAGATGATGCGTTTCGCGTTGCCGGGCATCGGCAATAACTGGCAGGTGCTCGTGAAGGCGACTGCGCTGGTCTCGATCATCGGTCTCGCCGATGTGGTGAAAGCCTCGCAGGACGCGGGCAAAGCCACCCAGGAATTCTTTTTCTTCACGCTGGCAACCGGCGCGATCTATCTCGCCATCACCACTGTTTCCAACCTGGCATTGCACCGCCTCGAAAAGCGTTACTCGACCGGTGTGCGGAGGGCCGCGCTGTGATCGAACTGCTTCAGCAATACTGGCCGAACTATCTGTATAGCGACGGCTTCAACTACAGCGGCCTCGTGATCACGCTCTGGCTGCTGGTCATCTCGATTGTGTTGGGCTTCGGATTGGCCGTGCCGCTCGCGATTGCACGCGCTTCGCGCAATCCGTGGATTTCGCGGCCGGTGTGGCTGTACACCTACGTGTTTCGCGGCACACCGCTCTATGTCCAGCTGCTGCTTTGCTACACCGGCATCTATAGCCTGAACTACGTGCATACGCATGTCCTCCTCGGCGAATTCTTCCGGAGCGCGATGAATTGCACGCTGCTTGCCTTCACGCTCAACGAATGCGCCTACGCCACCGAAATCTTTGCCGGCTCGATCCGCGAGACCCCGGCTGGCGAGATCGAAGCGGGCCTCGCCTACGGCATGTCGAAGTTCAAGCTCTACACGCGCATCATCCTGCCCTCGGCATTGCGCCGTGCGCTGCCCGCATACAGCAATGAAGTGATCCTGATGCTGCACGCCACGACGCTCGCGTTCACCGCAACCGTGCCCGACATCCTGAAAGTGGCGCGCGACGCGAACTCCGCCACCTACATGACTTTCGAGGCATACGGAATTGCCGCCGTGCTTTACGCAACGATCGTCTTCGCCCTGATCTGGGCCTTCCGCCGCATGGAAACCCGGATGCTGGCCTATCTGAAACCGCAAGGGCATTGAACGCGTTCCGCGCGTTGATGGAGAATTGAACATGTACAAGCTGATTGTCGACGACCTGCACAAGAAGTTCGGCGAAAACGAAGTTTTGAAAGGCGTATCGCTCAAGGCCAAACCCGGTGACGTGATCAGCCTGATCGGCTCGAGCGGCTCGGGCAAGAGCACCTTCCTGCGTTGCATTAACTTCCTCGAATCGCCGTGCTCCGGCCGCATTACGGTCAACGGCGAGGAAATTCGCACGAGCGCCGACCGCAGCGGTTCGCTGCGCGTGAGCGATCCGAAGCAGTTGCGGGCGATGCGCACGCGCCTTTCGATGGTGTTCCAGCATTTCAACCTGTGGGCGCATATGACCGTGCTCGAGAACATCATCGAGGCGCCCGTGAGCGTGCTGGGCCTGAGCCGCGCCGAAGCCGAGGAACGCGCGCGCAAGTATCTGGCCAAGGTGGGCCTTGCGAATGGCGTCGAGCACAAGTATCCGTCGCATCTCTCGGGCGGCCAGCAGCAGCGCGTGGCGATCGCCCGCGCGCTGGCGATGGAGCCCGAGGTGATGCTGTTCGACGAGCCCACCTCCGCGCTCGACCCCGAGCTCGTGGGCGAGGTGCTGCGCGTGATGCAGGCGCTCGCCGAGGAAGGCCGCACGATGATCGTCGTCACGCACGAAATGGGGTTCGCGCGCAACGTATCGAATCACGTGGTGTTCCTGCACAAGGGCAAGATCGAAGAGCAAGGCGACCCGAAGGAGGTGCTCAATGCGCCGCGTAGCGAACGGTTGCAGCAGTTCCTTGCGGGGCGGTTGAAATAAGCGTCGATATCGAGGGCAGCCTTCGCTGCCCCCCGGACGCACGCGAGCGTCGTCAGGTCACGGTCCTGGCCAACATCACTTCGCCTCGTTCACGACCAGCGTGGCCCGCATGGCATCCCGGTAGTGCCCGGGCTCGTTACAGAAGGCGATATAACGGCCGGGCTTGAGTACGAACCGTGCCGTGACAGTCTCCCGGGGATTGAGATCCTCCACGCCTTGCAGATTGCCCAGGCGCTCTTCCTTTACCTGCTGGGTTTTCTGATCATAAGGCAGCGCGGTGCCAGCGCCGGACCATGGCAAGACCATGAATTCGTGCTTTAACGTGGGGGACTCGTTCGTGATCGCAAACTCGACTGGGCCGGCCGGGATTGTCGATGGCGACAGGGTCAATGACATCCCTTTGCTGCCCCCATCGGAAAGATGTACCGTCACGGTGGACGGCTCAGCGGGCAAAGCGACCGTCGAGACCGCGAGAAAACCTGCGGCCACCGCCACCTGTAATGCGTTTCTCTTCATGACTCCCCTCCGTGCGATAGCAATCATTCATGTGACCGCCCGCTGATGGGGCATAAGCCCCTCGCTATGCGAACGGTGCATAGCCTCAACGGGTACTTGACTCCAATGTAGTACTCGCAGTCTTAGGTTTAACTTAAGACGGCACGCGCGATCGAACTGACCCTCTTCCGCATCCCGCACTCGTGCGTACCTATCGCCCGTTTCATGACGGGGCACGTTGACTGCAAAGCCCTTCGGCATTCACGAACATGCTTTCACGACAAGCATCGTGTTAACCGTGTCTTAAGTCTGGCGTTTCAAACTGAAAGCGCTGGAACACAAAACGCCAGCAGATCCCGATAGGCTAATTACGGAGGTACCGTCATGAATACCCTCATCAAGGCGCTCGCCCTTTCGCTTGCCGTGGCCATGCCGGCAATATCGTTTGCACAGGCATCGAACGATCCAATGACCCGCGCGCAGGTCGAAGGACAACTCATCCAGCTCGAACATGCCGGCTACAAGCCGAGCAGAACGCAGTATCCTGCCGACATTCAGGCAGCCGAATCCCGCGTGGCAGCGCAATCGAATATGGGTTACGGCGGCACGGCAACCGGCACGTCGGAGTCGGGTCATACCATCTCGCATCACGCGTGGAATAGCGAGTACGACCACCACTAACGACAGGCGCAACGGAACGCGCGTATGCGAATACTTCTGGTAGAAGACGATGAACTGATCGGCAGCGGGTTGCAACAAGGGCTGCAGGGCGAGGGGTTCGCCGTGGACTGGGCCCGGGATGGCAACGCCGCCGCCCTCGCTTTGCGCACGACGTCGTATGGGCTCGTCCTGCTCGACCTCGGCCTGCCAAAGCAGGATGGGCTGACTTTGCTCGCCCGGCTGCGCGAGCGAGACGACGACACTTCCGTCATCATCGTCACGGCCCGCGATGCCGTTCCGGATCGGGTGGCGGGACTCGACGGCGGCGCCGACGACTATATCGTCAAGCCATTTGCCCTCGATGAGTTGCTCGCGCGCATGCGCGTCGTGCATCGCCGGCAGGCCGGTCACGCGCGCACAATGCTGCAGGCGGGTCCGCTACGGCTCGATCCGGTCCAGCATCGGGTCTGGCTGCATGACGAAGAAATACCGCTCACCACGCGCGAGTTCGCGCTGCTTCACGAACTGATGCACAAGCCGGACACGATCGTTTCCCGGGAACAGCTCGAAGAGCGTATCTACGGCTGGAATGAGGAAGTCGAGAGCAACACCATCCAGGTGCATATCCACAACTTGCGGCGCAAGCTGGGCACAAAGGCGATTCGCAATGTTCGTGGCGTGGGCTACCAGATCGGAGAGATTGTTTGAAATCGCTGCGCCGCCGTCTGCTGATCTGGTTACTGCCCGCCACGTTGCTCACCGGGCTGCTTGCCAGCGCCGCGACCTACTGGGGCGCGCTCTCGGAACTGAACGAGGTGCTCAACGACCAGCTCAAGGGCATCACACAGCACGTCGTGGTCGAACCCGATGGTCATCTGGCGCTCCGGGGCATGCAGGGCGCAAACGAAGACCGTCTCTCGGGCGAACAGTCACACGCCGTGCTGCTTCAGGTCTGGCGCGGCACGTTGCCCGTGTTCAGCACCGACCGCGACTCGTCATTGCCGCCGCCGCAGGCCGTCGGTTTCTCGGACATCGAAGTCAACGGACAGCTATGGCATACGTATGTCGAGCGCGACGGCGAACTGCTCATCCGTATCGCCCAGGCGCAACGCGCGCACTGGGAAGCGGTGGCGGAGATTGCCGCGGCCCTTTTCTGGCCCGTGCTATCGCTGGTGCCAGTGCTTGCCTTATTTGTCTGGTTCGGCATCGGCTACGGTTTGAGGCCGCTGCGGCAGGTTGCGGCCAAGCTGAAACGGCGCGGCGTGGACAACATGCAGGAGATCGACACGACGGCCATGCCTGCGGAAGTCAAGCCGCTAGTCGATGCGATCAACGATCTGCTGTCGCGACTGGATCATGCGTTCACCGCCCAGCGTCAGTTCATCGCCGACGCAGCGCACGAGCTGCGCACGCCGATCATGGGGCTCGGCCTTCAGGCTGAGCTGCTGCAAAAGGCGCCGGGCCCGCGTGAACGCGAAGCGATCACGGGGCAGATCCGCACCGGCACCGCACGCCTCGCTCATCTCGCCGAGCAGTTGCTGACACTCGCGAAACTTGGCCCCGAGTCGCCGGCCCCGGTCTTCGTCGATGTGAATCTGGGCGCGCTCGCACGGGCCGTGGTCGGCGACAGAATACGGCACGCAGAAGCCAATGAGATCGATTTGGGCCTGATTGCTGCGGATGTCGTCACCACAAGGGGCAATGCCGACGGCCTTCGCATCCTGCTCAACAACCTCGTCGACAATGCCATCCGCTACGCCGGAGCCCATGCGCGCGTTGACGTCATTGTCGGCCGCGAAAACGGCTGCGCCGTACTCGAAGTCCGCGATACCGGCCCAGGTATTCCCGAAGAAGACCGCACGCGCGTATGGGAGCGCTTTTACCGCGGCGAGGCACACAACGCGTCGGGCAGCGGGCTGGGGCTGTCGATCGTCAGGCGCATCGCCGAACAGCACCACGCCCGCATCTCGCTTGGCAGCGGCGAAGACAATCGCGGCTTGGCGGTAACCTTACGGTTTCCTCACGACTGATCCACGGCATGGGCGCCGGCTGCCAGCAGCAATGCAAGCATCACAACAGGAATAAATTTCAGTTTCACATATGTTCATTTTTGCAGAACTAAGAATGTGGAAACGGGCTGCGAAAATGATGCGCGAGTGCAGTCGAGTACCGTTTATCGATGCTCAGCCCCGCAATGGCCGTTAACGCTGGCATAAGTATCCTGTCCTAAGATGGAATTCATATTCTCTTGGTACGACCTGAAGGTCGGGAGGTTTATATGAACGCGACAATCTCTAGAATCGCCGTTATCGGCATTCTGCTCGTCCCTTTGGCTTCGTTTGCTCAAACGACTACTTCATTGACTCGTGCGCAGGTGCACGCCCAGCTGGTACAGGTCGAAAAGGCCGGATACAACCCGGCACGGCGCGACAATAACTACCCAGCGGATATACAAGCAGCCGGGGCCAGAGTCGCCACTCAAGAATCGGCAGGCACACTGTCTACATCGGGCATGGGCAGCAGCACCTCAGGCAGCTCGCAAGCCGGCGAATCCCAGAGTGCCCACCACGACAGAGCGAAGCTGTTCGAACACCACTAACGGCCGTGCGAACGCGTGCCGCCCGCGCGGTACACGAAACCGGAACGTCTGACTCGCCCCGTACGGGTCAGACGCGGCCGCCGTTGAATGGAACGCTCGCCTGTACCGGCGCCGTCCTGTAGCCGGTGGCTTCAGGATTTGCGAAGACTACACGCGGCGCCGATAACGGATGCTTGCGCAACTAATCCGGCATTAAGGTCATTGATGCATTCCATAGTTATGGAAAAATCCAGCCTCGGTATTTTCTGCGGTAGCATCAGCTTTCCTGTCCAGCCCGAGCGTGACAACGGACGTCCATGAAAGTGCTCATTATCGAAGACGATTCCGCAATCGCCACGAACCTGTACGACTATCTGGAGGGGACCGGCTATGAGGTCGATGTAGCGTCCAATGGCAACGCGGGGCTGCAGATGGCGCTCGCCAACTCGTGGGACGCCATCCTGCTTGACCTGTCGCTGCCGGGCCTCGACGGACTCACGCTCTGTCGCAGGCTGCGCGAAGATGCGGGCCGCGATACACCGGTGCTGATGCTGACCGCAAGAGACGCGCTGGACGACAAGCTCGAGGGCTTCGTGCACGGCGCCGATGATTACCTCGTCAAGCCGTTTTCCCTGAAGGAAGTGGGTGCGCGTCTTGGCGCCCTGATCAAACGCTATCGCGGACAAGTGGCCACCATGGATCTGCGGTTCGCGGACGTGCGGCTGAATCTGTCTTCGATGGCCGTCGAGCGCGCCGGACGCCCGGTCAAGCTTCCCCCCAAATGTCTTCAGCTGCTGCGTATCCTGATGCAGTCGCCCCACCGCACGTTCACCCGTGCGGAACTCGAATCCGAAGTCTGGGGCGAGGCACTGCCCGACAGCGATACGCTGCGCACCCACGTTTATACGCTGCGCCGGGCACTCTGCGGCCCTGACGAAACGGACATTATCGAAACGCTCCATGGCGTCGGCTATCGGCTGGTGGCGACCGGTCATGATGCGAAATAGCCTGCGCTTCAAGGTTGCCCTTTTCTTTTCGGTGCTGACCATCGCGCTGCTGCTCGCCCAGGCGCTCGGCGTGAGAACACTGGCCGAAGCACAGGAAGAGAGACTGATCACCGCGCTGATTCGTGACGACATGGCGAGCGTGCTCAAGAGCTACGAAGCCAACCCCGCCTTGTTGCCACCATTCGATGTCCGAATGAACGGCTATGTCTCGCATGCGGACCACCGCGCAATTTCCCTGCCTGCAACAGTCAGGGACCTGCCGGCCGGCACGCATGAAATCATCATCGACGCACAGGAGATCCACGTCACGATCGTGCCGCTGGGTACTGCGCGCCTGTATCGGGTTTACGACTTCAGCCTCTACGAAAAACATTTCAAGGAGGCCATCAATGCCCTGATGGCGGGTACAGGGGTGTTCGCGCTCCTGACAATCTGGCTGTCGTTCGGACTGTCGGGCCTGCTGGTGCGGCAGGTGGCGGGTCTCGCACGGCAGGTAAAAAGCCTCCGCCTCGGCGAAGCCGCGCCGATCCAGCCCGGCAAATACGACGAGACCGAACTCGTCGGACTCGTGGAAGCCTTCAACGACTACCATCGCCGGATGGCCGACATGATCGAACGCGAGAAGGAGTTCACGGGCAATGTCAGCCACGAACTGCGCACGCCGCTCACGACGATCAAGACCAGTTGCGAACTGCTCGAACACGATGCAGCGATTAGCGGCAAGTCCCGCGCGCGGCTTCATCAAATCGAGCGCGCAGCCGACAACATGCGCGAACTCGTGAACGCACTGCTGATGCTCGCGAGAGAAGATTCTGCCCGCGACGTCGAACCAGTGGCGATCGCGAACATGATCGAAACCGCGCTGACGCCTTTCGCTGGCCCGCTCGCGCACAACGGACTCGATACGGCGATTGACGTGGACCGTGACCTTTGTGTAATGGCAAACCGCTCAGCGCTGGCCATCGTGCTGTCCAATCTCATCGACAATGCCGTCCGGCATACGGGGTGCGGACATCTCCGGTTTCGCTACGCAAACGACCGGCTGCATATCGAAGACACCGGGCCGGGCATTCCCGCGGAGGCGCTTCCCCATGTCTTTGACCGCTTCTACCAGGCAGGATCACCTCGAACCCCGACACCTGGCGTCGGCATCGGCCTCGCGATCGTCAAGAAGATCTCCGAACGCTACGGATGGTCCATCGAGATCGACAGCGAGCCCGGCAAGGGCACCTGCGTGTCGTTGTACCTGCCGGTAGCAAACCGGACCTGAGCCGGCCCATCAGCCCTTCTTGACGAAAACTTCACAACGGGTGGCGTAGCATCCGCCGCGAAAGCTGCCCGGGTGGGCAGCACCGTGTCCGATGGAATGCCCGCATGCGCCGCGCGTTATTGATTGCCTTCATGGCTTCCGCCGCGATGGCCGGTTGTACGACCTACCATCCCCAGCCGATCGCCCCGGAGCAACTGGCCCAACAGTTTGAACAACGCTCGCTGGTGAGCGAGGATCTGCATGCATACGTTGTGCGCGAAACTGGCCACGATGCCGCTCCGTGGCCACCCGCGGTCTGGAACTGCGAGATGCTCACCCTGGCGGCGTTCTACTACAGCCCCGCCCTCGACCTCGCCCGTGCGCAATGGAGCACGGCCAAAGCCGGCATCGATGTCGCCGGCTCGATTCCTAATCCGGTCCTGCAACTGCCGTTTCAGTACAACACGCCTAACCCGGGGCCAGGCGCGCCCTTCACCTGGGGACCTTCGCTCGACATTCCGATCGAGACCGCGCACAAGCGCGGCTATCGCGTCGATCAGGCGACCCACCTGTCCGAAGCCGCGCGGCTGAACATCGTCGACGCAGCGTGGAAGGTTCGCGCACAGGTCCGGGACGCCATGCTCGCCCTCTACGCGGCGCGCAGCCGCACGGCCTTCCTGTCCGCCAAGGCCGATGCCGAGCGACAAATCACGCAGATGAGCCGCCACCGCCTCGCCGCCGGACAGTACTCACGGCCGGACGTCGACTCCGCAGTGCTCGCCGACACCCAGGCGCTGAGCAACCTGGCCGCCGCGCGCAGCGCCGAACAGGACGCGCTCGCGCAACTGGCGGCTGCCATCGGCGTGCCGGCCAGCGCACTCGACGGCGTCACGCTCGACCTGTCGGCCTTCGAAACGGTGCCGCCCGCACCGCCGGCCGCCGATGCGCAGCGCGCGGCGATCTTCCACCGCGCCGATCTGCGCGCCTCGCTGGCCGACTACGCCGCGGCCGAATCGGCGCTTCAGCTCGAGGTCGCGAAACAGTATCCGGATATCCACCTCGGCTCCGGCTACACCTACGACACGGGCACGAACAAGATCGGCTTCGGGCTGGCCGGCATCACGTTGCCGATCTTCGACCAGAACCAGGGCGGCATCAAAGAAGCCGAGGCCAGGCGCAAGGAAGCGGCAATCCGTACGGGGGCGTTGCAGGACCTCATCCTCGGCGCTCTCGCACACGCACTGGCGCGCTACCGTTCAGGCCTCGAAGCACTGCACCTGTCCGACGCGCATCTGGCGACTGCGCGCCGGCAACTCGACAGCCAGGCAGCGGCTTTCGCCAGCGGCAATGCGGACCGGCTGACCTTCACACAAGCGAAAGCCGACTATCAGGCAAGCAAGACCGCCCGGCTAGATGCCGAAATCGCGGTCCAGCAGGCCGCTGGCGCACTCGAAGACGCGATGCAGCAGCCGCTCGCTCCCATCGGCCATGAAACCGTGAGCCATCCCCTCAGCGAAGAGACACCGCGATGAAACTCCGACTGTTCCTGCTGTGTGTGATTTCGCTGGCCCTCGCTGGCGGCGCAGGCTGGTACATCATCAACCAGTCGTTCGACGACTCCGGCACGTCGACGGCCGACGCCGCACAAACGGCTCCGCCGCCCGCCGTGCAAACGGTCAACGGCGAAACGGTCGTGCTCGTGAGCCCCGAGGCGCAACGCGCCAGTCACATCGAAGTCGCGCCACTGAGCACTGTCACGAGCCAGTCCACCATCGGCGTCGACGCGAGCGTGCTCGATCTCCAGCCGCTCTTCGATCTGCGCAACCGCCTCGCCAGCGCGCGCGCGGACGTGGACACGTTCACCGCGCAGGCGGCCAGCTCGCGTGCCCAGTACGATCGCAGCCGCGCCCTGTTCGCCGACGACCGCAATATTTCGCAGAAGAGCCTGCAGGACGCGCAATCGGCAATGCAGGCCGATGCAGCGAAACTGCAATCGGCCCAGGCGACGCTGGGCGGCCTTGGCGGCACGATGCGGCAGCAGTTCGGCAACGTGCTTGCGAACGCCGCAGCCGCACCGGCCTCGATGCTGTTTCATCGTCTCCAGTCGGGGCAGGCGGTCGTGCTGCGCGTCACCTTACCCGCGCGCTTTGGCGCGACGCCGCCCGAGCGTATCGCCGTCGATACGGGTGGCGGCCACGCGGTGCCGGCCCAAAAGCTTTCCGCTTCGCCGCTCGCCGATCCCGCCGTGCAGGGGAGCCCCTGGCTTTATATCGCCGATGCCGCGCTGCCAGCCAATCTGCGCACGAGCGCGCGCGTGCCGACCTCGAGCGAGGCCGTCTCCGGGCTGCTGATTCCGGAGCAGGCGGTGGTGTGGTACGGCGGGCAAACATGGGCATATGTGCGCACCGCGCCCGAGCGCTTTACGCGGCGCTACGTGAACGCCAGCAACGAGGGCGAGCACGGCTTCATGGTGACATCGGGCTTTCGCGCCGGCGACCAGATCGTGACTCAGGGTGCGCAACTGCTGCTCTCCGAAGAACTGAAGCCTCAGGGCATCGCCACCGCGTGCAAGGATCCACCCGAGTGCGACGACTGACCCTGCGATTGCGCCACGACTCAAGACTCACGACTCACGCGTGCATGCCTCGTACCGAACCCCATAACGCCACGCCCCATGCTTGACGCGATCATCCGCTTTTCGCTGCGCTTTCGCGGCGTCGTTTTCTCGCTGGCCGTCATGGCTGCCGGCTACGGGCTCTTTACGCTGACGCGCGCAAAGCTCGATGTCTTTCCCGAATTCGCGCCGCCAATGAGCATCGTGCAGACGGCCGCGCCCGGCATGACCAGCGAGCAGGTCGAGACCCTCGTCACCCAGCCGGTTGAAAATGCGCTCGGCGGCATGACCGGTCTCCAATCGATTCGCTCGCGGTCCATGCAGGGGCTTTCCTCGGTCACGCTCGTCTTCGAAGACCATGCGAATGTGATGCAGGTCCGCCAACTCGTCACCGAGCGCATCGGCGCGCTCGCGGGCGCGCTGCCGGCGGGTGTCGCGGCACCCCAGCTCCTGCCGCTCACCACCACGACGAGCGTCGTGCGCACCATCGGCCTCACGTCGAAGACACGCTCGCTGGCGGATCTCTACGACATCGCCCAGTGGACCGTCAAGCCGCAATTGCTCGGCACACGAGGTGTGGCCGACGTCATAGTGTTCGGCGGGAAGACGCGCCAGATGCAGATCCAGGTCGACCCCGCGAGGCTGATGCAGCATGGCCTGTCGACGCAGGACGTGATTGCCGCAGCGCGCCAGGCCACCGGCGTGCGCGGTGCGGGGTTCATCGAAAACAGCAACCAGCGCATCGCCATCAACGCCGATGGCCAGATCGCCACACCGCAAAAGCTCGCCGGCGTCGTGCTGCGGTCCAGCAACGGCGCGGCGGTTCGCCTCGGCGACGTCGCCAACGTGACCTGGGGAAACGCGCCTGCCGTTGGCGCTGCATCGATCATGGGCAAGCCCGGCGTCATGGTGGTGATGGAAAGCCAGTACGGCACCAACACGATGGCCGTGACGCGCGACATCGAAAAGACGCTCGCGGGACTCGAGCCCGCGCTCGCACGGCAAGGCGTGAACGTGAACATCAATGTGTTTCGGCCTGCCAACTTCATTGAGGCCGCGGTGGGACACCTGCGCACGGCGCTCATCATCGGCGCCATGCTGGTTATCGCCGTGCTGTTCCTGTTCCTGCTCAATGTGCGCACCGCGGTGATCTCCTCGGTCGCGATTCCGCTGGCGCTGCTGATCGCGATCATCGTGCTCACTGCGTTCGGCGTCAGCCTGAACACGATGACGCTGGGCGGGCTCGCGATCGCGCTGGGCGAAGTGGTGGACGACGCCATCATCGACGTGGAAAACATCTACCGGCGCCTGCGCGAGAACCGCACGCTGCGCGAGCCGCTTCCGGCGTTTCGCGTCGTGCTGCGCGCTTCGCTCGAAGTCCGCAGCGCCGTGGTCTTCGCCACCTTCATCGTGATGCTGATCTTCCTGCCCGTGCTCACGCTCACGGGTATAGGCGGGCGGCTGTTTGCGCCGCTCGGCATCGCCTACATTCTGGCCGTGCTCGCATCGCTCGGCGTCGCCCTGACGCTCACCCCGGCGATGGCGCTCGCGCTGCTGGCGACGGGTCCCTTGCCCGAGCGGGAGCCGCGCCTGATCGGCCGCCTCAAGACACGTTACGTCGCACTGCTGATGAAGGTCGAGCGCCACGTGAAAGGGATCATGGCGGTCGTCGCGGTGATGTGCGCGGCCGCGCTCGCATCGCTGCCCTTCTTGAGCGGGAGTTTTATTCCGCAACTGCGCGAAGGGCACTACACCGTTCACATGGGGCTCGCGCCCGGCACGTCGCTTGCCGAATCGATGCGCATCGGCACGCAGGTCTCGAAGGCGCTGATGCAGGTGCCGGGCGTGCGCCTCGTGGCGCAGCGCGCGGGGCGCGCGACCGGCGTGGTCGACCCGACCGGCGTGCAACTGTCCGAGTTCGAGGTGGACCTCGAGCCGATGAGTGCATCGGGCCAGAACTGGGCGCTCTACCGGATTCGCCAGGCGCTGGCGCGCTTTCCGGGGCTCTCCACCTCGATCAACACGTTCCTCGAGGAACGCATCGATGAAACCATTTCGGGCACGACGTCGCCCGTGGTCGTGAATGTGTTCGGCAACAACCTCGATGTCATCGACCGTACGGCGCAGCAGATCGCACAGTTGATCGGCACGATCCACGGCGTCGCCAGCGTGCGCGTGGACTCGCCGCCCGGCATTCCCGAACTGGACGTGAGACTGAACCCCGACGCCTTGAGCCGCTCGGGCTTGCGTCCTGTCGAGGTGCTCGATGCGATCCAGGCCGCATACGCCGGCGTGACTGCATCGCAGATCCACGAGGGCAACCGCACCTATGACGTTGCGGTCGTGCTGGACCCGGCGCAGCGCCGGACCGTCGGTGACATCGGCAAGCTCATGGTGCGCAATGCCGACGGCTTTGCGGTGCCGCTCGCCTCGCTCGCGACGATCCGCCAGGTCGCCGGCCGATATCAGATCACCCATGACGGTGGCGAGCGTGTGCAGGCGGTATCGGTCAATCTCGGCAACCGGCCGGTCACCGACTTCGTGAAGCAAGCGCAGGCGCGCGTGAACCGCGAGATCAGGATGCCGCCGGGCACCTATGCCGTTTTCAGCGGCGAGAGCGAAGCGCGCGCGCAATCGCAGCGCGACCTGCTCGCGTATGCCGCAATTGCGCTGGTGGGCATCGCACTGCTGCTGTTCCTGGCCATGAAGAACCGGCGCGCCGTGATGCTGGTTCTCGCCAACCTGCCTTTCGCGCTCGTGGGCGGTGTCCTGAGCGTGGTGCTGAGCGGCGCGAGTCTGTCGCTCGGCAGCATGGTGGGCTTCGTCACACTGCTCGGCATATCGCTGCGCAATTCGATCATGCTGATCAGCCACTACGAACACCTGGTGCATGTCGACCGCCTGGCCTGGAACATGGACACCGCCGTGCGCGGCGCAACAGAGCGGCTGGTGCCGATCCTCATGACCGCGCTGGTGACCGCGCTCGCGCTGCTGCCGCTCGCCGTGACGAGCGGTGCGCCGGGCAACGAAATCGAAGGGCCGATGGCGATCGTCATTCTGGGCGGCCTGATCACGTCGACTGCGTTGAACCTCATCGTGCTGCCGGCACTGGCATTACGTTACGGGCGCTTCGCGCGCGAGGAAAGCGCCGAAGCCGGGCCGGCGAGCGCGTGACCCGGCAACATCGATGGCACGTACCGGCCCCCCGCACGGTGCCGTAAATGCCCCCCGTGATCATTGTCATCCGCTGACGCAAGAGAAGGCGCGCTCTTCTCCCGCAGATCGCCAAGCCATTCGAACGCCGTTCAACCTCGGCGCGAAAAGCCCCCGTCCCAATTGCTCGTTTTTGATTGCAGCGACAGCCGCCGGCACCGCTGCCACGCCTGAGCATCGTCAAGCCTGTGATTCCAGACCGGGATTTCCCTGGGCTGACAGACGCGCGATCGCGCGTTTAAATAAATCAACTTGAATTAATTAATCGCTGCACAGACGGCTCACCCGCTGGAGGAGATTCGTGAAAGGTCCGCATACTGGCCCAGGCAGCCACTCGGCAAAGGTGCGCCGGTGCAACGAGCGCCGGCTGCTTCACGCATTGCGTCGTACCGGACAAGCCTCGAAAGCGGATCTTGCGCGGCTCACAAACCTCACCACGACGGCCGTGGATAGCTATATCGCGCCGCTTGCCAGGGCTGGACTGATCGAGTTCCCCGACCGGCATGTCGACGGTCGGCGCGACCAGCCGGCGTTGCGCGTACGCCTCGCGTCCCGCGGCGCCTTCGGCATCGGTGCACGCCTGGATCGCACCCGCATTGAGACGGTGCTGGTGGATTTCGCCGGCCAGTTGCTGGGTCGTCGGGTTCACGACGCAGCGCTGCCGCATCCAGCCGATGTCCTCGAGATCGTCCAGGACGACATTCACCACCTGCTGCAAGTGCTTACCGCGGAAGAACGCACACGGCTCGCCGGCGTAGGTGTCGCGCAGCCGCATAACGCCGGAAGCCGGCAACGCGAGTCGTGCCTGCCGTCGGAAACGTTTCTCGTATGGGATGAAACCCGCTTTGCGGGTGAACTCGAGCGGGCGCTGTCGCTGCCCGTCTGTAGCGAATACGATGGAACGGCCGCCGCGATCGCCGAATTGTTTTACGGCTGCGGACGCCATCGTGACGATTTCCTCTATCTGTTTCTCGGGCCTGCGGTCGGAGGCGGCATCGCCGTCGACGGTGATTGCCTGCGCGGCGCAAGCGCTCACGCGGGCGATTCCCGTGCGATGCCCAGCTCGCCTGACCGGCTAGCATCGGCATCGCGGCCCATGGGCCGATGGGACGTCCTGCTTTCGCGCGCCTCGCTCGACGCGCTGTCGCGACACCTGCGTGCCAGCGGTGAAGCGGTCGAGCATCGCGCGGGCCTTGAAGATTGCATTGCGCGCTGCCAGCCGACGGTCGACGAATGGCTCGACGATTGCGTCGATGCACTCGCCCCTGCCCTGCGCGCGATGGTGTGCGTGCTCGACGTGCCGGCAATCGTGGTCGACGCCGATGTCGACGCCGGTCTCATCGACAAGCTGATACGGCGCTTGCGCGTCGCGCTGTCCGCCGACGCGCCCCAGGCGCGCGGTGCACCGAGACTCCTGCACGGCACATTTGGCGCGCATGCGGGCGCGCTCGGCGCAGCCACGTTGCCGATGTTGTTCAACTTTCTTCCGCGTGCCGAGATGCTTCCGGAGCCGACGGAATCGCTCGATTCAATGCATTAATTTTTTCATGACGCTCAGGATACCGTAAGAAATGTCCAACCTTTCCGAATCCAGACTGACCGTATCGAAACTCACCCAGTCACCTGCATGGCGTGCGCTTGCCGCACATCGTGCAAGCTTCGCGCACGGTTCGATCGGTGAACTATTCGCCAACGATCCGGATCGCGCCGTCCATTTCTCGCTGGAAGCGGCCGGCCTGTATGTCGATTACTCGAAGAATCTGGTCACCGCCGAGACGCTCGAACTCCTGTGTGCGCTCGCGCGCGAGACGGGTGTGGAAGAACGGCGTCGGGCGATGTTTGCGGGCGAGCGGATCAACGTCACCGAAAACCGGCCGGTCCTGCACGTTGCGCTACGCGAACGCAGCGCCATGCCAATCGTGGTCGACGGCAAGGACGTGGTCCCTCAAGTCTCGGCAGTACTGGACAAAATGCGCCGCTTCACCGATGCCGTCCGCGAGGGCATGTGGCGCGGCTATTCCGGCCGCGCGATTACCGATGTGGTGAACATTGGCATTGGCGGCTCGGACCTGGGACCGCGCATGGTCTGCGAAGCCCTCAAACCGTATGCGCACGAAGCGTTGACGATGCACTTCGTCTCCAACGTCGACGGCGCGGACATCGCCGAGGTATTGCGCAGCGCCGATCCGGAAACGACGCTCTTCATCGTGGCGTCGAAGACCTTTACCACTCGGGAGACACTCGTCAATGCCCGCACCGCGCGCGCATGGCTGCTCGCGAGCGGCGCGCCCGAAACGGCCGTCGCGCAGCACTTCGTGGCCGTTTCCACGCATACCGAAGCCGTCGCCGCGTTTGGCATCGATACGGACAACATGTTCGAGTTCTGGGACTGGGTGGGTGGCCGTTACTCGCTCTGGTCCGCGATCGGGCTACCCATTGCGCTCGCGATCGGCATGGAGGCCTTCGAGGCCATGCTCGGCGGCGCTCACGCGATGGACCGGCATTTCGTCGAGGCGCCGCTCGCGCAGAACTTGCCGGTCCTGCTTGCATTGATCGGCGTCTGGCACATCAACTTCTTCGGCGCCACAAGCCACCTGATTGCACCGTACGACCGCTACCTGCACCGTCTGCCGGCGTACCTGCAGCAGCTCGACATGGAGAGCAACGGCAAGTCGGTCACCCTGTCGGGCGAGCGCGTCGACTATGCGACCGGGCCCGTCATCTGGGGAGAGCCCGGCACCAACGGCCAGCACGCGTTCTTCCAGTTGCTGCACCAGGGGACCGCTTTGATTCCAGCGGACTTCATCGCCTGCATGCAGCCGCATCACGCGCTCGACGCCCACCACGAAATCCTGCTCGCCAATTGCTTCGCACAATCCGAAGCGCTGATGAACGGCGCGCCGGCAGCGAGCGAGCCGCATCGCAACTTCGATGGCAACCGCCCGACCAACACGATTTGCCTGGACAAGCTCGATCCGGCTTCGCTCGGCGCCCTGCTCGCGCTGTACGAGCACAAGGTGTTCGTACAAGGCGCCATCTGGAACATCAATTCATTCGATCAATGGGGCGTGGAGCTCGGCAAACGGCTGGCTGCGACGATCGAGGGCGAAGTCGCCCAGGCGGATGTCGCGCTGGCTCATGACAGTTCCACCAGCGCTCTGATCGACCGCTTCAGACAGCGGCGCAAGCCGCGCTCCGCATCGACACTTTAATTTGACTAACCGGGTCAATTCGAATGACGACGAATCTCCCCAAACTGGTCGTGTTCGGCGAAGCACTGACCGACTTTATCCGCGCAGACGACCAGCGCTGGAGCAGCGCGGCCGGTGGATCGTGCTGGAACGTTGCCCGTGTGGGCGCGCGCCTTGGCGTGTCCACGGGCTTCGCCGGCACCGTGAGCCGCGACACCTTCGGCGACGAGTTAATGCAGCAAAGCCAGCGGGCAGGACTCGACATGCGCTTCATCCGTCAGGTCGAGCGTGCGCCGTTTCTCGCCATGGTCGTTTCGAAGCATCCGCCGCAGTATTTCTTTGTCGGCGAGAACAGTGCCGATCTCGCGTTCGACGCGCAGTCGTTGCCCCCGGGTTGGCTCGACGCGGCCCAGATCGTTCACTTCGGCTCGCTCAGCCTGGTCCGGCAGCCGCTGGCCGCGCACCTTCTGGAGATTGCGCAGGCGGCGCATGCGGCCGGCAAGCAGATCTCATTCGATCCGAACTACCGCGATCTGATGGCCGGCCCCGCCTACCGGAGCACACTGCGCCGCATGGCCGGGCTCGCCAGCTACATCAAGGTTTCCGACGAGGATCTACGGGGCTTGTTCCCCGAACTGGACGAAGTCCGCGCGCTCGCCCAACTGCGCGCGTGGGCCCCGGCAGCGGCAATCCTCCTGACGCGCGGCGCCGAGGGCATGCAATTGTTCACGGCGCAGGAAGTGTTGTTTCAGCCGGCATTCGCGACCCAGGTGGTCGACACCGTCGGCTGCGGCGACGCCTGCTTTGGCGGATGGCTGGCGAGTCTGCTCACGCGGCCCGATGCGCCGCTGGCCGCTCATCTGGCGTTTTCCGCCGCGTGTGCCGCGGCCACGTGCGCCCGGCAAGGCGCCTACGCGCCGCAACTGTCCGACGTGGCTGCGCTAACCGATTGCGCGAGCCTTTGTCCCGACCTCCAACACTGAACGCACTGAACGCCATGACCAAACGCCCTAGCCGCGGCGGCCCGGATTATCCGCCATTCGCCTTCGTCCTGTTCGGTGGAACAGGCGATCTGGCGATGCGCAAGATCTTGCCGGCCCTCTTCGCAGCGCACCGCGACGGCTTGCTCGCGCCCGACGGCCGCATTGTCGCCGTCGCGCAAACAGCGCTCGATACGAGTGGCTATCTGCGCTGGGTTCGCGAGCATGTGAAGCCCCATATCGCGGGCGACGCCATCGAAGATTCAGTATGGCGAAGCTTTCTCGAGCGCATCGCCTACGTCATGCTCGACGCCGGCCAGCCAGATTCGTACGCCATGCTGCGCGAAACACTCGATACCACACGCGGGCGGCGCATTTTCTATCTGGCGACCGGGCCTGCGCTGTTCGTGCCGATCTGCCGCGCACTGGCATCGGCCGGCCTCACCGAAGGCTCGCGCATCGTGCTGGAAAAGCCGCTCGGATACGATCTGGATTCGTCCAATTCGATCAATGATGCAGTCGGCGAAATTTTCGACGAAGACCAGATCTACCGGATCGACCACTATCTGGGCAAGGAAGCCGTCCAGAACCTGCTCGCACTGCGTTTTGGCAATTCGTTGTTCGAACCATTGTGGCGACGCGAATGGGTCGAGAGCATCCAGATCACGGTAGCCGAGCAACTGGGCGTCGAAAGTCGCGGCAATTTTTACGATCAAACCGGCGCGTTGCGCGACATGGTGCAGAACCACCTGCTGCAACTGCTTGCCATCATCGCGATGGAACCGCCGCGGTCCATGGATGCGGACGCGGTACGCGACGAAAAGCTGCGTGTGCTGCGCGCACTCAAACCGGTGCTCGGCGACGAGATCCGGCAGAACGTGGTCCGCGGGCAATATCACGCAGGCGCCATCAAGAACACGTCCGTCTGCGCTTATCACGCGGAGGCGGGTGTCAGCCAGGGCAGCACGACCGAGACGTTCGTCGCGTTGAAAGCCGAAGTGGAAAACTGGCGCTGGGCGGGTGTGCCGTTTTTTCTGCGCACCGGCAAACGACTTGCCGGCCGCATCGCTGAAATCGTCGTCAATTTCCGGCCGGTGCCACACTCGGCGCTGGGCCCGATGGCCTTGCGTCCGGGTTCGAACCGGCTGACGATCCGTTTGCAGCCTGACGAATCGATTCGCCTCAGCGCGCTCGCCAAGCAACCGGGCATGGGCATGACCTTGCAAGGCGTGCACCTCGATCTCGCCTTCGATCAATTCTTCCAGCAAGACCGGATGGAGGCTTATCAGCGCTTGCTGCTCGATGTGATCGGCGGACGGCTTGCCCTCTTCGTGCGGCGCGACGAACAGGAAGCCGCATGGCGCTGGGTCGCCCCGATCATCGAAGACTGGGCCGTTCAGGCAAGCCAGCCGAAACCCTATGCATCCGGCACCTGGGGACCGGCCGCGGCCAGCGCGCTGCTCGCGCGCCACAACACATGCTGGCCGGAAGAAGAAAACTGACCAGGCACGACCCTCTCCCCCCTTTCTCTCAAAATCACGAGCATGGATAACATCTGGCATCTCGAATGGCCTCACGGCTCCCTCAACGTTCACTCAAGAGGCGGCATGCTCGGCGGCGTTTCCCTACGCAATGGCAGCAGGCGCGTCGCACCGTTTTACGAAGCCCCGTGGCTCGACGATGAAACACACGGGCAGACGGGACTACTCGGTCAGCTCAGAAGCGAATTTCCCTGCGTTCCGTTTGGGGTGCCCTGGTCTGCCGAGACGGTGGTGGAAAACTGGCGAAAGAGCCTCGCCGCTTCAGTCGATGAACGCGATGGTCCGCTGGATGCGAGTGACGACCTGCTGCACGGTTATGCCTGCGTGGGTGAATGGACCCTCGTGCGCCAGACGAAGCACTCGATCGAGATTGCGCTCGAATATCCACCCGAATCGTCGATTGCCCGCGTCGTGCGCGTGGTCCGTGCCGACCCTGATAGCCCCGCAATCGACTTCTCCGTGAAGATCGAGGCGCGCCGCAGCACGCGACGCCCGCTTGGACTGCATCCCAACCTGGCTTTGCCGTCGATGGCCGGAGCCATGCAAATCCATACGGGTGCGTTTCGCTTTGGCGTTGTGCATCCGGGCGGCCCCGAGCCCGGCGTATCGCGTGCCGCCCCAGGCGCAGTTTTCGAGCGGCTCGATCATGTACCGCTACGCGCCGGCGGAGCGGCGGCATTCGACCGCCTCCCCTTTGCGCACGATACGGAAGAGATCATTCAGCTCTGCGGTGTCGATGGGTCAGTCACGCTGACGAATGAGGAATCCCAGGTGACTTGCCGGCTCACGTGGGACGCCTCCGTGCTGCCGTCGCTGCTGCTGTGGATCAGCAATCGCGGCCGCACCTACAGCCCCTGGAACGGCCGCAACCTGTGCCTCGGCGTCGAGCCCGTGGCGAGCGCATTCGAGCTTGGCTGCCGCCCTTCGCTGGCGCAAAACCCGATCAATGCCAGAGGGATTCCCACTGCGGTCGCGCTCGAGCCTGGCCGGCCGGTCGAAATGGCTTATCGATTCGAGATCGTGACGCCATAAATTGGCGTGCGACAAAAGCCGCTCAGGAAACGATGCAAAATCCAAAGTTATCTCAGAAGGCCATGCTGCTCCCCTTGCCCACGGCATACGTCAGGGACGCGTCGCTCGCAGCCCATCTGGCTTTCGCGCTGTGCCGCACGGGTCGGGGAAATCGGCATCAGCTTTTCCAACTGATCCGCATGACCTATCTTTCGTACCTGCTATGGCATGACGGATACGGGAATGCGGCATACGAATTGTATTGCGATGCCGAAGGTGCGTTAGAGGCTGCCGCCGAGCACGCCTATGCAACCGATGAGTGGAGTCTGGGCGAAGACGCAACGCGATTAACCCAGGACATCGTCCGAATTTACGATGAGCAAATAAATTCAGTTTCCCGTCGACAGTACCTGCAATGCACTTCGAAACTCGATCGCTTACTCCGCATCGAGATACCGGACAAGATACGCAAAAGTCAGGCTCACGCTGCGTAATGCATGTTTTGGCATAACTGCCGCATCGTCGCGCCGGATACGGTTTGACGGGGATCGGCGCGGGCCGTCGTCCGCGTTCAATTGGCACGCCCAGCCCGACGGGTGAGCACCCCATCACCGGGATTTCCCCAGGCTGACACAGGCCGCGTTCCGTCATTAAATAAATCAACTTGATTTATTTAGTCGCCAACCCTGTCACACCCTTTGCTGGCGCAACCGGAGAAAACACGTGAGAAGTCCGCATGTCGGCCAGGGCAGCAACTCGGCCAATGTCCGCCGCTTCAACGAGCGACTGCTGCTGCAGGCGCTGCGGCGCGCCGGCGAGGCCTCGAAGGCCGATCTCGCCCGCCTCGCCAATCTCACCAGCACCGCCGTGGGCAGCATCATCACCTCGCTTGCGGAAAACGGCCTCATCGAGATGAGCGGACGGCGCCTCGACGGCGGACGCGGCCAGCCCGCCTCGCTCCTGCGGCTCGCGCCGCGCGGCGCGTTCGCCATCGGCGTGCGGCTCGACCGGACCAATATCGAAACCGTGCTGGTCGACTTCGCGGGCCAGATGATCGGCCGGCGCTCGCACGACATGCTGCTCCCCCAACCTTCGGTGGCGCAGGACATCGTCCAGCAGGACATCCGCGAACTATCCGCCCTGCTGGATAAATCCGAGCGCAGCCGGCTCGCGGGCATTGGCGTCGCGCAGCCGTACAACCTTGGCAGCTGGCTGAGCGAGCTGGGTCTGCCCGCCGAGGCGTTCCGCGTGTGGAGCGACGTCGATTTCGCGGGCGAGCTGGGCCGCGCGCTCGGGCTGCCCGTGTTCAGCGAAAACGACGGCAACGCCGCCGCCATCGCCGAAATCTTCTACGGCTGCGGCCGTCAGCGCGACGACTTCCTTTATCTGTTCCTCGGCCCGGCCATTGGCGGCGGCATCGCCATCAACGGCGACTGCGTGCGCGGCCTCTCCGGCAACGCGGGCGACTTCGCCGTGATGCCCGTGCCGCCGGGCGCCCTGCCCTCGGCGCACAAGCCCGCCGGCAAGTGGGACATCCTGCTCTCGCGCGCCTCGCTCATCGCGCTGCGCCGCCATCTGCAATATCACGGCGAGACGGTGGACAACCGCGCCGATATCGAGGCGTGCATCGCACGCGGCCATCCGGCCGTCGGGGAATGGCTCGACGACTGCATCGACGCGCTCGCGCCCGCGCTGCGCGCCGCGCTGTGCGTGCTCGACGTGCCGGCCGTGGTGCTCGACGCCGACGTGGACGCGGGCCTCATCGATACGCTCATGCAGCGCCTGCGCGTGGCCGTGGCGGCCACCGCGCCCGAGGCGCGCGGCACGCCCGCGCTGGTGCGCGGCACCTTCGGCCCCGACGCCGGCGCGCTGGGCGCCGCCACGCTGCCCATGTTCTTCAACTTTTCGCCGCGTGCGGGCATCCTGATGGGCGCCGGCGCACAAGCCAACGTACAAGCGCAGGAGGAGAGCCATGTCGCGCTCTGAACAGACGCCCCCGCTGCTGGAAATGCGGGGTATCAGCAAGACGTTTCCCGGCGTGCGCGCGCTCGACAACGTGCGCCTCTCGGTGTGGCCCGGCGAGGTGCATTCGCTGATGGGCGAGAACGGCGCGGGCAAATCCACGCTCATGAAGATTCTCTCGGGCGCGTATCAGGCCGACGCCGGCGGCGAGATCGTGCTCGACGGCAAGACGGTCGTGATCGACGGGCCGCTCGCCGCGCGCGAGCTGGGCGTGGCCGTGATCTACCAGGAGCTGAGCCTCGCGCCGAACCTTTCGGTTGCCGAAAACATTCACGCGGGCCGCGAGCTGCGCCGCGGCGGCCGCCGCTTCGGCATGGTCGATCGGGCCGCCATGGAGCGCGGCTGCGAAGACGTACTCAAGCGTCTCGGCGCCAGCTTCGGCCCCGCGACGCTGGTGGGCTCGCTCTCCATCGCCGAACGCCAGCTGGTGGAAATCGCGCGCGCCGTGCATGGCGACGCGCGCATCATCGTGATGGACGAGCCCACCACGCCGCTCTCCTCGCGCGAAACCGAGCGTCTGTTCAAGCTGATCCGCCAGTTGCGCGAGGAAGGGCTCGCGATCATCTACATCAGCCACCGCATGGCCGAGATCTATGAGCTCTCCGACCGCGTGTCGGTGCTGCGCGACGGCAGCTACGTGGGCACGCTGATGCGCGACGCGCTCAACGCGGAAAGCCTGGTGGGCATGATGGTGGGCCGCGATATTTCGGGGTTCTACAAAAAGGAGCACGCGCCCTACGATCCCGGCAAGGCAGTGCTCACGGTGCGCGACGTGGCCGACCACAACCGCGTGCGCGGCTGCAGTCTCGACCTGCATGCGGGCGAAGTGCTCGGCATTGCCGGCCTCGTGGGCGCCGGCCGCACCGAGCTCGCACGCCTGATCTTCGGCGCGGAGCCGCGCGTGCGTGGCGAGATCGCCATCGACGGGCGCACGCTCCATGTGCATGGCCCGCGCGATGCGATTGAGGCGGGCCTCGTCTATCTGACCGAGGACCGCAAGCATCAGGGCCTCTTTCTCGACATGAGCGTGCGCGACAACATCAACGTGGCCGTGGCCGGGCGCGATGCGCGCTTCGGCGTGCTCGACCTCGCGCGCGGCGCGTCGCGCGCGAAGGACTCGATCCGCTCGCTCTCGATCCGCGTGCCCAGCCCGCGCGTGAACGTGGGCGCGCTCTCGGGCGGCAACCAGCAGAAGGTGCTGCTCTCGCGCCTGCTGGAAACCAGACCACGCGTGCTGATCCTCGACGAGCCGACACGCGGCGTGGACATCGGCGCGAAGTCGGAGATCTACCGCATCATCAACGACCTCGCCAAAACCGGCGTGGGCATCATCGTGATTTCGAGCGAACTGCCCGAGATCATCGGCGTGGCCGACCGCGTGCTCGTCATGCGCGAAGGCGTCTTCGCCGGAGAGCTGGGCGGCTACACCGGCAAGCCCATCAACCAGGAAGCCATCATCGAACTCGCCACCGGCTCGCAGGACGCGCTGGACGAGGCCGCCTGATTCAGACGAACCCGTCCGACGCACCCGTCCGACGCACCAGTCGAAGAGATATTGAGGAGCACGACATCATGAAGAACATCCTTCCCCGCCACGGCGTTGCAGCGTCGCCCGCCCAACCGGCCCAGACCGCGCGCGGGGGCGCTGCGCCCAACGGCCATCGCGCCCGCATGAAATCCCTCATGCGCACGGCAGGCATGCTGCCCGTGCTCGTGCTGCTATGCATCGGCTTCGGCTTCCTGACCGATGGCTTCGTCACGTTCCAGAATCTCTCGATCGTCGCGCAGCAGGCGTCGATCAACATCGTGCTCGCCGCCGGCATGACCTTCGTGATTCTCACGGGCGGCATCGACCTCTCGGTGGGCTCGATACTGGCCGCCTCGGCGGTCACGGCCATGCTGTGCTCGACCGTGCCGGGCTGGGGCTGGCTGGGCATTCCCGCCGCGCTCGGCGTGGGGCTTGGCTTTGGCATCGTCAACGGCGCGCTGATCTCGCTGCTGCGCCTGCCGCCGTTCATCGTCACGCTCGGCTCGCTCACGGCCGTGCGCGGCATCGCCCGCCTCATCGGCCACGACACCACCGTCTTCAATCCGCAACTCTCGTTCGCCTTCATCGGCAACGGCACGGTGTTCGGCGTGCCCTGGCTCGTGATCATCGCGCTGGTGGTGGTGGCCGTGTCGTGGTTCGTGCTGCGCCGCACGGTGCTTGGCCTGCACATCTACTCGGTGGGCGGCAACCCCGAAGCGGCGCGCCTCTCGGGCATCAAGGTGTGGGGCATCGAGATGTTCGTCTATGCGGTCTCGGGCCTGCTCGCGGGCCTGGGCGCGGTGATGTCGGCCGCGCGCCTCTATGCCGCGAACGGCCTGCAGCTCGGCCAGTCGTACGAACTCGACGCCATCGCGGCGGTGATCCTGGGCGGCACGAGCTTCGTGGGCGGCGTGGGCTCGATCGTCGGCACGCTGATCGGCGCGCTCATCATCGCGGTGCTCTCGAACGGCCTCGTGCTGCTGGGCGTCTCGGACATCTGGCAATACATCATCAAGGGCCTCGTGATCGTCGGTGCCGTGGCGCTCGACCGTTACCGCCAGCGCGGCTCGGCGCGCACCTGAACCGCTTGACCGGCCTTGAACCGGCTTTGAAAGCGGGAGCAGGCGGTCCTCCTGCCCCCGCCCTGCATGACACACACCAACCGGACCCCTCTGGAGACAACGTTATGTTCAAGAAAAAGGCTGCTTTCGCTGTTCGCGCCGCTGCCGCACTCGCGCTCGGTTTCGCGCTGCAGGGCGCGCATGCCGCCGACAAGCAACTGAAGTCGATCGGCATCACCGTGGGCTCGCTTGGCAATCCTTACTTCGTCACGATCGTGCAGGGTGCCGAAGCCAAGGCCAGGCAGCTCAATCCGAATGCGAAAGTCACCGCCGTGTCCGCCGACTATGACCTGAACAAGCAGTTCACGCAGATCGACAACTTCATCTCGGCGCACGTCGACATGATCCTGCTGAACGCCTCCGATCCGAAGGCGATCGAGCCGGCCGTGAAGAAGGCGCGCGCCGCGGGCATCGTGGTGGTGGCGGTGGACGTGGCTGCCGCGGGCGCCGACGCCACCGTGCAGACCGACAACGTGAAGGCTGGCCAGATCTCGTGTGAATATCTGGCGAAGAAGATCAACGGCAAGGGCAACGTGATCATCGAGAACGGCCCGCAGGTCTCGGCCGTGATCGACCGCGTGAACGGCTGCAAGCAGGTGCTCGCGAAGTCGCCGGGCATCAAGATCCTCTCCGACGACCAGGACGGCAAGGGTTCGCGCGAAGGCGGCATGAACACCATGCAGGGCTATCTCACGCGCTTCCCGCAAGTGGCCGGCGTGTTCACCATCAACGATCCGCAGGCCGTGGGCAGCGATCTGGCCGCCAAGCAGCTCAATCGCAGCAACATCGTGATCACCTCGGTGGACGGCGCGCCCGATATCGAAACGGCGCTCAAGACCAGCACGCTGGTGCAGGCCTCGGCAAGCCAGGATCCGTGGAAGATGGCGCAGACGGCCGTGCAGGTGGGCTACGACATCATGAACGGCAAGAGGCCCGCCAATCCGCTGATCCAGATGACGCCGCAGCTCATCACGCGCGACAACATCGGCAGCTACAAGGGCTGGTCGTCGCCGCATTGAGTGGCTTTATTCGGTGTTGCCCCTGTCATGATTCAGGGGCAAGCTCGATTGTCATGTGAAGTACTACTTAATTTGTCAGCCAATGTCCCCACTGCCTTCGGAGCGCCCATGACGACCGATCACCATCCGCGACTCGCCCGGTATTTCCCCACCGTCGACGAAATTCCATCAGAACATCGGCTTGCCGCTCCCGTTCATCAGCGCGGCTTCCTGATTGGCGGGCAGATCCTGACATGGGATGGCCCCTGTAAAACTGTACGCTCGCCGGTTTGCATACGCGATGCGGCGACCCGCGATGTCAGCCAGGTCGAGATCGGTAGTTACCCGTTGATGGGCGAGGCACAGAGCGACGCCGCCCTGGATGCCGCTGTCGCCGCGTACGACAATGGCCGGGGTCAATGGCCGACGATGACGGTCGCCGGCCGCATCGCCTGCATGCAGGCGTTCGTGAAAGGCATGGTCGAGCGCCGCCAGCAGATCGTCAACCTGCTCATGTGGGAGATCGGCAAGAGCCTGATCGACTCGCGCAAGGAGTTCGATCGCACCATCGAATACATCCAGGCCACGATCGAGACGCTGAAGGGCGTGGAAAATGACCATTCGCGATTCATGGTCGTCGAGGGAACCATTGGCCAGGTTCGGCGCACGCCGCTAGGTGTCGTTCTGTGCATGGGGCCGTACAACTATCCGCTCAACGAGACGTTCTGCACCCTGATCCCCGCGTTGCTCATGGGCAATACCGTGGTTCTAAAGCCGCCGCAATACGGCACGCTGCTGTTCGAGCCGCTGCTCGAAGTCTTTCGCGACGCGTTTCCGCCCGGTGTGGTCAACACCATCTACGCACCGGGCCAGTTGGTGGTGCCGCGCATGCTGGCCTCGGGCAAGATCAACGTTCTGGCATTGATTGGCTCGAGCCGCGTGGCGGACCATTTGAAGAAGCAGCACCCCAAGTCGCACCGTCTGCGCGCAGTGCTGGGCCTCGACGCGAAAAACGCGGCCATCGTGCTGCCCGACGCCGACCTCGATCTCGCCGTCAAGGAATGTCTGCTCGGCGCCCTGTCGTTCAACGGACAGCGCTGCACAGCCCTCAAAATGCTGATCGTGCACAGCAGCGTCGTCGATGCGTTTCTCGGGCGCTTCACCGCCGAACTCGCGCGGCTCAAGATGGGCATGCCCTGGGAAGCCGGCGTGCATATCACGCCCTTGCCGGGGCCGCACCGCACGGCCTACATGACGGAGGCGATCGAAGACGCCGTGGCAAAAGGCGCGCGCGTCGTCAACGAGGGCGGCGGTGAATTCTGCAGCACGCTGTTCGACCCCGCTGTCGTCTACCCCGTGCGCGAAGGCATGAAGCTGTACCGGGAGGAACAGTTCGGTCCTGTCGTGCCGGTGATGAGCTTCGACTCGGTGGACCAGGCCCTCGACTACGTGATCACCTCGGATCACGGTCAGCAGGTGAGCATTTTCGGCACCGACACCGCGCAGATCGGTGCGCTGGTGGATCCGCTCGTCAACCAGGTCTGCCGCGTGAATATCAACTGCCAGTGCCAGCGCGGGCCGGACGTGTTCCCGTTCGCCGGGCGCAAGGATTCGGCCGAAGGCACGCTTTCGGTCAGCGACGCGCTGCGTGCGTTCTCAATCCGCTCGATGATCGCGGCCAAACTGACCGAGTCGAACAAGACACTCCTCAACACCATTGTTCGTGAGCATCAATCGAAGTTCATCAACACCGACTTCATCTTTTAAGCGGAGCGAACATGACGCGTCGAAAACGTAATGCCAAGATCGTCGCCACACTGGGACCATCGAGTTCCGACCTGAGCACCGTGCGCGCCCTGTTCGATGCCGGCGCCGACGTGTTCCGGCTCAACTTCAGCCATGGCACGCATGCGCAACATCAGGAGCGCATGGAGATCATCCGCCGTGTCGAGCGCGATACGGGGCGGCCCATCGCTGTGCTGCTCGATCTGCAGGGCCCGAAGCTGCGCATCGGCACGCTCGCCGATGGTCCGGTCACGCTGCAAGCCGGAGCGGCGTTTCGCGTCGATTTGGACCCCACCCCGGGCGACGCCACGCGTGCGCCGCTGCTCCATCCGGAAATCTTCGCGGCACTCGAAACCGGCACGGAATTGCTGGTCGACGACGGCAAGGTGCGCCTGAAGGTACTGCGCTTCGGACCGGACTTCGCCGACACGCAGGTCATCACCGGCGGCACGATATCGGATCGCAAGGGTGTGAACGTGCCCTCGGTGCTGCTGCCCATTCCGGCCATGACACCCAAGGATCGCGCCGACCTCGAGTTCGGCCTGACACTGGGCGTCGATTGGGTCGCGCTGTCGTTTGTGCAAAGAGCCGAGGACGTGCACGAGGTCAAGGCGATCGTCCAGGGGCGCGCAGCCGTGCTGGCCAAACTGGAGAAGCCGGCCGCGATCGACTCGCTCGATGCGATCGTCGATGCGGCGGATGCGATCATGGTCGCGCGCGGCGACCTGGGGGTCGAACTGCCGGCCGAACAAGTGCCGCGGATCCAGAAGCAGATCGTCAGAGCCTGCCGGGCCGCCGGCAAGCCGGTCGTCGTTGCGACCCAGATGCTCGAATCGATGATCGCCGCGCCGGTTCCGACTCGGGCCGAAGCCTCGGACGTGGCCAACGCCGTGTACGACGGCGCGGACGCCGTGATGCTGTCGGCCGAGTCCGCCTCCGGCAAATACCCGCGCGAGGCGGTGGCGATGATGGACCGCATCATCGCCGAGGTGGAATCCGATCCGGACTATCGCAGCGCGATCGACGCATCTCACACCGCGCCGCAGGCCGCTGTCGCTGACGCGATCTGCCTGGCCCTCCAGCAGACCGCGAAGCTGCTGCCGGTGGCGGCGATAGCCACCTACACGCGATCGGGTTACACCAGCCTGCGCGCAGCCCGGGAGCGGCCGGCGGTGCCGGTGCTGAGCATCACTCCGGAACTCGCCACCGCGCGCCGTATGGCGCTCGTCTGGGGCGTGCATCCCGTGAACGCCGACGAAAGCATCAGCGACGTGCCTGACATGGTGGACAAAGCCTGCGCGATCGCTCGACGCGAAGCCTTCGCGCAGGCGGGCAGTTTCGTCGTCATCGCCTCCGGGATGCCTTTTGGTGTGGTCGGCACGACCAACTTCCTCCATATAGCCAAGGTCTGAGCGCCATGCCCGGGATGTCAACGCAATCCATGCATCGACATCCCGGGCAAATTCGCGCCACGCGACGAACCGGGCCGCGAGGTGTTGGCGATAAAGGCAAGCGAGAAGCCAATGTCGTTTCAGTGCGAAGTGCTGCCCGGCTTGCGGCGCGCAGTTACCTTGATTCGTCGTGCTGCACGATCGCGCACACCGCCGATGCCGTCGCCACGAGCTTGTCGTCCTGCCACAGCTCGCCGGACACGTTGCACACGCCGCGCCCCCGGCGAACGAGCGTCGAGCGTCCAAGCAGCTTGCCCACCTTGGCCGGCCGCAAGAACGACGTATTCAGACTCAGGGTGGCGCACTGCTCACCCTCACTGAGGGTGGACACAACGAGCAACGCAGTCACGTCGTCAAGCATCGCGGACAGAATGCCACCCTGTATGTGACCGGCCGGATTCAGGAACGCCGGCGCGCCGACATACTCGGACTCGAGCGCCCTATCGCTCAGCGAGGCAACCCTGCCGCCAAGCGCTTGCGTCACCGGTGGCGGCGCCCCCTCCGGGCCGAAGAGCCGTTCGTGAACCCGGTTGTGATCGATTTCCATTGATTGCCTCTCTCCATCTCGAAGCGCCTGTGCAGCCGCTGTCGCGCTTCATCGAATCCGGCTCTATGCGCCGCGGAACGCGGGCTTGCGCTTTTCTTTCCACGCGAGCGCACCTTCGCGCAAGTCATGCGACGCATCCGACTGGGAAACGTCGCGCCGAAACTCGCTTTCGTCGAACGTACCGCTGGCGATGCGGTTCAGATGTTTCTTCATGCCGAGCAGCGCAAGCGGCGCCATGCCGGCCAGCTCGCCGCTCAGGCGCTCCACTTCCTGATGCAGCGCCTCCGGCGCCACGACCGTGTCGAGGAAGCCACACGCCAGCATCTGCGCCGCGTCGAACGTAGCGGCCGTGAGCAGCAGCTTCTTCGCCACATTCAACCCGAGCCGCGACACATATCGCTGCAAGCCGCCGCGATAGAACAGCAAGCCAAGCCGCGCGGCCGGCACGAACATCTGGGTCGGCTCCACGCCGATGCGAAAATCGCAGGCAAGCGCGAGATCAGTCGCGCCACCGTAGACGCCCCCGTTGATCGCCGCGATCGTCACCGGACGTGCACGCTCCAGCTCGTTTGCGAGTTCCTCGAAGCTCGCGCCCGCATTGCCGTCGGCCACGCTGCCGATGTTGAAGCCTGCGCAAAAGTGCCGCCCTTGCGCGCACAGTCGCAGCACGAGCACCTCGCGTCGCGCGTTGACGTCGCGAATGAAGCCCCCCAAGGTCTCCAGATCTTCCAGTTCGAGCCGGTTCGCCATATCCGGACGGCGCAGCGTGATGGTCGCGATCGCGCCGGCGACGTCGAGTGACGGCGCCAGGCCGGGCGAATGTGCGGCAGGTTTCGAGGTCATCGTCGGCTCAGTGAAAGTCGTAGATCTGCATGGTGGTCTCGCCCGCTTCGATGCGCTTGCAGATGGCAGCCTCGTCCGCTTCGCGCTTTACAGCCTTCTCCACCACGTCCGAGGCGCGCGCGCGCGGAATCGCAACCACGCCATCGCGGTCGCCGACGATCAGATCGCCCGCGCTGATCGTGACGTTGCCGATCATCACCGGTTCGTTGATCCAGCCGATCGCGCCATAGTCCTTGCCCGTGCCCCGGATCGACAGGCCCCGTGCGAACACCGGAAAGCCGATCTCCTCGAGCAGGTCGGCATCGCGCACGCCGCCGTCGATCACAAGGCCGGCCAGTCCACGCTCCCTGGCGGCCGTCGTCATGACCTCGCCCCAATAGCCGTGCTCGTAGACGCCATTGGTGTACACCACGAGCACGTCGCCGGGCTGCGCGAGCACGAGCGCACGATGCAGCCAGAGGTTGTCGCCGCCCGGCGAATGCACCGTGATGGCGGTGCCGCAAATCCTGAACCGGGGCGCGATGGGCTTGATGGACCAGGGCAACGCGCCGATCTTGCCGCCCGCCTCGTGCAGCGTTGCCGCGGGCAGCCTGCGCGCGGCTTCGACGACGCTCGTCTCCACGCGCTCGAACGTCGTGCGTACCGTAGTGGCCGGATTGTGTTCTTTCATCGTCATTGCTCCCGCGTCTGCAACTGGTGGTACTTGAACTGCTTGCGCGCTTCATCCAGACGCATCCCGCCGCGGCACGCTTCGCGAATCGCTTCCTCGGCACGATGAATGGTTTCGGCCACGTCGAGCACCGCGTCTTCGTGCTCTTTCGGGATCGCGATGACACCGTCGGCATCGCCGCGCAGAATATCGCCGGGTTGCACGCGCGCGTCGCCGATATTGACGGGCACGTTCGTCGCCTCCACCTGCACGCGATCCTTGCCGGTGCGCATCCAGTGATCGCGGCTGAAGACCGGATAGCCAAGCTTCAGGCACAGCGCAACGTCGCGGCACACGCCGTTGATCACGGTGCCGGCGATGCCGCGGCGGTGCGCGATCTCTGTCATGATGTCGCCCCACACCGTGGCATCCTCACGGCCGTTGTTGTCGAGCACGATCATGCTGCCGACCGGCACGTCGTCGATGAAGTCGCCGACGGTGCCCGGCGGGTTCGCGGCCGGGCCGTACTTGATCGTGAACGCACGGCCCGCGGTGCGGAACCCGGTGCTTCTGGGCTTGATCTTGTAACACTGGCCGGCGATACCGAGCTTGTCGAGGGCGTCGGAGAGCGTCGCGGTATCGAGCTTCGCTGCACGCTCGACATTCTTGTCATGGTTCGTCATGGTTCGGATTCCTGCGTGTTTGCTGAATATGTCCGGAGGCTAGCGCTTACTTGAGCATGTGCTCGTAGCTGCCGCCCATCACCTGGCCGACCGGCATGCCGGCCAGAATCGCCTTGGCCATTGCGGCTTCCTTGTTGACGATCATTTCGGCGGTCTCGAGCACGGCTTCGATGTCGGCGGCGCGAATGAAGATCACCGCGCTGTTGTCGGCCACCACGTAGTCGCCCGCGTTCACCGTCACATCGCCGATCTGCACCGGCACATTGGTGCCCTTCTCGACCACGCGCGCACGCGCGGTCCGGGCCGTGGTCGCGCGGCTGAACACCGGCAGCTCGTAGCCAATGGCCTCATCGATATCGCGCACCGGGCCGTCGGCCACCACGCCCGCCACGCCGCGCACCCTGGCGGCGAGCGACAGCAAGCCGCCCCAGCAACCCGCTTCCACGCCGCTCTTCTGCTCGACGACGATCACGCTCTCGGCATCGGCCTGCTCCACCGCGGTGCAGCCGAGGTGCACGGGCGGTCCCGGGGGCGCTTCGCCCGTGCCGAGCTTGACCGTGATCGCGCGGCCCGCGATGCGGCCCGAGCCGGCGCGTTGCGGCAGACCGCTCACCACGCCGTTCAGCTTGAGTTTGTCGAGTGCGTCCGACACGGCGCAGCAATCGAGCCGGCGCAGGCGCTGTACGTTTTGGTCAGCCATGATGTGTTGTGCTTTCCTGATAGAAACGTGAAGTGTCATGCATGCGTCCCGCCCCACGCGGAAGGGACTACCGCATTCAGTCGAGTGTGCGCCAGGCCGCGAACGCGAGGCCCGTGCCGGTCAGGGCCGCCGTGCGGTAGCCGGGCACATAGCGGACCCATTCGAGATCGAGCGCCTTGAGCGCCTCGACGCCGATGATCCAGTTGCGGATTTCCGAGCTGCCGGCCTGCAGCTGCTTCGGATCGAGCCCGGCCAGCCAGTCGCTGTCCTTGCGGCGGATCGCGTCGATGATGTCGTTGTCGAGCTCCTCGTCCACCACGAAGTGCGAGAGGCCTCCCGACGCGAGCACGCCCACGCGCAGATCTTCCGGATAGGACTCGATGAGCTCGCGCAGCGCGCGGCCGAGCTGGATGCAACGGCGCGGCGTGGGCTGGTTCGGCGGATCAAAGGTGTTGACGATGACCGGAATCACCGGCAGGTCGATATCCTGCAGGTAGCGCCGATGAATGAACGAGAACGCGTGGCCCTCGTACTGGTCGCGCTCGAGACCGTCCATTGCCGCAATGTCGAAATCGCGGTTGCACAGTTCGCGGATCAGCCACCGGGCCATGTCGGCCTTGACCGGATAGTGCACGTCGGCATCCGGCTCCTGGCGCATCGTGCGTGCCTTCGCGTACCAGCTTTCGTTCGGGCTCGACACGCGCTTTGCGTTGCGGATCGTCTCGCCGTAGTAGATCGCGAAGGCCGGATTGTTGGTGGTGCGAAAGAGCTCCGTCTGGTCATCGCCGACCACGAGCAGCACGTCGAGCTTCGCCGCGCGGATACGCTCGCGCAATTCGTCCATGGCCGCTTCGGCCTGATCGTAACGCTCGCCCATCTTCCCGGACGTCACCATCGCCTCGGCATCCGGCGGCGCGATCTTGAGCAGCGCTTCATAGGTCGTGGGGTTGCCGAGTCGATCGAAGTAATGCGGATTCTTCGGATCGACCTGCTTGAAACCGTGCTGCCAGTCCTCGCGCTGGCAAACCAGCATGATGCTGTGCGATGAACCGAATCCGGCGACCAGTCGTGCCATTTCGTCTCTCTCCCATGCCTTCCATTAAGGTGCGTCAGACCACGAAGGCCGAGCGCCACTGCTCAATCTGCTGATTCGTATAACCCAGTTCGTTCAGAATCGCCTGCGTATGCTCGCCTTGCTCAGGGGCCAGGCGCGGTGTCTCGGCGCGCGGGTATCGTGAAAGACGGAACGGCGTGCCAACGAACGAAACTTCGCCCCTGCCCGGCACGTTGGCGGGCCAGGCGATGCCAAGATGCTTGACCTGAGGATCGTCGAATACTTCGTTGACCTGGTAGATCGGGCCGCACGGCACGCCGACCTTGATCAGCAACTCGGTCCACTCGCGCGTGGTGCGCGTGAGGAACACCTCGCCCACCGTCTTGTTGACCGCATCGCGGTTTTCTACGCGCGCCGGGTCCGATTCGTAGCCGGGCTGGCCAATGAGGTGCTGCAGGCCGAGCGCCTCGCACAGGCGCGCAAACATCGAATTGCCGATTGCGGCCAGGTTCAGGTAGCCATCCTTCGTCGGGAACACGCCGGTCGGCACCGTGAGCGGATGCTCGTTGCCGACCTGCTCCGGCACCTTCCGGTCCACCAGCCATTGCGCGGCCTGGAAGTCGAGCATCGCGATCTGTGCCTCGAGCAGCGAGGTCTGCACCCATTGGCCTTCGCCCGACACTTCGCGCTCCAGCAGCGCGACCAGGATCGCCTGGGCGCAGAAGTGCCCCGCGCACAGGTCGGCAAGCGGAATGCCAACGCGCATCGGGCCTTCGCCCGGCTTGCCGGTCAGGCTCATGAGGCCGCCCATGCCCTGCGCGATCGAGTCGAAACCCGGCCACTTCGCATACGGGCCATCCTGGCCGAAGCCCGAGATGCTCGCGTACACGATACGCGGATTGACGGCGCGCAGCGCTTCATAGCCAATGCCGAGGCGCTCCTTGACGTCCGGGCGGAAGTTCTCGATAAACACGTCGGCACGCTTGACGAGTTCTTGCAGGATCGCGAGACCGGCTGGGTCCTTCATGTTCAGCGTCAGGCTTTCCTTGTTGCGATGCAGGTTCTCGTAGTCGGCGCGATTGTGGTCACGCCCGCCGATCATGTCGTCACCGCCTGGCGCCCCAGGCGGGATCTCCAGCTTGATCACGCGCGCGCCCATATCCGCGAACACGCGCATGGCCGCAGGGCCCGCGCGCACGCGCGAGGCATCGAGGATCGTGAAGCGCGACAGCGGCCCCTTCTTCGCATCGTGCCAGCCATGCTGTTGCTTGAAATCCGCAGACATGCTCAATCTCCTTCAAATCGGCGCGAACATCGGCACCGGATAAGCGCCCTCGCTGGGCTTGAACACCACCTTGACGCGCTGGCCGATCGACACCGCGGCCGGGTCGCAATCGACGAGGTTGGTCAACATCGTCACGCCCTCGTCGAGGCTCACGAAGGCCAGCGTGTAACGCGCCTCGTCCTTGCCCATCGTGCTGAACGAATAGACCGTGCCCAGGCCCTTCGTATCGAGCCACTCCGTATTCGCGCTCATACAGTGCGGGCAGATGTCGCGCGGGTAGTAGTGCGTCTCGCCGCAGTCCTCGCAGCGCTTCACGAGCAGACGCCCGTCTTTGGCCGCCTCCCAGAACGGCATTGCCTCGGGCAGCACGCGCGGCGCGGGAATGCGGCGCGGGCCGATTGGCTTCGTAGCCGGTTTGGCGTCCGGAGCGCTTGCACCAGCCATCGCTTGATTCGTGCTCATGGTTACTCCCGTTCCAGGATCAGCGTGCCCGCGGTATGACGCGACGCGAGCGCGCCGCCGATCCCATTCGCAAGCGCGATATCGCAGTTCTTCACCTGCACGGCGGGATGCGCCTCGCCGCGCAGCTGGCGCACGGCTTCGATCACCTTGGTGACGCCGCCGCGGTTGGCCGGATGGTTGTTGCACAATCCACCGCCATCGGTGTTGAACGGCAGCTTGCCAACGCCGGAGATCAGGTTGCCATCCATCACGAACCTGCCGCCCTCGCCCTTTTTGCAGAAACCGAGATCTTCGAGCTGCATCAGCACCGTGATCGTGAAGCTGTCGTACAACGACGCATACCGGATGTCCTGGGGCGTGAGGTCAGCCTCGGCGAACGCAGCCGCACCCGACCATTCCGCCGCCGACCATGTGAGATCGATCTTGCCGCCTGCCGCATGCTTGGGTGCTTCACCCGTACCACGCACCTTGACGAGCGGGCGCTTGAGCTGCTTCGCGATTTCCGGGCGCGCGACGATCAGCGCGCCGCCGCCATCGCTCATCACGCAGCAGTCGAGGCGGTGCAGCGGATCGGCGACCATCGGCGAATTGACGACATCCTCGACAGTCACGACATTGCGCAGCATCGCGTTCGGGTTGTGCTGCGCGTGGTGCGACGCCGCCACCTTGATCCACGCGAGCTGCTCGCTCGTGGTGCCGAACTCGTACATGTGCCGTTTCGCAACCATGCCGTACAGGTTCTGCGTGGCAGGGCCGAAGGGCAGCTCGAACTGCACTTCGGGCGCGTCGGGATCCGGCGCCTTCAGCGACAGCGCGGCGCCCGCGGCACGCGGACGGCCCGCGAGCGTGATCAGCGCCACGTTGCAGCGGCCGGCCTTGATCGCTTCAGCGGCGTGCGCGACGTGCAGGATCGGCGCGGACCCGCCGCACTCGGTCGAATCGACATGGCGCAGCTCGAGGCCCAGATATTCGGCGACCGTCGTGGTGCCGAGGCCGGGTGCGTCACCGGCGCAGAAGTAGCCGTCGATGTCGTCCTTCGTCAGGCCCGCATCCTCGAGCGCGCCCTTCGCGACGTCGGCGTGCAGACGCAGCACCGAAAGATCGTTGGCCTTGCGCGTCGGATGCTCGTAGGCGCCGACGATATAGGCTGCTCCGTTCAAGCTCATTCAGCTTTCTCCTGTGCGAGACGCTGCGCCGTGAAGCGCTGCAGATGCCATGTCGCGTCGCCGTAGGTCATGTTGATCGCGAACATGCGTTTCGCGTAGTGGCCGACGCGGCACTCTTCGGTCATGCCCATGCCGCCGTGCAGCTGGATGCCCCATTCGCCAGCCGTGCGGCACGCATCGCCGACGTACGCCTTCGCAGCCGACACGAAGCGGCGGCGGCGTTCGGGATCGTTCTCGTCCACGGCCATCGCGGCGGCGCAGGCCATCGACTTGCTCTGTTCGAGCGAGATCAGCATGTCGGCCACGCGGTGCTGCAGCGACTGGAATTTCGCGAGCGGCGCGCCGAACTGCGTACGGGTCGTCAGGTGTTCGGCCGTGTGTTCGAGCAATGCCTCGAGCGCGCCGACCGATTCCGCCACCAGCGCAGCGTTCGCGCGGTCGAGTGCGGCGTCGATAAGGTCGTGGGCCGCACCGGCGGCGCCGATCAGATCGGCCTTGCTCACGACCACGTTGTCGAATGTGACGTGAGCGGCTTCGCGCGCATCGATCGTCTCGAAGTTGCGCAGGCTGACGCCCGCGGCTTTCGCATCCACGAGGAAGAGCGACAGGCCTTGCCTGTCGCCACGCTGGCCCGAGGTACGCGCCGCCACCACGAAGGCATCGGCGGTCGCGGCGTCGAACACGATGATCTTGGTGCCCGTGATTTTCCAGCCGTCACCGGTTTCGGCGGCAGGCACGGCCAGCCGCGTGATGTCGTAACGCGCGTCGGCTTCGCTGACGGCGAGCGCCAGCACCTTCTCGCCGGTTGCCGCGGCTTCGAGCCACCTCGCCTTCTGCTCCTCGCTGCCGGCCGAGCCGATCAGCGCCGCGGCCGGCAGGCCGCTCGCGAGCCAGCCCGCACCGCCCAGCGCACGGCCGAGCTGCTGCGCGACCAGCATGGTTTCCACCGCGCCATAGCCGCCGCCGCCATGACCGGAATCGATCACGAGGCCGGTAATGCCCATTTCGGCAAGACCCTGGCGGCGCTTTGCGGCGAGCTCCTTGTCCTCGGCGTTGCCACGCTGGTGTGCGGGATATTCGCCTTCGCAGAAGCGGCGCACGGCATCCTGCAGCGTGACGTGATCTTCAGTCAGAGAAAAATCCATGTTCTTTTTTCCGCCTCAAGCATTGAAGAACGCGCGGCTGATCAGATTGCGCTGCACTTCGTTTGTGCCGCCGTAGATCGACACCTTGCGCGCGTCGAAATAGTTCGCCGCTACCGCGATCAGTTCGTCCGGGCTCGGACCTTCGTAGCCGGCCACATCGAGCATGGCCTGCTCGTCGAACGGCACGCTGAACGGGCCGGCGATTTCAGTCAGGAGTGCATAGATGCCCTGGCGCAACTCGGTCCCGCGTACCTTGAGCATCGGTGCCTCGACCGACGGCACGCGGCTCGCCTGATTCGCGCTCAGCATGCGCAGGCCAGTGAATTCGAGGGCCATCAGTTCGATCTCGAAGCGGCTGATCCGCGCCTGCAGGAGCGGATCGTTTTCGAGGCCCTGCTGCTTTGCGAGGTGCCGGGCGCGCGCGAGTTGCTGCTTGCACGAACCGATACCGGCGATGCCGGTACGCTCATGGCCGAGCAGGTACTTCCCGTAGGTCCAGCCCTTGTTCAGTTCACCGACGAGGTTTTCCTTCGGCACGCGCACGTTGTCGAGGTAGACCTCGTTGAGGTCGGCGCCGCCTTCGAGCATCCTGATCGGGCGGACTTCCACCCCCGGCGCATGCATGTCGATCAGCAGGAACGAAATGCCTTCCTGAGGCTTTGCTGCCGGATCGGTGCGCACGAGTGCGAACATCATGTCGCACCAGTGAGCATAGGAGGTCCAGACCTTGTGGCCGTTCACGACGAAATGCTCGCCTTCATCGTCCGTGGCAAGCACTGCCGTCGTGCGCACTGCGGCGAGGTCCGAGCCCGCGCCCGGCTCCGAGAATCCTTGCGCCCACCAGGTTTCGCTGCGCAGGATCTTCGGGATGTACCTCGCTTTTTGCTCAGGTGTGCCAAAGGTATTCAGCACGGGGCCAAGCATGTTGATGCCGCTCGCCACGATGCGCGGCGCACCGCCGAGCAACGTTTCCTCATCGAAGATGTAGCGCTGCACGTGCGTCCAGCCCGGACCGCCATCTTCCTTCTTCCATGACGGCGCGATCCAGCCCTTCTCGTAGAGTTTTGTGTACCACTCGACGTAATCTTCACGCTCGATACGCAGGCCGAGTTCGGCCTTGCGCTTCAGGCGCGGCGACAGGTTCTGCTTCACGAATTCGCGCACTTCGGCGCGAAATGCCTGGTCCTCGGCAGAGAATTCCAGTTTCATTCGATATGTCTCCTCTGACCCGGGGCTCAGTGATGGGCTGGGCCCTGGGCGCCGCAGATCACAAGGGCGTCGAGCGCCAGAACGCGGTCCGGATAGGCGACCAGCGGGTTGACGTCGATTTCCGTGATTTCGGGGTTGGCACGCATCTGGTCGGCGATCGCCGCCACGGCCTTCGCCACCGCCTTCGTGTCCACGCCTGCCGCGCCGCGCACGCCGTCGAGCATCGCCGCGGCCTTGAGTCGACCCAGTTCGACGACGATGTCCTGTTCTGCCATGTCGGCGGGCACGAGGCGCACGTCCTTCAGGACTTCGATGAAGATGCCGCCAAGACCGACCAGCACGACCGGCCCCCAGTCGGCGTCACGCCTGGCACCTACCACGAGTTCCAGTCCGCGCGGGCCCATCGCCTCGACCAGCGTGCCGTCGAGCACCAGTTCAGGACGGTGCGACTTCACGCTCGCGTGCAGTTTGTCCCAGCCGGTGCGCAACGCCGTTGCGTCGGCGAGGCCGACCACCACGCCACCCACGTCGCTCTTGTGCGGCAGTTCGCTCGACTGGGCCTTGAGCACCACCGGGTAGCCGATTTCGTCAGCGATCCTGAGTGCTTCGTCGAACGACCTCGCGAGGCCGCCCTTCGGCACCGGCAGGCCTGCCGAAGCGAGCCAGCCCTTGCCCTGGTATTCAGCGAAGATGCCGTTCGGCGGCACGGCGCCCGGCAGCGGGATGGCCTTCGGCGCATCGGTGCGGGCACGTGCGGCGCGCGCCAGCGATTCGCCGTACGCGGCCACGCGGGCGCAGGCACGCAGGGCGCGGTCCGGCGAACGGAACAACGGCACGCCGCTCGCGGCAATCGCTTCCGTGAAGAAGTCTTCGAGCTTGTTGTTGTCGCCCATCACCGTGAGCACCGCGGGCTTGGTTGCGCGCGCAAGCGCTGGCACGAGGTGGTCGGCCTTGTCGCGCTGTGCGATCGACGGGCCGCCCATGATCGAGAGCACCAGCGAGCCGATGTTCGGATCGGCCAGCACCGCGTCGATCAGCTCGCCGATCAGTCCCGGGTTGCGCACGCCGATCGTCGTGTAGTCGAGCGGATTGTCGGCCACGGCGTAGTCGGGCAGCAGCCCGGTCAGTTTCTGGAGGGTCGGGTCGGTCAGGCGCGGCAGCGTCAGGCCGATGTCCTCGGCGAAATCGAGCGTGATGTTCTTGACCGCGCCGGAAGCCGTCATGACGGCCGTGCCGGCCGCTGGCGGCACCGGGAAGCGCGCGAGGATCGTCGTGGTGTCGAATAGCTCGTCCAGCGAATCGACCACCACCACGCCTTCACGCGCCAGCAGCACGCTCGCGCTCGCATGGTCGCCGGCCAGTGCGCCGGTGTGCGACTGCGCGGCCTCACGGGCACGCGCGCTCTTGCCCGGCATCAGCATCACGATCGGCTTGCCGGCGGCGCGCGCTTCGCGTGCCAGTTGCAGGAACGTCTGCGGACGGCGGATCTGTTCAGCGTAGACCGCTATTGCACTCGTTTGCGGATCGGCGATGAACCATGCCAAATAGTCTTCGATACCGAGGCTTGCCTCGTTACCGGTGGAGACCGTTGCCGTCATCGGCTGGCCACGGCCCATAAAGGCGTCGCGCAGGTTCGCGGCCATCGCACCGCTTTGCGCCACCACACCCACGCCGCGGCGGCCGCCGCCCGGGTACGGTGCCACGGCTTCGAAGGTCACTGGCACACCGGCCTCGAAGTTCGTGAAACCCATGCAATTCGGGCCGATCAACGCGACGCCGCCTTCCGCGGCGACGCGTGCGAGCGCCTCCTGCTTCGCGCGACCTTCGTCGCCGGCCTCGGCATAGCCCGAAGCGAAGATCACGGCGGCGCCGGCCTTCAGCCTGCCGAGCGTGCGCACCGTATCGAGCACGCCGGACTCCGGAATGCACAGGACCGCCAGATCGATGCCTTGAGGCAGCGCCTCGACGCTGTCCACGCAGGCACGGCCGTTGATTTCCTGGCTGCTGCGCGACACGAGGTGGATATCGCCCGCGTAACCGAAACGCTCGAGGTTCTGCAGCACGAAGTTACCGAAAGCACGCGGGTCGGCGGATGCCCCGACGATCGCAATCGACTTCGGCTTGAGCACACGCTCGACAGGCTGCACGCCGGCTACATCTAAAAGGCTTTTGCTCATCTGATCTGACCTGTGATGTTGACTGAACCCGGCTCTGGCATACCAGAACCGCTGTAGTTGTACGGATTCTGGCATACACTGACGCCTGTTTCAACACACCAGACATACAAAACTACCCCTGGTATTTCCCCTATAAGCCGCCTCAAAAGCCCTGATAAACTCTCACATCACATTGAATAATAATAGTTTTTCAGTCTTTTCCCAGCGTGCGGAGCGGCACGGCTCGAGCGTCAATGCAAACCCTTAATTGAATGCCATGAAACGCTTGTGGTATATTTTTATCACCCGAAACACCTGTGCAGCCACGCCTCAATGAAACTTGCAGCCGACCCCACTCTTAAGCGCAGCGAAACTCCCGCGCGCAGTAGTGCCAGTCGCGCGAGCGATATTCGCGCCACCCTGGAGGCCGCTATCGAGCTGGGTGAACTCGCCCCGGGCGCACCGATCGACGAGCGTGCGCTGGCCGCCCGCTTCAATGTGTCTCGCACGCCGGTACGCGAGGCGCTTCAGCATCTGGTCGCGCGCGAGCTGGTGGTGGTTTCGCCGCGTCAGGGCATCACGGTGGCGCGACTGTCGATTGCCAAGGTGCGCGCCATGCTGGAATACATCGGCGAACTCGAGGCACTGTGTGCCCGTTTCGCAGCGCGCCGCGCCAGCGACGAGCTGCGCGAACAGCTGGACCAGATGCTGGTGGTTTGCCAGCAGGCCGCCGTGGCGGGGGATGCGTCCCAGTATGCGCTAGCCAATACGCAGTTTCACGAGCTGATTTACGAAGGCAGTCGCAACCAGTACCTGGCCGCTCAGATCCGCACCGCTCGCCGCCGTTCGGCACGTTATCGCGTGGCAGACCTGCGCAACCGCAGCCAGATCACGCGTTCGCTGCAGGAGCACTTCGAAATCGCGCGCGCCATCCAGGACGGCCACGAAGCCCAGGCAGCCGAAGCCATGATGAAGCACGTCCCGGCCGGCACCACCGGTTTCTCCGAATTCCTCGCGGCCGTGCCGCGCCACTTCTTCGATCCCGGCGAAGACTGACACGCCGTGCCATCTCAACGAATCCACGGAGGAGACATGCCCCAATCCATCGACGTTCCAGGCCTCGCGCACAAGGTACCGATTCCGGTCGGTTCGCGAATCGGCAACGTGCTGTGCTCGTCGGCGATCGCCGGCAAGGATCCCGCCACCGGCAAGCTCGCCGAGACCCCGGCAGAACAGGTGCGTCTCGCGTTCGAGAACGTCAGGCGCTTCCTCGCGGCAGGCGGGGCCGCGCTGGACCACGTGGTGAAACTCGCTGTCTACGTCAAGGACGACTCGGTGCGCGAATACATCGACGCGCAGTGGCTTGCCTTGTGGCCCGATGCCGCGCATCGCCCGGCACGCCATGTGACCGTGTACGACCTGCAGCACGGCATGGTCATCCAGCTCGAAACCCTTGCGGTGATCGCGTAAGCGCCGCAAGCCCTTTTGGCTCACCGCCGAACTTAACACTCCGAACCGAACTGAGGCTCAACCATGATCATCGATTCCCACGCCCACGTCGTCATGCCACCGCAAAGCTTCCGCTACATGGCGGAGCTGGTCGGCGGCCGCGCGAACCCGTCGGCCAACCCGAACATCCCGGACGAGTCGGTGCGCCAGCAGGCCGAGGAACTCGTGCGCAGCATGGATGCAGTCGGCACCGACGTGCAGTTCATCTCGCCGCGCCCGTACCTGCAGATGCACTCCATCAAGCCGTCGCGCGTGACTCAACTTTGGACGCGTCACTGCAACGACCTGATCAAGCGCTTCGTCGACATGTTCCCGGACCGCTTCCGTGGCGTGGCCGGCCTGCCGCAATTCATGAACGAGTCGCCGGCCGAGCACTGCGTCGCCGAACTCAAGCGCTGCGTCAACGAACTCGGCTTCGTGGGCACCCTGCTGAACCCGGACCCGACCGAAGGCGAAGGCCCGGCCCCGGCTGGCCTTGGCGACCCGTTCTGGTACCCGCTGTATGACGCGATGACCGAACTCGACGTGCCCGCGCTGATCCACTCGGCCGGCAGTTGCAACCCGCGCGAGTCGTACACGCTGAAGTTCATCAACGAAGAGAACATCGCCGTCATTTCGCTGCTCGAATCGAAAGTATTCGAGAAGTATCCGAGCCTGAAGATCGTGGTCGCGCACGGCGGCGGCGCCATCCCCTACCAGATGGGCCGTTTCCGTGCGTGGGCGGCACGCCGCAACAGCCCCGTGTCGTTCGACGATCAGTTGAAGAAGCTCTACTTCGACACCTGCAACTACTCGAAGGATTCGATCGAACTGCTGCTCAAGGTCGCCGGCACGGACAACGTCATGTTCGGCACCGAGAAGCCTGGCACCGGCAGCGCGCGAGATCCGGTCCTGGGCCGAGACTACGACGATATGAAACCGGTGATCGAGAGCATCGAATGGCTGACCGAAGCGCAGCGCAAGAACATCTTCGAATGCAACTGCACGCGCGTGTACACACGTGCGTTCCGTAACTACAAGTCCTGACGCGCGCAACGCGAGGAGTACTCATCATGGCAATGAGCCGCGAAGACAACGAACTGCTCACGCGCGTCGAGAACGGCGCGCCGATGGGCGAGATGATCCGCCAGCATTACTGGATGCCCGCCGTGCCCTCGGCCACGCTGGAAGCGGACGGCGCGCCGGTGCTGGTGCGCCTGCTCGGCAGCAGCTACGTGGCGTTCCGCGCCACCGACGGCCATGTCGGCGTCGTCGACGAACTGTGCCCGCACCGCCGCACTTCGCTGATGATGGCGCGCAACGAAAACAACGGCCTGCGCTGCATCTTCCACGGCTGGAAAGTCGATGCATCGGGGGCCGTGGTCGAGGCGCCGAACCAGGTCGGCGACCAGGAGCAGTTCTGCAAACGCGTGAAGACGAGCCAGTATCGCGTCATGGAACGCGGCGGCGTGGTCTGGGTGTGGCTCGGCAAGGGCGAAACCCTGCCGCCGTTTCCGGAACTGCCGTTCATGGACCTCGCGCCCGAACACCGCTCGGTGACGAGCGTCGAAGTGCCGACGAACTGGGTGCAGGCGGTCGAGGCCTCGATGGATTCGTCGCACGTCGGCGTGCTGCACGAGTCGACCACGCAGATTACCGCGGGCGGCGGCAACGAACGCATGATCATGACGAAAGCGCTCGCGCCGCGCTTCGAATTCGAGGATCGCCCGTACGGCTATCGCTACGCGGCCCTGCGCGACATGCCGGACGAGAAGGTCTATGCGCGCGTGAACAACTTCGTGATGCCCTGGTACGGCATCATCTGCCCGCCCGACGCGAAGGGCCCGACGACGGTGTTCTTCTCGACACCGGTCGATGACCTCACGCACCGCGCGTGGTTCATCCAGTACAACCCGCACCGTCCGCTCGGCATGACCATCATGTCGGCCACACCGGACGTCTGGAACTTCCCGCCGCTGCCGCCGGGCCCGCGCGAGCAAGCGTTCGGCCAGAACCGCGACCTGATGAAACGCGGTCACGCGACCGGCTTTTATCAGCACCTCGGCACGGAAGACTTCGCGATGTTCCTCGGCCAAGGCCCGATCTACGACCGCACCCAGGAGCAACTTTGCTCGGCCGACGGTGCCGTGCTGCGCGTGCGTGCGCTGCTGCTGAAGGCCGTGCGCGAGTTCATGGCCGGCAAGACGCCGACGCTAGCCGACAGCCCGCAACTCGATTACTCGAAGGCCGTCTCGTTCGGCGGCGTGCTGCAGGCAGGCGACGACTGGCGCACCCTGACCGATACACAGTAAGAGCCATTGCCATGACCACCATGCTCGCACCTACTCTCAAGCTGCGTATCGCGTCGGTTGACGCGCCCACCTCGCTGATCAAGTCCTTCACGCTCGAGGCCGAGGACGGCGCGTTGCTGCCGGGCTTCGAGCCGGGCGCGCATATCCAGGTTGAGATTCCGGCCGCTGACAGCGGCGTCGCGCAGTGGCGTTCGTATTCGCTGATCAACACGGATCCGCAGCAAGATACGCGCTCTGGCGTGCACGCCTACCGTCTCGGCATCCGGCGCGAGGACGAGGGTCGCGGCGGTTCGCGCTTCATGCACACGCTGCGGACCGGCACCACGCTCACGGTGCGCTCACCCGTCAACCACTTCCCGCTCGCCGCGCCGCCTTCAGTCATCCTGATTGCCGGCGGCATCGGCATCACGCCGATGGCGGCCATGGCAGCGGAACTGAGCGCGCAGAACCGCGACTACACGCTGCATTTTTCGGGGCGCACGCGCGACGCGCTGCCGTTCGTCGAAGAACTGCGCGCCTTCGCGGGCAAGCGCCTCGTAGTGCATGCCGATGACGAGGGCACCACGCGCCTGTCGATCGACACGCTACTCGATGACGCGCAAGTCAATCAGCCGATCTACGTGTGCGGGCCGGCCGGCATGATCGACGCGGTACTCGCCGCTGCACGCCATCGCGGCTGGCACGAGTGCGACCTCCATTACGAACTTTTTAGCGAAGCCGCACCGCAGGAGGGCGACACCGCCTTCGAGGTCGAGCTGAAGTCCTCCGGCAAGGTACTGAGCGTGCCGGCCGACAAATCGGTACTCGACACATTGCTCGATAACGGCGTCGATGTCATGTACGACTGCCGCGCCGGTTATTGCGGCCTGTGCTCCACCCAGGTCTGCAGCGGCGAGGTCGACCATCGCGACACCTACCTGTCGGACACCGACAAGCGCGCCGGCAAGGTCATGCAGGTCTGCGTTTCGCGCTGCAACAGCAAACGCCTCGTGCTCGACCTGTGACTGCATTTTCAGCCCATCAATCAGCATGACTGACCATTATCGGACTTATATCCAACGGAGCGCCGTATGAGCGAAACTCTGGTTACCTATGAACTCGACGGCGCAGTGGCGTTGATCGGCCTGAATCGTCCCGACAAGCGCAATGCGATCAACGAAGACGTGATTGCGCAGTTGCGCGACGCTGTCAACCGCGCCGGCGACGAAGCCATGTGCGGTGTCATCTACGGCCATGGCGGAAACTTCTCGGCCGGACTCGACCTGCGCGAGGCCCTGTCGCGAGCCACCGGGCAGGCCGCGCCACCGAAAAAGCGCCGCCGTCACTCGTGGCACGAAGTGTTCGATCTCATCGCACGCGGCCCGATTCCATTCGTTGCAGCGCTGCACGGGGCCGTCGTCGGCGGCGGTCTTGAGCTGGCGACCGCCGCTCATGTACGCGTCGGCGACAAGACCTGCTTCTTCGGCCTGCCCGAGGGCCAGCGCGGCATCTTCGTGGGCGGCGGCGGCACGGTTCGCATCCAGCGCGTTGTCGGCTACACCCTGATGGCCGACATGATGCTCACGGGCCGCCTGCTGAACGCCGAGGAAGGCCAGCGCGAGCACATCATCACCTACCTGACACCGGAAGGCGGCGCACTCGAGAAGGCAAAGGAACTCGCGGCGAAGATCGCGCAGAACGTGCCGGATACCAACTGGCGCATCACGAACCTGCTGCCGCGTGTCAACGATCTCTCGCACGAGGACGGCCTGTTCCTCGAGTACATGAGTTCGAACATGATGCGTTCGCCCGAAACCGCCGCCCGTCTGCAGAATTTCGTGGACGGTAACGCCAAACTCGTCAAACCGGAGTAAAGCCTGCATGAGTATCCCCGCAGAACTCACGCCGCAGGAAGCCGCGGCACTGGCCCATGTGAAAGCCGCCGAACAAGCCGCTGCGCAGATCCCCGTTCCCGCCGGCGTCAAGCCGCGCGACATCAGCCGCACCGCCGTGATCGGCGCCGGCACGATGGGCGGCGGCATCGCCATGGCACTCGTCGCCGCCGGCATTCCGGTCACGCTGATCGACGCCAACGACGATGGCCTCACGCGCGGTCTTGCGCGCATTCGCGACAACTACGACGGCAGCATCAAGCGCGGCAAGCTGGACGTTGCCACGCGCGACGAGCGCCTCGGGCTCATCACGGGCTCGACCTCGATTGCCGACGTCAAGGGCGCCGACATCATCATCGAAGCCGTGTTCGAGGATCTCGGCCTCAAGCAAGGCATCTTCCGCGAGCTCGACCTGCACGCGAGGCCCGGCGCAATCCTTGCAACCAATACGTCGGGCCTCGACATCAACGATATCGCGGCTGTCACGAAGCGCCCGCAAGACGTGGTCGGCGCGCACTTCTTCAGCCCTGCGCACGTGATGCGCCTGCTCGAAGTCGTGCGTGCGGACCAGACCTCCGACGACGCCGTGGCCACGCTCATGGAACTGGGCCGCCGCATGGGCAAGGTGTCAGTCTATGCGCGCGTCTATCCGGGCTTCATCGGCAACGCGCTGTTCCGCAATTACAACCGCGAAGCGCATTTTCTCGTCGAAGACGGCGCACTGCCGCACGAGGTCGATGCCGCGCTCAAGGATTTCGGCTACGCAATGGGCGTCTTCGCGGTGCACGACATGGCCGGTAACGACGTCGGTTATCAGACGCGCAAGGCGCAGATGGCCACGCGTGCAAACGACCGCCGCTGGAACGATCTCATCATGAAGCTCGTCGAGAGGGGGCGCCTCGGGCAGAAGAGCGGCAAGGGCTGGTATCGCTATGAAGCGGGCGAGCGCACGCCGCATCGCGATCCGGAAGTCGAGCAATATATCGTCGAGGAATCGGCGCGCATGGGGATCGCGCGTCGCCCGATCTCACCGGACGAGATCATCAAGCGCTGCATGTACGGCATGATCAACGAAGGCGCAAAGCTGCTCGAGCAAGGCATCGCGCTGCGCGCGAGCGATATCGACATCGTGTACGTGACCGGCTACGGGTTCCCCGCCAAGCGCGGCGGACCGATGTACTACGCCGACCAGATCGGCCTCGCCAATATCTATCAGGACGTTTTGCGTCTGTACGAAGAGTACGGTTACTGGTGGAAGCCGGCGCCGCTGCTCGAGAAGCTCGCGTCCAGCAACGGCAGATTTGCCGATCTTTGACCCCGCGGTAAAGGGTGCGCCGGGCAGCCGGCGTCACCCATCTGCTAAAGCCCTCCCCGTTTGCGGGGGCTTTGTCGTCCTGGGGCCTGCCGCTCACTCGTCTTCGAAGACAGGTTCCGTCGATGAAACCGCGTCATCGCGGCCCGAAGCGGGCGCGCCTGCGAAGTATTCGGGCGGCAGCGTGGCGAGGAACTCCGAGAAGCCCGAATCGCCGCCCGGGGAATGTTCAGCCATGGCCGCCCCGGCGGCGGCTTCGTCGCCCGACAGCAACGCTTGCGCCAGCTTCTGGTGATCGGCAATTGCCTTCTCGCGCCGGCTTGGCGCCAGAAACGGCTTGGGCCTGTAACGTGAAATCAACCGGCGGATCGAGCGAATCTGATCGGCCAGGTAATCGTTATGGCAAGCATTGCAGATGACTTCGTGGAATGCCGAGTTGGCGCGCGCGAAACCTCGCGCATCATTTTCCTGCAATGCGGCCACGCCCTGGTCAACGGCCTTTTGCAGTGCTGCTCGCTGCGCGTCATTCATGCGCCGCGCTGCCAGGCGCGCCGACACGATCTCCAGCTCGCTGAGCAGCTCGAGCACGTCACGCAGCTGCGGCACCGACATTTTGTTCACGAATACACCCTGCCGCGGCACGATCTGCACGTACTGCTGGGCAGCGAGCTGCTGCAGCGCCTCGCGGATCGGCGTGCGCGACACATTGAAGCGCGCCGCCAGCGCCCGCTCGTCAAGCGTCGCGCCCGGGACCAGTTCACCGCGCTCGATTTCCGCTTCGAGAAGCGCCTTGATTTCGGCCGATCGGCTCAATTTCGGGACCTGATTCATCGAATGAGAATCACAAACATGAGAAGTTGAACGAGATAATGCGCACGCGAGCGTGCACTCCTATGATACTCCATTGGTATACCAGATGTTGAGTGCCATCCGATCGAACATGCAAAACGGCGTCGTGCCTGGACACGACGCCGTCGGGCAATGCTCGCCGAGAAAGCTTAGCTGTTCTTCAGATGACGCTGCGCGCAGAAGTAATGCACGGCCGACCAGAGCAGCACCACGGTCACCGCCAGCATGGCATAGCGCACACCATTAGCCGAGGCGTCGTGACAGGCCATCGCGAGCGGACCCTGCAACGTGGCCGCGGCACCATGCACCCCCTTCGGCACAGTGCACACCTCATGGAAATTGCCCTGCGTGAACAGGTGCGAAGCAATACGGTCGCTCAGGAAACCGACCACCGGCGTACCCAGGCCCTGTCCAATCAGGTTCATCAGCAGGAAGACAATTGCCGACGCGGTAGCGCGCATGCGCGGCTCGACAATGCTTTGCACCACGGCAAAGGTCGGACCGTTCCACAGGTTGAGCGCGATCGTACCGACGAATAGCAGAGCGACGCTCACCTGCCACTGGTTCGAGATAAACGCCAGCGCCAGCGCCGGGAAACCCAGCGCGGTGCCGATCGCCGGGATCCGCGCATACCAGCGGCGGTCCTTGGCGCTGGCCCAGTCCGCGGACACGCCGCCGAGAGTATTGCCGATGATCCCGCCCACGCCGAGCACCAGACCGAAAATCAGGCCGGCCTGAGCAAAGCTCATGTCGTAGGCGCGGATGAAATACATCGGGATGAACAGGTTGATGCCGTACTGCGCAAATGCACCGATCACCGTACCGAGCAGCATCTGCACGAAGGCGCGGCTGGAGATCAGCAGCTTGAACACCTGACCCATCGGTGGAGCACTGGTACTCGTATCGGCAGCAACACCATCAGCGCCGCCGCGCTTGGGCTCGCGCAGCGTGAGCCACGCCAGCAGACCCAGCACGAGACCCGGCAGCCCCACCACATAGAACACCGGACGCCAGCCGAGATGCTGCACCATCCAGCCGCCGCCAAGCGCGCCGGCCAGCACGCCAATGGGCGGGCCCAGCGCATAGATCGCGAGCGCGCTTGCCCGGCGGCGCGGTCCAAACTGGTCCGCGATCAGCGAATGCGAGGTCGGTGTGCTGCCCGCTTCGCCGATCCCCACGCCGAGGCGGTACAACATCAGCTGCCAGAAGGCGCCTGCCGTGCCGCAGAGCGCAGTCATCGCCGACCAGGCGATGATCGAGATCGAGATCAGTACGACGCGGTTGAATTTGTCAGCCAGACGCGCGATTGGCAGGCCGAGCACCGAATAAAAAATGGAGAAAGCCAGGCCGCCGAGCAGGCCGACCTGGAGATCGCTGAGGCTCATCTCGGTCTTCACGGCCTGCCCAACGACCGCCACGATGATGCGATCAACGAAGCTCGACGCATAGATCAGCACCAGCACCAGCAAAAACCAGCTGCGATACCAGCCGCTGCCCGACCTCGCACTCACTTCCTGGGCAGTAAGTTCTCTCATCTAGATGTCTCCATAAGCTCCGGCAATCCCGCTGGCCCTGCCAGCTTGACGGTTGTCGCTGAGCTATTTGTATACCACGGAAACCTATGTGGAATTATAGGTCGATTTTCATGCATAAATCCCAGCCACGCAATAACCAAGCAGAGGCGCACGCGTCAAGGTTCCCACCTGGCCACGCGTGCTCGCATGCACCGGCCCGCGCGCACCGGCGCGCCGCGAAACGTTAGAAGAGGTGGCGGATGCCGACCTGCACAGCCAGCTGGTTGGCCGTGGTGGAAGCGTTGTTGCCAAACAGCGCGCCGCCAGGGCCCGGCACGGAGTAGGGGGTCGACACGAGGAAGTTGTCCGCGTGCTTCTGCCCCGCGAACGCGTGCTGCAAGACGCCAAACACGTACACGTCGGTGCGCTTCGAGAGTCGATAGTCCACGCCTGCCGTGTAGAGGTCGTACTTGCCGAGCTTGTGCTGGTCCACGTAGGTGAAGCCACCGCCCACCGTAAGCGCCGGCCCGAACCTGTAGGTCGTCCCCAGTTCGTAGGCGCCTACGGTCACCACGCCGCGCGGGCTTTGCGAAGCATTCGTGTAGGTGTACACGCCATTGATCGACCACGCATTGGTCAGGCTATACATGCCGCCCGCCGCGATCGTATAGATCGATTGCGCGTCGAGCGCGACCTGCGCCATCGTGCCCACGCCGCGCGCCGCGTTGCCACCCTGCGTCTTCGTGAAGGTGAGCGCCCCCGAGTAAGGCGCGTTGAAGTTGCCGGTCGGGCTGTACTTCACGCCAGCGCTGATCACGCGCGGGTTGCCCGTCGGCGTACCGCCGAAGGCGCCAGGAATGTTACTGAAGCCGTACATCACGCCCGCGGTGACGCCGTGCCAGGTCGGCGTTTCGTAGCGCACCATGTTGCTCACCGGCTCGCCCGCGAGACGGTCGATGTCGTACGCACCGTGGAACGCGTAGGACGGCGCAAACTGGGCGACGTTGGTGTAGTAAGAGGCGTAGTCGTAGATGAAATCGTAGTCGTAGCCGGCGATCAGCGTGCCGAACGTCGAACTCTGCAGCCCCACGAAAGCGCGTCGCCCGAACAGCGCGCCGCCGTGGCTCGCGGTACCCGTGTTCAGCGAAAAGCCGTTCTCCAGGGTGAAGATCGTCTTCAGACCACCGCCGAGATCCTCAACCCCGTGCAGGCCCCAGCGTGACGCCTGGTTGATGCCGTCATCGAGCTTCACGAACGAATGGCCACCCGCGTTGTTCACATAGGTGAGGCCATCGCTGACGATCCCGTATAGCGTCACACTGCTCTGCGCGTGCGCGCCTCCCGCCACTGCGGCCGCTATCGCGCCCGCCAATACCTTCTTCTTCACTTGACGATCTCCGTGTATTGCGGGCTTTGGCGCCCGCTTTTATTGCCGGTCTATTTCCTTCGGCTGCCGACAGCTACGAACGACTTGCTGCAAGCGCGGTGACGCGAGGCACGGAAGTCATGCGCGGCCGGCCACACCGCACCACGCCTACAGCCAGCAACGCGTAGCGAATTCCGTATGCCGGGGCGTCATGGCACGCCGCTGTGAACGCTCCCAGCGGCGCGAGTGCCGCGCAAACCAACTTGAACTGTCCCTCCGTCCCGAAGCGCGAGGCAGGTCGATCGATCTGGAATCCTGCCTTTCTGCGGCCAGCAAAGCCCCGGTCCTCGAAACTCACGAGCGGTAACACGCGGGTGAATTCCGTGGCTCGCATATCCGGCGCGACGATGCCGTGCACCACGGCGAAGGTCCGACTGTCCAGCATGTTCAGCGTGACCGCGGCGATGAAAATCCGCGTGACGGTAAAGGCCGAGTAGCCAATAGAGCTTCAGATTGACCTTCGTTGCTTGATCCGCGACGGCAATGACGACCCGGTCGACGAACCGGGCTGCGAGATTCTGCGCTGTCAGCTCTTTCATTTGTGGTGTCTCCGAGGCGGGTTCCAGGTATCTTACGATTCGCTTTTTGTATGCCACAGATCGTTTGTGGGATTTTTTTACGGATTCTGAAGCATAAATTTTCGAGGCGCAAGACTATCTCGCGTCGAAGGCATACTCGTTTTCACCAGGAGAACTTGTCTGATCAATGCATCGGCTAGAGCCAGGGACAAGTCGGAGCGGGCGAGCGCCCGCGGGCCAAGGCGCTAACGGCCGCAAGGCGCGAGGATCGAGGTTGCAAGCCACGGCTAACAGCAATTCGTTGTTCGCGCAACTAACATGGTGCGTGGACCGAGTCGCTTATCTGGCACTACTTCATGCGGCTCTGTCGCGGTTGATGAGAAGCCTGCTGTGATGCGCGTTTTCGAATGTCTGCATTACGCGCTGGATGTGAACCTGATACGTGCGTGATGGTCTGTGCGTCAAACAGATCCGGCGACCCGGCTTTACACGGACCGCCGGAATCCCGCCGTGAGGGAGCAGGTCATCGGCGGGATAAAGCGTCAACCCCTAGCCTGGCTGACCGCGTAAGTCGAAACGAAGACCAGACGCACCGTGTCGCCGGGGCGCACATGCCCAAGATCCACGTCCTTCGCGACTTCAACCGTCACCGGTTGGTAAGCGCCGCGAATCCGCAGCGTCCGGTCCTTGAGGTTGACCGCCTGCACCGTCGCCTCAGCCTCGATCTGATGGGCGACCTCATAGCCCGATGCCTGAAGCAGGAAGACGCCGGTGTCGACACGCTTACGAATACCGTTGACAGGTTCGTCGAGCTTTTACACGTCGACCGCCACAGCGTCCTTGTAATGAACGTCGATCATGGCGCCCGGGGTCACGGCTGCTGTACCCGCCTTTGCCGAAGCCAGGAGTGGCATCTGCACCAGGTTGCCCATCGGTCCGCGAACAGTCATCGTGTTCGATGCGTGATCCACGGCGACGACCTGACTGCGAATCGGAATAGCGGGAGACTGGGCGACGACCTGCTGAGTCGCTGTGGCAAGCGCATCCTGTGCGCAAGCCGATACGGCAACGGACACGCCAAGCAGCAATGCGGCGGCAATGGTGGAAATTTTCATTTCGAACTCCTTGATAAATGGACTGGATTCAGCGCTGGCGAAGGGTCAGCCCGGCGTGGGCCGGCCAACACGCGCGTTAGTTCGCTGCAGGGGTCTCGCAAGTGAATGTAATTTCGCGCCGGTCTGCTTCGGGCTTCGAATCCCCGGTGGCCGGCTGGATCGACGCCAGTTCGTGCACGGCCTTGTCGCCGCAGACTTTCTCAGCCTGCTTTACACACGTCTTGCTGCTTTCGAATAGTCCATGGCACTGCACACGAAACAACTGCGTGCCGTTCTGCGATTTGAGGATGTCGGTATTGTGTGTCGGGCCCGACGCTGTCGAGCAACCCGCGGCCAAAGCCACGCACGCGGCGACGAGCAGGATTCGGATGTTCATGATTCTCTCGCTAGAATTTTCCGATGCCACGACAAAGCGCGTAGCATCCCTGGTGTTCTTTAACGGCCTGGCTGTGCGCAGTCCGGCATCGCTGTGCAAACTGCGCCACATGGCCACGTATGTTTTCCTACCACTGATACGAGGCGCCAATGCCCACCGTCGTACCTCCGGAACTCAACCCGGCGCCAACCCGCAACTTGATGTTCTGCGTGACGCGTGCAGTCGCTCCTAGCGCCGTTGCCTGGTAGCCCCTATAGGTTGCAGCGCCAACACCTACCGCGATCATCTTGCCGAGATCGACATCGGGGATCATGGAAAGCGCAGTGGCCGCCGCAACTCCTGAATAGGCGTTACGTCCAACGTCGTTGATCGCCGTGCGCAGTCCGCCGACCTGCTGGTCCGTGTACCGCTGGGACTGGGCAGAGGATGCCTTCAACTGGTTCACGTTCACGGCATCGGTACCTTCCGTGCCGGCAGCGACATTGGCCACCTGCCGCTCGCCCCCGGCGCTGCCGACCGATACCGTGTTCGAACGGTCCGCCACCGAGTTCGCCCCGAGCGCGACCGAGTTGTCGGCGTTCGCTGCCGCATTGGCGCCCATTGCCGTGGAATGCGTGCCCGTTGCGCTTGCCGCTTCGGTCTGCCGGTCACCATCGCCCACGAACAGGGGATTCGTTGCGCCGGCCAACGAATTGTTGATCACGCCAAGTGCGTTGTTCAGCTGGTCGACGTTCACCGCATCCGTGCCCTCGCTGCCGGCCGCCACATTGTGGATCTGGGTACCGCCCGTTCCACCGCCCAGCGTCACGTTGCTGTAGTCCGTCGAACCATCGGGATTCGTGTCGTAAGTCACGGCGGTCTTCGTCGTGCCGTCGCCGTTGACGAGGCCTGCGCTCTTCAGCTGCGAAACGTTCACCGCGTCCGTATCGGCTGTGCCGGCCGCGACATTGGTGATCTGCCGCTCGCTGCCTGCGGCACCGACCGATACCGTGTTCTCGCGGTCCGCGACCGAACCCGTGCCAAGCGCAACCGAGTTGCTCGCACTCGCCGCCGAGTCCGAGCCCAACGCCACTGCACCCGAGCCGCTCGCGATTGCCGCGCCGCCCGCGGCAACGGAATTCACACCGATTGCCTGCGAATCCGCTTGCGATGAGTTCGCATGGAAATACTTGATGCCGCCACCGTTGTTGATGTTGTTGATCGTGCCGTTGATCGCGTAGAGCTGGGAGCCGTTCACCGCATCGGTGCTGGTCTCGCTCACGTCGCCCTCAGCCACGTTCGTGATCTTCCTGCTGGCGGCGTCGATGCCACGCTTCGTGATGCTCGGGCCGCCGCTGATGGTGACGCCATTGCTATCGATGACCGTATCCCCAGTCGTCACGGAGTCGAAATCCGGATTGGCGGACACGTCGATCTTCAGGCTCTTCGTGTCTGGGTCATAGCTAGCGGTCGTGTTGCTTCCGTCGACCACATTGAGTGTTTCGTTCGGACCAATCTTGTCGGGCGAACCGTGACTTGCGCTAATGTTCCAGCCCGCGTTCGCCACGTCGCTCACAGCATCGAGCTGAGACTTGTTCACGGCGTCATCGCTGTTCGTGCCGTCCGCAACGCCGGAGATCCTGCCGCTGCCGTTCCTGTTGATTGTGATATCGCCGAACTTCGGCGAATCGGCCATCTGCAGCTGCATATCGCCGTTCCCGTCGGTCACGGTTTTCAGATTGCCGCCTGAATACGCGCCCGCGGTCGTCGCGGTGCCGGCGATGCTCATGGTTTCGCCGAGCTTGCGCGACGCCGGCGCGCCAGCATTTCCGGCGAACACGAGTGGCTTCGAGACCGCATCGTTGAGTAAATCGAGTGCCTGATTGGTCACATAGAGCTGCGAACCGTTCACGGCGTCGGTGCTGGTCTCGCTCAAGCGCCCTGCTGCAACGTTCGTGACCGTGCGTTCGTTGCCCGCTCCGCCTACACTCACCGTGCTCTGGGGATTGCTGCCGGCGAAGGTGTACGCATTGCCTGCGATGGTTGCGCCTGGCGTTGCGGCGGCAGCAGCCGTAGTCGAACCCGAACCTAGCGCCACGCTCTGGTCGTTGCTCGCAACTGCACCTGCGCCGAGCGCCATCGCCGATGTCGCGCTCGCGCTTGCACCGGTACCCACCGCTATCGAATCCGTGCTGGATGCGACAGTCGCTGTGCTGTCGCTGTCGCCGCCGCCAATGGCCAGCGACCGCGTGCCGGACGTGCCGCTCAAGGTGGCCGCACTGCCGATCCGCATGCTGCCAGTCGGGGTGCCCGTCTGGCCGCCGCCGAGACCCAGGTTTCCACCATTGACGAAAAGTTCGCCGCCCAGCGAGAGGGACGTACTCGAAGCATCCTGCCCGCCTTTGGGGTCGCTGTAAAAAAGTACACGGTTAGTTTGTGAAGCTTTGTCGCGCGAAAGGCAGGCTGAATTCGAGGTTATGTTGAGAAGTCTGCTATTTGCGCCGAAGCTTACTGTGCGGCCGCTACCTGTCCCGGTGATCGAAGCATCATTCGGCAACGAATAGGCTTCGTCCGTAATTAGCGTGCAGCCGTTGTCGCTGCCATCATTGATGAAGATTCCAGTACCCGCAAATGCGGTCTGTGCAAGAAACGGTGAAGCGATTAGCAGCATCGAGGCGATTGCGCCGCTGATCGATACACGGCGAATCGTGTCCACCACGTCACTGTGCTTGCCGCTGCCTTTTCCCATTGCGCGCGAAGACTCGCTCGCTACCCCATAAGCATTGCGCTTCCTGTTCCATACCAGTCGATAGATCTTGTTCACGACGCTTGCTCCGATGAAAGTTGCCAGTGGCAACGAACTTCGGCTCTTCCGGTTCAATGCCACGTTGATGACGGAACGCGTCGTTGGTGAGGAGAGCTGCTCGTCAATGCGGCAATAGCCAGTTCACACGGGACGTCCGTCGATGCAACCGAACGTCACGCTCACTGAGTGAATGGTCCGTATCGGTTGCTTGCGAAAAGGATCGCACCTGGCAAGTCGGACTTATATTGGGCAAACGCTGTGATGGCGCCGGGATAATGCTTAAGCGTGAACTGCGCGACGCGCGGGCGCGGGTGCATGAACCGGCTCAAAGGGCTTTCGTGGTGAGCGGCGATGGGCGGTTGACGCCGGTGCGCCTTCGCTAGCGGCCCCGTTCGCTATTTCGCCGGAGAACGGGAGGACGCGTCTGCTTCCTCATGCAGCGGATACGAGAAAACGCATCGTGACGCTCGAAGTGCCCTGTTTGAATTCTGTCGTTGTCAGCGAGCCGCGCATGAGCTCGACAAACCTGCGGCAAAGGAGCCAGGCAAGATGGCTGCCGGCCTCGCGAATCGGCTCATCATGTTGAGGGGCTGCAGCGACCGGTGACTGTGTGATTTCAAGCGTCATGCGGTAGGTACTGGACGTCCAGTTCCGCACGTCGAGGTCTACCCTCACGGCACCGCCCATACACGTGACGATCTGACGCCCGAGAAGCAGATAACGGGCCTTGAAAAACCGCTCGCCGTCGAGCATGACGGGTACATCGGCATCCGCGTAAGCGTTGAGTGTCAGGGTGCAGCCGCGAGCACGCGCGCCAGGCTGCAAGGCATCCACGACGTCGCGCACGACGGTCTGTGGCGAGATCTTGCCGAATACGAGCCTATGCGCGCCGTGTTCGAGCGCAAGCAGGTCGGTGATGGACGGAACGAGGCGTTCCAGCCGCCCAGCGGCAAACGCCGTTTGTTGCTCGAGCGCCGAATTCCCAACGCCACCTTCCACGAAAATCACCTTATGCAGCGTTCTCAGCAGCGCGCCGATCGTGCCGAGTTCTTCACATAGCGCTTCGAGCATGCGTGTGGCCCCTTCGGCGACCGCCTCGGCGCCATCCCGTTCCAGCGCGAGGAGACTTGCAAGCTCTTCCCGTCCCGTCAGGTCGATCGATCCGCATATCATGCCCAGCAGTTCACCGCGTTCGTTTCGATACGGGGTCATCCAGACATGCATCGATGTTTGCTGGCCATTGCGCCCCCACCGCCGGTCGGCCGCCATGGGCTTACCCGCTGCGACATAGGTTTGATAACGCTCATCCATCTCCCGGGCGGTCGACTCGTCGAAACTCGACAGGTCTCCAAAACGTGTTCCCGCCGCAGCTTCGAACGTGGTGTGATGCAAGTCCAGGAACGTCTTGTTACACGCCACAAGCCGCCCTTCGGTATCGCGAACATGAAGCGGGAGCGGCGTGCCATCCAGCAGATTTTGCAGGACAGCGTCATCCCGTTCGGAAACGCCATGGAGTTGCGGGCCGCCTACGGCAGCGGCCGCATTTTCGCCCACCAGGCCAAAACGTTGAGCGATTTGAGCCAGATCGATTATAGAACGCACGCCAAGCTTTGCGATCAGGCGGCTGCGATGCGCGCTCACCGTCTTGTGGCTCAGCGCAAGCTCGTTGGCAATCTCTCCATTGCTCATGCCGCGTGCGAGGTAGGCCATGACTGTCTTCTCGCGCTCCGTTAGCACGGCAAGAGGGTCAGCCGCATCGTTCGGTTTGCGTCTCGTACCAGCCAGGCCGTCGCGGCGCGGAAAATATCGATGACCGCTCAGAATCGCGGCCACAGCCCGGCGCAGTTCCTCAACGTTCTCGTGGCGACCGACAAAGCCGTCAACGCCGGCGTCAAAGGCCCCCCGAACCAACAGCTGTGCTTCCTCGTCGCCGTAGAGCAGCGTCCTCGCTCTCGGGCCGGACGCTTCCAGGCGACGCACGAAATCGGGCGCGTTGAACATGGGCAAATCGGCGGAAACGACGATCAGAGCAGGGTTCAGGTACCGCTGGAGCGAGAGTGCTTCGCGCGCGGTATCGGCTTCTCCGACGACTTCGTGACCTGTCGCCCGAACGATGTCAGCAAGCGCGTTGAGTTCGACCGGCCGACCACTCGCGACGATGATTCTTGCCATTTTCCTTCCTCCGTGGACCCTGCGCGTACCGGGGGAGCGTGAGCGCCCGCGTACAGGTCGGGCGCACTGAAAACCATCGGAAAAGATCTTAGCGGAACCCTCGAAATGGCGAATCGCACTGGCCAGGAAAGGCCTCGGTCGCCTGAGTACGTCAAGCAGTTCTGTACGCAACGAGGACAATCGATTCTTGTCGCTTTGAAGGGCAAAACCGATAACTCGCTGTTACGAATCTCGCATCGCCGTTTCACCTGTGTCCAGGTCCGCCACCTACACTCCGAACCGTGCTCACCAACAGGGCACGCAACTGAGCAGGAGTAGCGGAAATGAACAAGGCGATTCTCGGGATGGTATTGGGCGCGGCCGCATTGGCGGCGTCGACGGCGGCAAGCGCGCACGTGGATGTCGCATTGGGGCTTGGCGTTCCCGGCATAGCCTACGCTCCAGCTCAACCGGTATATGTTGCGCCTCCGCCTGTTGCTTATGCACCCGCTCCGGTTGCGATAGCGTATCGCGACGATGATGGCTGGCGCGCACGCGAGTGGCGGGAACATGAATGGCGGGAACACGAACGCCGCGAGCACGAATGGCGCGGGCGCGAGTGGCACGAACGTGTCCGCTGGGGCTATTAAATCGACTCAACATGTCATGCCACGCAGGTGTCAATCATGAAACTGAATCACCAGGTTAGTACGTTCGTTGCGGCTGCCGCCTTGGGACTGGCGCTTGCCGGTACCGCCAAAGCCGCCGGCTGCCTGAAGGGCGCAGTCGTCGGCGGTGTAGCCGGTCACTACGCGGGCCACCATGCGGTCGTTGGAGCCGTCGGTGGCTGCATTGTCGGGCATCACGTCGCCAGGAAAAACGCGGAGGAACGTGCAGCCCAACGTCAGGCAATCCGTGAGCAGAAGCTGGCCACGTGATAACTGGCCGCGCCCTTTTTCCGCCCTCGCCCACCCTGCATGAATCATCCGGCGCGTCACCGTGGGACCCGGTGTAAATTAACTCTTCGCATAGAATGAACTCATCTGAGCAACATGTGAGGCGGTCGTTCTGCAATGGAACAAGAGAAGTACAAGGGTTGCCTGTTGTGGGGGCACGCCATCGCGCAACAGGAAGAACTCCTGGAGCCGGAACGGTATGCCGCAAGCGGCACCATCACCCGGGACAACAAGCTGATTGAAGCGTCAGGCGTACTCGGCTTGTTCGATACAGAGCAGGAAGCCCAGGAGGTTGGCCTTGCCTGGGCCCGCGCGTGGGTCGACGCCCATCTGTAATGAGGGTTACCCATGGCTAAGGCGCAGGAAGACGATGTGTTATTCTGACTGCATCCGGCTTGCATTTATCTTCTTACGGTATGCATGCCGAGCGGAGCATATCTGGATGGACGAAAGAAAACGTGAAAGCATTGTCGCCTACCTGCGGCGACGGATGGCAGAATTTGGGATCAAAGCGGACGACGTTGCCGCTTCCATTGCGGCAGACCAGGAGCGGCAGCGAGCTGCGCGATACCGCGATGCATTTGGCCACACATGGGACGGCAAAGGCTCAGCACCTCAATGGGTTGTGCAAGCGACCAGCGCCGGGCAGTCGCTCGAGCATTTTGCTATCAACAGGTCGCCGGAACCGGACTCAGGCAAACGCCCCCATGTGGATTGGCGTGATGACCCATTTGCTGGCACCAGACTAGCGACAATAAAAGCAGAACCCCTCAGAGCCGCCTGACCGACCATTTTCTCTCGCCGGGCGGCATCGCTCGACGCTGGCATTTTCGAGCGGTTCACGGCGCCCTTCGACTGCACGCTTCATTCTCGTGCCGCTAACTCTGTGATTCAGTCAGTCTGCGATACGCACTCAGATGCCGTATCAGGCCCTGCCTGTCGCCACGCGTCTCGAGCAACATAGCCAGGTTGTGGTGTGCGTCCGCATAAGACGGATCGAATTCAAGACACTTCTCGTAACTTCGCTCGGCATCCTCGAGTCTGCCCACTTCTTCAAATGCAACGGCGCGGTTGAAATGCAGGACAGCGTCTTCGGGGAAGTGGGATAGCGCTGCCTCGAATACATGAAGCGCATCCTGGCAACGTCCCTCAAATTCACACAGAAGCGCGCCCAGGTCAACGTAGGCGGCATAATAGGGTTGCGGCGAAAGCTCTATCGCCTTTCTATACGCGCGTTCCGCACCATGCACGTCGGTTGTTCTTAGCTGCTCGCCGAGGTCGTACCATTCCTCTGCCTGGTGCACCAGGTTCTTTTGCACAGGTGCAGTATCAAGGAACACGACATCGCCCTTGATTTCAGCTACTTCGAAGTCGAGCAATTGCTGCCCTGTAATCGCATCCCACTGTGAGGGGCCCGTCCTCACGACCACATCGTTGCCGACCGCAGATACTCGAATTCCCGTCAATGGCAACTCATCTGGCAATGCTTCTCTCAGCCGTGAAAGGGCCATGATGATTTTGCGCGGCGGTATGCGCGCGGCGCGCAACTGCAAGGCGGTGCGCAACAGGACGACGTCCTGGAACGTGAATCGATATGCGTTCCTCGGCCCGCGCGATGGGTTCACGAATCCGGCCGCAACCAGACCGGAAACCACGCTGCGGGAGACCCCGAGCATCGCTTGCAGCTCGCGCATCGAAATCTCGCGCGCTGTGACTTGTGGTGTCACTTGCGTGCCCGGACCTTTGCGGGTGCTTCGTCAGGAGCTTTGCTCGCGCGCGCCGCCGGCTTGCGCGTTTTGGGCGCTACAGGAATCTCAGCAACGGGTTCAGGGCTCTTGCGCCTCGATGCCGGAGCGGCTTTCGTTTTTGCATCACCCTTGAGACTGGCGCGCAAGGCGTCCATCAGGTCAATGACCTGCCCACCGCCACGCGTGGATTCCACGGCCTCCTGAGTGACGACCTGCTTGCCCTCGATTTTTTCGTCAATGGCGGCAAGGATGCGCTTCTTCTCTTCGTCCTCGTAGGCTGCCGGGTCGTAGTTGTCTTCAGCGCCCTGCTCGATAATCTGCAATGCGAGCTTCAGCTCGGCATCGGACACCTGGATGCGTTCGACGTGCAGGTCACTCAGTGAGCGAACCTCATCCGCATAAAGCAACTGCTGGAAGACGAGCCCGTCTTCTTCGGGGCGCACCTGCACGATCCGCGTCTTGCCTTTGAACGCCCATTTAGCCAACGCACAGCGGCCGCTTTGAGCGAGCGCCTGCTGCAGCAAACTATACGGTTTGCCGCCTCTTTTGTCGGGCGCGATGTAATACGCCTTGTCGTAGAAAACGGGGTTGACCGCCTTCTCTGGAATGAAAGCGAGTATCTCGACGACGTGACTGGCGCCATCCTCCAGCGCCTTCAACTCATCGCTGGTGAAAACCACGAATCTGTCCTTGTCGAATTCGTAGCCCTTGTTCATGGCCGAGCGCTCGACGACCTCCCCCGTTTTCTCGGAAACGTACTGCTGCTTCACACGCGAGCCGTCGGGCGCGAGCATGTGAAACCTGACGTCGGACGAACTCTCAGTCGCGGTGTAGAGCTTCACCGGTATCGAAACAAGCCCGAAAGAGAGCGACAAGGAAGCGATTGAGCGGGCTGGCATGGACTTCTCCTCGCGGATAGGCGCGTTCAGCACGTCGCTCACGCAAGGCGCGTGCCGCCGCCAGCGATGAAAAATTTCATTTTAGGCGCTTTATGGCCGACGCCAACGACTGGCTCGCCGACCAGTACGCTGCCCACGGGTCCCGAGACTGGAAGCTCAGGTACTCGCGTGCCGTCTGCACCGTCCACTGCGCCCCACTCTTCAGGTCGGTCAGTTGCTCCCAGGAAACCGGCATGGAGACACCCATCCCCGGCCGCGTCCGTGCAGAGAATGCGGACACGGTCGTTTGCCCCATGCCGTTTCGCAAGTAGTCGACATAGACCTTGCCAATTCGGTTCGAAGCGCCAGCGGTTGCAGAAAAACGCTGTGGAATCGTTTTTGCGAGGTGCCGAACGAATGCCTGCGAGAATGCCTTAACCGCCTCGTAGCCAAGCCGCGGCGCAAGCGGCACAACGACATGCAATCCCTTCCCGCCGCTCGTCTTCAGCCAGGCCTCGAGGCCGAGCTCCGACAACAGCGTGTGAACAAGAAGCGCCGCCTCCTGAACGTGTCCCCATTTCACACCTTCGCCCGGGTCCAGGTCGAAGATGACCCTGTCGGGCTTCTCGAGTCGGCGAACCGTCGAATTCCACGTGTGGAACTCGACCGTATTCATCTGCGCTGCCGACAGCAAGGCATCCGCCGTATCAACCGTCAGCAGCGGCGGATGTTTTGGCCACAAGTCCCGGTCGTGAACCATCAGCCCTGGCATGTTCGTGCTCTCCGCATGCTTCTGAAAGAACAGTTCGCCGGCGATGCCGTCAGGCGCTCGAACCATCGCAAGGGGTCGTGCCTTCAGATGGGGCAGCATCCACTCCGCGACGCTCGCGTAGTAGCGAACGAGGTCGGCCTTCGTGACGCCAGTCGAGGGGTCGACGACGCGTTCCGGATGGGTAATTTTCAGCTGCGGCAGAGCACTCGGTGCCTGGGTCTTTCCTCCTTCCCGGACGACACCGCGCGCGGGCTTGTCGACGCGCAGTCCCTTAAACGACGCCTGTCGCACCAGGCCATCGGTGGTCCAGTCTGCGAATTCCACTTCCGCGACCAGCTCGGGACGAACCCAGCGCTCACTGCCCGCGGCACGCCGTGACCATCGGCGCTGCTTGGCTGCAGTCACGTCAAAAGGTGCCGCATCCATCTCGAGCGGCGTGAGGCGCGCCCACAGATTCCGCGCGGTCCTGGCGTCCCAGCCGGTGCCGACGCTGCCCGCGTCGTGAAGCTGGTCGCCGACGTAATACCCGAGCATCAGGCTGCCGATTTCACCGGGCTTGCCGCCTCGCGCAGTGAAGCCGCAGATGACAAGCTCTTGCCGCAACCGGCACTTCGCCTTCAACCAGGTCTGCGTTCTGCCCGATTCATACCGCGCGTCGCGGCGTTTGAGCATGAGGCCTTCGAGGCCCAACCCGGCGGCAGCTTCAAACACCTGGGCCGGCGGCGCCTCAAAGTCCTGGCTGAAGCGAATCCGTTCGCCGCCACTCTCGAGCAACTGCGCAAGCAGCGCGCGCCTCGCCCACAGCGGGACGTTCCTGAGGTCCTTTCCGTCGACGTACGGAAGGTCAAAAAGGAAAAAGACAATGCCCTGGTTCCTGGCATCGTCCATCGCATCCTGAAGAGCACCGAAATTGGGGATGCCGTCCTTGAGCACGACGATTTCGCCATCCAGCCAAGCGTTCGAAACCGGGAGTTTTTCGACCTCTGCAGCAAGACTGGCGAGCGTCTTCGTCCAGTCGTGCCCGCCGCTCGTGAAAAGCCTCGCGCGGCCCTTATCGACACGCGCGAGCAAGCGGTATCCATCCAGTTTGGCCTCGGTTATCCAGTCTCCCCGCGTCGGCAACGAGGGGGCGAAGGTCGCGCGCTGCGGTTCGAGCTTCGCGGGAAGCGGCGCCAAGACGGCCGCCGACAGGTCAATCATCGGTGACTCCTCACGGCGCGCGGGTCGCGCCACCCTCGGCTCCCGTTCTTCGATGAGCCCGAGCGGCTTTGCGGTGACGCTGTCGGGAAGCGCCTTGATGACATCGTATTCCGCCAATGGCTGCGCCCACTCGTCGCGCTTCTTGAAGAGCATCCACGGGTCTTGCTTGTCGTCGGGCTTCGATATTCGCACCAGTTCCCACAGTCCCGCGAGCTTCTCGCCATGAAGGCGAAAGACGAGCTTGCCCGACTTCATCCCTTCCTGCGGGTCGCCAACGGGCTCCCATGTCCCGCGGTCCCACACCATTACCTTGCCGGCGCCATATTGCCTCGCAGGAATCGTCCCCTCAAAGTGCGCATACTCGACTGGATGGTCCTCCACGTGTATCGCCATCCGCTTTTCCTTCGGGTCATAGCAGGGACCTTTCGGAACCGCCCAGGACAGCAGCACCCCATCCAGCTCGAGACGAAAGTCGTAATGCAGCCTGCCAGCCCAATGCTTTTGCACGACGAAGCCGAGCTGTCCGCCGCCAGATGGGCTGGCAGCCGCCGGGGCCGGTTCGGGCGTGACCTGAAAATCCCGCTTCTTTTGATAGCGGGACAGCGGCGGAGATGTCGGGTCGCGTGCGGAGGCCATAACACTAGTCCAGGAATAACTTTCGTCTTTTCGGGACGCAAATAAGACACCTGACCTTGGTCGTGGCCTCAATCCGATGTTCGGCCGCCTGACTATCAAGCTCTAATTTTCTGCGTGCTTTCTATCCCGCCCGCAGCACAATGCCCACGCTCGCCGGCCAACTTCGGCACGACACGCGAAAACGAAGCTATTCTGGAGGATCGTCCTTCAAAGGATAGGCAATGCTGCATACGCTAGAGGCATCAGTGGTCGTTCTGGTGGACCTGCAAAGGCGACTGATACCCGCAATACATGAAGGAGCGATGGTGGTAGCTCAGGCTGCCCGGCTGGGAAGAATCGCGCAGTTGCTCGACGTGCCCATCATCGGCACCGAACAGAGTCCCCAGAGGCTCGGTGAGAATGCGGAGACTATCAAGGACCTCTGCTCGAACACGGTCGTCAAGGACCATTTCGATGCGACCGCTGAAGGACTCGTCGACGCGTTGCCTGCAGGGCGAACGAGGATCATTGTTGCTGGCTGCGAGGCGCACGTCTGCGTACTGCAAACGGTGATTGGCTTGCTGAGCCACGGCTTGCAGGTCACGCTCGTCAAAGACGCAATTGGTTCGCGTAAAACTTCAGACCGTGATACCGCGATAGACCGGCTCGCCCGGGCGGGGGCCGATGTGTCGACCGTGGAAATGGTTGCATTCGAGTGGTTACGCTCCAGTCAGCATCCGCAATTCCGCGACGTGCTGCGCCTCATCAAATAGCAGGCGATGCTTACCGTATCAGGCATTCGTGCCCGGCAGTGCGAGAAATCGAATGTCTCCACTCTTCGCATCCCCGTACACGTTTGTTCGTGCCGCAAGCAAGTATCCAGCGGTCAATGCACGCAGCGCGGCATCGACGTCGTCAATCGACTTCAGCAAGTCGCCCCTCGCCCGCTTCGGACCACAAGCAAGGGGCGTCTATGCGGCCTGCACATTGTCCTCAAGACACGCATCGAGCAAGTCGCGAGGCGCACGGCTCTGCACTTTGAGCAAGATGCCCGCGCCCTGCAGGATGACCAGATGGCAGCCTTTCTTTTGTCCGCCAACATCAATCCCCGCCACCGGCATGCTGCTCACAATACGCTCACACGCGGATATCAGATTGTGGCTTAGACTGCGGCCGGGGCACCCGTGACTTCGGTAGCTGCCGGCGAGACTCCAGCTTCGACCGGCGCGACTGACGGCACAGTTCCCTTCCTGACACGCGCCTTTCGGGCGACGACTGGTTTGACCGCGCCACTCTTCGTTGAAGATTTTCGCGATGCCGGAGCAGCCTTATTGACGGCAGCCTTCTTCGTCGATGTGACCTTTTTCGCGGCCACCGGCTTGTCCGTTTTCGCCTTCTTCTTTGCCGCAGGTTCGGCAGCCTTCTCAATCAGAAATTTGGAGCGGTCTTTGACGTCAGCGAGCCATGCCGGTGCACGACCCCGGCCACTCCACGTCGCTCCAGTTTTGGCGTCCCGATAAAGGGCCGGCTGCGGACCGCGGACGTAGTTGCCAGCCTTCGGGGGATTCGCAGCCGCAGCAGACTTCGTCGGTGCGCCCGCAAGCAGGAACTTGCTTCGGTCTTTGGCTTTGGCAATCCAACTCGGTGCTCGACCGTGGCCTGTCCAGGTGGCCCCACTCCTCGGGTCCTGATACTTTGCTACCGACGAGTTCTGCTTCGTTGCGGTGCTCACGCCAGACTTGCGACCACGTCGTTTTCCGACGAATGCTTCGATGTCGGCGAGCGTCACCGAATGCTTTTCCATCAGACCGCGAATCTTTTCGAGCACAGCAGTGGACTTCGTGGTTGCCAGCGCGGTTGCTTGGGCCTGGAGCTTTGCTATCTTTGCCTGGATGGAATCGAGCGTCGCCATTCTTTTACTTTTCCCTTGTTAAGTTACTGTGTCGCACTATGCCACATCGCGCGACGAAGGCAACAGAATGTGTTGAATTAGCGGTGTCGCTATTGTCTGGCTGCTAGATAGCGGCAGAGACGTCGCGCCATTTGGCATCGAAAGCGGTAACGACACCAATCGCAATGGCGGTAGCGCAGGAGGTCGGTGGTATTCCTTCGGCTCCGCAATCTTAGTTCAGACGGCTGAACCTTCGTACTCAGAGGAATTGACGCGGCTATTGTGTATCCGTGGGGTTCATCAATTAATGTCGCGGCAAGACAACCAATTCTTGTCGATTTCAAGCCTGAAGGCCACCGTATCGATGACTCAAACAAGGGGGACAGTGGACTCCGTCACGCACCCTGGCGCGTGCGCTTGATGAGGCCGCGCTGGAGCAACGACGGTGCGGACGCGTGTAGCACATGCACGGCAGTGGTTCTGCAGCGGCGGCACCGCGACTCAAGGCGCTTTGCCGTCGACACCGATATCACAGAACTGGTCCCGGCCCACCCGCGTTTTCACGGGGCGTCCGCGCCCGCTCAGCAGGGCGTTTCCTGCGCACAGCCCACGCGTTCGCGCACCGCCACCGCGTCGATCAATCCTGGCGACCGGCACCCGCGAGCCGCCGCACGCCCCGCCATGACGCCGGCGCGCTGGCGCGACGCCCATGAGACGAACTGCTGAGACCCTTCACAAACGAGGATCTCGCCCTCCCATCGCCGCCTTCGCCGCAGGCGAACCGCAATCGCGCGGTCTCGCCGAGGACGCCAACGACGTCGACTTCGTCCCAGTTCCTGCAGGCGCGATCGGCGGGCTGTCGAAGCATACGCTCGCCGCCTATCGTCTCGAGTGCGACCGGATTCTTCCGTTCTCCCTGATCGTCCCCAGGCGTCGAGGGCATGAACCCGCCATAGCGATCCCGAAAGTCCTTAAGCCCAACCACTTCCACTCTCGTCACTAAGCGCCAGTCGCCCCGCCAGGCCCCAGCGAGCAGGGCGGAAGGTTGCTGGGCCCGTCGTCCTTTTCGACCGCTGGCCTCGCACGGCGCGCCTCATGCATCAAAGGTGTTGCGCGGCGGTGCTCTTCCACTGTACCTTGAGCTCGTCCAGATTAGTCACAAGGAGAAACTGTATGTTCAAGTCCAAGCTACGCCGAGCGCTGACCAAAGAGCGGCGAACGACGATGGATAGCAGCCGCCTCGATAGGGAGGCTGCCGCGCGGCGCCAGCCTGATCAGCCGGAGAACGAGCCGAAATCAGAGGTAGCACGCTTTGGTGAACGCCCGTCACGTCACTGAACGCCAACGGTCCCGCGCGCCCGGATTTCTTTGGGACGCGATTCTTGCCGAGATCGCACCGGCGAAAGATCGAGGGCACGCGTGGGCCGGACGTCCAGGCGGCAACGAGTTCCCCCCTGATCGTCGAAGATGATTTTGCGCGCAAACCGGCGACACAGATTGCCGCCTGCACCACGTGCGCTGGAGGCGGTCTTCAGCGCATGTGACGAATATTACCTACACGCAAGTAATCGATGCCGATGAGCTTACCGCGTAACGCGGACGCAAAACACCATGTGTGCCAACCGATCTGACACCTACGTTTATTACCCTTATTACAATGAAGAACGTTTGATCATTATTTATATTGAATGATGTGCGAAAGATAAAGACCAGTGGGCGCAGTGGCTCAAGTCATTCCCCCCGTAGGCGAGCGACCAAACGTGAGCTTTCCGGTACGTCGTAGTCGTCGGTCAGCGCTCGGTAATCACTTCACGCAGGATACCGTCACGTACTACCAACCGAAAAACGCACCCCCGAGCCGGACTTGCGCAACGTCGACTGAAACCACACAACAAATTCGCGCGTCGTCGCGGTCATCATGTCAATCGCAGGATACGCGATGCACATTCTTGCCGTCGGCATCGACTCGGTGACCCGGAGGCGCTTCATTGCCCCCTCTTCCTCGCGCCTGCACAGCGCGTTCATTCCGGCGTCCGCCCATGCAGAGACGACATCGAGACGCCCGGCCAGCTCGATGTACATCGCGAGCGACGAACATTGAATGATCCGTGCCGGGGGTGCCAGCCCGTGCTGCTCGAACAACGTCGAAACAATGCTATGGGTATCGATCACGGGATCCAGTACCAGCCATGACATCTCCCGCAACTCGCGGATGCCGACTTCGCTGGGGCCTCGATAGCGTGAGCTGACCGCAAGCGTGATCCCGAGCACATAGAGCGGCGTAATGTCGAATTGCGCCGAGCGTTCAGGCTGGTGTATTGAGCAAAGAGCGCGACGTCAAGCGTGCCGTCAAGCGTGCCGTCACGCAGGTCGTTCGCAATCAGATGCGGACGCAGTTCGAGCACGCGCAACTGCACGTCTGGATGCGCGTCCGAGAAAGCCGAAATGGTTTCGGCGAAATCCGCCGTCGCTGCGGGCGGCGTAATCGCGATTGTGAGGGATCCATTGAATACGCCGCGAGTGCGTTTTTCCCGACTCACGATCCGATTTCCTCGCTGCTGCTCGCTGTCGGCACGTTCGGCGTCGGCTTTTTTGCGCGGCCAATCGGACGCGTTGCTGCTCGGCAGCTACACCGACCGGGTCGGCAGACGCGACGCCATGACGTTGAGCATTCTGCTGATGGGCAATCGGCACCTGCCTTATCTCGCTGTGCCCGACGTATGCGCAAATCGGCTGGGCCGCAACGGTCCTGATCGTCGGCGGACGCATCCTGCAGGGTTTCGCCGCGGGTGGAGAGGTCGGCACCGCTACGACCTATCTGATGGAGTCAGGCGGTCAGCAACGACGGGGCTTCATGGTCGGGTGGCAAATGGTCAGTCAGGGCATCTCCTCCATAGTCGGGGCGCTATGCGGCTATCTGCTCAGCCATGCGCTCGCCCCCGACGCCCTCGCAGCGTGGGGCTGGCGCGTACCGTTCGCGATCGGCACGCTGATCGCGCCAATCGGTTTCTATATTCGCCGGCATCTGCCCGACTCGCCTCATGACGGCGCACGCGGTGAACATCGGCACCCGCTGGGCGAGCTTTGGGCCCGCCACCGCAGCAACATGCTGGCCGCGATCGGGCTGACGACGGGACAGACGGTGACCATGTACGTGATGGTGTTCTACATGCCCAGCTATCTGACCCGGATCGTTCATCTGCCCGCATCCACCGGTTTTGCGACAGCGCTCGGTGCGTCGATCGCATTCACGATCTTCGCGTTCATCGGCGGTCTTGTCGCTGACCGATGCGCGAGCCGCAAGGCACTCGTGCGGCCAACGTTCATCCTGAGCGCCGCCGCGTGCCTGCCGGCGCTGTGGATCGTGACACGAAACTCCAACTCCATCGTTGTGGTGACGACCGTGATGGTCGTTACCGCGCTGCTCGGCTTCGGCGTCGTCGCCACGCTTCTGCTGATGATGGAGTTGTTCCCGGCGAACGTGAGAGTGACCGCATTCTCGACCACCTACGCGCTCGCCAATACGCTGTTCGGCGGCACAGCGCAGTTCATTGTCACCGCGATGATCGCGAGGACGGGGCAACCGTTCTCCGCGGCGTGGTACGTGGTCGCCTGCGACCTGATCGCTCTGGTTACCGTACTTTTCGTTCGCGAACGGCGCATGAACTGATCGTCTCCCGATTTCCCCGGATAACCCGGTCCGATCCGTGGATCCGGTCCGGTTCATCCTCTGCCGTACTTCCATGACCAGAAACGCTACCTCATGAACAACATTCGAAAACTTGTCTGCATTCTCCCGCTCGCTTACGCGGCCGCGCATATGCGCAGAGTTCCGTCACGCTGTATGGCATCGTCGACGAAGGCCTGACCTATACGAGCAATCAAAAGGGCAGCCATGCGTTGCAACTCACGCAGGGGAGCTATTCCGGCTCGCGTTGGGGACTCAAGGGCTCGGAGGACATCGGTGCGGGTACGCGCGTGATCTTCACGCTCGAGAACGGCTTCAATCCGTTGAATGGCGCTGCATTGCAGAGCGGCAGAATGTTCGGTCGCTCATCATGGGTTGGCGTTACCAATGAAGCGTACGGATCACTGACATTCGGGCGGCAATACAACAGCGTTCAGGATTTTCTGACCTACCTGCAAGCAGGCTCGAACGGCGCATTGGGCCTATATGCGAACGCTGTCTACGATACGGATGGCCTCAATAACACGTATCGGAGCCAGAATTCGGTCAAGTACACGAGCCCCGTCGTCCACGGTTTGACAGTCAGTGGGCTTTACGGTCTATCGAATCAGCCAGGCGGGTTCGCAACCAATCGGACATGGAGCGTCGGGGCAAACTATAGCAACGGACCGTTACGGCTCGACGCGGCGTATGCGCGGCTCGATTCGCCCGGCAGCACGCCTGCCGGGGCAATTGCTTCGGATAACTACTTTTCTACCGCTACGTCGATCATCGCGAACGTGAAGAACAATCGTGTATTCGGCGGCGGCGGCGCCTATACGTTCGGCCCCGCCACGGTCGCCCTGCTCTACACCAACGTTCAGTTCGATATCCTGACCGGTGGCAGTCTGCATTTCGCCAATTACGAGATCAACGGCCGCTGGCTAGTCACCCCCAGCTGGCTTGTGGCAGCAGGCTACATCTATACGAACCAGAGCGCCTCGTCGTCAAGCTATTCGAATGCTCACTATCACCAGCTCACGCTGGGGACCAACTATTTCCTGTCGAAACGCACCGACGTCTATCTGAGTACGGCAATTCAGCAGGCATCCGGTGCCCACGCATGGATCGAGGGCATCGGCGCGCCGTCGAGCAACGATCATCAAATCGTCGTCACCGCGGGTATGCGCCACAAGTTCTGATGAATTGCGGCCCGCAGCTCGGGCCGCACAATACCAAGGAGAGAGTCATGCCAATTATCAAAACCCCCGATGTCAATCTGTATTACGAAGTTCATGGCGAAGGGAATCCCGTTTTCTTCGTGCACGGCGGCGGCAACACGATGTGCTGGTTTCAGCAAGTACCGTTTTTCCAGCGCCGCTACAAAGTCATTACCGTCGATATGCGCGGCTTCAAGCAGTCTCACTGCGCGCCGGAACTCGTTCATCCCCGTTATTTCCCAGATGACATGCTGGCGATCATGGACGCCGAGGGCATCGACCGGGCGGCATTCGTGTGCCAATCGCTCGGCGCATGGGCCGGACTCCCGCTCGCGGTGCGTCATCCGGATCGCGCGTCGTGCCTCTTCATCACCGGCTCGCCGACGCCCGCGTGGTCGGAGGAAAACTGGCACGTTCTGAAAACGGCCGGCGACACCTTCAATAGCGGCCGCCTCGGCGGCGCGGGTCGCGGCGACGGCGTCGGCTGGAACCGCAGGACGCTGACGGAGCGTCCGGAACTGTTCTTCCTGTACAGCCAGATCAAGCAGCTCAATGGTCCCTTCGATGCGCGCACGATGCAGGACGATTGCATGAAACTGCATCCGGAAGACTTCGCGGGCTACAAGGTGCCGACGTTCATCGGCGGAGGCACGCACGACGACTTCCTGACGCCGACCAGCCATCTGCACGTGCAAACGCTCATCCCGGGTGCACAAACGTATACGTTCGAGCAAGCGGGCCATTCGCCGTACTTCGAGACGCCGGACGAGTTCAATCGGGTTGCCGATCAGTTTCTGAAGCAGTATGCGAGATGACGCGCATCGCCAGGTACGGTGACCGCCTGGTCGACTAGCAGTGTTACGCCGGGCGGCAACCGGATCCGCTCGGCATGCTCACGTCCGGGCGCCAGTTCGATCGTTGTACAGTCATGCGAACTTCTCCGCCAGCACCGTGATTGAGGGTCTATCCAACCCGGCGCAACTGCAGAGGGCGCGGTCACCTCGGACGGCTATGGCTTCGCCGCGGCAAACAAGTGAACGATAGACTGGGTGCGGGCTATGACACCGGCGCGGCGCCCCTCGGCCTGGTCTACAGGCACGTGGAAATCGTGAAGATCATGAAGCACAATTAGGTTGCCTGAATTGGCAAGCCCGACACACCAACGGTGCTCTCGCGTCTGGCTGCCGCGCTTGAGCACCACAATGAGCGCCGCCAGCGATCGTGCCGTTGGCAACATCGCAACGACACGACACCCATTCAGTTCAGGCCTGGGCACCGGAGAGCAGCGCGCCCGCTCCCGGCGCGATCGGCTCCAGCTCCAGATGGTCCAGCATGCGCCTGACGGTGCACACCGCCGTGGACACGGTCCGGATACCCAGCATGTCCTGGATGCGCTCAATGGCCGGCAGCGAAGGCATCTGGACGCACGCCGAAGCCACCACGACATCCGCGCCTTCGGTGTTCAGCGCCCGTACATCCTCCACGAGCCGAAGCGGGTCGCGCCTGCCCACTTCCAGGTTATCCGGAATCTCGAAGCAGAGCGAATCGATTACCTCGATGCCCTCGCTCTCGATGTACTTCACCACGAGATCGGTAAGCGGACGCATGTAGGGCGCCATAAGCGAAATGCGACGGGCCTTCAGGGTCTTGAGGCCATCGATCAGCGCGCCGGCGGACGTCATCACCGGAGCGAGGCACTGATTGTTGCGAGCCACCTCGGCCAGTTGTGCCTCCGTTTCGCGGTGGTACCCCGGCCCCATCGCCATGATCGCAACGAGGCACGCGGTGCTCATCACGTCGACGCGTGCATCGGCCAGTTCCGCCGCACAGCGCAAGCCTTCCCGGTTCATCGCCTCCAGTTCTTCCCTGGTCACCTTGTGCATGCGCATTCTGCTCGAATGGAAGGTGAACCGCTCGGGACGGACCGTTTCCCGCGCGTGAAGCATCGCGGGGATCTCGGTTTCCATGGTGGTATTCGAACTCGGGACGATCTGTCCAATCCGATAGTATTTCTGCATCTTGATCTCTCTTGAACCGTTGCGCGCGTGAAGGATCGCGCCCTTTCAGGCGCTCGTTGTCTGGGCAAGCTCACCCTGCACTGCCTCATAGGCAGCAGCAAACAGCGGATCCCGCGCTTTCAGGTCGTCGTGCGACACCTGCCCCGTGCGCCGCATGTAGTCGTATGCGAAGGACACCGGATCGAGATGCAGCTTCGTGTCGACGTTCTCGTACCAGTCCAGACTCTTGCTGGCCGCGCCCTGAAAACTGTTCGACGCGGGACGCCGTGACGCCTCGAACGTGGCGAACGCCGCCTGGATGTCGCGCGGATGGCTGCAGATGGCTTTATGCAGCGCGATGGCATCCTGCATGGCCATACGCGTGCCCGAGCCCAGCGAGAAGTGCACCGTGCGCAATGCATCCCCAAGCAGAACGATGTTGCGATACGTCCACTGTTCGTTCTTCACGATGTTCGCCTCGAACCAGAGGGAACGGTTGGTCAGCAGCCCGTTGGAGCCGAGATCCTGCCGGAATACCTCGGCGCAATAGCGGCGGCTTGCTTCTTCGCTCACCGCATCGAGCCCCGCCCGCTTCCATGTGTCGGGATCGACTTCGACCAGAAACGTGCTCAACTGCGGGCTGTATTGATAGGCATGAGCTATGAACGTACCGTGCTCGTTGGGACGGAAGATCAGCGAAACCGGGTGGAACCGCTGGTGCGTTCCATACCACGCGAACTTGTTGCGGCGCCTTTCAAAGCTGGGCCGGAAGTGATCGGCAAACTGTGTGCGCACGGCACTATTGCCCCCATCGGCCGCAACGACCAAATCTACCTGGGCAGCGAGGCTTTCGACGTCCTCGATGCGTCGGCCATATTCGATACGAATGCCTTCCCGCTCGCACGCATCCTGAAGCGTCTTCAGCATGCCGACGCGCGACGTGCGCGAGAAGTGGTTGCCATGGATCTGCACATGGGTTCCCCGATGCACGACCTCCATGTAGTCGCAGCGCTCATGATTCGCCGTGAACTCTCGGAAGAACTCGGGGTCGGCCTCCTGCAGAAAACTCAGGCCAATATCCGAGAACACAACGCCCCAACCGTAGGTGGCGCCCTTCGGGTTCTGCTCGAACACCTGAATGTCGTGTTCCGGATTGCTCTTCCTGGCCAGAAGGGAAAAATAGAGGCCCGCCGGGCCGGCACCGATGACAACGATTTTCATGCTTTGTCTCTCCTACAAGATTCAGTCCGCGCAGGCTTGCCGGTATTGCTCCAGCGCCGCACGAAACGATGCCGGTATCTCGATCGATCTGCGTTCGTCCCGGGCCACGCATACGGGCGTGAGATTCGCCTCGAAAACGATGTCGCCTTCAGGCGTGCGGGCCGTGACATCGAGCACATACGTCCTGCTACGGATGTCCTTTACCGAAACCGTCATGTCGAATTCGTCATCCGGATAAAGCGAGCGGCTGAAATCGAAAGTCAGTGCGCGCGTCGGCGTACCGAAACCTTGTTCGCGCTTCGCCCGCTGGGGTGTCGTATCGAACAGCGAACCGTAAAACAGTTCTGCCGCGGAGATGACATAGTCGGAGAAGGTCGCGGTGTAGACCACGCCAGCCGGGTCACATTCGCCCCACTTGACACGGCGGCGAATAACGACCGGCACGCGGCTCACCAGTTGCTCCGTAGCGATCGGCAACGCGCTCACGATTTGACCTCCGGCTTCTCGAGCGTCAGGATGTCGGAAATTCGCTTCTTCAATGCCGGCTTGTCGAGCTTGCCCACCCGGGTCACGGGGAATTCCTCAATCGCCTCGACACGCTCAGGACACTTGAACTTCGCAAGGCCCTTGCCAACAAGGAACGCACCGAGCGTCGCGACATCGAGCGGTTCGGCGCCCGGGCGCGTGACGATGAAAATGCAACCCTTTTCCCCGTAGGTTTCGTCGGGCATAGCAACGAGCTTGGCGTCGACGACGGAGGGATGCTGGCAGACGAAAGCTTCGACCTCCTCACATCCGATCTTTTCGCCACCCCTGTTCACGTTGTCGCGCAGACGGCCTTCGAACGTCACGTAAGTTTTCCCGTCAATGACATGGCGGGTGACCATATCGCCCGTGCGATAGAAGCCGTCCGACGTGAAAGCCGTGGCATTCGCCTCCGGGTTGTCGAAAAAACCGCCGAGCGTGGATGGTCCGCGAAAGCAGAGTTCACCCATCTTTCCGGATTCGACCTCGGTCTCGCTGTCGGGGTCCAGAAGCCTGATCTCGTCATCCGGACACCCGGAGGCACCCTGGGTGTGATGCCTGACGAAAACCGGTTCGTCGGCAGGAGACCCCAGCAGCAGCCCCTCGGTAATGCCATACAGGTTCGAGCACGGCACGCCCAGGTGAGCTTCGAGCGCGTCCGCGCGGCTCATCGTTGCGAACAGCTGCAGCGACGACAAGTCGTGCTTCCCGACGTCCTGGTACGCAAGCAGTTGTGGCGCGATCGGTCCAATGGACAAGGCATGCGTGACACGATGCGCCTCGATCAGTTCGAGCATCCGCACGACGTCGGCCTTCGGCATCAGCACGGTCGTCGATCCGAGCACCAGCGGCGGCAGCAGTGCATAGAGCTGGCCCGCGTTGTGAACGATCGGTAACGGATAGATGAACCGGCCTTCGCTCGTCATGCGGTAGCGGTTCATACATGCGCTCGAGTGCCCGATATATTCGGCATGGAAACGCGGAATGATCTTCGGGACACCTGTAGTCCCCCCCGATAGCTGGAAGCTCAGCACGTCCTCGCTACCGAGCTTGACGAGCGCGAGACGCTGCCTGGCGGCTTCGAGCGGCGTGGACGCCACCAGCGTCTCGATATCGCTCGTACCCGGCACAGCTCCGCGCGAGACGATCAGATACGCCAGGCTCGGCGTGCGATCGACCATCTTCGCCGCGAAACCCGCGAGGTCGAAGGCACTGAAGTCGGCCTGAACGAAATAGCCTCTCGCGCCCGCCTGCCCGGCAAGCTGTCCAATTTCCACTTCACGATGCTGCGGCAGCGAACACACCGGGACGATCCCCGCCTTGAAGCAGGCCACGAGCACGATGATCGATTCGACGTTCGTGCCGATTTGCAGGATTGCCCGGTCGCCGGTTTCGAGGCCCAAATCCAGGAGCGCGGCGGCCAGGCGCTCGGTTTTTTCGTCGAGCTCGCGAAAAGTGATCGTTCGCTCGTCGCTGATGAACGCCGGACGGTCGGGAAAACGTTGCGCCGTTGCGCGCAATGCATCGCCTACGGTCGAATCAACCCAGGCTCCACTCGCAAAAGATCGGGCCGCTCTTGCAGCGGTGGGATAAGTAACGCCCTCGATAGGGCTCAATATGCCAGCCATTGTCTCCTCACTTTTTCAGCAAGCGCCGATTACTTGCCGCACGGTGCGATCACGACGCGATCGCGACCAAACTCACTGATGTGGCCTTGCACACCGCCGGTGAAGAGGCCGTACCAGACAGCTGGCTTCAGGGCCAGTTCCTTTCTCAGGAACGCGATCGGCTGGTCCGTTTCAATGCAATCGTAGGCCCCTCGACGAACCACACGGCACCCTTCCCGCTTTTCAGCGTCCTTGACGATCGCGGCAAACTCGTCGAGCTGCGGAACGTAAATCCGCACACCGTTACCGTCGCCGTTGACGTGCTCACGCTCGTTGAGCAACGCGGCTTTTCGCGCCCAGAATTCATCGATGTTCAGAACCCGGCGGCCTTCCGCCGCAGCCATGTCCTCGGCCTCCATTGCAGCCTGTAGCGTCAGCGCAGCATCGTCGGCATCGAGTTCGCCGAGTGGACGGAGCTTTCGCGTGAACTCGATGAAATAGCCGTTCGGATCCCGCACGTAGATCGATTCGATGACTTCGTGACGCGTTTCGACGGAAACGTTGAGTCCCTGTGCTTCCAGCTTCGCCTTCCACGCATGAAGCTCCTCTTCGCTTTCGACCTGCCACGCCGTGTGCGTCGCGTCGAACACGTGGTCTTCAGGAGCCGGTGCGCGCTGGGACCGGCCTTCGAGTTCGGCCGGCTGATCGGAGCCCAGATAGTAGAAAAAGGCGATGGTGCTCCCCTTGCCACTATCGAAAAAAAAATGCAGAAAGTCCGGATGATTCGACGGTCCCCAACCCCGCGCGGAGATCACGTGAATCAGTTGTAGTCCTAATTTGTCACGATAAAACTCAACGGTTTCCCGGAGTTTCCAGGTCGGCCGCGCAGTATGGTCGACACCGTTCAGTTTGAGTTGACGCGGGTTTGCGTGGGCAGTCATGCGGGATCTCCAGATTCAGTATTCTCGGCAGGCTCAGAGAGCGGGAAAAGTGTCCTTGAGCCACGAAGCCAGTTGCCGGCCGGCCTCGAGCCGCCCCGGTTCTTCTTCGGGCGACAGGGCGCGTCCGTGATGGTCGCCTCGTACGCGCAGGTGGCGCTTGTTCGAAGAGGCAATGGAGGCGTAGATCTTCTTCACGTCGCCCGGGAAGCAGGCCTGGTCCCCGGTGTACTCGACGACAAGCACGGGCTGAACAATCGACGCAGCCGTCTTTTCCAGCGTCGCATTGGACGACAGGCCCGACCACGTCGACAGCCAGCTTTCCGGCGTGCATTGGCGCGCAAACCCGACTGCGCCGTAATTGGATACGTAGGGATCGCTACCCCACAGCGAGCCGAACTTGCGGTCGGAGGGGTCGATGGACAGATCGAAGCAACGCAGATCTGCATCGGTACGCCATACGTTGATGATCGGCGTATGCGACGCGATCCGGCGGTCTTCGACCGAAGCGGCGCTGCCCGCCTCGGCCATCCTTTTCCGGGCCGACATGCGCAGCGCGATAAGACGCCGCGCGTGTTCGTCGATGCGGGCAACGCGCTCGCGCTGTGCAGCGCGATAGCGCTCGACGAAGCTCGCGTCATAAGTCGTTGCGCCGGCGCCGGCAAACCCGTTCCCGGGATTGAGTGGATCGAGCGCGGGATCGACTGCCAGCGGGTCGTATTCGCTGACGACGGACGGATCGATGCAGTTCATCAGCAGTGCGCCCTGACCAGGGTGCGGACCGGCGAACACGACACCATCGACCTGGGGCATCTGCAGATCAGCCAGGCGCGTCGGCTTGCCGGCTGGGGTGCGGCTCGTGCGCTGCTCGGGCTGACATCCCGACTGCTGCACGTAGTACGCGTAGAGCCCCGCACCGCCGGAATTGCCCAGCAGCACGATGCGGCGGTACCCGCGCGACTTCAGGTACGTCAGTCCCGCGGCGACATCGTGCAACGCGAATTCATGCTCCAGACGCAGATCGTTCCCGACCGAGCGAGGCGACTGCGACCAGGCCGCATAGCCCGCGCCCACGATGTCCGGGATCAGATAGTGGCAGGCCATGAACTCGCGCGGGTGCATGACACACACCACCGTGTCGGTCGGCGTCGACGGCTCGTAGAGCGAGCCGCCCGTCGCGGCGCCGTCTGCCGTGCGCAGCACGACGTTGGTCGTCCGCGTGCCTTGCGGCACGTCTCGCGGGTTCCAGTCGGTATTCAGAAAGCCGGCGGTCGCGCCGGCTGCCGGGTTGCGGGTCGTGGTCATCTGTCTTGCCGCGGCGAAGCGGCACCCTCGTTTGATCGTGAGTCGATCATACGAGAATTAGACACTACCGTCAAATTTTCGACGATATCGTTAACCCTTCCCGGTTGACGCTACTGTCAACGCGTCCTATTTCGATCCGGATGGCAGATGGCCGATCTGCCGCTCCAGGACGGCCATTGCGTCCCGCATCTGGCTCATGGTCTCCGCGATCGTGACCGGTCGCGCCCGCGGCGCCTTGACCTTGAGCAGGCCACGAAGCCCCAGTTCGGCAATGGTGGCCGCCACCTCGCGTGCCGGCACTTCGCCGCCCGCATCGAACCACCACGCACACCAGTTGCACATGCCGATGATGGAAAACGCGGCGACATGTGCATCGATCGGACGAAATACCCCTTCGCGAATACCGCGCTGGATCACATGGACGAAATGGGCAAGCACCCCGCGCCGCGCATCCTCTGCCGCCTTGCGGTGCGCCTCCGGAAGGCTACTTTCGCTGCGCTCGACTACGCGAAACTGCAGGGGCAGCGAAAGGATGAGTCCGGCGTGCTGGATGATCAGTTGCTGTAGCGCCTCTTCGGCCGGAACGTCGTCGCGCATCGAGATCGATGCCGACAGCTCGCTTGCCTTCTGCGTGACGTCTTCCGTCAGGGCCTCCAGCATGGCTTCCTTGCTGCGGAAGTAGTGATACACCGCTGTTCGTGTCAGGCCCGCCGCATCGGCGACGTCCTGAATGTTGGTCCCGCCAAAACCTTTCGAAATGAAGAGCAGGCACGCCTCCTCGAGGATTGCCTGCCGCTGCGCGGCATTCCGGGTGATTCGTTCCCGTGTCGTGGTCGTGTTGTCGCTCATGTAAATGTCCATTGGTCGTGCCGCATCAAGGCGCTACAACGCGTAAGTCTACCCGCGCGCTGTAAGGCGCCCGGGCGCGAAATGCTCAGCGCACCAATTTCGTCTGGCATTTCAGGGAAAACGATAGTGGTATTGACACTAACGTCTATAAATTTGACTATAGTGTCGAATACAGCCAGAATGCGTCCACACTTCCTTCCTTCGTCAAGAGCTGGTTCGGTCGCCTGGGCAGCGGCGACGCCAATGTCGATGTCGAACCGCCGGGCGAGCACTTATACATGGGTGAGACATGGTATTTCTCCAGAACGCATGGCACATGATCGGCTGGACCAGCGAGCTTAACGAAAAGGGCTTTCTCCATCGCACGATCGCTAACGAGCCGATCCTCGTTTACCGTCTGCAAAATGGCACGCCGGCAGCGATCGCGGACCGCTGCGCACACCGTTTTGTGCCATTGCACATGGGCACGCAGGTTGGCGACCTGATCCAGTGCGGCTATCACGGCCTCTGTTTTGACAAGGCCGGCAACTGTGCAAAAAACCCCGTCGACGGCGCGCCGATTCCCAAAGCGGCAAAAGTGAAGGCGTATCCGGTACTCGAACGATTCGGCGGATTCTGGGTGTGGCTCGGCGACCCCGAGGCGGCCGACGAGAGCGCCCTGCCCGACTACGCGTTCCTCACGGATCCCGCGCGCGCCGCGGTGCAGGGCTACATGGTGACCCAGGCCAACTACCAACTGGCCATCGACAACCTGACCGACCTCACGCACATCCAGTTCGTGCACGGCGAGTATCAGGGGTCCGAAGCGTTTCCACGCATCAAGAACGAGGTCAAGCAGGACGGCAACACGATCTACACCTACCTGACCTTCCCGAACGGCAAGGTCCCGATGTTCTACGCCAATGCCGTCTCGGACCCGGACAAGCTGATCGACCTCGTCTACGAGGTGCGTTGGGATCCGCCGTCGAACGCGAAGCTCACGGTCCGCGGCTATGAAGTCGACGACCGCGAAAAGATGCTCTTCGAGATTCAGAGCGCGCATATCGTGACGGCCGAGTCCGAGTTCACGTGTCACTACTTCTTCTGCAACAGCCGGGATTACGCGGTCGGAGATCCAGAAGCGGATCAGAAGGTGCGTGACTGGCAGCGCATTGGATTCGTCGAGCAGGACAAACCGATGCTGGAAGCCCAGCAGCGGTCCATTGGATCGGTCGACATCATGGATTTGCACCCTGTCTTGCTCGGCACCGACAGTGGCGCGATCCGCGTCCGACGCACTTTGGCGAAGCTGCTTGATGCCGAAGTCGCGGCGCGGAACAGGCCGGTCGCCACAACGACCTGACACAGGCTGGCTCGGCGCATGCAGGCCTCCTCCCGCATGCGCTTGTAGAACCTTACTCAATCTCCATGGAGCGGGCGCGAAAAAAAATAAATGCCAAAATAATAATTAGCAAAACGAACTTAAATGAAGTCTGGAGACATCGACAATGAAGAAGCTTCATGCAGTCATCGCAACGCTAGCTTTCGGATCATCCGCGGCATACGCGCAGGTTTCAACTTCGAGCATATCGCTCGTTGGGAGACTGGACGACGGGATCGTTTACCAGACCGGCAAGACCGGGGGTTCGTCGGTAGGCATGGCAGCCAATATGTGGCTTCCTTCGTTGTGGGGTCTGCGGGGACAGGAAGATCTCGGCGGCGGTCTGAGCACGGTATTCAGTTTCGCGTCCACCATCATCGTCAACACCGGGGCGGCTGCGAGCACCCAGAAGCTTTTCGACCGCAACGCTTATGTCGGGCTGACCTCGAATGACTGGGGGACGCTTACGTTCGGACGGCAGGTCAATACGCTCGCCGAACTTTTTTACGTGACGGACCCGCTCAACGCCAACAACTCGGCAACGAACATGAACGTTCGGCTCGGCTACCTGGGCGGACCGGGCACCACGATCCAGAGCAATTTCGGCCCCAATCCCGGGGTTGCCGGCGCCAGTCTTGACCGTGTCGATAACGCCGTGAAGTACCAGATCCGCAAGTACGGTTTCACCGGCATGGCGATGTACGCCTTCGGCGGGATCGCGGGCCAGTTTTCGAATAACAGTGCTGCTGGCGCGATGGTGGGCTACGACGGCGGAGCGGCAACGCTCAGGGCGTCCTATATGCAATACAAGGACAACATCGGAACGCTCTTCTTCGCCTATGCAGGAGGCGCTTCCTACAAATGGGGAGGCTTGACGCTGCGGGCGACGTTCACCCAGAACCGGATCGACAGCGGCTTGAACACGCCCGCCAGACCCTACCGGAATATGCAGACCCAGGTCCTTTCCGGCGGCGGAGACTGGCTCATCACACCGGCATTCGACCTCTACGTCGCTTACTACCGTGGCAAGCGAACTCAGGACGGCGCACCCGATGAGGTCGCCAACAAATTCTATGTCGTCCCCAGCTACTTCCTGAGCAAGCGCACGACGATGCAGCTCGTGGGCGTGTACGAACGTCTCAATGCGAACGGCGCAGCCCTCGACACGGGCACTCCGCTCGCCCAGGGAGCGCGTTCCTCCGTGTACCTCGGCGTCGGCATGACGCACAGCTTCTAGTCGTGCACAGCCGGAATCTCGCAACAAACAGCAGGAGATTGTCTTGAAAGTTACTGTAGTGCGAAAAGTGCAAGAAGCGACCGACATCTGCCGCTACGAGCTGGCGAGAATGGACGGAGCCTCTTTGCCGGCTTTCTCGGCCGGCGCTCACATTGATGTCCATGTCAATGCAGACACTGTGCGGCAATATTCATTGTGCAATCCCTCTCACGAGACGCACCGGTACGTCATCGCTGTGTTGCGTGAGTCCGCTTCCAGAGGTGGCTCGGAGTCCATGCATCGGGACGTGAATGAAGGCGACGCCCTGACCATATCGGAGCCCAAGAATCACTTCCCCCTGGCACGCGATGCCGAACGAACCCTCCTCATTGCCGGCGGCATTGGTATCACGCCGATTCTTTGCATGGCTCACCGGCTCTCGCATATCGGTGCGCCGTTCGACATGCATTACTGCGTGCGCTCGGCGGATCGCATGGCATTCCGCTCGACGATCGAGCAATCTCCGTTTTCATCTCAGGTCGCCTTCCACCTGAGCGACGACGACGAGGCGCAGCAGTTCGATGCATCGACGGCGCTCGCCAGCCCAACGCCTGGCACCCATCTTTATGTCTGCGGCCCGAAGGGCTTCATGGACATGGTCATTCAGACCGCGCGCGCGCAGGGATGGGGTGAAGCCACGATACATCGCGAGTATTTCGCGGGCACCGCTGCCGACACCTCATCGGATCAGCGCTTCAGCGTGAAGCTGGCGAGTTCTGGCCAGGTCATCCCGGTATCGCCCGATGAATCGGTTGTTCAGGCGCTTGCGAAGTGCGGCGTCGAGATTCCCGTGTCCTGCGAGCAGAGTGTATGCGGCACCTGCCTGACACGGGTACTCGGTGGCGAGCCGGACCATCGCGACGTCTATTTGACCGATGTGGAGCACGCGGCGAACGATCAGTTCACGCCTTGCTGCTCGCGGTCCAGATCGGGGCTGCTGGTTCTCGATCTCTAACTCGATCCACACAACCTTTTTACAACAAGCGCAAGAGTGCCAAACGCTCGGAACGGCGCACCCGGAGAAGATGAAAATGGAACTGTCAAAAGCGCGTAGCCGGTTCCCGGACGCGAAATCGATCCATGGCGCGCAGTACATGGTGGTGATGCTGTGTGCACTGTGCATGGTCGTTGACGGCTTCGATGTTCAGGCCATGTCGTACGCGGCGCCCGCCCTGATCAAAGACTGGGGAATCGGCAAGGCCATGCTCGGCCCGGTTCTGAGCGCCGGCCTGTTCGGCATGCTCGTGGGCTCGGTCCTGCTCGCAGGTATCGCCGACCGCATCGGCCGCCGGCCAGCATTGATAGCTTCTCTGATGTGGGTAGCAGTCCTTATGGCTTTGACATCCATCGTTCACACGCTCGGACAACTGGTGGCAATCCGCTTCATCGCGGGGCTCGGGATGGGGGTCGTCGTTCCCAATGCGCTCGCGTTGGGAGGGGAATACAGTCCGAAGCGCCTGCGCACGACGCTCGTGATGGTGGTCTCTTCCGGCTATGTGATCGGCGGAGTCGTAGGCGGAGCGATCGCTACGTTTGTGATCAAACCATTTGGCTGGACCGGCGTCTTCTACTCCGGTGCGATTCTCACCGGCTTCCTCGCACTGCTGATGCTGATCCTTCTTCCGGAATCGTTGCAGTTCCGGCTGTTGCGGCGTCCGAACGACGACAAGACGGTCGACCTGATCCGGAAGTACCGGCTCGACGACGAGTTCAACCAGACTGAGCAGTCGGCACGCAAGGAAAGCGCGCTGAAGGTGGTGTTCGGACATGGACGCACGCGCCCCACTGTTCTGCTCTGGCTCGCGAGCTTCTGCAACATGCTCAGCGCGTACTTTCTGGCTGCGTGGATCCCGCTTCTGATGAGCGCAATCGGATTTTCGGCCGGTGCCTCGCTGCTTACCGGCATGGCGTTCTGGGGTGGCGGCCTCATTGGCAACTATCTGCTGGGCTATCTGATCGACCGCTTCGGATATGGCTGGGTCATGTTCGCCAACTTCGTGCTTGGCGGACTGTCTATCGCGGGACTTGCATTCTTCACCCATCAACCGGAAATCGCCGTCCTGTGCATCATGTTCGCTGGCTTTAGTGTCTTCGGCGGCCAGTCTGGGCTCTACGGCATCGCAGTGGTCTTTTACCCGACCAAAGGGCGCTCGACGGGTGCCGGACTTGCATCCGGAGTCGGACGTGTCGGGGCGGTGCTCGGTCCGGTTCTGGGAGGGTATTTGCTCTCGCGCTCGTGGACCGCGGACCAGATCATCCTTGCCTCGGCTGGGCCGACGCTCGTGACTGCCCTGTCGATAGCCCTGCTTTCATCCATTTCCCGTTCGGACGACCCCTGCGCCGTATCGGCCCCTTCCGTCGGGACGCAATCGTAGCGCGAGCATCGGGACCATTAGCTGCCTGCAGCGGCGTAAGCGGTAAACGTTCTGGCTCCCTGGTTTATCGCGCCTTGATGGTTCCAGCCTCGCAAATCACGAAACTAGAGGGGCTAGTAAGGAGCAAGTTCGATCGGCGCTAACTACCTCGGCGTTCCCTGTCCGTACGAGTAGTATCGCCACCAGCCGTGAACCTCTAATCCTTGGCGGAAGGCAGACAGAGTCGAACTGTCCCGGGAACGGCTGACGTCCCCAACTGGGTTTGAAGCCCAGCCGCACCACCCGATACGATTGCCTTCCGTTGCAAAACGACGATGAACACGCAACAAACGCGAACCGCGCATCAAACCCAATCACGCATGCGGCTATCGGGCCTCAACACATGTAAATCGCGTTGAAACCGAGTATATCCAACGCGATCGAAGAACTCCAGAATCTGGATCGCGCGCTTGCGGCCGAGTCCCGTAGCATCGCGAAACGCCGCCGCGCTCACGCCTTGCGATTGCGGCGTTTCGGCCAATTGCGCCACCAGACGCGCAAGCTCGTGAATCACGTCGCGATCGTAGAACAGATCGCGCATGACCTGATACAGCTTGCCAAGCCGCGCCAGTTTGCGCAGCAGCGCGCGCACTTTTTCCTCGGATTCCCGTACTTCGCGTGCGAGGTCGCGCACCCATGGCGGGTCGTATTCTCCTTGTGCGAGCAACGGCATGAGTCGCGCGGCGAGCGCTTCCTCACCGGCATCGAGCGAAACCGCATGCGAAGGCAGATGCAGCCACGGCCCGCTGCGCGCGATACGTCCCGCATCGATGAGCGCGTCCACGGCCGCGCGCCAGATCTCCTCGCTTGCAAGCGGCGCCACCATGCGCCGCAGCCGCGCAGCGTCCGGTCCCTGCTCATCGGGTATGCGCGCATGGAATTCGCCCAGCACCTCGACAATGCGCGCAGCGAGGCGTGTCCAGTGCGCGCGCGCGAGCACGACGGATTCTGCGGTCCGCCCTTGCGAAGCGATCACGACCGCGTCGTCGGGCAGTGCAAGCGTGTCCGCGTCGAATCCGGTCAATTGCGTGAGCGTCGCACGTGCGAGCCCGTATGGCGCCTGTTCGATCAGCGCGTCAATGCGGCCTTCATCCAGCCATGCGCATAGCGCGTCGAGCCACGCACGGCGCTCCGGCGTGCGCCTGCGCCGCGCAGGCCCGAATGGGTCGAGCACGCGCCCGCCGCCCACGGTGCGGCTCGCCTGCGCGTTGCGCACGATGAAGCGGTCGCCGGGCATCGCGTGCAGCGGCGCATCGAAAACCAGTTGCACGCGGGCTTGCTCCCCCGCCGCGAGCACATCGCCTTCGAGCAAGGCAATATTCGCCACGCGGTGCATCGTGCCCAGATGCACATGCAGCGGCGACCAATGTTCAAGCCTGATGTCCGCGTCGTCGAGCAATTGCAGGTCGACGTCGAGGCGCGTCGCGGGCTGCGTGAGCCGTGCATCGACGATCCAGTCCCCGCGCGCGATCTGCTCCCGCTCCACGCCATGAAGGTTGAGCGCACACCGTTCTCCCGCTTGCCCCGCCTGCGCCGCGCGATTTTGCGCATGGATGCTGCGCACCCGCACCGGTGCGCCCGCTGGCGCAAGCAGCACATGCTCGCCCGTGCGCACGCGCCCCGCGAACACCGTGCCGGTCACGACCGTGCCCTGCCCCGTCAAGGTAAAGACGCGATCCACGGCAAGACGGAACAGACCGTCGTCGCGGCGAGCGCGCCAGTGCGTGGCGCGCTCGCGCAACCAGGCGTCGAGTTGCGCGACGCCCGGGTCGCCCGCCCGGGTCGCCTGCGTTTCGAAGCACGGCGCGCCCGCCAGCGCGGTTGGCGCGAGCCACGCGGCAATGTCCGCGCGCACCTCGGCAAGGCGCGCCGGGTCCACGCGATCCGTTTTGGTCAGCGCGATCGCACCGTGCCTGACGCCAAGCAATTGCAGGATCGCGAGATGCTCGCGCGTTTGCGGCATCACGCCGTCGTCGGCGGCAATCACCAGCAGCGCGAAGTCGATGCCGCATGCGCCGGCCGCCATGGTGTGCACGAGTTTTTCGTGCCCCGGCACGTCGATGAAACCGAGCACCTCGCCGTTCGCGAGCGGCGTATAGGCATAGCCGAGCTCGATCGAAATACCGCGCGCTTTTTCTTCCTTGAGCCGGTCGGTGTCCACGCCGGTGAGCGCGCGCACGAGCGTGGTCTTGCCGTGATCGATATGCCCTGCCGTGCCGACGATCACAGGCGCAGCTCCGCGAGTTGCGCGACGAAAGCGGCTTCGTCTGCGTGTTCGAGGCAGCGCAGATCGAGCCGCAGCGCGTCGTCGGCAATGCGGCCAATCACGGGACGCGGCAAGCCGCGCAGCGCGCGCTCCAGTTTGAGCAAGGCACGGCCGCCGCCGCCCTTGCCGCTGTGGCGCGCGACCAGACCGTAGCCCGGCAGCACATCGACCGGCAACGCGCCGCTGCCGATCTGGCTCAGCATCGGCTCGACGCTCACCGCATAGCCATCGCCGAGCGCCCGCTGCAGTGCCGGCAGCGCACGCGTGGCCGCTTCGTGCATCTCGCTCGCGGGACGCGTGAGCAGCCGCAGCGTCGTCAGGCGCTCGCGCAGGAATTCGGGCGCCTGGTAAAGCTTCAGCACGGGCTCGAGCGCCGCGAGCGTGAGCTTGCCCACGCGCAGCGCGCGCTTGAGCGGATGCTTCTTGATCTTTGCGATCAACTCCCTGCGCCCGACGATCAACCCGGCCTGCGGGCCGCCCAGCAGCTTGTCGCCGCTGAAGGTGACGAGGTCGGCGCCCGCTTCGACGGTGGCGCGCACAGTCGGCTCGGCCGGCAGGCCCCATTGCGTGAGATCGGCGAGCGTGCCGCTGCCGAGATCCACGGCAACGGGCAAACCATGGCGCTGAGCGAGCGGCGCGAGTTCGTCCAGCTCGACGCTCTTCGTAAAGCCGCTGATCGCATAGTTGCTGCAATGGACCTTCATCAGCAGCGCAGTGCGCGCGCCGATAGCGGCCTCGTAATCCTTCAGGTGCGTGCGATTGGTCGTGCCCACCTCGCGCAGCCGCGCGCCCGCGCGGCTCATGATGTCGGGAATGCGAAACGCGCCGCCAATCTCCACGAGTTCGCCGCGCGAGACGATCACTTCCTTGCGTGCGGCCAGCGCGGAAAGCGCGAGCAGCACCGCCGCCGCGTTGTTGTTCACGACGGTCGCCGCTTCGGCGCCAGTCAATTCGCAGATGAGTTCGTCGATCAGGTCGTCGCGGTCGCCGCGCTTGCCGGTGGCCAGATCGAATTCGAGGTTCGCGGGCTGCGTGAGCGCTTGCACGACGGCGCGCACGGCAACGTCGGGCAGCAGCGCGCGGCCCAGATTCGTGTGCAACACCGTGCCGGTCAGATTGAATACCGTGCGCAGGTTGTTTTGGGCTCGCGCCGCGAGCGTGCGCTGCGCATCGGCAAGCAGGCGCTCGATGGAAAACGGCGCCTGCGAGTCCGCCTCGATCACGAGCGTGCCGGCCTGCGCCTCGCGCCGCCAGCCGTCCAGCGTCGCGCGGATGGCCGCGAGCACCTGGGTGCGTCCATGCTGCGTGATCAGCGCCTGCGCGTGCGGCGCGGCAATCACGCGCTCCACCGCCGGCATTTGCGCAAGCAATGCATTCAGCGCGCTTTTATCGACCTTCTCGCTCGCCCCCATCATTGCTCGGCCGGCGCTTCGGGATAGAGCAGCGGGTTCGCACTCGCCCGCCGGTAGCCCGCTTCGCTCATCAGCAAATCGAGCGTGAGACTCGCGAGATCGTCGGCGAGCGGCTCGAACTCGAGGTCCTTCTCCTGATAGCCGATCTTGCGATAGGTATGGCATTCGTCGCACGACTCCGCTTTCAAGGCCGGATTGCCCCCTTCGATGCCGTGATACGCAATGCCTTTCGTCGAATCGCAGTTCGTGCACTTCACGCGCACGACGTGATTCTCGGTGCCGCACAAGCTGCATTGCACGTAGCGATAGCCCTGGAATGCGCCGCCCACGCGCACGATGCTCGCAACCGGTTGCACGCCGCATACGGGGCACACGCCTGGCGCATCCACGTAAGGCACCTCTTGCACGCGCAGGCGGCTAGCGAGGTCGGTCCAAACCACTTGCAGCGCGGCCATGACGAACGGCGCCGTGGCCGGTGCCACTTCCGCATGGCGCTGCCCGAGCAAGGCGTCGGCTTGCGCGTCGAGTTCGGCGTCGCTCATCGCACGCAGCGTGTCCAGCACCTTCGCGAGCGCGGGTGTAACCACGCCTGCCGCTTCCACGCGATCCGCCAGGCGGCGCAGCACCGCGCGCCATTGCGGGTCGCGTTCAGTACCGAGCGCGGGCAGGATCGGCATCGAATGGCGCTGCGCATGGGCGAGCGCTTCGTGCGGCGGCATTTGCGCTTCGAGACGCGCGAGCGCCTGCTGCTGCGCATCGACGAGCACCGCCATGAGACGCACATAGCCGCCGATGGGATTGCGCTCTGCCAGCTTGCGCAGCCGCGCGGCGCGCTCGCTGAAATGCGTTGCGCGCTCGGGCAGGCGGATGCGCGGAATCGCGGAGGGATCCTGCGCCTGAATCTGCTCGGGATCGAGAATGCGCTGCGTGGGTTGCGTCACGACGAATCGTCTCCCTTCTCTCCATAACAAAAAGCCGCCGCGCCCTCGCGGGCGGGCGGCTTGTGCAGGACCGCGCGCCTGCTACTTGATGTTCTCGCGGAACCAGCGCGGATGATGCTTTCTCGCCCAGCCCCAGGTCACGTACCCGCGCGTCATGGCGCGAATCGAACCTTTAACCCACAGCGCCGCATAAATGTGCACGACGATGCCCACGATCAGCGCGAACGCCGCGCCCGCATGAACGACCGCGGCCCAGCGGATCAGCGTGACGGGAAAGTACAGCGAGAAGTAGCGCCGCCAGATCACGATGCCGCTCACGAGCAGCAGCACGAGACAAACCACCATCACGAAGAATAGCAGCTTCTGTCCCGCATTGTAGCGGCCGACTTCGGGCAGCTTGTCTTCGCGGTTGTTCAGCACATCGCCCATCTGCCTGAGCCATTGCCGGTCATTCGCATCCAGATAGTTGTGATGCCAGAAGCGCAACGCAAGCAGCATGAACGAGATGAACATCACCACGCCGATGAACGGATGCAAAATGCGCGTCCATTGCCCGCCGCCGAACAACGCGGAAAGCCAGAACATCGCCGGATGAAACATCGCGAGACCCGAAAGTGCGAGCAGCACGAAAGTGATCGCGGTGATCCAGTGGTTGGTGCGCTCGTTGGCCGTATAGCGCTGAATCAGTTGCGGTTCATCGTTATTCATCGCCGCGCTCCTCGGGTTCGCCACGCATGCGCCGCGCCTCGTCGCGCGCGGCCTGCTCGTCCTCGGCATTCACATCGTTCGGCCCCACCCGCGTGTAGTGGAAGAAGCCCGCCACCGCCGCGAGCGCGATGCCCGCGAGCGCGAGCGGCTTGGCCACACCCTTCCACAGCCGCACGAGCGGGCTGATGCGCGGGTTGTCGGGCAAGCCGTGATACAGCGAGGGCTGGTCCGCGTGATGCAGCACGTACATTACGTGCGTGCCGCCCACGCCCGGCGGATCGTAGAGCCCGGCCTTGTCGAAGCCGCGCTCCTTGAGGTCGACGATGCGCTCCGCCGCGTGCTGCTTCATGTCTTCCTTGGTGCCGAACACGATCGCACCGGTCGGGCAGGTCTTCACGCAGGCGGGTTCCTGCCCCACGGCCACGCGATCGGAGCACAGCGTGCATTTATAGACGCGATGATCCTGCTTCGACAGGCGCGGAATATTGAACGGGCAGCCCGTGATGCAATAGCCGCAGCCGATGCAGTTTTCCTCGTGAAAATCCACGATGCCGTTCGTATACTGCACGATCGCGCCCGGCGATGGGCATGCCTTGAGGCAGCCCGGATCCTCGCAATGCATGCAGCCGTCCTTGCGGATCAGCCATTCGAGGTTGCCGTTCGGGTTCTCGTATTCCGTATAGCGCATCACGGTCCACGAGTGCTCGGTGAGATCGCGCGGGTTGTCGTAGACGCCCGCGTTGATGCCCACCTCGTCGCGCAGATCGTTCCATTCCATGCACGCGGTCTGACACGCCTTGCAGCCAATGCACTTGGTGACGTCGATGAGTTTCGCGACCGCGCCCGTGGACGGCTCGCGCACGCCGGGCGGCGGCGTGGTGGTGGCCGACTGGCGCTTGATATCGAGCGATTGCAATGCCATGTCGTCCCCCTATGCCTTTTCCACTTTCACGAGGAACGACTTGAACTCGGGCGTCTGCGAATTGCCGTCGCCGACGGGCGGCGTGAGCGTATTCGTCAGATAGCCGGGTTTGGTCAGCCCCGTGAAGCCCCAGTGCAGCGGCACGCCTACGTGATGCACCTTCCTGCCGTCGATGGTGAGTGCCTTGATGCGCTTGGTGACCACCGCCACGGCAATCAGGTAGCCGCGATTGCTCGACACCTTCACGCGAGCGCCGTCGACTACGCCCACCTCCTTCGCCAGTTCCTCGCCGATCTCGACGAACTGCTGCGGCTGAATGATGGCGTTCAGCCGCGCATGCTTGGTCCAGAAGTGGAAATGCTCGGTGAGCCGGTACGTGGTGGCAACGTGCGGGAACGATTGCGCCGTCGAGAACGTCTTGCGGTCGTCCGGGAACACGCGCGCTGCCGGGTTGCTCGTAGCCTGCGCGTTGTTCGGGTGGAACGGGTTATAGCCGAGCGGGTTCTCGAAGGGTTCGTAGTGCTCGGGAAATGGCCCTTCGTTCAGGCCGTCGCGCGCGAAGAAACGCGCGACGCCTTCGGGGTTCATGATGAACGGCCCCATGCCGAGATCGGGCGACTCATCGATTTTGTAGTCGGGCACGTCCGCGCCGGTCCATGCGCTGCCGTTCCAGCCGATCAGCTTGCGGGTGGGATCGAACGGCTTGCCGGACGTATCGCACGAGGCCCGGTTGTACAGCACGCGGCGGTTCGCCGGCCACGCCCAGGCCCAGTTGAGCGTCTGGCCGATGCCGGTGGGATCGGCGTTGTCGCGCCGGCCCATCTGGTTCCCCGCCTGGGTCCACGCCCCGCAGAAGATCCAGCAGCCGCTTGCCGTGGTACCGTCGTCCTTGAGCTGCGCGAAGCCCGAAAGCTGCTCGCCCTTCTTCACGAGCACCTTGGTAGCATCCTTCGGGTCGGTCTGGTCGGCGAGCGCGCGGCCGTTGTATTCCTTCGCGAGCTCCTCGGGCGTGGGGCTCGCCGGATCCGCATATGGCCAGTCGAGCTTCACGATCGGGTCGGGCAGCTTGCCGCCGTCCTTCTGGTACGCCGCGCGAATGCGCAGAAACAGTCCCGACATGATCTCGAGATCGCTCTTCGCCTCGGCCGGCGGCTCCGCACCCTTCCAGTGCCATTGCAGCACCCGGCTCGAACTCACGAGCGAGCCGTTTTCTTCAGCGAAACAGGTCGTGGGCAGGCGGAACACCTCGGTCTGGATCGAGCCGCTATCGACATTGTTGTAATCGCCTACTTTCTTCCAGAACTCCGAAGTCTCGGTGGCGAGCGGGTCCATGATCACGAGCCACTTCAGCTTGCCGAGCGCGGCCAGCGTTTTCGCCTTGTTCGGCGCGGACGCGATCACGTTGAATCCCTGGCAGATATAGCCGTTGACCTTGCCCTGGTTCATCAGCTCGATGGTCTGCATCAGGTCATAGGGCTTGTCGAGCTTCGGCAGCCAATCGTAGCCCCAGTTGTTTTCCTTCGTGGCCGCGTCGCCCCACCACGACTTCATGAAGCTCACGAAAAAGGCGTTATAGCGCTGCCAGTAGCTAAGCTGGTTCGGCCGCAGCGGTTGCAGCGCGCGCTTCTTGATGTAGTCGTCGTAGCTCTGTTCGGCCTCGTTGGGCAGGGTCATGTAGCCCGTGAGCAGATTCGACATCAGCCCGAGGTCGGTGAGCCCCTGGATGTTCGAGTGGCCACGCAGCGCGTTCATGCCGCCGCCCGCGATGCCGATGTTGCCGAGCAGCAACTGAACCATCGCGCCCGTGCGGATCATCTGCGAGCCGATCGAGTGATGCGTCCAGCCGAGCGCATACATGATGGTGCCCGCACGCCCCGGCTCGGCCGTGGTCGCCAACATTTCGCATACCTTGAGGAATTTCTCCTTCGGCGTGCCGCAGACCTTCTCCACCATCTCGGGCGTGTAGCGCGAGTAATGCTGCTTGAGCAACTGATAGACGCAGCGCGGATTCTGCAGCGTGGCGTCGGTATTCACGAAGCCATCTTCGCCGATCTCGTAGTTCCACGACGACTTGTCGGGGTACGCGTGCTTTTGCGCATCGTAACCCGAGTAAATGCCGTCGTTGAACGCGAAATCCTCACGCACGAGGAAGGTGAAGTCCGTGTAGTTCTTCACGTACTCGTGCTGGATCTTGTCGTTCGCGAGCAGCCAGTTGATCACGCCGCCAAGGAACGCGATGTCCGTGCCGGTGCGAATCGGCGCGTAATAATCGGCGACCGAAGCCGTGCGCGTGAAGCGCGGGTCCACCACGATGAGCCGCGCCTTGCGATGCGCCTTGGCCTCCGTGACCCACTTGAAGCCGCACGGATGCGCCTCGGCCGCATTGCCGCCCATCACCAGAATCACGTCCGCATTGCGAATGTCGACCCAATGGTTCGTCATCGCACCACGGCCAAACGTCGGGGCAAGACCTGCCACCGTCGGGCCGTGTCAGACACGCGCCTGGTTGTCAAATGCGAGCAGGCCCATCGAGCGGGCCACTTTATGCGTGAGATAGCCGACTTCGTTGCTGCCCGCCGAGGCGGCCAGCATGCCGGTGGTCAGCCAGCGGTTGACGGTCTTGCCGTCCGCGGTTTTCTCGACGAAGTTCGCGTCGCGGTCTTCCTTGAGCAGCTTCGCGATGCGGTCGAGCGCCTCGTCCCACGAAATGCGCTTCCACTCGTTCGAGCCCGCCGCCCGATACTCGGGGTACTGGAGCCGGTTCGGGCTGTGAATGAAGTCGATCAGGCTCGCGCCCTTCGGGCACAGCGTGCCGCGATTGACCGGGTGATCGGGATCGCCCTCGATATGGATGATGCTCGCGGTGGCATTCTTCGCACCATCGCCGAGACCGTACATGAGGATCCCGCAGCCCACCGAGCAATACGGGCAGGTGTTGCGGGTTTCAGTGGTGCGCGCCAGTTTGTATTGTCGAACTTCGGCAAGCGCATTGTCGGGCGCGAAACCCATCAATGCGAGGCTGGAACCCGCCAGCGACGTTGCCGTGACCTTGAGGAACTGGCGCCGGGACATTTGCAGCATGGTGTGCGTCCTCGGCTTTGGGATTGTGGGTTTTTTCAGTATAAGACGTTTCGAAAGATAGATCCTGTGCCGTGTCCGGGCGCGCTATCCAGGAACCAGGCTTGCTATATTTCCGCAAGGCCCGACGTATTCGTATGAGGCCCGGCGCGGCCATTCCCCCCCGCGCCGGGCACAATGCCGGCAACATGAATCCACCCTTGCCGGAATCCAGGACGTTCAATATGGCAACTCTCCCATCGGAGCGACTCGGCTCCGCCGCGCGCAAGGAAGCCTCCTGGGTCGCGAGCGCGTGCCGGCAATTCATCGCCGACCGCTGCCCATCGCTGGCCGCGAGCATCGCCTTCTATTCGGCGTTCTCGCTCGCGCCCACGCTCGTCATGGTGATCGCGGTGGCAGGCTGGTTCTTCGGCGCCGACGCCGCACGCGGCGAGCTGTACCGCCAGGTCCACAACGTGCTCGGCAACGATGCCGCCGCGGGCGTCACCACCATCGTCGAGAACGCGCACCGTGCGGGCGGCACCGGCAGCATCGCCGCCATGATTTCGCTCGCGATGCTCGCGGTCGGGGCGTCCGCAACCTTTGCGTCGCTCAACTCGGCACTCAATATAGTCTGGCCGCCAATCGGCCCGCGCACCTCCTCAGTGCTCGCACTCGTGCGCCTGCGGCTGATCTCGTTCGGCCTCGTGCTCGGCGTCGCCATCCTGCTGTTCGTCTCCGTCGTGCTGGATACGGTCATCACCTTCGTCGGCCGCTGGCTCTGGGGCGAAACCCCTTTTGTGATCATCGGAAACCTGCTGCAGCTGACAGTCGGGCTGCTCGTGCTCGCCTTTGCATTCGCCGCGCTGCTGCGCTTCCTGCCCGACGCCGTGGTGCGCTGGCGCGATGCCCTGGTGGGCGGCATGGTGGCGGCAGCGCTGTTTTCGGTAGGCAAGAAACTTTTCGCGCTCTATCTGGCGCATGCGGGCATGGCCACGGCGTTCGGCGCGGCGGGCTCGCTGGCCGTGCTGCTGATGTGGCTGTACTTCTCGGCTGCCGTTTTGCTGCTCGGCGCCGAATTCTCGGCGGCCCGCGCACGCCTGCACGATCCACGCGGCGCGTGGGGTTTCCTTGCGCAAACGCCGCCCGGCAGCCGCGCCAAGCTCGCCTCCGTGCTCGCTGCTTCCACGATCGCCCCCATGCGCGAAACCGTCGCGGCCAGCCGGCCGGTCCATGCGGTTCCGATCGGAAACACGGCTCCCGTAGCCGGCTCGCATGCCGGCCGGGATGCCGCCGGGGGGGACGTCCATGGCGCGAGGGCCGCCGATGCACCGCTGCAAGTGATCGGCCAGGTGCGCGCCGAAGGCGGCGCGTTCGCCCGGCACAGCGCCGGCAGCCTGCAGATCCGCCGTTCAGTAGTCAACATGGAAAAAAGCGCCACCGAGGCCGCCGCCCGCACCCTCGTGCGCGCGGGCCGCACGGTGGCCGCCACCAACCGCTATGTCCAGCGCCACCCCTGGCGTTCGGTGGCGCTCGTCGCGAGCGCCGCGCTTGCCGTGACGGCGGCAGCGGGCCGCCGCCGCTCGACCGTCGGGCAGGACTCGCCCCACCCGGGCGATTAACGCCGCCTCTCGTCGGCCCCCGGCCCGGCAACCGGCGGCTCGCGCCGGTACAGCCAGATTCGAAATACGGAGCAACCCGTCCCCGCTTCCAGTTGCTCGGTATTTACCCTTATATGCCTCGCCCGCGGTTGCACGATTTGCGACCCGTTTCGGAACCGGTAATAGCGCCGCACCGGCATTCGCTTCGTTCCGCATCCGGAAGAATCCGTTAGAGCCGGTATTACAACGCGTTCTCCGGATGTGTCAGCTTTTTGCGACAGTCATTTTTTTTCAGTTCTGGAGAATTAGGCCCCTGCGTTATTCTCCGTTCCGCAATGGCATGAATCAATTCAAGCAACAACTAAATATCTGCGTGGAGAAAACCGGATGAAACGAATCGCCCTCTCGACCCTCTCGCTGGCCGTCCTGGCCGTCTCGGGCGCAGCACATGCGCAGAGCAGCGTGACCCTGTACGGCGTGATCGACGAATCGATCCAGTGGGTTGGCAACACGAAGAATGCTGAAGGCCAGAACAAGAACCTGGTCGGTCTGTACGCTGGCAACCTGTCGGGCGACCGCTTCGGCCTGAAGGGCGCGGAAGACCTCGGTGGCGGCCTGAAGGCGATTTTCCAATTGGAAAACGGCTTCAACGTCAACAACGGCAAGATGGGTAACTACAACGGCAACAACCTGCTGTTCGGTCGCCAGGCATACGTTGGTCTGACGAGCGAGCAATTCGGTACGGTCACGCTGGGTCGCCAGTACGACCCGCTGGTTGACATGGTTCAGCCGCTGACCGCCGACAACTACTTCGGCAGCACGTTCGCTACGCCGGGTGACGTCGACAACAACGACAACAGCTCGCGCACGAATAGCGCCATCAAGTACGTGTCGCCGGTGTTCGCTGGCTTCCAGTTCGAAGGCATGTACGCACTGGGCGGCGTTGCAGGTTCGACCGGCTCGGGCCAGAGCTGGGGCGCAGCTGCTACGTACGGCATCGGTGGCTTCAACATTGCCGGCGGCTACTTCCGTCAGGACAACTCGTCGTCGCCGGCCGCCCGCCTCGCAAACGGCGGCTGGGCAGCGAACGCAACGTCGGACAACTTCTTCCAGGACGGCACCCAGATCCAGCAGGCTTACGCTTCGGCGAAGTCGGTTGGCAATGCTTCGGTCGCTGCCCAATACGTCGCAGGTCCGTTCACGTTCGGCGCACGTTACGCCAACGTCCAGATCAAGCCGGACGGCTACTCGGCGTTCCAGTCGACCGAGCGCTTCAACGTTGCTGGCGGCTACCTTGGCTACCAGGTGAACCCGGCTCTGCTGCTCGGCCTGGGCTACGTCTACACGCACGGTGCAGGCGACACGTCGGCTTCGTACAACCAGGTTTCGCTCGGCGCAGACTACAACCTGTCGAAGCGCACCGACCTGTACGCAGTGGCGGCTTACCAGCACGCCAACGGCACGCAGCGCGTCAACGCGACGACGACCCAGACGGCCGGCGCTTCGATCGGCTCGTACGGCTACAATTCGGCTTCGAGCTCGCAAGAAATCGTCAGCCTGGGCATCCGCCACAAGTTCTGATCGGCATGAGCCGGGCTTCGGCCCGGCCAGGCGAAGAGACCATGCAGCAGCTAAAAGCTGCACGCTACACAAGCCAGCCTTCGGCGCAAGCCAAGGCTGGCTTTTTCATTGGCGGCGCGTTTTGCTACGAAAGATCGACGCGCCCGAAAATCCGGCCGCGCGCAACGCGCGGTTCTCGCGGCGCGCCACCAACACCACCATCAACACACCGCCAGCGCAGCCTCATTGCACGTTAGTGCTCCCTTGGAGCACCCTCAGCGCAACCTTGCAAGCGCCGCCCGCGCGTGACGCAAGAACGCCTGCGCCAGCGGCGCCGCGTCCCGGTGCGCGCATCGCGCCACATTGAGCGGCGCCTCCAGTTCCGGCACGAAGCGCTTCACCACCACGCGCGCGCTCGCCCCCGCCGCCGTGAGCGGATCGACGAGCGCGATGCCCATTCCCGCCTCCACCAGCGTCACGAGCGCCTGCGCGAGATCCGCCTCCACGCCAGTCAGACGCATCACGCCGTGCTCCGAGAACAGGCGGTCGATGCGCAGGCGCGCATGCGTTCCCGCCGCATAAGAAACGAAGCGCTCGCCTTCGCAATCGGCGGCGCCAACCGCGCGCTTGCGTGCGAGGCGATGGCCGCGCGGCACGATGCAGCGCATCGGCCATTGCCCAAGACGCTCCAGCCGCACCGCGCGCGGCGCCGCTTCCTCGCCGACGAGCGCCAGGTCGCAGCGCTCCGCCGCCACACGTTCGAGCGCGAGCGCGGGTTCGAGCGTGAGCAGCGTCACCTCCACGCCCGCATGCTCCTGCGCGAACGCCGCGCTCACGCGCGGCAGAAAGTCGGGGCCGAGTTCAGGCGCGCCGGCCACGCACAACACGCCGCGACGCTGCTCGCGGATTTGCGCGGCGGCCTGCACGACGCGCTCGAGTCCGCTAAACGCACGTTCGACTTCCGCATGCAGCGCATGCGCCTCGCCCGTCGGCAAAAGCCGCCCGCGTGCACGCTCGAACAACGCGAAGCCTACGCTCGCCTCAAAGTCGGCGACAAGACGGCTTACCGCGGGCTGCGAAACGCCCAGCGCGCGCGCCGCGCGCGTGACTGTGCGCCACTGCATCAAGGCGCGAAACGCTTCAACCTGGCGAATACTGAGTTCGGAAACTGGCATAACATCAAGGCATGCTATCTTCTTCGAAAGGTCGTTCAAGCATAACTCACCGGAATCTGGCCTGCTGCAAATCCCGTTTTTTATGCAGCATCATGCTCGACGCTCATATATAACATCTGGACATGCCTTGTGCACAGCGTGCTGCGATGCCGTTTCCGCACGCAAATAAAAATCCCCGTGGGCACAAAATGCCAACGGGGATTCTCTGGGTACTCACGCGTGCCGCAGCCAACGCCAAAGCGAGGCCACGGCATGAAGCGTTTAGGCCGCTGCTGCGTCCTTCAGCTTCTTCAGCGCGCGCGCCTTGATGCGCACGGTTGCCGGCTTGGCCGGGAACCAGCGCTCTTCACCCGTGAACGGGTCCTTGCCAAAGCGCTTCTTCTTCGCCGGAACGGCCTGAACGACGATCTTCAGAAGACCCGACAGCGTGAACTCGCCGGCGCCCTTCTTGTGGACCGAACCCAGGATCGTGTCTTCCAGCGCAGCGAGCACGGCCTTCGTGGCCTTCGGCTCGACGCCGGCACGCTCAGCAACGTGAGCAGCCAGCGAGGCCTTCGTGAAGGTGTCCTTGATCGGCGACGGTGCGCCGGACGCCTTCACGGCGACCTTCTTTGCTGCGGCCGTCTTGGTGGCGGGCGCTTTCTTTGCGGCAACCTTCTTGGCCGGGGCAGCTGCCTTTTTGGCCACTTTCTTTGCGGAAGTCGGCATGTTTCTCCTACCAGTGTTGGTCAGTGAATCGACGAAGCACAGCGGAATGCAGATGCTTCAACGGCGGATTCTACAAGCGTGCAAGCGTTTTGCGTGACTCTTTTGCATCGTAGATGCAAATTTGTTGCGCGACGCTGACTGCCGAATGCATTTCGATACTTGTTTACAGGGGTGAACGTGCACCGGCTCGACCCGCTCACGCGCGGCCCGCGCCATCGCGACACGTGCGCGATGCGGCGAAAACGCCACACGTATGGCGGTTTTGGGCAACAACGCCCCCTTCGCGCCACGTCAAAACAAAGTATGGCAGCGGACAAGCGCGTGCATTCGAGCGTCACCGCTGGCAGCTTTTACGTGCTTTTTGGCGCTCCTGCACAGGTATGCGCGCGTAGAGTAACGATGAACGCACCGTCGCCGGCACGGCGCGCGTCTCACTCCTCCTTCATTTCGAGGCATTCTCCATGGCGCTCAAGATCGGCTTTCTGCTATTCCCCAAGGTACAGCCACTCGACCTCTGCGGACCCTACGACGTACTTGCATCGATGCCGGACACGCAGGTTCGGCTCATCTGGAAAACGCGCGAGCCGGTGATGTCGGCGACCGGCATGCTGCTCACGCCCGACACCGTCTTCGACGACTGCCCGCCGCTCGACGTAATCTGCGTACCGGGCGGCAGCGGCGTAGCCGCGCTGCTCGAAGACGATGCCACGCTCGCATTCCTGCGCCACCAGGCGCGCACGGCGCGCTACGTCACATCGGTCTGCACCGGCTCGCTCGTGCTCGGCGCCGCAGGTCTCTTGCACAAGCGCCGCGCCACCACGCACTGGGCTTTTCACTCGCTGCTCGAACCGTTCGGCGCGATCGCGGTGAAAGAGCGCGTGGTGCGCGACGGCAACCTCATCACCGGCGGCGGCATCACGGCAGGCATCGATTTCGCGCTCACGCTCGCGGCGGAACTGGTCGGCGAGGAAGCCGCGCAGGCGCTCCAGCTTGAACTCGAATATGCGCCAGCGCCGCCATTCGATGCGGGCCGCCCGGAAAGCGCGCCGCGCGTCGTGGTGGAACGCGTGCGCGCGCAAAGCGCGGCAACGCTCGAGCAGCGCGCGCGCATCGTCGAGCGCGTGGCGGCAAAACTTCGGGACGCCAGCGCGTGAGCACACCCGCGTCGGCGCGCTGATCTGTTGCGCGATGCGTGAGCCAGGGGCGCATTTACTACCCTCGTTTGCAAGGATCGTATACATTCAATCCGGGGCCGCCGTTCAAACCGGCCCGCCCATGAAGGCGCGGCATCCGCCGCGCTGCGTCGCGCGATCCATGCATTACAAACCCTGAATCCAGCGGTAAAAATCAACCAGGAGGGGTGTTCATGCAGTCCATCACCAGCAAGCTGACTCTCGCCGCGGCCGCCGCCGCATTCCTGCTGGGCGTCACGGCGCCCGCTTTCGCCCAGGACGCCAGCGCACCCGCAGCCACCGCGCAAAGCGCCGCGCCGGCTTCGCAGCCGCTCACCAAAGCCGAAAAACGCAAACAGGCACGCGCGCAACACAAGGCCGAACGCAAAGCAGCGCGCGAGAAGAACAACGCCGAACTGAAGCAACTCGAAGACGCAGGCTACAAGCCCGCCAACAACGACCCGAACTATCCGACGAATCTCCAGAACGCGCAGAAGAAAGCCGCGGCATCCAAGGCGGCAGGCGCGAGCCAGTAAACCGCTTCCTCTCCAGTCTTTTTTCTCGCATGCGGGGACCGGCGCGCAGCTGGTCCTCCCATCGTCCGCCGCTCCCCTCGCTTCTCGTCCCTCGCTCCCAACACACGTTCCAGCGCACCTTCGGCGCACGCCATAACCCGATATGGGACGATCCCGCCCGTCACTGGTCGAGATGGAATCCACGTCATGAACGTACCGAAACCGGAAGCGGGCACGACATTCGCACCCAAGAAACCAGGCTTGCCCATCGGCTTGATCGCGGGCGCCGTCGCGCTCGTCGCCGTGTTGCTGCTGCCGTTGCCCGCGAGCCTGCCCGCAGCGGGTCAGCGCATGCTCGCCATTCTCGCCTTCGCCGTGGTCGTGTGGCTCACCGAAGCCGTCTCCTACGAAGCGAGCGCCATTATCATCACCTCGCTGATGGCGTTTCTCGTCGGCACCGCGCCCACCCTCGACGACCCCTCGCAGCTCTTCGGCACCTCGAAAGCCATCAGCATGGCGCTCGCGGGTTTCTCGAATTCCGCACTCGCGCTCGTCGCGGGCGCGCTCTTCATTTCGGCGGCCATGACCGTCACCGGGCTCGACAAGCGCATCGCGCTCGTCACGCTCTCGCTTATCGGCACCACCACGCGGCGCATCCTGATCGGCGCGATTGCGGTGACCATCGTGCTCTCGCTCGTCGTGCCGAGCGCCACGGCGCGCAGCGCCTGTGTGGTGCCGATCATGGTCGGCGTGATCTCGGCGTTCGGCGTGGACAAGCGCTCGAACATCGCAGCGGGCGTCATGATCGTGGTCGCACACGCCACCAGCATCTGGAACGTCGGCATCCAGACGGCCGCCGCGCAAAACCTGCTCACCGTGGGCTTCATGGACAAGATGCTCGGCGCGCGCGTGACCTGGCTCGACTGGCTGATCGCGGGCGCGCCTTGGGCGATCGTCATGTCGGCCATCCTGTTCGTGCTCGTGCTGAAGATGCTGCCGCCCGAGACCGACGCCATCGCGGGCGGCAAAGAGGCCGTGGAACAGTCGCTGCGCGAGCTCGGCCCCATGACCGGCCCGCAAAAACGCCTGCTGGGCGTCTCCATCGGCCTGCTGTGCTTCTGGGCCACCGAAGGCAAGCTGCACCCCTTCGACACCACCTCGGTCACCTATGTGGGCCTCGTGCTGCTGTTGCTGCCGCGCTTTGGCGTGATGGACTGGAAGACGGTGCAAAGCCGCATTCCCTGGGGCACGGTGATCGTGTTCGGCGTGGGCATCAGCCTCGGCACGGCGCTGCTGGCCACCAGGGCGGGCCAGTGGCTCGGCGACGTCGTCGCGCATCACACGGGCCTCGACAGCGCCGGGCCGTTCATGGCCTTCGCGGTGCTCGCCGCCTTCCTCGTGGTGATTCACCTCGGCTTTGCGAGCGCGACCGCGCTCACCTCGGCCATGCTGCCGATCCTCATCGCAGTGCTGCAATCGATGTCGGGCGACTTCAACCGGCTCGGCGTGACCATGCTGCTCGGCTACACCGTGAGCTTCGGCTTCATCCTGCCGATCAACGCGCCGCAAAACATGGTGTGCCTCGCCACCGAGACTTTCACCGCGAAGCAGTTCGCCCGCGTTGGCATCGTGCTGACCGTGGTGGGCTATCTGCTGTTGCTGCTGTTTGCCGCCACGTGGTGGCGCTGGCTCGGCTGGATCTGATAGCGCCGATCACGTCGCGCTGAAACCGCCGGGGCCTGCTTCCACGAATAACGGGCCCTGGACCGCCACCGCGCCCACGTAGTTTTCCGCCATCGCGGTCGCCGCGGCGCGCGACGTGGTGACGTGCTCGAGCTCCGCCACCTGGAGGCGCTGCTCGAACGGCGACGCATCGTCGAGACGGTGCATCATGCGCGTCATCCAGTACGAGAAGTGCTCGGCGCGCCAGATGCGGCGCAGCGCGGTCTCGCTATACGCATCGAGCGGATCGGTGCAGCCTTCCTTGTAGAACGCCACGAGCGCGGCAGTCAGCACGCGCACGTCGGCGACGGCCAGGTTGAGGCCCTTCGCGCCAGTGGGCGGCACGATGTGCGCCGCGTCGCCCGCGAGAAAGAGGCGTCCGTGCTGCATCGTGGTCGACACGAAGCTACGCATGCCGACGATATTCTTCTGAAAAATCTTGCCCTCGACCACGTGATGGCCTTCGTCCGAATCGACGCGCGCGTGCAGCTCGGCCCAGATGCGATCGTCGGACCAGTTTTCGACAGCGTCGTTGGGATCGCACTGGAAATACATGCGCTGCACGTTCGGCGAACGCGTGCTGACCAGCGCGAAGCCGCGTTCGTGGCGCGCGTAGATCAGCTCGCCGGACGAAGGCGGCGCCTCCACGAGAATGCCGAACCAGCCGAACGGAAACACACGCTCGTAATCGTTGCGCAATGCCGCTGGAATGGCCGCGCGCGAGACGCCCTGCGAGCCGTCGCAGCCGATCACGTAATCGCAATGCAGCGTGTGCTGCGCGCCTTCGTGCTCGAAGCGGATCGAGGGCGACGCCGTTTCGATGCCGTGAATCGACGTGTTCGAGACGTTGAAGAACAGCTTGCCGCCAGCGGCCATGCGCGCCCCGACGAGGTCCTTGAGCACTTCGTGCTGGGCGTAGACCGTGATCGACTTGCCGGTGAGCGCCGTGAGATCGATGCGGCGGCGCTTGCCTTCGAACGCCAGTTCGAAGCCGTGATGCAGCGCGCCTTCGGCTTGCATGCGCGCGCCCACGCCGGCCTCGACGAGCGTATCCATGGTGCCTTGTTCGAGCACGCCGGCGCGGATCGTCGATTCGATCTGATCGCGGCCGCGCCTTTCGAGCACGACCGAGTCGATGCCACGCAGATGAAGCAGTTGGGAAAGCAGCAGGCCCGCGGGCCCCGCGCCGATGATGCCAACCTGGGTGCGCATGAAAGTCTCCTGTGTGTTGATTTTGCGCAAGTTTGGCGGCTGCAAGCGATATCACGCAACGCGATATCGTGAATATGAATTATCTCGATTACGGATAGCGTATCGATTGGTCAGGCGGCCATGCAGACGTGCCGCAGCGCAGCGTAAGGGCATTCAGGGTTAGCCGTGCGTGTGCACGCGTGGCGGCATCGGCGTATGCTCAAACACATGCCCGCAGAGCAATCTGCACTCTGGCCGCCGGCTCGCCGCCGCCCGAAACGCGATGAATGCTTCCCCCCCACCCGCTGGTTCCGAACCCGGTCCCAAGCCCGTCTCCGCAGCCGATACAGGCGCCGGAGCCGTTGCCCACCCCGGCCCGCGCGTCACCGTGATCGTGCTCACGCGCAATCACGTGCGCCAGATCGTCGACACCGTGGCGCGACTCACCGCCTTGCCCGAGCACCCGCATGTGATCGTGGCCGACAACGGCTCCAGCGATTCCACCGTGAGCCTGCTCGCCTCGCTGTTTCCGCAGGTGCGCATCGTCCAGACGCTGGGCGATCATGGCATGGCGGGCTTCAACCGCGCCTTCGCGCTCGCGCACACCGACTATGTGGCGTGCTGCGACGACAGCACCTGGTTCGCGCCCGGCGCGCTCGCGCAGGCGGTGCAGCGGCTCGACGACCATCCGAACGTGGCGGTGCTCAATGCGCGGGTGGTCGGCGAGGATGAGCGCGAAATCCATCCGGCGTGCCTCATGCTCAACGCCACCTCGCCTGGCGGCGAGGGTCTGCCCGGCCCGGCGCTCGCGGGCTTCATGGCAGGGGCGTGCATCTTCCGCACGAGCGTGATGCGCGCGCTCGGCGGCTACGAAGAGCGGCTCTCGCATGGCGGCGCTGAAGAACTGGCCGCGCTCGACGTGCTGAGCGCGGGTCACGCGATCGTGTACTGCGAGGCGGCGCTCGCGCATCGCGAACCGCTATGCCGCTGGTTCACGCGCGCGCAGCACTGCACGCTCGCGCGCAATTCGGCGTGGGTGGCATGGATGCGTCTGCCGCTGCGCGACGCGCTGGCCGCCACCGGGCGCGCGCTCATCGTGTTCGCGCGCCAGCACTCGCTCGGCCCGGCCGGCTTCGCGCTGCTGCGCGGCGCGTTCTGGGCATTGCGGCGGCGCCGCGTTGCGCCCGCGCACGTCGTGCTGCTCACGCGCCAGGTGCGGCGCGCCGAGCGCCACGTGCGCGCCGGCATTCCGGCCATGGCGGAGAAATACGATCAGTCTGGCCAGCGGGCCTGGTAAATCGCTGCGCTAGCCGCGATAGTCCTCGATGATCGGCACGACCTGGCCCGCGATGATCCGGACGTTTTCCCTGCCGGTCAAGCCGTGGTAGCGATAGCCTTGCAGGTCTTTTGCCACGCTCGCGGTGTCGAACTGCCGCGTCGCGATGCCCCCGTCTTCCTTCAGCTGAATGCCGTTCTGCGCGCCATATTTATCGCCGAGACCCATGCGCTGAATTTGCGCCGACGACAATTTGCCATCGATGGTCAGCGCACGCGCCACCGCCTTGATAGACGTGTATTGGGCCGTCAGTTGCTCCTTCTTCCATAGTTGACGAAGCCCATCCGGGAGCCGACGATTTGCAGCACGCGACTGATCCGATTTGCGCCGCGCTCGATATTCTTGATCAAGGCATGACCGGAACGAAGTCGCGATATTCGACCTGCGCGCCGCGCACCACGATCGCGGTGGACTCGGGCACTTCAGCCCACACTTCCGGTAAATCGCCGAGCGGCTCGGACACGAGCAGGTACGCGTCCTCGCCAGCGGCAGCGATGCGCGGGTCGTCGGGATAGAGTTCGCGCAGGTGCCTGAACGACGTGGTGTGAAAGAGCGAGCGCGAGTTGCGCTCGCTCGAATAGCGCACGGCCACGAGCTGTTCGCCGTCGCTCGCGCAAACCGTCATGTTGAGCGCCGGCTCGATACCGTGCTTTTTCGCGGTGGCCTCCACAAACCCCACCATGCGCTCGAGCGCCGGCACGGGATCGACTTCGAGCCCGAAGGTCATCGCCAGATAAAACATCGCTTCGGAGTCGGTCGAGCCTTCGATCGCGCTGAAGCGCCCCGGCTCGACCGCCACCAGCAATTCGCGGCGCACGAGCGGAAAGCTCTGGATCAGCCCGTTGTGCACGAACATCCAGCGCCGGTGCCGGAACGGGTGGCAGTTGGTCTCCTGCACGGGTGTATGGGTGGCGGCACGCACATGCGCGATGAACATCGGCGCGTGCACCGCTCGCGCGATTTCGCGCAAGTTGCGGTCGTTCCAGGCGGGCTGCACGCTGCGATAGCGATACGGAATGTCGTGCGGATGCTGATACCAGCCGACCCCGAAGCCGTCGCCATTGGTGGTGGTCGCGCCAAGCTTCGAATGCAGGCTCTGGTCGATCAGCGAATGGCGCGCATGAAACAGCACTGTTTCGAGCGGCACGGCGTTACCGGTATAGGCAAGCCAGCGGCACATGGTGACCTCCACTTTCAACGACTCGATGAACGACCCGACGTGGCGGCCGGCAAGACCCCGTGCGCCCGGTTTTAAATAGCCGCGTGCCCGCCCAGCAGCGGCACGAGAAAGCCGCTCAAGCCAGTAAGAATAATCTGCACGCCGATGCACAATAGCAGGAACGACGAAATGCGCATGGCCACGCGCGTGCCTTCCGCGCCCAGATAAAATGCCAGGCGCGCGGCGCGGCTGTAAACGTAATAGATCACCAACACCACGAGCACCGAGATCACTATCGAGGCAATGCCCGAGAGCAGAAATGCCGACAGCTTGTGCGTGCGGTTCGCGTTGAGCGCGATGGCCGTGGCAATCGAGCCGGGGCCCGTGGTCAGCGGAATCGTGAGCGGGAAAAAAGCCTTGCCGGTTGCCGACGCGGCGCTGAGCGGCTTGACCGGATGATCGGCCACCGACGGCTCGGGTTCAGGCGCATTGAGCATCTGCCAGCCGCTCACGGCCACCGCGAGACCGCCGCCGATACGCAGCGCCTCCATCGAAATGCCGAAGAAATGCAGGATGGGCGTGCCCACGAAGAACGCCGCCAGCAGCACGAAGCCTGCATTGGTGGCGACGCGCTTGGCGAGCAGGCGCCGTTCTTCGTCGCTGAGCGAGGCCGTGCGGTCTAGAAAAACAAAGGCAATGCCGAAGGGGTTGATGATGCTGATCAGTCCGGTGAAACCGAACAGAATGTCTGAAATCAGGCTCTCGATCATGTAAGCGATCCGGTGAACGCAGCAGGCCCAAATGGCGCCGCCGCCGGCAGCGAGCAGTGTAACCGGAGCGGCGCGCACCGTGCCGGCCGCCTGCCGGCCCGCCAACGCAAAACAACCCGCTTCATGACGCAGCGCACCAAGCCGAGCCATCCGCACTCGCCGCGCGCATCAGGAATATTGGCAGCTTTACGGGGCGCATTCGCGGGCATAGAGTGGACCGACCGAACCCAAACGAACCCCAACCGAACCCGAAACAAGGTTTCCCTTTTACCCAAAGGAGTTGCCATGTCACTGAGGTTGCTCGCTGCGCTACCCTTCATCGGCATTCTGCTAGGCGTGCCGTTCGTCAACCGCACCGAGCCCCTCGTGCTCGGCATGCCGCTCGTGCTGGCATGGATCGTCATGTGGGTCGTGCTGACCGCGGCCATCATGGGGCTCGTCTACAAGCTCGATCCGGCCAACCGCGACGTGCAGGACGCACAAGGCGGGGTGCGATCATGAGCGCGCTGATCATCATCGCGGCGATCACCGTGATCGCGCTTTATCTGGGCATCCGCGCGCGCCGCGGCCACGACATGAGTCTCGAGCAGTGGTCGGTGGGCGGACGCAGCTTCGGCACCGCGTTCGTGTTCCTGCTGATGGCGGGCGAGATCTACACCACCTTCACGTTTCTCGGCGGCAGCGGCTTTGCCTATGGCAAGGGCGCACCCGTCTATTACATCCTGACTTACGGGACGCTTGCGTACATTCTCTCGTACTGGATGCTGCCGCCCGTGTGGCGCTACGCGAAAGAACACGGGCTGGTCTCGCAGCCGCACTTCTTCGCGACCAAGTACCAGAGCCCCGCGCTCGGCGTGCTGGTCGCATGCGTGGGTGTGGCCGCGCTCGTGCCGTATCTCGTGCTGCAACTGAAGGGGCTCGGCATCATCGTGTCGACGGCCTCGTACGGCGCGATTCCTTCCACGGCGGCGATCTGGATCGGCGCGGTGGTGGTCACCGCCTACGTGATCTTCTCGGGCGTGCGCGGCTGCGCGTGGAACTCGGTCGTCAAGGACACGATGATTCTCGCCATCGCCGTGTTCCTCGGCATCTACCTGCCGGTCCATTACTATGGCTCGCACGCCGAGATGTTCCGCGCCATAGACGCAGCCAAGCCCGGCTTCCTCAGTTTCGCAGCGAAAGGCCAGGGCGTGACGTGGTTCCAGTCCACCACGCTGCTCGCATGCCTCGGCTTCTTCATGTGGCCGCATACGTTCATGTCGGTCTACACCGCGAAGAACGAGCGCATTTTCCGCCGCAATGCCGCGATCCTGCCGCTTTATCAGCTGATCCTGCTGTTCGTGTTCTTCTGCGGCTTCGCGGCCGTGCTCAAGGTGCCGGGCCTCAAGGGCACCGACATCGACCTCTCGCTGTTCCGCCTGTCGCTGCAAACCTTCGATCCGTGGTTCGTGGGCGTGATTGGCGCAGCGGGGGTACTCACCGCGCTCGTGCCGGGTTCGATGATCCTCACCACGGCATCCACGCTGCTCGCCAACGATGTCTATCGCGGCGCGCTGAGTAAAAACGCCAACGACGAAAGCGTCGCGCGCATCGCCCGCTTCTTCGTGCCGGTGGTCGCGCTGGTCGCGGTGGGCTTCACGCTCAAGGGCGGGGAGACCATCGTGGCGCTGCTGCTGATGGGCTACAACTTCGTCACGCAGTTGTTCCCGGCGCTGGTGTGCAGCCTCGCGGCGCGCAACCGCGTGACGAAGCAGGGCGCGTTCTGCGGGATTTTCGCGGGCGTGCTGGTGGTCGTGCTCACTACGCTGCTGCACGTGAGCGTCGCGCAACTGATCCCGTTCGCGTCCGATACGTTCAAGGACATCAACATCGGCTTTCTCGCGCTCGGCGTGAATATCATCGTGCTCGCTGCCGTGAGCGCGCTCACGCAGCCGCGCACGCATGCGGATCACAAGCACGCGGGCGCGCACTGAGATCTGCACCGAGATCCGCACTGATTTCGATTGCGAGCTTCAGTTGCGATGGTTGTTTCGATGATGGGCGGCGCATTCGTTGCGCCGCTTTTTTTTAGTTCGCCGGCACTGGACCGACGAAATTCAATTCTTTGCCGCGCGTGCCGTAAACACAGTGATCCCGTCACTGCACACTCGTCAAGCGCGCCGATGACCGACACACTCGAAACCGCCCCCGGCACCGCCTCGCTCACGCCGGCCGACCTCCCGCCCGGGCAGCCGCTCGAATGGCCGCTCGTGGACCACGACGGCACGCTGCTGCTCGAACGCGGCGCCACGCTCGTGGGCGAGATGGAGCGCGATTTTCTGTTCCGCCACTTCGCACCGCAGCGCGGCGACCGCGCAGCGCTCGAGGCCGAGGACGCATTTGCACCCGCGAAACCGCGAGAGCACGAAGCCGCGCTGACCGTGCGCGACCTGCATCTTTCCATTGGCGCGTCGATGGGCCTGCGCCCGCAACAGGGCGCCAGCGGCGCGCCGATGCAGCCGTGCAAGCTGATCGGGATTGCGCCGAACGAATCGATCTTCGCGACGCTGCCCTACGCCGATGGCCGCCCGACTGCCGTCACACCCGGCGAAAATGTCGAAATCGTGGCGATTGCGAGCCAGGCCGTCTATCGCTTCGTCTGCACGCTGCACGCGATCCATCACGCGCCATTGGGCTATCTCGTGCTCTCCGCACCAGCCCATATCCGCCTGCTGCGCGAGCGCAAGTCGATCCGCGTGCACGCGCGCTTTCCGGTGCGCTTCGGCATCGGCGCCGAGGGCTATCAGGGCGTCGCGCTCGCGCGCGGCATCAGCGCGCTGGGGCTCTCGCTCGTCGCGCCATGGGCGCTCGGCCAGGTGGGCGAGCGGCTGCGCATTGCCTTCAGCCTGCGCTCCGGCAATCTCGACACGCCCATCGAAACCAGCGCGATCATTCGCAACGTGCAGCAGGAAGACGGCGCGCAATGCTCGCTCGGCCTCGAACTCGACAGCCTCACGAGCGCCGAGCAGATAGCGATGAAAGTCTATGTGTTCGACCGTCACGGCGACGTGATCTACTAGTGACCTGTTCCGGCTCATAACAGGCCCTGGCAAAGGCACGCGCTGAATCGGGCGCTCCGGTTTTACCCCTGGTGCGGCGCGCCCCTTGCGCGAAGGCCGAAATGCGTATGCTATGGTACCTGCGCATCCTCCAAACCGGCCTCCACGGCCGCACTCTTCCATGGCACAGCCCTTTGACGAAGCCGAACGCGCGGCGGTCTACCGCGCGATCCATGAGCGGCGCGACATGCGGCACTTCACGCCCGGCCCCGTCGACCCCGCGGTGCTCGCGCGTCTCTTCGACGCCGCGCATCACGCACCGAGCGTGGGCTATATGCAGCCGTGGCGCATCGTGCGCATCACCAGCGCAGCCTTGCGCGAGCAGTTGCACGAGACCGTCGAGCGCGAACGCCTCGCCACCGCCGACGCGCTCGGCAAGCGCCGCGACGAGTTCATGAAGCTCAAGGTGGAAGGCATGCGCGAATGCGGCGAGCTGCTCGTCGTCGCGCTGATGGATCGCCGCGAAGCGCACATCTTCGGCCGCCGCACCTTGCCGGAGATGGACCTTGCCTCGGTGGCCTGCGCGATCCAGAACATGTGGCTCGCAGCGCGCGCCGAAGGGCTCGGCATGGGCTGGGTGTCGATCTTCGACGTGGACGAAGTGCGCGCGCTGCTGCAGATGCCCACCGGCGCCAAGCCGGTGGCGATTCTCTGCGTCGGCCACGTAGCCGAGTTCTACCCGAAGCCGATGCTGGAGATCGAGCATTGGGCCGAGCGTCGGGTGCTCGGCGAATGCATGTACGAAAACCGCTGGCCGGACGAGCAGACCGAGGCCGTGGCGAAAGCCGAAAGCGCGAGCACGGGTTGCGCGTAGCCGCGCATCCGCGGCTCAGGCACCGATCAAGCGCCGAACGTGACGGCCTCGACGTTATTGCCATCGGGGTCGATGAGGAAAGCGCCGTAGTAGTCGGGACTGTAATCGGGCCGCAGACCCGGCGCGCCGTTGTCCGTTCCGCCAGCCGCGATGCCGGCGGCGTAAAAGCGGTCGACCTCGGCGCGACTCGCGGCGGCGAACGCCACATGCACGCCGCGCGGCGTGCCGGCGTCGCTGGGCGGCACGGCGTGGAGCCATAACTTAGGCATGCCAGGTTTGCCGATGCCGGCAAGATCGCCGTACAGCACGCTGACGCCACACCCCAGCGGCGACAAAGCCGCCTCATAAAACCGCATGCTGCGTGCGAGATCGCGCACGCGCAGACCCACGTGATCGAACATGTCTGTCTCCTGGTCAAAGCCCGTTGCCCAACGGCAGCCCGTGCCGCGGTACGTGAGGACCAGTTTAGTGCGCTCCCCCCGCGCGTGGCCTGGGGAAAATTGCACACTCTCGTGTGCGAGCCGCGGCCCGGCGATGCCTCACTGCGCGAGCGGCTTAATGGAGATCACGTCGGGCATGGCCGGCGCGCCCGCCTGACCAGCGGCGGCGTGATCAACCTCCTTCAGCTTCACGCGCCATTGCGGCGCGCCCGCGTACGGCAGCCGCGCGAGCGCGCCGGCGACCAGGTACGGCAGCGCCTGTTGCGCATCGGCATTGCGGTCGCGCTTCTCCGCACTCACCTTGTAGGCTTCGCGGCCGTCCGGCAGCGCGAGGAAACGCAACGTGAGCGTATGCGTGTAGCGCTTGCCGAACCACGGGAACGACGGCCCTTCGGACGGCACGCAGCCGCCAATGCAATTGCCCCCATTACCCGAGCCGCCGGTTTCCACACCGACGTCGCTCGGCCGCGAGGCCCATGCAGCCGAAACGATATAGCGCGCCGCCTCGGGCGTGCCTTCCTTGAAGCCGCGTTGCGCGAGGCCGGCGCGCAGCAGCGCCTCGTACGGCTGCGGCTCGTTGGCTTGCGCCTGCACGGGCGTGCGCGCGAGCCGATACGTGGCGGCGGCCAGGTCGGTTGCGTTCAGGTCGCCACTTGCTCGCACATCGGCGCTCGCGCCTGCGCAGCCGGCGAGCGCGCCCAGCATCGACAAGGTGCAGATCGTCATCAGGACTTTCACGGAGAACTCCATCGGAATCGTTGGCAGCCGGTTATGGCGCCGGGGTGTGCCATGGTGTGCATTCGGCGCGATCAGGCCAATAACACGACAACGCCGTCAAGCCGCGGTATCGAGCGCCGGCAACGACATCGTCACCGTCGTGCCCTGGTCCGGCGCGCTGTCCACATGGATCTCGCCGCCGTGACGCGTCACCACCGTCTTCACGAACGCCATGCCGAGCCCGGCGCCGCTCACCTCGGGCCGCTGGCCCGCATGAAAGCGCCGGAATGGCTGGAACAGCTTCGCCTGATCTTCGAGCGGAATGCCGTAGCCCTCGTCGCGAATCGAACAGATCACGCGCGGGGCCCGGTCGTCCGCGACAGCGATACTACAGACAATCCTCGTTTCGGGTGGGCTGTATTTCACCGCGTTGTTCAGAATGTTGACCAGGGCCCGGGTCATGAGCGAGCGGTCGGCGTTGATCCAGCCCATCTGCTCGCCGTCAAACGCCGTCTCGATCTGAATGTGCTTGGCGCTCGCCTGCGGCCAGACCTCGTCGCTCGCGTCGATGGCGAGCTCGGTCAGGCTGGTGGGCTCCAGAGCGTATTGCTGCGACTCCGCGCGAGCGAGCTGCACGAAATCGTCGGCGAGCGTGAGCGAGCGGCGCGCGTAGCGCTCGATGCGGTCCATCACCTCGCGCACCGGCCCGGCGGCCAGCGTGCCGCGCTCGCGCTCGGTCTCCACGAGCGCCACGATCGACGCCTGCGGCGAGCGCATGTCGTGCGACAGGAGACGCAGCGCGTGCTCGCGCTGGCGCTCGGCGTCGTGCAGCGCGGTCACGTCGACGAGGCCCGCGATCCAGCCCACCGCCTGCCCCTGCGCATTGGTGCAGCGCGCGTAGCGCAGCAGGTAGTCGCTGCCGTCGCGCGCGCGCACTTCCACGCCCCGCTCCATGAGCTGCGCGAACTCGCCGCGCGCGGGATCGAGCGGCGCGGGCCAGTGCGCATGCGCGAACGCGAGCGTCTCGGGGTTCGGGTCGATGGGCTTCACGAGCGCGAGATCGCCGAATACCTCGGGCATGCCGCGCCCCTCGGCCGCGCTCACGTTCAGGTCGGTGAAATAGGCGCGCGCCGCGTGGTTGGCGATCAGCACCACGCCGCGCAGGTCGGCCACGACGAGCGGCTCCGGCACCGAGTCGAGACTGTCCCAGACGAAGCGGCGCATGTCCTGCAGCCGCTGCGCGGCCTGCGCCATCAGCGCCATCTGCTGGGCCAGCACGTCGCCGCCGAATTCGCGCGGCGGCGTGGGCGCTTCGGGCAGCAGATAGGGTTCGTCGGCAAGCTGGCGCAGCTCCTTGCGCAGATACGCCATCGTCATTTCGAGGCGCCGCCAGCTCCAGAGCGGATAAACGAGTGCGAGCGCAACGATCGCCGGCACCGGCGCGAGCCAGATGCGCGCGTAGTAGAGCAGCGCGGCGCTGCCGGCCAGCGAAAGCAGCGCCAGCAAGGGCAGCAAGAGCAACGTGCGCAGCGGCGAATGGACGAGAAACGCATGCAGCAGGAGCGCAAGCGGTATCAGCGAGGCGAGCACCACGGCAATCGGCGAGGCTGGTTCGATCGCGGTGCCCGACAGCAGCGTGTCGAGCGTGAGCGCGTGGATATAGACGCCGGGCAGCGGCCCGAGCGTGCCCGAGAGCGGCGTGGCAAAGCGGTCGAACAAGCCCGATGCGGTCACGCCCACCAGCGCCACGCGGCCGCGCAGCACGTCGGGCGGCACGCGGCCTTCGAGCACTTGCGAGAACGACACCTTGCGGTAAGTGTGCGTATTGGCGCCGAACGGCAGCAAAAAGCGCGCTTCGCTATCCGCCGCGCCCGTGCGCGTGAGCCTCGCGTCCGCAGCCGCGGTCGCGGCACTGCTCGCGCGATCGGCAAGCGCGAGCGTGCCGTCGCGCACGGCGCGCCAGACCGGCACCATCAACTGGGGCCAGCGCTGCCGTGCATCGCCCTCGAACATCGCGACGCTGCGCACGATGCCGTCGTTGTCGACTTCGAGGTTGATGTGGCCGAGACCCGCGGCGGCCTGCGCGAGCGGCTCGACCGGCTTCACGACCTCGCGGCGGCCGTTGTCGGCCTCGTTGGCGGGAGACAGCAGCACCGGCAGATACGAGGGGCGCTCGCGCAGCGCCTCGCCCAGGCGCGCGTCGTCGGGCGAGGGTTCGGTGAAGAGCACGTCGTAGACCACGGCGGCCACGCCCGCCTTCGCAAGACGATCGACGAGCTGCGCATGCAGGCTGCGCGGCCAGGGCCAGCGCCCCAGCGCGGCAACGCTCTCATTGTCGATCTCGACGATCACGATGTCCGGAGAAACGGGCCGCTCCCGCGCCGCGAGAAAGCGGTCGTACACGAGGTGATCGGCGCTGAGGGTCCAGTGCCCCACCACGCTCAGCAGCACGACGGCGATGCCCGCGCACGCCACGCCCAGCCACTCGAACAGAAAGCGCCGCCCGACCGGACGGCCGGAACGGGAAAGACCGGGTGCGCTCACGCTCATGCGCGAGCGCCTCACCACTCGAGACGGAATGACTGTACCGGGCTGGCCTTCTGGAAGTACCGGCCCCCTTCGAACTGCTCGGCAATCACGGTCCAGTAATAGACGCCCTTGGGCAGGTCGCTGACGACGGCCTCGCCGTTCGTGATGCCGGTGCGGTCCACGAGCGGCGCGCGCAGGTCCTCCGAGGTAGCGAGCACGAAGCGAAAGTGCGTGCTTCCGGCGCTGCGCTGGTCGACGAACCAGCGGAACGCGTAGTCGCGCGTGCCTTCGACGCGCCCCGCCGACGCGCCCAGCGCGAGGCGCCGGCGCTGGACCGCGTAGGTCGACGGCATGCCTTCGAGGCCGTGCTCGTCGATGGCGGAAAAACGCGCGAAGTAGGTGCCGTCCTCGAGCGCGCCGACGGCGACGTGCGGCCCGTCAGAACGCGTGTCGCGAATCAGGTCCAGCAGGCCCGCATCGCGGCCGATCTGCACGTGATAGCTGCGCGCCGCTGTAACGGGCGCGAGATCGAACGCGACGGTTTCGTCGTCCTGGACCTTCCCGGGGTTGCGCAGATCGGGCGCGTCGAGCAGCGCGACGGGCGCGCCCACGGCGCCGCCCGCAAGCGTGAGGCTGCCGTGGCGCGCCGCGACGAGCTGCGTGGACGCGGCCAGCGGCATGCCCGGCGCGGGCGCGACCGAGGCAGCCGGGGCGCGCGACGCCGCGTCCACGCCCACCGCGCCCTCGATCACTTCGACCGCTGTCGAGCCTTTATCGCCATCGTAATTCACGCGAAAGCTCGTGCCGCGCACGCCCGCCACCACCGAAGGCGAGCGGATCTGGAAGCGATCGTCCTTGCGGGTGGCCTTGGTGACCTCGGTGTTCAGCTGGCCGCGATGGAGGTTGACCACGCGGTCGGTCGAGCCGGTAAGCGCGGTCTGGCGCAGCGTGGCGAGATCGAGCGAGGCGCCCGGCGGAATGACGATATGCGAACCGTCGGCGAGTTCGAGCGTGGCGAAACCGTTCTCGCCGGTCTGGACGCGGTCGCCTTCGACGAGCGTGCCGCCGACGACGAGCGGCAGCAACGGCCCCTTGCCGAATGCATGGCTCGCCGGCCCCGAAGTGGCGATCACGCGCGCCGTCAGATGATCCTGGCGCAGCAGCGCGACCGGCACGCGCAGCGAGGTGCCCGGCTGCAGGCGGCGCGGCGCGCTCACGCGGTTGAGGCGCGCGACCTTGGTCCAGTCGGCGGGATTGCGCAGATAGCGCGTGGCGATGTCGTATAGCGAATCGCCGGGCCGCGTGACGTAGACGGCCATTTCCGGCGCCTGCGGGTTCGGCTTGCGGGCTTCGGCGCGGCCGGCGGCGGGCAGCAGTCCCAACGCCAGCGCACAGGCCACCGCGCGGGCAAGCGGCGAACGCGCGAGTGCGCGGGCTGCGCTGTGCGGCGCGGCTGCCGGACCGGCAGGATCCGGCCAGGACAGGGCGACGGCCAGCGTCACGCGCCTGGGCGCGGCGGAATAGAGGGTGGGAAACGCCGAATAAGCGCCCCTCACGCCGCATCCCCCTCAATGCGTTCGAGCCGGTAGCCGTAGCCGTAAATTGGCGTGAGGCGATAGCCGTTCTCAGGCCGCAAGCCGAGCTTCGAGCGCAGCATGGAGACGTGCGTGTCCATGGTGCGGGACGGGATGTCGTCGGACTGCTTCCAGATCACGTCGAGAATGTGTGCGCGCGACAGCGGCCGGCTCAGATGCTGGAACAGCAGCAGCGCAAGCTCGAATTCCTTTTGCGTGAGCGCCACCTGCTTGCCGCCGACCGACGCCTGGCGCGACTTCAGATCGAATTCGTATTCGCCGAAAACTTCTTTCTGCGTCGGCGCGTGCAGTTGATACGCGCGGCGCAGCAGCGACGCCACGCGCGCCAGCAGGACCGGCGCGGAGACCGGCTTGACCACGTAGTCGTCGGCGCCGCTGTTGAGCATCAGCGCGATATCGACTTCGCGGCTGCGGCTCGTCATGAACAGCACGGGCAAGCGCGTGGACAGGCTTTGACGGACCCAGTGCAGGACCTCGTCGCCGGCCATGTCGGGGACGTTCCAGTCGAGCACGAGCAAGTCGAATGTCTGCCGCCGGAGCTGCTTGACGAGCTCGCCTCCCTTGGCGAACGCGTGGCAGACGTGGCCAGCCGCGCTCAGCGTCTGGCAGACGAAATCGGTCTGTGCCGGATCGTCGTCAAGTACTGCGATTCTCATAATGTCCTGCACCCAGTGTCGTTATTCATCGTCCCGGGATGTGCCGGCCCGGCGAGGCACGGCCATCATCCCTCCCCCTGCCGCGCGGCTTGCGCCGCACAGCCCGGGCGCCACTCTCGCCGCGTCTCGAAACAAAAGGGCGCACGTCACGCAGCCATGTGCTGAAAGAGATCGGGAACCAGTTTTCGCTCATGGTAGACGAAAACGCCCCCTATTGAACGCCGCGCGGCGTGTGCACCCGCCCGGCACGTCTCGCGGCTCGTCCATGGCAGCCGACCTCGCCGGCTGGGTTCATCGGTTCACCCCGCCCGCCTGGCTTCCCGCGCTCCCTGGGCGTGCGGCCTGCTGCGCGTCTTGCGCCAGCGGCACGATCATTGGCGACTCGGACAGCAGCGCCGCCAGTTGCCCGCGCACATGCTCCCACGCGGCGTGCGCATAATCGGACTGCGCGGCGGCGCGCGCCTGCGCGAGCACGAAGGTGCGCAAAACGGTTGACGAGCACTGCGTCAATTTATCTGAACGGCCGAAGCGCGACTGGCGCAACGCCTCGCTCAGCCAGGGCAGATCGACTTCGCACGAATCCGCATACGCTTCCATGGCCGCGCGCGCGTGCCGGTCGCGGGCGAGATCGAGTTCGATGCGATCGAGGTCGCGGTTGCGGCCCGAACCGTTGACCCGCGAACCCGGCGGGAACCGCATGCTGCCGGAACGAAAAACCATGAAACCCCTCGAGTAGCAGACAAGCTTCAGACCCGCCGGATGGGCTCCGCGCGCGCCCGACAGCACGGCCCCGCGCGCGGCGCGAACGGCGCATGCGTGAACGCGGGACTTCGTAAATGAAAAACGAGTGGCGACGGCCTCGAACTGCGCACTGCGTGGTCTCCGGCGTCCTTCCCCCCCGGACTCGGACCGCCGGCGCAAGCGCCGCCGGACCGGCGCGTCACGCACGAGCGGGCATCACCGCCCGACACCCGCCCACGACCGCAGCCGATCACACCATGGCGTTTCCCGCTGCCATCGCCACTCCCGGTACTTCCAGGCGCTGTTTTCCAGCGTTATCCGGCGAACTCGGGTCCGCTCTGCTTTCCTCGCTGCCGGCGCGTCGCCGTGTCCCGACCGCACCGGCCCCCGTAGCCGAATTTCCAGGCCTCGCGTGCGTGAGCCGCACGCCCTTTCCTGCGCGATCCATACCGGAACACGCCGCTACGAGCTATTGTGGCGGCAAGCGCGCAAAGCTACTGTCAGGGATTGTTAAATCGACGGAAAAACGGCTATCTGCCCGCTCGAAGGCGCTATTTCGCCCCGCGATTTATCGTTGCACAGTGTCAACAACTGGCATGCCGGCGGTCATTGATATGGAATCCAAATCAAATCGCTGGCCGACAGGGACGCCCATTGCAGGCGTCCTTGCTTGCGCATACGGAAGCGATCAGTACTGCTGCCGCTGGTCGCCCCGGCCGCCGCCCTGCCCGGACGGGTGGCCGCCTTGCGGCGGCGCCTCGGGACGGCCGCGCTCGGCCGGCGGCTCTGGCGGGCGCGCACCGCCGGGCGGCTGGCCTGGCGCGTGATTGAATGCGGGCGCGGGTCCTGGCCCCTGCGCAGGGGCGGGCGGACGGCCCATACTCGGCTGCGGCATGGGCGGGCGCGATGGATTGACCACCTGCGCAGGAGGGCGCGGCGGCTCGACAGGCGGCCGTGCCACCCCGACCGGTGGACGCTGCATTTCACCAGGCGAGCGCGCACCCTCGCCAGGCGGGCGCTGCATTTCCGCAGGCGGACGCGGCGCTGCAACGGGCGGGCCGCCGCTCTCGGGCGGCCGGCCATGAACGGGTGGCGCTTCGTTGCCTGGGCGCATACGCGCCGGTTCGGGAGGACGCCCCGCGCCCGGCGGCGGACCGCCGTTGACCGGCGCACGCGCGCCTCCGGGTGGAGGCGGCGGTGGCCGCCCTCCGCCGTCGGGCGGCCCGCCGTGAAACCGCTGCGGCTCCGGCGGACGCCCGCGCCCCGGCGGCGGCGCATGCTCCCAGCGATCGCGGTCGCCATACCAGGGCCGGTCGCGATAAAAGCTGCCCCAGTACGCCCCCACGGAAAACGTGACGATCGGCAAGCCGATGACCGCGCCATAGCCGGTCAGCGGCACGTAAGCGCCTTGATACGGATAACTGAGATAGCCCCCGTAGACCCAGCCACGCAGGCCGGGCAACGCGACGTCGCACCACGAGTAATCGCTCACGCAGCCCATCACGGTGACCGGCACGTTGGGGCCGAGCTCGCTCACTACGGGGTATGCGTCGGAGGGTCCGGCAAACAGATCGACGGGCTCGTTCGTATAGGCCTGGGTCTGCGCGCGAACGCCCGACGCTGCGAACACCATCCCCGCAGCCACGCAGACCGTCGCGAGCGGCAGGGCCAGCCCGCGCGGCAGTTTCGTGTATCGGCTTGTCATGCTCCCCTCTTGTCTTCTGTAACTATGCGGAAGCATCAGCATATTCCGTTCCTCGCTGGCGGGCGCGCCGACACAATGCCGCCGGCAATCCATATGTTTTACATATAAATAATCTATTAAATCCATATTTAACATATCGAAACCGATTCCCTACTATGCGGTGAGCCGCCCGATGCGCGCGCCGCCCCGGCAACGCGCCGAGGCGGCTGTGCTTCGCAGGGTGATCTCGATGACTAATCATTCCGGCCTCACGCGCGGAATGGCGGCGCTGTTCGCCATCGCCTGTGGCGTGATCGTCGCCAACGTTTATTACGCGCAGCCGCTGCTCGCGACGATCGCAGCCGCGTTCGGCCATCCGGTCGCCGATCTCGGCTATCTGGTCACGCTCACGCAGCTCGGCTACGCCGCCGGCTTCGTGCTGATCGTCCCGCTCGGCGACGTGGTCGACCGTCGCGCGCTGGTGTTGCGGCTGCTCGTCGTGAATATCGCCGCGCTCGGCCTTATCGTTTGCAGCCCGAACTTTATGACATTCGCCGCTGGCTGCGTGCTGGTCGGCTTCACGTCGTGCTCGACGCAGATCCTGATCCCAATGGCGGCGTCGCTCGCCGACCCGACCTCGCGCGGGCGCGCAGTCGGCGTCGTGATGAGCGGGCTGCTGCTCGGCGTGCTGCTCGCGCGCATCGTGGCAGGCTATGTCGCTTTCTGGGCGGGATGGCGCGCGATCTTCGCGATTGCGGTGGTGGCCAGCGTTGCCATCGCCGTGGTGCTCGCCATGATGCTGCCCAAGAGCACGCAGCCCGTTACTCCCGTAACGCCCGTAACGCCTGTGCGCTACGCGCGCCTGCTCGCGTCGCTCGCGCATCTGATGCGCCGCGAGCCGCTGCTCGTGCTGCGCTCGATTTACGGTGCGCTCGCTTTCGCGTGCTTCAGCGTGGTGTGGACCGGGCTCACCTTCGTGCTAAGCCGTGCGCCCTATGGATACGACGATGCGCAAATCGGGCTGTTCGGCATCGTCGGTGTGATCGGCGCGCTCGCCGCGCACCCGGCCGGCCGGCTCGTCGACCACGGCCACGAGAACAAGGCAACCGGCGCGTTCGCTGCGACGCTGCTGCTCTCGTTCGCGCTGCTCGCGGGCGGCGGTTCCTCGCTGCTCTCGCTGATTGTCGGCACGCTGCTGCTCGACGTGGGCGTGCAGGGCCTGCACATCGCGAACCAGAGCGTGATTTTCGAAATCGACGCCAACGCGCGCAGCCGCATCATGACCGCGTATCTGGCGAGCTACTTCCTGGGCGGCGCCGTGGGTTCGAGCGTGGCGGGCGCCGCCTATGCGGCCGAGGGCTGGCTCGGCCTGTGCGCGGCGGGCGGGGCGCTTGCAGCAACGGCCCTGCTCGTGTGGATCGGCGCGCAAAGCGTGGGCAAATCGCGACTTGCCGGGCCATCGACGTCCGCGCGGGAATGAACCGCTGTCAACGCAGCAACGCCCGGCATGCCGGGCGTTGCGCGAAAACTCAAGCCACCTCCTGAAACAGCCGGCCCCAGCCGCGCACTTCGTGCGTGTCCACGCCCACCATCCGCAACGACTTCCATACCGCCGTCGCCACTGTGTCGTAGATGGGGATGCCGGTCTCGGCCTCCAGCGCCTCGACCAGCGGCGCGGCGCGCAGGTTCGTGCAGAACGTCGTGATGGCCTGCGGCTTCGCGCGAGCAACCTCGCGCACTGCCGTGCGGATCTGCTCGTCGGTCACTTCGGCGAAACTGTAGTTCACCTGGAGCCCCAGATGCTGCTCGGCCACGCATTCGAGGTCGTGCCGCGCATAGTTGTCGACGATCTTGCGCTGCACGTCCTCGAGATAGGGCGTCGCGAGGCCGAAGCGGCGCGCGCCGGTACGCTCGAGAATCTCGTTTAGCGCGAGCACCGATGTGGTCGCCGGCACGCCGGTAGCCTCGGTGATGCGCCGGCACAATTCGCGGTCGCCGTCGAAGCCGAGCCAGCCCGCCGAGGTGCCGCTCCACGCGATCACGTCGACGCGCGCATCGGCGAGCAGACGCGCCGCGTCGACGATCTTGTCGAACTCGAACTGGCCGGTTGCGCGCGCGCCGAGCGAAATCTCCGTCACCGGGAAACGCGAAAAATGCGCGCTGACGCCGGGCAGGCCGGCAACCATTGCACCGGTGAGCGGTTCGAGCACCGTGTTCGACGACGGTGTCAACATGCCGAGAAGGATACGTTTTGCCATTGAATGAGGACTCCGATGCATCGGGCGGCCATGCAAGGCGCCCGATGCCAGGCAAATGAAGGTTGTGGAATCGATCAGGCGGTCGCGCAGATGGGCTCGCGCCACGTGCATAGATCGAGCATCACGCGTAGCCGGTTACGATCGAGGTTGCGTCCGATGAACACGATCTTGCTTTCGCGCGCCTCGTTGGCCCACGCCTCGGCCGCATGCAAGTCGAGTTGGCGGTGCACCGCCTGCACGATGTGGCGGCGCGAATCGCCCGCGATCTCGAAGATGCCCTTCATGCGGAACATGTCGTCGCCCTGCACGGCAAGCAGCGCGCGCAAGCCCGATTCGAGGCGCTCGCGGTCGAACCGACGGTCGAACACGAGCGACACCGAGTTCACCGAGGGATCGTGCCGATGGCCGTGGTCTGCGTCGTGATGATCGTGCGCGTGATCGCAGCTCGCGTCGCAGACGTGGTCATGATCGTGAGCGTGCGCATGATCGTCATGATCATGGTCGTGATCGTCGAGGCTCGTGCACCCGGGCGTGAAGCCGCCAATGCCGAGAATCTTCGTCAAATCGACTTGCGCGTGGTTCGAGCGCAGGATCTGCGCACCTTCGTTCAAATGATGCAGCCGCGCTTCGAGCCGGGTGAGCACGTCGTTGCTCACCAGATCGGTCTTGTTCATGATGATCCGGTCCGCCGCAACGATCTGGTCGACCGCCTGATTGTCGAACCCGGTCAGCTTCGGATCGTCGAGATGGCCCTCGATATGCAGCGCGTCGACCAGCGTGACGACGCCATCGAGCGCGACCTGGCGCGCCACATCATGATCCATGAAGAAGGTCGCGGCCACCGGCGTGGGGTCCGCGAGGCCGCTCGTCTCGACCAGAATGTGATCGAACTTCTCCGGACGCTCGAGCAGCTTCTGCAGGATCTTCACGAGGTCCGTGCGCACGTCGACCGTGCAACAGATGCAGCCATTCGTGACCTGGAAGATTTCCTCGTCGGAGGTCATCACGAGTTCCGAATCGACGTCCACTTCGCCGAACTCGTTCTCGATCACGGCGATCCGGTAGCCGTGGCGCTCGGTCAGGATGTAGTTCAGCAACGTGGTCTTGCCCGAGCCGAGAAAGCCCGTGAGGATCGTGACCGGCACCGGCTGCGACTGGGTTTGCGTGTTGAGCTGGCTCATTGTGTTGTCTCCTTCTGCGGGTCCGGAAAAATCAGCTTGCGGCTGCGTCGGCGCGCAGCCCTTGCCAACGGCCGACGAGGCCTTCGTGGTCGATGTCGAACAGGTCGAGCACGCGCCCGACCGTGTGGTCGACGATGTCGTCGACCGTGCGCGGATGGTTGTAAAACGCGGGCACCGGCGGCAGCACGATCGCGCCTGCTTCCGTCACGGTCGTCATGTTGCGCAGATGCACGAGATTGAGCGGCGTTTCACGCGCGAGCAGCACGAGCTTGCGGCGCTCCTTGAGCATGACGTCGGCGGCCCGCGTGATCAGGTTATCCGCGAGGCCGGTGGCAATGGCCGCGAGCGTGCGCATCGAGCACGGCGCGACCGCCATGCCGTTGCAGCGGAACGACCCGCTCGCGAGCGTCGCGCCGATGTCCCGCGGGTTGTGCACGACATCGGCGAGCGCCTCAACGTCGCGCCGCACCATGCCGAGTTCGTGGCCTGCGGTCAGCAGTCCCGAAGGCGACATCACGAGATGCGTTTCGCAGTGCTCGAAGCGCGCGAGTTGCTGAAGCAGCCGCACGCCGTACACCGCGCCGCTCGCACCCGTGATCGCAACGATCAGGCGTTTCATGATGCACTCCGCAGGTTCCGCGGCGTGAGCCCGACGAGCAGTTGCGCGGCGCGCGTCATCGCGTCGGCCCCGATCTGCGCGCGCACGCCGTCGAAGTGCGGGCCGCGCGTGGCGTCGAGCCCCATGCGCGAAGTCGTGCCCACGCCCGATGCGGACGGATCGAGCGCGCTGCCTGGCAGCCCGTCGACGATCACCACGTCGAGATGCGGCTGCAGATGCGTCGCGATCGCCCACAACACTTCTTCGTCGCGCGTGATGTCGACGTCCGCATCGACCGCCACCACGTTCTTCAGATACGGGTCCCACCCGAGCAGCCCCAGCATCACCTGGCGCGCCTCGCCGGGCCGCGACTGCTTCAGCGCGACATAGGCGTGAAAGTGCGTGCCCGAGGATGGATAGTGAACCGCCGTCACGCTGGGGAAGCGGTCCTTGAGCTTCTCGACCATCTCGGACTCGCGCGGAATGCGGCCGAGATTCAGATGCTCGGCCGAGTTGCCGCCCACCACGTCGATCAGGATCGGATCGCGCCGGTGCAGCACGCTTTCCACCTTGAACAAATTGTTAGTAGACCGATCCGACGAATAACCGGTGAATTCGCCGAACGGTCCTTCGTCGGCGCGCGCGTGCGGGTCGATCACGCCTTCGAGCACGAACTCCGCGTAGGCCGGCACTTCGATGCCGTAACGCGGCGTCTTCACGACGTCGAGCGGCGCGCCGAGCAGCCCGCCCGCGACGTGGCGCTCATCCACGCCATATGGCAGCCGCGCGGCACCGGAGAGCATGAAAAGCGGATGCGCGCCGATCACCATCGCGACCGGCAGCGGCAAGCCGCGCGCCTGAACGCGCTGCAGCATGCGCCACAGATGGCCGCGCGAATGCAGGCTGGTGGCAATTTCGTTGCGCGAGTGCAGCATCGAGCGGTGATAGCTCGCGTTGCCGATGCCGGTCTCGGGATCGTTGGCGATCAGGATCGCGTTCGTGATGTACGGGCCGCGGTCGGTTTCGAAATGGCGCAGCGTCGGGATCGTGGTGAGATCGATGCGCTCGGTCTCGACCGATTCGAGCACCGGGCCATCGGACACGACGCGCGGCGCCACCATGCGCCGGCTGCGTGCCTGAAATTCGTTGTGCAGATTCTGGAGGTTCGTATCGAGCATCCACGCAATGCGCCTTCTCGACGCGAACACGTTGGTGACGAGCGGCGTCTGCAAGCCGTCGACCTGCTCGAACGCGAGCAGCGGATGGCGGTTCTGCGCGGCGAGCTGCCAGACGAGCGCGGTAGCGTCCTGGTCGGCGCACACACGGTCGCTGATCGTCAGCACGTCGTCGGGATGCGCGGCGCGATAGCCGGCGAGAAAATGGCGAAAGTCCTGCGGATCAGCGTCTGCGCGATCGAGAGCGGACGAACGGGTCGATGTCATGGTGGTTCCTTGTCATCAGCCTTTCAACGGCGCGGGCCGCACGTCCTGCACGGCGCCGCGCCATTGCGCTCAGCTGCTATCGCGGGCCGCCGCGCACGATGCATGCATCGATGCACGAGCGGCCCACCGCATGGTCCCCGATCAGGCGGGGACGTTGTCGAGCGACGCGTAGCTGTCGGTCAAGCGCAGCTTCGCTTCCTCCAGGTTGCGCGGCGGCGGCGAGGTCTTGATGCCGCACAGGCGCGCGATGTTGTTGCCCATGTAGTCCTCGAGACCGTCCTCGTCGAGATCCATGCCTTGCGGCGCGGGTCCGCACAGCATTTCGAGCTCGCGCAGCCACATGCCCGGCTCGTTCGGCGGCGAGTCGGTGCCGAACACGATCTTGTTGCGCGGCAGTTCGCGTGCGAACTCGACGATGCGCGACTGGAAGCACCAGCCCGATTCGCACACCACGTTCGGCGTGTCCATCGCCATCCAGAACGCTTCGAACGAGTAGTTGCCGCCGGTCTGGATGCCGAAGTGGCCGATGATGAAGTTCACCATCGGAAACTCGCGGATGATCGGGTAGAACATCGTCGGAATCGTGTACGGGCCATCGCCCGTGTGGATCAGCACGACGGTGTTGTACTTCGCGCACACCTTCATCGCGGGGCGCAGCCAGTCGAGCGCCCGGTCGGGACGGTAGCCGTGCATGTTGGCGTGCAGCTTCACCATCTTGAAGCCGTATTCCTTGATGTGGAATTCGAGCTCCTGCGCACCCTCTTCCGGGCCCCAGCGCGGGTTGAACGTGAAGTTGCCGATGAAGCGGTCCGGGTACTTCTGGCACAGCTCGGCAATATACGACATGTAGTCACGAATGCCTTCGCGGCCGCGGCGGTTGCCGTCGCGATAGCCGGTGTTGCCCGGCGGCGGCTGAATGAAGCCCATGTCGATGCGGCGCGGCTTGCCGTTGATGATGTACGGGCCGTCCATCATCTCGAGCAGCCGCTCGCCCGTGAACGGCGTGCCGGTGTGGCGCCACGCTTCGTCGACGAGATTGGTCGGGTGCAGATGGGTATCGATAATCATGCTTGTCTCCGGTTCGTGTGACGTGGTGCGCTCATGCCGCGAGCAGCGCCCTGGCTTCTTCGACGGACTTCGGCACCGGCGTCGGCTCGAGGCCGATCATGCGCGCGGTGTTGTTGCCGAGATAGTCTTCGAGCGTGTCTTCGTCGAGATTGAGGCCTTGCGGCGGATCGAAGCAAAGCACTTCGAGCAGACGCAGCCACATGCCGGGTTCATTCGGCGGCGTGTCGGAGCCGAACAGGATCTTGTGCTTGGGCAGCACCTTTGCGAATTCGACGATGCGCGACTGCAGGCACCAGCCCGATTCGCAATACACGTTGGGCAGATCCATGGCGAGCTGGAACGGCTCGAAGCAGTAGACGCCGCCCGTCTGCACGCCGAAATGCGCCATGATGAAGTTCACCGTCGGGAACTCCTTGATCATCGGCACCCATTCGGTGGGGATACTGTACGGGCCGTCGCCGGTGTGCAGCTTCACGAGCACGCCGAGCTCCGCGCATTTGGCGAGCGCCGGGCGCAGCCAGTCGAGCGCGCGGTCCGGACGGTACGCATGCATGTTGGCCTGAAACTGCACCATCTTGAAGCCGAGCTTGCGCACGTAGTAGTCGATGGCGTTCACGCCGTTCTCGACGCCGCAGCGCGGGTTGTAGACGAAGCAGCCGATAAAGCGCTCCGGATACTTCTTCACCATTTCGACCGTGTAGGCCATATAGGCGTCGATCGATTCGGTGCCGGTCTTCACGCCATCGGTGTACGTGTAGATGGTGTTGCCTTGCGGCGGCTGGATGAACGCCTTGTCGATGCGGCGCGGCTTGCCGTTGATCAGGAACGGACCGTCCATCATTTCGATCAGGCGTTCGCCGGTGAACGGGTCGCCGTCGTGCCGCCAGGCGAGATCGACGAGATTCGTCGGATAGCAGCTAGTGTCGATAATCATGCGGGCTCTCCTCGCAGTGCTTGAGGTGGAACGCAGCAGCTCACGGCGCGCGTGTGCGGCGCCGGGTGAACTGCCTCGATTTCGGGAGCACTGTGAGAGCGGCAATGGTTGGAAAATTGGCGCCACCGACAGAAACTCCGTCAGTGAGCAATCTCCAGTTGAACGATCGCGGTATTGCACCGCTGCTTGTTCAATCGACCGCTTCTACCCACGGCCAGATCATGCCGTCCGCGAATGGGCTTTGTCAAGCGTGCGATCAAATTTCCGGTATTTCGACTGCGAAACCCTAGTCCGGACTGGATCAAGATGCTCCGGCCGCGCCTTCATCTCTACCATTATTTCATTCGGTATCCGAATTTTTTGCGCCGATTTCGCGCCGCCATGCAAGCGTCACCTCTTCCAGCAGTGCCAGAAAACGCTCCAGCGCCGGCAGCGTGTCGTCGCGGCGCACGGAGGCGTATAGATCGGCGTTGACGCCGCGCTCGTCCAGCCGCACGAACACGACGTTCTCGCGCGGCGTGGTCGACAGCGATTCCGGCAGGATGCTCACGCCAACGCCCGCGCCGACGAGGCTTAGCACCGTCTCGGGATCGATCGACTCGTGCAGCACGCGCGGCTGGAAGCCGTCGCGCACGCAGGCGGCGAGCACGTCGCGAATGGTCGGGCTTTGCGAGTTGAGCAGCACGAACGCGTCGCCGGCGAGCGCCTTGAGCGCAATGCGGCGGCGCTTTGCGAGCGGATGCTCGCTTGGCAGCGCGACGCGCAACGGCTGCGGGTATACGCGGATCGAGCGCAGCTCGGCGCGCGTCGCCGCGCTGCACGCGAAGCCCACATCGATCTTGCCGGCGACCAGTGCCTCCTGCTGCTGCTCGGGCAGCAATTCGTGCAGCGTCCACTCGACTTCGGGATTGTGCTTCTGGAACAGGTGCATCGTGCGCGGCAGCGGCCCGTACATCACCGAATTGATGATGCCGATGCGGATATAGCCTTCGAGCCCGTCCGCCACGCGGCGCACGAGTTTCTCGACCGAATCGCAATCGCTCACGATGCTGCGCGCGCGCACGAGCAGCGCCTCGCCCGCGCGCGTAAGCCGCGCGCCGTGGCGGCCCCGCACGAACAAGGTCACGTGCAGCGAATCCTCCAGCGTCATGATCTGCTGGCTCAGCGGCGGCTGCGAAATATGCAGGCGCTCGGCCGCACGGCTGAAATTTCCCTCCTCGGCGACCGCAATGAAATAACGCAACTGCCTCAAATCCATATGAACCTCGTATCGAATGGATTCCAAAATCGTATTTCACATATCGATTTTGTGCACATAGGCTTTACCCACACGAAAAAGAAACACGTCCATGCAGCGCTCAGCGATGCATGGACCGCACTAAGAGCTTTGCTCCAGGTGCGGCCGACAGGAGACGACATGACGAAGTTGAACGTGAACGGCGCCGACCATGCGGTCGATGCCCCGCCCGATACGCCGCTGCTGTGGGTGCTGCGCGATACGCTGCACCTGACCGGCACGAAATTCGGCTGTGGCATGGGGCTGTGCGGCGCGTGCACCGTGCATCTCGAAGGCGCAGCGGTGCGCTCGTGCCAATTACCGCTCGGCGCAGTCGCCGGCAAGCGGATCAAAACCATCGAAGGACTCGGCAAGCCGGACGCGCTACACGCCGTGCAGGCAGCGTGGCGCGACGAGGACGTGCCGCAATGCGGCTACTGCCAGTCCGGGCAAATCATGTCGGCGGCTGCGCTGCTCGCGACGAATCACGATCCGAGCGACAGTGACATCGACGCCGCGATGGCAGGCAATATCTGCCGCTGCGGCACCTACGACCGCATCCGCAGCGCGATCCACCGCGCGGCTGTCGCGCTGCGCGACAAGGCGGCCGCATGAAGCGCAACGATCATCAACACGAGCGCGAGGCCGCGCCCACTTCGGGCAGCCGCCGCCGTTTTCTTCAAACGAGCGCCGCGCTTGCCGGCGGCCTGCTGCTCGAAATCGGCGGCGCGGGCATCCAGGTCGTGCAGGCAACGCCGGTCGGCGACAGCACCGCGGGCCGAGTCGCATCAAACTTCGCGCCCAACGCATGGGTGCGTATTGCGCCGGATAACCAGATCTTTCTGGTCTGCCATAAATTCGACAGCGGCACCGGCGTGAAGAACGCGCTCGGCATGCTGCTCGCCGATGAACTCGACGCCGACTGGTCGCAAGTACGGATCATCCAGCCCGACGATCCGCTCGCGGCGGTCTATATCCAGAAGCTGTGGGGCATGCATGCCACCGGCGGCAGCACCAGCGTGTCGTGGCAATGGGAGCCGCTCAGGCGCGCTGGCGCAACGGCGCGCGCGATGCTGGTCGCCGAAGCCGCGCAGCGCTGGTCTGTCGATCCGTCGACGTGCCAGACCGCGAACAGCGAAGTGATCCACCCGGCGAGCGGGCGCCGCTTCAATTACGGCGAGCTCGCCACCGCCGCTGCTGCACGCCCGGTGCCGCAACAGGTCACGCTCAAGCGCCCCGATCAGTTCGTGTTGATCGGCAAGCCGCGCCGCAGCTATCGCGTCGTCGAAAAGCTCACGGGCCGCGCGCAATACGCGATCGATCTGCAACTGCCGGGCATGCTCACGGCAATCGTCGTTCACCCGCCCGTCGTCAACGCGAAAGTGAAATCGTTCAACGCCGCTGAAGTAAAAGCGCTGCCCGGCGTGCACGACGTGTTCGCGCTCGACGTTCCCGAAGTGATCGCGCATTTCCGGCCCGACCACGCGCCCTCGCGCGTCGCGAACGGCGCGTGCCAGCCGGGCGTCGCGATCGTGGCCGATCAGTTCTGGAGCGCGCAGCGCGCACGCAAGGCGCTGAAGATCGAATGGGAACCCAGCGATCTCGCGAACTTCAGCTCGGAGGGCGCGATCCGCGAGATGACCGAGCACGTCGACGATCCCGGCAAGCAATCGAACGGCAAAGGCGACGCAAAGACCGCGTTCGCGCAAGCGGCGCGCGTGGTCGAGGCGGTGTACACGATGCCGTACAAGGCGCACGCGCAGATGGAGCCGCTCAGCATCGTTGCGTGGGTGAAGCCCGATTCGGTCGAGTACTGGGGCGGCCTGCAAGTGCCGTCGCGCTGCGCGCAGGCAGCAGAGACGATTGCAGGCGTGCCGCGCGACAAGGTTCGCCTCCATCTGACCGAAGCCGGCGGCAGCTTCGGCGCGCGCGAAGGCCTGCATCAGGTGCTCGAAGTCACTGCAATGTCAAAGCGCGTCGGCAAGCCGGTCAAGTTGCTGTACAGCCGCGAGGACGATATTCGCGGCACGTTCTATCAAAGCGCGAGCGTGCACAAGGCGCGCGTCGCGCTCGACGCGAACGGCCACGTCACGGGCTTCAGCCTGCGCGCGGTCGTGCCGTCGATCAAGGAGCCGGACGACCCCGGCTTCCTGACGAAATTCCCGGTCGATCCGAGCTGCACCGAAAGCATGCGCGCGGACTTCCATTACGACATGCCGGCGCTCGATCTCGCGTGGGTACGCCACGAGCCCGGGTTTCCGGTCTGGTGGTGGCGCGCGGTCAGCTTCGTGCCCAACGTGTTCGCGATCGAAAGCGCGGTCGACGAAACCGCGCATGCGGTCGGCCAGGACCCCATCGCGTATCGCAGCACGATGCTTGCGAGCCGGCCCGAATTGCGCACGGTGCTCGGGCGCGCGGCGACGCTCGCGCAATGGACGCCCCACACGATTCACGACGCGGACGGCACGCGGCGCGGCATGGGCGTCGCGATCTACAACGGCTACGAGAGCTTCATCGCCATCGTCGCGGAAGTCGCGGTAAAGGACAACACGATCGCGGTGCGCAAGGTCACCTGCGTGGTCGATTGCGGCATCGCCGTGGACCCGGGCTCGGTGCATCAGCAACTCGCGGGCGGCATTCACTGGGGTGTGAGCACCGCGCTCATGAATGCGGTGCACATCGAGAACGGCCAGGTCCGCGAAAGCAATTTCCACGACTATCCGGTGCTGCGCATCCACGAAGCCCCGGTCGTGCAGATCGAGCTGATGCCGCCGACAGACCGCAAGCCAGGCGGCATCGGCGAGCTCTCGAATCCGCCCGTCGTGCCGGCCATCGGCAACGCGATCTTCGCCGCGACCGGGCGACGGTTGCGCGCGACACCGTTCGCGCTCGCGTGAATTTGCCTGAATCCGCCAGAACCTATTACACCGCAAGGAGACAACCCGATGTCCGCAGAACTCGATTCGGTACGACGCGAAATCGCTCCCGTCGACAGCGTGCCCAAAGCGCCGCTGCTCGTAATGCTCGGCCTGCAGCACGTGCTCGTGATGTATATCGGCGCGGTGGCGGTGCCGATGATCATCGCGAGCGCGCTCAAGCTGCCGAAGGAATCGATCGCTGTGCTCATCAATGCGGACCTGTTCACCTGCGGAATCGCGACCATCCTGCAGTCGGGCGGCATCTGGCGTTTCGGCGTGCGCATGCCGGTCATGCAAGGCGTTGCGTTCAGCGCGGTGCCGCCGATTCTCGTAATCGCGACCGCGCCGGGGCTCGGGCTGACCGCCGTGATCGGCGCGGTGATGGCGGGCGGCGTGATCACGATGCTGCTCTCGCCGGTGTTCGGCCGACTCGTGAAGTTCTTTCCGCCCATCGTGGGCGGCTCGATCGTGATGGTGGTCGGCTTGTCGCTGTTCCCGGTGGGGGTGAACTGGATCGGCGGCGGCAAGGGCTCGCCCGAGTTCGGCGCACCGCAAAATCTCGCACTCGCGGCTTTCGTGTTCGTGATGATCCTCGCCATCAATCGCTGGCTCAAGGGCTTCTGGTCGAACGTTTCGGTGCTGCTGGCGCTTGCGATCGGCATGATCGTCGCAATCCCATTCGGCATGGTCAACTTCCACGGCGTGGCCGAAGCGCCGCTGGTCGACATGATCCAGCCGTTTTACTTCGGCATGCCAATTTTCGATCCGATTGCGGTGAGCACCATCGTCGTGGTGATGGTGATCGTCATGATCGAGTCGATGGGGCTCTTCATCGCGACCGGCGACGTGGTCGACAAGAAGCTCACCTCGGCCGACATGACGAGCGGGCTGCGCGCGAACGGCCTCGCGAGCATCATCGGCGGGATCTTCAATGGCTTCCCGTACACGATCTACAGTCAGAACATCGGCCTGCTCGTCGTGACCGGCGTAAAGAGCCGCTGGGTGGCGGTGGCCGCAGGCGCGATCCTGTGCCTGCTCGGACTGCTGCCGAAACTCGCGACCATCGTTGCTTCAGTGCCGTTGCCCGCGCTCGGCGGCGCGGCGCTGTTCATGTTCGGCGTGGTGACCTCGACCGGCGTGAAGACGCTGTCGCGCGTCGACTTCGAAACCAGCCGGCGCAACGTCTATATCGTCTCGGCCACGCTCGCGGTTTCGCTGCTGCCGACCTTTGCACCCGCTTTGTTCGCCAGGCTGCCCGGCGCGATCCAGCCGATCCTGCACAGCAGCATCCTGCTCGCCTGCGTGACCTCGGTCGGGCTGAACCTGCTGTTCAACGGCATCCCGACGGGCGACCCGCATGGCCACGCCGAGCAGGATCCTTCGCTGTGTCTGGCCAAGCACTAAGCTAACCCCGCGCGGCTGCCTCAAAGCGGCCCTACGGACGGTCGTCTCCAGTGCCCACGCCTCCTGTGAACGCACTGTTCGGCTCTCGTTTCGCGAGGGCCGTTTTTTATTCGGGCGCTTGCGGCTGCCGAGACCGCTGCCATGCGCGATCGCCCCGATGCCGGCCGCCACCGCAGCCGACGCGCCGCCGCTGGAACCGCCCGGCATGAGGCCGGCGGCCCACGGATTCAGCGTCCTGGCGTACAGATCGTTGTCGGTGAGCCGGCGGTACTAAAACGCGGGCGCATTGGTGCGGCCGATGATGCCCCCCTCCAGAAAAATTCAGCGCCTGTAACCGGACATCGAAACTCACCGAATTAACCAGCGTATCCGCCCATAGCGCTCCACGCGCAGCAAGAGCCCGCCATGCAGCCTGAACATCGCCCCGCCGACTTCGCGGCAGCTTTCGTGCCCGGCCTGACGAACCCCGATGCGGCCACGCCCGAGGGGGTCGTGGCCGGTCCGGTCGCGCTCGGCAAGGGTGTCGTCAAGCGCTACAACATCTATCGGAACAACGTCACGGTCAGTCTGATCGATGCGCTCGCGGCGATCTATCCCGCCGTGCAGCGCATCACCGGCGTCGAGTTTTTCCGCGCGATGGCCCGCTTTCACGTGCGCGCCAAGCCGCCGGTTTCTCCTCTGCTGTTCGAGTACGGGCGCGAATTTCCATCCTTCATCGAAACCTTCGAGTACGCACGCGAGATGCCCTGGCTCGCGGATACTGCACGCATCGAACGCGCCTGGCTCGATGCCTATCACGCCGCCGATGCGTCGCCGCTCACCGCCGATGCGCTCGCCTGCATCGATCCGTCCGCGCTCGCGCAGGTGCGCTTCGTTCCGCACCCCGCCGCACGCATCGTGCGCTCGCGCTACCCGGCTGTCGCGATCTTCGCGATGAATCGCGCGAGCACGCCTGTCACGCCGCTGCATTCGGGCGATGCGGAGGATGCGCTCGTCACGCGGCCCGACGCCGACGTGATGGTCTCGCGCCTGCCTGTGGGCGGCGCGGCCTTTCTCGTTGCACTCGTCGAAGGCGCCACGCTCGGTGCGGCTGCGGAGACGGCCTTCGAGGAATCCGCCGATTTCGATCTGCCAGCCAATCTCGCCGCGATGATTTCAGCCGGTGTATTCGCCGCGGTTCAAACGGCGCAGTAGTTGGCCTGTCGATTCGACAAGCCCGGAGGCCGGCCATGAAAACGCGAGATCTCGTCGATCGCCTCGCAAGCGGCGTGTCGCCCGTCGAGCACAACGCCGTTGCGCGGTTGCTCAATCGCGCGCTCATGACTGGCCTCGGCGGCAGCGCCGTGCTGCTGGCCGCGCTATACGGCGTGCGCAGCGACATGCCCGAGTTGATCCTCACCGCCATGTTCTGGGTGCGCCTTGCGTTCCCGCTCGCGATCATTGCCACCGCCATGAAGCTCGCGGAGCGGCTCGGCCGTCCCGGCGCGCCGTTGAAGCTCGCGTGGTGCGCGGCGGCGCTGCCCATCGCCGCAATGCTGCTCGCCGCCGGCGGCATCGTGCTGGCGACGCCGCCGGGTTACCGGCTCCAGTTAATGCTCGGCATGACGTGGCGCACGACGACTGCGAACATCGTGCTGCTGTCGCTGCCTTCGCTCGCCGCGATGCTGCATGCGATGAAGCAGCTTGCGCCAACCCGTCTCGCACTGGCCGGAACCGGCGCGGGCCTGCTCGCGGGCGCGCAGGGCCTGCTCGTCTACTCGCTGTATTGCCCGGAGATGGCTGTGCCGTTCTGGGGCGTCTGGTACGTGCTCGCGATCGTCATCACGACGGCCATCGGCGCGGCGATCGCACCGCGTTTTTTGCGCTGGTGAGTTTATCGAATTAAATATTCGGCCGCTGTAACCGGCACATTGCCATTCCCGAATTAGCTGGTGTATCCGCTGCGGATACCACTCTTTCCTTCTACTGGAGATCGCTCATGTCCACCAAGATCAATGTCAGTTCCGCGCTGCTTGCCGGCGCCGTTGCCAGCCTTCTAGCGGCCACGGCCCATGCCGCGCCGCTCACCAAGGCGGAAGTCAGCGCGGCAATGGCCGCGCATAAGGAAAAGTGCTATGGCGTCGCGCTGAAGGGGCAAAACGATTGCGCCGCTGGTCCGGGAACGACCTGCCAGGGCACGTCGACGATGGATTTCCAGGGCAACTCGTGGAAGTTCGTTCAGGGCGGTACATGTGCGAGCATCGTCGTGCCGGGCGGCGGCCACGGCTCGCTCACTCCCATGAAGTCCTGATCGCGCATGATGAGAGGAGACGGACGGCCATGTACCCTTCCACTGGCAGCGTGACGGCACATGCGCCCGGCCGTCCTCTTCGCGCAGTCGAAGCCGCACGCGCGAAGCCCGTGCTGACCGGCACCAGCTTCAAACATGAGCACTTCGCCGCCATTCTCGACGATGGGCTGGAAAACGGTTTCTTCGAAGTCCACGCCGAGAACTACATGGGCGCGGGCGGCCCGCCGCATCGCATGCTCGGCACGATCCGCGAATCCTGGCCGCTCTCGCTGCATGGCGTGTGCATGTCGATCGGCGGCCCGGATGCGCTCGACGCCCAGCACCTCGCCCGCTTTCGCGCACTGGTGCAGCGCTACGAACCGCTGCTCGTCTCCGAGCATCTGGCGTGGTCCTCGCATGCCGGAACCTTCCTTAACGACCTGTTGCCGCTGCCTTATACGAAGGCCACGCTCGACAGGGTTTGCGCGCACATCGATCAGGTTCAGGAAGCCATCAAGCGCCCTATTCTGCTCGAAAATCCTTCCACCTATGTTGCGTTCGCGTCTTCGACCATGAGCGAGCCCGAGTTTATCCGCGCCGTCGCGCAACGCACGGGCTGCGGATTGCTGCTCGATGTGAATAACGTTTTTGTTTCGGCAGTCAATCACGGCTATCCGGCTCGAGCGTATCTTGCGGAATTTCCGTCCGAATACGTTGGCGAGATTCATCTCGCGGGACACAGCGAGCAGCGCGACGACGAGAATGCGCCGCTGCTCATCGACAGTCACGACCGTGCCATTGCAGAACCCGTCTGGGAACTCTACGGGCTCGTCATCGAACACCTCGGCCCCGTGCCGACACTGATCGAATGGGACAGCAATCTGCCGGCGTGGGCCGAATTGCGTGCGCATGCAAATACGGCACGGCGGATCGCTGCCGCTACGCTCACTTCCGTTTTGAATGGAGAGCAATCATGATGTCGATCCAGCAAGTTCTCAAGCCATCCCTTTTCGGCATCGTCACGATAGCAATCGTTCGTGCGCGGCGCCTGGTCGAAAAGCTCGCGCAACCGTGGTTCGTGCAATTGCTGCTGCGCATTGCGCTTGCCGTGCCTTTCTGGCGGTCGGGGATACTCAAATGGCACGGCTTCCTCCAGCTCAACGACACGGCCATCGATCTGTTCACCGAAGAATTTCGGCTGCACCTGCCAGGCGGGCCTTATCCGTTTCCTGCGCCGGCTGTCTTCGCGTTTCTTTCGGCATGCGGCGAGATCGCATTCCCGGTGCTGCTCGTGCTCGGCATCGGCACGCGTTTCGCTGCGCTGGGTCTGTTGCTAATGACCTGCATGATCGAATTGACGGTGCCGGATGGCTGGCCGGTCCACATTACGTGGGCCGCCATGGCGCTCGGCGTTGCCGCCTGGGGCCCCGGCTTGATCTCGATCGATTATCTGCTGGGCGACCGCAACCACCGGACATGAGCGTGCCACGTTGCCCGCTGACTTACCGGCAAGCGAGTAATATTCAAGCCCTGCATGTTGCTTTATTCATCTAGAGGGGGCGGCATGGAGGCAGTCAAGGAGATTGCCGCCAGCCAGACGCAAGCGCGTCATGCATGAAAGGTCTCGAGTTGCCGATTCAGCGGAGCACACCATGGATGTAGCGGTTTTCAGTTCGACGCGCTACGAGCGCCGGTTTCTCGACGAGGCCAACCGGGCCGCGCAACACGATCTGCACTACTTCGACGTCCTGCTCGATATGGACAGCGTCGGTCTTGCGGCCGGCTACGGCGCGGTGTGCATCTTCGTCAACGACCGTGCCGACGCACAGGTACTCGAAGCGCTGCACGAGGGCGGCACCCGCCTGCTCGCGTTGCGCTGCACGGGCTTCAATAACGTCGATCTGGAAGCTGCCGCGCGGCTCGGCATGAAAGTCGTGCGTGTAGTCACATACTCGCCGTACTCGGTGGCCGAGCACGCGGTGGCGCTGCTGCTCGCGATCAACCGCAAAGTGCACCGCGCCTATAACCGCACGCGCGATTCGAATTTCTCGCTCGATGGCCTGACCGGCTTCGACCTGCACGGCAAGACGGTTGTGGTGGTGGGAACGGGTCAGATCGGCTGCGTGTTTGCGAAAATCATGGTCGGCTTCGGCTGCAAGGTGATCGGTTTCGATCCCTATCCATCGCCTCAATTCGAAGCGCTTGGCCTTGGCTACGCAACAGCAGGCAAATTTGCCGAACAAGCCGACGTGATTTCGCTGCACTGTCCGCTGACGCCCGAGACGTATCACATCATCAATTCGCAGACGCTCGAGTGCGCGAAGCCCGGCGCCATCCTGATCAATACGAGCCGGGGCGGCCTGATCGACACGGAAGCCGCCATCGAGGCGTTGAAGAGCAGCCAGCTAGGCGGCCTGGGGATCGACGTTTATGAGCAGGAGGCGGATCTGTTCTTCCGCGATCTCTCCAGCGAGATCATCACCGACGACGTCTTTCAGCGCCTCGTGTCGTTTCCCAATGTGATCGTCACCGGGCATCAGGCCTACCTCACACGCGAGGCATTGACGACCATCTGCGAAACCACGGTTGAAAGCATTACGAAGTTTGAGAAACAGCTGGAATTGAAGAACGAGGTGAAAGCCCGCTAGGCATACGCGTCGACTCCGCGCACGAGCCGCCGGGCCAGCCGCGGCTCCCTCAACTGCTCCAGCCACCATTGCAGCGCGCGGCCCTCATGCTCGTTGCGCCAGCCGACATACAGCACGTTTGGCTCGCGCGGAATCGCGGTGCGCTTTTCCACCAGTTCGCCGCGCTTGAGCAGCGACGCCACGCGATGCCGGGGCAGCCAGCCGATCCCGAGCCCAGCGCGCTGTGCCTGCGTCTTGGCGCGCATGGAAGGCGCGGCCAGCGAACGCTGCCCGCCCACCGTGCCGTACGCGCGGCCCGCCGTGGAACGCGACGAGTCGGCCACCACCACCGCGCGGTGGCGGGCGATGTCCTCACGCGTCAGCGGTTCGCGGGCCGCCGCGAGCGGATGCCGGGGCGAGATCGCGAACACCCACTCGACCACGCCCAGCTCGAACCACCCGAGATTGGGAATCGCCGGCGGCTCGTTGGTCGCGCCGACGACCAGATCGGCCCTGCCGTCGCGCAGCGCTTCCCAGGTGCCGGCGAGGACTTCATGGGTGACGCGCAGGGCCACCCCGGATTCGAGCTTGTCGAATGCATGCATGACCGGCATGAGCGTTTCGAACTCCATCAACTCGTCGGTCACGATCCACAGCTGGTCCTCCCAGCCGTTTGCCACTTGCCGCACGCGCTGCGTGACGCGCGAGACGTCCTGCGCGAGCCGCGCGGCTTCTTCGGTGAGCACCTCGCCCGCGCGCGTCAACTGCAAGCGGTAGCGGCGACGGTCGAACAGCAGCGCGTCGAAGCGCTGCTCGAGTTGCCGCGCGGCGTGCGACACGGTCGAGGGCGCCTTGCCCAGCCGCGCCGCCGCGCGCGACAAGCTGCCTGCGTCGCGGATGGCCTCCAGCAGGGCCAATTCGTCTTCCGACAACATGTGCAATTCCTTCGAACGTGTTCATCGATACGATCGTATGGCAAACCGCTATGCCGCGTCCATACTGCACTCACGCAATCGACGAAGTTCCACCCAAGTTCCACTTTTTCCACTGGAGAACATCATGAATCGCTTCGAAGGCAAAACCGTTCTGGTCACTGGCGGCAACAGCGGCATTGGTCTGGCGGCCGCACAGGCATTCGCGAGGGAAGGCGCACGCGTGGTCATCACCGGCCGCGACGCGGCAACGCTGGAAACCGCCCGCGCCACGCTGGGCAGCAAGGCTCTCGCCATCCGCAACGAAACCGGCACAGTGCATGACGCGCGCGACCTGGCCCGCCAATTGTCCGAACACGGCATCCGTCTGGACGCCGTTTTCATCAACGCCGGCGTCGCCAAATTTGCGGCGCTGCCCGATGTGAACGAGGCGCTCTGGGATGCCACCTTCAACGCCAACGTAAAAGGCGCGTACTTCCAGATTCAGGCGCTGCTGCCGCTGCTGAACCCGGGCACCTCGATCGTGCTGAACGGCTCGATCAACGCACGTATCGGCATGCCGATGTCTTCCGTGTACGCCGCCAGCAAGGCCGCGCTGATCTCGCTGGCCAAGACGCTGTCGGGCGAGCTGATCGGTTCGGGCATTCGCGTGAACGTGGTCAGCCCCGGACCGGTGACGACGCCGCTGCACGGCAAGCTAGGCATGGATGCCGACACGCTGTCGGCCACCGTTGCGCAAATCCAGAACCAGGTTCCGCTGGGCCGCTTCGGCCTGCCGGCGGAGATCGCCTCGACCGTGCTGCATCTTTGCGCGCCGGAATCGGCTTTTATCGTCGGCACCGAAATCATCGCCGATGGCGGCATGAGCCAGCTTTGAGCCTTCAGGGGAGGGCCTGAGTTGTTGCTGGGAGCGCTCGCAGCGGCAGGCGCGACGGGAGTCGCCCTGCTTCGCGCCTGCCAAAGAAAAACCCGCGAGGCGCAAAGCCATCGCGGGTTGGCAGCGATGCGGGGGTGGCGGCAAACTTCGCCGCCACATCCGCTCAAGCCATCAGAAGCGGTGGATGATGCCCACGCCCACCGCAACCATGCTGCGCGACGACGAAGGCGAGCCGTTCTGGCCGTCGCCGATGTCCGCCGTGGCGTTGATGATGGTCTTGCCGTTCGTGCCCAGCGTCTGGCCGTTCGCGCGCTGATACGCTTCCAGCGCATACAGGCCCGTGCGCTTGGACAGCGAGTAGTACTGCGAGAGGTTGAACTGGTTGTAGCTCGCCGCGCTGGTGATGCCGTTCGATTGCGTCGCGGCGGTGTAGCTATAGCCAGCGGCCAGGTCCAGCGCCGTGGTCGGCTTCCAGTGCAGCACGGCGCCGGCCGTGTTCCAGATCTGCGTGCCGTGGAACAGCGAAGCCGTGCCCGCCGCGTATTGCACGTTCGAATACGAGAGCGACACGTCCCACTGCGAATTGAACGCATAGCCGCCCGTCACCGCCACGCGCTGCTGCTTGGCTGCCGACTGGAAACCATTGTTGATGCCCGAAACACCCGGCTGCGAGCCGTTGTTCGACGCGGTGGAGTTCGCACCCCATGCGCCGCCGCTCGTGTTGCCGTTGTCGATGCGCTGGATACCCGCCGCGATGCCGACCGGGCCGTTCAGGTACTGCGCCGCCACGCTCCAGGTCTGGCCGGCGCCCGTGCTGCCCGGCGTGCCGCCCAGCGCGTACGAGCCGCTGACGGTGAGGCCGGCGATGGTCGGCGACGTATAGACGAGCGAGTTGTTCACGCGGTACAGCGTATCCAGCGAGTCAATATCGCCCGGGTGCGCGCCATATGCGCCGGTCAGCCAGGTAGTCGGGCTGTACGGTGAAAGCAGCGTGTAGTACGAGGTGTACTGGCGGCCCGCCGTCAACGTGCCGAAGCGCTTGTCCGTCATGCCCACCCACGCCTGACGATTGAACATCAGACCCGACACGGCTTGCGCGCCGTTCGCGCTGTTGAAGCCCTCTTCCAGCTGGAAGATCGCCTTCGTGCCGCCGCCCAGATCTTCCGAACCCTTCAAACCGAAACGGCTGCCGGCCCAGATGCCGTTATTCATCTTGACCACCGAGCGGCCGCCCGAGTTCGAGCCGAGCGCCGCCGAGCTGCTTTGATAGCCGATCCCCGTATCGACAATACCGTACAAGGTCACACTGCTTTGCGCATGGGCGCCGAGGGCGACCAGCCCCAGAGCCGAAGCCAAAAGCGCCTTTTTCATTTTCTCTCCTCTGCTAGAAACGCTATTTATGCGGCCTTGAATGAAGGCCGCCGAGTGTGAAAGCCAACGTGGTTGAAACATCCAGAATCAATACACCGGGTGGCCGTTGATGAGGCTCGGCAACCAGGTCGAAAACCACGGGACATAGGTGACGATATTGATAGCCGAAAAGATAGCGAGGTAGTACGGCCACGCGACCTTGGTGGTTTCACCAATCGACACATTGCCGATCGCGCAGCCGATGAACTGCACCGAGCCGATCGGCGGATGCACGAGACCGAGCGCGCAGTTCAGCAAAATCATGATGCCGAACTGCACCGGACCCACGCCGTTGTGCATGGCCATCGGCAGAAACAGCGGCGTCGTGATCAGGATGTGCGCCGCCATGTCGACGAAGGTGCCGAGAAACACCTGAATGATGTTGATGTACAGGAGCATCAGCCACGGCATCGAGGTCGCACCGTCGAGCATGCGCTCGATCGAATCGGGAATCTCCAGGTAGGCCATCTGGAAGCGCAGCATGTTCGACACGCCGATCAGCAGCAGCACCACGCCGGTCGTCTTCGCCGCCTTGCCGAGCGCGTGGCCGAGCTTCGCCAGCGACATCGAGCGGTACACCACGATGGTGAGAATCAGCGAATACGCCACGGCAATCGCGGCTGCTTCCGTCGCGGTGGCGATGCCGCGCGCCACGCAGAACAGAATGATCGCGATGACCATCAGGCCCGGCAACGCGCCGATGAAAGTGCGCAGCACCGCCATCCAGCCGGGAAAACGCTGCAGCTCGGTGGAGCCGTCGGCACGGCGCGGATAGCCAAACTTGACGGCCTGCCAGTAAGCGGCGATCAGCACGAGGCCCATCACCCACAGCACCGGCAAGAGCCCCGAGAACAGCAGATCGCCGATCGACACGCCGCTCATCTGCACGCCGTTGAGCGAGCCGCTCACGCCCTGGGCCGCGAACGCGTAGATGATCATGTTCGTCGAAGTCGGCATCAGCGCGCCGGCGAGCGACGAGTGCGTCGTCACGTTGACCGCGTACGCCGCGCTGTAGCCTTCGCGCTTCATCAGCGGGATCACCACGCCGCCCATCGCCGAGGTATCGGCGGTCGGCGAACCCGACACGCCGCCGAACATGGTGCAGGCAACGACGTTGGCCATGCCGAGGCCGCCGCGGAAATGACCGACGGTCGCCTGCGCGAAGCGCAGGATGCGGTCGGCAATGCCGCCGTGGAGCATCAGTTCGCCCGAGAAGATGAAGAACGGCACCGCGAGAAACGAGAACGCGTTCATACCCGAGATCATTGACTGCATCGCGGTGGCCGTCGGAAGTCCTTCGTAAAGATACGTCAGGACGCAGGACAGCCCGAGCGCGAACGAGACCGGCACCCCGAGAAAAAGGAAAACGAGAAAACTGGCGGTGAGAAGGGCGAGTTCCATGATGGTTCTACTTGTGTTTCCGGGCAAAGAGCCCGAGCAGATGCTCGGCCGAGAACATCGCGATGCAGACGCTGGCGACAATGGGAATGCAGTAGCGCAGTCCTTCCGGCAGGCCGAGAATCGGAATCCGGTCGTGCCGCGTGGTTTCCGCCATCTCCAGGCAACCGACGAAAGTCGCCACCGCGAAAACGATCAGGCAGATATGCTGAATGGCCGTCACGACCGTCTGGCCCTTCGGCGGCAGTCTCTTCACGAACGAGTCGAGCCCGATGTGGCCGCCTTCGCGCACCCGCAGCGCCGCGCCGAACATCGCGATCACGATGACGAGCAGCAGTGCAACGGACTCGACGAAATCGGGCGCGTCGGCAAAGACGTAGCGCATCACCACGCTATAAATCACGAGCGCGCACAGCGCCGCGAGGCTCACCGCCGCGACGACCACCAGCACGCGAAAAAGAAAATCGTTGGGGCGTTTAAGGAAATTCATTGACGCTGCCCTTCTTGCGACAGACCGGTCTTGAACATCTTGAGCGTTCAGCATGTCGTCTCCTGACACACCCGTTGCGCGCGGCGCGGCACGGTACGGCGCGAAGCCCGCAGGATCGCCTGCCGCAGGATCGCCTGCCGCAGGATCGCCTGTCGGGCAAGTCGCGCCGCTCCTGCCACAAACGGTGTTGATGCGGTTGGCGTACGGGACGCGGGACTTACTTGATTGCCTGGATCTCGTCGACGATCTGCTTCATTTCAGGCGTCTTTTCGTACTTTGCCCAAATCGGCTGCATGGCTTTCACGAAAGCGGGACGGTCGATCTGCGAAGCGGTGACGATGGTGGCGCCGCCCTTCGTGACCGTGTTCTGCGCCTCGGCTTCGCGCGCGGTCCACAGCTTCTGGTAGTACGGCACCGAGTCGGCCGCCGCCTTCTTGATGATCTGCTGCTCCTGCGGCGTCAGCGTGTCCCACACCTTCTTCGAGAACACCAGCACTTCCGGCGTCATCGAATGCTGGGTTTCCGAGTACACCTTGGCCACTTCGAAGTGCTTGGTTTCTTCGTAGGATGGCAGATTGTTTTCCGCGCCGTCGACGAGACCGGTTTTCAGGCCCGTGTAGACCTCCGCGAACGGCATCGGGGTCGGCGTGCCGCCCATGGCCTTGATTTCGTCGACCATCAGGTCGGACGGCTGCACGCGCACTTTCAGGCCCTTCATGTCGGCCGGCGACTTGATCGGCTTCTTCGCGTACATCGAGCGCGCGCCGCTCTCATAGAAAGTCAGCGCAATCATGCCCTTCGCGGTAAAGGCGTCGAGAATCTTCTGGCCTTCGGGGCCGTACATCACCTTGCGGAAATGGTCGATGTCGCGAAACAGGAACGGCAGCGACGGGATCATCGATTCGGGCACGATCTCGTTGAACGCCGCGCCGTTCGCGCGCGCCATGTCGAGCGCGCCGATGCGCACCTGATCGATGGTGTCGTTCTCGGAGCCGAGCGCGCTGTTGCCGAACACCTTCACCTTGTCCTTGCCGTCGGTCGCCTTGCTGATTTCCTCGCCCATGTACTTCACGGCCATGTTGGTCGGATAGTTGTCGCCATGCACATCCGAAACGCGGAACACGCGCGCTTGAGCCGACGTCGTGCCGAACGCCAGCGCTGCGGCGGCAACGATCATCGAAACACGGGAAGATGCAAACCTCTTGTTCATCGTGACATTCCTTGGAAATTGACCATCCCATCGATTGCGGATGCGACATGGTTTTGATGCGTCTGCGGCTGCGCGCATCGTCCCTTCGCAGGACGCGGCGCTCGCCGTGCTGGTTGTGCAACAACCCCGGCACAGGTTATCCAGCACTCCTGTCGATTATTCGACTGCCCTGCTTGGACCAGGCCGACAAACTTTCGGGTACGCATGGAGAAACGCGATGCCCATTTGAAAGCCGCCAGCTTTGTACTGCGACTCGACTTTCAGGTGAAAGCGATTTGTTGGACCTGCTTATGTTGTACGACGACAGACGAAGTCTATAAAAGCACTTTTCGCTTGTACAGACAGTATTTACCCGCAGAAAAACCCTCCCGGCAGCCATGAGCGAAGCGGCACGCTGCCACGGCTGACGCTTGTTTTGAAGGATCCTGCAACAGTGTTCGAAGCGCCTCGCAAGATGTTGTTGTTTTGAAGCATGAACTCAGAACACGGTAGCTTCTGCGCATCTTGTTGTACGACGAGTGATGATAATCGGCTGCAGAAAAGGCGCCGTAAACGAAAAACGCCGGGAGAAAGACGTCCTCCCGGCGCACGCTTCGCGCAAGCCTGATTACAGTTGCCCTGCAAATTCGGGCTCGGGAAGTCCGCTCACGCCGGGCCGCAGCGCGAACACGTGGCCGTCGTGCTCGCTCGCGCCCGTTCCCGGACGGATCGACGTGACAAACAGCGTATCGAGATCGCGGCCGCCGAACGCGCACATGGCCGGCTTCACGGCCGGCACGGCGATCTCGCGGTCGAGCTTGCCTTGCGGCGTGAAGCGCAGTAGCCGTCCCGCGTCGTTCGCGCAGATCCAGTAGCAGCCATCGGCGTCCACCGCCGCGCCGTCGGGGCGGCCCGCGTAGTGATGCAGATCGGCGAACACGCGCCGGTTGCGCGGCGCGCCCGATTCGATGTCGTAGTCGAAGGCCCAGATCAGGCGGCGCAGCGGATGCGAGTCGGTCAGATACATCGTCGCGCCGTCCGGCGACCAGCCGAGGCCGTTCTGCGTAATGAGCGCATCGACGACCGGCGCGGACAGCACGCCGCTTGCGTCGTAGCGGTACAGTGCGCCGTCCGGAATGGCCGCGGCCATGTCCATGACCATCGTGCCGGCCCAGAAGCGTCCTTGCCGGTCGCAGCGGCCGTCGTTGAAGCGCATGCCGGCGCGCGGGAACACAGGCGCCCCGAGCTTGCGGACGGCAGCCGTCAGCGGCTCGCCTCCGTCAGCACCCGACGCATCCGACGCCTCATCGAGCGTGACCGCGAACAGCCCCGTTTCGCAGCCCGCGAGCACCGTGCCGTCACGATTGAAGGCGATGCAGGCAACCTGCTCCGGCAGCCGCCATTCGGTGCGCCGGCCCGTTTCGATCTGGGCGCGCACGATCTTCTGCGCCGGAATGTCCACCCAGTACAGCGCCTGCTCCGCCGCACGCCAGACCGGGCTTTCGCCCGTCGCCGCGGGCAGCGGCCCGGCGGCTTCGAGCCGCTCCACCTTCGGGTTAGCCGTTGCGCCCGTCATCTGGATTCACCCGTCGCGTTGCCGTGCTTCGGCTCCATCGGTCCGGCGAGCACGAACGGGCCGCCCTGGTACAGCTGGGTCGGATCGTCGAAACGCGGGTCGGGCGCGCCCGCCGGAAACAGATGCTCGAACGGCTCGGAGCTGTCCTTCGGACGGAAGCCGAGGAACGCGGCCTTGGTGTTGTCCACCCACGAAATGCGATTGTTCGAGACGCCGTAGACGATTGCATGGCCGACGCGATTGGTGAACAGCGAGCAGCGCACGAGTTCGATGAAGTCGCGATAGCTCAGATACGTGACGAGCATGCGCGCCGACTTCGGCTGCTCGAACGACGAGCCGATCCGCAGACACACGGTCTCGAGCCCGAAGCGGTCGAAGTAGTAGCGCGACAGCGATTCGCCGAAGCACTTCGTGACGCCATACAGGCCATCGGGGCGCAGCGGCGCGTCGGCATCGAGCACCGAGGTCACCGGATGAAAGCCCACCGCATGATTCGAGCTCGCGTAGACGATGCGCTTCACGCCCTGCTTGTATGCGGACGAGTACAGGTTGTAGAGGCCGCGGATATTCGCTTCGAGCAGATCCTCGAACGGCGCCTCGACGGAAATGCCGCCGAGATGCACCACGGCGTCCACGCCTTCGAGCAACGCGTGCACAGCCGCCGCATCGGCGAGATCGACGATAGCGGCCTCTTCGTGCGCGGCCACTTCGCCGAGCGGCGCGATATCGGACACGCGCACGATGTCGGCCCAGTCGGCGAGCGCGCCGCGCAACTGCTTGCCGAGATTGCCCGCCGCGCCGGTGAGAAGCAGGCGGCGGAACGGCTTGCTTGCCGCGGAGCGGTTAACGTTCGAATCGTTCGAATCGGTCATGTCCTTATGCTTCTGTGAGTGCTTCTGTGGGTGAGGTTGGATCGGTTCGCCGGATCGACGCGCGAGAAAGCGAAACGGCGCTCAGGTCACCGGCGCCGGGTTGAACAGCACCAGCGCGTTATGGAGCTTGAGCTTCTCGGCGCAGGTCTCCTTGCGCCCACTCGCGACGTCGAGCATCAGCCGGAACAGTTCCCAGCCCACGTCCTCGATGCAGGACTCGCCGGTCGCGATGGTGCCGGCGTCGATGTCCATCAGATCGCGCCAGCGGCGCGCGAGATCCGAGCGCGTCGCGACCTTGATGACGGGCACTTCGGCGAGGCTGTACGGCGTGCCGCGGCCCGTCGTGAACACGTGCAGCGTGATGCCCGAAGCCAGTTGCAGCGTGCCGCAGATGAAGTCGCTGGCCGGTGTCGCCGCATAAATCAGGCCCTTCTGCCGCACCTTGTCGCCCGGCGACAGCACGCCCGAGATCGCCGAGTTGCCCGACTTGATGATCGAGCCCATCGCCTTTTCGACGATGTTCGACAGGCCGCCCTTCTTGTTGCCGGGCGTCGTGTTCGCGCTGCGGTCGGCGCCGCCGCGCTTCAGATAATCGTCGTACCACTGCATTTCGCGGATGATCGCCGCGGCCACCTCCGCATTGGCCGCGCGCGCCGTGAGCTGGTCGACGCCGTCGCGCACTTCGGTGACTTCCGAGAACATCACGGTCGCCCCCGCGCGCACGAGCAGGTCGGTGGCGAAGCCGACGGCCGGGTTCGCGGTCAGCCCGGAGAACGCATCGCTGCCGCCGCACTGCACCCCGACCACGAGATCGGAGGCCGGACAGGTTTCGCGGCGGCGGTTGTTCAGACGCTTGAGATGACCCTCGGCCATGCGCATGATCGACTCGATCATCGACTGGAAGCCCACGTGCGCTTCGTCCTGCAACACCACGACGTCGCCGTTATGGTCCGCCGCGACATCGCCGATATCGGCGATGTCGTCCGCGTTCGCGGCCGCCGCGATCGGGATCGTGCCCGGCGGCATCAGGCGCTCGGGCTGCAGCTTCTCGCAGCCGAGGCTCACCATCATCACCTCGCCGCCGAAGTTGGGATTCAGCGCGATGTTGCGCACGGTGCGGATCGGCACCATCGCGTCGGGCGCGTCGATGGCGACGCCGCAGCCGTAGGTGTGGCCGAGACTCACGACGTCGTCGACGTTCGGGTACTTCGGCAGCAGCTCCGCCTTGATGCGCGTGACCGCGTGCTGAACCACGTCGGCCACGCACTGCACGGTGGTCGTGATCGCGAGGATGTTGCGCGTGCCGACCGAGCCGTCCGCGTTGCGATAACCCTCGAACGTGTAGCCGTCGAGCGGCGCCATCTCCGGCGCCTTGATGGTGGCGATGGGCAGATCTTCGAGCCCGGGCGGGCTGGGCATGCGGATCACGTGCTCGTTGATCCAGCTGCCTCTCGGCAGCGCCTTCAACGCGTAGCCGATCACCACGTTGTAGCGGATGATCTCGTCGCCCTCGGCCAGGTCGGCGAGCGCAACCTTGTGCCCCTGCGGCACGCGCTCGCGCAGCCTGAGGCCGTCGGCAAATACCGCGCCCTCGCCCAAGCCGCCGTCGTTGACGACGATTGCGACGTTGTCGTTGGGGTGAACGCGTATGTAGAGCGGAGTGTGTTCCATTGCATCGATCCTCACGGCGCGGCCGGCTTGCCGCGCCATTATTTATACGTCATCATACAACATAGGCGTTAACCGCAACGTTCCGTATTTACCCTACCGTGCGCGATACGCCGCGAATCCCCGTTGAATTCCCGGATTCCTTGTTGTACGATGACGTATAAGTGTTCGAGATTTATTTAGCGAATCCCTACTTGTCGGACCTTCGGCCCTGCGAGTCGATCAAACCGGGCCCAGCCGACCCACCGAAACATACCGCTTCTGGATATTCACATGACGACACCGCAGGAACTCAAGCAGATCGTTTCGGAAGGCCTCCTGTCCTTCCCCGTCACCGACTTCGACGCACAAGGCGATTTCCGCGCCGACACCTACGCCGAGCGCCTCGAATGGCTGGCGCCGTACGGCGCTTCCGCCCTGTTCGTGGCCGGCGGCACGGGCGAATTCTTCTCGCTCACGCACGACGACTACTCGAAGGTCGTGCGCACCGCCACCGAAGTCTGCAAGGGCAAGGTGCCGATTCTCGCCGGCGCGGGCGGCCCGACCCGCACCGCGATTGCCTACGCGAAGGAAGCGGAGCGCCAGGGCGCGCAAGGCATTCTGCTGATGCCGCACTACCTGACCGAAGCCAGCCAGGAAGGCATCGCCGCGCACGCGGAACAGGTCTGCAAGGCAGTGCCGAACCTGGGCGTCATCATCTACAACCGCGCCAATTCGAAGCTCAACGCCGACATGCTGGAGATCCTGGCCGAGCGCTGCCCGAACCTGATCGGCTTCAAGGACGGCGTGGGCGAGATCGAAAACATGGTGACGATCCGCCGCCGCCTGGGCGAGCGCTTCTCGTACCTTGGCGGCCTGCCGACCGCCGAAGTCTATGCCGCCGCGTACAAGGCGCTTGGCGTGCCGGTGTACTCGTCGGCGGTTTTCAACTTCATTCCGAAGACCGCGATGGACTTCTACCGCGCCATCGCAGCCGACGACCACGCCACCACCGGCAAGCTGATCGACGAATTCTTCCTGCCGTACCTGAAGATCCGCAACCGCCGCGCGGGCTACGCGGTCAGCATCGTCAAGGCGGGCGCGAAGCTCGCGGGCCACAGCGCGGGTCCGGTGCGCGCGCCGCTCACCGACCTGACCGGCGAAGAAATGGAACAGCTCGACGCGCTGATCCGCAAGCTCGGTGCGCAGTAAAGCCGCGGCGGCGCGCCACGTGCACACCCGCGCGCACGCCACCAGCCAGATCGACGAGGACCGCGCAGACGGTCCCGTCACGAACGCCCGGCGCGGCCACGCCGCCGGGCGCTCATAACGGCCCCTGCCGGATAACTCAGGAGACAACCATGAACATGAGCCGCACGGCCAGTTCCGCCAGCGCGGTCGCGCGCACCCGGGTTCGCTACGCGATCCTGGCGCTGATCTTTCTGATCACCACCCTCAACTACGCTGACCGCGCGACCCTCTCGGTCACGGGCTCCGCGATGCGCGCCGCGTTCAGCCTCGACGCGATCCGCATGGGCTACATCTTCTCCGCCTTCAGCTGGGCCTACGTGCTCTCGCAGCTGCCGGCCGGCTGGCTGCTCGACCGCTTCGGCGCGCGGCGCGTGTATGCGGCCAGCATTTTTTCGTGGTCGCTGTTCACGCTGCTGCAAAGCTCGATCGGCCTGCTGGGCAGCGCGGGCGCCGCGGTGGCCGCGTTGTTCGTGCTGCGCTTCGCGATGGGCGCGGCGGAATCGCCCGCGTTCCCGGCCAACGCGAAGGTCGTCGCGAGCTGGTTCCCGACCAACGAGCGCGGCACCGCATCGGCCATTTTCAACGCCGCGCAGTACTTCGCCGCCGTCGTGTTCACGCCGCTGATGGCATGGCTCACCCACGCATTCGGCTGGCAGACGGTCTACGTGGTGATGGGCGTGCTCGGGCTGCTGCTCGCGCTCACGTGGCTGATGTTCATGAAAAATCCCACCGACCACCCGCGCGTTTCGCGCGCCGAACTCGACTACATCGAGCAAGGCGGCGGCCTCGTGAGCGGCGCGCGCAAGATTCGCTCTGACGACGCCGAAAAATCCGGCGGCTGGGCGCTCATGCGCCAGCTGCTCAGCAACCGCATGCTGCTCGGCGTCTATCTCGCGCAGTACTGCATCAACGTGCTGACCTACTTCTTCCTCACCTGGTTTCCGATCTACCTCGTGCAGGCGCGCGGCATGACGATCCTGCAGGCCGGCCTCGTCGCTTCGCTGCCGGCGATCTGCGGCTTTTCCGGCGGCGTGCTCGGCGGCCTGATCTCGGACGGACTGATCCGGCGCGGCGCATCGCTCACGCTCGCGCGCAAGGTGCCGATCGTGGGCGGCATGCTGCTGTCGACGTGCATCATCGGCTGCAACTATGTCTCGACCGACTGGATCGTCGTCGCGCTGATGTCGCTCGCGTTCTTCGGCAAGGGGATCGGCGCGCTCGGCTGGGCCGTGGTGGCCGATACCTCGCCGAAGGAAGCCCTGGGCCTGTCGGGCGCGATTTTCAACATGTTCGGCAACGTGGCCGGCATCGTCACGCCTATCGTGATTGGCTATCTGGTCGCACGCACGGGCTCGTTCAATGGCGCGCTCGTGTTCGTCGGCGCGAACGCGCTGCTGACCGTGTTCAGCTACCTCGTGATCGTGAAGGACATCCGGCGAGTCGAACTGCGCGCGGCCTGAACGGCGATCGGACAACGATATAATCCCATGCAGAGACCTCTGCCAATTTCCGATCAAGGGGCGTTTTCGATGGCCACACCAGTCGCGCCTCCGCCACGACGCGCACGCAATCTTGCCGAACTCGTCGTCAACTATGTCACCGAGCAAATTGCCGCCAAGGCACTGAACCCCGGCGACAAACTCCCGACCGAATCGCAGTTGATGCACACGCTCAGCGTGAGCCGCACCGTGATTCGCGAAGCCATTTCGCGCCTGCAAGCGGGCAAGATCATCGAGACGCGGCACGGTATCGGCAGCTTCGTGCTCGAACCGCCGCGCGAAAAACTCGGCATCGCCGTCGTGCCCGCCACTACGTTGCGCGACGTGCTGTCGATTCTCGAACTGCGCATCAGCCTGGAAACGGAATGCGCGGGCCTCGCGGCGCAACGCGCAAAACCGGACGACCTCGCGCGCATTCGTGCGGCGCTCGACGCGATTGAAACCTCGCGCCACAACGGGCAAGACAGTGTGGACGCCGATTTGCAGTTTCACGTTTCGGTGGCGCGCGCCACGGGCAATCGCTATTTCGTCGACATCCTCTCGCAGATGGGCAGCGCGCTGATTCCGCGCAAGCGGCTCGACTCAGCCGGCATTGCGCGCGCCGATCCGGATGCGTATCTGTCGCTCGTTAATCTCGAACATGAGAGCATTTTTGAAGCGATTTCGCGGCATGATGCCGAAGGCGCACGGGCGGCGATGCGGATGCATCTTTCCAATAGCCGGGAGCGGTTGCGGCGGGCGAATGAGGTGAGCGACGCGAATAGCTGAGCGGGTTTCTGCTGATATCGCGGAGTTCGGAGCCGCGGCGCGCCCGGGCATCGTCAGAACAATCGAAACCCACCAGCGCCCGGCTGCAACGGCTGAAAGGCGAATTCCCGCGCAACGAAATGCCATTGCCCGAACTCCGGGTCGTACACCGCATACTGGTTGCCTGCTTCGGGTGTCGAGGTGGTCACGAGCGGCATCGTGTCGAGCGCCCGATCTAGTACCCGCTGCGTGCGCGGCCGCTCCCAGAGCCTGACCAGTTCCGCAGTTTCCCGCCAGGCAAACAGGCCCCCCTGTTCGTGCAGGTAGTCGATATGCACAAGCGCATCCGCGTCCACTTCGATGCCAGACGACGTGGAGCGCGTTCGCGAACCTTGCACGCAGACCACCGTCCATAGCGAACCATCGGGGCGCTCGAGCACGCGTCCGTCATGCGCCGCCCAGGCGATGTGAAGGGAAACCTGCATCTGCTTCGCATCCGGGCAAAAGATGTTCGGTTTAACCCCGGAAACGCGCGCTAACTGGAAGCTCCCGCCATTGCGCCTCGCCTGGTACTCGCCTGAAATCAGCGCATTGAACATCGACAGATAGAAGTTCGGGGCCTCGCCTTCCGGAAGACGACTCCCTTGCACCTGCACCGCAACGCCATCCGCTGCCAGGCGGATCAACATATAAGGGTCGATTATTTCGCCGGCCTTGATGTTTTCGTCCGAGGCGCGACGACGCATGCGATTCCAGCCGAACATCTAGTTGCGCCCCGATGACGGCATACTCGAAATCAATTCAGCCCCGCACGAGGCCTTGTGACCTTCGAATGCCGCGGCGGCGCCATCGACTTCGAAGCTGTCATCGCCGTCGGCAATTACGACCTCGCCATGCAACGCGCAGAGGCAAGCATCGCCCTTGCGCGCAACCGAGCGCCCCATGACCGTGTAATTGGGCGCCCCAGCCTCCACATGTCCGCCGTGACTGAGAAGGTCGCCGACCCGGATGATGCCTCGCATAACCTCTCCTTTACTCTGAATAACCCTGCTTTAACCCCTTGTCCTCATCGAAGCGGTGCCCCCACCACGGCAGATAGGCATTGTTCCCGCCGCGTGCGCGGAACCAGTCGGAATCGGCGTCGATGGGGTTGAGTTTCGACGGCGGCACGATCACGACCGCAACGGGACGGTTCGCGTCCGTGGTGCCCGCGACCAGCACATTGCCGCCCAGATGATTCGCTCGGCCAATGGCGAGCGCAACGTCCGTCAATGCGGTGCCCGCGCCCATTTCGCCGAGCAACGCGGGCGTATTGAACATTTGTTTGCCGTAGTCGAAATCGGGCAACGTCTCGGTAAGCGTGCGCGACAACGGACCCACGCGCGCCGATGCCTCGTCGCTGGCCCGACCGGCATCGTGTATGACGTAGTGAATGTCGGGAACGGTGACGCCTGTGTTGTGCGCGGCGGCTTCAATCGTTGCCTTCCACGCCTGCACCGTGCGAGTCGTTCCGGCCTTCGAGTCGAAATCGCTCGCGTTGCCGGTTGCCGCGCGTCCGATCCAGGCGAGCGGTTCGCGCTCCGTTTTGAAGTCGGGGCCAGTCAGAATCAGCAGCACCATGTTTTCGTTAAGCTGGCCGTCCTTCGGCGGGAAGCTCGGTGCGTCCCAGTTCATGACCCATACGCTTTTGTCCGGGTTGGTCTGGAGGTAATCGAGTGCGGCGTTCAGCGAGGTGAAGCCTGCGTTTGGGCCGCCGGGGGTTACCCGAACCTCAGGCGGGGTGCTGTCGCTCCAGAGTTTGGGGAAATATTTGTTTCCGATGTTGAATTCGCTGATGATCTGCTTTTGCAGATAGGTTTGGGCTTCAACCGGATCGAGCCGCGTGGGAATGGCGAACTCGACATGGATGCCGGCCAGTTCTCGCCAGTCTCTCTTGTTTGCTGGTTTGACCGTGTAGAAATATCCGGAATTCATTACGTAACGGGTTCCGAACAGATTTAGTAATGTTCTAACGTATTGTTCATAGAATCCATCAAATGATTCTGTGCCATCGTTTCCATAAGCGATTCCGGCAACGTACTGGAGCGTCGAGAATTTTTGCGGTTGCGTCCGCACCATGTCGTCGTTCTTGTTGGGCTTCACCAGACTCAATGCCCACAGCAATTGCCATTCGGTCGGATAGTCGCGCCGTTGCAAGGGATTGAGCCATTGGACTCCAACGACCTGTGCAAGGAAAGGCCGGGAAGACTCGCTGGTCGCGGCCGCGGCTTCTGCCGATGGCGTGGCGGTCTGCGCCGTCGCTGGCATCAGCACCGTGCTCAGCACGAACGTTGCCCAGGCGACAAGACCCGGCAGCAGAAGCAGTCGTTTCATGAATTCCCCGGCCTACTCTGAATAGCCCTGCTTTAACCCCTTGTCCTCATCGAAGCGGTGCCCCCACCACGGCAGATAGGCATTGTTCCCGCCGCGTGCGCGGAACCAGTCGGAATCGGCGTCGATGGGGTTGAGTTTCGACGGCGGCACGATCACGACCGCAACGGGACGGTTCGCGTCCGTGGTGCCCGCGACCAGCACATTGCCGCCCAGATGATTCGCTCGGCCAATGGCGAGCGCAACGTCCGTCAATGCGGTGCCCGCGCCCATTTCGCCGAGCAACGCGGGCGTATTGAACATTTGTTTGCCGTAGTCGAAATCGGGCAACGTCTCGGTAAGCGTGCGCGACAACGGACCCACGCGCGCCGATGCCTCGTCGCTGGCCCGACCGGCATCGTGTATGACGTAGTGAATGTCGGGAACGGTGACGCCTGTGTTGTGCGCGGCGGCTTCAATCGTTGCCTTCCACGCCTGCACCGTGCGAGTCGTTCCGGCCTTCGAGTCGAAATCGCTCGCGTTGCCGGTTGCCGCGCGTCCGATCCAGGCGAGCGGTTCGCGCTCCGTTTTGAAGTCGGGGCCAGTCAGTATCAGCAGCACCATGTTTTCGTTAAGCTGGCCGTCCTTCGGCGGGAAGCTCGGTGCGTCCCAGTTCATGACCCATACGCTTTTGTCCGGGTTGGTCTGGAGGTAATCGAGTGCGGCGTTCAGCGAGGTGAAGCCTGCGTTTGGGCCGCCGGGCGTTACGCGAACCTCAGGCGGGGTGCTGTCGCTCCAGAGTTTGGGGAAATATTTGTTTCCGATGTTGAATTCGCTGATGATCTGCTTTTGCAGATAGGTTTGGGCTTCAACCGGATCGAGCCGCGTGGGAATAGCGAACTCGACATGGATGCCGGCGAGTTCTCGCCAGTCCTTTTTGTTTTCCGGTTTGACCGTATAAAAGTATCTGGAATTCATTACGTAACGGGTTCCGAATAAATTCAGTAATTTTCTAATGTATTTTTTATAGAATCCATCAAATGTTTCCGTACCATCGTTTCCATAAGCGATTCCGGCAACGTACTGGAGCGTCGAGAATTTTTGCGGTTGCGTCCGCACCATGTCGTCGTTCTTGTTGGGCTTCACCAGACTCAATGCCCACAGCAATTGCCATTCGGTCGGATAGTCGCGCCGTTGCAAGGGATTGAGCCATTGGACTCCAACGACCTGTGCAAGGAAAGGCCGGGAAGACTCGCTGGTCGCGGCCGCGGCTTCTGCCGATGGCGTGGCGGTCTGCGCCGTCGCTGGCATCAGCACCGTGCTCAGCACGAACGTTGCCCAGGCGACAAGACCCGGCAGCAGAAGCAGTCGTTTCATGAATTCCCCGGCCTACTCTGAATAGCCCTGCTTTAACCCCTTGTCCTCATCGAAGCGGTGCCCCCACCACGGCAGATAGGCATTGTTCCCGCCGCGTGCGCGGAACCAGTCGGAATCGGCGTCGATGGGGTTGAGTTTCGACGGCGGCACGATCACGACCGCAACGGGACGGTTCGCGTCCGTGGTGCCCGCGACCAGCACATTGCCGCCCAGATGATTCGCTCGGCCAATGGCGAGCGCAACGTCCGTCAATGCGGTGCCCGCGCCCATTTCGCCGAGCAACGCGGGCGTATTGAACATTTGTTTGCCGTAGTCGAAATCGGGCAACGTCTCGGTAAGCGTGCGCGCCAACGGACCCACGCGCGCCGATGCCTCGTCGCTGGCGGAGCGAGTCAAGGTGGTTGTCGCCTGATTCATGCAACCAACTGCGTTTTATCTCGGGCACGAAGGTGGTCGCCAATGACAGCTTCGCGCTCTGGATTGAGTGTGACGGCGGCGATCGGCGACCAGTCTCGAGTGCGACCTGACCAACGTGCCGGATGGCGTTCACGCGCCTGGAGGTATGTCTGATGACGCGCTTGCAGGATTGCCAGATCCTCACCAGCATGACGCTGCGCGGGTGTGATATAGCGAATGCCGCTGTGGCGATGCTCGAAGTTGTACCAGTGTACGAAGTCGTGGCCCCAGGCGCGGGCGTCATCAAGGTCGGCAAAGCCGCTCGCCGGGAATTCTGGGCGGTACTTGGCCGTCTTGAACAACGATTCCACGAAGGCGTTGTCGTCCGAGACGCGCGGGCGCGAGTACGACGGTTTCACGCCCAGCCAGTGCAGCATGGCCAGCACGGTGGTGGCCTTGAGTGTACTGCCGTTATCGCCGTGCAGGACCGGCTTGCTGAAGCGCGCATGAATACCCTCGGCGAGCGCGGTGCGCTTCACGAGATGGACGGCGTGTTCGGCATCGTCCCTGTCATGGATCTCCCAGCCGACGATCTTGCGGCTGTACAGATCGAGGATCAGGTAGAGGTAGAACCAGCGACCCTGCACCTGGGCCGGTAAATAGGTCATATCCCAGCACCAGACCTGGCCTGGCGCCGTGGCGACGTGTGTGGTCGGTGCCCGCGATGGCGCAGGCGCACGACTGCGACCGCGATGCCGGTTCTGGCCATGGGCGCGCAGAACTCGCTGGAAACTCGATTCGCTCGCGATATAGACATTCTCGTCGGCCAGCATCGGCACGATCCGCGCTGGTGGCAGCGCGGCGAAACGCGGCTCGTTGGCAACGGCCAGAATACGTTCACGCTCCTGCTCGCTCAGCGCGTGCGAAGGAGTCGGCCGTTCAGCACACGGCCGGCGGTCACCGATGACCAGGCCTTCGCGCGCTTTCCAGCGTTGCAGCGTACGAACAGTAATGCCCGCCACCTCGCAGGCCAGACGCAGGCGCGCCCCGGCTGCATGAGCGGACTCGACATGGCGGACCATCGTATGGCGATCTTCCAGGCCGATCATGCGTCCTCGTCCTTGTCCTTCGGGAAGATCGCTTCGAGCTTTTTTGAGAGCACCAGCAGCGCAGCAGCCTCGGCGAGAGCCTTCTCCTTGCGGCGCAGCTCGCGCTCGAGCTCCTTGATGCGCCGCCGGTCAGCCTTCGTCTCGCGATGGGTAGCGCGCGCATCCTCAGGCTCGGCCAACGCCTGCGTGGCCGCAGCGCGCCACTGCTCCAATTCATGGGGATACACGCCGTTCTCGCGACACCAGGCGCTCTTGCTGGTCTCATCCATCGAGGCGGTCGCCAGCACCGCCTCGAACCGGGCCGCCGCTGTCCAGGCCCGCTCGCGAGCGGGCCTGGACAGCGCATCCGCACGCCACCGCTCAAGCGTCGAAGTCGAGATGCTCAACTCGTGCGCCACCTCTTCCACCGACGCGCTCTCGGGCGGCAACAGCCGCGCTACAGCCTTGTCCTTGAATACCTGTCCGTATCTTGCCACTTCATCTTTCCGTTATCGCCCCACGGTTTCAGATTCTAACGAGGCGACAACCATTCTGACTCCGGGGGCTGGCCCGGCCGGCATCGTGTATGACGTAGTGAATGTCGGGAACGGTGACGCCTGTGTTGTGCGCGGCGGCTTCAATCGTTGCCTTCCACGCCTGCACCGTGCGAGTCGTTCCGGCCTTCGAGTCGAAATCGCTCGCGTTGCCGGTTGCAGCGCGTCCGATCCAGGCGAGCGGTTCGCGCTCCGTTTTGAAGTCGGGGCCAGTCAGAATCAGCAGCACCATGTTTTCGTTAAGCTGGCCGTCCTTCGGCGGGAAGCTCGGTGCGTCCCAGTTCATGACCCATACGCTTTTGTCCGGGTTGGTCTGGAGGTAATCGAGTGCGGCGTTCAGCGAGGTGAAGCCTGCGTTTGGGCCGCCGGGGGTTACCCGAACCTCAGGCGGCGTGCTGTCGCTCCAGAGTTTGGGGAAATATTTGTTTCCGATGTTGAATTCGCTGATGATCTGCTTTTGCAGATAGGTTTGGGCTTCAACCGGATCGAGCCGCGTGGGAATAGCGAACTCGACATGGATGCCGGCCAGTTCTCGCCAGTCTTTTTTGTTTTCAGGCTTGACCGTATAGAAGTATCCAGAATTCATTACGTAACGGGTTCCGAACAGAGGTAACAATGAGTCAACATACTTGTGATAAAAGCCCTTGAAAGTCTCTGTGCCATCGTTTCCATAGGCAATTCCAGCAACGTACTGGAGCGTCGAGTATTTTTGCGGGTTCGTCCGTACCATGTCGTCGTTCTTGTTCGGCTTCACCAGACCCAACATCCACAACAATTGCCATTCGGTCGGATAGTCGCGCCGTTGCAAGGGATTGAGCCATTGGACTCCAACGACCTGTGCACGGAAAGGCCGGGAAGACTCGCTGGTCGCGGCCGCGGCTTCTGCCGATGGCGTGGCGGTCTGCGCCGTCACTGGCATCAGCACCGTGCTCAGCACGAACGTTGCCCAGGCGACAAGACCCGGCAGCAGGAGCAGTCGTTTCATGAATTCTCCAGTATCGAGCGGTTCCAGGTTGTCATGCGCCATCCAAACCAGCATGACAACCGCTGACAGGAACAACGCGCAGAATGCAAGCGCCACGCGGCGCGGCCAGGTTGCAATCAGGGCGCTCACGCAACTCCCCCGATATTCAGATAGAAGCTGCCTTCTCGTTCATCCGCAATCTTTGCAGGCATTTTTGCTTCGTCATCCGTTTTCGCCCATATATCCAGTGACACGCCTCCGAGAAGGCCATTTTCGAAGTACTTCGAGTATTTCTTGTTCGGATTGTCGTCGCCCATTCCTATGCCAAGCCGCCAATCAGCTTCAAGACGAAGGGCCTTCATCTGCTCCGGCGACAGGTAACACAACCCGATCGCAACGTCATACGCAAGCGCCTTCTCCGCATGCATCGGATTCGTCATGATGGTCGAGTGATTGGTCGGATTGTTGTTCGCGCCCTTGTTCAGAATGCTGACGACCTGCGCATTGCGCCATTGCGTGTATCCCTCCGGGGCCGTGCTCTTGCCGTCCTCGCCAATCACGTTGCCGTTCCCGTCGATCCAATCCGGATTACGTTGGCGCAGCGCGCGCATGCGCAGAATGGCGTGATCCTCATAACGCTGTGCCGCTTCGCTGCCTTTGTCGCCGATGGCCTTCGCCCCTTTCTCGTAGTTGTCGTACGGATCGTCGGGTTTCGCATCGGTCTTCGCCGCGTCACGCGCCGCAGCGGGCGGGTCATGGCTTTCGTTGAAGTCGCTGTGCGCATTCGGACCGTCTTCGATTTCGCATTCCTTACCGTATCGCAACGCTTTCGGCGTGAACGGCTCGTCCAGCCTGGGCGCATCGGCCACGACTTTCCAGCCGGTCGGCGGGTCCGCGTTCACGCGCATCGCGTCGAGCGACGACGTCACCAGCGTCACGATGGACAGCAGCGGAGCCGTCATGGTCGTGGCAAACCATCCGACAGGGTTCTCATTGCCGCTCCACGCATCTGTCAATCCATATTTCGCGGGCGGCGACGGCGGATACCAGAAGCCGCTGGTCTTTCCTTTTCCGTGCCGCCAGTCGTCTTCCCAATAGCGATATTCCAGCGGCGTGTTCTTCAGGCTATACAGCCCCACCGGGAAGTGCGTCGCGAACACGCGCTGCGTCAGCACACCCTGCGCCCCCGTATCGGCAAGCTCCCGGCCCGCAAGTCCGCGCCAGCCGATGCCCTGCACCGTCGTGGCCGAGATCACCTGGTCGTGCGGGCAGCAGTACAGCGTGACGCGACCGTACGTGCTGTTGTTGACGCCGTGCGCCCCACGATCTTCCGCTGCCTTGTAGCGCTTCCCGCTGGTCGGCGATATGCGCTCGTTAGCCATGTCTTCATCGACCTTGTCGACGGGCATTTCGAATGCCCGTCGGGCACGGATGATATTGAAGAACTCCCGCAGCGTCTTCGTGCGCGCCTCGTAAGTTTCACGCCCCCGGTTGTCGCCCGCATCGCGAATCTTGCGCTGCGACCAGTTCTCCATCACCGTGCCCGTGTTCGAGACGCTGTACGGCGGATTCGCGAGCACGTAGGCATCGGCCACGCAGCGGCCGACGTTGCCCCATGGGTCGGTGACTTCCGGCAACTGATCGCCGAAAAATGCGGCCGTGAGGCCCACCATGTTTCCCTGGCTGTGGCAAACGATCGTGATTGGGACATTGGCCTGCGTCTGCCGGATCGACTGGATCAGCTTCGCTAGCCGCAGTGCGGCCAGCACGCCGTAGGCGCGTGGTGGCGTCCGGTACAGCGGGCGCTGCGTCGGGTTGAGGCCCTGGACGGTGATGAAGCCGAAGATGCGGTCGTCGATGCCCTCCTGCCACAGGTCCGGCAGACTCGAGCAGCCGTTGGCGAATGGACCGCCGCCCCAGTAACCCTGTTCGTTCAGGAAGATCTTGTCGCCGTACTCCTTCAGTTCGTCCTTGTTCGCCTTGTAGCCCCAGCGGAAATGAATCACGGGCGAGAACGACGCATCGGGTTTGATGTAGTTGCCGGCCCACAGGTCAGGATTGAGAAACCCATCGGGCGTCAAGCTCTCGGTGTAGTGTGCCGGACACATCTGCCCGCCGACCACGCCCCTGTACGCCATCTGGTCATCCAGACGCGCGAGCCGCCGGTTCAGCCCCTTGCACAGCCCTGCCTCGGCGGGTTCGAACCACTCGCCTTCGGAGTTCACGCCATGCACAAAGATAACGACACCGGGCAGCGGCTGCTGTTTTACGCAGATCAGTTCGCTAGTTAAATCGAAGACCAAAGGCCCCTGCCCCTGTCCGATCACGATGCGCGGCGGCTCGGTGGCAGGTGCTGCGGGTGGAATGGATGACGCCGTATCTGGATTCGGGAAAGAGTCGGTCATGCTCGAGCAAACTCTTCAGAATGGAAACCAGGTATTCTGCTCGACGAACTAATTCACGAATGATTCAAACGACTTGCTGTTGACAGGCAACAATTTTCCGCGTCGTTTGCCCATGTCGAAACAAGACGAGGGCCGCGAATATGTTGTGCCTGCAATCAAAATCGGCGGATGTTTTGGATCTACTGTAGCTATTCCGGGCGGCAATCAGTATTAGCGTCCCGGCACAATCTTCCCAATATGAATGAGAGGTTGGTCATGAAACATCAGAATGCCTGAACCTGCACTGATTCGTATCGCGGGCAAAAAAATTGCCGGAGGTCTGTGAACCATCCGGCCATTTTTTCGCTGTCATACCTTCAATTTAACCCCGCACGATCTCCCCATCGCGGCGACGCCACAAATCAAGCGGATTCTCATCAGCCAGCGCTTGCGGCAGCAGTTCAGCCGGGAAATCCTGATAGCACACCGGACGCAGGAAGCGATCGATCGACGTCGTCCCAACCGAAGTCGCGCGTGCATCCGAAGTCGCCGGGAACGGACCGCCGTGGACCATCGCGTGACACACCTCGACGCCAGTCGGGAAACCGTTGACCAGAATCCGCCCCGCCTTGCGTTCGAGTATCGTCACCAGCTTTTTCGCGCTCGCCACATCGGCGCTATCCATCTGCAGCGTCGCGGTCAGTTGACCGGCAAAGTGCTCGGCCACCTTCAGCAACTCCTGCTCGTCCTTGCAGCGAATAACCGTCGACACCGGGCCGAACACTTCGTCTTCCAGCGCCGGGGTCGACAAGAACGTCTGCGCGTCGGTCACGAACAGCGCCGCGCGCGCCTGGGTCGGACCAGTCGCGGCCACGCCACGCGCCACAGCCTCGACGCCCTTCGTCGCAGCGAGCTTGCCCTCGCCATCCTCATACGCGGCATGAATGCCCGAAGTCAGCATCGTCTGCGCCGGCTTCACAACCAGCGCCTCGGAAGCCGCAGCGACAAAGCGCTCCAACGCATCGCCTTCAATCGCAATCGCAAGCCCCGGGTTCGTGCAGAACTGCCCCGCTCCCAGCACGAGCGAGTCGACGAAACCACGCGCGATGCTCTCGCCGCGCGCTGCAAGCGCATTGGACATCAGGAACACGGGATTGATGCTGCTCATTTCCGCATAGACCGGAATCGGCTCGGGACGCGCCGCCGCCACACGCATGAGTGAGGTGCCGCCCGCACGCGAGCCCGTGAAGCCAACCGCCTTGATAGCCGGGTGCGCAACAAGCGCCTCGCCGACCGAGTTGCCCGCGCCGACAATCATCGAGAACACGCCTTCGGGCAGATCCATCTCCTGCGCGACGCGCTGGATCACCCGACCGACCAGTTCCGAAGTGCCAAGGTGCGCACGATGCGCCTTCACGACAACCGGGCAGCCCGCCGCGAGCGCCGCGGCGGTATCGCCGCCCGCCACCGAAAACGCGAGCGGAAAATTGCTCGCGCCAAACACGGCAACCGGGCCGAGCGCGATCTTCTGCATGCGCAGGTCCGAACGCGGCAGCGGCTTGCGCTCGGGCAGCGGCGAGTCGAGCGTGGCGCCGAGCCACTGGCCCGCGCGCACGACCTGCGCGAACAGCTTGAGCTGACCGGTGGTGCGGCCACGCTCGCCTTCCAGGCGCGCCTTCGGCAGGCCCGATTCGGCCTGGGCGCGCTCGATCAGTTCGTCGCCTAGCGCGGTGATGCCGTCGGCGATGCGCTCGAGGAACTCCGCGCGCACCGCGAGCGGCAGTTGGCGATAAGTGTCGAAAGCTGCGCGCGCCAGCTCGCACGCCTCATCGACATTGGCGACGGTGCCGCTGCCGAACACCGGCTCGGCAATCTCGGCACCCGTCGCGGGATTGAAGGCGCGCAGCGCTTGTTCTTCGCCGCGCACGGCTTGGCGGCCGACCAGCATCTCTCCGGTAACAGGCATTTGGGCTTTCCTCGAATGGCGTCTTTAGATATATGTCATCCTACAACATGTAGGAACTTGCACGCAACCGGGAGCACGCCTATCTGGCTGGGGATTCCGGGTTTACGTACCCATTACAAGCGAAGCCATCGTGTTACCCTGCCACTAGACATACGATGACCTATAACATCACAATAGACTGCGTTTTTTTGCAGCGGGTTTGCCGTCATCGTTGCCGGTTTTCAGATCCATCGCCATTCAGGAGACATCCGATGTCCACCGTCACGCCTTACCAGTCCCTGCCCAACCGCTTCCGCCAGGCGGTGCGCGGCGGTGCAACCCAGATCGGCTGCTGGGCGTCGCTGGGCAGCCCGATCGTCACCGAGCTGCTGGGCACGGTCGGCTTCGACTGGATCCTGCTGGACGCCGAGCACGCGCCCAACGACGTGCTCACGCTGATCCCCCAGCTGATGGCGCTCAAGGACAGCGGCAGCGCGCCGGTCGTGCGGCCGCCGGCCAACGACAGCGTCGTCATCAAGCGCTTTCTCGACAGCGGCTTCTCGAACTTCCTCGTGCCGTTCGTCGACAGCGCCGACGACGCCGCCCGCGCCGTCGCCTCGACGCGCTATCCGCCGCAGGGCATCCGCGGCGTGTCGGTCGGCCATCGCGGCAACCGCTACGGCACGCTCGCCGATTACTTCGCACTCGCAAACGACAACGTCTGCGTGATTGCGCAGATCGAAAGCCGCAAGGCGGTCGAGGCGATCGACAGGATTCTCGCGGTGGAAGGCATCGACGCGGTCTTCGTCGGCCCCTCCGATCTCGCGGCGTCGTACGGCCATCTCGGCAACGCGAATCACCCCGACGTGCAGCAGGCCATCGCGCACGTATTCGATCGCGCGCAGGCAGCGGGCAAAGCGAGCGGCACGCTCGCGACCGTGCAGGCGGACGCGGAGCATTATCTGTCGATGGGCGCGCGCGTGGTCGCGGTGTGCGCGGATCTCGGGCTGCTCAAGGGCGCCGCGCAAGCGGTTCAGAAACATTTCATGCAGAAGCGGGCGGGCGAAGCTTGAGCGCCGCCCGCATGACTCAGGAGCATTCGATGAAAAAAGCAGGTTTTATTGGACTCGGCATCATGGGCAAGCCCATGGCCGCCAATCTTCTGAAGCACGGCGTTGCGCTTGCCGCGTTCACGCGCAGCGGCGTGCCCGACGAGTTGACCCGGGCCGGCGCCGTGGCGTGCGACAGCCCGGCCGCGGTGGCCGCCCACGCCGACGTGATCTTCGTGATGGTGCCGGACACGCCGGACGTCGAGCGCGTGCTATTCGGCGAACAGGGGCTCGCGAGCGGACTGCACGCGGGCCAGATCGTCGTCGACATGAGCTCGATTTCGCCGATGGCGACGCGCGATTTCGCGGCGCGGGTGCGCGAGCGCGGCGCCGACTATCTCGACGCCCCGGTCTCGGGCGGCGAGGTAGGCGCGAAAGCCGGCTCGCTGACCATCATGGTGGGCGGCGAGCAAGCGACCTTCGACACCGTGAAGCCGCTGTTCGACATGATGGGCAAGAACGTCACGCTGATCGGCGCGGTGGGCGCGGGCCAGGTGTGCAAGGTCGCGAACCAGGTGATCGTCGCGGCGACCATCGAGGCGGTGGGCGAAGCGCTGCTGCTCGCCTCGAAGGCCGGCGTCGATCCGGCGCGCGTGCGCGAGGCGCTGATGGGCGGCTTCGCGTCGTCGCGCATTCTCGAAGTGCACGGCGAGCGCATGACGAAACGCGCCTTCGATCCGGGCTTCCGCATCGAGCTGCACCAGAAGGATTTGAACCTCGCGCTCTCGACGGCGCAGGCGCTCGGCGTATCGCTGCCGAATACCGCCACCTGCCAGGCGCTCTTTAACGCGTGCGTCGCGCACGGCGGCAAGGCGTGGGACCACTCGGCGATGGTGCGCGCGCTAGAACTGCTCGCGAATCACGAAATCGGGCAACAGGTGGCGTGATTTCGCCGCGCAGGCATGGTTCAAACCTCGATTCAAACCGCGATTCAAACCTCGATACCCAGCGCGACGATGCGCCGGTATGGCGTCGCGCGCGCCATGCCGATGCGCGCGGCGGCATTCGCCACATGGCCGTGCGCCGCGCGCAGCGCATTGGTCAGGAAGCGGCGCTCGAAATCCTGCATCGCTTCGTCGTACTGCTGCGCGCCGGCGCGATCGGGCACGGCGGCAATCGGTGCGCCCTTCGGCTCGTCGCGCTGATCGCCCGCTGCGCCGCGCGCGTCGTCTTCGGCCTCGATCTGGCCGCGCCCGTCACCGATGAAGCGCGCCAGCGAACGCGCATCGATCCGCTCGTTCTCCGACAGCAGCACCGCGCGTTCGAGCATATTGCGCAACTCGCGCACGTTGCCCGGCCAGCGATACGCGCACAGCACCGCGAGCGCATCGCGGTCGAGTTCGAGGCGCACGGCGCCGCTTTCCACCGACAGCTTGTCGAGGATCGCATACGCCATCGCCTCGATGTCGGCCAGTCGCTCGCGCAGCGGCGGCACGCGGATCGTCAGCACGTTGATGCGATAGTGGAGATCCGCGCGAAATCCGCCCTGCGCCACCAGTGCGGGCAGATCCGCCGAGGTCGCCGCGATGATGCGCACATCGGTGCGCACATCGGTGCGCACGATGCGGTTCGAGCCGAGCGGCTCGAATTCCTGGATTGGCGGCGTGGCGGCCTTTCTCTGCTCCGAGTCCGCGAACGAAATACGCGGCGCGGAGATCAAGGTCGACGGCGGATGGATCGCGCAGTGAAACCCGCATGAAATCTTTGCTGGAATCGGCAACCCGCTTGTTCCAGGGGGCTGTTCAGATTCATAACGGCCCTTCTGGCGGCCAGCCCCGAGATTAAATTGTAGAGTTTGGGGAACGTGCCTTGCCGGCCGCATTGCGGCGTCGCGCGTCGCTTGTTTGGCTCGGCCAAACGGCGCGCCGCGCTCCTTGCACTGCGGCCGGCAAGGCACGTTCGCAAGCCCGCTATGAATGTGAACAGCCCCAGGCTCCGATGATGCCGCGGCCCCATCAAGCCTGAGCGTCTTCTCGAAGCATTGCCCGTTGCCTGAACAACAATCATGGAGACATCGATGAGAGATACCCCGTTTGCAGTCCGACATAAATTCGCGCTGCTCGGCGCGGCACTGGCGCTAGCCGGCGCGGCGCTCGTGCCCGGCGCTCATGCAGACAATCAAGCCGGGGAACGCAACGGCGGCAACGGCGGCCACGCCGCGCTGAACCGGCTGCCGTCGTTCGTGGTGGCGGGCAGCCTGAAGTCGACGAGCTACGACGGCGTGAGCGACGATCTGCTCACGGCCGGTCTAGGCAAGACCGGTCTGGCGGGCGCGGCGCCGTCGATTGCGAACCCGGCGGCGCCAACCGCAGCGGAGTTGCGCCGGCTTGCCATCTGGTCGAACTACCGCGCGCTCGTCGACATGAGCGCAAACGGCGGCTATGGGCGCTTCTGGGGACCTAACGTGGACGTGTACGGCAACGACACGCTGGGCGAAGGGAAAATTGCCGGCACCGAATATCTCGCGTATGCCGACGACGGCTCGGGCCGGCAGAACGTCAGCCTCCTCGTTCAGGTGCCGGCAAGCTTCAACCCGACGAACCCCTGCATCGTGACGGCAACCTCGTCGGGCTCGCGCGGCGTGTACGGCGCGATCTCGGCAGCCGGCGAGTGGGGCCTCAAGCGCGGCTGCGCGGTGGCCTATACCGACAAGGGCTCGGGCAACGGCGCGCACGAACTGATGACCGGCACAGTCACGCTGATCGACGGTCTCCTTGCCGATGCCGCCACGGCCGGCCGCAACAGTCTCTTCACCGCGAACCTGCCCGCCGCTGCGCTGGCCGCGTACAACCAGCAATACCCGAATCGTTATGCGTTCAAGCACGCGCATTCGCAGCAGAATCCGGAAGCGGACTGGGGCAAGGACACGCTCGAGGCGGTGCAGTTTGCGTATTGGGTGCTGAACCAGCAGTTCGCGCCGCGCGCTGATGTGTCGAATGCAGCGACAAATGCAGCGCCGAACCACGGCGTGCGCTTCGCGCCAGGCGACATCACGACGATTGCGGCTTCGGTGAGCAACGGCGGCGGCGCATCGCTCGCGGCCGCCGAGCAGGACCCCGGAAAGTGGATTACGGCCGTGGTGGTCGGCGAACCGCAGATCAACGTGCGCATGCCCGGCAACGCCCAGGTCAGGGAAGGCGGCCAGCGCATCGCGGCGGCGGGCAAGCCGCTCGCCGACTACATGACGCTCGCCAACCTGCTGCAGCCGTGCGCCGCGCTCGCGGATAGCGCCGCTGGCGCGCCTTATCTCACCGCGCTGCCCGCCGCCACGACGGCGGCCATCCGCCAGGCGCGCTGCGCCTCGCTGGCGTCGGCGGGCTACGTGCACGGCAGCGACACGCATACGCAGGCAAACGATGCGCTCGCGCGTTTGCACGAAGCGGGCTATGAAGGCGATTCCGACCTGCTGCAAGCGCCCATGTGGGACTCGCAGGCCGTGCCGGCCGTGGCGGTGACTTACGCCAACGCGTACACGCGCTCGAGCGTGGTCGACAACCTGTGCGGTTTCAGCTTCGGCACGACCAGCGCATCGACGGGCGCAGCGGGCGTGCCGCCCGCGCTCTCGCCCATGTTGACCGTGTTCGGGCTCGGCAATGGCGTGCCGCCCACCAATGGCGTGAATCTCGTCTACAACGTCACGCCGCCGGGCGGGGCCGACCATCGGCTCGCCACCCCCGATGCCAGTTTTGCAGGCGCCGTATGCATGCGCGCGTTGTGGACCAACGGCGACCCGCGCATGCGCCAGAGCGTGCAGGCGATCAGCGTGAATGCGAATTTGCACGGCAAGCCCGCGATCATCGTTCAAGGCCGCAGCGACGCACTGGTGCCGATCAATCATGCGTCGCGCGCGTATCTCGCGGCCAATAGCGTGCGCGAAGGCTCGCGCAGCCAGTTATCGCTTTACGAGGTGATGAACGGACAGCACTTCGACGCGTTCCTGGGCGTGCCGGGTTTCGACAATCGTTACGTGCCGGTGCATTACTACAACATCGCAGCGCTCAATCTGATGTGGGATCACCTGAAGAACGGCACGCCGCTGCCGCCTTCGCAGGTCATCCGCACCCTGCCGCGCGGCGGCAACCCGGGCGCCGCGCCGGCGCTGGCGCTGACCAACCTGCCGGCGATCGTTGCGAATCCCGGCAGCAATGCGATCAGCGCGCGCGACGGGCTGGTGAACGTGCCGCATTGACCGCAGTTTCAGCCATCCTGAGCAAGTGCATGAAACAGTTCGTCTTCCTGTGCACAGTGCAGCCGGATGATCGCATCGAGCCCGTACAGCAGTCGCTGGGCTTCGCGCCGCCAGTCGGCGCCCGCGCAATCTTCGGACAGGTCCTTGGCCATGCGGTCCAGGGCCTGTGCGAGGCGAAATATTTCCCGATGCATCGCGCTCATGGTTGACAACGGGTCCTCGCCTTCGAGCAGTCCGGCGATTCGCGGATATAGATGGGTGTCGTCGCTCACCTCGTGCGGTACGAGTATCCGTCTCAGCGAGTCGTTGAGGTGCGCGAGCCGGTCCTTGACTGCCGCGGAGGACAAGCGCGGCAGCTCGTCGGCGAGCCGGCGTATCTGCTCCATCACCGGTTCGAGTTGCGCATGCTCGCCGCTCAGGCGCGCGACGTCGTCGGGCGCCAGCACGCCGGCCGCGCGTCGAGGCGCACCTCCCAGCGCCCGCAGCGCGTTCGCGATGGCCGCCACGTCGATCACCTCCTGAAGGATCGCGCCCGCCAGTGGCGGCAGGAAGCCGAGCGCGGCAACAATCATCGCGACCAGAGAAAGTCCCATGCCGACAAACACGCTTTCGATCGCAATGCGACGCGTCCGGCGAGCGACGCGGCGTGCGTCGACCAGCCGGTCGAGCCGGTCGACGAGCAGCACGACATCGGCCGCTTCGGACGATGCGGCGGCGCCGCGCGCGCCCATTGCAACGCCCACGTCGGCGGCCGCCAGTGCGGGCGCATCGTTCACGCCGTCGCCGACCATGATGACCGGGCCCTGCCGCTTGGCCTCCTGAATCGCAGCGAGCTTGCCGGCGGGCGTCTGGCCCGCCCGCACCGCATCGACTTGCAGGACGGCCCCCACGGTTTGGGCGACATCGGCGTGGTCGCCCGTCAACATCTCGATGCGCGCGATGCCTTCGCGCCGCAGCAAACGCAATGCGCGCGGCGTCTCCATGCGAATGCTGTCGGCCATCTGGATAGCGCCGGTCATGACGCCGTCCTCACTGACGAAGACCGACGATGCGCCTTCATAGGCAATGCGGCGAAGGAACCGGCCGGCCCACGGCGCGACGGCCGATGCCGAGCTCACGAAATCGAAGCTTCCTATCGCCACGGCGTGCCCGTCGATGTTGCCGCGCATCCCGGCTCCGGCCGTCTCGCGCACGTCGAGGGGCGCGCTCAGCAACAATTGGCGCGTGCGTGCCTCCGCCGCGAGCGCGTCGGAGATGGCGTGGTTCGAGGCCTGCGCCAGCGAAGCCGCCACACGCAGCACGCGCTCCGGCGTACCGCCGGGCCCCGTCTCGATAGCGACGACGCGCGCGGCGCCGCCGGTCAGCGTTCCGGTCTTGTCGAAGAAGAGCGTTTGCGCCGTTGCCAGCTGTTCGAGCGCGGCGCCGCCCTTGATCAGCACGCCGCGACGCGCACATCGCGAGATTCCCGAAACAATGGCGACCGGCACGGCGAGGATCAGGGGGCAAGGCGTGGCGACCACGAGCACGGCGAGCGCCCGCTCGATTTCGCCGGTGCCGATCCAGCTCCCCCCCGCCATCACGAGCGTGCAGGCGACGAACCACCAGGCGTAGCGGTCCGCGAGCCGCGCGGCCGGACTGCGGTCGCGCTGCGCCATTTCCACCATGCGCACGATGCCGGCAAAGGTGCTGTCCGCCGCTGTGGCCGACGCGATCATCTCGAACGTCGGCCCCGCATTGATCGCGCCGCTTCGCACCGCCGCGCCGGATTCGCGCGTGCACAGACGCGACTCTCCCGTCAGCGTCGACTCGTCGAGCTCGGCATTTCCAGCCAGCGTTCCGTCGACCGGCACGATGTCCGCGTGACGCACCATCAAGCGGTCGCCGACGCCAATCTGCTCCAGCGACACCCGGTTCCACTGTCCCGCTTCCAGCCGGGTCGCGTTTCGTGGCGCATGGCTCAGCAGCGCGGTCATTTCAGCGCGGGCGCGATTGTCCGCATAGGCCTCCAGGGCCCGGCCGCTCGCGAGCATCAGGGCGATCACCGCAGCGGTCAGCCATTCGCCCAGCAGCAGCGCGAAGGCGATGGCGAGCACCGAAAGCATGTCGACGCCGCCCTCGCGGCGACGCAACGCCCTGGCCGTCGAGACGCCGAGCGCCGCCAGAACCGGCAAAGCGCCGGCCATCCACGACAGGCGCGCGGCGTCGGGAAAACCGGCCCCATCGAGCGCAAGCCCGGCGAACAAGCCGGTCACGCACGCGGCAAGCCAGACAAAATTCAGCGAATGGATGACGTCCCGCATGGCCCGCTATGCGTCCTGTTTAGTCGAACTCGAATCATGCGCGCCCGGAACCGCACACGATTGATCTTCATCAATCGCGCAGACGGATTTGCGTTCACGGTAAGCGTGCCAGCCCTCACTACCGATCGAGACAGCGATGACGACTCCTTCAAACGACTCCAGCGCGCCCGCGTCCATTACGCCTGTTACGCCTGTTACGCGCATTCTGGTCGCCGTCGACGCGTCGCCCGCGTCGACGGCCGCGCTTCGCTATCTAGGCCAGCTGTTGCGCTCCGCATTGGGCCCTGCATCGCGCCCTGATGCTGCGGTGCGCATCGTGAGCGTCGCGGAGAACCCGCGATCCCTCGTGCCGCTCGGGACTTGGGCGGCCGAGCAGCTCGACGCCGCGAGAGACGAAATTCACCGCGACGCCGAAAAAGCCGCCCAGCTGGCGCTCGATGCATTGCATGGCTGCGGATTGCGCATCGACGCAGAGGTCGTCGATCTTTGCAAGGAAGGGGGCGATGTGGTGGACGCGATCGCCGCCGCCGCGTCGCGCTGGCCGGCCGACCTGGTCGTTCTCGGCACGAGCCACCATCGAGGCCTCATGCGCTGGGTGGAAGGCGAGGTTGCCGCGCCGTTCGCGCGTCTGCTCCGCTGGCCGGTTTTGCTCGTGCCCGCGGGCTACGAGGCGCCTGAGGACGAGGCTGCGTCGCGTATCCTGTTCGCGACCGATGGCAGCGATGCCTCTTTCACCGCCTTGCGGACGGCCACGGCGCTCGCCACGCCCGACGCGCACTGGTGTGCGATCTATGTGGTCGACCGGTTGCTGGCGCCGGGCACCGGATTTTTCGAACGCAAGCTGGAGGAAGCGCTGAGCGAAGCCGGTGGCGTGGCTGTCGCGAAAGCACGCGCCGACCTCGCTGCGTGCGGGCAGGAAGGATGGAACGTCGAAACCGCGATAGTCAAAACCGCGAATTCATTTGACGACGTCCCGCACACGCTCGATCGCGAGGCGAAGCGCTGGAATGCGCAACTGCTCGTGCTCGGCACGCACGGGCGGCGTGGCCTGACGCGCTGGCTGCTTGGCAGTGTCGCGGAGCGGGCCACGAGGCTCGCCTCCGTTCCCCTGCTGCTCGTGCCGCCGGCAATGGAGTGAGAGGGAGTGGGCGCCGCCCCCTTCGGGGCGGCGGGTCGCGCCAGGTAGCGGCCACAAAGCGACTACGAAGCGACTACGAAGCGACTACGAAGCGACTACGAAGCGGCCACAAAGCGGCCACAAAGCGGCGTCAAGCATCCAGCGCATCCGGGACGTCGACCAGCAGCAGCGGCGTGCGCGTGAGATGGGCGACCTGGCTGGCGACGCTGCCCACCACGAGACGCTTCAGCCCCTGGCTGCTGTGCATGCCCATGACCAGCAGATCCGCATGCCATTCGGCTGCCTCACGAACCAGGACGCGTGCAATGTCGTCGCTCGTTTCGGCGGCGCCGATGGTGGCCGTCGTCACGTTGATCGAGGCGCGCTCGAGGACCTGCCTGGCTGCGGCAAGCGCCTTCGCGCCGCGATCGAAGCCCATTGCACGGTGCTCGACCGGCCATACCGGGGCAGGCGCGGCAACGCATACCGCGCGCAAAAGCGAGTCCGGCGCCGCGAAGCGCAACCCATACATTGCGCAATGTCGCGCATCTTCCGCGGAGTCGACCGCGAAGAGCATCCGTGCCGGCCAATCACCTTCGCCGCCGTGCCAGCCATGCGGGACGATCATCAGCGGGCAGGGGCACAGCCGTGTCAATGCGCCGGAGACGCTTGCCTCGAGCCAGCGCAGCCACTGCCGGTGCTGCCGCGCCCCCACGACCACAAGCTCCGCGTGCCACGCCGCAGCAGCAGCGACGATGGCGTGTCCGATATCGGCGTCATGCCAGGACATCTCGATCGTCTGCGTGTCCGCGCGGATGCCGGCGTTCGCAAAAAAGTCCGCCGCGTCCGCGAGCGCATCCCTTGCATCGTGCCTGCTCCGCCTCGCCCGCACCCGGCCGTTGCGCGACGGCTCCGCAACCGGTATGGCCGCATCGCCGGGCAGCAAAGCCGACGCTTCGCCCGGCGCCACGTTGACGACGCGCACCACGCTATCGATTGGCGCCACGTCGCGAACAAATCTCAGCACGTCGCGCGAAACGTCTGATGTATCTATGGCGACGAACATTCTGAGCGGCACGCGTGCGTTCATTGTCGAATTCGCCCCATGACTCCGCACGGCCCGCAAGCGGGTCACCGCGCCTTTCGGCACAGGATGATCACACCGCATTCGTCAGGATCCTCGAGGCGGATAACCGTTTCCGCACCGCCACGCGCCGGCACCTGCACCGTCTGCGTCACGCTTTGCGACCGAAGATGAACTTCGATCTCGTAGCGGCCCGCGGGCACGCGGACGAACAGGAATGGCCCGCGCGTACGCACGCGCAGCAGGCGATGATGCGGTTCGGTCCAGATGCTCACGTCGACATCGGACAGGTAAGAGCCCGTTTTCGTCGCGAAGGTCATGCGCAGGTTGTATTGGCTCGCCTGCGCCCTGAACGCCTCGACTTCGGTTTGCCCGATGCCGCCCGTGATGTAGGGAACGCCGTTTCGCCCGGCGGGCATATGGGCCGTCTGCGCGTCACCTGCCCCGGCAAAGACGCAAAGTCCGGCAATGAAAACGATGGCGGGGAGGCGGAATAGAGCAGACATGACGGGCACCCATTGACGTAATCCTGGCGACGGCGTGTCTAGCGCCGCGCGGCATCGATGAAGCAAGAATAGGAGTGGGCGGCAAACGGCCGTTGATACAGATCAATCGCGCCAGACCCTCGCGACGTAAGCTGCATCCCACGGTAACCGTCAAAGTTCTCTTCCTGTCACACAGCAGAGGCCCGCCATGAACAATCTTTCGTTATCCAGAACAATAGGAAAAGCCAGCATTGCGCTGCTAATCGGTCTCGGCGTCTCCCTGTCGTTCGCCGACGAACGCAACGCCCCGAACAACGCCAACACTGCCAACAGCGCCAGCTACGGTCCGGGCATGATGGGCGAGTACGACGGCAGCTACATGGGCCCCGGCATGATGGGCTTTGGCATGCCAGGACGAGGCATGATGGGCGGCGGCATGATGGGCGGTTACGGTTGCGGCCCGGGTTACGGCAGCGCAATGGGCGGTCTCGACCTCTCCCGCGATCAACGCAGCCGCATCAACGCGATCGTCGATCAAACGCGCAAGGCGCATTGGGTGCTGATGGGCAAGATGCTCGACCAGCAGGCCAGCCTCCGCGATTTGTATATCGCGCCCACGCGCGACCAGAACGCGATCGACCGGAGTTATAAGACTTTGCGCGACTTGCGCCAGCAGATGTACACCACATCGATCGATGCGCGTAAGCGGATCGAAGCCGTTCTGACCCCCGGACAGCGGGACAAGTTGCGCGAGGACTGGCGCGAAGGCGGGCCGATGGTCTGGTAGCGGAAAAAGGAAACACCCCAAGCCCATCTGCCAGGAGGCATCATGGCGACGCTGGCGATTCTTTTCGCCGTGGTCCTGCTGATCAACCTGATGCCCGCGTTCGCACCGCCTACGTGGATGGCCATGTCATGGATCGGGTTCAACGTTCCGGAAGGCAGCGCCTTGCAGTTCGCCATCGTCGCCGCGAGCGCGGCGACCATCGGGCGGCTCGTATTGGCAAACTGCGCGCGATGGCTGGTGCGCGGAAAACTGATGCGAGACGCCGACCGGCAGAATATCGACGTGATCAAGGCCTGGCTCGAAAAGCACAACACCACGACGGTCAGCGCGTTTTTTCTTTATGCCTTGAGCCCGTTCCCTTCGAACTATCTTTTCATCGCCTATGGACTATCGGGTTTGCCGCTCAGGAACATCGGCGTCGCATTCTTCATCGGCCGCACGGTCAGCTATACGGTGTGGGCTCGACTCGGAAAACTCGCATCCACCTATGTCGATCCGGAATTCGAGCTCGAAGGCGGCTATTTCAGCGTCTGGTTCGTGATCACGCAGCTCGCGCTGCTCGGTTTCGTCTACCTGCTCATGAAGATCGACTGGAAAATGCTGATCGAGCAACGCAAGCTCGCGTGGCGACGCTCGCTCAAACGGCCCGATGACGCAGGGCGCGGCCACACCACAGACTCCTGATCGGGCCACCGTGACCGAGGCATGCAGCGGGAGAATCGGCCGGACCGGCACGTCCTTAAGCCTGCGTTAACCTTGCCTCCCCTACGCTTGCCGCTTCCACACTCAAGGAACGACAACGAACATGTCCGGGTTTCCGCTTTCCCTTCGCGCCAGCGTGCTGCTGTGCGCTGCGCTTCTTGCCGCCCCGTCGTTCGCACAGGCGGGCGAGATCAAGGCGCTGATGAAAGACATGAAGCTGGCCATGCAGGGCGCGATGGCCAGCACCACGATGCCGGAGCTAAGCGGCTATGTGGCCCGACTCGAACGCGACGCGCAGCAAGCGAGTCGTCAGACTTATCGCGACGACCAGCGCACGTACGACGAAGGCATGCACGCGTTGCAGCAACAGTTGGCCGAGGTGGATCAGGCCATCCGTGTGAACGATATGAATGGCGCGAAGAAAGCGCTGCACCAGATCAACAACACACGGAAGCATTATCACCACCTGCTCAGCTGACCGATTCGCACGTTCATTCGAAAATCGAACACCGCCCATGGAAAAATTCTCGCGATATCCCCTCTCGGTCAGCCTGCTGCACTGGCTGCTCGCCGTTGCGCTGACCGGCAATCTCGTCATCGGCTGGCTGCTCGACGACCGGGAGGAACTGGTCACCCTGCACAAGTCGATCGGCATTGCGATCCTGGGCCTCGTCCTGATTCGCCTGGCGAACCGTGTACGTGTGCGGGGCCGGGTGCCGGAATCGGTCAACCGGGCGGGCACGCCGGCACATTTTGTGGAAACGGCCGTGCATCGTTTGTTCTACGCATTGATGCTGGCCATACCGCTGATCGGGTGGATGAAGACCAATGCGGCGGGACACGCCGCCAGTTGCTTCGGACTCTTTTCGCTGCCTGCGCTGATACCGAAAAACCGCGAACTCTCGCATCTGCTCGGGCAACTGCACTCGCTGACGGCCTACGGGCTGGCTGCGTTGATCGGCCTGCACGTGGCCGGGGTCCTGGCACATCGGGTTTTCAAGGCGCGAAATATCCTTCCACGCATGCTTCCCCTGCCTCTGCGGAGGCCGGACCGTCAGGCGCATGCCCCTGAATAGTCGAATGCTGCTGGTTGAAATAACGCACGCAGCGGCACGTCTGGCCTTTCACTGAAACCCGCGGCCAACTCCATGGCGGCTTTCAGACGAAGCCCCCCCGGATTGCTGACAACCCCACGTTTTTCGGAGCGTGGGGTTTTTGCTTTTGGTCCAGGCGCGCGCGCAGCGCTTGATGCATATCAATCGTGACGGCATGGAAGCAAGCAAATCTGTGTGTCGGGACGGATGTTTTCCTTGGGTGGCGGTCATGCGCGGCGCTCGAGCCACGGCGCGCGCGCTCGAGGGCACGCATCCGGTTTTCACACCACGGAGAAAGCACCATGCAACGCATCGGTCGAAGTGGAATGCTTGCTGGCGTAGCGGCACTCGCCATCGGCGCGGCATCGATATGCACGGCAGCCGCCGACGAAACCATCGCGCCGGCGGCGCCCGCCGACGCGGTCTCGGGCGCCAGTGTCAGGCATGCGAATGCGGTTGTCTTTGCCATCGATACCGGGCGCAACAGCATCACGCTGCTCGAAGACAACGGCCAACCGGTGGACGTGATCGTCGACCGCCGCCTCGGCGACGTCGCCAGGCTGCAGCTCGGCGACACCGTTGCCGTCACGTTCAGCAAGGCCTTGCTGCTGCGCGCCGACAAGTCCAATTCGGACGGGATACGCAAACGCATCGATAAAGGCTTCACGTCGGGCGTGCCGCTCGGTTCGTCGCTGTCGCTGTACCGGGTCGAGGAGGTGGCGACCGTCGTGCAGGTCGACCCCGGCAAGCACGAGCTCACCGTGCGCGGCCCCACGCGCACGATGACCTTGCAGGCAACGGCGAATAGCCTGATAGACGGGCTCAAGCCGGGCGACAGCGTGAAGGTCGACTACGTCGAGGCAACCGCCGTCCAGATCACGCGAAACGGCATGCCGCTGCGCTAGGCCGGTCCCGCATCAATTGACGTGAATCAAGAGCGGCCAGGCACCCAGCCAGACAATGAATGCTCTCTTCAAGGAGGATTCACCATGAATGACGAAACGACCAAGCTGCCCGTGAAAAAGCCGGAAGAAAGCGCACAGCGGCCCGCGGTGTTCCAGGCGTGGCACCCGGTCGAAAACCTGCGCCGCGAGATCGATCGTCTCTTCGACGATTTCGACCGCGGTTTCAGCCTCCAGCCGCCGCGCCGCGCTTTCCTCGGCATCGAGCCGTTCTGGCGCCGCGAACGCGCGTTCGCGGCCGCGCCGGCGGTGGACATTGCAGAAACCGACAAGGCGTATGAGATCGTGGCCGAGTTGCCCGGCCTCGACGAGAACGACATCGAAGTGAAGCTCGCCAACGGCGGCCTCACGATCAAGGGCAAGAAGCAGGAAGAGAAGGAGGAAAAGAAAAAGGATTACTACCTCCACGAGCGCCGCTTTGGCGCGTTCGAGCGCTACTTCCAGATGCCGGAAGGCGTCGATCGCGAAAAAATCGAAGCGAGCTTCAAGAAAGGCGTGCTGACCGTGACGCTGCCCAAAACCGCGGAAGCGCGCAAAGCCGAAAAAAAGATTCCGGTGAAGGCGGCCTGACGCAAGGCTGGAGCCGAAGCCACGCTCGCCCCGGCTCATGCGGGCGGCGTGGCTCGGGAAGCGCGCCATGCGGAGAATGAAAGTGAAAGCGGCGCAGCCGGAGTTGAGGGTTCCGCGCTAAACAACGGCGGCTCGCGTCTGGACCTCGTAGCCGTCCGCCGCAATGTTCCAGTGGCTCACGCACTGTATCCGCTCGAACTCGAAAATGGCCCCTGCGATGGCCTCGTCGCGTTCCACGGACTCGCCATGCACGCGCATGAGCTCGCAGCGGTGCGGGAATCCGCGATGGTCGAGAATCTCCTTGTAAAAGACGACCTCAACGCTCGCCAGCCCCGAAGCCGCCGTACACGACGCCCCGCGCTGTTTCGCACGGCGCCGGCTGCCCTTGTCCGCCGCGCTTGCCTGCTGCTCCAACGGCTGCCCGCCCCGCGGCGGCTGAATACGCGGCGCGCCCCCACACATGCCCATGATTGCCGCGCGCGGGGCATCGGCGCGCGGTACCGGACAGTGCATGGCCCTGTTGCCTGTGTGCGTGGTCGAATGCAAGTTCATGATCGGACCTCTCTCGCGGTTTCGTCGCTGCGCGCCGCCCCCGCCTCACATTTCACATTTCGATGATGACCTTCAGCGCCTGCGTGCTGGCCGCGTGCGAGAACGTTTCGTATGCCTTGAGAACATCGTCGAACGCAAACCGGTGCGTGATGAGCCGGGCCGGATCGATGCGCCCGGCGCACACGGTCTTGAGCAGCATGGGCGTGCTCACCGTGTCGACGAGACGCGTCGTGATCGACACGTTGCGGTCCCACAGCTTGTCGAGGAAGATCGACGCGCTCACGCCATGCACGCCGATGTTCGCAATCGTGCCGCCCGGGGCCACCAGCTGCTCGCACAGCTCGAAGGTGGCCGGCACGCCCACCGCCTCGATGGCGCAGTCCACGCCCACGCCGTCCGTGAGCTTCATGACCGCTTCCACCGCGTCCGCAGCGCGCGGATCGACGCACGCCGTGGCGCCGAAGCGCTTCGCGCATTCGAGACGGTTCGCGTCCATGTCGATCATGATGATCTGCGCGGGCGAGTAGAACTGCGCGGTCAACAGCGCCGCCAGCCCGATCGGCCCCGCGCCCACGATGGCGATGGCGCTGCCAGGCTCGACCTTGCCGTTGAGCACGCCGCATTCGAAGCCCGTGGGCAGGATGTCCGAGAGCATCACGAGCGCCGCTTCGTCGAGGCCCGCGGGGATCTTGTAAAGACTCGTCTGCGCGTGCGGCGTGCGCACGTATTCGGCCTGGGTGCCGTCGATGCGGTTGCCGAGAATCCAGCCGCCCGTCTTGCAGTGCGAGTACATGCCGCGGCGGCAGTATTCGCATTGCCCGCAGCTCGAAATGCACGACACCAGCACGTGATCGCCGGGTTCAAGCGTGCTCACGCCGCTGCCCACCGCATGCACGACGCCCACGCCTTCGTGGCCGAGGATGCGCCCCGGCGTGCAGCTCGGCACGTCGCCCTTGAGGATGTGCAGATCGGTGCCGCAGATCGTCGTCTTCGACATCTTGACGATGGCGTCGCCGGGCTCCCGCAATTCCGGCATCGGACGCGTTTCGACCGCGAAGCGGCCCGGACCGTTATAGACCAGTGCTTTCATGTTTTCTCCATCGGCGTTCGGAAATGGGCCGGCGCGGCGCATGCCAACGGCGTGGCAACGGCTTGGCACAACGGCGTGCCGGCGCTATCGGCTTTGATCATGCGCCGCCGAGCCCAGGCGCATTTGACTTCGATCAAGAGCACCGGGGCCGACGCGGATTCGCATCAGGAAGAAGGAAGCGTGGCGGGGCTACGCCACCGGCGTCTCGGCGCTGCCCTCGCGCCGGTGCCAGCCCGCCGCCGGTTCGAGCGGTTCGAGCGCGCTGGTTTCGTCGAGATGGAACAGCGCATCGAACTGCGACGCGAGCGAGGCTTCGAAGTAGTGGCTCTGGCGTTCCGTCTGCGGCAGGTACAGCACGCCGATGGCCCGCTCGAGCATGGGTTCGTCGAGCGGGCCGGACGCCTCATCGCGCAGCGGCAGAAAGAACCGGTCGTAGCCCGTCGTGTGGAACAGGTGCTCCCAGCTCTCGGGCAGCGCGGGACGCACCCACTTTTGCTCGACCTCGCCGTCCCACTGCGAGGCCGCCGACACGTGGCCGGTGCAGGTCGTGAAGCCCACCAGCAAGGCGCGATGCTGCGCGCTCTCGCGCACGATCTGGCCGAGGTTCCACTCGCCGCGCCGGCGCGATTCGGTCGCGCGGGCGTCGCCAAGGTGCGAATTGTGGGCCCAGACCACGACCTTGCCGCTGCCGCCGCGCCGCACGCGATAGCGCGCCAGTGCGAACAGCGTATTGGCCATGTGCGCGTCGCGCAGGTTCCAGGTGTTCAGCCGGCTGCTGAACATGCCGCGGTAGTACGCCTCGGCATTGACCACCACCTGAGCGTTCTGCTCCGCGAAGAACTGCGCGTCGAGCGCGTCGGTGCCGTCGCGCGAGAGGTACTCGAATTCGCCGGCGCGCAGTTGCAGCAGCTGCTGCACCGCGCCCGCGCGCGCAGCAGGCCGCGCGCCGAGCGCCACCGCGTAGCCATAGGTCTGCGCCTCGCGCACGTGATCGAGCGCCGCATAGCGCTCGCGCGCCAGCGCCGCTTCGTGCGGATCCACGGCCTCGAGATAGCGGATCACGGCGTCCGCCGAGCGGTAGAGGCTGTATAGATCGAGACCATAAACGCCCGCGCGCTGCCGCCGCGGGCGCGCCGCGTTCAGCTCGCGCAGCGCCGCGATGAAATCGCGCATCTCGCGATTGCGCCACATCCATTCGGGGAATCGCTCGAAGTCGTCCAGCGCGGATGTGGCGTCGTCGGCGCCCACGCCTTGCACGAAACGGTTGATGCGCCAGGCGTCGGGCCAGTCGCCTTCGATCGCCACGGTGTCGAAGCCGCATTCGCCGATCAGGCGCAGCGTGATTTCTGCGCGCATGCGGTAGAACTCGGCGGTGCCGTGAGTCGCCTCGCCGAGCAGAACCAGATCGCGGCCGTGCGCCATCTCCAGCAGTGCGTCGTAGTCCGCAAGCGTGCCGTCGAGGCGTTGCGCGAGGTCGCGAACGGCCAGAAAGGGGGTCTTCGAAGGCTGCATGATCCATGCCCTCCTTGCCAGGGTCGGTTTACTGGCCGCTCAAGCCGGGCCGCCGCCGGGCGGCACAGAATGCGCGCCGCCCGCATCGCCATCCGCAGCGCCGTGAGCCGGGTCCGGTTGCCCGCCTTGCGCGGCGTCGAGGCAGGCTCGAACCTCCTCGTCGCTGGTCTGGGCGAAGTCGGCATAAAACTGCCCGATGCCCATGAACCCATACGGCTGCAACACGCAAACGAAATCGTCCGCCACTCCGGCGAAGCGCTCTTCGGCGCCAGCCGGGCAAACCGGCACCGCCACCACGAGCGCCCTCGGCCGTCTGCCACGCAGCGCCTTGAGGGCCGCATGCATGGTCGCGCCTGTCGCCATGCCGTCGTCCACCACGATGACGGTCTTGCCCTGCACCGCCGCCGGCGGCCGCTGCCCCCGGTAAGCCGACTCGCGGCGATGAAGCTCGATGCGTTCGCGCTCGAAGGTATCCGCGAACTGCGCCTCGCTCACGTAGAGCGCGCGCATCACCGCGTTGTTCACGTAGAGCGCGTCGCCGCTGGCGATGGCGCCCATGGCGAGCTCGGGATTCTGCGGCGCGCCCAGCTTGCGCACGATCAGCACGTCGAGGGGGCAGCGCAAGGCCTTCGCCACCTCATAGCCAACCGGCACGCCGCCGCGCGGCAGCGCGAGCACCACGACGTCGTCGCGCGCCGCGTAGCGCTCCAATGCCAAGGCAAGCTGCCTGCCGGCATCGACACGATTCTGGAACAGGTCACGCATGATCTGGCATCCTGATCAAATCTCGACCCCGCGGGTCATCGGGCGCGCCTCGAGCCAGCGTCCGAACCAGTCGCTGGCAAGACGCGTCACCGCCTCGAGCGCGCCCGGCTCCTCGAACAGATGCGTCGCGCCGGGCACGATCTCGATGCGATGCTCGCAGCGCATCTGCGCGGCGGCCTTGCGGTTCAGGCGGATGACCTCCTCGTCGAGTCCGCCCACGATCAGCAGCGTGGGCGCCGCGACCGCGGCAAGCGCCTCCCTCGCAAGGTCGGGCCGACCGCCTCGGGACACCACCGCGCTCACCGAATCCGTCTGCGCCGCCGCGACGAGCGCGGCGGCCGCGCCCGTGCTCGCGCCGAACAGACCCACTGGCAGCGGCGCGATCTCGGGCCGCTCGCGCAGCCAGACGAGGGTCGCAGCGAGCCGGCGCGCCAGCAGCGAAATATTGAAGCGGTACGTGGCGTCGACGCTGTCGTGCCGCTGCTCCTCAGCCGTGAGCAGGTCGAACAGCAGCGTCGCGAAGCCCGCGCCATGCAGCCCCGCCGCCACCTGCCGGTTGCGCGGGCTGAAGCGGCTGCTGCCGCTGCCGTGCGCGAACACCACGATGGCGCGGGCCTGATCGGGCATCTCGAGGGTTCCGCCCAAGGTCACGTAATCGACTGGAATCTCCACCTGCAGCGCTTGCATCTGTCCCTCCTGGGGTGGCGTCCGTGCATGGTTCGCGGGGCGCTTGATCCCATCATCGTGGCGGCTTCGCACCGCCGGTTGACTTCGATCAATCGCATGCGGCGCGGGTCGGGTCGAATGCACTTAGCCGGCGCGCCGCCTGCCCATGTGCGCCCACCCTCGACCCGGAGCTACGATCATGACCCTGCCGCCCCTCCTGCACCGCCTCCTGCACCGCCTGCTGTGCGGCCCGTGCCGCGCACGCCGCGTGCGCGTCATCACGCTCGAGCGCACGTGCGCCGCACGCGCGCATGCGCCGATTCCTGTGCTTCTGCCATGTCCCGCGCACACCACGTTCCCTTCGCGCTAAGCGGCGGCAAGGCGCGCCGCGACGCCCGCCGCGTCGATCGCGCCTTGCACCGCGCAAGCACCTACCCGCATCCCGCGGGCCGCATCCGGCGCATCGAGACGCACCTGTCGGTGGTATTTCTCGCTGGTCGCTACGCTTACAAGCTTTTCAAGCCGGTGAAGTTCGACTTCGCCGATCTCACGCGGCTCGCGCGGCGCCGCCGCTGCGCGCAGGCCGAGTGCACGCTCAACCGCGCGCTGGCCGGGCCGCTCTATCTGGGCGTATGGCCGCTCGTCGCGCGGGGCCGGCGCTGCGTCTTCGGCGCCGTCTCGACCGCGGCTGCAGGCCGCCGCCAGGCGCCGCCTGCCGGCGCGCTGGAATACACGGTGCGCATGCGCCGCTTCGATGCGGGTGCGGTGCTCTCCGCGCGCTGCGCCCGCCGCGACGACGGTCTCGCGGACGCCGACGCGCTGGCGGCGCGCCTCGCGCACTATCACCTGCACGCGCCCCGCCGCGCACCGCGCGCACGCTACGGCAGCGCGGCCAGCGTGATGGCCCAATGGCGGCCGCTCGCCGATGCGCTCGACCCCGCCGTGCCGGCCGAGGCCGCGTTGCGCGCGTGGTGCGAGGCGGCGCTGACGCGCCTCGCGCCGCAATTCGACGAGCGCCGCGCGAACGGCTTCGTGCGCGCCTGCCACGGCGATCTGCATCTGGACAACCTGATCCGCTGGCGCAACCGGCTGCTGATGTTCGACTGCATCGAGTTCGACGACGCGCTGCGCTGGATCGACGTCGCCAGCGATCTCGCGTTCGCGGTCATGGATTTCACCGCCCACGGTCGCGCGGACTGCGCGCATCGGCTGCTCGGCGCATGGCTGGCCGCAACCGGCGATTACGCGGCGCTGCGCGTGCTGCCGTTCCACACGGCCTTGCGCGCCCTCGTGCGCGCGCTGGTGGCGCACCTGCGCGGCGATGCCGCCGACGCCGCGCGCTATCGGCGCGTGGCGGCGGACGTCGCGGCGCGCCTGAGCGATGCGCGGCCCGCGCTGCTGCTTTGCCACGGCGTCTCGGGCTCGGGCAAATCGCTCGCGAGCCGCGCGCTCGCGCAGCGGCTTGGCGCGATCCGCCTGTCGAGCGATGCCGAGCGCAAGCGCCTCGCCGGCGTCCCGGACGCCGCGCGGCTGCCCGCCTGCGCCTATGCGGCGGGCCAGGTCGAGGCGATCTACGGCGGCCTCCTCGCGCATGCGCAAACCGTGCTCGAAAGCGGCTATACGGCGATCGTCGATGCGACCTTCCTGCGCGAACGCAACCGCAGCGACTTCATCGCGCTCGCGCGCCGCCTGGGCGTGCGCATCGTCCTGCTCGATTTCACGGCGGATCGCGCGACGCTCTTCGCGCGCGTCGAGTCGAGGGCGGCCTTGGGGCGCGATGCGTCCGACGCCGGCCCGGCCGTGCTCGCCGATCAACTCGCGCGGGCCGAGCCCCTGAGCGCCACGGAGCGCGCGCTGGCGATGCGCTTCGACACCGGGGGCGAACCCTCGGCTTACGAAACCGAAGCCTTCTGGACGCCGCTGCTCGACGCGCTCGCGCGCCCGTGCCTTCATCCGGTCAGCCGATAAACCACCGCAAACCCGCCGACATCATGCCGATCCACAATGCCGATATCGCCGAAGTGTTCAGCGAGATAGCCGACCTGCTCGACATTCAGGGCAGCAATCCCTTTCGCGTGCGCGCTTACCGCAACGCCGCCCGCTCGGTGAGCGAATACGCGCGGAACGTGCGGACGATGGTGGCCGAGGGCGCCGACCTGAGGACGATTCCCGCCATCGGCGACGACCTCGCGCTGAAGATCCAGGAGATCGTGCGCACCGGCACCTGCGCGATGCTCGCGAAGCTGCGCACCGGCATGCCGTCGGCGGTCACGGCCCTGCTGCGCATTCCGGGCCTCGGGCCGCGGCGCGTGCGCAAGCTCTACGAGCATCTGCACGTGCAGTCGCTGCAGGAGCTGGAGCGCGCCGCGGCCGAAGGCCGGATCCACCAGCTACCCGGCTTCGGCAAGCAGACCGAAGCGCAGATCCTCGCGCACATTCAGGCGCGCCTCGACAAGGCGCGCCGCTTTCCGTTCGTGCAGGCGAGCCAGCGCGCAGAGCCGCTGCTGGCCTGGCTCGCCGCCTCGCCGCAGGTGGAGCGCGTCGAGGCGGCGGGCAGCCTGCGGCGGCTGCGCGACACGGTGGGCGACATCGACATCGTGGCGAGCGCGCGCGATCCGGCTGCCGTCACTGGCCGCTTCGTCGGTTACGAAGACGTCATCGAGGTACTCGCGCACGGCCCGACCCGCGCCAGCGTCGTGCTGCGCGGCGGTCTGCAGGTCGATCTGCGCGTGGTCGAGCCCGCGAGCTTCGGCGCCGCGCTGGTCTACTTCACCGGCTCGAAGGCGCACAACGTGGCGTTGCGCCGGCTCGGCCAGGAGCGCGGCCTCAAGATCAACGAATATGGCGTCTTTCGCGCGGACACCCGCATTGCCGGCGAGACCGAGGAATCCGTATACGCGGCCGCCGGCCTCTGCTGGATCCCGCCGGAGCTGCGCGAAAACGCGGGAGAGATCGACGCCGCGCGCACCGGCGCACTGCCGGCATTGATCGCGCGCGCCGATCTGCGCGGCGACCTGCACGCCCATACGGCGGCGAGCGACGGCCGCGCCTCGCTGCACGAAATGGCGCTCGCCGCGCGCGAGCGCGGCTTGTCCTACCTCGCCATCACGGATCACTCGAAGCGCCTCGCCATGGCGCACGGTCTCGGGGCGGCCAGGCTCGCCGCGCAGATCGACGAGATCGACGGGCTCAACGCGCAGCTCACGGGCATCACGCTGCTCAAGGGCATCGAGGTCGACATTCTCGAAGATGGCAGCCTCGATCTGCCCGACGCGATCCTCGCGCGCCTCGATCTCGTGGTCGGCGCGATTCACAGCCATTTCGACCTGCCGCGCGAGCGCCAGACCGAGCGGATCCTGCGCGCGATGGACCACCCCTGCTTCACCCTGCTCGCGCATCCGAGCGGCCGCCTGATCGGCAGCCGCGAACCGTGCGATATCGACATGCTGCGCGTCGTGCGCAAGGCGCAGGCGCGCGGCTGCTTTCTCGAGATCAATGCCCAGCCCGAACGCCTCGACCTGACCGACACGGCCTGCCGCATGGCGAAGGATCACGGCGTGCTGGTCTCGATCGGCTCCGATGCGCACAGCATGGCCGGGCTCGACGACCTGAGTTTGGGCGTCAACCAGGCGCGCCGGGGCTGGCTCGAAAAGGCGGACGTGCTGAACACCCGGCCGCTCGCGAAGCTGCGTGCGCTCATTGCGCCTACGATGCGTGAAACGCCGGAAGACAACATGGCCGCCCTTGCGCGAGCGCCTCGCGTTCACTCGCAAGTGGCGGGCCAAGGCCGCTCGGGCCAACAAGAGGCCGCAAGCCAGTGAGGTCAACCATGTGGTATGCCCTGGTCGAACAGCAGCGCCAATGGCTGCGCGCATGGCGCGCGGCGTCGCAATCCATGCGCAGCGCCTGCGAGGCGTGGCCCGCGCCCCCGCTCGCGCACGCCGCTTCGTCCTGCTACGCCGATCTGTGCGAGCCCCTGCTCGGCCTCGCGGACGGCCCGCCGCCGTTCGCGATCGACGCCATCGCGCTCGCGGGCCGCCGCTGCGCCGTCGAGGAAAGCATCGTCGCGCGCACGCCGTTTTGCGACCTGCGCCGCTTTGCATGTCATGGCGCGCGCCCCGGCGCCGCGCGCGCCGTGCTGCTGTGCGCGCCGCTGGCCGGCCATGCGGCCGTCATGATGCGCGAGACCGTCGAGGCGCTGCTCGCCGACGGCGACGTCTACGTCACCGACTGGATCAACGCGCGCGACGTGCCGCTCGCGGCGGGACGCTTCGGCCTGAACGAATACGTGGCGATGCTCGACGGCTTCATCGGCCAGCTCGCAGGCGATGGCCGGCCGTTGCATGTCGTCGCCGTCTGCCAGTCGACGTTTCCCGCGCTCGGCGCGCTTGCGCTGCGTGCGCAGCGCGCGCTGGCGCCGCCCGCCAGCATCACGCTGATAGGCGGCCCGCTCGACGCGCGCCGCAATCCGGGCACGCTCGGTCTGGCCGCCGCGTCGCATTCGCTCGACTGGTGCGAGCGCCACCTGATCGACGTCGTGCCGCCGGGGTTCGCGGGGCACGGCCGGCGGGTGTTCCCGACATGGCTGCAGCGGGCCGAGATCGCGATCGTCTATCCGCAGCGGTACATGTCGCTGATCGACTGCTACACCCATGCCGCCGCGAGCGGCGACGCACGCGCGCTGGCCGCCGCGCGCCGGGCATTGATCGAATACTCCGCGCTGATCGACATGCCGGCGGAGTACTTCCTCGACACTGTCGATATCGTGTTTCAGCGCGCGCTGCTAGCGAACGGCACATGGCGCGTGGCGAGCGGCACGAGCGGACCCAGCGCGGGAAGCACGGAAAGCGCGGAAAGCGGCACGCTCGTCGAGCCGGCAGCATTGCGCGACGTCGCGCTGCTGAGCGTGGAGGGCACGCGCGATGCCGTCACCGGGGCCGGGCAGACGCACGCGGCGCTGGAGATGTGCAGCGGCATTGTGCCTGATGCGCGGCAGCGCCTCGACGTGGACGGGTGCGATCACTACGGGCTGTTCACGGGCGAGCGCTGGCGCGCCGACGTGCATCCGGCGCTGCAGGCGACTTTCGTTCGCGCGGAAGCCGCCCGCTCGCCGCTGCACGCGCTCGCGCGCACGCCCCGCGGCGAACGAACCTGATTTGGGCCTGATTTGGGCCTGATTTGGGCCTGATTTGGGCCTGATTTGGGCCTGATTCAGGCCTGCAGCACGTATTCGCCCGGCGCCGCGCCCAGTCCCGCAGCCGGCGTGCGCGCCGGCGCCTCGCCGGTCGAGCGCTCGCGCAGCCAGTCGCGCCAGCAGGTCCACCAGGACCCCTCGACCACGGGCGCGCCCCTCACGAATTCGCGCCCGCTGCGGTACGCCGCGCCGGCCTCGCGCGTGGCGCACCGGTAGTAGCGCTGCGCGTGGCCGGGCTCGGAGACGATGCCCGCATTGTGGCCGCCCGCGGTGAGCACGAAGGTGAGCGCGTTGTGGGTGAGCAGATGCAGCTTGTAGACCGAGCGCCACGGCGAGACGTGATCGCGCTCGGTGCCGACGACGAACATCGGCGCCTCGATATCGGAGAGCGCGACCGGCCGGCCGCCGACGCAATAGCGGCCCGCCGCGAGGTCGTTGTGGAGAAAGAGCTGCGTGAGGTACTCGGTATGCATGCGATACGGCATGCGGGTCGTATCCGCATTCCACGACATGAGGTCGTTGGGCTTGGTGCGCCGCCCGAGCAGATACTCGCTCATCATGCGCGACCAGATCAGGTCGCGGGCATTGAGCAGCTGGAACGCCGCCGACATCTGCGCGCCGTCCAGGTAGCCCTGGCGCCACATCAGCGCATCGAGCGCCGAGAGCTCGCTCGCGTCGATGAAGAGCCCGAGCTCGCCGGGTTCGCTGAAATCGGTCAGGGCGGCCAGCAGCGTGATCGAGCGCAGCGCGTCGCGCCGGCCATCGCGCGCGAGCGCCGCCGCGCCGATCGCGAGCAGCGTTCCGCCGAGGCAATAGCCCATCGCGTGCACGGCCTCGCCGCAGCGCGAGCGCACCGCTTCGAGCGCGGCGCAAAAGCCGTCGCGCAGGTAATCGTCGAGTCCGAGATCGCGCGCTTCGGCGCCCGGATTGCGCCACGAGATCGCGAACACCGTGAAGCCCGCTTCGACCAGAAAGCGGATCAGCGAATCGTGCGGCTGCAAGTCGAGGATGTAGTACTTCATGATCCACGACGGCACGATCAGGATCGGCTCGCGGGCCACGGCGGGCGTCGCCGGATCGTACTGAAGCAGTTCGCAGATCTCGTTGCGCCACACGACCCGGCCCGGCGTGAGCGCGACGTCGCGGCCCGGCACGAAGCTCTGCGCACCGCGCGGATGCACGCCGGCCAGGCTGCCGGTCATGGCCACGGCGTCTTCGAGCCAGTTGCGCAGGCCCGCCGCGAGATTTGCGCCGCCGTTGCGGATCGTCGTCTCGAACACGACCGGATTGGTGGCGATGAAGTTGCCGGGCGAGCACGCATCGAGCCACTGGCGCGCCGCGAAGCCCACCAGTTGCGCGTGGTGCCGCTCCACGCCCGGCACGCCGCGCGTCGCCTCGTTCCACCAGCGCTGAACCCCGAGAAAGGCATCGCGATACAGCTGAAACGGCCAGTTCGACCACGCGGCGGCCGCGAAGCGCGGGTCGGCCCCGCCGGCGTGCACCGCGACGCCGTCTTCATCCTCATCCGCGTGCGCGCCGGCAGCGGGCACGGCGGCAGGAAAGAGGCTCGCCGCGAGCCACGCGTGCGTGGCGAGGTCGAAGCATTTGCCGGGCGCAATCGCCAGATGCGCGCCCCAGTCGATGGCGGCGAGCGCAAGCGAGATCGGCGAGAGGCCGAAGGTGATGGCGGCCAGGCCCGCGTGGGCCGCCCGGTTCCATTCGTCGGCGCTGACCGTCTGCGGCCGGGCGCAGCCGATGTCGCAATCGGCGACCCAATCGGCGACCCAATCGGCGGCGCGGTCGGCGGCGCGGTCGGCGGCGCGGTCGGCGGCGCTGGCGGGCGCGCCACGGGCGGCGCGCGCGCGCTCGTCGATTCGTGATTCGGCATCGTGCACGGCAGCTTTCATCGTCCTTCCCCAGTTTTGATCCGGCCGGTTGAGCGGCCGCGCGTCGGGCGTCAACCGGCGACGCCGCGCGGCCACAACCGCTCAACTGTGGGTTCGCCGCGCGCGGGCCCCGTTGATCTGAGTCAAGCGTGCGGGTGCCTCCCGGCATAGACTGCGTTGCACCCACTGCCGGAGCAGACACCGTGCCACGCGATGGCCGCCGGCAGACGCCTGAACCCGCACCGGGGAGACCCATGCGCACGCTTGCACTGCTTGTCATCAACGCCGGCTCGTCGAGCGTCAAGTTCGCCGTGTTCGCCTGGCCGGCGCATGGCGACCCGCAGCGCCAGCCGCTGCACGAAGGCGAAGCGATCGACGCGGCCGATGGCATCGCGATCCGCTTCGACGCGGCCCCCGCGCGCCTGCTGCAAAAAACGCCCGGCGAGGACCCGTTTCGCCGGATCCTGCGCGAGGTCGTCGAATGGACGCGCGAGCAGCTCCCGCATCTCACACTGGGCGCCGTCGCGCATCGCGTGGTGCATGGCGGCACGCAGTATGCGGCGCCGGCGATCGTGGACGCCGGCGTGCTCGGCGCGCTGCGCCGGCTCACGCCGCTCGCGCCTTTGCATCAGCCGCACAGCCTCGATGCAATCGAGTTGCTGCACACCGCCTTTGCGGGCATCCCGCAGATTGCCGTATTCGATACGGCGTTCCATCAGACGCTGCCGCGCAGTGAGCAACTGCTGCCGCTGCCGCATGCCTGGTTCGACAAGGGCGTGCGCCGCTACGGCTTTCACGGCTTGTCCTACGAATACCTGAGCGTCGCGCTCGACGAGGCCTTCGGCGCGCGCGCGCGGGGCCGCGTGATCGCGGCCCACCTCGGCGGCGGCGCGAGCCTGTGCGCCATGCGCGCGCTGCGAAGCGCCGCGACGACGATGGGGTTTTCCGCGCTCGACGGCCTGATGATGGGCACGCGCTGCGGCACGCTCGATCCCGGCGCGGTGCTGCATCTGCTCGACGTCGAGCACCTCAGCCACGAAGCGCTCGGCCAGATCCTCTATCACGAGTCGGGGCTCAAGGGCGTGTCCGGCATCTCATCCGATCCGCGCGAGCTGCTCGAGCGCGAGGCGAGCGGCGACGAGCGCGCGCACGACGCGCTCGCGCTGTACGTGCACCGGATCGTGCGCGAGACGGGCGCGCTCGCCGCACTGCTGGGCGGTCTCGACATGCTGGTTTTCACCGCCGGCATCGGCGAGCACTGCGCGGCTTTGCGCGAGCGGATCTGCGCGGCGCTCGGCTGGCTCGGCGTCGAGCTGGACCCGGCGGCCAATGCCGCGAACGCGCACGTCATCTCGCGGGCGTCGAGCACGGTCACGGTGGTGGTCGAGCCGACCAACGAGGCGTGGATCGCCGCGCGCGACGCGATCCGGCTGGTGGATGGCCGGCAGCGGGACGTTGCGAGTACGTGAAGCATGGCGCGCCTCTCCGGCGCGCCGTGTGCCTCAATCCGGCTCCGCTTCCTCGACGATGGCAAGCGGCATCGTGATTTTCACCGCGAAACCCCGGCCCGGAGCGGTCTCGATAGCGAGCTTCCCGCCCAGGCGCTCGGCACGCTCGCGCATGCCCAGCAATCCGAACGATTTGAGGCCCGGCCGAACTTCGTTGGCGGCCCCGCGGCCGTTATCCGCGATGCTCACGTTACAGTCGGTTGCGCCGCGCAGGATCTCGACGCGGACTTCGGTCGCGTTCGCGTGGCGCGCGATATTCGTCAGCGCTTCCTGGATCATGCGAAACACCGCCGTGGCGCTGTCGCGATTGAACGCGATCGCGTCTGCGTCGATGTTCGCAATCACCTCGATCCCATACCGGGTCGAGAACTCCTCGATCAGCCAGTCGACCGCGGGAATCAGGCCAAGGTCATCGAGCATGCGCGGACGCAGGTCCGAAGCGATGCGCCGCACGGAAGCGACGATCTGGTCGATCATCGCGTTGAGCCTGCCGATCTCGGCATGGTCCGTGCCGGGCTCGGCCCTTCTGAGCCGGTTTTCGAGCAGCCCCGTTTCGAGCTTGAGCGCAGTGAGTTGCTGCCCAAGGTCGTCGTGCAGTTCGCGCGCGATGCGCGCCTTCTCCTCTTCCCTGACACGCTGGATGTTCGCGGAGAGACGCTTGAGCTCCTCGCGCGAGTCCCGCAGCGCCTCCTCCGCGCGTCGGCGATCGGTGACGTCCACGATCCAGCCCACCATGCGGTAAGGCTCGCCTGCGCTATTCCATAGCGCCTGCCCCCGCGACAAAATCCAGCGCAGGTCACCCGATTTCGTGCGCACCCGATACTCCACGCTATAGGCGCCCTGGTGCGCGAGGTGCGCCTCGAGGGTGGAGCTCACACGCTCGATGTCGTCGGGATGAATCGCATAGCGGTGCACTCTGATGTCGCGGGGCAGTTCATGCTCGGCATAGCCGAGGATTTCACAGAAGTGCGGCGAGAAATAAACCGCGTTGCTACGCGGGTCCCAGTCCCAGAGTCCGGCAGCCGCGCCGCTGACCGCCAACTGAAACCGCTCCTCGCTGGCCGCCAGCACGGTCGACACGCGCTGCCGCTCGATCGCGTAGCGGATCGCGCGGCTCAACAGCATGGGCTGAATTTCCCGCTTGAGGAGGTAGTCCTGCGCCCCGTCCTGAATCGCCAGCAGGCCGGCCGACATGTCGGCGAGCCCGGTCAGCACGAGCACGGGGGTCTCCGGTTTTTGACGATGGAGCGTGTGGAAGGTATCGAGACCCTGCGAATCCGGCAGCCCGAGGTCGAGCAGCACCACGTCGAAGGGCGTCGCCCGCAGATGCGCCAGCGCCGCCGACAATTGCTCCGCATGCACCAGCACCGGCGCGAATTCCGGCACATCCGCTAGCGCCTCGCGGACCAGGAGCGCGTCGGTCGGGCTGTCCTCGACAAGCAGGACGCGAAGCTCTTCGAGCGCAACGCTCATTGTTCACCGGGTGGCAGCGTGACCACGCCGAACCAGAATTCGCTGATGCTGCGCACCACGTCTGCAAACTTCGCGAAATCCACCGGCTTCGCGATGTAGCAGTTGGCATGCAGTCCATAGGATTTCACCACGTCCTCCTCGGACCTGGAAGTTGTCAGGATCACAACCGGAATGTTGCGCAGCTCGGGATCGTCCTTCAATTCCTGAAGCACCTCTCTGCCGCTCTTCTTCGGCAGATTCAGATCCAGAATGATGAGTCCTGGCCGGCGCGCGGCGTGGTACGGCCCCTCGCGGCGCAGGTAGGCCATCGCAGCCACGCCGTCATCCACCACCCGCAGCGGGTTGAGCACCTTGTGGTACTCCAGCCCCTCGCGCGTCATCATCACGTCCGTCGGGCTGTCCTCGACGAGCAGAATTTCGACAAGGCCGTCAAACGCGTTGCGTGACATCGGCTCGCTCCTTCCGGGTTGCGCTGCTATCGCGATTCGCTCCCGCCTTGCCCCGGCAGCGTAAAAAAGAACGTCGTGCCCTTGCCCGGTTCGGATTCGACCCAGATCCGGCCGCCGTGACGCTCCACGATGCGCTTGCACAGCGCGAGTCCGATACCGGTGCCCGGGTAATCGCGACGGGTATGCAGGCGCTGAAAAATCAGGAAGATCCGTTCGAAATACTGCGCATCGATACCAATGCCGTTGTCTTCCACGCGGAACTGCCAACCTGCTCCGCGCGCTTCGGCGCCCACGCGAATCTCCACTGGCCCCTCTTTGCGCCGGAACTTGATCGCGTTGCCCACCAGGTTCTGGAACAGCAGCGAAAGCTGGGGCGCAATCGCGCGCACGGCGGGAAGCGGCTCACGATGCACCTGTGCGCCGGCTTCCTCGATGGCCGTGCTCAGGTTCTTCAGAGCGTAGTCGAGCGCGGCTTCGCACTCAGTCGGCTGGAACACATTTTCGGCCCGGCCCACGCGCGAATAAGTCAGAAGATCCTCGATGAGCGCCTGCATGCGCGCGGCGCCTTCAACGGCGTGGCCGATGTATTCGTCGGCCCGCGCGTCCAGTTGGCCCTCGTAGCGCCGCTGCAGAAGCTGCAACGGTCCGGCGACGGCACGCAGCGGCTCCTGCAGGTCGTGCGAGGCGACATAGGCGAACTGCTCGAGGTCGCGATTGGAGCGGGCCAGTTCGTCGGTGCGCTCCTGCAGCGCGTCTTCGGCGCGCCTGCGCTCCGTAATGTCGACGACCGCTGCCAGAACGAACATGCCTTCGTCGGTCTCGATGGGATTGAGGCCGATTTCCACGGGAAACTCGCTGCCGTCCCGGCGCAGGCCGTAAAGATGCCGCCCGGTGCCCATTGGCCGGCTCTTCGGGTCGCCGAAGAAGGCCGCGCGCCAGGCAGGATGACCCGCGCGAAGTCTCGCCGGCACGAGTTCGTCGATGCCGAGGCCGAGCAGCTCGTCGCGCGAGTAGCCGAACACGCGCTCCGCCTGCGAATTCACGAGCACGATGTGGCCGGCGCGGTTCACCATGATCATGGCGTTGGGCGCGGCCTCCACGACGAGCCTGAGCCGCTCCTCCGCCCGCTTGCGTTCGCTGATGTCGGTGGAAATGCCGCCGATCGCGACCGTGCGGCCTTCGGCGTTGCGGATCGGAAAGCCCACGGAAAGGAAGGTGTGCAACTGGCCGTCGAGCGAGACCTCTTCCTCCCGCTCGACGACTTCTCCCGCCAGCACCCGCTCGTCCGCCTCGCGGAAGGCGAGTGCGCGCTTTGCCGAAAACAGTGTTTCGTCCGTACTGCCCAGCGCACGCTGCCTTTCGATGTGAAAAACCGCTTCGAAGCGCCGGTTGACGAGCGCGTAACGGCGATCCAGCTGTTTGACGGTGATCACGGTGGCCGCGTTATCGACGATCGACTGGAGCCGCTGCTGGCTATCGCGCATCTCCCGCTCCGCGCGCTCGTGCTCCGCTGCCTTGCGGCGCAGCGCTTCGTTGGCGCTTTCGAGTTCCGCCGTGCGCTGCGCGACCCGCTCTTCGAGCTCGCGCGTGAGCGAACGCAACCGTTCTTCCGCAGCCTGGCGCGCCGCGACCTCGCGCACGAGATCCCGGTTCGTCTGGTAGAGCTGCTTCGGGCTTGGCAATGCGAGCGCTTTCGGAATCAGCGGCCACATTGCGGCGGCAGTGGCCAGCGAAGCCAGCGCCGTGACGGTCTTGACGCCCGCGTCCAGCCAATAGACGGGGTGCCAGATGTCGACGATGGCGAGCAAATGCGTGGTCCCGCAAGCGAGGATGAACACCGCGAACATGAGGAACAGCCAGCTGAAAGGAAGATCGGTGCGGCGGCGCGCGAACGACCACAGCACCACCGGTATCGAATAATACGAAAGTGCGATGACCGCGTCGGATCCCACGTAGGTCCAGATCAGCGGGAGCGACCAGTGCAGACAATAGCCGTGAGGGATGAAATCCGAGGTCGCAAGGAATTGAGCAATGGCGTCCACGCTTTGTTCTCTCCCAACGATGGACTTTCGGACTGCTCCAGATGGAGGAAGGTACGCGCGGTTGTCAATCGACGGAGTAAGCGATCAGGTCAAGCCCGAAAGGTTTCGCATGGCCGGCAGGTCCGCACCGTGGCTCAAGTGAAGCACTCATCAAGATTAGGCACCGAAATTGCCGGATTCAAGGAATGGGGTGATGCGAGGCCAGCTGCGCGCCTCGTCGGGGTGGTCCACGACTGGCATCTCCGCGGCGGCGAACGCTTCGTCGGCCCTCATGACGATTGAGAACATCGCCCGCAGCAGGTAATGCTTCATGAACAGCAGCAACGCGATGTGCTGCCTTTCATAGAGCTCAGCAGGGTGAATCGTGAGCGGCGGACGCTAGTACCGCAGGACTGGCTCGCCGCACAGGATCGCGATGCTCGCGCCCGTCGCCTCGTGGCGCAGCGCGCGCGCCGCGGACTCGCTGGCGATGCCGCCGCCCACGCGCGCTTAATCGAGCCGAAGCGAAGCTCGAACCGAAGCGAAGCGCCGCTCGCGCGCGGCATGGTCCTGCGCCATGTTCAGCGGGACACCGCCTCGTGTTCGCGCGCGGCCAGCGCGTCCTTGATCGCGAGCACGAAGCGGGCCACCTTCTCCACCGCCACATCGCGCCGCATGTCGCGCGCGGAAATCGCGCAGGTGGCCAGCGGCGCGCGGTGCGCGAGCTGCTGCATCTGCGCGAATGTGTCTTCGCTGCCGCGCGAGCCCATCGTGCAGAAGAACGCCGTGGCACGCACTTCGTGCGCGTGCTGCGCAAGCCAGCTCGCGACTGGCGTCGAGGCACGGGCGGCCCACACCGGCGTGCCGACCAGCACCATGTCGTAATTCGCGAGCGTGTGCGTCATCGGCCGCAGATGCGCGGGGCGCTTGCCGATCACGTCGATAATCGAGCGCAGGAATCCGAACGGTCCCGCGCGCCGCCCGAACTCGACCTCCTGCAGCCGTTCGTAATCGCCTTCGAGCTCGGCGGCAAGCCGCCCGGCAAACTCGGCCGTGGTCTCGCTGCGCGAGTAGAAGACCACGAGAATGCGTGATGAAGCGCTCATGGAGACCTCCTCGATGCTACGCAGCTACTCGAACGACTTCGGCTCGCCGCGGTGTTTCGCTTCGAAATGTTGCTGCCGCGCCGCGATGAGGCGCAGCTCGTCGAGCAGGGTCGCGGCCGCATGAATCAGGTCGTCGAGCGAGACGATGCCCACCAGCCCGCCGTCGTCGCCGACCACGGGCAGCCGGCGCACGCCATGCAGACGCATGCGCCTCGCGAGCAGCCAGAAGTCGTCGGTGCCACGCGCGAGCACGGCGGGCGCCGACATCACGTCTCCGGCATAAAGCGTCGCCGGTGACGCATCCTGGCTCACCACGGCCAGCACGATGTCGCGATCGGTGAGCATGCCGACCGGCACGCGCACGCCGCCCTCCTCGTTCACCACCACGAGATCGCCCGCATGCAGCGCGCGCATTCTGGCCGCTGCTTCAACGATGGTTGCTTGCGGGCCGCACGTGGCGACCTCGCGCGTGCATAGCGCTAAAGCGTTCATTGCGCCCCCTTCCATTCGGCCTCGAGTTGTGCGCACGGGGCAGGCTGGCTCGCCTGCTCGCAGGCGAGCGCGTTGTCGGCAGCGGCATTGGCGGCGAGCGCATCGAGAAAGCGCTGCACGGGCACGCCGCCGCATCGCTCGACGACGATGAAACCCGCACAAGCGATGGCCGACGCCGTCACCAAGCTGAACGCCAGCCATTCGAATCGGCGAAACAAGCGATACATGACCGTGCTCCTTGCGTTGCCATTCATTCGATGTTCAGCAGATCGACGATCGCCCGCACGCCCGGCGTCGCCCTCGCCGCCCCGCACACGAGCCGCCGCTCGGCGTGCGAGGCGACCTTGCCGGTCAGGATGGCCGTGCCGTCGTCAATCTCGATCCCGATGTGCTTCGCTTCGCGATCCCCGTGCCGCTGGATCGCATCGCGAATGCCGCTTGCGATGTCCTCGGCCGAGGCCTCGCCACGAATGCGGATTTTGTCGGTGACTCCGGTCACACCGCGCATGCGCGCGATCGCGCTTTGCGCGGCGTGGCTCTGGTAGCCCCAGTCGCAATCGCCCGTCAACGTGACCCAGCCTTTCTCGACCTGCACCTGCACGTTCTGGTTGTTCAGCCCGACGGTCCATTCGAGAATCGAGCGCACCGTGTTGGCGATATCCTCATCGCTGCGCATGTCGTGGCGCGGCAGACGCACCTCCATTTCGACGACGATCCCGCGCACGCCCGAGACTCTGCCCGCCGCCCGCTCCGCGGCGAGCTTCTGCGCGAAGCTGGCCGGATGCCCCGACAGCGTGACCACGCCGTTCGACACTTCCACGCCGATCTCCGCGAGATTGATCGACTTGTCCCACGCGAATTCGGCTTCCACGTCGCGCTTCAATTCGATATCGGTTTTCATTACAGGTCACTCCTGATCTAAATGCTGATATAGCCCCGGAAGCACCATGGCTGCGGCATCTGCTGCGGCGCGGGCGAAGCGCCCGGCTGCTCCACGCAAGTGCCGAAGAAACCCGGCGCGCCATCGGCGGAAAAGACCGGCACGAACGCGAAGGCGTCGTTCACCCGGATGAGGAAGTCGCTGTTGTAACGTGACGGCGCAAAGATCTCGATCGACTGGAAGAACGCGCGGCCCTGCGCCATTTCCCGCACTTCCCGCGTGGCCGGCCCCCGCATCTCGTATCGCGCCGGCAGCTCGTCGCTGCGCGTGCCGCGCCGCACCGACTCGCCGGGGCTGAAGACCAGTTCGACGCCGGGGTACGGCAGGCAATGCGGCTGCTGTGCGACCGGCCCTTCCGGGCCGAGCAAAAGCGGCGGATAGACCCACATCGACATATTGACCACCGGGGTTCTGCGCGAAAAATATTCTGCGAGCCAGTTCATCACTCCTCCTTGCCTTGAAAACACCGCGTGCGCCTGAGTCCACATGCGCTCATCCTCTTGCGTCGTACCACTCGCGGATGGCCGACCAGATATGCTCCGCGCTCTCGCAAAAACGAAATAGCGCGAGATCGCCGGGCGCGATCATTCCTTCTTCGGCCATCAAGTCGAAATCCATGAGCGCGCGCCAGTAGGTTTCGCCCACCAGCACCACCGGAATCGGCTCGATCTTGCGGGTTTGCAAAAGCGTCAGGACTTCGAATAATTCGTCGCAGGTTCCGTAGCCGCCCGGAAAGAACACCGCGGCTTTCGCCTTTTCCAGCAGATGCAGTTTGCGGATGGCGAAGTAGTGAAACCGGAAGCACAGCTCGGGCGTCAGATACGGGTTCGGAAGCTGGTCGCGCGGCAACGCGATATTCATGCCGACGGTAAGCGAGCCGCTTTCGAACGCACCGCGATTGGCCGCCTCCATGATGCCGGGGCCGCCGCCCGTGACGATCGTGAGCCGCGCAAGCCTCGGCGTCGCATCCGCGGCGCCGACCAGCCGCCCGAACTCGCGCGCGATTTCGTAATAGACGCTATGCCGGACCCGCGCCTCGGCCGCGCTAACGGCGCGTTGAGCTTGCGCATCGGCGGCGTCCGCCTTGAGCCGCGCGCGCGCCACGGCCAGCATGCGGCGCGCGCGAGCGGGGGCTTCGACGCGCGTGCTTCCGTACACCACGACCGTGTCGCAAATGCCGAACTGCTGCAGCTTCTCGGCGGCTTTCCAGTAATCGAGCTGCAGGCGCACGCCGCACATTTCGGGGCGGCGCAGGAAGGCGCTGTCCTCGTCGGCCTGAACGTAGGTCGGGCTTTCGATCAGGCGGCGCACGCGCGGCGGCAGCGCCTGCCGCGCCTTGCGGGCAGGACGGCGCACACGCCTCGCGATCGTGCTCATGCTGCCGGCACCGAAGCGAAGTGCTCGCGCACGAACTCGCGCACGCGCGCGAGATCGGCGGCGGCAGTCGAATGGTCCATCGCCGGCCCGACTTCGTCAAAGTGCAGATGCCCGACGAACTCGAATCCGGCCGCGCGGAAGATGTGCGTGTCCTGCAGCAGCTCCATCGCCTGCCAGCGGCCGTCCTGCACCAGCGCGGCAAGCGGCGCGCCCGACACCGTGACCGCCGCCGCCCGGCGCCCGGACAGCAGGCCGCGCAGGTTCCCCTGCTCCACCTCGTAGGCAAAGCCGCGGCTGAACACGCGGTCGATGTAGCCCTTCATCATCGCGGGCATCGACATCCACCAGAGCGGATAGATAACCGTCACGACATCGGCCGCGAGCAGGTCCTCCTGCGCCGCCAGCACGTCGACCATGCGAATGTGCACGTCTTTCCCGTCGATCAGTTCACGTGCGGACAGCACGGGATCGAACCCCATCCGGTAAAGGTCGTGCACGTGCACGTCGTCGCCCGCGCGGATCAGTTCGCCGACATAGGTCCGCGCCAGGCTCATGGTGAAGCTGTCTTCCACCGGATGCGCGACCACGATCAGATGCTTCTGCATGGCGAGGGCTCCCTTTACATTCGAAGCGCGCAGCACTTTTGCTGCACCGACACGTCGATCGTGCGCGCCATCGGCGCGATCCAATTGACACATATCAACGATGCGGATCGCGCGCGACGGACGCCTGCAGTGAGCGCGCGCGCCGCGCCTGGCGGCGGTTCATTGCACGACCAGCCGATCCACCACGGCCCGCACGCCTCGCGTCGCCCAAGCCGCGCCGCAAGCCGCGCGCCGCTCGCGCAGCGAAGCGACCGTGCCGCTCAGCGTCACCACGCCATGGCTCTCGTCGATGTGGATGCCCGCGAAATCGCGTTGCGCCCGCCGCGCCAGCGCCGCGCTGATATGCTGCGCGACCTCGAACGCCGCGTCGCTGTTGCGCACGTTCAACCGGTTGGCCACACCCACCACGCCGCGCATGCGGCTCACCACTTTCTCGGCCATATTGCGCTGGTAGCCCCAATCCACGTCGCCGATGAGGGTCACGCAGCCGCGTTCGACCTCCACGCGCACCGCGTCGCCGCTCAAGCCCGCTTGCCAGTGCAGGGCGACCATGATCGCGGCGGCCAGATCGGCGTCGGGATGCGCGTTGCCCGCAGCCTGATCGGTCGACAGTTCCACCACGATCGCCCGGCAGCCGGCCACGCGCTCGACGGCGCGCTCGACCGCCAGCTTCTGCGCATAGTCGGGCACCCGCCCTGATAACGTGACGACGCGGTCTCGCACCGCCACTTCGATGCCCGAGGCGTCGAGCGCCATGTCCCACGCCAGTTCCTGCTCCACGTCCTGCCTGAGTGCTTCATCCGTTTTCATGGTCCGCTCCATGGTTCGTTATCCCTACCGGTTCGAGCATGGCGCAGCCCATCGTCATGCGGCTGATCCGGGTCAATTCGTCGTGCATTGGCCGGCACGATGCGACGCGCTCGTCATACGCACCGCCCCGATTGATCTGAGTCAATCGCGCACCGGCGCCGGGCGTCGAGACTAAAGCAGCAAACGGATGCCGGCTGTGAACCATCTGGAGAACGCCATGACCGAATTTCAACGCATCGACTACCAGCCCGTGCCGCTGCTGCCGCCCGCTCCCGCGAGCGGCGAGGCGCCCGCCTTCATCGACCTGCCGCGCCCGCGACTCGACGCCGGCGCGCCGCTGATGAAAGCGCTCGCGCAGCGCAGGAGCACCCGCGCCTACGCGGACACGCCCATGACGCTCGACACATTGGGCGAACTGCTGTGGGCCGCGAACGGCGTGAACCGCGCCGAAACCGGCGGCCACACCGCGCCCTCCGCGCACGGCTTCAATGAGATCGATGTCTATGTCGCGCTGCCTCACGGCGTCTATCGCTATGAGCCCGAGTTCAACCGGCTTGCGCTCAAGCACGCCGTCGACGCGCGCAACATGACGGGCTACCAGGACTTCGTGGGCAAGGCGCCGCTCGATCTCGTGTACGTGCTGCGCGGCTCGCAGGTGCTCGCCGCGCCGCGCCAGCAGCGCGAGCTGTTCGCGGCTATCGCCACCGGCGCGATCAGCCAGAACGTCTCGCTCTACTGCGCCTCCGAGGGCCTCGCCACCGTGGTGCGCGGCTGGATCAACCATCGCTTGCTCGCCGACGCGCTGCGCCTGAACGAGGACGAAACGCCGGTGCTCGCGCAGACCGTCGGCAGCCCGGCGGCAGCGTAAGCGGCTCACGCCGCGCCCGCGAAACACCGCGAAACAGGAAGCTGGCGATGACGACGCGCGTCGACTTGACCGCCGTTCAGGAGACCTACCGTCTCTGCTATGTGCACGCGCCGTGGGCGTACTTCACGCGCGTGCCGCTCGATCAGCAATGGGGCGACAATTGGGAGCGCTCGCCGTATACATCCGAGGCCGGCTTGCCCTATGGCGGCGAACCCGACCAGATCCTCAAGGTCGCCTTCGACGGGCCGCTGCTCACGCCGGAAACTGGCGAGCACGCGCACCCCTACAGCGTGCAGGAGATCAACGACCGACGCGCGCCCTGGCTGCGCACCGACAGCTATTTCGGCGGCCCGCCCGTGCACATCATGGCGGGCGCGACGCTCCAGCACTTCACCGAACGGGTCGAACTCGCGGGCGGAACCGTCTATGCGCCGGTCGGCTGGGGGCAGTTGCCGGCGCGGGGGTCAAAGCGGGCGGCGGCCTGCTGAACCCGGAGCTTCTGCATCTGTCCGCCCGGTGCGGGTGCGTCGAACGGGCAGGAATCCGTGATCCGCGAGGAGTGAATCAGAAAAACACGGAGAAAAGCGCGCGCACCCGTGCGCTTCATCCTCACGCTGCGGGTTCGACACTCCGGTTCTCTTTGGCATCCGAAGCATTTTCCGCGCTCTGCCCGGCGCTGGCGCCCGGGACCGACTCGCCCGCAATCAGCGCGACCAGTTCGTCATGCTCGAGCACTTCCCGCTCGAGCAAACGCCTGGCAATCCTGTCGAGCGTCTCGCGCCGTTCGGCGAGCGTGTGCGCGACACGTTCGTGCGCCTCATTGAGCAGCCGGCGCACTTCGTCGTCGATGCGCTGCGCCGTGTGCTCGCCGCAGCGCGGGCCATCCGCACCGCCGAGCGCGCGCGCCATGCCGTCGTGGTCGGCGCAGTTCGCGAGACCGATGCGCTCGCTCATGCCGTATCGCGCCACCATGTGCCACGCCATCGCGGTCGCGCGCTCCAGATCGTTCTGCGCGCCGGTGGAGACGTCGCCGAATACCAGCTCTTCCGCGACCCGTCCGCCGAGCAAGGCATCGAGCCGGTCGAGCAGCTCGCTGCGCCTGAGCACATAGCGGTCCTCGGTGGGCACCTGCTGCGTATAGCCAAGCGCGGCAACGCCTCGCGGGATGATCGACACCTTCTTGACCGGATCGCAGTGCTCGCGGCTTTGCGCCACGAGCGCATGGCCCGCCTCATGCCAGGCGATGGTCTGCTTCTCCTGCGCGTTCATCACGCGGCTCTTGCGCTCGGAGCCCGCGAGCGAGCGGTCGATGGCCTCGTCGAAATCCGCCATGGCGACGCTCGAGCGGTCGGCTTCCGCCGCATGCAGCGCGGCCTCGTTCACGATGTTCGCGAGGTCCGCGCCCACGCAGCCGGGCGTGCGTGCCGCCAGTTCCTCCAGATCGACATCGGGCGCGAGCGGCACCTTGCGCGTATGCACGGCGAGAATCTGCCGGCGCCCGACCAGGTCGGGGCGGTCGATCGCGATGTGGCGGTCGAAGCGGCCGGGACGCAGCAGCGCCGGGTCGAGCGTTTCGGGCCGGTTCGTCGCCGCGAGCAGGATGACGCCCGCATTGGGTTCGAAGCCGTCCATCTCGACGAGCAGTTGATTGAGCGTCTGCTCGCGTTCGTCGTTGCCCGAAATGGGACTTGCGCCGCGCACCTTGCCGAGCGCGTCGAGTTCGTCGATGAACACGATGCACGGAGCCTGGCGCTGCGCCTGATCGAAGAGGTCGCGCACGCGCGCCGCCCCCACGCCGACGAACATTTCCACGAACGAGGAGCCGCTGATGGAGAAAAACGGCACCCCTGCCTCGCCCGCGAGCGCCTTCGCGAGCAGGGTCTTGCCGGTGCCGGGCGCGCCGACGATCAGGATGCCTTTGGGTATCTTTCCGCCGAGCCGGCGGTATCGGTCCGGATTGCACAGGAACGAGACGATTTGCTGAAGCTCTTTTTTGGCCTCGTCGATGCCGGCGATATCGTTGAACGTCGCGCTCGTCTCGCGTTGCACGTAGACTTGCGCACGGCTTCTGCCGATGCCCATGAAATCGCGCGCGCCGCCGCCCCGGCGCATCATGAACTGCCACACCATCACTAGCAGCACGAGCGGAGCGAGCCAGCCGAGCAGCGTGCTGCCCCAGTTGCTGTCGAGCGCGCCGCTATAGCGCACGCCGGCGGCGGCGAGACGGGACGGCAGCGCGTCGTCGGCAACACGCGTGGTCGCAAAGAAATAAGGCGCCGGCCCCGTGCCGAACGCGGCGGCCTCGGAAGCCGGCAGCATCGTTTTGGCCTGTTCCGTGCGCAGCTCTCCGGTAATGCGGGTGGGGCTGATCACGAGGTTGTCGACCGCGTGCGCGTCGACGAGGCGCAGAAAATCGCTGTACGCGAGCGGCGGCACGTTCGGCGTGCCCCAGAAGAGCTGTAGCGCCAGCAGCAACAGGAGCCCGATAAAAAACACGACGCCGCCGGAATCGAACTTCTTCTCCATGCTGAATTCGCTCCTCGTTGCATTTCGACGGCCGGCGGCCCAGCGGCCCGGCTCACCCGTGCCGCGTCACGCGAGCACGAGTTCGTCGACGACCGCGCGCACGCCCGGCTGCGACCACGCCACGCCGCGCACAACGGCGCGCTCGGCCTCCGAGCCCACTTTGCCCCGGAGCGTCACCACCCCCTCGCAGATCTCGGCATGGATTCGGACCGCCTCATCTTCAACGTGGTAGTGCAGCGCCTTGCGGATGCGCTCGGCAATCCTGCCCGGATCGGTGCGCCGGCGGGCGGTCACGCGGCTCGTCACGCCGGACACGCTGCGCAACTGCGTCAGTGTCCGGACCGCTAGCTCGCGCTGCCATTCCCATTCGACGGTTCCCTGCAAGAAGAGATGTCCGCGCACCGCCTCGACCTCAACGGCGTTTTGCGGCACTCCGGCTGTCCAGTGCAGGACCGCGCGCGCCATCGTCGCGATCTCGTCGTCGCTGTGCTGGTTGGCAGCCGGCCGCTCGAGCGCCAGCTGGTCCGGTACGTCCTGCCCCGGTTGTGGGTTGCTTTTCATGGCGTACATCCCGTTCAGCTTTCCAGATACACCGCGAAGCAGCCGGTCGCGAGCCGAGGCGGCGCTTCTTTCCGCTTCGCGTGCGGCTGCGACCACTATCGGCCCGCAGGCGGCGATTCGTTTGATGCAGATCAGTCTGAATAGGGTTCGGACGACCACGATGAAATCTCATGATGCGAGGAGGTCGCCATGGCACACATCCATCACTTTCATCCGGAGTTGCGTCACGCAACCGTCCCCACCTATCTGGCGAGTTACGGCTTTCCCGCGATTCTCGCGATCTACGAGATTTACCGTGTGGCCTGGTGGATCTCCCAGCATGGCTGGAACCTCTTTGGGTTCAACCAGGCGGGATTCGAGTTTTTGATCATGCTGGTTTTATTCGCCATCCAGATCGTTACTCAGACGATATTCCTGATGGCGTCTGCGGCCGGGCCGCGTCCCGACCTGGGTCACAGGCTGGCGAATATCGGCTTGGGGCTGCTCTGCTCGGCAGCCGTCCTGATGTTCGATCTCCTGCTGCAAGCACGATCCTGAGCGCTGGCGCGCCGCGGGCAGCCCGTGGAGGCATCATGCGCGGCGGCAGCGGCAGCCGCGCACTCGATGCGCGTCCCCGCGCCGCGACGATCACGCGGATGTCGCGTGATGTTGCGCACTCGCGGGTTTCGCCTCGCCGTCCGGACGCATGCCCATGAACGGCCCAAGACAGGACATCCAGTCCGCCGCCTGCGGCGCGGTTCCGGCCCGCCGCGCCATCTGGGCCGGCGCCGCCCGCCACCAGGCGTTTCCGGCATTGAAGCCCGCGTCGCGAAGCAGCGCTCCGTATGCCGCCTGATTTTTCACAGCCGAAACCAGGCCTTGCTCCCACAAGGCAATGCTCGCCGCAAGGTACTCGCGCGTCATCGCTTGCCAGGCCTGCGCGATAGCCCCCGCATCGCCGGCGCGCGCGCGCATAAGCGCATCGCCCACGCGCTGCGCGGCGGCACGATCGCGTTCAATGCACTTCGCTTGCAGCGCCAGCGCGGCCGCGAGTTGATCGAAGCCGATCTGCGCCATGCGCGTGCCAATGCTCGACGGGGAAACAGGCTGAAGCGGCATGCTCAAGGGGATATCGCTCATTTCATTCTCCTGATCATTCGATTGTGGGCCGAGATCCGCAGCACACGAGTCCATGCGGGGAGTCGCATTCCTCGTCCAATCTAGCGGCCGTGTTCTTCGCATGATTGACTTGCATCAGTTATCGCCGTCATCCGGAGACCCGATGGCCGGACGAGGCGCGCACCGGCTTTTTCTTGACCTGTATCAGCCGCCGCCTCCGCGCGCGCGAGTCTTCTGACTATTCCGACTGACTTCCTGCGCGACGCGCGCCTTGCAGCCATGCCTTACGCAACGAACGACGATTTGCCCGCGAGCGTGCGCAATCACTTGCCGCCGCACGCGCAGGACATTTTCCGCGCCGCATTCAATCGCGCCTGGGCCGACCACGCCTGGGACCCGCGTCATGAAGAAGCGGCGCGCCGGATCGCTTGGGCGGCCGTCAAGCGGCTCTACGCCCGCGAGGGCCCGCGCGGGCACACGTATTGGGTGCCGCGCTGAACGATTTCCGGTGCGTTCCTTGCTGAGGGCATTGCCATGAATCCGCAGCCGCACGACGACCGCGATATCGAGGACAGCCGCGCCGCACGCATCGTGCGCCTCGTCGACACGCTTGCCGGAGAGCTGCACGGCGAAGGACACCGGCCCGGGCGCGTTTCGATGACGACGCATCTCGAACGCGATCTCGGCTTCGACAGCCTCGCGCGCGCCGAACTGGCCGAGCGGATCGAGCAAGCCTTTGGCGTGCGGCTGCCGCCCGATGCGTTCGCGGCCATCACGCCGGGGGACCTGCTCGCGGCCATCGAGCGGGGCGCGGAGGCCGCGCCCCGCGCCGGCACGGCGGGTACGCCAGCCGCATTGGCAGCGCGCAGCGTGTCCGCATCGGCGGCGCCGGAACAAGCGCGCACACTCGCCGAAGTGCTCCAGTGGCACGCGCACCGGCATCCGGACCGGCTTCATCTCACGCTCATCGAGCCAGGCGCCGCGACGGAACTCAGTTACGGCGCACTGTTCGAGCGCGCCTCGCGCACGGCCAACGCGCTGCGCGCGCGGCGTCGATCCGGGCGCGCGAGTGGCGCTGATGCTGCCCACCAGCATCGATTATTTCGTCGGCTTCGCGGCGCTCGTGCTGTGCGGCGCGGTTCCGGTGCCGATCTATCCGCCGACGAGCCTCGCGCAGGTCGAGGAGCACATCGCGCGCCACGCGCCAATCCTCGCGAATGCGGGAGTCTCGGCGTTGATCGCCGCAGGGCCGCTCGGCCCGGTGGCGCAATTGCTCCGGCTGAAAGTCCCGACGCTGCGTCAGGTGTTCACCTGCACGGCCCTCGAAGCGGCCCAGCCGCATAGCGAGGACGAGGCGCCGCTGATCCAGGCCGGCCCGGACGATCTCGCCTTGCTCCAGTACACCTCCGGCAGCACCGGCGAACCCAAAGGCGTCATGCTGAGCCACGCGAACCTGCTTTCGAACATCCGCGCGATGGGCGAGCGCATGGGCGTGCAGCCCGGCGACGCGCTCGTGAGCTGGCTGCCGCTCTATCACGACATGGGGCTCATCGGCGCGTGGCTCGCTCCGCTCTATTTCGGCTTTGGGCTCGTCGCCATGTCGCCGCTCGCGTTTCTGGCCCGCCCGGCGGTCTGGCTCGAAACGATCTCGCAACGCCGTGCGACGATCACGGCCGCGCCCAATTTCGCGTACGACTGGTGCGCGCGGCGCGTGCCCGAGCGTGCGCTCGCTGGGCTCGATCTCGCCTCGCTGCGCTTCGCGTTCTGCGGCTCCGAGCCCGTGAATCCGGACACGCTGCGAGCCTTCGCCGCGCGCTTCGCGCCGCTCGGGTTCGACGCGCGCGCCATCACACCGGTCTACGGCCTCGCGGAAAATACGCTTGCCGTCACCTTCCCCGCGCCGTCGCGCGGCCTGCGCGTCGATCTCGTGCAGCGCGAAGCGCTCGCCACGCGCAGCGAGGCGGTGCCCGCCTACGCGGGCGACGACGCCCTCGCGCTCGTCGCCTGCGGCTATGCGCTTGCGGATACGCGCCTGCGCATCGTCGACGACCAGCGCCAGGCGCTCGCCGAACGCCACATCGGCCATATCGAGTTTCGCGGCGCGAGCGCCACGGCAGGCTATTTTCGCAATCCTGAGCAAACCGCGCGCCTCGTGCGCGACGGCTGGCTCGACAGCGGCGACCTCGGCTATCTCGCGGACGGCGAGCTTTTCGTCACGGGGCGCGCGAAGGACCTCATCATCCGTGCGGGCCGCCACCTCTTCCCCGACGAACTGGAGCACGCGATCGGGCAACTGGGCGGCGTGGAGCCGGGCGGCGTGGCCGCCTGCGGCGAGCCCGATCCGCTCGCGGGCACCGAGCGCCTCGTCATGATCGTCGAGACCGCACTGGGCGAAGCCGCCGAACGCGCCGATCTTCAGGCGCGCGTCAACGCCATCGTGCTGCGGCTGTGCGGCGCGCCCGCGGAGCGCATCGTGCTGGTCGCGCCGCATGGCATCCTCAAGACGCCTGGCGGCAAGATCCGCCGCGCCGCGACGCTCGAGCGTCTGCGCCACGGCGCGCCCGCCGCCCCACCTTCGGGTGCGTTCGCGCCATGGCGCCAAAGCTTCGCGCTCGCCGCCGCCAGCGCGGTCCCGCTCGCGCGGGCCGCCGGCCACTCGCTGCGGCACATCGCTCGCGGTCTGTGGTGCGGGTCGCTCGTCGCACTGGCATTTGCGGCCGTCTGGATCCAGGTCACGCTCGATCGCAACCCCGCGCGCCGCTGGCGCTCGGCCGCTCGCGCGTGCCGCTTCGTGCTGCGCGCCGCGGGCCTGCACACGACGCTGCATGGAGCGCAGCACTTCAGCCGCACGGCGCATCCGGTGCTGGCCGTCAATCACACAAGCTATCTCGACGTGATCGCGCTGCTCGCCGCGCTGCCCGCGCCGGTCCATTTCGTCGCCAAGCGCGAGCTCGCGCGCCGGCCGTTCGTCGGCACGCTGCTGCGCGCGCTCGGCACGCGCTTGGTCGCGCGCGACGACTATGGCCAGAGCCTCGTCGACGAAGCGCAGCTCGTCGAGTGCGCCCGCGCCGGCGAAACCTTGCTGTTCTTCCCCGAAGGAACCTTCGTGGCTGCCGCCGGGCTGCGCGCGTTCAAGCTGGGCGCGTTTCGCGCCGCAGTGCTGGCAGGCCGTCCGGTGTTGCCCGTGGCGCTGCGCGGCGCGCGCGCGGGGCATTGCGCGACGGGCACTGGATTGCGGAGCGCGGCGAGATCGAGGTCGAGATTCTGGCGCCGGTCGACGCGCAAGGCAGCGATTTGCGCGCCATGGCGAACCTGCGCGAGCGCACGCGTGCGGCGCTGCTCGCGAAATGCGGCGAACCGGACGCGGCGGCCCAGCCCGCGCCAGCCGAACCCGTCCCGGGCGCGCCGGAGGAGGCGCCCATCTCGACATGACGCCGCACTGCGCTGCTCAAAAAACGCTGCTCAAAGACCGCAGCCCCTCACAACGGCACCCGCCCGGCAAGCGTCACCGGCATGCCGGCATGCGTTTCGCGCGCCGACTCGCTGGCCGCGACGCGCTGCTTGAGCGCAACGAAGCTATCGGGGTTCACCGAAATCGAGTCGATGCCGCACTCGACCAGGAACTCGGCAAACTCGGGATGATGCGCGGGCGCCTCGCCGCACAGGCCGACCTTCGCGCCGGCGCGGTGGGCCTCGGCGATCACCGTGCGCACCATCCACTTGAGCGCGTCGCTTTGCTCGTCGAAGAGCCCGGCGAGCTGCGCCGAGTCGCGATCCACGCCGAGCGTGAGCTGCGTGAGATCGTTGCTGCCGATCGAAAAGCCGTCGAAGCGCCGCGCGAACTCGCGCGCCAGCACGACATTGGAGGGAATCTCGCACATCACGTAGATTTCGAGCCCGTTGCGCCCGCGCTCGAGACCGTTCTCGCGCATGACCGCGAGCACGCGGTCGGCCTCCTCGGGCGTGCGGCAGAACGGGATCATCACGACGACGTTGGTGAAGCCCATCTCTTCGCGCAGCCGGCGGATCGCGCGGCATTCGAGCGCGAAGCCTTCGCGGTACAGCGGCGAGTAGTAGCGCGACGCCCCGCGAAAGCCGAGCATCGGATTGGCTTCGTGCGGCTCGAACTGCGCGCCGCCCACGAGGTTCGCGTACTCGTTGGTCTTGAAGTCGCTCATGCGCACGATCACCGGATGCGGAAAGTGCGCGGCCGCGATGCGCCCGAGCGCACGCGAGAGCTGGTCCACGAAATAAACGGTTTTGTCGGCGTATCCGGCGCTCAGGTCGCGAATGATGCGCTTCGCCCGCTCGTCCTTCAGCTGGTCGTAGTGGACCAGCGCCATGGGATGCACGCGAATCTGGCTGCCGATCACGAACTCCATGCGCGCGAGCCCCACCCCGTCGGCAGGCATGCGCCACCAGCGAAACGCGGCTGCGGGGTTGGCGAGATTGAGCATGATGGCGGTGCGGGTGGGCGGCAGATGCGAGAAGTCGATCTCCTGCGCGTGAAAGTCCGCGATGCCTTCGTACACCGCGCCTTGCTCGCCCTGCGCACAGCTCACCGTGACCTTCTGGCGGTTGCGCAGCACGCGCGTGGCATTGCCGGTCCCGACGATGGCCGGCAGGCCCAGCTCGCGGCTCACGATCGCCGCGTGCGAGGTGCGGCCGCCGTGATCCGTGACGATCGCCGCAGCGCGCCGCATGACCGGCACCCAGTCCGGATCGGTGGTCTGCGCGACCAGCACGGCGCCGTCCACGAAGCGCGCCATGTCGCGGGGCTGCTCGATCACGCAGACCGGTCCCGCGCCGATCGCCTCGCCGACGCTCACGCCCGAGAGCAGCTTCGGCCCGGCTTTGTCGAGGTGCCAGGTTTTGAGCGCGCCCGCATCGCGGCGCGACTGGACCGTTTCCGGGCGCGCCTGCACGATGAAGATCTCGCCGGTCGCGCCGTCCTTCGCCCACTCCATGTCCATCGCGCAGCCGTAGTGCGCCTCGATCCGGCAGGCCCAGCGCGCGAGCTTCAGGATTTCGTCGTCTTGCAGCACGTAAGCGCGGCGCTCGGCCAGCGAGGTCCGCACGTTTCGGGTCGGCTGCATGCGGCTGCGCACGCAGATCATCTTGAGGGTCTTGGCGCCGCGCTGCTTGCCGACGATGGGCGCAAGCGACGGGTCGTCCAGCAGCGGCTTGAAGACCTCGTATTCGTCCGGGTCGACGGCGCCCTGCACCACGTTCTCGCCGAGCCCCCAAGCCGCGTCGATCAGGACGACGCGCTCGAAGCCGGTCTCGGTATCGATCGAGAACATCACGCCCGCGCCGCCCAGGTCGGCGCGCACCATCTGCTGCACGCCTACCGACACCGCGACCTTCAGCGCGTCGAAGCCTTTGGCCTGGCGGTAGCTGATCGCGCGGTCGGTATAGAGCGACGCGTAGCAGCGCCGGCAGGCGTCGAGCACCGCCGGGCCGCCGGAGATGTTCAGGAAGGTCTCGAACTGCCCCGCGAAGCTCGCCTCGGGCAGATCTTCGGCGGTCGCGCTGGAGCGCACGGCGACGCTCAGCTTCTCCTGACCGCTCTGGCGGCACAGGTCCGCGTAAGCGGCGTGGATGGCGTCCGCAATCGCGGCGGGCCATTCGCCGCGCAGGATTGCCGCGCGGATCAACGCGCCGGTTTCGGCGAGCGTGCGCCGCTTCGCGTGCAGTTCGTCCAGCGCGGCGGCGATCGTTTCATCGAGGCGGTTTGCTTCGATGAAGTCGCGATAGGCCTGCGCCGTGGTCGCGAAGCCCGGCGGCACCTTGATGCCGTGCGGCGCGAGGTTCGCGATCAGCTCGCCGAGCGAGGCGTTCTTGCCGCCGACGCGCGCGAGATCGGCGCGCGTGACCTGCGAAAGCCAGACGACCGCAGCGGACGCGGCGCTCATGAATGGCCCCGCACGAGCAGCACCGGACAGTCCGTCTCGCGCACGAATTCCTCCGCCACGCTGCCGAGCAGCGCGCGCCTCACGCCGCGCCGGCCATGCGTGCCGAGCACGACGAGCTGCGCGCCCACGCGCGCGACGCAGCGGTTCAGGCAATCCGCCACGCTGTCGGTCACGCTTTGCAGCTGCAGCAGTTCCGTTTCGCAGTGCACGTCGGCCGCCTTTGCCTCGGCGTGCGCAGCATCCAGCAGCTTTCTGGCGTCTTCCCGATACATCGCGATCAGGTCCGCCGGCACGTACGACAGGCCCATGCCGAACGGCGCCAGAATGTCGATCACATGCGCTACATAGAGTTGCGCGCCGGTCAGCCGCGCAACGCGCAGCGCCTCGGCGAGCGCCCGCTTCGACGTCTCGCTGCCGTCGAACGCCACCAGAATCTTGTCGTACATGGTCGGCCTCCTCACTCGGGATATCCCTTGCCTGATGCCACATCTTCGGTGTGGCCAGCGTCACGCCATTGATTTGCATCAAGAGACAAACGCGGCCGGAACACCGCCGTGGCCGCATCGGGCCGCCGCTCAGCGCTGGCCGCCTCCCGCGTCGCCCCAGCCGCCGCCCAACGCCGCATAGAGCGCGACGGTGTCCTGCAGCCGCTGGGCGTCGGCTTCGAGCCAGGCGATCTGCGCCTGATGCAGTTGGGCATCGGCGACGAGGATCTGGACGTAGTCCACCGTTCCCGCGCGATAGTCGGCGCGCAGCAAGCGCAGCGCCTCGCGCGCCGCCGCGAGCGCGCGCGTCTGCGCCTCCAGTGCGCCGGCGTCGTGCTCGAGCGCATAGAGCACGTCCGCGACCTGCGCAAAGGCGCTCAGCACGGTCTGCCGGTACTGCGCGCGCGAGGCATCGTAGGCGTCCTGCGCGGCCTTGCGCCCGTACCAGAGCGTGCCGCCCTCGAAGAGCGGCGCGGCCACGTCCGCGGCCAGCACCCACGACTGGCCGGCACGCGCGCCCATCGACGCGAGCGATGTACCCGCAAGCCCGCCGCCGGCCGAAAGCGTGAAGTTCGGCAGCATCGCCGCCGTGGCCACGCCGACCTGCGCGCTCGCCGCGTGCAGCAGCGCCTCGGCCTGCAGCACGTCGGGCCGTTGGCGCACGAGCTGCGACGGCACGGTCGCGGGCAAATCCGCCGGCAGCGTGATCTCGTTCAGCGAAAGCTCGGGCGCGGACCACTGCACCGGCAGCAGGCCGCTCAACGTGGCCAGCAGATCCGCCGCCTGGGCGCGCTTTTGCTCCAGCACCGGCAAGGTGGCTTCGAGCGCGGCCTGCTCGTTCTGCAGCGTGAGCACCGCCGCGTAGGCGGCGGTGCCGGCGCGCGCGCGCACCTCGGCAATGTGGACCTGCTCGCGCAAGAGCCCGATCATCTCGCGCGTGGCGTCGATCTCGTCGCGCCAGCCGGCGCGCGCGATCATCGTGTTGACGACGTTCGATTCGATGGTCAGGTAGGCCGCCGCCAGCGCGTAGCGCTGCGCATCGCGCTGCGCCGCGAGCGCCTCGACGAAACGCCGGTTGCCGCCCCAGAGATCGACGGCGTAGCTGATCGACGCCGACAGCGTGAACAGGTTGAAAATCGAGGGCGCCATGCCGGAGCCGACGTGCAGCGGGGCATAGCGCTGCCGGGAGGCGCCGGCCGCGGCGCTCGCCTGCGGATAGAACACGCCCGCTCCGGCGCGCAGCTGATGATCGGCACGCCGAAGCGATGCCTCGGCCGCATCGAGCGTGGCGTTGCCGGTGAGGGCGTCGTCCACGGCCGCATCGATCGCGCGGCAGCCGAACTGGGTCCACCAGTCGTCTCGCACGGCGACGCCGGCCCGCAGGGTCTGCGAGACGCCGGCCGCCGCGAAGGCCGCCGGCGTGCCGGCGCGCACATACGCATCGACCTGCGGCGGCGCCGGCCGCGTGAAATCCGGCCCGACCGCGCAGCCCGCCAGCCCGGTTGCAGCGAGCCATGCGAATACGCGCAGCGCACTGCGCGCGCGCGCGCGATGGCGTCCCCCCCGCGTCCTGCTCGAAGCAGGTCGCCTAGCGCGCGGCAATGTACACATCGACGATCTGCCCTGGATAGAGGCGCAGGCCCGCCTGCGGCTCGATGCGGAAAATCACCGGCAGCACGCGCAGGTCCACGCGCTCGGTACGCTGGTCGGAAAGCTCGATCTTCGGCGTCACATAGGGCTGGATGCGCTCGAAGGTGAGATTGGCCGCGATGTTCGCGCCGCGCACCGTCATGCGCCCCTTGAGATGGTCCGGCTGCGGCAGCCGCGAGATCAGGATCTCGTCCACGTAACAGCGCACCGCGAGACGCTCGGGCGCGCTGCCCAGCACGATCACGGGCGCCATGCCCCGCGTGTAGGTGTCATAGACGCCCTGCTGCGAAAGGTACGAGCCCTGCGCCGTGTTCACCGCAAGCACGATGCCGTCGGACGGCGCGCGTAGCGTGTAGTGCGCGAGCAGCGCCTCGGCCGACGCGGCCGCCTTGCGCAGCGCCTCCACCTGCCCCTGCTGGTTGCGCACTTCGTAGACCCACGCGCCCGCGCGCGTGAGGCGATCCTGGCGCGTGACGACCTCGAGGTTGGCGCGCGCGACGTGCATGGCGTTCTCCGCGCTGTCGAGCACGTCGCGGCTCACGGCTTTGGGGTCGATGTCCCATGCCTGCTTTTGCTTCGCATAGGTGTCCTGCGCCATCTTCAGGCTGGCCCGGGCCGCCCGCACCTGGGCGTCGGCAACGTCGCGCGTTTCCGGCCTGGGCTGGGCCTCGAGCTCGTCGAGCAGCGCCTGCGCGGCAAGCGCCTGGGCCGCGAGCTGCCCGGCGTTCGCGCGCTGCACTGAATCGTCGATCGTGAGCAGCACGTCGCCCGCCTTCACGCGGTCGCCGTCGTGCACGAGCAGCCGCGTGACCGTCCCGCTCACTTCGGGGTAGAGATTGACGTTCGCTCCGGCGCTCTGGTCGCTTTCGACGATTCCCGTGGCATAGACGCCGTGCGCGTAAGGATTGGCCGCCGGCTGGAACACCGGCGGCTGCGGCGGCTGCTGGATGCCGAACACCCAGGCCGCGGCAACGGCCGCGAGGAAACCGATCAGCGACGCGGCAAAGACCAGCCGATGCTTCATCGCGCGCCTCCTGGGACGATGTCCTTGAGCTTGCCGTCCTCCATATGCAGGATGCGGTCCGCGTACTCGAAGATGCGAGCGTCGTGGGTGACGATGACGATGCAGCGCCGCTCGTTGAGCACCTGATGCTTGACGAACTCGATGATGGTGCGCCCGGTGTCGCCGTCGAGCGAGGCGGTGGGCTCGTCGAGCACGAGAATGTCGGGCTGGCTCACGATCGCGCGGGCGATCGCCACGCGCTGCTGCTCGCCGCCCGAGAGCTTCACGGGCGGCAAGGCGGCCCGGTTTTCGAGGCCCACGACTGCCAGATAGCGCCGCGCCTCGGCGAGCGCGTCGTCCCAGGGCCGGCGCTTGAGGATCAGCGGAATGGCCACGTTCTCGGCCGTGGTGAGGCGCGGAAACAGATGGTAGTCCTGAAAGACGAAGCCGATGCGGTTGAGCCGGAACTCCGCGAGCCGGTCGTCGGGCTGGGCCCACAGATCGACGCCGTCCACCGACACGGTTCCGCCATCGGGCCGCAGAATCCCGGAGATGACGCTCAGCAGCGTGGTCTTGCCGCTGCCCGACGGCCCGACGATCAGCACCATCTCACCGTAGTGCGCCTGCATGGAGACGCCTTGCAGCGCCTGGGTGCGCGCCGCGCCCTCGCCGAACCACTTGTCGAGCGCATGTGCCTCGATGGCAATCGAATCGACCATTGCCTCAGCCCCGGAAGATGTCGAACGGCTCGATGCGCAGCACGCGGCGCACGCCGAGATAGCTGGAGAGCGCGGCGATCACCACCACCATCGCGAACGCGATCGCGAGGTTGCCGAAGGTGATCATGGCCGCGTAGTCGCGGATGCGCAGCCGCGCGAGGCTGATCAACGCCGCGCACAATCCGACGCCGAGGCCGTAGCCCGTGAGCGCCGTGAAGGCCGCCTGGAACAGGATCATCGCGACCAGCTCGCGCCGCTTCGCGCCGATGGCCTTGAGCGCGCCGAATTTTTCGAGATTTTCGAGAATGAACGTATAGAAAGTCTGCCCCGAGATCGACAGGCCGACCACGAAGCTGATCACGGTCATCAGGAGAATGTTGGTGCCGAGGCCGGTCTGGTACTTGTAGAAGTCGGCGATGTGCTGCATGAACTCGTCTTTGGTGTAGGCGACATAGCCGAGCGCGGCAACCTGCGCCTTGATGTGCGCAATGTCGGCTGCCGACTTAGGCTCGACGAGAATGTACGAGGTCGTGTAGCGCGTCGACGGAACGTCCTGGATGGCGCGGCGGTACGTCGTGTAAAGCGTAGGGGTGCCAAACAGGCTGCTGCTCGCCACCGCGGCAATGCCGACCACCACGGCGCGGTGGTCGTTCAGCTCGAAGTCGGTGCCGGGCGCGGGGCTGCCGAGCTTGTAGAACTCGGCGTCCTGCACGGCAATGAAGCCGTCCTCCGCAAAAATGTCTTCGATGCGCCCGGTCTTCATCTTCGGCCAGCCATAGAGCGTGGTGTCGTCCAGCCCGATCACGGTGGCCGCCTGGTAAGTGCCGTTGCGCAGCTTCACGAGCGCCATGCCCGAGTAGAGCGGCACGGCGTACTTCACGCCGTCGATGCTGCGCACGGCGTCGAGCACGTAATCGGGCATACCGATGCTGCTCGCGATCGTCTGCACCGCCGGGTCCATCACCCAGACCTTCGCGCCCACGTTGATGACGGTGGACGACGAGCGGTTGAGGATGCCCGCGAACATGGACGTCATCTCGACCATCAGAAACACCGCGAACGTGATGCCGATCAGCAGCGCCGTGAACTTGGCGCTGTCGTTGACAAGCAGCTTGAACGCGAGGCGCAGGATGCACCGCATGGACGCCCTCCGGTTTGGCCAGCCTCGCTCGCCGTGCACGAGGCGCGTGCAGGGTCCGGGCCGGTTGAGGCGATTCTGCGGCGCGCGGCCCTGTTCCAGTTGACGTGTATCAAACAAGCGCCCATGTTTGACTTGCATCAAGAATCGACACGAGCCCGGCGATAACACTCGACGCCAGGGTGATTGCCCGTCCGCACGCGTCCTGCGGCAAAACGAGACGCACGGCTCCAGGAGACGCAGCCATGCACTACAAGACCCTGCTCGCTTATCTCGACCCGGGCGAGCGCGCGCAAGCGCGGCTCGACTTCGCGCTGACGCTCGCGGGCCGCTTCGACGCGCATCTCATCGGCCTTTACTCGCCGTTCGCGCCCGAAGCGCGCTCGTACTTCACCGTCGCCGGTTGCGCGCCCTACTACAGCGAATACTGCGACGCGCGGCGCAGCCAGCAGGCCATGGCGGAGGAATCGTTTCGCCACGACTTGCGGCGCGTCGGCATGGAAGGCGAGTGGATCGCATTCGACGACTACGCCGACGAGCCGATCATCCGCCGCAGCCGCCACGCCGATCTGCTGGTCGCCGGCCAGGCGAGTCCCGACGATGATGCCCATGCGCTGCGCGCGCGCTTTCTGGAAAGCGTGGTCATGACGTCCGGCAGGCCGGTGCTGGTACTGCCTTACGCGGGCGCGCTGCGCGCCGCGTGCGAGTCGATCGTGATCGGGTGGGACGGCAGCCGCGAAGCCGCGCGCGCGGTGCACGACGCGATGCCCCTGCTGCAAGCCGCGAAGCGCGTCACGGTGCTGCATATCGGCACGCCCGCTTCGCCGCGCGCCGCGGCGGCGGACGACGGAATCGCGAACATCGACCTGATGCTGGCAAGGCACGGGGTCAATGTCGACTTTGCGCAAAGCTTCAGCGACGCGGACGAGACGGCGGGCGACACCCTGATTTCGTGGGTCGCGACGAGCGGCTGCGACTGCGTCGTGGCGGGCGCCTACAGTCATCCGCAATGGCGCGAGCACCTGCTCGGCGGCGTCACGCGCGCGCTGCTCGAATCGGCCACCGTGCCGGTTCTGCTATCGCATTGACAGCGACGCGCGCGGCGCGCGATCGGCTGATGCAGGTCAATCGAGCGAGGTCGACGGGATTTAAGCTAAATCCATACTCCTGCCTTCCCCGCGAGATTCAACCATGTACAAGCGCCTGCTCTTCCTTGCCGCCCTTGCGCTGCCCGGCTCGTTCCTCATCATCGCGGCGTTCGCCTTCCATCCTCGCGGCCGCGCGCTGCTCGCGGACGTAACGGGTTTCTCCGTGCCGCATGCCAGATACGCGCCCTCCCGCGACGGCGCGGCGCGCTGAGACCCGGAAACCCCACGAAGCACGTTTGCCGCGGCTGCACTGCTGCTGCGCAATTCACGCATTCAGCACACGGGGCTCGCGGCCTCATAGAACCGTTGCACCTGCGCAGCGTCGCAAAGCGCCGTGCCGCTCGTCAGCAGGGTTGCCGATGCCGCCGCCTGCGCAAGACGCGCCGCCGCCGCCAGCCCCTCGCCCCGGCGCAACGCCACGACCAGTCCCGCAAGAAAGCTATCGCCCGCGCCGGTCGCACTCGATACCGATACCGGCAGGGCCTTCACCCGCAGCGTTTCTTGAGCCGATACCAGCAGCGCGCCGTGTTCGCCGAGTGTGAGCGCAACGATTTCCGCGCGCCGCCGCGTCACGATCTCGCGCGCGGCGGCCAGTTGCGCGGCCTCGTCGGCGAGCGGCCGCCCCGCCAGCCCGGCCAGTTCGCCCAGGCTCGGCTTCACGAGATAGACGCCCGCCTCCAGCGCCAGCGCGAGCGGCGCGCCCGAGGTGTCGAGCACCACACGCGTGCCGCGCGCACGGGCCCGCTGCGCGAGATCCGCATAGGCCCGCGCCGGCAGTCCCGGCGGCAGGCTGCCGCTCATCACGAGGTAGCGCGGCGCGGGCACGAGCGCCTCGCACGCCGCCATGGCGCTCGCCCATTCGCCAGCCTCCACCGGCGCGCCGGGCAGCACGAAACGGAACTCGCGCCCGGTCGAGCGTTCTATCACCGAGAAGTTTTCCCGCGTTTCGCCCGCGACAGGCAGCCTTCGGCTGTCCACGCACTCGGCTGCAAGCAGTTGCTCCAGCAAGTCGCCCGTCACGCCGCCCGCGAGATACAGCGCGAGGCAGCGGGCCTGCGCGCCGTCGAGACGCTGGATCACGCGCGCGACATTGATGCCCCCGCCGCCCGGATAGCGGCTTGCCGCCTCGCAGCGCAGCTTGTGCGTATCGATCACGCGCTCCACCGCCGTCGACACATCGACGGCGGGATTGGCCGTCAGCGTCAAGATTTCGATCACGTTATCGACTCCGATCCGGTGCCAGGCGCTGTAGGCCGACGCCTACAGGCTCCAAAAACCACCTACATCAGTTTCAGCGCCGGCTCATTGGGACGCCTGGCCATGCCGTCCATACTGAAGACGTAGCGAAATCCGCTCGAACGTTTATCGCCCCTGGAGCGCCGTCATGCACACCGCCGAAAACCGTACGCCATCTCCCGTTCCGCTTGCCGGCGCGATTGCGATCGACGACGCCGATGCGCTGCTCGCGCTCGCGCGCTCCTCCGGCATGCTCGTCACGCTCGACGGCCAGATCGGCCGCGAAAAATACCAGAGCGTCGCGGGTTCGCTGCGGGCGTTCCAATGTTTTGCCGCCGCGCTGCGCGACGCGCTCAGCGCCGGCACCGCACGCTGAGAAGCGGCCGCGCAGCGCGGCCGCCATTGCTTCACTCCACGCTCAGATCGTCCACCACGGCGCGCACGCCCGGCGCGGCCCAGGCCGCGCCTCGCGCCACGGCGCGCTCGGCGAACGAATGCACCTTGCCGGACAGCCTCACCGTGCCTTCGTCGACCGTGACCTGAATATGCCGCGCCTCGCGGTCCGCATGACGGCGCATCGCTTCGAGAATGTCCTTGCTGATCTTGTCCGGCGCCACCGCATGCCGGACTTCGATGTGATTCACCACGCCCGCGACCCCGCGCAACTGTGCGACGGCGCGCGCGGCTGCCTGGCTCTGCCATGTCCAGTCCACCGCGCCGTTGAGCACGACGTGGCCGCGCTCGACCTGCACCTGCACCGCGCCCTCGCTCAGCCCGGCGGTCCAGTTCAGCACCGAGCCCGCGATGCGTGCGATGTCCGCATCGCTGCGCATGTCGTCGCCCGGCAAGCGCACATCCAGCTCGACCACCAGCGCGCGCACGCCGCCCACGCGCTGCGCCGCCTGCTCCGCCGCGATCTTTTCTCTCAGGCTCGCGAGATGGCCTGCAAGCGTCACGACGCCGTCCTTCACCTCCACGCCGATATTCGAAGCCGTGACCGCCGGCTCCCACTCCAGTTCCGCTTCCACGTCGTGCTTGAGCTGCAAATCGGTTTTCATCGCCGTCTCCATCGAAGCCGGTCCCGAACGGACCGTCGCTGCGAGCTTCGCATGGGGCGCAGCCGCGCGGCTGATCTGCATCAACTGGCGGGGGACGCCGGATTGGACGCCGGATTGGACGCCGGATTGGGCGCCGGATCGGGCGCCGGATCGGGCTTCGAATCGGACGCTAAATCGGACTTCGGCTTGCCGTCACTTGCCGTCCGGCGTTTCGGGTCATGCATGATCAATGCATGTGCATGCCGCCGTTGAGGGCGAAGTTGGCGCCCGTCGCGAATGCGCCGTCGTCGGAGCAGAGGTAGGCGATCAGCGACGCCACTTCTTCCGGACGCCCGAGCCGGCCCACCGGAATCTGCGGGAGGATGCGCTTTTCCATGATGTCCTGCGGCACGGCCTCCACCATCGCGGTCGCGAGATAGCCGGGCGAGACGGTGTTCACCGTGACGCCGTGCTTCGCGACTTCGAGCGCCAGCGACATCGTGAAGCCGTGCATGCCGGCCTTCGACGCCGCGTAATTGGTCTGACCAAACGCGCCGCGCGAACCGTTCACCGAGCTGATGTTCACGACGCGGCCAAAGCGCCGCTCCACCATGCCGGGAAGGAACTGCCGGGTGAGGTTGAAGACGCTGTCGAGATTCGTATGCATCACTTCGTCCCACTCGCGCTTCGTGAGCTTCATGAAGCTCGCGTCGCGCGTGATGCCGGCGTTGTTGATCAGGACGTCGACCGCGCCCAGTTGCGACAGGACCCGCTGCGCGCACTCGACGCATGAGTCGTAGCTCGCCACGTCGATCCCGAAAGCGTGGAACGTGCGGCCCGCCGCGCGCTCGCGATCCAGCCAGCGGATCACGTGATCGTTGTGCTCCGAATGCGAAACCGCGACCGTCAGGCCCGCATCGTGCAGCCTCCGGCTGATCGCCTCGCCCAGACCGCCCATCCCGCCGCTCACAAAAGCAACGCGTTCGCTACGCATGATCCATCCTCCTCGCAGATTGGCGACCGGCCGCGATTCGGCGCGGCCGGAACAAGGCCCCACTGTAGGTTCCGCCTTCGGCTCACGATTGACTCAAATCAATTGCGGGCGGGCTTCCGCGCCTAGACTGAGCCGCACGAGACACCGCTTCGGTGTTGCATTCCACCATGGAGCGCCGATCATGGAGTACCGCAACATCCTCGTTCATCTGGACGAAAGCGATAGCGCGCGCACGCGCCTCGAGGTCGCGCTGCGCGTTGCGAAGCGGCACGGCGCCCAGCTCAGCGCGCTGTTCGCGCCTGCCGTGCCGGAGCACGAGGTGGCCTACGCGTTCATTCTGGACGCCGAGTATTGGTCTCGATGCCGCGAAGAGCACGAAGCATGTCGCCGCTCGCTCGAGCATCACTTCTTCGCGCGGCTCGCCGAGGAAGAGTTGAAAGGCCATTGGCGCACCGCGAATCACGCGCAGCACGAGCTGCTGATGCGCGCCCGTTTCGCAGACCTGATCGTTCTGGGCCAGAGCGCCCCCGATGATCCCGACGCGTCGCTCGCCAACCGGCTGCAGGCGCGCGTGACGCTGAGCGCGGGACGGCCGGTCCTGTGGGTGCCCTATGCGGGGGGAGGCCCCACGGTGGGCGAGCGCATCATGGTCGCGTGGGACGCGGGCCAGTCGGCCACGCGCGCGCTGTATGACGCGCTGCCGTTCATGCGCCTGGCCGAGCGCACCGAGATCGTGACCTTCACGCCCTCGCGCAAGGACCGCGATCGCATTCCGGGCGCCGACATCGGCCTCGTTCTCGCGCGTCACGGACTCGAGGTGCGGGTCACGGAGTTACATCCGCCGCCAACCATCACGGTGGGCGACGCGCTGCTCGCGCACGCCGCCAAGACCGGCTGCGATCTGATCGTGATGGGCGCCTATGGCCACGCGCGCTGGAAAGAGCTTCTGCTCGGCGGCGTGACGCAGACGGTGCTCGGCTCGATGCCGGTGCCGGTGCTGATGTCGCATTGAGCGGACCGCTCGCCATTGACATTCAGGGAAACCGCCATGGGCTACAAGACTCTGCTCGTCCATCTCGACGATTCGGCGCGGCGCGAAACGCGTCTGGCACTCGCGCTCGATCTTGCCGTGCGCTTCGACGCGCACCTCATCGGGCTGTATCTGCCGATGCCCTATCCGCACGCGCCAGTGATGGGCGGCGAGCAGGCGCTGGAGCGCCGCGAGCAGGCGCAAGCCGCGTTTATCGATGCCGGCGTGCATGCGGGCTGCAGGGTCGAATGGCGCGCGCCGCAACCCGGCGACACCGGGACCGCGGTGCTGCACGCCCGTCACGCCGACCTGCTCGTGCTCGGACAGTACGCGCGCGGCGACTTCGCGATCGACCCGTCCAGCGACTTCGTCGCCGATCTCCTGATGACGGCCGCGAGGCCCGCCATCGTCGTGCCGCATTCCGGAGCGTTCCCGACCATCGCGCAAAACATCCTGATCGCCTGGGACGGCGGCCGCGAAGCGGCGCGAGCGGCAGCGGATGCCTTGCCGCTATTGCGCAGCGCCAGTTGCGTCTCGATCGAGGTGGTCGCCGCGCGTCACGGCGCCAAACGCGTGCAGGCTGAAGTAGAGGCGGCCGATGCCGCGGCATGGCTGGATCTGCACGACGTCAGCGCATCGTTTCACGAAAGCCCCCGCGAACTGGGCGTCAGGACGAGCACGGCGCTGCTGGGCCGGGCGAGCGATCTGCGCGCCGACCTGATCGTGGCGGGCGCTTACGCGCATTCGCGCATTCACGAGCGCGTGCTGGGCGGCGTGACGCGCAACCTGCTTGAAGCCATGACGGTGCCGGTCTTGATGTCCCACTGACGATGTCCCACCGATTCACCTTTGCGCGGCGGCGCGTCTTGCCGGCAGCCGCGCGTCTACCCGACGGGAGCTGATCATGCTCGACAATCCAGCCGCCATCGCTGCCATCGCCGCCAGAGACCGTGCCCGCCAGACAGCACCCGAGGATGCCCTTGCGGACGCACCCGGCGACACGCACGCGTTCACCATGCGCTTCGCCGCGCGTCACGCGACGCTTGCGCCGTCGAGCCACAACAGCCAGCCCTGGCGCTTCGTGCTCGGCGCGGACCGCGTGATGCTGTGCGCGGACCGGCTGCGCGCGCTGCCCGTGGTGGACCCGTACGACCGCGAACTCATCATCAGTTGCGGCGCTGCGCTCTTCAATCTGCGCGTGGCGATCGCGAGCCTCGGCATGGGCTACGCGATCACCCTGTTCCCGTCGAGCACCGATCCCGATCTGCTCGCCGAGGTGCGTCTGCTGCGCGAGCGCACCACCGCGCCGGAGCTGGCTGCCCTCGTGGGCGCGATTTACGAGCGGGTCACGACGCGCCATCCGTTCTCCGCCGAGCCCGTCGACGCCACCATCGAGCAGCACCTGATGGATGCCGCGCGCGCCGAGGGTGTCGAAGTCGCCTGCGTGAGCGAGAGCGAGCCGCGCAACGCAGTCGCCGGCCTCATCGCCGAGGCCGACCGGCAGCAGTTCGCCGATCCGCGCTTCAGGCGCGAGCTCGCCAAGTGGATCCATCCGCGCCGCACCGACGACGGCATGCCGACTTACGCGGCCGGACTCGGCGGCCTGCTCGATTTCGCGAAACCGCTCGTGGCCTCGGCGATCCGCACGTTCGATCTCGGCGGCGGCGTGGCCGCCACGCATCACGACCTGGCGGCAGGTTCGCCGCTGCTGCTGTGTCTCGCGACCGGCGTGGACAATGCGCAGGCGTGGCTCGCCACGGGCCAGGCTCTCGAACGGGTGTTGTTGCTGGCGACCCTCCACGGCCTGTGCGCTTCGTATCTGAACCAGCCCATCGAAGTCCCGGAGCTGCGTCCCCGGCTCGGCGCCCTGATGGGGCTGGAGGGTCCGTACTTCCCGCAGCTGCTGTTGCGCATCGGTCACGGAACGCCCGACGCGGCGACGCCGCGACGCCCGCTCGAAGCGGTGATGTCCTGAGCCTGAGCGCGCGCTTGTTCGCGGGGTGGTCCGCCGCCGCACGCCGCCGAAATTTGCCTGACGGCTCCGGACCCGCGGCCCCGAACCCGGCGCGCCCCGACTCGTTCATTGCGCGCCGCCCACCTCGCGCGCGAATTCGAGCTGGGCCTCGCGCAACTGCTCCGCGCAGGACCGGTAGAGCCATCCCGGCCCGTTGCCGGTGCTGTACATGCCCCGGCACATGCCCTTCAGGCGAACGGTCGTTGCGCCGTCGGCCGCGGTCTCGCGCACGGCCCAAAAGTACGCCACGCCGAATTCGTGAGGCATGCGCGTTTCGATCGTCTCGTCGGTGATCCGCTCGATCCGCGTGGGCGAATGCAACTGGACGAACACCCGCGCGCGGCTCCAGGCCCGCGCACAATCGTCGGGCGCCGCGCAATGGACCGCCGCCTGCTCGCGCGCCGCCTGCAGGCCGGTTTCCGTATGACGAAAGGCCTCGCGGGTCGCGTCGGTGGCGCATGCCGCAAGCAGTGCCGTGAGCAAGACCAGAGCCCGGCGCACACTCGATCCATGGTTCATCGCAGGGACTCCCAACCGAAAGCCGGCTCGCGACGGCGAGCCGCACGCCCCAATGTATGAATCGTCCGGTCGAGCCCGATTGATCTCGCTCAATCCATGCCCTCGCCCGCCAATGGTTTCCAACCCTGATCCAGGTCAATTGCGTGGCGGCGAAGCGCGCTCCAATGAACACCAGACGCACCTTGGGGTGCATGGCGAGGAGAGCATGATGAAGCTGACTTTTCTGGGCGCGGCGCAGACGGTCACGGGCTCGCGCTATCTGCTGGAAGCGCAAGGCAAGCGGGTGTTGATCGACTGCGGGCTGTTCCAGGGCACCAAGAACCTGCGGCTGCGCAACTGGGAGCCGTTGCCGTTTCCGGCCGATACGCTCGACGCCGTCATCCTCACGCATGCGCATATCGATCACTGCGGCTATCTGCCGGTGCTGGCGCGCAATGGCTTCCGCGGACCGGTCTATTGCACGCCGGGCACCGCCGATCTGTGCGAAGTCATGCTGCGCGACAGCGCGCGCCTGCAGGAGGAGGACGCCGCGTTCGCGAACCGCCACGGCTTTTCGAAGCACCATCCCGCGCTGCCGCTCTACACGCTCGAAGACGCCGAAGCGGCGCTGCGGCTCATCGGCGCGCGCGAGTTCGATGCGCCGGTCTCGCTCGGCGAGAATCTCACGTTCCGCTTTCTGCCTGCCGGGCATATCCTCGGCGCCGCGAGCGTCGTGCTGTGCAGCGGGCATACGGTGCTTGCGTTCTCCGGCGACCTCGGACGCCCCGACGATCCGCTCATGCGCGCGCCGGTGCCGCCCGTGCACGCCGACTATCTCGTGGTCGAGTCGACCTATGGCGACCGGCTGCACGCCGCCCTCAATCCCGAAGACGAACTCGCCGATGTATTCGCGCGCACCTTTGCGCGCGGCGGCCTCGTGGTGATGCCCTGCTTCGCGGTCGGGCGCGCCCAGGAGGTGCTGTACTACATCGCGCACCTCAAGGAGGCGGGGCGCATGGCGAACGTGCCGGTCTATCTCGACAGCCCGATGGCGATCAGCGTCACTGAGCTCTATCGGCACCATATGCGCGAGCACAAGCTGACCATCTCGCAGCTGCACGCCATCGACCACGCGGCGTTCATGACGCGCAGTGTCGACGACTCGAAGGCCATCGCTTCGCGCAACGGGCCGATGGTCATCATCGCGGGCAGCGGCATGGCCACGGGCGGGCGTGTGCTGCATCACCTGAATCTCTATGCGTCCGACCCGCGCAACACCATCGCGCTGGTGGGCTACCAGGCGCCCGGCACGCGCGGCGCGGCGCTCGAAGCGCACGCGCCGGCCATCAAGCTGCACGGCGACTACGTGCGCGTGCGCGCCGAAATCGCCTCGATCTCGTCGCTGTCGGCGCATGCGGACTACCGGGAGACGTTGCGCTGGCTGGCCGGCATGACGTGCCCGCCCACCCGCACCTTCGTGACGCACGGCGAACCTGCCGCGGCCGACGCGCTGCGCCGGCGCATCGCGGAAACGCTGCACTGGGACTGCTGCGTGCCGGAGCAAGGCCAGACGATCGAACTTCCCGAGAACCCCGCTCGCACCCTTCCATGCCCGCTCCGCGAAGCCGCGGATGCCACGGATGCCGCGCGGCCAGTAGCCTGAGCGGGCTGCGCCGGACCGGCGCGCGCCCGCCCCCCGGGCGGGATTGCGCGCCGCGCCGCACAACGCGCAAGTTTTTCCAGACACGCGCGGGCGCTGCACATAAAATTCTGTCAGGCAGCCCCTGCGATGTCGGGCAGCGGGCGTTCTCCCATGAAGCCGCTACTTTCCCAATGTGAATGGCTCACGCACCCGTTCCATACAAGCGTCATTTCGTTCTGGACCGTTTCCATGAGCACAGGCGCTAAGCCGCACGAAAGCGCCGCCCGCGGCGCGGCGCGCAGGCGCCTTGCCCAGATTCGCCAGCCGGCCGTGGCATCGGCGCTGGCATTCGTCGTCGTTTTGACGCTCGCGCTCGTCGTCGCGGCGTTTGTTGCGCAGCAGTGGCAGACCGCCGCCGGGCAGCGCTTTGCCCGCCGCGCGTCCGCGCTGCGCGAGACCGTCGCACAGGCGCTTGTCGCCGACGAAGCCATGCTGCGCGGCGCGCGCGGATGGCTCGCGCAGAACCCCGTTCCCAATGCCGAGGACTGGCAGCGCGAGGTCGGCGCCGCCGATCTGGAAAACTCGCGCCTCGCAGTCGTTGCCATGGGCTATTTTTCGCAATCGTCCGTCCCCCCCTCCGGCGCGCAACACGCGGCGCCCGCGCAGCCCGATGCCACTGCGCTGTGGGCCGGGATCGCCGCCGAACCCGGCAATGTGCGGCTCCAGAGCGTCGCCAGCGTGGTGGCGCGCCGCTACGCCGTGCAAACCGGCAAGGCCGGGCTCACTGCCGAGCCGGCCTCGGACGGCGTCCCGCCTCGCCTGATGCTTTATCTGCCCGTCTACGCCTCGCGGGGTGCTGCGCACGACGCGCAGCAGCCGCCCGCGGGATTCGCCGTGGCAGTGCTCGACGCACGGCGGCTCTTCGAGCCGATACTCGCCGCCCAGCCGGATCTCGCGCTAACCGTCCATGCCGCGCAGCCGGCTGCCGAGGTGTTCCGCAGCGCCCCGACCGAAGGCGCCGAAGTCATGCCCGGCGCGCGCTTCGAGCACCGCGCCACCCTCGCGTTCGGCGGCGCCACGCTCACGCTCGATGCGAGCACGGACGGCAGCCCGTTCGTCACGGGCGCGGCCACCTGCGCCGCGGCCGTTCTGCTCGCCGGCGCCGCCGCGGCCGCGCTCTGCGCGTGGCTCGCCTACCGTCTCGCCAGTGCGGCTGCGGCTCCGGCTGTCGTGCCCGATCCGGCCAGCACGGACGCCAGTCTGAACGAAGCGCGCATGATGGGCATCATCCGGTCGTCGATGGAGGCCATCATCACCGTGGACGAAGCGCAGCGCGTGGTGATCTTCAATCCGGCCGCCGAGTTCATCTTCGGGCTCTCCGCCATGGAAGCGATCGGCGCGCCGCTTGCACGCTTCATTCCCGAACGCTTTCGCTCGGCCCACGAGCACCACGTCGACCAGTTCGGCGCCACGGGCGTCACCGAGCGCCAGATGGGCCGCCAGCAGCGCGTGCTGTTCGGCCTGCGCGCCAACGGCGAGGAATTTCCCATCGAAGCATCGATTTCGCAGATCCGCGACGCCTCCGGCAAGCTCTACACGGTCATGCTGCGCGACATCACGGAACGGCTGCGCGCGGAGAACTCGCTCAAGCGCTCGCGCGAAGAGCTGCGCGAGCTCTCGGCCAACCTGCAGAACGTGCGCGAAGCCGAAAAAACGCGTATCGCCCGCGAGCTCCACGACGATCTCGGCCAGCGGCTCACGGCGCTCAAGATCGATCTCTCCGCGCTCGCGCACCGGCTCGGCGCCGCCGCCGTCGGCGAGGACATCGCCGGGCGCCTCGACGGCATGAGCAAGCTGATCGATTCGACCGTACGGGCGGTGCGCCGCATCGCCGCCGACCTGCGCCCCGTGATGCTCGACGACCTCGGGCTCGTGCCGGCCATCGAATGGCTCGCGAACGATTTCACGAGCCGCTACGGCATCGACGTGCAGCGGCACATCCACACCGCTGACACGGCGTTCTCGAGCGCAGCGGCCTCGGCGCTCTTTCGCATCATTCAGGAAGCGCTCACCAACGTCGCGCGCCACGCCGAAGCCAGCGTCGTCATCCTGAACCTCGAAGTCCACGGCCAGCAGTGCATCCTGAGCATTGTCGACAATGGCCGCGGCGCCCAGGACGACCCCGGCAACCCGCTGAGCCGCACCCGCCACGACAAATCGTTCGGATTGCTGGGCATTCGCGAGCGCGCGCACATGTTCAATGGGGTCGTCGAGATCGATACGGCTCCCGGCGAAGGCTTTGCCATTTCCATCACCTTCGAGCTCGACGCCCTCGTGTCAGAGGAGACCGCTTCATGATCAAGGTGATCCTCGCCGACGACCACACGCTCGTGCGCGATGGCCTGCGCCGCATCCTTGAGGACGCCCACGATTTCGAAATCGTGGGCGAGGGCTGCGACGGCGCCACCACGCTCGCGCTGGTGCGCGAGCGCGCCGCCAAGGTGCTGGTGCTCGACCTTTCCATGCCGGGGCGCAGCGGCGTGGATCTCATCAAGCAGATCAAGGACGAACAGCCGGCGCTGCGCATTCTCGTGCTGACCATGCACGCCGAGCAGCAATACGCGGTGCGCGCGTTCAAGGCCGGCGCGTCGGGCTATCTCACCAAGGAAAGCGCCAGCGCGGAACTCGTGAACGCCGTGACGAAAGTCGCCACGGGCGGCGTCTACGTGAGCATGGCCATGGCCGAGCGCTTCGCGCAAAGCCTGAACGAGCCCGCCGACACGCTGCCGCATCAGCGGCTCTCCGACCGCGAGTTCGAGGTGTTCCGGCGCCTCGCCAACGGTGAATCCATCGGCCAGATCGCCCAGGCGCTCTGCGTGAGCGCGAAGACCGTCAGCACCTACAAGGTGCGCATTCTCGAAAAGATGGAGATGCCCCACGAGGCCGCCCTCGTGCGCTATGCCCTGCGCCACAAGCTGCTCGACGATGAGGACGAGCCCTGAGCCTTGCCAGAGGTGCATCGCCACAGGGCTCAGCGTCGCGATGCCGCACGTCTGTAGGAATTGCCCTACACAACTTCTATCCTGCGTACGCTGCTTTCCATCGCCGCCGATTTATTTCCGAGATGGCGTCGCCGATACTGCCTGCATGGAAGCCAAACTGATTCGCCCGAAGCTGCGTGAATCCCACGCACAGCTCGCGCGATGAACTGGAGACTGTCATGTATGCCGAGCCTGCCTGCGATTCCTCCGTGCCTGCTTCTGCGGCGCTGCCCTGGCCAGTGATTACGCTGCAGCCCGCAGTGCGGGAAGCGGCCCCGCGCCACCCGGCCTCGCGCTGCTCCACCTGCTCGCTGCGCGCGGTCTGCATGCCCGCCGATCTCACCACCGCCGAGCTTCAGCAACTGGATACCGTGGTCCTAACGACCCGCAACGTGCGTCGCGGCGAAACCCTGTTTCGCACCCACGACGCATTCCAGAGCCTGTACGCCGTGCGCACCGGCTCGTTCAAGACGGTCGTCATGCATCGCGACGGCCGCGAGCAGGTCACGGGCTTCCAGATTCCCGGCGAGCCGCTCGGCCTCGACGGCGTATGCGCCGGCACGCACAACTGCGACGCGATCGCGCTCGAAGACAGCACGGTCTGCATCATTCCGTTCGGCCAGTTCGAGACGCTCTGCCGCGAAAGCCGCCGCATGCAACGCCATCTCTACCAGTTGATGAGCGGCGAAATCGTGCGCGAATCGAGCCTCATGATGCTGCTCGGCACGATGACCGCGGAGCAGCGCCTGGCGGCCTTCCTGCTCGATCTCGCTGCGCGCTTTCGCACGCGCGGCTACTCCGGCGCGCAGTTCAATCTGAAGATGAGCCGCGAGGAAATCGGCTGCTTTCTCGGCATGAAACTCGAGACCGTGAGCCGGATGTTTTCGCGCTTTCACCGGGACGGGCTGGTCGAGCCGGCCGGCAAGCAGATCCGCATCGTCGATTCGGAAGGTCTCGCGCGCGTGTGATCCGCGCCGCGCTTATCGGATTGATCCAGCGATTGACGCGGCGATTGAATCAGCATCGACCCAGCGATTGACCAAGGTCAACGGCATGGCGCCCGCCAATGGGAGCATGGGCCGAGACAGCCAGCCTTTGCGGCCCGAGCGCCGCCCCAAGGAGACCCGCCATGCCTAGCCAACGCATCCCCGCCGCCACGCCAGCCGCTATCCCGGCCGCTACCCCGGCCGCCATTGCGCGGCGGCGCGAGCCGGGCCGGCTTCCGGTTCGCGCGATCCTCGTGGGCGCGGCCGCGGCGCTGGCGGTTTTTCTGCCGGCGGCCAGCGCGTTCGCCGAGCTTGTTGCTGAGCCGACCGATCTCGTCGATCAGCAGCACTGCATGTTCTGCCATACGTCGGACGAACCCTTTCTCGCGCCATCGTTCCACCAGATCGCGGAGCGCTACCGCAACCAGCCCAACGCAACCACGATGCTGGTGGAGAAGCTCCGGCACGGCGGCAAGGCGCACTGGGGCGACATGGCCATGCCGTTGCCCGAGGATCGCGGCGGCCCGCTTTCGGCCGCGGACGCCCGCAAGCTCGTCCAGTGGGTGCTGAGCCAGTAGCCAGGCAGCCGATAGTCCAATAGCCGATAAGGCCAGTCAACCCGTGCCAGGCAAGCCGCGTTCTCGCGGCCGCAAACGCACGCGGAACGATCCGGCATCGCCCGATCCCCGCCCTCTCAATTTCAATGATCGCGCCGCATGCGGCCGTCTTGCGCCGCGCAGCCCGAAGTGCCGGCCCGTCGCAACTCGTGCTCGGCGGCATCGAAGACTTCGCGCATGGCGGCGATCGGATCTTCGCCGGTGCTATGAACGATGGGCTTGAGTTCGCTCGCAGCGGAAAGCAGATCGAGCCGCACATCGTAGACGTCTGCATGACCCGACTTGCGCACCGACTCGATGGCGAGATGACAGGCTTTGAGCAAGCCGCTGAAGCGCTCGAGACGCAATAGCTGCACGCCGGCTTCCGCCTCGATGGCAGCGGTGCCCGCAAAGCCCAGATACACAATTTGCATTCCCAGTCCCATCGCACTGGCTCCCCTGCCTCGTCCTGCTCTTGAGCTTCCGGCCTTGCCGCGGCCTATACGCGAAACGCATGCAGGTTCTTGAGATCGACCCACAACATGCCTTCGCGCAGGCCGTCCAGCACTGCGGCGGCCTCCGTGTCGAAGGTTCGATGATGCGCGAACGCATGGCCAAACGGCTGCTCCGGCTCGCTCTGCGTAATGCTGATATGGCAGGCAAAACCGCCGTGCGGCGCGGGCGACGTGATCGCTTCGACGATCCATGTGCCCGAGTTGACTGTGCCCTTGAGTGTCATGACCTCGATCTCCGTCCCGCGCTGGTGGCGCGTCTGGTGGCGTAAGCAATGGCGTACGTGGCGGCGTACATAGCGGCTCGCGTCATCGGCCACAAACGCGGAATATGCCGCTGTGCAGCAGGATCGGCACGCCGTGGGTGGCTTCGATCAGCGAGGCCGCGGCGTCCTCGATGGCGCCGCGATGCTCGCAGAATGCCGAGACGAGATCCGTCTCGCGGATCGACGCCGCGCCGAAATGGTCTTCGAGCGCCTCGGCGGTAATGCCACACTGGATCCGCTTGCCGTCCACATGAACCGGGAACACCAGGGTGTAGCACTCCGCATCGTACTGGGGCGCTACCCGCGGGAACGAAATTTCCATGACCAGTTCTCCTCACCGCGCCAGCGACAAACCATTCCAGCTAGCGATTAAATTCAGGATAAGGTTCGGCGTGCTGCGCCCGTTGACGCATATCAATTCAATGGATGCCGCTCACGCCCGCGAGCGACGCTTGTCCTGAAAGCTGCGGCACGAGCAGCAGCGGCAATACGGTACGTTGCGCGACCTCGGCCGCGACGCTCCCGAAGCGCCACCGCCCGCCCTCGTGGCCGCCGCGCGTGCCCACTACCAGCAGGTCGGCGCGCCATTGCAGCGCGGCCTCGACGATCGCGTGCGCAGCGGCGTCGCCATCGTGCCGCGCCGGCAGAACGACCGCTTCGAAGTCTTCGGGATGCCGCGCCGACGCCGGGTCGCAGGCCAGATAGCCCACCCGCAGCGCAGCGCCGGCGAACGCGACGCGCGCGGCTTGCCGAACCGCAACAGCCGACGCGGCGCTCCCGTCACTCGCGACGAAAATGCGCTGCGGCGGCACCTGGCATCGGCGCGCGAAAGGCTGCGGCAGCACCAGCACGGCACACGCCGACAAACCCGCGAGCGCGACCGGATCCGAGGGCGCGCCAATCGCGAGATCCGCTTGCCAGGCGCGCATGGCGCGCGCGAACGCTTCTGTCTGCCCCTCGCCCTCGCTCGGCTCGAGGATCTCCGGATGGGCCTCGATGCCGCGCAGCGCGAGCGTCTCGCAGGCCGCGTCGACGGTCGCGCTCCGGAGGATCCGCTTGACGGCATCTTGCTCGGCCCGGGTTCCCGCGCCTGCCTCCGAAGGCCCAGGCGCCATTGCCGCGAAGCACACGTGCACGCGCGCACCGTGCTGTGCCCAGCCGGCCACGCAGTCGAGCAGCGAAGCCGCATGCTCACGCCCAGTCATCAGGACAACTATGCGTGAGAACGGCGCAACGACCGGCATGTCGATCGATCGAGTGGCCGAATGTCTCATTTTTGACTCCCCGGCACAAGCGCGCGCCGTCCCGTGCCGGCGCGCGCCTTGTGCGTATTGCGGATGGCCTGAACGTGCAAGGAATCAAGAGAGCGCAGAGGCTACGCTCTGCGCCGCCTCTGCGTGCCGACCTCCCGTTCCAGCCATGCAGTGCTTATTCGACCTGCAGGCGCTTGTGCTCCGTCGGCGCCTTCTTCGGCAGCGTCAGCGACAGCACGCCGTCCTGATACTGGGCGCTCGCCGTACTCTCGTCGATATCGCTAGCCAACGAGAATGAACGCGCAAACGCACCGCTATAACGCTCGCGGCGGATGACCCGCTCGCCTTCCTTCTGTTCGGTATTGCGTTCGACCTTCGCGTGTATCGACACCACATTGCCGTCGATCTTGACGTCGATGTCCTGCTTGTTCACGCCCGGCAATTCCGCCTTGACCGTGTAGGCCTGATCGCTCTCGGTCACATCGAGCTTCATCGCCGCCAGATCGTTGTCCTCCGTCGCGAGCAGACTGCGCATCGGGCGGAAAAGCCCCTGAAACAGGTCGGAAACCGGCTCGATCGAAAACGGGTCGTAACGTGTCAGATTGCTCATCGCCATTTCTCCTTTGAGCTGTGACTCGCCGCACGGTCCACTCGTCGAACCGCACGACTGCCTGGGCTTGTGCCCACACCTTGCGCACCGCACGCTGCGATGCGCTCCGTCTTCAATCTAAGAACACGCGGCTTTTCTCAATTGATCTGGCTCAATGCCAGGGCTTCCGCCCGGCGCGTTGACGCCGCGCTGTCGCGCGGTCGTTCGCCACGAGCAGACGCTTGATTTAAATCAAGGGCGATGGGTCGCCCATTCTTAGACTCGAATCAATTCGTCGCCCGCTTCGGGTTGGGCCGCGATTGCTGGCCCGCGATTGCTGGCCGATTGCTGGCCGATTGCCGCTCGCCCGATTGCCACTCCTCCTTCCCGGAGTCCTGCCATGACCTACAAGACCTTGACGGTTCATCTGGATACGAGCGCGCGCGCCAGCGCACGGCTCTCGCTCGCCTTGAAGCTTGCGCGCACGTATGGTTCGCATCTGAACGGCCTGTTCGCCGTCTTCGAGCCGAGCCCGCGCGAGTTCTATGTCATGGCGGGCACCGCCGACTACTACGACGCGCACCGCAAGCTCCGCGCGGAGCAGCGCGCCGCGATCGAGCGGCTGTTCCATGCGGAGCTTGCGCGCGCGCAGGTCGAGGGCGTGTGGCTGGCCGCCGGGGACGAACCGGTCGCCGCCGTCACGCAGCGCAGCCGCAGTTCCGACCTGACCATCATCGGGCAAACCGATCTGAACGAACCGGAGGCCTACGTGGCCGATCATTTCGCCGAGTCCATCGTGCTGGGCGCCGGCGGCCCCGTGCTCGTGATGCCGTACACCGGCTACTTCGAATCGGTCGGCGAGCGCGTGCTGATCGGGTGGAACGGCAGCCGCGAGGCGGCGCGCGCGGTTCACGATGCGATTCCTTTCATCGCGCGCGCCGCGCACGTCACGATTGCCGCCACGTCGAGCACCTTCAAGTCCGGGGCGTCTCCGGCTTCGTGCACGGATCTGGCGGCCATGCTCGCACGCCATGGCGCGAACACGGTCGACATCGCCCACATCGACCGCGGCGCCTCGGAATCCACCGGCGACGCCCTGCTCAACTACGCTGCGGATGGCGGCTTCGACCTGCTCGTGATGGGGGCGTACGGCCACGCGCGGCTACAGGAAACGGTGCTGGGCGGCGCGACGCGCTCGATCCTGAGCACGATGACGCTGCCCGTGCTCATGTCCCATTGAACGGCCACGCATCTCACGCTCCCCACACGTCCCGCAAGCCGCTCTTCCCGCGTCCCCGGACGAGCCTGGAGGCACACCATGTATTCCCGCATTCTCGTTGCACTCGACGGCAGCCAGACCGCTTCCACAGCGCTCGATGCCGCGATCCAGCTCGCGCGCGATCACGGCGCGGAGTTGCAGCCCCTTTATGTGATCGACATTCCGGTGCTCGCCTACGACGTGCCGGGCTTCGATCCCTCGATCGTCCGCGATGCGTACGTCGAAGAAAGCCGGCTGATCAGCACCGACGCCCAGACGCGCATGACATCCGCGGGCGTGAAAGGCGCGCCGCGCACGGCCGAAGTCGAGCTGGGCGTGGAAGACATCGCGCAATGCATCGAACGCGTGGCCGCCGAGTGGGGCGCGGACCTGATCGTCATGGGCACGCACGGACGCCGCGGCGTGCGGCGGCTGGTGCTTGGCAGCGTCGCGGAGCGCGTGCTGCGCAGTGCGTGCCGCCCCGTGCTGCTGGTGCCCGCACGGGCCGCAGCGCCCGAGGCCAAAACGACCGATGACCGCCCGGCAAGCGTGACGGCATGAGTCTCGCGCAGGCGAACGCCACCGTTGCACCACTACCCCGTTGCCCGGCTGCGATGCCTGCAACGACCCTTGGGGTCCAGGGTCTGTTCACATTGGAAACAGGCTTGCGAACGTGCCTTTCCGGCTGCAGTGCAATGAGGGCGTCGCAATGCGGCCGGAAAAGCACGTTCCCCAAATCAACAATTTCATTCCAGGGGCTGGCCGCCAGAAGGGCCGATCGCCGCGTCATGCTCCTCACGAATACGTCGAGTATTCGCTTCGTCGCAATCCTCGCGCTCGGCCCTTCTGGCGGCCAGCGCAAGCCTGTTTCCAATGTGAACAGACCCTAGCGCATCGTCAGCACCGCGGCGCCCGTGAAGCGGCCCGCGCGCAGGTCCGCGAGCGCCTCGTTCGCCCGCGCGAGCGGCCAAGCCGTGGTTTCGATCTCGATCTTGTGTCTTGCGGCAATGGCCATGAACGCCGCGCCGTCCTCGCGCGTGAGGTTCGCCACCGAAACGATGCGGCGCTCCTCCCACAGCCATGCGTACGGAAACGATGGAATGTCGCTCATGTGAATGCCGCCGCACACGACCGTGCCGCCCTTGGTCACGGCGCGCAGCGCGGCGGGCACCAGCGCGCCAACCGGCGCGAATAGCAGCGCGGCATCGAGCGGCTCGGGCGGCGTCTCGTCGCTGCCGCCCGCCCACGCCGCGCCCAGGCGCCGCGCGAAACGCTGCGCGTCGAGGTCGCCGGGACGCGTGAACGCATACACCGTGCGCCCCTGATGCCGCGCGACCTGCGCCACGATATGCGCCGCGGCGCCGAACCCGTAGATGCCGATACAGGGCGCGTCGCCCGCCATCGCCAGCGTGCGGTAGCCGATCAGCCCGGCGCACAGAAGCGGCGCGGCTTCGATATCGCCGTACTGGCGCGGCAAGTGGAAGCAATAACGCGCGTCGGCGACCGTGCGCTCGGCATAGCCGCCGTCGATCGTGTAGCCCGTGAAGCCGGGCGCGTCGCAAAGGTTTTCACGCCCGCGCTGGCAAAAGCGGCACTGTCCGCAAGTGTGGCCGAGCCACGGCACGCCCACCCGGTCGCCCGGCGCGAAGCCCGTGACGCCCGCGCCGAGCGCCGCCACCGTGCCGACGATTTCGTGCCCCGGAATCACCGGCCGCTTCGGGTGCGGCAGATCGCCGTCGACCACATGGAGGTCGGTGCGGCACACGCCGCAGGCATGAACGTCGATCAGCAACTGGCCCGCTGCGGGAACCGGGTCCGGCACATCGGCCTCCCGCAACTGCGGACTCGCACCGTCGAATAGCATGGCTCGCATCGTCGATCTCCCGTCGATCCGGAATGAATCCTCCGGCACTGCGTCAATTCTCGCTCTTCCCGTTATTCCCGATTCGATATCAGCATCACACGCCTCCAGCGTAGGCAATTTCCGACACCGACACTACACATCACACGCCAATCTCAGCTAGCGCTGATTGTTGCCGGCCGCCCCAAAACCAATACTTAAGGCGTGACGAGAGCAACTGCGCACGGGCCATGCCGCAAGACCCGGCTTCAGTCGCATCCGGATCGTCACACTGTTCGGGAGCAAGCCATCATGGGCCAGCGCGAAGAATCGGAATGCACAGACGTCCTGTTCACCTGCGATCTGTCCGTCGGAGCCCATCTCGCCACGCGGCGGCCAGGCTATGTGCATCACGGCATCTACATCGGAAACGGCCGCGTCATTCACTACGCCGGTTTCTCCCGCCATCTCGGCAGCGGCCCGGTCGAAGTCATCTCGATCGAGGATTTTTCGGCGGGTTTCGGTCTCCAGCTCGTCCAGCATCCACACGCGCAATACACCGGCCGCGAAATCGCGCGCCGCGCGGCATCTCGCCTCGGCGAGCACAACTACAAGCTGCTGACCAACAACTGCGAGCACCTGTGCCTCTGGTGCGTGCTCGGGCAAGGACGCAGCCATCAGGTCGATGCCTGCATGCGCAACCCCGCCCGCGCCATGCGCGTGCTGTGCACGCTGCTCCTCTGCAAGGTGGTCCGTGACTGGATGCAAGCCACATCGGGCAGGACCATCGAAGCCTCGGTCCCGGCGATGAGCTGATCCACATTGACGACTTGCGCACGCGTCGAACTGGGCGCGAACCAGGCGCAAGTCCAGCGCGGCAACGACATGCGCCGCCGCGCGACGAGCGCCGTCCCCGACGGCCGCTTGCCGCACCGCCCCGCTCGCCTCCATTGCTCACATAGGCGTGAAGTACGTGGGATAGCCGAGATGGTCCTCGATGCCCTTCACGCCGGCGACGCGTTCGGCACACACGGATATGGCCTTGCGCTCTTCCTCGGAGGTCACGGTACCCCAAAGATGGACCACCCCGTCCTTCACCACGATGTTATCCGCCGGCATCGCCCAGCGATGCGCATCGAGCGCATGCAACACGCTTTGGCGAATCGCCTCGTCGGAAGCGAGCACCTCGGGGCCGGCCTGCGCCGCGCGCGCAAGCGCCGCGACCAGGTTCGAGCGGCTCACGATGCCGAGCACTTTTCCGTCCGCCACCACCGGCACCCGCTTGATGTGATGCCGCTCGAGCAAGTCCGCGACTTCGGCAAGCGGCGTGGCCGGAAGCACGGAAATTACGTTCTCCGTCATGATGTCGCTGACCTTGACGGCATGCTCCTTCAGGTATTCCGCCGCGAGCTTGCGGGTCGAATACAGGAACTCCGCGAGCCACGAACGCTGCGGCTTGCCGGTCCCCGTCTCCACGCGGCGCAGCAGATCGCCTTCGCTCACGAGACCGATGATCGTTCCGGCCTCGTCGACGACCGGCAAGCCGCTGATGTGATGCTTCGCCATGAGTTCGGCCGCCTCGAATACGGTTGCGGTGGACGCGACGGACACGACGTCCGTGGTCATGATGTCCGATGCTTGCATGAGTGTTCTCCTCGATATAGGTCAGCACTTCGACCACACTCAATGTAGGCTTCGACGGCCACTTTATCTTGATGCTGATCAATTGATCCCGGCAGCGATCGCACGGCGCGGCGGGCGCTCTTTCATGCCAATGCAGAGCGCGCTTGTCGCCGCTGACACCTTAGCCGATCACCGCGACACCGTCCGCCGCCCTGACGCCCTGCCCGTCTGGTAATGCGAAGATCGGATTGATCTCCGCCTCGAGCAAACGCGAACCAACCGCGGCCGCCATGCGTGCGAACGCGACAATCGCCGATGCAAGCGCATCGATATCCGCACGCGGTCGGCCCCTGAATCCGTCGAGCAATGAAAACGTCTTGAGTTCCCGGATCAGTGCCAACGCCTCTTCGCGCGAGAGACCGGACTCGGAATCGAGCATGCGCATCGACGTGTCCTTGATCAGCTCCGCCGTGACGCCCCCCATGCCGAGAAGCACGGCCGTACCCAGCGGGTCGCGGTGCAGACCGAGAATGAGCTCGACGCCTCCCGTCACCATTTCCTGAACGAGGAAAGCCTGCACGGGCGTCCCCGTTGCCGTCTCGACCTCGTCGCGCATCCGGTTGAGCCGTGCGCCGACCGAGCTGGCCGGGACGCCGACCGCCACGCCGCCGACATCGCTTTTGTGCGTAATGGTGTTCGAGAGCAGCTTCAGCACGACCTTGTCGCCGAGCGTGGATGCCGCTGCTTCGGCCTCCTTCGCGCTGCCGACCACGACTTCTCTAACCGACGGCACGCCGAACCGCGCGAACAGTGCTTTCGCCTGGGCTTCATCGAGAGACCCTGATGGCAGGTCGAGCGCGTCGGGTTCGACGCACGGGAGCGGCGCTTGCCCGTCACGGCCCTCGCGCAATGTCTCGCCGTACCGCCACATCGCTTCGATTGCGCTCGTCGCGCTCTCCGGGCTGGTAAAGGCCGGCACCCCCTCGCGATTCAGCAAACGGGTAATGGCCGGTGCGTGCGGACTCACGTACGCCACCACGGGCTTGTTCGTGCCGGGCAATGAATCCCGGATGGCGTTGGCCATCAGATCGGGCATCGCCAGCCCCGAAGAGCCGACGATGACGGCGACCGCGTCATAGCCCGGACTGTCCAGCAGGGTGCGGATTGCCCCGCGCAGCAACTCGGGCTGCAGGCCGGCCAGCGTGACGTCGATCGGGTTGCGATCGAGCACGGCGTGCTCACCCGTTTGCAGCGCCCGCAAACGGGCTGCGGTCGTCTCATCGGGCGGCGGCGTTTCGAAGCCTGCCACGCCCAGACTGTCGGCGACCAGGGTGCCGGCGCCGCCCGTCGAAGTCAGAATGGCGACGCGCTTGCCTGCGGGGTGCCGGCCCACCGAAAGCGCATTGGGAAGGTCGAGCAGGTCTGCGAAGGTGCCGGCCCGGATCACGCCGGTCTGGCGGAACAACGCGTCGTACATCCGGTCGGAGCCGGCCAGCGCGCCGGTGTGCGAGACGGCCGAGCGGGCGCCGGACTCCGATCGTCCGATCTTGAACGCAACCACCGGCTTGCCCGCTTGCCTGGCGCGCAACGCAGCGGCACGGAAGCGCTGCGGATGGCGCACGGCTTCCATGTACAACGCAATGACGGACGTGGCATCGTCGTCAACCAGATAGTCGATGAAGTCCGCCATGTCCAGATCGGCTTCGTTGCTGGTCGATACGAGCTTCGAGAGCCCGATGCCGCTCGCCGCCGCGCGCGAGAGCAGCGCACCGAGAATGCCGCCGCTCTGCGACACCACGCCGATGCTGCCGGCCAGCAAGCCATCGGTTTCCAGCGCGCCGCTCGCCGATAGCGTGATGCCGTCCGTCAGGTTGACGAGGCCGATCGTATTCGGCCCGAGCAGCCGCATCGAGCCCGCCGCCTCCAGGAGTTGAGCCTGGCGCTGGGCGCCTTGCGCACCGGTCTCGGCATAACCGCTCGCGAGCACGATTGCCGCGCGTGCGCCGCGCTTCGCCAGCTCTCCCACTGCGAGATGCGCGCGCTCCGCGCCGAGCAGCACAATACCGACGTCGGGCGCTGCCGGCAGGGATGCGACGTCCGGGTAGCACTTCAGCCCGTCGATGGCCTCATAACGTGGATTGACGGGATAGACGGTCCCCGTGAAACCGTGCTTTTTCAGGTACGCAACCGGCCGGCCAGCGGTCTTCGAAGGATCGGCGGATGCGCCGATCACCGCAACACTTTGCGGACGCATCAGATGGGAAATTCCGTTCATGACGGTGTCCTTATCATTGTTTGTTCAGGAATGCATGCACGGCTTCGCGATGCTCGCGGCTCGTGTAGCAGACCGCCTGCGCCTGGCTGCCCTGAGCGAATACCTGATGTGCCGACAATTCGTAGCTCTGGTTCAGGATGGTCTTGCCGAGCGCCAGCGCCGTAGCGGAGCCCTGGCCAAGCTCCAGCGCCCAGGCGCGGGCCTCTTCGACCAAACGCTGCGGTGCGCACACGCGATCGGCGATACCGATTTCTAGCGCCTCTTTCGCTTCGACGCGGCGGCCGCTGAAGATCAGGTCTTTCGCGCGCGGCACACCCACGCGCCGCGGAAGGAAATACAGGCCGCCGCCATCCGGAATCAATCCGCGCCGGATGTAGCTCCATGCGAAGCTGGCTTCTTCCGAGGCGATGATGAAATCGCAGGCCAGCGCCATGTCGGCGCCCAGTCCTGCCGCTGCCCCGTTGACGGCCGCGATGGTGGGCTTGGGCATCGAGTAGAGCAGGTTCACGCTGTGATGCACGCGCTGCTGGCGCGACCAGCCATTGAACGCCACTTCGCCGGCTGGCGCTTCCATACGTTGCGCCATGCCGCTTACGTCGCCGCCTGCGCAGAATCCCTTGCCGTTGCCGGTCAGAACGACGGCCCGCACGGCGGCGTCGCGCGCCACGTTTTCGAGCAGGGTGATGAGTTCGGAGCGCATGTCGTCGGTAATGGCGTTGCGCTTTTCAGGCCGGTTCAGGGTGATGAGCGCGATGCCCGATTCCACTGCAAACTCGATCATGGATGTATTCATGGTTGTTACGGCTCTTCGGACGATATGAGTTGGAGGATGGCGCCGCAGTGCGAGGCGGCGCATCGTGTGATGAAGCATAGCCTTGGCGCTTGCGACGGGCATCGGGCGCGTTTCACTGCATGGAACAAGGCCGCTTTCGCGTACCTTCGCGTACCTTCGCGTACCCTCGCGTGCACGCGCCTCGCGGCACGGCGCAGCACTGCGCCGTTCACTGCGGAGCCGGGCCTCCGACCGGATCAAGGCCGGCCTGCTCGAGGATGCGTTTCGCCTCGGGCGTCTGCAGATAGCGAATCAGCGCGCTTGCGGCGTCGGGCTCCGCGGCATGCCGGGCGACGGCTGCGGCGATCACGCTCACCTTTGCAGCGGCTCGGGAAGCGGCCCGACGTATTGGATGCCGTCGATTGCGCGCAGCTCGCTGATCTGCTGCAGGCCCATGTCCGCGTCGCCGCGTTTCAGCGCCACGCCGACCAGCTCCTTGCCTTTGATCTGGACCGTCTTGCGTTGCAGGGCATCGGCCACGCCGAGCTTCGGAAAGAGCGTCTCGGTGATGTACTTGCCGCTCGCGCCCTCCGAGAACGCAATCGAGTGTGCGCCGAGCAAGGCCGTTCGCACCGCGTCGACCGAGCCAATGTCGGGCTTCGGCACGCCCGCGCGCACGGCGATGCCGATGCGTGAAATCGCGACGTCGGTGCGCGTGCCCTCGACGAAATAACCTTGGCGGATCTGCTCGTCGAGCGCCGCGCCGATCATGAAACACACATCCATCGGCTCGTGGTTCCTGATGCGCACCGGCAAGTCGTCTGGCGAATTGCCGTATGAAGGCCCCCAGGACAGAATCAGCCTTTTGCCGGTCGATGCTTCGAAAGCCGGGACGATCTTGCGAAAGGCCGCCGACAATGCCCCGGTCGCAAGAACATGGACGTCTGCGGCCTGCGCAGTCAAGGCACCGCACAGCGAAAGCAGTATCGGTGCAACAATACGCAAACCAGCGCGCTTGATGGGGATATTCATGGGTTCACATCGCTCCTGTTGGTGAAGACAATCCACGGCGGCCTGCAATGGTCCGATCCGCTTCGTTTGTGCGAGCCGGGGCGCTGGCCCGGCACCGCGTGCGCCAGGCACTCCTTTGCTTCCGACACGATGAATGCTTCTGAAAAGGCCCTTCGCACGGCGCCTGACGCCGTACTGAACCGCTCTCTCGAACGGGGGCTACTACTGCTGCGGGCCTTCGGCCCAGGCGCCGATGCACTCGGCAACGGCGACTTCGTCGAGCGCACCGGATTGCCGAAGGCCACGGTGAGCCGCCTCGCGCGCACGCTGGTGGAGTGCGGGTTTCTCGAACACGACGCCGCGCGCCAGGTCTACCGGCTCGGCGTGCCGATACTGAGCGTGGCGCACGCCATGCGCACAGGATCGAAAGTCCTGCAGGCGGGCGCGCCGCTGATGCGCGAAGCCGCGCAAAAGCGCCAGATCAACGCGGGCCTCGCGGTGGCCGATGGCGACGACATGGTCTATCTCGAGTCCTTCCGCTACAACCAGCGTGCCGCGCTGCGCACGGTCGTTTCCGGTCAGCGCGTGCCGATGGAGCTGACCGCGCTGGGACGCGCGCATTTGTCGACCTTGATCGAGGACGAGCGCGCGGCCCGGCTCGCATCGCTCGAGCGCCGCAGCAGCCGACGCTGGAAACCCATGAAAACGCAGATCCTCGAAGCCATCGACCAAGTGCGCCGTCTGGGTTACTGCGTGGCAACCTGGCAGCCCGAAGTTGTCGCGCTTGCCACGCCGTTGATCGTGCCGGGGCATCAGCCGGTCATGCTGAATTTCAGCGTGCGCACGACCGACACGCCATCCAGCGTCTCGACCGCGCTCGCGGCGCCGCTCCTGCAGTTGCGCGACGCTATCGTTCATGCGGTGGCGGTGCTCGAGCCAGGCTGAGTTACTGTTCGCTGATTGCGCGCCTCGGCACGCCCAGCACGATCGCGAGCCCCCCGAGTATGGAGACGAGCGCGACGGCATAAAGCCCTGGCGCATTGCTGCCGAACCGCGTGGAAGCAAAGCCGATGACCGTCGGCGCGAGCATGCCGCCAAACTGCCCGAGGCTGCTGATGAGGCCGATGCCGCTCGCCGCCACCGCAGGCCTCAGATAGGCGGGCGGCAAGGTCCAGAAGAGCGAGAGCATGCCGAGATAGCCCGCGGTGGCGGCACACAGCAGCACCATCAATGCACCGACGTTATGTGCGAACAATGGCAGCAGCACGACGCCCACTGCGGCGAGCGCCGAGCTGACCAAGAAATGCCAGCGCCGTTCGAGCCTGCGGTCGGAGCTGCGCCCCATCAGATACATCGCGATAGCGCCAACGATGTACGGAATCGCCGACAACGCACCGATATGCCAGAAGTTCGTCACGCCACTGTTCTTGATGACGCTCGGCGCCCAGATATGAACCACGATGCTGGCCCAGGGCACGCTGAAATAGGCAAAGGTGAGGAAGTAGAACTTCGGCTCCCGAAGCGCGACCCAGATGGATTTCGGCGCACGCGCTTCTTTCAGTGCGGCTTCGCGGTGCAGCGCATCGAGCACGATGGCCTTTTCCTGCTCATTGAGCCACCGCGCCTCTTCGGGCCGATCGGTGAGGCACAGCCAGGCAACCACGCCTGCCAAAATGGATGGCGCCCCCTCGATGATGAACATCCATTGCCAGCCGTTCAATCCGAGCGCACCGGTGAGCTTTTCCAGGATGAGCCCCGACACCGGCCCGCTGACGATGCCTGACACGCAGATGGCGCTCATGAAAAGGGACGTCACCCGGGCCCGCCGCGCGGCGGGAAACCAGTAGGTGAAGTAAAGGATGACCCCCGGGAAGAAGCCCGCTTCGGCCACGCCGAGCAGCACGCGAGCGAAATAGAACTCCATAGGGGTGCGGACGAATGCCGTGCAGGCCGACACCACGCCCCAGAAGGTCATGATGCGCAACAGCGTCAGGCGAATGCCGATACGCTGCAACCAGAGATTGCTGGGCACCTCCAGCAGCATGTAGCCGAGGTAGAAGAGTCCCACGCCAAGTCCGAACGCCGCCTCGGACAAGCCGACATCGCGCCGGAACTGAAGGTGGGCAAAACCAATGTTTGCCCGATCGATATAGGCAAACACATAACAGACGAAGAGCAGCGGCATCAGCCTCCATGTCACTTTGCGGTATACCGCTTCGGTCATCGAATGCTGGACGGCCGTCGCCTCGGGCGAGGGACTTGTCACTGCTTGCATGGTGTCTCCGGTCATTTATTGGCTGCGGAATGTGGATTGCGGCCCGGACCGTCCGGTCGGATCCCGCATGAACACGATTATGGTTGCCGCACGAAGAACACCAAGGGAGCCGTTCCACTGTGTGGAACACGCAACCGGGCCGGAGCACCATGGGGACATGATCATTGCGCGCAAGCCCGAAAGCCATCTCGAGGTTTACAATCGGCTCGGCGGCGGCGCTTCGACCGAAAAATTAACCTGCTTTGCGGGCAGATGAAGGTGTCGCGCTCAATCACATTACGCTGGATGCGCGCGAACCGGTCTTCCGGAACCGCAAACTCTGAGACTTTCGATGGAACTCCGGCAGTTACGATATTTCGTCAGCGTCATCGAACACGGCAGCATGGGCCGGGCGGCGCTCGAGCTGGGCGTCGTCACGTCGGCGCTCAGCCAGCAGATCAGCAGGCTGGAAAGCGAGCTCTCCACGCGCCTGCTGCAGCGAACCTCGAGCGGCGTCGTGCCCACCGATGCCGGTCTCGCATTCTGGCGTCAGGCGCAACTCGCGCTGCGCCACATCGACGACGCCGCCCTGGCCGCCCGCCAGGCGCGCCTCTCGGGCCACGTCAGCGTGGGGCTCGCGCCCAGCACGGCAGGGGTGCTCGGGCTCGCGTTCATGCAGGCGATGCGCGAGCGCTATCCCGACGTGCGGCTGCGCATGGTCGAAAGCCTCTCCGGTTATCTGGGCGCGATGCTCGGCGCACGGCAAATCGATCTGGCGATCCTGTTCCGCGAAGAGCCCGCGCAACGCTGGAGCGTCATGCCCCTGCTCGATGAGCGCCTGTTCGTGATCGGTGCGGCGACGCTGCCCGGCATGCCTGAGCGGCCGAGAACCTCGATCGCGAAGCTGGGCGCCCTGCCGCTGATCCTGCCAAGCGGCGCACACGGCCTTCGCGCCCTGCTCGACGCCGCCTTCAAGCGCGCCGGCTACGCGCCGCGCATCGCCGCCGAGATCGACGGTCTCGCCATGCTCATGGACGCCGTGCGCGGCGGACTCGGCGCAACGATTCAGCCCGGAGCGGCGCTCGCACGCGCCGAGAACGCATCTCTGGCGAGCGCGCCGCTGGTCGAGAAATACGCGACGAGACCGAACCTGATCGCGAGCGTCTCGGACGACGAGCTTTCGCCCGCCGGCCTTGCCGCACGCGTCGTGCTCGCCGACGTCGCGCGCGATACGCTCGCCGCTGGCCGCTGGCCTGGCGCAACCCTGCGTCGACCCACCCTTCACAAAGCCTGAAGACCCCTTGCCGGCCCCCTGATGGCGGCGCCCACCGGCGCTTCTTATAGTTGTCTCAAAGGAGACAACTCAGATGGTGGACGTTCTTGTAATCGGCGGCGGCAATGCCGCGCTGTGTGCGGCTTTGATGGCGCGAGAAGCCGGCGCCTCTGTCCTGCTTCTCGAATCGGCGCCGCGCGAATGGCGCGGCGGAAATTCCCAGCACACTCGCAACCTGCGCTGCATGCACGACGCGCCGCAGGACGTGCTGGTCGATGCGTATCCGGAAGAGGAATACTGGCAAGACTTGCTCAAGGTGACCGGCGGCATCACGAACGAGGCGCTCGCGCGGCTCGTGATCCGGGCCTCATCGACGTGCCGTCCGTGGATGCGCAAGCACGGCGTGCGCTTTCAGCCGCCGCTTTCCGGCGCCCTGCACGTCGCGCGGACCAATGCGTTCTTCATGGGCGGCGGCAAGGCACTCGTGAATGCCTACTACCGCAGCGCCGAAGCGCTCGGGGTGCAGATCCGCTACGACACGCCTGTCGACGCAATCGAGCTGGAGGCGGGCCGCTTCGTCGCGGCGCGCAGCGGCGGGCAACGTTTCGAGGCGCGCGCCTGCGTGCTCGCGGCCGGCGGGTTCGAATCGAATCGCGAATGGCTGCGAGAAGCGTGGGGACAAAACGAGCGCGGCGAATGGCCCGCCGAGAACTTTCTCATTCGCGGCACGCGCTTCAATCAGGGCGTCCTGCTCAAGCACATGATCGACTCGGGAGCGGATGCGATTGGCGATCCGTCGCAGTCGCACTGCGTGGCCATCGACGCCCGCGCGCCGCTCTATGATGGCGGCATCTGCACGCGCATCGACTGCGTGTCGCTCGGCGTCGTCGTCAACCGCGACGCACAGCGTTTTTACGACGAAGGCGAAGACTTCTGGCCAAAGCGCTATGCGATCTGGGGGCGGCTCGTCGCGCAGCAGCCGGGCCAGATCGGCTACTCGATCATCGACGCGAAGGCCATCGGGCGCTTCATGCCTCCGGTCTTTCCCGGCGCGAAAGCCGATTCGCCAAACGATCTCGCGCGTCAACTGAGTCTTCCCGAAGCCGCGTTCGTCGAGACGATTCGCGCCTACAACGCCGCGTGCCGCGCCGGCACCTTCGATCACACGGCACTCGACGACTGCCGCACCGAAGGTCTCGTGCCAGCGAAAACACACTGGGCGCGGCCCATCGATACCCCTCCCTTCTTCGGCTATGCATTGCGCCCGGGCATCACGTTCACCTATCTGGGGCTCAAGGTCAATGAACACGCCCAGGTCCATTTCGGCGGACGCCCGAGCGAAAACCTTTTCGTAGCAGGGGAAATGATGGCCGGCAACGTGCTCGGCAAGGGTTATACGGCCGGCGTCGGCATGTCGATCGGCACCGCGTTCGGACGCATTGCCGGCACCCGCGCCGCGATGGCCGCTGCTCATCACACTGGAGTTGAACGTGCAAAAGCTTGAAGCACTTGCCCGCGAGGCGCGAGAACTCGCCTCGCCTTCCGTCGCCGTCCCGCGCACCACCATGAGCGAGCCCGCGACGCCGGTCATCCGCGTGCTCCCCCTCACCCAAAATGAAGCGGAAGTCGCACGGCAGATGCAGATCTGCAATGCATGCCGTTACTGCGAAGGATTCTGCGCGGTCTTTCCCGCGATGACACGGCGCCTCGAATTCGCCAAGGCGGACGTCAACTATCTCGCCAACCTGTGCCACAACTGCGGCGCGTGCTATCACGCTTGCCAGTACGCGCCGCCCCATGAGTTCGCCGTGAACGTGCCGAAGGCAATGGCCAAGGTCCGCGTCGAAACCTATGCGGAGTATGCGTGGCCCGCATCGATGGGTGCGCTCTACAAGCGCAATGGCTTGACCGTCGCGCTTGCACTCGCGATCGGGCTCGCCCTCTTTCTGGCGCTTGGCATCGGGTTCAAGGGCTCGCTGTTCGCGGGCGCATTGGGCGGCAACTTCTACGCGATCTTCCCGCATAACCTGCTCGCGGCGATGTTCGGCGCGCTCTTCTGCTTCGCGATCCTCGCGCTCGGCGTCGGCGTGTCGCGATTCTGGCGTGACGTGTCGGCGGGACCGGCCAGCGCGCCGGCCGTCGCCGAGGCCGCGAAGCATGCGCTCACCCTGACGTATCTCGACGGGGGCCATGGCGAAGGCTGCAACGAATCGAATGATGCGTTCACGCTCGCGCGGCGGCGTTTTCATCATTTGACTTTCTATGGCTTCATGCTGTGCTTCGCGGCAACGGTGGTGGCCACCTTCTATCACTACGCGCTCGACCTCCACGCGCCCTACCCGCTGCTCAGCCTGCCCGTGCTGCTCGGCACGACTGGCGGAATCGGCTTGCTCGCCGGACCGGCGGGCCTGCTCTGGCTCAACCTGCGTCGCGACCCGGACCGCGGCGACCCAAAGCAGCGTCCGATGGACCGCGGCTTCATCGCGCTGCTGCTGCTCACCAGCGCCTCGGGCCTCGCGCTCCTCGCGTGGCGCGATAGCGCCGCGATGGCCTGGCTGCTGGCCCTTCACCTCGGCGTCGTGATGGCGCTCTTCGCCACGCTGCCCTACGGAAAGTTCGCCCACGGGATCTATCGCAGCGCAGCGCTTCTCAAGTCATCGATCGAAAAGCGGCAAGCCAGCCGCCTGCAGCTCGGTTCGGATTGATGGCGCCCCCACCGAAATACTTTCGGTGGGCAAGCGCACTCGCATAACACAACCATGGAGACAACTCATGCATCCCTCAACGCTCAACGCCGGGGATAACGCGCAGGTTCGAACGTCGAAATTCGGCGCGGTCCTGCGCGTGACCAGCGGCAATTTTCTGGAGCAGTTCGACTTCTTTCTTTTCGGCTTCTATGCGACCACCATCTCGCGCATCTTTTTCCCATCGAAGAGCGAGTTCGCCTCGCTGATGCTCACTTTCAGCGTGTTCGGAGCGGGCTTTCTGATGCGTCCGCTGGGTGCGATCGTGCTGGGTGCGTACATCGATGAAGCAGGCCGACGCAAAGGGTTGATCGTCACGCTTTCGATCATGGCATGCGGCACGATCCTGATAGCGTGCGTGCCCGGATACGCGACGATCGGCTTGCTGGCGCCCGCTCTCGTGCTGCTCGGACGCCTGCTGCAAGGCTTTTCCGCGGGCGCCGAGCTGGGCGGCGTCTCGGTCTATCTGGCGGAAATGGCGACGCCGGGGCACAAGGGCTTCTATACGAGCTGGCAATCCGCGAGCCAGCAAGTCGCCATCGTGGCCGCGGCGGCGCTCGGCTATCTGCTCAATCATCTGATGGCGGCCAGCGAAATCGGCGCATGGGGATGGCGCATTCCGTTCTTCGTCGGCTGCGCGATCGTGCCGATTATCTTCGTGCTGCGGCGCACGTTGCAGGAAACCGACGCATTCAAGGCGCGCACGCACCATCCGCGCGCCCGCGAAGTCTTCGCCACTATGCTGCAAAACTGGCGGACGGTGCTCGCCGGCATGCTGCTCGTCGCCATGACGACCACCACCTTCTACCTCATCACGGTCTATACGCCGACCTTCGGCAAAGCCGTTCTGAAACTCACCACCGGGGATAGCCTGATCGTCACGCTGTGCGTGGGCCTGTCGAACTTCTTCTGGCTGCCGGTCGGCGGGGCGCTCTCGGATCGCATCGGCCGCAGGCCGATTCTCATCGCCATCACGGTGCTGGCCATCTGCACGTCGTATCCGGCGCTCTCCTGGCTTGCATCGGCGCCGAGCTTCGGCCGCATGCTCGCCGTGCTGCTATGGCTCTCGTTTTTCTTCGGCATGTACAACGGCGCGGCGGTCGCAGCGCTCACGGAAGTCATGCCCGCCGAGGTCCGCGTGGCCGGTTTCTCGCTTGCGTTCAGTCTCGCCACCGCGGTTTTCGGAGGCTTCACACCCGCCATCTCGACGTATCTCATCGATATCACCGGCGACAAGGCCGCACCGGGCTACTGGCTGGGTTTCGCCGCCGCATGCGGGCTCGTCGCCACCCTCGCGCTGTATCGCCGGGGCGGCGCCGCCCTTGCACTCCGGAATTGATCAGCTTTTAACATCAATACTTCGAAAAATTGCAATTTTCGTTTAGGGCGTCCTGGGTCAATATTCCCTGAATACAAGCGCGGACCACGCCTATTCCGCGATTTCAGGAGACACGTTGATGCATCCTTCGCCCTCTACCCTTTCGTCGGGCCGCTCAAAGGCCGCTGCGGTATTCCGCGTGACGGCCGGGAATTTCCTCGAGCAGTTCGACTTCTTTCTGTTCGGCTTCTACGCGACGCAAATCGCCAGCGTATTCTTTCCCGCGACGAGCGAATTTGCCTCGCTGATGATGACGTTCGCGGTCTTCGGCGCCGGTTTTCTGATGCGCCCGCTGGGCGCGATCGTGCTCGGCGCGTACATCGACGATGTCGGCCGTCGCAAGGGCCTGATCGTCACGCTTGCCATCATGGCGAGCGGCACGATCCTGATCGCGTTCGTGCCGGGCTACGCGACCATCGGCCTGCTGGCGCCCGCGCTGGTGCTCGTTGGCCGGTTGCTGCAGGGATTTTCAGCAGGTGCTGAATTGGGTGGCGTGTCGGTCTATCTCGCCGAGATGGCCACACCGGGCCGCAAGGGCTTCTTCACGAGCTGGCAGTCCGCCAGCCAGCAGGTCGCCATCGTCGTGGCGGCGGCACTGGGCTTCGCGCTCAACCAGTCGCTGAACGCAACTGCTATCGCGGCCTGGGGATGGCGAGTCCCCTTCCTGGTCGGCTGCATGATCGTGCCGTTCATTTTCATGCTGCGCCGCAACCTGGAGGAAACGCAGGAGTTCAAGGCACGCCAGCATCGCCCTACGATGAACGAAGTGTTCCGCACGCTGGTCCAGAACTGGGCGGTCGTGGTCGCCGGCATGATGCTGGTGGCGATGACCACCGCGAGCTTCTATCTCATCACGGTCTACGCGCCGACTTTCGGCAAGACGGTCCTGCACCTGAGCACCGCCGATAGTTTGCTCGTGACACTGTGCGTCGCCATATCGAACTTCGTGTGGCTCCCCATCGGCGGCGCACTCTCCGACAAGATCGGCCGCAGGCCGCTCCTCGTCGCCATGACGGTGCTCACCATTGCAACCGCTTACCCCGCGCTGTCGATGCTCGCTCATGCGCCGAGCTTCCTGAATATGCTGCTCGTCCTGCTTTGGCTTTCGTTCATGTACGGCATCTATAACGGCGCGATGATCGTGGCGCTCACCGAAGTGATGCCGGCGCAAGTACGCGTTGCGGGTTTCTCGCTCGCCTATAGCCTCGCAACGGCGGCTTTCGGTGGCTTCACGCCAGCGATTTCGACGGCGCTCATCCACATGACCCACGATAAGGCCGCACCCGGCTACTGGATGAGCTTCGCCGCAGCCTGCGCGCTTTTCGCGACGTTCGCGCTCTATCGCCGGCGCGCCGCAACGTTGACTCCGGCGCATTGACGCGCATCTCGTTGCACAGACACCGACCACCTGTTATCTGAACGACTCCAATCAATCATGAAGAATCTGCTTCTGAAACTGTGCGCCACCGCGCTCGTCGCAGTCTCGGCTGCTGGTGCACACGTGCAGGCCGCTGAACTGCACGTCATGAGCTCTGGCGGCTTTACCGCGGCGTACAAGCTCCTCGGCCCGAAGTTCGCATCCGACACGGGCAATACGCTCGACACCGCGCTGGGCCCGTCGATGGGCAAATCGCCTGAAGCGATCCCCAACCGGCTCGCGCGCGGCGAACCTGCGGACGCCGTCATCATGGTGGGTTATGCTCTCGACGAACTGATCAAGGAAGGCAAGGTCATCCCCGGCTCGCGGGTCGAACTGGCCGATTCGCGCATCGGCATGGTGGTGCGTGAAGGCGCGACGAAACCCGATATCAGCTCGGCCGACGGCCTGCGGCAGACGCTGCTGCAGGCGAAGTCGATCGCCTACTCGGACAGCGCGAGCGGTGTCTATATCGAGCGGGAGTTGTTCAAGAAACTGGGCATCGAGGATCAGGTCAAGTCGAAGGCGAAGATGGTCCCGCGCATTCCGGTGGCCTCGGTGGTTGCGAACGGCGACTACGAGATCGGCTTCCAGCAGGTGAGCGAGTTGTTGCCCGTCAAGGGGGCGAGCTTCGTCGGGAAAATCCCCGATTCTCTGCAGTCCGTCACCCGCTTCGCCGCCGGCATTCCCGTCAACGCCCAGCATCCGAAGGAAGCTAAAGCCCTGCTCGACTATCTCGCTTCCCCAGACGTACAGGCAGAAGTGAAATCGACCGGGCTCGATTCCGTCCCGGCTCATTGACGCAAGCCCTGTGAGAGGTCCGCGCCAGTTAAAGATGCCCTCATTTTCCGGGCGTGTTTTCCAGCCGGTCCTCCACATTGTTCGCGCCGCCCGGCTCTTCTCGCCCGAGCATCCGGGCGAGGAGCGTACGATCGCAAGCGTTTTCCCACATCGACACCAGGATCACTGCGCAAGCGTTGCTGATCACGCTCGTCAAGGCGCGCGCCTCGGACATGAAGCGGTCGATGCCAACCAATAGCGCCACGCCAGCGACGGGCAGATCGGGAATCACCGTCAGCGTGGCGACCAGCGCCACCAATCCGCTACCTGACACCCCAGCCGCGCCCTTCGAGGTGAGCAGCATGACCGCGAGCATTGTCGCGACCTGCGACGCGGAGAGCGGCACGTCGCACGCCTGAGCAATGAACATCGAGGCGAGCGTCAGATAGATCGCGGTGCCGTCGAGATTGAACGAATAGCCCGCAGGCAGCACGAGCCCCACTACGCCCTTGTCGCAGCCGAGCGCCTCCAGCTTCGCGATCAGGCGCGGCAGCACCGGCTCCGTCGACGAAGTCGCCAGAACGATGAGCAACTCTTCGCGCAAGTAGCGCAAGAGCCGCCAAAGCGCGAAGCCGTGCAGCCGCGCAAGCGCGGCCAGCACCAGCGCAACGAACAACAGGCATGCCGCGTACAGGGACACCATCAACATGCCGAGCGAGCCAACCGAGCGCAGGCCGAAGCGACCCACCGTGAACGCCATCGCGCCGAATGCGCCGAGCGGCGCAAGACGCATGATCATCGCGAGGATGCGAAAGAGGATCTGGGCAACACCGTCGATGAGCGCGAGCACCGGCCTGCCCGCGCCTGGATACGCGTTGAGCGCGAAGCCGAAGAGCAGCGAGATCAGCAGCACCGGCAGCACGTCGCCCTTGTCGAACGCGCCGGCCAAGGTCTCGGGGATGATGCTCAGCGCGAAAGCGACCAGGCCGTGTGGATGCGCGTGCGTCGCATATTGCGCGAGGACGGTGGCATCCAGATGGCGCGCGTCGATGTGCATGCCCTCGCCCGGCCGCAGCACGAAGGCGGTGCCAAGTCCCAGCGCAAGCGCCACGGCAGTCAGTAAATAAAAGAGCGCCAACGCCCGCAGGATCGTGCGCCCGATCGCCTTCCCACTGGCAAGCGAAGTGATCCCTGAGACGATGGTGCAAAAGACGATCGGCGCAATCATCATCTTCACGAGGCCAACGAAGCCGTCGCTCAAGGGCTTGAGCAGCGTGCCTGCTTGCGGCCAGAAATGACCGGTTGCCATGCCCAGCACCATGCCCAGCAGGACCTGCACATACAGCGAATGAAGCGGTCTCGGTATCACAATGCGGCGCCCCTACCTGTCGACTTTCTCAGCGACGCCTTTGTCGGAGGTGTCGGCGCTTGCGACGCCGCCGCGCTTCATTTCGACAATCGTTCTGTGAAACTCCTGCGCGGCCGGCGTAAGCGGGCGTCCTCTGCGTCTTACGATTCCAACGCGCCGCTTTACCACGGGTTCGACGAGCGGCACGCTCGTGAGGATGGGGTGGTTGTGCCCGGGCATGGCCATCGACGGCACCGCCGCGACGCCGAGGCCCGCTTCGACCAAACCCAGCATGGTGGTGACATGGCGCGTCTCGCAGACACTCGGCAAGCGCGGCGCCACGGCCGAGAGCGCCTGATCGAGCAATAGCCGGTTGCCGGAAGTCTTGTCCACCGAGACATACTCATGCTCGTAAAGCTCGTTCCAGGTCACGCGCTTCTTGCTGGCGAGCGGGTGATCGCGACGGCAGGCGGCCACGAAGCGCTCCTGCAGCAGCACTTTGAACTCGATCTCGGACTCCTGGCTGCCCACAAAGCTCACCCCGAAATCAGCCTCTCCACTGATGACGGCGGACAGCACCTCGTTGGCGCTCACGTCCAGCAATTTGACCCGGATGCGCGGAAAGCGGCGATGATAGCTCGCGATAGCGCCCGGCAGGAAGTAGTAGGCCACCGAAGGCACGCAGGCGACGGTGACGTGCCCCAGTCGGCTCGAAGAAACATCGCGGATGCCGAGCAACGCGACATCCAGATCATCGAGCAGCTGTTCGGCGCTCCGCGCGAACACACGGCCGACCGTGGTGAGGGTGACGCTGCGCGTGGTGCGCTCGAACAGGCGCACGCCGAGCGCTTCCTCGAGCTTGTCGATCCGGCGGCTCAGGGCCGGCTGCGAGATGCTCACCGCCTCGGCGGCCTTGCGGAAGCTTCCGAGCTCAACCACGGCTCTAAACGCCTGCAAGTCATTCAAGTCGAAATTGACGCCCACCGGCCATTCTCCGCGTTCTGGATACGGATATTTTGCACGATGCCGCTCGCAGCGCCCATTGGGGATCGTGCGCGTTTGCGGGCGCAGCCGGCCTCAGGCGCTCCAGGCTTCGTGTCTACAACTCCATGGCTGGCGGTCTCGTGCTGACCGGCGTGCTTGCTTACGGCGGCGAAGCAAGCGGAATCTATGAGTCGGCAGCGGCAACGCCCCTGTTTTGCTTTCGAATAATTGCCGCAGCCGGTGCGCATCGTCGAAAAACGTGTTAGGGCACCGTGACCGGTTACGAGCGAAAACGTTGCTCTTCGACTCTTTGCAGTTTGCCGACTTCGGCGATGCCACTGAGCAATGAGGCGAGGTATTCCACGACATCGTCGAGTGCGACGATGCCGGTCAGGCGTCCCGAATCGTCGACGACCGGCAGGCGGCGCACACCCGAACGGCGCATTTCGTCGAGCGCCACGCTGATCTCGTCTGTCTCCGACACCACAATCAGGCCGCGCGACATGATCTGGCCTGCAGTGAACCGGTCGGCATCCTCGCCGCTGGCCATCACTGCGACCACGAGGTCGCGGTCTGTCACCAGCCCAACCGGCACCGCCTCGCCATTGCGATATTCAACCACCACGATGTCGCCCACGTGCGCGTGGCGCATGCGCTCGGCCAAAGTTAGTGCGCTGCAATCGCTGGTGCAGGTTTCGACGGGCTGGGTGCTGATTCTTCCGATATGCATGATTGTCCTCCTGTTCGTGGGGCGGGCTTGACGCGTTGCATCGGCCCCTTCGTTGAATGAGGTTAGGTTTGGCGGCCTCGCCCGGCTTGATACACGTCAATAGATCCAGCGGACCCTGCGCGCTGCGATGGCGTGTGAAGGTGACGCGTGCTCACGGACAGCCGTGCGTGTGGCCGCCCCGCTCGTGTGAAGAGGCTTCGGCACTGGCCGACGACGTATGGCGCAGGCGCCGAACGAGCCCTTTTATCGCCAAGGCGCCAATCGCAACGATGCATAGCAAGACGAACCACAGCGCGAGGACGTATCCGAACAGTTGCCAGAACTCGCCCACGCGCTGTTGCAGGACCCAGGTCTGATACGACGCCACATCGTCAGCCGCATTCGGATACGAGGTGCGGTACATGAAAAAAGCGAAGCAGTGGTCGCTGTCGGGCAGCGCCACGTCGAGACGCGAGCCAGCGGGCAGTGCGCGTACAGGTGCGCATTCGGGTGCGTTCATGCCCGACACAACGCCGGCATCCACCGGGAAGTCGTAAATCGCGCCGAGCCAGGTCGTGCCGACTGCAAGAATCAGACATATGCACGCGACTTGAATGCACCGCCTTGGCCAGCGGCGCCGATGTGGGCGGTCAGCTCTGTCCATCTGAAGTCTCCCAGGAGGTCCACAAAACGAGATGGAACAGATCAAATCCTCATCCGTCTGCAACCTGTCGAATTGACATCGATCAAGCGCCCGAGCATCCGCGCCCGGTTGCATTTAGACGAGCGTTCCGGCTCGCGCGGTCAGCGACCGCCTGCAGCGTTTCAGGTGCAACCGGGCCAGCAGCAGATAGCAGTGCGTGCGCTCGATCCAGCGCGGCGAGCCGCGATAGGCCTTCTCGCGCAGATGCAGCGCCGCAAGCCGCGCGCGCACAGCAGCACGAAGGCTTTGATAGAAATGCACGAGAGCTGCCTCCGGGCGATCGCCGCTTGCCCGACGCCACTCGCGCAAGAGAATGCGGCCTGCCTGTCCTGCACCGACCCGCTCGCATTCCAGCGCCAGAAAGGCGATTTCGTCCACGCAATCGACCGTGCGGAGGACCTTTGATTGCGTCAGACAATCGATGATTTGTATGGGTTTTACGAGGCACACATGTTCGGGCCGCAAATCGCCGTGGCCTTCCACGATGCGTCCGTCGCGCACGCGCCGTTCGAGGCACGGCTGCAATTGCGCCAGCGCGTCGCGCTGGCTGTCGCAAAGCGCCGCGATCGCGCGGGCATCCTGCTGCAGCGCCGGGTCGCACAGATCGCGCTCGTTGGCATCGATCAGGTCGCCGAGGTTGCGCCGATACTGCGCGGCGTCGATTGCCAGCCGGGGCCGCGCGTCATAGAACGCGGCAAGCGTGGCCGCTACAGCGTGCCAATCTTCCGGGCCCAGCGTATGCGCGGCCAGCGCGCAATCGAGCATGCGCGACGCCGGCAGACGGCGCATCTGCACGAGCCAGTCGACCACGCGGCCGCCGCCATTCACCGCGAGCGCGCCCGCCCGGTCGAGCGTGAGCGGCACCACCGCCAGATACACCCTGGGCGCGAGCCGGCGATTGAGCGCGAACTCTCTGCGGCAATCGCGCTCTCGCGCGCCGAGTGCGCGCAGATCCGAACCGGCATGCCGAACGGGTTTCTTCATTTTCCAGGCGAAGCGCGAGGTGAGAAAAACCCATGAAAGGTGCGTCTCGATTACGCGCACGCTGCGCGTCTTGTCCGGCCAGATACCTGGCGAGCGCAGACGCTCGACCCTCTCGCAGGCCGTAAGCCGCGACATGCGGCGCGGGTGCGATATTCGCCGGCAGCGAAAGCGCCTGCGCACGGGCGTTTTCGCTGCGGTATGAGCAACAGGCATGAGCAGGCTCCTCCCGCCGGATAGTCGCCGCGTTCCTCCGGCCACGGCTCGCCGACGGCGGGCTGACGATCACTGTCGGGCGCACCGCGTCCTGGCGGCTTGATTCAGATCAGTGGGCGTCTACAGCGTGTGCCGTGTCGTCCCGGTTGACTTGCATCAAGCGCGGCACCACTGATTCACCCACGATGAAAGTTCGGCGCAGGCAAGCGGCCCGGGGCCAGACGTGACGCCTGCGCACCAGGAGCCCTCATGATGAACACCGCGCCGATGCTCTTTTCCCCGCCGACTTCCCATGCGTTCGCGCAGCGCGTGGCCTCTGCGCTCGGCATCGCGCTGGGCGAACACGAATGGCGCCCCTTCGAGGACGGCGAGCACAAGATGCGCCCGCTCGAAAGCGTGCGAGGTCGCGACGTCTATGTGATCCAGTCGCTGTACGCCGAGCCGGGCCACTCCGTCAACGACAAGCTGTGCGAACTGCTCTTCTTCGTAGGAGCGCTGGCGGACGCCTCGGCCGCGCGCGTGAGTGTCGTCGCGCCCTACCTCTGCTATGCGCGCAAGGACCGGCGCTCACAGGCACGCGACCCGATAACCACGCGGTACGTGGCCCAACTGTTCGAGGCGGTCGGCACGGCGCGCTTCGCCACGCTCGACGTCCACAACGTGGCGGCTTACCAGAACGCGTTTCGTGTGCCCACCGAGCATCTCGAAGCGAACGAATTGCTCGCGCAGTGGTTTGCGACTCACCTGCGCGATACGGCGCTCGTGGTTGTTTCGCCCGACGCCGGCGGCGTGCGGCGCTCGGAAGATTTTCGCGGTCGGCTCGCGAAGCTGATTGGCCATCCGGTTGAAGCGGCATTCGCCGGAAAGCTGCGCGCGGGTGGCATCGTCACGGGCAAGCCGATCGTCGGCGACCTGGAGGGGCGCTGCGCAATCATCGTCGATGACCTGATCGGCACGGGAACGACCCTCGCGCAAGTCGCGGGGCACTGCCGCGCACTCGGCGCCACCGAGGTGCACGCTGCCGCCACGCACGGTCTTTTCCTTGGGGACGCCTGCGTGAAACTCGGCGGCGGCGCCCTGGCGAGCATCGTCGTGACCGACAGCGTGGCGCCGTGGCGGGTGCCGGACGGACCGCTGCTCGATCGCCTCACCGTGCTCGACAGCGCGCCGCTATTTGCGGAGGCGATCGCGCGCATGCATGCGGACGCCTCGTAGCAGCGCTGGGTCGCGCGCTTCACTCGCGCAACGGCGTGCGCCAGTTTTTCATCGCGCCTCGATGAGAACCTGCCGCCATGGCGCCGAGCGGTTCGATGCGCTCGGCCTCGCATATATCCATATCATCGAAGATCGTTTTTTGGCCCCGAACCACGCGCTCAAATGAGTCTGCTCGAAATGATGATCGACATAGGTCAGCCAGCACGGCGCGCCGTGATCCATTCTGTCCTCAGGCGCCACGTTTCTGCGCTTCAGGCGGTCGCGGCTGCAGTCATTTTTCTCCTCGCGGCTTGCGCCACCCGCACATCGGGCAATACCGCCGATGCAGTCCCGAGGGAAACGCCACCGCCCGCATTACAGTCCGTGCCGGTGGACCTGACGCGCTACATGGGCCGTTGGTACACGATCGCCACCGTGCCGTACCTGGGCGAACGTGAATACGTTGGCAGCTACGCGGACTGGGAACTACGCAAGGACGGCAGGATCAACGACAACTACTTCGGAAGACGCCACGGCTTCGATCAGCCGGTGACGGGAGGCACGCTGGTCGCGAGCGTGGTGCCTGGCAGCGGCGGCGGAAAGTGGCGGGTGACGATCTTGTGGCCGTTCGACATGGTGGTCCTCACGGTCTACGTGGACCCCGATTACCGCTACACCGTGCGCTGCGAGGAGAATGGCAGCCCCATCTGGATCTTGTCCCGCACACCGGACATGGATGAAGATGTGTACGCCGACCTGGTGCGCAGGCTCGCGGCAATGGGTATCCGCACCGACAGGCTGCGGCGAGTTCCGCAGCACCCCGAACAGATCGGCCAGCCGGGTTTCATGGCGCCCCGCTGAGGCAACGTTTCACTGCATCTCTGCAGGCGCGAACCGTTTGCGCGACGAGCGCCCCGGGCGGCATGGGTGCGAAGTTCGTCAAGCGCGGGAAGCACGCCGCATTCGGCCGAATTCGCAAATCATCGGCGAGTAACGGCAAGAGGCGTGACCGGAGCGGGTCGTGCCCCTGCGCCGGGTTTGTTTTCTCCTGCGGCCTCGCCACTGGCGTTACTGCACCCTACTTCGGAGCGGCAAGGTCGCAGGAGCGTCCCGCGTGCGCGATCTCAGGCCAGCTCATATTCGCGCATCATTTCGGCAATCACGGCTTTCAGCGGCGCCACGCACTCCGGCGCACCGCCTCGAAGCTCGTCGATGACCCAATTGCAGCCGCCGTTCTCCGCTGGATCGACCTTGCGCGGAACCGTGATGTCGCAATCCCGGCAGGTCTCGCCTAGATCGGCGTTTTCCTGGACTCTGCGAAGAATCTCCACACGAATGTTTTCAGCAGTACCAACGTTCTTGATCATGTTCATCTCCATGACACCACCGGAATCGCTTCCTCGATCATTCACCGATGTAAGGACTGCGCCAATGCCGAGCCGTCCCTCTATCCGCCGCTCCATTCTTTCCTCGCGGAGTCCCGCAGCGTTGACGCACATCAATTGAGGCCGCCCTCGCCGGCGTAGTGTCGTTTCAGACACAAACTTCGGAGGTCAGCGCACATGAAATCGAAAGCTCAGCCATTCAAGGCCGGGAGTCACGAAAACGTGTTCCCGGATCTGGGTCATGACGCATACAGGCTGCAACACAAGCTGCACGAGCCTTCTGTATGTCCGACATGCGGCGCGGTATATCACGAGGGCCGCTGGCAATGGGTGACGCGCATGCCCGGCGCGGTCGAGGTCGTTTGCCCTGCCTGCCATCGCATTGCCGACAATGAGCCAGCAGGTTACCTCTACATCGAAGGCGACTTTGCGAAGCAGCATCGCGAGGAACTGATTCATCTTCTGCGCCATCACGAGGAGCAAGCGCGAGCCGAACACGCGCTGGAGCGGATCATCAGCATCGAGGATGATTCCGGCAAAACCGTCGTTACCACGACGGGCATTCACCTCGCCCGCAACCTGGCTTCGGCGCTCAGGGCGGCGTTCCACGGAACGCTGGAGCAGAAATACAGCAAGGATGAAAACTTGCTCCGAGCCTACTGGCGGCGCTAGACGACTTAAGACGGACATCATGGCGATGTGTGAACACGCTTCGGCAAACGCGGAGAAGTCACCATGAAACGCGGATGGCGATGCAGTTTGCTTGCTGGCGCGGTGGCGCTCGCCATCGGCGCGGCGTCGGCTCGGGCTACGCCCGGCGATGAAGCCGCGCCGAATGCCGAGCCTGCGAAACCGTTCTCGGGCGCCACCGTCAAGCGTGCGAAAGCAGTCGTCATCGCTATCGACACCGGCGGCAACAGCATCACGCTGCTCGCAGACAATGGCGAACCTTTCGACGTGATGGTCGACCGCAACATCGGCGATGTCCGCAACCTGCAACTCGGCGACACCGTCTCCGCCACGTTCAGCCGCGCGCTCCTGCTGCGCGCCGCCAAATCCGCTTCGAGTGGCATTCGCGAACGCGTCGATAATGGCTTCGCAACAGGGCCGTCCTTGCATTCGTCGCTGTCCCTGTACCGCGTCGAAGCGGTGACCACCGTCGTCGAGGTCGATCGCGGCAGGCGTCTGCTCACCGTGCGCGGCCCAACGCGCACGGTGGTGCTGCAGGCGTCGTCGGACGGTCTGCTCGACGAACTCCAGCCAGGCGACAGCGTGCGGGTCGATTACGTCGAGGCAACCGCCGTGCAGATTCTGCGCAACGGCGAGCCGTTGCGCTGAACCCCGTTCCCCGCACTTCCGACCAGCGAGGTCCATCGTGACAGGCAAGACGCTCGTATTCCACCAGGCCGCCCGCCAGCGCCTTCTCGACGGCGTCAACGCGCTCGCCGAGGCCGTGAAAGTCACGCTTGGCCCAGGCGGGCGCAACGTCATCGTCGAGCGCCGCGGCGACACACCGCTCATCGCGAACTCGGGCGTCGTCGTGGCCGGTTCGGTTGCCGTGCCCGATTCGTTCGAGGAGATGGGCGTGCGCCTGCTGCGCGAAGTCGCCACGCGTACCAGCGAACTCGCGGGCGACGGCACGACCACGGCGACCACGCTCGCCCAGGCCATCATGATCGAGGGCAACAAGTATGTTGCTGCCGGCTTCGACCCGATGGCGCTGCGCCGCGCAATCGAGGCAGCCGGCCAGCATGTCGTCGCGAAGCTGCGCGAGTTGGCGCGCCCATGCGCAGGCACCGACGAGGTGCGCCATATCGCCACGATCTCGGCAAGTGGCGATGCAAGCATCGGCTGCATCGTTGCTCAGGCCGTCGAGCGCGTGGGCCGGGACGGCGCGATCAGTATCGAGGACGGCTCGAAGCTCGAAGACGAACTGGAGACGGTAGAGGGTTCGTTGATCGAGCACGGCTACGCCTCACCGCTCTTCGTCGGCGACGACGCGCGCGAAGTCGTGCTCGAAGAGCCGCGCATCCTGCTATGCGACGCGACCATCAGCTCGATTGCACAAATGCTGCCTTTGCTCGAAGCGCTCAGCGCGACGGGCAAGCCGCTGCTCGTTGTCGCGAACGAAATCGAGGGCGAGGCACTGGCCACGCTCGTGGTCAACCATCTGCGCGGGGCGCTGAAGTCGTGCGCGGTACGCTCGCCCGAGTTCGGCGTGCGGCGCAGCGAGACACTCAATGACCTTGCCGCGCTGACGGGCGCCACCGTCATCTCGCCGCAAACGGGTCGCACCCTCGAGCACGCCACGCTCGACGATCTGGGATCCGCGCGCCGTGTCGAGATCGCACGCGACACCACGACAATCGTCGAGGCACGCGGCGACCGGCCCGGCCTCGAGGAGCGCATTAGTGCGCTGCGTGCACGCATCGAACAGCTCGGCCCCGGCAACGAGCGCGACGCGCTCTCGCGCCGCCTCGCCCGGCTCGCGGGCGGCGTGGCCGTCATCCGCGTCGGGGCGGCCACGGAAACCGCGCTGCACGAGCGCAAGAACCGCTTCGAGGATGCGCTCCATGCCACGCGCGCGGCGGTCGAGGAAGGCATCGTGCCCGGCGGCGGCGTTGCGCTGCTGCGGGCGAGATCGGCTCTCGAAGACTTCGGCGCCGACGAAACCGCGCAGGCCGGCGCGAAGATCGTCCATGACGCGCTGGCCGCGCCGCTTGGCCAGATTGCCGAAAACGCCGGCGCGGACGCCCAGGTGGTCGTGCACACCGTGAGCGCCGGGCAGGATACATGGGGCTATGACGCCGCGCGCGGCACGTTTGGCGACATGATGGCAGCGGGCATTGTCGATCCGCTGAAGGTCACGCGCACCGCATTGCAGAACGCGGTATCCATTGCTTCCCTGCTGCTCACCACAGACTGCATGATCGCCCGGCCAACCGGTTCGGGTTACGAACCCACTGAATGACTCCGGACGTCTGTGTTCCGGCCAACGCAACGCAGGTGACGCAAGCAGCCTGCCCTCATCAGATGGAAAACGAGGTACAGACATGGAAGATGCCTTCGAACGACGCGCCCTGCTGCTTCACCTTGGGCGCACGCTGCAATTGCTGGCCCGCATTCTCGAAATGCGCCCGATAGCGGAAACCGTAGGGGAACTGATCTCGCTGCATCCGATACTGGAAAATGAAATCCTGCTCGGGCAGGTTTCTGCTTCCATGAGCGTGGAGGAATTCGTTGCACGCGCGCAGCAGGCGTTCTGTGGCTGGCCGCAGGCGTTGCTCGATGAAAAGCTCAACCACGACGCATTCGCCGCATCGGTGCGCGACCGTCTGTTCGCATTGAATCTGCGCGGCTGGCATGCCTATGCCGCTCGCCTGCGCTCCGAGGTCGCGTGGTTCGGTCTGGAACCCGCCCTGGCCAAGCGGCCACGCGTGCGTCATCGCAAGAATGACCGCGCAATCACGCGATCGCCAGTACGTGAGGATGTGTCCGACGCGGGGACTACGGCGCCGGTGCGGGACATCGAGCGGGACAAAGATGATACCGGGCGGGTTGCGCAGGCGGTCGAAGGCATTGCGCCTCAGGACCGCACCGGGCGTGCAAACGAGCAATATCTCCCCGAGTTCGAGTGAGGGGCGGGGACATCGGCAATCCGCTCAGCGGTACACAGCAGACTGGTGCGATGCAAGCCAGTCTGCTGCCTGCCGGGCCGCAAACTCGAGCGCACCCGGTTCTTCGGACAATTGCGTAGCGCCGGGCAGGAGCGGCCGCGCCGCGTTATGGAATAAACAGCAAACAGCCTGATCGAGTATTGGTCGCGCCCGATATCCGAGCTTCGCGTGGCCCGGCGCGTGCCTTTTCGCCATCCCCGTCGCGCGCGAGGTGAGTGACAGCGCGTCGCCAGCCTCACGCGCAAACGGATGGGCATGCCCCGGGTGCACCCGCTTCAGGCCATTGCCCTGATGATCGCGCGAAACTCCTTTCGGGGGATCGCTGGCCACACCTCGGAGTAGGACCGCCCCAGCGTACGCATCAATGCCGACACCCGCATCGCCGTTTCCAGGTCGGGCGCGGAAAATATGTCCAGGAAATCGTATTGTCCGAGCGTTGCATAGCTATGCTTCCACTCTACGCCGGGGCACGCGCTCGCAATCCGCTCGAGTGCGCGCTCCTCATGCGCTTCTGCGTTCACTCCAGAGCGGAGCCCGTCCGCCGAAAGCCGCGTCATCAGGATAAATTCAGGCATGATCGTTCCTCAACAGGACATGAACCACGAGTCGGCACATCGCCGTCATCGTGCCTGTGCGCCGGCACGCGATTGACCCGCGATGGCCGCAGTTCATCGATACTCTCAACGTTTTCCATGCAGACGTATGCGGATTACGGCCTGCGCCTCGCATTTCCCATCCGCATGACCGCGTATCCCACGACGATAACGACGACGCGGCACTGCGCGCCTGTCGTGACTCTCATACGCATGGCGCCGTGACGAATTGATGCACATCAATGCTTACTCGGCGACGCAACGCAGCCAATGCAATTGGTATTTGACTTGCCTCAAATCCCGCAAACGATTGAGGGATAGCGTGATTAAACGACGCCGCTCAAAGCGCAGCTTTCACTACACGGCGAACCGTTCACGCTGGAGACGTTCATGCCCAGTTCCAGTTTCACTTCGCCCTCGCGCACACCTTCCGGCTTGCCGACACCACAAGCGCTCGCAAGCACGTGGATGGCCCTTGCGAACGTGCAGACGCAATCGTACGCCGACTGGCTGGCGCTTTGCATGGAAACCTCGGCGCGCTGTGCGCTAACCCGCAGCGTGCCCGAATACATGGCAATCGGCGCTTTGATGCTGCCCTCCTGCCTCTCGCACGCGATGCATTACTGCAAAACCGTCTCCGAGGTCGCGCGAGCAAGCTTCCCCGCAAGCGCATTGGGTGAAGGTTCGCAAAATGATGTTGTCAGTCGGGGCGGCAAAGCCAAACACGCAATCGCTGGTCTCGCACACGTGTAGGGAGACTACGCGTCCCCAAACGATTCGATGTAAATCGAGAGCAGCCGCATCAGGATGGGAATCGCAGAGATGGACGCACATCTGATCATCCGCAAGACCGCAGCCGACCTGTGTGTTGCTCCGAATTTCGCCGACTACGAGGCAGAGCGCTGCCGCTTCTCGTGGGCGGCGGCAGCACGGGAACTGACCGCCGAGCCCGAGGGCGGCATCAATATCGCCTGGCAGGCAGTGGATAGCCATTGTGCCGGGCCGCACAGCACAAAGACCGCATTGCGCTTTCTCGCCCGCAACGCGCCCGCCACGAACGTCAGCTATGCAGAGCTGGCGACGCTGACGAACCGCTTTTGCAACGTCCTGCGCAAGCTTGGCGTGGGCAAGGGCGACCGCGTGTTCATCCTGTGCGGCCGCATCCCTGCGCTCTATGTGGCACTGCTAGGCGCGCTCAAGAACGGCACCGTCGTCTCGCCGCTCTTCTCCGCCTTCGGGCCTGAGCCCATTGTGACACGCGTCAATCTGGGTGCAGGCACAGTGCTCGTGACGACCGACCTGCTCTTCGAGCGCAAGCTCGCGCGCTGTCTCGACCAGATGCCGAGCCTGAAGCACGTGCTGCTGGTCGCAGAAGACGGCGGCCAAACGGCTATCCCCGGAACACGCGATCTGACGACGTTGATGGCGCACGCGCCGGCCAGTTGCGCCTGCGAGCCGACCTCGGCCGATGACCTCGCGCTGATGCATTTCACGAGCGGCACGACGGGCATACCGAAGGGTGCGCTGCACGTGCATGGCGCCGCGCTCACGCACTGGGTAACCGGCCGCTACGCACTCGACCTGCACGCCGACGACGTCTACTGGTGCACTGCGGACCCTGGCTGGGTGACAGGCACGTCGTATGGCGTTATCGCTCCATTGCTGCATGGCGTCACATCGGTAGTCGACCGCGAGGAGTTCGACGCCGAACGCTGGTACGGCATTCTGCAGGACGAGCGCGTTTCGGTCTGGTACACCGCCCCTACCGCGGTCCGCATGTTAATGCGGTCCGGCGCGTCGATCGCGAGGAAATACGCGTTTCCGCAATTGCGCTTTGTGGCAAGCGTTGGTGAGCCGCTCAACCCCGAGGCCGTCTGCTGGGGCAAGGAAGTGCTGGGCCTGCCAATTCATGACAACTGGTGGCAGACCGAAACAGGCGGCATCATGATCGCGAACACGCCAGCCTTCGATATCAAGCCAGGCTCAATGGGCCGACCCTTGCCGGGCGTCGATGCCGCGATCGTCGAGCACCTCGAAGACGGAGGTGTGCGGGTGGTCGAGGCCCCGGACACCCAAGGCGAGCTTGCCCTCAAGCGCGGTTGGCCGGCGATGTTTCGCGGCTACCTGAACAACGAAGCGCGCTACCTCAAGAGCTTCGCGGGCGACTGGTACTTGACCGGCGACCTCGCGCGGCGCGACGCGGACGGGTACTACTGGTTCGTCGGCCGCGCCGACGACGTGATCAAGTCGGCCGGCCACCTGATCGGGCCATTCGAGGTTGAAAGCGCGCTGATGGAACATCCGGCGGTGGCGGAAGCAGGTGTCATCGGCAAGCCCGACCCAGTGGTGGGCGAGACGGTCAAGGCCTTCGTCGCACTGAATCAGGGCTACAAGGCGGACGAAGCGTTAAAAATGGAACTGCTCGGCCACGCGCGCAAGCGTCTTGGCGCGGCTGTCGCGCCGAAGGAACTGGCCTTCGTCTCGCAACTGCCCCATACGCGTAGCGGCAAGATCATGCGCCGGCTGCTGAAAGCGCGCGAGCTCGGCCTCGCCGAAGGCGATACCTCGACGCTGGAGTACGGATCATGACGTCTATCGACCACCCCGCTCCTGCGCCGCCCTCCGGACCGGTCCCGTACGACAAGGCGCGCTCGCTCGCCCTGCTGCGCGACATGCTGCGCGTGCGCCGGCTCGAGGAAAAGTGCGCGGAGCTTTACGGCGCGGGCAAGATTCGCGGCTTTTTGCATCTCTACATCGGCGAAGAAGCGACCGGCGTCGGTGCGATTCACGCACTCGACGCCGACGACAATATCGTCGCCACGTACCGCGAACATGCGCACGCGTTACTGCGAGGCATGGATATGGGCGTGCTGATGGCGGAGATGTTCGGCAAGCGCGAAGGCTGCGCACATGGCCGCGGCGGGTCGATGCACCTGTTCGACCGCGACACGCGCCTCTTCGGCGGCAACGCCATTGTTGGAGGTGGCTTGCCGCTCGCGGTGGGCCTGGCGCTCGCCGACACGATGCAGCATGCCCAACGTATCACTGCATGCTTTTTCGGCGACGGCGCGGTGGCTGAAGGCGCGTTTCACGAATCGATGAACCTCGCGGCGCTGTGGCAACTCCCGGTGCTCTTTTGCTGCGAGAACAACCTCTATGCGATGGGCACCGCGCTCGAGCGCCACCAGTCTCAAACCGATCTTTGCGCGAAAGCCGCTTCTTACCGCATCGAAACCCGGCGCGCGGACGGCATGGACGTCGTGGCCGTACACGAAGCGATGATGGAGGCGGCAGCGTACGTGCGCAGCAAGCGGCAACCGCTGTTCCTCGAACTGCAGACCTACCGCTTCCGCGCACACTCGATGTACGACGCCGAACTGTACCGTGAGAAAGCCGAAGTCGAGCAATGGAAAGCGCGCGGACCGATCCACACGTTCACCGAACGGCTCAAGGACGAAGGCAAGCTCAGCGAAACGGAATTCTTGACTCTCGACGCCGAGGTCGAAGCCGAAGTCGCGCGAGCCGTCGCGTTTGCCGAAGCGGGCGCCTGGGAGCCGGTCGAGGATTTGACCAAGTATCTTTATACGCAGACGGGAGACGCATCGTGACGCGCCGGCTCAGCTACCGCGAAGCATTGCGCGAGGCATTGCGTACTGCGCTAACCGAGGATGCCCGGGTCTTTCTCATGGGCGAAGACGTGGGCCGCTACGGCGGCAGCTATGCGGTTTCGGCCGGACTGCTCGAGACATTCGGTCCGGAACGTATTCGTGACACGCCGCTCTCCGAACTGGCATTCACAGGCGCTGGCATTGGCGCCGCGCTCGGCGGCATGCGTCCCATCGTCGAAATCATGACCGTGAATTTCAGCCTGCTGGCGCTCGACCAGATCGTCAACACCGCCGCGCTCTATCATCACATGTCGGGCGGGCAGTTCTCGGTCCCGCTCGTCGTGCGCATGGCCACCGGCGCCGGCCGCCAGGTCGCGGCGCAGCACTCGCACAGCTTCGAGGGCTGGTACGCAGGCATTCCCGGCATCAAGGCGCTCGCGCCTGCCACTATCGAAGATGCGCGCTACATGCTCGCGGCGGCGCTTGCCGATCCCGATCCGGTGCTGATCTTCGAGCATGCGGGACTCTACAACATGGAGGACGAACTACCCGACGTGACGGGTGTCGACATCCGCTGCGCGAAGGTACGGCGTGCAGGCAGCGACGTGGCGATCTTTGCCTATGGGGGTTGCCTGCACAAGGCGCTCGAAGCGGCAGACCTTCTGGCCCAGGACGGCGTGAGCGCCGAAGTCGTGGACCTGCGCGTACTGCGGCCGCTCGACGATGCAACCATCGTGGCGTCGGTGACGAAATGTCGGCGCGCCGTCATCGTCGACGAATGCTGGCGCAGTGCAAGCGTGGCTTCGGAGATTGCAACGCGCATCGTCGAGCAGGCGTTTTACGAACTTGACGCACCGCTTGCACGCGTGTGCGCCGAAGACGTGCCGATTCCATACGCGCGCCACATGGAAGAAGCCGCCCTCCCCCAGGCCGGGACAATCGTCGACGCCGCCCGCAGGCTGCTGTCCGGATCCGCGTGACAAATACGGAGCACGACACATGATCGAGTTCAAGCTGCCTTCCATGGGTGCGGACATGGACGAGGGCACGCTCCTCGAATGGAAGGTCAAGCCCGGCGACGCGGTGAAAAAAGGCCAGGTGGTCGCGATCGTCGACACGAGCAAGGCAGCGGTCGATATCGAGAGCTGGCAGGAAGGCACCATCGACGAGCTGATGATCGACGCTGGCGCAAAGGTGCCGGTCGGTGCGACCATTGCCACACTCCTGGCGCCAGGCGAAGCCCCCCCCGCCACGCGCCCGGCACGCAAAGCGCCGCACGAGGCGGGCGCGCCGGGACCAAAAGTTATGCTGCCTCCTGGCCCGCCCGCCAGTGCGCCCGCTGGTACGCCAGCCACCCGCCGCAAGGTATCGCCCGCTGCACGCAAGCGTGCGCAGCAACTGCACATAGACCTCGCTACCGTGACCGCCACGGGCCCGGATGGCACGGTACGGCTCGAAGACGTCGAGCGAACCACCGCCATGGCCGGCGGCGCGGCGCCAGAGGCCGCTGCGGGCGACCGGTTAGCCGCGATGCGTCACACCATCGCCGCCGCGATGGAGCGTGCCAAGCGGGAAATCCCCCACTACTACGTATCAGAGACGATTCCGCTCGGCCGCATGCTGACCTGGCTCACCACACAAAACGCGCAGCATTCGATCGAAGACCGCCTGTTGCCCGCTGTGCCGCTGATCAAGGCCGTCGCCCTCACTTTGCGGCGCTTTCCGAATCTCAACGGCTTCTATCGCGATGGCGAATTCCACGCTGCGCCGCACATCCACGTCGGCGTAGCGATCTCGCTGCGTCATGGCGGCCTCGTCGCCCCCGCGCTGCTGGACGCCGACACGAAACCACTCGCGCAGTTAATGGGCGAGTTGATTGATCTCACGAGCCGGTGCCGTGCGGGCTCATTGCGAAGCTCCGAACTCTCCGAGTCCACCATCACGGTGACCAGCCTCGGCGACCAGGGAAGCAGCGAAGTGTTCGGCATCATCTATCCGCCACAGGTCGCGCTCGTCGGCCTCGGGCGCATCGCGGAGCGGCCCTGGGCCGAGAATGGCAGCCTGAAGGTCATGCCCACCGTCACGGCGAGCCTCTCGGCCGATCATCGCATCACCGACGGCCATTACGGTGCGCGCTTTCTGGTCGAACTGGGCGAGACCTTGCAGCAACCCGAGGAGCTGAATTCATGAGCGAATCCGATATTCGAGTGGTCGTGCTGGCCACGCTCAAGTCCATCGCGCCCGAAATCGAGGAGCTGACACTGCGCGCCGATCGTCCGCTTCGTCATCAGGTCGATCTCGATTCCATCGACTGGCTGCACTTCCTTACGCAGTTACACGAAAAACTGCAGGTGGACATTCCCGAGTCCGATTACGCGAGGCTCGTGACCCTGAATGACGTCGTCGCGTATCTCGCGCAGGCATGCAAACCGTCATAGATGGCATTCGAGCCCGGCTACGAGGCTGCTTGAATTGACGCCAGGGGTGGGTGCGTTACCTGTGAGGTCAGGATCAGGATCATATGGCGTTACCAGCCTGGCGGATGATTCACCAGAGGCGAAGCATGAGCCACGCGCGACTCATGCAGACATTTCGTATGCCTGACGAAATGCGGCAACGAACGCATCGAACGCCGCGCGTGGCAGATGTCCGATGCCTGCGGCGCCGGCCCGCCCCGCTCCGCCGAAAAGACGGCAAAAACGGTCCGCACCAAATGGCGCCGCGAGCGGTGCGCGTATGCTCGCGGTCCAGAAGCCCCCGGCAGTGGGCGTGAGCACCGCATGCGCGCGTTCGGGCGCCTCCCGTGCGAGCCGGTTCGCGAAGGCGCCGCGCACACGGCGCGCCCAGCGCTCGTCCGGCAGCATATAGACCTCGGTACTCGCCGATGTCGCCGCCGGGCGCTGCGAGCATGCGAGTTCGAGGTCCTCGCGCCGCGCTCGCCCGAGCGTCGCGAGAAGCGGACAAGCCCCGACGAAATCGAGCGGGTCCGCATATGGCTCGAGCAGCGCGTAGAGCGCCGCAGGATCAATCAGCAGATCGTCCGTCGAGTCTCCATAGCCCGCATAGTTCACGTTCTCACCGAGTTCGCGCAGGCTCGCCTCGTCGTCGGAATCGATGCCCGCGAGCCGTGCGAGCCGGTGAGCCGCGTCCGGCAGATTGTCGCCGAACGCCGCCGCGACCGCCCATGCGCGATAGCGCCCTCCCAGCCGCCGGTCCACGAGCATGCTCGTGCAGACATCGGGAGCCGTATCGATATCCGCATGCAGCAGCGGGTGCCGCGGCAATCCGGTCGCGACGTGATGGTCGATATAGTCAATCGTGACGCCGCGCGCGAGCAGCGCGAGTACGGCGGCGCGGTTGACGTCGAACGAGAGGTCGAGGGCGGTCACATGGTCGCCGGGGCTCGCGATGACCCGCGCAAGCAGTGCGTTGTCCCGCTTCGGCCCCGTGATCAGCACCGCGTTGCGCGGCGTCGCGAGGCGCAGTTGATGCAGCGCGAACAGGCCGTCCGCGTCGCCGTTGCACACGTCGAAATATTGCATCGCGCTCCCCCATGCCTGTGCGTGCCGGCGTGCGCTATTTGCACACCTCGTCTTCGTAGTCCGAGGCCGCAAGACCCGCGCGCAATCTCGCTTCGTCCAGGTCGAGCACCGCCAACGCCGCTGCCCGGCCAAGCGCCTGCAGCGACGCGATCGACTCCGAGGAAAAATCGAAGTCGCGCGCAAACGACACGCCGCCCATGGACGTGCCATCGAGCGCAATACGGTGGATCTGCACCGGCACGTGGTTGCCCATCAGCCGGATGTACTCGGGCGACTGCCGCACGCGCGCGGCGGCCGCTGCGTCGAGCTGGCCGGTGATGCGCTCGACAAGATCGCGGAAGTCGTTGGCGTTCTCCTCGAAGCGCAGATCGTTGCGCACGCGGTCCGCATAGACGATCTCGTCGCGGCGCAGCATCACCTCGAAAAGATTCGACGGCAACGGCCGCGCCCCGGAAAACAGATCGACGACGAATACGCGTCCCGCGACTTGCCCGCAGCGCTCGATCACGAGATCGAGCGGCGAGTTGCTGACAACGCCGCCATCCCAGTACGCGCGGCCCTCCACCGTCGTCCATGGCATCGCAGGCGGCAGGCTGCCGCTCGCGAGCAGATGCTCGGGTGTCAGCCGGTCGACGTAGCTGTCGAAAATGCGCCGCTCGCCGCTAGCGACATCCACGGCACCGAGCAGCAGGCGCGTGGGACTTGCCGCCAGCGCGTCGAAGTCGACGTAGCGGCGCAGGAGCGCGAGCATGGGTTCGGTATCGTAGTAGCTCGTCCACCACGGCGCGAAGCTGCCGGTTCCCGGTGCACCCATCCACCAGCGCGGGCGCATGAAGTTCGGCACGCCGAAGAGCGCGAGATGCCAGGCCAGCTCTGTCTGCCGCAGTTGCGCACAGGTCCGCGGCGCGGAGAGCCCCTCGATCGACAGGTCGCGCCAGAAGGCGTTGAGCGCCGCAACCGCCTGGCCGGGATGGCTCGCGACAATCGCGCCGTTGAACGCGCCGATCGACACGGCCGAAACGATGTCGGGGCGAACGCCATGCGACTCCAGCGCCTCGATCGCTCCGCTCTCGAATGCGCCGAGCGCGCCGCCGCCCTGCAGGATGAGCACGGTCTGCGAAGGCAGTGCGCCGAGGCGCGAGCCCGGTTGCGCGAGCGCGGCACTGCCGCTCGCGAGATTGCGCCGGTGCCGGATCATCTCTTCCGCGGCGACCGTTTCATCGGCTGGCACGCCGAATGAGAACATCGCCCGCAGCACGTTGTGCCTCATGAACAGCAGCGAGTAAGGCTGCTGCGCAAACTCGCCGCGCTCGACAACCTCCAGTGCATCGGACGGATCGCCCAGAAAGTTGTAGGGCGCGTCGAAGACATCGCCATAAAAGATCGAGACGTCGCGGTACGGCATGCGCGCGCCGCGCATGTTGCGGGCGGCGAGGCGTCCCTGGCGCACGGCGTTGTCCCAGTGCTCGACGCGGCGGCGCGCGCCCAGCACAGGGTCATGGAAGTTCGCGACATCGCCTGCGGCGTAGATGTCCGGGTCCGACGTTTGCAGACACTCGTCGACGAGCACGCCATCGGCCAGCCCGATGCCGCTGCCCGCAAGCCATGCGCAGTTCGGCTCCACGCCCGTCGCGACGACGGCGAGTTCGCATGCGAGCGAGCGGCCATCGCTGAGCACCGCGCCCGTCAGCGTGCCATGCCCCGTGAAACGCTCGACCGTGAGCCCGGTCAGCACCTCGACGCCGTGCTCCGCGCAGAGCGTCCTGAAATGCGCCGAGAGCAAGGCGGAATGCAACTGCGGCAGCACCTGCTCACCGCGCTCGACAAGCGTCACTTCGAGACCCAGCTCGCGCAACGCCGCGGCGGCCTCGACACCCACGAAGCCCGCGCCGATCACGAGCGCCCGGCGCGCGGCCGCCGTATCGGTTCGCAACGCAACGGCGTCGCCGATATCGTGCAGGCAGTGGACGCCCGCAAGCGCGGCGCCGGGAACGCTCAGCATGTGCGGGCGGGCGCCCGTGGCGATCAGCAGCTTGCCGTAGCCCACCGCGCTGCCGTCTTCGAGCTGCACGCGGTGCGCGGCACAATCGAGCGCCGCAGCCCGGGTGTGCAGCAGCAGCGCGATGTTCTGCTTCTCGTAGAAGTCTGCCGGGTGGATTGTGACGCGCGCGGCGCCGACCTTTCCCGTGAGGAAACCTTTCGTGAGCGGCGGCCGCCGGTACGGTAGAACAGGCTCCGCGCACAGGATCGCGATGCTCGCGCCCGGCTCTTCGTGGCGCAGCGAGCGCGCAGCGGTCACGCTCGCAATGCCGCCGCCTACCAGCACGTAATCGAAACGCTGCTCGCGCATACCTTGCTCCTACGAACGGTTCAACTGATCGCCGCCTGTTCGCGCGCGGCATGTGCATCCTTGATCGCCAGCACGAAGGCGTCGACAGGGAGAAGATCGAGGCGACCTGCCAGACGACGGGACCTTGTTTCTGCACCTCCTGAACGTCCGCCGTGATCGGATCGACCCGTTGCTGACACGCTGCGTCATCTGGAATGCGCGGACGGCGCCGGCGAATGCCTCGTCAACGTCGAAGCGGATGCTCGTGCTGCGCGCCGCTGCGGCGCAAATCCATACTGAATTGCCCCTTCGCCGTGTCTTTGATTCAGGTCAAGCGCGAACGGGGCGGACCCGTTCGAATAGACATCGCAACCGCAAAAGAGCGCGGCGAGTTCTGGCGACAGCAACCCGCAGACCACAGCGAGCAGAAGAACCGGACCAGAAGATGCGCTTTCTCCCTTGCAAGCTTATCGGCATGTTGACGCTGCTCCTCGCCGGGGTGATGGCGTGGCGTCCGCTGATAGCGCCCGCAGAGGCGGCGCAACCCGTGCCTGACGCTTCGATCCTCGTCTACCATCGCTTCGCTGACGAAGCCACGGACTCGATGACGGTGCGCGTCTCGACGCTCGAAGCGCATCTCGCCTGGCTGCGCGCGCACGGCTACCAGATCGTGCCGCTGCGCGATATCGTCGCGTGGCTCGAGGATCCGTCGGCGACGCTGCCGCCCAGAGCCATCGCGATCACCATCGACGACGGTCATCGCTCGGTCTATGAAGTAATGCGCCCGATTGTTCTGCGTGAGCGCTTTCCCGTCACCTTGTTCATCTATCCCTCGGCCATCTCGAACGCATCGTATGCGATGACATGGCCCCAGTTGCGCGAGCTGCGCGACACCGGACTCTTCGATGTCCAGTCGCACACCTGGTGGCATCCGAACTTCAACACGGAACGACGGCGCCTGTCGGAACCCGCTTTCGAGCAGTTCGCGCTGACACAGTTCACGCACTCCCGCGAGTTGCTCGAGCGCCAGCTCGGCGGCCACGTCAACATGCTCGCCTGGCCGTTCGGCATCCACAACGATGATCTCGTCGCACTCGCGCAGCATGCCGGCTACCGCGCTGCTTTCACGATCGAACCGCACAACGTCACGCGCTCGACGCAACCACTGGCGATCCCGCGCTTTCTGATGGTTGATACCTGCACGCCCGAATGCCTCGGTCAGTTGCTTGGCGAACGCCCATCCCCTCTCGATGCCCGGACATTACCTTGAGCCCCGCCATGACGTCTTTCGCAAAGCCCACCTTGCAAGGCACTCCCGTCCGGCATGCGATCTCGTGGGTCGCCGCCCTCGCCGTCGCTCTCGCATGCGGTGTTGCCAGCGCCCAGGCAGCCGCCGGAATGCAAGGCGTCGTCATCGATGCGAAGACGCATGCGCCCATACCTGAAGCTACCGTGACAATCGGCGGCCGCGCGCTGCGCGCGGACACGCGCGGCGCCTTTCCCGCACCTGCGCCGGGCACGAGCGTGGCGGCGCGCGCGCCGGGCTATCTGCGCGCATGGACGACTGTCGCCGGCAACGCGCCGGTGACGATCGCGCTCGCGCCGTTCCGACCCAGGGCGGTCTACCTGTCCGTCTACGGCGTAACGAGCCGCACCTTGCGCAGTGCCGCCGTGGCGCTCAGTACGAGCAATCGCATCAACGCGCTCGTGATCGACGCCAAGGGCGATCGCGGAATCACGCCGTGGCGTAACGCTGCGCGCGACGCCATCGGCGCGATCCGCCATGTGAGCGTGCAGCCGCCCTACATCGACGACTTCGCAGCGCTGGTCGCCACGCTCCACGAGCAGGGCTTCTACCTGATCGCGCGCATCGTCGTCTTCAAGGACGATCCACTTGCGAGCGCCCATCCCGAGTGGGCGGTGCGCGACGCGACAGGCGAGGTGTGGCGCGACCGCGAGTCGCTGCAATGGGTCGACCCTTTCCAGCAGGCGGTCTGGGCACACAACATCGATATTGCGCAAGAGGCCGCGCGCCTTGGCTTTGACGAGATCCAGTTCGATTACGTGCGCTTTCCCGATGCCCCGGGACTGCAGTTCAGCGAGCCGAACACACGCGCGAACCGGACGGCCGCAATCGTCGGATTTCTCAACGTTGCCCGCGCGCGCCTCGTGCCCTATAACGTGTTCGTCGCCGCGGATATCTTCGGGTACGTGTGCTGGAATCTCGACGACACTGCCATCGGCCAGCAGATCGAGCAGCTCGCCGCGCCGCTAGACTATATTTCGCCCATGCTCTATCCGTCAGGCTTCACGTGGGGACTTCCCGGCTTCGATCGCCCGATGGTGGAGCCCGGCCAGATCGTGGGCCGCTCGCTGGCGCAGGCGAAGACGCGCACCGGCCTGCCGGGCGTGCGCTTCAGGCCCTGGCTTCAGGCGTTTCGAGACTATGCGTTTGATCATCGCGAGTTCGGCGCCGAGGCGATCCGAGAACAGGTCGACGCCGCCGATGCCGCCGGCGCCGACGGCTGGATGCTATGGAATCCGCGCAATCACTACGATCCCGCCCAGTTGCCCCATTGAGACGCAAGGGTTTTTATGGCGCGACATGGCTGCTTGCGGCCGCGCTGGCCGTCGTCCTGGCGGGCTGCGCCGAGCGGCCCCCTCAACTGGCGCACGTCGCGAGCGCGCCCGCTTCTCCCGCCCCGCGGCCATCCACGGGTCTGCCCGTGCCGGGTTCGCAAGCGCCGGCCGGGCTCGATGCGATCGTCGCCGCACAGATCGCTGCGGGGCGCATTCCCGGTGCAGTGGTCGTGGCGGGTGACGCCCAGTCGAGCACGTGGGCCTACGCGGCCGGCTCGCGAACGCAGGGCGCGCAGCCCGAGCCCATGACAATGGACACGGTCTTCGACCTCGCTTCCCTCACGAAAGTGATCGCGACAACGACGGCCGTGCTGCAACTCGTGGAAGCCGGCCGCCTCGACCTCGACACACCCGTCACCCGCTACTGGCCCGCTTTCGGCGCGCACGGCAAAGGCAACATCACGGTGCGCGAACTGCTCTCGCATACTTCCGGGCTACCGCCCGAGGTGTCGATCACGCGTGCCGTCGATGCAGCCGACGTCCTGCGCAAAGCCGCCGACGCTATTCCGCGCAGCGCGCCGGGCGCGCGCGTGACCTATAGCGACGTCAACTTCATCGTCCTCGCGAAGCTCGTGGAGCTCGCCAGCGGCGAGCGCTTCGACGCCTGGTGCCGGGACCACATTTTCGTGCCACTCGGCATGGTCGACACGGGCTTCAGACCGGATGCCTCACTTGCAGCGCGGATCGCGCCGACAAGCGGCCTTGCGCGAGGACACGTGCACGACCCGATCGCCGCTCGCATGGGCGGCGTCGCGGGGCATGCCGGCCTTTTCTCGACGGCCGGCGATCTCGCGCGCTACGCGCGCATGGTGCTGCAAGGCGGCACGCTCGACGGCGTGCGAATCCTTCACGCGTCGAGTATCGCCCTGCTCGCGCAGCCCGCATCGCCGCCCCCATGGCGCGGCCTCGGCTGGGAGATCCAGCCCCCACTGGTGGCGAATCGCGACCGGCTTGAGCCGATCGGGGCGTTGAAGCACACCGGCTATACGGGCACGGCCTTGTGGATCGATTTCGCAACGGGCCGCTTTCTGATCGTGCTGAGCAACCGCGTATTGATGGGCCCGCACGGCGACGCCGAGCCCTTGCGCGCACAGGTCAGTTCACTGATGGCAAGTGGCGCGCAGCCGCTATCCGAAGCGCAGCTCGCGCAGCGTCTGCCATGGGCCGCAGCAACGCTCGCGGCAGCGCAGGTCATGCCGCGCGCTCACGGGCCGGTGAAGACAGGTCTCGACCTCCTCGCCGCACAAGCGTTCACGCCCCTCGCGGGAATGCGCATCGGCCTCGTGACGAACCAGAGCGCCATCGACGGCGAAGGCCGGCGCAGCGCCGACGTGCTCGCCCATGCGCCTGGCGTCGCGCTGCGGGTTCTGTTCGCACCCGAGCACGGCCTGAGCGGTGACATCGACGCACCGTTCGACGACACGACCGATGCAGCAACGGGACTCCCTGTCATCAGCCTCTACGGGAGCCGCCAGCGCTTTCCCGCGCACGCGCTCGATGGGCTTGACGCACTCGTATTTGATCTCCAGGACGCGGGTGTGCGCTTCTTTACCTACGAAACAACGCTAGGTTATACGCTCGAAGCAGCCGCTTCGCGCCGCATCCCCGTCTTCGTGCTGGACCGCCCCGACCCGTTGGGCGCGGCGCGCTTCGGCGGCCCGATGCTCGACGCCGGACGCACGTCCTTCACCGGCTACACGGCGCTGCCGCTGCAGCCCGGCATGACGCCTGGTGAGCTTGCGCGCTACTTCAACGCCGAGCGGCACATCAACGCGGACCTGCATGTGATACCGATGAGCGGATACCATCGGGAAATGGCCTTCACCGACACCGGTCTCGCATGGACGCCGCTCTCGCCCAACCTGCGCACGCCGCGGGCGCTCGCGCTCTATCCGGACGTGGCACTGATCGAGGGTGCGAACGTGAGCGTCGGGCGCGGCACGCCGCATCCCTTCGAGTGGATCGGCGCACCCTGGCTCGACGGCGTCGCGCTGGCTGCCGCGTTGAACGCGGCGAATGCGGGTGCGCGCTTCGAGCCGATCGAATTCGTGCCGACCGAATCCACATGGCGCGGCATGCTGTGCCACGGTGTGAGAGTGGCAAGCGCGGACGCTGCGCGTGAGCCTGGTGTGCTTGGCCTCACCCTGGTTGCGCAGCTGCACCGGGGCTGGCCGCAAACCTTTGATGTCGCCGCGACTCGCGCCCTGATCGGCTCGGATGCGGTCTGGGAGGCATTGGTCCGCGACACCGATGCGGTGCAAGCGCTCCAGATCGCGCAGCGACAAACGCACGCCTTCGCGGCGGCTCGCAGGCCCTCTCTGCTGTACTGAACGATGCGCTTCGGGAGTGAAAACCGGGGACTTCTGCCATTCATTCAGCTGCGGAAGACGGATAACCGGGATGCGAGCCGGCCTGCGAGCGCGCAGGCCGGCTCAGCTTGACACTCGCTTATTCCGGGCCGCCATCCGGCCGCTTTCTGCCGGCACGACGAGGCGCCGCTGCAATGTTGATGCGAGTATTTGCCGCCGGATGCCAGCGGCGCCGGCCAGTCATGAAATGCGGCGACTGCAACGCACGACGTGCGTCAGCGAACGCTGCAAGTTTCGCGCACACGCATGCATTGACGGTACCGTCAGGAAAATTCCCTTCAGCGTCGCTGCTGCCGGCCGCCAAACCGGTCAGCAAGCCAAGCGCATCGTCAACGCTGCCGACGGCATAGACCTGAAACCGTCCGCCCGCTGCTGCCTCGACCACGTCCTCGCGCAGCATGAGATGCCTGACATTCGCCTGCGGGATGACGACGCCCTGCTCGCCCGAAAGCCCGCGCGCGCGGCACAGATCGAAAAAACCCTCGATCTTTTCGTTGACCCCGCCAATCGCCTGCACCTCGCCTTGCTGATTCACCGAGCCCGTCACCGCGAGCGATTGTCGAAGTGGAATACCCGAGAGCGACGAGAGCAGCGCGCATAGCTCCGCGAGGGATGCGCTGTCGCCTTCAACCGTCCCGTATGTCTGCTCGAACGTGAGGCTCGCTGCGAGCGATACCGGACGCTTGCCGCAATAGCGCGCTGTCAGGAACGACGACAGGATCATCACCGCCTTCGAATGAACCGCGCCGGCCAGCTTCGCCTCTCGCTGAATGTCGATCACCTCGCCCTCGCCAGCCCGTGTGCGCGCGGTAATGCGCGCGGGCTGACCGAATGTGTAGCCCCCCATCTGGGCGACCCACAATCCGTTGACCTGCCCCACTTTCGCGCCGCTCGTATCGATTAGCAGCGTGCCGCGCAAAGTCTCCTCGAGCAGTTGCATGCGCACACGGTCACAGCGCGCGACCTGGGCTTCGAGCGCCCGCTCGACGTCTCCGCGGCCGACGATATCGCCGCCGCGCTGACGCGCAACATAATCAGATTCGCGCAGCAGGTCTACAAGCGTGCGCATATGGAGCGAGAGCTTGTCTGCGTCGCCAGCATGACGAGCCTGCTCCTCAATCACGCGCAGTACGGCATCGCATCCGAACGGCAGTAGCCCCTGACGACGCACGACTGCGGCAATGAGGCGGGCGTAGAGCAACTGATTCGCCGGGTCACGCTGCATGTCCTCTTCGAAGTCGGCAGGTACCTTGAAGAGCTCACAGAAGTCCGGATCAAGCTCGTAGAGCAGGTAATACAGCCAGCGTTCACCGAACAGGATCACTTTCACGTCGAGCGGCACGGGTTCAGGTTCGAGCGACACCGTGCTCACCATGCTGTACATCTCCGCAAGCGACTCGATGCGAATCTCGTGCTTGAGCAGCGCGCGCTTGAGTCCCTCCCATGCGAAGGGCTGCCGCAGCACCTTGTCCACGTCGAGCAGGAGATACCCGCCATTCGCGCGATGAAGGTCGCCGGGCTTGATCAGCGTGAAGTCGGTGACCAGCGTGCCGAGCATGGCGCGATGCTCGACCCGCCCTATCAGGTTTTGATAGGACGGGAAGTCCTCGAATACGACAGGCGCGCCACCGTGGGCATCGTGGTCCAGCAACACATTGACCTGATAGCGCGCGAGCGCCGAGTCGCCGGCGGGCGATTCGCGGTCCGGCGGCCTGCGGAAATCACCCACGCTATCGAACACATCGAGCCGCACGGCTTCCAGATACGCCTGCACCTGTGGCAGATCCGAATAGCGCTGCATGAGCGTATCCATCAGATTCGCAACGGCTTGCGTCATCGTTTCACGATTCAGTGCGCGCACCCGGTCGCGATGCTCCTTCTGCCACATCGGTATCTGGCGCAGGAGCTTTTCGAGGCGCTCGCGCAGTTGCACCAAATGAGCATCGATCTCCGCGCGCTCACTCGCGGGTAGTTCGTCGTATTCCTTTTCGGTAAGCGCCTCGCCGCGCCGCGTGGGCGCGAGCGAAAAACCGACGGGCGTGCGAATGAGCGCAATCTGCTGTCCGGTCGCATCGTTGCCCAGTTCGACGAACGCTTTCTCCTGTCGCTGCGAAAACTCCGTATCGATCTGCTCCGCGCGTGCGCTGTACACCTCACTTTCGAAAGCTGCGGGAATAACCACCCTCAGTTCGTCAACGAACTGGCGCATATCCTGCTGGAGGCCGAACGACCGGCCGGGAGGAAGCCGCAGTACGTGAGGCCTGTGGGGCTCGGCAAAATTGTTGACGTAGCAGAAGCCGTCCGGAGCGGGCTCTTGAGCGGCCCGGCCACTCAGGAACTGCTCGACGACAGTGTATTTCCCCGCGCCAACCGGCCCCAGTACGAACAGGTTATAACCGTCGTGCGCCATTTCAGTGGCAAAGCGGATGGCATCCACGGCACGCCGCTGCCCGACAATGCCGTCCGGGTCAGCCAGTTCGGCCGTCGTCGCGAACTCGAACAGACGCGCGTCAGTGGTACAGCGCAGTCGGTCAGCGGGAACCTGCAGGGATTCGGCGTCGGACATGTCAAGGTGGAAGATGAGTACGGTATGCACGTAATGGTGCGATACCATGACGATCATCAATTGATCGGCGTCAGTCTTTAATGCCCGCCGATCGAAGGTCGGCACAAGGTGCTTCAGCTCGCTCCACGTAAATCGTTGGCCAGTATGAAATTCACGACCTTCGGCACGATCTCCGTGCGAAATCGTTCACCGTTATTGTCTCCTGTCTGCTTTTATCAGCCCGGACTGACGCGACGGATCGACCCAGTCTGCCACCACGTTAGTGCTTCACTGCCGTTCAGGAATTGACTCGGTCATCATCCACGGATACCCGGCCCAGACGCTCCGCGCGCTCGCGCATTCCGGGCGGGGAGTTTGCGAACTTGGGAATTTTATTGGTCATATCCCGGCCAACACAAAACGACGGCCGGGATACGCCGCCAATGCGAAACTTCGCTGCGCTCGCTTACCCCATCATTTCGGGAACAACAAAATTACTTATAGATCCAGCAACTGCGGGCACACCCCCCATAAGCGTTGACCGGCCTGTGCCATTGGAATCGATCGCGCTTTCTGCCGCCGTTACGCCGCTTGATCTATGTCAATCACTGCGATCCGACAATTGTTAGGGTAAAAACGAGTTCTCGAATCCATATGTCACCCCGGTGTGTCTCGAAGAGCCAGTGCCTCGGATCACGCGTGCCGGCGATGTCTGCTTCAACGCGTGCCTCGATGACTCAAAGCCACCCGTCATCGCCGTCGATCCACACGCCGGGCACGGCCCTGGCATCGGCGGCTTCAAGCGCGACTCCGGTGCAGGCATGGCGATGCATGAAGGCCATATCGTCTACTTCATCATCTTTTTTCCCGAACCCTCATGCGGGCCATCTGGGCATCTTCGTTTCAGCCAGCGTGGCGCGTCTCGAACACCGTGCAATGCTCAAGAGCCTTGCGCAGATCGAGACGCTGGCACCGGGGTTCTACGAGATGAAGATCGGCAATCCGACAAGAAACCCCGATTGTCGTCAGCCGCAGTATTCCATGCACTTCGAGCAGCGTCAGGTTCAGGAACTGGATTTTGACACGCCGCGTGAAGCCTTCGAACGGGTCCGCCCGCTTTCGGAGCTAAACGAGCGCGAAAGCGGCAATGCACGAATGGTGGAGGATTACATGAACGAAGAACTCGCAACCGTAACGCCGACCGCGGCAATCCATTCCCGTGAACCGGCATCTTCAATGGGCAACGCCCTGGAACACATCGAACTGTCAATCGGCGGCATGGCCTGTCCGCACTGCCCGCCAGCAATCGAGAAGGCTCTGGGCGAGGTCGCGGGTGTGCGCCACGCACATGTCAATCTCGCCAGCCGCCTCGCGAGTATCGATTTTGATCCTATGCGAGCCGGCGTTGCAGATCTCCTGAAATCCATCCGTTCCGCCGGCTATACAGCCGGCACGGCCAAAGTGCGTATGCCCATCCGGCACATGCATTGCAGCTCCTGCATAACCCGCGTGGAACTCGCACTCAAGACAACGTCCGGCGTTATAGCAGCTCAGGCGAGTCTCGGGTCGGGCGCCGCCGATGTGGAATATCTGCCTGAAAAGACGTCCCTGGCAGATATCCGGCGCGCGATCGGGTCAGCCGGGTACCGTGTTGCGGAGCCCAAACCGGAGAAATCGCCCGGGCTGGTGCAGTCCAGCCCCGAGGAAGCCGCCCAGCAGGACGAATATCGCACACTGATGCGCAAGTTCTGGGTTGCCGCGGCGATCTCGATCCCGGTCATGGGCCTGAGCTATCCGGAGCTGATTCCCGCACTGCGCAGCTGGATACCAGAAGGCAGCGACACCCGGCGCCTTGTATGGGCGCTGCTGGGCGTCCTCAGCCTGCCAGCCATATTCTGGTCCGGTTCGCAATTCTACACCGGGATGTGGGACGCGCTAAGGCACCGCACGGCCAACATGCATACCCTGATCGCGATCGGCATCACTGCGGCGTTTCTCTACTCCATTGTCGCCGTTGCGTGGCCAAGGCTCTTTCCGAACATGTCGCTTGCCGAGGTTTTCTGGGACGTCAGCGACGTCGTGGTTGCGCTCGTCGTGCTGGGTCTTGCGCTAGAACTCAAGGCGAAGGGGCGAACTTCCGGGGCGATCAGGAAGCTGATCGGTCTGCAGGCCAAAACCGCCCGGGTGATGCGGAACGGCAAAGAAGTGGACCTCCCCGTGGAAGAAGTGCTTGTGGGCGACACGGTCATCGTGCGCCCTGGCGAGAAGGTGCCGGTTGACGGCGCGGTGACGGAAGGCGCGAGCGCGATCGACGAATCAATGATCACGGGTGAATCGATGCCAGTGGAAAAGCGAGTTGGCGACGAGGTCATCGGCGCGACGCTTAACAAAACCGGCAGCTTCCGCTTCAGGGCGACCAAGGTCGGCAAGAATACGGCGCTGGCCAATATTGTCAGGATGGTCCGCGACGCACAGGGCTCCAAGGCGCCGATCCAGCGGGTCGTTGACGCGGTGTCGGGATACTTCGTGCCGGCCGTGATGATTCTCGCGGTTCTCGCCTTCGTCGTGTGGTACATCGTCGGCCCGGATCCTCGCTTGGTCTACGCGACGATCGTTTTTGTGACGACGCTGATCATCGCGTGCCCGTGCGCACTTGGTCTCGCCACCCCAACCTCGCTGACGGTGGGTATCGGCAAGGGTGCCGAAAACGGCATCCTGATCCGCTCGGGCGATGCGCTGCAAAGCGCGCAGCGACTCGACGCAGTTGTCCTGGACAAGACAGGAACGATTACGCGGGGCGAGCCGGCGCTGACCGATGTGGTCGTCGCGGGTTCACGCAACGAGGACGAAGTGCTTCGCCTCGCCGCATCGCTCGAGCAAGGCTCGGAGCATCCGCTCGGCGAAGCGATCGTCAAGGGCGCCCGGGCACGGGCCCTTGCACTTCCGGCGACAGGAGGGTTCACCGCAATCCCGGGACACGGGGTGGGTGGCCGCATCGACGATCATGACGTGCTTCTCGGCAATGCGAGGCTGATGCAGGATCGTGGCATTGACATTCAGGCGCTCTCACCTGCCTGGGAGCGGCTTGCCACTGAAGGGAAAACGCCTATGTACGTCGCGATCGACGCACAGGCGGCAGGGCTGGTGGCGGTAGCCGATACAGTCAAGCCGGATTCGAAGGCGGCAATCGAAGCGCTTCGCCGCCTTGGCATCGAGGTGGTCATGCTGACCGGCGACAACAGGCGCACCGCGGAAGCGATTGCGCGGCAGGTCGGCATCGAACGCGTGCTTTCCGAAGTGCTTCCGAACGACAAGGCACACGAAGTGCGAAAGCTGCAACTCGAAGGCAAGAAGGTGGGCATGGTGGGCGACGGCATCAACGATGCGCCGGCCCTCGCCCAGGCCGACGTCGGATTTGCGATCGGAACCGGCACAGACGTGGCAATCGAGGCGAGCGACGTCACGCTGATCAAGGGAAGCCTGACGGGTGTCGTGACGGCCATCGAGATCAGCCGCGCCACCATGCGCAACGTGCGGCAGAATCTTCTGGGCGCATTCGGCTATAACGGCCTTGGCCTGCCGGTCGCGATGGGTGTGCTCTACCCGTTCCTGGGCATCCTGCTGTCCCCCATCATCGCCGCCGCTGCGATGGCGTTCAGTTCCGTGACCGTTGTCACGAATGCCAATCGCCTACGGTTTTTCAATCCACGGAGAATCGCGTCATGACACCCGACCGCTGGATTGTGCTGGTTCTCGGGCTGGCTCTGGTCAGCTTCATCGTCTGGTTTTTCTGGTTGAAGCGCTCGCAAGGCATGCAGGCTGCGCAGACGAGCAGCGGTTACCAGGAGGCGATGATCCTCGTCAAGGGCGGGTACACGCCGGATACGATCGTGGTTCAACATGGCAAGCCGGTGCGGCTGACTTTTCGCCGCGAAGAGACCGCCGGCTGCTCGGACAAGGTCATCTTCGCCGATTTCCACAAAAGCGCGGACCTGCCGACCGGGCAGTTGGTGTCCGTTGAATTGATGCCCGACAAGCCCGGGGAATATGTGTTCGCCTGTCCGATGGGCATGTTTCGCGGGCGCCTGGTCGTCGAATGAGATGGCGCCTATCAACGAAGACGCACCGATCACAGCCAAGGAGGTGAATCGTGATGTATCACTGGACCGGCATGGCCGGATACGGAGCCGCACACTGGATCGTCTTTCTGGTCATGGCCGTGGTGCTGCTCTACCCCATCGGGCGGATTCTGATGCGGATCGGCCTGTCTCCGTTCTGGGCGATTCTCGCGCTCGTTCCGCTCTTGAACCTGCTGGGACTTTGGGTGCTCGCATTCGTCGACTGGCCGAAGCCGGGTTCCGGCAAGTCCAGCTAGATCAGCGCGGCTGCCGCGACTCATGCAAATCCTCCAGGCAATGGTTGGCGGATACCGGATCACAGAACCACCGGCGCATCCGGGAGTTCATCGCGGTTGGGGCCGGTCGCCGGGTAGTGTTTTTTCAGGTGCGCGGCCACCGCCTCAATTCCCTTCACCGCGCCGTCGCAATACGCACCACGACGAAACGCAGCTTCCATCACGTGGCAAATAGCCTGCCACTCTTGTGGAACAACCTTCGCGTGGACGCCTCGATCCGCGACGATTTCGACAGCACGGTCCGCGAGCAGCACGTAAATCAACACGCCGTTGTTGTGCTCCGTATCCCATATCCGCAGCTGCGAGAACACCTCGATAGCACGATCCCGTGCCGATTGCCTGCGAAAAAGATGCCCACTGTGGAGCGCACCTTCGACCGCGAAACAGACTTCGCCAACGTGTCCGGCATCGCAGACCTTGATGGCCTGCCCGATCGCCGTCAGCGTGGCGCGCGGGAATGCACGCCGGACCCTCCAATGGGTTGTCAGCAAGTGCCTGACAATTCGCATAATTTCCATGCTTACCACCTGCCTGATGCGCCGCCACCACCGAAGCCTCCACCACCCCCACCAAATCCGCCGCGCCCGCCTCCGCCGAACCTACCGCCTCGGCGTCCGATGCCGTAAGTTCCCACGTAAGCGCCCATGCCCGCACCCGTCAACGTAAAGAGGAAGGCGATCACGCCTGCCGCCACCGCTGCCAGAATTCCGGCAGCCAGAAGCCACGCAACGAGGGCAGCACCGCCTCCGGCTACGACCGCGCCGGGCAATCTTCCAAATGCGGAACGCAAAACACCACCGAATACGACTGCGAGCATGAAGATCACGGGCGCAAGCTTCCAGAGATCCGGCGAACCCGAGCGTGTGCTGGGCTGCGGAGGAGGCAACGGCTCGCCGTCTGCCACCCGGATCATCTGATCGGCGCCCGCGGCAATACCGCCATAGAAGTCGCCCTCCCGAAATCGCGGCGCGATGATTTCACGAATGATCCGGTTGCTGATGGCGTCGTTGAGTGCCCCCTCAAGGCCGTAGCCGACCTCGATGCGTAGTTTCCGGTCGTCCTTCGCGACGATGAGAAGCGCCCCGTCGTCTACCTGCCTGCGTCCGAGCTTCCACTGCTCGACGACTCGCAGCGAGTACTGCTCTATCGTCTCGGCTCCGGTCGTCGGAACGATCAGCACGGCGATCTGGGTGCCCTTTCTCTTCTCGAATGCCTGCAGCGTCTGCTCAAGTTCGCTCACCTGCTCAGGCGTGAGCGTGCCGGTCTGGTCCGTCACACGCGCCGTCAAGGGCGGTACGGGAACCTCTGCACTTGCGCCCAACGCCATGCATAGCGCAAGCACGGCAATCAGCGCGAACGAGACTTTCGCCAGCACATTCATTTGGCGGCTCCCGCGGCGGCCGGTCTTGCTCCACCGGACTGGGTGCCGAAATCGACGCGTGGAGGCGTGCCGATTTCCGCTTCGTTGGCGACGGAAAAATTCGGCTTTTCCTTGTACCCGAACGCCATGGCCGTGAGGTCAGCCGGAAACGAGCGTACGGTCGTGTTGTATTCCTGGACAGCCTTGATGTATCGGTTCCGAGCAACGGCAATCCGGTTTTCAGTACCCTCCAGTTGAGCCTGCAGATCCCGGAAGTTGGCGTCAGACTTCAGCTGCGGGTAATTCTCGGAGACAACCAGAAGACGCGAAAGCGAAGTGGTCAGTTGCGCCTGCGCGGCTTGAAACTTCGCAAACGCCTCCGGGTTGTCGAGCACCTCAGGAGTCACTTGAATCGCGCCCACCCGAGCGCGTGCCTCTGTGACCTGAGTGAGGACATCCCGCTCCTGCTGGGCGTACCCTTTCACGGTGTTAACGAGGTTGGGCACGAGGTCCGCACGACGCTGGTACTGGTTGACGACTTCTGACCAACTCGCCTTGATCTGTTCATCCTCAGCCTGTATCCGGTTATAGCCACACCCAGCAAGGGACAACACCACTAGCGCGGCCAGGATCAACCCTATGTTTCGCATGTCGTATCCACCCCTGTCTCGCAAACGCCGACTCCCACACCAATCCGGACGCGCGCATCCCGCGGATCGCGCCACGCTGCCCGGGTCACTCCTCGGTCGATGCACGATTGCCACCGCCATGCTCTCGATGCTGCAAGCCGAGGCGCCAGTGTCATTTGACGTAGCTCAAAAGGATAAGCATTTAGCGGAAGTTCGGCCTACAAAACACTTGATCAATTCAACCGGGATCCGCAACGGTATTCCGGTGGCGGCGCGCACCGCCATCACCGAAGCTGCTGAACCTTTGTAGAGGGCGCCGGATACGCCAGAACAGCCGTTCCAGAATGGCTCGGTTGGCACATTGATGTCGTACTTCGGCAACAGAGGAAGGGAATGCTTGATAGCTACCGTGCAACTCAGTGCCAAGACCACAATCGGAGACGAACGGGTCAGGTCCATTGTGGGCGCTCAGGCCGGCCCCATAGGTGATTGGTCACTGTGGCGATATGCGGTTAATGACGGCCCGGTTCCCCATAACGACGCGCGAGATCGGCATACATGGCGTCGGCATGCCGCCCCCCGTTGCGCTGCCGCCAGCGACACCCGTCAAACTCACGCCGCGCTATCCTGCGACTCCGTTTTATCAACGTAACAACGCCGCTTTAGCACGTAGGTATCCATGATCCAGCCGTGTTGCTGTCGAGCGTCAGCACGCAGTCGTTCAATATCGTCAGCTACCTCGCCAAGTTTTCCCGCAACGAGCATCTCGTCGGGCGTTCCAACATACGCTCCCCAGTAAATATCGATATCTTCATCCGCGAGAAGCCGGAAGGCATGCTGCGAATCGAGCATGACTACGACGCTGTCGACATTCTCCGGAAACCCGCCTGCGAGGCTCCGGCCGTTCGTTATCTGAACCGATTGCCCTATCGCATTCAGCGGAACCCTGTGCTTCGCCGCGAGCGCCTGCACGCTGCTTATACCGGGGATCACCTCGTATTCGAAATCGTGTCGGCCGGTGCGCGATATGGCGCCGAGGATCCGCATCGTGCTGTCATAAAGCGAAGGGTCGCCCCAGACCAGAAAAGCGCCACACTCGCCGTCGGCGAGTTCCTCCGATATCAGCTTTTCATAAACCCGCTGCTTGTCACGGTTCAGTTCCTCGACCGACGATACATAGTTGCCATCTTCTCGCCTGCGTTCCGGAATTGCGGCCTCGGCGATACGGTAGCTACGCTGCTTCACATACCGCTCGATGATTTCCTTGCGCACGGAAATGAGCTTTTCCCTGGATTTTCCCTTATCCAGCAGGAAAAACACGTCGACTGCATTGAGGGCATTGACGGCCTGGATGGTCACATACTCCGGGTCGCCAGCGCCGATACCAATAATCAACAGTCTCTTCATCAGTCACTCCAGTGCTGCATGCGCTATCGCGTGGCGGCCCCGCTCTCACGGCGAAAAAAAATCGAAGTCCTAACCAGTCATTCACGAATTAAAAGAAGGAACGACCGCGTACCAATCAGCCCGGCGCGTACAACGATGAATCGGCAAATCCTTCGGCGGCCAGCACACGCCCGACCAGAATCAGGGCAGTCCGCGCGATGTCGGTCTGCTGCACCTTGCCGACGATATCGGCCAGGGTTCCCGTCACCCGTTCCTCGTCCGGCCAACTCGCGCGGTAAACAACTGCAATCGGGCAATCACTGCCATAGTGCGGCAGCAATTCCGTGACAATCTTCGCGATGTGCCGGACACCCAGATGGATCGCCATGGTCGACCCATGCCGGGCCAGATCGGCCAGACCCTCGCCCTCGGGCATCGCGGTCTTCGTGGCGTAGCGGGTCAGAATCAGCGTCTGCGATACGCCCGGCAGCGTCAGTTCGCAGCCGAGCGTCGCCGCGCAGGCCGCCGTTGCAGTGACCCCCGGAACGATCTCATACGGGATGCCCAGCGCCCGGATACGGCGCATCTGCTCGCCGATAGCGCCATAAAGCGATGGGTCGCCGGAATGCACGCGCGCGACGTCTTGCCCTTTCGCGTGCGCGTCGGCGAGCAACTGAACGATCGCATCGAGATTGAGATCGGCGGTGTTTACGACCAGCCCGGCTCGATGGCCGTCCAGCACCGCGTCAGGAACCAGCGAGCCCGCATAGAGGATCACCGGACAGCTACGGATCAGGCGCTGGCCCTTGACCGTGACAAGTTCAGGATCGCCGGGTCCTGCGCCGATAAAGTAAACCGTCATGCCTCACTCCGTCATAAGCCGGGGCGGATGGTACGGACAGTTGCGACGGTCCGCAACGTCTCTATTTCGGCAAGCAGGACTTCGATCGTGTCGAACGCGCGATCGACCTCGGGCAAATGCGGGCGCGCCAGCATCACGACCGGCAGTCCGCGCTCGCGTGCCACCTCCAGTTTCGCCTCGGTCGCTGCACCGCCGCTGTTTTTGCTGACCACGACATCGAATCCGCTGGCATCGAACAACGCCCGCTCGCCCTCATGCGTGAACGGACCGCGCACGCCGATCACCCGCGCCCGAGCGTTTCCAGGGTGATCGTCGAGGCAGCGAATCGTCCAGTGTTGATGCGCGGGGATCTCGTCGAGATGCAACAGCGGCTCCCGTCCCAGCGTGAACAGCGGGCGCGAAAATCCGGCAAGCGCTCTGCACAGCTCGCCCCATCCGTTCACGAAACGCCAGTCATCGCCGGATTGCGGCTGCCAGGCCGGACGACGCAGTGCCCAGCACGGCACACCCGCAAGCCGGCCCGCACTCGCCCCATTCGCGCTGATACGCGCCGCGTACGGATGCGTGGCATCGACGATCAGGCCGATACGCTGAACGTCGACATACCGGGCCAGCCCTTCGACTCCGCCAAAGCCGCCGACGCGAACCTTGCACGCGAGATCCTGCGGCACCCGGCCTAATCCGGCCAGGCTGTAGACGTCGCCTGGCCCGAGGCGCCGTGCGATCTTCAGCGCATCACCGGTGCCGCCCAGCAGCAGAACCCGGGTCATTGCGCGACTCCGACGAAATTCCCCACGCGGTCGATAGCAAACACTTCGACGCTAACGTCGGGCGGCACGACCCCCTGTGCGACGCGCAGAGCATGCCGGCACACGACATCGCCGAGCGCAATGCCGCGCCGGGTCGCCATCACAAGTGCCTGCTGGCTCGTGTTGGCCGCGCGGATATCGTTCTGCAAGGTCTCATCGGCGCCCGATTCCGCCGCCCATTGCGCGAGCAGCGGCAAGTCGATGCTCGAGCTGCGGCTATGCAGGTCGAGATGACCCGCCGCCAGCTTGCTCAGCTTGCCGAAACCGCCGCACAGGCTCAGCTTCTCGACCGGCGCGCGGCGCAGGTGCTTGAGCACGGCACCGACGAAATCCCCCATCTCGATCAGCGCGATGTCGGGCAGGCCATAGTGCGCGCGCATGGCGTCCTCGCTCGCGTTGCCGGTGCAGGCGGCAATATGCTGGTAGCCATTGGCCCTTGCAACGTCGATGCCCTGATGGATCGACGCGATATAGGCCGAGCACGAAAACGGCCGCACGATGCCGGTCGTACCGAGGATCGACAACCCGCCGATGATGCCGAGCCGCGGATTCATCGTCTTGAGCGCCAGCGCCTCACCGCCCTCGACGCCAATCGTGACCTCGAAGCCGCCCGCGTATCCATACTCCGCCGCGAGTTCTGCAAGGTGCTCGCACATCATCCGGCGCGGCACCGGATTGATGGCCGGCTCACCGACCGGCAAGGTCAAACCGGCGCGCGTGACGGTGCCCACGCCGGGGCCGGCATGAAACCGCACCCCCGGCTCCGTGCTCAATTGCACTCGGGCGAACACGACCGCGCCATGCGTGACATCGGGATCGTCGCCGGCATCCTTGACCGTTCCGGCTTCCGCCCCATCCGCCGCATCGCGCCCATTGATGAAGCGGCAGAACGCGAGCGGCATCGGCACATGCTGGCCTTTCGGCAGGACGATTCGGGCGACATCGGTGCAAAGGCCGCCCAGCAACAGACGCGCAGCCGCCAGCGACGTAGCCGTCGCGCAACTGCCCGTCGTATAGCCGCTGCGCAGCGGACGCGGCGCTTCCGGCGTTTCGTCGCGCATCGTCACGGCTGTGCCTCCGCCCCGGCCCGGGTCGTGGCGGATTTCGTCACGTCCAGCAACGTAATCGGCAAGGTGGCACGCCACGTATCGAAACCGCCGAGCGGCTGGGCCTCGCTCAACGCAATGCGCGTCAGGGTGCCGCCATGGCGGTTACGCCAGTCGATCAGCACCGCCTCGCCCTGAAGCGTGACCGCATTGGCCACCAGCCGGCCGCCATCGCGCAGCGCCGCCCAGCACGCATCGATCACTCCCGGCACGGTCACGCCACCGCCGATGAACACCGCATCTGGAGCAGGCAGTCCTGCCAGCGCATCGGGCGCCCGGCCCGCCACCAGTTGCAGATCCGGCACACCGAGCGCGTCGCGGTTGTGCGAAATGAAAGCCTGCCTGCGCGCATCCGACTCGATCGCGACGGCACGGCACGCCGGATGCGCGCGCATCCATTCGATGCCGATCGAGCCGCACCCTGCCCCAACATCCCACAGCAACGCACCAGGAAGCGGAGCAAGCCGCGCAAGCGTGATCGCGCGCACATCGCGCTTGGTCAACTGGCCGTCGTGCCGGAAAGCATCGTCCGGCAGACCATGCGTCAGCGGCAACGACCGGCCCCCGTGCCCAACGGGCCCCCCAGGCGTATGGCAAGCGTGACAGGTTAGCGCCACGATGTTCAGCGCACCGATCGACGTGTCCTGCCAGGCGTCTGCGCGCAAATGCAGGCGCTTCTCGCGCGGTCCAGCGAGATTTTCGAAGACCGCCATCTCGGTCGCGCCGAATCCGCGTTCGTTCAGCAGTCCGGCGATCGCAGACGGCGTTGCGCCGTCCCGGCTCAGCACCAGCACGCGTGCGCCCTCACGCAAATGCGCGTTCAGCACAGCGATGGGCCGGTTCACAAGAGACACCGTCTCGACATCCTGCAACGGCCAGCCAAGGCGCGCCGCCGCGAGCGATAACGAAGACGGGCCGGAAATCACGCGCATCTGATCAGGCGGGATCACACGCGCGAGCGTGGCCCCCACGCCGAACATCATCGGATCGCCGCTTGCCAGCACGCAGACCGGCGTACCGCGATGCGACTCGATGCTGCCGATATCGAACGGTTTCGGCCACGCTTGCCGACGCGCGCGAATCCGCGCGGGCAGCATGGCCAGATGCCGTTCACCGCCGATGACAACGCCGGCATCCAGCAACGCTCGCCGGGCCGCACGCCCCAACCCCGCGAAACCGTCCTCGCCGATACCCACAATCGTCAGCCAGCAACCCATCACACTCCCGTTCGTCATCCGCTACCCGTGACTGGCCAACCGCCTGTGCGCTTCGAGGCCTTCCTGAAAAAAGGCATAATACCCGCTTTGCCGGTGCCCTTCGGGGCTTCAAGGGAACACAGTTGAAGCTGTGGCTGCCCCCGCAACTGTAAGCAGCGAGTCCACACCCCCAGGGTGCCACTGGAGAACCGGGAAGGCCGGTGTGGACGACGACCTGCGAGCCAGGAGACCTGCCGGCCCATCGATCGTGCAAGCCATCACCGGGCGGGGTGTACCGGTGCGCGTTCTCTCCCTGTCGAGACAACGTGGCAGTCGTACGACGCCAACTTCGTTGAACCTTGAGCCACGTTTCACAGCCTTCGTTACGGCCATCGGCCTGCCCTGCGTTGTCGCGCATCGTCGCTGCGCGCGACGGCGGGCTGTGTCGCGTCAAGCTGCCCGGCGGCGTGCTGCACGCGGCGCAGGCGCTCGCCATCGCCGATGCAGCCGGGGCGCATGCATCGGGAATCGTCGAGCTGACGAATCGCGCCAATCTGCAATTGCGCGGCGTGAAATCGGGTCACGAAGCCGAACTGAGCCGGCGACTGCGCGATGCGGGCCTCGGGCCGCATGTTCCGTGCGCGCTGACCTTGCCCCCATTGCAGGCCGCATCGCAGGCCGCATCGCAGGCAACGGCAGCCGACGACGTGCGCAATCTGCTGCTGAGCCCAAGCGCCGGCATCGACGAACACGCCTTGTGCGACACGCAACCGCTCGCCCGGGAGATCCTTCTCCTGCTGCAAAGCGAGCCACGTCTTGCTGCGCTGTCCCCCAAATTTTGCGTGCTGCTCGACGGCGGCGAGCGTCTCGCCGCGCTCGATCATCCCCATGATCTCTGGTTCGCTGCAATGGAAGCGAAAGCCGATGACAACCCGTGGTTCGCCATCGGTCTTGCGGGGCAGCCGCCTGCGTGGCAAGACAGTGCGGCAAACCCCGCACTGGCCGCGGTTCGCGCGCGCGATCTCCCCACCATGATCATGGCGCTGCTGCACACGTTTCTCGACGTCGCCGCGCCCGACGAAAACCGCATGCGCGACCTTCTCCGCCGGCTGTCTGGCGCAGATCTCGTGACACGCGCCGCCGCCCGCGCTGCCATCGAACTGCGATGCGATTCCACGGTTTGCGCATGGCGTCGCGCCCCCGCCAACCCTGGCCGCCGATTCGGCGCCTGGCGGCAACGCGATGCCCGCCTGTCGCATGTCGGCGGCCAGCCGCCGCTGGGCCGTATCGATACGCAGGGTCTGCGCGCACTCTCGCGGCTTGCCCAGGACCACGGCAACGGCACGTTCAGGTTGACGCCATGGCAAAGCGTGCTGATACCCGATGTGCCAGCCCCGGCTATCGAGGATGCCAAACAGCGCCTCGCGTCGCCCGGATTCCTGCTCGATGCTCGGGCGCCGCTCGCGCGGCTCATCGCATGCGCCGGCTCGACAGGCTGCGCGAAAGGGCTCGCCGATACCAAGCGCGACGCGCTCGATCTCGCGCAACGGCTGCCCGATGGCGTCGCAGCCCATCTGAGCGGCTGCCCGCGTTCGTGTGCGGCGGCGCACTGTGCGCCGTACACGCTGCTGGCCGTCGAACCGGGTCGTTACGACCTCTATCGCCAGGAGCCGTCGCCGGCCTGCGTGCCCCTGGCCACGTCCGATGCCGCCGGACGCTTTGGCGTGCGCATCGGCACAAATCTGACCATCGAAGCGGCAGCCCGACTGCTAGGCGCTGCCGCCCGGAGCACACTTGATGACTGACTACGTTCGCGACGGACAAACCATCTACCGCCAGTCGTTCGCCACGATACGCGCCGAAACCGACCTGTCCCGCATCCCGCCCGACCTCGAAAAACTCGCCGTTCGCGTGATTCACGCGTGCGGGATGGTCGATATCGTCGATGCATTGCGTTTCTCCGATGGCGCGGGCGCAGCCGGCCGCGACGCGCTTGCCGGCGGCGCGCCGATCCTCTGCGATGCACGCATGGTTGCGCAAGGCGTCACGCGCGCGCGTCTGCCCGCTTCCAATGAGGTGTTGTGCACGCTCGGCGACCCGGCCGTGCCGGAACTCGCGCGCACGATCGGCAACACGCGCTCGGCGGCGGCGCTCGAGCTCTGGCGCTCAAAGCTCGAAGGCAGCGTCGTCGCAATCGGCAACGCACCCACCGCGCTGTTCCACCTGCTCGACATGCTCGACGCCGGCGCACCGCGCCCTGCACTGATCCTCGGATTTCCCGTGGGATTCGTCGGTGCGGCGGAATCGAAGGCCGCGCTCGCCGCCGACAGCCGCGGCGTCCCCTACGTGATCGTCGAAGGCCGGCGCGGCGGCAGCGCCATGGCCGCCGCCGCCGTCAACGCACTGGCATCGGAAATCGAATGATGAATCACCGTGGGCAACTCTTTGGCATCGGCGTCGGGCCCGGCGATCCGGAACTGCTGACGCTCAAGGCACTCCGTCTGCTCAAGGCGGCGCCGGTCGTCGCCTACTTCGTGGCCAAGGGCAAGAAAGGCAACGCGTTCAGCATCGTCGAATCGCACCTCGACGGCGTGCAAATCCGGCTGCCGCTCGTCTACCCGGTCACAACCGAGGCACTCGAGCCGCCGTTGTCGTACGAGACGATCATCGCCGACTTCTACGATACGGCGGCAGCCGTGATCGGCGAGCACCTGGATGCGGGCCGCGACGTAGCCGTCGTATGCGAAGGCGATCCGTTCTTCTACGGCTCTTATATGTACCTGCACGACCGGCTGGCCGGCAAGTTTCGCGTCGAAGTCGTGCCGGGCGTCTGCTCGATGCTGGGCGGAACCGCGGTGCTCGGCACGCCGCTCGTCTATCGCAACCAGAGCCTCGCCATCCTCTCGGGCGTCATGTCCGAGGACGAACTGCGCAGCAAGCTCGCGCAAACCGACGCCGCCGTGATCATGAAGCTCGGCCGCAACTTCGCCAAAGTCCGCGGCGTGCTCGATGAACTGGGGCTCGCGAGCCGCGCGCTGTACGTCGAACGCGCCACGATGCCGAACCAGCGTATCGTGCCGCTGGCACTTGTCGACCCGATGGCTTCGCCGTACTTCTCGCTACTCGTTGTGCCGGGGCAGAAATGGCAGGGATGAACACCACGCCGCCCGTGCTCGTCGTGCTCGGGCGCAGCGCATTGCCTGTGGCACGACGCATCAAGGAGGCGTGCCCCGGCGCGTCGATCCACGGGCTGCTGCCGCGAGTCGAAGGCGAAGCCGATGTCGCCTTCCCCCAACTCGGCGCACATCTACAGACGCTCTACGCACAAGGCGTGCCGATCATCGCGCTCTGTGCGGCCGGCATCGTCATCCGCTGCCTCGCGCCGATGCTCGACAACAAGGGCACCGAGCCGCCTGTGCTGGCCGTGGCCGAGGACGGCAGTGCGGTCGTACCCCTGCTCGGCGGACTGGCGGGTGTCAACACGCTGGCCCGCAAGATCGCGCAGGCGCTGGACGTCGCACCTGCCATCACGACGAGCGGCGAATTGCGATTCGGCACCTGTCTGCTCAATCCGCCGGATGGCTATGTGCTCGCCGATCTCGATCAGGGCAAGCATTTCGTGTCCGATCTGCTTGCTGGCGAATGCGTGCGTATCGAGGGGGTTGCGCCGTGGCTGGACGACGCGCCGATCCCCAAGGACGAGCGCGCCCCGCTCACCATCCGGGTCACGCCACGCGCGACAGAAAGCAGGCGCGGCGAACTCGTCATCCATCCGCGCAGCGTGGTGGCTTGCGTGCCGGAAACGGAAGCGGCCGCAGACGCGCAAGCGGGCAGCGCGGCAGCCATTGCCGCAGCCATGTCGGCGCACGGGCTTGCGCCCGATGCGCTCGCGGTCCTGCTGGCGCCTGCTTCACGGATGGTAGACCCGTCGCTGGAAGCGGCAGCATCATCGCTCTGTATTCCTCTGCGATTCGCCGATGGCGGTCCGAACGTTGCACAAATGCTGGCGGACTCGACGAGCCCGCGATACGAGATCCGTGCTCATGCCAGCGGCGTGACGCTCGCGGTCGCGCCAATGCCTGTCACTCCTTCGCAGATCGGTCGTCGCCGGGGGCGTCTGAGCGTCGTCGGGCTTGGGCCCGGCAGTGCAGGGCTCATGGCCCCCGACGCGCGCGCGGCGCTGGATGCTGCGACCGACATCCTCGGCTATGAAACCTACGTGAAGATGGCCGGCCCGTTTCGCGACGCGCAACACCTGCACTGCACCGACAACCGCGAAGAACTGCTGCGCGCCCGCCACGCGTTTGAACTGGCCTGCGAAGGCCGGCAGGTTGTCGTGGTGTCGTCGGGGGACCCGGGCGTGTTCGCGATGGCCGCAGCCGTCTTCGAAGTCCTCGACACGAGCAGCGATGCGCGCTGGAAAACCGTCGATCTGCGCATCGTGCCGGGCATCTCCGCCGCAATGGCCACGGCGGCAAAGGCAGGCGCGCCGCTTGGACACGACTTTTGCGTGCTGTCGCTGTCCGACAATTTGAAGCCGTGGAGCATCATCGAAAGCCGCCTGCGCCACGCGGCCGAAGCGGATCTCGTGATGGCGCTCTACAACCCGATATCGCGAGCCAGACCGTGGCAGCTCGACCGGGCCCTCGAGATCGTGCGGGAACAGCGCTCGCCCGCCACCCGCGTCGTGCTCGGCCGGGACATTGGCCGTCCCGGCGAAGCGCTGATCACGACGACGCTTGGCGCGCTGCAATCCGCACAGGTGGACATGCGGACGATGGTCATCGTCGGTTCGTCCACGACACGCGGCGTTGCGGGCGGAGCAAACGGGGAATGGATTTACACGCCGCGATGGTATGAAGCGTGAGGATTCACTGGCGCACACTCATGAAATGACCACCAGCTCCTCCGGCAGCAGGTAGTCCGCACCCCATGCGCGGGCGAGTTGCTCACCTCGCCCCGCCGCTTCCCGGGCGCAGTCGATCACTACCACCCGATCCGCAGCCAGCGGTCTGGCGGGCTGCTCCCGGCTGCGTCCGTCGCTCACTACCCACAACACCCGTTGCTGTGATGGCTTACGCCGCTTCGCACGCGCCAGCAGACCCGCGGCCGTCGCAACGCCGAGCGCAAACGGTGTGCCGCCGCCGCCGCCCAGCGGCTGTATCCAGCGCTCGTTCCACCAGCGCGGGACGGCTGGCCCGAACCGCACATCGGCGCGCCCTCCACCGAATGAAATCAGCGAGACCTCTTCGCGCTCGGCCGCAGCATGATCGAAGCACGCCACGAGCAGACCTTTGGCGCGTGCGAGACGCCCGCCACCGAGCATCGACGCCGAGCAGTCGAGCAGGAAGCAATGCAGCGTGCCATCCGCCGACTCGTGGCGCACGAAGCGCAGATGATCCGCACGCAGCGGCGAGCGCCCCTTGCGGGCGAGCGTCGCTGGCCATGCAATGCGCTGTCCGCGCGCGCCTGGCTCGCGTGGCGCTGCGCGAGGCGCGGCCTTGCGCGTGCCGGGTGTGCCAGCTATCCATCGGAACCCGCTGGAATCAGCGGCGGCGCCCTTCCGATGGATCAGCGTTTTTTTGTTGAAAGCGGGATGACGCCCTTGACGCGCGTGATGCCCGCCGGTTCGGGTGGCAGATAGCCCCAGTCCGGGTCGCCATCGCGGCGGGGTTCCGTCGCAGATGCGGCGTCCGTTCCGGCAGACTGCCCGCCTTCGCGGCCATCCCCACGCCGATCGTCGGACCGACCACCGGACCGACCACCGGAATCCGCCGAACGCATGTCAGGCGACGGTTCGCGCCGGCGGTGACACAGCACCAGTTCTGCAACGCGCTCGACATGAGCGCCGGTCACCACCGGCGCAGCCTCCAGCGCCGCCAGCGCCCGCGCGGCGCGCAGCATCACCAGATCGGCCCGCAGTCCATCAACGCGGGCTTCGATGCAGCGTGCGCTAACCGTCTCGTGCACTTCGTCGGCAAACGTCAGCCCCGACAACGCCGCGCGCGCCGCGCGAATCTGCTGCGCCAGCTGCTGCTGTGCCGTTGCCCAGGTTTGGCGAAACGCCTCGGGATCGAGATCGAACGCCATGCGCGTGCGGACGATCTGCTGCCTGAGCGGTGCATCGAAGCAGTTTTCGAGCTGCACCATCAAGCCGAAGCGATCCAGCAACTGCGGACGCAACTCGCCTTCTTCCGGATTCATCGTTCCGATCAGCACGAACCGCGCCGCATGACTGTGCGAGACCCCATCGCGCTCGACCACGTTGATGCCGCTCGCGGCCGCATCGAGCACGACATCGACGAGCCCATCGGCCAGCAGGTTCACTTCATCGACGTAAAGCACGCCGTCATGGGCGCGCGCGAGCAGCCCTGGCGAAAACTTCAGCGCACCGCCTCGCAGCACCAGGTCGAGGTCGAGCGTGCCAACCAGGCGGTCTTCGCTCGCTCCCAACGGCAGCGTCACGAAGTGGCCGTCGGGAAGCAACTCCGCCAGCGAGCGTGCCGCGGTCGATTTCGCCGTGCCTCGCGGCCCGCTGATCAGTACACCACCGATCGACGGATCCACCGCGACCAGCAGCAGTGCTTCGCGCAACGCGTCCTGCCCAATCAGGGCAGTAAGCGGAAACGGCTGCGGCATCACCGCGGATATCGACTGCGTCTGACTCACTGTAGCTTCTCCTCGATCTGCTGCTCGGCGGCCAGCAGGTGTGCTTCGATCTTTGCGCGGTAGTCGCCCGGCTCCTGCCACAGGCCGCGCCCGATGGCTTCGAGCAGCCGCTCGCACACCGAGCGCAGCGCGTGAGGATTGTGCCGCTGCATGAATGCCCGCGTGTCGTCATCGTTGACGCAGGCATCGGTCACGAGCGCGTACTGGTGATCGGAAATCACGCGCGCCGTCGCGTCGTAACCGAACAGATAATCGACCGTCGCGGCAATTTCGGCAGCACCCTTGTAGCCGTGCCGTTTGATGCCGTCGAGCCATTTCGGATTGACTACGCGCGATCGGATCACGCGAGCGATCTCTTCGCTCAAGGGCCGCACACGGGGTGCATCCGGGTTGCTGTGATCGGCGTGGTAGATCTCGGGCTGCTGTCCGGAGAAATGCCGCACGGCCGCGGCCATGCCCCCCTGGAACTGGTAATAATCGTTCGAATCGAGAACGTCGTGCTCGCGGTTGTCCTGATTCTGCAGCACGACATCGACGCTTGCGAGCCGCGTCGCGAACGCCGCCGGCGCGTGCTCTCCCGCGCTGGTCTGCGCATACGCATAGCTGCCCCACTCGCGGTACGCGCGCGCCAGATCCGCGTCGGTCTGCCAGTCACCTTCGTCGATCATCTGTTGCAGCCCGGTGCCGTAAGCCCCCGGCTTCGAGCTGAACACCCGCCAACCCGCCCGGCGGCGCGCTTCCTGCTCGTCCAGCCCGCGAGCAACCCAGGCATCCCGCTCGCGCAACACGCGCGCACGGATCGGATTGACATCCTCCGGTTCGTCGTCGAGTTCGGCCACCGCCTGCACCGCGGCGTCGAACATGTGCATCACGTTTGCGAATGCATCGCGGAAGAATCCCGACACGCGCAGCATCACGTCAATACGCGGTCGGCCGAGCGCGCTCGACGGCATGATCTCGAAGTCCGTCACGCGGTGGCTGCCCGGCGCCCACTTCGGGCGCACGCCGAGCAGCGCGAACGCCTGCGCGATGTCGTCGCCGCCGGTTCGCATCGTCGCCGTGCCCCACACCGACAAGCCGATCGCGCGCGGATAATCGCCGTGCTCCTGCAAATGGCGTTCGATCAGGTGTCCGGCCGATTTCACGCCGAGTACCCATGCTGCCTGCGTCGGAATCGCGCGTGTATCGACCGAATAGAAATTGCGTCCGGTAGGCAGCACGTCTGGCCGGCCGCGCGAGGGCGACCCGCTCGGCCCCGGTGGAACGAAGCGGCCTTCGAGGCCGCGTGTGAGGTGACGAAGCTCTTCATGGCCGCAGGCGTCGAGGCGCGGCAGGACATCTGCGAATGCGCGCTCCAGCACCGCCGACGCATGCGTGAACGCGTGTTGATTCAGCGCGAGATCAGACGCATCGCCGCCCATATCGTCAAGCAGCTTCGCCGCAAGCAATTCCAGGCGCTCGCGCGTATCGCCGTTATGCCGCCACGGCGCATCGCTGACCTGCGCCAGCAGCGCGGGGCGCGGCCCGGTCCACGGCGAGGACCCTTCGGCCGTCAGCGGATCGAATCGCTGGGCGATGCCCAGGTCTTTCGCAAGTGCATCGATCAGCCCGGCATTGCGGCCTTTTCCATCACCGATCGGTAAACGCATCAGCGCGAGCAGCGTGTCGCGTCGCTCGCGCCCGGCAGGCGAACGGCCGAACACGTGCAGGCCATCGCGAATCTGCGCTTCCTTCAATTCGCATAACCAGGCATCGACGCGCGTGAGCAACTCGTCTTCCTCGTCCTGTCCGCGCGGCTTCGAAAGACTCAGTTCTTCGTGCAGACGGTGCTTGACGATCGTATCGAGGATCGTGCCTCGAAGCAGCTTCGCACGACGCGCATCGACCATCAGCGCCTCGTAATATTCATCGACCTGCCGCTCCAGGTCCTGCAACGGGCCATAGGACTCGGCGCGCGTCAGTGGCGGCATCAGGTGATCGATGATGACGGCCTGCGCCCGCCGTTTCGCCTGGCTCCCCTCGCCCGGATCGTTGACGATGAACGGATAGAGGTGCGGCATCGGCCCGAGTGTCAGGTCGGGCCAGCAACTGTCGCTGAGTGCGACGCTCTTGCCAGGCAGCCATTCGAGGCTGCCGTGCTTGCCGACGTGCACGAGCGCATCGACACCGAAAACCTCGCGCAACCAGAAGTAGAACGCCAGGTAGGCATGCGGCGGAACGAGATCGGCGTCGTGGTAGCTCGCGTAGTCGCCCGCCACCCGCGAACGCGACGGCTGGATGCCGATGAACACGCGAGCGCAGCGCCAGCCGGCGATCATGAAGCGCCCCTGGCGAACCGTCGGGTCGTTTTCCGGCGGACCCCAGCGCGCGTTCAATGCGTCGCGTATTTCGACGGGCAGTGCCGCGAACGACCTCAGGTAATCGTCGAGCGGCAGGCTCTGCAATGCCGGACGCAGATCGCGCACCTCCGGATCGTTGGTCACGCCCTGCGTGAGGCGGGTCATCAGCGCCTCGCCGTCGTCGGGCAAGGCATCGACGCGATAACCCTGCTCACGCAGCGATCTCAAGATCCCGACGACCGAGGCAGGGGTGTCGAGCCCCACACCATTGCCGATGCGCCCCTCGCTGGCCGGGTAATTGGCCAGCACGAGGGCCAGTCGCTTTTCGTCGTTGCGCAGGCTGCGCAACCGGCACCAGCGCCGGCTCAGCTCCGCAACGAACGCGACACGCTCCATGTCCGGCTGGTAGCGCACCACGTCGACTTCGGTATGGGGGCAACGATACGCGAGCCCCTTGAAACTGATTGCCCGCGTAATGATGCGGCCGTCCACTTCGGGCAGCGCCACATGCATCGCGATATCGCGCGAATTGAGGCCTTGATTGTCCTTGACCCAATGGTCGCGATTCCCGCCGCTCAGGATGACCTGCAAAACCGGCGCGTCCACACCGAATACGGGCAACTGCTCCGGATCGTCTGGCGTCGATGCCGCGAAGGCCGTCGTGTTGAGCACCAGCCCGACGTCATGCTCGTCGCACAGCCGCGCAACGACATCGCGGCTCACGGCGTCCTTGAGCGAGGTGATCGCAATCGGCAGCGGATTCAGCGCGCGTGCTTCGAGCGCATCGATGAGCGCATCGAACACGGCCGTGTTCGCGGCCTGCAGATGCGCGCGATAAAAGAGGATCGCCACAACAGGCGCCGTGGCCTGCCAGCGGGCCTGCCAGTCGGCGGCCGTCGGCGTATCGCGTTCTGGATGGTAGAGCACGGCATTGGGCACCGGCATCGGCAAGGCCGGTTCGTCGCCCCAGTCGAGCGCATGCCAGGCAATCGCGCGCATGAAGGCTTCGGCGTTGGCCGGTCCGCCCTCGCGCAGGTATCGCCACAGGCGTGTGCAGAACTCGGGACTGGCCGTGCTCTGCGCGATCAGGTTCGGATCTTCCTGGAGGTCGCCCGAGAACATCACGAGCATCTGTCCGCGTTTTTCCGCGAGATCGACGACCCGCTCGATGCCGTAGGGCCAGTAAGCCTCGCCGCCGAGGTGATCGACCACCACGACGCGCGCATGTTGCAGCACGTCGTCGACGTAAAAATCGACCGAAGCAGGCTGGCGCAGCCAGGTGACGTTCGCGAGCCTCAGGCTCGGAAAATCCGGCCCGAGCCGCTCGACGACGCTCGCCAGCAGCGACAGCGTCGTATCGGCCGAGCTGAGCACGACGATGTCGGCCGGACGTTGATCGATGCGGATCACGCCCGCCGTGTCGTCGACGAAGCCGCCCGGGACCGTTCGCAACAGGTGCATGCGATGCCTGCCGTGAATGCGCTCAGGCCGGCGCGGTGACAGACTGCGCGCCGGGAGCGGCATCAAGCGCGGCATCGAGCGCGCGCTGAAGCACCGCTTGATCCAGATCCTCGCCGATCAGGACGAAGCGGCTCGTACGCGCTTCGTCATCGCGCCAGCGGCGATCGAAATAGCTGTCGAAGCGCGCGCCCACACCCTGGATCACGAGACGCATCGGTGCGCCCGGCAGCGCCGCGAAACCCTTCGCGCGATAGATCGTGTGGTGCTCGACCAACTGCCGCAACGCGGCGATTGCGGCATCGCGCGATGCAGGCGCGCCCGACACGACGACCGAGTCGAAATCGTCGTGATGGTGATCGGCATCGTGCGCCGAACCGTGATGATCGTGACGCTGATCGATCGTCTCCTCGGACGCCGAGTTCAGGCCGAGCAGCACCGGCAAATCGAGCCGGCCATTGTGGGCAGGGACGATCTTCACATGCGCGGGAATGTCTTCGCGGATCAACGCGGCCACGGCCGCCTGTTGCGCGCCATCGAGGAGATCGGTCTTGTTGAGCACGACGAGATCCGCCGCGCTCAACTGGTCCTCGAACAGCTCGTGCAGCGGCGATTCATGATCGAGATTCGGATCGGCCTTGCGCTGTTCGTCCACGGCCTCGGGATCTTCGGCGAACTGCCCGCTCGCGGCGGCCGGGCCGTCCACGACCGTGACCACCGCATCGACCGTGAAGCTGCTGCGGATCGACGGCCAGTTGAAAGCCTGCACGAGCGGTTTGGGCAATGCGAGCCCCGACGTCTCGATCAGCACATGGTCGATCTGGTCGCGTCGCTCGACGAGTGCTTCCATGACCGGGAAAAACTCTTCTTGCACGGTGCAGCACAGGCAGCCGTTCGCCAGCTCGTACAGCTGGCCTTCGGTTTGCTCGCCGGATTCATCGCAGCCGATCCCGCAGCCCTTGAGGATTTCGCCGTCGATCCCGAGCTCGCCGAATTCGTTGACGATCACGGCAACGCGCAGGCCGTTCGCGTTGGACAGGATGTGGCGCAGCAGCGTGGTCTTGCCGCTGCCGAGAAAGCCCGTGATGACGGTCACAGGAATCTTGCGCATGGAGGTGGACATGAAAGGTCTCGATGGCGGTGGTCGCGTGCAACATCACTCCCGTGCCGTTGCTGGCATGAGGCTTGAGGCGTGACGAAAACGCGTGATGAATGCGACGGTTCGGCAGCGCGCCGCCTACCCGCAGCGCGTGTCGTCTTCTCCGGCCGGTCTCCGGGCTGGCGAAAAGCCGCTTCACCTTCCCGCGCGACCTGTGGATGGACAGGCGTTGAGCGCAGTGGTTGCGCACATACGTGGCACGTATGTGTAGAAGTCGGCCGTGTATCGCTCTCGAGCGACACGTTCGCTTACCGTTGCGGGGGCAGCACAGGTGGGGTCGCCGCAGCGCATCGCTGCATCGAACCGCTGTTTCCCGTTTAACTGCGCACGTCGGAACGCGTGCGCGAGCACCAGATTAGCCGGGAGTGTAGGTGCCGCCTGCGCGCCAGTCAAGAAAGAGGCGAGCCTCGGGCCTTGCAGCGGGCGTGTGGTATCGTGAAAAAAGAGATCTTCGGCTATTTGCCTGTTGTCCAGGGACAGGCAACGTTTCATCCCCTTTCGTTTCATCCCCTTTCGACGCGCCTCCGAAATATGCATGCTCCTTCCGCCAGCCTCGGCTCGCCGGCGATTCTGGTGATCGGCAAAGTGGCGCCGCTGGCCCGCACCGATGCCCTGCCCCCTGCGGGGCGGCGACCGGGTCTGTTGACCATCGGCCTGGGCTTCCGGCGCGATGTCACTCCCGGCCAGATCGAGGCCGCCGTCAGGATGGCGCTTGGGATGCTGGAATCAGGCGACATGGCCGAAGTCATGTGCGTGGCCACACTGCAAGACAAAGTGCACGAGCCGGCCCTGCTGGCGTTCTGCGAGCAGCATCGGATGCCGCTGGTCGGCGTCCGGGCGGAGGAAATACGTGCCTGTCTCGACGAAAATCCGTCGCTCACGCGTTCGCCGGTTGCACGCGAGAAGCTCGGCGTCGCGGGTGTATGCGAGCCTTGTGCGCTGCTCGCTGCCCCCGGTGCCCGGCTGCTGCGCGGCAAGCTCGCGCTCGATGGCGTCACGGTTGCCATTGGCACGGTCAGCCCGATGCAGCCGGATCACACAGACAACAAACAAGGACATCATGAAGACCGATAGCGAATCCCATCTGCGCATGACCCAACGCCGTCGCGAAGGACACGAAAAGAAGCAGGCTGCCGCCACGCATGAAAAAGGCCTGCTGATCGTGCATACCGGCAATGGCAAAGGCAAGAGTACGGCGGCTTTCGGCATGGCCGTGCGAATGCTGGGCCACAACGAGCGTCTCGGTGTCGTGCAGTTCATCAAGGGCGCGTTGCATACGTCCGAGCGTGATTTTCTCGGCGCACATCCGATGTGCGATTTCGTCACGATGGGTGATGGCTATACATGGAACACGCAGAACCGCGAGGCCGACATGGCCACGGCCCGCAAAGGCTGGGATCAGGCCGTCGCAATGATCCAGAGCGACAACTACCGGATGGTGATCCTCGACGAACTCAACACTGTCCTCAAGTACGAATACCTGCCGCTCGATGAAGTGCTCGCTGTGCTGAGCGCGCGTGGCCCGGCGCAGCATGTCGTAGTCACCGGCCGCCACGCGCCCGATGCGCTCATCGAGGCAGCCGATCTCGTCACGGAAATGCGCCTCGTGAAGCATCCTTATAAGGAACAGGGCGTAAAGGCGCAGAAAGGTGTGGAGTTCTAACCATGCCGTCCTGTCCAGCGCTGTTCGTCAGCGCGCCCGCATCCGGCCAGGGAAAGACCACGATCACGGCAGGCCTTGCGCTGCTGCACCGCCAGCTCGGCCGGCGCGTGCGCGTCTTCAAGACGGGACCGGACTTCCTCGACCCGATGATACTGGAGCGTGCAAGCGGCGCCCCGGTCCAGTCGCTCGACCTCTGGATGGCAGGCGAAGACGGGTGCCGCCGGCTGCTGGCCGAGGCCGCTGCGCAGGCGGATCTCATCCTGATCGAAGGCGTGATGGGACTCTTCGACGGCACACCCAGCAGCGCCGATCTCGCAGCTAAATTCGGCGTGCCCGTCGTCGCCGTGATTTCGGCGAAGTCGATGGCACAGACGTTCGGCGCCATCGCATTCGGTCTTGCGCATTACCGCACGGATGTGGCGATATATGGCGTGCTGGCCAATCATGTCAGTTCGGTGCGTCACGCGCAGATGATCCAGGCGGGCATGCCCGGCGGGCTGCGCTGGCTCGGGCATCTCGCCCCATCCGCGCAGATGGCGCTGCCGGAACGGCATCTGGGGCTTCATCAGGCTGGCGAAATCGACCAGCTCGAATCGCGTATTGCCTTCACGGCCCAGGCACTCGCCGATACGGCGCTGGCCGAATTGCCCGCGGCTGTTTCGTTCGATGCAGCGCCGCACGATAGGCACCACGCGCAGCCGAGGCTGCTCGAAGGCACGCAGATCGCCATCGCTCGCGACGCAGCCTTCTCGTTCATCTATCCAGCGAACGTGAGCCTGCTGGAAAGCCTGGGCGCGCGCGTCGCGTTTTTCTCGCCGCTGGCAAACGAACCCGTCCCCAGTCATGCCGATGCGCTGTATCTGCCCGGCGGCTACCCCGAGCTTCATGCTGCCACGCTGGCCGGCAATGCAATAGCCGCCACCAGCATCCGTGACCATGCAGCTGCCGGCAAGCCTGTGGTTGCCGAATGCGGCGGCATGCTGTATCTGCTCGAAGAGCTGACCGATACCGAAAATCGCTCCACTCCGATGCTCGGGCTGTTGCAGGGACGCGCGGCAATGCAGAAACGGCTGGTCTCGCTCGGTATGATGGCGCTCGAAACGAAATTTGGCGTGCTAACGGGCCACACGTTCCACTATTCCAGCATGACGACTCCCCTGCAACCCGACCGCCACGCCACCCGCGCGCAGACCGGCGCGCCCGGCGAGCCGGTGTTCCGCTCGGGCACGATCGTCGCAAGCTATATGCATGGATACTGGCCGTCCAACCCCGCCCTCGCGGCAGCGCTTTTTTGCGGCAAATCCTTTTAAGGAAACCGAACGGATGGCGGTGCACCGTGGCCGATGGCCTGCGCGATCAGGAATACGTGGGCTAGCCACCCTCGCGGCAGGACTGCGCCTCGGCTGGGGCTCGATCTTCTATCCGGAAGTGATTCGCCAGCTGTCACGGATTCTCGTTGCAAGCTCATCGAGCAGCGCGAGCCGGTCCGGATCGCCCATCGTTTTCCATGCCCGGATTTCGGCCCTGTTGCGCAGACAGCCTTCGCAATAACCGCTCTGCTGATTCAACCGGCAAACGTCGATGCACGGGGAGCCGACCGGACGCTGCGTTTTCGCCTGTTCGATCTTCTGCGCGAGACTCACGCGCGGTGTTTGTTCGACGTTATCCATCACACCCCACCCGCATTCACTTCGCGGCTTACCGCGCGCAGCGCAGCATCGAGCCGCGCCCATCCTGATTCGTCCGCGGGCAGGCCGAAGCGCAGCCCCCGGACGACGTCGAACCGCCGTGTCCAGACGGCATGACGGGCCAATCCATCCTGCCACTGTGGCGCACGCTCATGGCGCACCCACGCGAAGAGCGGTGTGTGCTGCACCACGGGGGAAAATTCCCCGAGCAAGTCCGCCAGCCGCTCTCCCGCAGTCGCGAGACTGGCCCGCGTTTGCGTCTGCCAGTCCGTATCCAGCAACGCGGCGCGCGTCACGATACGCGCAGGCCCAGCTACGCTCCACGGTCCACGCAGGCTGCGCATAGCCCGAATGACGTCCTTATCCGCCAGCACGAAACCCACCCGCGCACCAGCCAGCCCGAAAAACTTGCCAATCGAGCGCAGCACGATCAGCCCGCCACGACCAGCGAACTTCGCCACGCTCAGTTGCGGCATCGACTCGACAAAAGCCTCGTCGATCACCAGCGTACCCCCACGCATCGCGAGCTCCTCATGCCAGGCCATGATGACGTCCGGCGTAAACCGCTCGGCTCCCGGGTTGTTGGGATTGACGATAACCAGATGCTTCAGATCCGCTGGCAGCGGCTTCCCCGGTTCCAGTACGAATGACGCTACGTCGCCGAGATCGGCAACTTCCCGCGTGACGAAACGATCGACGGGAAACCCCGCGCGCTCGCAGGCAGGCGCGTATTCCCCATACGTGAGCAGCCCGATGCCGATCCGCCCTTTGGGAAGCACCGCCGGCAGCATCCGGATCGCTGACTGGGTGCCTGCCACGGCGAGCGCCTCCAGCGCACCATAATGCGCGGCAGCGATGACCTCCAGATCGTCATCGTCGTCGGGCAACCTGAGCCATGCCTGCGGATCGACGGGCGGCACGGGATAGCCGCAGGGATTGATGCCCGTCGAAAGGTCGAGCCAGTTTTCCCGGGCGATGCCATATCGGCGAGCAGCCTCGCCGAGATTGCCGCCGTGCGGCACTTGTGTTGCGTGATCGAGATTGAGCATTGGTCTTCAGAAAATTGCGGCGGCACCCGCCAGCACAGCCATGACCGCAAGCCACACCGCGATGGAGCGTTTGACGAGCGACAGCGCACGGCCGACATCGGCGGCGCCCGGTGCATGGCCGCATCCGAGTGCCGGCCGCGCTTCAAGCACGCCATGGTACCAGGCCGCCCCGCCGCACGCGACGTTGAGACTGCCCGCTCCGCTGGCCATCACTGGCCCGGCGTTGGGGCTGTCCCAAGCTGATGCCTGAGTCCGCCAGCATGCGATGGCCGACCTGGAATTGCCGCACAGCGCATACGTCAACGCCGTTAGACGGGCCGGCAGATAATTCGCGACGTCGTCGAGGCGTGCGGCAGCCCAACCGAAGTACCTGAAACGCGGCGTGCGGTATCCCCACATCGCATCGAGCGTGTTGATGAGGCGAAATGCGAGCGCCCCGGGACCACCGGCTACCGCGAACCAGAACAACGCACCAAAGATCGCATCGTTGCCGTTCTCCAGCGCGGATTCAATTGCAGCCCGTGCAACAGCCTGCTCGTCCGCAGCGGATAGATCGCGCGTCACGACCCGGGAGGTCAATGCGCGAGCATTCGCGAGATCGCCAGCACGCAGTGCCTGCCCGACCGGCGCAATGTGATCGATCAGGCTACGCGCGCCGAGCGCGAACCACAGTGCAGCGACGTGCAACGTCCATGAAAGCATCAAGGGCAACCGATGCGTCAGCACGACGAGGAGCGCGACCGGCGGAATCACCGCGAGCGTCCAGGCCCCCACTCCCGCCACACGGGCGAGCAGCGGACGCACGGGCACGGGCGTGGCATGTGCATGCGCGTCGGACTTGTGCGCGGCCGCGCTGTGCGGATTGCAGGCATGGGCGATGCACGCAACCCACCGGCCAAAACCAACCAGTGGATGAAACCGGGAAGGCTCGCCGAATATTGCATCGAGAACGACCCCAGCGAAGCCCAGCATAAAGACGACCGATGCGCTGAGCCCGACGATCATCTGGCGCTCCTGCACACCGTCCAGCGACTTCGTTTCGATATGTTCACTTGCATTCCTGTTTTCCCGATTTCTCAGATATTCCACTGCGGGTGACATAATACGGCCCCGCCCCTGCGCCGTAATAGACTCAGCAATCCCGGCGCGGCGATTCCACACTGTTCAGGTAAGCGGCATGGCCAAAACGTTGATGATCCAGGGAACGAGTTCCGACTCCGGAAAGAGCACCCTCGTCGGGGCGCTCTGCAGGATTGCCACGCGTGAAGGCAAACGGGTCGTGCCGTTCAAGCCGCAGAACATGTCGCTCAACAGCGCAGTGACCATCGACGGCGGAGAAATCGGCCGCGCGCAGGCCTGGCAGGCGCTTGCCGCCGGCATCGCCCCCGAAGTCGACATGAACCCGGTCCTGCTCAAGCCGAACAGCGATACCGGTTCGCAAGTCATCGTGCAAGGTCATTCGCGCGGCAATCTCGATGCGCGAGCCTATCACCACTACAAGCCCATCGCCATGCAGGCAGTGCTCGAATCGTACGATCGCCTGAGCGCGAAAAGCGATCTCGTGCTGGTCGAAGGGGCCGGCAGCCCGGCCGAAGTCAACCTGCGTCAGGGCGATATCGCCAACATGGGGTTCGCCACCGCCGTCGGCTGTCCCGTCGTGCTGGTCGCGGACATCGATCGCGGCGGCGTGTTCGCGCAGATTCTCGGCACGCTGGCCTGCCTGCCCGAAAACGAACGCGCGCTTGTGAAAGGTATCGTCATCAACAAGTTTCGGGGCGATGTAGCACTGCTGAAACCCGGTATCGACTGGATCGAAGCACAAATGAACAAGCCCGTGTTCGGTGTGGTGCCGTTCGTCCCGGGTTTGTGGCTCGACGCCGAAGACATGCTGCCGAAACAGAGCCATAAAGATGGGGTGTCCGGCGAGGTGCTGCGCGTCGTCGTGCCGGCACTGCCGCGCATCAGCAACCACACTGACTTCGATCCGCTGCGTGCGCATCCGCAAGTCGATTTCCGCTTTGTTCGTGCGGGCGAGCCGCTCCCGGCGGCGGATCTCGTGATTTTGCCGGGCAGCAAGAGCGTCCAGCGCGATCTCGCCTGGCTGCGCGAATACGGTTGGGACACGCATCTGCGTCGTCACCTGCGCTACGGTGGCAAGCTGATCGGGGTCTGCGGCGGACTGCAGATGCTCGGGCGCGAATTGCACGATCCGCTCGGCATCGAAAGCCCGTTGACACGCACGGCGGGTCTTGGGCTGCTCGATTACGTCACGACGCTCGAACCGCACAAGCAGCTCATCAACACTGCCGGCACACTCCTCGTGGACGGATCAGCACCAGTACGCGGCTATGAGATTCATATGGGTGTCACCGAAGGCCCCGCCCTGTCCCGCCCCGGACTACGCCTTTCCAACGGCGACGCAACGCGCGACGACGGCGCGCTCTCAGAAGACGGCCAGATTCTGGCAACCTACCTGCACGGCTTGTTCGATTCGCCTGACGCCTGCACGGCGCTGCTTCGCTGGGCGGGGCTTGGCCATGTGGAGCGCATCGATCATGACGCGCGCAGGCTCACATCCATTGACCGGCTCGCCGATGCGGTCGCTGCGAGCGTCGATCTCGATGCCCTGTGGGGATGCCTCGTCTGAACGGAGCACCATGGCCACATTGCGCGCGATGCTTGAATTGCCCTTTCCAAGCAAGCGCCTGCCCCCGTTACGCGCATTGATGGCGGTGCCGCGCAGTTGACCCGGACGCCATAGGCATCCTCTTTATCGTCCCGGCAGGATTCCACATAGGCACTCAGTTTCGCTTCCGCGACGCGGGCGATGACCTTCATCGCGCACCTCGTCACAGCTTTTTTCAGTCCCGGTCGTATCCGGCCAACATGAAACGTCGGCAGCGATACGCCGCCAATGCGTAGCGCCATCGAAATGAATAACCGCCTGCCGTTCGCTGCCGCAAGCGCAATGCTGCCAATACAATCCGCGATTGAGGAAGGACGCCAGTGGCTTTCATGGCGCGGCCCAGCCACGCGCGCCGTTGCGCATGCCCAGCCAGGTTAGCTGTGCCCCGCGTTTCGCTTCAACGCTCTAGCGTTACCTGCGGTTACAGATTTGACAAAACATGGGAGCACTCTCGGAAGGCCCACGATTAGAATCCGCCGTTAATAGAGTGACTAAAGGAGTGACAGATGGAGCGCAAAATTGCAGGCCTCGTCGGTACATTGGCCGGCCTTGCCAGCCTTGGCAGCACCGGCGCACACGCAGCGGCCGATGCCAACGCAATGCCGCAGGAGCCTTTGTCGGTAACGTCCTATTCCGATCTGCTTCAACCGATTCCCAACGCCACCGAGATGCTGCATGCCCATAATGCGGAGCTGATGGAGCAGGCCCGCAATGCGCCAGCCAGAATGGAGCGTGTGCAGTGGTACCGGGACGAACGACGCTACCACCACCATCATCATCACCACCATCACCACCATCACCATCGCGGGTATTACGGGCCGGCCCCGGCGTATTACCCTCCGCCCGTCTACTATGCGCCGCCCTCGCCGCCTGCGGTCATCATGCAGCCGGGAATCGGCGTGCAGCTGTACGGCGATTAATCGTCTTCCGCGCGGTCCCTCGCGCGGGCGGCGCCAAGGATGCGGCGGTAGGTCCCGTCAAAGACCGTGTTGGTGGATGACGTCCACCTCGTGTCCTGTCCCAGCGTGTCGCGGCTGGCGTGAATCCGCCTCGATTGCATTTCCCGCTCTGCCGCTTCTTCCTCGCTCATGGCTTCGAGCGAGAGATCAGGCTCGGCCGGCACCACGCAGAGCTGCATGAAAGGCTCGCCGGGACGGAATACATGCACGACCCCTTGTGGCGGCGTCTTGAACACCACGAAGTTGATCATCGGCCACCAGGAAGTGCGCAGCAGCGCCGGCACGGCGAGCGGCACATCGTCCGCCTCGCTCAGGTAGAAGCGCGGATGCGTCTCGGTGCGCACCGCATAACCCTCGGGCACTTTCAGGTCGAGCAGAAGCTGGTAGGTGTAGTAGCCTTCGCCGAAAGCGCGGAACGGTGGCCAGTTCTCGCCAGTATTCGGGTTCGGGCCAATATCACCCTCGAAAGCAGCTTTGCCATCCCGGCGGCTGACTCGAACCTCGTTATCGTGGGGGTAGAACAGTTCGATGCCGTACTGCGCCCCCTCCACGAACGGCAGGCAGTGCCAACCCTGTTCGCGGGAGCCATCCCGCCGTGGCTCCTTGCTGCCGCCCCAGCCGGGTACCTCCACACGGGTACGGCGGGGCGCAAGACGCGGTTGGTAGTAGCGGTATTTGACGTTGACCATGATGATGCTCAGGCAATTGGAAACAGAATATGAGGCAACGCAGCCTCGCACGTCGGAGTAATTTATCCGAACACCCCGCGCCAGTACCAGTATTTCATTCGCACTGGCTGCCGAAAACGTTCCGGCACCGGTGCGCCATCAGGCTCCGACCAGACCCCAATGAGAATTGGCGCATCGAGTTGCGAGTACGTAAATAGCCGCATGAGTCTGCGATAATGGAGATTGCCCATTACCGCTCTGCAGACCTGCAAGGGGGAGATGCATCATGACGAGAGAGCCTATCACTCGCTATGGTTCGATGGCCCAATTCCTTCACTGGTGCACGGCAATCCTTGTCCTCGTGGCGTTCTTCTATGGCCCCGGCGGCCCTGAACAGCGCGTCTACTCATCGGTGCACGAGTTCGACCGACAACTTCACGAGACTTTGGGATTGGGCGTCTTCGCACTGACACTCATCCGCTTGCTATGGAAGACGATCGACACGCGTCCCGAGACGCCCCCGATTTCCCGCTGGATGGTTGTAATAGCAACTATCGTTCAAGGGGTACTATATCTGCTTCTCCTGGCGCTTCCCTTAACCGCCATCACCGGCGCGTGGCTGGAGGGGCATCCACTGACGCTCGTCGCCGGGGCCCAGATTCAACCCTTGCTCGGCGCATCACATGAAGCGGGGGCGGTCTTTGCGTCGATCCACAAGTGGCTCGGCGACGCGATCATGTGGCTCGCGGGACTTCACGCTTGCGCGGCGCTTCTCCATCATCTCGTCCTTAAGGACAACGTCCTGACCACGATGCTTCCACGCTGGCTTCCGGTCGGACGAGCGAGAACTGGCCGATAAGTTTCGACTGCTTTAGGAAGGCCTATCTGGATCGCTATGTGGAGATGGGCAAGCCGAGCGGCAAACCAGCACTGGAGCGTCGGCGTGAAATCATTGAGGAGGTGTTGGAAGAAGCCTGTGATCCGACGGCATGTCGATTCTCGTTCGAGATGTTCGCGCTGGCTCACCACTCTGATATCACGCGCGACTCGTTCGCACGGAACGCCATCCACGAGCGTTCGATTCGGCACTTGAGTGACGCGCGTGGGGCAACCTGGCCGCTTCCCACGCTTCTCCTGCCACTACTTTAAAGCCACCCGCGCAAACCCGAGAGTAAGACCGAAAGCGTCGAGAATTGTCGCCGAAGTCCTGGCAATTCGCTTCGCCGTTACCCCCGGAGTCTCTCGCGTAGTGCGCTGGCGAAGCCAGCGCACTACCGTCCAAACCAATCCCCCGCCAAGCACCGTCAAGCAATCCTCCTCCGCTTCCGTTCGAACACCTTCATAGGGCGGAAGGATGCGGCCAGCGACGAACGTAACCAGGTCATCAAAAAACGCAGACGTCGCCGCGTCGTTAAATACGGTCAGATAAAAAGATTGATGGGCACACATATGCTCAAGAATCAGAGCAGTTTCCATTTCCATTGATTCGACGAAGGCGACGTTCGGCGGGCTCAGCAGCGTGCCTTGCTCCTCGACGAATGTGAAAGCATTTTTGAGTCTCACCAACGCCGCCCGCTGAGCAGCCACTTGCAAATCGGGAAAGTGCTGATAGAACGTGGGGCGCGCGACGCCAGCGCGCTGCACCAACTGGGCAATGCTGCATTTGTTCAGCGGGGCCTCAAACGCGACGGCTTCCGCGAGCGCATCCATGAACTGGTCGATCTTGATCGGTTTGGTCAGATAGCGGAAAAAGCCGGCTTTCAGGCCCTTTTCGATATCGCGCGGCATGGCGTTCAAACTGAGCGCCACCACCGGCATTGCCTTTGTCATGGGGTTTCTGCGCAAGATACTCAGCGCTTCGATGCCGCTGATATCGGGCAGATTGATATCCATCACGATCACCTGCGGCAACGCCGTGCACGCCAGTTCCACGCCGCGCTGCCCCGTCACCGCACTGAGCATGCGCATGTCCGCGCATCGCGCAACCAGTTGCTCGACGAGTTTCAGATTGGCCGGATTGTCCTCGATATACAGTACGGTATGCGCTGGCGCCTCGGCTGCACCGTTGCCGGCCGCCGGCTCGCCTGCCGTGTCGGATCGGGCGGCGGCAAGCGTGGCGATTTCCGGTGCGCTAGCCGTATTGAGTTCGATCCAGAAGACACACCCGCACCCGACGGTACTTTCAACGCCGATGGCGCCCCCCATCAGCTCCGTTAGCCGCCGAGCCACCACAAGGCCTATGCCCGTGCCTTCCTCGGTGCCCGCCTCCTGTCCCAGACGATTGAATGGCTGGAAAAGCTGAGACAACTGTTGAGGCGACAAACCGGCGCCCGTGTCGCTGACACTCACGCGAACGCGCTCTGCGGCAGGCATGCTGCAACTCACCTCGACGGTGCCCTGCGGGCGGTTGTATTTGATGGCGTTCGAAAGCAGATTGATCACGATCTGCTTGAAGCGGGTGCGGTCGGCATGAACATGGCAGCCCGCATCCACATGCGGAAAGCTCACACGAATGCCCCGTTGTTGCGCCTGCGGCTCGATCATGGCCGCGCATTCCTGCAAAGCCTCGCTCAACAATACGGGTTCGGGCGAAATGGACACCTGCCCCGATTCGATCTTCGCCAGATCGAGCACTTCGTTGATCAGCTCGAGCAGGTGCCATCCTGCGCGCAGAATCTGGTCGACGCTCGCCCGCTGGGACGGCGTAGGCGGCGGCGACTCGGAGGCCATGAGCTGCGCGAAGCCCAGTATCGCGTTGAGAGGGCTGCGCAGCTCATGGCTCATGCTGGAGAGGAAGTCCGATTTTGCGCGGTTGGCGCGGTCGGCCGCGGCCAGCGCCTGCTTCTGGTCTTCGATATCCGTGACGGTCCCCACCCACTTGACGACCCGCCCCTGCGCATCTTTCACCGGCGATATGCGATCGAGATGCCATCGCCAGGCGCCATCGGCGGAGCTTTTTATGCGCACCTCCATTTGATATTCGACGCCCCTCGACAGCGCCTGCTTCCAGTTCTCAACCGCGGATTGCATATCGTCCGGGTGCAGGATCTCGGTCCAGCTCCATCCCTCCAGTTGCGAAGCCGCCAAACCTGAATACGTTTCGAGCCGCTGGCTGATGAAATCGACCGAGCCGTCCGGGTCGGCGGTCCATACGACGTGAGGAATCGCGTCCGCGAGCGACCTGAAACGTCGCTCGGCTTCGTCGATCTCGGCTTGCGAACCGGAGCGTTTGGCGGATTAAGGCTGGTTGTGCATGCCCCCCCCAAAAACACGCCGGTGCGTCCGCGTGAGCAGCGTGACCGGATCGCGGCCTTTATGGTGCTGCGGGTGTATCAAGCCGTCAATCGGGAGGAATTATTCCGACGACTCGCTGCTCGTATCGCCTTGGGCAACGGCGTTCAGCCGTGCTTCGCCGCTCAGCCCCGCATGAAGAAAGGGCCAGTGAATGCGCTCGACAATGCAGGACGTGGAAAACGCCAGTGTGGCGCTCGCGCGCGAAATCAAGGGCGTGCAGAGCCTGCCGCATTCGGCCGATGCGTAGGCGAGGCGCTGTCAATGGCGAAGTCGCTCTATTGGACCGGATCGGCGGGATTTCTCGAGGTGCTCGTCGCCGAGCGCGCGCAGTTCGCGGCGCAGGACCCGCTGAAGTTGACGCACATGATTCGCAAAGGGCAACTGCACGACGAGCGCGGCATCAAAACTGCGGCAGAGCCGAATTAAGCCCCTCAACCGGCCTCTGGCATCGAATCCCGCTCGGGGTTGGCCCGTTGGACCTGACGGCATCGCCGTATGCGTTCTCGGCCATGGTCCAGATGGCTTCGGATCAGGCTTTCAGTCAGAACCGAGTCACCGGCGGCAATGGCCTCGATGATGGCTTCGTGCTCGTCGACAGACTGATCGATCGCTTCTGTCTCAAGCGTCAGGGCTGTTTGCCGGAACAGGCTGAGTTCCCGGACAAGGCGCCGGTACGTTTCAAGCAATTTTTCGTTGCCGACCGCAGCGGCCATCGTGTCATGAAACTGCAGGTTCAGGTGACCGTAGGTCTGTCCATCGTGACTGTTCTGCGCGCGTTTCATTGACTCGACAATCTGGCGCAGCGCGCTCAGATGCTCGGCCGAGATACCGTTGGCCAGCAACCTGCCGATGTGTTCGTCCAGCATGGCGCGGACCTGATAGATTTCTTCCGCTTCCTTTAAGGACAACGCCTTTACCGATACACCGTGATTCTTTTCGGTGCGCAGCAGCCCTGCTTGTTCGAGTGCGCGAAATGCTTCTCGCACCGGGCCACGCGAAACGCCCAAACGCGTAGCCAGTTGCGCCTCATTCAGCTTGTCACCAGGGGCGAGTTCGCCGCGGAGAATCAGGCGCTCGAGTTCATCCTGCACGAGCGTCGTCAGCGAGTGCTTTTTAAGTAACTGAATGGTACCGACGGATGGCGTCTCGTTCATGGCGAACCAAGCAAGGGTAATAACCAACCCTATCAGAATAAACCGTCAACTGTCAACAAAATGGCGACTGACCGTTGGAGGTCGCGACCAACGCCGATTCAATTTCCAGGGTCCCTGGACGGTGGCCTGAATGCCTGGCCTCGGCAGTATGCATGAACCATGCAACGCGCGGTGTCGCTCGCCGTTTCGAAAGCGATAGCCCGGATCAGGCGTTGCGGGCGCCGTCATGTCGATGCAAACGCCCAACCCGAACATCACTTTCGCGCACGGCTATTAACACCCGTCAACCTGATCAACTCAACAGTTGATCGGCGGGTACGCAGGCATGAGTCGCTTCGCGCTGCATTCCGGGGTTACTGCTTGGCCTCACTCTTCGACGCATAGCGCTGGGCCCATTCCGCAAGGATTTTGGACCGGTTGTTTGCGGCCCACGTGAAGTCGTTCTTGACGAGCAGGTTTGCGTAATTGCCCGGGATGTCCGGCAGCGGCTTGGCCGTTCCGGGCACAGCCGTGATCGCATAGCTTTTCGCATAAAGCATGTTCGCTTCCCGGCTTGAAGCAAAGTCGGCAAGCTTTTTCGCCGCGTCCAGTTTCCTGGTGTTCTTCATGATCGCGAACGCCTCGAGATCCCAGCCCAGCCCTTCCTTGGGAAACACGAGATCGATCGGCGCACCCTGCGCCTTGAGGGTTGCCGCGCGGTATTCAAACGAGATGCCGACCGGGTATTCTCCGGATGCCGCCATCGTGCACGGTGCCGAGCCCGAATGGTTGTACTGCGCGATGTTCTTGTCGAGCGCATCCATGTATTTCCACCCGCCCTGCTCGCCAAACAGTTGCAGCCACGCGGTCACGTCGAAATATCCGGTCCCCGAGGAGGCCGGGTCCGCCATGATGATCTTGCCCTTGTAGATCGGCTTCGTCAGGTCCTGCCAGCTCTGCGGCTTCGGCAGATGTTGTTCCGCGGCTGCCGCGGTGTTGAAGCAGATCGTTGCGCCCCATACGTCCATGCCGAACCAGTTCGGCGGTGTTTTCGGGTCACGGTACGCAGCGCTCATGGCAGGCAGGTTCTTCGGCGCATATGGCAACAGCATGCCGTCGCTTTCGAACTTGGCGATGCTGGTGGCAGCGAGGCCCCAGATCACATCGGCTTGCGGGTTGTTCTTTTCGGCGAGAATCTTGGCCGTGATCACGCCAGTCGAGTCACGCACCCATTTGATCTCGATGTCCGGATTGGCGCGCTCGAACGCGTCGGCGTATGGCTTGAGTTGCTCGTCTTCCAGCGCCGTATAAACCAGCAGAGTGGTCTTGGCCTCTGCCCTCGCCGTGCTGCCGACCAGCAGCGCGATCGCTGCAGTCGTCATTAGCGCGATGGTACGGACACTTCGCAGAGGGGACACGCTGCACTGAGGGGTGACGCTATGCTTGAACATTTCATTTTCCCGCTATGGTGAAATTCACATGAACCTCGCCGCCGCCAGCGTATAAACACACGGGGGCGACAAGGTAGCCGCTCACAACAGTGGTCTCTCCGCCCTTACCGCCCTGGCCCGGCGAAAATGCCACCAATACCCGGTTGTGCCGCCCGAGCGACACAACCGTCTTCGCGTGACTAGGCGGCGGCAACTTCCTGGGCTGAAATCTGTTTCACACCCATTTCCGCCAGTGTTTCCTCGATCGCCCTGACTGCGCTGCACATCACATCGCAGTCGATGTCGCCAATGCATCCGACGCGGAACGTATCGACCTCCGTCAGCTTTCCCGGGTAAAGAATGAAGCCCTTCTCTTTGACCTTTTCGTAGAACGTACGGAATTCGTAGGCCGGATCCTCCGGCGCGTGAAACGTCACAATGATCGGCGCCTGGACGTCGCGCGGCAGGAACGTGCGAAAGCCCAGGTCCTGCATCCCGCTGATCAGCGCGTCGCAATTGGCCTGGTAGCGTTTGCCGCGAGCGGGCTGACCGCCCTCGGCCTTGAACTGATCCACGGCTGCGCGCAATGCGGCAACGACCGATGTCGGCGGCGTGAAACGCCATTGCGACGTTTTTTCCATATAAATCCACTGGTCGTAAAGATCCATGGACAGCGAAGCCGAATTGCCTTTGCACTTTTCCAGCGCGCCACGCCGCATGATCACGAAGCCCATTCCAGGAACGCCTTCCAGGCATTTCCCCGAAGCGGCCACGAGCGCATCGAACGGTGTCGTGCGCACATCGATCTCGATTGCGCCGAACGAGCTCATTGCGTCGACGATGAGCCCCTTGCCAAGCCGCGCACAGACCTGCGCAATTTCCTGCAAAGGGTTGAGGGTGCCCGTGCCGGTCTCGCAGTGCACCTGCGCGACATGGGTGATCGCCGGATCGCGCTTCAGCGCCGCTTCGATCATGGCGCCGGTCGGCAAGGTGCCTTCCTCGAGCGGCAGTTCGACTACGGCCCGCCCCATGTACTCGCAGATGCGTATCACGCGCTTGCAGTACGCGCCGTTTTGCGGCACGAGCACCTTGCCGTCGCGCGGAACCAGCGTGCCGATCGCCGCCTCCACCGAGAAGGTTCCGCTGCCCTGCAGCGGTACGCAAACGTGCGTGTCACGCCCGTGCACGATGTCCACCAGATCGGCGCGCAGGCTGCCGGTGATCGAATTGAAATTGGTATCCCACGATCCCCAATCGCGCAGCATTGCCGTTTTGGTGGTCAATGTTGTTGTTAGCGGGCCCGGGGTAAGAAGAACGGGATCCAGTTCAGAATTCACAATTGCCTCCGTACTGTTAGTAAACCTAATAGATTTCAAATCTTGCCAGCGGCCCGCGCGAGACGACTCAGCGCGACGTATAGCGCCAGCGCTGCGTGCGCGCCAATAGAACGCGGTTCACAAGTGCATACAGCACGCACACGAGCGTCGAGGTGACCACGATCAGGGTAGCCATCGCTGCAGCCGGTCCGATCTGCCCGGCCTCGTCGAGATTCAGGATCGCCACGGACGCCGGCTGCGTGGCCGGCGAATACAGGAAGGCAACCGCCGAAATGGTCGTCATGCCGTTGATGAAGAAGTAGCGGCTGATCTCGAGAATGGCCGGCAGGCAGACCGGCACCGTTACGCGAAAGAAAGTTACGTAAAACGGCACTTTCAACGACGCGGACACCGCTTCGAACTCGCTGTCGATCTGCTTGAGCGCGGTAATGGCGGTCAGATGGCTCGACGAGTAGTAGTGAACGATCGTGACGATGGCGAGAAGCGGCAGCGACCCGTACAGAAAATTGAGCGGGTTGGCCGGATGATTAAAGAAGAAGATATAGCCAATGCCCAGTACGAGCCCCGGCACACCCATCGGCAGCACGGCGCAAAGGTTGATGACCGGCCGCAGCGAGTCCATGCCCCGCGTCTTTTCGACCAGATAGGCACCCCCGAACACCAGCGCAGTACCGCCGATGGCAACCAGCGCCGCCATTTGCAGACTATTCCTGTACGCGCTGATAATGCCTGCGCCGATCAGGCCCATCCGGTAATGACTCAGGCCAAGCGACAGGTTGTACGGCCAGAAGTGGACGAACGAGCCATAGATCGAAATCCCGACAATCGCCATCATCAGCAGGCACACGAGACTGCAGTAAGCGAGCATCGCCATGTCGAAGCCGCGCGAGGGCTTCGGCTCGAACGGTACCGACCGCGCACCGAGCAGCGAACGCTGTTTGCGCCTGACGAAACGGTCCGTGGCAAAGCTGAGGAGTGCCGGCACCAGCAGCAGGATGCTCACTACCGCACTGGTGTTGAAATCCTGCAGTCCGACGATGAGCTTGTACACGTCGGTGGACAGCACGTTATACGAGCCGCCGATCACGATCGGCACACCAAAGTCGTTGACGCAGATCGTGAATACCACCATCGTCGCGCTGATCAGTCCGTACTTCGCGCCAGGCAGCGTGATAGTGAAGAATTTGCGCAAACGACTCGTGCCCATGGCGTCGGCGGCTTCATAAAGTCGTGCGTCCGTCAGCGACAAAGCGGTGATCAGGATCATCAGCACATGGGGCATCGCCGCATAGACGAGACTGGCGATGATGCCCGGCGCACCGTAGATGCTGTGGCCGCCCATCCAGCGCCGCAGCACGCCGGCGTTGCCGAACCAGTAGATGAACGAGACTGCCGAAAGCAGCGTCGGCGCAAGCAGTGGAATCAGGGCGATATTACGCACGAGCCCCTTGAACGGCATGCAACTGCGCGTCAATGCGTACGCGAATGTGAAGGCGAGCGGAATCGTGATCGCCGTGACCGAGACCGCAATGGTTAGCGAATGCGCGACCGAGTTCCACAGCGCCGGCGTTCGGAAATACGTCGTGAAATTGGCAAGGCCGACGAACCGTCCATCACGGTCCTCGACGCATCTCATGACCACCATCGAGAGCGGCGCAAGCAGTGCGAGCAAAAGAAAGCATGCCATCAAGAGCATGCCCGCATGGCCGATGCGATCTTGCCAGTGGATGCGTTGCCGCACTTCGGTAAGCGTCATGTCCTTTCCTGGTTCGGTGAGGGTCGTGCTCATTGCACCCTCCGCTGGTCTTCACCGAAGATCCGCACGCGCTCGCCGAGCACGGCGAGATTGAGTGTCGATCCTTCCCGCAAATCGAATGCGGTCATATCGTGGTACGAGAGATCGGCCAGCACCTCCGCTCCTGTCACGCCGTCTACCTGAACGCTGACCCGGCAGAACGCCCCCAGAAATTCCAGCTTTTCGATGCGCCCGCTCAACGTGTTGCCGGCTTTCGCGTCGACGCCCCGCACGACAAGATCCTCCGGTCGCAGAAACAGCGACACTCGCGATCCGCCCTTGAGCGACTCGCGGACCTTCACGCATTTCAGGCCGACGTCGCCCACCTGGATGGCGCCGCTCTCGGTCACGACGGCCGGCAGAATATTGGCCTTGCCGACGAAGTCGGCAACGAACGGCGTCGCGGGCTCGCGATAGATCTCGGTGGGCGTGCCGACCTGCTCGATCACGCCATGGTTCATCACCACGATGCGGTCGGCCATCGAGAGCGCTTCCTCCTGGTCGTGCGTCACCATGATCGTCGTCACGCCAAGGCGCTGTTGCAGATCGCGGATCTCCTGACGCAGGCGCACACGCACCCGTGCGTCCAGCGCGGACAAGGGTTCGTCGAGCAGCAGCAGACCGGGCGAGGTCGCCAGCGCCCGCGCGAGCGCAATCCGTTGCTGCTGGCCGCCGGACAGTTGCCCGGGATGTTTCGGGCCGCTGTCGGGCAGACCAACGGTCGCGAGAAGTTCAGCCACGCGCTCGCGGATCACCGCCTTGCCCACCTTGCGGTTCCTCAGTCCGTACGCGACGTTCTCGGCGACCGTGAGATTCGGAAACAAGGCGTATGACTGAAACACGATGCCGTAGTCGCGCAGCATGGGCGGCAACGTCGAAATGTCCTTGCCTGCTTGCGCGATGGTGCCCGAGGTTTGCGTCTCCAACCCCGCGATGATCCGCAGCAACGTGGTCTTGCCGCAGCCCGACGGGCCCAGAAAGCAGACCATTTCACCCTTGAAGATCGTCAGATCGACGTTTCTCAGAACTGGGGTCGAACCGAACTGCTTGTGTATCCCTTCGATGCGCAGGTACTCCGACATCGTCATCCTCCTGGAAATTACTGTTGCGCCAACGTGCTTTGGCCCTTCCCGGCCTTGGCCATACGGCTGCCGCACTTCCTTGTTGGCACGGTGACCGCGACTTCGCAGTCCCGTGGTCTCCTCTTCGTTCAGCGTAGAGTGTTTTTTGCTTTCTGCATGTTGTTGACAATCTACGGTTCACCATATTTAATGTCAAGCATGCAGCAACCGCTTTTCGAGGACTCCAGTGCAAACCCCTACGCACCTCGCTCCCCGAAACCCGACACATGGCAATGCCAGTCTTAACCCTCAACTGATCACACAAAGGGCAACCTCATGAACACGAACGCAGCAACCGTCAATGTCAATGGGCGCAGTTATCGCTGGATGGACCAGCCTCTCGTCGTGGTCTGTGTCGACGGTTGCGAATACGACTATTTGACGGAGGCGGCTCGAGCGGGGGTGGCGCCGTTTCTGGCCCAGATCCTGGAAAACGGCACGGCACTCAAGGGCGACTGCGTGGTGCCGAGCTTCACCAATCCGAACAACCTGTCGATCGTGACGGGCGTGCCGCCCGCCGTGCACGGTATCTGTGGAAACTATTTCTTCGACCGCGAGAGCGGCGCCGAAGTGTTGATGAATGACCCCAAATACCTGCGCGCGCCGACCGTGCTGGCCGCGTTCGCCGACGCGGGCGCGAAGGTCGCGGTCGTTACCGCGAAAGACAAGCTTCGCCGCCTGCTTGGCGACCAGCTGACCGGCATCTGCTTCTCGTCCGAGAAAGCCGATCAGGTGACCGAAGAGGAAAACGGCATCACGGACGTGCTGGAGCTTGTAGGCAAGCCGGTGCCGGATGTGTACAGCGCCGATCTGTCCGAGTTCGTATTCGCGGCCGGCGTTCGCCTCCTCGAGACCCGCGCCATCGACTTGATGTATCTGTCGACCACGGACTACGTGCAGCACAAGTGCGCGCCCGGCAGCGCCGGGGCCAACGCGTTCTATCAAATGATGGACCCGTATTTGCAGCGCATGGCCGAGCTGGGCGCCACCATCGCGATCACGGCCGACCATGGCATGAACGACAAGCATGACGCGACTGGCAAGCCAAATGTGATCTATCTGCAAGACGAACTGGACGCCTGGCTCGGCACCGGCGTAGCACGTGTCATCCTGCCGATTACCGATCCGTATGTCGTGCACCACGGCGCACTGGGCTCGTTTGCCACCATCTACCTCCCGGCTTCGGTCGATCATGCTCGCGTACTGGCAAAGCTTCGCGAGCGCACCGGCATCGAGCTGGCGTTGAGCGGTGCGGAAGGCTGCGAGCGCTTCGAGCTACCGCGTGATCGACTCGGCGACATCATCGTGGTCTCCGCGCACCATGTCGTGCTTGGAACCAGCGAATCGCGCCATGACCTGTCGGGTCTCGACGCCCCGCTGCGCTCGCACGGCGGCCTGTCCGAGCAGACCGTGCCGCTGCTTTTCAGCCGCCCGGTCGCGCGAGCCGTATCGCTGCGCAAGCGCCTGCGCAACTTCGACATCCTCGATCTCGCGCTCAATCACCTTCAATAACTGAACGCCGATCCTTCCTGCTGTCCACGGCGGGCGTAGCGAACAGCAGGAAGGTCGCCACTGTCTTAGCGCTTGCGCCGCCCGGCGCGGCATTGTCGTGCGGCGCTGCGGGACGATGGCATCGCTTGCATCAACGGGACGCGACTCAACCATGAATACGCGTGAAAGCTGCTTACGCTCCTTGATCGAGAAATGGCTCCCGCCCATGCCCGAGACCACCGTGCGTGTCATTCGGGCCGGTCGCACTCGTCCCAACCGCGGGCGCTGCGTGCGCGTCACGACATTGGGAACACGTGAGCCGTTTGTCGTGTTCTTCTTTCAGCATGAAGACGGCTCTTGGCAGGTTTTTCCTCCTGAAGGGCGACGGCCATCGGCAGCCTTATATCGATGTGCTTTGTAAGCGCCACGCACAAAAGCGAGGCCGATGCACAGACGGCTTCGACGAGCTGAATTCGGTATTTTCAATCGGGAAATCCAGCGATGACCAATGACAGAAAAAACGGCAGCACGAACCGGGACGTCGAGCCCCCGCGCGAGGCGTCCGGTACGCAAGCGCGCCTGACGAGAGACGATCGCCCCGAAGGCGTAACCCATAAACGCCGGACCAACTGGGCCTGGGCACACGTCGGATCGGGTTACGACTGGATGGATTCGCACCACTTTTGCGCTGACCTCTCCGGGGCTCTGGGGTAAATTGTTCAATAGCCGGATAAATCTATTTGACAGGATGCCTGATTTATCCGGAAGCGTCGCACCCCCCGTGATCTGCATGGCGGAGGAACTGGATCAAGTTCTCTCCGCCCTGGCCGTATACCGCCTGTGAGGCATCCTCCTCACCGACCACGGCTCACTTCATACTCCGAAAGAACACCCCTATGTTCTCCTCAATTCGCACGCGCATTGTCGCCCTGTGTGTCGCCATCGTTGTGATTGCGCTCGCTGCCAACGCGGTTCTCAACTATCTCATTGCCAATTCGTATAACGCCGCTTCGATAGCGAGCACCCTGGACGCTGTTGAAAGCGGCCATGCGACCGGCATCGACGGCTGGGTCGCCGCCAATAGCCAGATGATCGACTCGCTTCAGGACGCTGCGCTGCAAGCCGATCCGCTCACCGCGTTCAAGCAGGTCGCCGCCGCCGGCAAGTTCACCAACGTGTACGTGGGCTACGCGGACAAGACATGGAAGTTCACCGATCCCACCGGCATCCCGCCCGATTACGATCCGACCCGCCGCCCCTGGTACAAGCAGGCCGCCGCAGCCGGCAAGCCGGTCGTGACGCCGCCGTATGTGGACGCGGGCACGGGCAAGCTGGTGGTTTCGTTCGCCGTGCCCGTGGTGCGCGACGGCACGGTGAAAGGCGTGGTGTCGGGTGATGTGGCGATGGACAGCGTGATTGCCAACGTCAAGGCGATTCATCCGACGCCCGCGAGCTTCGGCATGCTGGTCGACAGAAGCGGCCATATCGTCGCGCATCCTGACTCCCGGCTGACCCTAAAGCCGGTGTCCGAGCTCGTGCCCTCTCTCACCAGCGACAAACTCGCCGAGCTCTTCGGTGCGGAACATCCCGTCGAAGTCGGCGTGAACGGCAGCACGAAATTGCTGCGTGCCGAAGCCATTCCCGGCACCGATTGGTACGCGGTCGTCGCGCTCGACAAATCGGAAGCGACTGCAGGCATGCGATCGCTGCTGACCGCTTCGGTCATCGCGCTGATTGTGATCGCCGCAATCGCCGCCGTCATCATGGCCGCGCTCACCGCTGTCTCGTTCCAGCGCCTCTCGAAAGTGCGCGATGCAATGGACGCAATAGGTTCGGGCGAAGGCGATCTCACACAACGCCTGCCGGCCACTGGCAACGACGAAGTCGCGCAGATCGCGCGCTCGTTCAATACCTTCATCGGCAAACTCGGCCACGTGATGCGCCAGATTCGCGATGCCAGCGAATCGGTACGGGTGGCCGCGAATGAAATTGCCGCGGGCAACGTCGATCTGTCGGGCCGCACCGAATCCGCTGCGGCCAGCCTGCAACAGACCGCCGCGTCGATGGAGGAAATCACCTCGACGGTCACGCAATCGGCCAGCGCCGCGAAGCAAGCCGACGACACGGCCGTGTCCGCGTCGCAGGTCGCTTCGCGCGGCGGCATCGTGATCGCCGACGTGGTTGCGACGATGGGCGAGATCGAACAGGCATCAGTGAAGATCTCCGACATCATCGGTGTAATCGACGGCATCGCGTTCCAGACCAACATCCTCGCGTTGAACGCTGCGGTCGAAGCGGCGCGCGCCGGCGAGCAGGGCCGCGGCTTCGCGGTGGTAGCCGGCGAGGTGCGCAGCCTCGCGCAACGCAGCGCGCAGGCCGCGAAGGAAATCAAGGCGCTGATCGAGATGACCGTCGCGAGCGTGACCTCCGGCTCAGGCCAGGTGCGTCAGGCCGGCGACACGATGACGGAGATCGTCCGCAACGTCGCCAACGTGACCACCATCATTTCCGAGATCACCCAGGCGGCCAACGAGCAAACGCGCGGCATTCAAGAAGTCAATCGCGCGGTCAGCCAGCTCGACGAGATGGTTCAGCAGAACGCCGCACTGGTGGAAGAATCCACCGCCGCAGCCACCGCGTTGCAAAGTCTGACCATCAGCCTCGACAGCGCCGTCACGCAATTCAAGCTGGATTGAGCTACGCCAAAAGCAATGACATCCTCTGGAATAGCGGCCGTGCAGCTTCCGGTTGTCCGCGCTCCCACCGCTATGCCAGCATCTCGACGTCGAGCGACGCGACCGCCTCAACCAGGATTCGTTCGTCGCGGTTCACGGGCTGAGGTATCCCCTGAGGCGCGAACACCCTGGCGCCCGTCTCGAACGGTATCTGCGACAGCGCACACCTCCCTGCTTCCGTTGCCAATCTGGGCACCCACGTTTGCTCGCCATAGAACGCACGCCCTGGTTGAAGCCAGCACACGAGGATCCTGTTTCCAGCGAGACGCTCGAGCACGCGGATCCGGGCGAGCGCAGCAGGCGGCGCTTCGAACGGAGCAGGCGCTACACCGGGCACGGGGCTGACCGTCTGCCGAAGTCGCCACACTTCGCGCCGAACCGCGAACATCGTCCCCCGGCAGGGCGTCGCGCCGCAATGGCAGGCGAACATCTTGAACATCGCGGGGTTTGGCAGCGCGTCGGCAGCGAGCGCGTAGTCGATCGTAATTTCTGTCGCTGCGGCAAGCGCAAACCGTGTACGGATAAAAATGCGGCCATTGCGGTCCTGCAACTCGCAATTCGGTTTGCACGAATGGTTTATCCAACGCGCAGGATTGCGTTCGCGCGCGCCAACCACGACACGTCCATCCTTCAGGCCAAGAAAGAAGGCGTTCCCTGAAGCTCCACCTCCGGCCAGAAGCTTCGAAAAACCCGCGCCCCAATCCATCGACTTGCCCTTGTATTCAATCAAACACTCACCAGCACGCAGTGCGTGTCGAGCAAAGACGCCGCGGCCACGGAGCGATTGCCGCACGATAACGTGAGGCAATCTCTTCTCGCTGACTGTCATCGGTTCCTCAACAAGGGCCAACGCCATCGGAAGCAAAGTCGCGGCGCGCCCGATCACCGGGCGACGCCGCAAGCAAGTCGATCAACGGAGAACACGTAGCCGCGTACTACGAGCCCACGCGGCAGCATGTTGGCAAGCGTTACGTCATCCTCATCATTCATGCGATTAGCGACGGCTGCCCGCTATCTGATTCAAAGCGCCTCGCCAAGCTGATCGAGAATCGCCGGGTTTTCCAGCGTGGAGACGTCCTGGGTGATCGCCTCGCCCTTCGCGAGCGAGCGCAAGAGGCGCCGCATGATCTTGCCCGAGCGCGTCTTCGGCAGGTTCTCGCCGAAGCGGATGTCCTTCGGTTTCGCGATCGGTCCGATCTCCTTGCCCACCCACGCGCGCAGTTCTGCGGCGAGCTTCACCGCATCGTCGCCGTGCGGGCGCGCGGCCTTGAGCACCACGAACGCCACCACGGCTTCGCCGGTCGTGTCGTCGGGGCGCCCCACCACGGCGGCTTCGGCCACCAGCGGGTTCGCCACCAGCGCCGACTCGATCTCCATCGTGCCCAGGCGGTGGCCCGAGACGTTCAGCACGTCGTCGATGCGGCCCATGATCGTGAAGTAGCCGGTTTCCTTGTCGCGCACGCTGCCGTCGCCCGCGAGGTACAGCTTGCCGCCGAGTTCCTCGGGGAAGTAGCCCGACCTGTAGCGCTCAGGCTGCCCCCACACGTTGCGGATCATCGCGGGCCACGGGCGCTTCACCACGAGAATGCCGCCCTGCCCGTTGGGCACGTCCTGGCCCGTTTCGTCGACGATCGCCGCCATGATGCCCGGCAGCGGCAGCGTGCACGAGCCCGGCACGAGCGGCGTCGCGCCCGGCAGCGGCGTGATCATGTGGCCACCGGTTTCGGTCTGCCACCACGTGTCGACGATCGGGCAGCGCTTGCCGCCCACGTTCTCGTAGTACCACATCCATGCTTCGGGGTTGATCGGCTCTCCCACCGTGCCGAGGATGCGCAGCGATGTGAGGTCATAGCTCTTCGGATGCACCTTCGCATCGGCTTCCGCGGACTTGATCAGCGAGCGGATGGCCGTGGGCGCGGTGTAGAACACGGTGACCTTGTGCTTCTGGATCATCTCCCAGAAGCGGCCCGCGTTCGGGTACGTGGGGATGCCCTCGAACATGACCTGCGTCGCGCCGATCGTGAGCGGCCCGTAGGCGATATAGCTGTGGCCCGTGACCCAGCCGATGTCGGCCGTGCACCAGAACACGTCCGCGGGCTTCCAGTCGAAGGTCCACTTCATGGTCTGCGCGGCCCACAGCAGATAGCCGCCCGTGCTGTGCTGCACGCCCTTGGGCTTGCCGGTCGAGCCCGAGGTGTAGAGGATGAAGAGCGGGTGCTCCGCGCTCACCGGCACCGGCGGGCAGGTGTCGCTCCCGGCAGCCGAAAGCTCGTGCATCCAGTGGTCGCGGCCTTCGGTCCAGCCGACCTTGCCGCCCGTGCGCTGGTAGACGATCACGCTCTGCACGGCTTCGCAGCCGCCCATGGCGATGGCTTCGTCGGCGATGTTCTTCAGCGGCAGCGCCTTGCCGCCGCGCATCTGCTCGTCGGCGGTGATGAGCGCGACCGCGCCCACGTCCACCATGCGTTCGTTGAGCGACTTCGACGAGAAGCCGCCGAACACCACCGAGTGCGTCGCGCCGATGCGTGCGCAGGCCTGCATCGCCACCACGCCTTCAACCGACATCGGCATGTAGATGACCACGCGGTCGCCCTGCTTCACGCCGCGTTTTTTCAAGGCGTTGGCGAAGCGCGAGACGCGCGAGAGCAGGTCCTGGTAGGTCACGTTGGTGACGGTGCCGTCGTCGGCTTCGAAGATGATCGCGACGCGCTCGCCGTTGCCCGCTTCCACGTGGCGGTCGAGGCTGTTGTACGAGGCGTTGAGCTCGCCGTCCTCGAACCAGGTGTAGAACGGCGCCTTCGACTCGTCGAGCACCTTCGTGAAGGGCTTTTGCCACGTCAGCGTTTCGCGCGCGAGACGCGCCCAGAAACCCTCGTAATCGCGTTCGGCTTCGGCGCACAAAGCCTTGTATGCATCCATGCCGGACACCGTAGCGTCCGCCACCGTTTGCGCGGACGGCGCAAACACGCGATGTTCCTGAAGAACCGATTCAATCGCAGACATATCAACTCCGAATTTTGTATCGAACGCGCGGAGTCGCTTTTTCACTCGCGCCGCCTCGTTCAGTCATCCTCAATGCAGCGCGGCAGCAACAGCTCGGCGGATCTCCCCGATCGAGCCCACTCCAGACACCTTGCGGTAAACCGGCGCGGGAAGGCCGCTTTGGGCACCGCGGCGGGCCCAGTCGACGTAGTAGCCAATTAGCGGCCGGGTCTGCGACTCATACACTTCAAGGCGCGTCCTGACCGTGTGCTCCTTATCGTCATCACGCTGGATCAGAGGCTCGCCCGTGACGTCGTCGACACCCTCTACCTTCGGCGGATTGAAGCGCACGTGGTAGGTCCGCCCTGATACCGGGTGCGTGCGGCGCCCCGCGATGCGCTCGACGATTTCTGCCGCCGGCACATCGATTTCAAGCACATAGTCAATCGCGACCGATGCATCCTTCATGGCCTGAGCCTGCGCGAGCGTGCGTGGAAAGCCGTCAAGCAGATAGCCGTTCGCGCAGTCGGGCTGCGCGAGGCGTTCCTTGACCAGACCGACGATGAGCGCATCCGGCACCAGCTTGCCATCGTCCATGTAGCCCTTCGCTTCCAGACCGAGCGGCGTACCAGCCTTGACGGCAGCGCGCAGCATGTCGCCCGTCGAGATCTGCGGGATGCCGAACGTTTCGTTGATGAATGTGGCCTGAGTGCCCTTGCCGGCGCCGGGGGCGCCCAACAGAATCAAACGCATGCTGGATCTCCAGTTCCGAACCCGGACAATGTGACAACCTGTTTGAAAAAATCAGCGATGGGCCATTTCGCATAACAGCAAACCGCCCATCGCGTTGCGAACTCGACGCAGTGTTTAGTGAAGGGCAAGCGCCGCGCGGCGTTGCCGCCAGTAACCCACCACGGCAAGTGCGAGGCTGGAGCCCAGCGTTGCAACCACTTCCTGACGGTGATCGGGGCTGTAGAGCATGACCACGCAAGCCGCGGCGATCATGACGATTACGGCAAGTGCCAGGAACGGATGAAACCACATCTTGACCCGAAGCTGCGCGGCCGTCAGATGGCGACGCAACCGAACCTGACACACGGCGATAACGAAGTACACCAGAAGCGCGATCATGCCCGTCGTGGACAGCAGCGCCTCGAATACGTACTTGGGCGCCAGGTAGTTGGCAGCAACGCCGGCGAAAGCCACGATAGTCGATGCCAGCACGGCATTAACCGGGACGCCGGCTGCATTCGTATTCGTCACGAATGAGGGTGCCTGCTTGCGCTTGCCGAGCGAGAACAACATCCGCGAGCACGTGTACAGCGAAGAGTTGAGGCAGCTGCCCACGGCGGTGAGAATGAGCGCGTCCATGATCGGCTTTGCGTAGGGCACGTGGAACGCCTGGAGCACCGACTGGTACGAGCCGATCTCTACGAGCGCGGGGTTGTTCCACGGGATCACGCAAATGATGACGGCAATCGAACCAATGTAGAAGAACGAGATGCGCCATATGACCGACTTGATGGCTTGCGAAATTTGTCGCGCGGGATTGGCGGACTCGGAAGCAGCGATCGTGACGATTTCGGTGCCCAGGAAGGTCGACATCGTGGTGAGCAGCGCGCCGACAACCGGCAGGAAGCCGCGTGGCATGAACCCGCCGTGGCCGAAAATGTTTTCGACCGGTGCTGTTCGAACTTTCGGCAGGAGTCCCGAAAGAGCGACGACGCCGCATCCTATGAATGCGATGATTGCGATGACCTTGATAACGGCGAACCAGAATTCGAGCTCGCCGTAATGCTTGACGCTGACCAGATTCGCGCCGGTCATGAGCAGTGTTACCGCCAGACAACACTCCCACACCGGGATCGAAGGGAACCAGCTATTCAGAATGCTGGCTGCGGCGGTTGCCTCCAGCGGAACCACGAGCACCCAGAACCACCAGTACATCCATCCGATGGTGAAGCCGGCCCACGGGCCAATAGCCTTGTCGGCATAGGTGGAGAATGAGCCGGAGTCGGGCATGGCGCAGGCCATCTCGCCCAGCATGCGCATGACGAGCACAACCAGCAGGCTCGCGAACAGGTAGGCCAGCACGGATGCCGGACCCGCCTCGGCAATGGCGTGCCCGGAGCCGACAAAAAGCCCGGCGCCAATGCAGCCGCCGATCGAAAGCATGACGACGTGGCGCTGCTTCAGGCCCGCGCCGAGAGCGTGATTACTGGGCGTTTCGTGTGAGTCTCTGCCGGCCTGATGCTCCAGACCTTCAGAACCAGCTACTGCTGCCAACGTTGCGGACCCGCCGGTCCGCGAAGAATTCAGTTGCTGTTGCATGTCTCTTCCCGTGTCTCCATCTAATTGTCGAAAACTACTTGATTCGTGGGGAAAGCGGTTACATCAGAACATCGAATGACTCACTGCGGCAACACTCGCATTGCCGGATTCCGCGACCTTTGCGTCCGCTGTCTCGCGTTCCAGCAGCGGATAGGCAAGCGCACTGATATGCGACTGAATGCGCACGAGATCGCGCAGCACGTCCAGGTGCAGCGAACTCGAGGCGATGCTGTCGGGCAGGCCCTCGCGCAATCGTTCGAGGTGACGCTCGCGCGCCGATCGTTCGAGGCGGCGCAGCGCCTGCTTGTCCTCGACAAGCTGTGCCGCGGTCTGCTTGCGCCTCGATACAAGCAGCGCCTGGGCGCGATGGAAGCTGCCGATTACCGAGCGATGCATCGCTTGCAACTCTTCGGCGCCGTCGGGCGAAAAGCTCAACTGCGACTTGATCTTCTTCTGCGCGAGTTCCAGCAGATTCTTGTCGATGATGTCGCCGATATGCTCGAGGTTGATCACCGCCGTCATGATCGTCGAGGCCCAGCACCGGTCCTCTTCGCTCAACGGCTCGCGCGTGAGCCTGGTGACGTAGCGCTTGATCCCGTCGTGCAGCACATCCACGGCGTCGTCGCGGCTCGCGATGTCGTTTACGGCATGGCGGTCATTGGAAAGCATGACCGGTATGCTTTCGCGCAGCATCGCTTCGACAAGCTCGCTCATTCTGATCACTTCGCGCGACGCGCAGGCGAGCGCCTGCGACGGCGTTTGCAGTGCGATTTCGTCGAGGTAGCGCGGCGCATCCGCATCGCCGGCGAGACGCGGCGCCGGCAGCAGCCGTTCCAGCAAGCGCGCCACCGGGTCGAGCAGGCCGATGAACACAATCGCAATGGCCACGTTCAAGCCGGTATGGAAGTTGGCGATCATTCGGCTCGCCTCGCCGGGCAGGCCTTCGAGCAACCGCGCGAGCGGCCCGCAGGCAGCGAGCATCAGGACACACACGCCGCCGCGCAGCAGCAGGTTGCCCGCGGGCAGCCGGCGGCGGCTGCGGTCCTCACCTTTCGCGGCTTCAAAATACGGGTTGAGCGCGCTGCCCACATTAGCGCCCAATACCATGGCGAGCGCGCTGTCCATGGGAATGGAATGCAGGTTCGCAAGCGACATCACGAACAGCACGACCGGGATGCTCGAATGCGCAGCCCACGTGAGCAGGCACGCAAGCACGGCGTTGAGCACGGGCTCTCCGGCCAGCGCACCGAGCACCGTGCGCAGCGCGGGCGCAGTTTCGGCAGGCTGCACAGTCGTGACAAGCAGCGTGAGTGCGAGCAGCATGAGGCCAAGGCCGATCAAGGCGCGGCCGATGTCGCGGTTGCGCGAGCCTTTACCCCTCTCGAACAGCGCCATGCCTACCAGCAGGCACGCGGGCGAGATCCAGCTCAGGTCGAGCGTGAAGGCCTGCACGATGAGCGTCGAACCCACGTTCGCGCCGAGCATGACGGCGAGCCCGGTCACGGGAGCCATGAGCCCACGCGCAGCGAACGATGACGCAATCATGCCCGTTGCGGTGCTGCTCTGCAGCGCCCCCGTGATCGCGAGCCCCGCGCAAAACGCGTTGAAGCGATTGCCGAGGCTGCGGGCCATGAATCGCCTGAGCGACGCCCCAAACGCGCGCATGAGCCCGGACTCGACCATGTGCAGGCCCCATGTGAGCAATGCGACACCGCCTGCGAGATGTAGCACGATCAGAATCATCCAGTACCTCCTTTTGGAATCAGCCACGGTTGCTGTGCAGCGCGGCAGGCAAGCCAGCACCGGCCGCGCCGGCGCGTCAGCGCGATACCCGTGTCACTCCCAGGGCATCGACCACGTTCTCACGTTCGTGTAGCCCTTCATCGCCTCGACCATGCCCTCCTTGTGGCCGTTGCCCGAGTCCTTGATGCCGCCGAACGGTGACATCTCCGTGCGATAGCCCGGCACCTCCCAGACGTTCACCGTGCCCACGTCGAGTTCCCGGATGAACCTCGTCGTATAGTCGAACCGGTTCGTGCAGATGCCCGAAGAGAGGCCGTATGCCGTCGAGTTCGAGATGCGGATCACCTCTTCAATGTTGTCCGGCACGCGGATGATCGGAATCACCGGGCCGAACGTTTCTTCGTGCACGAGCTCGCAGTCGTAGGGCACGTGATCGACCACGGTGGGCGCAAACAGCGCGCCCTTGCGCGGTGCGCCGTACAGCACGCGTGCGCCATGCGCTTCGGCGTCGGCCACGCGGCGCTCGAAGAGCTGCGCGGAGGCTTCGTTGATCACGGTGCCCACGTCCACGCTCGGGTCCATCGGATCGCCGCACTTGAGCTTCTTTGCGTGCACGAGCACACGTTCGACGAATTCGTCGGCCACGCTCTCCACCACGAGAATGCGCTTGACCGCCGTGCAGCGCTGGCCCGAGTTCTTGGTCGCGCCCATGACCGCGAGCTGCGCGGCGCGCTCGAGGTCGGCGTCTTCCATGACGATGAGCGGGTCGTTGCCGCCGAGCTCCAGCACCGTGCGGCGATAGCCGGCGTTCTGCGCGATGTACTTGCCCACCCGCACCGAGCCCGTAAAGGTGACGAGGTCGCAGTGCGGGTCCGTGATCATCGAGTCGCCCATGGTGCGCGGATTGCCGGTGACCACGCTCAGCATCTCGGGCGGCAGGCCCGCTTCGTAAAGCACGTCGGCGAGCGCAAGGGCGGTGAGCGGCGTGAGCTCGGTGGGCTTGAGCACGATGCGGTTGTTGGTGGCAATCGCCGGCGCGAGCTTGTGGCTCACCATGTTCAGCGGGTGGTTGAACGGCGTGATGGCCGAGATCACGCCGAGCAGCGGCAGGCGCGTCGTGAAGATCTTGCGGTTCTTGCCGTTCGGGCTGATGTCGCACGAATAGATTTCGCCATCGTCCTTGATGGTTAGCTGCGCGGCGAAAGACCAGACATCGTAGGCACGGCTTGCTTCGTATAACGAATCTTTCCAGCAGAGTCCCGACTCTGCAGTGATTAGGCGTGCGAAGTCCTCCTTGCGATCGCGCAGCACCTCGGCCGTGGTCTGCAGGATACGCTGGCGCTCGAAGCGCGTGAGCTTCGGCTGGTAGGCATGCGCTTTGGCAAAGGCTTCCTGCACATGCTCGGGACGGCCAGCGGGCACGACGCCCACCACTTCGTTCGTGTACGGGTTGAGAACTTCGATCACTTCGTCGGTCGAGACCTGCCGGCCGGCGATGCGCATGGTTTCCTGCTTGAATGCGGGTTTGGTCATGACATTCATCACTTACCTCGTTCTGGGATTCGTTGATGTACGCCTGCGGAGAATGTGAGCCGCGGCGTGCGGAGCGTTGCTTGCGTTATGCGATGGCGACTTGTGCGACGTGGTTCAGCGCGACGTCGAAGATGTCGAAGTTGCGCAGCGCGCGGCCCTGCGGCCAGTCGATCTTGCGGTTCACGAGCAGCGGCACGTCCTGCTCCGAGAGCCCCCCGTGCGAGCGCAGCGGCTCGGTGAGTCCGGAGAAGTCGTGGCGCGCCGCGCTCGTGCCGAAGACCTTGCTGCGAGTACCGACCACCACGATGTCGCCCACACGGTCGGGCGGCAGCTCGAAGCGCTCGCAGGCGGCCGCGTTGTCGAGCGCGAGCTCCACGCCATCGGTCTTGCGCAGGCGTTCGAGGAGCGCCGCCGCGTCCGCGCCTTCGGGCAGATAGACGGTGGCGAACGAGCCGAGCGCGCCGTGGTGCGCAACGTAAGGGTCGGTGATCGGCAGGATCACACGCGCCTTGCCCTTGCCAATCCACTCGTCGAACAGGTCCTGGAGGTAGAGCACGTCGGGCTCGCCGTTGGCGCGATGCTTGTCGTTCATGCCGTGGTCGGCGGTGATCGCGAGCACGCAGCCGGCCGCGTCGAGCTGGCCCACGTAGTGGTCGAACATCGCGTAGAAGTCGTTGGCCTTCGGCGCGCCGGGCGCGGCCTTGTGCTGCACGTAGTCCGTTGTCGAGAGATACATCAGGTCGGGGCGGAAGGTATCGAGCAGCTTCACGCCCGCCGCGAACACGAATTCCGAGAGGTCGGCCGAGTACACGTCGGGCAGCGGCTTGCCCACGAAGGCCAGCACGTCGCCGATGCCGTTGGCCTCGCGCGTGGCCTGGTCGGCCTTTTCGGCGGAGAACCCGATCGCGCGGCCGCTCGAAAAATCGAGCCCCTTGCCCAGCAGCGTGCGCAGCTTGTCCTTGGCGGTCACGACCGCCACTTTCGCGCCGGCTCTAAAGAAGGTCTCGAAGATGGTGGGCGCGCGCAGGAAGCGCGCGTCGTTCATCATGACTTCTTCGCCACTCGTGCGGTCGTAGAAGTAGTTTCCCGCAATGCCGTGCACCTTCGGCGGGCGGCCCGTGAGGATCGAGAGATTGTTCGGGTTCGTGAAGCTCGGGATCACGCACTGGGCGATGCGGCTCGTGCCGGTGCGCAGCAGCTTCGCGAGGTTCGGGGCGCATCCGGCCTTGACGGCCTCTTCGATATAGGCGGGCTCGCAGCCGTCGAGGCAAATCACGACGACGGGAGCGTCAGGAAGCCGGTATTCGCGGCCGTTCACGGCCAGCGTGGTGTCATGCTGTGTGCTCATTGCCCCTGCCCTCACGCCGTCTTTGCAAGGGCGCCGGTCATGCCCATGGATTCGAGGACCTCGCCGATCGCGACGAGTGCTGCGCGCATTTCCTTTTCGCCGAGGCGGCCGATGCAGCCAATGCGGAACGAGTCGGCCACCGTGAGCTTGCCCGGATAGATCACGTAGCCGCGCGCCTTGAGACTTTCGTAGAACTGATTGAATACGAAGCGCGGGTCGTCGGGTATGTGGAACGTGACGATGATCGGCGCCTGCAGCGCGTCGGGCAGCAGCGGCTTGAAGCCGAGTGCGCGCATGCCTTCGAGCAGGATCCGGCAGTTGTTGCAGTAGCGCGCGCCACGCCCGGCCACGCCGCCTTCGGCTTCGAATTCCTCGAGTGCCTGGTGGAACGCCACGATCACATGCGTGGGCGGCGTGAAGCGGTACTGACTCGTCTTCTCCATGTTGACCCACTGCTCATGGAGGTCGAGCACGAGCGTGGTGGCGTTGCCCTGGGTGCGCTTGAGCGCCTCGCGCCGGGCGATCACAAAGCCGAGGCCCGGTACGCCCTCGATGCACTTGTTCGACGAGGCGGCGACCGCATCGATATGCATGGTCTGCACGTCGAGCGGCAACGCTCCGAATGCGCTCATCGAATCGACGAGATAGCCCTTGCCGTACTTGTGTGCGAGCGCGCCGATCTGCGCGATGGGGTTCAAGATGCCCGAGGTGGTCTCGCAATGAATCGTGAACACGTGCGTGATAGACGGGTTGCTCGCGAGCAGCGCCTCGACCTGCACGAGATCGGGCGGCGTGTCCTCGGCCGTTTCATGGACGACGGTCTTGCGCCCCGCGATCTCCAGAATGCGCTTGGCCCGCTTGCCATAGGCGCCGTTGATCAGCACCAGCACCTCGCCGTTCGCGGGCACGAAGGTCGTGAGCATCGCCTCCACCGCGAACGTGCCCGAGCCTTGCATCGGCACGGTCACCCAGTCGCCGGCGCCGTTGGCGATGCTGGCGAGACGCGCGAGCACCGAGCGGTTGATTTCGATGAAGTTCGCGTCGCGCGAGCCCCAGTCGTGGACCATCGCCGCCTTGACGGTGCGCGACGTGGTGAGCGGGCCGGGGGTGAGCAAAAGTGGATCGCCGGTTTCGGAAGCGGCGCAAGGGGGAACATGAGGGGGCGCGATAGATGTGGCCGCCATGAAGTATCTCCGTGTAGGTCAGTTCTGACGTTGGGTCATTGCACTGTCACGCCACTTTATGAGAAACAACAAAATCAGTCAATATGCCACAAATTGCCACATTACCAGGGAATCTACCGATACCTCGGATGACTGCTCCGGGTGTGCCTCAAGAAGCCATGATGGAGTTCGGTAGCGCGCTGCGCGGGCCGGGGATCGAACGGCGGCAGGCCGTGGCGGCAGATGCTGCGGCGTTGCGGAGGTATCCGCCTTAGCTGCCGTCAGGCGGGACGGCCTGCCGCTCAACAACGGTGATCGGGGCCAGCAGCATGACGAAAACGGACGTTCAGGAGGAGTTGTGCGTTGGGCGCCAGAATCGCGAGATCATCGTTCTGTGCGTTCGCTGGTATGGGCGCTACAAGCTCAGCCTGCGCGAACTGTTGGAGATGATGGCAGGACGGGGATTGGCGCTGGCTTTCGTCAAACGCTGGAACTGACCTGCGGCGGGATTCTGCACGTCATGTGATAGTTACCGCGTAACGGGGTGCTGGAACTGCGCAGAATGTGTTCGGGGGAATTCTGCTCACTCGATTGTCAACAGGCGAGATGGACCCATGTACACGCAGCTTTCGGCCGGCTCATATTGGCATGATACCGTCGTCAATACCGAAGCATACTGCCGGCACTTACCACCTCTCGACCGACAGCAATAGGAAACCAGTGCCAACTTTGCCCAAAACATCGCGAAGATGAATCACACCGAGACGATCGGTGGCGACGACGCTCACGCTCTGTGAGTGCGCTTTCACCGGCACACAATGTCAGTCGTGCAGTGTCGTGCCGAGAAAATCACAAATAAAATTATGCAAATAATAAATGCGGCTCGAACATCGAGAAGACTCACATACCCGCGGTAGCCGACGCGCAAGCGCCTCACCCGTTAGCTCGCGGCTCCATGAACGTATGCCGGAAATACTCGCGCACCGCGTGCATTGCAGGGCTCAATTCCTTGTTCTTGCGCCACGCCAGGCCAACGCTCATCGCGGGAACGGGGTCAAGAAGCATGATCGTTTCGATGCACCGACCTTCAAGCGACCACGGCCGGTAGACCATATCGGACAGAATAGCGACCCCAGAGCCGTTTGCGACCATGCTGCGCACCGCTTCGACTGACGACGTCCGCAGGATCACATTTGGCCGCCAGGGTGTCTCGTTCCAGTACCGCATCGCTGTTTGCGCGGCTTCGTCCACTGTCAACATGACGAAAGGCTCATGCGCAACTTCGGCGAATGTCACACTCTCGCGTTTCAACAACGGGTGATGCGCGCCTACCCACAGCCGGCGGACCGAATGAATCACGGGCTCCAGCACGAGCTCGGGGTTCGAGACGTTCGATGTGAGCAAGACGGCCATGTCGTACTGTCCGGTAATCAAACCCTGTTCAATCGCGTCGCGGTTCAACTCGTGCAGTTGAATGGTCAGGCGTGGATACAGCGCATTGAGTCGCTGTATGTGATGCGGCAGAAAATAGCCCAAGACCGTATAGCTCGCCGCAATGGCCAACGTGCCGGTGAGCGTGCTTTCGAGGTTGGCAATCCGCATGGCCTCGTCCACCGACGCAAGAATGGTGTACGCGTGGTTGAGGAACCGACGCCCTGTATCGGTCAGCGTAACGCCTGAAGCGGTGCGCAAAAAAAGCTGCGTGCCGATGCTTTCCTCCAGTTCCCTGATGGCGCTTGTCACCGCCGATATCAACTCGGTGCACTGCGTGAGTTCGCGCGACTCCAAGGCCTCAGGCTCCAGCACGTCAAGCCGCACGGCGCGCTTTACATGCACGCCGCGCGCGACGAGGCGTTCTCGCGGCTGCTCATAGAAACGCTGCAACAGGTCGATCCCAGTCTGCTGCTCTTTTGCATGGAGTCGTCAGCCACGTACCGCATCGCGCGCGAGATCGGGCAACCAGTCATCTGGGAGTTCTACGCCGATCGCGACTACGACCGCAACGGCTCGACCGTATTCATCCGCCGCGTCAGCCGGCTCGACCCCGAGCAGGTCGCCGAGAAAGTCCTGCGAGCGTGCGTCGAAGGAAAGGTGCGCACGGTTGACGGCGACCACATCGATATCGACTTCGACTCCGTCTGCATCCACAGCGACACCCCCGGCGCACTGGAGCTCGTGCAAAAGACTCGCGAGCACCTCGTTCGCGAAGGGATTCGTATTGCCGGCCCGCAGGCTGCGACGACAAAGATTTGAATCAATTCAAGGAGAGACATGATGGCACTGCACGATATCGTCAGCCCCCTGCCGGGCACGTTCTACCGGCGTCCCTCGCCCGAGGCGGAGTATTACGTCGCCGTCGATTCCGCTGTACAGGCCGGCGCAATCATTGGCCTCGTCGAAGTGATGAAGCAGTTCACCGAAATCGAAGCTAGCGTGTCGGGCCGCGTGATGGAGCTTCTCGTCGAGGATGGGGAACCCGTGGATGCGGGACAAGTGCTGATGCGCATCGAGGAGTGAAACCATGAACATGGAAACTTCAACGACGGAGTTCTACCGTCCCACGCGCATCCGAACCGTTCTGGTCGCAAATCGTGGCGAGATCGCGCTGCGCGTGATTCGCGCGGCGCAGGAGCTTGGCATGCGTGCGGTGGTCGTGGTGAGCGACGCGGACCGCGAGAGTCTCGCCGCCCGCATGGCGGACGAAGCCGTGCATATCGGTTCATCGCATGCGGTGAAGAGCTATTTGAATCCCGCGGCCCGGCGCAAGCGAATGCGATGGCAGGCACAACTAGCGCACGGGAGGCGTCATGACCATACGCTATACCTTTGGCGGCGACGAATTCGTATTCGCTGAGATCAGCGAAGAGATATCGCTGGATGCATTCTTCAAGGGCACGGCGATCACGCGCGAACTCCAACGCCGCAACGTGGCTGGGGTGACCGAAATTTGCCCCGCGAATGCCTCATATCAGGTGCGTTATGACCCGGGCGTCATCGCCCCGGATGCACTTGTCGCGCTGCTTCGGAGCATCGAGACCGAAGTCGGCGAAGCCACGCTCAACATCGACACGCGCATTGTCGAAGTGCCTGTGCTCTACGGCGATCCCTGGACGCACGAGACGCTCATGCGCTTTCGAGAGCGACACCAGGATCCATCTTCGACGGACCTGGAATACGCGGCGCGCATCAACGGCAAGCGTGATGTCGACGCATTCATTGCGGCGCATGCCGGCTCGCCGTGGTTCGTTTCGATGGTCGGCTTTGTTGCGGGACTACCGTTCATGTACCAGATGGTCGAGCGCGAGCGTCAGCTTCAGGTGCCCAAATACCTGCGGCCGCGCACCGACACGCCGAAGTTGACGGTCGGCCACGGCGGGTGCTTCGGCTGTATCTATTCGGTGCGTGGCGCAGGCGGTTACCAGATGTTCGGCGTGACGCCCGCGCCGATTTTCGACCCCGCGCAGCGGCTCGATTATTTGCGCGACTTCATGGTGTTTTTCCAGCCCGGCGACATCGTGAAGTTCAAACCGATCGACCGTGCGGCCTACGACGAGGCCATGGCCGCCGTCGAGGCAGGCACGTTCTCGCTACGCGTTCGGCCGGTGAACCACGCCGCGAGTATCAGCATCGCCTTGCCCTGCTACGCGAAGCGCTAGCACGCTAATCCGTTAGGGGCTCAGGGGCGGTCGGCAGCAGCACCGCTCCCCCGCTTGTCCCTTTCGCGTTTCCGCGTTCCGTGCGGCCTCGGGCCACACGGCGGGAGCGCTCGCACCTTCTTTTTAGCATCGGCTGCCCGATCGGCGTCACGGCAGCCCCGCGGGTTGAATCGCAGCCCGGTACGGACGCCCTTCGCTACATGCAGACTCAAGGAGCAGATCATGGCCAACCTGGCTCAGGAAAGCACGGGAGGAGACGTCGATCTTTCGACGGTTGCCATTCCCGATAGCGCAAAAATGCCCCCCTTTGCGCTGACGATGGCGTGGTGGGCGGTATGTAGCGCGGTGTTCTACATCGTGGTCGGCGCGACGCTTGCGCTGAACTATGGCGCGCGCAACGCATTGATCGGCATGGCGCTCTCGGTCGTATCTTATGGCGCCATCAACATGGTCATCAGCCGATACGCCATTCGCACGGGTTTATCGGTCGCACTTTTTTCACGCGTACTGTTTGGAAGCGCAGGAGCTGCCCTCGCTACGTTGATCTTCTTCGCAACAGCCATTTACTACGCGGTATTCGAGGGCTCGGTCATCGCGGTTGCAGCCAATCATCTGTTTCCCGCTCTGCCATACAAGTGGGCCGCGCTGATCGTGGTCTGCTATAGCGTGCCGCTCGTATTCGGCAGCGTGCAACACTGGCTGGACAAGTTCAACGGCGTTCTGCTGCCCTTCTATCTGCTGGGACTCCTGGCCGCCGTGGGACTCGCGACCTGGGAATACGGCTACAACGCGTCCTGGCTGGATTTCGGCCCCACGGCCGCCGTACCAGCCGACGGCTGGTGGCACTGCTTCGTCTATTACATGGGCGTGTGGGTCCTCATGATGTTCACGTTCGACTACGCCCGCTTCGGACGCAAGGAAGATGCGCGATATCACGGCCGGTACAATTTTGGCATGCCGTTCTATCTCGTCACCTTCCTTGTAAACGGCGCGGCGGGCATTTACCTCGTCAGCACGATTCCTGGCCTTGGTACGCATTCCGAAGTTTCTGTTGTGCTCGCATTTCTCAAGTTGATGGGCATCTGGGGATTGCTGTTCGTCTGGGTCACACAATCACGAATCAACACTGCTAACTACTATCTTACGACCATCAACATGCAGGCATTCTTTCTGAAGGTCGCGGGTCTGCGAGCGCCAAAGTTCGTCTGGGCACTGGTCGTCGGCGTTGTAGTCTATGCGCTGATGATGGCCGACATTCTCTCGAAGATCCTGTTGGCACTCGCCTGGCAAGGTGTCTTCGTTGTCGCGTGGGTGGGCGTAGCGCTTGCCCACATCATGTCAACCCGCTATGTCCAGCTTGTCGGCACCGATATCGAATGTCGGGATACCCACGTACCGCAATTCAATCCAGGCGGCTTGATGGCCTGGTTCGCAGGCGCATTCGTCGGGCTCGCGTTGAACAATGCTTCGGGTTTTCTCGCGTAGCTTTCCGCGCCCGCCACCTTCCTCATTTCATGGATTGTCTATAGCGGCCTGCTGGCCGGTGCAAAGCGGACCTGGTTCGTGCGGACCCATATAAGCGGATCGGCCGAGTAGCGGGGACTCATGTCGAATCAGCATGCCGCGATGACCTGTCAAGAATCGCGGCGCCCGGTTATCCCCGGGCGGAAGAATTACGTCTGACTTTAGGGCGCGCCATACTCCACTCGGGTCTCGCGCGGCGCTTGAGAAAGTCGACCAGCGCGCGCGTCTTGGCAGGCAGCCACGTTCGATTGGAATAGAGCAGCCATGCGACGCCGTCGAAATCGCCAGGCGTCGCGTCGTAATCGGGCAGTACGTCGACGAGCCGGCCCGCGGCCAGATCGTCTGCGGCCAGCCACGCCGGCAGGATGGCGGGGCCCGCGCCCGCGAGCACGAGCTCGCGCTGTGCAAGCCCATTGGTCACGCAGATGCGCGGTCGCGCAGCAGCCAGTCGGCTGGGGATTGGGGCCACACGCGAAATGGACAACGGGTCTACGTTGCGCTGTTTCGCAACGCCCGAAAAATTCCCGTGCCGGCTTGCAGCGACTGAGCATCTGTATCAAGATCAAGTCGCCTCATGAGGAACAGGCGACTTGCCATGACTGACCATCCCGAACCCGATCTCGATCCCGATGCCGATCCCGACAAGCTGAAAGGCCCCGGCGGCATGACGTTAAGGCAGATCCACGATCAGGTGCAGAAGAGCGTTGAGCGGGACCGCGAGGCCCTCGCCGCGCACCACGCATTCGTTCCCCCGCAGAGCCGGTGGCAACGATGGGTCCGGTATGTATGGGGGCGCACCGGACGACGCTAGCAGCCGCTTGACAATGCATGCGCCGAACGGCCCCCCGCATCGGAGTGGCACTCCTGGCGCGAACGGCTCAATGCGGTAGTAGAGCCATAACTGCCGGCTACATTCGAACCGCAGGTCCGTGCGCTGCTGGCCCGGCTGGACGCACTCCGTAGCGCGCCGCGTACCCGTGCGTAGGCAAACACTGCGCGCCATGCTGCTCAAGCTGTCCGAGCACGCAGACGCGCTCGACAATCTGCCATCGCTTCGTACTGCTTTTCGAAGGAGGGGCGTTCACATGGCTGAGGATACGCCCCCAACACCGTCAGGCTCGCACCTCGATCCGGTTGACCACGCCAGAAATTGTGTCCAGGCACCACGCATCCATCTCTGCCTGCCGCCTCTCAGCTTCAGTTGCCACGCATCCCGCGAGCGTAATCCGCTTGTCCTCCACATTGATGGTGATTTGCCCAGCGTGCACGCGCGGATCGGTTTCGAGCACAAGCGTGAGTGCCTCGCAAATCTCTTCGTCGCCATCCGCTTCAGCGGGCACCAACTCCAGCAAGTTCACCACGTCCCGGCACCCGCCGACCCACCACGCGATCGCACTCGCGAGTCGTCGATGCGACAGGCTGATCACCTGGCCCGTCAAGGTCACGACGCCATCTTCAACCGTCACCTCCACAACGCCGCTGCCCTCCTCGCCGGCCTGGTCCATGGTGCCACGCAGCATTTCGAGCTGGCCTTTCACGCGCATGCAGATCACGCAGTTGCGGTATTCGACCGTCTGCAAAATGCGTTCGCAGATCCGCGTGCGCAACTCGCCATCCCCGATCGGCGGCTCAGCGCTAACGCGCAACTGGTCGATGATCGGTTCGCCGGCGCTGTAAGCCCGGGTCAACTGAATCAGCCGTTTCTTCGACGCAACGTCCGGCACCTCGCCGGCAACAGTCAAGGCACCGCTCTCGAAGCGGATATGAATGGGGGAATTGTGGAGTTTCAGGTGCGATTCGCGTTCGAACGCTGCCATCACCTGCCTGAGGATCGCTTCGGTGCGTTGCATGATCTGCCTCGCGCAAAGGGGGATGAAGCAGCGCCCACCGCGCCGCAGCCCAAAACTAGTCGGGCGAGGTGGGCGCTGCCCATTTCATTATAGATATGGCGTCCGTCCAATCATCGATGCTGCTCTGCGGCATCTGGCCGGTCGCGCACGATTGTGACGGAGCACGGCGCGTAGGCGATCACTTGCCTCGCGCTCAGTCCAACTCACAATCGGTCGCCCGCACCGGTCCTTACGGCGCCCGACGAAATCAGCATCGCAGCCGACGAGCAGCGCGGTTTCGCTACGCCGGAGGTTTGTAACCAGCCTGCTCGAGTTGAGCCAGTCCGTCCTGCAACGACTAGAATTCAAGGATGGTCGCATTCCCATTCCAGAAGGAGGCTGCCATGACTCAGTCAATGATCAGCTTTTGGGTTGCCCTTGTGGTGCTCGTTGTCGTTGCAGCGGCCTTGTCCCGTCGCTACAGGCGAGATCACCCGGGTGAGAGCCTGAGCCAGTGGCTCGACACGCACCATATGGGCTGGATGCATCGCAAGCACTAGCCGGCAGCGCGGAAAGACGCCGAGGAGTACACGATGGCCTTCACCCTCAGCTCGCAGGCTTTCCAGGACGGGGGCGAGATTCCTCGGCGCTATACCTGCAAGGGCGCGGACGTTTCGCCGCCGCTCGCGTGGTCCGGGGTACCCGCCAATGCGAAAAGCCTCGTGCTGATCGTGGACGACCCCGACGCGCCCGACCCAGCCGCACCAAGGATGACATGGGTCCACTGGCTGCTTTACAACATCCCGGCGACGGCGCCCGGCTTTCAGGAGGGTGCCGCGACGGGCGCGCTCCCTGCCGGCACACTCGAAGGGACCAACGACTTCCATCGCACCACATATGGCGGCCCATGCCCGCCGGTTGGCCGTCATCGGTATTTTCACAAGCTCTACGCGCTCGACACCGTGCTGCCCGATCTTCACAAGCCGACCAAGGCGGCATTGGAGACGGCGATGAAAGGTCATGTAGTGGCGCACACCGAACTGCTCGGCACATTCCAGAATTAACACGCAGACGCTGTACGCGAACCCGGGACTGTCGATTCCGCGTCGATGCACAAAACTTTGGATTGCTTTTTAGTTTCTGCACACCATATCACTACCGGGTGACAGGCTTCATGCTTGACGTGGCTTTGCGGACTGAGGTCTCCGCGGGGACATAGCCTGCGAACTCCCCCCCAATGAACTGCACCCCAAAAGTTGGACACCGATCCAACCTTTGGGGTGTTTTCATGGCGAATTATGATGAGCTGTTCAAGCAGCAGACCGAACGACGCCGATCAAGGTCCGGCAGAACAGGTATCTGAACAACGTCATCGAACAGGACCATCGTGCCGTCAAACGTATTGTCAAGCCGATGACGGGTTTCAAGCGTTTCCGGTGCGATCGCGCGAGCGTTACGCCGCTTGCCGATAGCCCATCGCCGGCCGTTCGCCGCGCGGCGGGAAGACCTGCCAGAAGCCGTCGTCGTGCCGGAAGAAGAAAAGCGCTCGAGGACACGTCGGATGCGAGACCTCTACGCAGACGAACCGTCTGTGGCCCGCCGCAGTGCGGCCGAACTGCGTCACATGGGCGGGCACGGCCGGGGTCGGCGCCAGCCACTTCTCCACCAGCCCGTGCAGGCTTCGTTTCCGCGCACTCATCTCTTGTTTCCTCGTTTCATTCCACCTCTCGAATGTCCCGCCCGCTCGGCATTGCGTTGCTCATGCGGCCGCCCTGACGAGTTCATCGGACAGCCCGAACTGGCGCGCGATCGTCAGAAGTCGCTCACGCCACTCCCATCTGCCGAATACGTCGTGTACGTTTTGCAGACAACTGAGAAGCTCGATCGTGACCGGGTCGTAGACGTTGATCCGCGAGCGAAGCAGCGCCCTGCGCAGCGCGGCGACGCCAACATCCATGTACGCCGGGATTGTGTGCAATGACTGTGCGCCGATATAGCGGACCGGAACGCCTTCGATCGCGGTTGTGTAATCGGAGGCCTTGATAAGGCAGCCGACAGGACATCCTCCACAGTAGCCGCGATATGCGCCGCCACCGTGTGGAAGCAGCGCCGCGCGGCCCTGGCAGAAGAGGTGCTCCACTGCCTGGTCGAAGATCTGCTGATAGGTCAGAAAATCACGGCTTTTCATGTTGCGGCTCCGCCAAATCTGTCAATGATTCGTGTCTCCAGTATGGCTGGTCGACGGTGCCTTGAAATCTGCCATAGGGAGTTCCCCCTTTGGGGGTATTGGCACCAATCAACCGCGAAAGCCACGACGGATTTGTCGCCTGAAAGTAGATTTGCTCGCGCGAGTGCAGTTCGTCTGGTACTTCGTTACAAACAATTCTTCCGAGAGGTACAAGGCTCAGTGCAACTAGAGTGCTGCCCGCCGATTCGCGTTGCCCTGGCGCTTTTTCGACGCGTACCCCATGCAAACGTGCGAGTGGGCGCGGCCCTTAAATGGAATCGAAAACCAGGCCATTTCGGACCGGGTAGATTAGGTCAAATTCAAGCGCGACGCGATTTCACTGAATTGGTCCATGCCGAGAAGCGTGGCGATCAAATCACTCTTTCGGGCCGTTGACATCGCGGCGGTGCGTGAAGGGTTGTCAATTGCCGGCGTAGGTTTTTCGCGGAGAAAGACACATGGCGTAGGTTCGTTCCCAACAGGGAGAAAACCTACGCCAGCATCGCCGATTCACACAGAAAAAGGTAAGCAGAGGCTAATCAACCCAGCGCTCGCACCCAACAGAATCTCGTTTAAATCAGCTACTTAGATCTAAATTCAGCAATTCCGACCGCTCCTCACCAATCCGAATATTACTTTTCTTTCATTCGTTCATTATTTTTTCGAATATGCGAAGAGGCGGATACGATCCCGCTACGAAATTCTAGAAAACGCTTATTTTTCAATCATCTGAACGCCAACCCCGGGCATTTATCCGAATAGCGATCCGACTATTCGTTTTCTTCGAAGTAGTAGCGCGTCCTTGTCTGGCAGGACATCGAGCAAAAACCTACGCCAAAACTTACGCAGGATCACTTCGCAACTCCTTGGACATTGATGTCGCATTCCGGCAACAGAGGAGAGGGAATGCTTGATAGTTACCGCGTAACTGGGTGCAAGCACTGCGCAGAATGCGTTCGGGGGAATTCTACTCACTCGATTGTCCACAGGCGAGCTGGAAGGCCGAGTCGCTCGACCTGCTGGTCAATGCCTCGCCGATGGGCATGCGTCCCGACGATCCACTGCCCATCGACGTCTCGCGCCTGCCTGCGAGCACCTTCGTCGGCGACGTCGTCACCAAGCCGCCGCTTACGCCGTTCACGAAAACGGGCCGAACGTACCCGCCCATCTGATCGTCGATGCCGCGCTCATCCACGAATATGGTCCTGGGCTGCTGATGCCCGGCAGTAGCGCGGCGTACATCGCCAAATTCGGGCGCTCGGGCTACCTCGTGAAGGGCAACACCCTGGCCGAACTCGCCGCGAAGCTCGAGGTGAATGCAGCAGGCCTCGTGCGCACGGCGGGGCGCAAGGCGCGGTTCGTAGAAACGGTTTTGATGTCAACCATGATGATGCTCAGGCAATTGGAAACAGAATATGAGGCAACGAGCCTCGCTCGTCCGGATAATTTATCTGAACAGCCCTCGCCTGCACCAGTATTTCATTCGCACCGGCTATCGGCATGCCGTCAGGGGGCAGCGTGCAGGCAGGAATCACTGTGGTATGCTTACGCATTGCTGTCAGATGTTGACGATATCAGTGAGCTGCGTGGCAGGCTGAAACCGCTGCGAACGCTCAGAACGTCGAATGCGCACGTGCAACTGACACGCCAACTGCAAGGTACCGATAAGCTCACCGCCCGCAATGGATGCGCGCGTTGATGCAGTCAGAGAGCGGACAGTAAGCGAAGCTGATGTTCGCTTTCCGCCCCTTGAACCAAGGCGTAGGCCCGCATGTCCATGCGCTCAAGGTTCGAAACGGATTCCAGGCCCGAAAATTCGTTCCACGCGTCGTCCGCGATTGAGGTCGGGGCGTTGCGGGCTCTCGCGAACGCTCGCAGGAGAAGGCTTGCCTCGCGGCGCAGAACATGACGGTTAGCGTTCAGAACATACGGCGCACAGCCAGCGCGTAAAACGAGGTAGTGCGGAATCGCGTCGCGATCGCTTTGCATGGAAGCATTACCAGTTCGGAAGAATGGAGGCGCCCAGTTTCGCGCGCCGCTGCGGCAGACCGATGCGTCTGGCCGGACGGGCAACAATGTCCAGAAGGATGCACTCCGCTGGTGGACATTATTTGAAGCAACGACGATCAAGCCAGCCATCAGCGAGAGAGCAACTCGTTACTCGACAAAATCAGCGCATGCCACACCAGCAGCGCTTTCACATGTCCGCGACCGAAGCCCCGCTTACCTTTCCGTCGATGATGTCTTTTCCCCGCTGCCAGGCGGCACGCCTTGCCGTGCCGAAGTCGGAGAGCGCGTGCGCTTGGTCCAGCCTGAAAACACGGCTTGCGGTTGAGGCTGCTATTGCCCCGGGGCGAGAGATGCGAACCGCAATGTCATACCCTTCGGCGTAACGCGAATGTCCGTCAAAACGACTGAACGTGCGGGCGAAGACGAGGGGATGAAGTTCATATCCCTTGTAGAGAAAAAGCAGGGGGGTCGGCATTTTGCTCACTCCACAGGGGACGACTCACTATACCCTGAAACGATCAGCGTAGGGGCACGTAAACTACGCCCCTCGGTGAATTCAAATCTGGTGCCGAACCTTGCCTTTTTCAGCGCTCGAGAAAGGGCCTCAACTTGTCAGCGTTACCGGGATCCCTCAGCGTGCGCATCGCCTGGCTCTCGATCTGGCGGATTCGCTCGCGGGTCACGTTGAACTGCTTGCCTACCTCACCAAGCGTGTGGCCATTGCTCGTATCGAGCCCGAATCGCATCCGCAGGATCTTGGCCTCTCGGGGCGCAAGTCCGTCAAGCGCCACATCGATAGCGGCGCGCATGCTCGCATGAATCGCTGCCTCGGCAGGTAAGCGCGCTGCGACATCCTCAATCATGTCTCCGAGCGTTGCGTCCGCATCGTCGCCCGCCGGAGTTTCAAGCGACACGGGTTGCCTTGCGGCCCTGAGGAGGCCTCGCACCTTATCCTCAGACATCGCCATACGCGTGGCAAGGACGGCGGGATGCGCGTTCTGTCCCGTCTGTTGCTTGATTTCGCGCGACATGCGGTTCAGCTTGTTGATCATCTCGATCACGTGAACCGGGAGACGAATGGTTCGCGCCTGATCGGCAAGCGCACGTCCCACAGCCTGACGGACCCACCATGTGGCGTACGTCGAAAACTTCCAGCCGCGCCGGTATTCGAACTTGTCCACCGCCTTCATCAGACCGATATTGCCCTCCTGGATGAGATCCAGGAACGGCAAGCCGCGATTCACGTATTTCTTCGCAATTGCGATGACAAGACGAAGATTCGCTTCGATCATCTCCCGCCTGGCTTGCCGCATTCTCGACTCCGCGGCACCCATTGTGCGGCTGATCTCCTTGAGCTTGCGCAGCGGCAGCAAAACCCTCGCCTCAATGTTGGTGAGTTTCTGCTGCCCGGCCTGAATGGCGGGCAGATATCGCTCGAGCGCCGGGCCAAACTGGCAGGAATTAGCTGCCATGCGGCTCACCCAGCCAAGGTCGGTCTCGTGCCCCGGGAACGACTCGACAAACAACTCGCGTGGCATGCCGCAACGAGTGACGACGATTTCCAAAATGCTGCGCTCGATCGCGCGAACCTCCGTAACCTCTTCCTGCACGCTGGCACACAGGCGATGAATGATTTTCGGCGTGAAACGGATCGTCGCCAGTTCGCGCTGGATCTCCGGGAGCATTCGCGCAACGACTGCGGCCCGGACGTCGCCAGTACCAGACACGTCCATAGTCTGCTCGAAGACTGCCCGCACACGAGCGAAGACCGCGAGACCATCGCTCGTGAGCTGCTTGAGACGCGCTGCGTGCGCTGCCTCCGGATCGCCTGCGTCCGCTCCAACTTCGTCACCATCCGGGTCTTCGCCGCAGACGGATGGTTCCGCTTCATTTTCTTCGGAATCCTGCGTCATTGCGTTCCCGCTCACGTCGTCGCCGACCCCAGCGACCAGTTCATCGATATGCAGTTCTCCGGCAATGACGCGGTCTACATCGGCAAGAATGGTGGCCACGACCATCGGACATGCAGCAATCGCCTGAATCATGTCCTGCTGGCCGGCCTCGATGCGTTTTGCGATCTCGATTTCACCGGCTCGGGTCAGCAGTTCCCTGGCTCCCATCTCTCGCATATACATCCGCGCCGGATCAGTCGTGCGACCGTATTCGGAATCGATAGTCGACAGTGTGCCTTCCGCTTCCTCGTCCGCCTGATCGTCGGATGCCACGGCAGACGCGGCGCTGCTCAGCAGGAGCGTCGCCGCGTCCGGCACCTGCTCGTACACCGCCACTCCCATGTCGCTGAACGTGCTGACGATCGCCTCCATGGCGACAGTCTGCGCAAAGTCGTCTGCCAGGTGATCGTTGATGTCCACGTGCGTGAGATAACCGCGCTCGCGGCCAAGCACGATCAGTGCGCGCATCTGGCGTTGTCGTTCTTCGTCCTGTCGTGCGATTGCCTCGATGTCTCGCGGTACTCCGATGGCGCGGGGCTTTCCCTTTGCCGCTTGGCGGCTGGCCTTTGGTGCAATCGCGATAACAGGGTATGCTAAATCGCCACGAACTGGATTTGCCAATACGTTCTCCTCGACAGGTTGGCTGACGATCGTCGCAAGCAGGACGGCAGATCAAGTTGACTGTCGGGGTGCAAACGGAATCGTGAAATGACGCTCGGACAACCGAGGTTCGGGTGCTCCAGCGGGATCCGGAGCGCGCAGAATTGTGGGAATCCTAAATAATACCGGACGTCGTCATGCAACGCAACGTGCTTTACGAAAATTCGACCTGGCAGGACAGAGTGCGAAAAGGGCGCAAACGACACAACGTCACGGACGCCCGACGCCTCACCCTGCGCGTGCGCAAGCATCCGGCACACATGCGGACCCTGTGTACAGGGTGGCCCTCACGACGCGCACCGGCGGCAGCCTCAAACGGAAATGCCTTGACTTTGATCGTTTCCCCCGGTACTGCGGTCCTCTGAAGTCTTCAAGAAGCGCGATTGCTGCTCATCATTCACCGCACACTGCGGTACTCGTTGTCCACTCCCTCCTTGATCCTTTTTCTGCGCGTTCTTCGGGAGCGCACGTAATTCCGTTCATATTCTGGAGAATTCCATGGACACCGGTACCGTGAAGTCGTTTAACGACAACAAGGGATTCGGATTTATCACGCCCGACGCGGGTGGCGATGACCTGTTTGCGCATTTCTCGGAAATTCGCGTCGACGGCTTCAAAACCCTCGCAGAAGGCCAGAAAGTCAGCTACGAAACGAAGAACGGCCCCAAGGGCATGCAGGCATCCAACATCACCCCGCTGTAAGTCATTTGCGCGTGTGCCGCCACGATGGCGGCACTGCCGACTCTCTCCCTCCCAAAACGTGATTCACTGGTCATATCGTGCAAGGTTGGCGAAGCTGCAAGCCATCCGCTGGCGATGCACTACATCTCGTTCTCGCGTATTAATTTTCGCTCCGTATATTTCACAAATAATCGGTCGCGCATATCGGTCGCCACGCCGGCTACCCATGACCTGGCTTTTTTTGCAGCGTCGCCGGAACGTGCGCAGCATAATATTCAACCATCACAGTTTCGCTTACTGCCGATCCGGGTCCATGTTCCGTGGCGATAAGAAGGCTTTGTCATGCATGGACGCCCCCCGTTTGCCAAGCTTTCATGTTGCGATGGTTCAAAGGTCTTGATTGCAGCCATGCATCCGGACTTCAGTGCCGGGCGCAGGCCGGCTGTCCCTGATGGAATATGCTGACGAGGTCCCGATCAAGTTGGCGAGCTTGGAGCTCCTTGACAAAGTCGGGTTTGGCCCGCCACGATCTGACCTATCTTGCCATCACATCATGATTGCCCTGGCAATCGGTGGAAGTGTCCTTCTGTTTGCTACAAACCTGATGCTGTCTGGAACTACATAGCTGGTAACGCAGATTCATGGTCGCGCCGATATGTTCGGTCATGTGTCAGCAGAGCCCATACGATCCGCGCGTTCTTGTTGGCCAGCGCGACGGCGGCCACATTGGGCAAATCCGAACTCGCTGAGAAGTCCGCGGATCTGGTTATCCTGCGCGGTGCGTGCTTTCACGAATCCCTGACGTACACGATGTAACGACAGCACCGATTGCTGCTCGACGTTCTTGACCTGCACATTCGACACTTCCACTTTGCCATATCGATGCCGTTTCGGGTGGGGGCGTCCATTCCATTAAGTTGATTGCAGTGCTGAGTAGAATATGCGGATGAAAAAGCACAAATCGCCGTATCACGGTTTTCGTTTCCCGGCAGCGATTATTAGATGGCACCGCGATGAACTGTTCGTGAAGCTGCACGGTGAGCCCTACGTACTATGGCGCGCAGTGGATGAGCATGGCACGGAATTGGACGTGCTGCTGCAAAAGCGCCGCGACAAGGCTGCGGCGAAGCGCTTCTTCAGGAAGGTGCTGCGTTCATACCCGGCGCCCCGCAAGATCGTAACCGACCAGTCGCGCAGTTACCCGGCAGCGAAGGCGGACATCGCGGCGCTGGCCGGCGTGAAACACGTGTTCGTGAAAGCAGCGGCGCGGGTCAACAACCGCGCAGAGAACAGCCATCAGCCGACACGTCGCCGTGAACATGCCATGTGCGGATTTCGCAATCCGAAGTGCACGCAGGCGTTCCTGTCGAGCTTCGACCCCATCAGGTAACAGTTGCCTTGCCACGGCACTGCATGACGGCGAAATCCCATCGCGCGGCATTCAGGGCACGCCTCTTGGCATGACATCGCTGGACAGTGACAGAGGCAGCGACTGCAGGCCTGCGCAATTGATAAGGATACCGATTTGTTTTAGTTGCTGCACCTCTACACCGTTAAGTTGACTAAGCCCGGCAAACGGATCGGGACGGGTGCGCCAGGAGCGCCGCGGCTTCTGGGATGGCAACGTCGCGTCACGCTCGATGCGGCGTGCGCTGCGTACGCTTATTCCTGCCTTGGCGGCCGCGACTTCCTGCGGATGGTGTTTGCGCTTGTTCATGTAGAGGCGAACCTGTTGGTCGGTGATGCGGGTTCCGGGCATGTGCTGACCGCTTCTTCTTTAAGAATCGATCAGCCATCCTATTTCCCCGCCGACGCGGTGCCGCCGGTGGTTCGTCGTCTACGGCGGCTACGCCGCCTCCGACTCCTCACCACCGGCCAAAACAAACGTCAACGACCGGCCAAGACAATTGGCACCGCCCACTCAGCGCTCAAGAAACTGCCTCAGCCTGTCAGCGCGACCGGGATCTCTCAGCCTGCGCATCGCCTGACTTTCAATCTGGCGGATCCGCTCGCGGGTCACGCCAAACTGCTCGCCGATCTCTCCCAGCGTGTGATCAGAGACTGTATCGATCCCGAACCGCATCCTCAGGACTTTGGCCTCGCGCGACGACAACCCGCTGAGCGCCTCATCGATTGCGGCACGTATGTCCGCATGCATCGCGGCCTCAACCGGTGAACCCGCAGAGACATCCTCGATCATGTCGCCACGCGTCATGTCGGCATCGTCGCCTGCAGGCGTTTCAAGCGACACTGGGTGCTTCGCGATCCTGAGAAGACTGCGCACCTTATCCTCGGACATCTCCATGCGCACGGCAAGGGCGGCGGGATGCGCTTCCCGCCCCGTTCGTTGCAGGATTTCCCGCGAAATCCGGTTCAGCCTGTTGATCGCCTCGATCACGTGCACCGGCACACGAATGGTCCGCGCCTGATCGGCAAGCGCGCGCGTAACCGCCTGCCGCACCCACCAGGTGGCATACGTCGAAAACTTCCAGCCGCGCCGGTATTCGAACTTGTCCACCGCCTTCATCAGGCCGATATTGCCTTCCTGGATCAGATCGAGGAATGGCATGCCGCGGTTCACGTATTTTTTGGCAATCGAGATGACAAGGCGAAGATTCGCCTCGATCATTTCCCCCTTGGCCTGTCGCATTTTCGACTCTGCGGCACTCATCCTGCGGTTGATCTCCTTGAGGAACTGGAGTGGCAGCGAAACCCTGACCTCAATGCCCGCGAGTTTTTTCTGCCCGGCCTGAATGGCCGGCAGATGTCGCTCGAGCGCTGCGCCAAACTGCCGTGAGCTCGCCGCCACGCGGCTGGTCCAGCCAAGGTCGGTCTCGTGGCCACGGAACGACTCAACAAACGACTCGCGTGGCATGCCACAACGATCGACGGCGATATCAAGGATGCCGCGCTCGATCGCACGAACCTCCGTCATCTGCTCGTGCACACTGGCACACAGTCGGTCGATGGTTCTGGCTGTAAAACGAACCGGCGCCAGCTCGCGCTGGATCTCCGAGCGCACTCGAGCCACGGCTGAGCAACCGGCCCTCCCCGTTACGGGCATATCCGGCAACTGCCCGAACAGCACGCGCACACGCGCAAACACCGCAAGACTGTCGTTCGCAAGTTGTTCGAGACGGGCCGCGTTCGCCGTCTCCGGATCCCCGGCGTCCGTTTCAACGTCGTCACCGCCCGGGCCATCGACGCCGGCGTTTTCTTCAGGCACATGTTCTTCGGACTCGAGCCTCATTTCGCTTTCGTTCGCTTCGTCACAAATGCCATCGACCAGTTCGTCAATACGCAGGTCGCCGGCAATGATGCGGTGCACTTCAGCGAGAATGGTGGCCACGACCGACGGACATGCGGCGATCGCCTGAATCATGTCCTGCTGGCCGTCCTCGATGCGCTTCGCGATCTCGATTTCGCCGGCACGGGTCAGCAGTTCTCTGGCTCCCATTTCCCGCATGTACATCCGGACCGGATCAGTCGTGCGATCGAATTCGGAATCGACGGTCGACAGGGCAGCCTCTGCTTCCTCGTCCGCCTGATCGTCCGGTACCACGGCGGACGCGGCACCGCTTAACAGGAGCGTGGCGGCGTCCGGCACCTGCTCGTACACGGTCACGCCCATGTCGCCAAACGTGCCGACGATCATCTCCATCGCAGCAGTTTGCGTAAACCCGCCTGCCAGGTGGTCGTTGATATCCATGTGCGTGAGATAGCCACGCTCACGCCCAAGCGCGATCAGTGCGCGCATCTGACGTTGACGTTCCTCCTCCTGCCGTCCTGACGACTCGATGTCCTGCGGTGTTTCGATGAACCGGGGCTTGTCCTTTGACGCCCCGCGGCCGCGCTTTGACGTAACCGCGATCACGCAGGATACTGAGTCGCCGCGAACGGAATTTGCCATACATTCTCCTCGACAGGTTGGCCGACGATCGTCGCAGACACGATGGCAGATCAGTATGTGCTCAGTCGGGTGCGAGAGGAATCGTGGAAGGACGCACGGACTATCGAGGCGGAGTACCTCTGGCGAAATCCGGTGTGCGCAGATTTGGAATCCTGAAAGATGCCAGATTGCATTGTGCGACGCAACATTCAACAGGTACGGCGCGGTCACTTGCAGACGATTGCAGGACAGATCAGCTCTGGCAAACGGACATTCATGCCAGTGCGAGGACCCTGCCAGTCGCATCGGGGGTAGCGTGAAATGCAGCGTCCGAATCTTTAGAAAAACATCGTTTTCGCCCCGTTCGCTATCTTCGCGGTAATATCAACAAGACGAAACATCGTTCCGTTACTTCAGTGTTCTGCCAGGCTCGGGTGTTCGCCGTTTTCGGCCCAATCCGGATGGTTACGACTCGTCTTCTCCGATAACGGCATCAATGGTCACTTGACCAACTTCCTCTGCAATCTGCAAGGCCCTTTCAGGAGTGAAAGGCCCATTGCGAAGCTTTGTCTGGGCACCCAGTTCATCGACCACGCCGGCATTATCTCCGCCGGTTATCTGGAAAGTTGCGTCGTACAGGCCACTGGAGGCCTCCGTCAGCCTCACATGAATTTCAAAATTGCGATGCGAGAAAACTCGATGCATGGTGGCCCCGCGGTAATGGCGCAGGAATGCAATTAATTAAACTTCTGCACGTTCCGCGAACGTTCCGCCTGCTCGATCGCACGTCTACAGACATCGAAAGCAGCGCAGAACGCATCGTCGAGGTCGTCGAACGTCCCTTCGGTACATTGGGTGTTCGCCGGAATTTCCGGTACGCCTGTCGAAGATTCCCTGTATGTGGGTGGTTCTATGACGAAGTACGCAGCTTCCCCCGACGGGGTAAGTCTGCTTGCTACGGTTGCCCTCATTTGCCAACCGTTGAACGTATCGAGCCGCGTTTCCATAGGCTTCCCATCAAATTCCGTGAGGTCCGTCGCGTGACGACGGACATTATTCCGCAATCAGGCTGTGCACGCGCTCGCGTCTGATGCAGGAAAAGACCGGTTGGCCCGATGGATATGATGTTGTGTGCGATGCAAGGCGGATCTGACCGTCGATCAAGACACGGTGCCCTGGCATCTCTATCCGAATCGGGTGTCCAGCCATTGCTGTGCCCAGCTTTTCGCATAGGCAATGGCATCCTCTCGCGCGTCGAATCCGGCCAGGTCACCACTGAGATGAATGTCGTACTCGCTGCCATCGGCACGGTTGGTGCTGATGCGCGCGTGCGCCATATATTCCCCGTCCGCCCGGCGTGGTGTCGGATCGATCCGGAATCGGGTCGAATTGAAACGCATGTTGCCACCTTGTCAATCAGAGTGCGGCATCCAGATGCCGCAAGATACGTCGTCACCGTCAGGCTGGACGACTGTTCAGAAGGGCCATGATCTGTCCCGCCTCGCAGTCCGATTCGCAACTCGGCATACCGCTTTCGCATAACAGCGCGCGGACCGAGACGAACATCCGGTACGCTTGCGCGTCTACCTCGTGGCGACGGTCGCCGATCAGGGTATCCAGATCGTCGTTCGCATCCGATGGAAGAAACTCATCAATAATGTCGCTGCCGCAGATCTGAATGCGCCTCAGCAGGTCGTTTCTGTTCATACCGAACCTCCGGCGATACCCGAAAGCCTTTGTTCCAGCGCGGAACAATGGATAAGTGAAGAGAAAAACGTTCAGGACTTCAAATCAAGAATTGTCGTACCCGGCGAGCGGCTATCGATGAGACGCTCTGCATATTCTATCGATGCACGGCGTGCATCGCCTGCACTACTGAAGGGGTTGCGGGCTACAACGCCAAACACCCGCCCCCGTTGCGTGCCATCGGGCTCCTGCGGCTCCATGATTCGTACGGCAGCGTCAAACCCTTCGTCGTAGTTGTGACCGGATCCAGACGCGGTCGGTCGGTGCGGATAAACCAGTGGGCAAATTTCAAGTCCCCGGTAGAGACGGGCAGCGACAGTCATGGAGTCACCTTCTGGCCGCACGTGTTGCGGCAATAGCGGATAGGGACGCGCGCGACCGCTCCGATATCTGGACAGCGGTCGATCACGTTTTGTGGTCTGCGATGGAGGGAAGCGGCTCGATCCCTGAGGAACGCCGGAGGAGGAGAGCTGGGATCGGTCGCAGGTCGACTGATATTTCCATGCTACGCCACTCCAGCCGTTTGTACAGCGAAAGTTTCAGACTTGCACTGCACTGCCAGGTCCATGGAGCCTGTCGACCGCAGGCAGTCAGGCCTTCGGACTGCAGATGGATTGCCCCTTGTGTTGCTGCGGTTCAGCGCCGGCGGAAAGCGCTTCGGCGCGCGGGGCCGCCGCTTCGTTCGTCCTTGTGCCGAAAATTGATGCGTCCCTTGGTCAGATCGTAGACCGAGAGCTCAAGCGTGACCCGATCGCCGGCAAGAATGCGAATGTGATTCTTGCGTATACGGCCAGAAGCGTACGCACCCACAATCACCCCGTTGTCCAGCGTGACACGGTAGCGGCTGTCGGGCAAAACTTCGTCGACAATGCCATCGAGTTCGAGAAGGTCTTCTTTTGCCAATCAATTCTCCTGAGCAATGAGGGGCGAAGCGTCGCCAGTGCGACGTCAACACAAAGAACGCGTGGGCATGCGGCTGCGCTTGCCAATGGATTTCGACAGCAATGATCGGGACAAACGCGGCTGCGCAAGGCGTACTCGCTGCACGCGAGCAGAATACAGACGCTATCAAGGGAACGGCCCGTGCCGTCCGGAGGGAGCAGCGCCACTCCCTGCCAAGGGGGATGACGCATCATGTAGTCACGCTGAACGCGACAGTGGAATGGGGCCGGGTAAGACAGGCTCATGCGGCAGGATCTCAGCGCGGACGCAGGAAGCATCTGCCTCAGGATGCCTCGGCGCTATTATGCACGCGTTTCACCTCATTGGCCATCGCCATGGTCCGCAGCCGGACGAATTTCATGTCGGCCGGAGACAGTAATGTGATGCACGCGTGTCCTGCCAGTGATTCAGCGCGGCCGAAGCGGCTTGACGGCCAGACTAGTAAAGGGTAGCTTGGGTTGCTGTTTGATAGCGGTTCGTCGTCGACGTATGCTCTGCATCCTCTTCTCCCGCCCTCCTTCGTTTTTTTTGAGGCTGGTTCCCGAGACGCTGTGCGGCTGTAGTGCCGTTTTATCTGCCGGATCGGGACAGCGCACTTCCTTGCCATCCTGAGCATCTTGAACGCTAGTACGCTGGCACATCGCCAGCACTTGAGCTGTCCGAAGCGAGGCCCGTTCAGGAAAGGCCGGTCATCCCGGCAGTCAACCTTGTGCGAGTTCGACAGCGCTTTCGGGCCTGCAACTGCGCGGGAATCCGTTCGGCAAGTTGACCAAATGCGGAGCGGTCGATGACGGATCGGGCGGCGCATTGCCCCGGAACCCATGAGGAGATTGCGATGAACAAACCCTACATCAACGTGGAGGCGATCCTCGAAATGTTCCAGGAGATTGCACAGAACGGCGTCGACCAGGCAAGCGCTGTTGATTCCCTGAACTGGCTAACCGAATACCTCGCCCGTGAGCACAGCGCGATGAACACGAACGACTGGAACCGTCTCCTCCAGATCGGCGCGCCCCTCTGTCGGGCCGGAGATCCTGGCGACGGCACCCTGGGGACGCGTTGATTCCCGTCATGGCTAAAGTAACCGCACTATCAACCGGATGGAGCGACGCGTGTATCGGATGATCGAATATCGGGGGTTCGAGATCCATGTCGAACTCAGCCATTCTGCAGAAGACCTGTACGACGTGATGTTCCAGATCAAGGGCGGCGATAATCTTCGTGTTATAGGAGAACGTGGAGGCAAGATTCGTCTCTGTAACGGTCCCTACACACGCCGATGGGCATACCTGATCGCTGAAGTTGCAGGGCAGGCATCCATCGATGTGCTCCTTGGACGGCTCGCCACCGGCTCTGAACGCTGATATTGCGTTGGCGCAGTTGCCGCGTGGCGCTAGACGTCCGGTTATTGCGGCTTGACGATGCTGTTACAGGACGGAGCTTCTTCGTGACTACCCACCGGGAGGACCTGCTTCGCCTGCTGCGCGACGCGCATATATGTGGACAAGGTTCAGCGCGATTGCTCATGGCGCTCCTCGAACGCCATCCCGGTCGCGGCCCATGCTCTGCCACGGTTGAAAATTTCCGATCTCGGACACTTGAACATCAAGACATGCTGGCCGGGTGCGTTGCACGGATAGAAGAAAGTACCCGCATGCAGCCATCCGAACGAAGTGACCTTGTGGCACTTTCCGGTCCTGAATATTCCGGTACGAAAGATATGTCTCGGGAACTCGCTCACGTCCGCAAATGTCTCTCTCAGGAAATCGAACTCTATTCAAAAATAAGCCTCTTTTGAATTTCGAGTGGGTGGATTTGGCCGGGTCAAGTGCGGGCGGAAGCCCGGCGGAGCGCACCCTTGATGCGGTCAAATCCAGCCGCACGCTTGACGGCTCGGGCCAGGCAAAGCCTTGCGGCGCCTGGCTCCCGAGCCCGTCCGGCGGCAAGGACTTCCCCGCCTTGGGGCGGGGTTAGGGGTGGGGAAATCCACGCCGAAGAGTCGAGCCTTCCGCTACCGCGCAAGCCGTGCCACCCACTCAAATTTCAAAAGAGCCAAAAATAATCGCTACCGCAGAAGCCGGCGGCTTCTTCGAAACGAGGTTCATTTGCGAGAGCATTCAATCGGAGAAATCGTCGATGGTGGCACGGTTGAGGCTTCATGGATCTCATCGCGAGCCACCGGGACTTTACTGATGGCGACGCGGCGCACAAACATCCTCCACCGGATATCCATAGTACTCAGTACTGCAATCTTATATCGTGACGTACCTATCCCCTGTACGGCCGCGCCGATGCGCATGGTGAGTCCCGGCCATGTGCGTCATCGTCATGTTTCTCAACACCGGCGGCGCCGCGCGTTCACGCAGCGCGGCCGGAGGCAGTAGCGACACGATGACCGTATCGCCTGGAATGAATGACGACGATCCGAGGCGAGGTAACCTTGATCGGCCCTGCGAAAGGCTGCTGCCGCTGATCCACGCGGACAATCGAACACCCCGGGGAAGTCGTCAAACGGACGGCAGCTGTAACCCCTGCGTAATGGAAAGTATTGCCAGCGCACGATGAAGCTCGCACCTTGCAGCCTATTTGTAGCGTGGACCACCGATGTAGGTCTCCGCTAAGCGCACCGGCGCAGAGAATGCCGTCTCGCCTCCCATTGCGTGATCAAGGGCGGCGATGGCCCGATTTATCGACGCCGGTTCAGCCCCAAGTGTCCTGGCCTCGCGCATGTAGAAATTCACGGCGTCGAGGCCGTCAATTTCGTGATATTCGCTCTCCAGTTGTCCCGGCCAACGAGCCTTCAGTGTTGTTTCGGATGGCAACTTTGACCCGACACCGTTCGCCATGGAAAATACACAGCCTGTTCCCATATGCAATACCTCACGGGCGGGTCCCCGCAGTGCAGGTTGGTGACCTTCGTCAACAGGATAACGCCGCTCCTTCGCTCCACTTTCATTACAAAGGCTTCGACACTACTACGAGCAGCTCCGCCCCTCGCTCCGGCATCGGTATTCATTCTCATGGTGTCTGCCATTTGTCTTTTCCCTTAACATCCGAAGCAAGGTTCTCACGTTCCATACCAAAGCCTGTGTTGAGCTCATGCCGTCTATACACCGGCTGCCATCGGGTCCGTAATCAGGTGTCGTCCCGACTGATCCTGGAGCGGACCATCGGCTCCAGTTTTGACAGCGTCTTAGTGGGATAACGATGCGTCATCGAACGGTTTGCTCTCGCTCATCTTCTCAACACGTACCTGCCATCCTTGACGAATGACTTTTCCACGATCGCTCACCACCACGTCTTTTGAACGCAGCAGCATCGGGCGGTTTGAAGCCTGCTCCTGAAAGCCGACTTCGGGAGGCCTGCTCCCATCTTCGGTACAGCACCGCAGGCTCCCGCCTGCGTTCGTGACACACATGGTCCGCCCCATTTTTGCAACCCTGAATTTCAATGTTGTGTTGGCTTGCCTAAATCTATTCGGCGTCGTTTTGGGGAACTGCTCTCCGCGCCACGATGAGATTCGCGCCTGTAGATCCTCTAAACTTGGTCGGCTTCATAAGCCTCATTAGTTCGGACGCAGCAGCACCGGGCGGTTTGAAGCATGCTCCTGAAAGCCGACTTCGGGAGGCCTACTCCCATCTTCAGTACAGCACCGCAGGCGCTCGCCTGCGCTCGTGAAACACTAAGTATTCCTATCTTTATAGAGCGCTTTTTCGCCGCTTGACCCATGCAAACGTGCAAGTGAGTGCGGCCGAAATGGAATCGAAAACTCGGCCCTTTCGGAAGCACAAGCCTCTGCAAACACACTAAAGGCGTCAGGCCGGTGGAGCGCAAGCGCATAGCGCCAGGTAGTTAAAGTCAAACTCAACCGCGACGCGAGTTCATTGAACTGAACCATGCCGAGAAGCGTGGCGATCAGATCACTCTTTCGGGCCGTTGACATCGCGGCGATGTGCGAAAGGTTGTCGATTCCCGGCGTAGGTTTTTGCAGAGCGAGACACATGGCGTAGGTTCTCTCCCAACAGGGGAAAAACCTACGCCAGCATCACCGACTCAAACAGAGAAAGGTGAGCGAAAGCTAATTAACCTAGCGCTTGTAACCCAACATAAAACCCATTTAAATCAATTACTTAAATTTAAATCCAGCAAATCTTGCCGCTCCTCATCAAGCCGAATATTTCTTTTCTTTCATTCGTTCATTATTTTTTCGGATATGCGAAAAGGCGGGTGCCATGCCGCTACGAAATTCTAGAAAACGCTTATTTTTCAACCATCTAAGCGCCGACACCGGCATTCATCCGAATGTCGATCTGACTATTCGTTTTCTTCGAAGTAGTCGCGCGGCCTTGTCTGGCAGGACATCGAGCAAAAACCTACGCCAAAACTTACGCCGGATCTCTTCGCAACTCCTTGGACATCGATGTCGCATTCCGGCAACAGAGGAAAAGGAAGCTTGATAGTTACCGCATAACTGGGTGTGCAATCACCGCGCAGAATGCCCGCAGCACCGTGAAGCGCCGGGTCATGGCGGCCGCTACATGGAGCGCACGGCCCGGTAGTCGCCTGGAGTTTTCCCCGCTGAACGCTAGAAGTTCTACAAAGGAAGGTGTCTGCATGCGATCCGGATTCATTGCCGCTTTCAATGAATGTGGCTGCAAACATCAGTCCTTTAACATCGCTGGCAGCGAAGACAGATGAAATCCGCAAAACGGCGTGCTGCGTTCATGTGCGGCAAGCGGCTGGCCACCCGGGGCGTTGATCGCTCCGCCGTCGACTCGCAGACAACTGCCGGTGATGTATGCCGCCGCCGGGGAAAGCAGGTAAACAATGCACGCCGAGACCTCGGCCACATCGCCATACCGCTGCATGGGAATGCCGCCGATGTGCGCACGGATGGCAGCCGCGCCATCGGCACTGTAGTTGTCGAAGCCGCTGGACGCGATCAGGCCTGGTGCCACCGCGTTGACACGCACGCCAGAAGGCGCCCATTCGACAGCCGCCGTTTCCGTCAAGTTGAGCATTGCGCTGCGGGCGGCAGCGGAATGAGCGAAGCCGGGCAGCCCATGATCCACGGCGGCGATCATGTTGACGATGACCCCGCCGTGCCGTTCCATCCAACGCGTGTAGACCTCTCGCATGAAGATGAAGCCGCCCGTCAGGTTAGTACGGACCACGGCTTCGAATCCCCGCGTGCTGAAATCTTTCAAGGCGCCGTAATACTGGCCGCCTGCGTTGTTGACGAGACCGTCGATGCGCCCCTTCAGCGTCAGCACTGATTCCACTGCGGACTCGACTGCTGAATCGTCGCGAATGTCACAACGATGAGCGGAAGCTTCGCCGCCCTCGGCTAGCAACTCATCCCGAACGGCATGCAGTTTCTCGACATTGCGGCCAACCAGCGCGACATGAGCGCCAAGAGAAACGAGCTCGTGCGCCGTGCAGCGCCCTATTCCGCTTCCACCGCCAGTGACGATAACAGTCTGCCCGGCGAACAGATCGCGCCGAAATACTGAGTGGTAGGGCATAAGCGGTCTCAAAGTAAAGCAATAGACGAATAACGCTCAGTGGGTCTCGGTGGTGCGGGGGGCCTTGATTCTCCGGTGCTCGCCGGGACAGCACCACCGCCCGCCCCTACGGACCGGCTGTTACTTGATGAAGCGCCTGCCTTCGATATGCCATGAAGCGCGTGGGGGTCGCCTGAAAACAAATGATTTGAAACTGATCTTTTCGGGCTATCTCGCTGCCGGATTAAACCTGTCACCGCTCCGGCCGTTACATATTCGGGTAGTTGGGGCCGCCACCACCCTCGGGCGTCACCCACACGATGTTCTGCGTCGGATCCTTGATGTCGCAGGCTTTACAGTGCACGCAGTTTTGCGCGTTAATCTGCAGGCGATCCTCGTCTGAATCGTCCTTGACGAATTCATAGACGCCTGCTGGACAGAAGCGCGATTCGGGACCCGCGTAAGTTTTAAGGTTGATGCCCACCGGAACGGTGATGTCCTTCAGCGTGAGGTGGGCCGGCTGGTTCTCTTCGTGATTCGTATTGGAAATAAACACAGAAGAAAGGCGATCGAACGTGAGCTTGCCATCGGGCTTCGGATACTCGATCGGCTTGCACAGCGACGCCGGCTTGAGCATCTCGTGATCGCGATGCTGGTGATGCAGCGTCCACGGCACATTGCCGCCCATGAGCTTCTGCTCGATGCCCACCATCAGCGTGCCCAGGTACAGGCCCTTGCTCATCCACTGCTTGAAGTTGCGCGCCCGGTACAGTTCCGTGTAGAGCCATGACTGCTTGAACGCTTCCGGGTAGGCGGCAAGCTCATCGCACTGGCGGCCCGCCTGCACCGCGTCGAACGCCGCTTGCGCAGCGAGCATGCCGGTCTTGATCGCCGCGTGGCTGCCCTTGATGCGCGCCGCGTTCAGGAAGCCCGCGTCGTCGCCCACCAGTGCGCCGCCCGGGAACACGAGCTTCGGCAACGACATCAGCCCACCCGCCGTCATCGCGCGTGCGCCGTACGAAACGCGCTTGCCGCCTTCCAGGTATTTGCGGATCGCCGGATGCGTCTTGTAGCGCTGGAATTCCTCGAACGGCGAGAGATACGGATTCTGGTACGCGAGACCGACGACGAAGCCCACCATCACCTGGTTATTGTCCGTGTGATAGAGGAATGAGCCGCCGTAGCTGTCCTTTTCGAGCGGCCAGCCGGCCGTGTGGATCACCAGACCCGGCTTGTGCTTCGCCGGATCGATCTCCCACAGCTCCTTGATGCCGATGCCGTAGACCTGCGGGTCTGCGTCCTTGCCGAGCTTGAAATGCTCGTTCAACTGGCGGCCCAGATGCCCGCGGCAGCCCTCGCAGAACAGCGTGTACTTCGCATGCAGTTCCATGCCGAGCTGGAAGTTCTCGGTCGGCTCGCCATCCTTGCCGACGCCCATGTTGCCAGTGGCCACGCCCTTGACCGAGCCATCGTCGTTGTAGAGCACTTCGGCGGCCGGAAAGCCCGGGAAGATTTCCACGCCCAGCGCCTCGGCCTGCTGGCCCAGCCAGCGCGTGACGTTCGCGAGGCTGATCACATAGTTGCCGTGGTTCTTGAAGTTGTCCGGCAGCGCCCAGTTGGGCACCGTTTTCGCGCCATTTTCCGAAAGGAAAAGAAATTGATCTTCGGTAACGGGCACGTTCAGCGGCGCGCCCTGTTCCTTCCAGTCGGGAATGAGCTCGTCGATGGCGCGCGGATCCATGACCGCGCCCGAGAGGATATGCGCCCCGATTTCCGAGCCCTTTTCCAGCACGCATACGCCGATTTCGACGCCTTTTTCCGCTGCCAGCTGTTTCAGGCGGATCGCCGCGGACAGGCCTGCCGGGCCGCCGCCCACGATCACCACGTCGTATTCCATCGACTCGCGTTCCGTTGCGAGCTCATCTTCCAGGATTGTTGGGATCGACACCGAACATCACCTCCATTTCTAACTGCTGGATGCACTCTGCCGCGCACGTTCACGTGCGCTGAATGCCATACTGGCCGATCGCGGGCAACCTATTTTCGGGAGGAAACACCCGCCACGCACCATCGTCATGCCGAAAAAACACGATCTCGTAGACGCTCGACGTGCACACCGATTCAACGCGCACGTAGCGCCAGGTCTTGTATCGCGAGCGACTGAATTGCGTCACACGCGCCCTGCTCGTCGAGATCGGTCCAAGCCACTTTTCGACCTGCGCACGCAGCGAGCCGCCCCGGATTTCCATGCTTGCCTCCAATAAAGCGATTCAGTCGCCTCCTCAACTGGAATCACTCAAGACTGAAATGCGTTCGCCAGATTTGGCACCTGTTCGAACAGATCGCCGACGAGGCCGTAATCGGCCACGCTGAAGATGGGCGCCTCTTCGTCTTTGTTGATCGCCACGATCACCTTTGAGTCTTTCATGCCCGCGAGGTGCTGAATCGCGCCTGAGATGCCCACCGCGATGTAAAGCTGTGGCGCGACGATCTTGCCGGTTTGGCCCACCTGGTAATCGTTGGGGACGTAGCCTGCGTCCACTGCTGCGCGCGAGGCGCCGAGTGCAGCGTTGAGCTTGTCGGCGAGCGGCTCCAGCACTTTCGTATAGTTCTCGCCGCTGCCCAGACCCCGGCCGCCCGAGACGATGATCTTCGCGCTCGTGAGTTCCGGACGGTCGAGCTTCGTGACTTCACGGCTCACGAACTGCGAGAGGCCGGAATCTGCCGCTGCGTCGATTTTTTCCACGGTCGCGCTGCCGCTTTCTGCTGCGACGGCATCGAATGCCGTCGTGCGGACCGTGATGACCTTGATGGGATCTTGAGATTGCACCGTCGCAATCGCATTGCCTGCGTAGATCGGACGCTCGAACGTGTCCGGGTTCTCGACTGCGGTGATATCGCTGATCTGCGCGACGTCCAGTTTCGCGGCGATGCGCGGCGTGACGTTCTTGCCCGCAGCCGTCGCCGGCGCGAGGATGTGCGAGTAGTGCTTCGCGATGGAAAGAACCGTCGCTTCGACGTTTTCGGCAAGTCCTGCTTCGAGTTGCGGCGCGTCGGCCAGCACTACCTTCGCCACGCCGGCGATCTTCGCGGCTGCGTCAGCAGCAGCTTGCGCGTTGTGACCCGCGACCAGCACATGCACGTCGCCGCCGATCTTCTGCGCGGCAGCCACGGTGTTCAGCGTCGCAGCCTTGATGGTTACGTTGTCGTGTTCGGCTATTACCAGATTCACCAGATTCGTCATTTCTTTCTCGCTTACCTTACAGCACCTTGGCTTCGGTCTTCAGCTTCTCGACCAGCGTCTTTACGTCGGCAACCTTCACGCCTGCGCTGCGCTTGGGCGGTTCGGCAACCTTCAGGGTCTTCAGACGCGGCGCTACATCGACAACGAGATCCGAGGGCTTGACCGTTTCCAGCGGCTTCTTCTTCGCCTTCATAATGTTCGGCAGCGTGACGTAGCGCGGCTCGTTCAGGCGCAGGTCCGTCGTGACCACGGCGGGCAGCTTCAGCGACAGCGTTTCCGCGCCGCCATCGACTTCACGCGCGACCGTGGTCTTGCCATCGGCAACCGTGATCTTCGAAGCGAACGTCGCTTGGGGCAAGCCAGCCAAAGCAGCGAGCATCTGGCCGGTCTGGTTCGAATCGTCATCGATGGCCTGCTTGCCGAGAATGACCAACGAGGGTTGCTCCTTGTCGACGAGCGCTTTCAAAAGCTTCGCGACAGCCAGCGGCTGCAGGTCTTCATTCGATTCGACGAGAATCGCGCGATCCGCGCCGATCGCGAGCGCCGTGCGCAGCGTTTCCTGCGCTTGCGCGACACCGGCGGACACGACGATGACTTCCATCGCCACACCGGATTCCTTCAGACGAACTGCTTCTTCAACAGCGATTTCATCAAACGGGTTCATCGACATCTTCACGTTGGCGATGTCGACGCCGGTGCCATCCGACTTCACACCAACTTTCACATTGGCATCCACTGCCCGCTTGACCGCAACCATGACCTTCAAAATGCTCTCCTGACCTAAGGAACCTGCCCGTATCGTCTTTACATCCCTGTGTGCAATTAGCGCATGCCGCAATCGATATCGATGGTCATTGCGTTCAAGTAGGCGTTTTCGACGATATGCTTTACCAAGCCCGCGAACTCCGCCGGCCTTCCCATGCGCCGTGGAAACAGCATCTTTTCCACAATCCCGTCTGAAACCTTTTGCGGCATCCCCGCGGACATGCCCGACTCGAAAAGACCAGGCGCAATCGACACCACGCGGATGGCATGCTCGGCCAGATCGCGCGCGATCGGCAGCGTCATTCCGATCACCCCTGCTTTGCTCGCGCTATAGGCGGCTTGTCCCATCTGTCCCTGCCGCGCGGCACCCGACGACGTATTGATGATCACGCCGCGCTCGCCCGTTTCATCAGGTTCGTTGGCGGTCATGGCAAGGGCCGCGTAGCGAATGACGTTGAACGTACCCGTGAGATTGACGCCGAGCACCCGGTTCCAAAGGTCGGAAGAAAATAGCTGACCTTTCGAGATCGTCTTGCCCGGACCGAGAATGCCCGCACAGTTGACTGCAACGTGAACCGCTCCGTGCAGCTCGACCACGCGCTCGATACCCGAGCGCACACTGGTTTCGTTCGACACGTCGACGGCTATGCCATTCGTGCTGACACCGAGTGCCTCGTCGAGCCTGGTTTGGTCGAGATCGAAGCCCACCACCTTCGCGCCTGCCGCTGCAAGCGCCTTGCAGGTCGCGAGCCCCAGCCCGGAGGCCGCCCCCGTAACGATTGCCACCTTGTTTTGCAGATTCATCTTGCTTGCCCTTCCCATTGCGATCGATTTTTCCGCAGCCGCCCGCCCGGACACCTGACCTCCAGGTGCCCGGGGGCGAACGCCGCGTCCGCTATTGACTTCCCGACAGACCAATGATCGCCAGCGCATTCTTTACCGACGTCACGCCGTGAACACTCTGCGCCGCCTGGCTTGCCAGATCCACTTCGGCCTGTTCCGGAACCGACCCTTCGAGCGTCACAATTCCCCCTTTCGCCCGGACGGTGATGCGCGTGGTATTGAGCCCTTTGGTCCGTGTAAGCGCGCGGACAACCTCCTTGCGCAACGCCCGGTCGGCGGCCTTGCTGTCGATGTCCGGCGTCGCCATGGCTGACGATGCCGCCGGACTGCTGCCCTGCGCATCAGCACTCAGAGGCACCGCAATTGCGCATGCCACACCGACAATTATTCGAATACCTAACGATTTCATGTATTTTCTCTCTATGCGATCTCGTCACCCTATCTTCGTGGGTCCGTCTGATGCCGTGCGCGCGTATGCATTTTCATGCGCGGGCGCACAGCATCAGAAGCGATGACTCATCCCCAAGGCGACCATAGTCTGTGTGGCATTCGCCCCGCTGACTGCAATACCGGGCCAGCTCATCGTTGAGGTGCCGTTGTTCTTCATGTAACCCGCGCGTGCGTAAATTGTCGTGCGTTTCGATAACAGATGATCGATACCGATTTCGACGCCCGGCGTATTGTCATGCACCCCTCGCACGTTGCGCTCGATGCCGGCGATTTCGATCGTATCGGCCGATGTCGCCTGAATCGTCGCGCCTACTTCCGCAATGCCATATGAATGGGCCGCGCCAAGGCGCGCAGCAAGCGATCCTGCGGGAGCATCCTTCGAGCGGTTATATGTATAGTTCGCCTGCAGGTTGACGATGCCTATGCGGTACGCGAGCGCCGCGACGAAGCGCTCCGTGCCGAGCAGATTCAGCGCGACCGGCAACCCCGGCACCGACTCGCTACCCGAATGCTGGTTCTGGTATGCAAGGCCCGCGTAGAAGCCATAACCCGAGTACGTCAGCGCAACATCGAAGATATTGCCCATGGTCTGCGGAATTGGCAGCGTCGTCGTTGCAGCGAAGCCATACATCGCATACAGCTTCAACCCTCCAACGACAGGCGACTGATAGACGATCGAATTGCTGCTGCGGCCCTGAGCGCTCTGGGTGGCAATCGTCTTCATATCGACAGCGGAGGCCGCGGCGGCCAGCGGCGACAAGACTTCGTTGCCGCGAAAAGGATCGGTTGGATAAATCGCCCAGAAGGTAGGCTGATACTGGCGGCCTAACGTGAGCGACCCGTATTGAGCATGGTTCAGGCCAACCCATGCCTGGCGGTAAAAGAGCGCGGAGCTATCCACGAAGAATCCGCCGTTGCTGATGTTGTATCCGTTCTCCAGGGTAAATACCGCTTTCAGGCTACCACCGAGGTCCTCGCTTCCGCGCAGGCCGAAGCTCGACCCCGTATTGCCGCCGCTGCGCTCCGACCACGAATGCTTTGCGCCGTTACCGAGGAACTGGATGAACGTGTCGGCCACACCGTATACGGTGACACTGGACTGCGCGGCCGCCGATCCCGCCGCGACAAGCAGTGACATCCCTATCATATATTTAGAGCTACTACGCATGCATGTCTCCTCCGTCTAAAGCCGTGCCCGGTTGGACACGAATAAAGCAATGTCACGCGCTTCTGTAAACTCGACTATCCAGGATAGGGCCGCGTATTGCCTCGTCACCCGAATTTCGCAACTGTGATTTATCGATTTACGCGCGCTTTGTTCTGCTTTTGCACAATCTGATTCCGAACCGAAAACCGCACGGAAAATGCCCCGGTGCGCCTCGATGCGTATGTGTGTCCCATCGAGATCGAAACCACATGCCAAGCATAGATGTCTCTTCGCCGCCCTTGTCCCCCTCGCGAATAGGGGGTGGCGCTCGCGCCGCTCCAGCCGTGGATCCGTTTCGCGCGGGCAGCCGCTCGAGGGAAGCGCGTCAGGCCGTGAGCGGCGTCAGCACCGCAAGCAATGCATCGGATAGCGGCTTCGGACGCCGCGTCGCGCGATCGACATAGACGTGAACGAAATGGCCCTGCGCCGCGGGCTGGGAGTCACCTTCCCGAAACAGGCCAATTTCGTATCGCACGCTCGACGTGCCGATCTTCATCACGCGCAGTCCTGCGTCGACGCGCTCCGGGAAAGCGAGCGACTCGAAGTAATTGCACTGAGTTTCGACGACGAGTCCGATAGCATCGCTCGCCCCAAAATCGAGCACTCCCGTCCGTAGCAAATATTCGTTGACGACCGTGTCGAAGTAGCTGTAATAAACGACGTTATTGACATGCCCGTAGACGTCGTTGTCCATCCAACGGGTCGGAATGCAGAGAAAATGCGGATAGGCGTCGCGCCCTCGCGCGCTCGGTTTGTTCATGTCTGGCTGGCCTGTTCGAATAAATCTGGACGCTATATGGCCGCATCGGTGTCATGGTGCCCGGGGCCCACCGCGATACGCGGCAGCCCCGGCCCTGCGGCTTTGAACACCTCGATGCGCGATCAGACCGCCACGCCCGCGTAAGGAACGGCTTTGTTGCCATAGCGCCGCACCCGCAGATTGGCTTGCTCGCCATGCCCCGCAAAGCCTTCCAGCGCGCAAAGACGCGAGCAGTATTCGCCGATCATGGCCGACGCCTCGTCCGTGATCACCTTCTGATAGGTGCAGGTCTTGAGGAATTTCCCAACCCACAGGCCGCCCGTATAGCGTGCCGCCTTGCGCGTAGGCAGCGTGTGATTGGTGCCGATGACCTTGTCGCCAAACGAAACATTGGTGCGCGGGCCGAGAAAGAGCGCACCGTAGTTCGTCATATTTTTCAGAAAGTAGTCGGGATCGCGCGTCATCACCTGCACATGCTCGGAGGCGATTTCGTCTGCGATGCGCACCATCTCTTCGTCGCTTTCCGCCACGATCACCTCGCCATACTTCTCCCACGACTTGCCTGCAATAGCGGCCGTCGGCAGGATCTCGAGCAGCCGTCCGACTTCCTTCATGGTTTCACGCGCGAGCCTTTCCGAGGTCGTGAGAAGGATCGCCGGGGAATCCGGGCCGTGCTCTGCCTGGCCGAGCAGATCCGTCGCGCACATTTCCGCGTCCACGGTTTCATCCGCGATGACCAGCGTTTCCGTAGGTCCAGCAAAGAGGTCAATGCCCACACGACCGAACAGCTGCCGCTTGGCTTCGGCAACGAAGGCATTGCCGGGTCCCACCATCATGTCAACGGGTGCGATGCTCTGCGTACCAATCGCCATCGCGCCGATTGCCTGAATGCCGCCGAGGCAAAAGATCTCGTCGGCGCCTGCCATGTGCTGCGCAGCCACGATTGCCGGCGCGGGCTTGCCCTGGAAAGGCGGCGCGCAGGTCACGATACGCGGCACGCCCGCGACCTTCGCCGTGATCACCGACATGTGGGCCGACGCGAGCAGCGGATATTTGCCGCCGGGCACATAGCAGCCGGCCGCGTTGACCGGCAGGTTCCGGTGACCGAGAACGACGCCGGGCAGCGTTTCCACTTCGATGTCGCGAATCGAATCGCGCTGATGGCGCGCGAAATTCTCGACCTGCTTCTGTGCGAATTCGATATCGGCAATATCGCGCGCACTGAGTTGTGACAGACATTGATCGATTTCGCTTTGCGAGAGCCGGTAGTCTTCTCGTTCGAGCTTGTCGAAGCGCACCGAAAGTTCCCGCACGGCCGCGTCGCCGCGCGCTTCAATATCCGCGAGCGTGGCTTCGACGGTCTCGCGCACCTCGCGCGCTGCCGCTTTCAACACTTCAGCTTCCGCACCGCGCTTGAGCCAATTGGCCATTTTCATTCCTCATCGTTCAAAGTGGGTTGATTCGTTCCGGCGCGAGGGCTGCTGCCCACCCGTCCTCCACCGAGCCGATGTTTCGCGAGGCGTAACAGGCGCTCCCGGCAACGCGCCGTCGCCATGCAAGATTAGGCCGCGCAGGCCGCGCGTCGTCCCCCTCAAGAATAGGGGGCGTCGCCAGCGGCGGCGCTCTCTATGATTGGCCGCATCACGAGTCAATGTATCGGGACTATTCATGACAACACAACGACAAGGCCCGCTCGCCGGGCTCAGGGTGCTGGAAATCGCGGGCATCGGCCCGGGCCCGTTCTGCGCGATGCTGTTCGCCGATCTCGGAGCGGACGTGGTCGTGGTCGAGCGCCTCGAAGCTGCGCCCGATGCGCTCGATCTCGGCAGCGCGCAGATCGCCAATCGCGGCAAGCGTTCGGTCGCGGTCGATCTCAAGACGCCCGAAGGCGTCGACACCGTGCTGCGGCTCGTCGAAAACTGCGATGCGCTAATCGAAGGCATGCGTCCCAGCGTGATGGAGCGCCTCGGTCTCGGGCCCGACGCGTGTCTTGCGCGCAACCCGCGCCTCGTCTACGGCCGCATGACCGGCTGGGGACAGAATGGGCCCCTCGCCCACGCGGCAGGCCACGACCTGAACTACATCGCGCTCTCCGGCGCGCTCTGGTATGCAGGGCAGCCCGGCGAAGCGCCTGTGACGCCGCCGAGCCTTGTAGGCGACGTCGGCGGCGGCTCGATGTATCTCGCGGTCGGACTGCTTGCGGGCATCATGAACGCCCGCGCCACGGGGACAGGCCAGGTCGTGGATGCGGCCATCGTGGATGGCAGCGCGCACATGACGACGCTGCTCCTCGCATTGCAGGCATCGGGCCAAATGCGCACGGAACGCGGCCAAAGCCTGCTGGACGGTCCGCATTGGTACAACACCTATCGCTGTGCCGACGGTGGGTTCATTTCGGTGGGCTCACTCGAGCCGAAGTTCTATCGCGAGTTGTGCGCAAAGCTCGGGCTCGATGCGGACCCGCAATTCGACAAACCCTACGATGCGCGCAAATGGCCGCAATCGCGCGAGCGCTTCGCGAACCTGTTTGCGCGGCGCACCCGCGACGAATGGTGCACTCTGCTCGAAGGCAGCGACGCCTGCTTTGCGCCGGTTTTGAGCCCCGACGAGGCCGCCGGACATCCTCATATGCGCGCGCGCGAAGTGTATCTGCGCGAAGACGGCGTGCTCCAGGCAAGTCCCGCGCCGCGATTCTCTGCGACGCCCGCCAGCCGTCCCGGTCCGATTCCGAGGCGCGGCGAGCACACCGACACGGTGTTGCGCGACTGGTCTGCCTGCTGAAGTCCCTCCGCTGCCCGGGGCGCGCCGACGCAGCGGTGTCCCCAACAACGCAGCGGCTCTTTTGTCTACAACACCGCATTTCACGCGAAGGAAGCCTGTCCATGACCGATAGCACCCGCTCGTTTCTCAACGAGCAACAGATCATGATCCGCGAAACCGCGCGCCGCGTGGCGAGCGAAATCATTGCGCCAACCGCCGCCGAGCGTGACCTTCAATCGGCCTGGCCGCACGCGGAGCTTAAGGCGCTCGCCGAGCTCGGCTTTCTCGGCATGCTGATCCCCGAGGCGTACGGAGGCACGGGCGCAAGCGTGCTCGACTTCTGCATCGCGCAGCACGAGTTCGCCGCGGTGGACGCCGGGCTCGCCACGATTGTTCATGTGCACAATTTCACCGCGCTCACGATCGCGGAGCACGGCACGCAAGAGCAGAAGCAGCGCTATCTGCCCGCCATGGCGCGTGGCGAGTCGATTGGCGCGTTTCTCCTCACCGAGCCGCATGCCGGCTCGGATACCGCAGCGCTTCGCGCCAGCGCGCGCCGCGACGGCGATCACTACGTACTCAACGGTACCAAGCAATTCATCTCGAATGGCAGCGAGGCCGGCATTGGTGTCGTCTTTGCCATCACCGACAAGACGGCGGGCAAGCGTGGCGCGAGCACGTTCATCGTCGACCCGAAGGCGCCGGGCTATCACGTCACGCGAATCGAAAGCAAGCTCGGTCAGCACACGGCGCACACTGCACAAATCGCTCTCGAGGACTGTCGGGTGCCTGCGGAAAACCTGCTCGGCGCAGAGGGCAACGGCTACCGCACGGTCATGAGTGGCGTATCGGATGGCCGTATCGGCATTGCCTTCATCGCGGCGGGCGTCGCACGAGGCGCGCTCGACGCGGCACTGAAATACGCACGCGAACGCGAAGCCTATGGCGCTCCACTCAACCGGCTCCAGGCTGTCGCATTCGATCTCGCCGACATGGCTGCGCAGGTCGAAATTGCGTGGCAGTACTGTCTGCATGCGGCGCGCCTGCGCGATGCCGGCATCGACTGCGGCAAGGAGGCTTCCATCGCCAAGTTGTTCGCGAGCGAGATGGCCGAAAAGGTCTGCTCGGAAGCCGTGCAGATCCACGGCGGCTATGGCTACCTCAGTGACTTCCCCGTTGAGCGTTACTTGCGCGACGTGCGCATCTGCAAGATCTACGAAGGCACAAGCCACATCCAGAAGTTGATCATTTCGCGCCATCTCGACGCCTGACAACGCTTCCGGCGTAGCGAAGCGCAAACTGCTGGCCCGCACGGCGATCACCCGTGCGGGCCTTTTTCATTGGGCTGCCGAGCCGCTGAGGCGATCTCCCGACACACCGTGCCAATAAAAAAGCCGCCGCGAAATCGCGGCGGCTCTTTCGTCGAGCGCAGACGCGCTCACATTCCGCAAACCAGCTTCAGGAAAGCCTGCACCTGATGGCCCGACTCCTCATACGGACGAGCCGTGGCCCAATTCTCGATGTCGCCAAAGCGCGCCGCGATGCCTTCCGGCGTGACGGCTTCATCGGGCAACAGCACCGGCGCCGTTTCGACGATGGTGGCCGCCGCGAACGCGCCGCCACCTGCCGCGATGATCGTCTTCGACGGCGCATTGTCGCTGGCGAGGAACAGCACCGCCGGTGTCACGCGTTCGGGCTGGATACGCTCGAGCATGGCCTCCGGCAGGATGTCCTCGGTCATGCGCGTCGCCGCAACCGGCGCGATGGTGTTCACGCGGATATCGTTTTTGCGCCCCTCGGTGGTGAGCGCGTTCATCAGGCCGATCACGGCCATCTTCGCTGCCCCGTAATTCGACTGTCCGAAGTTGCCGTACATGCCTGAAGACGAGGTTGTCATCACGATGCGGCCGTAGCCCTGCTCGCGCATGATGTCCCACACAGCCTTCGAGCAATTGATCGAACCCATGAGGTGCACGTCGAGCACGGCTTTGATATCGCCCATCTCGAGCTTCGCGAAACTCTTGTCGCGCAGGATGCCTGCATTGTTCACGAGAATGTCGACGCGGCCGAATTCCGCCACGGCGCGCTTGACCATCGCTTGCACCTGCTCATAATCGGCCACGTTGGCGCCGTCGGCAATCGCCGTGCCGCCCGCCTTGCGGATTTCCTCGACTACCGCGAGCGCGGCTTGCGATGAGCCGCCGGTGCCGTCGCGTGCGCCACCGAAGTCGTTGACCACGACTTTCGCGCCACGCGCAGCGAACGCCAACGCGTGCGCGCGTCCCAGGCCCGCGCCCGCGCCGGTCACGATCGCGACCTTGCCATCGAAACGAATACTCATGCTTGAATCTCCTCGAAGGGTGTCAATACGGAAAGTTCAGGGAAAGAGGCGCACGATCGATTCCGCGATGCAGGCAGGCTTGTCCACGCCCTCGCATTCGACCGTCATTTCGACCTTGATCTGTGCGCCCCCGCGATTCACTTCCGTCCATTCCATGAGCCGGAAGTGCGCGCGCAGACGTTTGCCCACGGGCACAGGCGCGATGAAGCGCACCTTGTCCAGCCCGTAGTTGATGCCGCTTTTCGTCTCCTTGACCTCATATGCCGTCGCGAAGAAAGCGGGCAGCAGACTCAGCGTCAGGAAGCCATGCGCGATGGTCCCGCCAAACGGGCCCGCCTTGGCGCGCTCCACGTCTACGTGAATCCATTGATGATCCCAGGTAGCGTCGGCGAACTGGTTGACACGCTGCTGATCGATCTGCAGCCATTCGCTCGTGCCGATCGACTCGCCAACAAAGGCCTGCAGATCGACGATTTTTTCAAAACTCTTCATGCCTGGTTTTCCTTGTGAAGCAGGTCTTTCTGCAACTGAGCCGCGCAGGCTGCGTCATGCCGGTCGCTGCTGCCGAACAGCACGTCCGCGACAACCGCACGTTTATAGTAGTGGCCGACCTGGTATTCCTCCGTCATGCCGATGCCGCCGTGCAGCTGGATCGCCTGCCCGCACACGAAGCGTGCCGCGCGGCCAATCAGCGACTTGGCCTGCGAGACGGTGCGATGCCGGGTGGGCTCGTCGTCGTTTTCGAGCGAGGCGAGCAACGCGTAGAGCATCGAACGCGCGAGCTCCAGCTCGGCAGCCATGTCGGCGAGCCGATGCTGGAGCACCTGGAAGCTGCCGATCTGGACTCCGAACTGCTTGCGTACCTTCAGATATTCAGCCGTGATCTCGATGGCCTTTTCCATCGCGCCCACCAGTTCCGCCCCGAGCGCGGCCGTTGCGTGCGCGAGTCCGTGCCTGAGCGCCGTCAGCCCGCGCCCCGGTTCGCCGAGCACGGCCTCGCGCCTCACTCGTACGCCGTCGAAAATCAGTTCGGCGGCGAAGCTCCCGTCGTGCAGCGGCAGGACGCGGCGCGTGAGCCCCTCGGCGTCGGCTGCAACCCGCAGCAAGGTGATGCCGTCCGCGTCCGAGGCGCGCGCCGAAACAATGAAATGATCCGCGTTGGCGCCGCCCAGCACGAGCGTCTTGGTCCCGCTCAGCACATAGTCTTCGGGGGTCGCCTTCGCAACCAGATTCACCGGCTCCGCGAAGCCGCGCGACTGCGGCTCGCTATAGGCGAGCGCATACTTGCTCGAGCCATCGGCCAGCGCCGGCAGCCACTGCTCGCACTGCGCCGGCGTGCCGGCGGCAAGCAGCGTTTGCGCCGCCAGCACCGCGCAGCCGAGGTAAGGTTCGATCACCAGTGCGCGACCGAGCTGCTGGGCAATCAGCACCGTGTCGATCAGCGAGCCGCCGAGTCCGCCGCACGACTCGGGCAACGCGGCCGCCAGCCAGCCATTGTCCGCGAAGGTGCGCCAGTGCGCGTCGCATGACGTCGTGCGGGCCTTCAGGAGCGCCGTGCGCGTCTCGAAGCCATAGTCCCTGTCGACGAAGCGCCGGACGCTGTCCTGCAGCAGTTGCTGCTCTGCATTGAGATTGAAGTTCATGATTGATCCGGCGACTCAGAGTTGAAACAGCATCCTGGCGATGATCCCGCGCTGGACTTCGCTCGTGCCGCCATAGATCGTCGACGCACGGCGGAAGAACATTTCGTTCGCGATACCGCGGCCGATGTCCTGAAGCGGCATGGGTGGGTTCGAGCAATCGTCGTGCGGCTCCGGATACGCTAGCGCGCCATAGTCGCCGAGCGTCTCCACCAGCAATTCGCTCATGCGCTGCTGCAATTCGGTGCCGCGCACCTTGAGGATCGAGCCCATCGCGTGAGCGGCCGGGCTGTGATCCTGCTCCATCGCCGCGACGCGCTTGACCATCGTCGCGACCGCGGTGACCTCCGCCTCGAGGCGCGCCAGCCGCAACGCGAATTCCGGCTGTGCGATGAGAGGCGCCGTCCCAACCCGTTGCGTCGCTGCGAGCGCGCGCAGCTGGATCAGGTAGCGGCGCAGTATCGGCAAATCTGCTGCGCTTGCATGCTCGTTGTTGAGCAGAAACTTCGTGATCTTCCAGCCATCGCCCTCCGCGCCGATGCGGTTCGCCACCGGCACGCGCACGTTGTCGAAGAACGTCTCGTTCAGATGATGGCAATCGTCGATGCTGCGAATCGGACGCACGGTGATGCCGGGTGTCTTCATGTCGACGAGCAGGAAGCTGATGCCGGCCTGCTTCTTCACCTCCGTGTCGGTGCGCACGAGCAGGAAGATCCAGTCGGACTCGTGCGCATAGCTCGTCCAGATCTTCTGGCCATTGACGACGTAGTGGTCGCCGTCGCGCACCGCGCGAGTGCGCAGCGAGGCAAGGTCCGAGCCCGAGCCGGGCTCCGAGAAGCCCTGGCACCAAAGGCGTTCGCCGTTGAGAATGAGCGGCACATGCTCGGCCTTCTGCTCGGGCGTCGCGAACTCGTTGAGCACCGGCCCAAGCAGCTTCTGGGCGAAGCCGTCCTGGGTCGGCGCGCCGGCCGCAACGCACTCTTCGTCGAATACAAGTCGCTGCAACACGGTCCAGCCGGTGCCGCCATCGCGTTGTGCCCAGTGAGGTGCGCCCCACCCTCTGGCATTCAGGATTTTTTGCCAGCGCACGAGGTCCGGCCGCATCGATCGAACACTGCCCACCGGCTTGCCAGCGAGATCGCGTGGCAGATGCTCGCGCAGGAACGCGCGCACCTCCTCACGGAACGAGTCGAGCCCGGTATCGGGTTGAAAGTCCATCGGCGTCTCCCCTCAATTGCGATACATCGTGACTACGCAGGCACCGCCGATACCGACGTTGTGCTGCAGCGCCACGCGTGCGCCCTCCACCTGGCGCTCTCCCGCGGCGCCGCGCAGTTGCTGGACGAGTTCCGTGCATTGCGCGAGGCCCGTCGCGCCAATCGGATGCCCCTTCGAGAGCAGGCCGCCCGAAGGGTTGACGACGTAGCGGCCGCCATAGGTGTTGTCGCCGTCGTCAATGAACTTCTCCGCACCGCCTTCAGGGCACAGGCCGAGCGCTTCGTAGGTGATCAGTTCGTTGTGGGCGAAGCAGTCGTGCAGTTCGACTACGTTCACATCCTCGGCGCCGATACCGGCCGCCTCGTAGACCTGCTTCGCTGCGTCCTTCGCCATGCCGAAGCCGGCCACGTCGCGCAGGTCGTCGCCTTCCAGCGATTCCGGGCCATCGGTCGTGAGCGCCTGCGCGGCGATCCAGACTCGCGAATCGAGTCCATGGCGGCGCGCGTAGTCCTCGCTGCACAGCACTGCCGCCGCCGCGCCGCATGTGGGCGGGCACGCCATCAAGCGCGTCATCACGCCCGGCCACATCACCTGGTCGGCCAGCACGTCTTCGGCGCTCACGACCTTGCGGAATACCGCGAGCGGGTTGTTGGCCGCATGGCGGCTTGCCTTCGCACGAATCTTCGCGAAGCTCGCGAGCGGCGTGCCGAAGCGCTTCATGTGCTCCATACCCGCTCCGCCGAAAATGCGCAGCGCCGGCGGAATGTCGGCGGGCACGCCCAGGCGGTCGCATTGTTTGATGAAGAGGTCCGCGGGCAACGGCCGGTCGTTGAAATAGCTGCCGAGCGCGCCGGGGTTCATCTGCTCGAACCCGACCACGAGAGCGATATCGAGCGCGCCCGCTTCGATGGCCTGGCGCGCGAGATAAAGCCCCGTCGAACCGGTCGAGCAATTGTTATTGACGTTGATGATCGGCAGGCGCGTCATGCCGACGTGATAGAGCGCGCGCTGACCCGCCGTGGAATCGCCATAGATGAAGCATGCGTAGGCCTGCTGGATCGCCTCGTAGGTGACACCGGCATCGGCCAGCGCGAGACGCGCCGCCTCGGCGCCCATCAGATCATAGGTTTCACTGGCACCCGGCTTGCGGAACGGGACCATGCCCACGCCCGCGACGACGACTTTGCGCGTCATACGTTCTCCTTCAGTTGTTGTGTCCGCCGATCGGCCGGACCGGCACTGGACCATCATAGGCAGCGTCCCGATCGGCGGCACCCCTCTTTTGAAGGGGTGCGCGCGCCGTGTGCCCGCAGGTATCACCCCAGGGTCTGCCCGCCCCCACCAAACGAGGGGCGATCCTCATGCCGCCCACACCTATATTCCGCGAACCGGCAGATCCCTTCCTACTCCGCGGAGACGCACGCTGTGATCATCAACTTTGCCCGAACCGTCGAACAATTGTCCCTCTGCTACGGCGCGCGCGAAGCGCTCGTGAACGTCGAACGAGGTCGCCGGTACAGCTTTTCCGAGCTCCATTGCCTCACAAACCGCGTCGTCAACATGATGCGCGAGCGTCTCGGCCTGCGGCGCGGCGACACCTGGCTGTGCATCCTCGAAAACGACAACCTGTCGCTCCTGCATGCGTGGACAGCGCTCAAGGGCCAGGCGACGGCCGCCTGGACCAACCGGCTCGACAGTGCCGACGAGCACCGCTGGCAGGCTGAATTCGTGCGCCCGAAAGTCGTCTTCCTTGAAAACGATCTCATCGATCCCTACTTCGAGATGTTGCGCTCGCTCGGTGCGACGGTGGTCGCCATGGACCCCTTGCCAGCCGCGCGGGAAGGCCTGCACTACTTCTGGGACCTGCTGGACGGCGTGAGCGACGCGGACCCTGGCATCGAAAGCGACGCCGCGCGCGATGTCCTCATTTATCGCTTCACCGGCGGAACGACGGGCAAAGGCAAGTGCGCACAGTACACGATCGCAAACTGGCTCGCCTGCCGCGATTCCTATTATCTCGAACGCGAACAGGTCTTCGACGCGCAAACGCGTTTCCTGCATATGGCGCCGATCAGCCACGGCTCGGGACTCGGCATGCTTCCCACCCTCTTTCGCGGGGGCTGCACCGTCACCCAGAACGCGCCGGATCTGGCCCAGTGGTGCCGCAACCTCGAAGCCGAACGCGTCACGATGGCGATGCTGGTCCCGACACTGCTATACCGTCTGCTCGACATGCCTGAAGCGAGCGCTCACGATCTCTCGTCGCTGCGCACGATTCATTACGGCGCCGCACCGATGAGCCCGGCGAAACTCGGGCCGCTGCAAGAGCGCTTCGGCAACATTTTTGTTCAGGTCTACGGATCGACCGAATGCCTGCAGCCCGTAGCGACGCTCAACAAGGCGGATCACGCCGCAGCCACGCCCGCGCGGCTCGCCTCCGCTGGGCGGATCGCATGCGGTATCGAACTGCTCGTCGTCGACGAACGCGGCATGCCGGTGCCCGCTGGCGACATCGGCGAGATCTGGATCCGCGCAGCGTCCACGATAGTCGGCTATCTGAACAATCCCGAAGGCACGGCCGCCGAATTCAGCAACGGATTCTGGAAGTCAGGCGATCTCGGCTACCTCGACGAGGAAGGCTATCTGTACATCGTCGACCGGAAGAAGGACATGATCATCACGGGCGGATTCAATGTTTACGCCATCGAAGTCGAGGCGGCGCTCAACGCCCATCCGGCCGTCGCGATTTCCGCGGTCGTGGGCGTGCCGCACGACGAATGGGGTGAGGCAGTCCATGCGGAAGTGGTCCTGAAAGCCGACGCGGCAATCGATACGGACGAGTTGATCGCCTACGTGAAGGCGCGCATCGGCAGGTTCAAGGCGCCCAAGTCGATTGCTTTCGTCGAGGCGCTGCCGCTAAGCGTCGTCGGCAAAGTGCTGCGCCGCCAGATTCGCGAAAGATACTGGGGCCAGAAACGGCGCCGCGTGAGCTAAGCGGCGCGTCTCACACTTGCCGCCGGTTCGCCCCTTCGTGAATCGGCGGACTTTATCCCGAACTCTATCTCGGACTTTATCTGTCACGCGGCACTCGCGACGTACCACCCTACGCCGTCGTCATCGACGTCGCAGCGCGCCTCGCCGCGCTTCACGAGGTAGTTCAGAAAGGCCAGTGCCTCTCCCGTTGCCAGCGTCATGGTCGTCGGATCATCCATGCCGATGCTGCGCGCGAACAAGGTGCCGAACACATCGACGGCGCGCTGCGGCCTCGCGAGCTTTTCGCGCAGACGCTCCAGGCTGCGCGACACACCCTGCGCGAGCCGCGCGAGGCGCTCGTGCAGGCCGAAAAAGGGCTCGTTATGCGCCGGCAGCACGAGTACGCCGGCGGGCACCATCGCACGAAGTTTATCGATGGACGCGAGCCATTCCGCCAGTGGGTCGGCGTGTGGCTCGAGCGGATGGACCGAGACGTTCGACGAGATGCGAGGCAGCACCTGGTCTCCAGAAATCAGGAGTTCCAGCTCGGGGCTGTAGAGGCATGCGTGCTCCGGGGTATGACCGCGCCCAACCACTACCTGCCAGTCGAAAGCGCCGATTGTGATGCTCGCGCCGTCTTCGAGGCGGATGAAGCTCTCGGGCAGCGGGTGAATCATGCGGCTGTGCCGGCCAAACCGCTTGCGGTAACCCTCGATCGCGCTCTCGTCCCAGCCCGCGTGGCGATAAAAGCGCACGCCGTCGAGCGGCGCTTCGCACCCGATATCGGCCACATTGGCGCGGCACGTCAGGTACTCGACGCGCGTCATCCACAACGGGCAGCCGAAACGCCGTGTGAGCCAACCCGCCATGCCCACATGATCCGCATGCAGGTGCGTGACCAGCACGCGCGTCACGGGACGATTGCCGAGCGGCCCCGCGAGCAACTGCTCCCATACCTGCGGCGAGTCGGGCAAACACAAGCCCGTATCGACGATCGCCCAGCCGTGACCGTCCTCGATGGCCCAGACATTGATATGTGCGAGCGCCACAGGAAGGGACAGGCGCATCCATAGCACCGATGGCGCGACCTCGATGGCCTCTCCAACTGCAGGCGTCGTGGCAAACGGATAACGCAGGACGGCGCTGGAAGACTGCGGAATCATCGAATCGTCACGGCTCATGCGCCCTCCTGGCGGCGTGGACATCCGGCACGGTCGTGCCGCCGGTACGTCTGCAAATAAAAAAGGTTCTTCGCGCAGGCACGCGAAGAACCACTGCACAGGCCGGCAAAATCCAAAGCCGGACATCGATCGATCCATCAGACGAAAGCAGCGACCCCGGTCAACGCGCGCGAGATGATGAGCTGCTGGATCTCGGTCGTGCCGTCGGGAATCGGGATGATGATCGCTTCGCGCAACAGACGCTCGACGTTGAACTCCTTCGTGATGCCGTTTCCGCCGTGCAGCTGCACCGCGTCGCGGCAAACCTGCACCGCCGCTTCCGTCGCGAAAGCCTTTGCCATCGAAGCCTGCAGGTCGCAGCGCACGCCCGCGTCGATCAGGCCGAACACGCGCTGGCACATCAGACGTGCCGCGTCCACCATGATCGCCATATTCGCGATCTTCGCAGCGATGAGCTGGTGCGCGGCAATCACCTTGCCGAACTGCTTGCGCTCCTTCGCATAGGCGATGGACTCCTCCAGCGCGGCGCGCATGATGCCGACCGATAGCGTGCCCACATGGGCGCGTGCGTTTTCGAACACCTTCATGGTGTTGCGCAGGCCTTCGCCTTCTTCGCCGATCAGGTTGGTCGCCGGCACGCGCGCATCGGTAATGAAGATCTGCGCCGTCGACTGCGAGCCAAGCGCGATCTTGTCGATATTGCGCGACTCGTAGCCATGCTCCTTACGGTCGATGAGAATATGCGAAAGACCCTTTTCGCCGCGCACGGTGCAAATCAGCACGTCCGAGTAGACGCCGTTCGTGATCCACGTCTTCTCGCCGTTGACGATGAAGTGGTCGCCGTCGCGCACGGCGCGCGTCTTGAGCTCGGCGACGTTCGATCCGACGTCGGGCTCGCTGATGCCAATCGAGCCGAAGATCTTGCCGGCGAGCGCGTCGGGCATGTAGCGTTCGCGTACTTCGGGGCGCGCGTTGCACAGCATCGACGTGAGCCCCATGTTGAGCATCACGCATAGCGCGATGTCGCATGAGCAGGCCACCAGTTCCTCGAACAGCATCCCCTGGGTGGTGAACGACCAGCCCATGCCGCCATACTCCACGGGGATGGTGCAGCCAGGCAGGCCGAACTCGGCGATGCGCTGGGTGAGCTCGCGCATCTTTTCCTTCGGGATGAAACGGTCGCGATATTCGCGGGCGACGGGCTTGACTTCCGACTGCAGGAACTTGCGAAAGCTCTCGACAGCCAGCGTCTGCTCTTCAGTGGGCAGTTGATACGACATGGTGTGTATTCCTGTTTTCGTTACTTTGTCAGTCGCGGCCGAAAATGCCGATATGGTCGATGCTTTCTTCGACGCCCCACAGCCCGCCGCCATTGCCCTGGATCGCGAAACGGGCGCCGTCCACCTGGCGCGCGCCGCATTCGCCGCGCAATTGCTCGACCAGTTCGAAGATCTGGCCGAGGCCTGTCGCACCGATCGGATGGCCCTTCGATTCGAGGCCGCCCGATGGATTGATCGGCAGACGGCCGCCGATCGTGCTCTCGCCACGCTCGGCCATCACACCGCTCTCACCCGGCTTGCACAGACCGAGGTTCTCGCACAACGCGATTTCTCCGATCGACGATGCGTCGTGCAGCTCCGCCACGTTGATGTCCTCGGGCCCGATGCCTGCTTCTTCATACGCGAGCTTCGCCGCGTGGACCGTGATGTGGTTCGCGAGATCGTCACCCGAGCGCTGCGATGCCGAGCGCACGATCGTCGCGAGCACGCGCACCGCGCGGCTGCGATTGAAGCCGTAACGCTTGAGCGCGGATTCCGTGCAAAGGATCGCGGCGGCGGCGCCGTCGGAAATTGGCGAGCACATGGGCAGCGTGAGCGGATACGTGATCGGCGGCGCGGCGAGAATCTCCTCGATCGACATCGGCTTGCGGTATTGGGAGCGCTCGTTGTGCACGGAATGGCCATGGTTCTTCGCGGATACGGCGGCGAACTGGCGCTGTGTGATGCCGTAGCGCGACATCAGTTGGCGCCCGATTCCGGCGTACACGTCCATGAACACGCTATAGGGCTTGTCGGACTGGGTGCCGTCCGGCACGCTCACTCCCTTGCCCAGTTCGACCATCTTCGCCGCGTTGGCCTCGGCCGTCTCGACGTCCCATGCGGAGTCGAACACCGAGAACATGCGCGCCTTGTCGCTCGAGTACATCTTTTCCGCGCCGACGGCGAGCACGACGTCAGCCATGCCCGCGCGAAGCTGCGTCACCGCGAGGTGAAAGGCGCTGCTGGCCGACGCGCACGCGCTTTCGACGTTGTGGATCGGGATGCCGCCGAAGCCCAGCGGAATCAGGGCCACCTGGCCGCGGATCATGTGCTGGCCCTGCATGTGCCCCTGCGTCGTGTTGCCGAAGTAAGCGGCCTGAATCCAGTCGCGCTCGCAACCCGCGTCCTTGAGTGCGTCCTCGACGGCCCAGCCCGTCAATTGCTTGACCGATTTGTCGAGATGCCGGCCAAAAGGCGTCATGCCCACGCCAACGATATAGATTTTTTCCATTTTCAATGCCTTTGCTTCGTGTTGATCTCAGCAACCTTTGAACTGCGGCTCGCGCTTCTCGGCAAACGCGCGCAGCCCTTCCTTGATGTCGTACGAGCGCTGGTGGTCACGCAGCTCCAGCAGCTCATGGCGCAGCGCGTCCGCCGCCGACTTGTCGGCCGCCTCGCCTGCCACGCGCTTCATGCGCGCGAGCACGAGCGGGCTCTTCTTCGAGAACTTGTCGGCCAGCGCCTGCGCGCGCGTCTTGAGCTCTGCATCGGCAAGCACCTCGTTCACGAGGCCGTAGCCCTTGAGTTCGGCCGCGTTCATCGAATCGCCCGTGAACAGCAGATAACGCGCGACGTTCGCCGGCACCTTGCGCGGCAGAATCGCGGCACCGCCGGCGCCGGGAAACACGCCAAAATTCGAATGCGCGTCACCGAGGCGCGCCGATTCGGCGGCAAGCACCACATCGCACGCCAGCACCACTTCAAGGCCGCCCGCCAGCGCGAGTCCATTGACCGCCGCGATCACCGGCTTCGGGAACGCGCGCAAGGTGTCGAAGAATTCGACGATCAGCTCGAGGAACTCACGCTGATCCGGCTGCGTCGGCGCGGCGGCCTCGATCAGATCGGCGCCGGCACAGAAGGCGCGACCATTGCCGGTCAGCACCACCACCCGCACCGAGTCATCGTTGCGCCATGCATTCAACTGCGCGGTCAGGCCCGTTGCCATCTCGCGATTGAGGCTGTTCATCGCGGCGGGACGATCCATCGTCAACCAGCCCGTCGCTCCTACCACTGCCTGCGAATAACTCATTTCCCCTCCGGAATTCGTGAACGCACGTTCTTGACGCTGCGGTTGTGGTAAGTTAATTTCCGCCAGTTCATTAATCACCCCTCGTTCTGAGGGGGAGCATTTCGGGCCGGCATTTGCGAACGTAAGGGCACCGTTCCCGCACATGAATCTGCACCGCGTGCCGCATCGCACTGACTGGGTGACGACTTGAATACGCCTTTCCCCAAACACCTGGTTTCCACCAAGTTCTCGCCGCCGCGCATCGGCGCCAAGCACGTCCTGCGCGCGGATCTGCTCGCCCAGTTGCAACGCGTGCAGTACTGCCGCCTCGCGCTCGTCACAGGCAGCGCGGGCTATGGCAAGACGACGCTGCTGGCGCAATGGCGCCAGGCGTGCCTGAAGGCGGGTGCGGAGGTGGCGTGGCTGTCGCTCACGGGCGAAGACAAGAGCTACATCGACTTCTGTAGCGCACTCTTTGCTGCAATGCAGCGCGCGGGCATGGCTGTCGAAATGGATCTGCCGCTCGAGAACACGAGCGCGGCGGCCATGGATGCATCGATTGCGGCCATCGTCGAGGCCGCAATCGATCTGCCCAAGGACCTGTACATTTTCATCGACGACTACCAATACGTCGAAGCGCCGCTCGCGCACCGCTTCATGCAAAAGCTGCTCGACCACGGGCCGGGCAACCTGCATCTGGTGATCGCCTCACGTGTGACGCCGCCGCTGAGCCTGAGCCGCCTGCGCATGATGGACCAGACGGTTGAGCTCGAGAGTGCCGGGCTGCCCTTCGATCTCGCCGAAACGCGCACCTTCGTCGACGAAAACCTGGGGCCAGGCAAGATCAATGCGGACGAACTCACGCTAATCCATGAGCTGACAAGCGGCTGGCCGTCATGCATCCAGCTCATCGTCATCATGCTCAAGAACCGGCCCGAGACGCGCGCGATGCTGCGCGACCTCGTCTGGCGCTCGAGCGATCTGCAAACGTATCTGAGCGAGGAGGTGATGGCTCACCTCCCCGCAGAACTGGCCGAATTCGCCGAAGCGCTCTCGATCCTGCGCCGCTTTAACGCCTCGCTCGCGCACGCGGTCACCGGCGTGGAGCACGCGGCTGAACTGCTTCAGCGCATGGAAGACGAAAACCTGCTGATCATCCGCGTCGACTCCGACGACCGGACTGCGTGGTATCGCTTTCATCCGCTCTTCGGCGAATTTCTCGCGACCCGTCTTGCGCGCCGGGAGCCGGCTGCCGTGTGCGAGCTGCATCGACGTGCGAGCCGCTGGTACGCCGGACACGGATTGCTCGCCGAGGCCGTGCGCCACGCGAGTGCCGGTGAAGACGTGGAATTTGCCGCGTCGGTTATCGAGCGCGCGGCGCCCGCTACATGGAGTCTCGAATACCTGAGCCCCACGCTCCACCTTCTCGAACGGTTGCCGGAGGAGACACTGTTCAGGCACCAGCGGCTGCTGTTCATCGCCTGCCTGACCGTGGCGCTCACGACCCGTCCGGCCAAAGCCAAAGCCTGGCTTGCGCAACTGCAGGACAACGCACTCAGCACCTACCCGGAGATCGCGCGCAGTCTGCCATTGATACATGCCGCCATTGCGTTCCAGCATGACGACACGCAGCACATGATCGATCTGCTCGAACCGCTGCTCAACGAGCCGATCGAGAATCCGTTCCTGCAATACCTGCTGATCTCGGAGCTGTGCGCGGCTTATGGCGCCGCGGGCCGGTACGCCGATGCGAAGCGTCTGCTCGATCGCCACCCGGTTCCCCCTGCGGACCGCGACAATGACATGGCGCTCGTCGCGCAGGCGACGCGCGCGAGCAGCATGCTGCTCGAAGGCAACGTACGCGAGGCCCAGCGAGAAAGCGCCGCGCTGCTCGAGCGTTCGGTTCATGCCGTAGGCCGCTACTCGATCAGTGCCAACGTCTGCGCGAGCGTACTCGCGGACGCCTGGTACGAACTCGATCGCATCGACGATGCCCGCGAAACCATCGCCAATCGCCGCGGGCTGCTCCAGTCTTCAGGCCCCGACGTGATGATTCGCGCATCGCTGTGCCGCGCGCGCCTCGATTTGCTGCAGGAAAGCCCGGAGGCGGCGCTCGCGTTCCTCGAGCAGCAGACTGCGCATCTGCGCAGCATGCGCCAGATCCGGGCGGTCGCGCACATGCTCGCCGAGCAGATCAAGATCCTGCTGCTCAAGCGCGACCATGCGCGTGCACGGGATACCCTGGGACTGCTGGACGAGATCGAGCAGGCGCATCCTGCGGAGCAGGGCTACCGTGCGGAAATTCCCGCTGTCGTCGCGCTGGCTCGCGCGCGCGTGTTGTGCCACGATCAGCCCGAGGAGGCGCTGCGGGCGCTGCAGGTCACGCGAAGCCACGCCGTGGAGTTTGGGCGCGGGCGCCTGGCGGCGCTCGCCGATCTGCTCTCGGCGACGATCTTCGCGGAGCAAAAAAACGACTCCGATGCCAGGTTCTGTCTGTCACGCGCGGTCGAGGCCGCTCAACACCTGGGCCTCGTGCGCACCTTCGTGGACGAAGGTGCGGCAGCGGGCAAACTGCTCGCAAGGATGGTGCGCGAACGCAAACTCGAGGGCGCGGTCCTTCAGTACGCGAGCATGCTGCTCGACAAGTTTCCCGATAGCGTCGTCCGGGACGGCCTTGCAGGCGCGCCGGGCCGTGGCGGCGCGTCAAAGCTGCAGCCGCAGTTGACCCAGCGCGAAGTGGAAATTCTGGGCCTGGTCGCGCAGGCCATGTCGAACAAGCGCATCGCGCTCGCGCTGAACATTACGCTCGAAACGGTAAAGTGGAATCTGCGCAATATCTTCGCCAAGCTTGGCGTGTCGAGCCGGTACGACGCGATGATATGGGCGCGCAAACAGGATCTGATCAAATGACGCTTCCAGCCACTTTCATTGGCCCGGGAAGCGTCACATACGGTCCCAGTCGAACCGTCGCGGTCTGCCGGTAACGAACGCAGCGATGGCTTCCGCGAAATAGGCCGTGGCCGCCGCGTCGGCCTGCCCTTCAGCCTCAAGCTCCGCGAACTCTCGATAGGACGTTTCAAAGCTCCGGTTGAGGAGCCGCTTCGCGATACCCGTCGCGTCGCGCGACGCCTCCCTGAAACGCTCTGCGAAGCGGCACGCCGCTTCCACGAGATCGTCGGCGTCGTGAATGGCATGCACGATACCGAGCTGTTTCGCTTCCTCGGCGCTCATGCTGCGCGCGGTCATGACGAGCTCCTTCGTTGTGGACAGCCCGACGATCCGGGGAAGCTGATATAGCGCCGCCAGATCCGGAATCAATCCAATCTTCCCGAACGACATGCAGAATGTCGCGCGAGGCGACGCGAAGACGAAGTCGGCAGCCAGCGCGAGCGAGAATCCAGCGCCCGCAGCCGGCCCTTCCACCGCCGCAATGACGGGCATCTCGAGGTCTCGAAGCCGCCCGAACCATTCATGAATATCGAGCACGAGTGCCCGTACATCCATCGGCGCGGGCCGCCGGGAATCGTCGGTGCTGCTGTCTTCCGTTGCCTTCAGATCGGCGCCTGAACAGAAGCTGCCGCCCGAACCGGTCAATACGAGCGCCGCGATATCGCGTCTACCATCGAGCCAATCCAGCATGTCCCGATAGTCCCGGCGCAATGCGACACCCAGCGCGTTGCGCGACGAAGGGTGCTGGTGAGAGAGCAGCGCCACCCCATCCCTTACGACAAGCCGGCTCCGCCGCAGCGGCAAAACGGAACGCTCAGGCACGTTTTCTCCAGATCGACACAGATGGCATCGACGCTTTCCCGTTAGATCGTCAGGCCGCCGTCCACCACGACACACTCGCCATTCGTATAGCTGGCCGCATCGGACACCAGATACAGCACCGTGCCAGCCATCTCGCGCGGTTGTGCGTGGCGGCGCAGCGGGATATCGGCCAGCCAACGCTCGTAGATGTCCTTGTTCTCGAACAGCGCACCCGCAAACTTCGTTTCCGTGAGGCCGGGGAGCAGCGCATTCACGCGAATGCCGAACGATCCGCACTCCTTTGCGAATGCTTTCGTCATATTCACGACTGCCGCCTTGGTGATCGAATAGATGCCCTGTCTGTCGCCCGGCTGCAGTGCGTTTATCGATGCCGTATTGACGATGGCCCCGCCACCCTGTTCCTTCATCATCTTGCCCGCTTCGACCGACATGAAGAAATAGCCGCGCACATTGACCTCGACTGTCTTGTTGTAGGCGGCGAGATCTGTGTCGAGGATGTGCCCGAAATAGGGATTGGCTGCCGCGTTGTTCACGAGGATGTCCAGACGCGCATGCCTGCTGCGAATATGCTCGAACGCGCCGGCAATGTCCTCCATCCTGCCGACGTGGCAGGCAAGCGCTTCGGCACTCCCCCCCGCCTGCACGATTCGATCGGCAACCGCCTGACAATCCGCAATCTTGCGGCTCGACACGATCACGTGCGCCCCCTGCTCCGCAAGCAGTTTGGCAATCTCCTCGCCAATCCCGCGGCTCGCTCCGGTCACGAGCGCAATCTTTCCAGTCAAGTCAAACAAATTCCTGCCCACGTCTCACTGCTCCCGTTGCATCGTTGAAAAATTTCGATCGCCCTGGCACACCGGCTGCGCAAGCGGGAAAGTCCATTCGCCGCGCAGCACCGCCCCGCGCGGCCGATACAACCGAACCAGATAATTCCAGCCGGGCATCGTCGGCAGACAGTTTGGAGTTCTTCCATCGCAGCCACCGAACTGGATCGTCACTGTGCCGTCGCTGCCCCGCTTCGCCGTGAGGTTGTTCACCGAATAAGCCTCCAGCCCGTTCGGCTCGAAATAGCCATCGGCGTTATAGACACTCACGGACCAGAAACCGTCGACCGGCACCTCTCCCACGGTCATGCGGTACACGGTATGGCCATCGTTGTACGCTGGCGTAATCGGCAAATAGAGCGTGTCTTGCTCGGGGATGCCGCCCCAGGCCATCGCCGTTCCCACCAGATGGTGTATCTGATGCACCTGCTCCCGAGTGCCGAACATCCGGCGGGTGTCGGACAGGCTCGTACCCAGCACCAGCAAAGCGTCGCGGATCGTCTTCAATCCGGCCCGATCCCAATTCGGCACTTCGAAGCTACCGACGTCCCGCTGCGATACCTCGATGGCATCCTGCAAGGCATGGGCGCGCCGCATGTCGACCGGATCGTCGGGGTTGGCAAGGATGCGAACGCCCATGAGCACGTAACGGGTACCCAACTGTTCGATGTCGAAAGTATGCGAGCCCGAAACATAAACCAACGGGTACGTGTAGTGGTCCTCGTCGATGACCTGCAGCGAGAGGTAATGCTCCCCCGCGTCGGGCAGCGTAACCGTGACGGGGCCGGCACCCAGGTCGAACACCGCTGTCGAATAGAGCGTATCGCGGTTGGGGCGCACGACGGTCTGTTTGTCCAGCTCGACCATCGCGCGACGATGGACGAACCGGCCCAAAGCGCCCCGCCCCGCGACCGCGCAGAAGTACTTGTCGGTTTCCGCCCGAATGTAATTGTCGAGCGTCACTGCCACCACGTTCGATGTGCCTTCAGCAATCTCTGCACCGCGCGTGGATGAATTCACCATGCTGTGCGTCGATGCGGAAGGCTGAGTTGTCTGCAATGTCACGATTGCACTCTTATCGCTGGTATCGAGGAACGTCACTGGCCGCTTCCCTGAAAACGTCATCGGAACCGCAGCACCGGCGGCTTCCATGTGCCGCTCAGCACCTCGGACTTCGGCAGATAAAGCCGCAGCGCGATCTTCAGCGGGCCATTCGGGGCCGGCAGCCAGTTGGATTCCTCATCATGTGCGGGCCGTTCATGCTGGATATAGATCGTCACGGCGCCGTCGGGATCACGCTTGAGCGCGGGCAGCATCGCCGAATTGACAAGGTAGCGTCCGATCGGATTGTCCACCAGCAACTGCGACGGAAGTTCATACGGCGTCAAGGACCAGAACGCGTCGACCGGCGGCAGTTGCCCCGGTTCGAATCTCAGCATGTAGCGATGTTTGCCGGTGTCGTACGGCTTTCCAGCCTCATCCATCAGATACCCGTGGTAGTACGCCTCCTCCACCGAATGTCCATAGATGCCTGCTGCCGTGGCCGTCATCCGATATGTGTAGTTATTCCTCAAATGCTCGCGTGAGCCAAGGATGTCGCCGACATTCACGGTTGAACCGTATTGCCTGCGGACCTCGGCGACCGCTTTCCATGCATCCGCCATGCCGTCGCCGATCGCCTGCCGCTCTTCCGGCGACAGACGCTTGGCATCGAACGTCCTGCCCGCGCCAATTCCCAGTTTCTCGAAACGCGCCAGCAGTTCCCGCTCCGAAGGGTGCGTCGGGCAGAAACGCAAGATGAAATTCAGCAACGCGAAGAATTCGAGCGACGTGCGTTCTTCCTGAGCGGAAAGCGGTTTCGCAAAGACGATGGGCGGCGCGGGTGGCGGCGCGGGCCTGCCGAGGTATTGCGACAAGCTCTGCACCGTGTATCCCGATTGCACCTCTTTCACCGCTTCAAGGTCGTCCGGGCCGTAGAGCTGGGTCCGGTACATCACGAGGCCAAGTTCGGTCTCGCAACGAAACACCTTTTCTATGCCATCGGGCGTATCGCCGTTCCATGCTGGCCCGGCCAGCATGATTCGCGCGCCTCCGTTTCCTGTGGTGCGGGTACCGGCGTAGGCAAAGTTGAATGTGTAAAGGTCGATAAACTGCGCAGAAAAATAGCGGCCACCCTCGACCGGCGGCATCGTCAGGACCAGCGGCTCCGTGCGCAGGTCCGCGCCCAGGAACGAATACGGCGTATCGGAATTTGGCGTGTGAATGGCCGTATCTTTTGGCGTGTAGACGCGTCCCACATTCACGATCGTATTCCACGGCCCCTTGTACTCGGGATCGTCGCGATTTTCGAAATACGAGTAAAGGATGCGGTAGTTATCGACCAGCGAGAACCCAAACGCATAGGCGTCACTCGCGAGCATTCGTATTTCATCAAGCGCCAAAGAAAGTCTCACCCGTTTACTCCCCCAGTTTTTTGCCTGCGATATTCGTCGGCGGTTCGTGCGCTCAGGCGATGCTGCTCGCCGCCCGCACATGTGTTTGACGCACCCGCTCGGGATGCAGATAGCGGATACCCAGCAGCGCTACGACAATCAACAGTCCTCCACCGATTGCAAAGCCAAGCTGATACCCGAAGGCGCCTGCGCCGTGATAGTGCTCCACCAGTCGCCCCATCACCGTCGGCGAAATCGCGCCCGCGCTGGTGGCGATGCCGAGATAGATTCCCATGATCGAGCTGCGCTGGACTGCCGGCACCAGTTCCGCAAGGACAGCGGGAACGAACCCAAAGCAGATCGTCGGGAGGCACGTCGCAACGCTAAGCAACAATGCCTTGGGCAAGGGCGCGACGTTAATCACGGCCAGACCGATGAACAGCATGCCTGCGAGAAGAAAAGCCGCGGTAATGAAGTTGACGCGCGCCGTCCGGCTCGATGCGCCGCGAGCAAGCATGCGATCCGACAGCAAGCTCAGCACGATGTTATAGGGCGCCGTTAGCAGTGCTGCGAACGAAAAGAGCCGGCCTGAAGTCACGGCGTCGAAGCCCAGGCCCAATTGCAGATAGGCAGGCAGCCAGGTCAGGAACAACGCGCTTGTCCAGTAGGCCGCGAGACCGATCAGGAAGAGAATGAACACGGACGGTACGGTCAGGATGCTGCGGTAAGGCACTCGCTGCGCCGACTTGTCGGACATCGAAACGCCACCGGTCTTGTCAGAAGCGCCGCGTGGTCCGTCCAGGGTGCCCTCCCGGCCGAAGACGAGCCACAAGAGACACCAGACCGCGCCAATGACCGCGAGAAGTATGAAGTTAACTCGCCAGCCAAAATGCTTTGAAACGAGCGGAATCACGAGGCCAGCCAGCACGAGGCCGAACGCGGCGCCCTGATTCAGAATGGCCAGCGGCAGGTTTCGCTTCTCGTTGGGAAACCATTTGAAAAGCGCATGCATCGCAATGGGCATGGATGGCCCTTCTGCCGCGCCGAGCGCCACGCGGCAGATGAGAATGGTCATGAGACCATGAGCGAAAATCAGCGGAACCTGCAGTACAGACCAGCTGGCCACCAGCACGAGCAATATCCACCGTGCGGGATATCGGTCGGCCAGGAAGCTAAGGACCACACCCGCAATCGAGAATACCCAGAAGAAGCTCCCCGCCAGCAGCCCGAACTTGAATGCGGAAATCTTGAGTTCCACCATCAGTGGCACGGCCACCATCCCGAGAGCGATCTTGTCGAGAAAATTGATCAACGCCAGTCCGGTAAGGAGCGAGGAAATGCTCCATGCCCGAAGTGGCCGATATGCTGCATTAGTCATCCTTGATTGCCCCCGTATTCCAGTGATTGACGTGTGCAGCCCCGATGCGAAGCCTCGCAAACGTCAGGAAGTCGTTTCGGACCCGACCGTATAAATGCATTTCAGAGCGCCCTCCGCGGGCGCGCAGGTCGGCCAATAGCCGGCCGGTGCTCAAGGCTCGACGACATTGAAGTGGCCAGTGAATGTATCGAGCATGCCGAGCATGTCCACGAAACGCTGCGATTCACCCTCGAGATGAATCTCACCGCAATCGATGGATTCGGCGAAGCCGGATTCGCCGCACAAAATCCGGTTGAGCAACGCGCGCGTCATGGTCAGCGCAACGTGCGCAGGTTGTCGCGACGCCTGCGTCGAATGCGTGAGCACTCCGTTCTGAAGATTCAAGGAATAGCGGCTGCCTGTATCGGCGAACTGCCAATCGATACGCAACGCCAGGTGCTGCGCCTTCAATCCATCGATTCTTATCGAGAGGTAGTCGAAAAACATCTCGTCGGTCATCGCGCACACCATGTCGGCGCTACGCTTGTTGAAACCCGACGAAAGCCCAAGTCCTTCGCGCAGTTTCCGCGCGCCCAGCAGAAATGCATTGCGCCACGTGGCGGACTCGGCCTGGAAACCCATCTGCTCGAGCGCAGCGGCCCCCAGCTCGCGCGCGTCGCGCAACGCGGGCTGCGCGAACACCAGATGGTTCATCACCTGCGCGACCCAGCGGTATTCGCCACGCTCGAAATCGCGGCGCGCGCGTTCGAGCATCGAATCGGCCCCGCCCATGTATTCGACATAGCGCGGTGCGGACATCTCGGGCGGCAACGCATGGAGCTGGCTCGGGTTGCCGTCGTACCAGCTCAGGTAATGCTGATAGATGGCTTTGACATTGTGCGAAACCGTTCCGTAGTAGCCCCGCGTGTGCCACTGCGAAGCGAGGCTCTCTGGTAACCGCATCTGTTCCGCGATTTCTGCGGCGGTTAAGCCATGATTCATCAGACGCACGGTCTGGTCATGCAGATACTTGTATACGTCGCGCTGCTGTTCCAGATAGGCGGTGATGCGCTCTGCGCCCCATGTCGGCCAGTGATGCTGCGCGAAAACCACGTCCGCATGCGGTGCGTATCGCTCCAGGGAACGCTGGAGGTAACGCGACCACAGAAACGCATTACGCACCTGTGCCCCACGCAGCGGACATAGATTGTGCAATGTACGCGTACCGTTCTCCGCAAGATTCAGCGCACGCAGTTGCGGAAAGAAAAAATGCATCTCCGCAGGCGCTTCGCTGTCCGGCGTGAGCTGGAACACAATTTCGACGCCGTCGATCACATGCGTTTCGCTTTCGTTGCGAATCAGCAGCGTGGGCTCAATCAGCGTAAGCGTTCCTCGCGGGCCATTCTTGCCGAGTCCGGAGTCGATCTGACAACACGCATTGCGCTCCAGCGTATGGCCGAACTGGAATTGCGCCCGGCGTGCCATCGCGGTTCCGGCGAGAACATTCTCGGACACGGCCTCTTGCATGAACCCTTCCGGCGCAATGACGGCGATTTTTCCGGCCCGTACGTCGGCGACATCCGCGACGCCTTTCGCGCCACCAAAATGATCGACATGACTATGGCTGTAGATCACCGCCACAACCGGCTTGGCGGGCCGGTGCTGCCGATAAAGGCCGAGCGCGGCCTGCGCCGTTTCCTTGGTCGACATCGGATCGATAATGATTAGGCCGGTGTCGCCTTCGATTATCGTCATATTCGAGAGGTCGAAGCCGCGTACCTGATAGATGCGCTCCGTGACCTGGAACAGGCCGTGAATCGCGTTCAGACGCGCGAGCCGCCATAACGCGGGATGGGCCGTATCGGGAGCCTGCGGTTCGTCCAGGAAACCGTAGTCGCCGAGGCTCCAGACAAGACGCCCATAGGCATCGCGTACTTCGGCGTCCGGGATTGTGCCGATGAAGCCGCGGCGCGCATCCTGCTCGTCGAGAGGATCGTCGGGCGGCAATTCACTCAGCGCCTGTTGCTGTGCTGCACGCGTCGCCGCCGTGGCAAATCGCTGGACTGCGGCGGCGGCCTTTGACTCGATCTCGCGAACGTTGCTAGTGGACATGATACGTTTCGATTTTCCGTATTGAAGTTCGAAATCCAACTGCCTCGACTCCTGCTTTCGCCGTCCCACAGCCTCCAGTTCCGACCCGGGACGCCCGCCATCAGTCCATCGGCGGAATGCTGAAATTCGTCTTCGGATCGAGATGGTCGAAGCGGCCGAGGAACGTATGTACCCGCTCGCGGCTGCCTTCGATATGCGTCGTCGGATCGGCCAGCAGTGCGTCCACATCGTATTCGCCGTTGTAGAACTTCGCCCATGCAAGCCGCGGCAGCACGATGGTGTCCTCCGCCTGCCGATAGTGGCTCGCCGGATTGGCCAGGAATTCCGCCACGCCGTTGCGCACATGCAGTCCGTAAGTCCTGTCGACATCCGTGAATCGCACCGCCAGCACGCAGTCGACGCCCTCCGCCTTGACCGGGTCGATACGCACGCGGAAATGGTTGACCAGCACCGCAGGGTCCGCGAGCATCAGGCGTGCAATGGGCAAGAAGAGCACGCGCGGAATCTTCGTGCTGCCTTCGAGGGCGCGTGCCTGAGAAATCAGGAAGGCTCGTGCGATCGAGCCCGTCGCCACCTGCGCCATCTTGCGCAACGCCGTGGCCTTGGTGCGGCGCACCGCGGGATCGCGCGGATCGAGACGGTACAGATAGTTGGCAAGTTGCGCCGCCCACGCGAATTCGTTGTTGTCCAGTGCCTTCCCGGCAGCCGCCATCAGTTGCTCGCGACCGCCGGCGAGCTCCGCCATCTTCTGGGCTTCCACCACGGTGGGCAGCGTGTTGATGTTGGCCGCATCGCCGTCGAACCATCCGAGCGCGTGCTGGAAGATGGCCTGCGGAAAAGCGGACAGTTCACCGTACACTTCCGCGTTCTGCGGGATCTCCTTGAGCGCACCGGGCAGCACCAGCGTGTGCTTGAGGTCCTGCAGGCTGAGCCCTTTCAGTGCGCCGCGCACGGTCTGGTCGTAGATGAAGGCAAGAGCGTCCATGTACCCGGTTACGGTCCTGTGCGACGCTTCTTTTCCCATGATCGGGAAAGTGTGGGTCGACAGCACGTATTCGGGATCCAGGTCGCGGATCTCTCTCAGACCCGCAATCCAGCTGCGCGGATCGCGAAACGCCGCGCCGCGCAGCGGATAGACGTTCGGAATCGCATGCCAGAGCATGTTGGTCAGCGCCACTTTCTGCTCCGGCAGCCATACCGTGATGCAGTCGTCCGCATCGGAACCATATTTCGTAAGGAAGCGCATGCGCACGCCATCGATCACGGCTTCTTCCTCGTGCTGGACGAGTCGCGTCGGCGGCAGCATCGCGCGTTCAGGCTTGAAGTCCATCAGCGGCGCGATCGCCGCATCCGGACCTTCGGCGGGCATGAAATTGTTGAACTGCTGCATGGCGCGGACGTTCTGCACAATGTCCAGTTCCGGAATCGGCAGATCGGGCGAAGCGAGGTTTTTCGGCAGATTCGGATGCGCGACGATCTCCACATCCTTGTTGCCCTCCGCGATCACGCCTGCGCCCCAGATATAGTGCCAGTGACTGTAAATGATCGCCGTAACGGGCTTTGCGCTGACCTTGCGGATGTCGTGCAGGATCGTTTCGGCTTCCTTCACACTGAATCCGGTGTCGTAGACGATCAGCCCGCGCTCGCCTTCGATGACATGGACGTTCACCAGGCTATGTCCAATGATCGACCAGACGCCGTCTGTGATTTTGCGTACCTCCGGGACATGCGGCTCCGATGCGTACAAGCCCTCCAGCGCCGCGCGATTGACGACAGCGCCGTTTGACGCGGTGGCGAGTTCCACGGGCGCACCCATGTAGCGCGCGATGGTAGGTGCATGAATTCCCGGCATTGTGTCTGCGTGTGCCATATCGATGTCGTCGTTGAAGGGTCTTTGGGTCATTGTGAGTCGAATTCCGGTTTCAGGAATACCGTAATCTGTCGGCTGGACGAGGCAGGGACGCAACCCTGGTTACGCTGCGTTCCAAGCCGTGCTGGACATCATCTAAACACAGAAATCGGCGCCCTCGCCCCCTCGAAACAAGGGGGAGAAACGACCCGGTAAAACGGTACGCTTCATATCCAACGCGTACAGCGACACTGTCTGCGCCCGCCGAGCGAGACGTACTTCCCTCTCGAACCTGTTGCCAAGGAGCTGCGCATGCCCCCAGAGATCCGTCACCATTACGTGACGCTCAATACCCATACGTTTCACTACGCGAGCTGCGGCGAGCCCGATCGCCCGCTCCTGCTGTTCGTACATGGTTTTCCCGAATGCTGGCTGGCATGGCAAGCGCAGCTGGCCTGGTTCGGACAGCACTATCACGCAGTCGCGCTGGACACCCGCGGCGTGAACGAATCGAGCGGTCCCATGCAGACCGATGGCTATGGCGTTCAACATCTGGTCGACGATCTGCGTGCGCTGCTGGACCATCTCGGCCACGAGCAATGCGTGCTGGTGGGGCATGATTGGGGTGGCGCGATTGCGTGTGCATTCGCGCTTGCTCACCCAAACCGCCTGCGTGGTCTCGTCATGATCAACATTCCGCATCCGGCAGTGTTTCGGCGGGAGCTCGCAACCAATCCGGATCAGCAAGCGGCAAGCGCCTACATCCAGCTGTTCGCCAAGGAAGGCTCGGAAGTCGGGATCTGCGCAAACGACTTCGAGTATCTGAAGGGCTTCATCATGACCGGCTGGGACTACGACGGCCTTCCGCCGTGGTTCGACGAGGCGCTGCAGGCCGGGTATCGACGCATGTGGTCGACGCCTGGCTCCGTGCGCGCCGGTCTGTCCTACTATCGCGCGTCAGTGGCGCGTCAGACCAATAGCCAGGGCACGGAACTCGCTCCCCTGCCAACCGACGCCCAGGCACTGCTCGTGAAGGTTCCGACGCTGGTCATCTGGGGCGAGCGCGATCGGCTTCTCCTCACGGGATGCCTGAATGGCGCCGAGCAATACTTCGCAGACCTGCGGATTGAACGCATTCCCGAGGGTAGTCACTGGGTGGTGCACGAGCAGGGACCGCGCGTGAACGGTCTCATCGAATCGTTTCTTGACCGCACTGGACACGAGCGCGCCGTCGTGCCCGAAAGCGCGCGTTGATTCACGTCGCGACGGATGCCACCGGAGCGCGGAACTGCGTATCGAGAGGGAGTGAATGCATGGAACAGAAAACCGTTCCCCAGATTGCCGAACTACTGCGCGATGCCCCGAAGAACTGGGGCAAATGGGGCCCCGACGACGAGGTCGGCTCGCTGAATTACCTGACGCACGCCGAAGTGCTGCGCGGCGTCCAGGCGGTGCGCTCTGGCAAGACCTTCACGTTGCAGATTCAGATGGCGCACCCGGAAGGCGATCCGGTCTGGCCCGGCCGGATGCAGGCGTGCCGCATGAATGTGATGGACAAGGGACACTGGATGTGCGGCAAGGGACCTTTGTTCCCGGGGCTCGCCCAGTACGCGGACGACATGATGATCATGTATCTGCAAGGTTCGACGCAGTACGACGCGCTCGGCCACGTGTGGCACGACGACCAGCTTTGGAATGGCTACGATGCGCAATCGACCATCGGCGGTCTGTCGAAGGCGAGCGTGCTGCCGATCGCGGAACGCGGCATCGTCGGGCGCGGCGTGCTGGTCGACATCGCACGCCATCGGGGCAAGGCGGTGCTCGATCCGGGCGAGACGTTCACGCACCGCGATCTGCTTGATGCCGCCGACGCCCAGGACGTGAAAATCGAGAAGCGCGATATCCTCCTGATCCGCACCGGCTGGATCGGCTCTTTCTATCAGCGCGACAAGGCTGAGTTCTACAAGGATTACGTCGAGCCGGGTCTGACCTATAGCCCCGAGCTCGTCGAGTGGTTCAAGGACATGGAAATTCCAAATCTCGTGACCGACACCATGGCGAACGAAGTCACGATCGATCCGGCCTCGGGCGCCGCACTGCTGTTGCACAACGCGCTGATGCGCAACCTCGGCGTCACCTTGACCGAGATCGCGCAGCTCGATCCGCTCGCCGCCGACTGTGCGGACGACGGGCAATGGTCATTCCTGTACGCGGCCGCGCCGCTGAAGATCGTCAACGGCAGCGGCGCGCCCGTGAATCCGGTTGTCATCAAGTAACCGGAACCGCCGTTCAGTCCGTCGGCTTCGCCAGACCAGGCTTCGAGCGCAACAGAACTTCCACTGCATCGTTTCACCGTTGCGGTCGTGGCAAGCTAGTGTTTAACCATGCCTTTGGCTTCTTCCAGGAGAGGCTGTCCGTTTGCAGATCTGCGATGAGACGGTACAGCGCTCTTGCCAGAGCGCCCAGGCAACCGGGCATCGACTGGTAACGCCTTGAATCCCTCTTTCTCCAAACGCCTGGTTTCTACCAGGTTTTCCCCGCCGCGCATCGGTGCCAAATACGTCACACGCACAAGCTTGCTCGAGCAGTTGCAACGTATGCGATATTGCCGCCTTGCGCTCGTTACCGGTAGCGCGGGCTACGGCAAGACGACCTTGCTCGCGCAATGGCGCGCGGCCTGTCTGAAAGCCGGTGCGAAGGTCGCGTGGCTTTCACTGACGGCCGACGACAATAGCTTTACCGACTTTTGCACCGCCATTTTCGCGGCAATGCAGCGCGCCGGCATTCTCGCCGGGACAGGCCCGCTGGTCGACAACGGGAGCGCTGCCGTACTGGACGCGTTCGTCGCCACAATAGTCGACGCCGTGGCCGAGTTGCCGGGCGAGCTGTATCTCGTCATCGACGATTACCACCACGTCGAGGCTCCCCTCGCGCACAAATTCATACAGAAGCTGGCAGATTACGGACCGGGAAATTTTCATCTCGTGATCGCGTCCCGCGTCTCGCCACCGTTGTCCCTGAGCCGGCTGCGCGTGATGGATCAGCTCGTAGAAGTCGAGAGCGATGGGCTACCGTTCGATCTGCACGAAACACGCACCTTCATTGACGAGAATCTGGGGCCAGGCAAGCTCAACGCGGACGATGTCACGCTCATTCACGAACTGACGAGCGGTTGGCCGTCCTGCATCCAGTTGATCGTCACCATGCTGAAGAATCGTCCGGACACGCGCGCGATACTGCACGATCTCGTCTCGCGCTCGAGCGATCTGCAGACGTATCTGAGCGAAGAAGTCATGGCCGACCTCCCGGCTGAACTCGCGGAGTTTGCGGAAGGTCTCTCGGTGGTTCGGCGCTTCAACGCGCAGCTCGCGCGCTCGATCACCGGAAACGAGCGCGCCGCCGACCTGTTGCATCGCATGGAAGAGGAGAATCTGCTGATCATGCGTGTCGATTCGAACGATCGGCGTGCATGGTATCGATTTCATCCGCTTTTCGGCGAGTTCCTCGCTACTCGGCTCGCCCGGCGCGATAGCGCGGTGGTGCGTGAACTGCATCGACGCACGAGCCGCTGGTTCGCCGAGCACGGTTTTTTCGCCGAATCGGTGCACCACGCCAGTTCAGCCGACGATGTGGAATTCGCCGTATCGATCATCGAACGGGCGGCGCCCGCGACGTGGAACGCGGAATATGTGGGGCCGACCCTGCGCCTGCTCGAGCGTCTGCCTGAGGAAACGTTGTTCAGGCATCACCGGCTGCTGTTCATCGCCTGCCTGACCGTTGCGCTCACGACGCGCGCGGCGAAAGTCCAGACGTGGCTGTCCCGCTTGCAAACGGATGCGCTATCCCGGCATCCGGAGATCGCGCGCAGCCTGCCGCTGATCCAGGCCGCCATCGCGCTACAGCACGACGACACGCATCGCATGATCGAACTGCTGGAGCCGCTGCGCGATACAACGATCGAAAATTCACTTCTGCGGTACCTGCTGGTTTCCGAGCTGGCTTCGGCTTATGCCGCGGCAGGCCGCTACGCTGACGCGCAACGCTTGTTCGAACATCACCCCATTTCATGGGCAGACCGAAACAACGATATGGCGCTCGTCGCGCGAGCCGCCCGCGCGGCGGCCATGCTGCTCGAAGGCAATGTGCGCGAGGTCGAGCGAACGTACTCGACCCTGCCCGATCAGTGCGTTCGTGCTACCGGCCGCAACTCGATTAGCGCCAACGTGAGCGCGAGCGTGCTGGCGGACGCGTACTACGAGCTCGACCGCGTCGACGACGCGAGGGAGATGATCGCCAATCGCCGCGAGCTGCTGCAGGAAAGCCCCGACGCGGCGCTCACCTTTCTGCAGCACCAGACCGCCTACCTGCGCGGCATGCGCCGCAACCGCGCCGCCGCGCATATGCTGGCGGAGCAGGTCAAGATATGGCTTCTCGAACACAACCGCGCGCAGGCAATGGAGGCGCTGGCTTCGCTCGACGAGATCGCGCAGGCACATTCGGCCGAACAGGGTTATCTGGCCGAGCTTCCAGCGATCGCGGCAATCGCCCGCGCGCGCGTGTTGCGTGGAGCGCGCCCCGCCGATGCGCTGCGGGTCCTGGAAATCGCCGGGCGCCACGCTACAGCATTCGGCCGCAGCAGGCTGGCGGCACTCAACGACCTGCTTTCGGCCATCCTGCGCTCGGACGAGCGTCAGTTCGACGAGGCACAGCGTTGTCTCGCGCGGGCTGTCGGCGCAGCACGGCATTTCGGTTTCGTGCGCACGTTCGTGGACGAAGGCGCGCCCGCTGCCGCACTGCTGTGCGAAATGTTGCGCGAGCGGAAAGCCGAGGCCGCCACGCTGGAATATGCAACGGAGCTGATCGCGAGGTTTCCGGACAGTGTCCTGCCCAATAGCCCTTCGGGTACGCCGCGTCGCGCCGGCTCGTCGAAGTTGCAACCTGTTCTGACGCAGCGCGAAGTCGAAATTCTCGACCTCGTCGCGCAAGCCATGTCCAACAAGCGAATCGCGCTTGCGCTCGATATTACCCTCGAAACCGTGAAATGGAATCTGCGCAACGTTTATCTCAAGCTCGGCGTATCCAGCCGCTATGACGCAATGCTATGGGCGCGAAAGCAGGAATTGATCAAATAGAATTTACGCGCGGGCTTTCCGGGAACTCGCTATGCCGTAAAGCCGCCATCAACGATGTAATGTGCACCGGTTACGAACGATGCTTTCGCGGAGCAGAGCCACAACACCAGATCGGCAACCTCTTCGGGTTCAGCGGGACGGCGCAGAATGGTGGCCGCCAGCACCGCTTCCGTCGACCCGGGAGCGGATTGGGATTTCAGGTCCGCCGCCATCGCCGTCTTGATGTATCCCGGGCAAACGGCGTTGATGCGGATTCCCTGCTTTCCATATTCCCTTGCCGCAGACCGGGTCAAACCGATGACACCGTGCTTGGAAGCGGAGTATGCCGAACTATAGGGCGCCCCTCTGATGCCCGCCACGGAAGCGGTATTGACGATTGAGCCACCGGAAGCCTTCATCACCTTCAACTGGTGCACCATGCAATTGAATACACCGCTCAGGTTGACGCCGATGATTCTGTTCCAGTTCTCCAATCCCTGGTCTTCCGTCCTGGATACATGACCGGAAACGCCAGCGTTATTGAATGCGATATCCAGTTTCCCGAAGCGATCGATCGTTGCCTCGACCATGGCCGCGCAATCTTCATCGCGGCTGACATCCACACGCTGAAACATGGCCCGTCCGCCATTTCGCTCGATTTCGGCAACCACTTCGTCGCCCGCGACGTCAATCACATCTGCGACGACAACACTTGCACCCGCTTCGGCAAATCGCAGCGCCGTGGCCCGGCCGATTCCTGCGGCTCCACCGGTGACAATCGCGACCTTACCTTCCAAATCGGACATATTCGCTCCCAAACGATATCTGACAAGAATTAAGAGGTGACCTGGCGTCAACCGTATCCAGCACCGCGGCAATGCCCGGACGCAACTCGCGGTTCGTTCGATGCCGCGCCCAGCAGGCGGTGTGGCTACGCTCGAATCAAACTCGAACCTCAAGTGCCGCTGCAATAGTCCGGTCAAGTTACCATCGGGCCACTCCGGGCAGCCCCCTCCTTTCGAGGGGACGTGAAGAAAATCGAATTGCTATCCTCGTATTGGCAGTACTGAACTGAAATAAATACGGAGTTGAAATGAATTTCGTTGATTATCAGCACATCAGTTTCTCGCGGCGTGGCCGCATTCTGGAGATCACACTCAATCGTCCCGAGCAATTGAACGCATTCAATGCGCGGCTGCACGCGGAGATGGCACGGGTGTTCACCGATGCCAACAACGATTTGGATTCCGACATAATAATTCTGACTGGAGCCGGGCGGGCATTTTCTGCCGGCGGCGACTTCGCAGCGATGAAAAACGGGTTTGACGATCCCGATGCATTTCGGTCGACGGCGCGAGAAGCCAAACAGATCATCTTCTCGCTGCTCGATTGTGAAAAGCCGATCATCGTCAAGATGAACGGTCACGCGATCGGCCTCGGCGCGACCATCGCGTTGTTCTGCGACGTGATCTTCGCGGCCGACACGGCAAAGATCGGCGACCCGCATGTGGGCGTCGGACTGGTCGCCGGTGACGGCGGCGCCGTGATCTGGCCGCAACTGATCGGTTATGCACGCGCGAAGGAATATCTCTTGACCGGTGAGCCGCTATCGGCCAGCGATGCCGCAAGCATCGGCCTGATCAATCACGCGGTGCCGGCAGCCCAACTGGACGAGCGCGTGAATGAATTCGCCGGACCCCTCGCAGCCGGCGCGCAGAAGGCAATCCGATGGACGAAAGTATCCGCGAATATCGGCCTCAAGCAGCTCGCACATTCCATCATGGACACCTGCATCTCATACGAATGGCTCTCGAGCAAATCGGACGATCACCGCGAGGCCGTCAACGCGATGCTGGAGAAACGCAAGCCCGTCTTCACGGGCAGATGAGCACGTCGACACATTGGAGGAGCGCGATGGAAAACAAGGATCACTGCCACTCACACATTGATTTCAGTGGCAAGAAGGTACTCGTGACCGGCGGCGCCAGCGGCATAGGCGCCGCCGTCGCGGAGTTCTTTGCGAGCCAGGGCGCCGAAGTCTGCACATCGGACGTGAATGCTGCCGCCAATACGCCGGGACACATCATGCTTCACGGCGACGTGTCGTCGGAAGCCGACGTGCAACGCATCACCGGCGAGGCCGTCGCCCATATGGGGCGGATCGACATCCTCGTGAACAACGCCGGCGTGCTCGAACCCGCCGAGCGCACGGTAAAGCAACAACTGGCGACCTGGCAGCGAACGATCGACGTCAATTTGACCGGCACCTGGCTGATGTCGAGAGCCGTCGGTTCAATGATGCTCGCGCAGGGCAGCGGCGCGATCGTGAATATTGCGTCGATCTACGGCCTCGTGGGTGGCCCGGCCATCAATGCCTATACGGCGTCGAAAGCGGGCATCGTCATGCTGACACGCTCGATGGCCTGCGAGTGGGCCCAGAAGGGCATACGCGTGAACGCCGTCGCGCCTGCCATCATCCGCACGCCGCCGCTCAAGGAGATGACGAGCAGCGGCAGACTCGACCTCGTGGCGCTGCAACGCCGAACACCGATGGGCCGTCTCGGGCATCCGCACGAGGTCGCGCAGGCCGTCGCATTCCTCGCGTCCGACTGGGCGTCGTATGTTACCGGCGTGACCTTGCCGGTCGACGGTGGATGGATCGCCTACGGCTCCGCCGGCGACGCTTCGAAGGGTTGATGGGGCCAATGCACGCTCCGGCCTTTCGTGGCCGGAAAAGACATCGGGTCGCGGGTTCAAAACCACGCGTCCTGCATGTCGAGCGTGCTGCGCTCCAGCGAATCGAGCAGATCGAGCTGCGCAAAGACGCGCGGCAACTCCCAGCGGAAGAAATAGCGCGCGGCAGCGAGCTTGCCGTGATAGAACGATTCGTCGGTCGCGCCATCGTTTCGTATCAGCGCGTCGCGCGCAACCAGCGCCTGCTCCAGCCATATCCACGCCAGCGTGATGTGGCCGAAGGCTTCCAGGTACAGAGAAGCGTTCGACAGCGTAAGCGTCAGGTCACCCGTATTGCATAAGCGGTGCGTCACGCTCATGAGCCGCGATACCGCTGTACCCAGAGCGAGGCCATATTCCTCCACGCCAGCATCACCCCTTTCCAGTGCGCGCTGGCTCGTTCTCCTCATCGTTTCGTCCAGTGCCCGCAGCGCCGCGCCCTGCTTCATCGTCACCTTGCGCCCGAGCAGGTCGATGCCCTGGATGCCATGCGTGCCTTCATGAATCGGGTTGAGACGGTTGTCGCGGTAGAACTGCTCAACGTTGTATTCGCGCGTATAGCCGTAGCCGCCATGTACCTGTATTGCCAGGCTATTGCCGTGGAGGCACCATTGCGATGGCCAGCTCTTGGCTATGGGGGTGAGAATGTCGAGCAACAGCTTCGCACGTTCGCTGGCCTGACTGTCACCCGCTGCATGGGCGCCACGCTCTTCGTCCACGAGTTTTGCGCAATACAGCGTCAGCGCCAGCGCTCCCTCGGCGTAGCTCTTCTGGGCGAGCAGCATGCGGCGGATGTCTGCGTGCTCGACGAGCCGCACCTGTGCGCTAGAAGGATCCTTGCCGCCCGGCCCCGCCCCACGGCCCTGCGGCCGGTTGCGCGCGTAGTCGAGCGCGTGCAGGTAGCCGGTGTAGCCGAGCGCCGACGCGCCCAGCCCCACGCCGATGCGCGCCTCATTCATCATATGGAACATGCACGCGAGCCCCTCGCCAGGCTTGCCGACCAGATAGCCGATCGCGCCGCCCGCGGCATTGTGCGGCCGGTACCTCGTGCCCTCACCGAAATTCAACAGGCAGTTGGTCGTGCCCCGATGCCCCATCTTGTGATTCAGGCCCGCCAGCGTGACGTCATTGTGCTCTCCACATGAACCGTCTTCGTTCAGCAGAAACTTCGGCACGGTGAACAGGGAGATGCCCTTCACGCCCGCTGCGAGTTTGCCGTCCTGACCAGGAATCTTCGCGAGCACCAGATGAACGATATTCTCCGCAAGCGTGTGCTCGCCGCCCGAGATCCACATCTTGTTGCCGCGCAGACGATACTGCGGGCCGAATGGCGATTCGCCCTCATACTCCGCGCGCGTTGCAATATCGGAAAGCGACGAGCCGGCCTGCGGCTCCGAGAGGCACATCGTGCCAAAGAAGCGCCCTTCCATCGCGGGCCGCACGAACGCCTCGATTTGCGCAGGTGTACCGTGCGCGAGAAGCAGGTTGGCATTGGCGATGGTCAGAAACGGATAGCCTGCCGTGCCCACGTTCGCGGCCATGAACCACGCAAAGCCCGCTTTCTCGACCACGAGCGGCAACTGCATGCCGCCGAGTTCGTAATCCTGCCCCGCCGCCATGAGGCCTGCATCAGAGAATGCGTCGAGCGCAGCCTTCACCTCGGGGATGATGTGGACTGTCTCACCGTCGAAGTGCGGCTCATGTTGGTCGCTTTTCTTGTTGTGGGTCTCGAAGAGGTCGGTCGCGATCTTCTCGCAGGTCTCGAGCGCCGCGTCGAAGGTCTCGCGCGTGTGGTCGGCATAACGTGGAATACGCGTAAGCGCCTCGACATCCAGCCATTCATACAGCAGAAAATTCAGGTCCCGACGGGACAGGATCAATGACATGCGGCCTCCGGCTCACAGGACTTCGAACAGGCCCGCGGCGCCCTGGCCACCACCGATGCACATCGTCACCACGACGTGCTTCGCACCGCGCCGTTTGCCTTCGATGAGCGCGTGCCCAACGAGACGAGCGCCTGAAACGCCGAACGGATGCCCAACCGCAATCGCACCGCCATTCACGTTGAGGCGTTCCATCGGAATGCCGAGCTGGTCCGCGCAATAGAGCACCTGCACGGCGAATGCCTCGTTGAGTTCCCACAGGCCGATGTCTTCGACCTTGAGGCCGGCTTTCTTCAAGAGCTTCGGTACGGCGAACACCGGCCCGATGCCCATCTCATCGGGTTCGCAACCCGCCACCGCAAAGCCGCGGAACACGCCGAGCGGCTCGATGCCTCTCGCCTGCGCCAGGCGTGCGTTCATCACCACCGTGGCCGATGCACCATCGGAAAACTGCGACGCGTTGCCCGCCGAGATCACGCCGCCCGGGAACGCCGTGCGGATCTTCGCCACGCCTTCGAGCGTCGTCTCTGCCCGAATCCCTTCATCGGCGGCAATCGTCACTTCACGCGTCACGATCTGACCGGTGGCCTTGTCGGTCACGCCCGCGAGCACGGTCATCGGCACGATCTCCTCGTCGAACAGGCCCGCCGCCTGCGCCGCCGCCGCGCGTTGCTGGCTTCGCACGCCATACTCGTCCTGACGCTCCTTCGCGATTTCGTAGCGCTTTGCGACCTGTTCCGCGGTTTGCAGCATGCTCCAGTAGATTTCCGGCTTTTCCCGCATGAGCCAGGGATCGGCCGCAAAGGTCTGATTCATCTGCCTCTGCGTCCATGAAATACTTTCGACTCCACCCGCCGCGAAAATGTCGCCCTCGCCCGCCAGCACGCGCTGCGCGGCCATGGCAATCGTCTGCAATCCAGAAGAACAAAAGCGGTTAACGGTAGCGCCCGGCACGCTCACAGGACAGCCCGCGCGCAATGCTATCTGCCTGGCGATATTGCCGCCGGTCGCGCCTTCCGGGTTCGCGCAGCCCATCAGCACGTCTTCCACCTCTGCCGGCTCAATGCCTGCGCGCGCGATGGCGTGCTGCACCGCATGGCCGCCCAGCGTCGCGCCATGCGTCAGGTTGAATGCGCCCTTCCAGCTCTTTGCGAGTGCGGTCCGCGCGGTCGAAACGATTACTGCCTCAGTCATGGTGTAGTCCAGAATATGCGATGAAGTCGATGCACTCAGTCGTTAAAGTTCAGGCCGGCCTGAGCGAGCTTCTGCAACAATGGCGCGATGTGCCAGGCGTGCCCCTGATAGCCGCGCGCATAGTGCCGCATGCACCGCGCGACGTTGAAAAGGCCGACCTGGTCGGCATAAAGCATCGGTCCGCCGCGGAACTTCGGAAAGCCGTAGCCGTTCAGGTACACCATGTCAATGTCCGACGCCTTCGAGGCAATGCCTTCTTCCAGGATTAACGCGCCCTCGTTCACGAGCGCATAGACCAGCCGTCCGACGATTTCCTCGTCGCTGATGTTGCGCCGCGCGACGCCGATCTCCTTCGAATGCCCGACGATCATGTCGTTCACGAGTTGGCTGGGATACGCCTTGCGCTCGCCTGGCTTGTAGTCGTACCAGCCCGCGCCGACCTTCTGGCCGAAACGGCCCATCTCGCACAGCACGTCGCCGACCTTCGAATAGTTGAACTCCGGCTGCTCGACGGCGCGGCGCTTGCGAATGGCCCACGCGATGTCGTTGCCGGCCATGTCGATCATGCGGAACGGGCCCATTGCAAAGCCGAACTTCTCGATCGCGCGGTCCACCTGCTCGGGAAGCGCGCCTTCGTCGAGCAGGAACCCGGCCTGGCGGCTGTACTGCTCGAGCATGCGGTTGCCGATGAAACCATCGCACACGCCCGACACCACAGCGACCTTGCGGATCTTCTTCGAAAGCAGCATCACCGTGGCCAGCACGTCTTTTGCGGTATGCTCGCCACGCACGACTTCGAGCAGCCTCATTACGTTCGCAGGACTGAAGAAGTGCATGCCCACCACGTCCTGCGGGCGCTTCGTGAACGACGCAATGCGGTTGACGTCAAGCGTGGATGTGTTCGACGCGAGTATCGCGCCCGGCTTCATCACCTCGTCGAGCGCGCGGAACACCGTCTCTTTCACGCCAATGTCCTCGAACACAGCTTCGACCACGAGGTCCGCGTCCTGGATGTCGCGATACGAGAGCGTTGTCGAAAGCAGCCCCATACGGTCGTCCAGTTGCTGTTGCGTGAGCTTGCCCTTCCTCGCGCTGTTCTCATAGTTGCGGCGTATCGTGGCTACACCGCGTTCGAGCACATCGGCTTTCGTCTCGAGCAACGTTACTGGAATCCCGGCGTTCAAAAAATTCATGCCGATGCCGGTGCCCATGGTTCCGGCGCCGATGATGGCCACCCTCGCGACGGGTCGCACCGGAGTATCCGCAGGCACGTCCGGAATCTTGCTCGCCGCACGCTCGCCAAGGAAGGCATGGCGCAGCGCGCGTGCTTCGGCGGTGCCGAGCAGCGTGGCGAACCCTTCGCGCTCGGCCTCGATGCCTTTGTCAAACGGCTCCAGCGACGCCGCCACCGCGTCTACGCAGCGCGCCGGCGCTGGAAACGGCCCGGCGTTCGCAGCGGCGGTCGTGCGCGCGAATCCGAGGTACGCGTGTGGATTTTCATGCTCGACCTGGAGGTCACGCACACGCGGATGCGGGCCGGCCTGGTTCGCCACTCGCCTGGCGAAGCCGATTGCGGCAGCGAGCACATCGCCCTCGGCGATCTCGTCGAACAGCCGTGTATCGGCCAGCGACTCCGCGTTGACCGCATGGCCCGACACGATCATGTTGAGGGCGGCTTCGAGCCCTATCGCCCGGGGCAAACGCTGCGTGCCGCCGGCGCCGGGCATCAACCCCAGATTGACCTCGGGCAACGCGATCTGCGAGTTACGCGCGGCAACCCGATAGTGACAACCGAGTGCGAGTTCCAGCCCGCCGCCCATTGCCACCGAATGAACCGCCGCGACAACGGGCTTGGCCGCCGCCTCGATCAATGTGATCACAGTATTCAGGTTCGGCTCCTGGAGCGCCCTGGGCGTGCCGAACTCGCGGATGTCCGCGCCACCCGAAAAGGCGCGGCCTGCGCCCGTGAGCACGATCGCGCTGACACCGGCATCGTCGAGCGCCCGGCTCATGCACTCAACGATGCCAACGCGGGTGCCGTGCCCGAGGCCGTTTACAGGAGGATTGTCGAGCGTGATGACGGCCACGCCGTCACGGACCTGATACTGCACTGTCATGCTGGTTCCTTTGTGTCTCGAAGTTGTGGCGCGGGCGCTTGCCGCGCGCGATCCATGGATCGGCGCATCGTCTGTCGCGCTGCGGCCGATGTGGCGCAGGCTCCCGGAAGGCAGGGCCGCGGCTCGGACCAGGGCACCCGCCGAGCTTCCCTATTGCGCGATAGCGCTGCTTATTGATTCCGCCAAGTTAATCACCTTTCCCGCAGGCTCCCTCCCCCTCATTAGGAGGGGGACTCCCACGCCAACGTGCACCCTATCCTGCCGACAAGCTTGCGATGCGCAGTCGAGCTACGGACGCGCCGTCGTGCAGTCGCAGCGGCCAGGGCCGGCAACTCTCACCAGGACAACTCAATGAAGCAATTTCAGGGCAAGGTCGCGGTCATTACTGGCGCCGCTTCCGGATTTGGCAAGGCGTTTGCGCTGCATGGCGCCGCGCTGGGGATGAAGCTCGTCCTTGCGGATATCGATCAGGGCGGCCTCGACGCCACGCTCGCCGAGCTGCACGCCCTGGGCAGCGAAGCGACCGGCTTGCGCACCGACGTGTCAGCCGCGGCAGAGATGCAAGCGCTCGCCGATCTCGCCATGACCACGCATGGCGAGGTCAATCTGCTATTCAACAATGCAGGCGTCGGCGCAGGCGGCCTGATCTGGGAAAACACCCAGAAGGATTGGGAATGGGTACTGGGCGTGAACCTCATGAGCGTCGTCCATGGCGTGCGCATCTTCACTCCGCTGATGCTCGAGAGCGCCGCGCGCGACCAGACCTTCGAAGGGCACATCGTCAACACGGCGTCGATGTCCGGCCTCGTCAATGCACCCACGATGGGCGTGTACAACGTGTCCAAGCATGCGGTCGTGTCGTTGAGCGAAACGCTCTATCACGATCTATCGCTCGTCACGAACCAGGTGCACTGCTCCGTGCTGTGTCCATATTTCGTGCCGACCGGCTTCAACCGGTCCGACCGCAACCGGCCCGCCGATCTCGCCAATTCGCACACGCTCACGCGGTCCCAGAAAGTCGCTCAGGCGCTTTCGGACAAGGCCGTCACTTCGGCAAAAATCAGCGCCGCCGAAATCGCCCAGATGACTTATGACAGCGTGCACGCAGGCAACTTTTATATCTATTCGCACCCCGATGCAATGCAGCCGGTACAGGTTCGCTTCGAACAAATGATGGCGGGCGCCTCCCCAGGAGACCCATACGCCGGTCACTCAGGGCTTCGGGAAAACCTCGCGAAGGCATTGCAAGGTTGAACACCGCTTTTGACCCGTGCTGCTCCCTCCGGTCCACCGAAATGAACAACACCACCGAAACGCGACGCCTGCTCCATTCCCGCACAGTGCGTTGCGATGCCTTCGATCTCGGCGACGGCCTCTTCGAGATCGAGGGCCGCATGCAGGACGTCGTTGCAGACGGCACCGATCTGATACTGAAGGTCGTGCCGGCTGGCGCTCGCCTGCACGACATGCGCATCGTCATGACGGTTGACAGGGACCTCGTCATCCGGGCGATTACCGCGCGGATCGAAGAGAGTCCCACCGTCTATTGCAACGAGATCGAATCGGCCTATGCGGCGCTCGTCGGACTTCGCATCGGTCCGGGCTTCAGGCGGCAGGTCAAGGAGCGCGTCGGCGGCGTCAAGGGCTGCACGCATTTGTCGGAGTTGCTCGGTCCCATGGCGACCACTGCAATGCAAGCCGGCTTCTCGATGGAGCGCGCCTTGCCGCAATGGCGGGAGCGTCTGCAAGGCGATACGCCGATACCGCCACCCACGTTCATCGACAGTTGTCACACGCATCGCGCAAACGGCGATGCCGCGAAGGTCTTCTGGCCGGAACGGCGCCGCGCGCCCCGTCCTCTCGGCGCATCGTGACATCGATCGCGCCGGCGGCGCCACACGCCGCTGGCTGCCAGGCATGAGGCTGCATCGCGGTACGGCGAAGCCCTGGCAATGCGCGATCCGGCGACTCGGTCCTGCCATCTGACTGAACGTACCCGATCCGGGAATCCTCTCCTTTCATCTGCAGCGACGCCATGTCATCACACAGCAACCCGTCTGCCTCGTCACTCGAAGTCTGGCTCAAGACCACCACCGTCTGGCTCGATGCGATTTGCCGATCCGCGCCCGTGAGCGAGAACGGCACGCATGTCGAGTTGTCCGATCTGGCTCGCGCCAGCAAAACATACTGGGACCAGCAAGCGCAGATCTGGTCGTGTCTATGGCGTGTCGGTGCACCCAGCGGCCTCGAAGCGCCAGAAGACCGACGTTTTCTCGACAGGGAATGGCATGAGCACCCCTGGTACAACGCCATCCGGCGGTTGTATCTCGCCAATTCGCGGTTGATTGCCGACGTCGTCGAATCCGCCGACCTCGACGCGTCGACGAAGGAGAAATTGCGCTTCTTCGCGAACCAGTTGATTGACGCAGCGAGCCCCACGAACTTCGCCGCCACCAATCCCGAGGTGGCACGGCTTGCCCAGGAGTCGGGCGGCAAAAGCCTCGCTCAGGGGCTTGCCAACCTGAGCAACGATCTCGCGCGGCGGCAAATCACCATCACCGACGAGGCGGCGTTCGAGGTCGGCCGCAACGTTGCAGTCTCGCCGGGTTCGGTCGTCTTCGAGTGCGAGCTGATGGAGCTGATCCAGTACGCACCGCTTACGGAGCAGGTCGCGTGCCGGCCGCTTGTGATCGTGCCGCCGTGCGTGAACAAGTTCTACATCCTCGATCTGCAACCCGCCAACTCGTTCGTGCGCTACGCATGCGAGCAGGGCTACACCGTCTTCCTGGTTTCCTGGCGCAATCCCGACGCGTCACTTGGCGATCTGCGCTGGGACGACTACGTCGAGAGCGGGGTATGCCAGGCCATACGGGTCGCCCGGTCGATCGCCAGGGCCGACAAGGTGAACACACTCGGCTGGTGCGTTGGCGGGACGTTGCTCGCATGCGCGCTGGCCGTCCAGCGCGCGAGCGCCGAGGACACGGTCGCAAGCATGACGCTGTTGACCACGCTGCTCGATTTCGCTCAGCCCGGAGACCTGGGCGCTTTCGTCGACGAAACGAGTGTGCGGTATCGCGAGGCCATCGCTGGACCAGGCAGCATTCTTTCGGGCAAGGACCTGGCGCTGGTGTTCCAGATGCTGCGCGCCAACGACCTTCTGTGGCCCTATCACGTCGATCAGTATCTGAAAGGCGGTCAGCCGCCGCCCTTCGATCTGCTGTACTGGAACGCGGACACCACGAACCTGCCCGGCTCCATGGTTGCCTGGCTCCTGCGCAACACCTATCTGGAGAACAATCTGCGCGTTCCCGGCAAGGTGAACGTGTGCGGGCATCCGCTGGACCTCGGCTCGATCAGCGTGCCCAGCTATGTCCTCGCAGCCGAGGCCGACCACATCGTGCCGTGGCAGGCCGCATACAAGAGCGCGTTGCTCATCGGCAGCGAGCCCGAGTTCGTGCTTGCCTCCAGCGGACATATTGCGGGTGTGATCAATCCGCCGTCGGCGCACAAGCGCAGCTACAGGACCCGGAAGTCACTTGCCCAAACGCCAGACGCCTGGCTGGCCGACACGAAGGTCCATCCGGGCAGCTGGTGGACGCATTGGAGCGCATGGTTGCGCCGCCACGCCGGCAAGGCCATTGCTGCACCCACCCGGCCTGGCAACGACATCTGGACGCCGCTTGCGCCCGCGCCGGGCCGCTATGTGAAGGTGCGCACCCTCTGAAATCTGCAGGACCGTACCACCCGCAATTTTCGTTGGCTCAGGGATCGCGCCCGATCCCAATGCAGTTGCAATCAGACCACTCAGGAAGAACCATGAGCTACACCTCGCCCATCCGGGACATGATGTTTGTGATGACCGAACTGGCCGGATTGGACACGATCGCGCGTCTTCCGGAATGCATGGACGCCACCCGCGAAACCGCGCAGGCCATCCTCGAAGAGGGCGCGAAGTTTTGCGAAGCAGTGCTTGCGCCATTGAATGCCACCGGAGACCGTCAGCCGAGCGTCTGGCACGACGGCACCGTGAGTGCGTCGCCGGGCTTTGGCAAGGCGTTTGCGCAGTTCGCCGAAGGGGGCTGGCAAGGTTTGATGCATCCGGTCGAGTACGGCGGCCAAGGCCTGCCGAAGCTGCTTGCCGCGCCGTGCCAGGAAATGCTCGTGGCGGCCAACCTGTCGTTCGCAACCTGCCCGTCGCTCACCGACGGCGCCATCGAGGCCCTGTTGCTCGCGGGCTCCCCTTCGCAGAAGGCACTGTATCTGCCGAAGCTCATCAGCGGCGAGTGGACCGGCACCATGAATCTGACCGAGCCTCAGGCCGGCTCGGATCTCGCCATGTTGCGCGCCCGTGCCGAGCCTGCGGAGGACGGCACGTACCGCATCTTCGGCACGAAGATCTTCATTACGTGGGGCGAGCACGACATGGCCTCGAATATCGTCCACCTCGTGCTCGCGCGCACGCCCGACGCCCCCGAGGGCGTCAAAGGCATCTCGCTCTTTCTCGTTCCCAAACATGTGCCGACCACCCACGGCTCGCCGGGCGCGCGCAACGACGTTCAGTGCGTATCGATCGAGCACAAGCTCGGGCTCAAGGCGAGTCCCACTGCGGTGCTGCAATTCGGCGACCGGGGTGGCGCGACGGGCTTCTTGATCGGCGAGGAAAACCGCGGCCTCGAGTACATGTTCGTCATGATGAACGCTGCACGCTTCGCAGTCGGCCTGCAGGGCATCGCCCTGGCCGAGCGTGCGTACCAGAAGGCCGCGGCCTATGCGAAGGAGCGCGTCCAGAGCCGCCCCGTGGACGGCTCTTCGAATGCGGCTGTTCCCATCATTCGCCACCCCGACGTGAAGCGCATGCTCGCCACCATGCGCGCCCTGACCGAAGCCGCGCGCGCGCTGGCTTACGCGACCGCATCACATCACGATCTCGCCCTGCACCATCCTGATGACGCCGTCCGTTCCGAACATCGAGCGATCAACGAGTACCTCGTGCCCATCGTCAAGGGCTGGAGTACCGAACTCTCGGTCGAGGTCACGAGCCTCGGCGTTCAGGTGCACGGCGGCATGGGTTTCATTGAGGAAACTGGCGCGGCGCAGTATTACCGTGACGCTCGCATCCTGCCGATTTACGAGGGCACCACGGCTATCCAGGCCAACGATCTCATCGGCCGCAAGACTGTCCGCGACCGCGGTGCCGTGGCTAAACAGATGCTCGTGCGCGTGGACCAGACGCTAGCCGATCTGCACGCGCATCGCGCCTTCCAAACCCACCCCGCGTTCGCCGCGATGTACCGCCATCTTGAAGCGGGCCGGACGTCGATGATGCGGGTCATCGACTTCATGCTCGCTCGCGCAAAGTCCGATCCCAACGCGGCATTCGCGGGCGGCGTGCCTTATCTGATGCTTTCCGGCATTGTGCTGGGCGGCTGGCAGATGGCGCGCGCGCTCATTGCCGCATGTGAACGCGAAACGCTCGATCCCGTGTTCTACGGTGCAAAGATGGCGACCGTGCACTTTTACGCCACGCACATTCTGCCGCGCGCGCTGGGGCTGGAAGTCGCCATTCTGAGCGCAAGGGGCAACGAAGGCGTGCTTGCGCTCTCCGACGCCCACTTCTGATTGACCGATCATCGGGAACCCGCGTGGCGGTTCGAAGCCGCACGCCACGCACGATACGTTCAGCACCCGCAGGGCAGCTGCCAGAACCGAACAGGAGGTTGCGTCGTCAGCTGTTTGCCATGCAAGCGCCAGACGCGGCGACGCAAGCATGCTCGTTAGAATATCGAGCGATAGATCCCGTGGATATCCTTCAGCGTGAGTTCGCAAGGATTATTGGCGAGGAGCCGCGTCTGACTCATTGCGTCTCCCGCCAGCCCGCAGAGATCCGACTCGCCAATGCCGACCTCCTGCAAGCGCATCGGCAACCGGAGCGTCCGGGGTAAATCGGAGAAGTAGGTGACAAAAGATGAGGCCCGGCTCGCCGCCGTTCCAGTAATGCCAGGCAATACATATCTGGCGAGTTGCGCGTAATGACTAACCGCGCCTTTCAGGTTGAAGCGCAGCACGGGCGCGAGCAACAGTGCATGGGCGATGCCATGCGGCACGCGAAAGCGCGCAGCGACAGGCTGCGCCAACGCGTGCACGGCCGCCATGGCAACATTGGCGACCGCCATTTCCGCAAGGCAAGCGCCAATCAGCATCTGCTCGCGCGCCTCGATATCGGTGGGGTTATAGAAGGCGGCGTGCAGATTCGACGCCATGAGGTCCAGCGCCTTGCACGCAAGACTGTCTGACACGGGGTTTTTCAGGCGTCTGGACGTGAACGCCTCGATTGCATTGACCATCGCGTCGATGCCCCCCGCCGCCGTGACGGCGGGCGGAGCCCCGGCGGTCAGCGTAGCGTCGAGCAGCGCGAGATCGGGCAACAGATGCGAGGACACCACAACGTTCCTGTCGCCACGAGGTTTCGTCACGACCGACACGCGTGCGGCCAGCGAGCCCGTTCCGGCCGTCGTGGGCACGAGTATCAGCGGCAGGCGTGGACCACGCGCCCTGTCGATACCGTAGACGTCGGCCAGCCTTTCGCCGCTTTTCGCGAGCAGCGCTGTGAGCTTTGCCGTGTCGAGCGAGCCACCGCTTCCGAGACCCACGACGCAGTCGGCCTCTGCCGCGAGCGCGCGGCACACAGCCGCTTCGATGATGGATTCGGAAGGATCCGCCTGCGTTTCCTGGAATAGCTGGTAGCGAATCGCTGCGCTTTCGAAGCCGTCTAACACACTCTTCAGGAATCCGGACGATGCCACGCACGCGTCTGTTACGATCAGCACCGAACGGCTCCCGAGCGAGCGCACCTGGGACGCCAGACGACGGGATGCGCCGTGCTCTACAACGATCGACTGCGCCGTCCTGAACGAAAAAGGTGGCACTACAGTGTCCCCCGGATGATTACTTCGCTTTGCGGACCCGTGACGCGCGCGTCCATCCGCGCTAGGAGAACGTGGTGGTGCCGCCCTGCTACTGCTGCACGGTCGTGGTTTCCGCCTCCAGGATAACCGGCAGCCCCCTCTCCGCCCACGCCCGTGCCGCGTCAAGATAATGCTCTTCAATGACGCCGCGCTTGATCTTCATCGTCGGCGTGAGAAAGCCATTATCGGTCGTCCAGCAATCCCTGACGATCACGAAGAAGCCAAGCTTCTCGTGATCTTCGAGTGTGGCATTGACTTCGTCGAGCAGCAAACGCAGTTCCGCGCGTAACGTTTCACGCGCCGCAGCGTCGTCCAACTCGCCTCTGGCCGCCGCCGACAGCATCAGGATAGCGAAGGGTTGTGCGAATGCGGGTCCTGTGACGCAGACCGCTTCCACCTTCGGGTGACTGATCTTGTTCTCAATGGGTGCGGGGGCGACATATTTCCCCTTGCTGGTCTTGAAGATCTCCTTGACGCGCCCCGTGATCTTCAGTCGGCCGATTTCGTCGAGTTCGCCGCGATCGCCGGTCTTGAAGAAGCCATCCTCGGTCATGCTCTGCGCCGTCAAGTCAGGCTGGCGATAATAGCCGCGCATCATCGTCGGAGTCCTCACCAGAATCTCGCCGTTTTCGGCAATCCGACATTCGACGCCAGGCATCGCCTGGCCAGAGTAGCCAAGCCGCACGAGGCCAGGTCGGCTGTAGTGCGAGTAGGAGAAGTTTTCCGTCATGCCGTAGACGTCCAGAAGTTCGAGCCCGAGCGCACGGTACCAGTTCGTGATTTCCTCGGGCAGCGGCGCGGAGCCCGTAAAGGCAATCCGCGTCGCATCCAGCCCGAGCATCGTCAGGATCGTCTTCTTGAGCGCGTCCGACTCGGGGCCAGACGTATGCAACAAGGCCTGCTGGTCTTCCGGCAGCTTCGCGCAAATGCTCTGATAGAACTTCGTCCAGAGCCTCGGCATGGAGATGAAGACCGTTGGCCGCGCACGCTGCAGGTCCTGGGAAAACGTCGCAAGACTATCGTTGAAGAACACGCGGAAACCATGGCACAAAGAATTCGCTTCGACGAACGAACGCTCGGCCGTGTGGGCCAGCGGCAGATACGACAGCACGCGATCTTCGGGCGTAAATCCGCTGAAGATGCCTGACTGCGTCGCGTACGCGAAGATCGTGCCGAAGCTGTGCATGACGCCCTTGGGCTGGCCGGTGCTGCCCGACGTGTAGATGATCGTAGCCAGATCGTCGGGCCGCGGCAGCCGCACATCCTGCAGAGGCGCAACGTCGGCGATGATGTCTCTCCACTGGGATGCCTCTCGCAGAGGCGGCGATAGAGGAAGGCCAACCAGGCGCGCCTGCGGCGGCAGGACCTTGCGAATCTCCTCCCAACCGTCGGTTTTGCCATCGAGCTTGCCGATAAACACCACACGCACGTCGCAGTGTTCGAACACATATTTTGCGGTGTCGGCGCTGACGGTTGGATAAATCGGCACGGAAATGTGGCCTGCGAGCCAAATCGCCAGATCTGCGGTGATCCAGTGCGCGCTGTTCTTTCCGACAATGGAAATTGCACTGCCCGGCGGAAGTTGCAATGAACACAACCATGCGGCCATGCGCCGGGCCTCATCCCCGACCTCTTGCCACGTATGGTTCACGACCCGGCCATCCGGCGTCGGTTCGGTCAGATAGATTGCATCGGGTTGCACACGCTCCCAGTGCAGGAAGCGATGAACTAGGGTTCCCGAATCGGTGCCGCTCATCAATGTCTCCATTTTTTGCCGGTTCCGCCATGTGCGGGCCGTATGGGCGTTCTTAACTTGTGCGGCCGTGAGCCGATGCCACGCGTGTGACGATTGGACCGCCTCGCGGGGCGCCCAGCGCCATTGCGACCTGCCACATTTGTATGCGGGATACCCAACGATACGCTGATACGGCACATCGCTCACCCACCCGTTAATAGGGGTGACTGCTGGGGGGCACTTCGGGGGAGGGGTATTTCGGGGGCGACGGCGGTTTCTCCGGAACGATGCAACCGGCGTGGACCGCGCTCGTTTTCAATCTCTACGCTGCCCCAAAGGAAGAAGAAGCTATCGCGATCCACCATATTCCAGCGTCGATTAAGCTGACGGGTCTTGTCGGTGTGCCGAATCGGATTCATCGTCACGCCGCTCAGGCCAACGCCCTTCGCCACCCGCCCCATCAGCCTGATCGATAGAGTTACCGACGCGCGTCTCGCCAGCAAACGAAGTGACCGCGAGGATAAGCCTGGGCGCAATCAATGAGCTTTGTCCGGGCGCTGACGTGATGTGGAATCAGACGCGCCCACGGCACCGGGGGACTACGTCACCCGATAGCACCATCTGTCATGGCCAACGTGAAGAGCGACGCGAATTCATTGAACTGGTTCATGCCGAAAAAGCATGGCGATCAGATCACTCTTCCAAGCTGAAAGTGTCTGTCGAGGTGATGTGTGAAAGCGCGTCAATCACGGCGTAGGTTTCTGCAGAAAAATCACGCGGCGTAGGTTTTCACTCAACGGAGCAAAAAACCTACGCCAACGTGGCAGACCCAGATAGAGAAACGTGAACAGAGACTCATCTGTCAAACGTTCGGAATTGACCAACAAATCCTTGCAAAATCAATGCATTACAAGACGCAACCTCAAAGCCCGATCGCTTCTGGGGAAGGTTGGCCTTACGGTTTCTCTATTCGTTCATTATTTTTAACGATCCGGAAAAGCTGGACTACCACACCAACAGCCCCAACCGTAAATCCTTATAAATCAATCAATTGAATGCACATCGCCTCAGTCAAAACTGATTTTAACTATGCATTCCTAAACTACTCGTTTTCTTCGAAGTAGTGAATTGGCCTTTTCCGGCAAGCCTTCCTTTCGAAAGTTACGCCGAAACCTACGCCGAATGGTCTTTCGATTGGTACGACGCCTTCACGGCGCCGAATCGGCGCTGTGCCTTGAATCAAGGTTAGTCACAAGGAGACTCCATGTTCAAGTCCAAGCTACGCCGAGCGCTGACCAAGGAGCGGCAAACGACGGTGGATAGCAGGCGCCTGGATCGGGAGGCTACCGCGCAGCGCTAGGCTGATCATCCGGCGAACGAGCCGAAATCAGATGTACCGCGCTTTGGCGAACGCCCGTCTCGTCACTGAAGACCGACGCATTCGCGGGCCGGAACTTACTGGGTGACGCGATAATTGCCGATGGCATGGCGGATTGCGGTCTCGGTGGGGGCACTGGGGATATCTTGCTTCACAGCCTGCGATCTACCCCAAAAACTACCCCCACGAATCGGTGGCAGTCAACGGAATGAAGCGGCTACACGGGGACGTCCGGGAAGACCGGCGTCCCTATCCAATCTGGACTGAGGGGTGAGAAAAACGGAACGTCCAGGAACACCCTGGAACGCTTTGGAATGGTGGCCGCAACTTCGCAGCGTCGATCGGACTGGTGCCCCGGCAACACAGTACAGGCGGGCGTAGTGTCCTGTGCGGAATCAGCAAGCGGGGTGACAAGCATTTACGCCACTTGCTCGTACAAGGCGCCCGCGCGGTCATCCAGCGTGCAGAGCAGCGTACCGACAAGCTCGGCGACTGGATCCGGTCCATGCTGACGCGACGGCACGCGAATGTGGTGGCCTGCGCCGTTGCCAACAAGCTCGCGCGGATCGCCTGGGCCGTGCTGACCAAACACACCGCATACGATGCCGCGCGCCTGGAGCACGCGAACTGATTCACCGTTTCACCCAACAAGGTTTTGCGAGTGCTGGAAGTTTGATGGTCCAACGGCACAGCGACCGGACGAAGAACCTGACAAGTTGTACAGCTCGCAGCAGCTGCCGACATTTTGAGGATCGCCCGGTGCGGTTTTCATCGCGGAACAGCGATTCCGGATAGATTTGCGCAAGCCACGAAGACATCAGAACCAGAGGTTGCAAATCTCGGGCTGGCCATAGATTACAACTTAGCGGGGACAAAGAAAGTATCACATAAGATTATGTAAAATAATGCGAGCCGTCAGAGCGAAAATCGAAACCGGCATACGTTTAGAGCCGCCAGTTGATGTAATCGACCGAACCGTTTGGTTCGGCCGTCCATACAATATAAGGTATCGCGTCCGCAAGGCTCCCGAAACATCGCTCGATTTCGCCAACCTCGGCTTCGGATCAGGGGCGATTAGCGGATAAAGGTTGCTTGTATGGCACCCCCCAACACGCGCCGGCACGTCCGCGTGAGCCGGATGGCCAGATCGCAACCTTTATGCTCCTGCAAGCCAATCAAAGTACTTATATCCCGACGACTCGCTTTCACGCGCTCGTATTGCTTCATGCCCCGGGAGTTGTCGCCTCCCGTTCCTGCAACGCCCGCCACATGATTTTCCCGCTTCCGGACTTCGGGAGCGACTCGACGAATTCGGCAATGCGCGGGGCCTTGTACGACGCCATGCGTTCGCGCGCCCACGCCACGATGTCGTCTGGCGTGACCTCCGTCGAGCACTCCGGCTTCAGCACCACCACGGCCTTGACCGTCTCGCCCCGGTGAGTGTCCCGCGCGGCGATCACGCACACCTCCTGGATGGCCGGATGGTGGTACATCATCGCCTCGACCTCCGCCGGCCACACCTTGTAGCCCGATGCATTGATCATCCGCTTCAATCGGTCGGCCATGAAGAAATAGCCATCCTCATCCCGCCATCCGAGGTCGCCCGTGCGCAGGAAACGCTTGCCGTCGATTTCGACGAACGCTTCGCGCGTCGCGTCTGGATTGCGCCAGTAGCCTTGCATCACCTGGGGTCCATGCACGATGATTTCGCCGGTCTCGCCGTCCTGCACCGGCGCCAGAGTCAGGGGATCGACGATCCGGGCGTCGACGTCGAAAACAGGAATCCCGAGGCACTGTAGCTTCGGATGCAACGGTGGATTAATATGCGTCGCGGCGATTGTCTCCGACAAACCATATCCCTCGACATATTCGATCCCGGTGAGCGCCTTGAGCTTTCGCGCCACGGCTTCCGGCATCGCCGCACCGCCGCCCCCCATACAGAGCAGGCTCGACAGATCATATTGGCCGATTTCCGGATTCGACACGAAATCCACCACCATCGTCGAGATCGACTGCCAGTAAGTCACGCGGTGACGCGCGATCATGCGCGCGGCCACGGTGCGATCCCAGCGCGGCAGCACGACCACCGTCGCGCCGCTGTAGAGCGGACCGTTCAGGCCGCCTTGCATGCCCGTCACATGAAACATCGGCAACACCGAGAGCGCGACAGTGTCAGGCGTGCCGCCGAGCCAGTGGACTCCGCCGACCGCCGTGCACATGACGCTTTGATGGGTGTGCATGCAACCTTTAGGTTTGCCGGTCGTACCGGACGTGTACGGCATGACGCAAAGATCGTCGGGGCCGGCCGTCAGCGGTCCGGGCCGCAGCTGCAGGTCGAGCGCATCGGACCAGTGAGCGACCCTCGGACCGTCGACATTGCGCTCGATACCGACGAAATCGGGGGGTGCAATTTCGGATGGCCGTTTCAGGTAGTCGCTGTACGTCGCAACGACTACATGGGCCAACTCGCCATCAGCATCGCCGACCAGCGGGGCAACGCGCGGATACAGGTCCTGTGCGACGAACACGGTGCGCGCCCCGCTGTCCTCCACGTAATGACGCAGCTCGTCCGTCATGTTCATCGGATTGACCGGCACGACGACTGCGTTCGCGCGCAAGATCCCGTAGTAAGCGATCATCCATTGTGGACTGTTCTGCATGTACAGGAGTACGCGGTCGCCGCCCTTCACGCCACAGCACTGCTCCAGAAAGCCCGCCACCCGTTCGGCCTCATCCTTGAACTGCGAGAACGTGACCGACGTGTCATAGAACACGATAAACGGTTTGTCCGGATAGCGCATTGCCGAGACTTCCGCGTTATAGAACAGGTTCGTCGCCGGAAGCGTCAGGTGCGGTGGCAGGTAAGCTGGCCAGAGAGGTGGCCGGGTATCAGACATGGACTGACTCCGATTTTGTTCAAGAATCACTGGTTACAGGTGGTCGCCGACTTGTCCTTGCAAAAGACGCAGTGTAGGCAGGCTGTAGGGTTGTCATGGTTTGCAATCGCGGCACATGGGCATGTCCGAGTCGAACCGGATACGGTTATAGCGGGAGACATGCCAGGTGTCGCCGGTTGCCTCACGCGCCCGGCGTCACGTATGACGTTCCGGACGCTGGGGTATTCGTACCGCTCGTGCGATTTCTGGTGGCCATGTCGAACAAATCCATATAAATCAGCCACTTGGATTCATTCTTTTCGTGCCTGGTTGACTTACCGGTAAAGCCCCGTCGTGTGGGCGCCAGAGGTCGCAAGCGCCCAGACATTACGCGAAAGGAACGAATACCCCCATAGGGGTCGGCTTCTAAATTGAGGGTAGACCAGACTGAGATCAATTGACATGGTCATTTGACCATAAACGAAAATTCGCGGCAACCTGGTAGTTCCACGGCCTTCAGGTGAGCGGCTTCTTGCAATGAGTCGCTCTCGTTCACTGCCTCACTCGCTGGTCCGTCTCGCGAAGATTATTCTCCTGGCGCTCACATGCCATTGGCCACATTCCCTGGAAGCCATTGGCATCCGCTTCAGGTGCGGGGGTTCGTCACCCTCCCCTGCACCGAATCGAGGATCTGCTCGTCCAGCGCCGCCTGCAACGCATGGCGTGTGCGCCGGACGGCGTCTTTGCCTGCCGCGTCCTCCGCGAGCCTGTGATGCGGCATCGGGAGCACATGCCAGTCGCGCCGTGCGCCGCAATCTTGCGCCAGCGCGTGGTAGTCGGCCTTGATCCTGCGCTTACGGAACAGGTAGCGCCAGCTCGAATAAACGTGCGCCTCGTTCGACAAGATCAATGCCGTTTTCGCCCCCATTGCGCGAGCGAGCGACTGCGCAAGAAATATCGCCAGCGGCTTCGGACGCAGCCCCAGCCATTTGCGCGTCAAACAGCGGTAAAGCATGCGGCCGTCGACAGAGGTATCCGGGCCCTGGATGCACCCGATCAGCAGTTTCGGGCGTCCTGTCCTGCCTCCCAGCGACGCGAGGCAAAACGAGCAGGACACGAGGCGCGTGCCCTCGGCATCGTGAATGCAGAGCGTCCAGTCGCCTTCCTTCTGAAAGCGCTCGAATGCTTCCATGGTCACGTCCCATGACTGATTTGCACCACTGATCGTCGCAATCGCTGCTCTGCCGGTTTCCATCAACTCGCGCGCAATGTGCGAAGCACGGGCGGCAGTAAGGTGATCGTGCTGGAGACTTGCGCGCAGCCGCTGATCGGCGACGTGGCCACGCGTTACGTCGAAGCGCGCGGTTATCAGTCACGTCTCGCACTCGCGCGCGCTACGGTGGATTCGCAGCAGGAAACCGCGCGTCTCACCCGCGTGCGTTACGAGGCAGGCGCGAATTCCGGACTCGACGCCGCGAATGCGTCCGGCCAGGCTCAGGCAACGCTCGCCACCATTCCCGCACTCGAAGCGGCCTACGCGCAGACCGTCTACAGCCTTTCCGTGCTCACGGGCCAGGCGCCGGGAGCGCTGATCGCGCGCATGCAGCAGGGTTCAGGACGTGCCGGTGCCGCCCCGCCCGTCGCGACGGGCGTGCCCGCCGACGTGCTGCTCGCGCGCCCGGACGTGCGCGCCGCCGAACGGCGCTACGCCCAGAGCACGGCGCGCGTGGGCGTGGCACAGGCCGCGCGCTACCCGCGCGTGACCCTCGTCGGTGCGCTCGGCACCTCGGGCACCCAGTTGCGATCTCGCGCACCATTCGTCGATCGGCTGGTCGATCGGGCCTTCCGTGACGATTCCGCTGTTCGATGGCGGAAGGTTGAAAGCAGCGGTCGAGATCGCGGACGCGCAGCGCGAACAGTCGTTCATCGCATATCGTTCTGCGGTACTCGGTGCCATGCAGGACGTGGAAAACGCCAGCGTGGCGCTCGCGCGCGAAACCGAAAGCGTGCAGAGTCTGCAGCATTCCGCCGATGCGTACGGCGAGGCGCTGTCGATGGCGAAATCGCTCTATCGGTCCGGGTCGACGGGCTTTCTCGAGGTGCTCGTCACCGACCGCGCGCAGTTCGCGGTGCGGGACGCGCTGATTCAGAGTCGAGTGCGCGTCACGACCGACTACATCGCCTTGAACAAGGCTTTGGGTGAGGGATGGGATGGGGCGCCGCAAATCTGATGCGGGAGATATTCCACCTGATGCCAAACATCTCGACCAAACGAACCGACGGACCTTCTGACCTGCGGCGGAATGTTGTAGCCAGGTAAACGGTGAGTCGTGTGTCGATATTCTTGTACTCCAACCAGCCGCCACGATTCCCGAGGCGGTTCACTGGCGTCGTCACACCAAACATTCAGGCGCCCGATCAATGCGGGCAGCGGACGTTTCACTCACAGCCAACTCGCGAACGCAGGTGGCAAAGCGCTGAAGAGCCTCCAGGGAACCATACACGCTCTTGTACTCTTCGCGGCCGATCCGCCCGTCCAGCACGACCAGCATTCCCGAATCATTCGCAATCCTTTCCAGGTCCATCACAACCTCCCTTCAATTGCCAATCAGTGCACAGGCCTTCCTCAATCCGCCTACAGAGAGGCTCGCATCGTAGGCCGTTCCGACGCGGGAGGAAACACACGCCACGATCCGTCATCGTGCCGGAAAAAGAAGATCGCGAGTGCGCCCGACGCGCGCAGAGACTCCACACGTACGCACCGCACAGGTCTCGCGTTCGGGTAACTCATCCTGGTCAAAGATATCGGCGAAGCCGACGTCGGGGCCAGCCATTTGTCGATCAAACTTCGCAAAGATGCTACGTCGCTACCCATCTCCCACTCCTTCACCTACGGCGCCATCGCGGCTCCAGCCTCGAATCAGGATTGCATACATCAGACCTATTATTTACGTCTTATTGACCTAACAATAGTCGCTATATGACCTATAATCAAGCCCGTCGAGAGCAGGGGAAACACCGACTGCCGCAACCCCGTTCCCGGCTATAACCGCCGTGGTTTAAGCCGTTTTCAGTGATTGAACCCCCGATATTCGAGAGCAAATGAGCACGTGCGCCTGCGGTGATCATGAGCGCACTGTGGGACTAAACTGGATCCATGAAAGCACAATGACGCTTCCTTCTACCATCGAAGCGACCTATAATTTGAAACAGGTCCAGGCAAACTGCTGGGAGGAGGGGCGACGTGCAACAGAAGCCGGTAGAGCGAGAATCCTTGGGTGGTTTCGAAGAGACAAGACCTGATCCCAAGCCGGTTGAGCGACGAAACCGGGGACAGCGCATGACGGAGATCATCCTTGCCGCCCGGCAGACATTCCAGGAGGATGGGTATGCCGGATTCACGACGCGCCGCGTCGCGGGTCGCGTCGGAATTACATTGGGAAACCTTCAATACTACTTTCGAACGAAAGAGGAATTGCTTCGTGCCGCGCTGCAGGCATATATGCACGAGATCGTCAGTGACTATATGGCAATCGCAAACCAGCCCGGTGTCAACGCCGCGCGGCGTTGCTCCGCACTGGTGGAGCGCATTTTTCACGACATCACCGAAACCGATCTCCCGAAGTTCCTGTTTGAAATCTGGGCTTTCTCCCGGCACGAACCATACATCATGGCGCTGGTTGACAATATGTACGCCACGTATCGGGGCATCTTTGCGAAGTTGCTATCAGAGATCCACCCCACTCTGACTGGCGAAGAGTGCCAGGTGCGTGCATCCGTTCTGGTCGCGCAGACGAGTGGAATGATGATCTTTGCTTCTCACGGCGGAGATCCAGAGAAGGACCATGCAGAATTCATTCGCATGACAAAGCGAGCTGTAAAGATGATTGTTGGCTTGTCGGCACAGACGCTGGAAAGCGACAGTCCCCTTCACAGTTCCCGCAATCATCAGGCAGGCACCAGGGGCAGCGTGCACATCGGTGTCTTTGGGTCTGAGGAGCACTTGCAGCACGGACGCTTCGAACTGAGCGTGCGGCAGACAGGACAAGATCTCCCCTACTACCGGCCAACGCTCCAGGGGCGGCGTCGGGAGGTAAAGATCAATGAAATCGTCTCTACCGCCGCGACCCTTTTGGCCACGGAAGGATATGCGAACTTTACCCAGGCGCGAGTGGCCAGGGAACTTGGAATCTTGCCATCAGCGCTCCAGAACTACTTCCCGACACATGACGACCTGCTCCGGTCGACAATTGGCGCGCTAGGGAAGGCCTATCTGGATCGCTATGCGGAGATGGGCAAGCCGAGCGGCAAACCGGCACTGGAGCGTCTGCATGAAATCGTTGAGGACGTGTTTGAAGAAGCCTGTGATCCGAAGGTATGTCGATTCTCGTTCGAGATGTTCGCGCTGGCTCAGCACTCGGATATCACGCGTGATCTCGTAAAAAGAATGTACTCGGCGTATCGGGCGATTTATGTCGATCTGGTGCGTGAGCTAGACTCGTCCGCTACGGCGCGCGAATGCCTCGCTCGCGCAACGCTTCTCGCAGCGCAGATGGAGGGCATAGCGAGCTTGATGTTTGGTGTGCAGCAGCAAACACCGGGCATCGACCGCGTTCGCGAACTGATGAGGACCATGGCGATTCACATTGCGCACGGAAAAACTGCCACAAAAGGTGCGGCGTAGGGCCGGCGCATTCGCTGGCCACACCGATGGGCCAGGGCGCGTGTGTATTGCGAGCAGGTCACTTGCCGGCCGGCGACTACGCCAATCGGCCATGAGCGAAGAATGTCCGGTGCGTGCATCCCTGTTTGCCGCTCAGACGGATGAATTGATGATATTGGCTCATCGCGACGGTGACCCAGAAAGTGACTATCTATAATTCATCTGCATCACGAAGCAAGCTGGCTGCTAAAGATGACGTTCCCGCGCGACTCGTTCGCACGGAACGCCATCCATGAGCGTTCGATCGGCACTTGAGTGGCGCACGTGGAGTAACTTAGCCGCTGCCCACGCTTCTCCTGCCACTACTCTGAATCCACCCGCGCGAACCCGAGAGTAAGACCGAAAGCGTCGAGAATTGTCGCCGAAGTCCTGGCAATTCGCTTCGCCATTACCTCCGGGGTCTCTCGTATAGTGCCCTGGCGAAGCCAGTGCACTACCGTCCAAACCAATCCCCCGCCAAGCACTGTCAAGCAATCCTCCTCCGCTTCCGTACGAACACCTTCATAGGGCGGAAGGATGCGGCCCGCGACGAACGTAACCAGGTCATCAAAAAACGCCGATGTAGCCGCGTCGTTAAATACGGTTAGATAGAAAGATTGATGGGCACACATATGCTCAAGAATCAGAGCAGTTTCCATTTCCATTGATTCGACGAAGGCGACGTTCGGTGGGCTCAGCAGCGTGCCTTGCTCCTCGACGAATGTGAAAGCATTTTCGAGTCTCACCAACGCCGCCCGCTGAGCGGCCGCCTGCAGATCGGGAAAGTGCTGATAGAACGTGGGGCGCGCGACGCCAGCGCGCTGCACCAACTGAGCAATGCTGCATTTGTTCAGGGGGGCCTCATCGAGCAGTTCGGTCACGGCGCGGACAAGGGAATCGTAGCTGCGTTGAAAGCGAGGATCCGCGGGATTAGGGCTTACATCAGGTGGCATAAAAAGCTCTAGACAAGTTAGTGCATCTATTTTACATTTGTTCAATAGACTGAGATACAACGTACTGGTACATCGGACATCTGAAAGGCTATTGAAATGAAATCCTCCGCCCTCGCCCCTCAGCCGCCCCTGAAACCCATCATCGGTCATCTGATGGAAGTCCTGGGGCCGTCGCCGCTTGCAAAGATGATGGACCTCGCACGAACTTACGGACCGGTCTATTGGTTCGAGGTGTTCGGTCAAGGTTACTACGTTGTCAGCGGACAAGCACTTGTGAATGAAGTGTGCGACGAAAGCAGATTTCAGAAATGTGTACACCAATCTCTGCTTGAACTTAGGCCCGCTATCGGGGATGGGCTATTTACAGCATACAGTGATGAACCGAACTGGGCAAAAGCGCATCGGGTGCTGATGCAGGCGTTCGGCCCGATCAGTATTTGGTCCATGTTTGACAAAATGGTCGACATCGCTGACCAGATGTTTCTCCATTGGGAACGATTCGGTCCGGAAACGGCTGTCGATGTGTCCGATCATATGACTCGGCTAACGCTTGATACGATTGCCCTGTGCGCGTTTGATTGTCGTTTCAATAGCTTCTATCGTGAAAGCCAGCATCCATTCGTAGATGCCATGGTGAATACGCTCAGCGAAGCGGGAAAGCGCGAGTTGCGGCCAAAACTTGTTTCGAAGTTGATGCTCAATCGCGGTCGCAAATTCGACTCGGACATCGAACTCATGCGGTCGCTCGCGACCGAAATGATCGAAAACAGGCGGAAAAATCCGCGCGGCAGCGATGAAGCGATGGACCTCTTGGACCGCATGCTGCACGGCGTTGATCCGGTTACAGGAGAGAAGCTCAACGATGAAAACATTGTCTTTCAGATGATTACGTTTCTTATCGCCGGGCATGAAACGACAAGCGGACTTCTGTCTTTTGCCACTTACTTTCTCCTCAAAAATCCGGATATTCTGCGGAAAGCACGGGAAATGGTCGATGAAGTTGTTGGTGACGAGGTACCGCGGATCGAACATCTCGCGCGACTTCGCTACATCGAACAAATCCTCATGGAGACGTTGCGAATCTGGCCAACGGCGCCTGCGTTCGCGGTGACCCCGCTCGAAGACACCACGTTCGGAGGCAAATACGCCGTTCGTCCAAACGACATTATTCTCATCCTGACTCCCATGCTGCACAGGGATGTAAGCGTCTGGGGTGAGGACGTCGAGACGTTTCGTCCCGAGCGATTTTCACCCGAGAACGCTGAGAAGCTTCCTCCGAATGCATGGAAGCCTTTTGGCAATGGTGCGCGCGCATGTATTGGTCGACCTTTTGCAATGCAGGAAGCCCACCTCGTTTTGATAATGCTGCTTCAACGCTTCGACTTCTCCTTCGCTGATCCGAACTACGAATTGGCGATTGCTGAGACACTTACGCTGAAGCCAACAGATTTCCGCGTAAACGTGCGGCCACGAGCACGAGGTGCGCAAAGGGCGTCAAGCAAGAACCCTCACGTCTCCGTGAGTGCTCAAAGCGCTGACGCAGAGTCGGTTCAGTCAACCTCCGAGGAAGGCTCGCCGAATATGCTCGTGCTCTTCGGCGGGAACACAGGTTCCTCCGAATCGTTTGCCCGACGCATAGCAGGGGACGCAAATCGCCACGGATTTCATGCCAAATGCGCTCCTCTTGACGACTTCGCAGAGAAACTCGAGGGACATTCTGCAGTTGTAGTCGTAACCGCCTCCTATGAAGGACAGCCGCCAGACAATGCAAAATTATTTGTCCCGTATGTCGAAGCAATGAGCGAGGGTGCGCTGGACGGTGTTAGTTTTGCGGTGCTTGGATGCGGCAATAAACAATGGGCACGCACATATCAGGCAATCCCGAAGCGAGTCGACGAGGCCCTCGAAATAGCAGGTGCCAAGAGAGTTCACGTCAGAGGTGAGCTGGACTCCGGTGGAGACTTCTTTGGCGAGTTTGACCGATGGTATGCCGAACTGTGGAATCGCTTTGCGATTAGCGCAGGGAAGGAAGTCCCTGTTGTGCAACATGACGATGCTGCACTGAAGGTCCGTTTCGTTCAGAATGCCCGTGAAAAATTACTGAATTTTGGTGACATGGCGCACGGATCGGTCATCGACAACCGGGAACTAGTAGATCTCCGCGCGTCCGGCAGCCGCTCCAAAATACACATCGAATTAAAGCTTCCGGAGACGATGACCTATCGGTCGGGGGATTATCTGGCGGTTCTGCCCCGCAACGCCAAAAGCAGCGTCGATCGGGTCTTACGCCGGTTTCGCGTGAGTTGGGACACCCAGGTGGTCATCGAGGGAACCTCGAGTAATCCGCGTCTTCCGCTCGGTCAAGCAATGGGTTGCGGTGAACTGTTTTCGAGCTATGTCGAACTCGCCATTCCGGCCACTCGATCGCAGGTATCCAGTTTGGCCGCCGCGACCCGCTGTCCACCGGAAAAAATGGAGCTTGAGCTCCTGAGCACGGACGAATTCGAAAATGAGATTCTGGGAAAGCGCACGACCGTCATGGATCTGCTCGAACGCTTCGGATCCGTCGATTTGTCGTTCGAAAAGTTCCTCGATATGCTGCCGGCGCTAAAAGCACGTCAGTACTCGATCTCGTCGTCCCCGCTTTGGAAAGCGGATCATGTCACGCTGACGGTAGCAGTGGTCGATGCGCCGGCGCTCTCCGGCAATGGCCGCTATGAAGGGGTGGCGTCTTCATATCTTGCTCGCCTCAACGCGGGTGACAGCTTGTCTGTTGCAGTCAGGCCATCAAATGCGCGCTTTCGGCCACCAGCCGAAGTGAATCTTCCTATGATAATGATCTGCGCTGGCTCCGGTATCGCGCCGTTCCGCGGCTTTCTGCAAGAGCGCGCGTTACAAAAACAACGGGGAGAAAACGTTGGCCCGTCGCTACTTTTCTTTGGAATTGATGACCCTGACGTTGACTTTCTCTATCGCGACGAACTCGACGAATGGGCAAACTGCGGCGTGGTTGAAGTGATGCCGGCTTATTCCAACCGCCCAGAGCAGGGTGCTCGCTTTGTTCAAGACAAAGTTTGGCTTGAACGAGAAAAAATCTCAGCACTATTCGCACAGGGGGCCACAGTTTATGTATGCGGGGATGGGAAGAATATGGCGCCTGCCGTGCGTGCCACACTAGGCCGCATCTATCAGGATACAACTGGCGAGAACGACGAAAACGCTAGCGCGTGGATAGACACGATGGAGAGGGAGCAAGGCAGATATGTAGCTGATGTCTTTGCATGACGGCGGCACGATTTGTGCAGCCTCCGCCTGGCGTGGCGGGGCTGTATAAATCTTTAGATCGTCGAGTTGCCGCTGCAACGTACTCATTTTTCTAGAGTCGATACAGAAATTGGTGGCTGACGACCGCGCAGGTAATCGACATTGGCCCCGGCAACGCAGCACAAATGCTTCATCGCGATGTCGGTAACTTTCCTCCCCTTTTGCGCGCTCGGGGTCAGGGGTCCCAGGGTGCTTACAAATTTCATGATTGCCCTTACGCGCTTCACCGAGGAAGTAAGATGACGCTCGACGACTTTCGCGCGGTGATCGAAGTTCACCTGATGGGAGCGGTCAACTGCACCAAGGCCGTATGGGAAAGCATGCGGGAACGGCAGTACGGCCACATCGCGATGACAACGTCCTCGTCGGGGCTGTACGGCAATTTCGGGCAATCGAACTACAGTGCCGCGAAGATGGCGCTGGTGGGCCTGATGCAGACACTGGCGATCGAGGGCGAGCAATACAACATTCGCGTGAACTGCCTTGCTCCGACGGCCTGTACACGCATGCTCGATGGACTGATGTCTACCGACGTCCTCGAAGCACTGTCGCCCGCGTCCGTCAGCCCCGCGGTCGCGGTACTTGTCGGCGAAGAGGGCCAGCCTGATGGGTTCAATGCGAGGCTATCGCCCCGAGCGGAACGACGTTGTCGAAAGCGCGCTGAACATCGACTGCAGGCGCAGTAGTTTAAGGGGCAACTCTCAGGGCATTGTGGCGACTGTGAGGATCGCCTTCACGGCTTCATCCTCGATACCTTTGATATCCGACGGGAAGCGGTTGCGCTGAGGAATCAACACGAGCAGCCCCTCGATTTGCCCCGTTATGAGCGCGGCGCGGCGCGCCAGTACGCTCGGCGACAACTGCGGGTTCACGGCCGCGACGAATCCGCTGATCATGCGGCGCTGGAACAGATACGCGTCTTCCATGCTCTTGCGCGCGAATTCCTGCATTTGGGCGAGCGCCCAAAAATTGACAAAGAGACCTTGGATGCGTGGTTGTTTGCCGTCTTCGATGAGCAGGCGGACAAGCTTCTCCAGCCGTTGCGCGGGGGTGAGCGACGCGTCGGTGCGAAGAATGTTGTCGTAGTTTCTCGAATACTCCGCGGTGGCCTCAGTAATGAGCGCCACAAAGAGGTCTTCGCGTGTGGGGAAGTAGTGCTGCAGATTCGATAGCGACAGTCCCGCACTGGCTGCGACCTTTCGCATGCTGAGCCCGCCGTAACCTTCCGCCGCAAAAATCTCTATGGCGCTCGCAAGAATTCGCGCAACGGCGTTGCGCCCGCGGCCCGTCAACGTACGCGTCGTATCGCCGGTTGGCGGCTCCAAAGACGCGTCCCGGCGACCATTTTTCGAGCCACTTTCGTCTGTCATCGGTTTCACGGCCATGGGGTTAGCTTCCTGAGTTGAGCGGCAAACGTCATGCTTCCGTTTGTAATGTTGTATTGTCGGTCACGTGACCTCATCCTGGCAAGCGGCTGCTTGACTGCCCTTCAATGCCGAACGCCGTTTCAATTCGACTTGAACCGAGGTCGGCAACTCGTGCCGTAACGAAGGTGAACAGCGAGACCGCGTTGCCAGCTTGACGTCCAGGTTTAACGCGTCTGACGGTTTCGAGGATCATGGCTCGGTGGGCTGGCATGCCGTCGCCGGGGCGGTTCCGATGGTCCGCATCCGGGTGGTGAATCACGGATCTGCGTTCCGGGCGCGCCATCTTTCCGCTGAAAGCCGAATTTAGGGTCGTTCGACCTGGATTTGTGCGCCTGAAAGTGTCGCGGAGCGTGGCTGCGGAATCCGTTCACGAGCCTGCACGCGGCACCGTTGACGCTCAAGATGCGAAAGCGGACATCAGCGTCGAATCGCTGGCGGCGAACACCGCAGAGAAAGACATCGCGAACACCGTCGATACGGTATCGGGTCGCTCCGGCGCACCGCTGCAATCGCACGACGCTGAAGCAACCGCCACGCACATGACGGTGGCAGACAATCGCGGCGACGCAATCTCTGCGTCGGTCTCGCCAGGCGTCACGGATGCCCGTCGCTACGATGACAGAGATCGATCCATACTCTGGCTCGGCGTTCAGCGCGGCGTTGCGGTGGCGTGGGAGCATGGCTCTTCAGCCGCATGAAACTTCAGACCTCGACCTATCAAAACATCCGGATTCCTATAAAACCTGAACTTCGCACGACTCCGCAACGCGATGGCTGCCGTCCCGGCAATATGCCAACCCTGGTCCGAGCATTCAGCGCCCTGCTCTGGACGAACTGTCGTCGCATCACGTCCGGTCGCATAGAGAGCAACCGAAACGGCGACAACTCGCTCTACATCTCCGCAGGCATCGTAGTCGCTTTCTGAGCAGCCAAGCCTCCATCAGGATCTGCCTTTCAAAGTCGAAACGCATGCCGCAGTTGTACGGGGGAGCGCCCCCGCTCCACGCCTTGCCCCGCGGTTCAGTGGGGTGATCACATATTTCTCGTCCACGTCACCCCTTCCAATGACTACACCATTCTGAAAGCGAAGGGTTAACCATGATCGACCATCAAAAAACGCCATGTTAACGTCAGATCATACGACTTGGTCAAATGACCCTACTCTTCGTGAGTATGCCATCTCACCAGAAACCTCGGCGAGGGGCTCTATGTCTGCCGCGTCCGGAACCATGTCATGAATCGCTCGGAGGTCGCGACAAAGGCAGGAAAGTTGCGCGTGTTCCATCGACTAACGTAAAAGGACCGCATGACACAATGCCAACGAAAACAATTCAAACGACCAAGTCACTAAGTCAACTTGATGTCTGGATTACCACCCAAATCAGAAAGCGATGCCGCTTCTGATTTAACCGTCTACGCAACTTTGAGGCAAACATGAACGCAAATATTCCGAACATTCAGGACTCCCTTCCCACCGTCCCCAAGCAGACCAGCGCACAAGAGATCGTGTCGCTCATGAATCAATACGGCGGAGTCCGGATCAAGGATTGTCTGACCCCGGAGCAGGTCGCGAACATCAATCGCGAGGTCGATGGTCCGCTCGAGCGGCTTCGCGAAGGGTCGTCGCACGAAAACGAACTGATCAAGGAATTCCACGGCACGTATACCAAGCGCCTCACGAACATGGTCACGCACAGCAAGACTTTTGGAAACGTGCTGGACGACGAACTCTTTCATGAGCTCGGCGAGGTGCTCTACCGTGAAGAGTCCGGCGATTGGTGGCTTTCGACCGCGCAGGTCATCGACATCGGCCCCGGCAACACAGCGCAAATGCTGCATCGCGATGTCGGCAATTTTCCGCCCCTTTGTGCTCTCGGAGTCAAGGGTCCCACGGTGTTTACCAACCTCATGATTGCCCTGACGCGCTTCACCGAGGAAAACGGTGCCACCCGAATTATCCCGGGGAGCCAAAACTGGGACGAGGACTACTTCGACAGCAACGGCACGCCCGAAATGACCATTGCCGCCGAGATGGATGCCGGCGACGCTTTGCTGTTCAGCGGAAAAGTGATCCACGGTGGCGGCGCGAATGTGACGAAGAACGAGCGCCGACGCGGGCTCACGCTGCCGATGCAACCGTCCTATCTGACTCCGGAGGAAGCGTATCCCTTCATCGTGGACATGGACACCGTAAGAGGCCTGTCGAAACGCGTTCAGCGAATCATCGGCTTCCGCTCGCAATATCCCGCTGGCACGCCGGGCCTGTGGCAAGTCGACTACGACGATATCGCAACGCACCTCGGTCTCTGAGCCACGACAAACTCACCACCAGCGAGAAACCCATGAAGATCGACCTGACGAATCGCGTTGCGACCGTGAGCGGTGCCGGTGCCGGTCTCAGTCGCGAGCATGCGCTGTTGCTTGCCCGGTTGGGGGCAAAGATCGTGGTCGACGATCTGTGCAGCGACTTGAACGGCAGACGAAAACCGCCATTCAAGCGTGCGACGCAATGATGCAGCGTTCGTGGCGCCAGGCTAGACGGTGTGTCGGCACGACGCGGGGGGATTTTAAAGGGTGCATTCCTCAGATTGGGGCATTTGAACACATAGTCACTTGACTTAGTCAAAATAATAGAATGCAAGTCCGATGTTGTACAAACGAATTTTCACAAGGAGTCGAGCATGGACAGGTTGGCGAAGAAGGACGAGTGGTTCGCAAGAGCCGAAAAGGTCATCCCTGGCGGCATGTATGGTCACCAGAGCGTCAAGTACTTGACTGAAGATTTTCCGCTGTACTTTGCCAAAGCGAAAGGTACCCACCTCTGGGACGTCGACGGCAACAAGTACATCGACTACGTGTGTGGTTACGGCACGAATCTGTTCGGCTACGGCAACGAGCAGATCGAGCAAGCGGCGGCCCTCCAGTTGCAGAAGATCGACACGGCGACGGGCCCCAGCGAGGTGATGGTTCAGCTTGCCGAGGCACTCACGCAACAGGTAAGCCATGCCGATTGGGCGATGTTCTGCAAGAATGGGTCAGATGCCACGTCAATGGCCATGGTGATCTCGCGCGCCTATCGCGAAAAGCGCAAGATCCTTGTTGCGCGAGGCACGTACCATGGTGCCTCCCCGTGGAACGTGCCCTATACGACGGGGATTACCAAGGAAGACCGGGCTCACGTCGTCTACTTCGAGTACAACGATATCGAGAGTCTCAATGCCGCTGTCAAGAGCGTCGATGGTGACGTAGCGGCCATCTACGCAACGCCGTTCCGGCACGAAGTGCTCTACGATCAATTTTTCCCGTCGATCGAATACGCCAAGGAATGCCGTCGCCTCGCGGATGGGCAGGAAGCGCTTCTGGTCGTCGATGAGGTCCGTACGGGGCTGCGCCTGTCGCGCGACTGTTCATGGTCGGACTGGGGCGTGCACCCGGACCTCAGCTGCTGGGGCAAGGCCATTGGCGGCGGCTACGCGATCGCTGCGGTTCTCGGTTCGGATAAGGCACGAGAGGCTGCGACGAATATTTTCGTCACGGGCTCCTACTGGCTCTCGGCTGTGCCGATGGCCACGGCCATCGAAACGCTGCGCCTGGTACGAGAAACTGACTACCTCGAGCACACCAAGCGGTTGGCGGACAAGCTGCGCGCCGGCATCGCCGAACAAGCCGAGCGGCATGGTTTCGAACTCAAGCAGACCGGGCCGAGCGTCATGCCCCAGATGCTATTCGCCGGTGACGACGAGCTCGTGTCGCGTGGCCGGGCGTGGACTTCGGAAGTCATCAAGAATGGCGCCTACCTCCACCCGTGGCACAACATGTTCTTCACGGCGAGCCACACTGACGAAGACATCGCGCGTACGCTCGAGGCGACCGAAGCGGCGTTTGGCACAATCAAACAGAAGTCGGTTGCATTGAACCGCCTGGATATCCTGGACACCGTGCAGCGTTAGTGCCAGATGTTTCAAGAACCCTCAGCCTACGGCCGAAGGCTGTATTGCCGGGCGAATTTGCCCGGCGTCAAAACCCTGCGCGTCGGTTGGAGCCGGGCCTCATGGTAGTTCCGGCACACCTCGATCTCGCGTTTTTCCGCTGCCAATCCAATGACTTGAGCCAGTGCAAGTTCAAGCACTCGCGCATTTCACGGCACGCACGCTAAGTGGCTTCGACCATCAAGTCCGGCTTATTGCCCCGCTGACCTCCCCCCCCCCGGCGATGTCCCACAGACAGTTGAAGGTTGGGACAGCGGGTGCGGCATAGATTAGGCAACCGTTCGATCCTGGTCAATGTTCGTTGAGGGCGGACGCTTCAGCCCCGCTGCGAATATCCACAGCTCGCTCGCGCCGAGGATCTTGTGGAAGTTCTTCTCGGCCGCCATGAACCCGGCTGCCGCCCAGTACAGCGCCATGTCGGCATCGCGATAGCACGCCACATGGCCTGCGACACGGAGTACGGCACAGTTCGGATTCCCGATGATGTTGGTCGTGGACAGCGCGCGCATGAACGCTGGCGTCAGGGCCCAGCTCATTCACCGTGAACGTCTCCTCCAGCCCCTCAAGCAGCGATGCCGAGGTATCCGGGTAGTCGGACTGCAGCCACGCCGCGTGCGTCTTGAGTTTGGCCATGCCGTCCCTAGCCGGCAGCTCGTAGGCCGCCTTCATGATCAATGCGGTTTACGAGATGCATTCTTTGGGCTGGCGTGCTCGAGGACGTTGTGCAGTTTGTGCGTGCGGCAGCGCTGCACGTGGGCACGCTCGCCAAAGAGTTCCCCGATCGCAGAACCCAGCGCCCTGGAACCGTCGATCACGAACAGGTAGCGGCGCGCGCTTATCTGACGCCCGCGCAGTTCGGCCGAGCGCTCCATGCAAAGCAGCGGCTTTTTTACCTCGGACTCTAACTGCGATACATGCCGTGCTGTGTGGCGCCGTCCACGACGTGCGGATGATCCTTCGAAAGCTGAGGCTTTTTACGCGCTGATTCTTGCCGTCTTGCTCAACGGTCGGATAGTTGCGCGATCGGTTGCGTGATGCCGCCGAGGAGCAAAACGAATTGTTCAGGGGTGGCTACTTATGGGTCGCCCTCCGATCAATTCCCGTAATCCAGGCAATCTCCCGCTGACGTTTGTCCGCGGCGATGAGCGTGGCGATGGTTGTTTGAAGATGCGGCTTCAAGACATTCACTCCAACACCCCCATCTTCTTCATTCGAGGGGTGCAAGGTAACGTCCTGCCAGACCGCGCGAGCATCATGCTCCGCGTGTCTCCAGTTGGGGGATTTTGTAATACCCACAGGTGGGGGAATTCAGTACGATGGAGTGAATGCGGATTGCGCACCACTCCCGGAACATCTTGATGGCCCGGTTGCGCGGTCACGGTGCCGAATCGGTGTACCAGTCCGCAAGCATCTGCTCGACGAGCACCTTCCGGCTACGCTGAATCCAGCGCTTGCCAGACCGGTCCAGATCATCGACCTCGTTCGAAGGGATCAGAAAGGCGATGGCTCCTCCTGTGCATCCGCGAGTGGACGGTGGGGTTCGCCGGAGCCGGGTCCGCTGCGTTGATGCACGCGACGAACGGCGCCTTCGGAACTCCGCAAAGCGCAAGTCGCACTCATTTCAGCACAACAAAATCGAGCCGCATAAGTCAGTTTCCTGCACGGAAGATCGTCGGTTGGACATTGGTGAAGTTCGGCACATCGCCGACCACATCGCCTGTTCTCGCAGAAGAGAGGGCGGCATCGATTCCTGCCTGATCGTTGAAACGCAGTACCGTTACGCATGCAAAGGGCTGTGGACCTGACGCCGGAAACAGAACCTCCGCTGAATGCAGGTCAAACTCGCCCCACACGGCTCGTACGAGCGGGACATGGGTCCCAAGATAGTACTCGCGATCAAATGCCAAACCCTCTACAGCGGGATAGCTCACGATTAAAGTAGCCATATCTATTCTTCTGTATGAAAACACTAGGATATTTCGGCGGTGGCAGGACAATCACCACGGATTTTGTTCCAGGCTGCCAAGGGTATAACCTCGATTTAGGTTCTTTTCCTCTTCCCGCGCGCGCTCCAACGCACAATAACTGTAATACAATGAAACGGACATGTAAGACCATGAAAGCAGCGCGAATATATAAAAAATCATGTGATCGTCGTCGCCAGGTATATGGTAGAAGTCATAGGTGCTCGCAATAACCTGCGTGGATATCAGCGCCAAGATCACGCCCACAGCGTTACGCTTCTCTCCAACGCTCAGCAACCTCTCGACAACGTAGACGAGGTAAACCGAGAACAAGGACCACGTCACCAGATAGAAATACGGCTTAGGTTCAACCATGAAACCTGCTGTCCACACCACAACGGTTCCCGCCAGTGCGCCCACCATATACACGACATCAGCGAAAATCGATGGCTTATAGCGATGCGTAACGGCCATCATGCCCACGACGGTGATAACTGGTACACCGAAGCCTCTGGAAAATGCATCGCAAAAGAGTGAAATACTATAGAAGACGTGCCTTCCGGTTAAGGCATTGATCATTAAATTCGTCGCCGAGAACGTCGTAATCACCCACTCAAGCCCGAGGAGGCAGTTGCGTTTCTTGAGAAACTTCACGCCATAGACAAGGGAAGTCGCTATCAGCGCAAGATCAGCAAGGCAAAAAAGATGGAATTTCAATTCCATGACAAATTCTAATAACCATGAAGGATTTTATTAACTATTACGCTTGCCCACGTTGGCGCCAATTTTTTCATCGCCATCTCGACGCGAGATGGCGATGCCGATATATGTTGGGTTCGTACTTTGCCTTACGCGTCAAGCGATAGCTGCGCGGGAATGCGTCGACTGAACTGTCGGATCGCAACGCTGCTCAGAAAGATCGGCACAATAAGCAACCCGACGGAAAGCCAGCCGACCGCGTGCAAACCAGCCACACTGAACACTGTGCCCGCAATTGCAGGACCGACCGCCAAGCCAAGATTGATTGCTGACGCGCAGGTCGCAGTGCTTCTCCCGCTAGAATCCATGTGAGCGAGTGACGCAAACATATAGGGGCCAACCAATGTTGCGCCTGCACTGATGAGGGCGGTTGACACGAGAAATGCCCACTTGCCGCCCACGCAATACATTCCCAAGCTACATCCGATCAGCAGGACGAGTCCAAAAGCGATCGGCTTGAACAAACCAAAACGATCACCTAGCCAGGCGACCACTATCCCCACTGGCAATTGGGCGGCAGCATTTACCATGAACAGAATGCCGAGTTGGTCTGCTTCAACGCCCCGAGTTGCGGCAATCTCTGCGGCGAAACCGAAGAGGGCCGTCTGCGAAACGTAGAGGAGAAATGCGCTCGCCAGAATCCCTCGGACCGCATGGGACTTGATGGCTTCCCTCGCGACACCTTGCTCGTTTGCATTGATGGCCGGATGCATAAATGCACCGATAAATAGCGCTATCGCGAGAATTCCGAGTTGAACTACATCCACTCCGATATTGCCAATCTTCGCATTTACGATTGGCACGATATACATCGCGAAGGAAAATATTATGGCCATAGATTGTGCTACCTGAGCCGTAACTTTCTCGGGATGTTTAACATGTGCAATTACCCCGTACGCGCAAACACAGCTGACACCCAAAGCGATTCCAAAAATTAATTTTGCAGCAGCAAAGATATAAAAGTTATTTGAAAACATTGCGCACGTTGACGCAATAGCAATCGCAGCAGCAATAACCGCACCCGATCTCTTGTTCAGCGTCGCCAAGCGCCGCCCCGAAATGATGATGGAAAGGGCAAGACAGAGAAGTACAGCGGAGGCAAGCCACCCAGCACAACTTTCGGAAAGCTGGAACCGCGCCATTGACTCTTCAATGTTGAATGGAAGCAAGTAGGTTGGCGTCCAGACTACCGCCCCCGTATAAAGCAGAGCAATTTTTCGGATTCCCTTAATTTCATAATTCACGATCTACTCCTTGTCGCTTACACGAATGCGAGATCGCGTCGAGGCGTACAAATCGCCCTCTTGCCTGCATCCGTACCTGCATTGTTTCGAAGAATTCTTCAACCGATCGAAAAATCGTCATACCAAACTTGCCCGCCCATCGCCAGCCGAAATATCGGTGGATTTTGTAATTCTCAACCAGTCAATATCGAAACCGACATGGGAATACATGATACGCATCGAATGCTGGCGTGGAATAGCCACCCCATGGACACGTATGTTCAGAATGCGCATCCCACCCTTCCATTCTCCTTCCAGTGCGGCCCCGTAACCCGAGATTGCCTGTGGTGCAATCACGCCATCAATCGTAGCGACGTGCAGGACCGACAGTCGACCCCGGCTAGCGAGCGCCGTACACTTAAGGCTTACCTGGTGGCCTGCAATACTGACCACCCCACTTTCTCAGCACAGACGCGCGCCTGTCGACCGACTCCAGAAATGGTCCCAATCGAGCACGATGCCTTTAGGTGGTGAGCTCCCAATTGTCACCTGAAAAACAGGCTAATACCCCACCACCTACGGCGTCCGTTAATCGAAATGTCCGACCTCGAGAAAATCCTTCATTTTCAACAGTTCATTCGGATCCGACATTTGTCCATCACGCTCAACAAAACCTGCAAACGTGGTTCCGTACGTCCAACCGAGCAATCGCTGCAACTCTTCCGGGAAACTCTTCACTCGTTCAATGGGCAACGTGAGGTATTGATTCTCTTCCTGTCGAAGGATCGCCAAATCATAAGACATCGTCAGACCGGTTCTCGGTGCATCGCTAGTGTTCTTCCCGCCACCGTGATAGGTGGAGCCAATGAAGAAAAGAGCGTCGCCCGCAGCCATCACTGCGGGGATGGCTTCCTCTTGCCTGGGCATGCGCTCGTCATCCCACTTGTGGCTACCCGGGATGACAACGGTGGCTCCGTTTTCCTCTGTAAAATCAGATACCGCAACCATGACCTGAAACCTGGCTTCACGCCCATAGCTTGGGTGGCGCCAAAGCCACACGGAGTCGTCACGATGCAAGGGCTGAAGACCTTGACCCGGTCGGATCTGAATGGCTTGCGTAACACCCACCTGAATATCCGGAGCTACGTCGATCTGGTTCTCACCGCTCCAGATCTTGATCGGTGTTTGCAGAATACCGCGCGCCGCGCCCAGATAGAGCGGATGCAAAGCGACCTCGGCCATCCAGTCAGTACGCGCGAAGAGACGCGACATTCGCCGCGTCTGCGTACCCGAGAAATACTCATCTACTCCGTTAGGAGCCGACTCAAGCATGTCAAAAAGCGTACTTCTGATACGCGCGAGCAGGTCAGCGCCGAGAAAATTTTTGACGATTGCGCCACCATCCTGCCTGACTGCTTCCGCAAGGTCATCAGGAGTACTGTTAATTGAAAGGCGCTGCAATGACATGACGACTCCTCAAAAGAGTTGTTAATGGTTAAATAATGCAGCGAATCCTCGGTCACCACCACCCAGTTCGATGGACGACAGAATTTGCTCGCGTAGCGCCTTCAGAATTCGCGGCGGTTGCCCGATATCTTCCTGCGCCTGCTGGAAAATCCCGGTAGCCCGGGCATAGACGCGTAGGTCAGCGCCCCCAGCCTGATAATCTGAAGCTGCAACTGACTCGAACAAACCTTCGATGAATTTGCTCTGGCCTGCGATATAGGTCGGAATTAGGTCACGTAGTTCGTCGACTGAAACGCCTGAGTTCACTACGAACCGGAGTCCCTCCAGGAAAGCTGCGCCAGCACCAAAAACGAATGTCCCTGTTAGCCCAATATCGAGCACATTCGGAACGTCGGATCTTGCACTGATGTACGTGGATTGCGGTGCGATTTTCCGAAGAATGGGTTCAGCATCGCGCCAGATCTTCTCATCGGCACCAAACAGGATCACTGCATTCTCGGTGCCGATATCGGGTGGGAAGCACTGAATTGTCCCGTTGACAAATTTTGCTCCAACACCACTCACGATTTGATCCAGCGCCTGGACCTCGGATGGGCGCCCCGTAGCAAGATTTACAACTGTTTTTCCTTTCAGGCGCTCGCCCAATTCCTTGAAATCCGCTGCGAGATCAATCGGCGTCGCAGTAACCACGATGACTACGTCCGCCTGACCACAGGCTGCCGTGGCGCTATCGGCAGTTCTGGCTCCCAACTCCTGCATGCGTTGCGCCTTTTCCGGTTTTCTGTTCCAGACGACGACTTCCGCACCATCTTCAATCAGGCAGGCGGCAATGGCAGACCCCATAGCCCCTAATCCCAAGACAGCAATTGCTTTTTTCATTCGCGTACCCTTATCGTTGACCACGTTACCTGGAGATATCCATCATCATGCCTGGCTCGAATAAATCATATGACTTGGTCAATTGACAATAAAGCAAAGGCCATGCCAACCGGTTCCACGTATTCGTCTTCCTCCTGCATTGCGGCTAACGCGTCCTCCTGTAGTGGGACGCGCGCCCGGTAGCGGGGAATCAACTGCACCAACTGATGCTCAAAGGTCAAGTAGTGGTGCAAGCCAACAAACTTGATCAATTGACCATGTGCCCGCAGCCCAGAGTTTATGCCTCAAAAACACAGATGGAATACGGGGTTTCCATTAGCCCTATGATGAGGGCTCCAAAACCAAGGCAACTGCACCAATTTCAAGGGGCGCATGACCGCCCTTTCACGCTCCCACGCCAAGTCGTCGCATCTGTGCTCCGTCTGGGGAAAGAACATCAAAACGGGAACCTGGCCGATGCGTGACAAACGGAAACTGTTCGATGTGCCGGCCCGATGACCTATGAATGAATCCGCCCGTGGTTCGCGAAGCATGCTGCCACTTCGCGTCGACTCCGTGGCGTTTGCTCAGGTACAGCGACGCATCGGTGGCCGCAGTTTTGGCGCCGGGATGAAATGGTTCCGACCGGTTGCATTGTTACCCGCCGACCAGTTCCCGTACTCGGCGCGGAACTCCGCGGACATTCCTGGCAAACTCCTGCCAACTGCATTTCTCTCGCCGCCATAGCGTCGCAACATACCTGCAGGCCAATGCCATGCCGTTGATTACGAAATGCCGTCCATCGTCATGTTAATATCGGGGCATTCGATTACCCTGCCCGGGTACCCCCTTTAAACTAAGACATGAAACGGAGCTCTAGCCTATGCTGAGAGTACGGGCTGAAGTCCGCCGCCAGGACCTCGTAGCGGCCACAGTCGCGGTTATTGCAGAACACGGTGTGAAGGGGGCCACGACCCGTCGCATCGCCGAGGCCGCGGGCTGTCCGCTAGCTTCCCTGCACTACGTTTTTCATTCAAAGGACGAGCTATTGCTGGCTGTCTATGAAACGTTGATCGATTCGATCCGCTCGGATAGCCCAGACGCTCCGGAACACGGCACCCTGTCCGATCTTGCGGACTACAACCTGCGCGCGGTAATGGCCTGGTTCGCGGCAAACCCGACTTACGCGAAGACCCAGTCAGAATTGTTTACGTGGGCGCTCAGACATCAGCCCGATATGGCCATTGGTGCCTTTCGTTTAGCCCTGGAAGGTACCCGCACCAACCTGGCCGCTGCCGAGCCGCGTGCGGATGCCAAGGCCCTGGATGCCATCGCGCGGCTGATCATTATTCTGGTCGACGGGCTGCTTTTCTCATGGTTTGCCCAGCAAGATCCAAAACGTCTGGCCGCTGATGTCGACCATGCCAGCAGGATGTTGGTCTCCTATGCGTCGGCACTTTCGGCCTCTAACCCTACCGTCAAGAGCACCCGCAAGTTAGTGCGGAAGTAGCAAGCTGCTGCCGCCTACTCCGAGGCACTGAACCTCACTGCGGCAACGTCCGCAGCGTCTCTTCATAATATCCGTGTCGCTCTCGGCGTATCACGTCTGCGACTTCCTGCCATGCGCCGCCCCACCTGCAAGCATCTGCTCACAGACGCCCTGAGGGACTATTACTCGTGCCCAACCGCGACAGGCGGCGCTCAGAACGCTACTCAGCGCTTCGAGTCGCTAACATAACTGTTCTACAAAACCGCGACCCGGCACCGCTGGAATCGCGTTAAGCACCGCCTCAAACACTTTCGAGTCGCGCCGGTCGGTGCCTGTGACCATGAGTACCAGCGTGATACCCGGCCGGTCTACTGCGATATGGCGCTTGCTGCCGAGTTTGCCCCAATTGGTCGGGTTCGTCCCCGGCTGTTCGCCCCCGGGGCTGGCCAAGCTTGCGCCATCGATGCTCGCACGGCTCCAGTCAACGGCATCGCATCCACGCAATCGCGTTAGCAACGCCAGATGCAGGGACTCCCACACGCCGCGTTCTGCCAGTCACGCAGCCGACCCTAGCACTTCATGCCACTGCCGAAGTCCATTTCCATCACAGTTCCTCCCATGGAATTCCTGTGTGCAGCACGAACAAATGCCATTGAATGCTGAAATGGTCATCTATCCAGGGACGTCCGCTTTTTGCCGAGCATGACCGCTCTGGCAGCGACGGCTCAAGCGTCTTCCACAATTCTTTACTGGTTCTCTGTCTTGTCATCCAACATCAAACGTTTACCCCCTCGCTTTCGGGTAATATATTTAGTTAGCATATCAAAGTAAAATGCCGAACACGCATACCCCGGCTTCCGTTACCCGGTAACAACGCGAGCCATCAAGGTGTGGCGAATTGAGCGCTTACGGACATCATGCCCTCTTCCAAAATCGCGTCGCTGATAGTTTCACCCCCGCTCAGATTCCGGACACGCTCTGGCGTGGTTGAGGCGATGACCCCAAGTCCACCTATCGGGCGATCCAGGTCAACCGCGTACGCGATATCGACGCGTTCGCTACGGCGCGCGAATACCTCCCACGGGAACGCTGATCGGAGCGCAAACCAACAGTGTCGCGAGCTTGATGTTCGGCCCGCAGGCGCAGTCGCCGAACATCGACCTCATGTTCGAAATGATGATAGCGATCCGGTGAGCAGGTCAGCCTTCGCGTGGCCGTCCACCCTCGGTTTGGCTAGCGCATTCGCGAGTTTGAAGACCGATACCGCATCGTTCAACACCCGCGCCTGCTCTTTGAGGGCCTGCGCCTCTTGTGCGGACTGTTCCACCAATACGGCGTTCTGTTGCGTCACCTCATCCATCTGAACAATCGCTTGATTGACTTGTTCGATGCCGCGCGTCTGCTCTTCCGAGGCCTGCGCAATTTCACCGACGATCGACGAAACTTGCTCAATCGCGAGTTTGACCTCGCCTATCGTTTCCCGCGCCTGCGTCGCCTGCTTCGCGCCGTTTTGAATCATCGCCACTGACGAGGCGATCAATTCCTTGATTTCCTTCGCGGCGGCGGCGGAACGCTGAGCCAGACTGCGAACTTCGCTCGCGACCACGGCAAACCCGCGGCCTTGTTCGCCGGCGCGCGCCGCCTCGACTGCAGCATTCAGTGCAAGGATGTTCGTCTGAAATGCGATGCCTTCGATGACGGTCGTGATGTCGGTAATCTTGTTCGAACTCCCGCTGATTTCCTCGATCGTGCCGACCATGTGTCGCACCGCCTCGTTACCTGCATCGGCCATGCTCGTGGCACGAGTGGCCAGCACGTTGGCCTCTCGCGCGCTATCGGCATTGTGCTTTACCGTCTCCGTCAATTGCGTCATGCTCGTCGCGGTTTCCTCGAGCGATGTGGCCTGCTTCTCGGTTCGGGCCGACAAATCCGAATTGCCGATGGCGATTTCGCGCGATGCCACGGCCACCGATTCAGCGATGTCCTTGATGCCGCGCACCGTGTCACTCAATTGGTGCCCCATCCGATTCAGCGCTTCGAGCAAATCGCCGAATTCGTCGCGTGCCTGCGTCGAGATTTCATTCTCGAGGTTGCCGTCGGCAATTCGATTCGCCACAGATAAGGCCTTGCCGAGCGGCTGCGAAATCGCGCGCGTCAGATAGATCGAAACGCCGGCTGTCAATGCAATGCCGAGAACCACCAGCGCGATCGCGATCCATAAAACGCTTTGATAGGTCGACCCACTATCCACCACGAACTGCCTGGCCCGTGCGAGATGCAGCGCGGCGTCCTCCGCTAATACGCCCGTCAACTGCGTTCCGATCGGAACGAGTTTTTTGATGATGGGAATAGCGACGTCATCGTTGCCGGTGTTCAAAGCGTCGATGGCGTCGTCCGTGACATGCGTAAATTGCGTAAGCAAATCCCGGATCTTTATAGCAAGATCTCGCTCCCTGCTACTACGGATTCCCTTTCCGTAGTAGCTATTCCATGCTTCGTCGATACGCGCCTGATCGGCACGAATCGCTTCAATGGCATCGCGCGTGACAGCAGGCTCAGCGAACATTTCGATCCGAGCGATTTGAAGCGTGAGATCCGATTGCGCTGCGCGCACTTCCGATAGCTCATTGATCGGCACCACATGCCCCGAGAAGGCGTTGTTCAGATTCGCATTCAGCGTGTAAAGCCCATAGAGCCCGAACAACCCGATCGCGGAGAGAAGAATCACACAGATGCTCGAGCCAAACGCGACCTTCAACTTGATGCTCGTAGCAATATTTTTCACTTCGGCCCCCGTTAAGACTCGCTAACCAAACCTTTCATCCGAAAGCGAGGGGTAAACGTTTGATGTTGGATGACAAGATAGAGAACCAGTGAAGAATTGTGGAAGAGCTCCCGACTTCAAAGGCATCGCTTGCTCGACAGCAATTTCATTGCACTCGTTCATCGATATCTTCACGTTGGCGATAACAACACCCGTGCCATCCCCTACGCACCGACCTTCGATTTCCCACCCACAACTCGCTTCGTCGCCACCAGCAATTTTATCTGCATTCCTAGTTAAATACGCTTGATCTGCCTGCGCTCGTCGCCGGAGTGATCCCTTCTTCCTTCCACACCTGTTCCAGAAGCAAATAATTCCCCCGATTGCGCGCCCGTGCCGCGGCACTGGGAGGATAGTCACCCCAGCGCTGCAGAAGCATTCCCTCCTCTCCGGCCTGCAGGAGCTCGGCACGAACTTGCGCCCGAGTCTTGCCCGGCGCCGGGCCGACGCTCGCAGCCCGGCGCACGTCCGCGCGAGCCGTTTCAGTCTGTGCGCCCGTGTCGACCGGCCCTGCACTCGATACCTGCACGGAATGCTGAATCGACTGCTCCGGGGGAAGCTAATCACCGGCGTGCGCCTTAGCCGCAACCGCGACGGAAATCAGCAGAGTTGCGAGCCCGGCCCACGATGGCATCAGCATTCATGTCGCACTCCTATTGCATAAATCTGCTAGTTCGGTCGCCCCCCACGTAATGCGCTATCACTTCGCTCCGGGAGTGTCGAGCACCCCATCCTGAGAAAACAACACCGGCTTGCCAGTGCGATTGAACAGCGCGGCCGTGAGCGTCGCGCGATCTTCGCGCTGATGGACCTCGAACGACGTGCTGCCCTCGCGTTGCCGGAACACAAGGCCATCAAGTCCGACGCCCATCAGTCCGCTTTTAGTCGCCACGAGATCGGTGATCGAACTCTTCGTGCCAGCGTTCAGCGCCGTCCACGTTGCCCCGCCGTCGCTGCTCTGGTACAGGCTGCCGAGCAGTCCGCCCACGACGATTCGCCCGTCGGAGAGCGCTACACCGGTCCATAGCGTGCCTTTGCCGCCCGTAGCCTGATAGCTCCAGTTCGCGCCGCCATCCGGCGACTTGAGCACCATCCCTTGCTCCGAATCGATGTAGAGCGCGCCCTGTTTGTCCGCAAAAATGTGATACAGGTTGCGGTCTGCCCGGCCGCTGCCCGGAGGCTTGGGCACCGTCACCTTCGTCCACGTCTTGCCGCCGTCGTGCGTGGCGAGCATCAGCGACCACAGACCCACTGCCATACCGTTTTGCGTGTTGGTGAAGAACACGGAGAACAGTGGCTGATCCACCGAAATATCCATGCGCTGCTTTTGCCACGTCTCGCCACCATCGTCAGTCGCGAGAATCACGCCCCACTGGCCAACAGCCCAGCCGTGCTGCGCGTCCGTGAAAGTGACAGCCGACAGCGTTGCCGAGACCGGCACCTCACGCGCTTGGCTCCATGTCTTTCCCTCGTTATCCGAAATGACTATGACACCGTGCTCACCCACCGCGACAATGCGCGAACCGGCGCGCGCCGCGTCCATGAGCATCATGTGCGCCGGGGCGCTCCACGCATGCGCGGGTTTGGCTGCCCAGTCCGCTACTCCACCCTGCGGCTGTGCGAAGGCCGCCGCACTCGCGCACAACGCCGCGCAGGCAACAAACGTCTTGATCATGATTTCGTCTCCAGACATCAATGGCTGAACAGGCCCGGCGCACGCGCCGGCTTGCGACGCGGGAACCAGCGCTCCAGCACCGAGGCCAGCGCCGGCAGCGCCGTCATCGCCATCAGCAGGTTCACGAGGAACATGAACGCCAGCAGCTTGCCCATGTCGGCCTGGAACTTCAACGCCGAGAAGCTCCATGTCGCCACGCCGATCGCCAGCGTGATGGCGGTGAAGATCGTCGCCACGCCTACCTCCAGCATCGCGTGCTGCACCGCCTTGACGATGTTCTGACCTCCCGCGAGATGCACCTGCAACCGGTTGTAGATATAGAACGCGTAGTCCACGCCGATGCCCACGGCGAGCACCATCACCGGCAACGTGGCCACCGTGAGCCCGATCTGCAGTTCCTTCATGAACCAGTATCCAATGAAAGTCCCCACGGAAAGCGGCAGGCAGCATGCGAGCATCGCGCGCCAGTCTCGATAGGCGAGGAACACGAGAATCAGGATGGCCGCGTACACGTACAGCATCATCGGTAGTTCGCTTTTCTCGACCTCCTCATTGGTCGCGGCCAGCACGCCCGCATTGCCTGCCGCGAGCCTCACCGTGATGCCCGGGAACGGATGCGTTGAACGGTACGTCTTCACATCGTCCAGAATCCGGCTGATCGTCGTGGCCTTGTGGTCGGTGAGGAACAGGTGTACCGCCGTCATACTGCAGTCCGTCTTCATGAAGCCTTTCACCCGGCTCGCGTCCACCGACACCGCCCCATAATTCTCTGAGTCTATCGGCACGACATTCATTTTCGGGTAGTCCTCGTTGTAGCCCTGGTTATAGCGGCGCAGCATCGCCGAGTACGACTGCGCCGACACCACACCGGGCTCGGTACGCATCGCGCTCGTGAAGTCGTCTTCGTACAGGCCGACCGCGGGGTTATCGCAGCCCTTCTGCGCCGACTCGATCGCGACCGTGAGCCAGTCGAGGCCGATGTCGTAGCTCGAGGCGATCGACGTGGCATCGCGGTTGAAACGCGCGTCCGCACGTAGTTCTGGCGCACCCGGCTGCAGCGTGCCGATCACGCGGTCGCGGCTTTGCCACGCGGCGAGTGCGAACACCACCAGCGTCAGGGCCACGGTCACGCCTGCATAGCGTGGCTGCGCGATGCGCGCGAGCCCGCGCAGCCACGCCGAGCGCCGTTCGCTGCGCTTGAGCGCGCTGTCCGCATACGCTTTCGTGAAGTTGAAGCATGAAGCTGCGACTGGGAGCAGCACGAGATTCGTCACAATCTTGTACGCGACGCCCAGCGATGCCGTGATGGCCAGCTCGCGCACCATTGGAATCGGAATCAGCAGCAGCGTGATGAACGAAACGAATGCCGTGATCAGCGCCAGTACGCCGGGAATCAGCAGTCCGCTGAAGCTGTGGCGTGCCGCGTCGAACGAACTATGGCCGTGCGCAATCTCGCGCACGATGAAGTTTACCTGCTGCACGCCATGCGAGACGCCGATCGCGAACACCAGGAAGGGCACGAGCACGGCCAGCGGATCCAGCCCGAAGCCAAGCAGCCTGAGTGTGCCGAACTGCCAGATGAGCGACGTCAGCGAGCACGAAATCAGCAGCACCGTGAAGCGCACCGAATGGCAGTACCAGTAAACCGCGAGCGCCGTGAGCAGGAGCGCAATGCCGCAGAAACCGAGCACGGCCGTCGCCCCATCGGCGATGTCGCCGATCTGCTTGGCAAAGCCGATAATCTGCACCTCATAACCAGCATCCTCGAACGGCTTGCGGATCTGCGCTTCGAGCAGATGATTGAACGCCACGTAATCGAGCACCTTGCCGTTGCGGTCGCGCTCGTTGAGCTCGGCCGTGATCATGCCGCTGTCTTCGTTGTGCGAGACAAGCGTGCCGACATAGCCGCCGAGCGTGGTCGCGCGGCGGATCTTCGCGACAACGTCGGACGTGAGCTGGTCGGGCGTGATCGTGCCTGAGATGATCGGCTCGGCGCGAAAGCCCTCGTCGGTGATCTCGTTCACGTAGGCGTTCGGCGTCCACAACGACTGCACGCCACCGCGATCGACGTTAGGCAGGTACGTGACGGCCTGGGTCACCTTGTACAGACGCGTAAGACCCTCTTTCGTCCAGATCGGGCCCTTGCGTGCACGCACGACAACGGTGATCCGGTTCGCTCCGAGCAGGTCCGAACGGTACTTCTGGAAGGTCTGGATATATTCGTGGCCGATCGGCATCTGCTTTTCGAAGCCCGCATCCATGCGCAGTTGCACGGCGAAGAACGCCATGACCGCTGTGAACAGGCCGATGCTCACGAGCACGGCCATGCGGTGACCGAAGAAGAACCGTTCCAGATTTTTGACCAGGCGATTTAACACGGCATTTTCCCTTCAAGTGATTCAATAGCGTACAGAATCCGCGATCAGAAGTTTCGCGTGACGAACATTCCGACGAAATTCCGGTCTGCGTAAGGATTGCCCACGGTGTTGTGCCCGCCCCAGAACATGGTGTAATTGATTCCCGCCTGCCAGACGGCGGGATTCTGGTTGAACAGCACATAGAGGTTCATCGACTTCGCACCCTGCATGTAGTTGGCGCTCAACGTTGGCGTATAGCCGTACAGGCTATCGGCGAACGTGATGCCCGGCGTCACCTGCCAGCCGGGAATCAGCGTGCCGTCGTAGGTCCAGTTGAAATCGACGGTCGCGCCCACCGAACTCGAGGTGCCCTGCGCCATGCCGATCGGGTAGCCGAGACTCGAACCGTTGTTCAGCCAGGGCATGTAGCCCGCCTGCGGCACCTGCGTTACCGTCTGGCCATCGACCGTGCGCGTGACGCCACGCTGGCTCAGGCCGGGATAGTAGATCCACGTGAGCTCCCAGGTCAGCGTCGCCTGGTCCGCACCAATCAGCTTCAGGAACGGATACTCGCTGCGCGTTAGCGCCAGAATGCCGTTGACGTCGTATTGCAGCTTCTTCATGTCTGCCCACTGCTGGCAGTTGACACCCTGTACGCCATTGGTGTTCAGATCGAGCGGGCCGCCCACGCCATAACAGCTCGACAGCGCCACGGCGTCATGCGGCCGGTACGACAGCTCGGTGCCGATCGCCCAGTTGCCGATGCCGAAGTTCGCGCTCGCGCCAAAGAGCTGACGGTTCTGCAGATACGACCAGCCCAGTGTGCCGTTGGCCAGCGATGAGAGCACCGGTGATTTGTCGGTGTAGTTCTCGTAATAGACCGCGAAGTTCGCATCGAAGGAGCGCGGCGAATAGTTGAATTTCATGCCGAACTGGGGATGGTACTTCGACGGCGCCTGCCAGTTGACAGGCAGGCCAATGTCGTTAAAGGGCGGCCCCGCGTAGGCACCGCTAACGAGGCCCGTATTGATGCCGTTGAGCACGTTCTGGTTGCCACTGCTGGAGCCCGCGATCGTACCCGCGCTGGGGCCGTACACGTTCAGATTGGCGGTGCTCACCGTAAACGGATCGGTGCCGCGGCCCAGGCTATTCGACAGCGACCAGTACGAGCCAACCGGTGGATAGCGGTTGCCGTTCCACTGAAACTGATAGTAATCCTCAGTACTGAAACCATGAGAAAGATCGGCAGCAAAGCTGATCATCGGCGCGGGCAGAAGCGCCTGCTTCAATTGCGAGCCTGGAACCAGAAGCTTCTGCACGTCGAGCGAGTTGGTGGCGTTGATGCCGCCCATCGCGAACATGCTCTCGCCCCAGTTGATCACCTGGTTGCCAAGGCGCACGTGAGCGTTCTGCCCTTTGATCGTGAAGTCCTTCTCGCCCCACAAATCGAGCAGCTGTGCGTCGTATACGACCTGTGCCGAGGCCGTGCTCGACAGCGGCGTTCTGTTCGTATTGCCGGCGAGGAAGTCGTACATGCCTGTGCCGCGGATCATGAACTTGAGCCCTTCGCTCGGCATCTTCAGCAAGAGCTCACTCGTCGCGCTGATGGAGGTGCTGAAGGGCTGGCCCTTCCGGTAGTTCAGGTCACCGTCGTCGCCCGCGCCCCATTGATTGGTGTTGGCCCCCGCGCCGCAACCGAACGAGTTCGGGTCGCCCGTGAGCGAGCAGCTAGGGTTTTTGGTGCGGATGCCTGCACCTGCCGTGAGGTTGGTAACCCACGAACCCGTGAGATCGTTCAGGCCTGTCTTGAATTCGTAACCGTACGCACTCGTTGCAGCCGTGCCGAACATGGCCAGCGACGCCGCAACATATCTTCCAATGATCTTCGTTTTCATCCGTCTCCCCTGCCGTCACCCTTTATGCCGACGCGCACCACCGGCGCGCGTCGGTCCCCTGCATTTGCGTCGAACCTCAGCGTTCGCTCACCGAGCGCAGCGATTCGGCCGTGAAGAAGTCTGTCTTGAAGCGCGGATCGTTAATATGCTCATACCAGTGGATGTCCTTGCCCTGACCAACTGATGAGGCGTCGAACACATAGCGTCCGTTGTTGAGGTCATACTGCACGAAGGGCTCGTTATCGCAGGCACCGCCAAGCTCCCAAACCGGAATCGGGTAGCTCTCGCGCACCTTCCAGAGTTTGCCCTGTGCGTCATAGTCCTCGCCGACGAGTGCCAGCCAGCTGTCCTCGTCCAGATACAGGATCTTTTTCGAATCGACGTGGCGCGCCGTAGGCTTGAGCGTTGCCTCGACCACCCAGACGCGATGCACCTCGTAACGACGATGGTCGGTCGCGATGCCATTGGGCGTGGCGACGTCGTGCAGCTTGTCTTTAAAGGTGTACATGCCGAAATCGTCGTAAGGTACGATCATTTCCTTCTTGCCTACGAGCTTCCAGTTGAAGCGGTCGATGGAACCGTTGAACATGTTGGATTCGTCGATCAGATACTGGTTTTCGTAGCCGATCAGCGGTGCATCGTGTGTATAGGCCGGCATGCGTCGCACGCGCCGCTGCCCGGGAAAGTAGTAGTAGGTCTCCGAGTCCTTGTCGAAGTACTGGCGTTGCACGAACGCCTGTCCGGCCAGTGCCGCAGGTGAGTCAACCTCGAAATACGCGCCCTGGCTGAACTGGTCGACGTCCTGCGGCGCGGTCTTGCCATCCTTGCCCGCCGGAAAGTAGAAGACCTGCGGGCCGACGCTGTCGATCCAGTCATTACTGCCCGGGCGTGGGGAAATGACCGTGACACCCGGCGCCCACTCGGCGCCTTCGCCCCGGTAGCGCGTTTCGTAGTTCAAGATCGCTTCGGCACCGCTCTTCGGCTGCGGAAACGCCACGCCCGGGAATGTCGCGGTCTGGATCGTCTCGCCATTCGAAGCCAGCTTCGCCGTCGTGAGATTCGCCGTCGAATTCCGCTCGGCGAATTCCGGCAACTGGCATTCGCGGTGGGACGGATAAACGTCCATGCGGTAGCCCTTCAACTGCTTGACGAGCTGGACCTGCCCCGGCGACAGTTTGTCGGCGTATTTGTCGACGTTCGACGCATCGATCGTGTACAGCGGCTTTTCGTTCTTGTGCTTCCAGAAGTCGCCGCGGACCTTGCCCCATTCCCAGCCTGCTGGCATGGCTTCCCGGCCGGCAAAAGCTGGCACCAGTCCGTCCTTGCTGGCCGCGCGCTCGGCGCCTGACGGCGTGAGGTCTTCCGCCATGGCTGCAGTTCCAATCACAAGACACACTGCGGCCGCGATCACGGACACGGCCCTGATATTTATCTGCTTCATCATCGTTCTCCTTTCCATTTCTCTCGCTTTGCGGCCTGCACGTCCGGCCGTCCGAGGTGCGATATCGCCGATGGTGGTTTCAACGTAGATCGTTGCCACTCGGCGCCAGACCCAGTCCTTGCCGGAACCGGCTGCCGACCGAAGCTCGACACACTTTACGTCCGGCACCGTTAAGGAGTGCCGGACAGGCTTTTCCCGCATTCTCGATGGCTACAGCTATCGTGCATGCGTCAAAGCCGGCACGGCTAATCTGACCGGATCGACTCTGTACGCGCGTCGCTTGTGATGGGCTCCCGGCTTATGCCGGGACAGACGTGAAGTATTCAGCTGGCTGCGAATGCCACCCTGCCCAGCGCTTCTCCCAGTAGAGGTTATGGATCTTCTCGGAGATCGGGCCGGGGCCGTTGTGGTCACCAAGGCGCTGGTTATCGACGGAGCTGATGGGCATGATTCCGCCTGCAGACGAGGAAGTGAATGCTTCGTCGGCCTGGCGCAGCTGGGTCGCGGTGTATTTGCCGATGTTCACCTTGATGCCAAGCTCGGCGGCGATATCGAAGACACTCTGGCGCGTGATACCCAGAAGACAGCCTTCAGCAGGGGTATAGAGCTCGCCGTTCTTGACGAAAAAGACGTTCGCGCCGGCAGCTTCGGTGAGGTTGTCGCTTTCGTCGACGAGAATCGCCCAGTCCTTCTCTTGTTGCATCGCCTCGAAGAGAGCAAGCTTCATGTCCATCCAATGGAAGTTCTTGGCCGTGGGATCCACCGCCTTTGCGGAAATCCGGTTGTACAGCTTGCTGATCAACAGGTTCGAGCCGCGCGTGCGGACCTCGTCGTCCGCCTGGAAGAAGAACGGCACGGCAAAGGCAAACATCGCATTCTTCATTGCACTGCGGTCACGACGGTCGACGCTCAGGGGGCCGCGGGTGACGCACCACCAGACGTACGCATCCTTCAGGCCGGCGTTTCGCACGAGATTGTGGAGAATTTCCCTGACCTGTTCGCGATTGAACGGATTCTCGAGGAAGAACTTCGCCGACGACTCTTCCATGCGGGTGAGGTGATCGTCGAGCCGAAAGAAGTTGCCTCGTGAGACGGTAACGACATCGTAGGCAGCATCGGCATGCAAGAACCCCGCGTCAACGAGCGGGACGGTCGCTTCGGTGATGGGGACATAGTTGCCGTCGCAGAAGGCACTGCCACCTTCGTAGCGGGATTCATGCGGGGCACGAGCATGCAATGGGTGCTCATGCATGATCTGCTGTACTTGAATAATTGCCATGGTAATTACCTTTCGCTCTTGAAGGAGAGTTGTCGTTCGACGTTGACATCTAAAAGCGACCGAATCGCGGTTCGCCACTTTATGGATTGCTTACTTCTATTTGGCTATCCGGGATGGAGTCTACTACTTGACTTGATCAAATGACCGTGTGGCAGAAGGTATTGCTCGAAAAATTCCTTGTCGATGAAGGTTAACCCTCTGTGATACGTGCGTGAGTACTCGAACGGCGAGCTGACTCGAACTCGGACTATTTTGCAACGGCATTGCTGCTGGTTCCCTAGAGCATCGTGTTTCGAAGTGCCAGTGGTCAATCCTGATTATTACTGAGTCGTTCGACTTGGACAACTGATCAAAAAAGGCGGTAGCATGGCTACTCTGGGGAGTTCTGAAGACTCGCCCGCGAAGCCAACTAACATGGAGCTAGCTGATGCCAATTTTTGAAGCAGAACATCTACGCCGGGCGTTGATAGGCGGGCGATGGGTGGAGCCGGTGAACGGTGGCATTGAGCACGAAATTATCAATCCGGCGACCGGCGAGGTCTCTGGGGTATTGCTGTTCTCTGACGAGGCGGATGTGAATTTGGCTGCGAAGGCGGCTAGCGACGCCTTCGCAGCATTTTCGAACACGCCCCTGGTTGAGCGACTCCAGATGCTCGAACGCGTGATTGGTGCATACACTGAGCGGTTGCAGGACATGGCGGACGCAATCACTCTAGAGATGGGCGCACCCATGGATGCTATTTCTCGCCCACTTCAGGCGGCGCTGGGACTCTGGCACCTCCATACGACTCTGGAAGTTGCAAAGCAGTATCCGTTCGAACGAACCCAAGGCACTTCGCGGATCGTGAAGGAGCCTGTGGGTGTTTGCGGGTTGATTACGCCATGGAACTGGCCAATGAACCAGGTCATGTGCAAGGTTGCGCCGGCTCTGGTGGCGGGCTGCACAATTGTGTTGAAGCCCAGTCAGAATGCACCGTACTCGGCCATTGTTCTCGCCGAGATCCTTGAGAAGGCCGGCGTACCTCCCGGTGTATTCAATCTCGTACAGGGCTCTGGGCAGCGCTTGGGAAGTGCCATTGCTTCCAGCCCGCTCATTGATATGGTGTCGCTTACCGGGTCGACGAGCGCTGGTGTGGAGGTCGCTCAGGCAGCGGCGACGACGATCAAAAGGGTGACGCTAGAGCTGGGTGGAAAGTCGGCGAACATCATTCTGGATAGCGAAAACTTTCAGCAAGCAGTCACGCATGGGGTGCTCCAGATGATGGCCAATTCCGGTCAGACATGCACGGCGCCATCACGAATGCTGGTGCCAGCGCATCGGCTTGAGGAAGCGGAAGCGATTGCAGCAGCCGCGTGCGGGCAGGTAGTAGTCGGCGACCCGCGCGATCCCAGCACAACAATGGGACCAATGGCGAACCAGCGCCAGCATCAAAAGGTGCAGGAAATGATTCGGGTTGGAATTGAGGAGGGTGCAGTGCTCATCTCGGGCGGGCTCGGCAATCCTTCCGGGCTTGAACGAGGTTACTACGTAAAGCCGACGATCTTCAGCCGCGCAAACAATCGCATGAAAATAGCAACCGAAGAGATTTTCGGCCCTGTATTGGTCCTCATCCCCTATAAAGATGAACCAGATGCTATCGCCATCGCCAACGACTCGCCGTACGGATTGTCCGGCTACGTCTATGGAGACTCGATCGAACAAGCGGAGCGTGTCGCAAGAAAGTTGCGGACCGGAATGGTCCACTTGAACGGCGCGGCAGTTGACATCGCGGCACCATTCGGTGGTTACAAGCAGTCCGGAAATGGACGAGAATGGGGCTACGCCGGCATCGAGGAGTTCCTGGAGACGAAGTCTATGTTCGGCGCGGCGCCGGGCGCCATCAGCTAACTAGAATCGACGCTGGGTGCCTCTCTCGGGGGGCTCCCAACTGGATGCCGTCGTCCATCTACGCACCGGAAACAAGGTCGAAATGGACTTCAAAAAGCGCCACAGCAGGCCGCGTCGATTTCAAACCTGTACCGTTGAGTTCGAGATGACGGTTGCATACGCCTCCAAAGCTGAACTCGCATTTTTCAGGTTCGTCCCAAGCGTGCGGATATTCAGTTCCGCGTACCAACTATTAAGTAATCCATCGATCAGAACGAGGCTCATTCTAGCTACGGCTTCAATCATGTCGCTGTGGACTTCCACGGCGCACTTGCTGAAGTAAGCCACCGTTCGCTCGACAGACTGGACATAGGTTCTCAAGGCGAAATCGGGTCGATGACGCGCTGCCCACTGGATCAGCTCGGACTGGGCTCGGGCGTATGATGGATTCTGCACGAGCCATTCGACAATCTTGCGCAACTGCCATCCAGCGAGTTCCGCGAAAGACTGAAATGGTCTATCGGCGGTGAGGTCCGTCGCGATACGGTCAAACAGGGATTCGTAAACCGCATCGAACAGATCGTTCTTGGTGTGGAATACATAGTGTAGCGACGCCAGAGGGCAGCCTGCGGCTTGAGCTATTCGCCTCGTGGTGGCTCCCGCAACGCCATGCGTGGCGATGACATCAACGGCAGCGTCAACAAAGTCTTGTCGCCGTAACGCGGCCCTAACTCTTGTCATTGGTAAGCTCCGACACGAAAATCCTCTTCCGCTCACGTCGTACAGGCGTGTAGCGTTCAATCGAGATACATGGTCAGATGACCATCATATTGTAGATTATGTCGGTATTTTGAAAGCTTGTCTATGGCCGAATAGGGATGCGGGTCCCCGAATAGCCACCTCTGTAGTTGCGCATACTACGTCCGCAACATCCGTGCACGGTTGCGGCATTCGTGCGTACGAATGCCGCACGAGAAGGTGCTAGTTAAACCACCGTTTTAAAATTCAATTCGGTACCGTAGGCGGAAATCTTGCAATCCCCCGGATTAAATCCGAGGCTTTTTCTCCAATCATAATCGTCGGAGCGTTCGTATTTGCACCAACTAAAGTCGGCATTATGGAGGCGTCAACGACACGCAAGCCCTCCACTCCCCGAACGCGCAATTGGGAGTCAACGACGGCGAGCTCGTCGTTCCCCATGCGACAGGTTCCCACCGGATGGTAAACGGTGTCGGTTCGCTCACGTAGCAACGCACGAATGTCTTCATCGGATCGCGACCGAGCCTCAAACAGATCCTCCGTCACAAACTCCGACATGGCCGGCGCCGCCATCAGCTGCCGAGTCAACTTGTATCCCTCGACCAGGACATCGAGATCATCCGCATGATCGAGGAATGCCGGGTCGATCAACGGCGCCTCAAGCGGATCCGGGCTTTGCAGCTTGAGCGACCCACGGCTTTTCGGCCTCAACAGGCACACGTGGCAGGAAATACCATGTCCAAACTGCAACTTTCTTCCGTGGTCGTTGACGGGACCAACGACAAAGTGCATCTGAACGTCCGGTCGATCCAGATCGGGACGCGTCTTCAGGAAGGCGCCGCCTTCAGCAAAGTTGGTTGTCATGGTACCGCGCCGTGAATTCCGATATTGCCTGATGTCGCGCAGCGTCTTGATCCCACCGCGTACCGATACACCGAGCGCATCCAGGCTATTCGTTTTATAGCCGACAACGACGTCCGGGTGATCCTGCAAGTTCTCTCCAACGCCCGGGAGATCGGATACGACCTTTATCCCATGACGATGAAGTTCGTCTTTCGGTCCAACGCCGGACAACATCAGCAACTGAGGAGATTGAAGAGCGCCCGCGGAAAGGATCACCTCTTTTTTCGCCCAAACCGTCTCGACACTGCCCGCACGCGAGACTTCGACACCAACGGCCCTTTTTCCATCGAACACAATGCGTCTAACCAGCGCATTGGTCTCCACCGTCAGGTTGTCGCGAGCCTTCATATGTGGGAAAAGATAGGCGCGTGCAGCACTCCAGCGCTCTCCATTCTTCTGGGTCACCTGGTAAATACCGACGCCTTCCTGCTCCGCACCGTTGAAATCGTCCGTGATGGGCAAGCCGCACTGTCGTCCGGCCTCCAGCCAACGTTCCTGAAAAGGATTGCCTGTCCTCAGATCGCTGACCCAAAGCGGGCCGCCGCGCCCGTGCCATTCATTGCCAAGACGTTCGTTATGCTCGCTTCGCTTGAAATAAGGGAAGACGTCGTTCCAGGCCCAGCCTTCGTTGCCAAGCTCAGCCCAATCGTCGTAGTCGCAATGATGGCCGCGCGTGTACACCATCGCATTGATCGCAGACGATCCGCCCAACGCCTTGCCTCGCGGCTGGTAGCCGCGTCGTCCCAGCAGCCCCTTTTGGGGAACGGTCTGAAACGCCCAATTGTTCAGCCTGGATGGAATCATCAGCACCAAGGCGGCCGGAACGTTTACTGTCCATCCGTCGCCGGTGCCACCGGCTTCGAAGAGGCACAGCGTCACATCAGTGTCTTCGGTCAAACGCGAAGCCAGCACACTGCCTGCCGATCCGCCACCTACAACAAGATAATCGAATGAATTCTTCACAGGTTTGTGTCCTGAATAGACTACCCAGCGAAGACACGTCAGGTCGGCTCGCGCGTCAAGTCTTGAGTTGATCAGACATGCGAGCATTTCCCACGGCCTGGCTGGCCTTATAAAAGGAGGTCACGACGTACGCACTTGTCACCAGGCCCAAATATTCGCCCGGCTATATTGGCGTCTCCTCCATCCCTTATATTTCGATCTTTCACACTCGTTCACAACTTTCGACCACAAAGTGTGGTGCCGCGGCGAAGCGTACCGACGCGTCGCGCCCTGTCTCAACACAGTCGATAGCTCGGATGGTATCGAGACAAATAACCGGAGCCCTCTCACGAAAGCGTGCACGAACCGATGCCGACGGCGAAAAAGCGCAATCGCCACCGGATGCATTCATTCCGCCCCGCACTTTTCGGCTCCACGGAGGCATTAGGCAATCGGGCACATTCCGCCATGAGACAGGACTGTGGCCGCGTCGGCGACGTTGGAACTCGCCTGCCACGCTGCATGTGGCCACAGAACTGCGAACAGCAGAGTCAAGTCGCTACCGTGAACGTATCAATGGTGCTGCGCACTGCCGAGCATCTTCCGGAAACTCGCGATTCCTTTCTCGATCCATGCCTGGGCGCCCGGGGAGATCCCCCCCATATCGAAGAACCCGTGCAGCATGCCATCACACCTGATCGTTTCTACCTTGACGCCGCTTGCATGAAGCAAGCGACCGTATGCTTCGCCCTCGTCGCGCAGTGGATCGTATTCCGCGGTGAGGATGATCGCCGGAGGCAACCCTGCAAAGTCCTTGGCGAGGATCGGGGCCAGTCGTGCATCCGCCCGGTTTGTACCGTCGAGGACGTAATGTCGATCAAACCAGCCGATCGTATCGAGGTCGAGCAGATAGCCTTCACCGTTTTCCTTGAAGGAAGGAAAATTGGATCGGTCTTGTGCTACCGCCGGATAAATCAGGAACTGAGCGGCAAGCGAAATGCCCTCAGCGTGCAGTTCTTGGGTCACGACGGCCGCAAGATTACCGCCAGCGCTATCTCCGGCAACCGCTACTACATCGTTGCCACCCAGCTCACCAGCGTTTGCGATAACCCATTTGGTCGCGGCTAACGCGTCGTCCGCCGCCGCCGGATACCGATGCTCGGGAGCCAGGCGGTAGTCCACTGAGACGACTACCGCGTTCGCACCACGAGCCAGCTCTCGACAAATATTGTCGTGGGTATCCAGATCACCAATGACAAACCCACCACCGTGAAGATAAATGATCGTCGGCAAATGACGATCTTGAGTCGGACGATAGAGCCGCGCCCGTAGCGATCCAGTCGCGCCGGGAACCGTCAAGTCTTCCACACTATGAATTTCGACCACTGCCCCTGATGCACGAACTGCGTGTGCCAATTGATGCATCAATGCGCGCGCCTCTTCCGGGGTTGACTGCGACAGTGGCTTCGCGCCAGATCCGGCAAAAGCTTCGAGAAAACCAGCGAGATGCAAATCGAGTGCCATAACATTACCTTTTATGCGGACGTTACCGGGAGATCAGCGATATACGAGGACTTCGGAATCCGGGCTCAATTCCGGAAGAGTCTTGCTCTCCTCCTGGTACTCAAAGTGGTGCTGCCACGGCATACGATCGCCCCGCGAGTGCATCTGGTGTTGCGACCGCATAACGTACCCAGCATTGAAGTTATTCGGGTCTGTCCAGGGCAACCGCTGCATGTCGGCGTCTTCGGCTCGCAGGCGCGGCTCCACCGTCTTCGCACCAACCTTGTCCATATGTGCGAGTACACGACAGGTGAATTCACAGATGAGATCAGCGCGGAGCGTCCAGCTCGAACGGTAATATCCGTAGATGAACGCCATATTCGGGATACCCTCGATCATCATTCCTCGATATGAGACCCGCCTGGTCATGTCGACTGGATCTCCGTCGACGTGAAAAGCGATCTGGCCAAAAGCACTCATGTCGAAGCCGGTCGCCGTCACGACGATATCCGCCTGCAGATGTTCGCCGGAGGCCAATGTAATGCCGTTCTCGTCGAATGACTCGATCGTGTCCGTCACTACGGATGCTTTCCCGTCACGAATAGCCGCGAAGAGGTCTCCCTCCGGGATTGCAGCAACTCGCTGCTGCCACGGGCGATAGCCAGGGTTGAAGTGCTTGTCGACGTCAAAACCTTCCGGCAATTGTTGGCGAGTCTCGTTGATCAGCCAATCGCGAACAGCGTCCGGGTTCGCTGCGGACAGGTTGATCAGGTCGAACGTCTGCTTCAGGTGCGCACGCCGCAGAATTTCCGCACGCCACTCCTCCGGAACGTCAAGTTCGCGAAGCGGCGCGTCCAGTTGGTGGGTCCATGGAACGGATGTGAAGAAGGTGGGTGACCGCTGAAGCATCGTCACGTGCGCTGCGGTTTTGGCCATCGCCGGAATCAACGTTGCAGCGGTAGCCCCCGAGCCAATCACGACCACCCGCTTTCCGGCATAGTCGAGGTCCTCGGGCCAGTGCTGCGGATGAACAATCGTTCCCTTGTAACGATCGAACCCGTTCCACTTAGGCGTAAAGCCCTGACGATGGTCGTAGTATCCCGCCCCGAGCCACAAAAAGTCGGTAGTCATCGAGAAGCGTTCACCCGTATCGTTTCGCGATACTTCGACAGTCCAGCGCTTTTGTTCACTCGACCAGCCCACCGTGTGAACACGATGCCCGTAGCGGATCGTCGAACCGAGGTCATATTCGTCAATGACATCTCCGAGATAGCCATGGATCTCATCCGCCGTGGCGATCGAGCGGCCACTCCACGGACGGAATCCGTACGCATATGTATACAGGTCGCTGTCGGAGCGCGCCCCTGGGTAACGATGGGTCCACCAAGTACCGCCGAATCCCTCCATCGCTTCCAGAATGGCGAACGAGCGATCCGGCAAATGCATGCGGAGATGGCATGCCGCATCAATGCCGGATATCCCGGCCCCAATGATTAGTACTTCTACGTGCTCGGTCGAACATGAATCCGTTTGATTCTTAGCCATGAGATCTCTCCACTGACCAGTTATTGAAAATATCTGTAACGCCACCCTAACCAATCATTTGACTTGTTCATTTGATTACGTTAGCGTTGAGTTCCCCATACATAGATCGGCGACAACTCGCCGACCCAACGGGAAACGCCCCCGCGGTAGGTCATCCATGCGCGCCTCGGTTCGACCGGTCACTTCCGACATGATCATTTGACCAAGTTCCAGTGTTCCCAGTCTCATGCAGTCGAAGGACAATTTGAATAAGGGGTTTCCATTACACAATCGGTTGCGAATGTTGCAACGGCGTTATAAGGTGCGTAGCACGCCAGATACCAGGCCGCACCAGCCGTTGTTTCGCTCTTTCCGTGTTCAGCGCCCCCTCCCCGACTGACTGGCAGCCAGTCTGGATTGCCTCTGCACCGGAAGTGGGGCCAAGGTACCTCGCGAAACTGCCGCCCCACGACGGACGTTTCTCGTCCCTTCATTCCTGTGCAAGATCGGATAAACGCGATGGGCCGCGGCTCGACCTCGATGGCATCGGATCCCGACGATGACGTGAGTTCTTCGGTGCCCACAACTCTCGCCGGAGGATCGTTCCGACGTTGCTCGTTGGCAGGCGTCGAGAAGCTCGATGCTTTTCGTTCGTTTGTAATCAGTAAGTTAGTCTTTACAGAACGCCATCAAATCTTCGGAAGCCCCGGGACATCATTGAATCTGCCTTGTTTCGGCGAGCCGCCGAACAAAGGAAACTGCGCGTTCTAGTAGATATCTCGCTGCCGCGATATTGCGGGCTGCGGTGACGATGCCATGGTGATGCCCAGGAAGATGATGATGCTCGACATTGCTTCCGGCTCGTGCCGCGCACGACGCGTAGGCAATGCCCTCGTCGCATAGTGGGTCCAGCCCCATCGTTGCAATGAACATCGGCGGCTGTCGCCGACCTTCGGCATACAGCAGCGGCGACAGGCGCGGAAGATCAAACGGAACACCAGCCGGCACGTAGTGATTCCGGAACCAAAGCATCGATTCAGCCACAAGCGGAAATCCACCTTGAATACGCTGATATGACGGGAACATCGCCGTCAGGTCCGTCACCGGATAAAACAAGATCTGCCCGATGACCGTGGATCCAACCGTCGAGGCCGCATTAGCGATAATGGTCGCAATATTGCCGCCGGCGCTGTCGCCCGCCAGGATCACCCGAGACGCGTTAATAGAGAGCGCAGGGGCGTTGGCGATCAAGTAGTCCAATGCCTGCTCGCAGTCTTCGAGTGGGACTGGCCACTGGCGCTCCGGCGCTCGGCGGTACTCCACCGAGGCGACACGGCATTGGCTATGCCGCGCGAGATGGCGGCAGATGCCGTCATGCGTGTCCACGCTCCCGATCACCCACCCGCCTCCGTGAATGAAGACTACAAGTGGATTTTCGTCGTTGGCCTCCCCGTCGCGCGGACGATAGAGCCGTACGCGAATGCTGCCGTCCGCCACGGGAACGGACATGTCCTCATGGACAACGGTCTCATCGCACGCAATGCCGTTCATTTCGCACGCGCGCACGAAGTTCACGCGCGACTGGTCTACGGAAAAGCTACCGTAATGCAGTCCGCCCAGTTCGCGGAACGCCCGAACGGCGTCCCGGGCATCTTCGGAAACCTCCGTCAGCGGCAACCAGTGCACTGATGTCATGTGCACCCCCGGTCAGATCGCACCGAACGCGCTGTGATCCCATCGTGTCACAGTGCGGTATTCGTCCACTGTGCCAGCCCAGTTGTTGATCACCTTGCCCTTTGCGTTCTTGTACCAACTTGAGCAGCCCGCCGAAAACGCAGAGCCGGCCATCGCTGACTGTAGCCTGCTGTTGTATTCGTCAAACACCGCCCTATCGACGTCTACTGCCCTCACGCCAGCTGCAGCCAAGCCACCGATCGCGTCGATGATGTAGTTTTGCTGGATCTCGAGCATCGAAACGATGGAGTTGTGGTTCAGATTCGTATTCGGCCCATACAACATGAACATGTTCGGAAAGCCCGGCACCGTCATGCCAAGATAGGCTTCCGGGCCATCTTCCCATGCCTGCGCCAACGTGCCATCCGTCCCGCGAATTTGCAGGCTACCCTGGAATGCCTGACTCTCGAATCCCGTTCCGAACACGACTACATCGAACGGGAGAAAACGCCCGTCCCTGGTCTGGATACCGTCCTCGACAAAAGCCTCTACGCCCGCCGTCTCCAACGAGACGTTCTCGCGCATAAGAGCTGGATAGTAGTCATCCGATCGCAGAATTCGCTTGCAGGCGTATTCGTAATCCGGCGTTAGCTGCTCGCGAAGTACCGCGTCCGGCACCTGCCGATGAAGGTGCGCCAAAGCCAAACTCTTGCCTTCCGTCTGCGCGTCGGTACCGATACGTGTGCGCTCGAACCCTGCTTCACGGAATGCATGCAACGATTTCCTGCTTTCCTCAAAGAGATGGGGCTCACGCTCGAATGTATCGAGTTGCTCCATCGAGAAGACGATCTGATTGCGTGGCATGATCCAGTTTGCGCTTCGCTGGAACACAGTAAGGTTCTCGACCTTCGGCGCGATTTCCGGCACATACTGCACAGCGCTTGCGGCGTTTCCGATGCTTGCAACACGCTTGCCACTCAAATTCACATCATGCCGCCACTGCGCGGAGTGGAAATAGTCTCCCTTGAAGCTCGCCAGGCCGCGAATCGCGGGAATCATCGGACGGTTGAGCTGACCCCACGCCGGCACGAAGTAACGAGCGGTCAAACGCGAACCATCGGCCAGCTCGAACCGCCAAAGGCTCGCGCTCACATCCCAGTCAGCACTGCGAATCTCGCTGTTGAACCGCAGGTGTTCTGCCAAGTTGAACCGCGTGGCAAGCGAATTCAAATAATTGAGCAACTCATCCCTGCCCGCATACATGGCACTCACGCGTAGATGCGGATGGAAGCTGTAGCAATACAGATGCGACTCCGTATCGCATGCCGCGCCGGGATACGAATTATCAAGCCAGACGCCGCCGAGTTCGGGACGCTTCTCCAGGACGACAAAGTCGTCGATGCCCGCGATTTTCATGCGAGCAGCCATTCCTAGGCCTCCGAACCCGGCACCCAGAATGACGACCTCGTGGTGCTCAATCCTTTCTACATTGTTCATGATGCGCTCTCAATATTAACGTTACGGCGACCACAGAATTGCCTGCCCCGGTTCAATAAGCTTGTTCATACAGGCGCAATGCGTCTGATTCCGTGACAACAACTGGATTGTTCAACAGCAAGCGCTGCTGCTTCATGGCATCTGCCGCCAAGGTAGGCAGACTCGAACGCGGCACATCCATGTCGCGGAGACGGCGCGGAGCGCCGGATCGGTCCATCAGGTCATCCATAAATCCGATGAGCGCGGCCGCGCCTTCTGCCACGTTAGCTTTTCCACCCGCACCTACGACGTCTGCCAATTCCGAATATTGCAAAACTGCCGCTTCGGCGTTGAAACGCAGCACCGGTGCAAGCATCAATGCGTTGGACAAACCATGCGGGATATGGAAATGACCTCCCAGCGGATACGCAAGTGCATGGACCGCGGCCACAGGTGCATTGGCGAAGGCCTGGCCCGCAAGAGTAGCCCCCAGTAGCATTGCCTCGCGCGCGCGCTGGTCCTGGCCATTTTCACAAGCCGGGATCAGATTGCATGCCAGCAATCGCAATGCTTCACGCGCCAGGGCGTCGGAGATAGCATTCTTCTTGTGCTTGCTGGTATAGGCCTCAATAGCGTGGACCATCGCGTCGATGCCTGTTGCAGCGGTATGACTGCGCGGCAGACCAACCGTCAGTTCGGCATCCAGAATTACCCTGTCGGCATACAGTTGACGTGCGACGATCCCCATCTTATTTGTTTCGTTAACCGAAACGATGGAGATGTTAGTGACTTCGGACCCGGTACCAGCCGTGGTAGGGATTTGCACCAATGGCAGGCGCACACCCTGAACGTTGCCAATTCCGTACATTTCTGCCAGCGATTGCTGTGAGACGGTGAGAACGGCGACCAGTTTTGCGATGTCCATCGACGACCCACCACCCAGGCCAATAACAACGTCAACCTCGGCACTGCGCGCGAACTCGACACAGCGCGATACCACGCTCTCTGGTGGGTCCGCCACGACCTCGTCAAAAACTGCTACACGGAATCCCCCGGCCGCCAGCGACTCTTTCGCCGGCTCCAGCACGCCGGCCTTGTGCAGGCCCGCGTCGGTAACAATCAGAACATTACGTCGATCGGTCCATGCCGCCATCACTTGACCCAAGCGACGTACACAGCCCCATTCCTGGAGAATTGACGGAACGGTTTCGAAGAGCATCGACTGCGGGAACATTTTCATTGACATTTCCTTCATGCCGACGTTGGCAGTTAGATCTGGGCACGGATGTACTTGATCTCCAGATATTCCTCGATTCCATAACGGGAACCCTCACGGCCAAGGCCAGATTGCTTTACCCCGCCGAACGGCGCGACCTCGTTGGAAATCACACCAGTATTCAGGCCAACCATGCCGTACTCGAGTGCCTCACCTACCCGCCAGATGCGACCATGGTCGCGTGTATAGAGATAGGCTGCCAGTCCGTACTCAGTGTCGTTGGCCATCGCGATCGCCTCTGCCTCGTCGTCGAAACGGAACACCGGACCGACGGGTCCGAAGAGCTCCTCGCGCGCGAGACGCATGGCCGGCGTCGCATCGGAAATAACCGTCGGCTCGAAAAACGTTCCGCCAAGCCGATGACCTTTCCCGCCCGTGACAATTCGTGCGCCCTTGGCTACAGCGTCGTCAATCAGCTGGCTCAGGTGGTCACAGGCCGACTTCTGAATCAGCGGCCCCTGTTGTACCCCGGGTTCCATGCCGTTTCCTACGCTGAGCCCCTGAACTCGCCGGGCGAGCGCGTCGACGAAACGATCATGAATGCCTGCCTGAACAAGGAAGCGATTCGCGCAAACACAGGTTTGACCACTATTCCGGTATTTCGACGCCATGGCACCTTCGATCGCTGCGTCGAGATCTGCATCGTCAAATACGATAAAGGGTGCGTTACCACCAAGTTCGAGAGAAAGTCGCTTGATCGTTCCGGACGATTGGCTCATGAGTACACGGCCGACTTCCGTTGAACCGGTAAACGATAGCTTGCGCACAATCGGGCTAGCCGTGAGGACCGTCCCAATCTCGCGCGACGGACCACACACGACCTGGAACACACCGGCCGGAATTCCGGCTCGCTCAGCCAGTACGGCAAGCGCAAGCGCGGTCAGCGGAGTCAGGTCTGCCGGGCGCACGATGATGGAACAACCCGCCGCCAGTGCGGGAGCAACCTTACGCGTGATCATCGCGGCAGGAAAATTCCACGGTGTAATCGCGGCGCAAACGCCGATCGGCTGACGAATGACAAGGATCCGCTTGTCACCTTGCGGGTGAGGAATGACGTCACCATATACACGTTTCGCTTCTTCGGCGAACCACTCCACGAAAGAAGCTGCATACATGATTTCGCCGCGTGCTTCCACCAGCGGCTTGCCTTGCTCCGACGTCATGATGAATGCGAGGTCGTTGGCATTCGCAATTATCAAGTCGTACCACGCGCGCAATATCCTCGCGCGCTCGTGGCTAGTCCGTTTCTGCCAGCCCTCTTGTGCAAGCGCCGATGATGCAATGGCTTTCTCGACCTCTCCGGCGCCAAGACTGGCGACGCGAGCCAAGATTTCACCCGTGGCTGGATTCGTTACGGGAAACGAACGACCATCCGTGCCCCCCTCCCATCCCGACGCAAGCCAGGCACGCGTCTCCAGCAAGGAGCCGTCTCGCAGTTGGGCGCATAGCGCCGAAGGTACAGTCGCCTGGTTCATCCTGTCTCACTCTGTATGGTGAAAATGAACAGCGTCGATTCCATTGGTCCTCAGTTCGAGATTCCAAAAAATAGACACTCGTTCTTTCTTATAGCTCTCGTGGGTGGCGTCGCATTGCATCCACAAGAACCGTCTGTAGAAATCCGTGTCACTCAACCAGGCGCTTTCAGCGAACCGTCGAAAACTGCTCAGGCGTTGAATGCGAGAGTGTCTTCCCCCTCTCGTAAGGTTTCGTACAAGATCCGATGCTGATTCACGCCAAATCCCTCGCCCCTAGCTTTCGCTAAAGATTGCACTGCGCGGAAGAAACCGCCCTCACTATAGGGGCGCCTCACGAATTGGGGATATAGCAGGCATTAAGGTCAATTGACATGGTCATTTGACCACAAACAAAAATTCGCGGCAACTTAGTAGTTCCACGGGCTGCAGGTCAGGATCTGTCGACGCCGTTCTTGTACAGCAGGTCGGATAGCAGCTGACCGATCAGCAGCACCAGCGCGTTCAGCGCATGCTAGTTCACCGGCGCCGTCTCGACCATCGCATACAACTGACGTGGCTCGATCCCGTAGCACGTGCGGTTGTCGAACCGCAGCTTCGTCAGGCCGTACGGCTCCTGCGCGGTTCTTACGAGAATACGATGCGCGAGTCTGGTCGATAGGACCACACCTGCAGGCCCGGTCAACCCGAGGCATGGCATGCACCCGGCTCCCAGCTTCCCGCCCTTGACCCGCGACAGTAGCCGATAGCGGGCGCGCATCAAGGGGCGAGGGACCGTGTTGCCCGCACCCCTCCCTCGCCTTTTTCCTTGACACACGCCCGCTATCGGCTCCTCCAGTCGCACGGGCGGGAACCCGGGAGCAGGCGGTAGCAACGCCAACCCCGAGTTCCACCGGGAAGTGCCCAGCCTCAATAGCAAAGCACCTCCTCTCGCCCGGTTCAGGTCCTCAACCTTGACTGTGGAGATTGCCATGCAACTCGCTTCCTCTTTCCATTACGGGTCCCCGATGCTTCGCGCTGACTCGCCGCTTTCGGACGACCAGATTCGCCACGTTGCCCCTTCCATCTTCGCGGACGGCAAGCACGAAAGCCGCTCCGAGCGCTACACCTACATTCCCACCATCGATGTGCTCCGCGGCCTGCGCAACGAAGGCTTTCAGCCGTTCATGATCTGCCAGACCCGCGTACGCGATCAGGGCAAGCGCGGATTCACCAAACACATGCTGCGCCTTCGCCACGCCGACCAGATCTCCGGCGAGGAAGCCGACGAAATCGTGCTGCTGAACTCGCACGACGGCACCAGCACTTACCAGATGCTGGCGGGCACATTCCGGTTTGTCTGCCAGAACGGCATGGTCGCGGGCGAGAACATCGCCGATATGCGCGTGCCACACAAAGGCAACGTCATCCAGAACGTGATCAATGGCGCTTTCGACGTCCTTGAGGGCTTCGACCTGATCCGCGAGCAGAAGGAAGGCATGCGCGCCATGACGCTCGATCGCGATGAACAACAGGCGTTCGCCCGATCCGCACTCGCGTTGCGTTACGACCCGACCGATGCCGAAGCGCCCGCACCCATTACCGGAAGCCAGTTGCTTTCCCCGCGTCGCTTCGAGGATCGCCGCGATGACCTCTGGACCGTGTTTAACCGGGTGCAGGAAAACCTGACGAAGGGTGGACTGCACGGTCGCTCGCGGTCAGGCCGCGCGATGTCCACGCGACCCATCACCGGCATCGACCAGAACGTGAAGCTCAACCGCGCCCTCTGGATGCTCGCTGAAACCATGCGCCAGCTGAAGGCGTAACGACCTAGCGGCGGCGCACCCACGCCGCCCCGTTGCCAGCCCTTGCGCCACGACGCCCTCCGGGTCACGTTCCGGCGCGTTCACATAGCACTGGCCCGGCACCTTGTTTCCGACTCTGGAGTCCATCATGCAAGCCCAAACTGTCGAAACTGTCACCGTCTCCGTTGACGCAGACGAATCCACCACCGCACTCGAAACCAATTTCGGCAACGAGCAACCGGTCGCGACCGTGCCGTATTCCAGTCTGCAGCGGTCGCCACTGAACGCCCGCACGAAATCACTGGCAGGTATCCCTGGACTTGCCGCCAACATTCGCGCAAAAGGGCTGCTGCAAAACCTCGTCGTCCACGAGATCAAGGGGTCTCGCGGGAAACACCGCAAATATGGCGTTTGCGCGGGTCAGCGCCGGGAAGCTGCGCTCGACCTGCTGTTCGAGCAAAAGCACATCAGTGCCGACTACCCCGTGCCTGTGCGGGTCGTCAGCGAGGGCGAAGCGCTCGCCGTTTCACTGATCGAGAACAGCGAACGCGAAGGGCTCGATCCTTTCGACGTGCTCCGCGCATACCGGATGCTGGCTGAGGAAGGCCGCAGCGTCAATTACATCGCCGCGCTTTTTTCCGCCTCGCCCATCACGGTCAAACGGCGCATGAAGCTCGCCAACTTGTCGCCCAGGCTGCTCGCGCTGCTGCGCGAGGATGCGATCACGCTCGACCAGCTTGCCGCGCTCGCCCTGGCGGACGACCACGACACCCAGGAGCGCCTCTGGTTTGAGGCAAACGAGTGGCAGCGTCAGCCGCACTATCTGCGGCAGGCGATCACGCGCGCCGAGATCGACGCGAGCCGCAGCCGTCTTGTGCGTTTCGTCGGCCTCACCGCCTACGAAGATGCTGGCGGGTACGTCCGTCGGGATCTGTTCAGTGACGAGGAAAACGCGGGCTACATTGCCGACGCTGATCTGCTGCAACGCCTCGTCGCAGCGAAGCTCGACGCAGCCGCCGAGGAAGTCTGCGCCGAAGGCTGGGGTTGGGTCGAAACGCGTATCGAGCGCGACGTGCTGGAACTGAACCGCTTCGGCAAATTGAAACCAGTCTAGCGCCTATACACGGAGGACGAGCAACGCGACATCGACGCGCTCTCGGCGCAGTACGACGGGCTGGAAAAAAACCTCGAAGCATTGTCGGAGGACGATGAGAACGCCTACGAGGAAGCCGAACGCCTCGACGCTGAAATCGGGCGCGTCAACACCGCAATCATGGCGTTCGAAGGCCGCACCATGGTCTGGGAGGCATCACAGATGGCTGAGGCCGGCGCGTGCGTGATCGTCGGACCAAAGGGCGAACTGGTCATCGAGCGCGGCCTCATGCGACGGGACACCACGGCGGCACTCGACACGTCAGGCGCGACCATGTCCGGTACGCCGGAAGCCGACGCCCCCGACAGAGCGGGCTCGTCGGCTTCGAAGATGAAGCCCGTCCACAGCGCGAAGCTCTGCCAGCGGCTGACCGCGCACCGCACCGCCGCCATCCACGCTGAACTGGTCACGCAACCCACCGTCGCGCTGGCGGCCCTGCTGCAACACCTGATCCCGCACGCGCTGCCCGGGCACTTTGCCTTTACGACCACGCTTGACTATCTGACGCTGTCCGGCAGGAACAATCACGACAGTCTGCTGCACGCAGCCGACGACCTGCCCACCAGCCCCGCATGGAACGCCATCGAAACCCAACGCGCGCGATGGATCGCAGAACTGCCGGCGAAACGCCCTGATCTGCTCCCGTGGATGATCCGCCAGGACCCCGGCACGACGTTGCTTGACCTGCTCGCGTTCTGCACCGGCACGCTGCTCGACGGCATCGAAGGCGAAGAAACGCCGCATGCGATCAACGCGCTCACAGATGCGCTGAACCTCGACATGGCCCGGTACTGGACGCCGACCCGTGCCACGTATTTTGATCACGTCAGCAAGGCGCGCATCGCGGAAGTCGTGTCCGCTGTTGTGTCTCCGAAGGTCGCCGCCGATATCGCAAAGATGAAAAAAGCCGACGCCGCTGCCGCCGCCGAACTCCGCCTCGCCAGAATCCCGTGGGTTCCTGAAATCCTCACCGACCGCGAGATTCCGGCCACGCCCTCGTGGGCTGTCGGCCAGGATGACGCGGACGACGCCGATGCGGGAGAAAACGGTGAGGAAGCACCAGAGGACGAGGCCCCTATTGCAGGATCGAATCCCGGCAATGGCGACAAGGAATTCGACAACACCTCTCCTGACGCGGAAATGCCAAACGCTACCCACACCGCGCAGCCGCCGTGGCCCTTCCCGACCGGCGAGACGCTGAACGCGGCGCAAGCTGACCCAAGCGCAAAGTGAGTTTCGTCCATAGCCGCGGACGCGCGGCAGCAGACGACAGTGCCATCAGGGCCTGCCGTCTGCCTGCGAGAACCGCGACGCATGACAGTCCGAGCTCGCCACATGACGTCCCATCTGCCAGTCTGTAACGCCACCGGCAACCAGTAGGAGGCAAAGAACGGCACCGCCCACCAGCAACATGCAACGCATCGAACGCGCGAACCGCTCTTCCATGCGGGTCGCCATCCCCTCCACGCGCGCCGCCGTTGTATCAACCGCCCGCTCGAAGGCGTCAAGCTTGACGCCCAGCCGCTCGCGCTGCTCACGCGCTGACACTGTCGCCGCGCCGATCAGCCGGTTACCTGCCGAACGCGCGACCTGATTCGACAGGCGCCCGATCAGACCCGTCACCGCAGCCTCATTGAGACTTGCCAGTGCGGCCCGGTAGCGGGCCTCATGTTCCTGAATCAGGTTTTCCGCCAACTGGATCGTCGCTTTGCACCGCTCAAGCGCTTCGCGATGCTGCTGCATCAGGGCATCTTTTGCGCCGCCAGTTTCCCGGCGCGCGGCTTCGACGCTACCCTCCCCCGCCCACCTGATGCGTTCTGGCATGGCTTCATAAAGACGCGCGTAGTATTCGAGCACGGCAATTACCGACCATAGCGCGTCATTGTCATGCAGACTCAGTGCGCCCGACACCCGGCGCATGCGGGCGAGGCTGACCTCGTCGGGAACATCGCCGGAGACTTCGTGAAAAAGGCGGATGAGCGGGTCGACTGAACTCTGATGCCTATTGCTCATGAACCGCCCGGTCGACATCGATGACCTTCGAGAACATCGCGTCGCACAGCGCCCGCCAGCGAAAGAGTTCCGCACGTTGCCCGATATGCATGGACTCCGCCGCCCTGCGAATCGAGATACGCTGACTACGCAGTTCGTCCGCGACACGATCCGCAAGGTCGGGGAAATCCAGCGACTGGCCCTGGGCCTCGACGGCCCTGCGGAGCTTCGACTCACGGTACAGCATGAACTTGTCCGGAGTGCCGAAGTAACCATTGCGCACGACATGCGTGAGCGCACGCGGGAAAGTCTCGCCAAACTCGAGCAGCAGTTCGAGACTGTCACGCTGTCGGTTGATGACCCATAGCACGACGAGACGCCGGGCCAGGTCATCCAGGGTGCTGGCGAGCGTCCCTCCGTATCGGGCAACGCCTGCCTGACTTCGCGCCGCCGTATTGACGATGACAGTCGCATCCCGATGCACGTCGCAGAAATTTACGAAATCAATCCAGCCCCCCGCCTCATCCAGATCACACGAAGCGCATTCGATTTCGTCATGGACGGCTTTCATGACATCGGGATTGGACGTGTCCGTCTCCACCAGGACAACGTGGACATCCGTACGCCGGAGATATTCAACCAACGCCAGCGTAACGAAACTCTTGCCAACGCCACCCTTGCTGCCACCGACCATATAGATAGAAGGATTTTCCATTGCCATTTCATACCTCTACAAGTTTTCGGTATCCGGCCTGATCGGAAATCCGAGGAAGCCTTGAACCTCTGTGCGTTGCGGCCTGGTGATTCCGCCATCCTCGTTCTCGTTCTGTTGTGATCCCGCGCGCGCATGGCCAGAATGTGATGGCTTCGCCTGATTGCCATTTTTTACTCGAGACGATGTCACGGCGGTATTCGTAGCGACGTGCCGCTCTGCCTGCACTGCCTTTTCTTCTTTGGTAGCACGCTGCATCGCGTATCGCAACGTGCTGGCACTGATCTCCACACCGTCCTGGGCGATCTGCTCGACGATTTCTTCCTGCGTGTAGCCCTTTCTCTGCGCATCGATGATTTGAGGCTGGATGGACTTCATTGCATCCCGTACATTGACACGGTGCTCATGCGCGGCCTTCTCCGGCAGAGCCTCGAGACGGCGCGCTGCCGCGTCCCATTGCGCCCGGGTAAAGCTTTTCACCACCGGCATGATTGACTCCAGCACACAGCCTTCATGCCATCTTGCAAACGAGATTGGCACTCGTCAATAGCCGGAACGAGGCTCGAATCGGTGTGATGGAACGTGCCGGATTGAGCAGGACTTCTCTGGAATAACAAACTTTTTTTGTGCCGTCGCGTGCGCACACCATAGGGGGATTTGCACGTCGGTCAACACGAGGGTATCGGCCTTAGAGTCGACTCATCAGAGGCTGGCCGTTGACAACGAGCTGCAATTGAAATCCGCCGCGCGCCAATTCGCGTCGGATGATCGGGGGAATTGAAATGCCCTGTCGGTCTGACGCGATTCCTGCTGCGCCGCGCGCGGAAATGTCTTTGTGCAATTTGCGCCGGCGTCTGTATCTTTGCGCGCCGATTCAATACTTTCTTTGGATCTTTCTGCTCGGAGCACGGCAACCTATGCTCATCCATGTTGTGCCATGAATCATACCTTCGCGCTCCCGGTCAATCATCTATTTGCGTGTACGGGGAAGACCCGCTCACGCAACACATTATTTTTTCAGCCGGGCCAGTTCACGTTGCTGCGTGAACGAATGCATTTTCTTGTAGTGAGCGTTCATCTATTTGCGCGACTACCGGCGACCCCGCTCACAGGATTTGCGGACGACAAAAGAACAAAATAACGACGAGGGATGGCAGGATAGGCTTGCGCCGGTTTTAGGTGCCATGGGAGGCAAGCTGTTGCGGGGGGAAGTTCAGATTAGTTGGTCCGCCAAGGCAACCGTCACATCGAACGAAGGGCTGTGCGAGGATCACGAGGAGGATTAGCGATATCAGATCCAACTCGCGATCAACATGCACAACACAGCGCAACTGGATTGGTATGACAAGGACCGTGCTGCACGGAAGTCAGGACTCTAACCGGTGTGCTGAGGGAAGGGGCAGTAGAAAGAACGATTGCCGAACAGCAGAGATGGTCGACTTTGGCCGATCGTGTCGGGCGGGAGTCGGCCACAACCTGCCGTTCAGCGAGCGTGGAAACTTGCCGTTGCAACGGCTGCAACGGGCCGGCAAGCGGTCCACGATGCCCGCTCAAGTCGTAGGCGTAATGTCGAGCAACGACTCGACCACATGAGCTTGCCCGATCCAGCGCCTGGGTGGCGGCCGACCACGATGAAAACGTGCGATATGCCGGTGCTGCCGCTAACGAGGTTCGGTCGTCAGTTGCCTCAATTGTTCGAGCAGCTTTACAGCAGGGCTTGGCAACAAGCCGTGCCGACGCCGAAATGCGGTCAACGTGCGCCGCCCGGCTGCCCCCGGCAATGGGAGCGTATCGAACACCCCCGCCTTGCTCTCTGTCACGTACATCGGTTCAGCCATCCAACTCAGGAAACCCGATCTCGCGACGAGACTCTTCAATACGGTTATTGATCGGGTTTCGACCACCACATTCGGCAATCCGAGCCCGTTTGCGACGAACACCTGCTGCATGTGTTCGAACGGCGCGGTGCCGCGCGGCGGGATCGCCCACTGTTGCTCCAGCGTATCGGCAAGCGTGATTCCAGGCTTTCCGCGCAGCGGGTGATCCAGCGCCGCCACCACGTAGCTGTTGTCCTCCCAGCGACAGTCTTCGATCGCGACGATCTCTTCGGTGTCCGGCGTCGCAGTGCTGAGCGCGATATCGATCTCACGCTGCACCAACCCTTCGGCAAGGCGATCCCAGACTCCCTCGATGATCTCAACCCGCAAATTGGGCCACTTTTGCAGCACGCCGCTTACCGCCTGCGGCAGCACGAGGCTTGCAATGCTACCTACTGCGCCACAGCGGATCGTTCCGCGTGCGAGTCCGCGCATCGCGTCAATCTCTTCGCGCGCCTGCTCCGCTTCGCGTTGCAGCAGGATAGCGTGCGGCAGCAGCGCCTCGCCGACAGCCGTCAGGTGCATACCCCGCGTATGGCGCTCGAACAAAGGGGCGCCGACCTCTTCTTCGAGTCGACGGATTGCCCGGCTCAATGCCGGTTGGGTGACGTGCAAGGTCTCGGCCGCACGCCCGAGACTGCCCGACGATGCGATCACGACGAATGCGTGAAGCTGCTGGAGATTAAAAGTCATGCGCAAAGGTAATGCCTTTTTGTGAAATCGGCAATTTCGGACTCTCCCGGATGTTCCGATAATCCGTAGACCAAGACCGTTCTGAACGACAGGAGACATCAATGGCGCAGAGCCTTCCAGCGCATGGCAATCAAATGGGCACACAGGGTATGACGGTGCGCGATGCGGTGATCGACTTCGCGCGGCGCGTCGGCATGACGTCCGTGTTTGCCAACCCGGGCTCGACAGAACTGCCCATGTTCCGGGACTTTCCCGCTGATTTCCGCTATGTGCTGGGACTGCAGGAAGCGGTTGTCGTCGGCATGGCCGACGGGTATGCGCAAGCGAGCGGCCGGGCCGCCCTCGTGAACCTGCATTCGGCAGCCGGGGTCGGCAACGCGATGGGCAACATCTTCACCGCCTTCCGCAACAGAACCCCGCTGGTGATTACAGCTGGACAACAGGCGCGCTCGATCCTGCCGTTCGATCCGTTTCTCTCGGCCACGAGCGCCACGGAACTCCCCAAGCCCTATGTGAAGTGGAGCATCGAGCCGGCGCGAGCCCAGGATGTGCCGCTTGCCATCGCCCGCGCATGGGCAATCGCGATGCAGGAGCCGCGCGGGCCCGTGTTCGTGTCCATTCCTGTCGACGATTGGGATCAGCACGCCGAGCCGCTGCCCGAGCGCGTCGTTTCGCACGTCACACGTCCGGCGCCCGAAGCGCTCGCGCAGATTGGGGACCTGCTCGATCAATCCGAGCGCCCCGCGTTCGTCGTGGGCGGCGCCGTAGACCGCGCCGGCGCCGTCGATGACATCGTTCGCCTCGCCGAACGTCATTTCGCACGCGTGTACGTCGCGCCGATGACCGGGCGTTGCAGCTTTCCAGAGGGGCATCGACTCTTTGCAGGCTTTCTGCCGGCAATGCGCGAGCGCATCGTCGAACTGCTCGATGGCCACGACGTCGTGTTCGCCGTGGGTGCACCGGCTTTCAGTTATCACGTCGAGGGACAAGGCCCGCACGTTCCCGCTGGCGCACAGCTTTGTCAACTGATCGATGATCCGGGCACGGCGGCATGGACGCCGCAGGGGCTGGCCGTCGTCGGAAATGTGCGGCTCGGCATTCAGGATCTGCTCGAGCGTCGGGCGCCGCGCGCGCGGCCGTTGCCCGCGCCCCGGCAGTTGCCGCCGCGCGCACTTCCGCCCGGCCCGGGTGAGCGCATGTCGGTCGCCTTCGCGTTGCAGACACTGAGCGAAGTGCGCCGTGTCGAGGACATCGTCGTCGAAGAAGCACCGAGCGCGCGCCCCGTGATGCAAGCGTATCTGCCCATCCAGCGCGCGGGCGGGTTTCTCACCATGGATAGCGGCGGCCTTGGCTTCGGGATGCCGGCCGCCGTCGGCGTGGCGTTGGCGAGTCACGGCGAGCGGGCGATCGCCGTGATCGGAGATGGCTCGAGCATGTATTCGATCCAGGCGATCTGGTCAGCCGTGCATCTGCAACTGCCCATCACCTTCGTGATTCTGAACAATACGCGCTATGCGGCATTACAGGACTTCGCGCCAGTATTCGGCTTCCGTCCTGAAGACCCTGTACAGGGCACCGATCTGCCCGGTCTCGATTTCGTGAAGATCGCCGCCGGCATGGGATGCCCGGGCGTGCGTCTGGACGATGCGGACGGCCTGCGCGACGCGCTTCGAAGCGCACTCTCGTCAAGCGGTCCGTCGCTCGTCGAAATCATGGTCGCATAGCCAGCCTTTGACCTTCGAACAATCCAGGAGACAACAATGAAGACCGTGTCGATGTTGATCGGCGGTGAGCAGGTCATGGCGCGCAACGGCGCCATCTTCGAGCGCCACAGTCCGCTTGATGGCGCGCTGGCGTCACGCGCGCCCGCCGCGAGCGTGGAGGATGCAGAGGCAGCGGTGGATGCCGCGGCCCGTGCTTTCCCCGTCTGGTCGGGATTCGGCCCGCTCAGGCGGCGCGAACTGCTGACAGCGGCGGCGCACGCACTCGAAGCGAAGTTCGAGGCCATTGCAGCGGCAATGGCGGCCGAGACGGGCGCATCCGGCCTGTGGGCGAGTTTCAACGTACACCTTGCAGCACAGGGCTTGCTCGAAGCCGCCGCGATGACCACGCAGATCGGTGGCGAACTGATCCCGTCGGACGTCCCCGGCAGCCTCGCAATGGGCATGCGCCAGGCTGCCGGCGTCGTCCTCGGCATCGCGCCATGGAACGCGCCCGTCATCCTCGGCGTGCGCGCGATCGCGCTGCCGCTTGCCTGCGGCAACACCGTGGTGTTGAAGGGCTCGGAGATGTGTCCCGCCACCCACGGCCTGATAGTCGAGGCCATGCAGGAGGCGGGATTGCCGCCCGGCACGGTCAATTTTGTGACGAACGCCCCAGCGGACGCACCGCGCATCGTCGACGCGCTGGTTGCCCATCCGAAGGTCCGGCGGGTGAACTTCACGGGTTCGACGCGCGTTGGGCGCCTGATCGCGGAACAGTGTGCCCGTCATCTAAAGCCGGCCGTGCTCGAACTCGGCGGCAAGGCGCCGTTCATCGTGCTCGACGACGCCGACATCAACGCAGCCGTCGATGCGGCCATCTTCGGTGCATTCGCCAACTCGGGACAAATCTGCATGGCGACCGAGCGCATTATCGTCGACGAACAGATCGCGGATGTATTCGTCGACCGGCTCGCGACGCGAGCGCGCACGCTACCGCTCGGCGATCCCCGAAAGGGCCCGGTCGTACTCGGCTCGGTCGTCGACATGAGTACGGTCGAGCGCTGCAACGCGCTGATCGACGATGCGCTCGCGCACGGCGCAACGCTGGCAAGCGGCGGCAAGGCGGAGACCACACTCATGCCGGCTACGTTGCTCGATCACGTCACGCCGGCCATGCGCATCTATCACGACGAATCGTTTGGTCCGGTGAAGCCGATCGTACGCGTGCGCGGCGAGGAGGCGGCGATTGCCTGCGCGAACGACAACCCTTACGGTCTTGCGTCGGCGGTATTCAGCCGTGACAGCGCGCGAGCGATGAACGTCGCTCGACGGATCGAGTCGGGCATCTGTCATATCAACGGGCCGACGGTGCACGACGAAGCGCAAATGCCGTTCGGCGGCGTCAAGGACAGCGGCTTCGGGAGATTCGGCGGCCACGCGGGCATCGCCGAGTTCACCGACTTGCGATGGATCACGCTGCAGACCACTCCACGCCACTATCCGTTCTGAGGAGCACGTCATGCAGATCGCTATTTTGGGCGCTGGCGCGATGGGCTCGTTCTTTGGCGGTCGCCTTGCGCTGGCGGGTCATGGGGTCAGTCTGCTCGACATCGACGAGGCTCATATCGCGTCGATTCGCAACAACGGCCTGCGGCTTTCGACCGATTCCGGCGAACAGGTCGTGCGCAATCTCGATGCACTGAGGCCGCAAGAAGCCACGCAGCCTGTCGACCTTGTCATCGTCTTTACGAAGACCATGCATACGCAAGCCGCGCTCGCCGCCGCAAGTCGGATACTCGGCCCCGATACCGCCATCCTGTCATTGCAGAACGGCCTCGGGAACGCTGAAAGACTGGCCCGATCCGCGGCGCCTGGTCGAGTCATGATCGGTGTGACCACCTGGCCTGCCGACAAGTCGGAGCCTGGCGCCGTCAGCTCGCACGGCCAAGGCACGATCCGCCTGATGAGCGCGGAAGGTTCGCACACGAGAGCGCTCGACCAGACGGTGCAGGCGTTGAATGACGCCGGCCTCGTATGTCATGCCGACTCCAACGTGTGGGCTGCGATCTGGGAGAAGGTTGCGTTCAACGCTGCCCTCAACAGCCTGTGCGCAGTGACGCAATGCATGGTCGGCGAATTGACCAAAATCCCCGAGGGCGAAGTGCTCGCGTTGAAGATCGTTTCGGAGGTCGTGGCCGTCGCGCGCGCTCACGGAGTCGAGGCAAATGAAGCGGATGTGGCGTCGAATGTCCGCGAAGCGCTCGCGCACCATCGCACGCACCGCCCATCGATGCTTCAGGACGTGCTGGCCGGCCGCCGTACCGAGATCGAAGCGATCAACGGCGCGGTCGTCGAGGCCGCCAGCAAGGTCGGTGTGGACGTGCCGTATACGCACTGCCTGGCAAGCCTCGTCAGACTCGTCGATGCCCGCGCACGTTAGCCGGACAGAGCGACAACCCGACATTGAAGCGCATGTTGCGTGTGGGCGTGTGCGTCGTTGACCGTACGTCGACACATCTACGCAGCCGGCCGCGGCGCGGATCGTAGCGCTGCCTGCAGGCGGCCATTTCGAACATAAGGGCGCCCTGCGCGCACGAGGAGACAAGATGAGCCAGTACCTTCCAGCGTCATCCGAGGCGCGAACCGTATCAGGCGGACACAGCGGGCACCACGGCGGGTCGCTCGACATCGGGTACGCGCTTGATCACGGCCCATACGCACTCGTACAGCGAATCGCTGTCGTCCTTGCCGCGCTGTCCATTGTCGTGGACGGCTTCGACAGCCAGCTCATCGGCTTTTCGATTCCAGTCCTGATTAAGGAATGGGGCGTAACACGCGGCGCCTTCGCGCCTGTTGTCGCGGCTGGCCTGATCGGCATGGGGATCGGCAGCGCAGCGGCAGGGCTGTTCGCCGATCGATTCGGGCGTCGCTGGGCCGTCATCGCCAGCGTGTTGATTTTCGGCGCCGCGACTTGCGCGATCGGGTTCGCACCGAACATCACGGTCATTGCCGCGCTGCGCTTCGTGGCGGGTCTGGGCATTGGCGGAGCGCTGCCCACATCGACGACAATCACCGCCGAATTCACGCCGGCCCGGTATCGGACGATTGCCGTAACGGCAACCATCGTTTGCGTACCGCTCGGCGGGATGCTCGCAGGACTGTTTGCGGGGCAGGTGTTGCCATCGTACGGGTGGCGTGGTCTGTTCTTCGCCGGTGGCATCCTGCCGCTTACCCTGGGTATCGTGTTGCTCGTCATGCTGCCTGAAACGCCCCGCTATCTCGCGCGTCGTCGACGACGCTGGCCTGATCTCGTGCGTCTGCTTGCACGCATGGGGCACCATTGCGGTTCCGCCACGACCTTCACCGATGCGCGCGAGCAGCACACTGAAAGGCAGACCGGATTTTTGACGCTGTTTCGTGAGGGCCGCGCCCAAGATACCATTTCGATCTGGTGCGCGTTCTTTGCGTGCCTGCTCGCCGTCTATGCTGCGTTCAGCTGGCTGCCCGCCATGCTCACAAGCGAGGGATTGTCGGTCGCGATCGCAGGCTATGGTCTGACTGCCTACAATCTTGGCGGAGTGCTCGGCGCCCTTTCGTGCGCCATCGCAATCGCCCGCTACGGCTCGCGCGGCCCTCTGCTCCTGTGCTGCGTCGGGGGCGCGCTCAGCGCATGGCTGATCCTGGGCGTGGATTTGAAGAATCAAACGGCGTTACTGATCCTCGGACTGGGGCTGCACGGCCTGTTCGTCAACGCAGTCCAATCGACGATGTATGCGCTCTGCGCGTATGTCTATACGACCGGCGTGCGGGCAACCGGTACTGCGTCCGCGCTTGCGTTTGGCCGGCTCGGCGCAATTCTCAGCGCTTTTGCTGGTGCGGCCGTTATTACAGCTACCGGGGGAACCGGCTACCTGCTGATGCTCGGCTCGGCGATGACGGTAGTGTTGGTCGCGCTCGCCGTCGTCCGCCAGCATATTCCCGCATCTGCAGATTCAAGGCGACGTTAGGCATACGCATTTCCGGCGGCAATCGCCAATTGACGCCGGAAATTTGCGAGTTCATATATGTCGAGATGGTTCATGTGACACAGCCGCCTGCCCTGGGAAGATCGAAGAATGGGATCGCCGGATACCTCGAACGCGAATTGCCGTGTTAGCGAATCGCTCGTATCGCTCGCCAAATGGGAGGCGGCAGCGGCGCAATGCTGCGTTCCGCTTGCGATATCGCACGAGCGAGATGCTCATTTCTCCGGAAGCATACAAAGCGCGACGATCGCCGAAGTCTGCATCTCACGAATTTCTGGTGGCAGGCATGCCGCCGAGCACGATGTCGCGTCGGTCTCCAACACGGACGGAGAATATATCCTTGCGAGTCTACAGTTGCAGGGTGCAGGCAAGCTGATTCAGGACGGACGTTGTGCATCCGTCGAGCATCATGACCTTGTTTTATTCGACTCGCGCAGACCGTTTCGCTGGGAACTCTCCGAGTCGTTCGACCAGATCTGCATCCGGTTCCCGATGTCGCTGGTCATGCACCGGATCCCGCTTCGGGACACCTTCGTCGCACATGCGATTTCCGGCACGGAGGGCCTGGGCATGCTCGTGGCCCAACACCTCATCACCCTGTGCTCCGAACGCGACCGGCTCGCCGGTTCCCCAGGCGCGCCACAAATTTCCGCGTCAGCGGCCGATCTGGTCGGTGGGCTGCTGGCTGAGTGGATGCAGGTCCGTCCCGGCCCCCGCACCAATCTTCATTCAATGCACTTGCAACAACTGCGTCAGTTCATCTCGAATAATCTTCGCAATCCCGATCTGAACGCCGATTTGGCCGCAGCGGCGCTCGGCATGTCGGCACGCTATCTGCATCGCCTCGTTCAGCAGGATGGAACCACCATCGGCCGCATGATTCTCGTCGCGCGACTGGAGCGCTGTGCGCAGTGGCTTTCGCTGAGATGCTATGCAAATTGCTCGATTGAGCAGATCGCAGGAACCTGGGGGTTTGCGAGCGCGGCGCATTTCAGTCGAGTTTTTCGGGCTCATTACATGAAAACGCCGCGCGAATACCGGCTAAGCCATCAGTCGACGGCGTCCTGACGATCGTCGGTGTCGTTCGGTATGCCATCCCGCACCGGTAACTGCGATCTGCGTGAAGCATCGTTTTTGCCAGGATTCTCCACGCACCGTCGCGGTTGGTTGTCGAACCAGAGTCGCAAAACGTCGGGGCGCGCATAGTGCCCAACGGGATCCGCTGCCACTTTCGCGAGCGAGATGCGCGCGAGATCGATGTCAACGTACAGCAACCCCTCCGTCGCCTCCGGCAGCTTCTCGACGAGCGCTTGCCCGTCCGGCCCGTATGCCGTGGCATGGCCGCCGCCGGGGCGGATCATCGCACGCTTGTCCGCCGTGTCGCACAACATGTCGACCATTTCCTCGCTGATCACCGCACATGGTGCGAGTACGAAGCACGAGCCTTCAACAGCATATACCCGGCTGACCGCGTTGTTCACCTCATGGCCGAGGGCGGGCGCGAATTCATACATGGAGAAGCTCGGCCAGGCCGCGACGTGCACCTGTTCATGCTGCGCATACATCGCGTATTTGGTCAGCGGCTGAATGTGCTCCCAGCAGCACAATGCACCGACGCGGCCGATGTCGAGATCGTGCACGGCCAGATCGCTGCCGTCGCCATCGCCGAATACGGTGCGCTCGATATGCGTCGGCCGCAATTTGCGGCGCGTGGCAACCGTCGCACCGTCCGGGCCGATGATCCACTGCGCGATATACAGGCTGCCACCGCTTCGCTCTGACAAGCCCAATACCACTGTGATCCGGTTGCGCGCTGCAGCATCCCTGAGTGCAGCGGCTTGCGGACTGTCGTACGTCATCGAATTGTCGAAATAGCGCTGGACGAAACCCGAGCCAAGCGCCCAAGCGGGAGACCCGAGCCAGACGTGAAACGGATAGCCGGGCAGCCAGGTTTCGGGAAATGCTATCAGTGCCGCTCCTTTTTGTCCCGCCTCGTCGATCAGTGCAATCGTCTTTTCGATCCCTCTTTCGAGATTCAGGAATTCCGGTGCGGCCTGAACGACGGCCGCAACGTACTTCGAATGTTCCAGTGCCATGTGAGTACCTCTTATTTGATCTGGACACCGTCCAGATCAGAACCTGTGTTGAATGCCGACCGATGCAGCCAGTGTATTGCCGTCCGGGATCTGCGTAAGGTCGCCGTTTGCCGCGACACCCGTTCCCATGCCGCCATGATTATTGACCAGTGCGACCTGCGCGTAGAGCGACGTCCTCGCGGACAGCGAGTACATGCTGCCCACGGAATACATCAGCGAATGACTGCCGCTCGCCGATCGGTCCTTCGAGTAATACACGCCGCAATCTACGAGTATGGGAGACGAAGGCTTCCACGATAGCCCGCCACCGTAGACCATATAGTTCGGGCTGCCGGGAGCCTCGTTGTTGCGCAGGCGAATGGCGAGCGCGTAACCCGTCACCGACTCGAACGAATATGACGCGCCTAGCGTAACGCCGTCAATCGCGGTCGAGCCGGTCGTCGCGTCTTTCGTCTGGTAGTACGCGGCATCGGCAGAGAAGGGGCCGGTCGAATAGACGAGCGAGCCGGAGAGGCGGCGACCCTTGACGCTACTGCCGGCGATTCCGCCCGGCGCGTACTGAACGCTGCCAGTGAATCCGCCGAATGTGGGCGACGTATACACCAGCGAGTTGGAATCGAAAATCCCGTTGATTCCCACCTTGCCCAGATACTCCGTGAACGCGCTCGCGAAATTAGACATGGTGCGTGGATCGCGGCCGCCGATCGCCAGAAAGAAGGGCGAAAATTGCAGGCCAGCCTTGATATCGCCGAAACTGCCCGTTGCCTGGACATACGCGTGGCGGCCGAAAATGCCGCCATTGGAGTTGCCAAACTGACCAGTCGTCGTCGAGAAACCGTTCTCGAGCGCGAAGCCGATTTTGGTCCCTCCTCCAATGTCTTCCTGTCCTTTCAGTCCCCAGATCGAGGGCGCCCAACCGCCATCGAGTGCTCCCTTGAGAGCGCCGGCGTTGCCGGAGGACTTGGTCTGATAGACAAGGCCCGAGTCGACGATGCCATACAACGTGACATTCGATTGAGCCAGTGCGTGAGTGGATGCGCCTGCCAGAACCGCCACGGACAGAAAGGCGGCTGACGGTCGATGAAACATTTTCATTGAAGATCTCCGGTGCAACTTAGTTGTTTTGTGCGGTCAGGCTTTCGTGCGTCGCCGCTTCGCCTCGCTTGCCCGGCGCGGTTTCTCTAAGCAGAAAGGAGAGCAGAAAGCCGGTGCCGAGCGCAGCCGAGGCGAACAGGATCGTGAATTGGAGGCCCATATGCTGGGCGATGAAGCCCGCAATGGCTGGCGCGACGCCGCCACCGAATATCTCGCCGGCGCCTACGACAGCGCCCACCGCGGACGAGGTCAGCAGCGAAGGCACGGCCTCCGCAGCAACGGGACCGGCCATCAGCGAGATCGCGCCACAGCAGAAGAAGGCGATCGCAAAGAGGAGCACGAACAACACCGCCGGAATCGTCGGTGCATAAGCGAAGGCGAGCAGTGACGCACAACCGGCGAGGAAGGTGATCTTCGCGGCGTTCCGGCGTCCGATGGAATCGGAAATGCCGCACACGCAGATCTGACCGGCAAATCCGCCGAACCCGAGGCCGGACATCACGAAACCCATCTGTGCCGTCGACATGTGACGGAGGTCGGTCAGATACACGGGGGTGATCGCGGCGAGAACGAACAGGCCCGCCATTGCACAAAAAATGGCGCCCATGCAGACGCGGACGTTTCCGTAACGAAGCACCGAACTCCAACTCTCACGGTGCGGCGCTCGCTCGGACGACTTCGCCGGGGCGAGGTGAGTGGGCTCACGGATCGTGCGATACATCAGGAATGCGAGCAGCAATCCCGGTGCGGCGACGATTGCGAAGACGATGCGCCACGAAGGAACGACCGAGAGAAGTTGCGTGGCGATGATCGGCCCGAGGCCGAGCCCGAAAAGCGCGAAGCAGCCCTGAATGATGCCCAGGTTCAAACCGCGGCGGACGGCAGGCGACGCGTCGTCTCCCGCCGCGAAGCTGGCGGGGCAATACGCGCCTTCGGTAACGCCCATCAATACGCGCGTCGTCATCAGCAATGCAACACCGCCGACAAGACCCGTCGACCCTGACAGCAGCGAGAACAGAATGATGGCGGGAATCAGGATCTTGCGTCTGCCGATCGTGTCGGACAAGCGTCCCATCAAGATTGCGGACACGCCCCAGGCAAGGCCGAGCACGGCCGTTACGTTCCCCAGATCCTGATACGTGAGACCAAGGTCGCGCATTATTTGCGGGAACAGCGGTGTAATGAGCCAGCGGTCGAGCCCGACCAGCCCGAAGCCAAGCGCGAGCAACGTTATCGCCCGCCGTTCATATGTCGAATTCGATCTGATGCTTGTGTTCATGGTCAAAACCCCTTGTGTCTCCCGCATTAAGTCTTCAGCACATATGCCGAGCTTTGACCGGCTCCCGCATGTACTGCTTGTGGGAGCGGCCTCAGGACAATCGTCCGTCGCGGAAATTTTTGGAGGTTGACTGACAGCGAACTGCTTCTTGACGCGGAATGCCACACGCGGAAATGAGGGGTCCCGCTACAGCTAGACGGGCGGGACTAGAGGCGATCAAGGGGGGATGTTCTGCGAGCGTCACTTTCTTCAGTGAGCGCACGCGGAAATCGTTGAGCTAGTCCATCTGGCCGCTGGTTAGGGTTCTCAACTCTTGCAGGCCAGCTAGCTCAGTAATCGAGCTTCCGAAGTATTCGTCATACTGAGCGGCGGCGATGTATCGGGTGAATTCATCGTAGGCGGCACGATCAGCGAAGTCGCGATGGCCGCGAAGCATCAAGGCCTGATCGACCGCATCCTTCAGATACCGGTGCGAGGATTCGACACTCCCGTTCTCATGACCCAAACCGCGATTGTTGCGCGTGCCCTGCATCTCGTAGTGATCAAGCAGCGCCTTGTAACGGGTCGTGAAGTCCTCCTTCTCGCTCAGGTTCTTGAAGGCGGCAGAGAGGCTGTCGGTGCGATGCTCGCGCGGGTAACCTCCCGCCTGCCACAGAGCATTCTGCAAGCCGTTGGCGAGGGCTTCGAAGCTCTCGCCGCCCTCGACCACGCAGGCATACTCCCAGCGCGAGAATGCCAGTACGAAGTGATACAGCCGGTGCTCGAACGGTGCGCCGCCGATCGTCACGCACAGCTTGCTCATATCGGTGAAGTCGGACATTCATACTCGCCCACCTTGTGTAGCTTCCCAAGCCACGCAATCCATATCAGTCGTGACACGACTGGGGGGCGACAATTAACTCGACCGGCCATGCTGCTTGACGCTCTCTACACGACGAAGTTAGATCTCGGGACGCTCGCGTTTGTCTTTTCGGACTTGCCGCTTCTTCGCACCCGTATTTTCCGGTGGCAGCAGGTCTGCAACCGGACGAGCGTCAGCCCACTTTTGAACTTCATGCGTGAGCCATCCCACCCTGCGGCCAGACAGTAGTCGCGGTTCGGGGAAGGCTTTCTCTCGAACAAGCTTCTGTACCGTCGTCTCTGATAACGAGAGTGCCTCTGCCACTTCTTTCAGAGAGAAATAGATCTTCATCGCGATTTCACCTTTCGTTTGTTGCCGTTAATTTTTTGTTTGTGCAGGGACGTCGTCAAGACTAACAACCAGACAGTCGATAAGGAGTGCAATGCACTTCCTGCTTGTCGACAACCACGCAAATCCGAATTTAACTGGTCATATCAGGTCGTGGCAAACGCGCTTGTGGGAATAAAATTCCACCCGGAGGTTAATCAGTCACACGATGGATTTCCGGGTAGTTCTGCTGCAGTCCACCAATACAAGAGACTGAGCTGAAACTCCCTGCGGACCTGCTCCTTGGCGTTGATTTTTTTGTTTCAAGTCCGCGTGATCCTATTCGCGCGGCATGTCGGCGATGAATAAAATCTCGCGCCCTGGTCGTCGCACTATCGCTAGCTTCGCCAATCAATAACCCTTCATGGGGTCTGCTGTCTGAAACAAGCGCCATTCACGAACGCTCTCCCCTAATCCCGAAAGGTTCCAAGTCAACTCATCAAATGTCTGCACGCAAGTTCGAGGCGTGATCGAGCAACCGTAGCGATCTTCCCCACCGTCGAACGCTGACAACAATGATCGGCATGCGGGTGTCTACTTCGTTATTGGATACGTCGCCGCGATCGTCTCCAAGCGATGCGATAGCTGGGTGAGCCATTCGCGGCGCTCCTTGTCATAGGTATGGCGGTTGTAGATGCCAACTATTCCAGGCTGTACATGACCCAGCACCGCCTCGGCAATATCATTGGGACATCCCAGCGTTGCAAGCAACGTCCGGGTTGTTCGTCGAAGGTCGTGGGCTGACCAATGCGTGACGGGCAAACGCGGCCGGTCGTGCTTCGGAGCGATCTTGCAATACGGCTGATGATAGTAAACCCCGTGCTGGACCACGGTCTGGTCCATCGGCGTTCCTCGCGCCGATGGAAACAGAGGCGCTCCCTTAGCCTGATCGAGGCGTCGTCGCACGACGACTTCGGCGCGACCTATGAGTGGTACGCGCAAGTCCGTTGCTCTCTCGTTGTTGAGCCCCTTGGTCTTTTGTTTCGGGACAGTCCACCAAAAGCCGTCTGCTTCCTCCGAGATCTCCGTGCTCTCCATGGCCACGATTTCACTGCCCCTCGTACCGGTCCAAAGGTAAAGCGTCAACGCATCGGCAACGGTCAAACTGAAGTTCGGCAACCAACGGATCAATATGCCAAGCTCATCTGCGGAGAGCACTCGCTTCTGTGTTCCCGTATATTTCCCCTCGATTTTGCGCCCCTTGCTCTTCAAGCGCCCTCTTAATACATCTCTCCACCAATTCGCAGTGTTTTCCGGAAGACGGCCAGCATCGAGCGCGTAATGCCATGCACAACCTAGCTCCATACGCAGGCGTCCCGCGAGCACTGGCGTCGACCGATATGAGTCGAGGAAATCGAATGCCTGGGCGCGTGTGATATTGGCGGCGGGCAAATCTGCAATTGGCCCCAGCATCGCCTTGAGTATGCGCGCGACTTCGACTGCCCCCTTGGCCTTGCGATTTACTTCTACGTGCCCTGCCAGGTAGTCGCGACACAGCTGTTTGACGGTGTAGTCCGTTGGCGATGGACGAGTGCCAGCTTTTTCCCGCTTTCGACGCACTGCGGATAATTCTGCTCCCGAATCGCGCTCGACGCGGTTCGTTTCCCAGGCAGCGATCGCCGCAGGAAATGCCATAGCTGGCCATTCTCCGAGCTTGACCTGTCGCATGCGACCGTCGATTGGCGACTTGTAGCGATACGTCCATGACTTGCGGCTTGCCGAAGCCTGGAGACGCAATCCCGGGAATTGCTCAAAGGTCATGTGTTCGCCGCTCGGCAGCTTGGCCGCGACACGCGCATCGAAGTGCATTCTTCTCTCGGCGTAGGTTTTCCTGAGAGAAGGATAGTTGGCGTAGGTTTTTTGTTCAACGCCAAAAAACCTACGCCAACATGGCAAGTTTAGGCGCACGGCGATAAGCGTCAATGCAGCAATTCAAGGGCAACGAAATCGAAAATTTTTCTTTTAATTCATGCCGTTACAGCACTTATCGAATCACCCCGGACCTCTCCGGACATTGCTGAATTTTCCCCTACTCATTCTCTTCGAAGTAATGCCCGAACTTGATCTGCTTGGTGCGGATATAGCGTTCGTTTTCCTCGCGCATCGGGATCGCCAGCGCAACGCGCTCGATCACGGGAATGCCGTGCTTCGAAAGCGTGTCGAACTTTTTGGGGTTATTGCTCATCAGCCGCACTGACGTAACCTTCAGGAGGCGCAGGATTGCCGCTGCCGAATCGTATTCGCGCGCATCATCGGGCAGGCCGAGGTCGAGATTCGCCTCGACGGTGTCGCGGCCCTGCTGCTGCAGCTGATAAGCGCGGATCTTGTTCGACAGGCCGATGCCCCGGCCTTCATGGCCGCGCAAATACAGCAGCACGCCGCGCCCCTCGGCCGCGATATAGCGCAGCGCGAGGTCGAGCTGCTCGCCGCAGTCGCATCGGTACGAGCCGAACACATCGCCGGTCAGGCATTCGGAGTGCAGGCGCGCGAGCACGGGCTCGCCGCCGCCCACGTCGCCCATTACGAGCGCAACGTGCTCGGCGCCGCCGTCCTTGACCCGATAAACATAAGATTCGAACGTGCCGTAACGGGTAGGCAGCGTGGCGACCGCGTCAAGCACGACGCATTCGTTGGCGTTATCACCATCCGCGCAGGACGGCTCGTGGGGCGTAGACATGATCTGGTACAAATCGCTGGCATAAACCGGCCCATGGCCGGATTGAAGTTTGGAACCGGAGTGTACCGCCATTTGTCCCGATCCGCCCCGCCCGCCCCCTCGCTGTGTGTCATCGGCCCCATAATCGGACGCATATCCTGGTGCCGCGCGCCAGCCCATCGGCCTATACTGGTATGGCTTTCATGGCTTACTGCATCATGGCTCACTGAACGGTCGCGGGCAGCGCATACCCCGCTCGCGCCACACCACGCAATGTCCGAACCACACGAAGGACGAACAGGAGTCGCCCTATGACGAGCGTTGCCCAAGTACTCAAATCCAAGCCGGAACAGGTGGTCCATACGATTGCCGCCAGCGATTCCGTGTTCAACGCCATCCGCCTGATGGCCGAAAAGCAGATCGGCGCACTGGTGGTCACCGACGGCGACGCGATCGTCGGCATCGTGACCGAGCGCGACTATGCGCGCAAGATCGTGCTGATGGACCGCTCGTCCAAAACGACCCCTGTGCGCGACATCATGAGTCCGCACGTGCGCTTCGTTCAGCTCGACCAGACCACCTACGACTGCATGGCGCTCATGACCGAGCGGCGCATGCGCCACCTTCCTGTCATGGCCGAGGGCAAGCTCGTGGGCATGGTGTCGATCGGCGACCTCGTGAAGGAAATCATCGCCGAGCAGCAGTTCACAATCTCGCAACTGGAGCACTACATCACGGGCGGCGCGGGCACGTGACGGCCCGCTCCCGTCGAAATACCCGCATGCGGCAGCCAGCAAAAAACGCCCAATCCCGAGCGGGTTGGGCGAAGCCGCCTTGCGGCGGCGGAGGTTACACGCATGAAAAATCGGGCGCTCGCTTGCAAACCGGCAAGCGAGCCGGCCAGGCGGGCGCCACCCGTCTGGCCGGCCTGCGCGCGGCGTCTGAGCGCCTGAATCAGTTACCGAAATAGGTCGACTGGGCCGGCGACGGCGCCACGCGCGGCGCGGGCTGGCCCGACTGCATCGTGCCCATCGGCGCGCCGCCGTAGCCGGTGTCGGCTACCGGCAATTGCGCCTGGGCCATGCCCTGTTGTTGCGACACGCGCGCTTCGGCGGCCTGGATGTCTTGCGGATACATCGAGTCGTTAGCCGTCGCCGGGTTATAGCCGGCCTGCTCGATCTGGATCAGTTCCTGGCGCACTTCGGCGCGGGACTTGGGGGCGCTGCTCGAATCCTGCGCGAACGACAGCGCCGGAGCGGCAACGAGGGCGGCGACAACCGCGGCTTGAATCAGAGTACGGGTCTTCATGATCACTTACCTCCATAGCTTGTTCTGCGCCGGCCGGCAGCGCCTTGCCGCGAGCCAACGATTTCAAGTTTATTAAGACAAGAGATAAGGGCAAATACCTATTTCTCTAAAATACAATTCCGTACCTGGCAACAATGCAATATGCAATGAATCGGCTTCAAACGCCCTCCCCCAGCAGCTTGCGCGGACCGCTGACAAACGGGTTGCCCACCTCGTAAAAACGCAGTAGCCGATGGGTCTCGCGCGACAAGCCGATGCGAGTCGTCACGCCCGTGGCGCTCTCCAGCGCTTGCTCCGCTCCGTTTTGCATCGTCGCGTCCAGCCGCCCAATCCACAGCCCTTGCCCGCTGCAAAGATCGAAGCCGTCGAACGACTGGCCGACGCCATAAGCCTGCGTAAGCCGCCCGGGTCCGCGCGCGAGGTCGCGCAGCGGCGCGCCGCGGCGGCGGTGCGTCATCGCCGCCAGTCCTTCGAGCGGCTCCACGGCGCGAAACAGCACGCCCGCGCCCACCTCCTCGGCTTCGCTCGACATGTTGAGCATGTAGGCGCTGCCGTAAGTGAGCCGGATATACGCATGCCCGCGCGCAAGGAACATCGACGCGTTCCAGGCGCGCCGCCCAATGAAGGCGTGGCTCGTTGAATCGCCGAGCGGGTAGGCTTCCACTTCGACGAGGCGGCCCGCGATGCGCCCCTCGTCGGAGTCGCGAACGAGATACTTGCCGACCATGAAGCGCGCAAGCTCGACCGTGTCGATGGGCAGGTCCTCGCGGCGCAGCGGCACGATGGGCAGCGCGACATGCGCGTCGCCGGATGGCGTGCTGGCGTTGCGGGTGAATTTGCTGGCTACGGTCGACATGGCCTGCGCCTCCGATGCGGGAATGGCCGATTGCCGTCGATCGATCCAGGGGCGCGATCGCGGCCGTGCGGGAACCGGCCGAGTGTAGCGCCGCGCTCCCGGGCGCGCCCACCCGCCTGGCTTCGATCACACCGCATCGGTGTCACGCGCGCTGCCCTGTTGCGCTACCATCGTCGCCATGGGCGCGCGCCTTGCGCGCCGCGCGATGTCGAACCCACTCCAGGAGCCGCCACGATGGACGAAGCCCGCGCAATCCAGTTCCTCTCCGAGATCCGCAAGCCGCTCCTCACGCTGCACAAGGCGATCCTCGACCACGAGCGCGCCGTATATGAACGCGAGTTCGGGCCGACGCCGCCGGCGGCCTTCCTGCAAGTGTTGATCAACGGGCCGGAGTTCCGCTGGCTGATGCCGCTCTCGACGGTGATTGCGAACGTCGACGAAACGCTCGACGCCAAGGACGCCAAGTCTGAAGACCGCGTGGGCGCCGCCGAAGGCGTGGCTGGGCTCTTCGCAGGCGAGGAGTCGGTGGAGTTTTTCGAGCGCTATCAGGCGCTCCTGCAAAAGAGCCCCGAGGTGCTGCACCTGCACGGCGGGGTTGCGAAGCTGCTCAACGGCATCAAGAACTGAGCGCGCGACGAGGGCGGCGGCGCGTCCTCGCACGCCCTCGCACGCCCTCCCACGTCAGGACTCGCGCGCCGCTTTGCGCCGCACACCCTCTCCATTTCCTCCGCCTGCGTGATTCGCGCCCGGTTTGGCCTTCGCGGCGTTCAGGCGCCGCCAGAGCGTCGTCTTGCTGATGCCAAGCTGCGCGCACACGCGGTCGCGGTCGCCGCCATGCGCTTCGAGCGCTGCGCGAATCTCGTCGGCTTCCACGTGCAGGCTGCGCTCGCGCAAGGTGAGCGGCTGACCGGCCGGACCGGCTGGCATATCGACCGGAGCGGCCGTCGCATCCTGCACGGCCCGTGCATCGTGCAACGCCGCTGCGCCCGGCATGGACATTCCTCGCGCTGCGCCGCCGCGCAGCTCGAACACCTCGGGCGCGATCGAGCGCAGCACCTCGGGCGTGAGCACGTCCACGTCAGAATCGGCCAGCTCCACCACCATCCGCTCCACCACGTTCTGCAATTCGCGCACGTTGCCTGGCCACGCATGACGCGCAAGCGCGTCGCCGACGGGCGCGAGCGCGCGCGCCGCGTCGTCCTGGTTGCGGATGCGCAGCGCCACGCGCGGCTCGCGGCGCGCCGACTGCTGCAGCAACTCGGCGGCGAGCGGCACGATGTCCGCGCCGCGCTCGCGCAGCGGCGGAATCGCCAGATTCAGAATATTCAGCCGATAGAACAGATCCGCGCGGAATTCGCCCGAGTCGATCTGCTCGGTGAGCCCGCGGTGCGTGGCCGCCACCACGCGCACGTCCACGCGCGTGGGTTCGGTTGCGCCGAGGCGCACCACCTCGCGCTCCTGCAGCACCCGCAGCAGACGGCTTTGCAGCGGCAGCGGCATCTCGCCGATTTCGTCGAGAAAGAGCGTGCCGCGATGCGCGGCCTCGATCAGCCCGACCTTGCCGCCGCGCCGCGCGCCCGTGAACGCGCCTTCCTCGTAGCCGAACAACTCGCTCTCCAGCAGCGCTTCGGGAAACGCGCCGCAGTTGATCGCCACGAACGGGAAATCGCGCCGCGCACTCTCGCGGTGGATGCCTTGCGCCACCATCTCCTTGCCGGTGCCGCTTTCGCCGCGGATCAGCACGGTAGCGTCCGAGCGCGAGTAGCGCTGCGCGAGCTCGCGCACGCGCGCGATGCCCGGCGTCGCGCCGCTCAGGTCGCCGAGCCGGTAGCGCGCCACGAATTGCTGGGTGCGCTGGCGCGAACGCAAGGTGCGGTCGAGCCGCTCCACCGCGCGCGATTCCTGGAACGTGAGCACCGCGCCCGAGGCCACGCCATTGTCGACGAGCGGCCCGCGATGCACGACATAGCTCACGCCGCGCACGGTTTCGAGCGATTCGCCGTCGGCGTCGGGCAGCGTGAAGGCGATGTCGGGTGCGAGCTCTTCGAGCGAGCGGCCCGCCGCCGCCGCCGGGTCGACGCCGAGCACGGCGGCAAGGCGCTGGTTGATCGCCTCCACGCGCCCGTTCGCGTCGAGCGCCACCACGCCGTCGCGCAGATGCTGGAGCACGCTGTCGAGGCGCTGACGCCGCTGCGTTTCGCGCCACGTGGCCTGCACGACTTCGAGCGCGTTGTCGAAGGCGAGCCGCACCGAGGAGCGCGAGTAGACGAAAAACGGCACGAGCCCGAGCCGCGCCGCAAGGTCGTTCACATGACCCGGCCCCACCACCGCGCCCACGCCCCGGTCGCGCAGGTCCAGCACGCAAGCCTCGGCGTCCTGCACGGTGCGGTAGGACGCGAACACCACATCGAGGCCGTAGGCGCTCGCGAAGCGCCGTACTTCGGCTGGCGTCTCGCCATAAGTCACGAGCGCGACGAGGTCGGCCTCGCGGCGCGCGCGCGCGAGCGCCTGCATCACGTCGAAGCCGGTGGGCTGCACGAGCACCACGGGCAAGTCGATGCGCGCCTTCAGCCAGGTGCCGTTCGAGCCCGCCGCCACGACCACGTCGGGCCGCTGATGGGGCGCGGCCGCCGCGATTTCGGCCGCGGCTTCCTCGAAGCCGCGCGGGACCACGCGCAGGTCGGCCAGCCCCTCGTATTCGCCGGCGATGTCGCGGAACAGGTCGCGCAGACGGCTGATGCCCATCGCCCAGACGCGCGGGCGAAATTCGGAAGCAGTGGGAAAGCGATTCATGGGGCGGCGGTTCATCATCGGCTCGAAATTTCATTATCGCGCGATGATTTCAAATTTGAAATCACAATTTCATGCAGGAAATTGGGGCGCAAGGCGGCCTCGGCGCGATCAGGCGAAAAATCAACGCATTAGCGGCGTTGGTCAGAGCTGGCACGGTATCTGCAGTATGAGCCCCGTTCCTTTGGAGACTCGCACACATGAACAGCAAATCCCCCGCAAGCGCCGGCGCGAAATTCCGCGCGGCCGTAGCCACCGAACAACCGCTGCAGGTCGTGGGCGCCATCACCGCCTATGCCGCCAAGCTCGCCGAGCAGACCGGCTTCAAGGCGGTGTACCTCTCGGGCGGCGGCGTGGCCGCCAACTCGCTCGGCGTGCCGGATCTCGGCATCAGCACGATGGACGACGTCCTGATCGACGCGCGCCGCATCACCGACGCCGTCGACATCCCGCTGATGGTCGACATCGACACCGGCTGGGGCGGCGCCTTCAACATCGCGCGCACGATCAAGTCGTTCATCAAGGCGGGCGTCGCCGCCGTGCACCTCGAAGACCAGGTGGGCCAGAAGCGCTGCGGCCATCGCCCGGGCAAGGAAGTCGTCTCGACCGACGAAATGGTGGACCGCGTGAAGGCCGCCGTGGACGCGCGCACCGACGATGGCTTCGTGATCATGGCCCGCACCGATGCAGCAGCCGCGGAAGGCATCGACGCCGCCATCGAGCGCGCGGTCGCCTACGTGGAAGCGGGCGCCGACATGATCTTCCCCGAAGCCATGAAGACGCTCGACGACTACCGCCGTTTCCGCGCGGCCGTGAAGGTGCCGATTCTCGCGAACTTGACCGAATTCGGCTCGACGCCGTTCTTCACGACCGAAGAACTGAAGAGCGCCAACGTGGACATCGCGCTCTACTGCTGCGGCGCGTACCGCGCAATGAACGCGGCGGCGCTGAACTTCTATGAGACGGTCAAGCGCGACGGCACGCAAAAGGCCGCCGTTTCGACGATGCAAACGCGCGAGGACCTTTACAAGTACCTCGGCTATCACGCGTATGAGGACAAGCTCGACGCGCTCTTCGCCGCGAAGAAGTAACGCCGCACAAGCATTCAACTATCTGCCCAGATTAGAGAGAGGAAGGACGACACCATGAGCGAAACCGACAACACCACGCAAGCCGCAGGCGCCTTCAAGCCGAAGAAGTCCGTCGCGCTGTCCGGCGTGACCGCGGGCAACACCGCGCTGTGCACCGTGGGCCGCACCGGCAACGACCTGCACTACCGCGGCTACGACATTCTCGATCTCGCCACCGCGTGCGAATTCGAAGAAGTCGCATACCTGCTCGTGCACGGCAAGCTGCCGAACACCGCCGAGCTCGCTGCCTACAAGACCAAGCTCAAGGCGCTGCGCGGCCTGCCCGCGAACGTGAAGGCGGCGCTCGAATGGGTGCCGGCTTCGGCGCACCCGATGGACGTGATGCGCACGGGCGTCTCGATGCTCGGCACCGTGCTGCCGGAGAAGGACGACCACAACCTGCCCGGCGCGCGCGACATCGCCGACCGCCTGATGGCCTCGCTCGGCTCGATGCTGCTGTACTGGTATCACTACTCGCACAACGGCAAGCGCATCGAAGTGGAAACCGACGACGACTCGATCGGCGGCCACTTCCTGCACCTGCTGCACGGCCGCGAGCCGTCGAAGTCGTGGGTCGACGCGATGCATGTCTCGCTGAACCTGTACGCGGAGCACGAGTTCAACGCCTCGACCTTCACGGGCCGCGTGATCGCCGGCACGGGCTCGGACATGTACTCGGCCATCACCGGCGCGATCGGCGCGCTGCGCGGCCCGAAGCATGGCGGCGCCAATGAAGTCGCGTTCGAGATCCAGTCGCGCTACGACACGCCGGATCAGGCGGAAGCCGACATCCGCCGCCGCGTGGAAGCGAAGGAAGTCGTGATCGGCTTCGGCCACCCGGTCTACACGATCTCGGACCCGCGCAACAAGGTGATCAAGGAAGTCGCGAAGAAGCTCTCGAAGGAGCAGTCGAACCTGAAGCTGTTCGACATCGCCGAGCGCCTCGAATCGACGATGTGGGAAATCAAGAAGATGTTCCCGAACCTCGACTGGTTCAGCGCGGTTTCGTACCACATGATGGGCGTGCCGACGGCGATGTTCACGCCGCTGTTCGTGATCTCGCGCACGGCCGGCTGGAGCGCGCACATCATCGAGCAGCGCATCGACAACAAGATCATCCGCCCGAGCGCCAATTACACGGGTCCGGAGAATCTGAAGTTCACGCCGATCGGCAAGCGCTGATCGAGGCACGCCAGCCTGCCGGACGGACTATGCCGTTTGGCAGGCTGGGAGACGGCGGCACGTGCGCGTAGAGTGAGCACATCGCTTACGGCGCGCGTGCCCGCCGCAACCCCACTACACCATTGGTCCCCACAGCCGTGAATACCGCCTACCGCAAGCCCCTACCCGGCACCCGGCTCGATTACTTCGACGCGCGCGAAGCCGTCGAGGCCATCCAGCCCGGCGCATGGAGCACGTTGCCCTACACCTCGCGCGTGCTCGCCGAAAACCTCGTGCGCCGCTGCGACCCGGCCACGCTCACCGACTCGCTCAAGCAGCTCATCGAGCGCAAGCGCGACCTCGACTTTCCGTGGTTCCCCGCGCGCGTCGTGTGCCACGACATCCTCGGCCAGACCGCGCTCGTCGATCTCGCCGGCCTGCGCGACGCCATCGCCGACCAGGGCGGCGACCCCGCCAAGGTGAACCCGGTCGTGCCGGTGCAGCTGATCGTCGACCACTCGCTCGCCGTCGAATGCGGCGGCTTCGACCCGGACGCGTTCAAGAAGAACCGCGCGATCGAAGACCGCCGTAACGAGGACCGCTTCGACTTCATCAACTGGACGAAGAAAGCGTTCAAGAACGTCGACGTGATTCCGCCGGGCAACGGCATCATGCACCAGATCAATCTGGAGAAGATGTCGCCGGTGATCCAGGCGCGCGACGGCGTGGCGTTCCCCGACACCTGCGTGGGCACGGACAGCCACACGCCGCACGTGGACGCGCTCGGCGTGATCGCCATCGGCGTGGGCGGTCTGGAAGCCGAGAACGTCATGCTCGGCCGCGCCTCGTGGATGCGCCTGCCCGACATCGTCGGCGTGGAGCTCACGGGCAAGCGCCAGCCCGGCATCACCGCCACCGACATCGTGCTCGCCCTCACCGAGTTCCTGCGCAAGGAAAAAGTCGTGGGCGCATATCTGGAGTTCCGTGGCGCCGGCGCGTCGAGCCTCACGCTCGGCGACCGCGCGACCATCTCGAACATGGCGCCCGAGTACGGCGCCACGGCCGCGATGTTCTTCATCGACGACCAGACGCTCGACTATCTGCGCCTCACGGGCCGCGAGGAAGAGCAGATCAAGCTGGTCGAAACGTATGCCAAGACCGGCGGCCTGTGGGCCGACACGCTCGCCAATGCGCAGTACGAGCGCACGCTGACGTTCGATCTGTCGAGCGTGGTGCGCAACATGGCCGGCCCGTCGAACCCGCACAAGCGCCTGCCCACCTCGGCACTGGCCGAGCGCGGCATCGCGGGCAAGTGGGAAGAAACGCCGGGGCAGATGCCCGACGGCGCGGTGATCATCGCCGCCATCACGAGCTGCACGAACACCAGCAACCCGCGCAACGTGATCGCCGCCGCGCTGCTCGCGCGCAACGCGAACGCGCGCGGCCTCACGCGCAAGCCGTGGGTGAAGAGTTCGCTCGCGCCGGGATCGAAGGCGGTCGAGCTGTATCTGGAAGACGCGAAGCTGCTGCCCGAACTCGAAAAGCTGGGCTTCGGCATCGTGGCGTTCGCGTGCACGACGTGTAACGGCATGTCTGGCGCGCTCGATCCGAAGATCCAGCAGGAGATCATCGACCGCGACCTGTACGCAACCGCCGTGCTCTCGGGCAACCGCAACTTCGACGGCCGCATCCATCCGTATGCGAAGCAGGCGTTCCTTGCCTCGCCGCCGCTCGTGGTCGCGTATGCGATTGCCGGCACGATCCGCTTCGACATCGAGCAGGATTCGCTGGGCACGGACCAGAACGGCAAGCCGGTGTACCTGAAGGACATCTGGCCGAGCGACGAGGAAATCGACGCCATCGTCGCGCAAAGTGTGAAGCCCGAGCAGTTCCGCAAGGTGTACGAACCGATGTTCGCGGTCACGGCCGCCAGCGGCGAGACCACCGACCCGCTCTACGACTGGCGCGCGCAAAGCACGTACATCCGCCGTCCGCCGTACTGGGAAGGCGCGCTTGCGGGCGAGCGCACGTTGAAGGGCCTGCGCCCGCTCGCCGTGCTTGGCGACAACATCACGACCGACCACCTCTCGCCCTCGAACGCGATCCTGGCGAACAGCGCAGCGGGCGAATACCTCGCGAAAATGGGCCTGCCCGAAGAGGACTTCAACTCGTACGCTACGCACCGCGGCGACCACCTCACGGCGCAGCGCGCAACCTTTGCGAACCCCACGCTCATCAACGAGATGGCCGTGGTGGACGGCGCCGTGAAGAAGGGCTCGCTCGCGCGCATCGAGCCGGAAGGCAAGGTCACGCGCATGTGGGAAGCCATCGAGACCTACATGGAACGCAAACAGCCGCTCATCATCGTGGCGGGTGCGGACTACGGCCAGGGCTCGTCGCGCGACTGGGCGGCCAAGGGCGTGCGTCTTGCGGGCGTGGAAGTGATCGTTGCGGAGGGCTTCGAGCGCATTCACCGCACGAACCTGATCGGCATGGGCGTCCTGCCGCTGGAGTTCAAGGCGGGCACGAACCGCACGACGCTGGGCATCGACGGCACGGAGACGTATGACGTGATTGGCGAGCGCACGCCGCGCGCCGACCTCACGCTCGTGATCCAGCGCAAGAACGGCGAGCGCGTGGAAGTGCCGGTCACGTGCCGCCTGGACACGGCGGAGGAAGTCTCGATCTACGAAGCGGGCGGCGTACTGCAGCGCTTCGCACAAGACTTCCTGGAGTCCTCCCAGGCGGCGTAACCGGCGATAGCCCCTCTCCCCCTGGGGGAGAGGGGCTGGGGAGAGGGGAAAGGGAAACGCGATGAATCAGACCCAACGAGCCAGAGCCCTGCGCCAAACCATGACCGACGCGGAACGGCTGCACTGGCGCCACCTCCGCGCGCATCGCCTGCACGGTCAGAAATTCCGCCGCCAGCAACCCATCGGTCCGTATATCGTGGACTTCGTGCATTTCGGTGCGCGCTTGATCGTCGAAGCCGATGGCGGCCAGCACAACGACAACGCCAACGATGCGGTGCGTGACGCGTGGTTGAAGCGCCAAAGCTTTACGGTGCTGCGTTTCTGGAACGACGAGATATTGCTGAACACCGAAGCGGTGCTGGAGGCAATTCTTGGCGCGCTCGGCAAGAACACTTCCCCCTCTCCCCCGGCCCCTCTCCCTCAAGGGAGAGGGGAGATCGCGTAACTTCATCGATACAGGATTTTTTCCATGGGACATAAACCCCAGATCCGCATTCCCGCCACCTACATTCGCGGCGGCACCAGTAAAGGCGTGTTTTTCCGCCTCCAGGATCTGCCCGAAGCCGCGCAGCAACCCGGCGAGGCGCGCGACAAGCTGCTCATGCGCGTGATCGGCAGCCCCGACCCCTACGGCAAGCAGATCGACGGCATGGGCGGCGCCACCTCCAGCACCAGCAAGACCGTGATCGTCGCCAAAAGCAGCCGGCCCGACCATGACGTCGACTATCTGTTCGGCCAGGTCGCCATCGACCGCGCCTTCGTCGACTGGAGCGGCAACTGCGGCAATCTCTCGGCCGCGGTCGGTCCGTTCGCGATCAGCGGCGGGCTTGTCGACCCGAGCCGCATTCCCGCCAATGGCACCGCCACCGTGCGCATCTGGCAGGCCAATATCGGCAAGACCATCGTCGCGCATGTACCCATCACGGACGGCGAGGTGCAGGAAACCGGCGACTTCGAGCTCGACGGCGTGACCTTCCCCGCCGCCGAAGTGCAGCTCGAGTTCCTCGACCCCGCCGCCGAAGAAGAAGGCGCGAGCGGCGCGATGTTCCCCACCGGCCAACTCGTGGACGACCTCGAAGTGCCGGGCGTCGGCACGCTCAAGGCCACCATGATCAACGCCGGCATTCCGACGATCTTCGTGAACGCCGAAGCCATCGGCTATACGGGCACGGAACTGCAGGACGCCATCAACGGCGACGCCGAAGCGCTGAGGAAGTTCGAGACCATCCGCGCGCACGGCGCGCTGCGCATGGGCCTCATCAAGGACCTCGACGAGATCGCCACGCGCCAGCACACCCCGAAGATTGCCTTCGTGGCGAAGCCGCAGGGCTATGCGGCTTCGAGCGGCAAGCGCGTGGAAGCCGGCGACGTCGATCTGCTGGTGCGCGCGATGTCGATGGGCAAGCTCCATCACGCCATGATGGGCACGGCGGCGGTGGCGATCGGCACGGCGGCGGCCATTCCGGGCACGCTCGTGAATCTCGCGGCGGGCGGCGGCGAGCGCAAAGCGGTGCGCTTCGGCCATCCGTCGGGCACGCTGCGCGTGGGCGCCGAGGCGCACGAGGAAAACGGCGAGTGGGTGGTCAAGAAAGCCATCATGAGCCGCAGCGCGCGCGTGCTGATGGAAGGGTCGGTGCGGGTGCCGGGAGATGCGTTTTGAGACGCGGTTTTCAGCAGCGCGCGGTTTGCGCTGATTGAAAAAACGTCCTGACGCGGCGATGCGTCAGGACGTTTTTTGCTTTATGGCAATGTGTTGGCTCTATCTGATCGAGCAAGCGAAGCTGTCCGGCAATCGGACGCGACGCCCTTGCGCCGCGCTCCGAAACGGCGCGCTCAGCTCTGCGGAGCGGGCAGATACGGTATCGGGTCGACCGGCTTGCCGTCGCGGCGCACCTCGAACATCACCGCCACGCGGTCGTTGTTCTCGCTGCCCATCTCCGCGATCTGCTGGCCCTGGTGGACCATGTCTCCCGTCCTCACGAGCAGGCGCCGGTTGTGCGAATAAGCCGTCAGGAAGTCCTTGTTGTGCTGGACGATGATCAGGCTGCCGTATTCGTTCAGGCCCGTGCCCGCATACATGACCTTGCCGTCGGCGGCGGCGATCACCGGGTCGCCGGCCTTGCCTGCGATCTCGATGCCGCGCGTCGTGCCCGGCTCGAACGGCTCCACCACCTTGCCCTTAGCGGGCCACACCAGCGCCACGCTGCGGGCATGGCGCTTGACTTCGGCCGCGACCTGGCGGCTGTCCTCGGCGCTCGTCGTCGAGCTTGCCGCCGAATCTGCTGCCGCGCTGCTTCCCTTGCTTGCTGCGCCGCCGGATTGCGCGGGCGCCGCGGCTTGCACCGTGATCGTCTGCTTAGAGACCAGCTTGAGCGACTGGCCGATCCGCACGTGGCTGGTGGGCTTGATGCCGTTCCATGCCGCGATGTCCTTGACCGCAACCTTGTGGCTCGCCGCGATCCCGAGCAGCGAGTCGCCGCGGCGCACACGTATCCACGTGGTCTTGGTGACCACGCGCGTGACAGGCGCGGCTGCTTGCAGCTGGCTCGCCGACGCTTTCGCGGCGGTGGCGGCCGCATCCGATGCGGCGCTCGCGGCAGCCGACTGATCGGGCTGCGGCTGCGGCTGCGCCGGTTGCTGGTCAACGTTTGCGCAAGCGCCCAGCAATGCCGCGAGACCGAAGCCTGCGAGACATTGCCAGAGACGGCGCGCCAGACCGTTGGCGCCTTGCCCGGAACGATCGTCGAACATGGTTGTTGCTCTCCTGTCCCATGCAAAGCCGCTCATCGCAACGGAACGCCACTCGGGCGCCCGAGCAGGTCTGCAGCGTCGAAACGCGCTCCCTTCCGCTCTCCGGCCAGTCGCATGCGCCGGCCCGGCCCCATCCGCGTTCAAATTGCGGGCTTTACATGACAAAATCCGCTACCGTCGCGCAAATTCCATGACAGCAGCTCCGAATCCATCTTAAAAACCGTCTGGCATTGTAAAACGCATTTCACATATATCCGGTAGGCAACAACACTCTGATACAAATCTTAAAAATACGAAGAATGTTCTCGTCCCGCGCGCACTGAAATAGAGTCAGATCGAGCGCTCATCCGACATATCGGCAGGCTGAACCAGAACTTAAGTAGCCGAGTCTCCTGAAAGCCGTTTGAAACTCATGTAGTATTGCCCCCGTCAAGCGGATAACCCGAAGCATGGGAACCTTGACGCGTCAATTCAGGTCATTCCTGGGGCCTCCGTTGTGCATTCGCGGGGGCTTTTGACTTTTCGCGCCCCTCCGGCTTCGTGCGGGAGGCGGCCCGCCACTGCAGCGACCTTTTTGCATGCGCCAGGTCGGCCGTGCGCGCCCTCCCCGGCCGACCTAGCCCCACATGGCGCGCCACAGCCGGCTGACGCCCGATCCATGTCACAGTCACCCAAACGTCTCGTCGAGCTCGACTTCTTTCGTGGCCTTGTCCTGCTGATCATCGTCGTCGATCACATCGGCGGCAGCATCCTCTCGCGCGTCACGCTGCATGCTTACGCGCTGTGCGATGCCGCCGAAGTGTTCGTGTTCCTGGGCGGCTTCGCCACGGCCACCGCGTGGGCCGCGCTTTGCGCGCGCCGCACCGAGGCCGCCGCGCGCCAGCGCTTCATCAAGCGCGCGTTCGAGATCTACCGCGCCTTCGTGGTCACCGCGCTGCTCATGCTGCTCGTGACCGCGATCATGGTCGCCTGCAACGTCGACGCGCCGAACCTCGCCACCACCGATCTCGACGATCTCACGCTCGCCCCCGCCGCCGCACTGCGCGATATCGTGCTGCTGCGCCGCCAGCCGTATCTCGCGGGCGTGCTGCCGATGTACGCGTGCTTCGCGCTGGCCGCGCCGCTGGCCCTGCCGCTCGCGCGCACGCGCCCGTGGCTGCTGGCCGCTATCAGCTTCGCGCTGTGGGCCATCGGCCCGTATCTCACGCCGTGGCTGCCGCACGTGGCCGACATGAGCTGGGACTTCAATCCGTTCGGCTGGCAATTGATGTTCGTGGCCGGCGTGATTGCCCAGGCGCAGCCGGTGTTCCAGAGCGTCACCGCGCAGCGCAGGCTCGGTGCTTTCGTCACCGCGCTCGCGCTCGCCGTTGTCGTGGCCGCCGCCATCTACCGCCTGCATCTGGGCGACACCACGCTCGACAGCGACTACAAGCGCAATCTCGCGTGGTTTCGCGCCGTCAACTTCTTCGGCATCGCGTGGCTCACCGCGCACATGATCCGGCTCGGCTGGGCGAAGAAGCTCGCCGCCGCGCTGCCGTGGGTGGGACTCGTAGGCCGCAAGGGGATGCTGTCGTTCGTGGCCGGCGCGGTCATCTCGCTGACGGTGGACTCGGTCCTCTACTGGTACACCGACGGCTATCTGAACGTGCCGCTCGGCCTCGCCGCCGACGCCATCGCATTGACCTCGCTGCTGCTGGTTGCGCGCGCATCCGATCCGCTCAAGCGCCTGCTGCCCTCGCGCGCGAGGGTGTCGGCCTGAAGAAGGGTCGGCCTGAAAAGCGCCGCCGCGCTTCCGGCGCGCACGGGCCGCTGCTAGCATGATGGGCCCGCGCGCCGCTGACGCGCCTTCCTCATCGGCCACGCCTGCCATGCGCAGACCTCCCCGCACCGCGGACTTTGCACCGTCTTTCGCACCGTCTTTCGCACCGTCTTTCGCACCGTCTTTCGCCGCGGCGCGCGTGGCGCTGCTCCGCGCGGCGCTCGTGATCCTCATGGCCTTCGCGACCTTCGCGGCGCTCGTCCCGTTCGCCGGGCGCGCCACGGCCGGCACGGTCGCCATGCACAGCTTCCACGCGACGGCGCTCGGGCGCGACTGGCCTTACGCGGTCTATCTGCCCACCGGCTATCGCACCGACGCCGCACGCTATCCGGTGCTCTACCTGCTGCACGGCAACAACGGCGACGCGATGGACTGGGTCACCCAAGGCGGCCTGCAAAACACCGCCGACACGCTAATTGCGCGCCACGAGATTCCACCAGTCGTGATCGTGATGCCGCAAGGCGGCACCGACTGGTATGTCGACCGCAAGGAAAAGATGGAGACGGCCTTTTTCGCCGATCTGATTTCGGAGATCGAATCGCACTTCGCCGTCGAGAACCAGCGCGACGGCAGGGCAATCGGCGGCGTCTCGATGGGCGGATTCGGCGCGCTGCGCTACACGCTCGAACACCCGGAAATGTTCTGCGGCACGCTGCTGCTCTCGCCGGCGATCTACTCGGGCGAGCCGCCGCGCTCATCGTCGGCGCGGCGCGTGGGGGTCTTCGGCGAGCATCAGTTCGACTCGCAGGTCTGGCACGCGCTCAACTATCCCGCGCTCTGGAGCGGCTATTTCGGGCGGCCCTGGCGCATCCCCATCTTCATCGCCTCGGGCGACGACGACCTCGTGATCCAGGCCGAGTCGTCGCTGCTCTACACGCGCTTGCGCGAGGCCGGCAATCCGGCTGCGCTGCGCATCGTCGATGGCGGCCACGTCTGGCCCGTCTGGCGCCAGTTGCTGCCCGCCGCGCTCAAGTACGCGCTCGCCTGCGTGCACTGAGCGTGCGCTGAGCGCGAGCCTCAAGAAGCCGAGGGCAAAAGCAACCGCGTCACTCGGCCCAGTTCACCCACAGCACCATCAGCACCGTCATGAGCGCCGGGCCGATGAAAATGCCGATCAGCCCGAACGTGGTTGCGCCGCCGAGAATGCCGAACAGTACGAGCAGAAAGGGCAGGCGCGTCGAATTGCCGATCAGCACGGGCCGCACGAAGTGCTCGGCGACGAACACGACCACGCAGCCGCACACCGCGAGCACGATGGCGCCGATGACCGAGCCCTGCACCAGCAGCCACAGCGCCGCGCCGCAGAACACCACGGGCGCGCAGAACGGCACCATTGCCGCAATGGCGGTCACGGTGCCGAGCAGCGCCGCGTGCGGCACGCCGGTGAGCACGTAGGCAAAGCCGAGCAGCACACCCTCGCCCAGCCCGACGACCACGAGTCCCGTCACGGTCGAGCGCACGGCCGAAGCCATGCGCTGAAGCAGTTGCGCGCCGTCCGCGCCGAACGCGCGCCGCGCGCCGCGCATCACGGTGCCGGAGAGCCTCGGCCCCGCCTGAAAGATCACGAACAGCGTGACGAGCATGAAGCCGAAGGTCATCGACGCATGCAAGGCGCGCGCACCGAAATGCCGGCCGAACGAGACGAGGGTATCGCCATGCAGGCTCTTCATCGCGGACGAATCCTTGAGCGGCTGCGCAAGATTCGCCTGCCACCAGGCGCTCACCGTATGGCTACCGATCGGCAGCCGCGCGACGGAGTCGGGCACCGGCACACCGTTCTCCTGGGCCGCGCGCAGCCACAGATAGAGCTCGTGGGCCTCGCCCCCCGCCTGGATCGCCGTGACCGTGATCGGCAGCACGACGAGCAGCGCGATGGCCACCGTGAGCACCGTGGCGATCCAGGTCGTGCGGCACTTGAACCAGCGGTGCCGCTCGATGGCTTGATAGGCCGGCCACAGCGCGATCGCGACCACGCTCGCCCAGGCCACGGCGGGCAAAAATTCGCGCACGACCCACAGCGCGAGCAGGACGAGCACGGCGAACAGCGCGGCGGACGCGAAGCGCTGGAGTTTTTGCTCGTTTGCGGAGTTCGGAGCGGGTGGGCGTTGAATCATGTAACCTCATAAAAATTCAGCAAGACGGCGCGTGCGGTGCAGCAAATGTTTCCCGCCGCGAGCCGCCAGCATAAGCGCGGCACGCTGAAAACGCGAACGCCCAGGTGCGGCGACAGGCCGCGTTTGACCAGATGGGCGCCACCTTCCAGCGTTTGAACACTCCCTCCTCCAGGCCACAGTCATGTCGCGCCTGGTACAACACTGCGTTGCACAAATTCGGCAGGTCAAACCTTGATCGCCCGCAAACCCGCATTCCTTCGTCATTCGCAATGTGTCGCAGGGGGATTGTTTCGGTAACCGCAACGGTGTTTCTACGCGGGCACAATGGCTCTCGACAGCGCGCAGGAATACAGTCCGGGCACACCCACTTACGGAGCCGACAATGACAAAGAACGCGTGCCTCGCGCTTGACGGAATCCACGGTGAACGCATCGAAATCCTCGAACAAACGGATTCCGCGCTCGTGATCCGCTGGGTCGAACCCGGCCGCTGCCACTATGGCGAGCAGCGCTGGCGCCGCCGCTCGGCGCACACCTCGGGAACCTGCGCCGTCACGCGCCGCAAGATCCGCCGCGGCGACGCCGTGTTCAAGCCCGCCGAACGACCGGCCCCGCTCAATGCTTCGGTGATGATCGCGGCAGAAGTATTCGGCGACCTGATCGAAGAGCGGTAAGCGCCGGCGACACCCGGCCGCCACTGCGGTAAGGTTGCACAAGATGGCGCCGGTTGCGCACAGCATGCGCAGCGGACGCCCCGTCCAGCAACCGCCGCGCGCCCATCGCATCGTTTGTTTTCGCCCACGTGTGGCGCGGCGCTCCGAGAGGCCCCGCCATGGCAGAAAACACGCCCCCGCTTCCGCTCGCTTCAAGGTCCGTTTCAAAGTCCGCCTCCAAGTCGGCCTCAACGCCCGCTCCAAAGCCCGCTTCAAAGCCGCCTGTCCAGCCCTTCTCGCTCGACGTGATGCTCGAAAAGTACGCAAAGGGCGACGAGCAGAGCGCCGACGACATCTACCGCCGCGTCGCCCACGGCGTCGCACAGGCCGAGCCGCCCGCGCTGCGTACCGAAGTGGAGGCGCGCTTCGTCGACAACCTGCGCCACGGCGCGCTGGGCGCGGGCCGCATCATGAGCGCGGCGGGCGCCGGCATCGAGGCCACGCTGATCAATTGCTTCGTGCAGCCAGTGGGCGACAGCATCCAGGGCACCGACGACGAAGGCCGCCCCGGCATCTACGTGGCGCTCTTGCAAGCCGCCGAAACCATGCGGCGCGGCGGCGGCGTCGGCTACAACTTTTCGGCGATCCGCCCGCGCGGCGCGCACGTCAAATCGACGGGATCGAGCGCTTCCGGGCCGTGCAGCTACATCGACGTGTTCGACGCCTCGTGCCGCACCGTGGAGAGCGCGGGCTCGCGGCGCGGCGCGCAGATGGCCGTGCTCGACTGCGATCACCCCGACCTGCCCGAGTTCATCGAGGCCAAGCATTCGAAGGGCCGCTGGAACAACTTCAATGTCTCGGTGGCGGTCACGGACGCGTTCATGCGCGCCGTCGAAAACGACGAGATCTGGCCGCTCGTGCATCGCGCCGAACCCTCGCCCGCGCTGCGCGCAGCGGGCGATCTCAAGCAGCGCGAAGACGGCCTGTGGGTCTACGCCGAAAAGCGCGCCCGCGCGCTGTGGGACACCATCATGCGCTCGACCTACGACATGGCCGAGCCCGGCGTGGTGTTCATCTCGCGCATGAACGAGGACAACAATCTGCGTGCGCTCGAAAGCATCCGCGCGACCAATCCGTGCGGCGAGCAGCCCCTGCCCGCCTACGGCTGCTGCAATCTCGGCCCGCTCGACCTCACGCGCTTCGTGCGCGAGCCGTTCGCGCAACTGCGCGGTGGCCAGCCCGCCTTCGACTGGGACGAGCTCGCCGCGCGCACCGCCACCCAAGTGCGCTTTCTCGACAATGTGCTCGACGTCACGCTCTGGCCGCTGCCCGAGCAGCAGGCTGAAGCCGCAGCCAAACGGCGCATCGGCGTGGGCTTCACCGGCCTCGGCGACACGCTCGTGATGCTCGGCATCCGCTACAACTCGGAGGCCGGCTGCGCGTTCGGCGCGCGCGTGGGCCGCACCATGCGCGACGCGGCCTACCGCGCGTCGGTGGCGCTCGCGCGCGAGCGCGGGGCGTTCCCGCTGTTCGATGCCGCCACCTATCTCGCGCCCGGCACCTTCGCCTCGCGCCTGCCTGGGGACCTGCAGGCCGAGATCCGCGCGCACGGCATCCGCAACAGCCATCTGCTCTCGATCGCGCCCACCGGCACGGTGAGCCTCGCGTTCTCCGACAACGTCTCGAACGGCATCGAGCCCGCGTTCTCGTGGACCTACCAGCGCACCCGCCGCATGGCCGACGGCAGCAACGAAACCTTCATGGTCGAGGACCACGCGTGGCGCGTCTATCGCGAGCTCGGCGGCGACGTCGACACCTTGCCCGACTATTTCGTGAGCGCGCTGCAGATGAGCGCGCAGGAACACGTGGCGATGATGGCGGCCGTGCAGCCGTTCGTGGACACGTCGATCTCGAAGACCGTGAACGTGCCCGCCGACTACCCGTTCGACGCGTTCGAAGACCTCTATCTCGACGCCTGGCGGCGCGGCCTCAAAGGCCTCGCCACCTATCGGCCCAACGAGACGCTCGGCGCGGTGCTGCAAACGCTGCCCGCCGCCGGCAACGCGCTCGACGACGCCCAGGGCGACGCCCTGCTCGACCCGCTGCGCGTGGCGATCGACCATCGGCCCAAGGGCGAGCTGCCCGCCGTGATCGAGAAAATCGAATACCTCACGCAGACCGGCAAGGTCTCGCTCTACGTGGCCGTTTCGTTCCTCGAAGTGACGGGCCAGGTGGGCGGCGAATCCGTGACGATCGAGCGGCCCATCGAATTCTTCATCCCCGTCGGCCAGCGCGACGAGTCGCAGCAATGGATCACGGCGACGATGCGTTCGCTCTCGCTCGCGGCGCGCGGCGGCTTCGTCGCGCGCAATCTGCAGGACTTGCGCAAGGTGTCGTGGGACCGCGGCCAGGTGCGCTACGGGCAGACACAGCGGCTCGACGGCACGCGCACGCCTCGGTGGCACGACTCCGAGGTCGCGGCGATCGCCTATGCGATCCAGCAAATCCTGCACCGGCGCGGCTTTCTGGATGCCGAGGGGCGCCAGGTGCCGTCGCGGCTGCTCGCCCAGCGGCGCGCCGAAGCGGCGGCGTTCTCGAACGCCTCATTGGCATCAGCGGCCATCGACGAAGCCGATGCCGCAGCCCGCGCGGGCGACCAGGTGCTGGACGGCCCCAATGCGCTGCCCGCCGATGCGGCGCTCGCCGCGCCGCACGCGATGCTCGGCCGCAAATGCGGTTCGTGCGGCGCGAACGCGGTCATCCGGCGCGATGGCTGCGACTTCTGCACCGCGTGCGGGGAAATCGGCAGTTGCGGTTAGGCCGGAATTCGGGCGGAGGTTGGGTAGGTTGGGGGGAGATTTGGGCATTGATGCTCCCCCGTTTTTGATCACCTGCGCGCGATCACCCGATCTGGTCTACTCTTTCGTTAAATCATATGAACCCATTCAGGAGACCGCGTGCTCACGTCCGCCCAGGGCGATAACGCCTGGACTATTGGCCTTGTGCAGCGCATTTACGTGCTCAGGACCCTGGGCTACGCAATGGGCACGCTACCCGTCCTGTTCCTGCTGCGCCTGCAGCAGGCGCCCGCCTGGGTCCTTGCCGTGGTGCTGGCCGTCTGCCTGCTCTGGCCGCATTTCGCTCACCGGCTCGTGGGCCCCGTTATCGCCGATGCACCGCGCAAAGAGCGACGGAACATGCTCATCGATTCGGTGTTCGGCGGCTGGCTCGTCGCCGCCGTGCATTTCGAGCCGGTTGCGACGATCGTCACCCTGTTGATGTTCTCGCTCGACAATATGGCGATCGGCGGGTGGACGCTGTTCGCCGCCGGGACGCTCGCCAGCGCGGCGGGGCTTGCAGCCGGCGTGGCGATTTTTGGCATCGCCCTTGATCCCTTCAATGGGCAGATCGCGCCGGCCTGGCTGCCCATCATCTTCATTTATCCGCTCCTCTTCGCCAAAACGACGCATGACGTCTCGGTCAAGCTGCTCGATCGCTCGCGCCGCATGCGCGAGCTGAGCGAATGCGACAGCCTGACCGGGCTCCTGAATCGCGCGGCGATCAGCGCAAGACTGCAGACGCTGCTCGCCGCCCAGGGCCGCGACGGCGCTGCGGTTCATGTGGTGTTCGTCGATCTCGATGCCTTCAAGACCGTCAACGATGCGCTCGGGCACAGCGTCGGCGACCAACTGCTCGTGGAGGTTGCCGCGCGTCTGCGCGCGTGCGCCCGGCCTGGCGACATCGTCGGCCGCTACGGCGGCGACGAGTTCATCATCGTGGCGCCCGGCGCGCGGGGCGACGCGGCGCGCTTCGATCTGCCCGATGCCGTGCTCGCGGCGATGGCCCAGCCCGTGCTCGTCGACGGGCATGAACTCGTGGTGAGTGCGAGCGTGGGCGTCAGCGTGTTTCCGACCGATGCGGGCGATGCCCAGACGCTGATCCCCTGCGCCGACATGGCGATGTACGCGGCCAAGAATCGCGGCCGCAATTGCTGGGAACGCTATCGGCCCGACATGCGCGCGGACGCCGATGCGAAGCTGATTCTTTCGGCGCGCCTCAGAAAGGCGATCGAAGCCGGCGCGCTGCGGCTCCATTACCAGCCGCAGGTGGACATGCGCAGCGGCCGCGTAGTGGGCGTGGAAGCGCTCGTGCGGTGGTACGACGAGATTTACGGCGAGATCGCCCCGGCGGACTTCGTGCCGATTGCGGAAAAGTCGGGATTCGTAGCCAGACTCGGCGAATGGGTGCTGCACGAGGCATGCCGCCAATCCGCCGTCTGGCGGCGCATGGGCATTGCGCCGGGGCGCATCTCGATCAATCTGTCGCCGCTGCAGCTGCAGCGCGCGAATATCGTCGAAACGTTTCAGGCCAGCTTGCGCGACACGGGCATCGATCCAGCCGGGCTCGAACTCGAGGTCACCGAGACCGCGCTGATCCAGCAGCCCGAGATTGTCGTGCGCCGCCTTCATGAGTTGCGCCGCGTCGGCATCAGCGTGGCGATCGACGATTTCGGCATGGGCTACTCGAGCCTGAGCCAGTTGCGCGCGCTGCCGGTCGATCGCATCAAGATCGACCGGGCGTTCGTGCACAGGATCGATGAAAACGACACTGCTGCGATCGTGAAAGCGATCGTCACGCTGGCGAAGGCGCTCGAACTATCGGTGATTGCGGAAGGCGTCGAGACGCTCGCGCAGCAGGAGTTCCTGCTGGCGCTCGGCTGCGTGGAAGCGCAAGGCTACCGTTTCAGCAAGCCGCTCGACGCGAAGCGCATCACCCAGCTGCTCGCCGATGGCGGCCCGCTGCCGCCGCCGTCGCACGCGACGCGCGACGATCAGGTGAGCGCGTAAGGCCCCCCCCATCACGGGCTAGCTGCCCGGCTCCTGCACTGCCAGATACCCCGCGAAACCTTGCACGATGGCGTCGGTCTCGCCCGTGCGCACCAGCCGGAGCACCTGCGACTCATAAGGATTGCTTGCCAATGGCCGAAACACCGCGCGCTCGCCGCCCATGTTGCCGAGCGCCGCGGGCACGAGCGCGATGCCCATGCCGAACTCCACCATCGTTACCACGGTCTGCCACAGGCGCGCCTCGTGACGGATCTGCGGACTGAAGCCCGCATCCACGCAAGTCGCGATGATCTGATCGTGATAATGCGGCGACACCGAGCGCGGAAACAGAATGAACGGCTCGCGCGCGAGCGTGGCGAGTTCGATGCGCCTGCGCCGCGCGAACCGGTGCCCCGCCGGCAGACAGCACAGAAATGGCTCGGAAAACAGCGGCTCGGATTGCACCTCAGCGGGAAAGCGCCCCCAGTGCGCGAAGCCCAGATCGATCTGCAAACGCTGCAGCGCATGGACCTGCTCGATGGTGTTCATCTCGCGCATCACAACCTCCACGGCGGGGTGATCCGCTTCGAAGCGCCGGACCGCTTCGGGCAGCCCGCGATACAGCATCGAGTTGACGAAGCCGATGCGCAGCCGCCCCGCGAGCCCATGCGCCGAGCGCGCCGCGATGCGCCGCACTTCGTCGGCCTGTTCGAGCAGCCGCCGCGCCTCTTCGAGCAGCACGTAGCCCGCGTTCGTGAGCGCGACGGCCTTGTTGGTGCGCTCCAGCAGTTGCACGCCCAGCTGCTCTTCGAACTTGCGGATATCGAAGCTCAGCGCGGGCTGCGAGATGAAGAGCCGCCGCGCCGCGCGGCCGAAATGCAGCTCCTCGGCCACGGCCACGAAATAGCGCAATTGCTTGAGTTCCATTTCGGTGTCTCCGGGTGCCTTTATCGATAGATGCTGCTTATCGTACAGGACATCGTTTGTATTGGACGGTTATCGTTGCGCTGCCTAAGCTTGCTTTCCATTACGGCGCAGTGCGCGCGCCGATCCGAACAAACCCCTGGAGACACCCTGATGAGCGATCTTCCCGCCGTCGCCGCGCAGGCCGACGGCTCGACCAATATTCCCGACAGCCGCGGCATCAACTTCTTCACGAGCGACCCCGCTCTGGCCCCGCTGCTGCGCAGCTATCTCGGCGATGCGGCCTACGCGGCCATCGAGCCCCAGCTCGTCGCGCTCGGCCAGCGCGCCTCCGACGAACTCGATGCGCTGGCGCTCGTCGCCGACCGCAATCCGCCCACGCTGAAGCCGCGCACGCGCCGCGGCGAGCCCATCCAGAGCATCGAGAAGCACCCCGATTACGTCGCGCTCGAACGCGTCGCGTACGCCGAGCTGGGCCTCGCGGCAATGAGCCATCGCGAGAACCCGCCCGCGCCGCTCGTCAAATACGCGCTCACCTATTTGTTCGTGCAGGCCGAGTTCGGCCTGTGCTGCCCGGTGAGCATGACCGACTCGCTCACGCGCACGCTGCGCCGTTTCGGCTCGCCCGAGCTCATCGCGCGCTATCTGCCGATGCTCGCTTCGCAGGACTTCGACACGCTCTATCAGGGCGCGATGTTCATGACCGAGCAGGCCGCGGGCTCGGACGTCGCGCGCATCGCCACGCGCGCCACGAAGGAGCGCGGCGCGAGTGGCGCAGACATCTGGCACCTGCACGGCGACAAGTGGTTCTGCTCGAACGCCGACGCCGATCTCGCGATGGTGCTCGCGCGCCCCGACGATGCGCCTGCGGGCATCAAGGGCCTCGCGCTGTTTCTGCTGCCGAAGACGCTGCCCGACGGCACGCGCAACCGCTATCGCATCGTGCGCCTGAAGGACAAGCTCGGCAGCCGCTCGATGGCGAGCGGCGAGATCGTGCTCGAAGGCGCGCAGGCGTATCTGATCGGCGAAGTGGGCCGCGGCTTTCATCAGATGGCGGACATGATCAACATGTCCCGCCTGTCGAACGGCGTGCGCGCGGCGGGCCTCATGCGCCGCGCGCTCACCGAGGCGCTGCACGTGGCGCGCCATCGCGAAGCGTTCGGCCGCAAGCTGATCGAGATGCCGCTGATGCAGCGCCAGCTGCTCAAGATGATGCTGCCCGCCGAGCAGGCCCGCACGATGTTCATGCAGATCGCCACGCTGCTCGCGCGCGCCGACCATGGCGACGAGCTCGCCGCGAAGTGCGTGCGCATCCTCACGCCGCTCGTCAAGTTCCGCGCGTGCCGCGACGCGCGCCGCGTGACCGGCGACGCCATGGAAGTGCGCGGCGGCGTGGGTTATATCGAGGAATGGAGCGACCCGCGCCTCGTGCGCGACGCGCATCTGGGTTCGATCTGGGAAGGCACGAGCAACATCGTCGCGCTCGACGTGGCGCGCGCGGCCAAACGCGAAGGCGCGCTCGATGCGCTCGCGCGCTACGTGCGCGCACAGCTTGCGGAAAGCGGTCTGCCGGAAGCGAGCGCGGCGCTCCTGCGCGCCGCCTTCGAACGCGCGGGCACGGCGCTCGAGAGCGTGGCCGAGTGCGGCCGCGACGAATCGGTGCGCCAGGCCGCGAGCGCGCTCTATCATGCCGCCACGGCCGCCTTCATGGCTTGCGAAGCCGCGCAGGTTTCTTCGCGCTGCGCGCATGACTACCGGCGTCTCGCGCTCGCGCACCTGATCGTGCGCCACAAGCTGCTGCCGCGCGACCCGCTCGCGCTCGACGAACGCGACGCCAGCGCCGCGCAACTGCGCGCGCTCGTCGACGAACTCCCGCTACCGCTCGCCGATGCGATGCAGTTGCTGCCCGCACAGTGAGGTCCGCGCGATGAACATTCATCAGATATCCGAAACATCTGCGCGGGGAAAGGTCAATGGCGCACTGCATGGACTGCGCGTAATCGACCTGAGCCGCGTGCTGGGCGGCCCGTACTGCACGCAGGCGCTGGCCGATCATGGCGCCGAGGTCATCAAGCTCGAGCCGCCCGACGGCGACGAAACGCGCGGCTGGGGCCCGCCCTTTCTCGACGACACCGCCTGGTACTACATGGGCGTGAACCGCAACAAGCAGGGCATCGCCGTGGACCTGTCTCGCGACGAAGGCCGCGCGATTCTCTGGCAGTTGCTCGAAGGCGCCGACGTCCTCGTCGAGAACTTCAAGCCCGGCACGCTCGCGCGCTGGGGCATGGATTACGAACGCGATCTCAAGCCGCGCTTTGCGCGCCTGATCCATTGCGCGATCTCCGGCTTTGGCCCGGACGGCCCGCTCGGCGGCCTGCCCGGCTATGACGCCGTAATCCAGGCGATGGCCGGCCTCATGAGCGTGAACGGCGAAAGCGACGGGCCCGCGCTGCGCATCGGCCTGCCCATCGTCGACATGGTGACGGGCCTGAACGCGCTCGCCGGCATCCTGCTCGCGCTCGCGGAGCGCGAAAAAAGCGGCCAGGGCCAATCGGTCGACATCGCGCTCTATGACTGCGGCGTCGCGCTGCTGCATCCGCATCTGCCGAACTTCTTCGGCAACGGACGCACGCCGCAGAGGAGCGGCAACGCGCATCCGAACATCGCGCCCTACGACAGCTACGCGACCGCCACCGCGCCCATCTTCCTCGCAGTGGGCAACGACCGCCAGTTCGCGAAGCTTTGCGCGCATCTCGACCTCCCCGATCTCGCCGACGACCCGCGCTTCGCCGACAACCGCAGCCGCTGCGCGCACCGGCCCGAATTGAAGGCGGCCCTCGAAGCGCGGCTCGCGCAGCACGCATGCGAGCCGCTCGCGCGCGACCTGATCTCGGCCGGCGTGCCGTGCGGCCCCGTGCAGACCGTCGACGCCGTGGCCGCCCATCCGCACACGCAGCATCGCCGCATGCTGGTGGAGATGGAGGGCTATCGCGGCACCGGCGCGCCGGTCAAGCTCTCGCGCACACCGGCCACCTATCGCACGCCGCCGCCCGCGCTTGGCGGCGACACGCGCGCGGTGCTGGACGCGCTCGGCATTGATGCCGCCACCCAGCAGAAGCTGTTCGATGCGGGTGTGGTGAAAGGATGAGGAATCCGTAGCAACCCGAAGACAAACTCGCGAAACATCCGCGGACAGAAGACCGGCCCCAGCCGGCTCGACCGACCAATGCGTTGCATGAGACCCGAGCAAGCGCTCTGCACGGGCCCGGAGTAAGTGCAGAAGCACTAACTCCGGCCGACAGCTAAAGCGCCAACTCTGGTCGACACAGGAGACAACATGACGAGCATCCCCACGCGCCAACCCGCGCGCGCTTCACTGGCCGCTTTCGTCGGCACGACGATCGAGTGGTACGACTTCTACATTTACGCCACCGCAGCGGCGCTCATTTTCGGCAAGCTGTTCTTCCCGTCGACCGAGCCCTTCTACAGCACGCTCGCTTCGTTCGGCACCTTCGCCGTGGGCTTTTTCGCGCGGCCGCTCGGCGGGCTCGTGTTCGGCCATCTTGGAGATCGCATCGGCCGCAAGAAGGCGCTCGTGGCCACGCTCTCGATCATGGGGCTCGGCACCGTGGGCATCGGCTTCCTGCCGACCTACGCCAGCGCGGGCGCGCTCGCGCCGGCCCTGCTGGTCGCGCTGCGCATCGCGCAGGGCATCGCGATCGGCGGCGAATGGGGCGGCGCGGTGCTGATGGCGGGCGAGCATGCGCCCAAGGAAAAACGCACGTTCCTCGCCTCGTTCGCGCAATTGGGCAGTCCAGCGGGCCTGATTCTCGCGCTGCTCGCGTTTCGCAGCGTCGCGCATCTGGACAAGGCTGCGCTTTTTTCGTGGGGCTGGCGTTTGCCGTTCATCGCGAGCGCGGTGCTGCTCGTGGTGGGCCTGCTGATCCGCTCGGGCGTGGGCGAATCGCCCGAGTTCGAAGCGCTCAAGACCCAGCGCCGCACCGCCGCGCTGCCCATCCTCGACGTGCTGCGCGACAGCTGGCGAACCGTGCTGCTGTGCCTGGGCGCCAACGTGATCGGCGTGGCGGGGGCGTGGTTCGTCAACACCTTCATGCTCAACTACACGACGCAGACGCTCGGCCTCGACCGCGCGCTGATTCTCGACTGTCTGTTCGTCGTGGCGTTCATCCAGTTCTTCACCCAGCTCGCCTCGGGCTGGTTCGCGCAGCGCGTAGGCGCGGGCCGCTTTCTCAAGCTCGCTGCCGGGCTCGCGATGCTCTCGCCTTATCCGATGTTCGTGCTGGTCTCCACGGGCAAGCCGGCCGCCATCGTGATCGGCATTGCCATTGCGGTGATGTGCATGGCGAGCTCGTATGCGGTGATGGCAGGCTTCATGACGAACGCCTTCCCGGTGCGCGTGCGCTATTCGGCTATTTCGATCTCCTACCAATGCTGCGCGGCGCTCGCGGGTGGTCTCACGCCGCTCGTGGGCACGCTGCTCGCCCACGACTTTCCCGGCCAATGGTGGCCGCTGGCGCTCTTCTATAGCGCGCTTGCGGCGATCTCGCTCGTGTGCATCGCGGCGCTGCAGCGCAGACAGCCCGCGGCCGCGCAAGCGAGCGCCACCATCGCGTTGACCGAGTGAAGCATAGGCGCCGCTCGCTCAGTGTGTGTGCGAGGGCGCCGGTTCAGTGGGCGGGGTTGCGTGCGCCGTCGCGGCGATCGCGCTCTTGAGGCGATCGAGCGCGGTGCGCCATGCATCGCTTTCGCGGCCGCCGTCCAGCAGGGCGCGCAGCAAATCGAGCTGAAGCGCGTCGCGTGCCTCACTCGCTGGAAGCACGTCGCCGAGACCCAGGAGTTCTTCGGCCAGCGGCGTGGGCGGGACAAACCCGGAGGCTCTCAAGCGATCGCGCACCGCGCCGGGCGCGCCCGCAATCAGCAGCACACGGTCCTCCCACACCACGAAGCGCGCAAGCCGGGCCAGCACGCTGTCGCCCGCCGTTGCGGCAGGCTTGTCGCGCGCGCCACACGCATCACACGCTCCATGCGCATTCGCGCCTTCGATCCAGCCAGGCAATTGCGCGGCCGGCATGGGCCGCGCGATCACGTAGCCCTGTGCGCCATCCACGCCGAGTATCGCGAGCGCGGCCAGCAGATCCGCCGAATCGACGCCTTCCGCGAGCACGAGCTTGCCCAGCGCGTGGCCCAGACGCGTGACCTGATACACCACGCGCAGCGCGTCGAGCGCCGCGTCGCCATCGATCTGGGCGATCTCGCGGTCGATCTTGATCCAGTCGAACGGCAGTTCGCGCAGCCGCGCGAGCCCGCTATGCCCCGAGCCCAGATCGTCCTGCGCGAGCAGCACGCCCAGCGTGCGAAACTTCGCGAGAATCGAGCGCCGCCCGTCGTCCAGCGTGAATGATTCGGTCTCCAGAACTTCGAGCGTGAGCCGCGCGCTCGGGCAAGCGTGGCCCTGAAGCGCCTCGCGGGTTGCCTCGAAGTAGCGGATGTCGTTGAGCGCGGCCGGCGGCAGGTTGATCGATATATCCAGGTCGTGCCCCGCCGCGAGCCACTGGCGGCGGTCGGCGAGCGCCTGATGCAGTCCGCGCGCGAACAGTTCGAGCAGATCGTCGGAGGCCAGCGAAAACAGAAATTCGTCGGGGGTGAGCAGCCGTTCGCCGTCGCGCAGGCGTGCCAGCGCCTCCACCTTGCCGCAACGGTCCGTTGCGAGATTCAGCAGCGGCTGGTAGTGCATCTCCAGCGCGCCGGTGCGCACGAGCGCGGCCCAATGCTGGCGCACGCTCACCGGCACGGCGGCGCCGTGCATGCCCTCGTGGGTCTGCAAACGCGTGACCGCGCAGCCGAGCAGCGTCTGCAATAACTCGACGAAAGCCACCTGGTCCGGGCCGACGAAACCGCCGGGCCAGGCGCTGAAGAGCATCAGGATCGCGATCGGCGGCTGGCCGGCTGTGGCAAGCGGCAGCGCGACGGCAGAGCGCAAGCCCTCGCGCGCCGTCATCTCGCGCCAGGGCGCGACGAGCGGATCGGTCTGATAGTTCACCACGCGCTCGGCTTTGCCACTGCGCCACGCGCGCCCCACCGCGCCCTGGCCGCACGCGTGGTCGGCGCGCACGCTGATATCGAGCCCCTGCGACGCCAGCGACGCGAGCAAGCCGCCGCCGTCCGGGCCGCTGCCGCCCGCGCCGGCCTCGAAGTGGAAGATGCCGTCCCGGTCGGGACGGCCGATCGCGCACGCGGCCACCTCGTCGTGGGCTGCAAGCGCGCCGATCACCTGGTCGATGAAATGCGTATAGCTGCCCGCCGCCCAGACGATGCGGGTGATGCGCTGAAGCACCTCCTGCTGCGAATCCTCCACCGCCTGATAGGCCTTGAGCTGCCAGGCGGTGTCCGAGGTGAGGCGGCGCGCGTAGAGCGAAAGCGCCTGGCTGCTCACGCTGCGCCCGATCTGCTTGTAGACGAGTTCTTGAAGGATGCCCCGGCTGCGCACGAGTTCTTCCTTGCCGAGCCCGACGATCGCGTGAATGCGCCCGATGCGCATCGCCATGGCGGCGTGCTCCTGCGCGTTCAGGTTCGGCTGGGCGAGCGCGCGGAGGTTCTGCACCTGCCGCTCCTTGAGATCCGCAAGCTCCTGCGCCGACAGCATTTCGAGGATGCGCCGGGACTTGGGCAAGCGCGCCAGTTCCTCATAGAAGTGGTTCACCACGAGGTCGGCAGTGGCTTGCAATGCCTCGATCAATGTTTGCATGTATGACGTGTCAGGGCGCCGGGGCGGAAAAAGTCGACCGGCCGCGCACCGCGCGCAAGGCGGCGAGCGAAGCCTCATCGCTCAACGAGCAATGATACGGCATGCATGAATGCGCGAAGGGCCGCCACAGTGGAGATTGTCCTCGGGACGTGGGCCAGCGCACATACAGATTGATCGGCCGGCACAGCACTCACTCACTCACACCGCAGCGCCGGCGTAGCGCGCCGCCGCTTCCACGCGCGGCGCGGCGGCTTCGGCAACGTTGCGTGCGCGGCGCATGTCGTCGGCGGGACTGCAGCCGAACAGGCGCTTGAACTCGCGGCTGAACTGCGAGGCGCTTTCGTAGCCCACGCGCGTGGCCGCCGCGCTCACACTCATGCCGTCGTGCGTGATCAACAGCCGCGCCTGATGCAGCCGCGTGGTCTTCACGTACTGCATCGGCGAGGTCGAGGTAACGGCTTTGAAGTGCGCATGAAAAACCGCGAGGCTCATGCCCGCCTCGGCGGCCAGCGTCTCCACGTCGAGGTCGCCGCGATAATCGACGTGGATGCGGCGCAGCGCCTTCGCGATGCGGCCGAAATGATGCTGATGCGTGAGCGCCGCGCGGATCGCGTCGCCCTGCTCGCCGGTCAGCACGCGATAGCAGATCTCGCGCACGATCGACGTGCCGAGAATGCGCGCGTCACTCGGCTGCGCGAGCGCTTCGACAAGACGCAGCACGGCATTCGAAAGCGTCGCGTCGAGCGGCGTCGCGTAGATGCCCACCGGCTCCGCCACGGCGCTGCCGCGGGTGTCGTTGAGCGCCATCAGCAGCTCGGCCACCATGGTCAGATCGACGCGAATCGAAATCGCAAGAATCGGCTTCTCGGGCGTGGCCTCGGTCTCGCACTCGAATGGCAGCGGCACCGAGAGCACGAGGTATTGCTGCGCATCGTAGATGAACACCTGGTCGCCAAGAAAGCCGCGCTTGCGGCCCTGGCACACGATCACGATGCTCGGCTCGTACATCACCGGCCTGCGCGGATGGCTCTCGCTGCCGCGCAACAGGCGCACGCAGTCGATCGCAGTGGGATGCACGCCGTCGCGCTGCGTGAGTTGCAGTAGCAGCTCGACGATGCGGCTTTGCGTGACGTCGTCGGTTTGTGGACTTTTCATGACAGTAGCGCTCCTGAATTCATCGATAGAAGCGGAGAAACAGGCTTGCCAATCTATCACCGAACGCACGCTCGTGCTGCGCACCAGGAGAATCAGGCAAGTCTTCGATAGCTTCAGGTATTCCCTGGGTAGAGCGCGATCCTTAGCATGGGAACCCTGCCGCAACACCCATTGATCCAGCGCTTCCTCACGCGCTGCGAACCGGTATTTGCGTCCGCACGGCTTGCTAATTCAGCAAGTCAGTTCAGCCTCAGGAGCCAGCCTATGTACGCCACTTACGGATATGCCGCCCGCGATGCCGCCTCGCCGCTCGCCCCGTTCGAATTCCAGCGCCGCGACCTGCGCGAACTCGACGTGCGCATCGACGTGCAGTTCTGCGGCGTGTGCCACTCGGACCTCCACCAGGCCCGCAACGAATGGCGCAACACGCTTTACCCGGTCGTGCCGGGCCACGAGATCGTCGGCCGCGTGACGGAAGTGGGCAAGGGCGTCACGCGCTTCAAGGTGGGCGAGCTCGTGGGCGTCGGCTGCCTGGTCGACTCGTGCCGCACCTGCGCGAGCTGCGCCGAAGGCCTCGAACAGTATTGCGAGAACGGTTTCGTGGGCACCTATAACGGCATCGACCGCGTGAGCGGCGAGCTCACTTACGGCGGCTATTCCACGCAACTCGTGGTCGACGAAGCCTTCGTGCTGCGCGTACCCGAGAACCTCGACCCGGCGGGCGCGGCGCCGCTCCTGTGCGCGGGCATCACCACGTATTCGCCGCTGCGCACATGGGGCGCGGGCCCGGGCAAGAAAGTCGGCATCGTGGGGCTCGGCGGTCTCGGTCACATGGGCGTGAAGCTCGCGCACGCGATGGGCGCGCAGGTGGTGCTGTTCACCACCTCGCCCTCGAAGATCGAAGACGGCAAACGACTCGGCGCGGACGAAGTCGTGATTTCGAAAGACCCGGAGCAGATGCGAGCGCACGCCAACAGCTTCGATCTGATCGTCAACACGGTGGCCGCGCAGCACGACCTGAACCCGTTCATCGAGCTGCTCAAGCGCGACGGCACGCTGACTCTCGTGGGCGCGCCCGAGCACGATCACCCGTCGCCACAGGTGTTCAACCTGATCTTCAAGCGCCGCCGTCTGGCGGGCTCGCTGATCGGCGGCATCGCGCAAACGCAGGAAATGCTGGATTTTTGCGGACAGCATGGCATTACGTCCGATATCGAAATGATCAAGATGCAGGACATCAATCACGCTTACGAGCGCATGCTCAAGAGCGATGTGAAGTACCGCTTCGTGATCGACATCGATTCGCTGCGCCAGTAAGTGACCTCTTACGCCTGACACAACGCCTGTTCCCGCCGGGCCGTCCGTTCCTGACGGCCCACCCAGCTCCCTTCGTGCCGTTGCACCGAGGCCTGCTTTTCCCAGCCTCGCGTAGTCGAGCGGCGCCGCCTCGCGCGAGGCGCGCCGCCCTGAAACCGCTATAGCCGCTTTGCGCTGCTTCGTGCCGTGGCGCGGATTTCGTTCCAGCCGTTTGAGTTCGTTGCCTGGCGTGTTTTTGCCGGTTTTTTTCCCGCTTATTCCCGTTAACCAGGAGCTCGCCCGTGATCGACCGCATTCAGGCGATGCGCACCTTCGTTCGCATCGTCGATACCAACAGCTTCACCAAAGCCGCCCAATCGCTCGACATGCCGCGCGCCAGCGCGACCACGCTGATGCAGAGCCTCGAAGCGCTGCTCGGCACGCAATTGCTCGTGCGCACGACGCGCCGTCTTTCGCTCACGCCCGAAGGCGCGGCGTACTACGAGCGCGCCGCGCAGATCCTCGCCGACATCGACGATGCCGAAGCCAGCGTGCGCCAGTCGCCCGGCGCGATCGGCGGCCGCCTGCGCGTGGAGATGCCGGGCCTGATCGCCAACGCGATCGTGCTGCCCGCGCTCGACGACTTTCACGCGCGCTATCCGCAAATCGATCTCGTGATCGGCGTGAGCCTGCGCAATGTCGACCTCGTCGGCGAAGGCGTGGATTGCAGCATCCAGCTCGGCGAATTGCCCGATTCGGGGCTCGCGGCGCGCCGCCTCGGCGTGCTCGAGCACGTGACCTGCGCGAGTCCCGCGTATCTCGCGCGCCACGGCGCGCCGCAGTCGCTCGATGACCTCGCGCGGCACCCCGTGGTGAATTTTCTATCGCCGTTCACGGGCCGCCCGTTCGAGTTCGATTTCGAAGTGGACGGCAGCGCGACCAAGGTAAAGGTGGACGGCTTCGTGCACGTCTCCGACGAGTTCGCCTACCTCACCTGCGGGCTGCAGGGCTACGGGCTGATCCAGCCGCCGCTGCTCGCGGCGCAGCCGTATCTCGACAGCGGCGCGCTCGTCGAAGTGCTGCCGCAATGGAAGCCGCTGCCCACGCCGGTCTCGGTGGCGTTCGTGAAGTCACGCCAGATCTCGCCGCGCGTGCGCATCTTCGTCGACTGGCTCGCCGCGCTGTTCGAGGACGCCGGCACGATCAATCGCGATCTGTCCCGCGTGCGGCAGTTGCTGGAGGGACTGCAGCCGGCTTGAGGGCGCTGCAGGTCGAACTGGCGTGCACCGGGAACACTCGTTGCAAGGGATATCGACTCATCACCGGATGTTGACGATTACGGACTTGCGTAATTGTAAAATTATGCATTTAGAATATTCTGCGCACCGGCGTTCTGTCAGAATTATTCGTTTGTGACGCCGCGTCGCGACACGAGATAATTAGTCTAAACCGCCCCTCGATCCTTCCCCCATTTGCAGCATGTCGAACCTTGAAGCTTCAACCGACTCGGCCGCGGTCGCGCAACGCGTCCGCGAGTTGATGAGCCGTCATGGCATCGGCAAACGTCAGCAAACGACGGAGCTGTGCCGGATTCTCGACCTGAGCTTTTCGCAAGGGCATCGCAAGCTGCGCGGCAATAGCCCGTGGACGCTCGCGCAAATCAAGAAAGTCGCCGAGGCGTTCGACGAGCCCGCCGGGCAGTTATTCGGCGCGCAGCTGCTCGACCCCGGCACGGTGGGCGCGAGCGCGCAGGAAGCGCTGCTATGCGTGAGCGCCGTGGAGCTCGCCTGCACGGCCTGGATTGGCGCGCCCGTGGAGCCGGGCAGCCGCCCGGACTTCGTCGCCTACGAGAAGCAGGGCCAGTGGCGCGTGGTGCGCCCCGACGGCGCGCTGTACCAGAACGCGCGCGAAGTCCACAAGATCGAGATCTATCCGCGCCGCGCCGAGTCCGACAAGCCGCTCATCGCCGTGGTGGACGACGACCAGGCCTCCGCAGACAACCTGCGCGATTATCTCGAGCACAGCGGCTATGCGGCGCACGCGCTGTATGGCCTCGCCGCGTTCGAGCAGGCGCTGGAGCACAACGTGTTCGACGGCGTGGTGATCGACTGGCTGTTCGGCAGCCAGACTTCCGCCGGCGCCATTCGCCAGGTGCGCGCCTCCGAGAACCCCGACGCGCCCATCTTCGTGCTGACGGGCGAATTGCTGACGGGCAAGGCGAGCGAGTCGGAGATCAGTCAGGTGGTGCGTCACTACAACGTGGCGTGCTATGAAAAACCCGCGCGCATGGCGATTCTCGTCGCCGATCTTTCCAAGCGGCTCAATCGAGGCTGACGCCGCGGCTCACCACTTCAGTTGCCCCATCCTGCGTCGGCCGCTGCGTCTGCTCCATTGGCTGGCCAGCCGCGCTCGCGCCGCCCGCGGCTGCTGGAACGGGCCGCGCATTGAACGCGCGCAGCAGCGTCTTGCGCAGCACTTCGTAGTGCACCGGCTTGGGCAGCAGATCGAAGAACGGATTGCTGCTGTCGGCGGCGGTAGCCGCGAGCGCAGCCACGTCGGCGCTCACGGCGATCACGCGCGTGCGCCCGCCGCTGCCGCTCATCTCCTCGCTCCCGTCCCCACCCGCGCCCTCGCGCGCCTGCAACTCGGCCACGAATGCGTAGCCGTCGCGCCCCGGCATGTGCAGATCGAGCAGCACGACTTCGCACTGCGCCTCGTCGAGGCGGCCCAGCGCGCTGTCCGTGTCGGCGGCGGCGAGCGCCGCGTAGCCCATATGCGCAACCATCTCGCAGAGCGACTCGCGCACGAGCGGGTTGTCGTCCACGACCAGCACCTGCTGCTGCGCCTTGTCATGAGTTTGCGGCGCGGCCACCTCGGCTAGCGGCGCGGCAACCGCCGTGACGGGTATCGTCACCGTGAAGGTCGTGCCCTTTCCCACCCGGCTATCGGTGTCGATCGTGCCGCCGAACAGGTCGACGAGCCCGCGCACGATCGCCAGCCCCATGCCCGCGCCTTCGTAGCGGCGCGTGCTCGAGGTGTCGAGCTGCGTGAACTCCTTGAAGATGAGCGGAATCTGCGCGGCGGATACGCCCGCCCCGGTGTCGCTCACGATGATCGCTAACGTTTGCGCGAGCGGCACGCCGCCTGGCGCACTGCCCGGCGCACTGCCCGGCGCACTGCCCGGCGCACTGCCCGGCGTCACGCTGCCGGTGACGAACTCGATGCACACCGAGCCGCGCTCGGTATAGCGGATCGCGTTGGTCACGAGATTGTTGGCGATCTGGCGAATGCGGTGTGGATCGGCCACGAGCGTCTGATGCAGGCCGTGGCAGGCATGCTCGAACGCCAGACCGCGAACCCGCGCGGCCTGCTCGTTTTCGTCGACGATCGACTGAAGAAGCTCGCGCACGTCGAACGCTTCCTGGCGCAATTCGAGCTTGCCCGCGCCGAGGCGCGCGTAGTCGGTAAGGTCCCGCATTTGCGCTTCGAGCTGGCGCGCGGCGGTTTCGAGCCGCTGGATCACCTTGCTGTCCGCCTCGGAGTGCGAGTTGAAGCCGAGCAGTTCGATCGACGACACGATCGCATGGAGCGGCGTGCGCAATTCGTGGCTGATCATGCCGAGAAACGCGTCCTTGGCCATGCTTGCCTCGCGCGCGGCGCGGCTCGCCTGGGCCTCCGCCTCGAGCGCCGCGTGCTGCTGCCGGATCAGGCGCGTGCGCCGGTAGCCGTTCATCACGAGCAGCACCCCCGCAGCCGCCGACAGCATCAGCAGCACGATGCCCGCCGCGAACAGATCGCGGCGCTTGGCGATGAAGTCGCGCCGCATGCCCTCGCGCTCGGTCACGTCGGCAAAACGCCGGTTCAGCGCGAGATCGGTCACCTGGGTCCAGTGCGTGTCGAGCGCCATCAGCATGGGCACGGCGCGTTCGGGGTTGTCGGCGAGCGTGTCGATCTCGGCGTCGAACGGCGCAATGGCGACGTCGATCGCGGCAAGGTCGTCGTGCTGGCGCCGCATGAGGTCGGGCTTGCCCGCGAGCTCGCGCGTCGAGCCCTTCATCACGTTGAGCTTCGATTGCAGGACTTCGTAGCGCAGCCGCACCTTGTCGAGGTCGCGGTCGAGGCCATCGGCGTAGATCAGCAACTGGCTCTCGAAGCGCGCGTAGGCGATCTGCATCTGCGCGGCGTCCCAGTAGAGGCCGTCGTAGCTGCCGGTCAGGCGCTGCACCACGTTGGGATTGAGCAGGTTCGCGTAGAGCAGGTAGCCCACGGCCACCACCGGCGGCGCCAGCGCGGCAATCCAGATCAACACATGCAGCATGCGCCGCAACGGACGTCGCATCACCCTCTCACTGCTTGATGGTCATCGAAACGATCTGCCAGGCGAACTTGGCGTCGCCCGCCGCGCCGTCGAGCTCCTGCGGGAACTGGTCGCGCGGATAGACCAGGAACAGCGGGCCGAAATTGCTCACCTTCAGGCGCTGGCCGTTCATCTCGTAGGCCAGCACCGCGCCGTAGCGCGTGGCATCGGAAACGGGCACGACGCAGGTATAGTCGTCGATGGTGTGGATCTCGATCTGGCTGCCGTAAGCGCCCACGATGCTGAGCACGTCCGAGAGCAGCGGGCCCGTGAAGGTCGAGCGCGGCGTCCAGGTGGTCGACGTCACGATCGAATGCGGCGGCAGCTTGAGCAGCGCCTCGGCGCTGAAGTGCCATGCGGTGTGCGCGGCGTTGTTGGTCGCGCGCACCTCGCCGTTCACGTCGAGCTGGAGCGAATCGCCCGGGGCCGCCAGCGCAAGCCGGGGCGGGGCGGCCGCGGCCGCCAGCCATCCCGCGAGCGCGGCCGTGAAGCGCCTGCGTTCGAGGGAGGCGAGCCGGCCGGCCGGCCTGCGCTCCTCCCTGCGCTCTTGCCAGCCGTCTTGCACGACAACGGGTTCCTGCATCGCTCTTGCTCCCCTTGCGCAAATTCATGGTGCGGTCATGCGCCGGCCTGACGATCCGGCCCTTCGCGCCTGCTTGTGCCTGCTTGTGCCTGCTTGTGCCTGCTTGTGCCTTTGCGTGGCTCGCACCGCGCCGGTCTGCATGAGCTGGCAAGCATAGGCATAATATCGTCAAACATTGATCCAGCCATAGGTGTCTCGTTCGCCATCCGGTTCTCCCGTGCATGCTCCCGCAGCGCGCGGCGGCGCGGCGCAACGGACCGTCCTCGCACTGCCATTCCATGAACAAGCCCGTCGTCCCGCTCACTTACGAACAGCTCGACCATTGGGTCGAATCGCTGCAGCCGTTGCTGATCGAGGAGGATTTCGCCGCGGTCGTCGGCATCCTGCGCGGCGGCGCGCCGCTCGCGCTGATGGTTTCGCACGCAACCGGCGCGAACGTCGCGTTCCTGCGCTACTCGCGTGAAACGCGCGAAGTGCGCTGGGATTCCACGCTGCCCATGCCCGAGCCCGGCTCGAAAGTGCTGGTGTGCGAGGACATTGCAGGACGCGGCCACACACTCGTCGACTGCATTGCATTCCTGCGCGAGCACGGCCTCGTGGTGCGCACGCTCACCGGCGCCTACGACGACCTGAGCCGCCTGCGCCCCGACTATTCGATCGACGCGAGCGGCTATTTCGCGCTGTTCCCGTGGGAGCGCCAGGCCTACACCGACCGATACCGCGCCGACTGGACGCGCGACGGCGTGCGCGAAGGCACGGGCATGGCCAACGATCACGACTACACGGTCTATGCGATCGACCTAGACGGCATTCTCCTGCCTGACATTCCGCTCTCGCGCTACGACGAGGATCTCGAGGCGGCGCTCGCCGAGCGCGATGCGCTGCTGCCGCTCGAGCGCATCCCCGACATCGATCTGAAGCATGCGCGCGCAATCATCACGGGACGCCCCGAGATCGATCGCGAGCGCACCCAGGCCTGGCTCGACCGGCACGGCTTCGGGCATCTGGAGCTGATGATGCGCGCCCCGGGCGAGCACGACGACACGCCTTCGGGCGCGGCCGGGCACAAGGCCGCAGCCGCGGTGCGCTGCGGCGTGACGCATTTCATTGAGAGCGATCCGGTGCAGGCCATCTATATCGCGCGGCGCGCGCCGCTGTTGCGCGTGATCTGGTGGAATGCCCAGGTGCGCGTGGGCACGCTGATCGGCGCTTCGGCCTGGGGTTGAGGCGCGCGGCGCTCCGGCTCCTTCCCGCGCGCAGCCGCTGCCGGCTTTTCCCGCGCCGCTATTGCGCGCGTGCCTCGCGCCTCCCGCCCGGCCCGGCGCGCTCGCCGGACGCCGCCGGATCATGCCCTATCGCCCGCGCGGCGCGCGCCGACGCCACCACGATCAGCTTCATCGTCGCCCGCGTCGCGCCCACGAAAAGCTTGCGCGCGGTGCGCTCGTCGAGCGTCTCGAAGTCGACATCGGTGAGGATCACACAGGGCGCCGACTGCCCCTTGAAGCGATAGATCGAATCGACCAGCACGTCGCCGTCGCGATACTGCGGATTGCCGAACAGGTCGTATTGCCCCGTGAAGCTGCGCAGCCGGTGCGGCCCCAGGTGGTCGAGCGCCGTGAAGTGCGAGTGCTCGCGGCCCCGGAACGACAGCACCACGATGTCCTGCTTGCGAAAGCCGAACGAGAGCGCCTGGGTGATGGCGCGCTTGGTCGCCGCCGCCACGGCGCTCTCCTGCGCGAGCGCAGCGCCTTGCTCGGCGCGCTCGTCCCATACGGCAAACGTGACCTCCGAACCGTCGAACGGGCTGCCCGCAACCAGTTGCGCGAGCGCGGGCGCGGCCTCACCCGCCGCCTCGCGCAGAAACGCGAGGATGTCGCGCGGACTGCGGTAATTGGTGGTCTCGCGCAGCACGGTCCAGCCTGGCAAGGCCACCGGCTCGCGCACATAGAGGTTCTGCAACGGGTCTTCGAGCCACCACCACGCCGCGCCGGGCCGCAGCAGCCGCGCGAGCGCATCGACCCATGCCGGCTGGAAATCCTGGCCCTCGTCGACGATCACCACGTCGAACTGCCAGCGCGCGTCGACGGGCGCCTGCGCGAAACGCCGCTCCAGATCGTCGAAGACATTGGCGCCCTCGAAGTCGGGTACGTGGCCGCTGTCGCGCGAAACCCAGTCGCATAGCTGATGGTAGTTGGCCACTTTCGCCTCGGGCGGCGCGACCTTCGCTATGTGATCGGCGAGCGGCCGGTTGAAGCACACATAGAGCGTGCGCGCGCCGCGCGCGACGGTGTCCTTCATCACCTGCAACGCGAGCTGCGTCTTGCCCGAGCCGGCCGTGCCGATCACGCGCAGGCGAAACGGCTCGAACTCGAGGCGCCGCGCCCAGCTGGCGAGCCCGCCCGCCAGACGCGTGACAAGCGTGCCAGCCGTGCCCACCAGCGCGCTCGCGTCGGGGGTGAGCGAGAGCTCGTCGGCGAGAAAATGATGGATCTTCGCGGCGCTCGGCAGGCGCGGCTCGTCGGCGGGCAACGCCTCGCGCACGATGGCCGCGAGCTGCGACTTGCGCGTGGCGTCGACGATGCGGGAGGGCTGCACGCCCGCGATCGCCGGCTCGCGCACCACGTGGTCGGGACAGTAAAAGAGCGCTTCGAGACCGTAGTTGCCCGCGCCGAACGCGGCCGTGAAGCGCCGGTGCAATCGTTCCACCGTGCGCGCGAGCCCGACCGCGACATTGCGCTCGGTTTGCAGATACGCCTTCACGAGACCGTTTTTCGTCTCGCGCAGAAAGCCGGTGCGTTGCTCGACGATCAGCGCGCGCCCGGACGGGCTCACGATCACGAAGTCCGCTTCGCCGAACACGGAGAACCCTTCCACGATGCGCGTCCAGTGCACGCCGTGGTAGACGGTGTAGCCAGCGGGCAGACCGCGCTCGAACAGCGCGAGCGTCTCGCGTTCGCGCGCGGCCGCGCCGGTCGCTTCCAGATGCTGCCAGTCGTCGGGGACAATGCGAGCCATGGGCGGTTCTCGTCGCGCGGTGAGTCGGGTTGGGCCGGGTTCGGCCGGGTTCGGCCTGACTCGGGGTGGGCGTGGGTTGAGTGGGCTGCGGCTATTCTACGGATGAGGCCGGGCGCATGTGCGAACAAGCTTAATCGCTGACGCCCCTGCGTTGCCCGATTTGCAACTGTGCCCGCTGCACTGCCATGACTTCCGTATCAATGCGCTGGCCGAGAACAGCAGGGTCAACTCCGCATTGACTGCCTGGACTGCGCGCTGGCGCGATGCCTCGATCAATGCACAAATGTCACCCAGCAGCGTTGCAGACTCCGCGGTGACGCTAAAGATGTCTTTCGGCGGGTCATGCCACTGGCAGCCCCTCTCGTTGCGCCCGGATCGTGTATCGTTGCTATCTTTGCGGCAAAGGAGAAAGCGCCGGATGATCAAGATCTGGGGACGCGCCAATTCGGTGAACGTCCAGAAAGTGCTGTGGTGTTGCGACGAACTCGTGCTGCCGTTCGAACGTATCGACGCGGGCGGCCAGTTCGGCCATCTCGACGACCCGTCCTACCTCGCGATGAATCCGAACGGCAAGATTCCGACCCTTGCGGACGGCAGTTTCGTGCTGTGGGAATCGAACGCGATCGTCCGTTATCTGGCGATGGAATACGGCCCCTCGAGCCTGCTCTACCCCACCGACCCGAAGGTGCGCGCCTCGATCGAGCGCTGGCTCGACTGGTCGATCGGCACGCTCGCGCCCGCCGAGCGGCCGCTCTTTCTCGCGCTCGTGCGCACGCCGCCGGAAAAGCGCGACCCCGCAAAGATCGAAGCCGATGTGCAAAACGTGGCCGCGTTGTGGACGCTGCTCGACCGCCATCTGCAAGGCCGCTTCTTCCTCGAGAACGAGCGCTTCTCACTCGCCGACATCGTGCTGGGCGCGTACGCGCGGCGCTGGTTCGGGCTCGAAGGCATCGAGCGGCCCGCGCTGCCGAATCTCGAGCGCTGGTATCAGCGCCTCGCGCAGCGCCAGGGCTTTCGCAAGTACATCGATCTGCCGCTGACCTGAGCCGTCTCGGGGCGCGCCGGCGCACGCGCGACGCGCCCCGTATAATCGCAGCATGAAGACAGCCAAACCGTCCATCAGCGCCGCGGCCTCGCACGGCCACGCGCACGATCATCCGCTTGATCACGATCGCGCTCACGAGGCGCACGATCACGGTCACGGCGCGGGTGGCGTGAACGGAGTTGCGGGCGGGGTTGCGGGTATTGCAGGCGCACCGCTCGAAAACGCGCTTGCGATGGCCGAGACCTACTGCCGCGAGCGCGGCGAGAAACTCACGCCAATCCGCCGCAAGGTGCTCGAGTTGCTGCTCGCCTCGGGCCGCGCCACCAAAGCCTATTCGCTGCTCGACGAAATGCGCCAGATCCATCCGGGATCGGCACCGCCCACGGTTTATCGCGCCCTCGACTTCCTGCTAACAGCGGGGCTCATCCACCGCATCGAGTCGATCAACGCGTTTGCCGTCTGCCACGACCTCACGCAATGCCAGCACGGCATTCTCGTGGTGTGCCAGCAATGCGGCAACGTCACGGAACTCCACGAGCCCAAGCTTCGCCAGGCGCTGGTCGCGCAAATAGAAGCGGCGGGTTACCGCCTCTCCGGCGACGGCATCGAGCTCAAGGGCGTCTGCGCGCAATGCCAGACCGCCGATGCGGCAACTGCCGAAACGGCCGCCGAACGCACGCAGGCCGCCGCACAGCCCTGAAGCGGCACCAGGAGACCTTGACCTCGAGCCTGACCGGCGCCGGACCACCACCCGGCGTCGCGAAAGCACTTGTCAGGGCATCTGGCGCGCGTCGATTGCGTCGCTCAGCAGCGCCACCAGCGCCTCGGGCCGTGCCGGCTTGGTCATGAAGTGCTGAAAGCCCTCGCCGATGCTGCGCAGACGCCAGCTTTCGTCGGTATGGCCCGTGAGCGCCACCGCCACAACCGGGGCATGATCGCCGCGGATCTCATGATCGCGCAGTCGCTGGATCAGGTAGAAGCCGTCCATCGCGGGCAGGTCCAGGTCGCAGACCACGGCGTCGGGCAGCAGGCTCAGCGCCGCTTCGATACCCGTTTCCGCGTCCTCCACCGCCACGACCCTGGCCCCTTCGGATTCCAGCAGCGAGGTCAGGGAGTCCCGGCTTTGCGGGTCGTCTTCGACCAGCACGATGGTCGTCTGGTCGAGCTTGTGTACTGCGTTCATTGTGTTTGCTTGAGTGCCATTCTGTCTGTTTCGCGTGCCGCGCGGCGCAATGGGCGCGCGGCACGCAGCGGGCAACACACTACGGGCAACGTGCCCGATCGCCCAATTAGAGCAATCCCGATGCCGCGCGTTCAACGATGCGACGCGCACGATAGCCGCAGTCGGCGTCAAGCCGATGACAGCCGCGCCGGCTTGCCTTGCGCCTTGCCGGTTTTCGCGAACGCCTCGAGCGCCCGCTCGCGCGCCGCCTCATGCGCCACCAACGGATGCGGATAATCCACGCCAAGCCGCACGCCGGCCGCCGCCAGCTCTTGCGCGCTCGCCTTCCAGGGCTGATGGATCAGCCGGTCGGGCAGCAACGCAAGCTCGGGCACCCATTTCCTGACATACGCGCCGCGCGGGTCGAACTTCTGACCCTGCAATACGGGATTGAAGATGCGAAAGTATGGCGCGGCGTCGACGCCCGAGCCGGCGACCCACTGCCAGTTGGCCGGGTTGCTGGCCGGGTCGGCATCGACGAGGGTGTCCCAGAACCACTGCTCGCCTGCGCGCCAGTCCAGCAGCAGATGCTTGGTCGCGAACGAGGCGGTCACCATGCGCACGCGGTTGTGCATCCAGCCGGTGCGCCACAGCTCGCGCATGCCGGCGTCGACGAATGGGTAGCCCGTCAGGCCGCGCTGCCAAGCGTGCAGGCCGCGGGCATCGCGGCGCCAGGGCATGGCATCGAATGCCGGACGCAGGTTGCGCCGTGCCAGATCGGGGTAGTGGTAGCGCTGGTAGTAGCAGAACTCCCGCCATCCCAGCTCGCTGGCGAATTTTTCCGCGCTGGCTTCGCGGCGCGCGGACGAGCCCGCCGCGCCGTCGGATTGCGCGGCCCGCAGCGCTGCATACAGTTGGCGCGGCGAGAGCGCGCCCACGCGCAAATACGGCGACAGGCGGCTGGTTGCCGCGAGATCCGGCGCGTCGCGCTCGCCTGCGTAGGCCTCGAAATCGTCGGAGAAAAACGCGCGCAGACGTTCGAGCGCGGCCTCCTCGCCCGCCGGCCACGCTTCGCGCAGGCCTGCGGCCCAGTCGGGCTTGCGCGGAGCAAGGCCGAGATCGTCGAGCGTGGATGCGAGCCGGGCAAGACGTGCCGGTAGCGATTGAAAATTCCACCGTTGCGGTGCGCTGCCCGGCAACGGCGGATCGCCGGCGCGCCGGCACGCACGCCACCAGGCCGAAAACACCTGGAAGGGCTCGCCGGCCTGGTTGAGCACCGTCCACGGCTCATAAAGGAGCGTTGCGTTGAAGCTCTCGGCCGTCAGCCCGCGCTCGCGCAGCCCCGCCTTCAGGCGCGCATCGCCGTCGCGCTCCTGGCCGCCGTAGCGTCGGTTCCAGAAGACGCAGGCCGCGCCGCTCGCCGCGACGCATGCCTGCAGCGCCTCGCTCTCGGCGCCTTGCATCAGCAGGAGCCGGCCGCCGCGCTCGCGCAGCGCCGCGTCGAGCGCGGCCAGCGTTTCGTGCAGCCACCAGCGCGCCGCGCCCCCGGGCGCTCGTTCGCCGGCCGCTTGGGGATCATGAATATAGAGGCAGATCAGCGGCCGTCCCGTGGCGGCCGCACGGGCCAGCGCGGGGTGATCGGCGAGGCGCAGATCGTCGCGGAACCAGACGACGACGGGAGCATGAGCGGAGTGTGCGGAAGTCAGAATGAACCTCGATCGAACAAATGCCGCTATGCGGCGATGAGTTGCCCTCGCGCCGGCTTGCGGGCTAAGCGGGCCGGATGCCCTGCGTGATGAGCGCCACGGCGTGGCGCGCGATCTCCTCGGCGCCCACGCGCCGCGGCACCAGGTCGTCGCGCCACACCTGCGCGGTGGCGAGGGGCAGCAGCGTCAGCCCGAGCAGCGACTGGAACAGCAACGAAGGCTCCAGCGCCGCGTTGAGCTTGCCTTCGCGCTGCCAGCGCTCGATCGCTTCGTGCGCGGCGCGCTGGTGCTCGTCGCCGTAGCGCTCGCGCATGCGCTGGCGCAGCAAACCGCCCTCGCTGATCACCTCGCGCACCCACAGCGGCGCGAACCACGGGTGCGTCTGCCCCACCTCCACGAAGCGCTGCGTGAGCGCCGTGAGCGCGGCCACGGGGTCGTCGGGCCAGGCTTCGAGCCAGCCGCCCATGGCCGAGCGCAACGGCACGAAACGCTCGTCGATGATCACGTCGATGAGCTGGTCGCGGGTCTTGAAATAATAGTGCACCATTGCCGGCGTAACACCGGCCTCGCGTGCGATCGCGGCCAGCGTCGTATCGACGATGCCCTGCCGCGCGAACAGCGCGAGCGCCACGGCAATCAGACGCTCGCGCTGCCCGGCGCCGGCCTGGCCGCCGCTCGGGCGGCCAGGCCGGCGCGGCGCGGACTTGCCGGCGGCAGGGCTGGCAGCAGGCGTGCCGCCCGTTGCAGCAACGGATGGATGGGCGTGCGGGGACGCCGCCCGCGAGCCGGACTCTTTCATCGGATTACGCTCACGTTTTCAGGTTTTGACGACCATCAAGAATTATCCTAATATTAATTTTCAAGTTAATTAATTTCAAGATCGAAAGCGGTGCCTGACGCGTTCGGGCGCCGCCGAACTTCCCCGATGGCTCCCCCATGCAAGACACCGCACAAGACGTCGTCCGGTCCGCGACCGCCGGGCATCCGCCGATCCGGCTGCTGTTTCCCGCGCTGCTGCTCGTCATGCTGCTTGCCGCGCTCGACCAGACCATCGTGTCGACGGCGCTGCCTACCATCGTCGGCGAGCTGGGCGGGCTCGACCGGCTCTCGTGGGTCGTGACCGCCTATCTGCTCACGTCCACCATCGTGGTGCCGCTCTACGGCAAGCTCGGCGACCTGTACGGCCGCAAGATCGTGCTGCAGGCGGCCATCGTCATTTTCCTCATCGGTTCCGCGCTATGCGGCGTGGCGCAAAACATGGCGCAGCTCATCGCGCTGCGCGCACTCCAGGGCGTGGGCGGCGGCGGTCTCATGGTCGTGACGATGGCCGCCATCGGCGACGTCATTTCTCCTGCGCAGCGCGGCAAGTACCAAGGCCTGTTCGGCGGCGTGTTCGGCCTCGCCACGGTGGTCGGGCCGCTGCTCGGCGGCTTTCTCGTCGAGCACCTCTCGTGGCGCTGGATCTTCTACATCAATCTGCCGCTGGGCGCGGTGGCGCTCGCCGTGATCGGCGCCGTGTTCAAGCCGCGCGTCGCGCACGTGAAGCACGTGATCGACTATATGGGCGCGGCGTGGCTTGCCGCCGCTCTCACCTGCCTGATCCTCTTCACGAGCGAGGGCGGCTCGCTGCTGCCGTGGAGTTCGCCGCAACTGTGGCTCACGCTGGTGCTCGGCGCGGTGTCGGTGGCGGGGTTCATCCACGAGGAGAAGCATGCCCTCGAGCCCATCATGCCGCTCGAACTCTTTCGCGAGCGCACCTTCGTGCTGTCGAGCCTGATCGGCTTTATCGTGGGCGTTTCGCTGTTCGGCTCGGTCACGTTCCTGCCGCTCTATCTGCAGGTCGTGAAGGGCTCGACGCCTTCGGAAGCCGGCATGCAAATGTTGCCGATGATGGGCGGCGTGCTGACGATGTCGGTCATCTCGGGCCGGATCATCAGCAAGATCGGCAAGTACCGCGTGTTTCCAATTGTGGGCACCGCGCTCGTGGCCGCCGCGATGATGTTGCTCGCGCAACTACACATCGAAACGCCGCTCGCGCGCATGTATCTCTATATGGGACTGCTCGGTTGCGGGCTCGGCATGGTGATGCAAGTGCTGATTCTCGCGGTGCAGAACACCGTCGCGTTCAGGCACATGGGCGTGGCCACTTCGGGCGCGACGCTGTTTCGCTCGATTGGCGGCTCGGTGGGCGTGGCCGCGTTCGGCGCGGTGTTCTCGCATGGCCTGAGCGCGCGCCTCGCTTCCCTGCTCGCGAGCGGCGTCGAACTGCCCCAGCCGCTCACGCCCGATGCGATCCATCATCTGCCAGACACGGTGCGCGTCCAGTATCTCGAGGCCTTCGCGGGTGCGCTGCACACGGTTTATTTTTCGGCTGCGTGCGTGGTCGTGCTGGCGTTCGCGCTGGCCTGGCTGCTACGCGACGTGCCGCTGCGCAAGCATCCTTGAGCGGCACGTCTTGCTTACCGCATTGCTTACGTTTTCTGGAAAAAATATTACGATTGGCTAAAATCCTGTAGCCGCACGCCTGACAGGGCGACGCGCGCACCACGACGCAATCGCACGCGACGCTCACTCCGCCGTCGTGCCCCAAAGTGCAATATCAGGCGCATTTACAGGAAAAGACCAACTCATGAACGTCAAGACCGAGCTAGCCGTGCCCAGCGCGCACGACACCAGGAGACGTGTGCTCGCCATTGTCGGCGCTTCTTCGGGCAATCTCGTCGAGTGGTTCGACTTCTACATCTACTCGTTCTGCGCGCTGTATTTCGCGCCCGCCTTCTTCCCCAGCGGCAACACCACGACGCAGTTGCTGAACACCGCCGGCGTGTTCGCGGCCGGCTTCCTGATGCGCCCGATCGGCGGCTGGCTGTTCGGCCGCATCGCCGACCGGCACGGCCGCCGCGCCGCGATGATGATCTCGGTGCTGATGATGTGCGGCGGCTCGCTCGTCATCGCGGCACTGCCCACTTACGCGCAGATCGGCTCGTTCGCACCGCTGCTGCTGCTCGTGGCGCGCCTGTTCCAGGGGCTTTCGGTGGGCGGCGAGTACGGCACCAGCGCGACCTACATGAGCGAGGTCGCGCTCAAGGGCCGGCGCGGTTTCTTCGCCTCGTTCCAGTACGTGACGCTGATCGGCGGGCAGCTCTGCGCGCTGCTCGTGCTCGTGATCCTGCAGCAGACGCTCTCGACCGCCGAGCTCAAGGCCTGGGGCTGGCGCATTCCGTTCGTGGTGGGCGCGGCCGCCGCGCTGATCTCGCTGTATCTGCGCAAGTCGCTCGACGAGACCTCCACGAGCGAATCGCGCCACAAGAAGGACGCGGGCACGATTCGCGGCGTGTGGCAGCACAAGGGCGCGTTCCTCACCGTGGTGGGCTTCACCGCGGGCGGATCGCTGATCTTCTACACGTTCACGACCTACATGCAGAAGTACCTCGTGAACACGGCCGGCATGCACGCGAAAACCGCCAGCAACGTGATGACTGCCGCGCTCTTCGTGTACATGCTGCTGCAGCCCGTGTTCGGTTCGTTTTCCGACAAGATCGGCCGCCGCATGTCGATGATCCTGTTCGGCATCTTCTCGGTGCTCGGCACGGTGCCGCTCATGCACGCGCTCAAGGACGTGTCGAACCCCTACGCGGCGTTCGGGCTCATCGTGGTCGCGCTCGCGATCGTGAGCTTCTACACGTCGATCAGCGGCCTCATCAAGGCGGAGATGTTCCCACCCGAAGTGCGCGCGATGGGCGTGGGCCTCTCGTATGCGGTGGCCAACGCGATCTTCGGCGGCTCGGCCGAGTATGTGGCGCTGTGGTTCAAGTCGGTCGGCAGCGAATCGACTTTCTATTGGTACGTGACCGCCCTGTGCGCGATCTCGCTGATCGTGTCGTGGCGCATGCGCGACCCGAGCAAGGAAGGGTATCTGCGCCACGAGCCTTGATTTGGCGGATTCAAGCAGATTCAAGCGGGCTCGGTGCTCTCGTGCCTGGCCCGCTCCATTGCACGCTGCACCGTTTCGTAGACCTTCGGCCGATTGCACTGCGAAACGTTGAAGCGCAAGAACCCGCCCGCGCTGCGAGACACACTGAAGACGTTGCCCGGCGCGAGCACCACGCCATGCGCGAGCGCCTCGCGCGCGACCCGCGCGGCGTCTAGTCCGCCGGGCAATTGCGCCCATATCAGCATGCCCGCCTGCGGGCGCGTCCACGCCGTGATGCCCACCGCCGCCAGACGCCGCAGCGTCTCGCCCATCGCATCGGCAAGCTTCGCGCGCAAGCCGTCCAGATAGCGCCGGTACGTGCCGTCCACCAGCAGCCGCTGCACGAGATCGGCGGCCAGTTCCCCATTGCCGAACGACACCGACAATTTCAGGTCGACGAGCGGTTCGATCCAGTCCGCGCGCGCCGCGATATAGCCGCAGCGCGCCGCCGCCGTCATCGTCTTCGAAAAGCTGCCGATGGCCACCACGCGTCCGAGGCCGTCGAACGCGGCGAGGCGCGGCGCCGGATCGGTCTCGAAGTCGGCGAAGATATCGTCCTCGACGATCAGCAGGTCGTGCTCCTCGGCGAGCTTGAGCAGCCGGTGCGCAACCGCGGGCGCGAGCGTCGCGCCGGTGGGGTTGTGGGTCGCCGAGTTGGTCACGTAAAGACGCGGGCGATGCTCGGCGAGCACGCGCGCGAACGCCGCGAGATCAGGGCCCGTGGGCGTGAACGGCACGCTCACGACCTTCACGCGATGCACGCGCAACAGCGCCTGGAAGTTGAAATAGCACGGGTCGTCGACGACCACGGTATCGCCGGGCTCGAGCAGAAAGCGGCACAAAAGGTCGAGCGCCTGGCTGCCGCCGTCGGTGAGCACGATCTGCTCCGGCGCGGCTTCCACGCCATGCTGCGCGAGCCGCCATGCGAGTTGCTGGCGCAGCGCCGGCAGGCCGAGCGGCGAAGCATAGTCGGTGAGCTGGGCGTGCGGATCGCGGGCGATCGCGCGCAGCGCACGCCGCACGGCCTCCTGCGGCAGCCACGACGCGGGCAGCCAGCCGCAGCCCGGCCGCAGCGCGCGCGCATCGGTTTCGAGCGACTGGCGCGTGAGCCAGAGCGGGTCGATCTCGCGGTCGAGGCGCGGGCCCGCCGCGCCGACCGAACCCAAGAGCCCGCGCGCCGCGAATGTGCCGGGCGCTCCGTAAGCTCCGAGCGCGCCCGGCAGCGCGTGCGCCGCCACGAAAAAGCCGGAGCCGCGCCGGGCAATCAGCGTGCCTTCGGCCACCAGCCGCTCGTACGCCTCCACCACCGTCGATTTCGACACGCCGATCTGCTCGCTCGTCATGCGGATCGACGGCACGCGCGCGCCCGCCGCCAGCGCGCGCGAGGCGATGCGCTCGCGCAACGCCTGCATCACCTGCTCGACGCGAGTCAGCGCGAGGATGCCTGTCTGCCGGGTGTTTTCCATCTGTACTGCTCCGTGTTCAATACAGTTTGTCCATATTGTACTGATCCTTGGCTTACCGGTTCGCCGCTGCTCGCGCATGATGCACCGATTCGCCCAAGCTCTTTTCGACCACGGCTCATGCGCAAATCTCTCGACTCCACCACCGACGGCTGGCTCTGCGGCCTCGCGGGCGTGCTGATCTTCAGCGGCTCGCTGCCCGCCACGCGTCTGGCCGTGCTCGGCCTCGACCCGCTCTTTCTCACCGGCGCGCGCGCCACGCTCGCGGGCGCGCTCGGCGCGCTGCTGCTGCTCGTCTTGCGCGCGCCCCGGCCCGAGCGGCGCGAGATCTGGCCACTCGTGATCGTGGCGCTCGGCGTGGTGGTGGGCTTTCCGCTGCTCACCGCGCTCGCGCTGCGCCATGTGAGCTCGGCGCACGCGATCGTGTTCGTCGGCCTTTTGCCGCTCGCCACGGCGATCTTCGGCGTGCTGCGCGCCGGCGAGCGTCCGCAGCCCGCGTTCTGGGTCTTCTCGGCGATCGGCAGCGGCGCCGTGGTCGCGTTCGCGCTGCGTCACGGCGTGGACGCCTCGCCCGTCGGCGACGCGCTGATGCTGGCCGCCATCGTCGCCTGCGGGCTGGGCTATGCCGAAGGCGCGCGGCTCTCGCGGCGTCTCGGCGGCTGGCAGGTGATCTGCTGGGCGCTCGTGATCTCGCTGCCCGTTATGGCGCCGCTCGCGTGGGCGTTCCTGCCTGCTTCGTTCGCGGCGGTGAGCGCGGCTTCGTGGTGGGGGCTCGCCTATGTGTCGCTTTTCAGCATGCTGATCGGCTTCGTGTTCTGGTATCGCGGCCTCGCGCTCGGCGGCATTGCGGGCGTGGGCCAGCTGCAATTGCTGCAGCCGTTCTTCGGCTTCGTGCTTGCGGCGCTGCTGCTGCACGAAGCGGTGCCGCCCGCGATGATCGCCGTGACGGCCGTGGTGATCGGCTGCGTGGCGGGGGCGCGCCGCTTCGGGCGCCGTGCCGCGGCGTCGACTCGCGCGCCGCAGGCGCAGCGCGGTTGACGTCGGCGCCCGTGGCGCGCCATTTTTGACGCGCTTCATTTCGCTGCCTACCCGAGGCATAGTGAACGGCGTTGCCGCGCCGTTCATGCCTTTGCGCAGATCGCCCGCGCGGCGCTCACTTACCCGCGCCCGCCTCATGAATGCATCCCGGAATCCCCCTCGCATCGACGCGCCGCTGCTGCGCGACGCCACGCCCGCCGACTTCCCCGCCATCGCCGCGATCTACGCGCATCACGTGCTGCACGGCGCGGCCTCGTTCGAAGAGCAGCCGCCCGCGCAGGACGAGCTGCTGCGCCGCCACACCGCAGTGCGCGAGCAAGGCTTGCCGTGGCTCGTCGCCGAAATCGACGGCCAGGTGGCTGGCTATTGCTACGCCACGCCCTATCGTCCGCGCGCGGCGTACCGCTATACCGTCGAGGATTCGATCTATATCGACGAAGCGTTTCGCGGACGCGGTCTCGGCCGCACGCTCCTCGAAGCGCTGATTGCGCGCTGCGAGGCTGGCCCGTGGCGGCAGATGATCGCCGTGATCGCCGACCCGAAAGGCGGCTCGCTCGCGCTGCACGAGCGCCTCGGCTTCGAGCTTGTGGGCACGCTGCGCGCCGTTGGCTTCAAGCACGGCGCGTGGCGCGACACGACGCTCATGCAGCGCGCGCTGGGTGACGGCGCGCAGACGCTGCCGCATAACTCGGCGCACACATAACGCACAAGTAACCCACGCGTAACGCACGCATCGGCGCATACGAGCGCGCCACCCCGAACACGAGCCTGAATGCGAAATGCGCACCGTATGGCTCACTGCCATACACGCGCCTTTACAATACGTCCTCCAGTCAGACCGGCCGCGCGCCGGTTCAGCAGAATTCGAGGACTTCGCGCTTATGGCATCCCTGTTCGCTCACATTCAACCGTCCAACTGGAATTTCCTGTGGGACGCGCTCACCAGCTTCGCGCTGCGACTTTGCGCGGCCATCGCCATTCTCTGGATCGGCTGGTGGATCGCGCGGCGCGTCGGCAACTGGTTCGCGCGCCAGGACACCATCGACGCCACGCTGCGCCCGATCATGCGCGATTCGTCGCTGTGGGGCGTGCGCCTCGTCGCAATCGTGGGCGCGCTTTCGCAGATCGGCGTGCAGACCGCGAGCATCGTGGCCGTGCTCGGCGCCGCCGGCCTCGCCATCGGCCTCGCGCTGCAAGGCACGCTGCAGAACATCGCCGCCGGCATCATGTTGCTGCTGCTGCGGCCCTTCAAGGTAGGCGACTATATCGACGGCGGCAGCAGCGCGAGCGTCGCGGGCACCGTGGAAGAGGTGAATCTCTTCACGACGCGCCTCACCAAACCCGACGGCATCTGCGAATACGTGCCCAATAGCGGCCTGTGGAGCAACTCGATCCGCAATTACAGCCGCAATCCCACGCGCCGCCTCGATCTCGAAGTGGAGGTCTCGATGAGCGACGATATGAATCGCGCCATCGACGTGCTGCGCAAACTGGCCGCCGCGGAGCCGCACGTGCTGGCGTCGCCGGAACCGCAAGTGATGGTGAGCCGTTTCGACGACAGCACCGCCGTGCTGAATATTCGCGTCTGGTCCAACATCGACACGTTCTGGGACATGCGCTGGAGCCTCGCGAGCAAGGTGCGCCAGGCGCTCAACGATGCGCAATGCGCACTGCCGCTGCGCGCGCGCGAGCTGCATATCGTGCAGGCGCCGCCGGCGCAATCGACGCCGTCAGCCGCCCAGCGCAGCGCCTGATCCGCGCGACGCTGACCTGCGCGACACCGCACCGCCCGAACCACCACCGCCCGCATGAAAACCTTCGCACGCCGCCTGCGCACGTTCGCCACCCAGCTGGTGCCGCACGGGTATCTCGCGCTGCTGCTCGTCGTCGATGGGCTGATGCTGCTGCGCCCCGTGGCCGAGAACGCGCTGCGCCGCTCGCGCGGCTCGTGGTACGAGGACTGGATCACGCTCATCAACGCGTTCGGCGTGCTCGCGCTGCCGCAGGCCGTGATCGCGGCGGGCCTCACGACCATGGCGATCGGCATCGCGCTGCGCGCCCGCGTGGCATGGGTGATCTCGCTGCTGCTGCTCGCGGCGGCGGCCGGCATCAGCCGGTGGGGCGACTATCGCAGCGGCGTGATGTTCGCCTTCACGCTCGCGCTGGCCGTCGCGCTGCTGGTTTACTGGCGGCGCTTCGACCGCTCGAGCTTCGCCGCCAGCACATTGTTCGCGATCCTGAGCATCGGCTCGTTGCTCATCTACGCGATGTTCGGCGCGCTCTATCTCGGCGACGAGTTCGCGCCGCCCGTGCGCACCATGGTGACGGCGTTCTATTTCTCGATCGTGTCGATGTCGACCGTGGGCTACGGCGATATCGTGCCGCGCTCGGACACCGCGCGGCTCTTCACGGCCTCGATCATCGTGCTCGGCATCACCGTGTTCGCCACGTCGATCAGCGCCGTGCTCGGGCCGGTGATCGGCGGCAAGCTCAAACGCATCGTGACCGGAGGCATCTCCAACGTGACCCGCAAGAACCATTATTTGATCGTCGGCGCCTCGCCGCTCGCGCACAGCGTGTACGCGGGCCTGAAAAAGCGCGGCTACGCCGTCACGGTGATCGTGTCGCCGGGCACGCCGCACACCTATCCGCCCGACGCCGATCTGGTGGAAGGCGATGCGAGCGACACGGCCACGCTGCACCACGCGAGCGCGGAAACCGCGCTCTCCGTGCTCGCGCTGCGCATGGACGATGCCGAGAACGCCTTCGTGATCCTCGCGATCAAGGAGCTCGCGCCGAACGTGCGCACCGTGGCGCTCGTGAACGACAGCCGCAACCTGCAGCGCCTGCGCCTGCTACAGCCCGACATGGTGTTCTCGCCGCAGCTGCTCGCGGGCGAGCTGCTCGCGCGCACGCTCAACAACGAGACCATCGACAACACGCTCATCGAGCATCTGCTGTTCGGCAAGACGCCGGCCGGCGAAGCAACATGATGCGGCAACGCTGCGCCGCTTCAGCGCGCGGGGGACGGCAAGCGGCGAAACAGCGTGGGATAGTCGATCACGAGGCCGTCTTCGTCGACGCGCAGGTTCGCGGTGAAGTCGCGGAAGATGCCTTCGTAGCGGTACTCGCGATCCGGCTCGATGCAGACATAGGCCTGCTCGACGCGTTTGGGGTCGAGTCCCGGCGCGGCGATATAGGCGACTTCGATCGGCCGCCGCTCGCCGCGCGCGAGATTCAGGCGCCGTATCGGCAGCGAGTTCGTGAAGGGCGTGGCCGCAATGTCGATATCGATGCAGCCTTCGATGGCCTCGAGCACGCGGCCTTCGCCATCGCGCCAGTGGCCGTGGCCGTCGCCATGCATCGCGAACGCCTTGCCGCCCATCACGCGAAACGCCGCGTAAGTCGCACGCCAGTGCGCGTCGCAATGCACCGTGTAGCACAGGCCATAAGCCTGGCCGTAGCGCTGCCCGATCACCACGCTCTCGACGCGGATCGCGCCGCCGCTCGAATCGAAGGACAGATGCTCGATGCCTTCGCCCTCTTCCGACACCCAACGTAGCTCGCGCATGGCTCGTCTCCTTGCTGACCGCAGCGGCAATACTACCGGCAAATAGCGACTATCAACGCCCGCGCATGCGCAAGATGGGCCGCTTCGCCTATCCTCGCGCTGCGGGCCGACCGGGCGCGGTTTGCGGCCCGCCGCTTTTGTTTTGGTCCGCCCTCCTGGTCGACCCAGGCCCCGACCCGCTCGAATCCGCATTTCACAGGCCGCGCCTTCCTCGTTCCCGTTTGCCCATCATGTCCACCCCAGCGCCCGCTCAAGCCAATCCGGACGCCGCTTTCGTCAGCCCATCCGCCCACGCTGCGTCCACGGACGCCCCGCCGGGCTTCACCGGGCGCGTGCGCACGCTCCTGCGCAGCCTCGGCCAGATCGTCCTCCAGCGGCACGCCGGCACCGGCGTCTGCCTGCTCGCGGCGCTCGCGTTGTGCGACCCGTGGCTCGCCTGCGCGGCGCTGATTGGCGCGGCAACGGCCAATCTCTGCGCGCGGCGGGCCGGCCACCCGTGCGCGGAAGTCCGCGACGGCCTCGTGGGCTTCAATGGCGCGCTGGCCGGACTGGCAGCCGTCACCTTTGCCGGAGAAAACTTCACGGCGGCGGTGCTCGCCGTGCTCGCGGCGGCGGCCACCGCATGGATCGGCGCGCCGCTCGTGCGCTGGCTGCGCCGCGCGGGCCTCTGTGTCTATTCGGCGCCCTGCCTCCTCGCGACTTGGTCCTGGATGGCGCTGGGCTTCGGCAACCCGCGCACCACCGTGACCAGCGCAATCGCGCCGGCCCATCTGGCCCCGTCCTGGCTCGACGCGGCGGCGGGCGTCCTGAGCGGCGTCGCGCAAACCACCTTCGCCACCGGCGCGCTCCCGGGCCTCGTGCTGCTCGCGGGGCTCGCCTGGTCGTCGCGCCGGGCCGCGGCCTATGCGCTCGGCGGCGCGGTGCTCGCGACCGTCATCGAACACGCCATCGGTGTGCCGCCCGCGAGTTTCGCGGCGGGCCTGTGCGGTTTCAACGGCGCGCTCGCGGCGCTCGCGGCCAGTTCGCTCGGCCCGCGCGCCGCAATTTGTGCGACGATGCTTGCCGCGGCGCTGCATCTGGCCGCCATGCGCCTGGGGCTACCCGGCATGACTGCGCCGTTCGCGCTCGCCGGATGGACCGTCCACAGCGCATGGCGCCTGATCGCGCCGTACCGGACGCGGCCGAGCCAGCAGCCCGCCCCGAATTCCGCCGATGTTCATTGAAGTCCACTGAAGTTCGCTGAAGGAGAGCCGTCCATGTCATTCGCCCATCGTCCGGCCAGCATCGCCGCCGACGCCGCGCCGCCCTCCGCTGCCGAGCAGCAGATGCGCGTGGACCTTGCCGCCGCCTATCGGCTCATCGCGCTCTACGGCTGGGACGACCTGATCTACACGCATGTCTCCGCCGCCGTGCCCGGCGAGCCCGGCCGCTTCCTGATCAACCCGTTCGGTCTCGCCTTCGACGAAGTGCGCGCCTCCAATCTCGTGAAGATCGACACCGAAGGGCGCATCGTCGGCAACAGCGAGCATCCGGTCAACGCAACCGGCTTCGCGCTGCACGCGGCCGTGCACCTCGCCCGCCCCGACGCCGTGTGCGTGATGCATCTGCACAATACGGCGGGGATCGCCGTCTCGATCCAGCGCGACGGCCTGTTGCCCGCCTCGCAGCATGCGCTGCGCTTCTATGGCCAGCTCGGCTGGCACGATTACGAAGGACTGTCGTTCTCGCCTGCCGAAGGCACACGCCTCACCGCGAGCCTGGGCGCGCATCCCGCGATGCTGTTGCGCAACCACGGCACCCTCACCACGGGCCGCACCGTCGCCGAGGCATTCGTGCTGATGGCGACGCTCATCAAGGCCTGCGAAATCCAGTTGCAGGCCCAGGCCGGCGGCGTGCCGCTCGTGCTGCCCACGCCCGAGGTCTGCGCGCACACGGCCGAGCAGCTGCGCGACGGCGGCGCGATCGAAGGCGTGCTCGAATGGCCCGCGCTGCTGCGCAAGCTCGACCGCATCGACACGTCATATCGTGAATGACTGCGGCTGGTCGCGACCCAACCCGTTTCATTACCCCCGCAAACAAGGAGATCCGTATGCCGACTTTCCACATCGAGATGTTCGAGGGCCGCAGCGTCGAGAAAAAGCGCGAGCTCGCCGCCGCGCTCACCGAGACCACCTGCAAGGTTCTGGGCGTGGATGCCCAATCGGTCGACATCATCTTCACCGACGTGAAGACCGAAAACTGGGCGACCGGCGGCAAGCTGTGGAGCGATCCGCGCTGAGCACGCCCAATTAGATCGTCGTCCTGATGATCTGACGAGAGGCCGCGGCGCGGCCTCGCCAACTGCCCCCGCCCACCCGATTCGAACATCTCGAATTCCCGCACCTGGACGAATTGACGCAACGCATACGTCCACTGCACGAATCGCGCCCAATTTGACGCAAATTGACGCAGTGCGCACTCCATGCGCCAAATCATTTCGCAGCGAATGTTTTAATCTAAACAGATTAACGTCAATGATTTAGCGCACAAACTAGTCGTTTGATGATTGACTACTGCGACACGCTGGCACATGTCGCAGCGCAGCAAGAACCCGCCTGTTCGCCTACGCTTACGTCCATTCGCACGCCGCATCACGCGCGCGAAAACGCTTTCCGCTACGCAAGCATCTAGCAGGCACGCACATGCAATCGTCACTCTCGGCATTCGATCTGGCCCGGCTGCAATTCGCCTTCACCGTCTCCTTTCATATCGTCTTTCCGGCGCTCTCCATCGGCCTCGCGAGCTTTATCGCAGTGCTCGAAGCCTGCTGGCTCAAGACCCGCAAACCGTTCTACAAGGACCTGTGCCTGTTTTGGTCGAAGATCTTCGCCGTGGCGTTCGGCATGGGCGTCGTCTCGGGCGTGGTCATGAGCTACCAGTTCGGCACCAACTGGTCCGGCTTCTCGTCGTTCGCGGGTCCGGTCACGGGGCCGCTCCTCATGTACGAGGTGATGACCGCGTTCTTTCTCGAAGCGGGCTTCCTCGGCATCATGCTGTTCGGCTGGAACCGCGTGAGCCCGCGCGCACACTTTGGCGCGACGCTGATGGTCGCCATCGGCACGCTCATTTCCACCTTCTGGATTCTCGCTTCGAATAGCTGGATGCAGACGCCGCAAGGCTTCAAGGTGGTGGACGGCCACGTCGTCCCCACCGACTGGTTCAAGATCATCTTTAACCCGTCGTTTCCGTACCGCCTTGCGCACATGGCAATTGCCGCTTTCATCGTGGCCGCGCTCGTGGTGGCCGCAACCGGTGCGTGGCACCTGCTCAAGGGCCGGCGCGACGCGGCTGTGAAAAAGATGTTCGCGATGGCGCTGGGCCTGCTGCTCGTGCTCGCGCCGCTGCAGGCCCTCGTGGGCGACGCCCACGGACTGAACACGCGCGAATATCAGCCCGCCAAGATCGCCGCGATCGAAGGCATCTGGGACACCGAGCAGGGCGGCACTGCGCTCAACTTGTTCGGCCTGCCCGACATGGAAGCGGAAACCACGCGCTACGCCGTGAAGATTCCGCATCTGGGCAGCCTGATCCTCACGCATAGCTGGGACGGCGAAATCAAGGGCCTCAAATCGTTCCCCGCCGAGGAGCGCCCGAACTCGACGCTGCTGTTCTGGACCTTCCGCGTGATGGTTGGCTTGGGCATCCTGATGATCGTGCTGGGCGTGGCCGGCTGGTGGCTGCACCGGTGCGGCACGCTCTACGAATCGCGCGCGTTCCAGCGCTTCGCGCTGGCGATGGGCCCCACCGGTTTCGTCACGCTGCTCGCAGGCTGGATCACAACCGAAGCGGGCCGCCAGCCGTGGGTGGTCTATGGCGTGATGCGCACCTCGCAGGCCGTTTCGCCGCTCACGGCGCAGCAGGTCAGCGTCTCGCTGATGACCTTTGTCGTCGTGTACTTTCTCGTATTCGGCACGGGCATCTACTACATGCTCAAGCTCATGCGCGCCGGCCCCGCGCTGCCCGACGAGCGCGCGCGAAGCACGCCTGCGGCACCCGCCGCCCCCATCGTTCCCGCCACGCGTGTCACGGGCCAACCCGCGCGCCGCCGATCAGCTGATCGACGCGTGACACCGGAACCCGCACGAACTCCACGATCCGCAATCGAAACGAGGCAAAACAAGCATGGATGTCACCATCATCTGGGCCGCGATCATCGCGCTCGGCCTTTTACTCTACGTGGTGCTGGATGGTTTCGATCTGGGCATCGGCATCGTGTTTCCGCTGTTCCCCGACGAAGATGAGCGCGACCTCATGATGAACACGGTCGCGCCCGTCTGGGACGGCAACGAGACCTGGCTCGTGCTCGGCGGCGCGGGGCTGTTCGCCGTGTTCCCCATCGTCTATTCGACGGTGCTCTCGGCGCTCTATCTGCCGCTCGTGTTCATGCTCGTGTGCCTGATTTTCCGCGGCGTGGCCTTCGAGATTCGCGCGAAGGCCAAGCGCACGAAGCATCTTTGGGATCTCGCGTTCATCGGCGGCTCGACGGGCGCGGCGTTCTTTCAGGGCATCGCACTGGGCGCCTTCCTGCAGGGCATTCCGATGAGCGATGGGCGCTTCGCCGGCGACGCTTTCGGCTGGCTCACGCCGTTCAGCCTCCTCTCGGGCTTCGGGCTCGTGGCGACCTACGCGCTGCTCGGCAGCTGCTGGCTCGTCGCCAAGACCGAGGGCGACCTGCAGCGCCGCCTGCACAAGCTGGTGTGGCCGCTCACGGTCATGCTGCTCGGCTTCATCGCGCTCGTGAGCGTATGGACGCCGCTGCAGGACCCCGTCATCGCGCAGCGCTGGTTCGGCTCGGGTCTGTTCTGGCGGCTCGCGCCGGTGCCGCTGCTGGTGCTCGCGAGCGCCATCTGGATGCGCTGGGCCGTGCAGTCGCGCCGTCACAAGACGCCGTTCGCCGCCGCGCTCGCACTCGTGCTGCTCGGCTACCTGGGACTGCTCGTGAGCCTGTGGCCCTATGCGATTCCGCAGCAGCTCACGCTCTGGCAAGCGGCCGCGCCGCGCGAAAGCCAGACCTTCACGCTGATTGGCGCGTCGTTCATCCTGCCCATCATCGTCGCATACACGGCGATGAGCTACTGGGTCTTCCGAGGCAAGCTCCGTCATGGCGACATCCATCACTACCATTAGGGCGCGAACACGCGCGCTGCCCGGCTGGCTCTGGTTCGTGCTGCTCTGGTGCGGCGGCGTGGGCGCGGCGGTCTCGCTCGGCTTCGCGTTCAAGGTCTTCATGAACCTCACGCTCTTCGCCGTCAAATAGCGCACGCCGCGTCAGGGCATGCCCTAAACTGTTGGCCATCTGTAACTTCAACGATAAAAACCATGCAGCAGATGACCTTCATGGAATGCGTGAAACACGCGTGGGCAAGCGCACGGGAAGCGTTCACGCGCATGCCGGCGCTCGTGCTCGGCACCTTCGTCGCCTACGCGGTGCTCGGCGGGCTCGCGCTGGCCGGCCGACCCTTGCCGGGCGAAGGCGCGGGGCCGTCCACCGGCCTCGTGCTGCTCGCCAACCTGGCCTCGCTGCTCAATGCGCTCGTCTATATCTGGTTCACGCTGAAGGTCTACCGCTTCGTGCTGCTCGGCGAGCCCGCCACGCCGCTCATCGCGTCCGGTGCGAAGCCGCTCTTGCGCATCGTGATGCTGGGCCTCGTCATGATGCTCGCGCTGGTGGGCATCGCGGCGGCCTTCTGGCTGGTGCTGCGCCCGCGCCACGAGGGCGGCGTGGCCTTTCTTTCGCTGGTCGTCGGCGCGATCTGGGTGTTCGTCGGCGTGCGGCTCAGCCTGCTCTATCCGTCACTCGCCATCGGCGGACGCTTCGCGCTGGGCGCCGCATGGCGCGACAGCCGTGGACACTTTTGGAGCGTGCTGGGCGTCTCGTGCGTCGCGGCGCTGCCGCTGCTCGTCTGCGGCGTGCTCGCGCTGATTGGCCTCGGCGTCGCCGGCGTCACGCCCGAGGACGTGGAAACGCCCGCGTGGATCACCGTGCTCGCCATCGGGCAAAGCGTCGTCAATGTCACCTTCGCACTGCTCACCAGCACGGCGCTGGCCTGGCTTTATCGACGCTATGCGAACGAACTGGAGAGCGGCGGCGGCGCAAATGACGTCCGCGGCCGCTGATGGTGCCGGGCGCGCCGCGCCCTGGCGGCGCTGACGCGCGCAGCCCGCGCGGCATTCACCAGACGCCGGGCACGAACCGGTACTTCACCCGCTCCAGATAGGCGCGATAGCCCGGCAGTTCCGTAGCGAGCACACGTTCCTCGCGCACCGCGCGCCAGCCGATCCCCGCCACCATCAACGGCACGCAAGCGAGGCCCCACCACGAGCCGAGCATGAGCGGCGTGCCTGCCAGCAGCGGGATCGCGAACGCGTACATGGGATGGCGCACGTAGGCATAGGGGCCGCTATCGGTCACCGTGTGGCCGCGTTCGCGCTGAATCTTCACCACCGGCGCGGCGTAGCGGTTGGCCGCGAAGACCGCGCGCATGGCATACAGGCTGGCGAAGATCCCCAGCGCGCCGCACACGCCGAGCCAGAACGGCACATGCGACCAGCGAAAGCGCATGGCGTCGATGCCGATCAGGCACAGCCACGCACACCAGCCCACCGAGACCGCCATCATGAAGATGCGGTCCCAGCCCGCCTGCTCGCGCTGGGCGAAAGGCGCGAGGCGTTCGGCAAGCAGGCCGGGGTCGGTGCGCGCGAGCCACAGGCCGATCCACGAGCCCAGCGCGGCCCATTCGAGCAGCCAGAGCCATGCGGCGGCCCAGGCCAGCGTGCCAGCCGCGACGAACAGCAGCGCGCCCTGGAACACCAGCCAGACGAACGTCTGGACGAGCAGACGCTTGACGAGAGCGTTATCCAACGTGTCCTCCTGTGTCGTCATGATGCGCCTCGACACATACCTCAGCGAGCCGCACCCCGCCCTTGCACGCGCGCGAACAGCGCGCTCGTGTCGAAGCCCGCAGTATCCAGGCCGAACTGCTCGTTCAGGCAGCCCGCGAGTTCCGCTGCATTCGCGATCGTACGCTCGATCGTGCGCTGCCCCTTCGCGTCGCGCTCCGTATAGCGGTCGTTGAAAAGAATCGCGCGGCTGTCTTCGCGCGCGATGCAGGCAATCAGACTCTCCGTAAAGAACGATTGTGGCGACGCCGAGGTGAACCAGTTCGCCATTTCGTAATCGACCCATTGCGCGGGCGCATCGTCGAAGCGATAGACGTCGATCCAGTCATTGCCGTCGTACTGCTCGAGCTTCCACTCGCGCTCGCCGAGCGGCGTGAGCCGCGCGGGCTCGAGCAGCGTCTCTTGTGCGCCGCGCTCAGCGAACGCCAGCGGCGCACACAGCGACGCGCTGCCGAAGCCCACATCGGCAAGCCAGGCCGCACCGTCCACATGCACGCGCAGCAGCATGTGCGTGCGCGGCGTGATCGTGCCGGGCGGACGGCCGAACAGCACGCGCGCGGCCAGCGGCTCGATGCGAAAGCCCAGTTGCATGAGCGCATGCGCGAGCACAGTGTTGTGCTCGAAACAATAGCCGCCGCGCCGCGACGCCACGAGCTTGGCGAACACGTCGGGCGGCGCGACCGACACGCGGCGCGCGGCAAACGGATCGAGGTTCTCGAATGCAATCGCACGCGGATGCAGGCGGTGCAGCGCGCGCAGCACGTCGAGCGACGCGCGTCCTTCTCCGTTGTAGCCGATGCGCGCGAAATAACGATCGAGGTCGAAATGGAAATCGAGGTCGGACATGGCGGCGACTCGCTATTCGAAGGAATCGAAATGGCTCGAAAAAACAGCCGGAAGTTGCGATGATATTATGCCCGTGGACGACGCACCGAAAGATCCTGAACCATCTGCTGTACGAAATAATCGCAGGTGGGCCGGTTCGATTTCACACTGCGCGCAACAACGATGTCGAGCGGCTCGATCCTGGGCAGCCCCTGCGCCTCGCCCAGAATGTCGAAGCGCGGCGGCACGCTGCAACGCGTGAGCGCCACCACCGCGATGCCCGCCTCCACGGTCGCCATCAACCCCATCAGGCTCGCGCTGCTATAGGCCGCGCGATAGCGGATATGCGCCGCATCGAGCGCGGCCACCGTATGCGCGCGCGCCACGCTGCCGTGCTCGTACAGGCCCACCGGCAATGGCGACATCGCGAGCGGCGCGGGATCGTCGGGTGAGCCGACCCACACCATGTCCTCGCTGCGCACGAATTCGCCGCGCAGCTTTTTATCGCGCGTCACGAAGGCGATGTCGATCTTGTTGTCCGCCAGCATCGGGCCGAGCGCCACGCTCTGCGCGCACACGATCTCGATTTCCACATGCGGATAGAGCGTCGAAAAGCGCCTGAGCACCGGCGAGAGCAGTGCGGCCATGTAGTCGTCGGGCGCGCCCAGCACCACCCTTCCCGTCACCTCGGGCCGCACCAGCGCCGACCACGCCTCTTCCTGCAGATCGAGCGCGCGCCGCGCATATTCGAGCAGCGTATTGCCAGGCCGCGTGAGCGCGAGATTGCGCGTATCGCGCGTGAACAGCGTGGTGCCGAGCATCTGCTCCAGCCGCTTGATCTGCATGCTCACCGCCGCCTGCGAGCGATGCACGGTCACGGCCGCCTTCGTGAAGCTGCCGGCATCCGCGACGGCCGCAAAGGTGCGCAACAGGTCGAGATCAAACTCGGGATTCATGATTCATAAGTCCCGTTGATGGAATTCTTCAATTTAATTCGTTTGCCGATACCCCGCAACTGGCGAATACTGACCCGGTTTTCAACTCGCTTCCCATTTGCACGTTCCAGCCATGCAATCCGGACCCCACACCGGCCGCCGCGAAGGCGTCGTCATGCTCGCGGGCGGCGGGCTCCTGATGGGCACGATCGGCATCTTCGTCGAAGAGGCGCACCTTGGCGCGCTCACACTCGTGTTCTTCCGCTGCTTCTTCGGCATGCTCGCGCTCGCCGCGTATTGCGCGTGCAAGGGCTGGCTGACCCGAGGCCAGATCAAGCGCCAGTTCACGCGCCGCACGTTCGCGCTCGCGTTCGCCTCCGGCGTGCTGATGGTCACGCAGTGGGTGGGCTTCTTCGATTCGATTCATCGCACGAGCATCGCGGTCGCGACGGTCGTGTTTCACGTGCAGCCATTCTGGGTCGTGCTGATGGGCGCGGCGCTTTTTCACGAGCGACTGGGCGCGGACCGGCTTAGCTGGATCGCGATTGCCTTCGCGGGACTCGTGCTCGCCTCGGGCGTGCTAGCGGAAAGCCAGGTCGCCGACCATCCGCGCTATCTGATTGGCCTCGCCGAAGCGCTGGGCGGCTCCGTGCTCTACGCGAGCGTCACGCTGATCGCGAAGAGCCTGCGCGAGCTCCGCCCGCATCTGCTCACGCTGATCCAATGCGCGGTAGGAACGATCTGCCTGCCGCTCATCGCGCCCTTCATCGCACCGCTCGAATTCGCGCATATCGCGCCCGCACAATGGGGCTGGCTCATCGGCATGGGCGTGCTGCACACGGGGCTGTCCTATGTGCTGATCTACGGCGCGCTGCCCAAGCTCACCACGCCCGTGATCGCGGTGCTGCTGTTCGTCTATCCGCTCACGGCCATCGCCGTCGACGCCATCGTCTATGGCCGCGCGCTGAGCGCGCTGCAACTCGCGGGCATGGTGCTGATCGTGCTGGCGAGCCTCGGCGTGAATCTCGGTTGGCGCCTGCTGCCACCGGGGCTCGCGCTCAGGCGGCGCTGAAGCGCGTCGCCCTTGCGGGTCTAACGGCGATTCGCTGCCCGCTTCACGAGGGCAGCGTCTCGCCCTTCGTCTCCGGCGCGAACGGAATGATGAGCAGACCGAGCACGAACGCGAGCGCGGTGAGCGCGACCGGCACGCCCAGCGTGTGCATGTGCAGCACCGCCGCGCCCAGCAGGAAATTCACGCCCGCCCCCACGAAACGCCCGAACGACGTGCAGAACGCAAACGCCGTGGCGCGCACGCGCGTTTCGAACTGCTCGGGCAGCCACAGGCTGAACAGCGCGAAGTTGCCGCCGAAAAAGCCCAGCACGAACAGCAGCGCGATGAACGGCACGAGTCCGTTCTCGAGGTAATAGGCCCAGCCGAAGCTCGCCGCAACCGTCACGGCCATGCCCGCGAAATACACCGCGAGCGTCCACTTGCGGCCGATGCGCTCGGCCATCGGGGGCAGCGCGAGGCAACCGAGAATCGTGCCGATGGAGAGAATGCCGGTGGCGATGGATGCCGTGCGGATGGCCTCGGCCTTGTTCGCGCCCGCGCGCGTCGCGAGCTGGATCACGGCGGAAGGCTCGTACACGGCACCGGCCCACAAGCCGATGATCGCGATGGTCAGGAGCGCGCAAGCCACCACGGTACGCACGCGATAAGCACTGCCGAAGATCTCGCGCAGCGGGTGGCCGCGATGCACGTGGCTGGCTTCGGAGCGCTTCCATGTCTGCGGCTCTTCCACGCGCGTGAGCACGAGAATGGCGACCACCACGGGAAGCGCGCCAGTGAGGAACATCGCGCGCCAGCCGAAGTGCACGCCCACCGTGTAATTGAGCGCGGCAGCAATAAAGAAGCCCGCGTAATAGCCAGTCTGCAAATAACCCGCGCCCATCTTGCGACGATCCTCGGGCCACGACTCGGCCACATAAGTGCCAGCCAGCGCCCATTCGCCGCCGATGCCCACGCCCGCGAGAAAGCGGAAGATGCCGAGCGCCCAGACGCTTTGCGCAGTGGCCGAGAGTCCCGTGAAGATCGCGAACATGAAAATCGTGCCGGCCAGCACGCGCGTGCGGCCGAAGCGGTCCGCCATCGGCCCCCAGATGAACGAGAGGCCCCAACCCACCAGGAACAGCGCGAACAGGATCGAGCCCGCAAGGCCGATGTTTGCGGGTGTGGCCGCATAACCCGAGCGCGGCAGCAACTCGGTGAGCGCCGGCGTGAGCACCAGCGCGTAGATGAAAGAGTCCATGCCATCGAGCGTCCAGCCTGCCCAGGCACCCCAGAAGCCCACGATCTGCGAGCGATTGAGGGGCGTTTTCCGGGCACGCTGCGCGGCCCCGGTTATCGAGTTCATACGCGTCTCTCTCCATGAGGTTTCTGCACGCGCCGCACTACCATGACGCATGCGCCAGCGACCCGCCTGGCTGCGGATTTCGGGTTTCCCAGACTTTCAAGGTCATCGTTTTATATATAATATTTGATCTCATGAGCCACGCAACGGATGGTTTTCCCCTGGAAGGTAGCGCCGAGGCTGCCCCACAGCCCCCCATGCAGCCCGCCCCGCAAGGATTGCCGGGCCTGCCGGGAGCAGCGGCGCCGCGCACCAGCACGTCGCGCATGATCGCGGATGCCTTGCGCACCGCCATTGTCGAGGGCACGCTCGCGCCCGACGCACCGCTGCGTCAGGACGCGATCGCGCGCCACTTTTCGGTGAGCGCCATTCCCGTGCGCGAGGCGCTGCGCCAACTCGCGAGCGAGGGCTGGGCAAGAATCGAGGTCAACAAGGGTGCATGCGTCGCCTCGCTCTCACGCGACGAAGCGCGCGAGATCTACGAGATCCGCTCGGCGCTTGAGAGCCTCGCGCTCGGGCTCGCGATTCCGCATCACACAGAGGCCACGCTGCGCGAAGTGAGCGCGCTGGCCGCCGCGGCCTCGCGCGAGCGCGATCCGTCGCTCTACGTGGCGCGCAACGAGGCCTTCCATATGAGCCTCTACGCGCCCGCCGGCCGCCCTCAACTGATGGAGATGCTCGCCACCCTGCATCGCCGCGGCGAGCGCTATTTGCGCCTGAAATTCGGCTTTCCCGCCTACAAGGGCGAATCGGATGCCGAGCACACCGAGATCCTCGACGCCGTGCAGCGCCGCGACATCCCCGCCGCGCAGGCGCTCGTGGCCGCGCATCTGCTCGGCACGGGCGAATTGATCTACCGTTTCCTCACCGAGCGCGCAGCGGCGCAGCCGGCCGCCAAAAAACAGCGCGCCCGCGCTTCTTCTGCCTCTCCCGCAACACCCCGCTCACGGAGCCGAACTCCCGATGAAGCCTCAAGCTGAAACGCTCACTTCGCCCGATCTTGCCAATGCGGCGCCGCGCTCGTGGACCACGCGCCGCGATGAAAAGGCTCGCCGCCTCGCCGCCATTGCGGGCTGGCTCGAAGACGGCATCCTGCCCGCCGCGCGAACGACCGAAGCGCTAGAACTGCTGATCCGCCCCGGCGACCGCGTCGCCCTCGAAGGCGATAACCAGAAGCAGGCCGACTTTCTCTCGCGCTCGTTCGCCAAAGCCGATCCCGCGAAACTCAACAACGTGCATCTGCTGATTTCGAGCATCAGCCGCCCGGAACATCTGACGCTGTTCGAGCGCGGCATCGCGCACCGCGTGGACTTCTCATTCGCGGGTCCGCAGAGCCTGCGCGTCGCGCAGCTGCTCGAAGACGGCCGGCTCGAAGTGGGCGCGATCCATACCTACGTAGAGCTTTACGCGCGCATGTTCGTCGACCTGATTCCGCAGGTCGCGCTGCTGTGCGCGGAAAAGGCCGACCGCCACGGCAACCTGTACACGGGCCCGAACACCGAGGACACGCCCACGATTGCCGAGGCCGCCGCCTTCAGCCAGGGCATCGTGATCGTTCAGGTGAACGAAATCGTCGATGAGCTGCCGCGCGTGGACATTCCCGGATCGTGGGTGGACGTGGTCGTGCAGGCCGACCGGCCCTTCGCGGTCGAGCCGCTGTTCACCCGCGATCCGCGCCATATCGGCGACTTGCAGGTGCTCACCGCGATGATGGCCATCAAGGGCATCTACGCGCCGTACAACATCACCTCGCTCAATCACGGCATTGGCTTCGACACTGCCGCGATCGAACTGCTGCTGCCCACCTATGGCGAGTCGCTGGGCCTGAAGGGCAAGATCTGCCGCAACTGGACGCTCAATCCGCATCCCACGCTGATTCCCGCCATCGAGTCGGGCTGGGTCGAGAGCATTCATTGCTTCGGCAGCGAGGTGGGCATGGAGGCGTACATCGCCGCGCGCCCCGACGTGTTCTTCACCGGCAGCGACGGCAGCCTGCGCTCGAACCGCGTGCTGTGCCAGCTCGCGGGCCAGTATGGCGTCGACCTCTTCATCGGCTCGACGCTGCAGATCGACGCCGACGCGAACTCGTCCACCGTCACGCGCGGGCGGCTGGCCGGCTTCGGCGGCGCGCCGAACATGGGCCACGATCCGCGCGGGCGCCGCCACGCGAGCGACGCGTGGCTCAAGCTGCTCAAATCGGACGGCCCGCAGGCATCGATTGCGCGGGGCCACAAGCTGGTCGTGCAACTCGTGGAAACGTGGAAGAAAGGCGGCGAGCCGACCTTCGTGGACGAACTCGACGCCATCGCCGTGGGCGAGAAAAGCGGCATGCCGATCGCGCCCGTGATGATCTACGGCGACGACGTGAGCCATGTCGTGACCGAGGAAGGCATCGTGCATCTGCATCGCGCGGAAGGCATCGACGAGCGGCGCGCCGCGCTCGCGGCGGTCGCGGGCGTGACGCCCATCGGCCTGCGCGCGCAGCCGCAGAAGACCGAGGAACTGCGCCGCCGCGGCATCGTTCAGTTTCCCGAAGATCTCGGCATCCGTCGCGGCGACGCGAAACGCTCGCTGCTCGCGGCGCGCAGCATCGACGATCTCGTGACGTGGTCGGGTGGGCTCTATACGCCGCCCGCACGCTTTCGCAGCTGGTGAGCGCGATGCGCACGCTCTCCCTGGACCGGCTGGCCGAAGGCGCTGCGGCCTCGTATGGCGCGACGCCACGCAGCGCGTGCTCGGCCGCGCTCATGCCCGACGCGCAACTCGCGCGCTTCGCACGCGATGCGCTGATCGAGGAAGCGCGCCTCACGCCCAAGCCCGCGCTCGTGGACGCGCGCGGCAGCGGCGCACACGTCGATCTCGATCTCGCGACGATGCTGCGTTCCGCGCATGCGCTCGAACCCACCTTCGAGGCGCTCGCGCGCGCTGCGCGCGGCGCGACACCAGGCCACGCGCTGCGCACCGATCTCGCACGCATTGGCCGGGCCGGCGAAGCCGCAATGATGCGCGCGACCGGCGGCAGCAATGCGCATCGCGGCGCAATCTGGATCGTTGGCTTGCTGGTTGCTGGCGCAACGATTTCGCATACGCCGCAGAACGACATGGACGCGTTCGCACCGCATGCTGCGCAGATTGCCGAAACGGCGGCACGCATCGCGCGTTTCGACGACCTGCTCGCGCCCACCGTGCGGCAGCCCACGCAAAGCAACGGCGAACGCGTGCGCCAGCGCTACCACGTAGGCGGCGCGCGGCGCGAGGCTCAAGACGGCTTTCCGCACGTGATTCGCGTGGGTCTGCCTGCGCTCCACGCGGCGCGCGCACAAGGGCGCGACGAAGCGGCGGCGCGCGTGGACGCCCTGCTCGCCATCATGGCTTCGCTCGACGACACCTGCGTGCTGCACCGCGCCGGCCTCGCGGGCCGTGAGGCCGCGCAGGCGGGCGCGCAGCGCGTGCGCGACGCGGGCGGCATCGCCACGCGCGCGGGCCGCGCCGCGTTCGACGCGCTCGAACGCGCGCTGCTCGCGCTCAATGCATCACCGGGCGGCGCGGCCGATCTGCTCGCCGCGACGCTCTTCATCGACAGACTGGTTCACCACCGCATCGGCGGGAGGACGGTTTCATGGAACAACTGACATTCGACTATCCGGCGCAGCGCGCCGTGACGACGCGCGCCCACGTGGGCGTGGTGGGCTCGGGCGATCTCGAAGTGTTGCTGCAGCCCGCCGGCGACATGCAGGCGCGCGTGGTCGTGCATACGAGCGTGGACGGCTACGGCCATATCTGGAAGAGCGTGCTCGATCGCTTCTTCACGCGCTACGACGGCGCGGCGCTCATCGAGATCAACGACTTCGGCGCGACGCCCGGCGTCGTGGCGCTGCGTCTCGCCGAAGCCGTGGAAGCCGCGCAGGACAGCACGCAAGGAGACAAGGCATGAGCGCAGGCATCCAGACCCTGCTGCGCGAGAGCTTCATCGAACTCTCCGCGCGCGAGCGCGCCGCCGCCGTGCTCGACAAAGGCAGCTTCCGCGAACTGCTCGGCCCGTTCGACCGCATCGAGTCGCCCTGGCTCCCGCTGCAGGGCATCGTCTGCCAGGCCGACGACGGCGCCGTGATCGCGCGCGGCACGCTCGACGGCGAGCCCGCCGTGGTCTGCGCGATCGAATCGGCGTTCCAGGGCGGCAGCATCGGCGAGGTGTCGGGCAGCAAGATCGCCGCTGCGCTCGAGCTCGCACTCGCCGACTGCGAACGCGGCACGATCGTGCGCCCCGTCGTGCTGTTCGAGACCGGCGGCGTGCGTTTGCAGGAGGCCAATCTCGGCCTCGCCGTAATTGCCGAGATCCAGTCGGCGATCGTCGCGCTGCGCCGCCATGTGCCCGTGGTCGGCGTGATCGCGGGCATGGTCGGCTGCTTCGGCGGCATGTCGCTCGCGGCGGCACTGTGCTCGTCTCTCGTGATGACGAAGCAAGGACGTCTCGGCATGAACGGCCCTGAAGTGATCGAGCAGGAAGCCGGCATCGAGGAACTCGATTCGAGCGATCGCCGCCACGTGTGGCAGTTGATCGGCGGCGAGCAGCGTGCACGCACCGGTTATGCCGATGCGCTCGTGGACGACGCCGTCGACGACGTGCGCGCCGCCGTGCGCGCCGCGTTCGCACGCGGCATACCGCAAGCGCACCGCACCGTGCAGGTCGACGCCACGCTCGCGAAGCTCGCGCGGATCGGTCCCGCTAGCATCGCGCCCGACACCATGGGCGCGATGTTCGAAACGCCATCGTCCCAAACACACGGAGAGCCCGCATGAGCGAGACGAACTTGAGCCGGGGCGCGCTGTGGCTGCGCGCACTCGCAGGTGCGCCGAACGATGCGAGTGCGCACTGCGTGCCCTATGCCGATGCACCGCTCGATGGCGAGACGGCGCGCTTCATCACCGTCGCGCCCGACCCCGACAACCGTTTTCCCCGCGCGCGCGACAACGTGGTGGGCCTCGAACAGGGCTGGCGTCTCGCACAGGCCGTGCGTGGCGCGATCGACGAAGACGCCGCCAGCGGTACGCGCCGCCCGATCGTCGCGATCGTCGATGTGAAGAGCCAGGCGTATGGCTATCGCGAAGAGATGCTCGGCATCCACCTCGCCTGCGCGGCCGCCGTGGACGCCTATGCGAGCGCGCGCCTCGCGGGGCATCCCGTGGTGGCGCTGATCGTCGGTCCCGCCATGTCGGGCGCGTTCCTCGCGCATGGCTATCAGGCCAATCGCATCGTCGCACTCGATGCGCCCGGCACGATGGTGCACGCGATGGGCAAGGAGGCCGCCGCGCGCGTCACGCGGCGCAGCGTAGAAGACCTCGACGCACTCGGCGAGAAGATCGTGCCGATGTCGTACTCGATGGCCTCGTTCGCGAAGCTCGGGCTACTGGACGAATTGATCGCGGGCGTCGACGCCGACGCGCCAGACGACGCCCAAATCGCGCGCGTGCGCGAAGTGCTTGCGCGCAGGGTGCGCGAAGCCCGCAACGACCGCAGTGGTCTCGCGCATCGTCTTCAGGGTGAAGCGGCGCAACACACGCGCGCGGCATCGATCGAAGTGCGCAAGCGGCTCGCGCAACAGTGGGACGCCAGCTGATGCGACTGTGCGCCGCACCGCCGTTCGCGCCCGACACGCCATGCACGGACGAATCGCGCTGGCGCCCGCACGATCTGCTGCGGCTCGCGCGCCTCGCACCCGTGTCAGACGAGCCCACCTGGGTGCCGGAAGCCTTCGCGCGCGCGCCGTTCGCCGTCGTGCGCCGCGCTCAGGCGGCACCGGGCTTCGTGGCGGCGGGCTTGCGCGGCGGCACGCGTGCGGAGCGCTTCGGCACATGGGTCAATGCTGAGGATATCGAATCGTCTGTATCGCCCGAATCGCTGCTCGCAATAGCCCCCTCGCCAGAACGCGTGGCGTTAGCGGCATTCGTGGCCCTTGCGTCGCTGCGCGAAGCCCCAGGCCCGCTGCGCGACTTCGTCTGGGGACCGACCGGCAGCGCGGGGTTCGAATTGGCCACGCAGGTCCACACACCTACGGAATCCAGCGATCTTGACCTGCTGATCCGCATGCCCCGACGCAGCAATGCAGCAACGATCGCAGCGCTCGCCGCTACACTCGCACGCGCCGCGCAGCACGCCGGCACACGCGTGGACGCTCAGCTGGAAACGCCGGCGGGTGGCGTCGCGCTCGCCGAACTCGCGCAGTGGACGTCCGGCAAGGCGCGCGTGCTCGCGCGCGCGAGCGACGGCGCGCGCCTCGTCGCCGATCCGTGGCAAACATCATGAGTTTCGCCTGCCTCTTTCCCGGCCAGGGCGCGCAAAGTCCCGGTTACCTGCACCGGCTGCCCGAGCACGAGGTCGTGCGCGCCACGCTCGACGAAGCCTCGGCGACGCTCGGCCTCGACATCCTCGCGCTCGATAGCGCACAGGCCTTGCAATCCACGGTGGCGGTGCAAATCGGTCTCGTGGTGGCTGGCGTGGCGCACGCCCGCGCACTCGCCCAAGCGGGATTGACGCCGCAGTTCAGCGCCGGCCTCTCGGTGGGCGCGTATCCCGCTGCCGTGTGCTGCGGCGCGCTCGACTTCGCCGACGCGCTGCGCATGGTGCAAAAGCGCGCTGAGCTGATGGAGTCCGCCTGGCCGGCGGGCTATGGCCTTGCGGCAGTCTCGGGGCTCAGCGAGACGCAGGTGGAGGCGCTCGCTAACAAAACTGCACCCACGCAGGACAGCGCCGCGCGGGCCAGCGACGCGCACGTCTATGTGGCCAACGTCAACGCGCCGCGCCAGATCGTCGTGGCCGGGGCCGACGCCGCGCTCGAAGCGTTCGCCACGCGCGCGCTCGCGGCGGGAGCACGCAAAGTTCAGCGGTTGGCCGTTTCCGTCCCTTCGCATTGCGAACTATTGGCCGACGCCACGGAACGGCTCGTGGCGTGGTCGCGCGACATTCCGGTTCGCTCGCCCGAAGGCGTCTACGTCGACAATCGCGGCGGCCGCCCGCTCCATGACGGCGATGCGATTCGCGCCGACCTCGCCACCAACATGCGTTATACGGTGCGCTGGTACGACGCGCTCACGGTCATGATCGAATCGGGGGCGACCGTGCTGGTCGAAGCGCCGCCCGGCCAGGTGCTCACCGACATCGCCCGTGAGCATTACCCGGAAGTCGCGACATTGAGCGCGGCGACGCTACCGCTCGACCGGCTCGCGGCCACGGTGCGGCGGCGCCTGGGCGTGGATTGAGGATGTGCAGGCTATCGCTGTAAATCCGCGAATAATATATTTATGCGCATAAAGTCGAATTTTATTTTTAGCGCTATATTTTCTGACAGCGCAAATTCTGCCAAACAGCGCAGAATTCACTGCAACACACATCAAATCGCCTACTTTTTACGCAATTCCGGCATCACCACACGGAACGTCAGATTCACCCGCTCGCCGCCGCTCGCAGGTTCCTTGGGCACCCGGTGACGCCACTGCGCCTGCGTCTTGCCGCGCATCACGAGCAGACTGCCGCCCGCAAGCTGGAACGAGCGTGTCACACCGGTCGCGTTGTGGCGCAAGTCGAAGCGCCGCGTTGCGCCGAGGCTCAGCGAGGCAATCACGGGCTGCGGGCCGAGTTCGGGTTCGTGGTCGGCGTGCCAGCCCATGCTGTCGGTGCCGCTGCGGTAGCGGTTGAGCAGCACGCTGTTGAAGCGCACGCCGCAAAGCTCGGCAATCGCGTCGCGCAGTTCGGCCACGGCCGGCGTCCACGGCTGCGGCACATTGCGGATTCCTGAATAGATATAGATGGCGCCGGGATCGCCCTGCCATGCGGTCAAACGCGGCTGGTCGACCCAACCGCCCGGCGTACGGATGCGCTCCTGGCGCCAATCCGTTTCGGCGACGACGCGCGCAAGCCACTCGGCCGCCGCCGTGGGCGCGAGCCACGCGGGATGCCAGTCGACGTCGGGTTGCGGGGTATCGTCGAAGAGATCGAACATCAGCCTCAGGTCAACAACGCGATATAGAACACCAGCGCGCCAATGAGCGCGCCGGCGAAACAAAAGCCTTCGGGCGGTTCATCGGTCGTGCGCGAGCGCAACCACGCCCCCACCACGCCGAAGAACCCCGCGATGCCCAGCGCGACGAACACCATCACGATGTCGAATAGCGCGCTGCGGCCGAGTTCGAGGATGTCGACGCGCCGCACCGCGAAGTACAGCGCCACGGCCATGATCGACAGCACGACCATTGGCAGCATGACGTGGCTACCCTCGTAACTCACATGACGACCATGAAGCCCTTGCACGTTCGGCCTGGTAATTTTCATGACCCGTCTCCCCCAGAGCGCCCGAAACCGCACGGGCCTCGATTCGAGCATAGTCCATCGGCCAGGCCACTTCAATGAACGTTTAATAGCGTTCACGGGCCCTCGAGAAAATAGTGCGACGGCGGCCCGAGGTTGGCAATCCAGGGTTATGCCGCAGCGCCACACTCGACTCGCCGGACCGCCGTGCGTACATGGGGCGTGCGTTGCTGCAATGCGCCGAAGCCGCGCCCCGCAACGCCCCGGCACGAACCCTTCACTGCCGGTAAAATGCGACGAATGCGCGAGCGGCGCATCCGCACAAACGGTGTAGCGGGCCATGCGGAGCGCGCGGTCAGTCGCGCATTGCGGCGCAGCCGGTTTCCGCGCTTCCCGCTCCGTGGGACTGAGTTGTCCAACCTCGTTACCTGCGCAGGTTATCTGCACCGGTTGCCTGCGCCACCCATCGGCCCGACATGCCCCGACTTTCGTTTCTGCTCCGCTTCATTTCCATAGGCGTGCTATTGCACGTCTATGTCGGCTTCCGGCTGATTCCCGACCTGCCTGTGCCCGCCACGGGCAAGTGGCTCGCCACGCTGTGGCTCGTGCTCTCCGTGGCGGCGATTCCGCCCGGCATGCTCGCGCGCCGTTTCAAGCGTCAGCCGCTCGGCGACCGTCTCGCATGGACCGGCATGCTCGCGATGGGATTTTTCTCGTCGCTGCTCATGCTGACGATCGCGCGCGATCTCGTGCTCGCTTCGCTCATGACCATCGATTCGATCTGGCCTCACAGCATCGACCTCGCGCACTGGCGCACGGGCAGCGCCGCTGTTGTCGTCGCGCTCGCGTTCTGCTCGAGCGCATTTGGCTTTTTCAATGCGCGGCGTCGCGCGCGCGTGCGCGACGTCGAGGTGCCGATCCGCGGGCTGCCCGCCGCGCTCGACGGCTTCACGATCGTGCAGTTGAGCGACATCCACGTCGGGCCCACCATCAAGCACGACTATGTGGATGCAATCGTGCGCGCCGTGAACCAGCTCGACGCCGACGTGGTGGCCATCACGGGCGATGTCGTGGACGGCAGCGTGCAGCACCTCTCGAATCACACCGCGCCGCTCGGACGGCTTGTGGCGAATTACGGCGTCTATCTTGTCACGGGCAATCATGAGTACTACTCGGGAGCCGATGCGTGGGTCGCCGAGTTCCGGCGCATCGGCCTCACGGTGCTGATGAACCAGCACGTGGTGATCGAGCACGGCGGCGCGCAGCTCGTGCTCGCGGGCGTGACCGACTACACCGGAGGCAACTTCGATCCCGCGCATCGCAGCGATCCGCAGGGCGCCTTGCGCGGCGCGCCGGCCGACGTGAACACGCGCGTCCTGCTCGCCCATCAGCCGCGCACCGCGCATGCCGCCGCCGATGCGGGCTACACGCTGCAGTTGTCGGGCCATACGCACGGCGGGCAGATTTTCCCGTGGAATTTTCTCGTGCGGCTGCAGCAGCCGTTCACTGCCGGCCTCGAAAAACTCGGCGGACTGTGGGTCTACACGAGCCGCGGCACGGGCTACTGGGGGCCGCCCAAGCGGCTCGGCGCACCTTCGGAAATCACGCGCGTGCGGCTCGTCGGCGTTCGCTGAGCCTGACCGGAACACAAAGGAATTCACTGCTCATGGATGGCAACAAGCACCTCCACCAGACCGCGTTCTACCTGCTGCTCTTCGTCGTCTCGATTGCGCTGTGCTTCGTGCTCGCGCCGTTTTTCAGCACCGTGCTGTGGGGCGCGATACTCGCGCTGATCTTCCAGCCCGTGCAGCGCCGCATCGTTGCGCGCCTCGGGCGGCGGCGCAATCTCGCCGCGCTCATCACGCTGACGATCTGTCTCGTCATCGTGATCTTCCCGCTCACGCTCGTGGCGGGCACGCTGATCCAGCAGGTGAGCTACGCCTATGCGCAGGTGCGCTCGGGCAATCTCGACTTCGGTGCGTACTTCAGCCAGATCGTGCATGCGCTGCCGCAGTCGCTGCAAGGGTTGCTCGCACGCTACGACCTGATGGATCTGCCTGGCCTTCAGCAGCGCCTTTCCGCGGGCGCCGCGCAAATCAGCCAGTTCATCGCCACGCGCGCGCTGAGCGTCGGGCAAATCACGGTGCAGTTCATGGTGAGCTTTTGCGTGATGCTCTACATGTTCTTCTTTCTCGTGCGTGACGGCCGCGAGATTTCCCGGCTCGTGCGCGACGCAATTCCGCTCGACGAATCGCACAAGCAGCATCTGATCCGCAAGTTCACGACCGTGATTCGCGCGACCGTGAAGGGCAATGTGGCCGTGGCGTTCGTGCAGGGCACGCTGGGCGGTATCGCCCTCTGGGTGCTGGGGATTCAGGGCGCGCTGCTGTGGGGCTTCGTGATGATGCTGCTGTCGCTGCTGCCGGCCGTAGGCGCGGCGCTCGTGTGGGTGCCCATTGCGCTCTACTTCATCTCGACCGGCGCGCTCGCCAAAGGCATCGGCCTCACGCTGTTCGGCGTGCTCGTGATCGGCACCGTGGACAATGTGCTGCGGCCGGTGCTGGTGGGCAAGGACACGCGCCTGCCCGACTGGGTCGTGCTCATTTCCACGCTGGGCGGCATCTCGCTCATGGGCATCAACGGCTTCGTGATCGGACCGCTGATTGCCGCGCTCTTCATCAGTTGCTGGGACCTGCTGCGCCGCGACCAGCACCACCACGACGGCGTTGTCAGCCAGCCGGCGGATGACGATCCGGTCTAGCGCCAGACGTCTAACATCTAACGTCTGGCGGCGCGAAGCGCACGCGCCGCTGGCTCACGAAGACACGTGCAACGGCACCCCCGCGCGCCCCTGGCGCGCGGCATCCGATGCATCGGATGCACTACCCGCCGCATCGCCCATCGCTGCACCCGCATGCGCGGCCACCGAGAAACCAAACGTATTGACACCATTCGCACTGCGCACGAATACCGCGCCGCCGTGCATCTCGGCTACCGCCTTGACGATGGAAAGCCCGAGACCGTGGTTCTCGTGGCTATTCGAGCGCGCTTCCTGAATGCGATAGAAGCGGTCGAAAATATGTTCGCGCACTACCGGGTCGAGCGGCTCGCCAGGATTCGATACGGCGATTTCGACGTGACCGTCCTGCGGCGCGATAGTCGACTGCAGCACGGTTCCGAGCGGCGAGTGCTGGATCGCGTTCACGAACAGATTGCTCATTGCGCGGCCTATCAGCGAGGTATTGACCCACGCGCGCGCATCGCCCCTGACCTGCACGCTCAACTGCGCCTCTTCCAGTGGAATCTCCAGGAACTCCAGCATGCGCTCGACTTCGGCCCGCAGCGAAACCTCCGTGAGTTCGGTCGCGCGCTCGCCACGATCGCTGCGCGAAAGGAACAGCATGTCGTTGACGATCACACGCAATCGTTCGAATTCCTCAAGATTTGATTGCAGCGTATGCTGCAACTGCGCAACCGAGCGGTCGCGCGTGAGCGCCACCTGGGTCTGGCCAATCAGGATGCTCACGGGCGTGCGCAGTTCGTGTGCGACGTCGGCGTTGAACGATTCGAGTCGCTCGTAGGCCTTGTCGAGCCGCTCCAGCGCGCCATTGAACGAGGTGGCCAGTTCATGCAGTTCCTCGGGCAGCTCGCCGGCATGCAGCCGCTGGCGACGGTTCGAGGGACTCAGTTGCGCCGCCTCGTGGGAGAGCCGCGTAAGCGGCGCAAGACCGAAGCGCGTGACGGCGCGGCTCAGCAGCGCTACCGCGATGGTCGAAAGCACGATCAGCACGCCGAGCGCCATGCCGAAGCGCCGCAACATGCTTTCCGTGCGCATGCAATCGCTCGCCACCACGAGTTTCACTTCGGGGCGCTCGCCGTTCGCGGGCACCGTCATGCTCGTGACGATCAGGTCGTAGTTGTAGCTCGCCGGCCGCACGAGCCGATAATCCGGACCGACATCTCCGGTGACTTTGCCCGCGATGGGTGCGCCAAAGCGAAAGCGCGGATCGGCGGCGTCTACGTAGTAGTGCATGCGACTGTCCACGGGCGAAAGGTCGTGCAGTTTCTCCTGCACAAACGCCCATTTCTTCACATCCGATGCGTGCGCAACAATCAGGCCCGCGATGCGCGCCCGCGCGTCGAGCGTTTCGCGCAGCTCGTTGAAGAGCTGATGCTGCATAAGCAAAAACAGCCCCGTGCCGGTGAGCGTAAATACGATCAGCGAGACCGCCGCGAACATCGCCGAAAGCCGCAGCGAGATCGAGCGCTTCATGACACCTGGCCTCCGTCTTCGCGTGCCTCGCGCATTTCGAGCACGTAACCCATGCCGCGTATCGTATGCAGCAGCTTGGACGCGTGCGGGCCGTCGAGTTTTGCGCGCAGCCGCTTGATGGCGGTTTCCACCACATTGGCATTGCTCTCGAAATTCACGTCCCACACGAGCTCGGTGATGAGCGTCTTCGAGAGAATCTCGCCGTGCCGCCGCGCGAGCACCGAGAGCAGTTGAAACTCCTTCGCGGTGAGATCGAGCCGCACGCCGTCGCGCGTCGCGCGGCGGCTGATGAGGTCCACCTGAAGATCGCCCACGGCGACGAGCGTGGACTCCTGGACCCGCGCGCGGCGCGTGAGCGCGCGCAGACGCTCGACGAGTTCGAGAAACGAGAACGGCTTGGTCAGATAGTCGTCGGCGCCGTCGCGCAAACCATGCACACGGTCGTCCACGCGGTCGCGCGCGGTCAGCATGATCACCGGCGTGTCCTTCTTCGCGCGCACCGCGCGCAGCACGCCGAAACCGTCGAGCTTCGGCAGCATCACGTCGAGCACGATCACGTCGAAGTCGTACTCGGTCGCCATCCACGCGCCCTCTTCGCCATCCATCGCCACGTCGACAACCCAGCCCTGCTCGCTCAATCCGTTGCGCAGGTAATCCACGACCTTGCGCTCATCCTCGATCACCAATACTTTCATCGTCATCCTCCTCTTCGCGGCGCGCCGGACGGCGCTTCGCGGCAAGGGCCCGCGCTACAGGCGCCGCCGGGCACCCGCGCCAGATAAACCGTCGTAGCAGGCTGCAGACCATGAATCTGCGCCTCCTTGCGCTCGCTGGCAAGCGGCTGCTGCTGCGTGAGGCTGGCCGGATGGCGCGCATTCATCACGTCGATCACGTTCGCGACGATCGTGCGTGTCGCGCCGACGCACAGCATCACGGCGACGACGATCGCCGCGACGCACGCACGCTCGCCGGCCCGCGCACGCCCGGGTAGATCGATGTCGTGCCCGCTGCTCGCTGCTATGGCGGAAGACGATTGCTGCTCCGATTGGCTCATGTCTTCGATGGGTGACGCATGCTGCTCAGTTCACGAGCCGCAAGTGCTCGACTTCATGCATGTCGCGCGCCTGGCGCGCCTCGCGCAAACGCGCGCGCGCCGTAGCGCGCTGACGTTGCGGCACATCGCAGGCCGCAAGCGATGTTTCCTGCTCGGCCAGCACTGCCGGCACCTTCTCGCGCAGGAACTCTACGAACGTGCGGATCTTCGCGTCCAGATAGCGGCGCGAGGCATAGAGCGCGTAGATGTTGAGCTTTTGCAGACGATGCGTGGGCAGCACGCGCACGAGCGAGCCGTCGGCGAGACCCGGCAGCGCCACCGGCACCGGCAGCGGACCAATGCCCATGCCTTCGCGTATGGCAAGCGCGAGCGCTTCGGGATTGTTCACCTGGAAAGGCGTCACGCCGGTATGGCGGAACGTTTCTCCGTGCGGCCCCTCCGAGACCCATTGGCCCGCGGGCAGGCTCGCATCGGTCAGATGCAGGCAGGTGTGCGCGCCGAGATCGTCGAACGAGCGCGGCTCGCCGCGCATATCCAGATATGCAGGCGACGCGCACAGAATGGCCGCGGTGCTGCCCAGTTGCTGCGAAATCAGCGCCGAATCCCCGAGCTCGGCTGCCACCACCACCGCCACGTCGAAGCCTTCCTCGATGATGTCGGGCATCTGCTGAGCGATGGTCAAATCAACGGCGACATCGGGCAAATGCTGCTGGTAGCGCGCGATCAACGGCATTACATAATGCTGACCGAAACTCGTGCCGCCATAGACGCGCAGCTTGCCCGCCGGATTCCCCTGCGCGTCGGCCGCTTCGGATTCCGCCTGTTCGATATCGGCGAGAATGCGCCTGCAACTTTGCAGATAGCGCTCGCCCGCCTCGGTCAGCGACATGCGCCGCGTGGTGCGGTTCAACAGACGCGCGCGCAGCCGCGACTCCAGGTCCGTGACCGCGCGCGAAACCTGCGCGGTCGTCATCGACTCGCTCACTGCAGCACGCGTGAAGCTGCCCGATTCCACTACCCTCACGAAGACCCGCATATTGCGCAGCGTATCCATACGCGACTCCTGGCCCATTCCATCATCGATAGCGCCAGTCTCACTGCCAGGCCGTGACCCCATGCTGACCCGTACATGGCAGCCGCGCCAGCTTGGCAAGCCGCATTCTTCCGCGCCTGAGACATTCAGGGCCTAACGAGCGAAGACGTGCTCGCTTACGAATACATTTCGCTTTCGTTGCAGTTTTTGAAACGCTCCGCCGCGGACGACAAGAACTGTCAATTCTGGCCACGTTTCATGGACTCGACCCCATCCATGAACTAAGCTCCACTTCGTTGAGTTTCATTCTTCACACCAACGAGAGAGGTCCTCCATATGCAACACGGCATCATCGCGTGGCTCATCATCGGCGCAGTCGCTGGCTGGCTTGCCGGGCTGCTCGTCAAGGGCGGCGGCTTCGGTTTGATCGTCGATATCATTGTCGGGATCGTCGGGGCATTTATCGGCGGCTGGCTGGCGGGCCTGCTCGGGATCCACATCGGCGGCGGCATGATCAGCTCGATCATTACGGCCATTGTCGGCGCGGTCATCCTGCTCTTCATCATCAGGCTGTTCCGAAGAGCGTAGCAATTTGCGATCGCCAATAAAAAGCGGGAGCACCATCGCTGGTGCTCCCGCTTTTTTTCGCTTTGATGCTTATGCGCCGCTGGCGACGAGACCACCCGTTCGATCAGGAAGCATTGAACCGGTCTCGTTGAAGCGCAGGTGCATTTCATAGGCCCTGGCGAGATTGTGCGGCGTCTGGCCGCCGATCTTCAGCGCGTCGTCATGATAGTCGCGCAGCAGTTCGCGATAGAGCGGATGCGCGCAGCGATCGATAATCAGCTTCGCGCGCTCGCGCGGCGCGAGGCCACGCAAGTCCGCCAGGCCCTGCTCGGTGACGATCACATCCACATCGTGCTCGTTGTGGTCGACGTGTGGCACCATCGGCACGATGCTGGAGATGCGGCCGTCCTTAGCAATGGCCTTGGTTGCGAAGATCGCGCACGAGGCATTGCGTGCGAAATCGCCCGAGCCGCCAATGCCGTTCATCATGTGCGTGCCGCCCACGTGCGTGGAATTCACGTTGCCATAGATGTCGCATTCGAGCGCCGTGTTCAGCGCGATGAGTCCGAGGCGCCGAATCACTTCCGGATGGTTGCTCACTTCCTGCGGACGCAGCACGAGCTTGTCGCGATAGCGGTCGAGATCGGCGAGCACCTGAGCCTGGCGCGGCGCCGAGAGCGTCATGGACGCCCCCGAGGCGAATACCATCTTGCCAGCATCGATGAGGTCGAAGGTGGAATCCTGAAGTACTTCGGAGTACATCGTAAGCGCTTCGAATGGCGAATCCACGAAGCCCGAGAGCACCGCATTCGCGATCGTGCCGATGCCGGCCTGCAGCGGCGGCAACTGCGCACTCATGCGGCCGTGCTTCACTTCGTGTTGCAAAAACTCGATGAGGTGGCCCGCGATGCGAGCGGTTTCTTCGTCCGCCGGCAGCACGGTCGAAGGGCTGTCTGCTTCGTTCGTGATGACGATGGCGGCGATCTTCTCCGCTGGAATATCGATGATGGACGTGCCCACGCGATCGTGCGGATGCAGGATCGGCAGCGGGTCGCGATGCGGACGGCGGCCCGGAATCCACACGTCGTGCAGGCCTTCGAGCGCAAGCGGCTGGGCGAGATTGAGCTCGACGATCACCTTCTCGGCGAGAATCGCGAAGCTCGCCGAGTTGCCCACCGAGGTCGTGGGGACGATGCCGCCCGTTTCTGTGATCGCAGCGGCCTCGATGATCGCGAGATCGAGCTTGCCGAGCAGGTTCGCGCGCAGCATCTCAACGGTCTCGGAGAGGTGCTGATCGACGAACATGACTTCGCCGCGATTGATGGCGCGGCGCAGTGTGGTGTCCACCTGGAACGGCAAGCGGCGCTCGAGCACACCGGCTTCGGTCAGCATGCGGTCCACGTCATGACCGAGCGAGGCGCCCGTCATCAGCGTGATGCGCAGCGGCTCCTGCTCTTCGCGCGCGCGGCGCGCCAGCTCGATGGGCACGGCCTTCGTGTCGCCTGCGCGCGTGAAGCCGCTCGCGCCGACACGCATGCCGTTGCGCACGAGTTTTGCCGCCTCGGCAGCCGAAGTGATTTTCCCGCGCAACGCGGCACAACGAATACGGTCTTCGTACATCAAAGTCTCCACTAACTACCGGAAATGCCACGTGCCCTTCGCAGGTCTCGTTTCGGTGGCGTTGCTTTACGGCTTCTGCAATACCCTTTTGCAGCCACCATGCGCAAAGCCGCGGAACCTCATGCGAAGGCGCCGCGGCAAGGAATTCAAGCTAGCGCCTCGCTCATTCATGGCGGGCAGTCACTCGATCTCAGCTACCGAAATAGAGGTTGCAAAAGCTGGCCGGACCGACGCATTCGTCTTTCTTTGCCGGCTTTGCGATCTGATTGACAGGCTGCGCTGCGCTTTGCGCGGCCTGTTGAGGGACGCTCGCGTCCGATGCTGCATTCTGTGCAAAGGCGGAGGCGGCGGCGAACAACGAACAGGCAACAACAGCGAACTTCAGGGACTTCATTTCACTCTCCAGTGCTAACGGTTACTGCGAAGCAGCGATGTGACTATATGACTCGGATCCGGAACGATTAAGAGGTCGAGATGGAAGGCATATTTCCAGACTGCAGCAAGATCGCGTACCTGCCGTCCAGATTGCTGGTTCAAGGTGTTTTTGTGTGGAATGAGCGACGGGAACGACGGCCGCGTGCCTGGCGCGCGAGCGCGGCCAATGGTGCATCGCGGTCGATGAGCGCGCTGTGAATGAAATGCAGATGGCTCAGGATCCGCTGCGCGTCGTGCCTGCGCTCACGATCATGGCGAACGCCCGGAAGCGCTTCCTGAGTGATCCGGGTGGCCGCTCGCACCGATGCAAGCGCACGCTTCAGCGGCGCGGCGCCCGGGTCCTCGAAAAGGCGCGCAATATCGTCGAGCACCTGGTCGAGGCCCGCTTGCCATCCGCGCCCGGCCATATCGAGCCACGTGGCGCGTTGCGCCTCGTGTCGCAAATCGATCACGGCATGCCCCACCTCGAGCGTGATCAGCATCCAGCGCAACGCGCGCCGGTGTGCCTGCTTGCGGCCATTGAGCAGCAGCCGCAACTGGTGCATCAGGTCGTGCGTGCCCGACTGGAACTGCTGGCCGAGGCCCTGCAGCTCGCCACGGCAGGCGAGCTGAACCTGAGCGCGCAACGCCACGCACATGCGCTCGACGAGCCAACTCATGTGCGGCGGAAAAACCACGGCAAACGCAAGCGCGGCCACGATCATCGCCAGCACGACCGCGACCCCGTTATTGATCAGCAGATCGGGCGTATAGACGATGACGTTGTCGGGACCGGCGAGCAGGCAGAGAAACACCGAGAATCCGACGCCGAAGCCAGCGATGCACGGACGCGTCGCAAAGTACGCTCCCAGTGCTAGCAACGGCGCGAGCGCGACGCAAAGCAGTGGAAAGCCATCGACGTTTGGATACACGTAGCAGGTGAGCAGATAGCCGACGAGCGCGGCGCAGCCCGCGCCCGCCGCCATCTGAAACGCCATGCGCGTGGCGCGCGGCGCCGACGATGTGAGCGCGCAGGTGAGCGCGGCGGCGATCATCGCGAGGCCGCCACTCGGCCAGTCAGTCTCCACCCAGAACCAGCCGAGCGCCGCCACCACCACTGCCGTGCGCATGAAGGTGAATCCCACCACGTACCAGCTCGTACGCGGCACATAGCGCGTCATGCGCGGCTCGGGCGGCAGACCTGCCTGCGTGAGCGACGCCCACGTACTGCTATAACGGGCTATTTCAGCCGTGAAGCGGTAGATCAGCTCAGCGGAGCTGTCGAAGTCTTGCAGCGCATCGGGCGCGCCCGTTTCAAGCGGCCGCCGTGTTTCGCGCACGCGGCGTGGCAGTGTGCGCATGAACGACGCAAGGTCTTGCTCGATACGCAATGCGTATGCACGATCGGCTTCGCCCTGACGAGGACGTTGCGCAAGCAGCGCCGCAAGCTCGCTGAAATACGGCGTAAGTGGTGCGATGGCTTCGTTATTCTTGCGCAGACGCCGTTTCAACTGCCGCAGCGCGTGCAGGCGCGCGCAGACGTCCATGAACTCGCCGTTCAGACGCGCGAGCAACTGGCTGTGCGCGCGCATCGTCGGATCCTCAAAAAATGAGAAAGCGCGCGTGGCCTCGAAGCCAACGATCTCATCGACGAGTCTCGCGAATCGCCCTTCAAACACGCCTCTTTCCAGACTGCCGGACAACACAAGCGCAGCGAACGCAGTAAAATCGATATAGCGAGCGCGTAAAGTGCGCTCGAGCAGCGAGCCCGATTGCCGGGGCACGATAACGGCGCTGACCATCCCCGAGCAAAGGATTCCCACGGCCACTTCGGCTCCGCGCCCAAGCGCCGCGAGAAACAGCCCATTGGGCTGCGTCACGAGCGGAATGCCGATCAGCGCCGCGGTATAGCCTGCCAGCACGAAAGCGTACCAACGAAAATGACGATTACGCATCGCGGCTGCGGTACACGCGGCCACCCACCCTGTCATCCCGAGTATGTAGAGCTCGGGTTGCTGGATAAAGACGGCCCCCAGCACCACCGCTGCGACCATGCCTACCGCGGTGCCCACGATGCGGTAGACGCTCTTCGCGAACACCATGCCGGAAAGCGGTTGCATCAACACGAACACAGTCGTCATTGCAATGCGCGGTTGGGGCAAATCGAGCCGCATCGCAATGCCCAAGGCAAGCAATCCCGCCATGACTGTTTTCAGCAGATGCAGCCAGATCGCGCCATGGCTGCCCTGCCAGTCTCTCAGGCCGCGCCGTGCGGCTCGCCATATGATTTCGCCGCGGCGACGCGGGGCAATCGCTCGATGTATCGCTGGCTGGCGGTTCATTTAAAACAGCGCGCTACGCTCGGATTGTTACGAAGAATGCCGTCGCGAATTGAGTCGGCAGGCGCCGATTGTAGGAGCCTCAGTTGAGCGAATTAACGGGACGGGCGGGGAACATCCGTTCCAGATCACTCAACAATGCCGGCGTCCGCGAGGCGGACAATATCGTTTTCGTGTCAAACAAGAAGTTCTCGAAGAAGGTCTGATGGATACGCTACAAAATATGCGGGTGTTTGTCCGCGTTGTCGAAGCCGGCAGTTTCACCGCCGCGGCTCAGTCGCTCGATTCGACCACCGGTGCGATGTCGCGCGCGGTCTCGGAACTGGAAGCGCATTTGCGCACGCGCCTGCTGAACCGCTCGACGCGCCGGCTCGCACTCACGCCCGCCGGCGAACGCTATCTGAAACGCTGCTCGCAGATTCTCGCGGACGTGGACAGCGCCGAGGAAGAAGCCAGTTGCGCCCACGAGCGTCCTGCTGGCGCATTGCGTATGCACAGCTTCGCGAGCATCGGGCAACAGTACGTGCTGCCCGCGATCTCGCGCTATCGCGCCTTGCACCCTGAAGTGACGGTCGAGCTTACGCTTTCGCAGCGCATGCCCGATCTGTTCGAGGGCAGCAGTGATGTATCGGTGGTGACCGCAGCTTCGCTGCCGAACTCCGATCTCGTCTCGCACCAACTAGGTTCGTCGTGCAGCATCCTGTGTGCGTCGCCTGCTTATGTGCATACGCACGGTGCGCCGCGCACGCCTGCGGACCTCGCGCATCATGACTGCCTGATTCTCAAGACGCCGACCGCGCCCGCACATGAATGGGTGCTCGAAGGCCCGGAAGGCAGCGTCGAGATGCAGGTGGACGGACCTGTTCAGGTGAACATCGCCGAGTCGCTTGCAGTGGCGATCCGTGAGGGAATGGGCATTGGCATGTTGCCGGTGTATGCGGCAATAGAGGGATTGCGCAACGGCACGCTCGTGCGTGTGCTGCCCCAGCACATCCTGCAGAAGAACCACGTGTATGCGCTGTATCCGTCACGCAAATTCGTGGATGCAAAGACCAAGACTTGGGTGGAATTCCTGCGTGCGCATCTCCCGCAGGTGATCGCTCGCGATATGGCATTGCTCGAGGAACTCACGCGGGAACAGCTTGCCGATGCTGCCGCAATTTCGACCCCCGATGCGCAATCCGCAGCGCATCCGACTAAAGCGGTGCATTGAAGCGCCGTTTTTCGGCATGGTGATTCGAATGCCGTATGCAAAACAGCCGTCCATGCGACGGCTGTTTTTCTATTTTCCACGCACGCAAACGCCAGAACCCCGGCGCTCATTCGGAGTCACCGGGGTTCTGGACATACTGCATGAGGAGCCTGACGATTACCTACTTTCACACGGGCAATCCGCACTATCATCGGCGTGGAGCTGTTTCACGGTCCTGTTCGGGATGGGAAGGGGTGGGACCAGCTCGCTATGGTCATCAGGCATGACGGGTTGCTGCGTCGCACGGGTTTGGGTGAACCTGGCGCCACAGCCAATCGGGAAGAAGCGTAAAGAGGTGCTGTTTCTTGGGGTTGTGTTGTTTCCGGCACAACACCGATCTCTCAACCTGCGCGTCCTTCACTCCACACCGGGAGGAAGACACACCTGTTATAGGATCAAGCCTTACGGGCAATTAGTATCAGTTAGCTTAACGCATTACTGCGCTTCCACACCTGACCTATCAACGTCCTGGTCTCGAACGACCCTTCAAGGGGATCAAGTCCCCGGGGAAGTCTCATCTTGAGGCGAGTTTCCCGCTTAGATGCTTTCAGCGGTTATCTCTTCCGAACATAGCTACCCGGCAATGCCACTGGCGTGACAACCGGTACACCAGAGGTTCGTCCACTCCGGTCCTCTCGTACTAGGAGCAGGCCCCCTCAAACTTCCAGCGCCCACGGCAGATAGGGACCAAACTGTCTCACGACGTTTTAAACCCAGCTCACGTACCTCTTTAAATGGCGAACAGCCATACCCTTGGGACCGGCTACAGCCCCAGGATGAGATGAGCCGACATCGAGGTGCCAAACACCGCCGTCGATATGAACTCTTGGGCGGTATCAGCCTGTTATCCCCAGAGTACCTTTTATCCGTTGAGCGATGGCCCTTCCATACAGAACCACCGGATCACTATGACCTGCTTTCGCACCTGCTCGACTTGTCAGTCTCGCAGTCAAGCACGCTTATGCCATTGCACTATCAGCACGATTTCCGACCGTACCTAGCGTACCTTCGTACTCCTCCGTTACACTTTGGGAGGAGACCGCCCCAGTCAAACTGCCTACCATGCACTGTCCCCGACCCGGATCACGGGCCAAGGTTAGAACCTCAAACAGATCAGGGTGGTATTTCAAGGACGGCTCCATGCAGACTGGCGTCCACACTTCACAGCCTCCCACCTATCCTACACAAACCGGTTCAAAGTCCAATGCAAAGCTACAGTAAAGGTTCATGGGGTCTTTCCGTCTAGCCGCGGGGAGATTGCATCATCACAAACACTTCAACTTCGCTGAGTCTCGGGAGGAGACAGTGTGGCCATCGTTACGCCATTCGTGCAGGTCGGAACTTACCCGACAAGGAATTTCGCTACCTTAGGACCGTTATAGTTACGGCCGCCGTTTACCGGGACTTCAATCAAGAGCTTGCACCCCATCATTTAATCTTCCGGCACCGGGCAGGCGTCACACCCTATACGTCCACTTTCGTGTTTGCAGAGTGCTGTGTTTTTATTAAACAGTCGCAGCCACCAGTTTATTGCAACCCCTTCACCCTCGGAGCGCAGGCTCCTCAAGCTACCAGGGCGTACCTTATCCCGAAGTTACGGTACCAATTTGCCGAGTTCCTTCTCCCGAGTTCTCTCAAGCGCCTTAGAATACTCATCTCGCCCACCTGTGTCGGTTTGCGGTACGGTTAATGTTGAACTGAAGCTTAGAGGCTTTTCCTGGAACCCCTTCCAGTTGCTTCGCTTCCGAAGAAGCTCGCGCCACACCCTTGAATTACGCGCCCGGATTTGCCAAAGCGCCTTCTCCAATGCAGCGACCGGGACTTCCAACACCCGGACAACCTTCCGCGATCCGTCCCCCCATCGCATTCAACACTAGTGCAGGAATATTGACCTGCTTCCCATCAGCTACGCATTTCTGCCTCGCCTTAGGGGCCGACTCACCCTACGCCGATGAACGTTGCGTAGGAAACCTTGGGCTTACGGCGAGGGGGCCTTTCACCCCCTTTATCGCTACTCATGTCAGCATTCGCACTTCTGATACCTCCAGCACACTTTCCAGTGCACCTTCGCAGGCTTACAGAACGCTCTCCTACCATGCACATAAATGTGCATCCGCAGCTTCGGTATATGGCTTAGCCCCGTTACATCTTCCGCGCAGGACGACTCGATCAGTGAGCTATTACGCTTTCTTTAAAGGGTGGCTGCTTCTAAGCCAACCTCCTGACTGTTTTAGCCTTCCCACTTCGTTTCCCACTTAGCCATATTTGGGGACCTTAGCTGGCGGTCTGGGTTGTTTCCCTCTTGACACCGGACGTTAGCACCCGATGTCTGTCTCCCGTGATTGCACTCTTCGGTATTCGGAGTTTGCTATGGCGACGTAATCCGCAATGGACCCATCAACCATGACAGTGCTCTACCCCCGAAGGTGATACACGAGGCACTACCTAAATAGTTTTCGGAGAGAACCAGCTATTTCCAGGTTTGTTTAGCCTTTCACCCCTATCCACAGCTCATCCCCTAACTTTTCAACGTTAGTGGGTTCGGTCCTCCAGCACGTGTTACCGTGCCTTCAACCTGGCCATGGATAGATCACCTGGTTTCGGGTCTACACCCAGCGACTAATCGCCCTGTTCGGACTCGCTTTCGCTACGCCTGCCCTATTCGGTTAAGCTTGCCACTGAATGTAAGTCGCTGACCCATTATACAAAAGGTACGCCGTCACCCCTTGCGAGGCTCCGACTGTTTGTATGCATGCGGTTTCAGGATCTGTTTCACTCCCCTCCCGGGGTTCTTTTCGCCTTTCCCTCACGGTACTGGTTCACTATCGGTCGATCACGAGTATTTAGCCTTGGAGGATGGTCCCCCCATCTTCAGACAGGATTTCACGTGTCCCGCCCTACTTGTCGCATCCCTAGTTCTTCCATTCCGTTTTCGTCTACAGGGCTATCACCTGCTATGGCCGCACTTTCCAGAGCGTTCGACTAACGGTACAGATAAAGAATGCAGGCTGATCCCATTTCGCTCGCCACTACTCTGGGAATCTCGGTTGATTTCTTTTCCTGCGGCTACTTAGATGTTTCAGTTCGCCGCGTTCGCTTCACGTGACCTATGTATTCAGTCACGGATACTCCATTCGGAGTGGGTTTCCCCATTCGGACATCTCCGGATCAAAGCTTGTTTGCCAGCTCCCCGGAGCTTTTCGCAGGCTACCGCGTCCTTCATCGCCTGTGATCGCCAAGGCATCCACCACATGCACTTGTTCGCTTGACCCTATAACGGGTGCGTCTCTCGACTCACTCGCTACAGGCTGAGTTTTCGCGTTGTGCCGTATTCCAAAGCCCTCTTTCGAGGAACTTAAAAATACATCGATACAATCACAACCCTGATTCACCTACTCCACACCCATCTCTAAGTGTGTTTCAGATAAATCTCTTTACTACTTCTTCCTGATTGTTAAAGAACGACAGCCGATACGTTTTCACATACCGCTCTGACTGGCTCAATCGCCAATGCAAAACTCCCTGCATTTAACTGCTCCTGCAGGATGCTGTGCATTAGGGATTGGTGGAGGATGACGGGATCGAACCGACGACCCCCTGCTTGCAAAGCAGGTGCTCTCCCAGCTGAGCTAATCCCCCAGTCATGCATACTCAAGGGGGTTACCAGTCAGCCACCGCGCAGACAAATTGGTGGGTCTGGATGGATTCGAACCATCGACCCCCGCCTTATCAAGACGGTGCTCTAACCGACTGAGCTACAGACCCCTGAGTCTGTCTTTTCTACAGCCGACAAGTGTGAGCGCTTCAATGAACTTCGCAATGAGCTCTGGAAAGGAGGTGATCCAGCCGCACCTTCCGATACGGCTACCTTGTTACGACTTCACCCCAGTCATGAATCCTGCCGTGGTGACCGTCCTCCTTGCGGTTAGACTAGCCACTTCTGGCAAAACCCACTCCCATGGTGTGACGGGCGGTGTGTACAAGACCCGGGAACGTATTCACCGCGGCATGCTGATCCGCGATTACTAGCGATTCCAGCTTCACGCAGTCGAGTTGCAGACTGCGATCCGGACTACGATCGGTTTTCTGGGATTGGCTCCACCTCGCGGCTTGGCAACCCTCTGTTCCGACCATTGTATGACGTGTGAAGCCCTACCCATAAGGGCCATGAGGACTTGACGTCATCCCCACCTTCCTCCGGTTTGTCACCGGCAGTCTCCCCGGAGTGCTCTTGCGTAGCAACTGGGGACAAGGGTTGCGCTCGTTGCGGGACTTAACCCAACATCTCACGACACGAGCTGACGACAGCCATGCAGCACCTGTGTGACGGCTCCCTTTCGGGCACTCCCGGCTCTCACCAGGATTCCGTCCATGTCAAGGGTAGGTAAGGTTTTTCGCGTTGCATCGAATTAATCCACATCATCCACCGCTTGTGCGGGTCCCCGTCAATTCCTTTGAGTTTTAATCTTGCGACCGTACTCCCCAGGCGGTCAACTTCACGCGTTAGCTACGTTACCAAGCCAATGAAGGCCCGACAACCAGTTGACATCGTTTAGGGCGTGGACTACCAGGGTATCTAATCCTGTTTGCTCCCCACGCTTTCGTGCATGAGCGTCAGTATTGGCCCAGGGGGCTGCCTTCGCCATCGGTATTCCTCCACATCTCTACGCATTTCACTGCTACACGTGGAATTCTACCCCCCTCTGCCATACTCTAGCGATGCAGTCACCAATGCAGTTCCCAGGTTAAGCCCGGGGATTTCACATCGGTCTTGCATCACCGCCTGCGCACGCTTTACGCCCAGTAATTCCGATTAACGCTTGCACCCTACGTATTACCGCGGCTGCTGGCACGTAGTTAGCCGGTGCTTATTCTTCCGGTACCGTCATCCCCCCGGGGTATTAACCCAGAGGTTTTCTTTCCGGACAAAAGTGCTTTACAACCCGAAGGCCTTCTTCACACACGCGGCATTGCTGGATCAGGCTTGCGCCCATTGTCCAAAATTCCCCACTGCTGCCTCCCGTAGGAGTCTGGGCCGTGTCTCAGTCCCAGTGTGGCTGGTCGTCCTCTCAGACCAGCTACGGATCGTCGCCTTGGTGAGCCTTTACCCCACCAACTAGCTAATCCGCCATCGGCCACCCCAATAGCGCGAGGTCTTGCGATCCCCCGCTTTCATCCTAAGATCGTATGCGGTATTAATCCGGCTTTCGCCGGGCTATCCCCCACTACTGGACATGTTCCGATGTATTACTCACCCGTTCGCCACTCGCCACCAGGTGCAAGCACCCGTGCTGCCGTTCGACTTGCATGTGTAAGGCATGCCGCCAGCGTTCAATCTGAGCCAGGATCAAACTCTTCAGTTCAATACCTGTTACTGTTTTCTGTCCCTCTCGAGACAGGTCGCTCACTCAAAGCTGACAGGTTCTGAATAAATTCAAAAACCTGACTTACTTTTGTGTGAGACTCTTGATACTTTCGCTACTCCCGGTCATCCCCGAAAGAATCACCAGGTCACGAAACCCATCAAGCGCCCACACTTATCGGCTGTAAATTTTTAAAGATCGCGTCGCACAAGACACCGGAACTACTTCAAACCACCCGGCGCTTTCTGCGTTGCTGCGTCAGCAGCAGAGAAACGAGATTATGCAGACTCTTTCGCGTTTCGTCAACATCTTTTTTAACGTCGCCGTTTAAAAACTGATGACTTCACGCCCCGCCGTTTCTCGCGGCAGGCTTCGCTGCCGGACTTCAGCGGGCGAAGGAGCGGAATTCTAGTCACGCGAATGCGATCTGGCAAGGGGTTTTTGAACCCCTCGAAAAAAGACGCGCAACCGCTTCACGCGTGGCGCTGCATCAGGCGATCCACGATCTGCAGGTAGTGGTCGAGATCCGGCGTTTGCTTGCCGGCGACCTTCGCGAGGTCGTCCCAGCGACGCAGACGCACGGCGTCGTCTGCATGGGGGCGCTCGGCAAATTCGCGCGCGCCATCAGCGTCGAAAATGCCGCCCTGCAATTGCAGGCTGCGCACGGAATCGGCCGACAAGCGGCCGAAGTACGCTTCGTCGGTTGCGCACAAGTAGCGCTTCGCATCGACGTGCAGCTTGATCGGCTCCAGCACGCTTGCCGGCAGAATCGGCCGCAAGAACGGCAGCGCATAGTACTGGTGCAGGTCGTCGATGCCGCGCTCGGTCGGCGTTTCGCCCTGGCGATTCAGCAAATGCCCGAGGTCGTGCAGAAACGCCGCCGCCACGAGCTCCTCGCTCGCGCCTTCCTCCTCGGCCAACGCACCGCTTTGCAGCGCATGCTCAAGCTGCGTCACCGGCTCGCCGCTATACGCCTGCCCGCCATGCTGCTCGAACAAGCCGCGAATGTCTTCCAGACTCAGTGCCATGCTTGCTACCCCCTGTATTCGCTTTGCTCCGAAGCGTCGCTACTCCCCGTCACGACTCCTGTCGCTCATCAGGCGTCGCCGCCATCCAGTTCGCCCGGCGTTTGCTGCGCGCGCATCCGGGCGGCGGCTTCATTGGCATCGCGCGACGCTAGCGCATTCAAGACCGCCCGGAGCCGCGCATAGGTCGCCTGCCGCATCGCGTCGGTTTGCGGCAAGCGCGGTGCCAGCCGCCATTCGTTCACGGCGCGCCGATGCGCTTCGAACAGCTTGCCGTTGCCGGCCGCTTCGACGAGCGCGTCGCGAAACGCCTCGCGCGCGCGCGCAAACGCAGCGTCGTCGGCGAGCGCGCCGCGCATGGCATCGAGCCGGTCGCGCAGCGCGGCGACCTGCGCCGCGTCGATACGCGCCGCGAGCATCCGGCAAGCCGCCTCCTCAAGCGCCGAGCACAGCAAAGCAAGCTCGCCCGCCTCGGTTTTCGACACGCTGCGCACGTACGCGCCGCGATGTTTCTCGTTGCGCACGAGCCCTGCCTGCTCGAGGACCCGAAACGCTTCGCGCACCGGTCCGCGCGACACCTGCAATCGAGCTGCCCATTCGGACTCGACAAGCTTCGCGCCAGGCACCAGCCGTCCGTCCGCGATGCAGCGCTCGATCTCGTCGCGCACCAGGTCGGTCAGCGAGCGCTCGCGCACCAGCGCGAGCGGCGCCGCCGCATCACAATGCGCGGCGCTCCGTAGATCGACATCGCGCGTCAACGTTGCCACGCGCACTCCTTTCAGGTCGCGGCCCGCGTGCCGTCTGCCGCGTCGGCATCGCCGCTGGACCATCCCGCGAGGCGGCGCTGCGTGTCAGCCCGCGTGCTGGCCATGGTTTCAATCCGCACGGCGACGCGGCGCACGCGCCGCAATCAGCGACAGCGCCGCCAGCGACACGATCAGCAGGATCAGCGAGAGCGCCGACGCCGGCAGGTAGTACCCGCGCTCGACCGCACCGACCACGACAATCGGCACCGTCGCGAATCCCGGCGGATAAACCGTGAGCGTCGCGCCAAGTTCGCCGAGCGAGATTGCGAAGCCCAGCGCGAGACTCGCGCGGATAGCCGGCACCAGCTGCGGCAGCACCACGCGGCGCAGCACCATCGAGGGCGGCGCGCCGAGGCTCGCGGCCGCTTCGCGCAGCACTCTCAACTCTGGACGCAGCCCCGCCGCCGCGCAGCGATAGCAAAACGGCAACACCAGCGCGAGCTGCACGAACACGACGATCGCCGCCGAACTCGACAGATCGACGGGCGCCTTGTGATAGGCGATCAGCACCGCGAGACCGAGCACGACGCTCGGCACGCCGTTGGGAACCATCGCGAGCGCGTCGGCGATGGCGCCGAGGCCGCGCCGGTCGCGCCCTTCGAGCGCCAGCGCAAGCCACAGCCCCAGCGCCGTTCCGAGCACCGCCACGCCGAAGCCGATTTCGAGGCTCGTGACGACCGCGTCGAAGTCGCTCGAGCCGAGGCGCTCGAACCAGCGCGTACTGAAGCCGTCGGGAAGGATCGTGCCCGACCAATGCGAGGCCACGCTCGAGAGCGCGACCACGATCACCGGCAGAACGAAGAGCCAGAAACACAGCAGCGCCGCGAGCGCGAGCAGCACGCCGCTGCCGATGCGCGCGAACGCGCTGCGCTCGACAGGCCGCGCCCGCAGATGCTTGAGCGGCAGCGCGATGTGATCCGACGACGCCGCAACCGGATTGGTTGCCGGATTATTTGCCATTGCGCGCGCCCCCATGGCTGCGGCGATTCACGCGCCGATACAGCGCATACAAAGAAAGCGACATCGCCAGCATGACGACCGCGCCCGCAGCGGCGGTCGGCAGATCGAGATCGACGGTCGCCGAGCTATAGATTGCCACCGGCAGCGTGACCAGATGCGCGCTGCCGAGCACGAGCAGAATGCCGAACTCGTTGAACGTCAGCAGAAAGCACAGGATCGTGCCCGCGGCGATGCCCGGCCACGCGAGCGGCAGAATCACGCGCGCGGCGACCATGCGGTTGTTCGCGCCCAGGCTGCGCGCGGCCTCGATCAGGCGCATGTCGAGCAGCGCGAACGCGGCGAGCGTCGGGCGCACCACGAAGGGCGCATAGAACACCACTTCCGCGAGCACCACGCCGCCGATGCCGAACAGAAAATCGAGCGGCGGCGCCTGCAGATGGAAGAGCCGCTGCAGGCCGATGCTCACCGAGCCTTGCGAGCCATAAAGAAAGATCAGCGTGAAGGCGACGAGAAACGACGGAAACGCCACGAACAGTTCGAGAAAGCGCGTGACGAGGCGAGCGCCCGGAAACGGCTTGAAGAACAGGATTGCGGCGATCGCCACACCCAGCAACGAGGCGATGCCCGCACTGAGGAACAGAATCCACAGCGTCGTGCCAATCACGCCGCGCGAATCGGGATTGCCGAAGAACGCCGCATAGGCGTGCAAGCTCAGGCCGTGGGCGCCGGTCAAGCTGAGCAGCACGAGCCGCACGAGCGGATAGACCACGAGCGGCCCCAGCACGAACACGAGCAAGAAAGCGATGTGCCATTGCGCGCGCCGCTCGCGGCGGCGCTGGACGGCCGCATGCGCTTCGGCGCCGGGAAGCGGCGCGCCCGGGAAAGCAGAATCAGGGGTTGATAAGGACGACATCGTCAGCCTCGTAATGCAGGGAGACGCGCATGCCTTTTTCCGGCGTCATGCCGTGGCCGCGCTGCATGGTGACGAGCACCGGTTCGTTCGGCATCGCGTCGAGCAGCACCGGTACTGAAAGCACCGAGCCATACCATTCGACGGATTCGATCGTGCCGTGCAGGCCGCCTTCGCCGAGCGGCACGATGCGCAGGCTTTCGGGGCGCAGGCACGCGAGCTTGTCGCGCACGCCGTAACGCGCGTCGCCCACCGGAAACGCCACGCTCGGCGGCAACAGGTTCGCCGCGCCGAGATAGCGCGCGACGTAGGCATCGTTGGGCGTGTCGTAGAGTTGCTGCGGCGTGCCGAGCTGCGCGATGTGGCCGTCGCGCATCAGGAGCGTGCGATCGGAAAGCACCAGCGCGTCGTCCTGATCGTGCGTCACGCAAACAATCGTGAGATCGGGCAGGCGCTCGTGCAGCGCCTTGAGTTCGGAGCGCACCGACGCGCGCAGATTGGCGTCGAGCGCCGAAAGCGGCTCATCGAGCAGCAGCACGTCCGGCTCGATTACGAGCGCGCGCGCCAGCGCCACGCGCTGCTGCATACCGCCCGAGAGCTGCGCGGGCATCACGTGGCCCGCGTCGCCGAGCTGCACGAGCTTGAGCGCATCCGCCACGCGCCGCGCGATGTCGCGCGCAGGCACGCGGCGTGCCTTGAGCCCGAACGCGACATTCTCGAACACCGAGAGATGCGGAAACAGCGCATAGCTCTGAAACAGCAGCCCCAGGTTGCGCTGATGCGGCGGCACGTGAGTCAGGTCGCGTCCCGCGACGGTGAGCGAGCCCGCCAGCGCGTCGGCTTCGATAAACCCGGCGATGAAACGCAGCAAGGTGGTCTTGCCGCAACCGCTGCGGCCCAGCACGGTCAGCAATTCGCCACGGCGGATGGTGAGCGACAGGTCGTCGAGCACCGTGCGCGTGCCGAAGCGCACGCTCAGGCGCTCGATCTGCACGCCCGCGGCGCCGCCCAGCCGGCCCGTATCGGCGGCATCAGCGACATCGGTCAAGCCGGACACATCCGGCAGTGCGCGGGCCATCTGGGCCGGCGCAAGGCTTGCGGTATTCACCGGGTTCATCTCCTCTCGATGAGAGCCGGCGCTTCGCTCCAGCGCCGGATCTCATCCCATACACCGTACTCAGGTAGTGCTCAGTTGCCTGCTGCAACCACTTATTTCGGCTTCACGACTTCGATCTGCTTGCCCGACGAGCCGATCACTTCGTTCTTCCAGCGTGCGGTCCAGCCGGCCTTCTTCTCCATCACCTGGTTCCAGTCGACCGGAATCAGCTTCACGCCTTCGATCGCCTGCTTGACCGCCGCGCCGTTCTTGCCCGAGAGCGCCACGTCCGTGCGGCCCGGAATGCCGAAGATGTCCGGCACCTTCGACTGCACTTCCGTCGACATCAGGTAGTCGATCAGCTTCTTGCCCGCCGCCTGGTTCGGACCGTTCTTGATCAGGCCGATGGCGTACGGCAGCTGGAACGTGGTGGGATGGCCGCCTGCTTCGGCAGCGAGGAAGATCGGCTTGAGCGACAGACCGCCGTTGGCCGCATCGTCGAGATCCATCTGCAGGTCGCCGTTGGCCACTGCGATCTCGTTGCGCGAGAGCAGCACGTCGAGGTAGCCCGTGCCCTTGGTGTGGAACTTGGCGCTTTGCTCGAGCTTCTTCAGATACTCGAACGCCTTGTCTTCACCCATCAGCGAGGTCGTGAGGATGATCACGGCCATGCCGTCGCCGGCCGTGGCCGGGTTCGAGTACGCCACCTTGCCCGAGTAGTCCGGATGCAGCAGGTCGGCGAAAGTCTTCGGCTGGTTCTTCACGACTTCGGGGTTGATCGCGAACGAGAAGTAGTTGTTCACGAAGGTCGCCCACGAGCCGTCTGCGGACTTCGCAATCGCCGGCACGTTCTTGTAGTTCACGCTCTGGTACGGCTGCAGCAGGCCGCTTTGCTGCGCCTGCTGGATGAACGGCGGCAGCGTGATGAGAACGTCGGCCTTGGGCGCGTCTTTTTCGACGTTGGCGCGATTCACGACTTCGCCGCTGCCCGCGGTCACGATATTGACCTTCACGCCTTCCTTCTTCTCGAAGGCGGGCAGCACGTCCTTGTAGAGATTTTCGAGGCCGTCAGCCGTGTACAGCACAACCGAGCCAGCGGCGTGGGCGCTCAGGGCCGCACCTTGCAGCAGCGCGGCGGCGGCCATCATGGGCAACAGCTTGCGTGCGAAACCCGCGCGAGTGGAATTCCTGTGGTTCATGTCGCTCTCCGAAGGCAAAAAACCTATGCTCGGGGATACCCGATGCGTGTTTAGTCGAATGTCGAACGTCGACGGACTGCGCCGCCTTTCGTACCCGTCCGGTGCGGCAAACAAATTGTAGATCGTCTGCAATTTGTCATTGCCACCCGCAAGTCACCGGACCCACTGCACACCAGGAGTTGCCTCGTCAAGCGCGCCGGCCCCGTCTGAACGGGCCCGGCAAGAATCACAGGTTTTCGTGACAAGGCCATGACGATTGTGGCAAATGTCAAAAAATTCCACAATTCGCCAAAAATCAGCATACGACATTGGCCGCAGAAACGCTCGCGGCAGTGCACAAGCGCAGATCGGCGGATCCGCCCGGGAGGCGGGGAACGAGGGAAATAGAGCAGGCCGCGCCGCGCGGGCGCGCGCCATAGCGGCGGGAAACCCGGGCGAAGAAAATCAGGCGACGAGGAGCTCGGGCCCCCGCGCGGCGATGGCGCGGGCAATGCTCTTTTCGGGTGCGAGTTCGGTAATCACATAACGAGCGCGCTCGAAGCCGTTGATGCGCACCGGCGTGACGCGACCGAACTTCGAGTTGTCGGCCACGACGATCGCGCAGGTCGCGGCCGTGAGCATGTGGCTGCGCACCTCGGCGACCATGCGCGTGTAGTCGGTGAGCCAGCCGTCGGCGGTGATGCCGCCCGCACCCACGAACGCATAATCGACGTGATATTGCGCGAGTTGCTGCACCGTATCGAGGCCAAAGGTGGCCTCTTCCTGATCGGACAGCTCACCGCCCAGCATCGTCACGCGATTCTCGTTGCGCCGGCCGAGCAGCAGCGCGATGCGCCAGTCGTTGGTGTAGACCGTGAGGCGATGGCGGTCGATGAGCGCGCGCGCGAGCGCGTGCGTCGTGCTGCCCGAATCGATGATGATGGAGGCGCCGTCGGGCACGAACTCTGCGGCGCGCTCGCCGATGGCGCGCTTGGCGTTCGCGTTGGCGGCCTCGCGCACGTCGAGGTCCGGCTCGCTACGGTCGCTGGACAGCGCGCCGCCGTGAGTCGTCACGAGCAGCCCGCGCCCCGCGAGCGTGTTGAGGTCGCGCCGGATCGTCTCGCGCGAGACCCGCAGCTCGCGCACGAGATCTGCCACGGAAAGCGCGCCGGTCCGGGTTACTTGCGAAAGGATGTACTGATGGCGTTGTTCTGCGAGCATCTCGGTGAGCGCGATTGCGCGGCGTGTTATCGAAAGAGCCGCCGTATTGTATTACGCGTGCCGGATTGCGCGTGCCGTGACGGAGCGCTCCGGTCGCGCACACCGCGCCGAAGCGAATCGAAACGGCTGCCAGCGCGCGGTCATCCCTGTTAATCTGATGTCGGCCGTCCGGGAACTGGGCGGCTTTCCGTTTTGTCGATTTGTCGTTCCGTCGACGGCCGCTCCCCATGCGCTCACAACTTCGCCAACTGCGTCTTCTGTTCTGCGCGCTGCGCTACGGCATCCGGCTGATCTGGCTCGCAGCGCCCGAGCATCACAAGCTGCACTGGATCGTCTCGCTCGCCGCGCGCATGCGCGATGACGAGCGCCTCGCCACGCATCTGTCGAGCGCCCTGCCGCGCCTCGCGCCGCTCGCGGGCGCCTTCGCGCAGACGCTCGTCACCAGGCCCGAACTCACCGCGGCCACGCTGCACGACGCCATCGACGCCATCGATCACTTCGAAGCGCCGCTCTCGCCGCCGCAACTCGATGCCGCCCTGCACGCCGCGTTCGGCAAGCCGCCGCAAACGATCTTTTCGTGGATCGATCCCGCGCCCTGTCATAACGGCTGGTGCGAGCAAACCCACGTCGCGCGCCTCGCGCTGCCGGTAAATGGCCATCAGATGGTGACGGTGCGCGTACTGCGCGCGAAACAGGCACAGGAAGTCGACGACGATGCCGCGCTGCTGTGCGCCGTCGCGCGCTGGCTCGAGCGCTTCTCGGGCGCGGCGCGCAAGCTCGGCCTGCGCGCGCTCGCGCAAACGCTGCGCGAGGACCTGCAACGCCGGTTCGATCTGCGCGCGCAGGCCGCGAATCTGAGCCAGACCGGACACCATCTCGCCAACGACACGCGCGTCCTCGTGCCCGACGTGATCTGGGACTGCTGCACCGCACAGACGCTCACGGTCGAGCACCTCGACACCGTGCGCGTGACCGACCTCACCGGCCTCGCGGAGCATCACATCAACGTGACGCGCGTGGCTGCGCATCTGATCGAAGTCGTCACGCAGCAGGCATTCGAGCACGGCTTCTTCCACACGGCCATCGACGCGCGGCGCGTGGCCGTGAGCATCGAGCCGCAAACGCGCGGCCGCCTCGTGTTCGCGAGCGCGGCGCTGATGACGAGCCTGTCTTCGCCGGAGCGCGAATTCTTCGTGCACGGCGCAACGGCGCTGTTCGAACAGGACTACGCGCGCCTCGCCGCGCTGCATCACGTTGCGGGCCACGTGCCCGGGCACGCGCGCGCCGAGCAGATCGAAGCCGAGTTGCGCACGCGCAGCGAAGCGCATTTCGCCAGCGATGCCAGCACACGCAGTGCGGGGGCGCTGTTTCATCATCTGCTGCACTCGGTGCAGCCGTTCGGCGGCGAGGTGTCGCCGCGGCTCGCCGCAGCGCAGCGCGCATTCGGCAACGCCGAGACGCTCGCACGCACGATTCATCCGGGCGTGGACGCCTGGGGCATTACAAGCGCGACGCTCAGGGATATCGCGAAGCGCGATCTCGGCGCGCAAGGGTGGATCAAGCGGCTGTCCCAGGAGTTGCCGCATCTCGCGCAGATCGCGCCGCGCGTGCCGCAACTCATCTACCACTTCATGCAGCATCACACGCACACGGAGCACGGCCCGAACGCGGCGCAAGCCCAGGCCGCGGTGCTCGCGGCGCTGCGCCGCGAGCACCGCCGCACGCGCGCACTGCTGATCGCCTGCGCCTTGACCGCCGCGCTGATCGGCGTGGCCGCGACGCTCTTCGCCACGCCGCCCGTCAGCCAGGCGAGCCGCGAGAGCGCGCCGCATCCCGGACCTTCCTACCCCGCCTCAGTGCAGCCCTGAACAAGACCGGCACGGTTCGCCCCGGCGATACTCCCGGTCTTCCGCACGTTGCCCGCGCGATGGCCATGGTTCGTTCGCCGTTCGTTCGCGACAAACTCCCGTATGGGCGCCGCGCCACCTTTACCAGAACCGATGCTTGACTCGCTCGCTCCCGCCCTCTTCGTCGTCCTGTGGTCGACTGGCTTCGTGGTCGCCCGCGCGATCGCCCCGTATGCCGATCCCAACCTGTTCCTGCTCGCGCGCTTCGGCGGGACCGCGCTGCTGTTCGCCTGCGTCGCGCTCGCGCTGCGCGCGCCATGGCCGCGCGGGCGCGAGTTCGGCAAGCACCTCTTCGCGGGCGCGCTGCTGCAAGGCGTGTATTTGGGGGCGAGCTACTGGGCCGTTGCGCAGGGCCTGAGCGCGGGCGTGATGGCGCTACTCGGTGCGTTGCAGCCGCTGCTGACCTCCGCACTTGCCGCGCCGCTGTTCGGCGAGCGGCTCACGATGCGGCGCTGGCAAGGCTTGTCGCTCGGGCTCGCGGGCGTGGTGCTCGTGCTGATGCCGAAACTGCGCGCCGCCGCTGCGGGCGTCCCGGCTGCAGCGGCGGCCGATGCCTCGGGCACGCATGCGAGCCCGCTCCTGGTCGTGCTCGTCGCGGTGCTCGCGGTCGGGGCGATCACCGCAGGCACGCTTTATCAAAAGACCTCGCTGGCCAAGGCCGACATCCGCAGCGCGAGCGCGGTCCAGAATGCGGGCGCGACGGTGGTTGCAGCGCTGCTGGCGCTCGCGCTGGGCGAGCATCGCTGGATTGCCTCGACGACACTCTGGATCTCGCTTGCATGGGGCATCGCGATGCTCTCCGGCGTGGGCGTGACGTTGCTTGTCTGGATGGTGCGCCACGGCGATGCGGCCCGCGCCACGGCGCTGCTCTTTCTCGCGCCGCCGCTCGCCGCGCTCGAAAGCTGGCTGCTGTTCGGCGAAACGCTCGCGCCGGTGCAGATGGCGGGCTTCGGCGTGGCGCTCGCAGGCGTGGTGCTCGCGCGGCGCGGGTGACGTGATCCGCCATCGACCGGCCATCGACCGGCCGTCAATCTGCCATCAATCGGCCGTGTCGCCGCCCTTGGGCATGTTCGCACGCGCCTTGCTGCCCGGCGCCGGCGCCCACGCGGGCCGCGTCTTGCGCTGCGAATCGATTACGACGATGAAGCGCCCCGCCCACGGCGTGACCTCGCGGCCGGGGTGCAGGACCCACAGCGACTTGCCCGAATCGACGAGCGCCTGATACTCGGCATCGACGATTCCGTAGTGATCGATGAAAGCGTTCAACGACGCGGGAATGCGCACACAGCCCTTCGAATGGCGGATGCCGAGCAGCGGCTCGAGACGGTCGGGGTCGGTGGCGTGCATCTGGAAACGCATCGGCGAGAAACCGCCCTTGCCCCAGCCGCGCTCGCCGTCGACCCAGCCGAGATCGTAGATGCGCATGTCGCGCGCGCCGTAGCCGCGAATGCCGTTCTCGTTCATCGTGCCCTCCGCGCGAAAGTCCATGTTCGAGGGCGTGTGCTCGAACACGCCGAGCGGCGTGAGGAAGTGATCGAACTCGCCGGGCCGGCCCGTCGCGACCGGCGAAGCGCCGATCATCTGCCACGGCTCGTGCGGCATCGCGCGGAAGTAGATAAAGAGCGCCTGGACGGTCGCGGCGCGATCCACGAGGATGACGAACTCGCCCGCCAGCGCACCGAGATTCTTTTCGTCGAGCGCGGCCTGCAGGCGTTGACCGTAAGCGCGCTGATCGGCGGGCGGCACGCGCAGACGGCGCTTCACGCTGCTCGCGAAGGTCCGGCGCATGGCCAGCGCACGGTGCGTTTCCTCGGCGGCCTGCTCGGGCGTGAGATCCGGGTGCTCGGGCAAGACGAGCGGCGCAGGCACGGACGCGGGCTGCGCCGGCGCCGCGGCGGACGATGCGGACGATGCCGATGCCGCTGAAGCCGCTGATGCAGCCGGCGAAAGCTCCGCTGCGCTCGACGCCGATGAAGCCGGCCTCGCTGACGAAGCCGCCGCCGATGTCGCGGCTACGCCCTGCGCGGACGATGCCCGCACAGGCGCCGATGCCGCCCCACCAGCCGATGCCGCCGCCGGATGGGACGCTGCCCGAGCCGCTTGCACGGCCCCCGACGTCGCATGCGGGCCCGACGCAGCCCCGGCGACACCCGCAGCCCAGGCGCTGGCAGCCCACCACGCGCAGAAAGCTGCGCCCAGCACGCGGCGAATCCGCCATGGCGCACGCAACGCCCCCCTGGAATGGGCGTTCGTGGTGTCGCCCCGGACACCACCGTTCACGCGCGCAAGAGCGCAGCGCGAAAAGTCTTCGTTCATTGTGAATCCGGCTAATTTCTGTTTTGTCTGGAATAGATTGCCACGACGCCGACCGGTGCGCGTGCACGCCATGACGCGCACACCGTGCCAGTGTCCCGGCAGGACCACCCGCCATTAAACCAGACAAAACGCGCAAATCGCAGCACAAGGCGACAGGCACGCGAGGCACGCTGCACGCAAGCGGTCTGCGCACGACAATGCATGGGCGGCGATGGGATGGATATGAAAACGGTCAGCCGGCTCGCGCAGTTGGCGGCCGTTGCGACCGGACAGGAAGCTCAATTCGCCGACGAAAACACGGCGAAGAAGCAAACCAGGCGGGAAAAGCCATCGCGCCGATACGAGAAGGGCACGATCGTCGAGGCCATCTCTGAGAATCAGCGCACGGACGCTGGCCGTGCATCCTGCTGCGCCTCGCCGTCGAACGGCGCGGCACTCACGCGCAGCGCGACACCGGCAAGGCGCCGGCTCTGCAACTCGCGCGCAACTGCTTCGCCCACGTAGGGCACATCGGAATCGAGTTCGATGTCTGCGTGTGCGTTCGACGTGCCCACGTCGTACACCGTGACACCCTTGGCGTAATGCCCGAGCTCACGTTTGACGAAGTCGCGCACTTCTTCTTCGCTACAGGTTTCGGGGACGTTCCAGACGGTCAGGTGCATGTCGAACTACCGTTGGCGGCGCGCTCGGTCGGCTCGCACCCGCACGGGCTGAAGACTCGCGCGCGCCTTTGCGCGGGCTCCAACCGCCTGTCCGAGCAGGATCACGGTTACAAGCAGGAAAAGAGTCGACGGTAGCATTTCGCTCACTCCACTTTTATTGATGATAGTCAGGATATGCCTAATCTCCAGCCAGCGCGCTGCGTCATATTGTCAAATACTCGCCGTTCAGCACCGTCGATTCTGGAGCGTGCGCAATCAACGTGCCGGCAATGGCCACGACCGCGCGCGAGCTATTGACCTTCGTCGCTGCTCGCTGAAGTGGTATCGCCCATATCCGTGCCACATTGCATGCGCGTGAGTTGATCGTACCGGTGCGCCCAGTTGCCGGAGATGGCCGCCTGCGCCTGGGCGAGCGATATCCTCCCGGCGCAGACGCAACGCTTGAGCCGCACCGTAAGGAGCGACTTGCGCCGTTCGCCGGCATGGCCGCCCCACGGCAGCAAGTCGAAGTTCGCGGCCGCATCCGGCGAACCGCCGAGCAGGATTGGCACGCGCCGGTCGAGCGCGTAAGCGACACCCTCATCGGAATCGATCCCGCGTGCCGCGAGCAGACGGCCCTTTTGCGCCATCGTCTCGTCGAACGGGGGCGCCACGGTATCGGCATACCCGGGCCGGCAAATCGTCTCCGCCACCGACTCCTGGGTAACGCGCGCATCGAAAAGCTGCGCCTCCTGCGCCATGGCGGGCGCACCGCGCGCCACGCCGCCGACGGCAAGCGCCAGCAGCACGCCATGCAGCGTGCAACCGAGCGAGCGCCAGCCGCACAAGCCCCTCCGGTATGCCCTGCCCTCTGCCATGCGACGCCCGGCGCGACGTTTTTCTGCCAATTCTGCGTTCATGGATAGGCGCATCGTACGCTGCCGTACGACGCGAAATGGATGGTCAATGCCGGACAATTAAAACACATCCAAATTTCACGTGGTGAATATGCAGCATCAGGCCACGCCCGGCAGACAGCACCCGGCATTCGCCACTACCTGAGCGCCGCCAGACAAGCGCACCAGACCATGAACAAGCCATGCGCGAACTACGCGATCCATAACGGAATTTTTACTTCGTCATGCAGATCAATTCGACGGGCAAGCGCCGGAACTCGCGCGCCACCGCAAGATCGGCCGTTCAGGCAATGGCAGCGGCAAATCCGATGGCGCATAATGATCCGCCCGCCCATCTCCGCCCCGGAGTCCGGCGTGCACATTCAAGGAAACGAGGAATTCCCATGTCCATCACCATGTATCACGCCTCGGTGCCCGTGCTCGTGCGCGGCCTCGCCAACCTGCAGAACATCATCGGCAAGGCGCAGGCGCACGCAGCTGAAAAGCAGATCGACCCCTCGGTGCTGACCGGCGCACGGCTATTCCCCGACATGCTGCCGCTCGCGCGCCAGATCCACATTGCCACGGACACAGCGAAGGGCTGCGCCGCGCGCCTCGCAGGCGTAGACGCACCGAAATTCGAAGACGTGGAAGTCAGCTTCGACGACCTGCACGCGCGCATTCAGAAGACGATCGACTACCTGAACACGTTCAAGCCCGAGCAAATCGATGGTTCCGAGGGCAAGACCATCACGCTGAAGATGCGCTCGGGTCCGATCGAGTTCACGGGCCAGAACTACCTGCTGGCGTTCGTGCTGCCCAACTTCTATTTCCATGTCACGACGGCGTACGACATCCTGCGTCACAACGGCGTCGAACTTGGCAAGCTCGACTATCTGGGCAACAAGCCGAACGCCTGAGGCACACGGGCGCGCGGCTTTCGCGCATCAATCGAGCGAAAGCCGCACCGCGAAACCAATGAGCGCCGAAGAGAAGGCCCATTTCTGCACGGTCTGCGCCAGCGGATGTCGGCGCAGCCACACGGCGATCCGCGACGCGCCCAGCACATAGATCATGTCGAAGAGCGCACACACGATCACGAGCAGGATGCCCAACTCGGTCACCTGCAGCCAGACCGACCCCGCCTCGGGGCGAATGAACTGCGGCAGCAGCACCGAGCAGAACAGCAGCGCCTTCGGATTCAGCAGGTTGGTGAGCAGGCCTTTGAAGAAGTCCGCTCGCAGCGGGCGCTCGGCCATCGCAGCGGCCTGATCCGGCAAGGCAAAACCCGGCGCGCGGAAAATCTGCACGGCAATCCAGGTCAGGTAGAGCGCGCCGGCATAGCGCACGATCTCATAGAGCCACGGTGCGTTATGGAGCAGCGCCGCCAGACCACAGGCGGAAAGCGTGACATGCGTGGCGCGCGCGAGCCCGAGGCCGCAAGCGGCCGCGAAACCACGCCGCGCGCCGCGGCTCATGCTGGTCTGCATCACCAGTGCCATGTCCGCCCCCGGCAATGCACAGACCACCACCAGAGCGGCAATGAACATCAAAAGCAGGTGAGCGGAAATCATGTTGGCCTCATTTGGAAGAGGCTCTATATTGCCGCCAATGCCGGAGCGATTTCTGACGTTTTTTGTGGATAACTCTTCAATATGAAGCGGAATACCCTACAATTTCGTCATCGAAATCAGGAAAGCACTCCGCGCCATGAGCGATCTGGACAAACTCGACCGCGCGATCCTCGGCGCCCTGCAGGCGGACGGCAGAATGCCGATCGCGCGGCTCGCCGAAACCGTCGGCTTGAGCGAAACGCCCTGCGCACGCCGCCTCAAGCGGCTCGAGCAGGAAGGCTATATCGAACGCTATCGGGCCATGCTCTCGCGGCGCACGCTCGGCTACGGCGTGCTCGCCTATGTCTCGGTGCGCTTCGCCGTGCACGACCGGGCGCTGGCCGACCGCTTCGAGCGCGAAGTCTGTGCAATCGAGCGGATTCTTTCGTGCCACAACGTGGCCGGCACGGCGGACTATATTCTGATGATCGTGGCACGCGACCTCGACGACTACGGCACATTCATGCGCGACGAATTGCGCAGTCTGCCGGGTGTCACATCGGTCGAATCGGCGCTCTCGCTGCGCGCGGTGAAGTCCGAGGGCCGGCTGCCTTTGCCGTGAGCGCCCCACACTTTCTTTTCTCATAACGGAGCTTTCGATGAACCCAGAACAGGCGCGAGCTGAAGAAGCCGCCGCAATGGACCGCGTGCTGAACGCCACGCAACGCGTCAAGACGGCATTCGCCGCGTTGCAGACGCAATTCCCGCCGCAAGGCGAAGGCCGGCCGTCGCAGTTCGCGTTACAGACGTTCGACGCCGCGCTGCAGGAGCTGGAAGACGCCCAGACGGCCTTCGACGAAATGCTCAACGACCTGTTCGATGGCAATCGTTGACGGACTTGCTTCAGGCGCGGACCGCCAGCGCGCCTGAATTTCGACGAACGCTAGCGCCCCTTCCCGGGCAGTTGCCGGACAAAGGCCGCAATCCGCTCGCAGGCCTCGACGAGCCGCTCATCGTCGACCACGAAGCCGAACCGGACATAGCCGCTTGCCGTTTCGCCGAATGCGCTCGCGTCGAGCAGCGACACTTTTTGCGCCTCGAATAGCTGCCACGTGAACGCGTGCGGATCGAGGCCGGTGCCGCGCACGTCGATCATCATGAACATGCCGGCTTCCGGCAGCAGGCAACGCAGCCCCGGCACGCCGCTCAGGCGCGCATGAACAAGGTCGCGCCTGCGCCGGTAAATCGCGCGCATTTGCGCGACGATCGGCTCGCGCTGCTCCAGCGCCGTGAGCGCGGCCTCCTGGATGAAGCCGGGCAAGCCATAGAACATGCATAAGGCAAGCCGCCCCAGATGGCCAATCAACGTTTCGGGCCCAATCACCCAGCCAAACCGCCAACCCGGCATCGCATGCGATTTCGAAAGGCTGCCGATCGTCACGGTGCGTGGCGCCATGCCGTCGAGCATCGCAATGCTTACGTGCTCGCGCTCGAACGTGAGATCGGCATAGACCTCGTCGGAAACCACCCAGAGATCGTGACGCTGCGCGAGTTGCGCGATACGCGCGAGATGCTCACGCGGCATCACCGCGCCGGTCGGGTTGCACGGCGTGGCGAGGAAGATCGCCCGCGTGCGTGGCGTAAGCGCCGCTTCGAGGGCATCGCAATCGAGATGAAAGCCGTTGTCCGGGTCGACGGGTACCGGCACGAGCGTCGCGCCCGACGAGCGAATCGCAGCTTCGTAGGTCAGATACATCGGCTCCGGCACGAGCACCTCGTCGCCGGCTTCGCACAGGCATAGCGACGCGGCGAAAACACCATTCTGCGCACCGGCGCACAGAATCACGTTCTGCGCGCTCACGTCCGGCGCGCCCGCCGCCGCGTGCTGCCGGGCAATGGCTTCGCGCAGCGGCTCGCGCCCCATGATCGCCGTGTAATGCGTATCGCCCGCGCGCAATGCCGCCACGGCCCGCTCGACGACAGGCTCCGGAGTTGCGAAATCCGGGTCGCCCACGCTCAACACGATCACGTCTTCGCCCCGCGCCGCCGCCTGAATCGCGGCGTGATGGATCTCCCACGCCGACGTGCGCCGCCCCTGCAAGCGCTCCACCAGATTCGAATATTTCATCGTCAGCGAGTCTCCTTGCGACGCCGCCTGCGTCGATTCATGTTCAATCCGTGCGCATGGCGTGATGCGCGTTCGCACGGCGCGAGCATCACGATACCAAGGAACGCGATCGTGGAAAAATAGCGGGAAGGTTTCTGTGCCCCCGGCACCGCGCGAGCGCGCCGGCGCACACCGGAGCACAATGCACGCTGGCCGGCCTTGCCGCACCGGCTCTCGCTCACCCCGCTCGATGCGGTCGCGGCCGCGCCATATCGTCGGCTCGCCGCCCAGTCCTCTGCCACTCCTGGAGACACGCCATGCCCTCTTCGCCACGCAGCGTCGCGGAAAAACGCGCCGCATTCCGAGCCTTGCATACTTCCGGCTGCTTCCTCTTGCCCAACCCCTGGGATCCGGGCAGCGCGCGCTATCTAGAGAGCGTCGGCTTCAAGGCGCTCGCCACGACCAGTTCGGGTTTTGCGTGGTCGCGCGCCCGCGCCGACAATTCACTGCCTCGCGAGGCGATCCTCGCGCATCTGCGCGAGATGGTCGCGGCCACTGATTTGCCCCTCAACGCGGACTTCGAAAATGGCTTTGGCGCCGATGCCGCCGACGTTGCGCAGAGCGTGGGTCTCGCCGTCGACACGGGTGTCGCTGGGCTCTCGATAGAGGATTCGACTGGCGACCCCGCCGCGCCGCTGTTCCCGCTGGAGATCGCCGTGGAGCGCGTGAAGGCCGCGCGACGCGCCATCGACGAACGCGGCGGCGATACCTTGCTGGTCGCGCGCGCGGAAAACTTCTTCACTGGCGAACCCGATTTCGAAGATGCGCTCGCGCGCATCAAGGCCTATGCGGCGGCGGGCGCAGACTGCCTTTACATGCCGGGCATCCACGCACGCGAGCACATCGCTGCGGTGGTTGCGGCCGTTGCGCCCAAGCCCGTCAACGTGCTGATCGGCACGGCTTCGGCATTCACGCTCCAGGATCTAGCGGCGTTGGGCGTGCGGCGCGTGAGCGTGGGCGGCGCACTGGCACGTTCCGCATGGGGTGGCTTCATGCGTGCCGCCCAGACGCTCGTGCAGGGTCGCTTCGACGGTTTCGTCGATGCTGCGCAGGGCAATCAGCTCAACGATTTATCCAGGGATCCTTCCTGATTTTTTTCGACGCTGCCGTTCCGTCGCTCACGGCACGACGAAGCGCTTCACGAGCGTCAGCTCACCGGGCTTGCGCATTGGTGCGCGTATCGTCTCGCTCTTTTCGTTCGGCGTGCCTTCGTCGGTGATGATGGTGATCTGCGCCACAGTCATGTCGCTGCCGCTGTGGCCACTGCCATAGTAGTTCACGTAGACAAGATACGTGCCGTGCAGTGGTGCAGCGCTCGAGTAGATCTCGGGGCCGTAGCCCGTCGTCACATCCACGTCGAGCGCACCGCCGTTCGGCGCCACGCGGTCGGCGTAGAACGTGTGCACACCGTCGGGCGACACCACGTGCAGGTCGAGGTCGGTGCCGTCGGTGTCCCACGCGAGCACGATCCGCAGGCGCGCCTGGGTCTTGCCCGTGTAGGCGTCGTAGAACTGCACGCGTTTGCGCGTGCCGTCCGCCGTGCGCAGCTCCACGCTGTTGCTGCCCGCGCCGAACGCAAACGGCCGCGAGAACTCGCCGTCTTCCTCGATGCGCTGAGGCATGGGCGTGCCGTTCACCACGAGCGTGCCCACCGAGGTACCCGGCCTGGCCTTGGGCGCCGCCTTGATGTGCCCCGCGATCAACGCGTTAGCCGATTGGCCCTCGGGCGTGCTCACGGCGACGGCGGGATAGTGGACGTCCTGCGTATAGCGCGCTTCGTCGCCGGCCGAATTGCGCCAGCCGTTCAGCGGCGCGGCTAAATCGATGGTGTCGGCATGCGCGGCGTTCGTGAACGCACCGAGCGCAAGCGCAGCGCCCGCGAGCCCGTGGCGCGAGAAATGACCAGAGAAGCGACGAGGGAGCCGGATCGGATGCATGCGGGTTCGCCTGGTTGTCGTGTCGCGATCATGCGCGGAGGGGGCAAATATATTGAACGCTTTCATGTTCATTCAACTTCCAGTGAGGATCAGCTTGCGCGCGGTCTGCTCGATAAATGCCTCGTCCTGCCCGCGCGGATGGTGCGCAAACGCGAGATGCAGATACTCGTGCGCGAGCGCAATGCGGTCGTCATCGGAGCGCAGGCGGCGGATATAGACGCGATTACGCGCGGCATCGGCATAGGGGCGGCCCGTCGTCACCTCGCAGACTGCCGGCAGCTCGGGGGCTTCGTAGCCCGCCTCGCCCGCGAGACGCTGCGCCCAGACCGGCGCCTCGCGGCTCAGCCAGTCGCGCGCGCCCGCCACCGGTTCGCAGTCGCCCGCGAGCGGGCTCGCGAACGAGGTGAGCGTAGCCTGCGGCCAGGTGCGCGCGAGAATCGCATCGAACGCGAGGCCCCGTTGCGCCGCGGCCTTCGCGTCGAGCCAGCTCATCTGGCCGGGCGCCGCCTTGTCGTGATGAAACTGCACCGGCACGCCAGCAAGCACGAGCCCATCAGTGAAATCGGCGGCGCTGCGCGCAGCGCCGCGCGGCGCGCGCGGCAAGACGCGCTGCGTGCGGCTGCTGTCGTCGATGCGGTAGCAGCCACGCGCGCGGCCTGCGTTCTGCGCGAGATAGCTGCGCGCGGCCACTGCGAGTGCGCGCGCCGCCTGCGGCAGCGCAGTGTCGCCTTCGCGCTCGACCACGCGCGCGACATAGTCGTTCATGCCAAAGCGGCCGACGATGCGCGGCTTGCCGTTCTCGTCCCGATCGAGCAGCAACTCGCCATGGCTTTCGATGGGCAGCCAGTTGCCGTTCTCAAATCTCACGCTGAATTTGCCGTCGAGCAGACCGGGCTGCGCGGGTCGTCCGCCCGCGCGCATATCGATCACGTTTCGGATCGGATAACGAGAAAAAAAGTCGACGACCACACAGGCACGGTCGTCAGGCACGGCGCTCTGCGCGACCAGCGGCGCAATACGCGGCGCCGCAGCGGCCAGCACGCGCATGCTGCCCCCGCGCCCGTCAAGCCAGACCGGCGTGCCATCGGCCAGCCAGCCGGCCGCGCCGCCTTCGTAGCCGCCGGAGTCCGCTGGATCGGGCATGGTCCAAGTCTTGGCTCGCAACAGGCTGCCATAGAGCGATACGGTGCCCTCGCCGCGCCCGCTCGTGACGACCGACACCAGCGTGCCCCCCGTGTCGTCGCGGGCGCGCGCCGGCACGGCCTGCAAGGCATCGAGCAGATCGGCCACACGCACGCGGCGCTCCGGGCGCAGTGCGTAGAGATCCTGCAGCCATGCGGGCGCCTTCCGGGCGCGCCAATACTGGCGCCAGCCCGCCGGATCGAGCTGCAATCTGTGCGGCTCGAAAAAGAGGCCGCATGACTGCACCAGCGCGCGATCGCGGTCGATATGGCGGCCGATCATGCAGCAGTACACCTCCTCGCGATCGCTGCCATCGCATTGATAGTCGGGCGCGGGAATCCGCTGGTCGACGAGATACGCATATACGAACAGCTTCCAGACGCTGCCGAGCTGCGTCTTGAGCGTCGGCGGCAACGGCGTGCCGGGACCCGGTGCGCTGGCCTCGGCCGCGGCATCGAATGTCCATAGTCGCGCGCTGCCATCGTGCAGCCAGGCAAAGCGCAGGGCCGACGGCGCCGCAGCCTGCGCAGGTCGCGGCAAACTGATTGCAAACGCAACCATTGCGAAGACGAGCGCCGCGCTCAAGCCGGCAATACGCATCCTCACGCCGGCCTCACTCGATGCGCAGCGTGACCATGCGGTCGCTGCGGCCGCCTTCATACGCCTTCTGCTCCGGCTGGTACATGCGGAAGTAGCGTGCGGGCGGCATCGTGAACATGCCAGGCAGAGCGAAGCGCACGAGTTGGCGCAGCGCCACGGGACGATCGAGCAAAGGCACGGGCTGGTGATAGCCGAGCTCGCCCATTTCGTAGCTGGCCGCGCGCGCGAACGGCTGCGGACCGCTGCCGCCCTCGCCTGGGCGGGGCAGCCCGGCAATGCTCACGCCCCAGCTCGTCGCCTCCACGGACCCGCCCGGCGGCAGCGGCACGTCGAGCAAGCCGTAATGCAGCGCCGATTTGTCCTGCGGCGTGAGCGTGACTTCGTCGACGTAAAGCGCGTTGCTATCGATGGCGTCGCCGGTCTTCATGCGATGCGCCTCGAACGTGGCGCGACCCGCCTGCTTTTCAGCGTCGCTCGACGGCGCGATCGGATCGAGCCGATAAAGCGTGCGCTCGATCTTCACGGGCAGGCGGCTCGCGTGGCCCGCACGGCTGCGGTACGAAACCAGCGCCGAAACATCAGGATTTGCGCCACCCACGTCGAGCGAAGTTGGCAAAGCCGCGCCCGTCCACTTCCAGAGGGTTGCGCCCGTGGGCGTCGTCGTGCGCGCCCAGCCACTGCCGTGCAGTGCGGGCAACGGCTGTGCCGCATCTCGCGCGCGCGCGCCGCCCATGGCCTTGCGCAGCCACAGCAACGTGAGCGCGCGGTCGACGGTCGGATAGGTCGCACTGCTCTGCGCGAGCACGGCGTTTGCATCCACGGGTGTGCCTGCGTCGCCGGCCATGGCCAGCAAGCCCTGGATCAGCGGCGTCGGATTCGTCATGAGCGACGCGCGTGCGCGCGCGGCCAGCGCATCGAAACCTTCGGGCAGGCTCGCGTTCGTTGCACGTGCCGTCCACGCAGTCAGCACCACGGCCGTTTGCAGGCCGCGCGGCGAATCTGGCGCGGCAAACACGAGACTGTCTTCCACGCCGTATGCGTCGCGAGATGATTTGGCATCCTGATCGAACATCGACGACGCCCGTTGCGCGAGCTGCCCTGCGACGCCTGACACGGGCGTCGCCACGGGCTGCCCCATCTGCTGCAGCAGCCAGAGCGCCAGCGCACGATGCAGCAACGGCTCTTTCGCGCCGCTGTCGCGATAGATATCGAGCGCGTGCTGCCAGTTGCTGTCCGGCAGCGAGATGCCGAGGCTGCGGCTCGCGAGCCAGTCCGCGTAGTACGCGTAGGCCGTAATGAACGCGCTGCCCCCTGTGGTGTCGCCCCACCAGCCGAACGCGCCATTGATGCCTGCGAGCAACGCGAGCCGCTGGCGCTGATTACGCAAACGCGCCTCGAGACCCAGCGCCGTGCTCTGAGGCGTAGCGACGCCCGCCGCTGAACCATCGGCATCGCTGCCCAGCGCATCGTGTGCAAGTGCGAGCGGAATCAGACGGCTCGAGGTCTGCTCGGCGCAGCCGTATGGGTAAGCGATGAGATCGTCGGCCACGCGCGCAAACTGGCTCGTTCCCGTCGAAACGATGCGCACGCGCACGTCCTGCGCATCGGGTGCGAGCGCGAGCGGCTTCGGATTGGCGTCTAGCGCGACGGGCATTTCGCGTAGATCGAGCCAGCCCGGCGCGCCAAGGCTCACCGAAGTCTGCAGGCGGTCCATCTCCTTGCCGCCTACGCGCAGGCTCGCATCGACGAGCCCCGGCGTGAGCGCCACGCGCGGCAGTGCCAGGTAATTCGCGCCGGGCTTGAGCGTGACCTTGCGATCGAGCGCGAGGCCCGCGCCGTCGACCGTCCATTGCGCATCCACATCGGACGAGCCCTGGTTGAACGCGAGCATGTCGATCGCCGGCTGGTCGCCGCTGCGGAAGCTCGCAGGGCCGCTCCATTTCAGATAGAGCGGTTTGTCCGAGTGCACATACGCAGTGCGCTGCCCCACCGTGCCGTCCGCGGAAATCGCCCGCACGGTAATGCGCCAGCGCGCGAGTGCATCGGGCATGCGGAAGGTCATGCGCGTGTGGCCGCTCGCATCGGTTTGCAGATCGGCCTGCCATGCTGCCGTGTCGATGTCGTCGCGACGCGGGCGCTCCAGCACCTTCACGCCGCGTTCGTTGTACTGCCCGCGCTGCGGGCCACCGGTCGCGCCGCGCATCGCCGAAAGCGCGAGGTCGTAGGTAATGAACGAAAGACTCGACGTCGTGCGCACATTGTTGCGGCGCGGATGATAAAAGAAGTCCACGATGTCAGGCGCAATTTCGGGTTGCAGCACGTACACCATTTCGTCGACCACGCTCACGGTGAGACGAGCGGGCAGCGCCTTGCCGCCAAGCGTGCTGCCCAGATCGAGCGTCACGGTTTCGCCCGGCGCGTAGACGGACTTGTCGCTCTTCACGGCGAGATCGATCGACGGCTTCGCGACCACGATGCCAGCGTTCTGGAATACGTATTCGCCGTCGTGCACGTAGAGCACCGAGAACGTCATGTTGGGAGCGAACTCCGGGCCGACCTTGATGCGCGCTTTCCATTGCGCAGGGGCAACGCGCGTGAGCGTCAGCCAGTCCGCGCCCGTCGAAAGCAGTGCGCGCGCTTCCACGCTGTCGCGTTCGAGCGTGAGCAACGCATCGTCCACGGCATACGGGAACGTGATGAGCGCTTCGGCCGTATCGCCGATCTTGTAGCGGTCCCGGTCGAACACCACTTCGACGCTGCCGGGAATCGCCTTGAGGCCATCGCCCGCCACCCAGTGGCTGACCGCTGCGAGCAGGTTGCCCGCGTCGTCCTTTACCGAGAGCATGTACGAGCCCGGTTCGTCGAATTGAATCGGGAAGCTCACGCGGCCGTCCGGGCTCGCTGCGGGTAGCGTTCCGTCGGCCTTCGTCTGCGACTCCAGACGCACCCGTTCCCACTTCGCCGGTTTGTGCGCCGGCACCGCGTTCGTGTTGCTGCCTGGGTTGGCGCTGGCACTCGCCGCCCCGGCCGACCCAGCCGCTCCGGCCAGCGTGAACGTCACGCGCTCGTGCGGCTGCGAGAATGATTTGGCCGTGTTCAAGCGATACTGCGTCGCGCCGCGCGCGATCAGCACTTCGCGCGTCACGCGCACGCGATACGCGGCGCCGTCCTGCGCGAACAGGGTGAGCGCGTAGCGGCTCGGCTCCTTCGCGGCGGGCAGTGTGAGCGTGACGTTGCCGTCGCTATCGGTCTTCAGTTCCTGCTGTTCGAGCTTCACGGGAAAGAGGCCCGAATAGCGCAACTCGCCGTCCACGATCGCCACTTTCTGTGCGCGCAGCGTGACCGACACCTTGCCGTTTTTCACGGGCTTGCCGTCCGGGTAGCGCAGCGCGATCTTGCCCTTGGGCGCGTCGCCGGTCGCGTAATCGGACTTGTCCATCGTGAGATTGACGTCGAAGTGCGGCTTCACGTACTCCGCTACGCGGAATGCACCGCCGTAGCTATTGCCGTTGTAGTCGAAGCGCAGCGTATAGCCGCCCCCCTGCGCGGCCGCCGGCAGCGTGAAGGTCGTTTCGCCGCCGCTTTCCGATGCGAAATCCACGTTGCGCGTCGCGATCGGCGCGCCGTTCGGATCGAGCACGTCGAGCTTGAGCTGCGCGGGCGCGGCGGGCGTCGACTGATTCGCACTCTGAAACGTGCGGCCGATGAACTTCACGTGGACAGCGTCACCAGGGCGATAGAGCGGCCTGTCCGTTACCGCGTAGATTTTGGTGTTGTAGATCTCGCTGTCGTAGTAGAAGTTTTCCGATACGAAAACACCGCCCTGCGGATCGCCGCCGATCACGTAGCTGCGCTCCGGTGAGACGTGCTGGAGCATCAGCGCGCCATCCGCGCCGGTGGAGCCGCTTTGCAGCACGCCCACGCCATCGGTCCAGCTCACTTCCGTGCCGCCAACCGGCTTGCCGTTGTCGCGCCGCGCCGTCCACACCAGCAAACCGCTCGACGCAGCCTTCACGACCGCGACCGTATCGGAAACGAACAACAGAGTATGCGCGCGGTAATTTCCGATCATCGCCTCGACGAGATAGAGCCCCGGCGGCAGTTTGCCGACCGGAATCATCACGTTGCCCGACTGCGCCTCCAGGAAGTTGCTGCTACTGCCTGCGAGGTTCACGCCCTTGGGTGGCTGAATCGTCTTCGCGTTCCAGATCGGATAGCGGAAGCGCGTGACAAGTTCGTAGCCCCGCAGCGGCGCGAAGCGCGCTTGAGGCTCGAAATGCGTGGGCGCGTTCGGTTGCTCGCCGAGCTTGAATTCGGGCTTCGCCTCGGTGACCTTGCTGCGCGTCGCGAACGAAAGTACGCGCTGCCACGCGCGGCGCGCATCGCTGAGCCAGCGGTCCCACAGGTACGAGAGCGTATTCGCGAGACCCTCGCCCTGATAGTTCGGCTTGATGTTCAGTCGATGCAGGTTCTTCTGCGCCTTTAGAAACTCGAGTGGATTCGGCACCCTGTAGACGACGATATCGGCGCCGCCATAGCTTTCGAGCTCCGACTGGAATTCGCGGCCCGGTGCTTCCAGACGCACCTGCGCGAGCTGGTTGCTGCCGTAGCTCGCATCGGAAAGCAGGAAAAACGGCTGGCCCTGCACGACCTGGCTGTCGTAGCCACTGGGCGGCGGCGCGCCCAGCGTGGGATTCGCGTCGATGCTCTGCTGTGCGGCGTTGTCGCCCTCGTCAGCCCAGGCAGGCGCCGCCCCCAGGCCCAGACACAGCGCAAGTAACGCGATCAGTGCTGCAAGCTGCGCCGCTGCGCCCGAACATGCGCCGTATTTCGTATAGGAAATCCGTGCCTGTGCCAAGAATTTCGCATTGGAAACGCGCGGGAAATACGGCGCGGCGCAACGCAGAGAGAAGAGCAGACGTTGCATGGCGGCACTCATGGCGTCAGGAACGAGAAACGAAACACACCGACGAAGTTCGGATTGCCATCGAACGGCTGCCAGCGGGAATCTTTCCATTGCATCAGGTCGGAAATGGCGACGGCGCGCAGACCGCTATCGGTCGGCGTGACGGTGCCCGTGTGATAGGCGATGTAGCGGTCCAGCCAGATCATCAGATGCTGGTCGTCGCCCTGATCGAAGAACAGCAGGTCGCCAGGCAGCGCCTGATTGACGTCGCGCGAAACGAAGCGGCTATTGCGTTGAATGAGCGCAATAGCCGAGGCATAGGCGCCCACGCTGCCATCGATGCGCGTCCAGCGGCTCGCGAGCGCGCGCTGCTGCGGGCTCAGTTGCAGTTCGGGCGGCAGCCGGCTTGCGTCGCCCGCGCCGTTCATGCCGTTAGCCTTGAGCCAGCGAGCGTCATGCTCGCGCAGCGCCTCCACGGCGGCAAAGCGCACGAGGCCGGCGCAGTCACGCTGGGTCCAGCGCGGCGTGGGACCGCGACGCATCTGCTGATCGACGATGCGCACGAACCACGCACGAAATATCGTCGACTGACCGGGCGTGAGTGCGTCGGGGTCGGGCGCGGATTGCGTTGGCATGAGCGCTCGCACCGGGCCCGCAAGCGCCACGCCGAGCGCGGCCGCTCCGGCCGCCGCGCATCGATGGAAAAAGCGGCGGCGCACGATCAGTCGCCGCTCGCGCCGGGCTGCGCCGGCTGGTCTTCGGCATGCTGTGCGGAGTCTGTGCTGGCGTCGCCGAGGGTGGCTTTGCCGGCATCGTTGTCCGCGTCTTTCGGGCCTGCGCCCAGCGGATGCCCCGCTGCCGCGTCGCCGCGCGGTCCCACGCCCGCTCGCGGCTCGACATGCCACTCCACGGGCACCCAGCCCGCCGACGAAGGCAGCGAGCCCGGCAGGCTCAACGCCAGCGGCGGGTAGCTCGCCACCGCGTGCAGCTTCGGCAGCAAATGCGTGCGCGCGGCGTTGCGGAAGATCGCCTCCTGATCGACCGGCAATGCGCGCCCGGCCTCGCGCTCCACAAGCGCCGCCGCGGTGGACGGCGTGATCGACACCATGGTGGTCGACAGGCGCTGCGGCGAGAGCGTATCGGCAATGGCCGGGTAGCGCTTGTCCAGCACGGCGAGCGTGTCGTCCACGAGACGCGCGTCGGGCGAGAACACCACATAGCCGTGCGCGAGCGCGAGCGTCACCGGAAAGTAGCGCGGCGCGGAAAGCTGCGCCGCGTAGGACGAGCCCGCGCTCTGCGCCGTGCCTGAGCGCGCGCTCACCGCGCGCGTCCACAGCGTGACGCCAGCAGACGGCTCCTTCGTCGTCACCGGCAAACGGCGATAGCCTGCCTCATTGCCCGCCTTCGCTTCATACGCGCCAATGGCGTCACCAAAGACGCTCGCAAGCGCGCCTTTGACCACTGCCAGTTGGGCCGGATCCTGCGCCGCCCCGGGTTTGAGGCGCGCCACGAACACGGGCGCCACGACTGTCGACTTCGCATACCAGCACACGCCCGCGGGTCCGGGGAAGCGTTCGCGCAAAACTTTCGACGCCACTTGTTCGCCCTCGCCCAGCTTGCCGAGTAATTCGGCAGCATCGTTCCAGTCGACCGGCAGGCTCGCGCAGGCCGCCGCGTTCGCGGGCAACGCATGCCAGAGATCGGCGCTGTCCCAGTGCTGCGGCAGATGAGCGGGATCGACGAGCGCGGCCGTGCTCCACGCGCCGCTCGCGCTCGCATCGTTCTTGCCCGACGCGCCGAAATCGAAACGCAGCGCATTGACGCCCGAGAAAAAAGCCTGATATCCGAATGAAAGATAATTGACCGAGACGATCAGCCGATGCCCGTTCACCTCGGCAGGCGCGCGTTCGAGATGATACGTGCGCAGAGCATCGTCGCCGCCGTCATCGAGCATCTTCGCAAGCGCCTGCGCGCGCTCGCCGATCGTCTTGCCGTCCGCGTCGAGCAAAATGCCTGGCTCCGACATGATGATGAGCCGCTCGCCCTTCGCCGCGAACAGCAGCGTATGGCCGACCGCGAGCTTGAGCGCGTAGACCGGCACGTCGCCGGAGAGCGTGGCCGCCTGGTTCAACTGGCTGTCGCCGGTCGCGACGTTACCCACGGCCTGCATCAGCTTAGCGAGGCCGTTGCGACGCACCGTCATCACCCAATAACCGAGGCGGCCGTCGGGCGAGCGCCATAGCAGCACACGCGAGGGTTCATCGAATACACGCTTGATGAGTTCGTCGCTCCAGTCGAGATCGTGTTCGAATGCGAGCCGCCGGACAGCGCCTTCTGCGGAAAGACGCGTGGAATTGGACTCGTAATAGTCGACAAAATCGCGCGTGAGCAGCGTATGCAGCAACGGCACGCGAATCATGTCGCGCGGCAAACGCGAAAGGGCCGCGCTGTCGATAATGGCGTCGGGATAATGAATATCAAAAGCGACTTCGTGAGACCGAAATGTCGATCTTCCACCGAATGGACGCCAGATCGCCTGAATGGCGACCAGTGCAACGATTAAAACCGCGGCTGTTAGCGCGGCTCTTTTGCGCGTTAACTTCATCGAATCAATCGCCCTGAACTGGAGTATCGGTTTTCTTTTGTACCGGCACCCCTCATTGGCAGGGCGCACGGCCGCTTGCTTGCCGCACGCCGGTTCTCTCTCTGCGAGCGACTATTTTCGGTTGCCAGCGATACTACCGTAAAAATTATCTAAATGCCGCGAATGATTCCGGGTGCGTGAAATATCCATATATTTTCACGTTTTATCGTCGTGCACGTTGCATGACGCATTATTGATTGCCCGAATTGCGGCGCTGAATTGAGTCGATGTGCGCCGTGTGGCAGCGCACTAGAATGAGTTCATCAACAGGGCAAACAGGAGGCGTCATTCACGACAACGCAGCAAGACGACCTTCACTTCGGTCCCACACGTGCTCGCGCGCCGCAATTTCATGGCCTTCGCGGGCGCGACCGCAGAAACCAGGTCGCCAGGCTTCTCACCTCAAAGGTCGCGGCCGCTTACCGTATAGAGTCCAGCCATTCTCTGAGTAGTCCAGCAAACTCGCCCACGAACCCAAGGCATGACGCCCGCGCAAGGCAACGGCACCATGCTTCTTTTTGTTGGTGGACACTCGAGGGCTCGAGTAGAGCCAAAAGCTATGCGGATTTGCCCACGCCGTCCCGGGCATACTTGCATTGCGATCAAGTCCGGCAAGGCACTCGAGATCAAGTACGTTCCCGCCGGCAATGCGGTGCGTCAGTCATCCTGCGCATGCGCACTGCGCCGGGCCGCCATTTTCCACGCACGCAAACGCCAGAACCCCGGCGCTCATTCGGAGCCACCGGGGTTCTGGACATACTGCATGAGGAGCCTGACGATTACCTACTTTCACACGGGCAATCCGCACTATCATCGGCGTGGAGCTGTTTCACGGTCCTGTTCGGGATGGGAAGGGGTGGGACCAGCTCGCTATGGTCATCAGGCATGACGGGTTGCTGCGTCGCACGGGTTTGGGTGAACCTGGCGCCACAGCCAATCGGGAAGAAGCGTAAAGAGGTGCTGTTTCTTGGGGTTGTGTTGTTTCCGGCACAACACCGATCTCTCAACCTGCGCGTCCTTCACTCCACACCGGGAGGAAGACACACCTGTTATAGGATCAAGCCTTACGGGCAATTAGTATCAGTTAGCTTAACGCATTACTGCGCTTCCACACCTGACCTATCAACGTCCTGGTCTCGAACGACCCTTCAAGGGGATCAAGTCCCCGGGGAAGTCTCATCTTGAGGCGAGTTTCCCGCTTAGATGCTTTCAGCGGTTATCTCTTCCGAACATAGCTACCCGGCAATGCCACTGGCGTGACAACCGGTACACCAGAGGTTCGTCCACTCCGGTCCTCTCGTACTAGGAGCAGGCCCCCTCAAACTTCCAGCGCCCACGGCAGATAGGGACCAAACTGTCTCACGACGTTTTAAACCCAGCTCACGTACCTCTTTAAATGGCGAACAGCCATACCCTTGGGACCGGCTACAGCCCCAGGATGAGATGAGCCGACATCGAGGTGCCAAACACCGCCGTCGATATGAACTCTTGGGCGGTATCAGCCTGTTATCCCCAGAGTACCTTTTATCCGTTGAGCGATGGCCCTTCCATACAGAACCACCGGATCACTATGACCTGCTTTCGCACCTGCTCGACTTGTCAGTCTCGCAGTCAAGCACGCTTATGCCATTGCACTATCAGCACGATTTCCGACCGTACCTAGCGTACCTTCGTACTCCTCCGTTACACTTTGGGAGGAGACCGCCCCAGTCAAACTGCCTACCATGCACTGTCCCCGACCCGGATCACGGGCCAAGGTTAGAACCTCAAACAGATCAGGGTGGTATTTCAAGGACGGCTCCATGCAGACTGGCGTCCACACTTCACAGCCTCCCACCTATCCTACACAAACCGGTTCAAAGTCCAATGCAAAGCTACAGTAAAGGTTCATGGGGTCTTTCCGTCTAGCCGCGGGGAGATTGCATCATCACAAACACTTCAACTTCGCTGAGTCTCGGGAGGAGACAGTGTGGCCATCGTTACGCCATTCGTGCAGGTCGGAACTTACCCGACAAGGAATTTCGCTACCTTAGGACCGTTATAGTTACGGCCGCCGTTTACCGGGACTTCAATCAAGAGCTTGCACCCCATCATTTAATCTTCCGGCACCGGGCAGGCGTCACACCCTATACGTCCACTTTCGTGTTTGCAGAGTGCTGTGTTTTTATTAAACAGTCGCAGCCACCAGTTTATTGCAACCCCTTCACCCTCGGAGCGCAGGCTCCTCAAGCTACCAGGGCGTACCTTATCCCGAAGTTACGGTACCAATTTGCCGAGTTCCTTCTCCCGAGTTCTCTCAAGCGCCTTAGAATACTCATCTCGCCCACCTGTGTCGGTTTGCGGTACGGTTAATGTTGAACTGAAGCTTAGAGGCTTTTCCTGGAACCCCTTCCAGTTGCTTCGCTTCCGAAGAAGCTCGCGCCACACCCTTGAATTACGCGCCCGGATTTGCCAAAGCGCCTTCTCCAATGCAGCGACCGGGACTTCCAACACCCGGACAACCTTCCGCGATCCGTCCCCCCATCGCATTCAACACTAGTGCAGGAATATTGACCTGCTTCCCATCAGCTACGCATTTCTGCCTCGCCTTAGGGGCCGACTCACCCTACGCCGATGAACGTTGCGTAGGAAACCTTGGGCTTACGGCGAGGGGGCCTTTCACCCCCTTTATCGCTACTCATGTCAGCATTCGCACTTCTGATACCTCCAGCACACTTTCCAGTGCACCTTCGCAGGCTTACAGAACGCTCTCCTACCATGCACATAAATGTGCATCCGCAGCTTCGGTATATGGCTTAGCCCCGTTACATCTTCCGCGCAGGACGACTCGATCAGTGAGCTATTACGCTTTCTTTAAAGGGTGGCTGCTTCTAAGCCAACCTCCTGACTGTTTTAGCCTTCCCACTTCGTTTCCCACTTAGCCATATTTGGGGACCTTAGCTGGCGGTCTGGGTTGTTTCCCTCTTGACACCGGACGTTAGCACCCGATGTCTGTCTCCCGTGATTGCACTCTTCGGTATTCGGAGTTTGCTATGGCGACGTAATCCGCAATGGACCCATCAACCATGACAGTGCTCTACCCCCGAAGGTGATACACGAGGCACTACCTAAATAGTTTTCGGAGAGAACCAGCTATTTCCAGGTTTGTTTAGCCTTTCACCCCTATCCACAGCTCATCCCCTAACTTTTCAACGTTAGTGGGTTCGGTCCTCCAGCACGTGTTACCGTGCCTTCAACCTGGCCATGGATAGATCACCTGGTTTCGGGTCTACACCCAGCGACTAATCGCCCTGTTCGGACTCGCTTTCGCTACGCCTGCCCTATTCGGTTAAGCTTGCCACTGAATGTAAGTCGCTGACCCATTATACAAAAGGTACGCCGTCACCCCTTGCGAGGCTCCGACTGTTTGTATGCATGCGGTTTCAGGATCTGTTTCACTCCCCTCCCGGGGTTCTTTTCGCCTTTCCCTCACGGTACTGGTTCACTATCGGTCGATCACGAGTATTTAGCCTTGGAGGATGGTCCCCCCATCTTCAGACAGGATTTCACGTGTCCCGCCCTACTTGTCGCATCCCTAGTTCTTCCATTCCGTTTTCGTCTACAGGGCTATCACCTGCTATGGCCGCACTTTCCAGAGCGTTCGACTAACGGTACAGATAAAGAATGCAGGCTGATCCCATTTCGCTCGCCACTACTCTGGGAATCTCGGTTGATTTCTTTTCCTGCGGCTACTTAGATGTTTCAGTTCGCCGCGTTCGCTTCACGTGACCTATGTATTCAGTCACGGATACTCCATTCGGAGTGGGTTTCCCCATTCGGACATCTCCGGATCAAAGCTTGTTTGCCAGCTCCCCGGAGCTTTTCGCAGGCTACCGCGTCCTTCATCGCCTGTGATCGCCAAGGCATCCACCACATGCACTTGTTCGCTTGACCCTATAACGGGTGCGTCTCTCGACTCACTCGCTACAGGCTGAGTTTTCGCGTTGTGCCGTATTCCAAAGCCCTCTTTCGAGGAACTTAAAAATACATCGATACAATCACAACCCTGATTCACCTACTCCACACCCATCTCTAAGTGTGTTTCAGATAAATCTCTTTACTACTTCTTCCTGATTGTTAAAGAACGACAGCCGATACGTTTTCACATACCGCTCTGACTGGCTCAATCGCCAATGCAAAACTCCCTGCATTTAACTGCTCCTGCAGGATGCTGTGCATTAGGGATTGGTGGAGGATGACGGGATCGAACCGACGACCCCCTGCTTGCAAAGCAGGTGCTCTCCCAGCTGAGCTAATCCCCCAGTCATGCATACTCAAGGGGGTTACCAGTCAGCCACCGCGCAGACAAATTGGTGGGTCTGGATGGATTCGAACCATCGACCCCCGCCTTATCAAGACGGTGCTCTAACCGACTGAGCTACAGACCCCTGAGTCTGTCTTTTCTACAGCCGACAAGTGTGAGCGCTTCAATGAACTTCGCAATGAGCTCTGGAAAGGAGGTGATCCAGCCGCACCTTCCGATACGGCTACCTTGTTACGACTTCACCCCAGTCATGAATCCTGCCGTGGTGACCGTCCTCCTTGCGGTTAGACTAGCCACTTCTGGCAAAACCCACTCCCATGGTGTGACGGGCGGTGTGTACAAGACCCGGGAACGTATTCACCGCGGCATGCTGATCCGCGATTACTAGCGATTCCAGCTTCACGCAGTCGAGTTGCAGACTGCGATCCGGACTACGATCGGTTTTCTGGGATTGGCTCCACCTCGCGGCTTGGCAACCCTCTGTTCCGACCATTGTATGACGTGTGAAGCCCTACCCATAAGGGCCATGAGGACTTGACGTCATCCCCACCTTCCTCCGGTTTGTCACCGGCAGTCTCCCCGGAGTGCTCTTGCGTAGCAACTGGGGACAAGGGTTGCGCTCGTTGCGGGACTTAACCCAACATCTCACGACACGAGCTGACGACAGCCATGCAGCACCTGTGTGACGGCTCCCTTTCGGGCACTCCCGGCTCTCACCAGGATTCCGTCCATGTCAAGGGTAGGTAAGGTTTTTCGCGTTGCATCGAATTAATCCACATCATCCACCGCTTGTGCGGGTCCCCGTCAATTCCTTTGAGTTTTAATCTTGCGACCGTACTCCCCAGGCGGTCAACTTCACGCGTTAGCTACGTTACCAAGCCAATGAAGGCCCGACAACCAGTTGACATCGTTTAGGGCGTGGACTACCAGGGTATCTAATCCTGTTTGCTCCCCACGCTTTCGTGCATGAGCGTCAGTATTGGCCCAGGGGGCTGCCTTCGCCATCGGTATTCCTCCACATCTCTACGCATTTCACTGCTACACGTGGAATTCTACCCCCCTCTGCCATACTCTAGCGATGCAGTCACCAATGCAGTTCCCAGGTTAAGCCCGGGGATTTCACATCGGTCTTGCATCACCGCCTGCGCACGCTTTACGCCCAGTAATTCCGATTAACGCTTGCACCCTACGTATTACCGCGGCTGCTGGCACGTAGTTAGCCGGTGCTTATTCTTCCGGTACCGTCATCCCCCCGGGGTATTAACCCAGAGGTTTTCTTTCCGGACAAAAGTGCTTTACAACCCGAAGGCCTTCTTCACACACGCGGCATTGCTGGATCAGGCTTGCGCCCATTGTCCAAAATTCCCCACTGCTGCCTCCCGTAGGAGTCTGGGCCGTGTCTCAGTCCCAGTGTGGCTGGTCGTCCTCTCAGACCAGCTACGGATCGTCGCCTTGGTGAGCCTTTACCCCACCAACTAGCTAATCCGCCATCGGCCACCCCAATAGCGCGAGGTCTTGCGATCCCCCGCTTTCATCCTAAGATCGTATGCGGTATTAATCCGGCTTTCGCCGGGCTATCCCCCACTACTGGACATGTTCCGATGTATTACTCACCCGTTCGCCACTCGCCACCAGGTGCAAGCACCCGTGCTGCCGTTCGACTTGCATGTGTAAGGCATGCCGCCAGCGTTCAATCTGAGCCAGGATCAAACTCTTCAGTTCAATACCTGTTACTGTTTTCTGTCCCTCTCGAGACAGGTCGCTCACTCAAAGCTGACAGGTTCTGAATAAATTCAAAAACCTGACTTACTTTTGTGTGAGACTCTTGATACTTTCGCTACTCCCGGTCATCCCCGAAAGAATCACCAGGTCACGAAACCCATCAAGCGCCCACACTTATCGGCTGTAAATTTTTAAAGAGCAATTCGTCTTAATCGCTTCGTTTTCGTTCGCAGCGATCAGCGAAGGAGGCGAATTATGCGGGTCATTCGCGGGGCCGTCAAGCGCCTTTTCGAAAATTTTTTCAGGGCCTATTTTTCCCTCGTTCAACCCGACGACAAACGCCGCCACGCCCCTTGCAGCAAACTCGCGGTGCGAAGCCGTCTGAGATCGGGCATGGCGACCGTGCGTGCGCCTCACCTCAACTAACCTGACGCGGCCCAGCCGTTGCATGGGAGCACCCCAGCCGGCAGCATGCGCGCCTCGGGCGCCGCATTGCACACGGCTCTGCTTGTGGGGGGGCTGGTGCGGAGTTTCGAACCCGCCCTGCAGTACGGCAACGACTGCACGCAATTCGGCCGGTCGATCGGCAAATTCCAGGCGATCCAGCACCAGATCGCGACGATGGCCGAACACGTGGCCGCCGCGCGCATCGCCACGGTCAGCGCTTTTTCCCCAAGGTCTTCCGTGCCTTCCTCCTCGCCGCCATCGCCAAAGCGCGCGCCAGCGAGGCGGCGACCCTCGCGGCCTCGGTCGCTCATGCGGTGCACGACGCCATCGGCGTCACCGGGAATACCACCTGCAGCAGTACCCCCGTTGCCTGCACTCGGCGTCTCGCTCATGGCTCGGAGACGCGCTGGCACGAGGTCATCGGACGGGGGCTGCTCGATGCAAAAGATTCGACGATCGGCGATTTCGTACGGGGCGTGTGGAGACGCGTCGCGCCAAAGTGGGCTCGCAACTATTCTAGGGAGCCTGACTAAGGCCATGCGCACCGCACTATTCCACCGTCACCGACTTGGCAAGATTGCGCGGTTTATCGATATCGGTCCCGCGCAAGCACGCCACGTGATACGCCAGCAACTGCAGCGCCACCACGTGAAGCACCGGCGAAAGCGCCCCGAACCACGCCGGCATGTGAATCAGGCGCAGGCCCGACTCCGCCGTCAAACCCGTGTCCGAATCGGCGAGTACGAAAAGGCGCCCGCCTCGCGACCGCACCTCCTCCATATTCGACTTCAGTTTATGCAGCAGCGTATCGTTGGGCGCGGTCACGATCACAGGCATCGCGTCGGTCACGAGCGCGAGCGGCCCGTGCTTGAGCTCTCCGGCGGGATAGCCTTCCGCGTGAATATAGGAAATCTCCTTGAGCTTGAGCGCGCCTTCCAGTGCAATCGGATAGTGCGTGCCGCGCCCGAGAAACAGCGCGTGATCGGATTGATACAACGCTTCTGCCCACGCCATGATCTCCGGCTCCCGCGCCAGCACATTACGCATCGCGTCCGGCAGCGCAGCGAGCTGGCGCAGGTAGTTCGCGGCTTCGCTCTCGCTCACATGTCCGCGCTGTTTGCCCATCTGGATTGCAAGCATGAACAACGCGACGAGTTGAGTCGTAAAAGCCTTGGTCGAGGCCACTCCCACCTCGGGGCCGGCCTCTGTGATAAATGCCCAGCGGCACTGCCTGACCATCGCGCTTGCCGCGACATTGCAGATCGCCAGCGTTCGCTGCTCGCCCATCGACTGCGTATAGCGCAGCGCCGCAAGCGTATCGGCCGTCTCCCCCGATTGCGAAACCGCGACCACCAGCGTGTTGCCCGGCGATACGTAGTCGCGATAGCGGTATTCGCTGGAGATCTCCGCTCGCGCGGCAACGTTGGCAAAACGCTCGAACCAGCCGCAAGCGGTCAGCGCCGCGTAATGGCTAGTGCCACAGCCGAGCAGCATCACGTTCGTCACGTCGGCCAGATCCTCCGGATTCGGCATGCCCGCCTGATGCGGTTCGCGATCGTTGACTGTCGCGATCGTGCGCGCGACCGCCACCGGCTGCTCGAAGATTTCCTTCTGCATGAAGTGACGGTAAGCGCCCAGCTCCGCATCCGACGCATGGCGCACGAAGGTAATCTCGCGGCGCGCAACCGCCTGCCCTGCCTTGTCGATAATCTTGACGTCCCTACCTTCGATATCGACGAGATCGCCTTCCTCGAGATATACGAATCGTTCGGCACAGCCCGCGAGCGCGAATGTATCTGAGGCAAGAAATATGCCTTCCGCACCGATGCCGACCACCAGAGGCGACCCCTGCCGTGCGCCGATCACCCGTCCGGGCGCGTCGCGGCACATCACGGCGATCGCATATGCGCCTTGCAACAACTGTGTCGCATCGCGTACCGCCGCGAGAATGTCGCCGCGATAGTGTTCGTGAACGAGATGCGCGATCACTTCGGTATCGGTTTGACTCGCGAACTCATAGCCTTTTTCTCGCAGCGCCTGGCGCAGCTGCTCGTGATTCTCGACGATGCCGTTATGCACGACCGCAATTTGCTCGCCGGAAAAGATGGGATGCGCATTGTCGATCACCGGCATGCCGTGCGTCGCCCAACGGGTGTGCGCGATGCCGGTCGCGCCATCGAGGTCGACCGCACGCGCATCGGCCTCCAGCGTGCACACGCGCGAAAGGGTGCGCACCCGGCGCGCCTGGCCGCGCTGGAGCACCGCCACCCCACATGAGTCATACCCGCGGTACTCGAGCCGCTTCAAACCTTCCAGCAACGAAGGAACGATGTTGCGCTGGGACACGCCCGCAACGATTCCGCACATGATCGCCTCCTTTACTCGTTCGACACATTCGATTGTGTGTGCGCGCCTTCGGGGCGGCAGCGATCCGATGCGGAAGGCGCCACTTCGTTGCGCGCGTTAAAGTCCGCTTCACGCAAGCCAACCGGCGAAAGCGAAACAAAATGAATCGTTCCGGGACCGTACGGAATACCGATCGCCCCTGTGTTGCCCCATGCAAACGGCGCACGCATCACGCCGCGCAAGTCGATCGAGTCGCCGGTCAATGCAAGCGCCATCAAGCGGCCATCGCGCGCAGGCACATAGGCAACGTCGCCGTTCACCGCAATGCTCGCTTCGCGCACCGAGGCGGGCAGGCACTCGAGTTTTGCCGTGACGTGTCCCGCTTCGTCGATCAACAGCATCGAAGAGCGTCCGCTCTCCAGCGTTGCTTCGACAATGAAGCGCTTCACTTCCGGCACCCACGCCGCGGCATACGTGTAGTACTGCACGCGGAAAACGTCGACGCCATCATCGGGCCTTGTGAGCTTGCCGCTCACTGGGTCGTACACGGCAAATTCCAGATCTGCGACGAGCTTGCCAGGAATGTACTTCTGCCATACGAGCAGCGCCCGCGTGGGCGAACCCGCGATCATGGGCCACCATTCGCGGACATGCGCCGCCACGTTCTCGCGCCGCAGCAGCTTGCCCGAGCCGTTGTAGACCTTCACATAGACGCCGTTGCCAGTGCCGAGATTGTCGACGCCGCCGCCATTTATCCAGTCTTCCGAATAGAACACGACAAAGCGCTCCCCCACGGCAGCCACATGACCGGAATGCCCCCCCGATTCGACATCGTTCGGATAGGGCTTGATGGGCGTAAGGTTCGAGCGATAAACGCCATAGCGCTGGCTGACTTCGTTTGGCGTATTCCAGCCGTCCTCGAAGCTGACAAAGATATTGCCCTGCGTGTTTTGCGCAATCGATACGGGCTCCTGTGCTTCCGGTCGGCTAATGAATAGATGAACGTTGGAAATGCGCGCGTGCGCTGGCGACCATTCGCCGACATAAACATCGTGAGGCCAGCTGCCATCACGATGCGCGCCGCGCGGCGGCAACCCGGAACTGCTGAAGAAAACCCAGCGCTTGTCGTCCGCGTCGCTGGCCCAGCCGATGCCGTGCATGAAGCGCCGCTCGTCGCCCACGCCGGGCGCAGGCACCGCAACGACCGCTCCGGCCGGTGCCCGCCGCATGCCGATCATCTGCGCGCCAGCATCGTCGCTATCGCCGGTCGCCGGGTACGCCGCGACCAGCAAAGCAAGTCCGAGCGCCGCCAGCCAGCCGAAGCGGCGCCAGCGATAGAAGCCGCGCCCGGCACGTGCGATGGTGCGATCCATGTCGCCGTCCTGGTCGCCCTGCAATGCACTCGAGTGGCGCGAGCCGCGCTCACTCACTGCCGCGGCGTCCGGCGGGGGGATACGACCGGCGGCGAATACACCGGCGGCTTTGCGTGACCATATGCGCCGCTGCTGGATTGGCGGCCGCCCGCACCGCTTGCCCCGTTTGCGCCGTCTGCGGCCGGCCCCGTCACGGACAGCACGCGCAGCGCTGCAATGAGCCCATTGGCATCGTGCGACGCCACGAACACCCGCGCTACCGCGTTCAATTCGCGAGAAGCCGCACCTGCAAACGGCCCCGGTTCGACCGTCAGCCCGGCTTTGCGGCGCAGCAGCCGCTGCGTACGCGACTTCGAAGCAAACGGGTGCGCCACGCGCGCGAGAATCATCCACATCGTCAAGACCGAAGCGATGGCCCCGATGGCCGCGAAATACGACACCAGCTCGGGCCAGGAGAGATCGCCCTGCTCGAACGGCAACAGATACCGGTATGCGTAGATCGTGATGCCCGCCCACATCGAGCCGACGCAAGCCGGCCGCAGCAGCCGGAACCACAGCAGCAGCACGACGCCGCGCGCGATGCCCTGGTCCGAGATGATTTGCTGCGGAGCGTGAAGTGAGAGGTCAATGACGGGCGTGTTGTTCATGTTGAATTCCTCGATCGGGGCTAGTCCAGACTGCGCGCTTGCCACGGCGCCCGAAGGCGATGACCGGCAGCGCCACGACAGTGGTGACCATGTTGATCAGCCAGAACGCAAGCGGATACCAGACGGTGTCCATCACGTAGAGCAGCAGCTTCTCGTCATAGCGCCGGTCGATCACGCAGCCGACGATGATCTGCAGCACGCAGGTCGCCACCAGCAGCATGCCGTGCCAGTGCGGCAGCAGCGATACGTGCCAGTCCGGCGGCAACGTATAGACAGCATTGAGAAGCGAGAGCAGCAAAATGAACGCCATCGCATAGGCCCATGCGATACCGAGCGCGTACTCGATGAAGAGCGGCCACATCATCACGCGCGGCCCGAACAGAAGTCTTCCCGCGTAGCGGAACAAAACCTGAATCCCACCCTTGGCCCATCGCAAGCGCTGCTTGTAGAGCCCCTTGATCGTCTCGGGCATGAGAATCCAGCTCAGCGCATGCGGCTCGTAGGCAACGCGCCAGTCGTTGCACTGCAGCTTCCAGCTGATATCGATATCTTCGGTCAGCATGTCGGAGCTCCAGTAGCCGACATCGGCGAGCGCGCTCTTGCGAAACATCGTGATCACGCCCGAAACCGTGAAGATGCGCCCATAGACCTGCTGCGTGCGCTTGATCAGCCCGACGATCGACGAAAATTCTCCCACCTGCATGCGTCCGAGCAGCGACGTGCGCGTGCGAATACGCGGATTGCCGGTGACCGCGCCCACGTTCTGATCCGAAATGAAGTGCTCGAGCATCCATTCGATCGCATCTTCGCCAAGTAGCGAGTCGCCGTCGATGCACATGAGGAAGGGCGCGTTGGTGATCGCCGCGGCCGTGGTCAGGCCAATCGCCTTGCCCTCGTTCTTTGAATGATGAATCACGGTCAGATGCGCAATCTCGGTGGCAAGCTGGTTCAGGACCTCGCCGGTGCGGTCGCGGCTGCCGTCGTTGACCGCGATGATTTCGTAGTTGGGATAGTTGAGCGTCGCCAGATGACGAAACACGCGGCGCGCATTCATCTCTTCGTTGAAGCACGGCACAATGACCGCCACCTTCGGCATCCCCGACATTCTCAGTGCGCTGGGCGAGCGCGACCGTCCGTTCTCCAGCGCGAGGAAATGGACTGTTCCCCCGATCATCCACAGATACGACATGAAGAACGGGTAGAAGAAAATAAAGTCCTGCAGCCGGTTGATCACGAGGTGCATCATCGCTGCACTCCTGCGCCAGGGGCGCCCTTGAGCAGAGCATTGATCGACGCGGGATCGAGGCGCTGGCGTGTCGACATGACATCGCGCAACGCGACCGCATTCGGCAAGTCGTGCTGGAAGTTATCGGGGTAGTACCCGTAGCTGACCATTCCCACCTCGCGCAGATGACGCATTTGATCAACAAGGCGCGTGCCCGGCACGCTCTCGCCCGTGCGTGAATCGGTTGCCTCGAGCAAAAAGACCGTCCGGCGCGGTCCGTCCGGCGCGGCTTGCACCACCCGGCCGAGCTTGTCGAGCCAGCTGTCCACGGAAGTGATGCCCTGTCGCGATGGCATGGCGAGCAGTCCGACGAAGTCGTATGCGCGCACGAAAGCTGGATAGCTTTGCGCATAGCGCGGCTCGTTGCCGGGGTCGAGCACGGCATCGGGAAAGATCGTGCGCACGGTCAGCACTTCATCGCTGTTCTGGCTGTCGAGCACGATCTGCCGAAGCTCCTTCGTGAAGTCCAGCAAATAGCGGGTTTTCTGCGCGCTCCAATGCTTCATCGCCTCGGGATTGGCGCGAATCTGCTCGACGCCCGCTGGCAAACTCCAGCTCGCGTAGGTTTGACGCGCGTGCCGGCCGTCATCCTCGAAATCGCTGAGCGTCGCGTCCTCGCCGAACAGCACGCCGTTGAATGCGGCGTATTTTCCGAGGTCCTCATAAAGCTCGCGCACATAAGCGCGCGCAGCCGGATCGAAAGGACTGAGCCGCCGCACGCCCGAGGCGCCGGGCGGCAAGGTGCTGCCCGCAGCCGCCGTGACGAACTCGACGCGTCCATTGAGGGCATCCGGTACCGCGAATGCGAGCACCGGCATCCACGCATAAACTTCCACGCTCGCGCGCGTGTTCAGTTGCCACGCCGCGCGGCAGAACAGATCGGAGCGCATCGGCAAATGCCGGTTCGGGAAATACAGCGCCCGCGCAAGCCCCGAGCGCGAAGGGTCCGAATAGGCCTGCAGGTACACCGAGCTCGGCTTCATTCGATACATCCGCTCGATCAGGATGCCGAGTTTCTTTTCCTGCATGTCGGGCGAAGGATCGTAGACATCGTCGAGCGACACCACGACTGCCCGCTCGACCGGATTGATCTGGCCGCGATTTTGCGCGGGCTCGCGCACCGAACGCTCGAACTCGCCCACGTTGATGTCGTAGGTCGCCAGAATGCGGCGCAGGCGATCGAGCGGAATATCGGGGGTATTCGGGCCGGACTCGAGCGTGAATTGCGTGGGCATGCCAAGACGCGAGGACACGTTGCGCACGGTCAGGTTCTGCGCCCCGTAAGGCCACACCATCGCGCGAATCGATACGCCTGTCTGCTGCTTTACCTGACGCATGCAGTTGCCCAGGTCGCCGCGCACACGCGCTTCGAATTCGGCGTCCGTCTCGTAGCGCTGCTGATCTTTCAGGTACAGATGCGAAGTGGCCGCCGGCAACTCGTTGCCTTGCGGATTCGCAAGCGCGCCGTGATGCAGGTCGTGCGTATGGCACGCCAGCTCGACGAGCCCCGACGCGGCCACATTGCGCACGTCGTCCCATGACATGAAGGTGTCGCGCGGCACGACGACGGTGTCCGAAAGCCGAATGCCAGCGTTGCCCGGCGTATCGATCCACGAGGTCACGATCCCCATGACGCCGGGATATTTGAACTGCTTGAGCAGCGGCAGCACCTTGTCATGGTGGCTCTTGAAGCCGTCGTCGAAAGTCAGCAGCACCGAACGCGGCGGCAGCGGCTTGCCGCCGTTGCGCGATGCCACGATCGCACTGAAGGTGACCGGGTTGTAGTGGTTCGTATCGAGCCACGAAAAAATCGATGTCAACGTGCCCGTATCGACGGCGAACGGATCGATCAGGTTGTTCGCGTTGAACTCGGCACGCAGGTTGTCGCGCACATCGTGGAAGCAGATCACGCGAAAGGTCTTGCCATCGGCGGGGTCGGCCGGCGGGAGGATGTCGATCAGCTTGGCAGACGCGAGGGATGGAAACAGCGAACAGCCCGCCATCGCACCCAGACAGCTACACACGAAACGTCGACGAGATTGCATCGCAGGCCTCCTCCCAGATTCCGAAGTCAGAATGGCACCGTGAGCGTGGCATAGGCGAGTTCCGAGAATTCGCGCTTGCCGTCGTACGCGTGACTGAGCACGCCAAGACCGTACCTGAGCGTGACATCGTGGCTGAATGTCCAGTTGTGCTCGATGCGCGCCCCCATCTCCGCACTCGTGCCATAGCCGCGCTCGTTATACGCGCCCCCGATCAGATAAAAGCGCTGCACGAGGGACCTCTCGCCGCTGCGCCAGATCGCCCATTGATGCATGAGGACCACTTCGGCGGTGTAATCGCGCGAAGGCGCGTAATACGCTGCGTCCCGGATGGTGTTGCTCCCGGTGTCGAGATTCAGTGAAACATTCACCAGTTGATTCGCGGTAGTAAATACGCGCTGCGTTCCACTCAACGCAATGTCCTGATTAAAGTTCGAGTCGCTGTAGCGCGCCGCGGAGTAAGACAACGATGCTGAACGCCGGTCACCATCGTTGAAATTAATACTCGCCTGCGCGGTCTTCCCCCAAATATGATTGAGGTACGCCTTCATCGGCAGCGAGTCGCTGTCACTGCTGACACCCGCACTGGCCGACAAATAATCATTGAACGCATAGGAAACTTCGCCGGTGCCACCGGTGCGCCCATCGCTGCCCGTCGAACGCGTGACCTCGCCGCTCACGGTCAACGAGCCGTTGCGATAATCGCCGCCAACGCCGGCACGCGTACGGCTGACATTGCCGAGGTCCGTCACCGCATGAGCGTAGAACGTATGGGCAAATACGCGCCAGTTGTCGAAGATCGGCGGCGAATACAGAGTCGTGTCGATGCTGAACTGGTTGTCCGCCAGCGCCGAGGCGCCGTGTTCGCCTTTGACATCAACCGTCAGCACCGGCGCGCGATACGCTTTATAGTCGCGCTGGAAGGCACGCACTGAACCGTTCTCAGGGAACGTGTCGTCGAACGTCGTGTTGATCCGGTGCGCGTTCGAGTAGTCCTCCAGCGCAAGCGATGTGCGGCCGAGGCCGGCCAGCGCCTCGATGTTGTCCGGGTGATCGGTCAGCGTGGCGACGTACATGTCGCGCGCTCGCCGCGTATGTCCCATGCCTAGCACCGCATCCGCCTGTGCATCGCGCACTTCCGAACTGAACGGCACCTGCTCTTCGAGTTTCTGCAACCCGGCCATGCCCTCGTTCGTCTGACCAATGTAAATCTGGTACTGCGCGAGCAAACGGTAGTAACGCAGGTAATCGTCAGTCGCGGGATCCCCCGGACGCATCTTGTCAGCCGGCGGCAGCGCACCGCGAATATCGTCGAGTACCTGATGTGCCTGCGCATATTTGTTCTGGTCAGTGAGCGAATAGAACAGACCTTCGCGCAGATCGATCGGACGCGTGTGCGAGCCATACTGGTAGCCGAGCGTGGCCGCGTCGGTGGGCTTTGCACGCGTCTCTTCGATGGCGCGCCGATAAACCGTTTCCGATTTCGCCGGCTGCTGCAGATAGGAATATGCGTCGCCCACTGACGCGAGCGCCTCGGGCGACACCTCGAAATTCGACGGGATCGTTTCGAACACGGCAACGGCATCTTCCATCCGCCCACGCGCGGCATACCCAACGGTACGGTCGCCGGCAAGCGACGCACGCACTTGGGCGTACTCCGGTGTATTCGGCAGACGCTTGTCGAACTCTTCCGCATGACGAATAGCGGCATCGAGCGCATCGAAGCGGTCGGTGCTCGTCATCGCGCGAACCTTCGAGCGGCCGCCCCGCACCTCCTGCCGGATGGCGAGTTCTTCGATCTCCGCGAGATCGACCGGCGAAAATACGTCGGGATGCTTTTTGGCTTCGTCGAGCGCGCGGTTCGCCCCTCCGCTCGTTGCAAGGCCGAAGACCTGATGACGCAAATCTTCGCCAGGCTGCGGACCATTACCGGTGGTAGGCAGTTCCATTTGCGGTGTGACAGGTGCCGGCGCCATTTCCGGTGCCGACTGCGTGGGATTGCTCTCCGGTGCTTGCGGCGCGGGCGCAGGGGTCACCGTGGCCGCAGGAGCAGACGCAGGAGCCGCCATCGGCTCGCCCCTCGACGCCTGGGCCACTGTCGCGACAGGTGCCGCCGGACCAGGCTCGGGCGGCGCTGTCACCGGAACGCCCGTGGTATCGCTCATGGTGTTTTGGGGAACGTCCGTCGAAGCCATGACGGCATAGACGGTGCTCCCCGAGGCCTCGGTCATCACAGGGTGCGCAACAGGATCGCGGCTCGCGATGTTGTCCGCAAGCGCGACCATGAAAACCACTGGCTTTGCTGCGTCGGTTTCCTGCGCGAAACCGTTCTTACTTTCAAGCACCGCATAAGCTGACAAAAGCATGACCGCTGCAGGCGCCGCACATGCACAAAGAGGGCGCCGGCGAGGCGACGTGTACAAACGCTTGTTCTCGTCCATTTTCTTTACGCCCCCTGCTGTACGTTGTCGTTGACCACCAGGCACGCGGCTATCGCAAGTCCCGTACCGCTTTCTGTGTACGAATCTGCGATCAATAAAACCGATATTTATTGCGGACTCAATCAGTTTTCAATCTGGTTCCAGGAACGGCCGGTCTGCTCTTCGGCTTGCAGCAGCGAAAAGTTCGTCAGCACCCGAACGCTTTAGAGCGCTCGTTGAACGGCGGATCTGGAATAGCCGGCTTATGGTGTCCTTGTCGTTGCCTGAACAGGCGACGCCGGATAGACACACCGGCCAGTAACATCGAAGCGATGTAGAGATGTTTTGTGTTTCACGCACGCGTGATGGTACGTGTGTGCACTTCAATTGCTATGGAACTCGTGCGGCACATGACAACAATCTAGATCACGCTTATGCGTAATCCATCAACACGTTTCAACCGGTTACAACTGCAGGCTCTTCTTCAGCTAGTTAGCGCAACTGGTCTGCTATGGACGCGGGACTTTTTTCTCCGGCTCGCAAACCCCGGCATAAATTACTGACAAACCGTGAACGGTTGCATTTCGCCCCCACCGTTCCTATGCTAGTTGCACATCAAAAGAGGGAGGCAATCATGGGGACCTTGAAGCACCGAGGTCGGCTTGTGCCCGCGAGCGCGCTGCTCATCGCTGGTGCGTATGCGGTGTCTGCCGGGGCACAGATCGCGAGACCCGTTGGAACACAATATTCGCAACCCACTGCGCCAATGGCTGCGCCGACTCCATCGGCCCCCGCGGCGCCAACCGCCCCGCCCCCCACAACCACCACCGCGGCGGCTCGCACGAACACTCCGGCCACACCACAGCAAATGCTCTACTACGTCTGCGGAAATATGAATATCGACGGGCACGTGACGTCGCCAGATCCGCAGCATCCGTTCAACCTTGGCGTCTCGTTTATTTCGTCGGGCAATACGCCATTGACCGAGGTTTCGGTCAAAGTAAGACGCCATGGCCGCGTGCTGATGGATTTCGTTGCCGCGGGTCCGCACTGCCTGTTTTCCGTGCCGGATGCAGACTACCGCATCGAAGGGACTTACCGTGGCGAGACGAAATTCGAAATCGTCCAGACCGGCACCATGAATGCTCAGATCAAATGGTAAGTGCCAGCAAGCTCGAATAGCTGACTCCGGCCATGGCAATCCCGAACTCGCCTGAAGAACGGTCGATCGACGAACCCGCTTCTGGCGAAAACACCTTCGAATCCGGCGCCCCCCTCACACGCCACCTCGGGAGCCGGATTCACCGTTGCACTGCCCTATCTGATCTTCCTTGCAACAGGCACTGGCTACGATCACATGCATCGGTTGCGTAGTCCACGACCTGATCCGACCGGCATACCGGAATTCTTCCCGACCTGCACCGTCATTGAGTGCGCCGCGCGCCGGGGCACCTCATGCACAGTTCAGAGTATCCCTATTGAAATCGGTGCCATCGCCCATATCGTTAAAATGCGATATATGATTCGCACAGTGACGATGCAATCGCGATGAAAAAACCTCAACCGACCCCAAAGCTCGACCTCGACGCCATCTACAAAGCGCTGGCCAATCCCGTGCGGCGCGAGATCCTCGCGTGCCTGCGCGAGCCGAAGATGCACTTCGCCGGCCAGGTACTCCCGCTCGAACACGGCGTTTGCGCGGGCCAGATCGACGCGTACTGCGCGCTGTCACAGTCCACCGTATCGGCGCATCTGGCTGCCTTGCAAAAAGCCGGGCTCGTTACGTCGAAGCGCGTGGGCCAGTGGGTGTTTTTCAAGCGCAACGAAGCAGTCATCGAGGCATTTCTCGCCTACGCGAACAAGCAGTTGTGAGCGCACGCATCGGCTTCTTTTTATTCAAGGCTTCAACGCAGCGGGCCGAGCCCGCAATAAGGTGAACATATGGCAACGCTTTTCGACCCCCTCCAGATCGGCGACCTCAGGCTGCCCAATCGCGTCATCATGGCGCCGCTCACGCGTCAGCGCGCAGGCGTGGCGCGCGTGCCTAACGCGCTGATGGCGCAGTACTATGCAGAGCGCGCAACGGCCGGCCTCATCATCAGCGAGGCCACGTCGGTCACGCCGCAAGGCGTGGGCTACGCAGAAACACCGGGCATCTGGTCGCAGGAACAGGTCGAAGGCTGGAAGGTCGTGACCGAAGCCGTGCATGCCGCAGGCGGGCGCATCTTCCTGCAGCTATGGCACGTAGGCCGCATCTCGGACCCGCTCTTTCTCGACGGTGAACTGCCCGTCGCGCCAAGCGCGATTGCGGCGCTTGGCCACGTGAGCCTCGTGCGCCCGCAGCGCGCGTACGTCACGCCGCGCGCGCTCGCCATCGACGAAATTCCTGGCGTCGTCGCCGCGTTCCGGCAAGGCGCGATCAACGCGAAAACCGCGGGCTTCGACGGCGTCGAGATTCACGGCGCCAATGGCTATCTGCTCGACCAGTTCCTGCAAGACAGCACGAATCAGCGCACCGACGCTTACGGCGGCTCGATTGAAAATCGCGCGCGCCTGCTGCTCGAAATCACCGACGCCTGCATCGACGTGTGGGGCGCCCATCGCGTGGGCGTGCATATCGCGCCGCGCGGCGACGCCCACACCATGGGCGACTCCAACCCCGCCGCCACCTTCGGCTACGTGGCGCGCGAGCTCGGCAAGCGCAAGATCGCGTTCCTGTTCGCACGCGAATCGCTCGGCGAAAACCGTCTCGGGCCGCAATTGAAGGCTGAATTCGGCGGCCCGTACATTGCCAACGAGAAGTTCACGCTCGAGTCGGCGCAACGCGTGCTCGCCGACGGCGAAGCCGATGCCGTCGCCTGGGGCCAGCTCTTCATTGCGAACCCGGATCTGCCGCGCCGCTTCGCATTGAACGCACCGCTCAATGCGCCGAATCCGTCGACCTATTACGCGCGCGGCGAAACCGGCTACACGGACTATCCGTCGCTGGAAAGCGTGGCGTAAACCACGGCACGGGCGGCCACGGGGTCGCCCCTTCACTCATCATTCGTCTGCACGAACGATTTTCTCCGGTATTTTTTTCCGCGATTCCGATAGGCCGATTCAATTGGCGTGGTACGCAAGTTTGTTCTTGAATTCGAACTCCACCTACCCGGCTGATCCGCAGACTGGAGAACCTCCATGCTTCACGTCGACGCCGAGAAAATCGTCCACAGCATCGCCGATGAGACCAATACGCCTGAGGAAACCGTAGCCCGCATCTACGCCGACGCACTCGACAGCTACCGCGCCGACGCACGCATCCATGACTATCTCCCGCTCTTCGCCGCGCGCAAAGTGCGCGCGACTTTGCGGCAAAACAGCACCAAGCCGCACTGATGAAGGCGCGCGCACCGCTAGAGCGCCGCGCCCATGCGCCGGAACCGGCTCTTAAGTCTGGTTTAATTCTTCGCTGCAAACATACGCTCACCCCTGTTGAGCCGCCGGAGCATCGGCGGCGTTTTTTTGCGCAGTTAGCCGCGCAGTTAGTCGAGGAGGAGCGAGGTCATGGTTGATAACGACGATGTGTTGATGCACTTGCAGTCTCTGCTGCGCGACGGCTCGACTAACCGCATCGCGTCATGCCGCGTGTCCACGCCGCTGCAGAATCCGTGGGGCCGTGCGTATCGGCTCGTCGAATGGACCACGCTGCTCGACGACGACGCGCGCCGCCAGGTCGTGCCCGCCGAAAGTTCGGCGCTGGATATCGCGCGCCTCGTGGCGGAGCACGTGCCCGGACGCCGTATCCTGCTCAACGGCGAGACGATGGACACCGAACGCCCGCGCACGCGGCGCCGCTCGCGCAGCCGCGCGAACGCAGGCGCAAGCGCGCACATCGCGGGCTAAGGGCGCGCGCGTCCCATACTTCAGGACGCGCCCGTTTTCGCGCGGCAAACCGCGTGATGTTCGGCGCGCGGTATTTCCGCCGCTCACGCCACCATCTTTCCCAGCGCTTCCTCCAGCGCGGCGCTCGCGCAAGTCATCGGCGCGCGCAGTTCATTGCGAATGAGCCCGCGCCGCGCGAGCGCCGCCTTCACCGGCCCCGGATTCGGCTCCGCGAACGCCGCCCGCACGAGCGGCACGAGCGCGTGCCAGAGCGCGCGCGCATCGGCGAGACGCCCCTCGCGCAACGCGCGCTCCATCGCTACAAAACGTTCCGGCAACAGATGCGCCGATGCCGCAATCGCGCCGCTCGCGCCCGCGCACAGCGCGCCGAACATCTCGATGTCCTCGCCGCACAGCACCTGCAGGCGGCCGTCGAGAATCAGCGCGAGCGTCTTCGCAAGCGAGCCGCCGCAATCCTTCACCGCGACGATTCGCGCATGGCCCGCGAGGTCGAGCAGCGTCGGCAATTCGAGTTGCACGCCCGTGCGCGCGGGAATGTCGTAGACGATCACGGGCTTGCGGCTCGCATCGGCCAGCGCCGCGAAGTGCCCAGCCACGCCAGCCTGCGACGGGCGAATGTAATACGGCGCGGCCGCCAGCACGCCTGCCACGGGCATCTCGTTGAGCGCGGCAATCCGCTCGCACAGCGACTGTGTGTGATTGCCGCTCACGCCGGCGACCACCGGCAGGCCGCCCGCGCCCGCGAGCACGGTGGCGAGCACGGCGTCCTGCTCGAGCTCGTCGAGCGCGGCCGGCTCGCCGGTCGTGCCGAGCGCGACAAAGCCCGCTACGCCGGCTTGCGCGTAGTGGCGCACGAGCGCATCGAGCGCCTCATGATCGACCGCGCCGCGATTGAACGGCGTGACCAGCGGAATCCAGATACCCGAAAACGAAGACATGATTTTCCCTTGTACGTGACCGTGTGAAAGGTCCGTCGAACCGTACGCGGGAATTGGGCAAGCCAGCAGGGAGAAAGAGGCGGGGCGCCGCCGGCAGGCCGTTCCATCGCACTATCCGACGGAACAGCATGCTCCGGTCAGATGAGCGGCTGTTTTTTGGCTTTGGCTTTCACGCACGCGCAGGAGGCCTGCGCGCGCGCCAGCATCGCGCGCGAAGCGGCGACGGCAAATGGCGTGACGAAGGGACTCGGCTGACGTGGCATGTCGGGCAGTGTACTGGAAATCGCGCGCGCCCTGGCGCTCAGTCGTGCGCCTCGACGTCGGTGACCGACGTTACCGACGTTACCGAGGTATCGAGCAGCAGTCCCGGCGCGTCGCCCGGGTCGCGCCTGGTGAGCTTGCCATCCACGCTCGCGCCGCAATCCATCCGCAATTGCTGGTAGTAGATGTTGCCGACCACGTGCGCATTCGACTGCAATTCGACGAAATGATCGGCGATCACGTCGCCCACGATGCGCCCGTTGACCACGATGTCGTAGCCATGCACGTTGCCCTGCACGGCGCTGCGCTCGCTCAGCACGAGCAGTGTCTGCGCGCCCGGCTTGCTCGTCACGTTGCCGCTCACCTTGCCGTCGAGCCGCAGGCCGTCGGCGAATTCCAGATTGCCCGTGACATGGACATCCTCGGCGATCAGCGTCGCGAGCTTGGTTTGGGCAATGCCCGGCTGGGGTTTCTTCCTGTTGAACATGAGTCGTGCCGTTGCGGTTAATTACGGTTGATTCCAGATGGTCTTGTCGAGGTTGGGTAGAGCCGCGCCCAGCGGGCGGCGGTAATCGGACACCAGCGTCAGCGCGCGTTCGAGCGCGCACCGTGGTTGCGCATGAACACCAGTTCGGCTTGCAGCTTCGCGGTCTCGGCCTGCGCCGCATCCGCGGCTTTCTGCAGCGCCGAGCGCTCCGCGCGCTCCTGCTCCAGCGCGAGTTCCACATTGGAGAGCCGCGTTTGCAGCACATCGGGCTCGACGGCGGGACACTGCCCGGCGTCACCGGCATGCAGCGCCCATGCGGCGAGCCCCGCGCCAGCCGACGCCGCCGCGACGGTCCATGCGAGCGCCACGCCCCAGCGCCATGCGAGCGAGCGCACTGGCTGCAATTCGAATTCGCGCTGCGCGTCGCGACGCTGGCGCGCGAAGCGTCGTGCGTCAGCCATTGCCGTTTCGTCCGGTGCTTTCAGTCCGATAGGCGTCGAACAGCGCGAGATAGTCGCCGGGATCGACCTGAACGCCCTTCACGATCACTTCGAAGTGCAGATGCGGGCCCGTCGAGCGCCCGGTCGAGCCGACGTCGGCGATATGCTCGCGCGGCAGCACGATCTGCCCCACCTGCACGTCGATCTTCGACGCATGCCCATAACGCGTGACGAAGCCGTTGCCGTGGTCGATCTCCACCGCATTGCCATAGCCCGACTTCACGCCTGCGAAGATCACGCGGCCTCCCGCGGCGGCGAGAATCGGCGTGCCCGTGGGCGCGACGATATCGAGCCCCGGATGAAAGCTCAGGCGCTGCGTGAACGGATCGAGGCGGTTGCCAAACGGCGAGCCGGGCCGGCCCGCGTCGGTAGGACGACGGCCCGGAAACGCATCCCACGCGGCCTTGTGCTCCGCCACGGACCGCTCGAGCGCGGCGAGCGTGGCCGCCATGCAGTCGACCTCGCCGTTGATGGCATGGACGTTGGCGCGCGCGGCGGATGCCTCGAGGCAGCGCCTCGGCGCGAGCGCGGGGCCGCCCTCGCCGCCGCCCTCGCCGCCGTCATCGTCGCCGGAGCGCGCGGCGGGCGCGGCGGGCACCGCCGTGGCGCCGCGCGGCGTTTGTGCGCGCAGGCGCTGATCGAACTGGCGCAACTCGGCAATCTGCGAGACCAGACGCTCGATGCGCGGATCGAGCAGCGCAATCGATGCGTTCATGCGGCCGATCTCGCCCACCACGTAATGGTGCGTGGCCGCGCCGGCGGCCGAGCTCGCAAGTGCGGGCGCCGTGCCGCTATAACGGCCGATGGCCACGCCGCCAGCCAGCGCGATGGCCGCCGCCACGCATGCGGCCGCCATCGCCGTGCGGCGCGCGGCGCGGTGCGTGACGAAACGGGTTTCGCCGCTGGAAAGCTCGTCGACCGAGCTGGACCACGGCATCTTCATGGCTGGCTCCGCCGCTGCCGCTTCGCGCGCAGGAGCGCGGCGCACGACACCAGGGTACAGAACAATGCGTACATCTCAGGCTGCGGAAGCCGGCGTGCGCCGGCCCGTCCAAAATCAAAACCGCGATTATGGTGGCGCCTCAAAAATGCCCATCCCGATAAAAGGGGACGTGCCGGGAAAAGAGCGCTCAGAACAGCCTGTCAGGCCGCGGATCTGCTGCACTGCGGCACGACCAGCGCCCTCGACAGCGCATTCGGGGAGGCGCTGCGCTACGTTGTCGCACTCGCCCCGGCCACTGCCGCACGAAAGCCCTTGACTTCTCACGCCGCCCCACTAATATACGCAACGCGTACATCAACCCGACATCACAGGTGCCAGTCATGAGCGTTCCGCAACAAGCCTTCCTCCGCGACGCCATGCGGCGTCTGAATATGACCCGCGATGCCTTCGCGAGCCGCATCGGCGTGTCGCGCCGGGCGCTGGACACGTGGCTGCTGCCGGAAGAGTCGCAGGAATCGCGCGCCATGCCCGAGATCGTCGAGCGCTTCGTCTCGGAAATCGTGGGCAGCGGCGAGCCGCGCGAAATCTATACGCAAAGCGTAGAGTCGCGTTCGCTGGCGAGCCAGATGGAGTTCGAAGGCAAGCCGCAACTGCTGTCGGTCGACCAGTTCTCGCGCGACTCAGTGGAAGCCCTCTTCCGCGTGGCCGACATCATGCAGCCCATCGCACGCCGCCGGAAAATCTCGCGCGTGCTCGAAGGCGCGGTGCTCGGCAACCTGTTCTTCGAAGCCAGCACGCGCACCCGCGTGAGTTTCGGCGCCGCGTTCTGCCGGCTGGGCGGCTCGGTTTGCGACACCACGGGCTTCACGTTTTCGTCGATGGCCAAGGGCGAGTCGATCTACGACACGAGCCGCGTGATGGCCGGCTACGTGGATGCGATGGTGATTCGGCATCCTGATCAAGGCTCGGTGGCCGAATTCGCGCGCGCAGTGAACATTCCCGTGATCAACGGCGGCGACGGCCCCGGCGAGCACCCGAGCCAGGCGCTGCTCGACCTCTACACGATCCAGCGCGAGTTCTCGCGTCTCGGCAAGATCGTCGATGGCGCGCATATCGCGCTCGTGGGCGACCTCAAGTACGGCCGCACGGTGCACTCGCTCGTGAAGCTGCTCGCGCTCTATCGCGGCATCAAGTTCACGCTGATCTCGCCGCCGCAGCTCGAAATGCCCGCGTACATCGTCGACAAGATCTCGACCAACGGCCACGTCGTCGAGCAGACGCACGACCTGCGCGCGGGCCTGCGCGGCGCGGACGTGGTCTACGCCACGCGCATCCAGAAGGAGCGCTTCGCCGACGAGTCGTTCGAAGGCTACACGCCCGAGTTCCAGATCAACCAGGCGCTGATGGACGAGTGCTGCAGCCCCGAGACGCTCGTGATGCATCCGCTGCCGCGCGACAGCCGCCCCGGCGCGAACGACCTCTCGACCGACCTGAATCATGACCCGCGCCTTGCGATCTTCCGCCAGACCGACAACGGCATTCCGGTGCGCATGGCGATTTTCGCGGTGCTGCTGGGTGTGGAGAATCTCGTGCAGCACTCGATGCGCGATGCCGTATGGCGTGCGCCTGCCTACCTCGGCCCGGACGACGCCGTGTTTCACGGCATCGACTGAGGCACGCCGGGCATGCAAACCGTCACGCACGTCAGCCCCTGTGCCGCTTGCGCCGCGTCGATCGCGGCCTCCAGCGCATCGAGCGCATAGCGCTCGATTTCAATCGCGTCGAGCGGCAGCTGGCCCGAGCGCACGAGCGCGATCAGCGCCCGGTAATCCGCGCCGCTGTACATGAAGTGCCCCATCAACTCCCAGTTGTTGATCAGCATTTCCCGATAGACGATGGGCAGATCCACCTCCATGCTGCCCATCAGCACCATGCGGCCATTGCGGCGCAGGCTGCGCAGCGCGGCGAGCGTCGAGCCCGGGTCGCTCGCGTGGCCGACCATGTCGAAGGCGAGATCGGCGCCGCCACCCGCCGCGTCGCGGATAGCCACGCTATCGCGCGCGCTGTCGCCGCTGAGCGCCACAGTCGCGACGCGACCATTGCCCAGCTCCGCAAGCGGCGCCAGCGCTGCGGCCCGCCGCGCCACCGCCACGACCCGGCTCGCGCCCAGCGCGAGCGCATCGAGCACCGCCGCAGCGCCGAACGCGCCGGCCGCACCGTTCACCACCACGGTTTCGCCGGCAGCCAGCCGGCCGCGCCGCAGCCCGCCGAACGGCACCACGAGCTTGCCGAGCGCGGCAAGCCGCACCGACGGCAGGTCATTCAGACCGTCGAGCGGAAACACCGTGGAGGCGGGAAACTCGACCACCTCGCGCAGGGTGCCATGCGCAAAATCGGCCAGCATGGGCGCGCTGTCGGGGCTGATCGTGGTGAGCCCGAGCAGCGCCTGGGCGGGCTCGCGCAGAGCCTCGTCGGCGACCCAGTAGGGGCTCAGCGCAACGCGCTGCCCGGCGCGGTAGCCGTACACGCCCTCGCCAACGGCGAGCACGCGGCCAATGCCGTTGGTGCCCGGCGAAAACGGCCCGCCGGGATACCCGAAAGGCAGCTTGCCTTCGACATACTGGCGTGTGTAGCTGAGGAGCGGCACGGCCTCCATGCCGACCACCAGCGCGCCCCGGCGCGGATGGGGTTGTGGCACGTCGCGCAGCGCGAGCGGCTGGCCGGGTCGATCGAGCATCCATGCTTTCATGGCTTCGTTCTCCTTGGTCGGTTTGCCCTGGTTCGGCGAGAGGGGACTTGCACGGTTCGTCTGACGGATTGAACTGTAGGTGACGCGCACGTATTCTTGAAATCGATCCCATGCATATGACCCATCACCGTGATCGATCTCTCCGGAATCGACCTGAATCTGCTGGTCACGCTCGATGCCCTGCTCGCGGAATCGAACGTGACGCGCGCGGCCATGCGCCTGAACCTCACGCAACCGGCGGTTTCGGCCCAACTGGCGCGGCTGCGCCAGCTCTTTGACGATCCGCTGCTGATTCCCGCCGCCAACGGCCGCGGCATGACGCGTACGGTGCGTGCGCTCGAGCTGATGGAGCCCCTGCACGCCGCCTTGCAAACGCTCGAGACCGTGGTGCGCCGCCAGCCCGCGTTCGATCCGCTTACCAGTTCGCGGCGCTTCGTGATCGCCACGAGCGACCAGTGCGTGGCCGTGCTCGGCCTGCCGCTGATGATCGAATGGGCGCGCCTCGCCGGGACCGCCGTTCAGCTCGCGTTCGTCGCCATTGAGTCCGGCTCGCTCGCGCAGCGCTTCGAGCGCGGCGAAATCGACCTGCTGCTCGGCTCCGCGCAGCAGGTGCCGCCCACGCTCAAGACAAGAAAGCTCTACGACGAGCGCTTCGTCGTCGCGCAACGCAAAGGGCACCCGCGCGGCACGGCCGCTTTCGATCTCGACAGCTATTGCGCGCTCGGTCACGTACTGGTCTCGACCAGTGGCGGCAGCTTCTCCGGCTTCATGGACGAGCATCTGGAAGCCCTCGGGAGGCGCCGGCGCGTGGCGCTCTCGGTGCAGCACTTCACGCTCGTGCCAGAAGTGCTCGCGCGCACCGACTACGTAGCCACGCTGCCCTACCGGCTCGTTGCACGCAGCCTGGACCGCGTGGATCTGTTCGAGCTGCCATTCGAGGCGCGCGGCTTTTCCATGCATGCGGCCTGGCATCCGCGCAGCCACGCGGACCCCGCGCTGACATGGCTGCGCGAGACGGTGAGCACGCTGGCGCTCGCGCAAGCTGACGCGCAGCGCAGTGCAATCGATTAGCGATCCTGCTTATCCAAAAACGGTTTCGATTGTGGCAGCAGCGCAATTCTGTCCTCCACGCCAGCTTCGCGACAGCTTCATGCCAGCCCTGCGACAGCGTTGCGCCAGCAAGCACTTCGCACCTCGAAAAACGTGCGCCAACGCTTTACTTTCGCGTTCCACGAGCGCAACGTGCGGTTCTCATAAGGGGCGCAAGGAGAGCACGCCCGACTGAACGCGGCATCGAATTTGCTGCATTCGGACAGCCGCGCCGCGAAACTCCGCGCATGGCAAATCCGGCCATGCGCTTGTGCTTCATTGCGCGCCTTACGTTCCGTCTTCGTTATGGAGTCTGTCGAACGCCATGTCCAACGCCCCTCCTCCCGCCGACGTCACCCGCCGCCGCTTCCTGCAATCGGCCGCCGCTGCCGCCGCGCTGGGCAGTGTGCCTCATCTGCATGCGCAAGACGCGCCGTCGCAGCACACGCCGTCCCCCGCCGATACCGCCACGCCACCGCCCTCGCCCGCCACCGCGCAACCGGTCAAGCTCGACATCAACGGTCGCGAATATGTGCTTCATATCGAGCCGCGCGTGACGCTGCTCGACGCGCTGCGCGATTACGCCGGCTTGAGCGGCACGAAGAAAGGCTGCGACCGCGGCCAGTGCGGCGCTTGCACGGTGCTCGTGGAAGGCCGCCGCATCAACAGTTGCCTCACGCTCGCCGCGATGCACGAGGGCCAGCGCATCACCACCGTCGAGGGCCTCGCGGGCGCGGATGCACCCAGCGCCGTGCAACGCGCCTTCATCGAACGCGACGCGCTGCAATGCGGCTACTGCACGCCCGGCCAAGTGTGCTCGGCCACCGCCTGCCTCACGGAATTCGCAGCCGGCGCGGCCAGCGCCGTGACCGCCGATGTGCGCACGCCTCCCACGCAACTGAGCGACGCCGAGATTCGCGAGCGCATGAGCGGCAACCTTTGCCGCTGCGGCGCCTACGCCAACATCGTGGCCGCGGTGCGCGACGCGCACGCGGCCAGCACCTGAAAGAAAGGAGCACCGCAATGGACGCGTTCTCCTTGCAGCGCGCCGACGACATCGACGCCGCCATTGCCGCCGCGCAGCAGCCGGGCGCAGCCTTTATCGGCGGCGGCACGAATCTGCTCGACCTCATGAAAGGCGGCCTCGCGCATCCGCTCAAGCTCATCGACATCACGCGCCTTGCCGCACTCGGGCACATCGAGACCTTGCCCGATGGCGGCCTGCGCATCGGCGCGCTCGTGCGCAATAGCGACGCGGCGAACCACGCGCTCGTGCGCACGCGCTACCCGCTGCTCACGCAGGCCTTGCTCGCGGGCGCGTCGCCGCAACTGCGCAATATGGCCACCGTGGGCGGCAATCTCATGCAGCGCACGCGTTGCGCGTACTTCTACGACACCGCGTTCGCGCAGTGCAACAAGCGCGCGCCCGGCAGCGGCTGCGCCGCGCGCGAGGGCTTCAATCGCATGCACGCGATTCTCGGCGCGAGCGCGCAATGCGTGGCCGTGAATCCGTCCGACATGAGCGTGGCGCTCGCGGCGCTCGAGGCCACCGTGCAAGTAAGCGGACCGCGCGGCGCACGCGCGATTCCGATCGCGCAGTTTCACCGGCTGCCCGCCGAGCGCCCCGATCAGGACACGACGCTCGCGCCCGGCGAGCTGATCACGTCGGTGGACCTGCCGCCCTCCGCGTTCAGCGATCACACGCACTACCTGAAGCTGCGCGACCGCGCGAGCTACGCGTTCGCGCTCGTCTCCGTCGCGGTGGCCTTGCAGCTCGATGGCCAGCGCGTGCGCGCCGCGCGCATCGCGCTAGGCGGCGTCGCGCACAAGCCGTGGCGCGCCAGCCGCGCCGAGCAGCATCTCGCCGGGCACACGCTCGACTCGGCCACGTTGCGCAGCGCCGCCGCCGCGGAACTCGCGCAAGCACAGCCGCTCTCCGGCAACACGTTCAAGGTCGAGCTCGCGCAGCGCGCCATGGTGCGCGCCGCCATGCTGGCCGCGGGCAGTCCAGCGACTGGCGCAAGCAGCGCGAGCGTCACGGGAGAACACGCATGGACAAGCTGATCGGACAGCCGGTCGAGCGCATCGACGGCATGCTCAAAGTCACAGGCGGCGCGAACTATGCGGCGGATTTTCCCGAGGCGCGTCTCGCGCATGCGGTGCTCGTGACAAGCACCGTGGCGAGCGGCACGATCGCATCGATCGACACGGGCCGTGCACAGGCCATGCCGGGCGTGCTGCTCGTGATGACCTCGCAGAACGCGATGCGCCTGCCGAACGCGGGGCGCCCGCCCGTTTCGCCGCCCGCGGTGCGGCGCCTCACGCTGCTCCAGGACAACGTCGTGCGCTACAGCAACGAGCCCGTCGCGGTCGTGGTCGCGGATACGCTCGAGCACGCCGCCGACGCCGCGCAGCACGTGAGCGTGACCTACGCTGCCTCGCCGGCGACGCTCGACTTCGCGCGCGCCAAAGCGCAGGCGCACACGCCGCCCGCCATACCCGGACGCCCGATGGATTCGCAGCGCGGCAACGTGGAAGCGGGCCTGCACCAAGGCGCGCTGCGCGTCGACGCGGTCTACACCACGCCCACGCAGTTCCACAACCCGATGGAGCCGCACGCGACCATGGCGCGCTGGGACGGTCCCGAACTCACGCTCTACGACGCCACCCAGGGCGTGACGAACGATCGCGCCGCCGTGGCCGCCGTATTCGGCATCCCGGCGGAGCATATCCGCGTGATCTCGCCGTTCATCGGCGGCGGCTTCGGTTGTAAGGGATCCTCATGGTCTCACGTGAGCCTGTGCGCGATGGCCGCGAAGCAAACCGGCCGTCCCGTGCGCCTCGCCCTCACCAGGCCGCAGATGTTCGGGCTGGTGGGCTCGCGGCCGCACACGGAGCAACATCTCTCGATTGCCGCGCGCGCGGACGGCACGCTCACCGGCGTGCGCCACGACACGCTCTCGCACACCTCGGCGTTCGAGGACTGGACCGAGATGTCGGGTCTCGTCACGCGCATGATGTATGCATGCCCGAACCTGAGCACGAGCCACCGCGTCGTGCCGCTGAACGTCGGCACGCCCACCTTCATGCGCGCGCCCGGCGAGACCACCGGCTCGTTCGCGCTCGAATCCGCGATGGACGAACTGGCGTGGCGCCTGAAGATGGACCCCATCGCGCTGCGCCTGAAAAACTACGCGGAAGCGGAGCCGCAAGAAGGCCGGCCATGGTCGTCGAAGGCGCTGCGCGAATGCTATACGGCGGGCGCGCAGCGCTTCGGCTGGTCGCGCCGCGTGAACGCGCCGCGCGCGATGCGCGAGGGCAACACGCTGATCGGCCTGGGCATGGCGGGCGCGACCTATCCGGCCAACCGCAGCGAAGCGGCGGCCATCGCGCGCATCCTGCCCGATGGCACCGCGATGGTCGCCTCCGGCACGCAGGACATCGGCACCGGCACGTATACCGTGATGACCCAGGTGGCCGCCGATGCGCTCGGCTTTCCTCCAGAGCGTATCCGCTTCGCGCTCGGCGATTCGACGCTGCCTCGCGCGCCGGTCTCGGGCGGCTCGCAATCGGCGGCGAGCGTCTCGCCCGCCGTGCAGGCGGCGGCACGCGCCGCGCGCGACAAACTGATCGCGCTCGCGATTGCCGACCCCGCTTCTCCAGTCCATGGCGTGGCTCCCGGGGACGTCGCGGTCGCCGACGGCTGGGTTCTGGCGACCCGCGACCCGGCGCGCCGCGACCCGGCCGCCGCCATCATCGCGCGCGCGGGCGGCGAGCCGATCGAGGCGCAAGCCGCGGAGAAGCCGGGCGCGGAGCGGCAGCAATACGCGTTCCACTCGTTCGGCGCGGTCTTCGCCGAGGTGCACGTGGACGCCGAGCTCGGCACGCTGCGCGTGGCGCGCATCGTCGGCGCTTACGACGTGGGGCAGGTGCTCAACGAAAAAACGGCGCGCAGCCAGCTGATGGGCGGCATGGTCTGGGGCGTGGGCACGGCGCTGCACGAAGACGCCATGCTGGACGCGCGCACGGGCCGCTTCGCCAACGGCAACCTCGCCGACTATCACGTGCCCGTGAACGCCGATATCGGCGATCTGGATGTGCTGTTCGTGGGCGCGCCGGACTTGCGCTTCAATCCGCTCGGCGTGCGCGGCATCGGCGAAATCGGCATCACCGGGGTGCCCGCCGCGATCGCCAACGCGGTCTATCACGCAACGGGCGTGCGCGTGCGGGATCTGCCGATCACGCTCGACAAGATGATGCTGCCGCGTCACGCATTCGCGTAACCCGCGCGTGACGATTTAATGACAGGCACGCGCGGCACCACGGAATGAACGGAACACGCGGCGCGCCGCGCGTCTTCCCTGGGCTTGCCTCACGCGCGGTTGCACCGCACAATCAACGCCTCCCCCTCTCGCGCGGCTCCCCCCATGGCCTATGCATCGCTCGCCACTGGCGTTTTGCTCGCCGCCGGCACCGGATCGCGCTTCGATCCAGACGGTTTGCGCAACAAGCTTCTCGCGCCGCTGCGCAGCGGCGTCAGCGTGGCTCATGAGGCCGCGCACCGGCTCTTGACGGTCACGCCAAGGGTGATCGCCGTGGTGCGTCCCGGCGCGGAAGCGCTCGCGCACGTCTTGAACGACGCCGGCTGCGACGTGGTGTTCGCCGCCGCCGCCGCGAGAGGCATGGGCGCGAGCCTCGCCGCGGCGATCAAGGCCGACACCGAAGGAGAAAGCTGGATCGTGGCGCTCGCGGACATGCCGCGCATCGCGCCCGCGACCATCGAGGCCGTCGCGTGCGAGCTCGATGCGGGCAAGCCGCTGGTCGCGCCGTTCTATCACGGGCAGCGCGGTCATCCGGTCGGATTCGGGCTCGCGCATCGCGCGGCCTTGCTTGCGCTCGACGGCGACACCGGCGCGCGCGCGCTGCTGAACTCGCCCGCGCTCACGCGCATCGACGTGAACGACCCCGGCATCCTGCGCGACGTCGATACCCCCGCCGATCTGGATGGGCTCTAGGCGCTTGCCGTCTCCGGCGCGTTTCCAGCGCCTCGCGCGCGCATGCGAAATCCCGCACGAGGCGCGCCGATCGCCTAGGCTATAAGGACCATCCACACATCGCGCCCGATTGGCCACGCCTGCTCACGAGGTACCCGCGATGATCTGCTCGCACACCAACCCGCTGCCCGACCCGCTCGCCGATCCCACGCGTGACCCCGAGCGCGATCCGCTCACGCCACCACCGCCCGGACATCACGGCGAGGAGCCGCAACGTCCGGACGCTCCGCCGAGCAAGGATCCGGTGTAGCGAAGCGCCACCAAGCGCCACCAAGCGCCGGCCGCGCGGCACTCGCCGCCAGCCGAATTTCCCGCCTGCCTCCGCGTCTTCCTGCTTTCGCGAAGCTTGCGTTCGCGCGCATCTCTTTATAGAATGCGAACGATTTGCATTTGCAACCAACATTGCACTCAGCCGGATTCATCCCAACCATCGTGACCGCTTTCCAGACTGCGCCCGCCCGCGCGGACCGCCGCACTCGCTGCGATCACCGCGCTCGCACTCTTCCCGGCGCGCCCGCATGAGAGCCCTGCTGGTCCGCCTGCACCGCTGGCTCGGCCTCGGCACGGCGGCGTTCCTGTTTCTCGCCGGCCTCACGGGCGCCGTGATCGGCTGGGACCACGAGCTCGATGCGGCGCTCAATCGGTCCTTCTATCACGCCGATACGCCCGGCGCGCCGCTGCCCGCGCTCACGCTCGCCCAGCGCGTGGAAGCCGCCGATCCGCGCGCGCAGATCAGCTACATGCCGCTCTCGGTCGAGCCCGGCCACACGTTCGTCGTGCGCGTGGAACCGCGCATCGACCCGAAGACCGGCGCGCCCTTCGCGCTCGGCTACAACCAGGTCGCGCTGGACCCGGTCACCGGCGCCGAGCAAGGCCGCCGCATGTGGGGTGCGCCCTCGCTTGCGCGCCTGAATCTGATCCCGTTCCTCTATCAGCTGCACTACACGCTGTTCCTGCCGACCAGGATGGGCATCGACTTCGGCGTCTGGACGATGGGCGTCGTCGGCATGACCTGGCTGCTGGACGGCTTCGTCGCCATCGTTCTCGCCTTTCCGAACCTCAAGAGTTGGCGCAAATCGCTCGCCTTTCGCGTGAAGCGCGGCGGCTACGCGCTCACCTTCGACCTGCACCGCTCGGGAGGCGTCTGGCTCTGGGGCCTGCTAATAATGGTTGCACTCACATCGATCTCGATGAATCTGGGCACGCAGGTCGTGCGCCCCGTGGTGTCGATGTTCTCGACGCTCGCGCCGGACCCGTTCCGCACCGTCGCGCCCGGTCCCGAGCTCACGCCCGAAGAAACCACTTCGGCGCGCGCGCGCATCGCCGCCATGGCGCCCGCGCTGGGCCGCCGCGAAGGCATTGCCGCGCCGCCGGGCGGCCTGTTCGCGATGCCCGCGCTCGGCGCGTATGGCGTGGGCTACTTTGCGGCGGGCAACGATCACGGCGACGCCGGCCTCGGCAACCCCTGGCTCGTCATGAACGCTCGCACCGGCGAGGTGATCGCCCGGCAAATACCCGGACGCGGCAGCGCCGGCGACCTCTTCATCCAGGCGCAGTTTCCGCTGCACTCGGGCCGCATCGCCGGATTACCGGGGCGCATCGCCATGAGCTGCATGGGCGTGGCCGTCGCGATGCTCAGCGTGACGGGCGTGCTGATCTGGCTGAAGAAGGCGCGGGCGCGCCGCAAGAGTGCAAGCAAGCCCGCGAAGGAAACCACGGCGCTGCGCGCGGGAGAACGCGTGACGGGGTAAGGCGCCCGTCCGAATCGCGACGGCTACTTCGCGACTGCGTCGAACGCCGCCAGCAGACGCTCGACGTCGGCGGCATGAATATCGCCCATCGTCGAGATGCGGAACAGTTCCTTCGACAAACCGCCCTGCCCCGCATAAATCACGAAGCCGCGCGCCTTGAGCGCGTCGTGCAGCGTCGGATAGTCGATGCCAACCGGCAGACGGAACGCTCGCAACACCACCGAGGACTCGTCCTTCGGCAACACGCTCGCCATCCCGCGCGCCGCAAAACCCGCGCGCACCTGCTCCGAAAGCGCTGCATAACGCGCGTGACGCGCTTGCCAGCCGCCTTCATCGGCGAGTTCGCGCAGCGCTTCGACGAGCGCGTAATACGCATGCACCGAAGGCGTGAACGGCGTATTGCGCTGATCCTGGAGCGTGGCGAGGCGCTTGAGGTCGAGATAGTACGTGCGGCTCGATGCATTCGCGAGCGCCGCGCGGCGCACCACGACGAAGGCCGCGCCCGGCACGCCGTGCAGGCACTTGTTCGCGGTCGCGGCCACAGCGGCAATACTCGTGTCGGCGAAATCGATGGCTTCGGCGCCGAAGCTGCTCACGCCATCCACGAGCATCTGCACGCCGCGCGCGCGGCACGCCTCGCCCAGCGCACGCAGATCGTTCAGCCGGCCCGTGGTGGTCTCGTGATGGATGATCGCGACATGCGTGATCGCACGGTCAGCGTCGAGCGCCGCGCAAACCCGCGCGAGATCGGGCGCCTGCATCCACTCGTGCTTCACCACTTCGTGTGCGATGTGGTACTGCGTGGCGATCTGCGTGACGCGCTCGCCGTACACGCCGTTCTCGACGATCAGCAGCTTGCCGTTGGCGGGCACGAGCGATGCAATCATGCTCTCGACCGCGGCCGTGCCGGAGCCGGTAATGAGCACCGCCTGCCACTGCGCGAGGTCCAGATCGTAGACGCTCAGGAGGCGCGTGCGCGCGTCTTCCTGAACGTCGAAGAATTCGCTTTCGCGATGGCAGAGGTCTTCCTGCAGCAGACTACGGCGCACGCGCTCGGTAAGCGTGACGGGACCGGGATTGAGCAACAGCATCGGCAATTCCTTATCGTTCAACGGTATGTTCCGCTGCATGAGCGGGCGCGCCGATGTGGCGCATGAGACGCGCCTTCACCTCGGGCGGCGTGATGGTCGGACGCGGCAGCCCATCGGGCGTGCCGCGGCGGATAGTCAGGCGTACGAAGCGGGTGCCGTTCAGTCCCGAGTTGCCCGCCGCATCGTTCGCGCCAGCGAGCACGGCGTCAAGCGCCGCGAGGTCGTCGCTTTCCACGGCCTCGGCGTAACCGCATGCCGCCGCCACACCCGCGAACGACACTTGCGGCGAAACCGTCGCCTGGCCGCCGGTCGAATCGTGCACGCCGTTGTCGAGCAGCACATGCGTGAGGTTCGACGGGCCGTAAGCGCCCAGCGTCGCGAAAGCGCCCATGCGCATGAGCGCCGCGCCGTCGCCATCGAGCGCCACCACGTTCAGGTCCGGACGCGCAAGCGCGAGCCCGAGCGCGAACGGCGTGACGCAGCCCATCGAGCCCACCATATAGAGCTGGTTGGCGCGGTCGTCTAGCGCGTAGAGCTCGCGTCCGCAGAAACCCGTCGACGCCAGCACCACCGACGATTGCGTGGGCGTAGCCGCAATCACGCGTTCGAGCACCTGCTGGCGCGTGGGCAATTGATCAGGAGTCCGCTCCGTCCATTTCGACTGGGCGACGGGCAGCGCATGCTTCTCGGGCATCGCGCCGCCACCCTCGAGTTCGAACGGCGCAACGCTGCCCTTTTGCATCACGAGCGCATAGGGGCGGCCCGTTTCGTCCATATGCCTGAGCGCGCGATCGAGCGCCGGGCCGATGGCTTCCGCTTGCGTCGGGAACAGCTCCCACGGAATCTCCATCGTGTCGAGCATCTGCGGCGTGACGGGGCCCATCAGCGCATGCTGCGGCTCGTCGGCCACGCCAGGCTGGCCGCGCCATGTCACGATCAGCAGTTGCGGCAGGCGAAAGGTCCACGTGAGCGAAGTCAGCGGGCTCACGGCGTTGCCTAGCCCGGAGTTCTGCATCATCGAGATGCCGCGCTCGCCGGCGAGCGCCACGCCCGCAATCAGCGCGACGGCATCGCCCTCGTTTGCCGCCGACACGTAATGAAGCGACTCGTCCTGCAGCACGTAATTGATGAACGGCGTGAGGAACGAGCACGGCACGCCCGCGTACCATTCGAAGCCGCGCGAGCGCGCCGCTTCCACAAACTGCGCCGCTTCGATCATGCCTGGCCCTCCGCCTTCGACTGAGCCCGCGTCTGCGTCTGCATAGCAGCGCCCGGCATGACGCCACCCTGCGTAAGTACGCCCTGCGCGAAATCCCCCGCGCGGCGGAAATCTTCGAGATCGTTCACGCCGCGCCAGTGACCGCGCACGTATTGCACCTCGACCTGCTCGCCATCCGCGATCAGCGCATTGAGGAGCGCGGGCATGTCGAGCGTGTCGAAGTCGGCGCGCGTTTGCAGTTGCGCGAGCTTGTTCGCGAGCTTCTCGCGGCCCGCGCCGCGCACGCTCATGAGGCCGATCCAGCGTCCGTGCGGCGCCTCGCCCTCCTCACCCTTCGCGGCCGGCCCGCTCGCGATGCGGGCAAGCAGCACCTTGTTGCCGAAGAGGCCACGATCGTCGCCCGACGAGCACCACGCGAAGTCGCGCGTGCTGCTGCTTTCCGACTCCGGCGACGAATCGATCACCACGCTGAAGTCCGCTTCGCTTTCCACCAGATCGCGCAGGATGTAGCTGCGGAACAGCAGGTCGCCATACGAGATCACCGTGTCGTTCTTGAGCGAGTCGATGGCGCACGCGAGCGAGGCGAGCTCGTTGGTCTGCCCATAGCGCTCGTTGCGCACGAGCTTCACGCCCGCCATGTCGATGGCGTCGGCGCGATAGCCGCCCACCACCGTGATGTCGTTGACCGACTGCTTCTTGAACGCGTCGACGAGCCAGCGCAACAGCGGCTTACCCGCCACGGGCAGCATGACCTTCGGTTTGTCCTCCGTGAAAGCATCGAGGCCCGAGCCACGGCTCGCCGCCAGCACGATCGCCGCGCCCGCCGTGCGCGACGCGCTCAGGTAGCGGTTTTCCGCTTCCGAATACTCATCGGCGTCCTGAAGACGGAAGATTTCGTTGACGGGCGCGATGCGGTCTTCCACATCGATGAGCGTCTGCGTCTCGTGAATCGTCTTCGCGACGGACTGCATTGCCGAAGCCGAAGCGCGCACCAGATGGTTTGCCCAGATCACGACGCTGATGCCGGCCTTGCGAAACACATCGGTGGGCGTGCTGTAGTACTTGGTGGGCACGATCACGAGCGGACCCCGCCCCGCCCACTCGCGCGCGAACGTGAGAATCTCGTCGGGCTTCGAGAGCTTGCTGTGGATGAGAATCGCATCCGCGCCCGCGAGGCGATAGGCCTCGGCGCGCTTGAGCGCCTCGTCCATGCCCCAGCCCGCGATCAGCGCTTCCACGCGCGCAACGATCGAGAAATGTTCGTCGTGCTGCGAATCCTTGCCGGCCTTGATCTTGCCGCAGAACTCGTCCATGTCGGCAAGCGGCTGCGCTTCGCCCTTGATGAAGCTGTTGGTCTTCGGAAACTGCTTGTCCTCGATGCACACGCCCGCAATTCCGCGTTGCTCGAGCTTGCGCACGAGACGGCGCACGTTGTTGAAATTGCCGTAACCGGTGTCGCCGTCGAGCAGGATCGGCAGATCGCTCGCATCGGCCATGAATTCGAGGTTGTCGACCACCTGGGTCCAGCTCGCTTCATTGTTGTCGCGCACGCCGAACTGCGCGGAGATCGACAAGCCCGAGCCCCAGATCGCCTTGAAACCCGCCTCGCGCGCAATCCGCGCGGACAAGCCGTTGTGCGCTTCCATCAGGAATTCGAGTTCGTTGCTCACCAGCATCTGGCGCAGCCGCGCGCTGCGCGATGCGGGAACCGCAGCGGAAAACATGGCGGGTTCGCGTGCGTTCATCGTGTCGCTCCATGGGACGACGCCGCGTCGGCAGCCGTGGCTGCGCCGCGCGCGTCGCATCGTTGGGAAATCGGTTTTGGGACCGCGAAACATGCGTCGCGCCGCCGATGGACCTTGGCGGCGGCATGGGGCCAAAGCCGCGACTATAACGGAAATGATTCGTATCCGCTTTCAACCACAGCAGAAAGTGGCAAATCATGTAATTCCAGTGAAATTTGTGGTTTTAAAGGGCGCTTTCCGCGCATTTTTGCGCCAACGGCCGCCGCACACAGGGTTCATCCTGACTCGTGCGCTCGCGTGCGCGCGCCGTTATCACAGGCTGGCGAGGCCCTCCCTTTGCAGCAATCGCCGCCCCAACGCAGCCCTGGACCGACCAATCAGAAGATGACCCTCAACCAGAAACTCCGCTCGATGATCGCGATCCTCTGGATCGGCTTGCTCCTCATCGTTGCCTTCGGCGCGTGGCAAAGCCGCGACGGCATGATCCGCGAACGGCGCGCACAGCTCGTCACGCTCGTGCAGGAAGCCACCAGCATCGCCAAGCACTACTACACGCTGTCGCAGCAGCACGCCCTCACTGAAGCCGATGCGCAAAAGCAGGCGCTGGCCGCGCTCGCTGCCGTCCGCTACGGGACGGACGGCTATCTGAGCATCAACAACTCCCAGTCGGTGATGCTGATGCATCCCATCAAGCCCGAGCTCAACGGCAAGAAGCTCACCGACTTCAGCGACCCCTCGGGCAAGCACCTTTTCGTCGAGCTTTCACAGACCGCGAGTCAACCTGGCGGCGGCTTCGTCGACTATCTGTGGTCCAAGCCCGGCCAGACCGAGCCCGTGCCGAAGCTGAGCTACGCCTACCGCTTCGCGCCGTGGGACTGGGTGATCGTCACCGGCATGTACATGGACGACGTGCGCACCGCGTTCTACACGAACCTCGTGCGCTGGCTGCTCGCGACCTTCGTGCTCGGCGCGGCCGCCACGGTCGTGATGGTGTTGGTGGTGCGCAGCGTTCGCAGCAGCATCGGCGGCGAACTCGAAATCGCCGTCGAGACGGCCAACCGCATCGCTCATGGCGATCTCACCTCGCACATTCAGGTTCAAGGCGCCAACGCGAAAAGCCTGATGCGTGCGCTCGCAACCATGCAGGGCGCGCTCGTGCAAACCGTTTCGCGCGTGCGCAGCGGCGCGGAAAACATCAACGTGGGCGCCAACGAAATTGCCGCCGGCAACACCGATCTCTCGCAGCGCACCGAGGAGCAGGCCGCGGCGCTCGTGCAAACCGCATCGAGCATGGACCAGATGACCACCAACGTGCGCCAGAACGCGGACAGCGCGCAGCACGCCGCCACGCTCGCGAGCCAGGCGGCCGAAGTCGCCACGCGCGGCAACGCCGTCGTCGGCGACGTGGTGCGCACGATGGGCGACATCACCACGAGCTCGCAGCAGATTGGCGACATCATCGGCGTGATCGACGGGATTGCTTTTCAAACCAACATCCTGGCGTTGAATGCGGCGGTGGAAGCCGCGCGCGCGGGCGAACAGGGACGCGGCTTCGCGGTGGTCGCGGCGGAGGTGCGCAGCCTCGCGCAGCGTTCGGCGGCGGCAGCCAAGGAGATCAAGGCGCTGATCGAAAAATCGACGGGCACGGTGGCCGAAGGGCAGCACCTCGTGACCAGCGCGGGCTCGACGATGAACGAGATCGTGCAGTCGGTACGGCGCGTGCACGAAATCCTCGAGGAGATCAGCCACGCGTCGCGCGAGCAGAGCGCGGGCATCGAGCAGGTGAACCGCGCCGTGGGTGAAATGGATCAGGTGACGCAGCAGAATGCGGCGCTGGTCGAGCAAGCCGCGGCGGCGGCGCATTCGCTCAAGGATCAGGTGACGGGGCTGCGCGAGTCGATTGCGAGTTTCAGGTTGCCGGCGGAGGGACTGCACGAGCGCGCCTGAGGATCCAACCAGCGCCGGCAGCATGGCCTTCGATGGGCTTTGCAAGACCGGATCAAAGCTTCTGCAGTACGTATTGACTGCGCCACGTCAATTCCGGGAACAGGCTTCCCGGTTAACTTCTCGTCTTCCCCTGAAATAGAACCCGCCATTCCAGCCGTCGCGGGCTTGCGACGGCCAAATGCGCGTACCACGGACAGACGAGGTAACCCATGACTGCCCAGGCGCTGGACAAGGTGTTGCGCACCGGATACGCGCAACGTGGCCGTCTCGCCAGACTCGACACGCCACTCGGCGAAGACTGGCTCGTACCCCTGTACGTCAAGATCAATGCCCGGCTCGGACGCAATTTCGAGGTGATCGTCGACGCGGCTTCGGCCCACAACACCAGGATCGAACTCAGTGCGCTAATGCTTCGGCCCGTCACGCTCTGGATCCGGCAGACCAACGGCAGCTATCTGCCAATCCACGGCTATGTCCAGCGTGCCCGCAGAATTGGCAGCGATGGCGGCATCACGTACTTCCAGCTGCAATTTTCCTCGTGGCTGAGTTTCCTCAAGCTCGCCAGCGACCGGCGCGACTGGCAGGAAGTCTCTGGCCAGCAAGTGCTGTCTGACGTGTTCCATAAGCACCCCCAGGCGCGCGGAAATTACTCATTCGACCTGCGCACGCCCATGCGCTCGTATTCGAACCGCGTGCAGTGGGAAACCGACTGGAATTTCGTTCACCGCGGCATGGAAGAAGCCGGAGTGTTTGCACGCTTCGACTTCGCGAAGGACGGCAAGTCGCACAAAGTGACCCTCTCGGACGACCTGTACTTCGCCCCGCCCTTGCCGCAACAGACGATGAAATTCAGTCGCGCCGGCACCGATGAGGAGTTCGACGGATTGACTCAACTGAGCGAGCAGCAGGAAGCGCAATGCGCCACGCTCACGACAGCCACGGCCGACTACAAGCGGCCGGACCTGAGCAAGCAGGTCAGCGCATCCGCACTGGACACGGACGAGCTGCCGGGACAAGGAGAAGACTATCTCTACACAGGGTCGCAAAGCTGGGGGGAACGCGACCTGGGCGAGCAGCAGGCGCACATCCGCATCGAAGAATGGGCGTCGCGCGCGAAACGCTATTTCGGCGTCGGCAGTCCGCGCTATGCGTTGCCCGGTTACTGGTTCACGCTGACTGGCCATCCGGACTTCGACAAACTGCCCGAACACGATCGGGAACTGGCGATCATCGCCAGCGACTGGCTGATCCAGAACAACGTACCAGGCATGGACACGCTCGCGCGCTTTCCGAAGAGCCTGCGCGCCGAAGTCGAACAGGCGAAGAATGCAAAGGGCGGCGCGAGCGTGCGTCACCCGGACGGCAGCGCAGGCTTCATTCAGGTCGAAATCGACGCGCAGCGCCGCCGCGCGCCGTTCCGCAGCCCATTCGAACACAGCAAGCCGGAAATGCACCTCCAGACCGGTATCGTCGCCACCGCGGAGAACGAAGAAATATCCACCGACGACGGCAACCGCGTAAAAGTGTGGATGACTTACAGCCGCAAGGATCGCAACAACCGAGCATCGGCGTGGATTCGCGCCGCGATGCCGGACGCGGGCGCAAAGCGTGGCGGCTACTTTCCATTGCGCAACGGAGATCAGGTGCTCGTCGGCTTCGTGAACGGGGATTGCGACATGCCCGTGATCATATCTCGCGACTGCACGGCGGCGAGACCATGCCGGTGTGGAATACACATGGCCTGCTCTCCGGTTTCCGCTCCCGCGAATACGGCGGAGATGGCTACAACCAGATGGTGATGGACGACGCCAGCGGCCAGAATCGCGTCCACCTATACACGACCAGCTACAGCTCCCACCTCCACCTGGGCTACCTCATCGAGCAGACCGACAACACGCGCGGGGCGTTTCTCGGTCGTGGCTTCGACCTGAAGTCGAGCGCCTGTGGCGCCGTGCGCGCGGAACAGGGACTGTATGTCTCGACGCAGCCCGCCAGCGCGCAGCCCATGAACGTGACGGCGGCAACCGAGCAGCTTGCGAGCGCGGAAGCGGTGTTCGACACCGTCTCGAAGGCGAGCGAAACCAATCATGCCGAAAACCTGCAAGACGGCCACGATGCGCTCAAGGCATTCACCGATGCGACTCAGCACATGGTTGCTGGCACAACTTCAACCGGCGGACGCACGGCGGGCGGAGGCACGGGCAATGCAAACGGCTTCGCGAAGCCGGTGATGCTGCTTTCGAGCCCGGAAGGTATTGCGGTGTCCACTCAGCAATCGGTGCACATGGCCGCGCGTCGGCACGCGAACGTCGTTGCGGGAAATAACGTCAACGTCGCCGCAGGGAGATCGCTGCTGGCAAGCGTCATGGACAAGATCAGCCTGTTCGCACAGAACCTGGGCATCAAGATGATCGCGGCGAAGGGGCCGATCAGTATTCAAGCGCAAAGCGGCCCGGTGGATATGGCGGGCCTGGAAGACGTGACGATCGAGAGTTCGAACGGGCGGGTGGTCATCACCGCCGCAAAGGAAGTCTGGCTGGGCGCAGGTGGTTCGTACATTCGCATCAGAGCGGGATTGATCGAGAACGTAACAACCGGAGAGATTCTTGAGAAGTGCGGAACCTGGAACAAACCAGACGGCGCGAGCGCCACGATTCGCAATCCGCTGCAGTCGACGTCGGTTTCGGTGGATGGCGCGCATGGCTCGCTGTACTCGGGATAAGACACAAGACATTCCCCTTGCTGCCGGTACGCACACCCGAAACAACCACTGATCCGGGAATCCATGAACACGCCCGCCCTTCCTGCCCGACCAGCTGCATCGCCAGCATCCGCCTATACCCCGCTGAACTGGGCCTTTCCATTCACGCCGTCCGGCAATGGTGGCGCCACCGATCCGATGACGTACATGAAGGCGCTGGCGAAGGCCGAGGACGGTTTCTATCCGCTTGGCGTCAGCGGAATATGGCACGGCGGCGTGCACTTCGACCGCAACACCGCCGCGATGCTCAAGCAGGATGAAGGCGTGCGCGCCATCGCCGACGGCGAGATCGTGGCCTACCGGCTAGACAGTAAGTATCCCGAACAGATCTGGCGGGACAATCGCAAGGCGCTCTACTCCACGGGCTTCGTGCTGATCCGTCACAGGCTGCCGCTGCCGCCGGCGCCTGGTGCCACGGGCAAGCCCGCGTCGGACGAAACGCTGACGTTCTTCAGCCTGTACATGCACCTGATGGACTGGAACAGCTATCAGGCCGCGAAGAAACAACCTGATCCGGCCACACCGCACCTGGAGCCGATGCCGTTCTGGGAAGGCGAACGCTACTACCGCGTGGGCGACAGGTCGAACGACATGCAAACGCTGCCGAAGCCAAAGCCGCCGCAGCCCGTGCCGGTGGACATCGCGAACCGGGACCTGCTTGGCGAATTCATCGATGCGGATTTCGTCGTTCCACCCCAGCCGCCCGTAGTCCAGCCGGTTGACAACACGCCGCCCCCCGCGCCCGTGAAGGGCATCCACATTCGCGACCTGGCGAATGGCAGAATCATCGGCATCCTGCCCCGTGGCGCTGAACTCCTGCTGTCCGAATCGGACCCGAGACATCCCGGCTGGCGAAGGATCAAGGCGCTCAGAAGCGGCGAGCCGGTCGCCCCGATTGCCGGCCAGCGGGTATCGGAGCATGCACGGTGGAGCTGGGTGTATGCGAAGGAACTCGATGCGGTTCTCGATCCGAAACCACTCGATACGGTGGTGGTGCTGAAACAGCCGTATCCCGTGAAGGCCGGCGACGTGGTGGGCCAGATGGGCCACTACGTGCGTTACACGGAAGCGAAGCTGCTGCCCCCGAAGCCGACCCGGCCGCTGCTGCATCTCGAGGTATTCGCGGGCCCGGAATTGCCGGCGTTCATCGAAAAGAGCCGCGCACGCGCAAAAGCGTTGCCGGCGGTGAAGACGTTTCTGGAGATTTCGCCCGGTGCGCGACTCGTCATGGAGATCCCCGGGCCGGACCGGACGCTGCCCCAGAGCGCAGGTGGCCTGAAGCTCGTGCCGGTGGGCAAGGCGGCGGGTTCGCGCTGGGTCAGGGTCCAGCCGAAGACGGTGACGATGCCCGCACGTGGAGGACACCGTGGCCAGCGCCCAACCCCGACGCTGACGAACGCCGGTTCCCCGGTGTGGGTGGAAGCCCAACTCGCGAACACAACGGCAACCGGTGTCGTAAAGGGATGGTCGGATTTCCCGCTGAATATCTCCAATGCGAAAGGCCCGGGCGCGGACTTCCGCGACGTATTCCGGCGCACCGATCTGGACCGGCTGGGCGCAGGTAATGTCGCCGTCGACGACAAGGGGCTGCACTGGTGGAACATCACGATCGGGACGAAGGATGGCTCAACCCTGCAAGGCTGGGTGTGCGAGGCACATCATCCGCTCGCGCGCCTGTGTGGCCAGTGGGACTGGCCGGGGTTCGAACTCGTCGACAACATCAGCTTCAGACCGGTCGACCTGTTCAAACGGCACCTCCATGTCACGGACCAGTATCTGGCCGACGAGGACAAGACGGCGTTCGAGCCGAGCGCGCTGAAGGTGAATGCTGGCGATCTGATCGTCAAATTGGAGAAAGCGATCGATGCGAACCACGACGGCAAGGTGACGGCATACGAGTTGCAGCAGGCGCGGGAAACCCCGTGGATGGCCGAAGCGATCACGCATCTGGTGGTGCGCTCGGAAACCGAATGGGGCGGCGGGATGGGCAAATGGGAAGAGATGTCGCCGCTGATGAAGAATCTGCTGTGGCTGTGGCAGTCCGAGATAGAGCGGATCGGGAAACTGCAGTGGTGGGAGCAGGTGACCTCCATCGAGGGATTTCCGAAGGAGCCAGCGCCGTGGCATTTTCATCCGGTGGGGGTGGTGGGGAATTTCAGTTTTGCTACAGACAACCTCGACGAATTCATCAAAAAAAATAGGCGATGCTATTTCGGGTGGTGAGGGAACATACGAATCATATAACACGGGAACCAAGAACGTTCCAGGCGGGCGTGTTGGCCATTCATATATGAGCCCCCCATCGGGAACAGTTACGTCAAAAGCAATTGATGAAATCCTGGCAACAGATCCACTATCTGGCACCAATCCAAACCGAATGTTCGCAACCGGAAAATATCAAACAACCTTATACACACTTAGAATTGGAAAGTTAGCTCTGGGACTAACGGGCAATGAAAAATACGATGCCGAGATGCAGGAGCGCTTTTTCAGAGACTATCTCTTCAAAAAGGCTGGGGGTGGTGCATTGTCCGCCTTTGTAGAGAATGGGCGGGGAACCATAGACGACGCCCAGTATGCGGCTGCTCAGGAATGGGCTTCCATCTCAGCCCCGCAAGGTCGCCCAATTCAAGATGGCAGAATATCGAACGGCCACATGTCATACTATCAAGGCGTGGCCAACACGAACAATGACGCATCCACAGGAAAGTTGAGAGAAATTCTCAATGAAATTGACAAAATCAGGAGATAAACATGAAGTCCGGCTTGATTTTTAAATGCTACCTTCTCGCTCTCTCGCTTGTTATTTCTTCTTGTGTACTTGCAGAGTCCGACGCCAACACATTGAATATTCCGTTAATAAAAATGGAGACGCCGTATAGCAAGGTTCGTGAGATCATGCTAAAGAATGGATGGAACCCATACCATAGCGTCAATGCTTTACCGTGTACTCCAGAAGACCAGCGATGCATAGCGCGCCCTGAGATGCAAGCATGCTCCGACGTGGGACTTGGCCAGTGTTCGTGGCTGTGGAAAAAGAAAGGGAAAATTGTTCTGATAAAAACGCAGGATGATGATTTATTTTACGGCGCTACGCGATACTATGGCCAATGAAGTAAATATTTTATACCTGCATAGTTGCCTAATCATTGCAACCCAGCCATATAGAAATTGGCAGTCCCATCTAGAGGCCCGGCGCGCTTCATTGTTATTTTTGCGCTCGATTGCGAGACAAGCTTTGGAGTGAAGAGCATAACTACGCGCATAACCCCGAACACCTTGCAAACTATGCGCATGCAAATCGGATGGGGAATGGGAGTGAGGGCAGTGGTGATGGTTATAAATATCGCGGACGTGGTCTTATACAAGTTACGGGTAAGGCCGGTTATCAGTCGTTTCAAGACGAACATAATCGAAGATCCCCTGAAGATCAACAGGATTTCATTAACAACCCAAACCTGTTAGCGACTCAATCTGAGTATGCTGTTGAATCCGCCTTTGTGTTTTTGTCGAAAGTTAATCTAAATTCAGTTTCGGATACTGGGACTGTTTCTGATGTAATACAAATCGTAAATGGTGGGCAAACTGGCTACGCAGATCGGCTTGCCCGATACAATGCAGTTGCCCCTTTGTTGGGTTTGGCAGCGGAGTGATTAATGAGCATTGTTAGAATAAGTGTCACGCTGGCACCTGGACTCGGTGTGATGACGGGCGCTCACGCAGAAGGATTGTGCGAGGCAGGTGAAACGGTAATTTTTAACTGCGAATTGCTAAAATCTATTTCATCACTGTGCCAAGCCAATGGCAATGGTATTTTGGCATATCGAAACGGAATCAACGGGGAAATAAATTTAAAAAAATCAGATAAGGGTGGGAGCAATGGACGGGTTTTTTATTTCTCCAATACATTCTATTCCGGCGGCGGCGAGGCTCACATTCGATTTTCAAGATCAAATTATACGTATTATCTTTACGATAAAACCATAAAAACCGATGGCGGCCCGGCATTCTCTGCTGGAGTTGCAATTTACAAAGGTAGCAGAAGGGTCGCCAATCTCGTTTGCAGCAACGACGCCTCTATACGCGAAAGCGCATACCATACAATCACAAAGGAAGCCTATCACCGAATAAGTACGCAGTAGAAATATACTGCATGAGCTTATGGCGAGGAAAACATATCAGAATCACACATAATGCCGTTTTTGACTTATATCTGATCGTCAAGCTGGAGAAGGCGATCGATGCGAACCACGACGGCAAGGTGACGGCGTACGAGTTGCAGCAGGCGCGGGAAACCCCGTGGATGGCCGAGGCGATCACGCATCTGGTGGTGCGCTCGGAAACCGAATGGGGCGGCGGGATGGGCAAGTGGGAAGAGATGTCGCCGCTGATGAAGAATCTGCTGTGGCTGTGGCAGTCCGAGATAGAGCGGATCGGGAAACTGCAGTGGTGGGAGCAGGTGACTTCCGTCGAGGGATTTCCGAAGGAGCCAGCGCCGTGGCATTTTCATCCGGTGGGGGTGGTGGGGAATTTTGTCGCAACCTGTACGGAGGAATGGCAGACAGACGTTTTGGATTTCCAAACTACTGAGGGAATCTTCTACTCATCGAAGGAAGCTTTTGCCCTTATCTTGAGGGCCGAGGGATATGGCGAAACCCCTTACGTCCCAGGAAATAGCAGCGATCAGTCCAGCGGCGTGACGATTGGATACGGTTATGATTTAGGGCAACAAATCGCTGCGCAAGCCTCCGCCGATCTAAATGGATTGGTATCACCAGAGCAAATTTCAAGATTGCTTGTTGCAATTGGAAAGCACGGAGATCGTGCACGGATACTTATTTCGTCCTTATCCGATATAAAAATATCCAACCCAAACGCCCTAGAATTGGCAAAACGAATGAAGCGACGTTATGCGCAATACACAGTGGACGCATTTCCCGGCGTCACGCGACTACACCCACATTGTCAAGGAGCATTGCTTAGCTTGATTGTGAATCGGGGACCCAGCTTACAGGACCAACCACACCAAAAGACACGAGCTCAAATGAGAGAAATCCGAATGGCAATCGACGAGAATAATTTATCTGGAGTTCCCTTTCAGTTACGTGCCATGAAGGTACTCTGGGACCCCGCAAGCCAGAGATGTCTTATCAAAAGGCGGGAAGAGGAAGCCCTGCTATTCGAGAAAGGCATGAATTGTGATTGCTGGAGATAAAAATGACAAAGATTCTTACTTTATTGGCAATTATTTCTGTATCCCACACTGTCTTCTCCAAGGAAATTTGCAATGGCAATACCAATTCCGAAATTGAAAATTGTGCGCATGAAAATTTCCAATCAGCCGACAACAATCTAAACGGGCGCTACAAGGATCTGTTAAGCAAGTTGACTGGAACGGATAAGCAGAATTTCGTCGCAGCTCAACGATCATGGGTTGCCTATAAAGAGAACTATTGCCAAGCCGCATATGATGCCACTAGCCCCGGAGAAGAGGCTGGCGTTGATAAATGGACATGCCTGACTTCAGTAACGGAGGCTAGAACGAAGGAAATTCTCTACATCGGTTCATCGGTCGGAATGGGTGACTATAGAAGATCGCTAGCAATTATGGCCGATCTTTACGAGCATGGAGACACTAGCAAGGTAATTTCAAGGTTAGTAAACCAATATTCTGAAAGATCAGATCAGAATTGGAAGAAATATGTCGATTTGAATTGCAAAATGACTGCTTCCAAGTTAAGCGAGGAGCACAACGCCTGTGTGGCGCGACTCAATTTTTATAGAAATTGGTAGTCCCATCTCGCGGCCGGAAGCGCTTCGCTATTATTTTTGCATGCGCTTGCGCTCGTTGAGCCGAATGCAAGCGCGTCTGAACCACGTTAACGTGCCATCTAATGACCAACCTAATCCGCATCAACGACAAAACCACCCACGGCGGCAAAGTAGAAACCGGCTCGCCAACCATGCGCTTCGAAGGACGCCACGTCGCGCGCAAAGGCGACCGCGTCTCCTGCCCCCAACATCCAGACGTATCACCAAACGTTAATCGAAGAAGGCGACCCGTCAATGACTGACGGTGGCATTCCGATCGCCCGCCACGGCCACCGGGCAACCTGCGGCTGCCACCTGATATCAAGCCTGATCTGACCGCCTCATATCAACTGCGAACGTCCCGCACGAAATGGACAGCGCCGTATCTCCGATCCGTTCATCTTGGACAACACAACAAGCTGCGTAAAACTATTCTCCGGCACGTAACGCGCGAAATAACGGTCCAAAACGCCAATAAAAGCCACCATGCTGTGCCCGGAAAATGCCTGTTCATCAAGCGACAGGGTAATTTCCAACCCGGACATGATTGACGCATTCGGCCTGCCCGGGAACATTCGCTGAATCCATTTCTTGCGTACGAACGACACCGTATCGACATGCTGCACCTGCGCTCCTGACGGCGCGCACTGCCGAAGCAATCGTCTGAACTCCTTCCACCCTTCAGTGCCCAATTGAGTCGGATTAGGCGGCGTCAGCGCAACGATGCGCATGCGCGCGTCCTCCTCGTTCACGGGACGGAATGTGTGTGAGGGCTGCAGCAGCAACGTGATCCGACTCCCCGCCGCCCCCTTTTCATCGCGCAGATCTCCAGGCGGGCCACCAATTTCCATCCGCGCGGGAAAATCGCGATTGGTGCACGTCACGTCGATCTCGATTTGCTCAGGCCACTGCTCCGCCGTCTGTCCGTTTTCCCGCAGCAGGATCAACGATGTTTCGTACCCCGGATGATGGCGAGCCCGATATTCGTCGTGCCGCCGCAGCCAGTAGCGCCCGGCTGCGCGAGCCGTCGCTGTTGCATGAGAAAGCGCGTTGTAGTGTGGAATCACGCTCTTGTCGGCAGCGTCACGAACGCAGCGTATCGCGTAAGTTTCCTGGATCTCGGGATCCGATGACGGCACCACCGGATAGTCGAGAATGAGCCCGCCGCGTCGCGCCTTCACATCGGCCCGCTCGAACAGGTTGACGACTGGCGCGCAGAACAGCCGAAAGTTGTGTGGAGAAAGATCGGCAAGTGCACTCGCTGCCCGACTGTCGGGATGCAGCGCGACGGCGAGATGCAATGTGATCCGCTTCGCCTCGTGCGTCCGAGCAGCCCTTAGCAGCGCGGCGGCATCAAAGTCGATGAAATCGAATTTTTGCGGGAAAGCCATGTATTCGAGCAGCGGGCGAACGAATGATCCGGATGGGCTCTCGTTGGGTAGCAACGCGTCGTTTTGCGCAAAGCCGGCTGCCGTCAACGGAATTCGTTCAAGCGACGTCCAGTGTCCGGCACTGTCCGCTTCGACAAAGGCCTGGCGCGTACGCAAGAGCATCGTGTCCGCCAACGCCGCCACGGTCTGTGGCTGCCCCGCCAAATAAACGCGCATCACAGCCGGCATGGCGACGGAAAGCGCCGCCGTGCCTGTCGGCTCGAACGTGATCGACACGATCAGGGTGGTGTCTGGCGGCAGGCCGGCGCGGCCCGGCGCAACCATACTGGACGACACGCGCACGTCGGCAATCCTGATAGGCGCAGCCGTTATGTCGTACACCGTCCGAAAGCGCAACGTGTCGTCGAGACTTGTGAGCAGCGTTCCGCGCTTGATAACGAGCGGTGCAGAGGGTGGCTCGTTCAACTCGATACATACGATTGAACTGGCGGGAAAGGGGTGCAGGTAATGCGGATGCAGCACGTCCAGCAGGGCCTCCGAAAACTTCGGCGCTCCATCGTCCAGTTTCACGCGGGCGTGCGCGGCGAGCAGCGAGAACGCCTGCATGAGGCGTTGCACGTGTGCGTCTTCGGAGTGGCCACCGGAAATGCTCAACCGCTCGGCGGCCTTGGGATACTTGCGGCCAAAATCGTCAAGCAGGTCGCCCAGCAGGCCGAGTTCCTGCTCGTAGTACTGAAGGAGTTTTTCGAGCATATCCGGTGCGGCATGGCCCGCGCGAGAGGGCCATTTTTCTCAGGTCGCGATTGCAGCCGATTCAACCGTGCAACCACGGCATCGACCACCAGGGAAACAAAAGGCAGGCTATTTCCGACGCCAGAGTATGGCCGAGCCCCCTTCCGCACCGCCGACCTATCCCCCATTTCCCTGCGCCCGCTCATCCTCCTACCGCTTCACGGCAGCAAAAGGCCGCGAAAATTTCAATTCAATTACATAGATATTACAATAATACATCGCTAAATCCCCGCCCCGCCCCGATGATCCGCTCCAGGAAACCGCCGCGCGACCCGCACGCCACGGCGACCCGCCATCCGATGCTCTCGCCGAAGCTGCCCGCGTGGCGCTCGAAGTTCATCGTGTTCGTGCTGTTCGCGGCCTTCGCCGCGCTTGCCGGCCGCGCGCTCTGGGTTCAGATCGTCAACCACGACTTCTATGTGAAGCAGGGGCAAAAGCGCTATCAGCGCACGCTCGAGCTCGACGCCATGCGCGGGCGCATCGTCGACCGCCACGGCGCGCTGCTCGCCGTGAGCCTCGAAACCTTCGAGATCTGGGCCAATCCCAAGCTGCTTGATGAAGCCGCCTACGCGCCGCTCGCGAAGCTGCTCGACATGCCGCTCGCCGAACTGCGCCGGCGCCTGCCGCACGAGCGCTCGTTCGTGCTGCTCAAGCGCCAGGTCGACGCCGAGACCGCCGCTCATATCGACGAAATGGCCACCGGCGGCATCACGCTGATTGCCGACTCGAAGCGCTTCTATCCCGAGGGCGAATCGGCGGCGCACGTGGTAGGTTTCACCGACATTGAGGACCAGGGCCAGGAAGGCGTCGAGCTCGCGGCCAACGCGCGCCTGCGCGGCACGCCCGGCCAGCGCGAGGTGATCCGCGACCGGCTCGGCCGCGTGGTTTCGGAGCCGAGCGAGCGCGTGCTGCCGAAAAACGGCGACACGGTGCAGCTCACCGTCGACCGCCGCATCCAGCAGCTCGCCTATGCGCAGTTGAAGGCGGCCGTTGCGAAGCATCACGCGGAAGCCGGCAGCGTCGTGGTGCTCGACGCGCAGAACGGCGAGATTCTCGCGCTCGCCAACTGGCCGTCGTTCGATCCCAACAATCGCGCGCGCCTCACGGGGCGCCAGTTGCGCAACCGCGCAGTGATCGACACATTCGAGCCGGGCTCGACCATCAAGCCGCTCGTCGCGGCGCTTTCGATGGATCTGCACAAGGTCAACGCCAATACGATCATCGACACAACGCCTGGCACGTATCGCATCGGTCCGGCCGTGATTCACGACACCTCGAACCATGGCCGCATCACGGTGGCGCAAGCGATCCAGATGTCGAGCAACATCGCGCTCGCGAAGATGGCGCTGAACCTGCCCGCGCAGACCATCTGGAGCAAGTATCAGGACTACGGCCTCGGCATGCGGCCCGAGGTGACGTTCCCCGGCGCCGCCGCGGGCCGCGTGCGGCCCTGGGCGCGCTGGCGGCCGATCGAGCAGGCGACCATGGCTTACGGCTACGGCCTCTCGACTTCGCTCCTGCAGATCGCGCAGGTCTACACCGCGTTTGCCGGCGACGGCACGATGTACCCCGCGAAGCTGCTGGGCGGCGAGCCTGGCTCGCCGGGCGCCGCGCCGCGCGCCGTGACGACGCCCGCCACGGCGGCGTCGATGCGCAAGATGCTGGAAATGGCCACGAGCGAAGGCGGCACCGGCCGCGCGGCCAATGTCGAGGGCTACCGGATCGGCGGCAAGACCGGCACCGCGCGCAAGCAGGTCGGCGCGGGTTATGCGAAGAACCGCTATCGCGCGCTGTTCGTCGGCATGGCGCCGATGAGCGCGCCGCGCGTGGTCGTCGCGGTGATGATCGACGATCCCGCAGGCGGCTCGTTTTACGGCGGCACGGTGGCGGGGCCCGTGTTCTCGGGCGTCATGCAGGGCACGCTGCAATTGCTGGGCGTTCCGCCGGACGCGTGATCGCCGTCGGCGGTCGCGCTTGTCAAGCGCGTCACCGAGCCCGGCAAAGCCGCGCCCGGTCGCTTCAGGCGGTGCGGCTACCGCTCGCCGCCACTCAAATCTGGTCGCGCCCAAACGCGCGCAACGCGCCGAGATCCACCACATCCACGCGGTTATACGAAAGCGTGACGAGCCCCTCTCGCTCGAGCGTCTGCAACGCCTGATTGACGCGCTGCCGCGACGCCCCCGCGAGCATGCCGATCTCCTCCTGCGAAATCTCCAGCGCGTGGCCGGTTTCCGGATACAGGTCGGGGTTGAACATCTGCGCGAGCGCCTGGGCCACGCGCGCGTCGACGTCGAGCAGCCGGCTATTCTGGATCAATGCGATGAACTCGCCCATGCGGTTGTTCAACTGATGAATCACGAAACGGTTGAACGGCAGGCTGCTGTCCATGAGCCGATGAAACGTGTCCGCCGTCACCGCCATCACGAGCGAGGGCTGCAGTGCGATCACGTCGTACTTGCGCGGCTCACGCTTGATCACGCTGCCCTCGCCGAACCAGCCGCCATGCGGCACGCCCGAGAAGGTGCAGCCGCGCCCCGACGCATTGAAGATCGCGAGCTTCACGAGCCCGCTGCTCACGCCCAGCCAGTATGCGGACGGCGCTTCGCGAGCAGCCACGATCGCGCCCGCGGCCCATGCCTGCGCGTGCGAGGTGTCGAGCACCCATGCGCGGTGCTCGGGCGCGAGCGTGCGAAACCATGCGCAGCGCTCGAACAGCGCCGCGAGCTGGACCGCATTGCGCGCGTCGATCCTGACCGGGTCGATCCTGACCGGGTCGATCCGGCCTGCAGCAAACGTGGCAACGGTGTCCTTAGGCGGAATGGGGTCCGGAGGGATAATGGGCTGCGTCATCGCGCTTACCTGAATTACCTGGAGGTCGGTCATCGGTGGCGCGGGGAAGGCATGCTCTGTCGCGCCGGCGACAGACTCCCCCGCACCGTCCTGCTACGGTAGCGCGAATCATACCGACAAACCAGCCGATAAACCGGAAACAGGCCCGCGCTCCGGGCCCTGTATGGATCGCATCAGGAGACAGCACCATGTCGCACCCGTACGAGGAAGGGCTCGCGCAACGCGAAGCCAATTACGTCCCGCTCACACCGATCGACTTCATTGCGCGCGCCGCCGAGGTCTATGGCGACCGTCTCGCCATGGTCCACGGCAACGTGCGCCGCAACTGGCGCGACACTTACGCGCGCACGCGGCGTCTCGCGAGCGCGCTCGAGCGTTCGGGCGTCGCGCGCGGCGACACCGTCGCGGTACTGCTCCCCAACATCCCCGCCATGGTCGAGGCGCACTTCGGCGTACCGATGGCGGGCGCCGTGCTCAATACGCTCAACACGCGGCTCGATATCGCAACCATGCTGTTCATGCTGCGCCATGGCGAGGCGAAGGTGCTTATCGTCGATACCGAGTTCGCCACGCTCGCGCAACGCGCGGCGCTCGAATTTCCGGCGCTGAAGATCATCACCGTGGCCGATGTCGCGCCCGCGGACCCCGAGCATTTTCCACGCGGCATCGACTACGAGGCCTTTCTCGATCAGGGCGACCCCGAGTTCGCCTGGCAACTGCCGGCGAACGAGTGGGACGCCATCGCGCTGAACTACACCTCGGGCACCACCGGCGACCCGAAGGGCGTGGTCTATCACCACCGCGGGGCGTATCTGAATGCGGTGAGCAATATCCTCGAGTGGGATATGCCCAAGCACGCCGTGTATCTGTGGACGCTGCCGCTCTTTCATTGCAACGGCTGGTGCTTCGCGTGGACCGTGGCGGCGCGCGCGGGCGTGAACGTGTGCCTGCGCAAGTTCGACGCGAAGCTCGTATTCGAGCTGATCCGCTCCGAAGCGGTCACCCACTATTGCGGCGCGCCCATCGTCCAGGGTGCGCTCGCCGACGCCCCCGCCGAATACCGCGAGGGCATCACTCACACGGTGCGCACGATGGTGGCGGGCGCGCCGCCCGCACCCGCCGTGATCGCGAAGATGAAGACCATCGGCATCGAGCTCACGCACGTGTACGGGCTCACCGAGGTCTACGGTCCGGCTTCGGTGTGCGCGACACAGGAGAGCTGGAAAGCGCTGCCCGAAGACGAACAGGCGCGGCTCGCCGCGCGCCAGGGCGTGCGCTATCACCTGCAAAGCGGCATCAGCGTGCGCAATCCCGAAACGATGGAGCCCGTGCCGAACGACGGCGAAACGCTCGGCGAAATCATGTTTCGCGGCAACATCTGCATGAAGGGCTATCTGAAGAACGAGCGCGCGACGGAAGAAGCGTTTCGCGGCGGCTGGTTCCATACCGGCGATCTCGGCGTGATGACCCCCGACGGCTATGTGCGCATCACCGACCGCAGCAAGGACATCATCATCTCGGGCGGCGAGAATATTTCGAGCATCGAGGTGGAAGACACGCTGTATCGCCATCCCGCGGTCGCGCTCGCGGCGGTCGTGGCGATGCCCGACGCGAAGTGGGGCGAAGTGCCGTGCGCATTCGTCGAACTGCGGGAAGGTGCGAGCGCAACGACCGAGGAGATCATCGCGCATTGCAGGCTCTTTCTCGCGGCTTACAAGGTTCCGCGCGTCGTGAAGTTCGGCGAGTTGCCGCGCACCGCAACGGGCAAGATCCAGAAATACGAATTGCGCGCGCAGGTGGGGTCGAAAAGCGCAATCGATATGAAGAAATAGTCCACGGCAACCGGCGGGCTTCGTGCGCCCGCCTTGCCGTCTTTATGTTACGGCTCTTGACAACCGCGTCCGTGAAATTGCTTTGGCAATCTTCAGAAACCCGCGGTAATCCGTTACGCATCAAGAGCCGATTATAAAACGCGCAGTTTTCGTGCGGCAGACCGCTCGAAATGAAACATTACAAGTGCTCACGTATTCATCGCCTTGTCCCCTATAAGCTGGGCTTCATGTCGAATGCAACGCAATGCATGACGACGTACCCAAAAAGGAGGAACGCATATGAATACGACGCGCTGGAAAACCCCCGCCCGAGTTCTCGCCGCCGCGCTGCTCGCAGGCGGTGCGCTGATGAGCGCATCGAGCGCCTTTGCCCAATACGCGCCGCATCATGATGGGCCGCGCATGGTGCCGGTGGATGCGCGAGTGTCGATCGGCTGGCACGAAGACCGTTACTGGGACGGCCACCGCTACTGGGAACGTGACGCATGGATGCACCATCATCCGCACGACCCGGGCCCTCCGGGCTGGCATGGCGACCGTCACGAGATGCGTTACGACGATCATCGCCCGCCCCCGCCGCCGCGCTACTGATTTGATCGACGCGGAACCTGACACCCGCCCCGCATCATATTCCCCGCCATTTAATTCGACATGCGAATTAACTTAAGCGGATCTGCGCCGAAAGCCTCGCGACAGTAACGACGCGTAATGTGAGCGCGTTGCTTCGCACGCAGCCGGTAGGTAACGTTATGGGGCGTTTCGTTCCCAGGAGCGCACGGTGTATTCTCATTACCCCGGCCGTTCGCGGCTGGGGCTCTTTTTGCCCCGGCTTCAATCGATAAGCTTGTTCAAGGTGGCAAATTCGATCAGCGCCGCCAGCGACGAAACACCGAGCTTGTCGAGCACGCGCGTCTTGTAGGTGCTGACCGTCTTGTCGGAGAGCCCGAGCCGCGCCGCCACGCCCTTGTTGCTCATGCCGCGCGCGAGATATTGCAGCACTTCCACTTCGCGCGGCGAGAGCCCGTTGAGCGCCACATCGCGGCCGCCGCCGCAACTGCCTGCCGGAAAGCAGTCGTACCCGAGCAGCACCGCCTTCACCACGCCGCACAACTCCTCCACGCCACGGCTCTTGCTCACGTAACCGTTCGCGCCCGCGATGCGGGTGTGATTCGCCATGACCTGCTCGGGCTTCGCGGAGAGCACGAGAACGCGCGTGGCGGATTGCCGGGCGCGGATGCCGCGAATGACCGAGAGCCCGTCCAGTTTCGGCAATTCGAGATCGAGGATGACGAGATCAGGCTGCAATTCCTGCACGATGCGCAAACCTTCTTCCCCGTCGCTGCACTCGCCCACCAGTTCATATTCGGTGTGCAAAACGTTCGCAAGCATCTTGAGGACGATGGGGTGATCGTCGATAACCACGATGCGCTTCATTTTTTCTTCCATTTTTAGGGGCGTGATCGGATGCACCTTTCGGTACGAGAATGACAGCCTGAATGACCACCCCACCTTTGTGTATAGGAAAGGTCTGAAAGGACGTCGCCCGACTGACAATCGTTAACCCGCATCGCGCGCATTTGAATCTAACTAACGCGTGAATTAGACTGGACCAATGAATCCACGTCGCTCGATGCCGGCCTCGCCTCCCTCGCCTCCCTCGCCCGCCACGGCCGGAAGCCGCAAGCCTCGCGGGCGCCGCCGCGCCGATACCGACCTCGACGTGCGCGAGCGGCTGCTGGCCTGCGCGACGCAACTCTTCGCCGAACAAGGCATTGCCGCTACGACCATGGCGCAAATCGCCGCCGCGGCGGGCGTCACGTCGGCCATGGTTCACTACTACTTCACCAATCGGGAAAAGCTGCTCGACGCCGTCGTCGAAGAGCGCATCGCGCGCTCCATTGCCTATGTGTGGGGCAGCGCGGATAGCGAAGCCGCAGCCGACCCGCACGCGCTCGTACAGGAACTCGTCGCAAGGCTCTTCGAAGTCACCGAGCACCTGCCGTGGCTGCCGCCGCTATGGCTGCGCGAAATCGTCAACGAAGGCGGCCTGTTGCGCGAGCGCATGCTCAAGCGCCTGCCCGTCGAACAACTGCAACGATTCGTCATGCATATCGGTTCTGCGCAGCGCGAGGGCACCGTGAACCCGGCGCTGGAAGCGCCGCTGCTGTTCATGTCGATCCTCGCGCTCGTCATGCTGCCGCTCGCGACCGCGAGGCTCTGGCAAAACACGCGCGGCCTGCCAAAGGTCGAGCGCGAAGCGCTGCGCCGCCATGTCACCGCGCTGCTCGCGGGCGCCATGCGGGTGCCCGCGAATGCTGCTGGAAATACCACAGGAAGTGCGCCATGAGCGGACAGATCGAACCTGCGCGCGCCTCGCGCTGCAACCGCTTGCCGCTTCGCGCAGCCATCGTCGGCCTTGTTGGCCTCGTTGGCCTGGGCGCTCTCGGTGCGTGCTCGCGCCACGAAGCGCCGGTCTGGCAAGGCTACGTCGAAGGTGAATATGTTTATCTCGCGTCCTCGCAATCGGGCACGCTCGCGAAGCTCGCCGTGCAGCGCGGCCAGGCCGTCGCTGCCTCGGCGCCCGTATTCGCGCTCGAAGCCGTCGACGAAACCGCTGCGCGCGATGAAGCGCGCCACCGCCTCGCCGCCGCGCAGGCGCAGCTCGACGATCTGCAAACCGGCAAGCGTCCGCCCGAAGTGCGCGTGACCGAAGCGCAGCTCGCCCAGGCCGAGGCCACCGCGCGCAAGGCGGCGCTCCAGCTCGCGCGCGATGAGGCGCAGTTGCGCGCAGGCGGCATCTCGCAGGCGCAGCTCGACGACTCGCGCGCGCAGGCCGCATCGAGCGCCGCGCAGGTGCGCGAGTTGCAGAATCAGGTGCGCGTCGCGAACCTGCCCGGGCGCGTGGCGCAGATCGCGGCGCAGGCCGCCGATGTCGAGGCGGCGCAGGCCACGCTCGCCCAGGCGCAGTGGAAGCTCGATCAGAAGCGCGTGACCGCGCCCGGCGCGGGGCTCGTTTACGACACGCTCTATCGCGTGGGCGAATGGGTGCAGGCCGGCAGCCCGGTCGTGCAGATGCTGCCGCCGCAAAACGTCAAGCTGCGCTTTTTCGTGCCCGAAACCGTGGTGGGCTCGCTCGCGCCGGGGCGCAAGATTCTCGTGCACTGCGATGGCTGCGCCGCCGACGTGCCCGCCACCATCACCTGGGTTTCGAACGCCGCCGAGTACACGCCGCCCGTCATCTACAGCAACGAGCAACGCGCGAAGCTCGTGTTCATGATCGAGGCGCATCCGGCCACGCAAGACGCCGCGAAGCTCCATCCGGGCCAGCCGGTGGAGGTGCGGCTGCAATGAGCACAACCAGCGCAACGGGCGCGGACACGGGCGACGGGCCGCGCTACGCCATCGACGTGCGCAATCTCAACAAGCATTTCGGCGACAAGCACGTGGTCAACGACGTCTCGCTGCGCGTCGCGCGGGGTGAGATCTTCGGCTTTCTCGGGCCCAACGGCAGCGGCAAGACCACCTCGATCCGCCTCATGTGCGGCCTGCTCACGCCCGATTCGGGCTCGGGCACCTGCCTCGGCTACGACATCGTGCGCGAGAGCGAAGAGATCAAGCGGCGCGTGGGCTACATGACGCAGCGCTTCTCGTACTGGGACGATCTGACGATCCGCGAGAATCTCGACTTCGTCGCGCGCATCTACCGCATGCCGCGGCGGCGCGAATGCGTCGACCGCGCGATCGAATCGCTCGGCCTCGAAAGCCGCGCGAACCAGCTCACCGGCGCGCTCTCGGGCGGCTGGAAGCAGCGTCTCGCGCTTGCCGCCTGCATGCTGCACGAGCCGCTGCTTCTGCTGCTCGACGAACCAACGGCAGGGGTCGATCCCAACGCGCGGCGCGACTTCTGGGAAGAACTGCACCGGCTCGCCGCGCGCGGCATCTCCGTGCTCGTGAGCACGCACTACATGGACGAAGCCGAGCGCTGCCACAAGCTCGCGTATATCGCGTACGGCAAGCTGCTCGCGCAGGGTACCGCCGCCGAAGTGATCGCCTCGCAAGACCTCGAAACGTGGGCGATTCACGGCGATCAGCTCACTGCGCTCTCGACGCAATTGCGCACCATGCCGGGCGTCGATCAAACGGTGGTGTTCGGCCCCGTGCTGCACGCGAGCGGCCGCGACCACGCGGCGCTCGCGGCCTCGATCGAGCACGTGAGCGCCGGCACATCGTTGCGTGCACAACGTATTGAAACCGGTTTGGAGGATGTCTTTATCCATCTGATGAGCCAGACGCGCGACAACTACGGAGGCAAGGCCTGATGCTGAAGCTGAACCTCGCGTTCTCCGTGTCGCGCTGGTGGAGCATCGTGCTCAAGGAGTTCCTGCAGCTCAAACGCGACCGCGTGACCTTCGCGATGATCGTCGGCTTGCCGATCATGCAGCTCACGCTGTTCGGCTATGCGATCAACACCGATCCGAAGCACTTGCCGACCGCCATCGTGGTGGCCGAAGACAGCCCTTTCTCGCGCAGCTTCGTGGCAGGCATGAAGAATTCGGCTTACTTCGACGTGGTCGAGACGCTGCCCGACGAGGCCTCCGCGCGGCATGCGCTCGCGCGCGGCAGCGTGCAGTTCGTGCTGAGCATTCCCGTGGATTTTTCGCGGCGCCTGCTGCGCGGCGAGCGGCCCTCGCTGCTAGTGGAAGCGGACGCCACCGATCCCACCGCCATCACCACTGCGCTGGCCGCGTTGCCCGGCCTCATCGCCCCCGTGGCCGCGAAGGACCTGACCGGCCCGCTCGCGCACCTGAACGGCGCGCCCGCTGCCTTCGACGTGCAGGTCCACCGCCTCTACAACCCCGAGGGCATCACGCAATACAACGTCGTGCCGGGCCTCATGGGCGTGATCCTCACGCTGACGATGGTGATGATGACCGGTCTCGCCATCACGCGCGAACGCGAACGGGGCACGATGGAAAACCTGCTCGCCATGCCCGTGCTGCCCATCGAGGTGATGACGGGCAAGATCGTCCCGTACGTGGCGATCGGCCTCGTGCAGGCGACCATCATCGTGCTCGCCGCGCGCTTCGTGTTCGACGTGCCATTCGAGGGCGGTCTCGTGGCGCTCTATCTCTCGGCGCTGCTGTTCATCGCAGCGAATCTCACGGTGGGCATCACGCTCTCGTCGCTCGCGCAGAACCAGTTGCAGGCCATGCAGCTCGCCGTGTTCTACTTCCTGCCGAACCTGCTGCTCTCAGGCTTCATGTTTCCCTTTGCGGGCATGCCACGCTGGGCGCAATGGATCGGCAACCTGCTGCCGCTCACCTACTTCAACCGGCTCGTGCGCGGCATTCTGCTCAAGGGCAACGGCTGGGCTGACTTGTGGCCTTCCGTGTGGCCGCTCGCCGTGTTCGCGGCAGTCGTGATGGCGATCGCGGTGCGCTTCTACCGGCGCACGCTGGACTAGGAGCGCGATGATGAAACGCCATACTCCAACGCCCTTGTCATCGCCTTTGTCATCGCCTTTGTCATCGCCTTTGTCATCGCCTTTGTCATCGCCTTTGTCATCGCCTTTGTCATCGCCCGTGTCATCGCCTTTGTCATCGCCCTTGTCATCGCTTTTGTCACTGCTGCTGGCAGCCGCACTCGCGGGCTGCACGGTCGGCCCTGACTTTCACGCTCCCGCAGCACCGCAGGACCCCGACTACACGCGCACGCCGCTGCCCGACGCCACGGCCGGCGCGCCGGGACCCGGCGGTGCCGCGCAAACTTTCGCAGCCACCGAACACGCGCCGCGCGCCTGGTGGAAGCAATTCGGCAGCCCCGCGCTCGACAGTCTCGTGGACGAAGCGCTGCACGCCAGCCCGACGCTCGATTCCGCACGCGCGAAGCTCGTCGAGGCGCGCGAGAATTACAACGCGCAAGCGGGCGCGGCGCTGTATCCGGCCGTCGACCTGAAGCTCTCCGGCACGCGCCAGAAGATCAATCTAGCTGCCTTCGGCATCACCCAGGTGGCGAGTCCGGCACCGTTCACGCTTTACAACGCCTCGGTCAGCGTCTCGTATGTGTTCGACCTGTTCGGCGCCAACCGCCGCGCACTCGAAGCCACGCTCGCGCAAGTCAATTATCAGGAATACGAACTTGAGGCGGCGAAGCTCACCGTGGCGGGCAATGTGGTCGCCACGGCAATCCGGCGGGCCGCGCTGCGTAGCGAAATCGACCTCACGCAGCGATTGATCGTCGCGCAAACGCGGCAATTATCGATCATGGAAGCACGACTCGCGGCCGGCGGCGTCGCGCGGCTCGACGTGCACAGCCAGCGCACGCTGCTCGCGCAAACGCGCGCAACACTTGCGCCGCTCACCACGCAGCTGGCCCAGACCGATCATCTGCTCGCCATCCTGCTAGGCGTGGGGCCATCGAGTTCGGCCTTCGCGCCGCAACTCGACGCGCTCACCCTCGACGCGTTGCCGCTGCCCGAAACGCTCGCGCTCACGTTGCCTTCCACGCTCGCACGCGAGCGCCCCGACATTCGCGCATCCGAGGCGCTATTGCATCACGCCAGTGCGAACGTGGGCGTGGCGACAGCCAACCTGTTTCCACAGATTTCGATTTCGGCGGGCGCGGGCTCGGAACGCACGCGCATCGAAGACGTGATAACGGGGCTCAACATCTGGAACGTGGGATTTGGCCTCACGCAGCCGATCTTTCATGGCGGCGAGTTGCGCGCGAAGCGGCGTGCGGCGCAAGCCGCCTATGAGGCCGCGTTCGCGGACTATAAGCAGACGGTGCTGCAAGCGCTCCAGCAAGTCGCCGACACGCTGCACGCGCTGCAGGACGACGCGCTGGAACTGCAAACCCGCGACGACGCCGCGCACGAAGCGCAAGCCAACGCCTCGATCGCGCATGATCGCTACGCTGCGGGCGGCGTGAGCGAATTCGATCTGATCGACGCGCAACGCCAGGCGCTGCAAACCGCGCTCGATCGCACGCGTGCGCAGGCCACGCGGCTCACGGATACGGCAGCGCTCTATCAGGCGCTGGGCGGCGCGGCGCTGCCCGATTAGGCCGCGCGTTAGTGCTGGCGCGAAAAAGAGCTCTTCGTGGATTTGCGGGGGAAAGCGGTTGCGGACGGCCTGGGGTCGGCCATGACGCGCCCTTCACCTGAAACTCAGCAGACATCCCGGCGTCGGTTGCGCTTTGTACACGGCCGGTCATACGCGGCTCTGATACGAATTTAGGGGAACGTTGCGCAATTCACCTTTTTCGACCCCGCCACAGCAAGTGCGGTGCCGCCCTAAGCTTGTGTCTGTCCCCACCTTATGTCTAACCTGTGCGCCTTACCAGGCAACGGTGCGCAGCCCGACAGGCCGCATCGCTCGGGCTGCACAACCGACCGCCGGGTGAAACAGTTACAAGATAAGTATTGACGCTGGCAGCACCCAGCGGGTACTGTGCCAGCTGAAGTTCAAGAAGTTCGACTGCTGTTCATCAATTGCTCGCTCCTCCGCGGTATTCGTTGTCCTCTCCCTCCTTGAAGCTTCACCCACTCTTTAACAGAGTAATTCTTCGTAGTTTTCCTCAAGGATTTTTTATGGATACCGGTACCGTTAAGTGGTTCAACGACAGCAAAGGCTTTGGCTTCATCACGCCGGATAAGGGCGGCGACGACCTCTTCGCTCATTTCTCCGAAATCAGGGGCGACGGATTCAAGACGCTGGCTGAAAATCAAAAGGTGAGCTTCGAAACGAAGCGAGGCCCGAAGGGTCTGCAAGCGGCTAGCATCAAGCCGATGTAAAGTTTGAAGGGCCCGGTCTCCCGCGATGGACGCCGGGTTATAGCGACATCCTCGCGGAGCTTGGTCTCCTGAATCCGGCGCGATTGCGCTTAGCTGCACCTGTTCATTCAGCAGCTCGCCAAGCCCCATACGCCTCGTTGTTGATCATTCCCCCCTCAGGCTTCAACGCCATTTTTTGCTTTCCGACTGCTTCAGATTCAGCTCGCCATGGCTTTGAATCGGCGTGCCCCTGCATATTTCACACGGCATGCGCGCACTCGAACATCATTAAAATTAAAATGCGTAATAAACAAATTCAACAATACAACGGCTATGCCGTCCAACCCTCGGCGCATCGTTTGCCCGACGGTAGTTTTTCGTCCAACCTGCTGCTCGAGCGCATCAATAGCGCGCGCGCCGAAGGCCGCTACCAGTTTTATTCGCTCGATTACTTCGCGAGTGAAGAGCAGGCTCTGCAGCACTCGACACGCTGGGCGCGCAACTGGGTCGACACGCGCGGTTAAAGGCGACACGGTTTCGCCGCATTTCGCCGTCGTTGACACGGTGCCAAGCGAACGTCGGCTGCGATACGGCGCTATGCGCATACCCGCAGTCGATCCAGGCTACCGGCTCGTAACAGTAGCGGGGGCAGGAAAACATTCGCTGTACAAATCGGGCAATGGGTGTAGGATGAAAGCGTTGATTGACCCACAGCCCCTCTCTGCGCCTCTCCAGTCACCCTTTCCAACGGAATCGGGCCGCTCATTCATCACAGGCCGAACAACGCGGCCGATCATGTGAAGACTGAACTCAGTCGCTCACGCCCTTTTCCCGATTCGTCGCGTGTTGACGCGGCTTCAAAGGTATTTCATGACAACCGGATTCCGTCTCTACCGTGGACTGGAAGTTTATCCACTCGTCTATCCGCATCGTGCCACCGAGCCCGGCAATGGGCATAACTACGACGAAGGATTCGACGCTGCCGTGCGTATCCAGGCGCCGGGAAGCTCAGGGGAAGCGCCCCGCAGCCGCGTATTCCGGCTTGTGGTGACGAAGCCCTTCCAGAGCGCCGGAGACGCGCGGCGTGCTTCGACTGCCTATGCGGAACACCTCATCGATACGTGTTCCCAAGACACGAACATCCTTGATTTGGTGTTGTGATTCGCACCTCGCTACAGGCCCTGTTGAACGCGTGACACATCCCATCCATCCACGCGAAGCTGGCGCAACGATCCTGGTCGCGCGGCAACCAAACAAGGAAAGACAGTGCGCTTCAATTCGACGCGATTCATTATCGACCCGACGCCACGCAGGGCCGACGGCGAATACATGGCCCATGCCCGCATCAGCACCAGCCGTGCGGACGGGAGCAAGTACGACATTCATCTAAGTGGTGATCTCGCGGGCTTCGACATGCGCGAGGACGCCATTGCCTATGCGAAAAAATGGGCGCAGGAATGGCTGGACGTGCGCTTTGGCTGAAAGGAAACAAGGCCGCAAACTCCGTCGCGCACGTCCGGACGATTCACGGCGCAAACTCACAACCAGGAAGACATTTGACTACTGTAACCCCCAAACTGAACGAACCGGTGGAAGTCGCGCTGCGCCGCTTCCGACGCTCGATCGAGAGCACCGGCTTGATAAAGGAACTGCGGGCCAGAACGGCTTATGAAACACCGACTGCGAAACGCAAACGAAAGAAGGCCGCCGCTGTAGCCCGACTCAGAAAACAGATCAAACGGTCATTGCCACCGAGGAAGCTGTACTGAGCCAAAGTTGTCGTGCAGGCAAGCGAGCGGCGGCCCTGCTCCAGGAGCAGTCGTTGGCAGCGCTGCACCCGAATGACGGCAGCGGGTCGAACAGAGCCTGGCCCGGAAATCCACGAAGCCCCCCTAAAAAAGCGGCGCATGCGCCGCTTTGCACTTCAGGCCACAATCAGGCCACCTCAAGCCGCCTCAAGCCTTCACCGCGCGCGCCGCATTCCTGCCGCGCAGCCATTCGAGCGCCAGCAACAGGCCCGTCGAAAACACGATCAGGATCGTTGCGAGCGCAGCGATCGTCGGGCTGATGTTCTCGCGAATGCCCGTGAACATCTGGCGCGGCAGCGTCGTCTGATCGGCGCCCGCAAGAAAGAGCGTCACCACCACCTCGTCGAACGACGTCGCGAACGCGAACAGCGCGCCCGAAATCACGCCGGGCGCGATCACGGGCAGCGTGATGCGGAAGAACGTCGAAACGGGATTCGCACCGAGCGAAAGACTCGCGCGCACGAGGTTGTAGTTGAAGCCCTGCAACGTGGCCGACACCGTCGTCACCACGAACGGCACGCCCAGCGACGCATGCGCGAGAATCAGGCCCAGATAGGTATTGGCGAGCCCGAGCGGCGCGAAAAACAGATACATGCCCACGCCCACCACCACCACGGGCACGATCATCGGCGAGATGAGCACGGCCATCAGCACGGCCTTGCCGCGAAAATCCGCCTTCGTGATGCCGATGGCCGCAAGCGTGCCGAGCACCGTCGCCACCAGCGTCGCCGCCGGCCCGACGATGAAGCTGTTCTTCGCGGCCATGCGCCACTCGTCGGACATCACGAGGTTCTGATACCAGCGCATCGACCAGCCCGGAATCGGGTAGACGAGAAACGTGCTCGACGAAAACGACAGCGGCACGATCGCGAGCACCGGCAGGATCAGATAGAGCAGCGTGAGCACGGCGAGCCCGCGCAGCGTGAAATACCATACGCGTTCGATGGCCGAGGTATGCGGCGCAAACAGAGGCTTGGCGAATTTCATGTCGGTTGCCTCCGTTAGCCGAGGCTCAGTTGCGTGCGCGTGAAGCGCCCATAGACGAAATACAGCACGGTGGTCGCCGCGAGCAGGAGCGCGCCGAGCGAGCATGCCATGCCCCAGTTGATCGACACGTTCGTGAAGTACGCCACGTAATAGCTCACCATCTGGTCGGCGGGACCGCCGAGCAGCGCCGGCGTGATGTAGTAGCCGATCGAGAGGATGAAGACCAGCAGCACACCCGCGCCGATGCCCGGATAGGTCTGCGGCACGTACACGCGCCAGAACGCCGCGAACGGATGGCTGCCGAGCGAGACCGCCGCACGCTGGTAGGTGGGCGGGATCGACTTCATCACGCTATAGAGCGGCAGCACCATGAAGGGCAGCAGAATGTGCGTCATGGAGATGTACACCCCCACGCGATTGAAAAGCAGCGTGAGCGGTGTGGATATGATGCCGGTGCCGATCAGCGCCTTGTTGACCAGTCCTTCGCTCTGCAGAATGACGATCCACGCAGCCACGCGCACGAGAATCGATGTCCAGAACGGAATCAGCACGAGGATCATCACGAGATTGGCGCGCCGCTCGGGCAGCGTCGAAATCCAGTACGCGAGAGGATAGCCGAGCGCGAGCGTAAACAGTGTCACGAACACGCTGATCACGAAGGTGCGGCCGAACACGGCGAGATAGATCTGCTGGTCGGGGTCGGCGGGAACGATGCTGCCGAACGCATCCTGCTTGTGATCGAGCGAGGCCAGCAGATAGAACGGCGAGTAGCGGCCACTGTTCTTCGCAATGGCCTGCCAGTACGTCACGTCGTTCCAGCGGTCGTCGAGCTCGACGATTTTGGCGCGCGTTTGCGCTGGCGTGAGCTTGAGCGGATGGCCGTCGTCGTCGGCGAGCGGCATGGCGCGCGCCGTCTTCGCCACGAGCGAGCGATAGCCCGCGATCTCGACGTTCAGGCGGCGGGCGAGCGCGCCCATGGCGTCGCCGTCCTGCACCGCCGTGAGATCTTGCGCGAGTGCCGCGTAGGCCGCGTCGGGCGGTGCGCTCTTGCGGTCCCAGCTGCTCAGCGCCGCAACGGTATGCGGCAGCGCGGTCGCCACCTCGGGATTCTGCACGGCGCGCGTGAGCAGCGCCGCGATCGGCACGACGAAAATCAGCAGCAAGAAGATCGCCAGCGGCGCAATCAGCAAGAGCGCCATCGTGCGCTTTCTGGCCTGCGCGAGGCGCAGTTCGCGTTTCAGGCGCGCAACCGGCTCGCTTGCGTCTGCTGCGCTGCTGCTTGCGCTGTTGCGTGATTCATCGGCTGCGTGTTTCGCGGTCGTCATGGATGTCAACTCAGTCTCCTGCGGTCACCCCGGAAGCGCTCGCCCCGAGGCGCCATACCACACGCACCGCCCCCGCATGGGAGGGCGCGTGCGGCCTGCCTCCGTTATCGCCTCGTCCCCGCTTACTTCGCGGCCCAAGAGCCGAAGCGCTGCTCGAGTTCGTCGCCGTGGTCGGTCCAGAACGTGAGGTTCTCCTGGATCGCGGTCTTGCCGTTCTTCGGCGAATTCGGCAGGTTTTCGAGCGTCTTTTCGTCGAGCGCCTTGATCGCCGCTGCGTTCACCGGACCGTAAGCGATGTGCTTCGCATAGTCCTGCTGCGGCTTCGACGACAGCGTGTACGCGATGTACTGCATGGCCTGCGCCTTGTTCGGCGAGCCCTTCGGAATCGCCCAGTAATCGAGGTCGTAAATGCTGCCGTTCCACACGACCTTGAGGTTCTTGCCTTCGCGCTGCGCGGCATCGATGCGCCCGTTATAGGCCGTCGACATCACCACGTCGCCCGCCACGAGGAACTGCGGCGGCTGCGCGCCCGCTTCCCACCACTGAATGTTGGGCTTGAGTTCGTCGAGCTTCTTGAACGCGCGGTCCTGGCCGGCCTTCGTCGCGAGCACCTTGTAGACGTCCTGCGGCGCCACGCCGTCGGCCATCAGCGCGAATTCGAGGTTGTAGCGCGCGCCCTTGCGCATGCCGCGCTTGCCCGGGAATTTCTTCACGTCCCAGAAATCGGCCCAGCTTGCGGGCGCCGTCTTCAGCTTGTCGGCGTTATAGGCGAGCGCCGTGGACCACACGAAAAAGCCCGCGCCGCACGGCTGCACCGCCGCCTTCAGGTAATCGGCCTTATTGCCGAGCTTCGCCCAGTCGAGCTTCTCGTAGAGGCCTTCGTCGCAGCCGCGCGCGATGTCGCCGGTCTCCACTTCGACCACGTCCCAGTTCACATGCTTCGCCTCGACCATGGCCTTGACCTTGGCCTGCTCGCCGTTGTACTCGACCACCGTGACCTTGTTGCCGGTCTGCGTCTGGAACGGCTCGTTGAAGGCCGCCTTCTGCGCGTCGCCGTTCGCGCCGCCGAAATTCACGACCGTGAGTTCCGCGGCGTGCGCCACGCCACACGAGAGTGCGAACGCGGCCGCCGCCGCTGCAACGCGCAAATTGCCGATTTGCTTCATGGTGTAGTCCCCTTCTCCTGGATGGTTTGTTTTCGCGCGCATCGGCGCTACCTGCGGTGGATGCTTCGTGCCGTCACGCGAAGATGCGCAGATGCTCTGGCGCGAACTCGAGCGCGACCGGCTGGCCGGGCGCGAAGGCTTCGAGCGCCTCGGTGCCGAGCGGCACCTTCACGAAGCACTCGTCCTGGTGAGGCAGACCGCAGCGCATGCGCACGTGGTCGCCGAAATAGATGAGGCTGCGCGCCTCGCCCGCGAGCGCGTTCGCGCCGTTGCCGCCGGCTTGGGACGAGAGCTTCATGCGTTCGGGCCGGATGCAGGCGACCGCATCCGCGCCCGCCTGCGCGCCCGCCACGTTGCGGCCTTTCAGGCGCGTGCCGTCGGCGAGATGGATTTCGCAGAATTCGCCTTCCACCGCGGCGATCTTGCCGCGCAGCCGGTTGCTGTCGCCGATGAAGTTCGCCACGAACTCGTTGCACGGCGATTCGTAGAGGCGGTCCACGGTATCGAGCTGCTGCACGATGCCCTTGTCGAACACCGCCACGCGGTCGGACATCGTGAGCGCCTCGCCCTGGTCGTGCGTGACGTAGACGAACGTGACCCCGAGCTTTTCATGGAGCGACTTCAGTTCGTACTGCATATGTTCGCGCAGCTGCTTGTCGAGCGCGCCGAGCGGCTCGTCCATGAGCACGAGCTTCGGCTGGAACACGAGCGCGCGGGCCAGCGCGATGCGCTGCTGCTGGCCGCCCGAGAGTTGGGCGGGATAGCGCTTGGCGAAGCCCTCCATGCGCACCATCTTGAGCGCATCGTTCACGCGCGCGGCGCGCTCGGCCATGGGCACCTTGCGCACGCCGAGCGGATACGCCACGTTCTGCTCGACGGTCATGTGCGGAAACAGCGCGTAGTTCTGAAACACCATGCCGATGTCGCGCTTGTGCGGCGGCACGTTGTTGAGCAGCTTGCCTTCGAGGCGGATCTCGCCGCCAGTGGGAAATTCGAAGCCCGCCAGCATCATCAGGCAGGTGGTCTTGCCGGAGCCGGACGGCCCGAGCAGCGTCAAAAACTCGCCGTGGTAGATGTCCAGATCGAGTTGCTTGACCACCAGCGTCTCGCCGTCGTACGTCTTGCGCACGCCCCGAAAGCTGACGATCGCCTCCGATGTCTTCATCGTCTTGTCTCCTATGTCGACCGGAGTGAATGCTTCAGCACTCCCGGCGCGGCTCAATTTATTCTCACACGAAAAAAAATTAGCCGAATCTGACGTCGGATTACTATAGACGCTCAAGGCTCTATTGAATGGAGCCATTTCATTATTATCGATGGAACCACTTTTGCCATGGTCATCCTGTCCGACTGGCTCGCAGCACAACTCGACAAAGCCTCGGCGGAGCCGGTCTACCGCCAGTTGCTGCAACTGATGCAGCAGGCCATCCTGACCGGCCGGCTGGCGCCCGGCACGAAGCTGCCCAGCTCGCGCCTGCTCGCGGGCGACCTCGGCATCGCGCGCAACACGGTGCTGCACGTCTACGACCAACTGAGCGCAGAAGGCTACGTGCTTTCGAGCACCGGCAGCGGCACCTACGTCGCGGACACGCGCCCCGACACGGCCGCCGTGGGCGCGCGCCCTGGCACCCCGCTGCGCGTTGACCGCGCCGCGCCGGAGCCCGGCCCGCGCGGCGACATGTCGATGCGCGGGAAGCGTCTCATCGACGAGGCCGGCGTCTCGGCCCGGCAATGGGGCGCGTTCATGCCCGGCGTGCCGGACGTGGCCGAGTTTCCCTCGCGCACCTGGAGCCGCCTGCAATCGCGGCTCTGGAAATCGGTGAACCCGGAGCTGCTCACCTATGCGCCGGGTGGCGGCTATCGGCCCTTGCGCCGCGCACTCTCCGACTACTTGCGCGTGGCGCGTTCGGTGCGCTGCTCGCCCGACCAGATCATCATCACGACCGGCATTCATCAGTCGATTGATCTTGCGGTGCGCCTGCTCGCCGACATCGGCGACCGCGCCTGGGTGGAGGAGCCGTGCTACTGGGGCGCGCGCAGCGTGCTGCAAGCCTCGGGCATCAAGCTCGCGCCGATTCCTGTGGATAACGAAGGACTCAATCCGCGCGAATCGGACCTGCGCCATCCGCCGCGCATCGCGCTCGTCACGCCATCGCACCAGTACCCGCTCGGCATGGTGATGAGCCTCGCGCGCCGCCGCACGCTGCTCGAATACGCGCGCCAGCACAAGGTGTGGATCATCGAGGACGACTACGACAGCGAGTTCCGCTACGGCAGCCGGCCGCTTGCCTCGCTGCAGGGGCTCGACGAATCGGACCGGGTGATCTATGTGGGCAGCCTCGGCAAGCTGCTGTTTCCGGGCTTGCGCGTGGGCTATATGGTCGTGCCCGAGCGGCTCGTGGAGGTGTTCCGCACCGGGGTGTCCGAGCTCTATCGGGAAGGCCAGCTGATCCAGCAAGCCGTGCTCGCCGAATTCATCATGGACGGCTATCTCACCTCGCACGTGCGCCGCATGCGCACGCTCTACGGTGAGCGGCGGCAACTGCTGATCGACGCCGTGACGCAGCGCTTCGGCGACGCGCTGCCCGTCATGGGCGACGAAGCAGGGCTGCACTTCGTGCTGGGTCTGCCCGATCATTGCGACGACCGCGTGGTGACCGCGGCTTCGTATGAGGCAGGCGTGATCGTGCGGCCGCTGGCGTCGTATTACCTCGGCAAGCAGCAACGCAAAGGATTGCTAACAGGTTATGCGTGTGTCGCGCAGGAGCATATTGCGCCGGCGTTCGCCACGCTCGCGCGCGTGATCGAGGAACATGCGTTCGGTGCGAAGAGCACGCCGCGCGCGCGCACGCGCGCGGCGTGACAAGCACCTGCGGGGCATGGAAAACACGCCCCGCATGCGGGCCCTCATTTCAGCCCGAAGTCCACGCGCGTGGTCGCGCCCTTGTCGTTGATGCCCTTTGCGTCAAGCTTGGGCGCCACCACGAACACGCGGCTCGAGTCGACCTTGCCTTCGAAGTACTGCTGCACGGCCTGCGCGCGCCGTTGCGCGAGGTCGCGCAGCGTGACGTCGTCCACCGGCGCGTGCTCGGCGAGCGCCTGCTTCATGTCGTCGACGGGCAGCGTCTTCGTGAAGCCCACCATGTTGCGCGGCTTCTTGAAGTCGGCGTCCTTATAGGCCTTGGTGAGGTATTTCTCGTACTCCTTCGGATCGACCTGCACCTGCGAGATATCCACGCTCTCGCCGTTGCCCACGGTGTCCTTCACCTTCTGCCTGCGCACGAGGCGGTCCACATACTTCTCGCGCAGCGCGGGCGTGTCCACGGCCGGGTCGACGCGGCCGATCAGGTCGATCTTGATCGAGGGTTTGTCGTCGAGCGCCTTCGCGATCGTGTCGAGCTTCTTGTTGTCGGCGTCGGAGAGCCTGGCCGAGCCCGGCTCGAATTCCACATAGCCGAGCTCTTCTCCGCCGCCGCCGAACGCGTTGGCGAGCAGCGAGAACGGCGCGGTCACGGCCTTCGCGATCAGGTTGAGCACCGCACGCCAGATCAGGCCGCCGAGGCTGAACTCGGGGTTCGAGAGCGAGCCCGACACCGGAATGTTCACGTCGATCTCGCCGCGCCGGTTCTTGAGCAGCGAAATCGCCAGACGCACGGGCAGCTTGGTGGCGGTGTCGTTCTCGACGTGGTCGCCGAACGTGAGCTGGTCGATGAACAGATGGTTGTTCGCCGTGAGCTGGTCGTTCGAGAGCTGGTAATGCAAGTCGACGTTGAGCTTGCCCTTCGTGATCGGATAGCCCGCGTACTTGGCCGAATACGGCGTGAGATTGGTGAGCTCTACGTCGTGGGCGCTCGCGGTGATGTCGAGCTCGGGCTTCGCGATGAGCGGATTCACCGAGCCCTTGATGACGATCGGTCCGTTCGCCGCGAGCTTGGCCGACACGTCGACGGGCGCGGAAGTGGTCGACTCGGTGCCGAACGCGCCCACCGTGCCCTGGATCTGCACGAGGTTGGCGCTGTAGTTCGGCTTGATGAAGTTGTCGGTATAGGTCACGCGGCCGTTTTGCAGCACGAGCTCGCCGAAATGCAGGCGCACCGGATGCTTGGGCGGCTGCGCTGCGGTGACCGTCGCGGATGCGGGTACCGGCGCGGAGGCCGACGCGGGCGCCGAAGCGGCTGCACCCGGCGCGCTGGCCGCCTCGGGCGACAGCGGCACTGGCTCGTGGCCGCTCGTGTCGCGCGTGAGCGACTGCGCCTGGCCGCTCTCGTGCGCCACCACGTCGTTGAGATTGAGCTTGCCTTGCGCGTCGAGCAGCACGCGCCCGTAGAAGCCGCTGAAGGTCACGCGGCTCGCGTCCACGTCGGTGCCGCGCGCGTCGTCGTAGCTCGCCTTCAGGTTCGAAAGCGCGAGCGAGCGCCAGCCCGCGAACGGGTCGGAGGTCGCCTTGTCGAGCATGCGCACGTCCACCAGCGCCGCGTCGCCGCGATAGTTCGCCTTGAGCGCCTTGCCCTGCTCCACGGCAAGCTGCCCCTTCATGTTGAGCAGCGCGCTCGCGATCACCGCGTTGAGCTGGCTGCTGAAGTACGGCTCGAACGCGGCGGCATCGAGCCGGTTCGCGTCGATCTTGAACTTCGCCGTGAGCGGCGTGGGGTTCAGGTCGCCGTTGAGCGCGAGCGTGCCCTTCTTGTTGACGGTCGCCTTCAGGTCGATGGGCAGCGCGTGCTTCATGTCGTCGCTGATTTGCTGGACCTTGAGGTCGAGCGGTGCGACGGCGAGCGTGACCGGACGCGGCGTCGTGCTGTCCGTGAAGTTGATCGAGCCACCGCTCACGTTCAGCGCGTCGATCTTGTAGCGCCACGCCGGACCTTCCTTCACCGACTTCTGCGCCGCGCGAATCGCCGTGCGCTCGGGCGCGGCCTGGCGTCCTTGCGCAAGCTCCAGCAGATCGATCTTGCCGTCCTTCTTGCGCTCGACGTTGACGGCGAGACCGCTCGTATCCACCGATGCGATCTGCGCGGTGCGCGCCGCGAGATCGACCGCGCTCACCTGCACCGTGCCCTTCGCGAGCGCCACGATCGGCGCCTTCGAGCCGCGCGCAGCAAGCTTGAGCGCCTCCAGACCCAGCGTGCTCGCCTCCACCTTCACGGCGGCCGGCTCCTTCGCCCAGTCGGCCTTGATGGTCGAGTCGAGGCTCAGCTTGCCGTCGAGGATCTGCGCCGCACTCACGCCGTCGAGATAGGGCTGCACTTGCGGCAGCGTCACGTCGTGCAGGGCGATCTTCGCGTCGGCGGTCTTCGCGGCAAGGCCGAAGCTGCCCGAGGCCTGAGCCGTGCCGCCGTCCCCCGCGCGCAGCGCGAGCGTGTAAGCAGCGGGCGTCTTCGCCACGGTCGAGAAGTTCGTGAGCGTCGCGGCGACGTTGCCGAGATCGAGTTCCACCGGCTTCGACGCTGCTTCATCGTGCACATGCACCGTGCCGTCCACGATCGCGAACTGGCGGATCGACAGATCGAGCGGCGGCGCCTTGGCCGCTGCCGCAGGCTCGGCCCGTGCGCCCGACGCCGCGGGCGGGACCGCCGCGACGGCGCTCGCGGCGCCTTTCTGCTCGCCCTTCTCAGGAGACTGCGCAGGAGACTGCACAGGAGACTTCGCGGCGGCCTGCGCCGTGGCTTGGTCCCTGGCAGCCGCGGCCTTCGCCGCTGGTGCGCCCACCAGCTTCTCGACGCTGAGCACGCCCGCCTTGTCGCGCGCGATCCAGGCCTTGGGCGCGTCGATGCGGATCGCGTCGAAGCGATAGACGTTGCTGAACGGCTCGAGCGACGCTGCCGCCACATGCAGGCTGCGCGCGCCGAACAGCGGCGCGTTGGCGTTGTCGGTGGCGTCGATGTCGGCGAGATCGGTGGTCCCGGAAACACGCAGCGTGGGCTTCTCGCCCGACATCACGAAATCGAGCTTGAGGTTGGTGGAGAGCTTGCCGCTCTTGAGCGTCACCGGCAGTTTGGCGGGCGCATAAGTGAGCAGCCTGGGCAGATCGAGATCGGCGAGACGCAGTTCGACCTCGGACTCGCGCGACGCGGCGAACGGCTTGGTCTTGCCGTCGATGGCGAGCGTGCTGTCGCCGTCGATGCGCGCGCGCAGCATCGGCTGGACGAAGATATCTGTCTTCGAAGGCAGCGTGGCGATGAACGGAATGCCGAGCGACCAGCGGTCGATCACGTGCTTTTCATTGAGCAGGCGATCGTCGAAAGTGATCTGGCCGTTCTCGACGTGGATGTTCGACACCGCGAATTGCGCGGGCTTGCTGCTGGGCTTTTCGGCAGGCTTCGAGAACTTCTCGATGAGGTCGGAGAAGTTGAAGCGCTGCGCGTCGAGCCGCACGATGGTCGCGCGCGGCGAGTCGAGCCGCACTTCGTCGACGATGGGCGCCGCGCGGAAGATCGACGACCACGACGCCTGCACGACGAGCTTTTCGACATCGAAGAAGTTGCCCTGGCCGCCGCGCTCGCCGATGTGCACGCGGTCCGCCTCGAGCCGCAGCGTGTAGGGATTGAGTCCGATACGCGCGATCGAGACGGGCCGGTCGAGCTGCTTGCTCAACTGTTGTTCGGCAATGTGCCGGATCAGCGGCGGCGCGGCGAAGAAACCGAGCAGGCCGAACACCGCGAGAAAGATCGCGATGCCGGTGAAGATGCGCCGTGTGCGCGGGGCGCGCGCCACGGCGCGCACCGATTGCAATGAAGTCGTCAGCGATGCTTTGTTGAGGCTTGCCATGCTTGCTGGCCAATGGCGCGGCGAAGAGCCCGCCGCGGATAGTGAAGAGAGTGAAACCGGACGGAATGCCGGAGAGTCCGACAGCCGGAAGTATAGGCCCGATGGTGCTTCGCGCGTCGACAAAACGTCGGAAGGATGCGGAGCTGGCAGCCGCGCGGCGCGCGCCGGCGCGGCTGCTCAGTGAAGGGACGGCGGTCCGCCGCGCTGGCGCGCGCGCTGCCGCCGTTATTGCTGCTATTGCAGCCCTGGCCGCTTACCGGCGCTCGACTGCCGGCGGCTGCCAGGAGCCGTCCGTGGCCTGGGACTTCGGCGCGTACATGCGCAGCACGAGGCGGAAGTCGCCCTTGGGCACCGGCACCCAGTTGGCGCCGCCGCGCGGCCGCTCCGCACTCACCTGCACGTCGAGCGAGCCATCGCGGTTGCGCCGCGCGCCGTTGCGGTCGCCAAACGCGACGCGCACGGACGCGTCGCTGTCGAGCGCGCCCTCGGGCGTATAGGCCGTGATCGACCAGAAGGCGCGCACCGGCGGCAACTGCTTCGCGCTGAAATGGATCACGTAGCGGTTCGCACCGTTCAGCGTGTGGCCGTCGCTGTCCTGGGCCACGCGGGCGCGCACTTCGTCGCGGCTCGTGGGCAGGCCCGGCGACGCGTAGGCCGCGTAGGCGCGCAGCGCGTAATCGGTGCCGTAGTTGCCCGCATCGTCGCCCACCCACAGCCAGCCGTTGCCGGCGAGCAGATTCGAAGGCGGCGTGGCGACGCGCGCACGGCCGTCGGCGAAACCGGTGCTCACGCCGGCGGCATCCTTCGTGCCGGACGGCAACTGCACCGGATCGCCGGGATGCACGCCGATGTCGCCGAGAATCTTGAGCGCGTGCGGATCCTCGGGCGCCGGCGCGTTGTCTTGCAGCGCGAGCGCGAGGCGGCTGAAGAAGCCGGCGGCGTCGAGCGCCCCGATCTGGGCGGCCGGCGTGCCCGCCGCCACCGGGTCGCCGGCCAGGCCCGCGCCGGTTTGCGCGTCCGCCTGCGCGACGCGCTTGCCGCTGCCGCTCCATGCGGAGAGCGGCGCCACGTGGATGCCGCGCTGCACGCGGCGCGCGGTTGCAAGATCGCCGCCGCCACGCGTCTCGATGCGCGCGAGGAACCAGACGTAGCGCGTGGTCACGTCCACGCGTTTCGCACGCGCGGGCAGCGCGCCCTTCCAGCCCGCCGGCACGAACGCAATCGTTTGCGCCTTCAGACCGTTCACGCGCTCATTGCCTTTCGCCGCCGTCGACCAGAGCACGTTGCTCCACATGTCGAGCGCGCGCGCATCTGCATAGCGGCCGTGCGTGTCGGGCAGCGCGACGAGCACGGGCTCGCGGCTCACGTCGAGCCAGCCCGACGAAGCCAGCGTGTCGAGATTGGGTTCGGGCGGTATCGTGGCGCCAACCGGCGGCAGCGATTGCGCGTGGCGCAGCGTATTCGGCGCGGCCTGGCCGGGCGCGTTTCCGGTGGCGGCCTCGCGCGAGATGTCCATCAGCACGAGCGGATAACCGAACACATAGGAGTCGGACACCTCGTCCTTGACCCAGCCATTGCCCTTCGGCCCGGCGCCCTGGGGCGCCGACGCACACCCGGCAATGAAGGCGACACCGGCTAGCGCGGCACAAGCGCGGAACAAAGGAAGAGTGCGGCATATTTTTTTCATTTCTTGATTATGTGCGAAGCGGGCGGTCCATGAATTGACGTCAACCGGCGTCCGACGCTGCGCGCCGGCCCCCCCGGGCCGCAATCCGATGCGCGCAGCATGGTGCCCATGCCGGCGAGTCGTATCGTATCGCCCGCATCCGCCCCTGAACAGTCTGCCGGTTGGAATTCTGCTTTGCCGCGAGTATTGCCCTTGACCTTCCCATCATGGGAACGTAGATACTGCATAAGGTCGAATACTTATCGCGTTTGCGCGTCATCACCATGAACGATCCCCTCGTTGCAGAAGCCGGCGAGCGTGCCGGGCACCGCGTGGCCGAGCTCGAAATCCGCGGCATGACTTGCGCCTCGTGCGCCATGCGCGTCGAGAAGGCGCTCGCGAAGGTGCCGGGCGTGATGCGCGCGTCGGTCAATCTCGCCACCGAAAAGGCCACCGTCGAAGCCAGTGCCGATGCGGGTGGACACCCGCCTGAGGCGCTCTTGCCTCAACTCGTGGCGGCCGTGGAAAAGGCTGGCTATGAAGCCGAGCCCGTCGTGGACGCCAGCACCGGAGCCGCGTACGCCGAGACGAGCGCGGCACCTACCGCGAGTTTCGCCATCGGCGGCATGACCTGCGCGGCCTGCGCGAACCGCGTGGAAAAGGCGCTCGCGAAGGTGCCCGGCGTGGCCGGCGCGACCGTCAACCTCGCGACCGAGAACGCCACGGTGCGGCTCGACGCGCCGCTCGACGGGGGCATGCGCGAGCGCCTCGTCGCCGCTGTGCAGAACGCCGGCTACGAGGCCACGCCGCTCGTCGAGGACGCACCCGCCGCCGCGACCGCCGGTTCCATCGCAACCCAGGCCGCAACCCACGCCGCAACCCACGCCGCAACAGGCCCGAGCGCAACCGGCGCTGCCCCTTCGCCCAGCAGCTCCTCGCGCGCCGCCGCAGCCGAGGCCGCCGCGCGCCGCGAACTGCGCGAGGTGCTGATCGCCGCCGCGCTCACCGCGCCGCTCGTCGTGCCGATGTTCGGCCACTGGCTCGGCTGGCACTGGATGCTGCCGGCCGCCGCGCAGCTCGTGCTCGCCTCAATCGTCCAGTTCGGCTTCGGCGCGCGCTTCTACCGCGCCGCCTGGAAGGCCGTGCGCGCGGGCGCCGGCAACATGGACCTGCTGGTGGCGCTCGGCACCACCGCGGCGTGGGGCGTGAGCGTCTACGCGATGCTCGCGCACCCCGGCGACGCCGCGCATCTGTACTTCGAGGCCTCGGCGGTCGTCATCACGCTGGTGCGCTTCGGCAAGTGGCTCGAAGCACGCGCCAAGCGCCAGACCACCGACGCCATCCGCGCGCTCAACGCGCTGCGCCCCGAGCGCGCGCGCATTCGCGAAAACGGCGTGGAGCGCGAGGTTCCCCTCGCGCAAGTGCGCGTGGGCGCCGTGGTCGTGGTGCGGCCAGGCGAGCGCGTCCCGACCGACGGCGTCGTGCTCGAAGGCCGCAGCCATGTCGACGAATCGCTCATCACTGGCGAAAGCCTGCCCGTGCCGAAGGCCCCCGAGGACCGTCTCACGGCCGGCTCGATCAACGGCGAAGGGCTGATGGCCGTACGCACCACCGCCATCGGCGCGGAAACCACGCTCGCGCGCATCATCCGCCTCGTGGAAAGCGCCCAGGCCGAGAAGGCGCCGATCCAGCGTCTCGTCGACCGCGTGAGCGCCGTATTCGTGCCCGCGATCCTCGTGATTGCGGCGATCACGCTGGGCGGCTGGCTGCTCGCGGGCGCGAGCGCCGAAACCGCGATCCTCAACGCGGTGGCCGTGCTCGTGATCGCCTGCCCTTGCGCGCTCGGGCTCGCCACTCCGGCCGCGATCATGGCCGGCACCGGCGTGGCGGCGCGCCACGGTGTGCTGATCAAGGACGCCGAAGCGCTGGAAACGGCGCACGACGTGAGCGTCGTGGCCTTCGACAAGACCGGCACGCTCACGCTCGGCCAGCCCTCGCTCACCGCGTTCGAAACGGCCGGCGAAATCGCCCGCGCCGAGGCGCTCATGCTCGCCGCCGCCGTGCAGCAGCACAGCGATCATCCGCTCGCGAAGGCCGTGGTGAAGGCATTCAGCGCGGAATCCGCGGGTGCTGGGGGAGCTTCAGGTGCGCCCCTGCCCGCCGCCGTGCATGCGCGCGCGGTGCCGGGACGCGGCGTGGAAGCCGAAGTGAACGGCCGCTATCTGGCGATCGGCAGCGCGCGCTGGCTCGCGGAACTCGAACTCGCCGTGCCGCACGCGCTCGCGGCGCGCGCGCAGGCGCTCGAATCCGAAGGCAATACGGTGTCCTGGTTGTTGGGCGAACCCGAGCATTCAGCGGACCGCGCCGGCGCGCCGCCCGCGTCGAGCCGCGTGGTGCTCGCGCTGCTCGCCTTTGGCGATACGGTGAAGCCCACGGCGCGCGCCGCCGTGGCGCGCCTGAAATCGATGGGCATCCGCAGCGTGCTCGTGACCGGCGACAACGCGGGCAGCGCGCGCGCGGTGGCGGCGCAGCTCGGCATCGACGAGATCCACGCGCAGGTGCTGCCCGACGACAAGGCGCGCACGATTCGCGACCTGAAGATCCGCACGGGCGCGGTGGTCGCGATGGCGGGCGACGGCATCAACGACGCGCCCGCGCTGGCCGCCGCCGACATCGGCATCGCCATGGCCACCGGCACCGACGTCGCCATGCATGCGGCGGGCGTCACGCTCATGCGCGGCGACCCTGCGCTCGTGGCCGCCGCCATCGACATCTCGCGGCGTACCTGGCGCAAGATCCAGCAGAACCTGTTCTGGGCGTTCTTCTACAACCTGATCGGGATTCCGCTCGCGGCGCTCGGGCTTCTGAACCCCATGCTCGCGGGCGCCGCCATGGCGTTTTCGAGCGTGAGCGTCGTGACCAATGCGCTGCTGCTGCGCACGTGGCGCGAGCGCCGCGAGACGGACTAAACGCTGCGCGGCACCCGGGCGCGGGCCTCAGTGCGCCTGGCTGCGCAGCGCCTTTGCGGCCGCCACCATGTTGGTCAGCGCGGGAATCACTTCGGCCCACTGGCGCGTCTTCAGGCCGCAATCGGGGTTCACCCACAGCCGCTGCGCCGGAATGCGTTCGGCCGCCTTGCGCATCAGCTTCACGATGTGCTCCTGCGTCGGGATGTTCGGCGAGTGAATGTCGTACACGCCCGGTCCGATTTCGTTCGGATACTTGAAGTGGTCGAACGCGTCGAGCAGCTCCATGTCCGAGCGCGAGGTCTCGATCGTGATGACGTCGGCATCCATATCGGCGATCGACGCGATGATGTCGTTGAACTCCGAATAGCACATATGCGTGTGGATCTGCGTTTCGTCGGCCACGCCGTTCGCGGCGATGCGGAACGATTCCACCGCCCAGCGCAGATACTCGCCCCATTGCGCGCGGCGCAGCGGCAAACCTTCGCGCAAGGCGGCTTCGTCGATCTGGATCACGCGCACGCCGGCCTTTTCGAGGTCGAGCACTTCTGCGCGGATCGCCAGCGCGAGCTGGTAGCACGACACCGAACGCGGCTGGTCGTCACGCACGAACGACCAGTTCAGGATCGTCACCGGACCCGTGAGCATGCCCTTCATCGGCTTGTTCGTGAGCGATTGCGCGTAGGCGATCCACTCGACCGTCATTGCCCTGGGGCGGCTGATGTCGCCGAACAGGATGGGCGGCTTCACGCAGCGCGAACCGTACGACTGCACCCAGCCGAACTGGCTGAACGCGTAGCCGTCGAGCTGCTCGCCGAAGTATTCGACCATGTCGTTGCGCTCGGCTTCGCCATGCACCAGCACGTCGAGCCCTAGCGCTTCCTGCTCGCGCACGCTGCGCTCGATCTCCTTGCGCATCGCGGCGCGATAGCCTGCGTCGTCGAGTGCGCCGCGCTTGTACTGGCTGCGCGCCTGGCGGATTTCTCCGGTCTGCGGGAACGAGCCGATCGTCGTGGTCGGGAACGCGGGCAGCTCGAGCAGCGCGGCCTGCTTCGCGGCGCGCTCGGCATACACGTGCTGACGATTGCCGAAATTGGCGTCGATGCGCGCGATCGCCGCCTTCACCGCCGGGTTGTTCACACGCGGCGAACGGCGGCGAGCGTCGATCGCGGCGGCGTTGGCGGCAAGTTCTGCGGCCACGGCGCTGCGGCCTTCGTTGAGCGCCGTCGCCAGCACCTTCACTTCGTCGAGCTTTTGCAGCGCGAAAGCGAGCCACGAGCGGATCTCGGCGTCGAGCTCGTCCTCGCTCGCGAGATCGACCGGCACGTGCAGCAGCGAGCACGACGGCGCGATCCAGAGCCGCTCGCCCAGTTGCTGCGCGAGCGGCGCGAGCCATTCGAGCGCGGTGTTCAGGTCGGTCTTCCAGATGTTGCGGCCGTTGATCGCGCCCACCGACAGCACGCTCTGCGCCGGCAGCTTCTGCGCGGCCAGCGCGACTTCGTCGCGGGCATTGATCGCGTCGATGTGCAGGCCGTCCACCGGGAGCTTGCACACGAGGTCGAGGTTCTCCTGTAGTTGACCGAAATATGTCGCGAGCAGCAGCTTGACGCTGCGCTCTTCGAAGCCCTCGTAGGCCGTCACGAACGCCTCGCGCCACGCCGGCTCGAGTTCGGTCACGAGCACCGGCTCGTCGATCTGCACCCACTCGACCTCCATCACCTTGAAGTAGTCGAGCAGCGCGCGGTAGACGGGCATGATGCGCGGCAGCAGCGCGAGCTTGTCCGAGTCGTCCTTCGCCTTGCCCAGCCACAGGTAGGTCAGCGGGCCGATGATGACCGGCTTGGCCTTCACGCCCTGCGCCTGCGCTTCGCGCAGTTGCCCGGAGAGGCGCGAAAAGTCGAGATTGAACTGCGTGTCGGCCGTGAACTCGGGGACGATGTAGTGGTAGTTGGTGTCGAACCACTTCGTCATTTCGCCAGCGGCCACGCCGCCGCAGCATCCCGCGTGCTCTTGCGCGCCGGCTGCCGAGCGGCCGCGCGCGACGCGGAAATAGTTGTCGAGCTTGTCGCCGTGAAAGCCCTGCACGCGCTCCGGCAGGTTACCGAGCATGAAGCTCATGTCGAGCACCTGGTCGTAGAAGGCGAAGTCGCCAACCGGCACGAGGTCGAGCGCCTGCTGGCTGGCCCAGTGGCGCGCGCGCAATTCGGCGCCCAGCGCCTTCAGCTCATCGCGCGAGGACTCGCCCTTCCAGTATTTTTCGAGGCCGAATTTCAGCTCGCGTTTTGCGCCGATGCGCGGAAAGCCGAGGTTATGTGTCGTGACCATTTGCGCTGCCATCCGATGAAAAGTGCAGAGAAATTGCAGAAGTGGCAGCGATGATAGGGCTTACCGACGATGAAGAAAAATGGCATCATTTCATTCATCCATTAATTTTTTTCATCTGAAGCCCTATCATCGTTTTCCATGCTCGAGCGCGTCCATCTCGTCATCGTCCGCGAAGTCGCCCGCCAGGGCTCGCTCACCGCAGCCGCGGAGTCGCTTTTCCTCACGCAGTCGGCGTTGAGCCATACGGTCAAGAAAATCGAGCAGCGGCTCGGCACGCCGATCTGGGACCGCGAAGGCCGCAGTCTGCGGCTGACCCAGGCCGGGCGCTATCTGCTGTCGCTCGCTGAGCGGCTGCTGCCGCAATTCGAGCTTGCCGAAGAACGCATGAAGCAATATGCGGCGGGCGAGCGCGGCACGCTGCGTATCGGCATGGAATGCGCGCCGTGCTACCAGTGGCTGCTCAAGGTCGTATCGCCGTATCTGGCGCGCTGGCCCGATGTGGACGTGGATGTGAAGCAGCGGTTTCAGTTTGGCGGCATCGGCGCGCTGATCGGCTATGACATCGACGTGCTGGTCACGCCCGACCCGCTCAACCGTCCCGGGCTGCGTTTCGAGCCGGTGTTCGACTACGAGCAGGTGCTGGTGGTCGCGGAAAATCATCGGCTGGCGCGCGAGCGCCATGTGAAGCCCGAACAGCTGGTTGACGAGACGCTCATCACTTATCCCGTGGAGACCGATCGCCTCGACATCTACAACCAGTTCCTGCGCCCCGCGGGCATCGTGCCGCGCCGGCACAAGACGATCGAGACCACCGACATCATGCTGCAGATGGTCGCGAGCCAGCGCGGCGTGGCGGCGCTGCCGAGATGGCTCGCCGAGGAGTACGCGGACCGCATGCCGCTCGCGATCGTGAAGCTCGGCAAGCAGGGCATCGCCAAGCAAATTTTCCTCGGCACGCGCGAAGGCGATGCCGTGGTCGACTACCTGAGCTCATTCGTCGAATTCGCGCGCGAGTCGAACTGGCAGGCGCCGCGCGTGCGGGGCCAGTGACAGCGGGTCAGGCGCGCCGGCCTCATGCGAAAGCGCTTCGCGCGGCTTCAGCGCGCACGAGCAGCAAGGCGCGCAATCATCCGCTCCGCCATGGCGCGGTCAATGACTTCGAATGACCGGCTCGAGCGCTCATAGGCATACATGTTGCCCGTCGCGATGTCGAACCACCAGCCGCTCAACACGAGCGCCCCGGCCGTGACCTGCTGGCGCACAATCGGATAGGTCATCAGATGCTCGAGCTGCACGAGCACGTTCAGTTGGGATAACTGATCGTGTGGTTTCAGCCTGCCATCGAGCGGCCCCTCCTGCTCGAGGCGAAACGCGGCATTGTTGGCGTGGCACAGCCATTTATCGAGGTTCGGCGATTTCACCTTGGCGTTGCGCGAATACACGGATTTCATCGCGCCGCACTCGGAATGCCCGCAGACGACGATATTCGCGACTTTCAGCACCAGCACGGCGTACTCGATCGCGCTCGCCTCGGAAAGGTCGCCGGTCGAGACTCCATCCGCAGTCGCCGGCGGTATCAGGTTGCCGACGTTGCGCATCGTAAACAAATCGCCCGGATGCGTCGAAGCAAGCAGGTCCGGCACGACCCGGCTGTCGGAACACGTGACAAAGAGCGCATCGGGAGTCTGCGCGAGCGCCAGTTTGTTGAACTGCTCCGCGTAATGGGGCAGCATTTTCTCGCGGAATTCGACAATACCCAGAATGAGTTTGCGCATGGCTTGTCTCCAGACGCGCTAGCGACCTGCTATCGAAGCTATCGAGGCTGCCGAGCCACCGAGGCCTTGCGAGTCGGGAATGCGCGCCAGCGCCACGTCCTCGGGAAACTCCTGCTTCGACAAGATCGCGCGATCGAGCAATGCCAGTTCGACATACAACGCGTCATGACGATGCTCCGGCAAACTCTGGATGAGGTTTTCGATCGCCGCGCGCAGACGCCGCGCAATCTGAATGCTGCCCGCGCCGCACTGCCGTATCTCGCGAAAACTGATATGCACGAAATCTTCCCAGTTAGGCGTGCGCAAGATCACGCGCACCTGCCCCGACCGGTCCACGATTTCTTCGATGCGCAGCGACCGTTTTCCGACCAGCCGCAATAGCCGGTGCAGCTGGTCGATCGCCAGGACCGCCGTGGTTGGATCGTTGATCGCCGCCGACAGCGCCTTCAGCGCAATATCGACCAGGATACGAAAGGCGAACATGGGATCCTGCTCCATCGTGCGCTCCGTCCCGAAGGCGACCAGAGTGCGCAACCTGTTGTCATCGATTGCGCCCGCATTCCCGTACACATAAAACAGCGGCTCTTCGACCGCGACGAAATCGCCGACCTGAGGCGCCACTTCAATAACCGTGTTGGTGCGGCGCGCCTCGGCCACGAGCATTTTCAGGTTCACGGCCAGAACGATGCCGGACTTGCCCTGCCAACGCACGACGCGATCAGGGTCGGCTCGCACGGCATCGCGCTCGGGCGCGGCCACGAGGCCGCTGGACGGTGCGGGATAGACGCCGTCGACAACCGCGAGCCCTTGCTCGCCAACGCGAGCCACGAGACTGACCGGACGCAGGAATTTCGCGGCGTAGTCGATCAGGAAAAGAAACGCGACCACGGAAGCAAAGCCGAATAGCGCGGCGATGAACACCTGGAACTGATGCACTTCCTCCTCGCCCATCCAGCCCGCCGTTCTGTTGGCGAACAGCAAGGTGAAAACGAACAGCCCCGAAATGCCGCGGATGATGTTATCGCGCAGCAGCGTCGTGGCGATGATGCGCGGCGTGTATTGCCCGCCGGCTACCTGGATGGCGACGAGCAGCGAACCGAACGTAAACACCAGAAACGCCAGGTCCGCGGAAACGATGTCGCCGAGCAAGGACCGGGCTCCCGTCATGGACAGCCCGAAAAAGCCCGTTTCCGGATCGAGAATCCCTTGCCGGATCATCCATCGTCCGAGCATTTCGGTCAGCGGCTTCACCACGGCATAGATCGCCACGGCGATAAGCGGCACGGTCCACAGCGAGGACCTGACGTAGCTCTTCAAGCTGTATCGGCGATTCCAGCCCATGCCTGCTCTCCCCTGAGCATTCACGTTGCAGCGCACATCGGTCGAGTATCGCGGTCGGCGTGAAAACCGGTCGCGGACCACGACGGCGCCGTGGGGTCACGTCCCCGCAGGCTCGCGTGCGGTCAGCGCGGTTTCCGAAAAATCCACTTCCCGCATCAGCTTGCTCAACATCTCGTCATTGATCTCGTGGGCGTTGCGCAATTCCAGCAGCGCAGTGCGCTCGGCACGTATTGCCGCCAGGCTGATTTGCATTTCCAGCGCTTCCACGCGGCGCATTTCGTCAGCGGAATTGCCTTCCCGGGTGAGCGTGGCAAGCCTCCGGCGATACAGGCCCATCACGCGTGCAGTCGCATCGGCGGCGAAAGCCGTCGACGACTCGCCCGTGTCCGCGGTGACGCTTCGATGAAGATCGTCGATGGCGCGCATTGCCGCTTGCGCGGCGACTTTGCGCGCGTGCTGCTCTTCGTGCGCATGCGCATCGTGTCCGTGGCCCGCGCCGTGCAACAACTTCGGCAACGCGAACACCGCGACCAGCAGCGACGTCAGGATCACACCGGAGGCGATAACGATGACCAGGTCGCGTCCCGGCAACGGCTCCCCGCTGGACAACGCGACCGGAATCGACAGCACCCCGGCGAGCGTCAGCGCGCCGCGCACCCCGGCGACCGTCATGATCGTGACGGTGCGCAGCCCCGGCGCCGCGTTGATCACGCCGTGCCTCGCGGCACCACGGCTGGCGAACCATTGCAGCAGCCAGACCCACGCGAAGCGCATGGCATAGAGCGCGAGCGTGACGGCCAGGACATAACCGATCAGCCGCCACACGGCGCCATTGCCGGTCTCGTGAGCATCGAGCAGCGCCCCGCCGATGATGTGTGGAAACTGCAGCCCCAGCAGGATGAACACCATGCCGTTGAAAACGAATTCGACCATGGCCCAGGTGTTGTTCGCGCTCACGCGTGCCGATACCGAGCTGGCGCTGGTGAGGGTCACGTAGTTCATCATCATCCCGGCGGCCACCGCCGCGAGAATGCCGGAGCAATGAAAATGTTCGGCAAACAGATAGGCGGCGAACGGGATCAGCAACGTCAGCACCACGCCGGACGCCGGGTCGCCCCCGCGCGTCACGTTGCGCAGGCGCCGTATCACGATGGCGAACGACCAGCTCACCGCAGCGCCTAGCGCGAGGCCGCCAGCGGCAATGATCAGGAAGCTGATCGACGCTTCGCGCAGCGAGAACACGCCGGTCAACGCGGCCGCGATCGCGAACTTCAGTGCGACGAGGCCGGAGGCGTCATTCATCAGCGCTTCGCCCTCGAGAATATGCATCAGCTGCGCCGGAATGCGGTTCTTGCCGGCAATGCCCGCCAGCGCGACGGCGTCGGTCGGCGACAGCACCGCGGCGAGCGCAAACGCAACAGGGAGCGAAACGGCCGGCACGATCGCATGCACAAAGTAGCCGACCACGAGCACCGTCATGAACACCAGACCGAATGCCAGCGCCAGGATCGAACGGCGCCGCATGAAAAACTCGCGTTTCGGCGTGCGCCAGCCGTCCGCAAAGAGCAGCGGCGGAATGAAGAGCAGCAGGAACAGTTGAGGATCGAAGGTGACGGACAGACCGAACACCGGCCAGGCCAGGAAGGCGCCGATGGCGATCTGGACGAGCGGCAACGGCACCACGCCGTGTAGAAGCCGCACGACGACGCCCGAGACGGCGACCGCGAAGAGCAGGATCAAAACCGTGAAAACGATGTCCATCGGCGTCGTCAGCTTGAGAGTTTGAACGTGCTTGAACGGTCGGGTCGGCGCAGGAAGGGTCAACCGCCCAGCTTGATGATAGCGATCGTCAGCACAATGCCAAGCGCGATCATGGCGAAGCCGGCTTTCATCGCCCCTGCGCCGGCCGAGCGCCCCAGTGCCACGCCGGCGAAGAAAAGCATCGCGAGCGTGAGCACACGCGAGGCGATGAGCGCCGTCGTCACGTCCTTGACGACGAGAAATGGCACCGCGACCGGAAACGTTCCGAGAACAACGAGAACAAAGATGCCCAGCGCGCCGATGAAATCATCCAGGACGAAATTGGCCCGGGACGGCAGCGTCGGGGCAGCGGCGAAGCGCGCGCGGAGGTGCTCGAGATCGGCATCGTCGACGAATTGCCCGAGCTTCCCGGGCAATGCATCGCGCAACGCCCGTACCGCGACTGCCGGGTCTTGCTCGCGCTTGACGGTCTGCGCCAGTTTCAGGCGCTGCCCTCGATCGACGAGCGTGCGCACGAGGTACATCACGGCATCGGCGAGACCCCACGCCAGATTGCATCCGAGCGCAGCGAAGAACATCTTGTGCCCTTCGTCCACGCCCGCGGTCACCGCCTTGACGGCACCAACGAACGTCAGCGCCATGAACAGACCAAAGCATATTTCGCAGACCCGGTCGACCGTGTTGAGAATCGGTTGGCGCCGTTCAGGTTCAGCGTGTCCGGCCGGCATAATCGTGCTCATAGGGCCTCGGCTCAAGGTAAGGAACGAGACGTCGCGATCACTATCAACTGGGGCTGCTGGTACGAGCAGTATATGAAAAGAGCTGACAGCCTGGTTCCCTTATTTTGTCGGTTGGTGCGCGCCCGAGCAGCGCTGATGTTCGCAAGCAACCATGCAAAAAAGCCGAACGGCGCGTCATGCGCCGTCCGGCTTTTTGCTGATCGGCCCGCGCGGGGCGTTACTGCACGATGGTCGCGCCCTGCACCAGCGACTTCACGAGCTTTGCGGCGCCCGCATCCATCGATTCCGCGATCATCTGGCGGCGGATCTGATCCTTCACGGTGTCGAACGACGGCACGCTCATGGCGCGCTTGTCTTCGAGCCTGACGACCACCCACGCCTGGCCCGATTGCAGCGGCTGCTGCACCACCCCGCCCACCGGCAACTTCGCGAGCGCGCGCGCCACTTCCACCGGCACGCCGCGCGTCTTGCCCTCGAGCACCGGCGTCTTGAAGCTCACCCACGGCATTTCGCCGCCGTTTTCCTTCGAGGGGACGATGCTGAACTGGCGCGCGAGCGCATCGAACGGCTTGCCGGCCTTCGCCTGCGCAATCACGCCCTTGGCCACGGCCCGGTCGGCCAGCACGATGTATTGCGGCTTGTACTCGTACTTGCCGAGCTCGGCGTTCACGCTGGTGTAGCGCGCCCGGATCTCGCGCTCGGTCGGCTCTTTCACATGCACGTTGTCCTGCAGCCAGGACTGGATCTCGACGTCCACCTTCTGGGCGTCGCTCGCCTGCTGCACCTCGGGGCGCTGGTCGTAGTGGGCGCGCGCCGCCTGCTGGCGCACCACTTCGCGGATGATCAACTGCTGCTTGAGCGCCGCGCGCAACTGGGGCGTGTCGACGTCGTTGCCGCGGCTCACCGCCGTGCTCACCGCGCTGTCCAGCGCGGACTGCGGAATCGCCACGCCGTTGACCACGGCGATCGCTCCGGCAGGCACGCCCGTGGAGGTCGATGCAGCCGCTGGTGCAGGCGCCGGCGCGGACGCGGGCACGGATGCCGGCGCGAGCGAGAGCGCCGGCGGCGGCGCGGGTGTCGTGACGACGTCGGAAGGAAGCGGCTGGGCCTGCACGAGGCGGGGCAGCGCCGCGCCCAGCGCGGCCAGGACGAAAGCGCTCTTGCGCAGCGTGCGGATCAGGGGGGACATGCGGGACATCTCGATTCACTCCAATGGGGCAGGCCGACTGGCCCGCCGCGCATTATCGCCTGCTTGAGCCAAAAAGCCGAAACGCCGCAATCTAGCGGATGTTTCGACAGGAGACCGTCAATTCTTGTCAAAATCGCGGTTAGACAAACCCGGCTTTGACGCAACTCAGCACAAAAATCGGCCTGCTTCGTGGCCGCTACGACAATTCGTTTCAAGATCAATGCCTTGGCGCGCATGCGGACAGGTTGTCCACAGCCCTTTCCACGAAATCTGGGGATAACCGTCCGCGCCCAAGCTAGCTTGTGCGGGGTCCATCGCTGAGTTGCTGCACGGCGGCGGGGACAATGAGACGCTGCTACCGTGCGCCGTCGCTGCTGGCCGACAAGCCGCAGATTCGCCGTATTCAGGATTGCCATGACCCGATTCACTCGTCCGCACGCGTTCGCTGCCACGCGCACGCGGCAACCATCGCAGGCCGAACGGCCGATGCCGATCGGCCTGCCCGCCCGCATCGTCTGCGCGGAGGGCCTGGCCGCCCAGGCCGTGACGCGTCACGGCGCCTGCGCCATCGATCTAGCGCGCACCGGCTCGCTGCCGGCCGGCGCCTGGGTGCTCGCGTTTCGCGGCGTGGCGCGCGCGGTCATCGACGCCGAACGCGCCCGCGACATCGACGTGGCGCTCGATGCGCTCGAAGCCATCGCCAGCGGCGAGCTCGACGACGTGCATGCGCCGCTGGGGCTCGTGCATTACTTCACGGCCGTGAATCGGGACGGCGGAGCTAACCGTTCCGTTCAGAAGCGCGGTCGGGAACGGTAAGCGCCGCGCGCCGGATCAGTTGCCCTGCTGCGGCGTCGGCGGGGTGTATTGCGCGCCCGCGCTGTTGCCGGCCGCGGAATCGTCGGGCGTGGGCGTCGGCGCGAGCATCGGCTCTTGCGGCGGATACGGCGCCTGCTGGGGCGTCTGCTCCTGATGCGCGGGCTGCGCCACCGAAGCGCCACCGCTACCGGAAGCCCCCAGCACCGGCGGCTGGCCGAACATGCGCGCGATATCCGGCGGCACGGCAGCCGCCGACGCGCCCGATGCCGCGGCCGTCGCCCCCGACGCCGCTGCCGCGCCCGCCGGCGCGACGCCGCTCGAAGGCGGCACTTCGGTCGGTTCGGCGGGCGCCGGCGTCGGCGCGACAACCGGCCCGCCCGCTCGCGACGCCGGTGCATGGGCCGGCGCGCGCGGTGCAACGGCGGGCGTCTTCGAAGCGAACAGGACGTCCATCCACGTCTTGAGCCGGTCGCGGAAAGTCTCGAACGCGCCGGGCTGGACTTCGGTGTCGAAGCGCGCGCGCGGATCGACGATGCGCGCCCGCAGCGCGCGCTGGAAGAAGTCGCCGACGATCGGCAGCGCGCTGCGCGCGCCCTCGGCCTGAAGCGTGACGCGCCCGTCGTCGAAGCCCACCCATGCGCCCGCCACGAGCTGCGGGTCCATCAGGATGAACCAGCCGTCTGCGTTGTCCTGGGTCGTGCCGGTCTTGCCCGCTACGTCGGCGCGAATGCCAAAGCGCGTGCGGATGCTCGCGCCCGTGCCGCGATTCACGACGTCGCGCATCGTGTCGAGCAGCGTGCGGTCCGCCGAGGGCGACAGCGCGCGCTCGGGCGAGGCGCTCGCGAATTCGGCGAGCACTTCGCCCTTGCTGTCCTCGATGCGCGTGACCATGCGGGGCTCGAGGTACTCGCCATCGTTGGCGATGGTGCTGTACGCCGACACCATCTCCTTCAAGGTGACTGGGCTCGTGCCGAGCGCGAGCGACGGCACCGGCTTCAGCTCGCTGTCGCGCACGCCCATCGCGCGCGCGAGGCGCGCGACTTTGTCCGGGCCCACCGCCTGCATCACCTGCGCCGTGATGCGGTTGCGCGAGAACGCGAGCGCGTCGCGCAGCGTCATCGGTTTGTTGCTGGGCGGCACGTCGTCGTTCGGACGCCAGATCTCGCCGCCTTCGAGCGGCATTTCCACGGCCTGGTCGACGATCGTGTCGGTGGGCTTGGCGCCGTCCGCGAATGCCGCGCCATAGACGAACGCCTTGAACGTCGAGCCCGGCTGCCGGCGCGCCTGCTGCACGTGATCGAACGGCTCGCCGGCGAAATCGCGGCTGCCCACCCACGCCTTGATCTGCCCGTTGCGCGGGTCGATCGCGAGAAAGCCCGCCTGCACCGTGGTCTTGTCCTTGCACAGCCCGCGCATGAAGGTGCGGTCGGTGGCGAGCTTCTTGAGCGCGTCTTCGTCGCTTGCTCCGCCGTCACGCGCGCTCTTGTAGTCCGGCGTCTCGCGCATGAAGGTCTTGAACACGTCGTTGCCCGTGGTGCAGCCGTCGCGCCCGCTCCATGCGACGTTCGCGCTGCCCTGCAACTGATTGGCGTGCTGCTTGAGCGCGGCGGTGGCCATCGCCTGCAGACGCGAATCGATGGTTGTGCGCACAACCAGACCATCGGAATAGATGTTGTAGTCGTTGCGGTCGGCCCACGCGATCAGCCATTTGCGCAGTTGCTGCGCGAAATGCGGCGCGGGGCCGGGCGGCTCGGTTTGCCGCTCGAAGTCCAGACGCAGCGGCTTCTTCGAGAGCGTCGCGTACTGCGCGTCGGTGAGCTTGCCGTACTTCACCATCTGGCCGAGCACGGTGTTGCGCCGCGCGAGCGCGCGCTCGGGATTGATCACCGGGTTGTAGTAGGCGTTGCCCTTGAGCATGCCGGTGAGCGTCGCGGCCTGCAGCACGGTCAGCTGATCGGCGGAAACGCCGAAGTAGGTGCGCGCCGCCATCTCGATGCCGAACGCGTTGTAGAGGAACGGCACCGTGTTCAGATAGGTTTCGAGAATCTGCGGCTTGCTATAGACGGCCTCGATCTTGAACGCGGTGATCGCCTCCTTGATCTTGCGCGTGAGCGTGGGCGCGCGGCCGATCTCGTCGGGATAGAGATTGCGCGCAAGCTGCTGCGTGATGGTCGAACCGCCCTGGCGATCCCCCGAGAACGTATGCAGCGCCGCGCCCGCCGTGCGCTTGAAGTCGATGCCGTGGTGCTCGTAGAAGCGGTGGTCCTCGGTCGAGATCAGCGCATCGACCATATGCGGCGAGATCTGCGAAAGCGGTACCCATTCCCGGTTCGAGGGCTTGAATTCGGCGAGCAGCTTGCCGTCGGCGGAAAGAATCCGCGCGGGCTGGTCCACCCGCGCCTTGCGGATGTCGCCGATGCCGGGCGTGAACGGAATCAGCACCAGCACGTAGAGCATGAGCGCCGCGGGCAGCGCGCCGATAGCGATGAGGATGCCGCGCCGGGTGGGATGGCGCAGATGATGTAGCCCCCTGCCGAGCCACGGGCGCGCGAGCGCGCACAGGCGCGACGCGAGGGGCTTCAGGCGGGAGGACCATTGCTCGGCTTGAGCGCGGATGAACGACACGGAACGCTTCACGCGGGGCTTCAGGATCGGCTGGCAAAGCGTGCATCGTACCAAAACCGCCGGGCATGGCTTCTATCGCGCCGATGGCCGCCCGAACCACGCCCTGCCGCAAGTCAAGACGCAATTCATGACACGGCGATGAAATATTCCTTCCAGCGCGTGGAAGAATCTTCTCCAGTCACAGCCGATTTTCCGGCGGCCGCCGATCCCTACACTCCTGACGCTGCTTGCCGGCCTTCGCCCGCAGCAGGCCTTTTCCAAACGCTACGAGAACACCGCATCAGGAGCATCACACGTGAAAAAGAACGCCCTCCCGCTCGCCCCCGCATTGACCACCGCCGTTGCCACCGCCGTCGTAGTCGCCGGCGCGCTCGCCCCTGGCGTCGCGCAAGCGCAAAGCTCGGTCACGCTCTACGGCCTGATCGACGCCGGCATCATGTACACCAACAACGTGGCCAGCTCGGGCGGCAAGGCCGGCAGCGCGCTCTGGCAGGCGACGAGCGGCAACGTCAACGGCAGCCGCTTCGGCCTGCGCGGCAGCGAGGACCTCGGCGGCGGCCTGCGCACCGTGTTCTTGCTCGAAAACGGATTCAACGTGCAGAACGGCAAGCTCGGCCAGGACAACCGCATGTTCGGCCGCCAGGCCTGGGTGGGACTGGCGAGCGACCGGTTCGGCACGCTCACGCTGGGCCGCCAATATGACGAGCTCGTCGACTTCGTCGCGCCGCTCTCGGCCACGGCGGGCACCTTCGGCGACACGGGCTTCGCGCATCCGTTCGACAACGACAACCTCAACCACTCGCTGCGCATCAACAACGCCGTCAAGTACACGAGCAACAGCTATGGCGGCTTCAAGTTCGGCGCGCTGTACGCGTTCTCGAACCAGCCCGACTTCGCGGCCAATCGCGCCTACAGCTTCGGTGCGAGCTATAACAACGGCCCGCTCGCCTTGGCCGCCGGCTATCTGCAGTTGAACGGCACGCAAGGCGCGAACGCGAGCAGCCCGGGCGCGGTGGACCTCGCCGAGTCGGCGGCCAACGGCAAGGGCGGCTTCTCGCTCGGCGCTCAGCGGCTGCGCTCCTTCGGCGGCGGCCTGAATTACAGCTTCGGTCCGGCCACGGCGGGTTTCGTGTTCACGCGCAGCGAATATGCGGGCACGAACGCGTTCGGCTCGCACGGCGGCGACATGAGCTTCAACAACTATGAAGTGAACGGCAAGTATCAGCTGAATCCGGCCTGGAGCCTCGGCCTCGCCTATACCTACACGGACGGCCACGTGGACCGCACGAGCTGGGGCGCCGATCCGAAGTGGCAACAGGTGAATGCGCAGGTGGTGTATCGCCTCTCGAAGCGCACCGACCTCTACGGCGAAGCGATGTACCAGCACGCCACGGGCCACAACTACGTGGCGTTCATCAATACGGCGGGCGGTGCTTCGTCGACGGCGAACCAGGTGGTGGGCACCGTGGGGCTGCGCGCGCGCTTCTGACGACGCGCGGCGCTAACCGAGGACGAGCGACAGCGCGATCGAGATCCAGACGGCGCACGCGCCCGTCAGGAAGCAGCGGCGCGCGAGCAGAAAGCGCGACTCGTCGCCGGGCTTCGCGGGTGAGGTGGCGAGCCAGGGCACGCTGCCGAGACAGGCGAAGCCCGCCAGCGCGAGCACGACGATCACGCGCTCGCCGAAGCGCCACGGCACGGGCTCATGCAGACCCCAGTAGCCAAGAAAGATCATGCCGATGGAAAACATCGTCGATGCGGCCGAACTGAGCGCCACGACCGATCCGGTCGGAGATTGCATGGACTGTCTCCTCTCGCGCGTCGCGCGCCATGTGGGTCGCCGTGCGGGTCGCCGTGCGGGTCGCTGTGCAGATCATTCGCAGGCGACTTGCGGGCCACTATCGGCGCGCAAGCCGGCAGCGGCAACGCGGCCGCGAGCGTCATGCAATCAGGCCGTGGGCCGCACCATCTGGAACATCTCGCCGATCTGCGCGTAGTCCGCGCGATAGCCCGCGCGCATGATGGGCTGCGCGGCATGGGTGTCGAACAGCCCGTCCTTCAGGTACTGCTGCTGGATATGCACGCCCACGACCTGGCCGAGCGCGAGCCAGTTGTTCATGGGCGACCCGTCGAGCGCATTGAGCCGCACGATCTGCAGCAGCTTGCATTCGAGCGCGGCCGGCGCCTCGGCCACGTGCGGCACCGCCACGTTGCGGCCCGGAGCGGGCGTGAGACCTGCCAGCGCGAACTCGTCGACATCGGCGGCGACGGGGGCGGAACTCCGGTTCATCTGCGCGGCCAGCGGGCGCGACGCAAGATTCCAGACGAACTCGCCTGTCGCCTCGATATTGACGATGCTGTCCTTGCGGCCTTCGCTGCAAAAGCCGATCACCGCCGGCGACGTGGCGAACGCGCCGAAGAAGCTATACGGCGCGAGGTTCAGCACGCCCTCCGCGGAACGGCTCGAGATCCAGCCGATCAGGCGCGGCGCGACGATCGCCTTGAATGGATCGTGCGGCAGGCCGTGGCCGGTGGCGGGATCGTAGAAGTAAGTGTCGGACATGGTGAGCGATGGTGGTTCTTGCGGCTCACACTATCGCACGGGACGATAAAAAGCGCTGACGCGAAATGAGCGAGTTATCCACAATTTCCGTGGAAAACCGTGGGGATAACTTGTCCCCCGACAGCACGCCGGCCGCATTGACTGTCACAGTATTCGCGCCACATTTCCCGATATGCGCGTTCGATACCGGCAGCGAATCGTGGCGCGTCCATGAGCGCCGATGCCTCCATACGGGTTCGCAACGTCCCGCGCAGGGCCGCGAGTCGAGGCAGATCGCGTGCGAATGCGTGCGCCGCGCGCACAAATTCGTCGTCGGTATAGGCAACGAGTTCGGGCAGCCCAAGATTTCCGGCGAGGCTGTCGAGCGACGAAATACACGCGTGAAGGATCAATGCCGTGTGCAACATATCTTGCCGTCAAATGAGACCGCGGCACGCCGCGGGGCTCCAGGACGAGCAATCGGGATTCGGGCACAGCGGCAAGTGCACCCGCCCATAGACCCAGAGCATGATCGCTCACCTTGGCTGGATTGTTCAGGCAGCCGAACGTGAACGGCTCGCCGTTCGCGGCAGGCAGGTTGTTGACAGCCAAGCCCCCCGTCAGAGGGTCATAGCACCAGAACGCTTGCGGCAGGCGAATCGTTCGTTCGGAATACAAAGCGTCTCGGCCAGGCTCGCCGACAGGATCGAGCCAACAGTCCGATAAACGATAGTCCATCGCGGGACTACCTGTTGTCCCCGGATAAGCAAGCCACGCAACCTGAACCGGAGCCGGACGCCGCGCAAACAAAAGACGCCGGCTACCCTCCATGTGCATAGTCAAATCAACGAGGATGTCGACACGGTCGGCGCGAATTTGCTGTGCGAGTGTTGCGTCGTCTAATGCGCGCACATCGCGCCAGACGTCTGCAAGACCACGAATTGATGCAGTCACATGATCGGGCTCCGCGACACTCGAGTAGCAAAAGATTTCAAAATCCGCGTGATTGTGATTGGACAATAGCGGAATCGTGAAAAGCGATTGGTAATGCGAATCAAAATTGCCATAAACATAGCCAACACGCAATCGCCGATTGGGCGCCGGGTTGTTCAAGCGCTCCCGCTCGCACACGAAGACCGGCGCCTCACGCTGCGCGGCAAACCGGGAGCACTCGCGCATCAGCACCTCCGGGAAATCGCTCAAAAAAGGGAGCGCGAAAATCAGGTTTGCGTGCGCGACAATATTGTCCGGGTCACACTCCAGCGAGCGGCGCAAAGCCGCTACCGATTCCTCTGCGGCCCCCATCGCAAGAAATACATTCCCAAGAACGGCGTGAGCATTGGCAATTTCCGGATTGAGGATGGCAATGCCTTTGCGCATCGCAAACGAAACCCGCACTCCATGCGGCGAATGCAGCGTCATACATGCGGCGTCTCTCCTCTATAACGCGAAGACCTTAAAGTCGCCTGCGTGCGATTGGTCTGCATGCCATTTTCGGGGGGCGTGAAATCCCCCCAAAAACATGCTACCTCTCAAATTAACCGAGTCATACTTAATGATGTGAGGAAGCAAACACAGTCGTTTCAACCGGCGTCTGGATTGTCGCCGTTGATGTGAGGCCTGCGCTGTTGACCGAGTAGGCGGCCATTGCCGACACGATCTGATTCGCCTGATTGCTCGATGTCAATTCTCCGCCAAGACCGGCTTTAACATTGGCGATAGTAACGACGTTCCCGTTCCCAAGCCCGATTACGGCATTGCCATTCTGGACCGAGAATGACGACGCGTTCATGGAAATACTTCCGCTTGCATCCTCCTTTACGAAGAATCCGCCGGCGGCCTGTATTGTCTCCGCACCATTTGCAGAGTTAAACGATACGCTGTTGTTGCTGCCACTGATGTTGACTGCGTCCCCAGATCCAAGGACGATCTGATTTCCATCACCTACGTTTATTGTATTGCCAGCCCCCTTTGAGTCATCGATTGTCCATTTCGATCCCATTGAAACCGTATTCCCGGAGCCCGATACCGCGACCGTTCCCATCCCGATCCCGCGATCGTAGACCGAGCTGTTACTCCCGGAAACCGAGACGGAGTTGTGCGCTTCGACTGAATTATTGCTTCCGGAAACGCTTGCGGTAGCATTCGTGGCCACAAAAGCGTAGCCGCCATTCATGTTGATTTTTGAATTTACCCCTGCGGTCACATGCGAATTGATTCCAACGGTTATTGTGTCGTTATGCCCGTTGCCTGAGAGAGTATGACCGCCGCCGCCATCTCCATCGATGACAAGACTATTGGCCCCGGCAGAAATGACGTTATTCGATCCCGTGATGACAATTTCGGCGCCATTGGCTGAAGATCCGAGTACCGTGTTTCCATCTCCCACGATACGAATGAAGCCCTGAGTACCGTACGGCACACCGGCACCGCTCTCCAGGAACACCAGATCCGATGAGCCATAGAGGTTCATACCTGCACCGCTTTGGACATCAAAAGTCGTATTGTCGAGTGTGTACGATTCGGCGTTTCCAGTTACAGAAATATAAGACGAGCTCATTAGCATCTCCTGTTATGCGAGCTTAAAATTTCCGGACCGAGTCACCTCGGACCAGGCTAAATGAAAGCATTGCCATACAGGGTTCTGCTCCTCAAATTCAAGTAATTGATTCGCACTGCCACTTTAAATCCATCCACAAGACGATCCCTATTGGAGATCTCCTCGACCCAGTGTTCCCAGCTTCGCTGCCAGATCCACTCTGGCGTGGTCCCAGTCAGCAAGCGCCTGCACACGTTGCTGTTTCGCATTCGCCAGCGCCGCCTGCGTATTCATCAATTCGAGAATGTTCCCAACGCCTGCGTCATAGCGATGCTTTGCGGCCTCCCATGAACGCTCAGCAATCGCCAGCAAGTTCGCACTGTTCTGCGCATTCTGCGTCGCGCCCATGAGCGTCTGGTAACTGCTCCATACATCGAGCGCGACCTGACGCTTCGCTTCGTCTACCATATCCCGTTGCCGGTCGGCCTGCGCCTTTGCCTGATCGACCTGGTAATGCCGCCCGAACCCTTCGCACAGCGGGCGCGATAATGACGACCGTGCGTCCCGCACAGATCGTCTTCATGTTCTCGCGGATAACGCGCTCCGTTTCGAAATCGAGGGCGCTCGTGGCCTCATCAAAGATAAGAATCCGCGGATTGGTCAGCAAAGCTCGCGCGATCGCGATGCGCTGGCGTTGCCCCCCGAAAGATTGCTGCCGTGCTCACCCACCACCGTGTCATAACCTTCAGGTAGTTCGCAGATGAAGCCATGTGCGCCCGCGAGCTCCGCCGCATGAATCACCGCTTCGAGTGGCACGCCAGGATCGCTCAGCGCAATGTTCTCGCGCACCGACCGGTTAAAGAGCAGGTTCTCCTGAAGCACGACGCCAATTTGCCGACGCAATCATCCAGGATCGGCAAGCGCAAGATCCTGCCCGTCGATACGTACGACACCCTGCTCTGGAATGTGGAGTCTCTGCAGCAGCTTGGTGAGCGTGCTCTTTCCCGACCCCGAACGTCCCACGATGCCGATCACCTGTCCCGCGCTAATGCTGAACGACACGCCATCGAGCACGACGGGGCCGTCCGGACGATAGCGGAAACGGATGTTGTCGAACTGTACATCGCCGCGAATGGCCGGCAGCGCCTGGCGTGTCTGCGCAACCTCGGTGCGTGTATTGAGAATGTCGCCGAGCCGCATCATCGAAATGCCGATTTGCTGAAAATCCTGCCACAGTTGCGCCAGTCGCAGTACGGGGGCACTCACTCGCTGCGACATCATATTGAAGGCGACGAGTTCTCCCACGGAGAGCCGTCCGTCGATCACGAGCCGCGCGCCGATAAACAGCGTGACGAGCTTGCCGACGAGCTGGATGAGCTGCTGGCCAACATTGCTGAGTTGATTCACGCGGAAACCGGCACTCACGTACGCCGCGAGCCGCGATTCCCATCGACGGACGAACTGTGGCTCGACGGCCATGGCCTTCACCGTCTCCATACCCAAGACTGACTCGACGAGAAAGGATTGGCTGTCTGCGCCGCGTGCGAACTTCTCATTCAGGCGCACGCGGAAGGCGGGCACCAGTAGTGCGGAAACGATGCCGTATACCGGCAGCGATGCCACAACGAGCAGCGTGAACCAGCCGCTGTAAATGCACATCACACCGATGAAGACGAACGAAAAGGCAATGTCGATGATGACCGTGAGCGCCTGGCCGGTAAGGAAGTTGCGGATGTTCTCGAGTTCGCGCACGCGCGCCACCGTGTCTCCCACACGGCGCGCCCCGAAATAGCCCAACGGCAGCGCAACGAGATGGCGGAACAGGCGCGCGCCCAACTCGACATCGATGCGGTTGGTGGTATGCGCAAAAACATAGTGGCGCAAAGCACCATCTGGCCGGTACTGCGCGCGACGATTTCGTCGAGCGGTTTGATGACGGGCGCGACGCCATCCGACTCGAGCACGAGTGCGGTCTTCCCGTCGGTCTTCGCGAGGATGAAATGATGACCCTCTCTATCGAGCACGAGCGCGGGTAGCGGAGTGGCTTCCAGCCTGGCGCGATCCAGCGCGACGATGCGCGCCTTCAGGCCGAGACTCCGGGCGGCGAGCACGAGGTCCTTCTCGCTGAATTGCTTCGTCGTAATCGCGGCGGCATGTTTGAGCCTGGCCGGATCAGCTGCGATGTTGTGAAAGCGGGCAATAGTTACGAGGGCGGATAGCCCGGAATCGGTGAAGGCCACTGCTTCTAATCCTGATTATTCAAATGTCAGGGAAAGCGCCAGACATCGGGATAATATTATCTCGATCAGGATATTTTCTTGAGTGCGCTCAAGGTGAGTCCCATCCCTGGTGTATCCCTCGTGCGCGGCGGCACGATAAGTGCAATACCGGCCAGCGCGTCGCCTGTTCCCTGAATGCCATCTGGTACCGGGTCTCCCGCGTGCTCAAGTGCCGGCGCACGCAAGATTTGTCCACAGTTTTTGTTGAAAGCCCTGTGGACAAGCTCTGGGCGATCCACCCAAGTGCCTGCCTCAAAAGGAAAAACCTGTGGTGCGCGTCGCCGCAAGGCAGGTCGCACGGCTCCCTCGGCACATCCGGCCACTCGGGCAACGGCGACGAAACATTATTCGCCCGCGCCGTGCACCGCTTGTGTGCCACGCGCTCAGGCCCAAACGCAACAAAGCCGGCTCTCTCGCGAGAACCGGCTTCGTTCGATCCAGCCATGGCAGGAGCGATGTATTCAGAACGGCGCGCACTGCGGCGCTCGTCCTGCTCGCTCCGAGCGCAGCGAGTTTAGTCGCGCGGCAGGTGGAAAGGCTTGTAGTGCGAGCGACGGATGCGTTCTGCTTCGCGATGACGCGCTGCATACGAGTATTCGGCATCCATCGGCAGGTACGGCGACGCGAAGAGATCGTTCACCTTTTGAAGAATTGCAAGGATAAAGCTCATGGCGACTCCCGGTTAGACATGAATCTAGGGTTTTCCCTAGGAATGGAATGATTATAGGGTTTTCCCTAGCCAAACGCCAGCGCAGTGCAACAAGAAATCTGCGGCGTCGGGTCGCGGCCTGGCAGCAGGCTATCCTGCGTTGCATCAACACAACACATGAATAGCCTGCCATTCCGGGGTCAAAGCGAGGTGGAAGGGCGTGACGGTCAGCTTTTTGCCGCCGTCTGCCGGGTGGACGGCTGCGAGTGCGTCCTGGACGATTTGCTGCCCGTCGTATGCGTGGCGGGCTTTTCCGCCGATTTCGGCGTTTTGGCGGAGCGCGCGGTACGGCGCGGCGGCGTCGGGCTTTGCGGCTCCCGGGCTGCGCCCGTCGCGGCAGTCGCCGGCGCCGTTGCCGCCGCAACGGCCACAGCCGGCGCGGCGGCGGTCAATGCAGCGAGGTGCGACGCCATGTTGTCGAGCGCGGCCTGCTGGTTCTGCATAAGCAGGTCCAGACGCTGTTGCTGCGCGGTCGCGTCGGCCGAGAGGCTGGCGAGCAGCAACGTCTGGGCGATCGCAACGCCGGTCGTCACCACGAGCGCGGCAACGGCGGCCGTCAACATCCATTTTGTTCTGCGCGTCTGGGCCGCCGCTTGCGCGGTTTGCGCCGTCACCGCCGCGACGATCCCGGCGGGCAGCGCCGCCGTGGCGTGCTCGGGTGCCTGGCTATGGACCGCCACGCCAACGTCCGCAGCATGCACCGCCGCAATCATGCGCGCCGTGTTGCCCACGGCGCTGGTCGGCGCGTAGGAGTGGCCGCTTGCGAACACGCCGGCCAGGAGGTCGGGCGATGGCTCGGGCTGCTTCGGCGCAGCCGTCGCTGCGGACTGCGGCGGCGTGCCAGCCTGGGCAGCCGCCAAAGCGACGATGGCCGCAATCGCCTCACCCCGCTCCTGCCGCTCCGGCAGGCCGGATGCCGGAGCCGCCGAGGCTTGCGTGCCTGCTGGCTCATGTGGCTCCGGTGCATCAATCCCGGCAGCGACAGCGGGCTCCAGCGCCTCGTCCTGCGCGCGGACCGTTACGGCGTCGCCAGAATCGTCAGGGTTGCCTTCGGCGCTCGCTGCATCCGCCGACGGCTCGGCCGCCGCAGGTGCCGCGCGCCGCGCCAGCGCAGCTTCACTGTCCTGCGCCGCGCCGGCCGCCTGGAGTTCGGTCGCCGGCTCAGGGTCCTTATCGAAAAGATCGAGCATCGGCGCGCCTGCTGGGGCGTGCGCCGGCTGCGCGGCGTCGGCGTCGGTGTCGGTGGAAGGCGTCGGCGAGCGACGCCGCGATGGCGCGCTGCGTGCGGCGCGTCCGGTATTCGAGGATGCGTGTTCTACGTGTTCGGCCATGGATCGACGATGAGACTCGCTTCAGGTGAACTCGCGTCGCACGTCGGTCACGCCTGGCCGCAGCGTGACCGCCGCGTTTCGCTCCTTGGGCGCGCCCCTGAAACCCCAAAACCGCGCGCCACTGGTCACGCATCTTAGCCGCAAACGTTAAACCTGAGAGCCCCCTCGAATGCGAACCATGGATGACGCATCAACCTTGTCCGTCATCCTCGCGAAACTCCTTGACGACGGACAGACGCCGCAATGCTGTGCAGATCGCCTCGTACTCCATCGACGAGACGCGGCTCAGCACGATCATCACCTCGTCGAGCTCGGGCGAGTCGTCGCTCTGCTGCACCACGAACTGCTTCACGCGTGGGCTGGACGTGCCCAGCGCGTCGTGCAGCGAATGGAACGTGAGCGCGCCGCGATCGACGAGCAGCGAGATGCGCCGGCGCTGCCGAAACGTGATGAAGCGCCGCTCGAGCGGTTTGATGCCCGCGAGAATGATGAGAATGATGATGGTGGCCGCGATCGCCGCCGTATAGAGACCGCCGCCCACGGCAAGGCCGATGGCCGCCACCGACCACAGGCTCGCGGCCGTCGTCAGGCCACGCACGATCTCGCCGCGCAGCAGGATCGAGCCGGCGCCCAGAAAGCCGATGCCGGAGACCACCTGGGCGGCCATCCGCGACGGATCGAGCACGACATGCTCGCCGCCGAGCGCATCGGCAAAGCCGAACGCGGAGACGATCATGATGAGCGACGATCCCACGCATACGAGCATGTGCGTGCGCAACCCCGCCGCCCACGACAGACGTTCGCGCTCGAAGCCAATCACGCTGCCAAGCGCGGCGGCCAGCACCAGCCGCGAAATGAGTTCCCAGTTGCCGAGCATCGTTCTCGCTCTCCTTGCTTTCGTGGATGTGCGCCGCTTGCGCAGGCCACCCGGTGGCTGGAATTGCCGCGGCCAGACGCGCCGACGCCACTCCGCCATGCCCTGCGTCAAGCGCAACGCGCCGCCGCATGCTTGCATCGTACGCCCCATGACAGAGATGGATTGGCCCCAGCGTACAATCGCAGGCACCCTGTTTTCCTCGTGCCGGCGCCCATGCGCCCATGTCACTCATGAACGCTCTCACCGGCGCAGCGAGCCTGCGCGATCATTTCGACCGCACGATCCTGGCGTTGTGGCGCGGCCCCGGCTTCAACGCGGCGCTGCGCCTGGCGCACGAGGCGCTCGACGCGTCGGGCACGACGCCGCTGCCCGACGTGCGCTATCGCGCGATGGCCTGCGCCCGCCAGCTTTTCGTGTTCTCGCAGGCCGGCGAGGCCGCGCATGCGCACACGCTCTACGCGTCGCTGTGCCGTACCTTCGCCGATCGCACGCACGGCGGATGGTTCTACAGCGTCGATGCCCAGGGCGCGCCGCTCGACACCACGAAGGATCTCTACACGCACGCGTTCGTGGTGTTCGCGTGCGCGGCATATGGCCAGCGTCTTGGCGTGCCGGAAGCGCTCGACACGGCGCGCGAAACATCGGCGCTGATCGTCGATCGCTTCAAGGCGGGCGACGGCTTGCTCAACGCCACGCTCGATGCGTCGTTTGCGAGCGTCACGGGCGGGCCGCTGCAAAATCCTCTGATGCATCTGACCGAAGCGTGGCTCGCGGCCCGCGAGGCAACCGGCGATGCCGCTTTCGACGCGGCCATCACCACCCTCGCCGAAGCTGTGGCGCGCAATTTCCTCCACGCGCCCACCGGCTGCATCGCCGAATTGCCGCTCGGTGCGCAGGACAATCGGCTCGAACCCGGGCATCAATTCGAGTGGTTCTGGCTCGTGCGGCAGGCGGGCGCGCAGCGGCTCGGCGCGTCGGGGCTTCAGGAGGCGCTCGCGCGCGCGTTCGCGTTCGCCGTAAAGCACGGCGTGGACCCGGCGACGGGCGCTGTGGCCGCATCCCTCGACGAACGGGGTCGCGTGATCGACGCCACGCAGCGCATCTGGGCGCAGACCGAATATCTGCGCGCGCTCGCCACACATGGCGATACCGTTGTGCGCGCAACTTTGGACGCGCAGACCGGCAAGTTCGCGCAGCGCTTTCTCACGCCGCAAGGCTGGGTGGAGTGCCGAAGCGCGGCCGGGGAAGTCGCTCGCGCGGACATGCCCTCAACCACGCCGTATCACCTGTTGACGGCGTATCGCGCGCTGCCCTGACGCTGGGAATCCGCCAGTCCTCGTCGGGCCGGGCGAGATTCCGGTCATTTTTCACAACAATCCAGGCGCAGCGGCCGACGATTCACCTTGAACCGCCGCACGGCACTTCCTACAGTGGTTAGGAAACTACGTGGGCGTTGGCCCCTGGGGAATCCGAAGATGACCGATCTGGTGGATCGCGCGCGCGGCGCGCTTCATGCGCAACCGTTCAGCATGCTGCTTGGCACCGAGCTCATGAACGTCGGGACCAACGAGTTGACGCTGCGGCTGCCCGTGCGCGACGAGCTCAAGCAGCAGCACGGTTTCGTGCACGGCGGGGTGATCAGCTATCTCGCCGACAACGCCCTCACCTTCGCGGGCGCGCTGGCGCTGGGCCCGCGCGTGGTGACGGGCGAGTACAAGATCAATTACCTGCGGCCCGCGATGTCCGGCACGCTGATCGCGCGGGCGCGCGTGGTCCACGCGGGGCGCCAGCAGGCCACCTGCCAGTGCAGCGTGTTCGTGATGGAAAACGGCGACGAGCGGCTCGTGGCGCTCGCGCAGGGCACGGTCAGCCGGATGGGCGAGGCAGGGGGCACGCCCGACGCGCAAGCGTGACATATTGGATAAAAAACGGCCGCGCGATGAATGCGCGGCCGTTTTACTTATGCGGCAAGGGTCGAAAGACCGCGCTCAGTCCGCCGCGCGCGTCTTCTGCGTCTGCACGCCGAGCCCTTCGACGCCCAGGCGCACGGTCTGGCCCGGTTTCAGGTACACCGGCTCGGGCTTCACACCCATGCCCACGCCCGGCGGCGTGCCCGTGGAAATCACATCGCCCGGCTGCAAGCTCATGCACTGCGAGAGATACGACACCAGCTTCGCAACCGTGAAGACCATCGTGCGGGTGCTGCCGTTCTGGTAGCGGTGGCCGTCCACTTCGAGCCACATCGAGAGATTCTGCGGATCGGCCACCTCGTCGCGCGTGACGAGCCACGGGCCGATCGGGCCGAAGGTGTCGAAGCCCTTGCCCTTGTCCCACTGGCCGCCGCGTTCGATCTGCCATTCGCGCTCGGACACGTCGTTGATCACGCAGTAGCCTGCCACGTAGTTCAGCGCATCGGCCTCGCTCACGTTCTTGGCAGGCTTGCCGATCACCACGCCCAGCTCGACCTCCCAATCGGTTTTCTTCGAGCCGCGCGGGATTTCGATGTCGTCGTTCGGTCCGACGATGCAGCTCGTCCACTTGTTGAACACCACCGGCTCGCCCGGCACCGGCATGCCCGATTCGGCGGCGTGATCGGCGTAATTCAGGCCGATGGCCACCATCTTGCCGATATGGCCCACGCAGGGCCCGAGGCGCGGGTTGCCCTCCACGAGCGGCAGCGTTTCCGGGTCGATCGTGCGCAGTTGCGCGAGGCCCGCGTCGGAAAGCACATCGCCTGCGATGTCGGCAACGGCGCCCGAGAGCGCGCGGATACGGCCCTCGGCATCGAGGAGGCCCGGCTTTTCGTGACCCTTGGGGCCATAGCGAAGCAATTTCATTGTCTCTATTCCTTGTCTGTCTTGTGCAATACGTACGGCACGTGCAGTACGTCCGTCGGCAATCATCGCATGGACAAGGGCCTGTTCCCACTAGCAACAGGCCCTGACTAGTTAGACCACCCGCCATCGATCACATGCGTCTGTCCGGTTGTGAACGCCGACTCGTCCGACGCGAGATAAAGCGCGAGCGCCGCGATCTCGTCGGCGGTGCCCACGCGCCCCATCGGCTGCCGCGCGACGAAGGCCGCGCGCGCGGCGTCCACGCTCGTGTGCTGCGCCACCGCTTGCGCGGCAATGCGCTCTTCGAGCGAGGGCGAGGCCACGGTGCCGGGGCAGATCGCGTTGCAGCGGATGCCGCGCGTCACGAAGTCGGCGGCCACGGCCTTGGTCAACCCTATCACAGCCGCCTTGGACGCGCCGTACACGAAACGGTTGGGCACGCCCTTTACGCTCGACGCCGCCGACGACATATTGATGATCGAGCCGCCGCCCGCCTTCAGCATCGCGGGCAGGAAGGCGCGGATGGTCCGGTACATCGCCTTGACGTTGAGGTCGAACGCGAAGTCCCAGTCTTCCTCGCTCGCTTCGAGAATCGAGCCAGCGTGCACGAAGCCCGCGCAGTTGAACAGCACGTCGATTGCGCCGAGCTCGCGCGCGAGCACCGCGATGGCCGCGCCGTCACGCACATCGAGCTTGCGCGCCTCGACCGGCAGGGACGCGAGCGCGTCGATGCGAATGTCGGTCGCGATCACGCGCGCGCCCTCGCGCGCGAACCGTTCCGCGGCAGCGTAGCCGATGCCCTGGCCAGCCGCGGTGATCAAGGCCGTCTTGCCGGCCAGTCTTTGTGCCACTTGTACCATCGCCACTCCTGTTGATTCGAATTGGCTTGACGTGTCTGGAACCGCGTTCAGACCCGTGTTTAGAACCGGTAAAACGCCGCCGCATTGCCGCCGAACACGGCGGCGCGCTCGCGTTCGCCCAGGTGCGCGAACAGGCGCTGGGCACTCGCGTGCCAGCGTTCGTAGTCGCCGTTGAGATTGAGCACGGGCCAGTCGCTGCCCCACATGAGCCGCTGCGCGCCGAAGCTCGCAAGCAGATGCTCGATCCACGGGCTCAGCGTGGCGTCGCTCCAGTCGGGCGCGGCCTCGGTCGCGAGCCCCGACACCTTGCAATAAACCTGCGGAAAGCGCGCGAGCCGCGCGATGGCGTGCGACCACGCATCGAAACCCGGGGCGCCCTCCGCACCCTCGCGGATGGGCGGCTTCGCGCCATGATCGATCACCACGCGCAGCGCGCGATGACGCGCGAGGAACGTTTCGAGCGCGCGTGCGTGGCGCGTGAAGATCAGCGCATCGAATGCGAGGTCGTGGGCGATCAGGGCCTCGACAGCGCGCACCGTGTCGGCTGCCGCGATCCAATCGTCGTCGGGCAGGTCCTGCAGCATCGGGCGCACGGCGCGCAGCTTCGGCTCGCGCGCGAGCTCGGCAATCAGCTCCGGAGCCAGCGGGTCGTCGAGCGGCACCCAGCCCACCACGGCAGCGATCGAATCGTCGTGGCGCGCCAGATCGAGCAGATACCAGGTTTCGTCGACGGTGGCTGCGGCCTGCACGAGCACCGTGCGCGCGACGCCGCAGCGCGCGCGCAGCGGCGCGAGGTCGGCGGGGCCGAATGGGCGATAGAGCTCGGCCAGCGCGGGCGTGAGCCAGCCGTAGTCGCCGCGCGCGGGGTCCCAGTAGTGCTGATGCGCGTCGATCCGCGCGATTGCGGTTGAGCTGGTCATGGGATGGGCGCTTTCAGGGCAAGGGCAGCGGCGCGCGCCCATCGACGAGTCCCTCGTCGCGCAACGCGCGCCAGAGCCCGGGCGGCAGCTTCGTTGCGAACGACACCACGTTCTCGCGCAATTCCGCCGCGCTGCGCGCGCCGGTGAGCACCGTCGCCACAGCCGGATGCGCGTATGGAAATTGCAGCGCCGCCGCCGCGAGCGACACGTCATGCGCGCGGCAGACCGCTTCGAGACGCGCGACGCGCTCGATCACCTCGGGCGGCGCATCGCCGTAATTGAACTTGCGCTCGCCCGCGAGGCCGCGCGCGAGAATGCCCGAATTGAACGCGCCGCCCAGCAGGATGCTCACGCCGCGCTCGGCGCAAGCGGGCAGCAGATCATCGAGCGGCCCCTGTTCGAGCAGCGTGTAGCGGCCCGCCAGCAGTGCGCAATCGATCTGGAACTCGCGGATCGCATCGAGCACCGCTTCGCGCTCGTTCACGCCGATGCCGATGGCCTTCACCGCACCCGCCGCGCGCAGTTCGTCCAACGCGCGAAAGCCGCCCCCTTCGGTGAGTTGCCGCCAGTAGTGCGCGTTGCGCTCGCCGTGCGTGAGGCGGCCGATGTCGTGCACGAGCAGGATGTCGATATCGACGATGCCCAGGCGCTGCTGGCTATCTTCGAACGAGCGCAGGATGCCTTCGCGCGTGTAATCGTAAATGGCCTCGAACGGCAGCGGATTCTGCCAGCCTTCGCTGCCGTCGTAACGATGCGTGCGCGGCACGAAGCGGCGGCCCACCTTGGTCGACAGCACGTATTCACCGCGCGGATAGCGCCGCAACGCATCGCCGAGCCGATGCTCGGCCTTCGTGTGGCCATAGTGCGGCGCGGTGTCGAAGAAACGCATGCCGGCATCCCAGGCGGCATCGACAGTGGCCTGCGCCTGTGCATCGGTGAGATCGCGGTACAGGCCGCCGAGCGGCGCGGTGCCCAGACTCAGCGCACTCACTTCGAGCGCGGTGCGCCCGATGCGGCGGCGCTGCGCGACCTGCGGGCGGTGCTGATCGTGCCGATCGTGCTGATGATGCGGGTGCGGCTCCTGCGCCATGCGGAGTATCTCCTCGTTGCGGTGAAGGGTGCGATGAAGCGTGGGCGTCAGTGCGAAGCGACTACCGGCACCGCCACGCGCGCACTCGCGGGCAGGCACGCGGGACCGGTCGGCTCGAAGGTCTTGTACGTGAGAATGAACTCCTGATGGCCGAGCATCTCCGATTTCGAGCGCACCCCGCGCGATACCGCGAGCGTGACATCGAACACTTCGCGGCCCACTTCGTCGAGCGTGCCGCGGCCTTCGAGTATCCGGCCCGCGTCGACGTCCATGTCGCCCGAGAGATTGCGATAAGTCTGCGGATTCGCACAGACCTTGACGACGGGCGATAGCGCCGACCCCACCACGGAACCGCGCCCCGTCGTAAACAGGATGATATGCGCGCCGCACGCGATCAGCTCCGCGATCTCCGCGTTATCGCTGATATTCGGGAATCCGAATCGTGGCTCTCCATCGGGCACGACGTCGAGCAGATAGAGCCCGCCAGTGGGCGGCACATCGCCCGGCTTCACAATGCCGACGATGGGCGACGCGCCGCTCTTCGCATACGCGCCCAGCGACTTTTCCTCCTGGGTGGTCAGCCCGCCATCCGCGTTGCCCACGGCAAACGAGCCGTGGCCGAGAATCGAGTAATAGCGCGCGGCCTTCGCCACCGAGGCGACGATCGCGTCGCCCAGTTCGGGGCGCGCCGCCCGATTCTTCATGTGATACTCGCAGCCCACCAGCTCGCCGGTTTCTTCGAACACGCACGCCGCGCCCGCCGCGACCAGATGATCGAACGCGCGCCCCACCGCCGGATTCGCGGTAATGCCGCTCGTGCTGTCCGAGCCGCCGCAGATCGTGCCCACCACGAGCTCGTCGAGCCGCATCGGCACCTTGTGCTGCTGCGCGAGCTGGGCGCGCGCCCCGCGCACCCAGTCCACGCCGTATTGAATCGTGCTGCGCGTGCCCCCCTTGTCCTGAATCGTGAGCACTTCTACGGGACGTCCGCTCGCGTGCACCTGATCCACGAGGTAGTGCTTGTTCATGCTCTCGCAACCGAGGGAGACGAACAGCACCGCGCCCACGTTCGGATGCGTGGTGAGCCGCGTCATCATCTTTTCGGCGTAACTGTTCGGAAAGCAGCCCGGAAAGCCGATCAGATGCACCGGCGGCTCGGTGTGCGCGCCCGGATCGTCGAATCCATCGAGTGGCTCGCGAAACTGCGCGACGATTTCGCGCGCCACGTGATGCGCACACTCGACCAGATACGCCACCGCAACCACATTGCGGATACCCTTGCGTCCGTCGCTGCGCGGCCACCCTTCGAGTACGGGTTCGGCCATAGGTCCTGCTTTGGCGTTGAGTTGGGCTTCGGTCATGGCATTCATCGGCATCAGTGCGATCGGTGCGATCGGTGCAATCAGTGCGATACGAACTCGTGGCCCGTGTCGTGCGTGTAAGTCGGCAGATAGTCGCTTTCGAGGTTGTGCGTGTGCAGATGCTCGCCGCGCGCCACGTTTGCCGTCACATGGCCGATCGGCGCGCCATAGCGCAGCACTTTCTGGTCCTTCGCCAGCGCGTGGCGCGCCACCTTGTGCCCGAGGTCGATCGTCTTTGCGAGCGTCACGCGCTCGCCTTCGATCTCCAGCGTTTCGCCCGCTGGCAGGCGCGCCGCCGCGATCAGGCAGTTGTCTTCCGGTGCGAGCAGGATCAGACGCGCATCGGTATGCGGTGCACCGCTGTTCACGATAGAACTCAAGTCTCGCCTCCGCCGTTCAGTTCTGGTCGCCGCCCGCTAGCCGCGCCACCATCAGCGAGCCGAGAATGATCGCGCCGTAAATCGCCTGGATCCAGAACGACGGCACCTGGGCAAGCGTGAGCAGGTTCTGCACCACGCCGAGCAGCAGCACGCCCGAGAGCGCACCGAACATGGTGCCTTTGCCGCCATCGAGCGAAATGCCCCCGATCACGGCCGCCGCGAACACCGTGAAGATCATGCCGTTGCCCTGATTCGCGTTGATCGCGCCCACGTAGCCGGTCACGATCAGCCCGCCCAGCGCCGCCAGAATGCTGCCGAGCACGAACACGCCCCACGTGATGCGCTCCACCCGGATGCCCGCGGCGCGCGCGGCGTCAGGATTGCCGCCGATCGCATAGAGCGCGCGGCCCACGCGGTGGTAGCGCAGCATGAACGCGGCAAACGCGAAGGCGGCGGCCGCGAGCCAGACCGAGAGAGGCAAGCCGAGCACGATGGTGGTGGCGAGCGCGAAGAACGAGTTGGGCATGTCGAACAGGGTACCGCCCTTGGTCGCGCCCACCAGCATGCCGCGCAGCACGATGAGCATGGCCAGCGTGACGATGAACGCATTCAGGCGCAACCGCACGACCAGAAAGCCATTGACGAAGCCGACCAGCGCACCCACGACCACGATCGCAAGGAGTCCTGCAAAGGCGGGCCATTGTGTGCCGAAGCCCGCCGATGCCGCCGGCATCACGAGCATCGCCCCCACGGCGGGCGCGATGCCCACCGTCGATTCGAGCGAGAGATCGAACTTGCCCGTGAGCACGATCAGCGATTCGGCGAGCACGACGAGCGCGAGCGCCGCCGAAGCCCCCAGCACGCTGATGAGATTCGCCCTGGTGAGAAAGCTCGGGCTCACGAAGCCGCCGATCACGATGAGCAGCAACAGCGCGGGCACCAGCGCGAGTTCGCGCAGGCGCGCGAATTCGATGCGCCTGCGCGCGCCGCGTCCCGCCGAGGCGCCCTGGGCCGCATCGGGCTGCACTGCCGCATACGCCGGCGCGGATACCCCACCCGCCGGTAGACCACCCGCAGTTGCACCACCATTAACGCTATGCTTCATGAAGATCGACTCCTTCAATCGATGCAATCAGTTCGTGGTCCTGCCAGCCCGCGGCGAATTCCGCTACCACGCTGCCGCGAAACATCACGACCACGCGGTCGCAGGTGCGCAGATCGTCGAGTTCGCTCGACACCACGAGCACGGCCTTGCCTTCGTCGCGCACGCGGTCCACGACGGAGAGCAGCGCCTCCTTCGATTTCACGTCCACGCCCGCTGTGGGGTCGATCAGCACCAGCACTTGCGGCGTGCTCGCGAGCGCGCGCGCCATCACTACCTTCTGCTGATTGCCGCCCGAGAGCCCCGAGACCACGTGGCCGGGCCCCTGCGCGACAATGCCGAGCGCCTCGATCATGCGCTGGCCCACCTGGTTCTTCTTCGCCGGCGAGGCGAAGCCGAGGCGCCCGAGCAGGCCCGCAATCGTCATCGACACGTTCTCGGCCACCGATTGCGTGAGCACGAGCCCTTCGTGATGGCGGTCCTTCGGCACGCAGCCCACGCCTTGCGCGAGCGCGGCGGGCACGTCGCCGGGCTTCAGAGGCGCGCCGTTCACGCGAATCTCGCCCGCCTGCTGGCCGGCCAGCCCCGCAACGGCTTCTCCCACGCTCGTGCGCCCGCTGCTGGTCGCGCCCGTGATGCCCACGACTTCGCCGCGCTTCACCTGGAAAGAAACGTCGCGGTAATCGCCGCCCGAAATGCCGCGCACGTCGAGCGCGATCTTCGCGTCGGCGGGCAAAGCCGCGCGCGCGGCCGCATCGGCCACGTTCAGGCCGCCGTGCTCGCCCGTCATCGCCTCGATCAGGCGCTCGCGCGGCAACTCGGCCACCGGCGCGCTGACGATATGGCGCGCGTCGCGCAGCACCGTCACCGCCTGGCAGATTTCATACACCTCCTGCAGATGGTGCGAGATGAAGAGAAACGTCACGCCCTCGCGCTGCAATTCGTCGATGCGGCGAAAGAGCCGCTTGATCTCGTCGCCGTCGAGCTGCGCCGTAGGTTCGTCGAGAATGATGAAGCGCGCGCCATACGAGAGAGCCCGCGCGATCTCGACAAGCTGGCGCGCTTCCACCGTGAGATCGCCCGCGCGCGCGTCCTCGCGCACGTCGATGCGCCAGTGATCGAGCAGCGCGCGTGCGTCGCGGCGCATGGTGGTCCAGTCGATCACGCCGCGCCTGAGCGGCTGGCGATTGATGAACAGATTCTCCGCAACGGTGAGATCGCGGATGATCGTCGAGTGCTGATACACGCACGCGACGCGCTCGCGCCACGCATCGCGGTCGGCGATGGGCGGCGCGGGTTCGCCGTTGAAGCGCACGGCGCCCTCGTCGGGCTTGCGCAGACCCGTGAGGATCGAAACGAGCGTCGACTTGCCCGCGCCGTTGCGGCCCACGAGCGCGTGCGACTCGCCTGCCATCACGCGCAGGCTCACGTTCGCGAGCGCTGCCGTGGAGCCGAAGCGCCTGGTCACGCCGCTCGCCTCCACCACCGGCGGCAGCCCGGCGGCCGCCGCGGGCTGCATCGCAAAGGCCGCTGGATGCAGTGCGCCGCCTCGCGGCAGCGCACCCGCTTGCTCCAAGCTCGAGCCGCTGCTCATCCGGTCGCTCGTTTGATCGCTCATTTGATCGTATTGCCCCACAGATTCTTATCGTCGACGTTCTGCTTCGTCACCAGCGGCGCCGGCAACTGGTCTTCGAGAATGCCGGGCTGCAACTGGATGATCGTGCTGTCGTGATCGGTCTTGCCCGGCTTGAAGGTCTTGCCCTCCAGCGCCGCCTTGATGTAGTAGAGGCCGTACTTCGCATAGAGATCGGCGGGCTGCGAAACGGTGGCATCGATCTCGCCCTTGCGGATTGCTTCGTATTCCTGCGGAATGCCGTCATTGGAGACGATCACGATATGCTTCGGATCGCCAGCGGGAAACAGCAGCTGCTTGCGGCGCAGCGTCTGCAGCGTGGGCGAGAGATAAACGCCGCCCGCCTGCATGTAGATGCCCTTCACGTCGGGATTCGCGGTGAGCAGGCTGTCGAGCGCGCTGGCTGCCACGTCGCCCTTCCAGCCCGCCGGAATCTCCAGCAGCGACAGATTCGGATAGTTCTTCAGGCACGCGCGGAACGCCTCCGAGCGGTCGCGCCCGTTCACGGAAGCGAGATCGCCCATGATCTGCACGACCTTGCCCGACTTCACGTGTTCGCCGATGTACTTGCACGCTTTCTCGCCATAGGCGCGATTGTCGGCGCGCACGACCATGGCGACGGCGCCTTGCGTGGGCGCGACATCCACGGCCACCACTTTCACGTTCTTCTGCGCGGCGCTCGCCAGCGCGCGGCTGATGGCCGCCGAATCGATCGGCCCCACCACGATGCCCTTCGCGCCCAGATTGATCATGTTGTTCATGTCGGTGATCTGCTGCGCGGGGTCGTTGTTCGAGTTGACGGGCGCGAGAACATCGACGCCCATCTGCTTCGCGTACGTGCCTAGATAGTTGTTGTACGACTGCCAGAACGGCGAGGTCAGCAGCGGCAGGCCGAGGCCCACCTTGCCGGCTTCGACGGCCTGCGCCGAGGCGGGCGCGCCTAGCGCGGCAGCGCAGGCCGCCACGGCGCACAACGTCTTCGCTGCGCGCGAGAAAGCGCGTGCCTTGCGGGTTTCAGTGAAGCAGCGGGCCTCGAATAGCCCGGATGCGAACGCCATGTCTGTCTCCTTGTCCATTCTGTCGTTGTAGACCTAATCCAAGAGCACGCCGCTGGCATATGTTCACCAGTGAACCTATTATTCATATACGCACGATCCAAGGTCAAGGAATGTGCAATGCAGCAAAGGTCCGGAATTTCCCTGGGCTGCTCAGGATTTGGGACGAGATAAAAAAGCAAGGAAAAAAAATGAATACGAACGCACGCAAACCGCGAACCGATGCGCTGCCGGGCGAGCCGGAGCTGGACGAGAAAGACGACGGCGACCGCTATCGCGCGCCCGCGCTGGACAAAGGGCTCGACATTCTCGAACTGCTCGCCGAGCAGCGCGGCGGCTTGACTCGCGCGGAGATCACGAAGGCGCTGGGACGTAACGCGAGCGAGATTTACCGGATGCTGGAGCGGCTGGTAGCGCGCCAGTACGTGATGCGCTCGGAGGCCGGCGACCGCTACGCGCTGAGCCTCAAGCTGTTTGCGCTAGCGCACCGGCATCCGCCGATGGAGCGGCTGATCGCCGAGGCACTGCCGCTCATGCAGCGCTTCGCCAACGCGGCGGAGCAGTCGTGCCACCTCGCGGTGTACGACCGCGGCAACCTGCTCGTGATCGCGCAGGTGGACGGCCCGGGCACGTGGGGCATCGCGGTGCGGCTGGGCGCGCGCGTGGGTCTCGTCGACACGAATTCGGGACGCACGATCCTCGCGTACCAAAGCGCGGAGCAGCGCGCACACATGCTCGCTGAGCATACGAAGGTGAAGGGCGAAGTCCCCATCGACCATGCCGCGCTTGAAGCGGTCTGCGAGCAGATCCGCGGCGCGGGCTTCTCGCGCAAGGACAGCCAGCAGATTTTTGGCGTGACGGACGTGACGTTTCCGGTGCTCGGGCCGTCGGGGCAGGCCATCGCGGCGCTTACCTGCCCGTTCCTCAAGCGCATCGACGAATACGTCGCGCCCTCGCTCGACGAGGCCACCCGGATGCTGGGCGAGACGGTGCAGACGCTGTCGATGTTTCGGGAGGGAGAGGGGTAAGGGCGTTCACGCTCCCACAACCACCGCCCCGTCCCCGCCGTTCGCCTCGCGCTCGACGATTGCCGCGAACAGCCGCTCCAGATCGCGCGTGAACCGCGCCGTATCGAAGAGCGGCGCATCGGTCTTCGCCGCCGCGAGCCGCTTGCGGATCTGCGCATGCCAGGCCGGATCGCTCGCGAGCGCGAGCGCGATCTGGAAATACCCGTCGAGGTCGCGCGCGACCAGTTCGTCGAGCCCGACCGCATGCAGCAAGCTCGCGCCCACGCGCCCCGCGAACAGCGAGCCCAGCGCCGACACCATCGGCACGCCCGCCCACAGCGCGTCGCTGCCGGTCGTGTGCGAGCCGGTCGGCAGGGTGTCGAGCGCGAGGTCCGCGAGTTGCAGCCGCGCGAGATGCGCCTCTTGCGGCACGCGCTTGGCGAAGATCACGCGCGCGCGCTCCACGCCTTTCTCTTCGAAGAACGCATGCAGATTCGTGCGCGCCATCTCGCTGCCGGGGTCGAGCAGCCATAGCACGCTGCCGGGCGTTGCCGCGAGCAGGCGGCACCAGACCGACGCCACCCACGCATTGAGCTTGAAGGTCTGATTGAAGGTGCAGAACACGAAGCCGCGCTCGGGCAAGCCCGCCGCGGCGCGCGTGGGCCGCGGCGCGCACTGGCGCCGGTGATCGTTGGGCTGATAGCAATGCGGCATCAGCGCGAGCGTCTCGCTATAGAACGATGCGGCGGCGGGCGGCGTCACCACCGCGTCGCCGATCACGTAGTCGGCCAGGCGCGGCGCGCCGAGCGAGCCCGGATAGCCGAGCCAGCTCACGACGGTGGGCGCGGGCCGCAGCGCCGTGATGCCGAGCCGCGTGCCGGTCGTATAGCCCTTCAGGTCGACGAGCACATGAATGCCGTCGGTCGCGATCTTCGCGGCCGCCCGCGCATCGGTGAGCGCGCCGATTTCGTGCAGCGTGGCGGGCAGCGCCGCGAGCCGCTCGCGCCACGCGGCATCGGGCGCGGCGTCGCCATACGAATACAGATGAATGTCGAAGCGCGTAGCGTCGTGCAATTCGAGCACGCCCGCGAGCAGGCGCAGCGTGGCGTGATCGTGGAAATCGGCGGAAAGATAGCCGATGCGCAGGCGCGCGCCCGCCTCGAAGGCCGCCAGCGCGTCGGCCAGCCCCGCGCCACGCTCGACGAGCGGCGACGCGGCCAGTTCGCCGCGCCAGCGCGACTGCGCGAAGGCCCGCCCGGCCTCGCGGTGCAGCGCCGGCGTGAGCGCCGGGATGCCCAGCAGTCCCCACGGCGTGAGATTCTCCACCGCGCCCGCGGCAACCATCTCCAGGGCGGCCCGGTCGATCTTGTCCAGGTCGCGCCAGTGCGCCACGCGTCGCCGCACGTATTGCGCCGACTCCCATCGCCCGCCCCGGCAATAGGCTTCATCGGCCAATTCCAGGCGGTCGAGACGCTCCAGCAAGCCGCCATAGCATTGCCAGAAGTGCATCGACTTCGGATCGAGTTCGAGCGCGCGCCTGAAGCTCGCTTCGGCAGCCTCGTATTGGCCGGCGTCCTGTTGCAGAACCGCCAGGTTGCCGTGCGCGAAGGCATAACCGGGATCGATCTCGATGGCCGCACGATACGCGGCTTCGGCATGCTCGAAGTCGTTGTGCTTCTTGAGCAGGTTGCCCACGTTGTTGAACATGCGCGCCTCGCGCACGCCCAGATTGATGGCCGCGAAGTACGCGTTGATGGCCTCGGTGTCACGGCCTTGCCAGAGCAGCGTCCATGCGAGGTCGCGATGCAGCGCGCCGCTCTCGCGCAGCGCCAGCGCCTTGCGGATCGCCTGCTCGCCGTCGGCATAGCGCGCCTGGCGAGCGAGCGCCACGCCAAGCTGATGCCATGCGTCGGCGTGCTGCGGATCCTGCGCCAGGATTTCGCGAAAAAGGGTCTCGGCGAGCGAGTGCTGTTCGGCGTTCAGACGGTCGATGCCGCGCTTGAGCAAGGCGGCCGAACGCGGCGACGGAGTCGGTGTGGAGATTTTCATCACGCCATCGTAGGAAGCGTGATGGGGTGGGAACATCAGAGCGTTCCTGGTTTGCCGTGGCGCACGGCGGCGTCTTGCGCACGCGCTGAATCCTGGTTCGCAAGTGGAAGCCCGGCGCGCAAAACGGTTAGAATGGCGGCCCTCTCAAAAAACCCGTCCGGTGTGCGCCACGTGCGCCGGACGCGCATGCACACCTCATGGCGAAACTTCTGACCGATCAAGAATTCCAGCGTTTTTCCGAGCTTCAGCAGAAACAGGCCAGCTTCACGATTTCGAGCGACGAAGCCGACGAATTGCGCGATATCGTCGCGCGCGCACAGCAAAAGCGCGACGACCGCGCGAACGCGATGAAGACCGTCGAAACCGCGATCGCGCAGTTCGAGATCACGCCCGACGAGCTGTTCTCGGCCGAGCAGATCGCCGAAGCCGCACGCAACTTCGGTCTGATCCCGGCCACGCGCAAGGAGCGCGTGCTGCCGCCCGCGCTGACCTTCAACGGCAAGACGCATCAGTGGACCACGCGCGCGCTGCCCGAGGAAATCCGCACGCCGCTGTTCGAGGCGTTCCAGGGCGGCCAGTCGGTCAAGGCCTTCATCGCCACTCCGAAGGACGCCGCGCGCTGTGCCGCGACCATTGCGCGTCTGGAAAAGGAAACCGGCGCGCAATACGCGGCGGGCTGGCTCGAAGAGCTCTCGGTCACGCGCGCGCAAGTGGACGACGCACTCGCGAAAATCGCCGCCTGAGTTTGGCCGCAACCTGACGGCGGCCCGGCGGCTGCGCGGCCTGCTCACGCCGCGCAGTCCCTCATCGCCGGGGCACGCCGCCAGGGCGCACCACATCAATCCAGCGGCATCCTGAACCCCACTACCCCCGGGTCCTCCGTGGGCGTCACCGTAAAGCCGCACGCGCGCGCGAGCCCGATCATCGGCGCATTCTCGCGCAGCGCCTCGCCCAGCAGCCAGTGCGTGCCGCGCGAGCGCACGTAGGCGATCATGCGCGTGAGTAGCAGGCGGCCCAGGCCGCCCCGCTTCAGATTGGACTGGACGGCCACGGCAAACTCGGCGGTCTCGTTGTCGGGGTCGGCCACCGCCCGCGCCACGCCGAGCGTGCGCGGCTTGCCGTCCTCGCCCTCGACGGTCGCGATCAGCGCCATCTCGCGGTCGTAGTCAATCTGCGTCATGCGCGCGAGCTGCGTGTGATCGAAGCTGCGCACCGCCGAAAAAAAGCGCAGGCGCAAGTCGTCGGGCGTCATTGTGTCGATGAAGGCGCGATGCATCTCCTCGTCCTCGGGCCGGATCGGCCGGATCGTCAGGCGCTCGCCGTGCCAGTCGAGCGTCTCTTCGAGCCGGCGCGGATACGGCATGATCGCGAAGCGGCTGCGCTTTTCCGCGAGTGTGAGCCGCGGCGCGACCAGCATCACCGCATGCGGCAGCACGCGCAGCGTCAACTGCATCGCAACGATCTCACGCACCTCGCACACCACCTGCGAAAGCCCGGTCAGCGCTTCGAGCGTCGGCTCGGGCGCGGCACGGCGCGCATAGGGCGACTGCTCGACGATGTCGCGCGAAAGCACGGGATTCAGCGGCGGCAGGCTGTAGACGCGCAGCGGCGGCGAGAAGCCGTCGGGCGACGGCGCCTCGAAATGGAACACCGGGCCGAAGTTCTCGTCGTCGCGAAACTCCACGCTCACGTCGACGACAGCCTCGGCCGACGACTGCTCCGCGCTGTCCAGCGTCCGCAGCCCGAACGCACCCAGCAACTGCGCCGCCTGCGCGCCTTCGAGCGTGGTGCGCCCCGCCGCCAGCGCCGCGCGCGCCACGCCCTGCGCGGCCTCGATGGCCGCCGCGCCTTGCGCGGGCATGCTCTCGGGCGTCTGCATCAGGAGCTCGCGCCCGAGCCGGTAATCGACGAGACGCGCGAACGCCCGCGCCAACCGGCGCGGCGTGGTATGCACGGGAATGCCGTGCGCATGCAGCGCGTCGCGCGTTGTGTCGTCCACGCCGCCGAAGAAGCACGCGAGCATGCCGCGATATGCAAAGCGCTGGTTTTCGATGAGCGTGCGCGCGACCTCGGCCACGGGCGCGCTGTGCGTGGGCGCATGCACGACGAACGCGGTACCGGTCGAGCGCTGCGAAGCGAGCGCTTGCAGCGCGAGGCCGAAGTGCTCCGGTTTGGCCGTGTCGCCGAGCACGAGCGGATTGCCGGCCTGGGTGCGCGGCAGCGCCGCTTCCAGCGCCGTCTCGAGCGCGGCGCGCGCTTCGTCGTTCCAGCGCGCGAGCGTGTCGCCGGCCTTCATGAACGCGTCGCGCGCGAGCGTGGCCACGCCGCGATCGCTCGTGATGAGCGTGGCCGTGTCGCTCGCGGCCACGCGGCCCACGCCCAGGGTTTCGATTTCGTCGAGCAGGTCGTCGAGCGTATCCACGCGCACGATGCCCGCGCGCCGGAACGCCGCCGTGTAGAGCGCGTCGCCGGGATCGTCGCGGCCGCTGCGCAGCGCGAGCACCGGCTTGTTGCGCGCCGCCGCGCGGGCCGCCGACATGAACTTGCGCGCCGCGCCGATGCTGTCCACTTCGAGCAGGATTGCGCGCGTGGACGGATCGCTCGCGAGATAGTCGAGCACGTCGCCGACATCGACATCGGCTTCGTCGCCGAGCGCCACTACGTGCGAGAAGCCGAGCCCGCGCGGGCCGGCCCAGCGCAGCACGGCATTGGTGAGCGCGTTGGACTGCGAGACCCATGCCACGCCGCCGGTGCGCGCAACCGTGGCGGCCGCGCCGAGCTGCGCATTGAGCGCCGGCGTGAGCGCGCCGAGCGTGCCGGGCCCGAGAATGCGCAGCAGATGCGGGCGCGCCGCCGCGAGCGCGTGGCGCAGGTCGGCGCGGTCTTCCTCGGTGCGCACTTCGCCCACGATGATGGCCGCGCGCGTGCCCATGCCGCCGAGGCGATGCACGAGCGCCGGCCACGTGGCGGGCCGCGTGCAGATGAGCGCGACGGTGGGCGCTTCGGGCAAGTCGCCGGCATCGGCCAGCACGGGCTTGCCGTCGAAGCTGGCCAGCTCGCCCGCGTGGCGCGGATTGACGGGCCACAGCGGGCCGGCGAAGCCGCCTTCGATGAGACGCTGCCACACCATCTGGCCGATGCTGCCCGGTCGCTGCGAAGCGCCGATCACCGCTACCGATTTCGGCTGGAATATCGCATCGAGATTGCGTACGGTCACTGCTCCTCCTCGCTGTGCGCTCGCTATCCGCTCAGGATAGGCGAACTGCTCCCGCGCTGCGCGCATTTCGCCACCTGAACGGGCCGCCAAAGCACGCCTTCGCGAGACGCTTTCAGCGTAGAATGCGCGACGCCGCCGCAATTTTCCGGCGCAGCACCCGAGGGCCCGTTCGCGCCAACAACAAGCTCTAACGCCCGCGATGCAAGTCGATCTTCTCACCCTTTATTCCCTCGCAATCGGAACGCTTTTCGCCAGCGCCGGCATGACGCTCTGGGAGCACCGCGCGCATCCGGAGCGCAGCAGGGAACTGAAAATCCTTGCCGGCGGCTATGCCACGCTCGGCGTCGGCGTCGCGCTCGCCATCTGGCGGCACGCCTTGCCTGGCGCGTGGGGCGGCGCCATCAGCAATCTGGTCATCGTGACCGGCTATCTGCAGATCGCGCATGGGCTCGCCGTCATGAGCGGGCGGCAATACCGCACGGCCTCCGCAGTCATCCTCGCCCTGCTCGCGCTCGCGTGGACCATTGCGGGCGCACGCGGCCAGGACGCCATGTGGCTCTACTACAGCGCGATTCCGATTTCCCTGGCCTGCGCCATGGCGACGCGCGAACTGCTGCGCAACGACGGCCTCGAATGGGCGCAGGCGCGCCGCATCGCCGTGATCGTGACGGGCGTTCACGCGGTGCTCTACGCGTTTCGCGCGTGCGTGCTGCCGTGGCTCGCGGCGCGCTACGGGCAAGACCTGCTGCCGCTCTTCAGCAAGATCACGATGTACGAAGGTGTGCTGTACTCGGTCGTGCTGCCGATGACGCTGCTGCGCCTCGTGCGCGACGAAACACACAGCCGGCTCGTGCAGGAATCCCGGACGGACTATCTGACCCGGCTCGGCAACCGCCGCTGGTTCTTCGAGGAAGGCACGCGCGTGCTGAGCCGCGCGGGGACGCGCGAACGCGTGGCGCTGCTGGCATTCGACCTCGACCGCTTCAAGGCGATCAACGACCGCTACGGCCACCAGGCCGGCGACGCCGTGCTGAAGACCTTCGCCGACGTCGCGCGCGCCGAGATAGGGCCGGACGCGGTGCTCGCGCGCATCGGCGGCGAGGAGTTCGCGGCCTTGCTCGCGGGCCGCGACAGCGAGCGGGCCGGGATGATCGGCGAGCGCATCGCGCAGCGTTTCGCGCAAACGGCTGCGCACGCCGATGACGGCAGAAGCGTGCGCGCGACGGTCAGCATCGGGCTCGCGCTGAGCGACGCGCAACAAGGCATGCGATCGGACACGCAAGCGGGCATGCAAGCGCACAACGCGCCGGCCGCGCTCGCCAGCCTGCTATCGGCCGCCGACGCGGCGCTCTATGGCGCGAAGGCGCTCGGCGGCAACCGGCTGGAGATGGCGCAGCGCGCCGAGCGTTCCTACAACGCTTGAAGTGCGGCCCGCAAAAAATTCGGGCCGCACGAAGCGGCCCGCTCGGGATGCATCCATGGCCGCGGAAGGCCACGGCAAGACTTACATGTTCTTGCGGAACGGCGCGCCCGAATGCTCGCGCAACTCGTTGAACACGATCTTCGGCCACGCCTTTTGCGCGACTTCGATTTCGGAGACGTGCGAGGCGAGATACGTGGGCGCGTTCGATGCGTCGTAGGCCATGCGCGCCTCGTACGAATCGGTGAAGCGGCGCAGCTCGTTGGCGTCGTCGCAGGTGACCCAGCGCGAGAGGCGATAGCGCGCGGGCATGATGCGCACGTCCACCTTGTATTCCGCCGACAGGCGATGCGAGACCACTTCGAACTGCAACTGGCCCACCGCGCCCAGGATCGTCGCGCCGCCGTGCAGCGGACGGAACACCTGGATCGCGCCCTCTTCGCCGAGCTGCTTGAGCGCTTCGCCCAGTTGCTTCGCGCGCATCGGGTCGACCACTTCGATGGTCTGGAAGATTTCCGGCGCGAAGAACGGCAGCCCCGTGAACTGCAGGTCTTCGCCTTCGGTGAGCGTGTCGCCGAGGCTCAGCGTGCCGTGATTAGGAATGCCGATGATGTCGCCAGGGTACGCCTCGGCCACGGTCTCCCGGCGCTGCGAGAGAAAGCTCACCACGTTGTTCGCGCGAAAGGTCTTGTTGTTGCGCGTGACCTTCAGCTGCATGCCGCGCTCGAAACGGCCCGAGCACACGCGGATGAACGCCACGCGGTCGCGGTGCGCGAGGTCCATGTTGGCCTGCACCTTGAACACCACGCCCGTGAACTTGGGCTCCTCGGGCGAGACCGGACGCTGCACGGCCATGCGCGGCGAGGGCGGCGGCGCGAGGTCGACGAGCGCGTCGAGAATTTCCTTCACGCCGAAGTTGTTGATCGCCGAACCGAACAGCACCGGCGACTGCTCGCCCGCGAGGAAGGCGTCGCGATCGAACGTGGGCGTCGCGCCCGTGATCAGCTCGACTTCTTCCTTGGTGCGCTTCCAGTGGTAGCCGAAGCGCGCTTCGCCTTCTTCGTCGCTGATGTGCTGCAGCGTCTCCACCGCGCCGCCCAGCGATTGCTCGCCGGCGCGGAACACGCGCACCTGGTCGCGCTGAATGTCGTAGACGCCCTGAAATTCCTTGCCCATGCCGATGGGCCAGGTGAACGGCACCGCGGCCACGCCGAGGTGCTGCTCGATTTCGTCGAGCAGGTCGAGCGGCTCGCGCACTTCGCGGTCGAGCTTGTTGATGAACGTGAGAATCGGCGTCTTGCGGCTGCGGCAGACTTCGAGCAGCTTGAGCGTTTGCGCTTCCACGCCGTTCGCGCCGTCGATCACCATCACGGCCGCGTCCACCGCCGTGAGCACGCGGTAGGTGTCTTCCGAGAAGTCCTCGTGGCCCGGCGTGTCGAGCAGGTTGATGACGGCGTCGCCGTACTCGAACTGCATGACCGAGCTCGCGACCGAAATGCCGCGCTGCTTTTCGATCTCCATCCAGTCGGACGTCGCGAACCGGCCGCTCTTCTTGCCCTTCACGGTACCGGCAATCTGGATCGCGCCCGAAAATAGCAGCAGCTTTTCGGTGAGCGTGGTCTTGCCCGCGTCCGGGTGAGAAATGACCGCGAACGTGCGGCGGCGTCTGAGTTCGGCTACTGACATGGATGGAGGGGTATCGCTGATGAAATCGGGCAACCAGCCGCGCGGCGGGAGTTGCGTATGTGGCCAACCGGTGTGCGCGGCGGAAGGCGCCGGGGACGAATGATACACGGCATTACCGCGCACGACTAAGGTTAACGGCGGCACGCGGCGAGATCGCCACGCGCGCGAACGGGAAACGCCCGCCGGAGCGCGGCCAGCGGCGCGCCTGAGGTGAGATTTTACGGGGGTGGCGGGATGTGCCTTGGGGGATGGCGCCGCGCGAGCGCACGGTAGATCGGCCATGCGCCGCGCAAAGGTGAGGTTTTACGGGAGCAGGCTCGAAGCCCGCCCGCAGCCCCCTTGAACGCCGCTCGAACCCTGTTTACTCGCTGATCAGAAAGCGGTCGCGATTCTTCACGCCCGCCAGCCAGCCGGGCGCGCGGCCACGGCCGCTCCAGGTCTCGCCGGTTTTCGGGTTCTTGTAGCGCGCGGGCAGCGGCTTCTTGCGCGCGCTCGCGGGACGCGAGCTGGAGAAACCGAGTTCTTCCGCTGTAATGTCGTACTCCGCGATCTTTGCCTTGATTTCGGCAATCGCTTGCTCAACTTCCTTTTCGCGCGCCGCCGCGACTTCCTTGTGCAGCTTTTCGAGTTGGGCAGTCAGTTGCTTGTAGCTCGCCATGAACATTGATCTCCAGTTCAGTCACACAAGCGTATTGTGACCGTTCCGACGTCAAAGAGTGCCGAATTACGGGCTTTTTTCGTCGGCGCGAGCCAATTTATTGCGATTCTTTACACACGCTCCGCACTCCGGCGACGTATCGGCCTAACGAACCGTTTCGTGTGACGAACTCTCTTTTACGCGCATCTCCAACTCGCCCAGCGCCTGCGCGAGGCGCTTCACACGCTGCATCTGCGACGGCACCAGCGCCGCGTTCGACACCGATTCGATGCGGTTGCGCCAATAGGAAAGCGGAATACGATCGTGGCCTGAAAGCCGAGCAATGACCTGCTCGAGATGCTCGATGTCCCTTTCAAGTTGATGATGATTCATTGTTCCCCCCGGAATACTGTCTTCTGGCAGACACTTGCCATGGCGTCTGCATACACAATGTCCATAACGAAAGGCACATGATCCGCTGCATTACATCAATACCGCCGGGTTATTCGCCAGTCGTCCCATTCACTTTGCTGCCTTTATTACTCCTTTTTGCTGTCGCATTTCTGTCGCCGCTTTTTCACGGCGTGGAGATTTCAGCGCGACTTGCCATCAGAGGATAAGATCGGCAGGACGGCCCATCGGTTGGCTAGCGCACGGAAAACAACGCTCGCCTCGTCCACATTGACGACTATTAGCCATCGAACGAAACATCGAACGAACCGAAGATTAACGGCGGCAATTGCGCCTGTATATTCCACATCTGTGCAGGAACTATGCGCGCCGCATTTTTCGCGGCAACGAGCCGTCCCGGATTTTTGATAACGAGAACGGTGTGAATCCGAGCGATTTTCAGCACGACAGCCTGCTGCACGCGATTTACGCAACAATCGAGCACCCTTCTGAATGGCAGGATTTTTGCGCGCAATTCAGGAAATCGATTGGCGTGGCCTCGGTTCATCTTTGCGTATTCGATCGTCAGCGCGAATTCTTTTCATGGGCCGACGGTTTCAGCGTGCAGGAAACGGAGCCGCTGGAACTCATCCGCCCGCTTTATCGCGACGATGCCCGACTCGAATGGCTGCGCGCGTTCCCTCCTGGAAAATGGCTGCACTACGGTGCGGATTCAAACAGCGGCGACGGCCACCCGGTTTTCGAGCCGGACCTGTGCGCAGTCGGCGGAGGCTTCGTGTCCATTTGCAAACTGATCGACAACGGCACGCTCACGGCCATGATCGCTTGCCGGAGCGGACAGGACGTCGCGCTGCCGGCGCACGTGCGCGCGCCGCTCGAGCGGCTGGCGCCCCATCTGGTACGCGCGCTGCGCCTGGGCGTGCGCCGCCTGCCGCCCGACGCCGACGCGCTCACCGGTCACGTACGGCCGCCCGCGATGCTCGTGAATGCGAACGGCGAAATCCTGCACAGCAACGAAGCGGCGCAACGGCTGCTGCGCGCCACCTCGCTCGTGCGCATACGTGGCAAGCGGCTGGTGTTCGCCGCGCCGTATCAGGCGCGCTTTCTGGAGGATATGGCGATCAGCGAGGCGCGGCTGAAAAGCCGCGTGAGCGGCGCGCGGGCCGCCGCGGCCCGCTTTCGCACGTTGCGCATCGTAGGCGCGGCCGAAGCCGCTGACGGCGAGCGCAGCCGCGCCGCGCCGCTGCCGGGCGGCCCGGAAGTGCTCTATGCGTTCTACAACGTGGTCACGGCGGGCGAGATGCCCGGGATACGCGCGATGGCGGCCCTCACGTTCTACCATCCGCGCTCGGCGCCGGCGGTGGACGAGCAGGTGCTGGCCTCGGCCTTCGAGCTCTCGCCCGCCGAGTGCCGGATCGTGCATCTGCTGGTGGACGGGCTCACGCCGAAGGAAATTGCCGCCCAGGTGAGCGTTCAATACGACACGGTGCGCAAGCAACTACAGTCGATCTTCCTGAAGACCGCCACGCGGCGCCAGCCCGACCTGCTGCGCCTGCTGATGAACCTGCCCGCGCGCAGCCGCAGCACAGGCGCGGCCGGCAGCGCTTGAGGGCTGCCGAGGATTCTTGAAACCGCCGCAAAAACGGCGCACAAGGCGGGCGAGTGTCCGTTACTTCGCCTGGCAAGCGAATACGAGGGTGTACGTGTCGCCGCTTCTGGACGTGTCGACAGTGTCGTAGCTGGCGCCCCCGCAGCGCTGGCGCGCCTGCTGGCTGCACGAATCGTGGTCGCCAGCGGCGGCGCACTGCACCGGAATCGTCGGGCGGCCATCCGAAAGGAACAGCGGCGGACCGCTGCTGCAAGCCGACAGCGCCGCGAGCAACGCACAGACACCCGCCGTGGACGACAGCCTGCAAAAGCGGGACAACAACGAACCGGAACGAATCATGGGGTACCCCGAAGGCCTTCTAGTTTTTCGACGTTGCGATTGTGCCATGCCGGACGGCGCGTGAGCGGCGTGAACCGCGTGCCGGCCGGTCGCACGGTCAACGGGCCGGCGGCAAGGTCTTGTAGGGCAGCCGCGCATGCGGATCGGCGCGCAGGCGCACGAACACCTGTTCGACGTCGGGAATCGCCGCGAGGCCGCGCTCCAGCGCCGCCCGATCGAAGGCCGCCGGAGCGCAGCCCTCGGCGTAGACGAAGCGCCGCTGTACCGTGATCCACACGCTCGTGCCATTGAGCGACGCGGCGTCCCCGAACTTCTCGCGAATCGCCGTGGCGATATCGGCATCGTAGAGATAGGCGTTCGGCTTCGTGCACTTGTGCGCGAGCCAGCAGGTGGTGCCGCGCTCCACGCGGTAGTGAGCGTCGTCGTCGGCTTCGGCCTTCGTCATGCGCGGGCCGAGCGGCTGCGGGCACGCGCCCGGCGCACTTGAGAGCGCGAAGAACGGATCGTTGTACCAGTTCCGGATTTCGCCGGGATCGACGGTCAACGCGCTCGCTCCGCTTGCCGGTGCCCCGCCCGATGCCGCGCCGGGCGCCGCAACTGCCGGCGCAACGATCTGCGCGATAACCACGGCGAACGCGGCCGCCCATGCGCTCCGTTGCGCGTGACGGCGTGGCCACCCTTCCAGGCTTGCCTCGATTTCCCGCATCTTCACCTCCTTCCGGGCCTCGCGCGCGATGAACCCCCGCTCGCGTCAAACCTGGAGCGCGCAGTCTGCCAAGCCATAACGGGGTGTTTCGGTACAATCGCTGCGCCGCACCATGCACCCGCCCACGCAATAAAAACGCAGTAAAACACGGACTGCGATCGACCGCGAAGCATGGATCACAGGAGACGTCATGTCGTTCGTTATCGTTCTAGCCGCCCTCGCCTTTCTCATGCTCGCCGCCTACCGTGGCTACAGCGTCATCCTCTTCGCACCGGTGGCCGCCCTCGGCGCCGTTTTGCTCACCGATCCCGCCGCCGTCGCCCCCGTGTTCTCGGGCATCTTCATGGAGAAGATGGTGGGCTTCGTGAAGCTCTACTTCCCCGTATTCCTGCTGGGCGCGGTGTTCGGCAAGGTGATCGAGCTTTCAGGCTACTCCGAGGCGATCGTTCACGCAGCCATTCGCTACATCGGCCGCTCGCGCGCGAACGCCGTGATCGTGGCCGTGTGCGCGCTGCTCACCTACGGCGGCGTGTCGCTCTTCGTGGTGGTGTTCGCGGTCTACCCGTTCGCCGCCGAGCTCTATCGCCAAAGCGACATTCCCAAGCGCCTCATGCCAGGCGCCATCGCGCTGGGTGCGTTCTCGTTCACGATGGACTCGCTGCCCGGCACGCCGCAGATCCAGAACATCATCCCCACCACGTTCTTCAAGACCACGGCGTGGGCCGCGCCGGCGCTCGGCATCATCGGCTCGCTGTTCATCATCGTGGTCGGCCTCGCGTATCTCGAGTGGCGCCGCCGCAGCGCGGTGGCAAAGGGCGAAGGCTACGGCACGTCGCTCGTGAACGAGCCCGACCGCGTGCAAACCGATCATCTGCCCAACCCGCTGCTCGCCATCACGCCGCTCGTGCTCGTGGGCGTGTCGAACTTCTTCCTGACGCGCTGGATTCCGGGCTGGTACGGCGACACCTACACGATCACGTCCGACATGCTGCCCGGCATTCACGCGCCCGTGACCACGACGGTCAAGCAACTGGTCGGCATCTGGTCGGTCGAGGGCGCGCTGCTGCTCGGCATTGCGTTCGTTGTCGTCACAGCGTTCTCGCGCGTGAAGGAACGTTTCGCTACCGGCACGAAGGCCGCGGTCGCGGGCGCGCTGCTCGCCTCGCTCAATACGGCTTCGGAGTACGGCTTCGGCGGCGTGATCGCGGCGCTGCCCGGCTTCCTCGTGGTGAGCGACGCGCTCAAGAGCATTCCGAATCCGCTCGTGAACGCGGCCGTCTCGGTAAGCTCGCTGGCCGGCATTACCGGCTCGGCTTCGGGCGGCATGAGCATCGCGCTCGCCGCGATGTCCGATCTCTTCATCAAGGGCGCGCAGGCCGCGAATATTCCGCTCGACGTGCTGCATCGCGTGGTGGCGATGGCCAGCGGCGGCATGGATACGCTGCCGCACAATGGCGCGGTCATCACGCTGCTCGCGGTGACGGGGCTCACGCACCGCGAATCGTATCGCGACATTTTCGCGGTCACGGTCATCAAGACAATGGCCGTGTTTTTCGTGATCGCGGTTTATTACGCGACGGGGCTGGTCTGATAGCGATGCCAGGCTACTGCCTCCGATCGAGCCGATAGAACCAGGTCAGCACATCGTCGACAAGGGGCACGACCGTGAGTGCGACGAGCGCGCCGGCGAGCGGAACGGTCGATACGTAGCCCACATGCTTGAAGCCGATGGCGCCGGTCAGGCCGCCCACGAAGAACGACGCGAGCATCGTGCCGTGAATCCGCAGCTTCGTGCGATTGGCGATGACCGCATGGGCATCCGCAGCGGCCGTCGACCGGTTCCAGTAAAAGAGCTTGCCCAGTTCGATGCCCAGGTCGGTCACGATGCCGGTCATGTGCGTCGTGCGAATCTCGGCGCCCGACAACTTCGTGATCATCGCATTCTGCAGCCCCATGATGAAGCACAGCAGAATGACCGTGACAGGAACAAAAAAAGCTTCCCATAGCGCGAGGTGACTGCCGAGCAAGCCGAACAGGAGGAGCAGCGCGGCTTCGACCAGTAGCGGAAGGACATACTGGCTTTGCAGACTGCGCCGCCGCCCCCAGTTGACGAGCACCGCCGAACACGCTGCCCCGAGAAGAAACGACGCCAGTGAGCCGATACCGGCGAGCACGAGCCGGATGTCTCCGAGCGCCGCCTGGTCCGCGATTGCCGATACGATGCCGCTCATGTGCGACGTGTATTGCTTGACCGCGAGGAACCCGCCGGCGTTGGTTGCGCCGGCAACAAAAGCCAGCGAAAAACCGAGTTGCCGGTTCGCGTCCGCACTGCGGTGTTTTCCCGTCAGGCTTCGAAAGTACTGCGCAGGCATCGAATCTTCACTCAATCATTGGGAACGGCGGCAGGAACAGGTTCATCAGCCTTCGAACACCGATCGCGAGACGCCAGGACTGTGGTCGAATTCCCAACGCGCGTGACCCTGCGGTTGCCAGATCAATTGCCCGGAATCCAGGTCTTCCCCGCCTTTCAGGCGCCGGGCAACTGAGGACAGTTTCAGGTCATCCGCCCACGCGTACGAGATGGCGCGATCCAGCAGGACGCGCGCGGACGGTAAGCGATATCGGCTCTTCCACGCAAAAACAACAAAATTGCTGTCGTCCGCGCATCGGACCACCGCATACGAGGAACCGAACACGGCCTTCATCAGATCGACGCAGATGGCCAGCGCCGGCTCGTCATCGGTAAAGTTGACGACGAGGACACCCGTATCCGCCAGCCGTCCGCGACACGCGCAGAAGAACGCGATATCCGCGCACTGGCTCGAAATGCCCCCCGCCACGTAGGCGTCAACCAGAATGACGTCCTTCGCAACGCCCCCATTCCTGACGTAGTCCGCACCATCGGCGCAAACCACCCTGAAGCGCGCATCGTCCGCCGGAATCCTGAAGACGTCGCGCAGCGATATGACTTCGGGGTTGATCTCGACCACGGTGATATCGACGGCAGGCAAGTGCCGATAGCAATACTTCGCCAACGATCCCCCACCCAGCCCGATCATGCAGATGCGCTGAGGGTCGGGCTTTAGCAGCAGGAATCCCATCATCGTGCGCGTATAGCCGAGCGCGAGCCGGTCCGGCGCACGAAGCGACATGCAACTCTGGGTGGCAAGGTAATCGAAGTGCAACGATATCGCGTGCTGCGTTTCCAGCACAAACGGCCGCCTGTCGCTCAACGGCGTCGAACGGAATTCGAGGAATGCATCACTTGATGTCTGGTCGCCGTCCATTCTCGATCTACCCTGGTAGTCAAACATGCGCATGAAACTGCCGGCATCCGTCCGGGTGCCCGGTGGCGCTCGTCTCATTATAATGTAACGCACATTTCATTATCCGTGGATTATAATCGCATGGCTGCCGCCTTTCATCGAGCCCCGAGCGGGTTGATCCGGCACCATCCGCGATTCGACATGGCACGACGCTTCGAAGGCGACATCGCTTGCGCTGCTGCCCCGGCACTCTCCGACCTTTGGAAAAACAATGAGCGACTGCGATATGCCCGATTCCCAGCCCGTTTGCGTATCCGCGTCCGCGGCATGGGCGCTGGAGCGACTCTCTGAAGTTCGCTATGGAAGAGACGCGCCAGCGCTCGGCTGGTCGGTCTCGCGGGAACTGATCAGCGCCGGCTTCATCACCTTCCCGTCGGGTGGGCGCTCCGGTGTTTCGATTACAGCGGCAGGCCGGGCTTACCTGAAAAGTCAGAAATGATTCCTGATGCCGTTTTCAGGGCGCGGAGGGGATAGCGGAAAGATCCGGGCTTGACGTCCTGAATCAGCGCGCGAGCGCCTCTTCCCGCTCAATCACGCGCAGCGCGTCTTCGAGACGTTTTACACGGCGCAGGCGGTCGTCGATGCAGGCGGATGCGCTCACTTGCCGGATTCGCCCGAGCCACCATTCGAGCGGCAATGCCCGCGTTACCGGCTGCAAGCGGAGCACCGCCTCCAGGTGCCGTAATTCGGCTTCGACAAAGGCTTTACCTTATTCCGGCCGCCTGCGGAGCACACCGCTTGACGAAGCCGCCGTCGTGAGAGAATCAATCATTTTTCAGATCGATCGCGCTGCCGGCGATGTCGCGCGCCATGGGCGACCTGAAATAATCCATCGGAAGTAATCGACTCGAAAGGCGGACAAGGCATGAGCAAGCAAGGCTTCACCACGGGCATCGTTCACGGCGACAGAATCGGCGGCACCGAGCATGGCGGCGTGCGGCAGCCGATTCATACGTCCGTGCAATACGGTTTCGAGCGCGTCGAGGACCTGATCGGCGTGTTCCAGGGCACGAAAAAGGGCGGCTTCAACTACGCGCGCCAGGGCACCCCCACGACGGCAGCGCTCGAACGCAAGATCACGAATCTGGAAGAAGGCGCGGGCACGATCTGCTTCAGCACCGGCATGGCGGCGATCACGGCCACGTTTCTCACGCTCCTGCGCGCGGGCGATCATCTGATCTCCAGCCGTTACGTGTTCGGCAACACCAACAGCCTGTTCGGCACCTTGCGCACGCTCGGCGTCGAAGTCACGACCGTCGACGCCTGCGACGCGCAAAACGTCCGCGACGCGATCCGCCCCAATACGCGCATGGTGTTCGTCGAAACCATCGCAAATCCGGGCACGCAGATTCCCGACCTCGAGGGCATCGGCGATGCGTGCCGCGAACACGGCCTCGCATATGTCGTCGACAACACGATCACCTCGCCGGCCCTGTTCAAGCCGAAAGCGGTGGGCGCGAGCCTCGTCATCAATTCGCTGACGAAGACGATCGCGGGCCACGGCGCGGCGCTCGGCGGTGCGGTGACCGACACGGGCCTGTTCGACTGGAGCGCGTATCCGAACATCGCCGACGATTATCGGCGTTCGCCCGCGAAGGAGCAGGGGCTGTTGCAGATTCGCAAGAAGGGCCTGCGCGACATGGGCGCGGCGTTGTCGTCCGAGCAGGCGCATTCGATCGCGATGGGCGCGGAAACGCTCGCGCTGCGCGTGAAACAGAGCAGCGACAACGCGCTCGCGCTCGCGCAGTTCCTGGAAGGGCACAAGGCCATCGGCAAGGTGTTTTATCCGGGCCTGAAGAGCCACCCGCAATACGAGATCGCGCAAAAGCTGTTCAAGGGCGCGTCGTGGCTGCTGTCGTTCGAATTGCTGAACGCGGAGCGCATGATCGACGTGGTCAATGCGCTCCAGTTGCCGATCAAGGCAACCGGACTCGCCGACACGCGCACGCTGATCATTCCCGTTGCGCCGACGATCTTCTTCGAAGCGGGTGCGGAAACACGCAAGGCAATGGGCATTTCCGACGGCATGCTGCGGCTTTCGGCCGGCATCGAGGACATCGATGATCTGATCGCGGACTTTGAGCAGGCGTTGAAGCTCGCGGCGTAACGCCGGCGTGTCTGTCAAAGCAAGGTCAGATTACCCGGCGGATTGAATCTATCGATATGCCGGAATGGCGCAACCAGAGCGTATGCGCAGGCAAAAAAACGGAGGGTTTCCCCTCCGTTTTTTTTAAGCTTCATGGCCCGCTCTGACCACGTCTTCATCGCTCGCCTGCGCAAGCGCACGCGCTTGCCCGACATAAGGCTCGATATCCATGTTGTCATAGCCAATGAAATGGCTCTTCTTCACGATCCGATAACCAAGCCACATCAACCCAAACAGCGGAATCCCGATATACGTGGCCAGCACGCTCACCCAATCGATTTTATTGGCCATGAACGCCTGGTAGTCCTGCCCTAGCATGACGACCAGACAAACCGCGAATGCGAATATCGGCCCGATGGGAAACCACTTCGACCGGTACGGCAGTTGATCGAGCGAAAAGCCTTGCGCGACGAACCCCTTGCGGAATCGATAATGGCTGATGGCAATGCCCAGCCATGCGATGAAGCCCGTCATGCCCGAGGTGTTGAGCAGCCACATGTAGACCGTTTTGTCGCCGTACATCGATGAAAGAAAGCACAGCGCCCCCACGGCCGTGGTGGCATATAGCGCATTCCTCGGCACGCCGCTCGCTGAAAGCTTCGCGAACAGCCCGGGCGCGCGGCCTTCGACAGCGAGGTTATAGAGCATGCGCGTGGACGCATACATGCCCGAATTGCCCGCCGACAGCACGGCGGTCAGGATGACCGCATTCATGACGCCCGCCGAAACCGCGAGGCCCGCGCGGCGAAACACGAGCGTGAACGGGCTCACGCCAATATCGGTCACATCGGATTTCAGGAGATTCGGGTCAGTATGCGGAATCAGCAAGCCGATCACGAAAATGGCGAGCACGTAAAACAACAGAATGCGCCAGAACACCTGGCGCACCGCGCGCGGGATATTCTTGCCCGGGTTCTCCGATTCGCCCGCCGCCACGCCAATCAATTCGGTGCCCTGAAAGGAGAAGCCCGCGATCATGGTGACGCCCAGCAAGGCCGGCAGGCCGCCCGTGAACGGTCCGCCATCGAGCGTGAAGTTGCCCCACCAGACATGGTCCGCGCCGCCCTTCAGGATGCCGATGATCATCAGCAGTCCAATGCCGATGAAGGCGATCACCGTGATCACCTTGATCAGCGAGAACCAGTATTCGGCCTCGCCGAAGCCCCGCACCGAAAGCGCGTTGAGCAGGAACATCACGCAGAGGAACGCGGCGCTCCACCAGACGCCTGGCACGTGGGGAAACCAGTAGCCCATCACCAGTTGCGACGCAACCAGTTCGACGGCAATGGTCACGGCCCAGTTGTACCAATAGTTCCAGCCCAGTGCGAAGCCGAAACCCTCGTCGACGAACTTCGCGCCGTAGGTCGCGAACGAACCCGAGACCGGCATGAACGCGGCCATTTCGCCGAGGCTCGTCATCAGGAAATAGACCATCAGGCCGATCACCAGATACGCGGCCATGGCGCCGCCGGGTCCGGCCTGGGAAATGGAGGCGCCTGAAGCGACGAACAGACCGGTGCCGATCGATCCACCGATCGCGATCATGGTCAGGTGGCGGGCTTTGAGACTGCGGTGCAGGGAGGGGGTGGAGTCCCCAGAGCTGGAAAGACGCTCTGAAGCGCGATGCAGATCCGAATCCATAAAAATTCTGACTTCTTCTTAACGACGGTTGGGTAATTTGACCGCGATTCTATAGCAGTCGCCGCCCGGAGCGGCGCAAACACTCCGGACACCGAATCTGCATGGCATTTTCGCGAGCCATTTCCCGGGGAGAGGCGCGCGAAATATTCGGCCCTGCCCCAAAGGCTTCAACGCGATCCGTGCAAGCCCCTCAAACCTTCACGCTTTCCCGCCTATGTGCGGGCGCAACGCCGCCAGCCAGCACACCACCGCCACCGCGCCGGCATCGGGCGAGCCGATCGCCCGCTCGCCCAGATAGCTCGCGCGGCCCACGCGCGGGTGCATATGCGCCGTGGCCTGCGCGCCGTGCTCGGCGGCAGCCACCGCGGCCGCCCAGGCGCGCTGCGACGTCTGACCCTGCTTAAGCGCCTCTTCGAACGCCTCCAGGGCCGGAATCAGCGCGTCGAGCATCGTACGGTCGCCGGCCTTCGCGCCGCCTAGTTCGCTGATTGCCGCGATCGCGCCGCGAAACGCCTGCGCCCACTCGTGCGGCGTGGGCTCCGGCGTATCGGCGAGATGACGCGACGCGCGCAGCAGCGCCGTCGAGTAGAACGGCCCCGAACTGCCCGCAATCGCCCGGCGCATGCTCGCGCCAAGCGACGCCAGCGCCTGCGGCGCGGTGCCGAGCGCGTGGGCCGGCGTGGCGGCCACCGCGTCGGCGGCGCGCCGCATGCTCGCGCCCAGATCGCCGTCGCCCGCGAGCGCGTCGAGCTCGGTCAGGCGCGCCTCGTTCTCGGTCAGCGCCAGCGCGACCGCGTCGAGCGCCGCCTTGAGCCGCGCCGCCCACGCCGCGCGCGAAGCGTCGAGCGGCAGTGCTATGGATTCCTCATGGTTGACGCCCGAGGTGTCGAGGCGGATGGTCGGGTTCACACAGCCCTTGCCGGGCCAGGCATGCGCATCGGTGTGCGCATCGAGCAAGGCGAGCCTGCTGTCGTCCACGCGCAGCAGCGAGATCGAGCAGCCCGGCATGTTCAGGGCCGAGAGAAAGGTGCCGGCCCACGCGCGCTCCACGCGCACTTCGCGGCAGCGCAGGTCCGCCACGGCCGCGCGCAGCACGATGTCGAGTTCCATCCGCGGCGTGGCCCCCAGGCCGTTGACGAGCAGCACCACGCGTTCGCCGCGCGTGATGGCGAGATCGTCGAGAATATTGACGAGCAGCGCCTCGGTGAGGGCGTCGGCCGGCAGCGGCACGCTGCGCTCCACGCCTTTTTCGCCATGAATGCCCAAACCGATTTCGATTTCGTCGTCGCCGAGGCTGAAGCTGGACGCCTCCGCGCCCGGCAGCGTGCAGCCGTCCAACGCTACGCCCATGGTGCCCAGATTGGCGGCCGCGTCGCGCGCGATCGCCGCCACCACTTCGAGCGGCGCGCCACGCGCGGCCGCCGCGCCCGCGATCTTGTGGATCAGTACGGTGCCGGCAATGCCGCGTCGCTGATGACGCTCGGCGTGGCCGCGCAGCGCGACGTCGTCGGCGACCGTCACCACTTCCACGGGGATGCCCTCGGCGCGCGCGAGCTCGGCGGCAAGACCGAAATTGAGCCGGTCGCCGGTGTAGTTCTTGACGATGAGCAGCGCCCCCCGCGCGCCCGCCGTCGCGCGGATCGCCGCGAGCACTGCGTCGGTGGGCGGCGAGGTGAACACTTCGCCGCATACGGCCGCGCTCAGCATACCCGCGCCCACATAGCCGCCGTGCGCGGGCTCGTGGCCGCTGCCGCCGCCCGAGATCAGCGCGACCGGGCGTGCATGGGATTCGGGAATGTCGCGGCGAATGAGCACGTTCTCCTCGCCGAGGATAACGACATTCGGTGCCTGCAGCGCGATGCCTTCGAGCATTTCGCGCACGACGTCGGAAGGGTGATTGACGAGTTTCTTCATGACGCCCCTGATGAATGCGGTTGAACATTCCGGTCGGCAGGCGCTCCTGTGCCAGGCGCTCCTGTGCCAGGCATTCCTGCGGCAGGCGCCTGTGGCATTCCCGCTGGCGAGCCCACCTTGGCGCTGTTCAGTGTACGCCGCTCGTCATTACGGTGTCCGCAAGCCGTTTTCAACAATTTGCGAAAAGCGCTTGCAAGCCTGCGGGAGTGTCTCTATAATTCGCGCTCTCAACAGGCTCGTAGCTCAGTTGGTTAGAGCACCACCTTGACATGGTGGGGGTCGTTGGTTCGAATCCAATCGAGCCTACCAACGAATATGCAGTACATGATGTGAAGTAATGCAGCGCCTTCGGTTTGGCCGCATGCAATGACAATGACGCACTCCTTCGCGGGACTGCGTCATTTTCTTTTGTGGTTTTTATTTGCGCATCAATCGAGCGCCTTGTCGTTCGGATGCGCGAACAGATCCTTCATCTGCTGCGAAAGCGGATACTCGAGGTTCATGCCGTTGGGCGGAACCGGCTGCGTGAACCACTTCGCGTAGAGCTTCGCCATGTCTCCCGAGGTCTGCATTTTCGCGACCGTGTCGTCCACCAGCGCCTTGAATTGCGGATCGTCGCGGCGGAACATGCACGCATAGTTCTCCGAAACGGGCGGCGTGCCCACAACCACGTAATCGCCCGGGTTCTTCGCCTTCGCGCGCTCGCCATAGAGCAGCGGCTCGTCCATCACGAACGCCACCGCGCGCCCCGTCGTCACGTTGAGGAACGATTCGGCGTGGTCCTTCGCGCTGATGATCGTCATGTTCATGTGCTTTTCTTCGTTCATCTTGCGCAGCAGGCGCTCGTCAGAGGTGCCCGCCGTGGTCGCTACCGTCTTGCCCGCCAGATCGGGGAAGTCCTTCACGCCCGAATCCTTGCGCGTGATGAAGCGAATGCCGTAAAGAAAAATGCTGTTGGAAAACGCGGCCTGATTCTGGCGCTCGAACGTATTCGTAGTCGAGCCGCATTCGATGTCGATGGTGCCGTTCTGCACGAGCGGGATGCGGTTTTGCGAGGTGATCGGAATCGTCTTCACTCGCAGGTTCGGCATATTGATCTTTTGCTTGATCGCATCGACGATCTTCAGCGCGATTTCCTGCGAATAGCCAATCACGTTCTGGTTCTGGTCATAGTACGAGAACGGAATCGACGACTCACGCGTGCCGAGCGTGATCACGCCGCTGTCGCGCACCTTCTTGAGCGTGCCCGCGAGTTCATCGGCGTGGGCCACGCCCGCGAGCGTCGTGAATGCCAGCGTCATCGATGCGATCAGTTTGATTTTGTTCATCGTGCTCGTCTCCCAACTCGTCAAAGTGAAGATGTGGCCTCGCAGTGAATGCGCGGTTCGTGGTGCTCCGATGTGATCCGTGGTGGCTCAGCGGCCCGGCGCGAATGCGTCGCCGTCGAGCGCCAGTTCGCGCTGCGCGAGCAAGTCGGCCATCAATTGCGCGCTCCCGCACGCGAGCGTGAAGCCCAGCGCGCCATGTCCGGTGTTCATCCATAGATTGCGGAAATGCGTGGCGCCAATCAGCGGCTTGCTGTCAGGCGTGGCGGGACGCATGCCGGTCCACGTCTGGATCGCGCTGTAGTCGCCGGCCTCGGGAAAGGTTTCGCGCGCCTGGTGCGCGAGCAGCGCGATGCGCTCGTGGTCCGCGTGCGCGCTCATGCCCGTGAGATCGACCATTCCCGCGATGCGCAAGCGTTCGCCCAGCGGCGCGTACACCACCTTGTGATGCGCATCCGTGACCGAGACGCGCGGCGCGCCCCGCGCGCTCGCATTGGGCAGCGTGAGGCTGTAACCCTTGAGCGGATACACAGGCACGCTCACGCCGAGCGAGGCCAGCATCGGCTGGCTCTGGAAGCCGAGGCACACCACGAACGCATCCGCTTCGATGTCTCCCGCCGAGGTCACCGCCACCTGCACGCGCAGGCCTTTGGTACGGAGTCCGGAGAATTCGGTCGCGAGACGAAAATCCACCCCGTGGCGCTGGGCAGCGCGCGCAAGACCGCGCGTGAAGCTGTCGCAATCGCCGGCTTCCTCGCCCGGCGTGTGAATGCCGCCCGCAATCTCGCCGCCGATGTGCGCGAGGGCAGGCTCGAGCGCGACGCACGCCGCGCCGTCGAGCGCATGCTGCTCGCAGCCGAGTTGCGCCTGATAGCGGGCCTGGCCGCGCGCCCCCTCGAAGGCGTCGCGGTCGCGATACACCACGAGCTTGCCGTTGCGCACGTAGTCGAACGCGAGCGCCTCGCGCGCGACGATCTCGTGCATGAGCCGCTGGCTCAAAAAGCCGAGACCGAGCAGCTCCGCCGTGGTGGCACGACTGCGCGCGCGCGTGCAGGCTCGCAGGAACGCTAGGCACCAGCGCCATTGGCGCGGGTCCAGGCGCGGCACGAAACGCAGCGCGGCCTCGCGCGAAAGCAGCCATTGCGGCAGCTTCGGCAGCACCGAAGGGTCCGCGAGCGGCGCCACATAGCTGTAGCTCAGTTGGCCGCCATTGGCGTGGCTGGTCTCCCGCGCCACGTCCGTGTGACGCTCCACCAGCGTCACCCGATGTCCGTCACGGGCGAGAAAGTAGGCCGTCGTCACGCCGATCACGCCGCCGCCCAGCACACAGATTCGCATGTCCCGAAGTTCTCGTTCGTTCTCGTTCCGGCAGTTTCTCCAGCCAAAAACAGGAACTCAATGGCGAATTGCGCGAGCGGCGTGACCCGGGTCAGTCGGTTAGATGTTCAGGCGCGTGACCTTGGTGCCTGCGAGCGAGACGTCGGCCATCAGGCCCGCGTTCGTCAAGACGAACACTTCGACCGGGTGCGTAGCCGTGTTGGTGTCGACCACGCCGTTCGCCCCCACCGTGACGAGCGCAACCGAGGCATCGGCGCCCGCCGCCCAGCCGTCCGTGGCGCGGAATTTGGCAAGCGCGTCCTCGGTCATGAAGCAGAAAATGATGGCCTTCGACTGCGCGCCGGCCTGGAAGCCCAGCGATCCGGACACCGTGTTGTAGTAGCCCGTCGTGGCGCCGCCCACGCGCAGCGCGCCCTCGCCGTACTGCGCACCGACGATGAAACCGGCCTGCAGCACCGACGGGAACACGAGCACGCCACGCGACTTCGCAACGAGTTCATGCGATCCTTTCACGGTGGAATAGAGCTTCGTCAAGGTGTTGTCGACGCCCGCGTCGATCGACTGGCGCTTGGACATATTGGTCGCGGCGTTCGAGGTGCCACCCGGCGTGGTGGTACAGCCCGCAAGCGCGAAACCGCCGAGCGCGGCGGCGGTTGAAAGCATGAATGTGCGTCGTTGCATATCGTTTCCCCTACACGAATGAGAGCGTGTCGAGGTCTGCAGCATGCCGCGTGCCTGCTCCGGAGCGGGCACGCGGCAGCTGCTCGTACAACTGGCCCGGCAGCGCGTGCCAGTGCCAGGCAACGCCCGGTCAAGGCGTGGTGGACTGCCAGGACGAATCGGGATCGAAGCTCTTGAGGGCGGCGGCGGTGCGCGCGCCGTTGGGCCCCAGGTCCTTTTGATAAAGCTTGCCGTCCTGATTGACGATAAAGCTCATCACGCCCGTCTTGCCGTATTGCGCCGGCCACGCCACGAGCGCGAAGCCGTTGGCCAGCTGGCCGTTCGCCATGTAGCGGCGCGCCCCGCCCTCCGCATGGGCGCCCTGCGCCGTGAGAATGCGGAAGTGGTAGCCGTGATAGCCCTCCTGCGGCGTGATTTTCGAGTCGCGCGTCATGACTTCGGCCAGCGGGCCGAGCGGGCTTTCTTCCTCGCCCTGCTCGACGGGCCAGTAAAGGCCGTCATGCGTGCCGGGCGTGCTCACGAGGCGCTGCGCATAGTGCTGTGTGAGCTTGCGGTAGTCCTTCTGCGCGTCGACATAAGCGAGCGAGCTGAGCATGGCCGCGCGCTCGTTGCGGCCGATGCGCCGCGTGAGCATTTCGCTCGCGCCCTCGCGCGGGTCGAAGCGCCAGCCGCTGGCGTTCTGCACGATCGGGATGGGCAGCGTCCAGCCGCTGGCGCCCACCGCCAGGTGAGCGCTTGCCTTGCCCGCCACGGGGGTGGCATCGGGCACGATCTGATGGCCCTTCGACCACGCGCCGAGGAAGTCGTAGATGTCTTCCTCGCCGATTTCCTTGGTGGGGATGAACTGCTCGAAATTGTTGCCGAGCACGTGCTTCATCGCGTCCTGATCATTGCTGGCCAGCGCGTTGCTGAATGCCTCCGCCGCCGCGTCGGGCGTGGCGTAGACGGCCTGCGCCGAAGCTACACCGGCGCCGGGCAGGGCCAGCAAAGCGGGCGCGGCGAACAGCGCGAACGCCACCGCCGCGGTGAGCCGGGCGAGCCCGGCAGGCCTTGCGTCGCGCGATGCATGTTGCGACGCAAGACGTGCGTGTTTGCGGATCATCGCAAGACTCCTATAGAGATTCAACGGCGGAAGTGCCCGCCACCACCGCCACCGCCAAGCCGGCCACCGCCGCCTCCGCCGCCAAAGTTGTGTGCGCCACCGCCGCCGCCAAAGTTGTGAGCACCGCCGCCGCCATTGAAGCCGCCGCCACTGCCGCCCCGGTTCTGGTACGACGCCCGGCTTTGCTGGCCGCGCTGCATGTCGGCGCGAGCCGCATTGCCGTCGCCGGCGCCACGCAGGGCGTTGCTGCGATTGGCGTTTTCCGAGCGATTGGCGAGATCGGCGCGATTGGCGTTCTGCGTGGCGCCCGAGAGATTGCCGTGGCTGCCGTTGCGCGTCGCGCCAGAAAGGTTGCCGTTGCCGTTGCGCGTGGCGCCCGAGAGGTTGCCGTGATTGCCGTTGCCATTGGGCCGGCCGCCTTGCTGAATGCCTTGCAGACGCTGGCTCGCACTGCCGCTCATGTTCTGCCCGGTTCGGTTTTGCAGGGTTTGCATGGCCTGCGAACGCGACTGGTCATAACCGCGGAACTGGTTGTTGCGCTGGCCGCCGTTGAAGTTGTTGCGCTGGCCGTTGAAGCTCTGGTTGCGGCGCTCGACGTTGTTGTTGCGGTTCCAGTTGGCCGTGCTGCGATTCGAGTCGATGCGGTTGTTGACGTTGATGTTGTTGTAGCGGTTCACGTTGATGTTGACATCGTGCGAGCCCCAGCCGAAGCCGCCCCACAGCGAGTTCGCCACCGCGATGCCCGCGCCGAACGCCAGCCCCGTCATGAAGCCCGTGGCGATCGCATAGCCCGGGGGCGGCGGCATGTACACGGGCGGATAGGCGGGATACGGCCACGTGCCGTACACCACGGTCGGGTTATACGTGGGCACGTACACCACTTCCGGATTGGCAGGCTCGATCACGATGGTTTGCGTGGTCGACGTGCCCGAGGCCGGCTGCACGATCACCTTCTGCTGCTCGGTGGTCTTGAGGTTGCCCGCTTGTTGCGCCTGCAAGCGCAGGCGCTGTACGGAGTCCATCACGTCGCCCGGCTGCGCAAGGAACGCGCTGCCGATCTGCTCGACCCAGTCAGGCTTGGAATCCATGGTGGCGAGCACCTGCGGGAAGGCCACGAGCGACTGCACGCTCGGGTCCCAGGGCTGCGAGGAGACGGCCTTCACGGCGTCGTCGCCCTTCAGGTTCGGATTGGCTTTGGACCACGCGGCGGCAGCCTGCACGTCTGCCGGAAAGGTGGCAGCCATGAGCACCTGCGCGAGCAGCGCGTCGGGATAAAGCGCGACGGGCGCCGTGAGCGAGTCGAGTTGCTGGTTCGACAAATGTTGCGCCGCGCTTTGTTGCGCGATGGCGGCAGTCGGCCCAGTCGGGCCGACGAAAAACGGTGCGGCCGCGAGCGCGGCGCACATGAGCCAGACAGCGCGCTGGCGTACACCGGACGATTTCACGAATCGTTCCTCCTCGTTGCGGATAACTCTTTCAGGTGCCCGAAATGGAGAACCTGCCTGCGGTGCGGATCAAAATTTTAATCGAGGCACCGCGATCTTGATTTTTGACGCGACGTCTTGCGGCGCAGTGGCAATCAAAAATATAGGGGTATGACTAATTGTGTCAACCACGAGTTCGTCGGCGAACGATTCGTTTCCGGAATTGCATCAATTACATTGAATGACATGAATTCAGGAACAATTACGCAGCCCGGAATTCCTCCTTCATTCAATGTCTTGCACCTTCATCCTGCCGGGCTCCGGGTGCCAGATGCATGCGCACGAAGCCAACGTGCTCGCGCAGAACGTAGAAAGCATCGGCATAGGCGAGCGGCATGCGCAATGTATTGAGCGCGCGCTCGATTTCGTCGAGCTCCGCAATGAGCGCGCGCCGCTCTTCGTCGCTCGAATGCTTGAGCGCATCGCGCTCGATCGCGATGAGCGCGCCGTAGTAGCGGTAAATGCGCGAGCGCACGCGCCAGCGATACAGCGCGGGGATCGCCCGCAGCGCTGGAAACACCAGCACGGCAAGCGGCAGCAGCAGCACGAGCAAACGGTCGGCCACGCTGGCGAGCCAGAACGGCAGCGTGCGATAAAGAAAGCTCTTGCCCGATTTGTAATAGCGCGCGGCGTCTTCGCTAATGCGGAAATCGTGCGCGACGGGGCTCGGAAATTCGCCCGCGCGCTGCAGCAGCCCGGGCACGCCGTTGACCTCGCCCGCGGCTTCGACGATGAGGTCCGAGATGGCCGGATGCAAAGTGTTGCGCGCAACGATCTCCACTGTCGGCCCGATCAGATGAACGGTTTGCGGCGGCATGCGGCGGCGCAGGTCGAGCACGCCGGGCGGCAAGTCGATGCTGTCGAGATACGGAAAGAGCCGCGTATAGGCCGCCGATTCGTCGAAGCTCATCACCGAAATGCCGGGTATGCCGAGCAGGCGCCGCATGAGTTCGCGCGTGGTGGAGTCGCCGCTCAGCATGGCGGCCTCCACACGGTTCGAGACCAGCGCGGTGGCGGCGTCCATGCCGTCGAGCGGCAGGAAGGTGGAGTCGCCGCCCGGCTCCATGCCGTTCGCGGCCAGCAGCTTCAGCGAGAGCTCGCGCGTGCCGCTGCCCACGCGGCCGATGGCGATGCGCTTGCCGTCGAGCTGGGAAAGCTGCGTGAGCCCCGAGCCACGATAAAACACCACGATGGGCAGATACGCGACGCTGCCGAGCGACACGAGCGAGCGCGTGTCGAGCCCATCGGCCACACCGCCCTGCACGAACGCGAGGTCGACCTTCGACTTGGGATCGAGCAGGCGCTGCAGGTTCTGCACCGAGCCGTCCGACTCCACCACCTCGAGCGTGACGCCGTTGCGCGCGAGGATCTTGCGGTACGCCTGCGCCGTCTGCATGAACGAGCTGTCGCGCGGACCCGCGCTGATGGTGATGGTGCGCGGCGGCGAGGGATCGACGAGCCACACGAACACCGCGACCACCGCGGCGCAAAACAACGCGATCGGCAGTGACGTGAGCGCGAGATCGCGCCACGCCGGATGCGACGGGTCGCGCATGAAATGCGGCAAAGGCGGTCGATGTCGTTTCATGGAAACCGGCGGCTATGCGTCGAATTGAGCAAGCTTCATCATGCCATCTCGCGCCGGAGCGCAACGCTGGTATTTGCGAGAATCTGCCGAGGTGCAGATCGACGTGCAGATGAGAACCCATGAAGCGGCGCAGGTCCATTGAAAGCAACGTAAGCGCCACCGCACGCTCATCGCGCTACTGCGCCGTGTGGCGGAAGAACTCGGTGGCGTGGTCGATGAACGCGCGCACTTTCGCGGGCAGCAGCGTGCGCGACGCATAGGCGAGGCGCAGTTCGATCTGCGCGTCGACGACGGGAAAGTCGTCGAGCAGCGTGACGAGCCGCCCCGTCGCCACTTCGCTCTGCACGAGCCCGCGCGGCAGCGTGCCGATGCCGAACCCCTCCAGCACCATCGCGAGATTGAAGTCGGGATTGTTCGAGGCGACTTCGTACTTCATGCGCACGGTCACCTCCTTTTCGCCATCGCGGAACGTCAGCGACGGCTTGCGCAGCGAAGGCGGCATCGGCACGAACGTGTGCGCTTCGAGGTCCGAGGGAAGGCGCGGCGTCGAGTGTGCCGCGAGGTACCCGGGCGTGGCGACGAGCGCGAGCGGAATGCGCTCGAGCAGCTTCGTCACCGTGCCTTCGCTGTTGAGCATGAACGGCAGCACGAGCCCGAGATCGTAGCCGTCCGCGACCAGATCGACGGGGCGCTCGGTCAGCATCACGTCGAGCGTCACGTTGGGATGCGCGCGCTTGAAGCTGGAAATGAGCGGCACGAGCCGGTGCACCATGGCCGAGGTGTGCGCGACGAGGCGCAGCACGCCGTTGGCCTCGCGCGTCTGCTCGGTCGCGCCGGCCTCCAGCGCGTCGAGGTCGTCGAGCACGCGGCAGCAGCCGTCGTAGAAGCGCTCGGCGGCTTCGGTAAGCGAGACTGCGCGCGTGGTGCGATGAAAGAGCCGGCTGCCCAGACGCTTTTCCAGCCGCGCGATCGCGCGTGAGACAGCGGGGGTGGCGATCCCGTGCATGTCCGCGGCGCGCGTGAAGTTGCGCGCCTCCACCACGGAACGAAAGATTCGCAGAGTGTCGATATAGTCCATGGCGTTAGCGCCAATGATGGCGAACAGGATAAAGAAAGATCCGGCGCGGCGGCGTGAAGCCGCGCGTCACGGCGCGGCTGCGCCGAAGACTTGCGCGCAGAACGCGCGGCCGTCTTCGGAAAGGCTCGCGCTGCCGGTGCCGTCCTCGGCGAGCGTCGTCACGGCCAGGCCGCCGTCCACGAGGCCGGTGAGATGGCGGCGCAAACCGCTCATCGGCACGCCGGCCTGCTTCGAAAGCTTCGCGAGCGACCACGCGCGCCCGGGCGTTTCGCATTGCGCGCGCCACAGTTGCTCGAGGATGGCCACCAGCGCCGGATCGATCTCGTCGCCGCTGTCATTATTGCCTTGTTCACGCTCGCCGCTTGCGTCGTTCATCGTGTCTCCTCATGCCATTCGCGCGACCAGCTCGCCGAGCGTCTTCAGTGCCGCCTCGGTCTGCGCGGTCCACGGATAGCTGTAGTTCAGCCGAATGTAATGGTGAAAGTCATTGCGCATCGAGAACATGTAACCCGGCCCGATCGTGATGCCCTGCGCGAGCGCGGCGCGATACAGCCGCATCGAATCCACGCGCGGCGGCAGCTCGACCCACAGCACGTAGCCGCCCTGCGGGTCGGTGGTGCGCGTGCCGGCGGGAAAGAACCGCTCGATCATCGCACGCATGAGCCGCGCCTGCTCGCGATAGAAGCGGCGCAGCCGGCGCAGATGGCGGTCGTAGCCGTCGTGGCGCAGATAGTCGGCGAGCGCGACCTGCGGCACCGAGGGCGTCGTGAGCGTATTGAGGAATTTGAGCTTTTCCACCTGGGCACGATAGCGCCCCGGCAGCGCCCAGCCGATCCGGTAGGATGCCGAAAGGCTTTTTGAAAACGACGCGCAATGCAGCACCAGCCCGCGCGAGTCGAACTGCTTGAGCGACAATGGCCGCGTCGGCCCGAAATACAGCTCCTGATACACGTCGTTCTCGATCACGGGCAGGTCGTGCGCCTCGGCCAGCGCCACGAGCCGCCGCAGGTTCGCCTCGGGCATGCGAAAGCCCAGCGGATTCTGGAAATTCGGCATCACCATGCACGCGGCCACCTTCTTGCGCGCGAGCACGCGCTCGAGCGCATCGAGGTCGATGCCGGTGTCGGGATGCGTGCTCACTTCGATCGCGCGCATGCCAAGGCGCTCGATCGCGTGCAGCATCGCGTAGTACGTGGGCGACTCGACCGCCACCGTGTCGCCCGGCTTCGCCACCGCCTGCAAGCTCAGGTTGATGGCCTCGGTCGCGCCCACCGTGACGACGATTTCGTCGGGATCCACGTCCGCGCCGTTTTCCGCGTAGCGGCGCGCGATCTGGCGGATCAGTTCGGGATTGCCGGGCGGCAGGTCGTCGATCAGGTTCCAGCTCGCGTGGCGCCGCGCGATCGCATTCGCGTACTGGTTGATGCGCCGCCACGGAAACAGCGCCGGGTCCGGATACGGCGAGCCGAGCGGCACCGCGTCCTGCGCGACGATGCTGCGCAGCGTGGCGAGCACGAGGCGGCTCACGTCGACCGGCGCGGGCGCGGCGTTGGGCGCGGGCTCCATCGGCACCTTCTTCGCGCCCGCGCGGCGCAGCTTCGCGCCCGGAGACGATCCCTGAACAGTCTCTCGCGCGGTCCCCTGAGCGGTCCCATGAGCGGCCCCCTCGCCTGCGCGCGCAGGTGACCCATCGCGCGCCACAGGCCGCGCCTTCACGAAGAACCCCGACTGCGGCCGCGATTCGATCACGCCCCGGCTCTCCAGCAACGCATAGGCGTGCACCACGGTCTTGATGCTCACGCCGTGTTGAACACTCGCGCGCCGCACCGAAGGAATGCGCTCGCCCGCGGCGAACACGCCACGGCGCACGCCGGCTTCGATATCGTCGGCGAGCTGTTCATAGCGGGGAACGGCGGCCGGGGCGGGCGTGGCAGTCACGGGCGGCAGTTGGCGCAAAGGTGGGCGATTCGGAGAGTCTATGACAAATCGCCGCAACTGTACCCCTTGCCTTTTCGTTTTTCTGTGATCACCGCGCACACAGGAACACAGTACGCTTCGCACATCGGGCTGTGCACCCGCACCGCCCCGGCCAGATCCGATCCAGACGCACCATGAAAAAGCCGCAAGCCCGCATCGAGCCCTACCACCATCCCGCCGCCGGCTGGGGTGCGCTCAAGCAAGTCGCCATCAACCTCATCAAGGAGAAGGTGACGGGCGGCAACTACCGGACCCTGCTCAAGCAGAACCAGCCCAACGGCTTCGACTGCCCGGGCTGCGCGTGGCCCGACCGCGAGCACGCCTCCACTTTCGAATTCTGCGAGAACGGCGTGAAAGCCGTGGCCGCCGAAGCCACCAGCAAGCGCGCGACGCCGCAACTGTTCGCGGAGCACACCGTGACCGAGCTGATGGCGCAGTCCGACTACGAACTCGAACAGCATGGCCGCCTGACCGATCCGCTCGTCTACGACGCCAATACGGACCGCTATGTGCCGATCGCCTGGGACGATGCATTCCGGTTCGTCGCGAAGCACCTCCACGCGCTCGACGACCCGAACCGCGCCGCCTTCTACACCTCGGGCCGCGCGAGCAACGAAGCCGCGTTCCTCTATCAGCTGTTCGTGCGCATGTACGGCACCAACAACTTCCCCGACTGCTCGAACATGTGCCACGAAGCCACCAGCCGCGGCCTGCCGGGCACGGTGGGCATCGGCAAGGGCACGGTCACGCTCGACGACTTCGAGCACGCCGACACGCTGCTGATCTTCGGCCAGAATCCGGCCACGAATCACCCACGCATGCTGGGCGAGCTGCGCGACTGCGCGAAGCGCGGCGCCACCATCGTCTCGATCAACCCGCTCAAGGAGCGCGGCCTCGAGCGCTTCGCGAGCCCGCAGCACACGCTCGACATGCTCTCGCCATCGGGCGTGCAGATCAGCTCGGTGTTCATCCGCCCACGCTTGGGCGGCGACTTCGCGCTCATCAAGGGCGTGGCCAAGCGCACGCTCGAACTCGACGACGCCGCGTGCGCAACCGGCACGGCGCGCGTGCTCGACGTGGATTTCCTGGCCGAACATACCGTGGGCTTCGAAGCCTTCGCAGCCGACTTGCGGGCCGAGTCGTGGGACGCCATCGTCGCCGAATCGGGCGTGCCGCTCGACGAGGTGTTCAAGCTCGCGGACATCTACGCGAAAGGCCGCGCCACCATCGCGACCTGGGGTATGGGCATCACGCAGCACAAGAACTCGCTCTCGACCGTGCAGCTGCTCTCGAACCTCATGATGATGCGCGGGAACATCGGGCGGCGCGGCGCGGGCCTGTGCCCCGTGCGCGGCCATTCGAACGTGCAGGGCGACCGCACGGTGGGCATCGAGGAAAAACCCACCCAGGCGTTTCTCGACCGCCTCGGCGCGGCCTACGATTTCGAGCCGCCGCGCGAGCACGGCTTCGACGTGGTGGAAACGATCCAGGCGATGCTCGAAGGCCGCGTGAAAGTGTTCATCGGCTTGGGCGGCAACTTCTCGATCGCCACGCCCGATACGCCGCGCACGTGGGACGCGATGCGTTCGTGCGCGCTCACGGTGCACGTGACCACCAAGCTCAACCGCAGCCACCTCGTGCACGGCAAGGACGCGCTGATTCTGCCCACGCTCGGCCGCACCGAGATCGACATGCAAAACGGCGTGCCGCAAGGCGTGAGCGTGGAAGATTCGATGAGCATGGTGCACATCTCGTACGGCATGAACCGGCCCGCTTCGCAGAATCTCCTCTCGGAAATCGCCATCGTCGCGCGCATGGCGCACGCCACGCTCGGCAGCGAGAAAGTGGACTGGCTCGGCCTGGCCGCCGATTACTCGAAGATCCGCGACGGCATCGAAAAAGTCCTGGACGGCTTCGAGAACTACAACGAGCGCCTGAAGCAGCCCGGCGGCTTCCATCTGGGCGTGGCCTCGCGCGACCGCGTCTGGATGACCGAAAGCGGCAAGGCGCAGTTCGTGGTGCACGCGATTGCGCTCGACACGCCCATCCATCGCGCCCGCGCCGCGCACGGCCAGCAGTTGATGACGCTGATGACCACGCGCTCGCACGACCAGTACAACACCACGATCTATGGTCTCGACGACCGCTATCGCGGCGTCTACGGACAGCGCCGCGTGCTGTTCGCAAACCGCGAGGACCTGACGATGCTCGGCTTCGCGCCGGGTCAGCGCGTGGACATCACGAGCGTGTGGGACGACGGCGTGCAACGCCGCGTCGAAGACTTCCTGCTCGTGGAGTACGACATTCCGCGCGGCTGCCTGGGCGCGTACTATCCGGAAACGAACCCGCTCGTGCCGCTTGCGTCGGTTGCCGATGGCGCGGGCACGCCGACTTCGAAGTCGATTCCGGTGTTGCTGAGCCCTGCAAAGGCGAGCGCACTCGCGGCGTAATTGCCGCTTGCCTCGCGCGACTTCAGCCCGCCAGCTTGCGGAACGTCTCCAGCACCGCATCGCCCTTGAACGGCTTCACGATCCAGCCGCGCACGCCCGCCGCCTTGCCACGCTCCTTCATGGCCGGGCTGCTTTCGGTCGTCAGCATGACGACATTGACCGCGGCGTTGCCCAGTTCGCCGCGGATCTTCTCGACCATCGTCAGGCCGTCCATGTTCGGCATGTTCACGTCGCTCACCACGAGCTTCACGGCCGGATTCGCGCGCAGCTTGGCGAGGCCGTCCTTGCCGTCCACGGCCGTATCCACGTCGAGGCCGTTCTTGCGCAGGAAGCCCGCGACTTCGTCGCGCACCGTGCCCGAATCGTCCACCACCAGAATCTTCGCCATCTTGTTGTGTTCCTTTGCGCCCGAGCGGCGCGCTATGCATGAGGGTTCTTTCGTCAAAACAGTTCGAGTTCGCCGGCGTTCTCGTGCGCCGCGCTCAACTGGTCCTGGGCGGCCACGAAATCGAGAGGCGAATGGGCGCAGACGCACAGCGTCGCCCCCAACTGCACGGCGCCATCGATCGTAAGCGCATAGGACTTCACGTAATCGGGCTTCAGCTCGCGCAGATGCTGCATGCACTGACTATCGAGCGCGTACGGCGTGGACATGCCGAGGTCCGGGAAATGCTCGAGCAGATGCTGATTCATCGCCCCGCAGCACAGATTGCCGAACTCCATGAACGCGTCCACCAGCGCGCCTTGCGCGCCGCCCAGATAATACGCGCGCGTTGCTTCGTCATCCTTGATATGCAGAAGCAGCAGCAGGCGAAACTGCATCGACGCAATCGTGAGCAGCACCGCATGCTCGCCCCGCGCATGCTCGTCCGGCGCCATGGCGATCTCGCACGCATGCAGGGGATCCGCCACGAGGCGCGTGCGCGCCGCCGCGAAGAAAATCTGCTCGAAGCTTTCCTGTGCCTGCGGGCCGATCATGCGGGCACCTCATCGGGCGCTTCCTGGAGCTCGGCGTGCAACTGTTGCGCAAGCGACTCCACGCTCGCAAGCGAGGCCGCGATCATCTTGCCGCCCGCCTGAATGTCCTGGAACGTCGCGGTCGTGACAAGGTCGTTGCGGTGCAGGCTCTCGCGGTAGTTCCTGGAAAGCTCCTGCGAACGCGTGGCAAGCGCGCGCACCTCGCCCGCGACGATCGAAAAGCCCCGCCCTGCCGCGCCCGCGCGCGCCGCCTCGATGGATGCGTTCAGCGAGACGATCAGCACATGGCTCACGATCGACGAGAGCACCTGATTCTTCTCGTGCATGTCGCGGTTCTGCGCCATCAGCGAGATCATTTGCTCGTGCCAGCGCTCGAAGACCGTCGACATCTGCTTCAGGCGGACGGTCTCCGCGGTGATGCGTTCGATGCGCTGCCGCGCTTCGGCGCTGCGCGCGCGTTCGCTCCCGAGCGCCGACTCCATCGCTTCGCTCACCCACTTGCGTTGCGCGAGGTCCGCACGCAGCGACTCGACCTGCGCGGCCAGCGCCTCATGCTCCTGCGCGGCGCTTTCCCGTGCCGCTCGCACGCGCGCCTCGGCCTGCGCAAGCGCGTCTTCATGCCGGGTGAGCTGCAGTCTTTCGGCGTCGCGCCACTGCGCGCGCGCGCGCCAATGAAGTCCCGCCGCGCACAGCGCCGCCAACGCGAGGCCCGCGGCCCCGCCCATCAGATACGGTAAAAGCACGGTGCCTCCAGTTACGCCGGCAAGGCTTCGTGCGATGCGGCCGGCTCGCCCGCGCACACGACGGCGCATGCTCGCGGCAAATACACCAGCGTTTCGAAATGCCGATAATCGGCGCCTTGCCGGTTGTCGGTGAAGCGCAGCTCGATGCGTCCGCCCTCGCGCTCCAGAAAATTGCGGACCGCATCCATGCCCACGCCGCGCCCCGACACCTCGGTCACGCGATGCGCCGTGGAAAAGCCCGCACGGAAGATGAACGCCGCCACGGTCTCGTCGCTGACTGGCTCGTCGGCGTCGAGCCAGCCGCGCTCCACGGCGACGGCACGAACACGCGCGAGCGCAAGACCCCGGCCATCGTCGGCGAGCACAATGCGCAGCACACCGTCCGCGACGCTCAACGCGACGTCGATGCGCCCCGCCTCGTCCTTGCCCTGCGCGCGGCGCTGCGCCGGCATCTCGATACCGTGATCGAGCGAATTGCGCAGCAAATGCGTGAAGACGTCGCTCACGGTGCCGACCGCATCGTTATGCAGCCTGTAGCCGCCATCGTCGATGCAGACATGCGGCGCAACCTTGCCCAGTTCCTGCGCCAGCGAAGGCAGCGATTCGAGTACGCCGGCGAGCGCTTGCTCCACGCTCTGCGTGCCGATGCGGCCCAGCACGCAGCGCAACGCCGTGCGCATGGCACGCAGCGAATCGAGGTCGTGTTCGTTCGCGCTGTCCAGCAGGCGCAAGCTCGCATCGATCTGCTCGCGCCCGAAGCCGCTCACAGCGCCCTTTCCGCCGCGCGCGCCCACACCGCGCCCGAGGCTCACTTCGTTGAGCGTCGCGTAATGGTCGACGGCCTCGCGCACACGCTGCAGGTCGTCGATGAGCGCCTGCTGGTCCCAGGCGTGACTCGCATCGTCGCGGCGCAGCGCGTCGTAACGCTGCTCCACTTCATGCACGACGCCCGTGAGATGCTGGAGGCTGTACGTGCGCGCGTTGCCCTTCACCGTGTGCATGTTGCGAAACAGCGCGGCCACCGCATCCATGTTGGCGCAATCGTGCTGGCGAATGATGCGCTCGTTCTCGTGGATAAAACCCTTCGAGCTCTCCACGAAGCGATGAAACTTCTCTTCGCTAACCGAAAGAATTTCGCCGATCATCTGCAAGCGGCGCTTCTGCTCGCCGGCTTGCGCCGCCAGTTCGCGCAACTCGGTTACGTCGCGCACGCACAGCATGAGGCGCACGACCACGTCGCGTTCGTCGGTGATCGCGGACCAGCTCAGGTCGAGCACCTTCTTGCGGCCATCGGGCATGGTGCGCGTGATTTCGTTCACGAGCAGATGCTGGTTGAACGCGAAATTCACGTCGTCCTCGCCAAGGCACGCATGCACGGCGGCGTCGATCTGAGCAAGCGTGTCGGCGTCGAGATCCGTGTGCGAGAACACGAGTTCCATGAGCGCGCGCCCCGCGATCTCGCGGGTTTCGAAAATCGCTTCGAGGTAGGCCGAGTACTCGTCGTGCACGCTGGCGCCTTCCACTACCGTAAGAATGCCCTGCTGCATGTTCTGCAACATCGCCTGAATGTCGGCGGTCTTGCGCTCGAGCTGCGCGGCGTTGTGCTGAATCTTCTCGATCATGCCGTTGAACGCGGCGATCGAGCGGCCGATCTCGTCCATGCGTCCCACGGGCACGCGGCGCGTGAAATCCTGGCTCGATGCAATCTCGCTCATCATTTCCTGCATGCGCGAAAGCGGCCGCGTGATCTGCCGATACAACAGCGCGCCAATCAGCGTGAGCAGCAGCACCGCGCCGCCCGTGACACCCGCAATGGCGCTCGTGGTGGTGTCGAGCATGCCGTTGAGCGCCTGGATGGCCGCGTCCTTCTGCCGGTTTTTCTCCACGCGCAGCGTGGTGACGATGCCTTCGAGCTCGTCGCGATACTGCGCGACGTTGGCGAAGAGATATGCCTGCGCGAGCTCGCCCTTGCCCGCGGCCTTCATATTCGCCGTTTCTTCGATGGCGTTGAAGTAGTTCGCGAGGCTTTCGCGCGCCTGCGCGACGAGCCCCTCCTGCGCATGGCTTGCGGCGGCCTGGCGCTGCACGTCGAGCGCGGCGCCCAGCGCGGCCTTCTTTTTCCCGAGTTCGTCCTGCGCCAGTTGGGCAGTGGTCGCGTCGGGCGCGTAGACGAGCGTCATCGTCGCGAGCTGCACGTCTTTCACGAGCGAAACGAGATCGGCGCAAGCCAGCGCGCTGGGTACGACGCCCTGTGTGACCTGATGGACGTCGGTGGCGCTGCGGCGCGTCTGATAGACCGCGTAGCCGCCAATGGCGGACAACGCGACGAACATCAGCACGATGAGTAGCGTGATGCGGTGGCGAATGGTCATGTCGAAACCCCCGGGCCTTGCGCCGTGCCGGACGCGCTATGACTGCGCGACTCGTGGCACGTGAGGCCAATTTATTCGGAGGGCATTATCGACGCTTATATATGACGAAATGATGAATGGACTTGCCGCCCGGCGACTCGCGCGCCCGCGCGGCTGCGTTAAGATGCGGAATCGACTCGCGCCGCATCGCCTCCGAGGCCCACCGTGCCACAACCGACCGACTCCACGCCCATCTTCTGGCGCGACCCGGCCCTTCCGTTCATCGAAGTCCGCGCCATTGCCGACGGCCGCAAGCTGCGCTACGGCCGCCATGCGCACGACACGTTCTCGATCGGCGCGGTAACCGGCGGGCGCAGCACCTATCTGAATGGCAACACGCTCGAGCGCGTGCATGCGGGCGCCGTGGTCATCGTCAACCCGAACGTTGTGCACGCATGCAATCCTGCCGCCGACGAAGCATGGTCCTATCGCATGTTCCATCTCGACGTGGGCTGGCTCGCGAAGCTCCAGCATGCGCAGGGCTTCGGCACGCAGGCGCAATTCGTTCCGTTCGCGCAGACGCTTACGTGGCGCGCCGATCTGTTCGCAGGGCTCGATGCGCTCTACGGCGTGCTCGTGAATCCGCACGAAGACGCGCTGCGCAAGGAATGCGCCGTCACGCAGTACTTCACCGCGCTCCAGCAGGCGCTCAATCCCGCGCCGCCCGAAAGAACGCCGCGCGAGCCCAACCCGCGCCTCGCGCGTGCCGCCGAGTTCATCGACGGCAACTACACGCGCACGCTCAAGCTCGAAGACATCTGCACGGCGGCGAACTTGTCGCCTTCGTATTTGATCCGCGCGTTTCGCGAGCAATACGGCATGACACCGCACGCGTACGTGGTGAACCGGCGCATCGAGTTCTGCCGCGCGCAATTGCGGCGCGGCCATGCCATCGCCGACGTCGCCGCCGCCGCCGGCTTCGCCGATCAAGCCCATCTTCAGCGCGCCTTCCGCCAGTTCGTGGCGGCCACGCCGGGGCAATATCGCGGCTGATATCCGGGCCGTTCATTCGAGCAGCAGCCACAGCGCGCTCGCCGCGAGCAACAGCGCCATCGTGCGGTTCACGAAGCGCACGCGCGCCGGTTCGCGCAGCGCCTGGCGCAGCGACGCGCCAGCCCACGCCCAGCACGCAATCGACGCATAGCACACCACGAAGTAGATCGCTGCGAACTGCCACACGATAGCGTTCCCGCCCGAGGCCGCAAATGCGCCCATGCCGGCAACGCAGGCGAGCCACGCCTTCGGGTTGAGCCACTGCATCGCCGCGCCGGTCATGAGCGACGGGCCGCGCGCGGCGCCCGGCGCGTCGATGCGCCCATCGTCGATGGCGAGTTTGTACGCGACGTACAGCAGAAACGCCACGCCCGCCCATTCGATCGCGCGCGCGAGGAATGGCCACTGCGCAAGCAACTCGCGCAGGCCGAGTCCGATCAGCAACAACAGCAGCGCAAAGCCCACCGTCGCGCCGGTCACGTGGCGCAAGCTCGCGCGCAGTCCGTAGCGCGCGCCCGCGCCCAGCGCGACGACATTGACGGGCCCAGGGGTGATCGACGTAGCCAGCGCGAAAGCGGCCATGGAAAGTGCAGTGCTCACGTTTCTCCTCGTTACGCCCAGCGGCGATGATTCACCGTCGAGCGTACGAGGCGCGCACGCGCCTGTATTGAAGAAAATTGCCTCAATTGCGGGAGGGGTGACTTCAGGTGGTCATGGCGGCCCCGTCTCCCGGGCGCGCGCGGCAATGCGCTCACGCAGCAGGCGCGGCGGATAGATATCGTGGAAGCCCCTCATGCTTTCGCAGCAAAATCCAACGTCCGGTTTAATCGCTGTATCGGTAATGCCTTTGTCGGAAATCAATTGATCGCGAATATCCCGGCATCTTATGCGCCATGAATTGAACGATTAATCAATTTTAAGAATTTTCGTGTATCGAGCGAAAAGCAGCCCTCCCAGGATAGGCAATCACGGCGGCGCCAGTCGTAGTTCTCATCGCAGCGCCGTTCCATCCTGAGAGGCGCTGACAAATGAAAGACGCAGTAACCGGGCGCGGCGTCGCGCGCCTTGGCGACACCACAGACCACGGCGGCAAAGTAATTGTGTCTGCAACGAACTTCGCGCACAGCGACGTGTGCTTGGCCTTCATCGGCGACCAGACTGCTTACGGTCTGGACTACGTAGAACCCGATAGCAGCCATCCTGAGGCGCTCCAGAAGCTTCCACACGCCAACATCAAACACGCCTACGAAATTCTCACGCCCGAGCAACGCGCGCGCGATCCGTATGGAAATCCGGGAGCATCGAAATGACGAACCGGTTCGAACACACCGTCGCGCAGCTCGACCGGGCCTCGTCAGCCCCTCAGGACCAGTCAATTCCTCGCGTCTCGCGCACGGGCTCAGGTGCGGGCAAGCTGCGCGGTACCACTGGCAGTAGCGGGCATCACCGCAGAGGCCAGCCCCGCACATGGGCCCGCGAAGAGATTGCGTTGCTGGGAACGATACCCGATGCGGAGATCGCCGCACGCATCGGAACCAATGCGTCGACGGTGAACCGGAAGAGGCTGGCACTCGGCATTCCATCGGTACGGGATCGTTCGTCGCACGAATGGAGCGCCGCAGAGATCGCGCTGCTCGGCAAGCTTTGCGACAGCGAAGTGGGAAGGCGTATTGGCGTGACACCATCGGTTGTCAGAGCGAAGCGGCGCACGCTCCAGATCCAGTCCATTCGCGGCGAGACTCATCACCGCCTCGAGTGGACGCCGGAACAGGTCGCCCTGCTTGGCACGATGCCGGACGCCGAACTGGCAAGCCGCCTGGGCGTCTGCCTGCTTACCGTGTTCAACGCGCGAAAGAAGCGCGGCATTCCGGCGGCGCTCAGGCAACGTGGAGGGCTCGGCTGCACGGACGCGCAGCGCAGGCTGCTCGGGACGATGCCCGATGCGAGCGTTGCGCAGTTGCTGGGCGTCACGCATTCGACGGTGTGGTCGTGGCGGCGCGAGCTGGGTATTCCATCGTGGAAAAGGCAGAAGGGAGCCGGTCAGGCAGGGCGAAGGACGCAAGCGAAACCGTTCAATCAACTCGTTGCGCAACTCTCCGATCAAGCGAGCGTCGCAGTTGATGTTTCCCACGCCCCGGGCGGCCGGCGATATGGACCGGGCGTTCGGGAGACGAGCAGGGATCGTCAATGGACACAGGACGAAATTGCGCTGCTCGGGACCATGACTGACGCTCAGGCCGCGAGGCGAATCGGCGGCATTTCCCCGGGCACCGTACAAAAGAAGCGGCAGTCCTTGGGCATTCCCCCCGCCACGCCCGCGCATCGTCCGTGGACGCCGGGGCAGATCGCCGGGCTCGGCGTGCTCTCGGATGCTGAACTGGCGAAGCTCGTGGGCCGTTCGACCCGGGCCGTCAACCACATGCGCAACAAGCTCGGTGTCCCTTCGGCGCGCGAGCAGGGCCACGTCGGCGCGCACATGTGGACGCGTGAACATCTCGCGATGCTGGGCACGCTGCCTGACCGCGAGGTTGGCGCATTGGTCGGTTTGAGCACCTACACCGTCCGCCAGAAGCGGCGCAGTCTGCGTATCCCGGCCGCAAGGCCTCGCGATAGTTGGCGCAACGAAGATATCGCGCTGCTTGGCACGATGCCCGATGCCGACATAGCACAGCAGCTTGGTGTAAAGCCGCATGTGGTCACCCGCAAGCGTCACGTGCTGGGCATCGCTTCGACGCGCCCGCAGCATGTGTGGACCGATGAACAGATCGCCCTGCTCGGCACGATGCCTGATGCTGAAATCGCGAAGCGTCTTGGTCTGTCGAATACCGCCGTACACAAGAAGCGCAATCAACTCGGCATTGCACGCGCGCACCACGCATGGACTGACGATGAACTCCTCCTGCTTGGCACCATGTCCGACGCGAGCGTCGCCAGGCTCGTCGGCGTCTGTATCAAATCGGTCAATAACCTGCGGCGCAGGCTTGGAATACCTTCGGCAAAGGCCAAAGGCATCAAGAGGAAATCGCAGGCGGTACGCCGCGCCAAATCAGACAAGACGGCAGCGCCGGTCCAGCGGCCCATGAAGCTCGCGGCATGACCGGCGAGCCTGTGCGGGGATCCAGGGCGCGCCGGCATGAGCCGGCCAATTGATCGGGGCGCTGATCGATGACGGCGATCCGGGGCTGTGCGGCGGCAGCGGAAGAACGGCTGGGGATGGCTGGAGAACGGCCGGATGAAACATTGAAGACACTGTCGCAGGGCCAGCTTCGGGATTGAAGGCCGATCAAGCAAGCCCAATCCCCTAAAGATCGTAGGGGAAATGCCGTTAATCCTTGCATGTTGTCGGGCCATGAGTGGCCCTATTGCAAGGACCGCAAGAAACGCAAGGAACCCCATGCGCAACAACCAGCCCATCACGCAGCAGGAATTCGACTATCCCGCTTCGCAGATGCTCGTCTCGGCCACCGATCTCAAGGGCCGCATTCAGTATTGCAATCCCGCGTTCGTCTCGGTTTCCGGGTTCGCGAAGGAAGAATTGATCGGCAAGGCGCACAACGTCATCCGCCATCCCGACATGCCGCCCGAAGCGTTCGCGGACATGTGGCAGACCATCCGCTCCGGCCATCCCTGGACCGCGCTCGTGAAGAACCGCCGCAGGAACGGCGACCACTACTGGGTGCGCGCGAACGTGACGCCGGTCTCCGAGCAGGGCGCGGTGGTGGGTTATCTGAGCGTGCGCGTGAAGCCCAGCCGCGACGAGATCCGCGACGCCGAAGCACTCTACGCAAAAATGCGCGAAGGACGTTTGCGTGGCGTGCGCCTGCGTCGCGGCGCGCTCGTGCGCACTGGCGTCCTCGGCGCGGCGCAATCGATCATGCGCCTGCCCGTGGCCACGCGCGTCGCCGCCGGCTATGCGCTCGTGCCCACCGCACTCGCCGCTGCGGGCTTCAGCGCCTGGCGAGGGCTGCCGCCCACGCCGTTCTGGTGCGCGTTCGGCACGGCGGCGGTATGCAGCCTCGCGGCCTGGCGGCTCGCCACGCGCCAGCTCGGTGGCCCGCTCGCGCAGATGTCGATGGCGTCCACGCGCATGGCGGCGGGCGACCTCACCGCCACGCTCGCGATTGCGTCGAAGGACGATCTCGGCAGCGTGCTTCAGGCGCTCAATCAACTGCAGGCCAATCTCACCGCCATCGTGTTCGACGTGCGCGCGCAGATTGCCGGCATGCTCGACGCCGCGCACGAAATCTCCTCCGGCAACCTCGACCTCTCGCGCCGCACCGAGCTGCAGGCCGCCTCGGTCGAAGAAACCGCCGCGACCATGGACCAGCTCACCACCACCGTGCAGGCCAACGCCGAGGCAAGCGCACGCGCACTCGATCTTGTGCGCGAGGCGCAGTCGGCCGCGGCCCAGGGCGGCTCGATCGCGAGCCGCATGGAGCACACGATGGCCGGCATCACCGATGCCTCGCAGCGCATCGCCGACATCACCGGCGTGATCGACGGCATCGCGTTCCAAACCAACATCCTCGCGCTCAATGCCGCCGTGGAGGCCGCGCGCGCGGGCGAGGCGGGCCGCTCGTTCGCTGTGGTCGCGGGCGAGGTGCGCATGCTCGCGCAGCGCTGCGCGGCCTCCGCGAAGGAAATCAAGCAGGTCGTGGACGCGAGCGTGAGCGAGATTGCCCAGGGCACGGAGCTGGTCGGCCACACGACCGCGCAGATGCGCGCCATCGACGAGGCCGTGAGCCGTGTCTCGGCCATCATCGTCGAGGTCGCCAACGCGAGCGGCGAGCAGGCCGAGGGCATTCATCAGGTTAACCAGGCAGTCGCGCATCTGGACAGCGCCACCCAGCAGAACGCCGCGCTCGTCGAGCAGGCGGCTGCCACGGCGCAGCGGCTCGCCGAGCAAGCCGACGTGCTCGACGAAGCCGTGCGTCTGTTTACGGTCGCGGGGACGCGATGAGAAAACCGCAGCTCGTCAGGATCCTTTCTGCATGCTCTCGACGGCCTTGTTGCGGGCCTGCTGGGCATCGGTGATCAGCTTGTACGCGGCGTAGTACTTGTAGATGTTGCGCACGTAAGTCGTCGTTTCGATCCCGATCTTGTCCGCCACGACGATCTCCACGTTGTTGAACCACTTGTTCGGGTCGAGGCCGCGCTGCACGGCGAGCGTGCGCATCTTCGCAATGTTCCCCGGTCCCGCGTTGTAGCTCGCGAACGCGAACAGCGTGCGGTCGCTGCCGCTGAAATGCGCGTCCGGGAAATACTTCGCCATCAGCTCATTCATGTATTTCGCGCCGGCATGAATATTCGCGTCGGCAACCGAGATGCTGCCTACGCCCATCTGCTTTCCGGTCGCCGGCATCAACTGCATGATGCCGATCGCGCCCACATGGCTGCGCGCCTTCTGATTCAATTGCGATTCCTGGAACCCTTGCGCCGCGAGCATCAGCGGATCGAATTCGTATTGCGCACCGTACTTCTTGAACAGCGCGAGCGTCTGCTTGAATCGTTGCTGCTCGGCGTCGCCGCCGTTGTTGCGGATCTGCTTGATGCGTTTCATATACTGCGCGAGGCGGTATTCGACCACGCTTTGCTTCTTCACGTAGCCCACATAGAAGTCGTTCAGCACCGCCTGCAATTGCGGGCTGTTCTTGCGGATCGCCCAGCCCGTGTAGCCCTCTCCGCTCACGGCGAGGTCGTCGCGCACCTTGATCTGCGGTAGCACCTGAGCCCACATACGCGCCTTCCAGTCGTCGACCACGATGATGGACAGCAAGCCCGCGTTCACCATTTCCATGGCGTCTTCGTCTTCGAGCGCGTCGGGCAGCGGCATAATGCGGATCGGCGGCTTGCCCGCCTTGCGCAAGCGCTCGCTCAATTGGGTCAGGCTGCCGAAGTAGCTCGACGACTTGCGCACATAGACCTGCTTGCCGGAGAGGTCGTCCACTGACGCCAGCGCCGGCGCCCTGGGTCCCGTCACGACGAGTTCACGCATCGGCTTGCGGTCGCGGGGAGCGACGAAATCGACGCTCTTGAGGCGTTCGTCCGTGGCGGTCAGATTGCCCGCCGAAATATCGCCGAGACCGGCGTTCAGGTTCGTGAGCAACCGGTCGCGCGTGGTCGGGATCAGGTACACGGTCAGCGGCCGTTTCGCGAGCTGGGCCGCGTACTGGCGGTTGATATAGCGTTCGAAGTCGCGTGCGAGCTCGGCCGCGAGCCCGCGCTCGTGGCCCTTGTCGACGAAATAGAGCGTGCGGCTGTACGGCACGAGGAAGCGGATCATCCGCCGGTTCAGCATCTCGTCGAAGTCGCCGGTCCAGGGCTTGTTGGCGAGACTGAGCTTGCGCAGATCGCCCGCCGGCGCCGATGCTGCCGAAGCCGCCGATGCCGCTGCGGGGGACGCGGGCGCCGGCACCGATGCCGGCGCGGCGGCGGCGGGCGGGGCGGCCAACGCGCCACCCGGCAGCGCACACACGAGCCATACGAACGTCGAAGCGATCAGAGCGCGCTTGAAGATCTTCACGGCAGCCTCCCCATGGCTACACGGCGGCACGCCTCGCGCTGCCCCGTGACGGACGGTGCGTTACACCGCTGGTGTATGGCACCCATAATAGTTTATGTCTAAACCCGAGCATGGACTGCTTGTCTGGAGCCATCGACGCAAGCGTTTCGTAATCTCATTGCTTGCTGTGATTAAGCTGATAGATCGGCATAAATCCCATCTCGACGGCACCCGCGCGAAGCCGCACTATAGACCCCGTCAGCGCCCAGGACCTGGGTACTGATCCGAGTAACAACGGCGTTTCAACGGCTCACCTGGCCTCTACCAGGTGAGCCGTTTTTTCTTGCCCGAATGGTTGCGGGAACGATCATCAGCCGGAAAGCCCGTAAAGCCGGTTTGCTTCATGCCCATGACAACGGATCATGCGGCAACACACGGCGCATGCACCGTTGCACAGCGCGCAAAAATCCGCATGCGGGCACGCGTGCGGGCCTGGACTCGCGTTACACTCACTGGCCGGGGGGTACGGCGGCCTGCTGTGTGCGCCCGCGCTCACTACGATGAGACGCCACGCAACCGACCCCGTACAATGGCTCGACCACACACGAGGACAACATCAATGCGCATGACTGGGTCTTCCGGAAACATGACCCTGCTCACCGAGCATGACGACTCGACCGGGCGCGAGACGCGCTCGTTGCGTCTCGAATCGGCGCCCGACGGCAAGAGCCTTTTGCTGATCGAAGTCGACGAACGCAAGCCGGGCGTCCATCGCGAAGTGCGTTATGAAATCACGCCTGCGGAACTGATCGCGGCCATCCGCGCGCAGGGCGCCGAGCTTCCAGGGGAATCACACAGCCGGTAATTCACGGCCGCTAGCCGGCCTCCATGCCGGCAGCCATTGAGCGAAGACGCCATCGCGGCGCCTTCGCTGGCGCACGCGCGTTCGCGCTGCGCGTCTTGCGCCGCGCATCTTCACTATGCGCTTCATTCGCTTCGCCGCCCGCGCGGCAAGCCGCCCTTCCGCAATCCCCGCCGCGCCCATATCCACGGGCAACAAATTCGCATTGGGCGTATGCTTTGGACCTTGCTTGCACGCTGTCGAAATGCGTCCATAATCGAAACGTTATTCTTCCAGTTCGCGCCCCTCCGTGCGGCGCTCCCGGGACAAGGAAGCCAGCCGATGCTACATGACCTCATCGCGCAGTACGGGCCTGCGCTCGTGTTCCTGAACGTGCTGGCCGGATCGCTCGGCCTGCCCGTGCCCGCGATGCCAGCGCTCGTGCTGTTCGGCGCCATGGCCGCCATGCATCCCGGGTCGATCGGCCAGCAGGTTGCGCCGGTGCTCGGGCTGTCCATCGTCGCCACGCTCATCGGCGACAGTGTCTGGTTTCTCGCCGGCCGGCTCTACGGCGGCAACACGCTCAAGACGCTCTGCAAGCTCTCGCTCTCGCGCGACACCTGCGTGAAGAAGACCGAGCGCTTCTTCGGCCGCTGGGGCGTGCGCGTGCTCGCCATCGCCAAGTTCGTGCCGGGCCTGTCGATCGTCTCCGTGCCGATGGCCGGCGCAATGGGCACGCCCTACCGCCAGTTCGTGGGCTTCGACGGCATTGGCGCGGCGCTCTGGTCGGGCACCGGTCTCCTGATCGGCGTGCTGTTCGCCCCGCAAATCGACATGCTGTTCGCGGGCGCGAGCCGCCTCGGCCGTCTCACCGCGGTCGTGATCCTCGTCCTGTTGCTGCTGTACGCGGCGTATCGGTGGCAGCGCCGCCGCCAGCTCATCAAGAAGCTCGCGAACGCGCGCATCACCGTGGACGACCTCTATCGCGCGATGACCAACCAGCCGCCGCCCGTGATCTTCGACATCCGCTCGGCGGAAAAGCGCAAGCTCGATCCGTTCATCATCCCGGGCTCGCTGTTCGCCGACGAACGCCAGCTCAAGGAGATCATCCAGAAGTATCCGCGCGAGCAGAAGCTCGTGATTTACTGCTCGTGCCCCAACGAGATCTCGGCGGCATGGATGGCCAAGCAGCTTGCCGAGGCTGGTTTCGTCGACGTGCTGCCGCTGCTCGGCGGCCTCGACGCCTGGCGCGATGCGGGCCGCACGCTCGAACCGCTGCAGGTCATGGAACATCCCGAGGTGCCGGTCAACATCACGCCGAAACCTGTTTGAGCCGCGCAGATCCACGCGGCGTCCTCGCGCCGCCGCGCGCATGAGGAGAACCGCCTGATGGGCGCTATTGCAACCGACGCATCCGCGATGCCTCTGCGCGAGGCCTCGAACTCCACGTTTTCCGACACGCGGCCGCAACCCGCCGAGGCGCCCTTCTCGACGCTCTCCACGCGGCGCCACCAGATGTTCCCCATCCTCTCCGACGAGGAGATCGCGCGGCTCTCGCGCTTCGGCGAGCGGCGTCACTGGGCGCCGGGCGAGTTGCTGTTCCAGACCGGCACGACTGGCCCAGGCATGTTCGTGCTGCTGTCCGGCCACGTGAAGGTGTTGCAGCGCGATGGGCTTGGACGCGAGCGGATCATCAACGAGCATGGGGCCGGCAGCTTCCTCGCCGAAGTGGGCCAGCTCTCCGGCGGTCCGTCGCTGGTGGACGGCCTGGCGCTCGAGCCTGTCGAGGCGCTGCTGATTGCTCCCGAGCGCTTGCGCGCGGCCATCGTCGCCGAAGCCGAGCTCGGCGAGCGCATCGTGCGGGCGCTAATCCTGCGGCGCGTCGCGCTGATCGAGAAAGGCGCGGGCGGCCCGATTCTGGTCGGCAAGCACGACGACCCCAGCATGCTCTCGCTTCAGGGCTTTCTCTCGCGCAACGGCCATCCGTACTCGGTGTTCGACGAGCGCGACGAAAGCAGCATGCTCTGCGTGATCGAGCGCTTCGCGGCGCGCGCCGAGGACCTGCCGCTCGTGATCTGCCCGGACGGCACGGTGCTGCGCCATCCCGCCTCGCCCGAGCTCGCCACCTGCCTCGGCCTGCTGCCCGACCTCGACGGCGAGCGCGTCTACGACGTGGCCGTGGTGGGCGCCGGCCCGGCAGGCCTCGCGACCGCGGTGTACGCGGCCTCCGAAGGCCTTTCGGTGATCGTGCTCGACGCGCGCGCGCCCGGCGGCCAGGCGGGCGCCAGCTCGCGCATCGAGAACTACCTCGGCTTTCCCACCGGCATCTCGGGCCAGGCGCTCGCGGGCCGCGCGTTCGTGCAGGCGCAGAAGTTCGGCGCCCATGTGGCCATCCCGGTCATGGTGCGCAAGCTCTATTGCAACGAAGCGCCGCGCCGCCTCGAAACCTGCAGCGGCAACGTGCGTGCGCGCACCGTCGTGATCGCGAGCGGCGCGAAGTACCGGCAGCCCGCGATCGACGGGCTCGACCGCTACACGGGGCGCGGCGTCTATTACTGGGCCTCGCCGGTCGAGGCGAAGCTCTGCAAGCACGAGAACGTCGTGCTGGTGGGCGGCGGCAACTCGGCGGGCCAGGCGATCGTCTATCTGTCCTCGCACGCGCGCCATATCGACGTGCTGATCCGCAAGTCCGGCTTCGAATCGACGATGTCGCGCTATCTGATCGACCGCATCGCCTCGCTGCCCAACGTCACCGTGCATCCATCGTGCGAGGTCGGCGCGCTGGAGGACGACGAGGCGGGGCTCGCGGCCATCCGCCTGAAAGCGCCGTGCCCTGTGTCGGGCGCGGAGCGCATCGACGCACGCCATCTGTTCCTCTTCACGGGCGCGGACCCCAACACCGGCTGGCTGCACGCATGCGGCGTGGCGCTCGACATGAACGGTTTCGTGCTCACCGGCGCCAACGACACCTCGTGCAGCCTCGCCACCTCGGTCGACGGCATCTACGCGATCGGCGATGCGCGCGCCGGCTCGACCAAGCGCGTTGCGGCGGCGGTGGGCGAAGGCGCCGCCGTGGTCGCGCAGATTCACCAGTGGCTGAGCGAAGCCAGCGTGCCGCGCGCGACCGTGACGCCCGCGGCCATGGCCGCGATGGCGGGCCTGCATGCGTGACGAGGCGGCGCTCGACATCGCAGCCGAGGCCAGCGCGCAACCATCTCGCACCACCGTGACGCTGCCGCTCGCCGCGGCGCGCACGCTCCATCTCGCGGCCCAAGGGCTGCTCGCGCCGCCGCGCCGCAAGGCCACCGCGGACGACGTGCTCGCCGCCATCCGCCGCATGGCGCAACTGCAAATCGACACGATTCACGTGGTCGCGCGCAGTCCGTATTTCGTGCTGTTCAGCCGCATCGGCCCTTACGACACGCGCTGGCTCGACGCGCATCTCGCCGAAGGCCGGCTCTTCGAATACTGGTCCCACGAGGCCTGCTTCGTGCCGATCGAGGACTACGGCCTGCTGCGCCATCGCATGCTCGACCCGTCGGGCATGGGCTGGAAATATCCGGCCGAATGGCATGCGAAGCATCGCCGCGAGATCGATGCGCTGCTCGAACGCATCCGCGCGAACGGTCCCGTGCGCTCTGCCGACTTCGCGAGAGAAAAAGGAGAAAAAGGCAGCGGCTGGTGGGACTGGAAGCCCGAGAAGCGCCATCTGGAGGTGCTGTTCGCGACCGGCGCGCTGATGGTGGCCAAGCGCCGTAATTTTCAGCGCGTCTACGACGTGACCGAGCGCGTGCTGCCCGACTGGAGCGACGCGCGCGATCTGCCCGCGCGCGCCGACGCCGAGCGCACGCTGCTGCTGCGCACCTGCCAGGCGCTGGGCGTGATCCGCACCGACTGGGCCGCCGACTACTACCGCCTGCCCCGCCGCCCGTATGCCGAGGCGCTGCACGCGCTCGCCGACGCGGGCGAACTCGTGCCCGTGCGCGTGGAAGACTGGAAGCACGATGCGTTCGTGCATCGCGATTTCGCGCCGCTCATCGACGACGCCGCGAGCGGCGCGCTGGCCTCGACGGCCACCACGCTGCTCTCACCTTTCGATCCGGTCGTATGGGAGCGCAAGCGCGCGACGGCGTTATTCGGCTTCGATTACGCAATCGAATGCTATCTGCCCGCGCACAAGCGCAAATACGGTTACTTCGTACTGCCTATCTTGAGCCGCGGTAAACTGATCGGCCGCGCCGATGCGAAGGCGCATCGCGCCCAGGCGGTATTCGAGTTGAAGTCGCTGCATCTGGAGCCGGGCGTGCGCGTGAGCGGCCGTCTCGTGAGCGATCTGCGGCGCGCGCTGCAACGTTGCGCGGACTGGCACGGCACGCCGGCATTGCGGATCGGCGAGGCGCCGCACGGGCTGGCCGCCGCGTTGCTCGCCGAACCTTGAATCTTGAAACCTCAAAGCGAAGCGCGGGCGGCGTGTACGTTGCACACGCCGCCCGCGCGGTTTTGCGTAGCGCCTGGGTTACTCAGCGCTCCAGCTTCACGCGCAGCTCGCGCGCCGCTTCAAGCAAGCCTTCATAGCCCGAGCGTGCATGTTCGGGCAGGTCAGGGTCGCCCACCAGCGCGCCCAGCGTCTCGATCAGGCTGAAGAGGAGGCCCTTGGCCGCGCCCCTCGCGATGCTGCCGCTCTTCACCCCTTCGTCGACGTGCGACAACGCCGCGTTGAGATTCTCCAGATCGTGCTTCTGCGCGTCGCCGCCTGCCGCTTGAGCGTCATCCTTTTGCGTGTCGTCGCTCGTCATGATGAACCGTTTCCCCTTGCTGGTACTTCGTGGAAAAAAAATCCCGCACTGCTGTTATATACCCATCGCAAGCAGTCGTCCATTGGCCGCCGCCGGGGTTGCCTGGCGGCCTGGCAGCGCCGCGGGCGGGTCCCGAATCTTCTCACCTTTGTGCCCATCCTGCCGGTGCGTGCGCCGCTCACGCTTGCCAAGGCTCATGGCGAGCGTCAAGAAAAGCCCTGAAAACAAGCGCCGGTTCGATCGCTTCCCGGCAAGTTTCCTGGCAAGCCGGTTGCGTGCGAGCCGGCTTCCGGAACATCCCGGAAACGCTCACCCTTGTGCAATGGAGACGCATTCGAGCGCGGGTTTCAGCGCTCGGCAACGCCAGGCGACACACCCGCGTATCCGGCGCTTCGTTGCACATTCCCCCTTGTTTCATGGCACTTTCTCTGTGGGGACATGATGGAAACACGACGCGCACGGAACCTGGACGGTGCGCTCGCGCGCAGCGTTTCGCTCACTCCTGAAAACACTCACCTTTGCGGCAAACGCATGCTCGTTCGCCTTGACGCGCCCCTCGCACATCCCCAGACTGAGCGAGTCCGCCGCGAACCCGATCATCCAAGAGCCCATGAACCCGGTCACGCCCTTCATTCCCGAACGCTTTCACAACGCCGCGCCGCATTACCTGAGCGGCCGCCCAGCGTACTCGCCGGCACTGATTCGCCGCGTCGCGCAGCGCGCCGGCCTGGACGGCACGCAGCGCCTGCTCGACCTCGGCTGCGGCCCCGGCCAGCTCTCGCTCGCCTTCGCAAGCTGGGTGAGCAGCGCCGTGGCGATTGACCCCGAGCCCGCCATGCTCGAAGTCGCGGCGCAACTCGGCGCGGGCATTGCGCCGAACATCGAGTACCGCCGCGGCAGTTCGTTTGAGCTCTCGCCCGCACTCGGCACCTTCGATCTGGCGGTGATCGGGCGCGCGTTTCACTGGATGGATCGCGTGGACACGCTCGCGCGGCTCGACGCGATCCTCGGCGAGCGGGGCGCCGTCACGCTCTTCAACACCACGCATCTCGACGACCCGCAGCGCCCCTGGGCCGCGCACTATCGTGACCTGCTCGACCGTTACGCCAATACCGATCCCGCGCGCGAAATGCGCCGCTCGCCGAACTGGGAGAGTCACACCGACGTGCTCGCGCGCTCGGCGTTCGCCGCCATCGAGCGCATTTCGGTGATCGAGTACCGGCGCGTGAGCGCGGAGCAGTTGAAGGCGCGCCCGCTCTCGATGTCGAGCCTCGCGCGCGAGCGCCTCGGCGATCAGCTCGACACGCTGCTCGCCGAAATCGACGCCATCGCCGCCGCGCATGGCGACGATGGCTGGCTCATCGAGCGCATCGAGTCGACCGCGACGATTGCCACGCGCGCGCTCGCCTGAGCGGCGCACGGCGCCATGCGGCGCCGCCAGCGCGCGGTGGCCGCCTGCGGTATCGTATGACGTCGACTTGAAAGGAGATCCAATGAGCTACGCCACCAAAGCCCCGGCCCGCCAGGAAATCGATGCGCTGAGCGGTCTCGCCGTGCTCGAATTCGGCACCGACTGGTGCGGGTATTGCCAGGGCGCGCAGCCCGTGATTGGCGATGCGTTCGCGAAGCACCCGGGCGTGCGTCGCATCAAGGTGGAAGACGGTCCGGGCCGCCCACTCGGCCGATCGTTTCGCGTGAAGCTGTGGCCCACGCTGATCTTCCTGCGCGACGGCGCAGAAGTCGCGCGCGTGGTGCGCCCTGGCGCAGCGGCCGAACTCGATGCGGCGTTCGCGGCGCTCGGCTGAGCGCACACCTTTTCAGAGCCGGCGCTAGAGCATTGTCAGGCGCCGCGCGCGCATTCACTCGAGCCCGGCCAGCAAATCGTCGATGGCCCGATATACACGCCCCACGACCTCCGTCCCCACCTCCGCTTCCAGCGTCTTGTAGCGCGCCTCCAGATCCTTCGAAATCGCCTTCACGAGCTGGTGGCTCTTCTTCGTGAGCTTCACGAGCACGCGCCGCTGGTCGTCGGCAAAGCGCTCCTTCGTCACGAGGCCCAGCGCCTCCATGCGCGCAAGCACGCCCGCCATGCTCGGGCTCGAAATCGTGCACAAATCGGAGATCTGACGCGGCTCCAGCGGCCCGCTCTCGTTGAGCGCGCGAATCACGCGCCACTGCTGCTCCGTGAGCCCATGCGCCGTGATCAACGGACGAAAGCGCTCCATCATCTTTTCGCGCGCGCGCAGCAGCAGCATGGGCAGATTGCGGTGCGCGACGCGCGTGGACATGCGGGAGGAATCGGACATGGTGGCTTGGTTCACTTCATTCCAGGGGAAACCCGCGAAATCTTCGTCGATGGTTGACGCTCGATCATAGCAAGCGCAGACTTACTTACATATTAGTATTTCCGGGAACACGAGTCACGACATGTTTTCACTGGCCGACCACCTGCTGCATCTCGAAGGCGAGGCGCTGCCGCGCGACGTGAGCACAAGTGCGGCGCGCGCGCTGCTGGCCGGTGGCGCCCGCTGCCGCGCCCCCATTCCCGGCGCCGTGTACGGCACGCTGCTCAACGACAGCGCCGCGCTGGAAGCCCTGGGCGACGCCATGAACGCCGCGCCCTACAAGGCGCCGCCTCGCGCGCCCATCCTCTATCTCAAGCCGCGCAATACCCTCGCCGGCCATGGCGCGCGCGTGAGCGTGCCGGACGCGCAAGGCGTGCAGGTTGGCGCGTCGCTGGGCATCGTGATCGGCCGGACCGCCACGCGCGTCGCGCCGGGCGAAGCGCTCGATTACATCGCGGGCTATGCGCTGGTCGCCGACCTCAGTGTGCCGCACGAGAGCGTCTATCGCCCGTCCGTGCGCTTTCGCGCTCGCGACGGCTTCTGCGTGATCGGCCCGACGGTGCAGGCGCGCAGGCATGTCGCCGATCCGGACCGGCTCGCGATCCACGTCGACGTCGAGGGCACGCCGCGCTTCAGCGCAAATACGTCCACCTGCGTGCGCGGCGTCGCGCGATTGCTCGCGGACGTCACCGATTTCATGACGCTCTCGCCTGGCGACGTGCTCACGCTCGGCGTGCCGCACGGCGCGCCCGTCGTGTATTCCGGTGCGCGCGCAACCATTTCCATTGCGGACTGGCCCGCCCTTGCCATCGAATTCATTGTGCCAACTGCGGCGCCAACTTCGGCGCAAGGAGCCGCAGCATGATGCGAGGACGCGTTGCCTACGCAGGCGCCATCCACGAAGCGAGACCCGAAGGTCCGCTGGAAAATGCGCGCGTGCGCCTGGCCGATGGCCGCGTGCGTGATGAGCATGAAGTGGTCTGGCTCGCGCCGTTCGAGCCAGGCACGATCTTCGCGCTGGGCCTGAACTACGCCGAGCACGCCAAAGAGCTGCAATTCACGAAGCAGGACGAGCCGCTCGTGTTCCTCAAGGGGCCGGGCAGCGTGATCGGGCATCGCGGCGTCACGCGCCGCCCCGCCGATGTCGCCTTCATGCACTACGAATGCGAGCTCGCAGTGGTGATCGGCCGCACGGCGCAGGACGTGAAGTGCGAAGACGCGATGCAGCACGTCGCCGGCTACACCATCGCCAACGATTACGCGATCCGCGATTATCTGGAGAACTACTATCGCCCGAACCTGCGCGTGAAAAATCGCGACGGCGGCACCGTGCTCGGGCCATGGTTCGTCGATGCCGCCGATATCGCCGACATCAACGCGCTCGAACTGCGCACGTACGTGAACGGCGAATTGAAGCAGCGCGGCAACACGCGCGACCTCGTCACCGGCATCGCCGAGCTGATTGAGTATTTGAGCGGCTTCATGACGCTCGCGCCCGGCGACGTGATTCTCACGGGCACGCCCGAAGGCGTCGTCAACGTGAATGCCGGCGACGAAGTGATTTGCGAAATCGACGGCCTCGGCCGTCTTGTCAATACGATCGCGTCCGACGCCGAGTTCGGCCGCGCTTCCACGCAGTAAGCGAGAACCCCATGCGCATCGAACACCTGATCGACGGCCGCGCCCATGCGGGGCGCGACTATTTCGAGACCGTGAATCCCGCGAACCAGCAGGTGCTCGCGGAAGTCGCGCGCGGCGGCGCGGAGGAAATCGACCTTGCCGTGCGCGCCGCAAAAAATGCCTTTCCTGCGTGGGCCGCAAAGCCGGCGGCGGAGCGCGCGAAATGCGTGCGCAAACTGGGTGAGCTGATTGCGAAGAACGTGCCCGAGATCGCGCAAACGGAAACGCAGGACACCGGACAGACTATTTCGCAAACGGGCAAGCAGCTCGTGCCGCGCGCCGCCGACAACTTCACCTACTTCGCCGAAATGTGCACGGCGGTGGACGGCCATACCTACCCCACCAGCACGCACCTGAACTACACGCTGTTTCATCCCGTGGGCGTATGCGCGCTCATCTCGCCCTGGAACGTGCCGTTCATGACGGCCACGTGGAAGGTCGCGCCCTGCCTCGCGTTCGGCAACACCGCCGTGCTCAAGATGAGCGAGCTTTCGCCGCTCACAGCCGCCATGCTCGGCCAGCTTGCGCTCGAATCTGGCATTCCATCAGGCGTGCTTAACGTCGTGCACGGCTTCGGCAAGGAAACGGGCGAGCCGCTCGTCGCGCACCCCGGCGTGCGCGCCGTTTCGTTCACGGGATCGACGGCTACCGGCAACCGTATCGTGCAGACCGCGGGCCTCAAGAAGTTTTCGATGGAGCTGGGCGGCAAGTCGCCGTTCGTGATCTTCGATGACGCCGATTTCGAGCGCGCGCTCGACGCCGCCGTGTTCATGATCTTCTCGAACAACGGCGAACGCTGCACGGCGGGCTCGCGCATTCTCGTGCAGCGCTCGATCTACGCGCAGTTCGCCGCGCGCTTCGTCGAGCGCGCGAAGCGCATCGCGGTGGGCGATCCGCTCGACGAAAATACCGTGGTCGGCCCGATGATCAGCCAGGGCCATCTCGCCAAGGTGCGCAGCTATATCGAGCTCGGGCCGAAGGAAGGCGCAACGCTCGCGTGCGGCGGGCTCGATGCGCTCGCACTGCCCGATGCCCTGAAACAGGGCAATTTCGTGCAGCCCACGGTGTTCGTCGATGTCGATAACCGCATGCGCATCGCGCAGGAAGAGATCTTCGGGCCGGTTGCATGCCTGATTCCGTTCGACGACGAAGCCGATGCCATTCGCCTCTCGAACGACATCGCCTATGGCCTGTCGAGCTACGTGTGGACCGAGAACACGGGGCGCGCGCTGCGCGTGGCCGCCGCTGTCGAAGCTGGCATGTGCTTCGTGAACAGCCAGAACGTGCGCGATCTGCGCCAGCCGTTCGGCGGCTCGAAGGCTTCCGGCGTGGGCCGCGAGGGCGGCACCTGGAGCTACGAAGTGTTTCTCGAACCGAAAAATGTGTGCGTGTCGATGGGCTCGCATCCCATTCCGCGCTGGGGCGTTTAAATAGGGAAGCCGCAATGGGCAAACTCGCGCTGGCCGCCAAGATCACCCACGTGCCGTCGATGTACCTCTCCGAGCTCGACGGGCCGCACAAGGGCTGCCGCCAGGCGGCCATCGACGGCCACCGCGAAATCGGCCGGCGCTGCCGCGAGCTCGGCGTTGACACGGTCGTCGTTTTCGACGTGCACTGGCTCGTGAACAGCGAATATCACATCAACTGCGCGCCGCGTTTCGAAGGCAATTACACGAGCAACGAGCTGCCGCATTTCATCAAGAACATGCCATACGCGTACCCGGGCAATCCCGCGCTCGGCCACCTGCTTGCCGATGTCGCCAATGAATTGGGCGTAAAGAGCCGCGCGCACAGCGAGACCACGCTGGACCTCGAATACGGCACGCTCGTGCCGATGCGCTACATGAACGCCGACCAGCACTTCAAAACGGTGTCCGTCGCGGGCTGGTGCATGTGGCACGACCTCGCCACGAGCGCGCGCTTCGGCCTCGCGGTGCGCCGGGCCATCGAGGAACGCTACGACGGCACCGTCGCGATTCTCGCGAGCGGATCGCTGAGCCACCATTTCGCGAACAACGGCACGGCCGAGCAGTTCATGCACAAGGTCTGGGACCCGTTCCTCGAAGCCACGGACCGCCATGTGGTCTCGCTCTGGGAACGCGGCGACTGGACCACCTTTTGCGGAATGCTGCCGCTCTACGCCGAAAAATGCTGGGGCGAAGGCGGCATGCACGACACCGCAATGCTGCTGGGTGCGCTCGGCTGGGACCGCTACGCAGGCCGCGCCGAAGTCGTCACGCCGTATTTCGGCAGTTCCGGCACCGGGCAGATCAACGCGGTTTTTCCGGTCACGCCGCTGCCCGCCTGAATTTCGAAGGAGCATCTCGTGCCGCATCTCACCCTTGAATACAGCGCCAATCTCGCCGATGAAGCAAACATCGGCGAACTGTGCGCCACGCTCGCACACGTGCTCGACTCGCAACGCGACGCGAGCGGCGCACGCGTGTACCCGCGTGGCGGCATCCGCACGCGCGCACTGCGCTGCGAGCAGTACTTCGTCGCCGATGGTGATCCGCACAACGCCTTCCTGCACGGCTGCCTGAAGATCGGCGCGGGCCGCGCGCCCGAGGTACGCCGCGCCACCGGCGATGCGCTCTTCGAAGCCATCAAGCAGCACTTTGCCGTAGCGTTCGCCGCGCACGGGCTCGCGCTTTCGCTGGAAATCGTCGAGTTCGGCGAAGAAGGCGCATGGAAGCACAACAACCTGCATGCCCGGCTCAAGACCTGAGCGCTTGCATCGCAACCATCGGGAATAGATATGCTGGATCCGCAACGCATTCGCGAGCTGGCCGCGCAGCTCGACGAAGCCGAACGCACGCGCACGCAGTTGCGCCACTTCTCACGCGCCCATCCGTCGATGACGATCGACGACGGCTACGCGATCCAGCGCGAATGGGTCAAGCTCAAGCTCGCGGCGGGCCACATGATCAAGGGCCGCAAAATCGGCCTCACGTCGCGCGCGATGCAGCGCGCCTCACAAATCGACGAGCCCGATTATGCGCCGCTGCTCGACAGCATGTTCATCGAGACCGGCAGCGACATTCCTGCTGCGCGCTTCATCGTGCCGCGCGTGGAAGTGGAGCTCGCGTTCGTGCTGGGCCGTGCGCTGCAAGGGCCGCACGTCACGTTATTCGACGTGCTCGATGCCACCGCTTATGTCACGCCCGCGATCGAGATCATCGACGCGCGCATCGAGCAGTTCGACCGCGAAACGAAGGCGCCGCGCAAGGTGTTCGACACGATCTCGGACTTCGCCGCGAACGCGGGCGTGGTGCTGGGCGGCCGCCCGGTGAAGCCGCTCGACGTCGACCTGCGCTGGGTGGGCGCGCTGCTCTACAAGAACGGCGCAGTCGAGGAGAGCGGACTGGCCGCCGCCGTGCTCAATCATCCGGCCACCGGCGTGGCCTGGCTCGCGAACCGGATCGCGCGCCACGACGAGCGCCTCGAAGCCGGCGACGTAATCCTGAGCGGCTCGTTCACCGCGCCCATTACCGCGCGCGCGGGCGACACCTTCCATGCCGACTACGGGCCGCTTGGCGGCATCGGCTTCCATTTCGTCTGATATCGTTGCCGTCGCGCCAACTCAAAACGGAGACGCCCCATGAGCGCAACCCCCGACGAAGCCGCTCGCCCCGACTGGTGCGAGCCGCAGGAATGGGCCGCACGCGTGAAGCTCGCGGCCACCTACCGCGTATTCCACCTGCTGGGCTGGACCGAGCTGGTCTTCAATCACATCACGCTGCGCGTGCCTGGTCCTGCGAAGCATTTCCTGATCAATCCGTTCGGCCTCGCGTATGACGAGATCAAGGCGTCGAACCTCGTGAAGGTCGATCTGGACGGCCAGATCCTGAGCACCGGCGAGTATCCGATCAACCCGGCCGGCTTCGTGATCCACAGCGCGATTCACGCCCATGTGGACGACGCGCATTGCGTGATGCACACGCACACCACGGCCGGCCTCGCCGTCGCGTGCATGGAAAGCGGCCTCGCATACACGAACTTCTATTCGGCGCAGTTGCACGGCATGGTGGCTTATCACGACTTCGAAGGCATCACCGTGCACGACGAAGAAAAGCCGCGGCTGTTGAAATCGATGGGCGACCGCCGCCTGCTGATCCTGCGCAATCACGGCCTGCTCGCGCATGGCACGAGCCTCGCGCACGCGTTCGTGCTGCTCTGGACGCTCAACCGCGCGTGCGAGATCCAGTGCGTCACCGACTCGATGCGCGGCCAGACCATTCCCATCGACCCGGCCATCACCGCGCGCTCCACGCGCGACGCGCTGCAGTTCTCGCCCGCGCATGGCGCAGGCGAGAACGTGCTCGCGGCGCTGATCCGGCGCGTGGAGCGCATCGACCCTTCATACAAGGAGTAAGCCGTGAATGCCCCACAACGCACCATCACGGTAGTTGGCGCCGGCGCGATCGGCGGCCTCATTGCGGCACGGCTCGCGCGCGCGGATAACCGCGCACAGATCAACGTGCTCGCGCGCGGCGCGCATCTCGAAGCCATCCGCCGCGACGGCCTCACGATACTCGAGGAAGATTCGCGCTACACGGCCCGCGTGAACGCCACCGACAACGCCGCCGCGCTCGGCGCGCAGGACATCGTGTTCGTCTGCCTCAAGGGCCAGGCGCTGGTGCAGGCCGCCGCCTCGCTGGTGCCGCTCGTTGGACCGCACACGCATATCGTCTCCGCGATGAACGGCGTGCCGTGGTGGTTCCTCGCCGAGTTCGGCGGCGCCCACGGCGCGGGCCGCGACCGTCACCTCGAATCCGTCGATCCGGGCGGCGCAGTGTCGGCGGCGCTGCCGCCCGCGCAAGCATCGGGCTGCGTCGTGCATCTCTCGTCGTCGATTGCGGGACCCGGCGTGATCCGCAAGGGCCGTGGCAATCTGCTGATCGTGGGCGGCGCTTCGCAGCGCACGCCGGCGCACGCCAACGAAGCGTGCGCGCTGCTCGTGCAAGCGGGCTTCGAAGTCCAGGCCACCGGGCAGATCCAGCATGAAATCTGGGCCAAGCTCTGGGGCAACATGACGATGAACCCCATCAGCGCGCTCACGCGTTCGAGCGCCGACGTGATCCTCGACGACCCGCTGACCGTGAGCCTCGTGAAAGCAGTCATGGCCGAAGCCCGCGCGATAGGCGAGGCGTTCGGCATCGGCCTTGCCATGAGCATCGACGAGCGCAATGCCATCACGCGCAAGCTGGGCGCGTTCAAGACTTCCATGCTGCAAGACGTGGAAGCCGGCCGCACGCTCGAAGTGGAGGCGCTGCTGGGCGCGCCCTATGAACTCGCGCAGCGCGCGGGGGTGGCCGCGCCGGCGCTCGGCATGCTTTACGGCCTCGCGCGCCAGCTCGATGCAAATCTGGAGGCGGCGCGCCGGGCCGCTTAGAACGCCGCCCTCAATCCTCCAGCGGCTTGCCGGTGAGGTCGCGAATGAATGGCAGCGTGAGGCACGAAAGCGCCACGCACACCATCACGTACCAGGCGGGCGCGTGCAGGTCGCCCGTGAGCTTGATGAGCCAGGTGGCAATGGCCTGCGCGAAGCCGCCGAAGATCGCCACGCCCACGCTATAGACGATGGCCATGCCCGTCGCGCGCACCGCACGCGGGAACATCTCGGGCAGCATCGTGATGGCGGGCGCGGCCTGCAACGCGAGCAGCACGCTCAGGCCGCCCACGGTGATGAGCAGGCGCGCCGCGTCCGGGCCGGTAGAAAGCCACTGGAACGCCGGCCAGATCAACACCACCACGGCGAGGCGCGGCCAGAACACCAGCGCGCGCCGGCTGATGCGGTCGGAGAGCAGCCCCGCGAGCGGCCCGACCACGAAGGTCACCACGCCGGACACGAGGCCCGCCAGCAGCGCCGTGGTCGCGGGCACCTTCAGCTCGTGAATCGCGTAGGTGGGCATGTAGAACGTAACGACATAGGCAATCACCGTCGACCCCATCGTGAGCAGCGTGCCCAGCAGCGCGCGGCGCCAGTGGTCGCGCAGCACCGTGATCACTGGCATGCGCACGGCGCACGCGGCTGGGCTCCCCTGCTCCTCCAGACGGCGGCGGATCCACATGCCGAGCGGCGCAATCGCCACGCCCATCAGGAACGGCACGCGCCAGCCCCATGCGAGCAGGGTGTCGGGATGCAGGAACATCGTCAGGAGTCCCGCCATCAGCGCGCCGAACGACACGCCAAGGCCCTGGCTCGCGAACTGGTAGCTGCCAAGCAGCCCGCGATTGGCCGGCGTGCCCGCCTCGATCAGGAGCGTGGTGGAAGCGCCCACCTCCCCGCCCGCGGAAAAGCCCTGCAGCAGCCGCGCGAACACGATGATGATGGGCGCCGCCACGCCGATTTGCGCATAGGTGGGCGCAAGGCCGATCAGCGCGCAACCCAGCGCCATCATGAAGATGGTGAGCGTCATGGCGGGCTTGCGTCCGGCGCGGTCCGCATACGCGCCGATCACCACGCCGCCGAGCGGGCGCATCACGAAGCCCACGCCGAAGGTCGCCACCGAGGCGAGCAGTTGCCCGTAGCTCGACATGGTGGGAAAGAACAGCTTGCCGATCGTGAGCGCGAAGAAGCTGTAGACCGTGAAGTCGAAGAACTCGAGCGCATTGCCGATGGTGGCCGCGAATATCAATTGTTTGCGGCTCAGCTTGCCCTTGCTCGCTGCGCTGCTCATGCTGGCGCTGTTCATCGGCTGTCTCCGTTGGCCGCTGCGCGGCCTGGTTGAAGTGTCGTGCAACGGTAGCACTGGTGGCATATCCCGCGCCACTGATCAAAACCCATGCCGCCGCCCAGTTCGCAGTCGGCTCGCTGGATTGGCTGTTAGTTGCAATATTATGAATCAGCAGAACATCATCAGCAATCCGTATCGTGCAGGCGCGGCCCCTTCGGCTGGCGCGCGAAGCAGGAAAAGCGCAAGCCTTGGCGCGCGTCGACGCCCGTGTCCTAAATCAGCGTTGATTGATCCCGGCACAACGGGTGCGCTCCGCGCGCCTGAAACGCCGCCGCACGGCGCATACTCTGGGCCCTCACGCCGCGCGTGCCGTCGCGTCCATGACCTGCTCCGCGAAATCGGGGCACAAGACTTGCGCACGCACGGCGATTACGATTCGATATCGCTTTCCTCCCATGCCCAGGATGTCTCTTTCTTCCCGCTTACAGTCGCGTGCCGCGCAATGCCGCAACACGCTGATTGCCGCCTTCGCCTGCATGTTGCTGCTTGTCCTGCCCGGCGCCGCGCCGTGCAGCGAGGCGGCGCCCGCCACCGCCTCGCCAGCGAACCCCGCCGCGCCCGTCGTGCTGACGCCCGCGCAGGCGAACGCGGCCTTGCGAGTGCTCGACGATCCGGTCCAGCGTGCGCACGTGACGGACACGCTGCGCGCGATCGCCGCCGCGGGCGCGCTCGCCACGCCAGCCTCGGCCGCCACGGCGGCTACAGCGAGCGCCAACGCCGCCGCAGCGGCATCGGCGGCCAGCAGCACCGCGGCGTCCGCGCCGCTCGCGAACGCGTTGCGCTCGAATGGCCTCGTGCTGCAAATCGCCGACGGTGCCGCGCGCGGCGTGCAGGCCGTCGGCCAGCGACTGCTGCGCACGCGCGCGGCGCTCTTCGACGTTGCGTCCGCACGCGATTGGTGGAGCGCCCGCATCGGCACGCCGCAAGGCCACGCGATGCTGCTCTCGCTGTTGCGCGTGCTGCTGCTCACGCTCGTGCCGGCGCTCGCGATCGAGGCGTTCCTGCGCCGCGTGATTGGCAAGCCGCGCCGTGCAATCGTCGAGCATGCGGCGGTCACGCAGGATGCGGACGAGGCTCGAGGCACGGACGGCAGCCCAGCGGTGGAGTCGAATGCCGCAGATGCGCCCGATACAAAGGATTCCTCATCTTCAGCGTCTGAAGCAGCCGGCGTGGGGCCGGCAAAAACCGATCAGGCCACCCTGCGTGCCGCTGCCGGCATGGCGCCCGCCGCCACGCCCCCTCACACTGACACCAGCCTCGACGAGCACGCCAGCGCAAGAGCCAGCGCCCTCACCGCCGAGGCCGACAACGCCTCCGGGCAGCGCATCGCCTCGCTCGCGCGCGAAGCGCGTCACCGCATCCGCGGCGCGCAGCACTGGCGCCTGCTCAAGCGCCTGCCCTGGACGCTGCTCGTTGCCCTGCTCGAACTCGTGCCCGTAATCGCATTCGGGCTGTGCGCCGCCGGCGTGCTCTCGCTGCTGAGCCCCGCGGACGCCGCGCCCGCCGCCGCCGTCGGCCAGGTCGTCGACACGTGGGTGGTCTGCCGTATCATCGTCGCCATCGGCAACATGCTCTTTGCGCCCGACGCCGACGCCCTGCGGCTCATGCCGCTCTCCGGCACCTGGGCCGCATTCGCGCAGCGCTGGGTCGAGCGCATCGTCGTGATCGGCGGCGTGGGCGGCGCGCTCGGGGGCGCGGTGCCGCTCGGCATGACCGAGGACACGCATCTCGCCCTGCTCAAGCTCATCATCCTGTTCGCGCACGTCGCGCTCGCCGTGGCCATTCTGCAATGCCGCCAGCCGGTGGCCGCGGCCATCCGCAAGTCGGCCGCCGAACGCAGCTCGTTCGCGTATCTGGTGCACTGGTTCGCCGACATCTGGGCCGCTGCGGCCGTCTTCGTCGTCATGGCGCTGTGGTTCGTCTGGGCGCTCGACCTGCGCGGCGGCTACCGCGAGCTCGTGCGCGCCGGCGGCATCTCGCTCGCCGTGCTGCTCGCCGCGCGCATGGTGGCCATCGTCACGCTCGGCGCGCTCGGCCGCATGTTCGACCCGAGCGGCAACGGCAAGAACATGACGATCGCGCAGCGCCGCGCGTATCGCTACTACCCGGCGCTGCGGCGCATCGTGGTCACCGTGCTATGGATCGTCACGCTCGACATCCTGATGCGCGTATGGGGCCTGCATCCGGGCCGCCTCATCGCGAACGCGTCCATCGGGCACCTGATCGGCTCCGCGTTGCTGACGATCGCCATCGCCGTCGCCGTGGCCATCGTGATCTGGGAAGCCGCGAACGGCGCAGCCGAGCGGCGCCTGAACGCGTGGACCGATGCCGGCGACTTCGTGCGCGCCGCGCGCCTGCGCACGCTGCTGCCGATGTTCCGCACCACGCTGTTCGTCGCGATCCTCGTGGTGGTCGGACTCACGGCGCTCTCGCAGCTCGGCGTGAACACCGCGCCATTGATTGCGGGCGCAAGCATCTTCGGCGTGGCGCTCGGCTTCGGCTCGCAAAAGCTCGTGCAGGACTTCATCACGGGCATCTTCCTGCTCACCGAGAACGCCATGCAGGTGGGCGACTGGGTCACGGTCGCGGGCGTTTCGGGCACCGTCGAATTTCTCTCGATCCGCACGGTGCGCCTGCGCGGCGGCGACGGCTCGCTCTACACCGTGCCGTTCAGCTCGGTGACGACGGTGAACAACACGAACCGCGGCATCGGCAATGCGGCGGTGAAGGTGTTGATCGCGCATGGCGCGGACCTGCAGCGCGCCATCGATACGCTCAAGGAAATCGGCGCGGAGATCCGCAACGACGAGGCGTACAAGAAGGGCATCCTCGGCGACTTCGCGTATTGGGGCGTGGATCAGGTGGATGGCGCGAGCGTGACGCTGGTGGGGCAGATGCAGTGCAAGGACTCGGCGAGATGGGGCGTGCAGCGCGAGTTCAACCGGCGCGTGCTGGCGCGCTTCACGGAGCGTGGCATCGAGCTGGCGAATCCGCAGCGCAGTTTTTTGATTGGGCGCGCGAGTGGAAGCGATGTGGAAGGGCGCATGTACGGCGATGACCGGCGTGCATCGGGGGATGAAGATGACGATGGCGGCACGGCGTGCCGCCCGCGCAATGAAGCGCGTGGCAAGCCGAATTGAAGCCGGGGTCGGTGCGCGGCTCGCGTGAGCCGGTCTCACCTTCGTAGTGCTTCGCAGGCGTTCCCGAAAATGCTCACCTCTAGCGGCGCCGGGCCGTTGCCGCGCGTCCCGCTCGCGGCGGAGTTTTCAGTCCAATCAATGACCTACGTGTGGCGTGAAGCGGCCAGGCAGTCGCTTCGTCACCGCTCCCGAAGAAGCTCACCTTTACATGAACACGGTCGGGAGAGCTTCGCGGCTCGTTCGCACCGAACATGAATCGGCGGCCCCGTCCGTCCCTTCGGAACGTGAGCCCAACTATGGCCGTCGTAGTGGTAGAAGCTGCACTTGCCGCAATTTTCGTCGACCGTGAGAATAGAAACCGCTTTCCCATCCTGCTTGAAACCATAGGTGCCGGCGAGGCTTGCGTGCTGTTACCGCAGCACACCTCATCGCGACGAGCCGAATCAGCGTTGCGCCAATAAACGCTGTAACCGCACATGCAAAGACTGGATCGCGGCAGGACTCCCGAACAGGAATCGACAATATGATTTCGCATGTCTACGTAGGCGTTAACGACTTTGAACGCGCCTTCCAGTTCTACTCACTCGTCATGCGCGAGCTGGGACACAAGCTGAAGTTTTGCGAGGCCGATAAACCGTGGGCAGGCTGGATGGCCGAGGGCACGCCGCGCCCCCTCTTTCTTATCGGCAGCCCCTACGACGGCAACCCCGCCGAATGCGGCAACGGCCAGATGGTCGCGTTGCTTGCACCGGATCGCCGCTCGGTCGACAACGCATACGCCAGCGCGATGACTCACGGGGGTGCCAGCGAAGGCGCTCCCGGCTTGCGGGTTCACTACCACCCCAATTATTACGGTGCATACTTTCGGGATCCGGAAGGCAACAAGATCTGCGTGTGTTGCCACGATCCCGTAGCCCAGTAGATTTTTTTGTGAACCCGCGCATCCCTCCCCCTTTGCCGCCCGAATGGCCCTTCCCGCCGAGTCGCGATGTCACTGGCCGGACCTTCGGCGATCTGGTCGCGCTTCGATATCTCGGCGCCGGTGCATGGCTCTGGAAGTGCCGTTGCGGCGACTACGTGAGCGCTGCGCTGGATGCGGTGGAGCGCGGCCAGACGCGGGATTGCGGCTGCCGCGAGCAGCGCCGCGTGTGGCGATCCCGGCCGGGCTCGCGGGCGCTGCGGGGCGGTGAGGTATTCGGCCAGTTGACGACGGATCGCTATCTCGGCGACGGCCTGTGGCTTTGCCGGTGCGAATGCGGGGGTGAAGTGAGAGTGAGCGCCGGGCGCCTGCGCCTGGGTCAGGCGCGCTCGTGCGGCCGCTGCTTTGGCGCTTCGACCGGCTGAGCGGCGCGGTTCGCTCAGCCGGCATGACCAGCGATGATCAAGCCTCGACATCCTCGAGACTGAAAATCTCCGACTGATCGTTATACGAAAAGATCTCGCCGTAACGACCCCAGTCGATCACCGTATCGAGCGTCTCTTCCGCCGCCACGTCGGAGAGAAAGTCTTCGAGCTCCTGCTCGAAGCGCACGCGCGGGGCACGATGCCCCGGACGCTCGTTGAGCACCTTCTTGATACGCGCCGCGAGCGGCACATTGCGCAGCAGATGGTCGGCGAACATCAGCTTGCGCGCCTGCGTGCCCATCTCCGCGAACACGCGCGCGGGCGGCGTGAGCAGCAGATCGCCGTCGCGCACGTCGGCGAAACCCAGCTGTTGCAGCACCTCCGCGATCGGGAACAGGTCGTCCACTTCGAGATGCAGCGAGCGCGCGATTTCCGGCATGTCGGCGCGGCCGTGATAAGGCGCCGCCGCCAGCGTCTCGATCAAGCCCGCCATCAGGTTCGTGGAAACGTCCGGCAAACGGCTGCCCACTTCGAGGCGCCGCTGCGAGGCCTCGGCGGCTTCGCGCGCGGTCATCTTCGCGTAGATCTCGTCGACGAGCTTGCGGAACGCCGGGTCCAGGCGGTTGCGCGGGTGCTTGAACGGCACCTTGATCTCGGCCACCACGCGCCCCGGATTCGACGACAACACCAGAATGCGGTCGCACATGAACACCGCTTCCTCGATGTTGTGCGTGACGATCAGCATCGACTTGATCGGCATGCGGCCTTGCGTCCACAGGTCGAGCAAATCGGTGCGCAGCGTTTCGGCGGTCAGCACGTCGAGCGCCGAGAACGGCTCGTCCATCAGCATGAGCATCGGGTCCACCACGAGCGCGCGCGCGAAGCCCACGCGCTGGCGCATGCCGCCCGAAAGCTCGCGCGGGTAGGCATTTTCGAAGCCGTCCAGACCAATCAGGTCGATGGCGGCCAGCGCCCGCTCGCGGCGCTCGCGCGCGCCCACGCCCTGCGCTTCGAGGCCCGCTTCCACGTTCTGCAGCACCGTGAGCCACGGAAACAGCGCGAAGGTCTGGAACACCATCGAGACGCCTTCGGCCGGCCCTTCGAGCGGCTTGCCGAGCCAGTTCACTTCGCCCGATGTGGCCTCGATCAGGCCGGAAATGATGCGCAAAAGCGTGGACTTGCCCGAGCCCGAGCGGCCGAGCAGCCCGACGATTTCGCCTTCGCGCAGCGTGAGATTGACGTCGTCGAGCACGAGGCGCTCGTCGTCCTTCTTCGCGAAGCCGCGCGATACGTGCTTCACGGCGAGCACTTCCTGGCCCGGCACGGGACGCATCGGCAGCAGGTCGGATGAGACGATCCTGGGATTCAGCATGATTTACTCCATCTCAATCGAGCCGCAGCCGGGACTCGGCGAACGTGTACATCGGACGCCAGAGCACGCGGTTGAACAGCGTAACGAACAGGGACATCATCGCGATGCCCAGAATGATCTTCGGGAAGTCGCCGGCTGCCGTCATCTGCGCGATATACGCGCCCAAGCCGTGCGCCTGGAGCCTGGTGTCGCCCCACTGCACGAACTCGGACACGATGCTCGCGTTCCACGCGCCGCCCGACGCCGTGATCGCCCCCGTGACGTAGTACGGGAAGATGCCCGGCAGCATCGCCTGACGCCACCATTGCCAGCCGCGAATGCGAAAGTTCTTTGCCGCTTCCTTGTAATCGTTGGGATAAGCCGTTGCGCCCGCAATCACATTGAAGAGGATGTACCACTGCGTGCCGAGCACGATCAGCGGCGAGAGCCAGATGTCCGGGTTCAGGTGGAAGCGCACGATCACGATCACGAACACCGGGAACAGCAGGTTCGCCGGGAACGCCGCGAGGAACTGCGCGAGCGGCTGCACCTTTTCGGCAAGCGCCGGACGCAGGCCGATCAGCACGCCGAGCGGCACCCAGATCACCGAGGCAATCGCGATCAGCAGCACCACTCGCAACAGCGTGATGAGGCCGAGCACGAACACATGGCCGACTTCGTCGAGCGTGACGCCGGTGCGCACGAACGCGACCACGCGCCAGACCACGTAGACCGTAAGCACGATCACGAACACGGCCCAGACGATGTCAGCCACGCGCGAGCGCTTCGTGAGCACCGCGCTTGCCGCGGGCATGGCTTTCGGCAGCCGGATGCGAATCGGCACGCGCGCGAGCGTGGCCAGCAAAAAGCCCATCGGCACGAGCGACTGATGAATCAGATGCGTGCGGCGAATCAGGTCGAGCAGCCACGACTCGGGCGCGTCGCCCGAAGAGGTGTTCTCCATGCGGAACTTGTCGGCCCACGCCACCAGCGGGCGGAACAGGAACTGGTCGTAGGCCAGGATCACCACGGTCATCGTGAGAATCACCCAGCCCACCGCGTGCAGGTTCTTCTCCGTGATCGCCTGCGCCAGGTACGCGCCGATGCCCGGCAGCGTGATCGTGTTGTTGCCCACCGTGATCGCCTCGGAGGCCACCACGAAGAACCAGCCGCCCGACATCGACATCATCATGTTCCAGATGAGGCCCGGCATCGAGAACGGCACTTCGAGCTTCCAGAAACGCTGCCAGCCCGTGAGGTGAAAGCCGCGCGAGACTTCGTCCAGATCGCGCGGCACCGTGCGCAGCGACTGGTAGAAGCTGAAGGTCATGTTCCACGCCTGGCTCGTGAAGATCGCGAAGATCGCCGCAAGCTCCGCGCCCAGCACGCGCGAGGGAAACAGCGCGAGAAAGAAGGTGACCGTGAACGAGATGTAGCCGAGCACCGGCACCGACTGCAGGATGTCGAGGATCGGCACCAGCACCTGGCCCGCGCGCCGGCTCTTGGCCGCGAGCGTGCCGTAGACCAGCGTGAACGCGAGCGAGGCGACCATGGCCGCGAGCATGCGCAGCGTGGTGCGCATGGCGTACTCGGGCAGGTTGGCCGGGTCGAGCGAGATCGTCTGCGTCTTGAGCGTGGCGATGGGCGCCATGGTCTCGTGAAAGCCCACCACGGCCATGGCGATCAAACAGATGATCAGCGGGAACGCCACGAAGTCCCAGCGATTGGGCAGCACGCGCCACGCCGAGGCGTTGGCCGTACGGTTCAGGTTGAATCTGAACTCCATCAGCAGCCTCCCGGGGCGAATAACAGGTTGAACTGATTCATGTCTTGAAGCACCAGCGTTTCTGGATGTTGCGGCTTGTTGCGGCCTGTTTGCTGCTATTTGGCTCTTATCCGCCCTTGCGCCCCGCAACGCGCGGCGCGCCAGTCCGGCCAGCGCGCGGCGAGTCCCGAATGGCGGCAAGGCAAAGCGGCTGGCGCGCGCTGGCGGGCGCCGATCGCATCGGCCTGGGCCGAGCACCACGCAAGTGGCGGTCCGTGCCTCGCGCCGCATCGCTGCGATGCGCGCCATGAACGGACCGTGCCGCGAGCGAGAAAGTCGCTCACGGCGCAATGTCGGCCCTGCGCGGCGCGCGATAGAAACGCGGCTGCGCCGGGTCGACGCTAATTAAAGTGCACGGAAATGACTGCTAGACGCGCACCGTCTGCCTGGCTGGCAAGACGGCGGCTGAAAGAAAGGGAGCGCGGACGTCGTGCCAGTCAGGCAGCGAAACTATTCGAAGATCGACAACTGCTACTGTCCAAGGCGTCAGCCCCTTTTGTTAAGACGGGCGAATTTTAGTCACGCCCACTGCCGGAAGTCAACACGATTCGCGCCGCCCGTCAAATCTCGTGCCAATGCCGCCACGTGGCCACTGCACGGCACTTGCGCTCGCATCGCCGCGGCGCGGGACGATGCGCTGGACACCCTCGCTGCATCCGGCCCTGTTTGCCGGCGATACATAAGCAATTGAGGTCTCGTGGCGGCGATTCCTGTGCGGACGGACCGATTGAAACGAACCGGTCAGACAGCTCAGGCGGGATCGGCCGGCAGCCTCGCAGATGGCCCGCAATGCGCGTGCCCATCCGAGCGCCTGGCCGCCTGTGTCAGGCTTGCTTGCGCATCGGCTGCCTGGAATCGCCCGCGCGCATGCGCTCCAGCCGCTCGCTGGCCTCGGCCAGCACCCAGAATGGCGCGCTCTGCAACTGCTGGTCGTAGATGCCGACGATCGTCCTGACCGCCTCGAACCCGGATTCATCGAGCCGCCACACGCTCTCGGCCGCGCCGCGCGCGAAGCATGCGAGGATCGCCTCGTCGGCGCAGCGGACCTGCTCGGAGGTCAGCGCGCCGTAGCCCGCGCCAGCAATCGATTGCGCGAGCACGTGCGCATGCAGGAGCGCCTGCGCGTCGTGCTGCGTGCCGCCCGCGCGCAGCGAAGCGAGCGCCAGATGCAGCTGCAGCGCGAGTTCGTCCGCGCTCGCGCGCGGCATCGGCAGCAACTCGGCCTTATGCCGCCGGGCGCGGGTGGTCTTGTGCTGCGGAAAAGGGATCGTCTTGGCCATGTCGCCCATCGGTATCGAGTCAGGTGCGTTTGCAGCTTCATTAACGGCACGCAGCGGCCAAGGTTGAGCGCCGCCGCTCAAGATCGATGTAACAGTCAGTGGCAGGCCGGCGCGCGAAGCGCCGGTGGCGTGCACGCGACGCCCTATGCGAATCTGTGGTGGGAAGCCCCATCTCCTCTGCCCGCGCTAGCGCGCGTCGTCGGGCGAGCGGCGCGCGGCCATGAAGGCTTCCACGTGGCGGATGGCCGCCTCGCACTGTTCGAGTGTCAGATGGTGGATCGACGGATTCGGCAGCTCGAAGCCGAGTTCCCCGGCCACCCAGCGCAACGCGCGTCCGCGCGCCTCGAAGACGTTCACCTTGTCGCGCCGCACCTTGGCGGCGACGAGCGGCTCGAGCGCGTCGTGCAGGCGGCTCTTGGCGTCGCGCAGCGCGGCGTTGGCGAGCCGCCCGAGCGGCACGTTGCGGGTGCTGCGCGCAGGCACGCCAATCCAGGCCTCGCAGGCCGCGCAGACCCAGAGGGGGCCATGGTCGTCGCGATACGGATAGGCTTCCTCGCCGTAACGGGCGAGCAGCGCCTTTGCGCCGCAGTAGTCGCACAGCGGCTGCGGCAGCGCCTTGACGGGGCGGCCTACGCGCATGCGCGGCTCCCGCGGGCGAAATTCGATGGTTCCATAGACTTGCTTGCGATGCGGTTGGATCGCGGTTCGGTAATTGCCGGGTGAACGCGAAAAACTTCAAAACGCGCCCATCGACTAAAGGATACCGGGAAACCGCCAGCGAGCGGCACCCTGGCCGGATGGCCCAGGCCGAATCGCACAGGCCGAATCGCACGGGCCGGATGGCCCAAGCCAGATGGCCGAGGTGCGGGTCAACTCTTGACGAGCTTCTTCAGCGCTTCGATCTCGGGCGCGCACACGGCAGCGGCGCGCGCCTCGATGCCGCGATAGAGCCGGATGATCTCTTCGCCCACGGGCGTGAGCGTGCTGCCTCCGCCGCTTTGTCCGCCGTGTTCGGACACGGTGGCCGGCGACGCGAGCGCGCGATTGAGCTCGTCCATGAGGAGCCACGCGCGCCGATACGACATGTTCAGGCTGCGCGCCGCAGCTGAAATCGAGCCCTGCTCGCGCACGGCCTCCAGCAGTTGCACCTTGCCTGGCCCGAGCGCGATGGTGTCGTCATGAATGACACGCATGCGAAAACGCACTTCAGGCGCGCTGCGCGGCGTTGGCGTGGCGGCCTCGATCTGATTTTTCTTCGCGGAGGTCATGGGCGCCAGCATACACGATGGCCCAAGCCATGATGGCCCGCGCCGTTCAATGCCCCAAGGGAAAGCAGAAGCCAAAATCCTCGCAGCCGGGGCACCCCGGCGCAGGTCCCGGCACGCCGCCCGTGGCCCGCGCCAGTTCGCGCGCGAGCAGCTTCTTCCAGCGCAAGCCTTCGCGATTGCGCGCGACCACCTGGGGGAAAAAGCGCGTGAGCATTTGCGTGACGTCGTCGCGGCCGGCGAGCCCCAGATCGCGCCACAGGCGATCGGGACGCAGGCACGCGTGCGCGAGTATCGTGGCGAGACACTGGGCATCGGCGGCGGCGACGTCGGGCCAGGCCCCGGTCATGTCCGCCGCCGTTGCCGCGCGCCTCGCACGTCAGCTAGTCAGGCGTCCACGCCCACGATCACGCTCGACGCCTTGAACAGCGCCGCCGCCGACTTGCCCGCCGCGAGACCGAGGCGGTCCACGCTGTCGTTCGTGACGATGGCCGCGATCTGCGCGCCGGCCGCCGACGCGATCACGACCTCTGCGTTCACCGCGCCCTTCGTGACCGAAGCGACGGTGCCCGCGACGACGTTGCGCGTGGAAACCTTGCTGGCGTCGCCGTCGACCATCACGATCACCGACGAAGCCTTCACGAGCGCAAAGGCGCTCTTGCCGGCCGCGAGACCCAGCGAAGCGGCGCTGCCGTGCGTGATGATGGCAACGATCTCGAGGCCGCCGTCGACGCGCAGCGTGACTTCATCGTTGACTGCGCCGGCCTTGACCGCGGCGATCTGGCCAGAGAAGTGATTGCGTGCGCTGGTACGCATGAAAGCCTCCATATAGATGACGAAATTGATCGACGAAAGCGCCGGCGCGAGTCCGAATGCAGGCGCCCAGTGTAGCGGCGCTGCCGGGGCATGCACAGCGGTTATCGGGAACGTTGACCATCCGGCCAGGCGCATGGCGTGAAACCGTCAGTCCGTCGTAATATATGCACCTTTATAACGCTACGGGGTAGAAGAGATGATCCGCAAGCTGATCGCGTCCGTCGTGGTGCTGTCCGGCGTGCTCGCCACGAGCACGGGCGCGTTCGCGGCCGACCACAGCGATGTCAACGTGCTGTACGCAGGCTCGCTCGTGAACCTGATGGAAAAGAGCGTGGGGCCGGCATTCGAGAAGGAAACGGGCCTGCATTTCAAGGGCTACGCGGGCGGCTCGAACAAGATCGCCAATGAAGTGAAAGGCAAGTTGCGCCGTGGCGACGTGTTCATCAGCGCGAGCCCGAAGGTCAACGCGAACCTCATGGGCGACTCGAACGGCAATCATGTTTCGTGGTACGTGAATTTCGCCGAGTCGCCGCTCCTGATCGGCTACAACCCGAAGAGCCGTTTCGCCGCCGACTTCAAGACGAAGAAGTGGGACGCCGTGCTGCGTGAGCCCGGCATCCGCATTGGCCGCACCGATCCCAAGCTCGACCCGAAGGGCGCATTCACGGTCGAGCTCATGACGAAGGCGGCCCAGGCGTACAACCAGCCCGACCTCGTCGAAAAGACGCTCGGCGCACCGGAGAATCCCGCTCAGGTGCTGCCGGAGGAAACGCTCGTGGGCCGTCTGCAGTCGGGCCAGCTCGACGCGGGCTTCTTTTACTCGACCGAAACGTCGGACCTGAAGATTCCGTCGATCCATCCCGCGCCCGAACTGGGGATCAAGGCGAGCTACACGCTCACGATCCTCAACGACGCGCCCAATAGCGCGGGCGCTGCGCGCTTCGTCAACTTCCTGCTGAGCGCCGAAGGCCGCAAGCTGCTCGCCGAGCACGGCGTGGATATCAAGAAGCCCACGGTCAATGGCAACGCCCAGGGCATGCCGTCGGCGGTGCAGGCCGTGATCGACGCCGCACAGCAATGACGCCGCAATCATGACTCGACCCGCTCGGCCCCCTCGGCCCAGGCAACGCGCCGCAAGGCCGCTTTGGTGGCTTGGCGCGTTGCTCGCCGTCTACCTGTGCGCGCCGTTTTTCGCCAGCATTCCGCAGATCGGCCAGGCGGACTGGAAGGGTGTCGACTGGCGCACCATGGGGTCGGCGGTCGGCGTGTCGGTGGCGAGCGCGAGCGTCGCCGCGCTCGTCATCCTCGTAAGCGGCGTGCCGCTCGGCTACTGGCTCGCGCGTTCGCGCTCGCGCGGCGTCGCGCTGCTCGGCTTCGTCGTGCAGTTGCCGCTCGCGCTGCCGCCGCTCACGAGCGGCGTGCTGCTGCTGTTCCTGATCGGTCCGTATAGCGCGCTCGGCCAGCTCTTCAACGGCGCGCTCACCGACTCCTTCACGGGCATCGTGCTCGCCGAGACCTTCGTGGCCGCGCCGTTCCTGATCGTGGCGGCGCGCTCGGCGTTCGCCGTCGTCGATCCCGTCTACGACGACGTCGCCGCCACGCTCGGCCATCGCGCGGCGAGCCGCTTCTTTCGCATCACCCTGCCGATCGCCTGGCCCGCCATCCGCGCAGGGCTCGCGCTCGCGTGGCTGCGCGCGTTCGGCGAATTCGGCGCAACGGTGATGGTCGCCTATCACCCGTACTCGCTGCCGGTCTACACCTACGTGGTGTTCGGCGGTCAGGGGCTGCCCGCGATGATGCCGCTGCTGCTGCCGACGCTTGGCATCGCGATCGTCTGCGCGGTGCTCTCGGTCTATAGCCGCGGCGCGCGCGTCATTCTCGCGGTGAGCCCCGACAACGGCGACGAGCTCACCGCATTCACGCCCGCCGCCGCGGCAGCGAATCTGGATAACCCGCGGCTCGCGTTCGCGGCGCAGCGGCGCCTCGGCGCCTTCACGCTCGACGTCGCCTGGCAGCCGCGCACGCGGCGGCTCGCAATCATCGGGCCCTCGGGCTCGGGCAAGTCGCTCGTGCTGCGCATCGTCGCGGGTCTCGAGCGCAACGATGCGGGCTTCGTCTCGCTCGGCGCAACCGACATCGGGGCATTGCCGCCCGAAGGCCGCCAGATCGGCTACATGCCGCAGGACTACGGCCTGTTTCCGCACCTGACGGTGGCGCAGCAACTGGCGTTTCCCGTCGATGCCGACGCCACCAGCGCGCGCTACTGGCTCGCGCATCTGGGCCTCGACACGCTCACGCAGCGCCTGCCGCGCCAGCTCTCCTTCGGCCAGCGCCAGCGCGTGGCGCTCGCGCGCGCGCTCACGCGGCACAGCCAGCTGCTGCTGTTCGACGAGCCGTTCGCCGCGCTCGACACGCCGCGGCGGCGACGCCTGCAGCAAACGCTGCGCGCCTTGCAGCGCGAGATCAGCGCGGTCACCGTGATCGTCACGCACGATCCCGACGAAGCGGCCCTGCTCGCCGACGAAGTGCTCGTGATCGAGCATGGCCGCACGCTGCAAGCCGGCCCCGTCGACGAGGTGTTCGCGCGGCCCGCCTCGCCGCGCGTGGCCGAATTGCTCGGACTGCACAACATCGGCGCGGGCATCGTGCTCGACTCGGGCGAGATCGAAACGGCGGGCGGGCTGCGCTTGCCGTGCAGCCGCGCTTGCGAAGACGCGCGGCTCGCCACGGGCACGCGCGTAATGTGGCGCGTGTCGCCGCGCGCGCTGTGCGCGACGCCCGGTGGTTCGCTCGAAGGCCGTCTCGCGGGCGTCTCGCTGCGCCACGGCGACCGCTATGTCACGCTCGAACTGGCCGGCGAAATCTTCGACATCCCCGCCGACGACGCGACGCTCCCGCACGCCGGCGCGCTGCGCTTCGAGATCGCCCCGGCGGGCGTGAGCGCGTGGCCCGCCGCACACTCCTGAAAAACCTCACCTTTCGGTTTACCGAGGTCCCGGCGGCATCGCGCCGGGCCTTCCCGCATCGCTCGAAAAGCCTTGTTTTCCAGTGTTTTCAAGACTTTTTCCCGAACGGTTAGTGTCTCGAAACAACCGCGCGCACCGCTCCCGAATACCCTCACCTTTGGCGTTCGGACGCGGCTTCGCCTGTCGCGGGAGAGAACGCTTCGCATCGCTTAACCTGGGACTACCAGGAATTTTCTGCCGCGTTTCGGCCTGGAATCGCGTTATTTGTTGCGCAGCGGCTCGTCTCGGGTGAGCGCTCCCGAAGCAGCGCGCTTCACCTCACATCACGCGGGGCCGCCCGCTCGCAATGGCGCACGACTCCCGAAAACGCTCACCTATAGCTCAACCATGCCGTCTGCGGCTCAAATCACGAAGCGGCTATCCCCGTCCAATAGCTTCGGCAGCGGCATGAGGTCCGCGCGCGCAAAGCGGATCAGCGAGAACGCGCGCACGCCCTGCGGACCGGACGGCAATCGCGCGAGCGGAAACACGATCTGTGCACCGCTGCCCGGTGCGTCGTGCTCGATCACGACGTTCATCGGGCTCAGCCGCACCTGCTTCATCTCGACGTTCGCGTGCTGCGCCGGATGCGCGAGCACATCGCAAATCACGCCCATTTCGTGTTCTAGCGCGTCCGTCTTCAAGCCAAGCTCCGCGAGCGCCTGCTCGTTCGCCTCGATCTGCGCCTGCAGGTGCGCGAGTTCGGCGGCGTTCGCGACCGCGCGCTCGCCCACCATCTTCTGCGTGCCCGCGCCCTGGCGCGTGAGCAGTTGGCGGCGCGTGCGCAACAGCGCGCGCTCCTGCTCCAGCGCGTCGCGGCGCGACTCGTCGGCACCGATCTGCGCGAGTCCTTCGAGCGCGATCTGCTCGACCACGCGCTGCACGATCTGCTCGCGCAGGTCCGCTTCGGATTCGCCGCAGACGCGCACCTGATGGTCGTCGAAGCTCAGCGTGGTCTGGGCAACGTCCGTATGCACGTGGTCACCGTGCTGCGCGACGCCGAGGCTGCGGCGCTCGGCCATCGCCATGCCCAGCACGGCCCACGCTTCGTTTGCGAGCGGATGGCTCTCGAACCACGCATGCAATTCGGGCGAGCGGCTCAGCACCGGCGCGACCTCGTCGGGCGCGGCGAAGAATGCGTGAATATAGGGATCGGCAAGCCAGTTCGCGGCGCTCGCCTGGCACGCGGGCGGCAAAGCTTCGACGATTTCGCGCACATACGCGACCGACTGCGCGAGCGTGGGACCCAGCCGCTCGCGATAGTCGCGCGCGAGTTTCAGCGAGGGGCTGAGCACGATCAGCCGCTCGACGAGCGCGCGCGTTTGCGCGCTCTCCTGCACCGGCATCGCGCGTTTGCGCGGCCATAGTCGGTCGAAAAAACCCATGTTGCCGCTCCATAGCGCTGCGCCGACGGCGCGTTTCGCGAATCACTATACCGTGCGTGGCTCACATATCGATGACAGCTTGCCGCGCCGCACGACTCCCGAAAATACTCACCTTTACAAATCGATACCAGACGCTTTTATTAAAAAAATCTGCGAAGCAACTTAAATACATCAGGTAAAAAGCAGCTTTTGGTACTGCTCAGTGAATATTGGCTCCCGCAGACACTCACCTTTACCATTCGCGCGTGTCCTAGCCCGATTTGTCAGCGATGTTTCTGCGTTTGCGACAAACGCCCCCGAAAACACTCACCTTTGGAATCGGCGCGCGCAAACCCGCTCCCGAATTCCCTCACCTTTGAGTTCGTTACGCGGCTCGACAACCACTGCCCCATATCACCGCCATTTCATTCGGATACCAAATCAATCAGGTGACGATCCAGGCTGCCCTCACCCATGCCTCAAGAGTCCTTCAAATAGCTTGCAGGCCTCGCATCCATCGGGAACATCGTTTGCTCGGCGGCCCCGCCGGGTCGTTTGCAAGCATCGGGAAAAACCCCGGTTGCGAGCGGCTCGAGCCATGCCGGCGCGAGCCGCGCCGCCGCACGGCCAGTTTTAGAGTGCTTCGTTCAATTGACAGCGTCCGATGTCATGATCCAATCTTCAGCGCATAAATTATTACGAGACAGGGAGATAACACATGTGGGAGAGCATGCTCCGCTGCGGCGCGCTGGCCGCAGTCGCAACGCCATTACTGGTCGCGTGCGGCGGCGGAACCGCCAGCGATCCGGCGCCCATCACCCCGGCGCAATGTTCGGGATCGACGTGCGAGAACCAGGGCCCGCCCGCGAGCCAGCCGGCTGCCACCGCGCTGTGCCCGGCCGCCGCCGACATCGCGAAGAACACTTACCTCGGCGGTACGGGCAGCGGCGAAGTCGTCAGCCTGAACATCGATCCCACGAAGATGACCTACTCGCTCACCTTCCTCGCGTCGCCGATTCCAGTGAATTCGAGCAAGGTGCAGAACACGCGCGCAGGTCTCACGATCACGGGTGCGGTCCAGCATCCGAGCGCCGGCTCACTGCCCACGCCCGCGCAAATCGCCTGTGCGTTCCAGCTTCAGCAAGGCACGGGCACCATCGGTGGCAGCACCTACACGACGGCCTACAACGCCAATAATCCGCCCACCATCTATGTGGGCTTCGGCGTGGCCGGCGGCGGCATTCCGGGCGCGACTGTCGACTTCAGCGGCGACCAGCTCGCCTCCACGCTCTTCCCCAACGTGAAGGCGCGCACGTTCGACTTCTATCCGTTCATCGGATTTTCGTCGGTGAGCACGAATATCGCCGACTTGAAGGGCTCGTATAACGCGCTGCTCTATCACATCCTGCCGTCGAACAATTTCGCGCCCGCCGCCGAGGTCACGCAGGAACAATACGACGCGAGCGGCAACTGCAGCGTGCCGGGTGGCGCAAGCAACACGAGTTGCGCGACGGCCACGAGCGCGTGGACTGCAAACTCGACCGGCGGCTACTTCAACAGTTCCAACGCACCGCAAATCCAGACGCCCACGCCGATCGGCACGCCTCTGGTCGGCCCGCTGCTGGGGCTCGTCGTGCAGCGCAACGGCGCGACGGCGCATCTGATTCTCGGCAAGCTCAACAATGCGATCGTGCCGATCGTCGTGCGCACCGGCTACGTGAACGAAGACCTCACGAATGCTCATGTGGACGACGAATCGGGCATCGCGATGATGGCGCCGGCCACCACGCTCAAGTCGGGCGCGTTCGACGGCAGCTATATCGGCGCCGATTCGAACTTCGCCTACACGGCCACGCTCATCAACGGCCAGACCGCCGGCTTCCTCAAGCCCGCGACGATGACGACGCAAAGCACGTTCACGCTCGATTACACGCAGACGCATCCGGGCCTGATCGATGCGATCGACAACAACGGCAACAAAGGCAACGTGATCGCGGTCGGCGGGCTGTACGGCATCTTCCTGAATGGCCAGGAAAACGGCGGCGTCACATCGACCTCGGCAAACAGCGCCACGCCCAACCAGCCTTACTTCGGCGTGGGTGCGCTGATCCAGCCGCAATAAATGTCGCGCGGCAGGCGTCCGAGACCAAATTTATCTGGATTCCTGATTAATCCGCCGAAGCGATTCAAACAAGCCAGACCGGGGCGCCATGCACAGGGAGCCGGCGCTCCGCCTACAAAAACGATTCCGGAGATGCGGTATGAAATCCAGTTTCTTTGCGACGCTGGGCGCAGGCGTGCCCTTGCTGCTCACGTTGAGCGCATGCGGCGGCGGCAACAGCAGCCCGCCGCTGGTGGAGACTTCGCTCTGCCCGACGACGCTCGACTACAACACCGTCTACACGGGCGGCGGCGGCGACGGCGAAGTCGTCAAGCTCCAGCTCGACACCACGAAAAAGACCTGGCAGATCACCTATATGGAGTCGTCGATTCCCGCCACTACGGGCACCGTCACGCCAACGCGCAAGGGACAAGTAGTGTCTGGCACGATTGCTCAGGAAACCGCACTACCCACGGCGAAGCTCAATCAGTGCGCGTTCCAGCTCACCGGCGCGAGCCTCGATCCGAACCGTCCGGCGCGCGTGTTCATCGGCGAGGGCGTGGCGGGCGGCACGATTCCGGGCGCCGAGATCCAGTTCGCGGGATCGGGCGGCATCGGCGTAGTGCCGGACACGAAGTTTCCGTATTACCCGCTCATCGGCTTTGCTTCGCTCGAAACGAATATCGCCAAGGTTGCCGGCACGTATAACCAGCTCGGCTATCACCAGGTGCCGTCGCAGAACTTCCTTCCCGCCGCCGTGGACGCGAAGATCACCATCAATGCCGACGGCTCCTGGACCGAATGCGACAACACCGGCGTGAACGCGGGCAAGTGCATGCAGCCGGGCACCAATCTCGCGCCGTCGGCCGATGGCAGCGGCGCGTTCGAAACCGATCACTTCCAGGGGCAGGTCAAGCCCACGCTCGTGACCGGACAGAACGCGGCGAAAGGCTTCATGATCGTCGGCAAGCTGCGCGGGCAGCTCGTGCCGGTGCTCGTGCGCACGGGCGTCGCGTATCCGCAGGTGGGCGTCGATCCGCAGAGCGGCGCGACCGGTCCCGTCGCCGACGACGAATCGGGCATTTCGGTGCTCGCGCCGCAAACGAACATCGCGCAGGGCTCGCAGGACGGCGAGTACATCGGCGTGGACAGCCAGTTCGATTACCGCACGCTCGCGCTCTCCGGCACGCAAGGCACGCTGCTCGATCCGTTCAACCCCTCGCAGGCCGCGCTCGCCACCGCGCTCGATCTGAACTTCGCGCAAAGCGTGGCAGGCGTCGTGACGACCACGCACGTGAACGCGTCGACCGGCAGCACCCCGACCGGCAAGATGATTTTCACGGGCGGCGTGTTCGGCTTCCTGGACATGACGAATGTATCCTCGCCGTACTTCACGGCGGGCGCATTCGTGCAGTGAGCCGCGCGATGAGACCCGATCATGCATCGATAAAACCGGGGCCGTGCAGCCCATGAGGTGACCGCCTTCTCGCACGCGAGGCGCGTGCGGGCCGCCGGGCGCGCGCAGGAACGGCCGTTCACGAAACGGTCGCCGCGCGCAAACAGCGGACGGGCAGGGACACCCGAACCTGAGAGCAGCCGAAGAAAACAGGAAGGACAGGGAGGAATGATGAGACGTATCGCAACGCCAATGCTGGCAGGGGCGGCGGTCGTGCTGAGCACGGCCGCCCACGCCCAGCATGCGGGCGACAACGTGGCCGTGCTCGGCTGGTTCCACGTCGCGCCGCAGCAGTCCAGCACACCGCTCACGACCACGGTGGCGCCCTCGCCGATCAACACGCCGCTGCGCCTGCCGAATTCGTCCACGTCGCCGGGCACGGGTCTTTCGACGAGCAGCGCGGACACGGTCGGCTTCGTGTTCAGCCATTTCCTGACCGATCACATCGCGGTCTCGACGGTGGCGGGCGTGCCCCCCACCTTCAAGCTGTACGGTCACGGCACGGTCAAGCCGCCCGGCCCAGCGGGCGCGCTCGGCAGCCAGAACCTCAGCGATCCGGCCACCAACCCCATCGTCAAGAGCGTGCGCCAGTGGAGCCCGGCGCTGCTCTTTCAGTACTACTTCCGGGATGCCGATGCAAAGTTCCGCCCGTTCATGGGCATCGGCGTTTCGTACAACTGGTTCTCGGACATCCAGCTCAATCCGAACTTCGTGAAAGCCACTCAGGACGACCTGGGCTCTGTGCTCGCGGCGGGCGCAGGCAAGCCGGGGACGACGCAGGTCACCGCGAAGGCGTCGTCATCGTGGCAGCCGGTGTTCAACGTGGGCGCCGAATACAACATCACCTCGCATCTGGGGCTCGTGGCATCGCTCACCTATATTCCGCTGAAAACGACATCATCGGTGATCGTGAAAGCCGCCGACGGCACCGAGCTGGCCGTGAGCCGTGGAGAGCTCAAGGCCGATCCGCTCATCTCGTACCTCGCGGTCTCGTACAAGTTCTAGCGCGTTCGTGGGGCACGCCCGATGGGGCACGCCTGGTAGGGCACGCCTGGCGGCGCATGGCCAGGCGCACGCCGGTTCGCGCTTGGGCGACGGCTCGCGCTAAAATCGGCGCATGCCGAAATCGCCCACGCCTCCCGTCACCGACACCACGCCCGAGCGCGCCGCCGACAGCGAATACACCGTCGACGAACTCGCGCGCGTGGCCGGCACCACGGTGCGCAACGTGCGCGCCTATCAAGACCGCGACCTGCTCATGCCGCCCGACAAGCGCGGCCGCGTGGGCATCTACAACGACTCCCACGTTGCGCGCCTGAAGCTCATCAATCACCTGCTTGCGCGCGGCTACACGCTGTCGAACATCCAGGACCTCATCAAGGCTATCGACGACGGCGGCGACCTGCGCTCGATTCTCGGCCTCGAGAACGCGATTGGCGGCCCGTGGTCGCATACGCGGCCCAGAACCTATTCGCTGCCCGAGCTGATCAAGCTGTTCGGTCCGCAAGCACCCAATAGCCTCACGCGGCTCGCCGAGCTCGGCCTGCTCGAACGCAAGGGGCTGTCGTTCGTCGCGCGCAATCCGGCCATGCTCGATGCCGCCGCGGCCACGGTGCGCGAAGGCATTCCGGCGCGCGAGCTTCTGGACGTGCTCGAAGAGGCGCGCCCGCATTTCGATGCGATCGCGGGCACGCTGGTGGCCATGGTCGTGCGGCACCTCGACCGCTACGACGCGGGCGCGTTGCCGCCCGCGACCGACATGCCGGCGCTCGTCGACGCGATCTGGCGGCTGCGGCCGCTGTCTACGGTGTTCGTCGAGAATGAGATTCTGCGCGCGCTCGAGGAGCAGTCGAGCGCGTATCTTGGTGGCCGCGTTGCGACGATTCTCGAGCAGACGCTGGGCCGTCGTGGGGGAGCGGGCTCGGCGCCGGCTGAGGATGCGCCGGTCGAGCTGGATAAAGCGGCCGGTGTGGCTGCGAAGAAGTCCGGCGGTAAAGGCAGCGGCAAGGCCGCCACCGCCCGCAAAGTCCTTGGTAAAACCATCGGCAAGAAACGCTGATCCGGCGCGCGCTGAAAGCGCGCCCGTGCGTCCAGGAACGCATCCTTCCTTTCGCGGGTGTGCTTCAAGACCCGCTTTTTCTCTCCCGCCTGCCCCCGCACCGCTCCCCCTCACTGGCCTGAAACCCAAGCCAGTCGCGCACTCGCGTGCTTTTTTGACGCTCGCGTTTTTCCTGGAACGCTTCCTCTAGTCCCTTGCGTCCATGCGTCGCACCCGCTATGTTTACATCGTTCAATGTAACAGTTCTTAATGGACCATAGGGAGACGCTCCGGATGAACGCACCCACCCGGTCTTTCGAAGCAGCCGGCAACGACCGCACCGGCGAGCCACTCGGCGTCGCCATCATCGGCACCGGATTCGCCGGCCTCGGCATGGCGATCCGCCTGCTGCAGCGCGGCCATACCGACTTCGCCGTATTCGAGAAGGCCGGCTCGGCGGGCGGCACCTGGCGCGACAATCACTACCCCGGATGCGCGTGCGACGTGCAATCGCACGTGTACTCGTTCTCGTTCGCGCCCAATCCGCGCTGGACCCGCATGTTCGCGCCGCAGCCCGAGATTCGCGCGTATCTGAACCGCTGCGTCGAGCAGTTCGGGCTCTCGCGGTGGCTGAACTTCGATCACGAACTGACCAGCGCCCAGTGGGACGAGACCGCACATTGCTGGCGTCTGGCTTTCGCCAACGGCAGGCGCCTCGCCGCCCGCGTGCTGATCTCGGCCATGGGCGGCCTCTCGCGGCCCGCGCTGCCCGCGATCCCCGGCGTGGAGACCTTCGCGGGCAAGGCCTTTCATTCGCAGCAGTGGGACCACGGCTATGCGCTCGAAGGCAAGCGCGTGGCCGTGATCGGCACCGGCGCGAGCGCGATCCAGTTCGTGCCGCAGATCGCGCCAAAGGTGGCCGGGCTCGCGCTGTTCCAGCGCACCCCGCCATGGATCATGCCCAAGCCCGACCGTCGGCTGTCCCGCTTCGAGCAATGGATGTTCCGCACGCTGCCGTTCACGCAGAAAATCGCCCGCACGGGCCTCTACTGGATGCTGGAGTCGCGCGTGCTGGGCTTCGCGATCCACCCGGCGCTCATGAAGAACGTGCAGAAGCTCGCACTGCGCCATCTCCGCAATCAGGTCGCGGATCCCGCGCTGCGCGATGCGGTGACGCCCGACTACACGATCGGCTGCAAGCGCGTGCTGATCTCGAACGACTACTATCCGGCGCTCGCGCGCGCCAACGTCAATGTCGTCACGGCTGCAATCGAGCGCATCGACGCCACCGGCGTGATCACCGCCGACGGCACGCATCACGAGGTGGATTGCCTGATCTACGGCACGGGTTTCCAGGTGGCCGATCCGTTTCCGCCAGGCGCGGTCATCGGGCGCGGCGGCGTGGACATCGTGCAGACATGGCGCAACGGCGCGCATGCCTACCTCGGCACGACTTTGCCTGGTTATCCGAATTTTTTCATGATCGTCGGCCCGAATACTGGGCTCGGCCATAACTCGATGGTGTTCATGATCGAGTCGCAGGTCGAGTACATCCTCGGCGCGCTCGACGCCATGAAGCAGGAGCGCGCCGATTCGATCGAAGTGCGAGCGCAGGTGGAGGCGCGCTACAACGCGCGTATTCAGGACCAGCTCGGCCGCGCGATCTGGTCCGTGGGCGGCTGCAAGAGCTGGTATCTCGATCCGCGCAACGGCAAGAACACCACACTCTGGCCGGGCTTCACATGGCGCTTCCGGCAGGCCACCGCGCGTTTCTCGATGGCCGACTATCAGGCATTTCGCGCACCGCATCGTGAGGATGCCGAATCGCCTGTCGTCGTCGCCACGCATACGACTGAAGCCGCTTGAGGCGACCCAAAGTGACCCCAAGCGCCCCAACGCGGTTCACAACGGAGAACACGTTCATGAAGCACTTCGACAACAAGGTAGCCGCCATCACCGGCGCGGGATCGGGCATGGGCCGCTCGCTCGCCGTGCAGCTCGCGGGCGCCGGCTGCCATCTCGCACTCGCGGACCGGAACGCGCCCGGCCTCGCCGAAACCGAACGCATCGTGCGCGCGCTCGCCCCCAGGGTGCGCGTGAGCACGCGCGTGCTCGACGTGAGCGAGCGCGACGCCGTGTTCGCGTGGGCCGACGAAACCGCCCGCGAGCACGGCCGCGTGAATCTCGTGTTCAACAATGCGGGCGTCGCGCTCTCCAGCACGATCGAGGGCATGTCGTACAGCGACCTCGAATGGATCGTGAACATCAACTTCTGGGGCGTCGTGCATGGCACCAAGGCTTTCCTGCCGCATCTGAAGGTTTCGGGCGATGGACATATCGTCAACACGTCGAGCGTGTTCGGCCTGTTCGCCCAGCCCGGCATGAGCGGCTACAACGCCACCAAGTACGCGGTGCGCGGCTTCACCGAATCGCTGCGCCAGGAGCTCGACATGATGAAGTGCGGCGTCTCCGCCACCTGCGTGCATCCGGGCGGCATCCGCACCAACATCGCGCAGTCGAGCCGCGTGGCCACGAACATGGTCGGCTTCATGGTGGCGAGCGAGCAGCAGGGCAAGGACGAGTTCGAGAAGTTCTTCATCACCACCGCCGACGAGGCCGCGCGCACGATCCTCGCCGGCGTGCGCCGCAACGCGCGGCGCGTGCTGATCGGGCGCGACGCGCGCATGGCCGACTGGCTCGCGCGCACGCTGCCCGCCGCCTATCAGGCGCTCGTCGTGACGAGCGCGCGGCGCGAGGCCGCGAAGGCGCGCAAGCGCGCCAGGAATAACAACGCAGGCAACAGCAATCAGGGAGAAACAGCATGATGCCGATCCGGCGCGACATCCGCTTCGCGTTACCGCCCGAAAGGGCTTGTGACTGGCACGTCGAGGGCGTGCCGGTCACCCACTTCTTCAATGCGCTTTCGCTGCTTTTTCCGGCCGGCGAGCGCTTTTTCATGGACGCGGTGCGCCATTACCGCGACCGCATCGAAGATCCCGAGCTCAAGAAGCAGGTGATGGGTTTCATCGGCCAGGAAGCGATGCACACGCGCGAGCACGTCGAGTACAACGACCTGCTGCAAGCGGCCGGCCTGCCCGCGCACAAGCTCGACAAGCGCCTCTGGGCCATCCTGAACTTCGCGCGCAAGGTGCTGCCGCCCTCGCTGCAGCTCGCGCAGACGGTCGCGCTCGAGCACTACACCGCGATGCTCGCCGATCTGCTGCTCGCCGTCGGCAGCGCGCGCATCGAGGGCTCGGTGGAAGGCTACAAGCAGATGTGGCTATGGCATGCGCTCGAGGAAACCGAGCATAAATCGGTTTCGTACGACGTCTGGAATCTCGTGATCAAGCCCGGCCCCGCGCGCTACCTGATGCGCACCGGCACGATGCTGGCCACCACGGTGCTGTTCTGGCTGATCGTATTCGACTACCACCTCGCGCTCATGCGCCGGCACAGGCGGAGCATCGGCAAGTTCGGCGGGCGCTGGCAGCTCATCAAGTTTCTCTATGGTCCGCGCCATGGCGTGTTTCCCGGCATCGCGCTCGAATGGCTGCGCTTTTTCAAGCCCGGCTTTCACCCATGGGATCACAACAATCGTAAGCATCTCGAACGAATCGATGGCCTCATTGCGCAGATCGACGCGACCAATGCGCACTACGCGACACAAGCCGCACCACGGCGCGTGCCGCTGCATCCGGCGGGCACGCCGCGCGCCGCCTGACGCACCATGCGCAACCTGAACGGAGCTGCGGCGCCCGAAAGGCTCGACGTCGATTCGGACGGCGTGCGGCTCGCCGTGTACCTGAGCGGGCCGCCCGACGCGCCGCCCATGATTCTCGTGCACGGCTATCCGGATTCGGCGCGCGTATGGGAGGCGCTGCGCCGCGAACTCGATACGCGCTTTCGCGTGATTGCGTATGACGTGCGCGGCATGGGCGGCTCGGCTGCGCCCCGGCGGCGCGGGGACTACCGGCTCGCGCAGCTCGCGCTCGATTTGTGCGCCGTGGCCGATGCAAGCTGTGACACGCGTCCGTTTCATCTCGTCGCTCACGACTGGGGCTCGATCCAGTGCTGGGAAGCCGTGACCGATCCTGCCAACGCCGCGCGCATTGCCTCGTTTACGTCGATTTCGGGGCCATGTCTCGATCACGTGTTTCGTGCACGCATGAGCCTCTCGCAGTCGCTGAAATCGTGGTACATCGCGCTCTTCCATCTGCCGCTCGTGCCGCAGCTCGTGTGGCGCCTGGGCGGCGCGGCGCTGTGGCCATGGTGGCTGCGCAAGACCGAAGGCGTGCGCGCGCCGCGCGACCCCGATCAGTTGCGCAACGGCATCAACGGGCTACAGCTTTATCGCGCCAACTTCATCGCGCGCGCGTGGCAGCCGCGCGAGCGGCGCACGCTCGTGCCCGTGCAGTTCATCGTGCCGCGCAGGGACCGCTATGTGACGCCGGCGCTTTCCGCAAACGTCGCGCAATGGCTGGGCCACTACCGGCGCGAGGTCATCGACGCATCGCACTGGACCATCCTGCACGATGCGCCGCTCATTGCCGCTCGCGTCGAGCGGTTCATTCAATCTTGCCAGCGGAGGATCGCGTGAACGCCATCGTTTTTCCCCTCGCCGCCGGAATCGTCGTGACCGTGCTGGCCTGCGCCGCACTTGCGTCGTTCACGCGGCGCATGACGCGACGCATCGAACAGGCTGTGCCGATGGACGGCCGCCTCGTCGATATCGACGGCGAGCGCATCCACTACGCAGAATATGGCCATGGCGACGGCGGTGGGCCGCCTCTCGTGTTCGTGCACGGCCTGTGCGGGCAGATGCGCAATTTCGCCTGGCTGCCGCTCGAAGCGCTCGCACGCGAGCATCGCGTGATTCTGATCGACCGGCCCGGTTCCGGCTATTCCACGCGCGGCGCGCTGACCCCCGCCAACATTCGCGCGCAAGCTCGCACGGTCGCGCGTTTCATCGACGCGCTCGGCCTCGAAGCGCCCGTGCTCGTCGGGCATTCGCTCGGCGGCGCAATTGCGCTGGCCGTCGCGCTCGATCATCCCGAGTCGGTCGCGCGGCTCGCGCTGATCGCCCCGCTCACCCACGTGCAGACGGACGTGCCCAGGGCCTTCCGCGCGCTCGCCGTGCGCTCGGCGCGCGTGCGCCGCTTCATGGCGCGCACGCTGGCCACGCCGTTCGGCCTCGCCACCAGCACCGCGACGCTCAAGGCCGTGTTCGCGCCCGAGGCGGTGCCCGCGGACTTCCGCACCCGTGGCGGCGCGCTGCTCAGCGTGCGGCCCAAGGCTTTCCATAACGCGTCGCTCGATCTCGTGGCTATCGAGGATTCGAACGATCTCGAACAGATGGAGCAACGCTACGCAGACCTGATTATTCCCGCCGACGTGCTGTTCGGCCGCGACGACATGGTGCTCGACTGGATGCGCCATGGCGAGGCGCTGCGCCGCCGCTCGTCGCGCGTGACGCTCGAGGTTGTGAACGGCGGCCATATGCTGCCCGTCACCGCGCCTTCTGCTACCGGCGAGTGGCTGCGTGCCGCGATTGCGCGTACCACTCAGGCCAATTCCGCGCCACGCGCAGCATGATCGGGAAATTGAGAGGCAGTGCACCGCGTAGCCGTTACCATCGCGCTTTTTCTTCACGCCTTCTGCGGTTCTGCTTAACGTTTCGTTCAAGAAAATAGCGACACAGGGAGCCAAACCATGAATAACGATCCATTGCGTTCGATGCCGCAAGGCGTGCGGCCGGCGCGGCGCCTCGCTGCACCGCTCGCGTGCGCAGCGCTTGCATTCGCGTGCGCCACGGCCAATGCGCAGGATAACGAAGCGGCCGGTGCGAACGCACAATCGAGCATGCAAGCGAGCGTCCAGCAAGACGCCGCGCCCGCGACAGCCACAGCCAGCCCGTCGGCCAATCACGCCGCCGAGGTCGGCAAGCTCCCGCTCGAACAGCAGGTACGCTGGCTTTCCCGCGCACAGAAGAGCGGCGCACTCGTAAAGATGAGCGACGCGCAACTCACGGCGCTCTTTCAGGCGTTCGATCCGCTCGTCGTGCCCGCGCTGATCCAGATCGGGCCGCCGGGGTATCCGTCGTACGAATTCGTGCTCTCGCGCTGGGAACGCCTGAACGGCAAGTGGCCCGGCAAGCCCGCGCACATGCTCGTGAAGCTCGAGCGCGAACCGCTGCGCATCTACGCGAAGTGGCTGCCCGACGGCCAGAATGCGGGCGAAGAAGTGATCTACGACGCCACCAAACGCACCGATCAGATGTACGGTCATCTGGGCGGCCTGCTCGGCGTCATGCCGATGTGGACGGCGATCGACGGCTCGCTCGCGCGCTCGCAGTCGAATCACAAAATCACCGAGCTCGGCACGGAGCTCATCGTGAGCCGGTTCATGGCAGACGCGAAGAAATACGCCGAGGTGGGCGCGCCATACAAGCCGCAGGTGGAAGTGAAAACGCTCAGCGGCGTGCGCGTGGTGGCGCTCACTTATGCCTCGCCAGCCGGCAAACCGCAGTTCTATGCGAAAAAACAGACGCTCGGGCTGGACCTGCGTCGCCCGTATTTCCGCACCGTCGAGGCGTATGACAACGACGGCCAGATCTTCGAAAGAATCGTGATCGAAAGCATCACGCCAAAGACCTTCGATACCGACGCCTTCGATCCGAAGAATCCCGAGTACAAGTTCTGATACGCCGATCCGCCCCACCCAGGACAAAGGTGAGGTTTTTCGGGAGCACCAACTCCTGGAATTCCTCACCATTGCACGATGCGCCGGTGAGGTTGCCGCGCTTTGCACGACTCACCATCCGCCTCTCCTGGAATTCCTCACCATTGCGCAATCGCCGGTGAGGTCGACGTATCCTTCGCGACTCACCATGCTCCCGCTATCGCGAGTGCTTCGACGCCCTCGCGCAACACCCGCGCACGCTCAGAACTTCACCTTCAGTTGAAAGCCGATCGTGAATGGCAGGTCGTCGGAAGGAATCGGCGGAATGACGATGAAGTTCACGCCCACGCGCTTGTAAGCGACCATCACGATGGGTGCAGCCACTGGGCCGACCGTGTGATTGTGGCCGAGCCCCCAGTTGCCGTAGTTGTAGCCGGAGATGAGGCCGCCCATCGCCGCGAGGCGCACGTAGCCCCAGTGCAGGAATTCCGGCGCCCAGACCGCGCCGCCATACCACGAGGGCCGCCGCAGCGAATTGCGAAAGCCGCCCGCCGTGAGCGCCCAGGTTTCGCCCGGCCAGCATTCGATGCCGAGGCCCGGATTGAATTGCTCGAAATCCTTGTCGGGATGGATGTGATATGAGCCGACCATCGCGTCCACCCACAGGCCGCCGCCGCACCAGTCGCGCGCGCGTGCGCTCGTTGCGACGCCAGACATCAGCGCTGTGAGCGCCAACGCGATGGCGATTTTTTGGGTCCCGACACCTCGCACTTGCCAACACCGCATGGGCTCTCCGTCCTCTTGCTCGCCGAATCGCTTCGGTTCGTCTGCTGCTGGTTCTGTTCAGGGTCTGCTTCCGGCGACTGCAAACTGTACAGCAAGCCAGCGCGGGCGCAACCTTCGGCGCGCCCATGTTGCCAGTCCGATGAGTCGCCGCGATGAACGATCGACGATGCGCGCGCTGGCAAGGGACGGGACAGCCCGCTCAGAGCCCGAGATCGCTCAAGCCCGGATGATCGTCGGGACGGCGGCCGAGCGGCCAGCGGTACAGCCGGTCCGCCTCGCGAATCGGCAGGTCGTTGATGGACGCATGGCGGCGCGCCATCAGCCCGTTCTCGTCGAACTCCCAGTTCTCGTTGCCGTACGAGCGGTACCAGTGGCCGGAATCGTCATGCCACTCGTAGGCGAAGCGCACCGCAATGCGGTTTCCCGTGAACGCCCACAATTCCTTGATGAGCCGGTAGTCGAGCTCACGCGCCCATTTGCGCGTGAGAAACGCGACGATGGCCTCGCGGCCTGTCACGAACTCGGCGCGATTGCGCCAGACGCTTTGCGGCGTGTAGGCAAGCGCGACGCGCTGCGGATCGCGGGTGTTCCAGCCGTCCTCGGCGCCACGCACTTTCTGGATCGCGGTCTCGCGGGTGAAGGGCGGCAGCGGCGGGCGGGTTTCGGCGGGGGACGTGGGGTGGGTAGTGCTCATGCGTGGGCTCCTTGAATGGCGAGAAGGACGGAAAGCGGCGGAAAAGCACGCGGCTAGTCCTGCACCGCGCCGCGTGTTCGTGACACTAGCACGCCCGGCGCGGCAGTCACGAACACGGCCGCGACCACGAGCGCGAGCCCGGCCAGGCGGGCGAGCGTGAGCGGCTCGCCCAGCAGCAGCGCCGCGAGCACGACGCCCGAAACCGGCGCGACGGCCGTGAAGATGGCCGCCTCGGCGCCCGACACGCGCGATGCGCCCGCGTACCAGAGCCAGAAGCCGCCGACGGTCGGCACCAGCGCGTAGTACGCCACGGCCAGCAAGGCATGCGGCGGCGGCGCGTGCAGCGTGGCCGGCCAATCGTGCAGCGCCGCCAGGCCGGAGACGATGAAGCCGATGCCCGTCATCGCGGTCGACAGCGCGAGCGGCGGCCAGGGCATCGCGAGCCGCTTGTTTAGCAAAACGAATAAACTTTCGCAGATCACCGCGCCGATCAGCAGCGCATCGCCCGTGAGCGAGCCGCCGCCATGCGCTGCGGGCGCGAGCGTGACGAGCGCCACGCCGAGGCTCGCCACCATCACCGCGATCAGCGTGCTTGCGCGCAGCCGCTCGCGCAGCACCACGGCGGCGGTGAGCGCACATACGGCGGGCAGGGTGCCGAGGATGATGCCCGCGTCGGCGGCCGAGGTCCGCTGAGTTCCGGCGATCAGCAAGACGGTGTAGCCGACGCTGCCGACCGCGGCCTGGGCGATCAGCAGGCCCGCATCGCGCAGGCCGGGGCGCGGGAACGCGGTGCCGGTCACGCACATGAGCACCAGCAGCACGGGCAAGGCGAGCCCAAAGCGCAAGGCAGTCGCCGGCAGGGGATCGAGCCCCGCGCCGATGATCTTGCTGGCAATCACCGTGCTGCCCACGGTGATCATCGCGAGGGACAACTGCAGATGCGCGACGGACCGCGACGACGACGCGCGCAGCGATTTTGCGGACGACAGCGAAGAAGACGAAGAGGACGAAGAGGACATGGAGGCGCTCCGTGGGACTGAAACGCCTGTATAAAACGCGGCGCCTGCGCCGTCTTGGATCGGTGTGCGGCGGCCGCCAGCCGCCCACGGCAACCGTCAGGCCGGAGGGCCGCCGTGCACGAGCCGGTAACGGCCCGGCGATACCCCGAACTGGCGCGCGAACGCGCGATTGAGATGGCTCTGGTCGCAAAAGCCGGCCGCGAGTGCGGCCTGGGCGGGCGCCTGGCCGGCCTTGAGCAGCCGCCTTGCGAGTCCGACGCGGCAATGCAACAAGTACTGATGCGGCGCCACGCCGAACGCCTGCACGAAGCCGCGATGAAGCTGGAAACGGCTGAGCCCCGCCGCGCTCGCGAGATCGGCGAGCGAGAACGCCTGGCCCGGATCAGCATCGATCATCTCGCGCACGCGCGCCACGGCCAGCGGCGAACACGGCGCGAGCGGCCGGCGGTGGCCGAGCCCGCGCACGAGCCGCGCCATGGCGTCGAGCGCCGCGCCGTCGAACGCCATGGCCGCGAGATCGCCGCCGCCAGCCGTGGCGCTGGCGAACGCGACATCGAACAGCGCGCGCAGGTGCGGATCGGCGATCACGGGCGCGAACAGCGCAAAACTCACGTCGTCGCCTTCGGTGATGTCGGCATGCAGCGCGTCGATCCAGCGCGGCTCGAAATAAAGCATGCGCCAGCGCCGCGCGGGCGCGCCGAGCGGGCGGCCATCATGCACTTCGCCGGGATTGACGAGAATGAGGTTGCCTGGCAGCGCCTCGACCACGCCCGCATCGGAGAGCGATACGTGCCCACCCGCATCGATCACGCCGATGCCGTACTGGTCATGCGCATGGCGCGCGAAGCTGTGCGCGGTGGCGGCCGTCATGGCGTCGACCTCGCGCAGGTGCGTGCTGTGAAAGCAGACCGAATCGTTCGCGGCGGGCATGCGGTATGCGTCCCGAGGATGGACAGGCTCCGATCCGCGTATCAAACCCGAAAACGGGCCGCGTGGCAATGGGTATGCGACTCGGTGCGCAAATCGGTGTGCGAATCCGCATGAGGGGTATGAACGCCGCTCCGTCGGCCCCCTCCAACATGACGAGCCGTCGGTGGAATAAAACGGCATGGCCGCTCGTCACTAAATTCGTTGCAGTCACTACAATGACTCGCCGCCATTGCCATGGAGATGAAATGGACGCCTCCCTAGCCGCCGCCAGGGCCACGCCGCAAGCGCGCCGCCGCATGCTGTGCGCTGCGCTGGCCGTGGCCTGCCTGCTGCCCGGCTGCATGCCGCTGCGCGTGGTGACGCACAGCGTGAGTCCCGTCGAGGCGTCGGTGCCGGCGGGGCATTACACGCTCGACGCGCATCACTGGAGCATCGTGTTCGACATCGACCATCTGCACTACACGCGCTTCGTGATGCGCTTCGACCGGGCAAGCGCGCAGCTCGACTGGCCCGCGAACGCGCTGGAAAGCGCAAAGGTGGACGCGGTGATCGACGCCGCGAGCCTCGACACCAACGTCCCGCTGCTCGACCGCATGGTGAAGGGCCCGCAGTTGCTCGACGTCGAGCATTACGCGCAGATCCGCTTCACGAGCACGCATTTCGAGCGCACGGCGGATGTGGACGGCAAGCCCGCCGGCAAGCTCACGGGCGATCTCACGATTCATGGCGTGACGCAGCCGGTCACGCTCGACGTGGTGTTCAACGGCTATGCGCCGGACCCGCTCACGAAGCAGCCGACGCTCGGCTTTGCGGCGAATGGCAGGTTCAGCCGCGCGAAATTCGGGCTGTCGACGTGGTATCCGGCAGTGGGCGACGAGATCGACGTGCGCATCCAGGCAGAGTTCGAGCAGGCGCCGCCGGATGCTGCGGCGGCGGCCTCGACGGCGCAATGACCCCCTCGGGGCGTCAGGCGGCCGTCCAGTCGAGAATCACCTTGCCGCTCTCGCCCGAGAGCATCGCGGCAAAACCCTTTTCGTAGTCGTCCACGTGGAAGCGGTGCGTGATGATGGGCGAAAGATCGAGCCCGCTCTGCAGCATCGCGACCATCTTGTACCAGGTCTCGAACATCTCGCGGCCATAAATACCCTTGATTTCGAGGCCCTTGAAGATGACCTGATTCCAGTCGATGGCGGTCTGCGCGGGCGGAATGCCGAGCAGCGCGACCTTGCCGCCGTGGTTCATCGATTCGAGCAGCGCCGTGAACGCGCTCGGCACGCCCGACATTTCGAGGCCCACGTCGAAGCCCTCGGTCATGTGCAGTGCGTTCATCACGTCGCGCAGCGATTCGCGCGAGACGTTCACCGCGCGCGTCGCGCCCATCTTGCGCGCGAGTTCGAGCCGGTAATCGTTCACGTCGGTGATCACCACATTGCGCGCGCCCACGTGCTTCGCAATCGCCGCGGCCATGATGCCGATGGGCCCCGCACCGGTAATGAGCACATCCTCGCCGACGAGGTTGAACGAGAGCGCCGTATGCGTGGCATTGCCGAACGGGTCGAAGATCGCAGCGAGGTCGTCGGAGATTTCAGGCGGAATCTTGAAGGCGTTGAAGGCCGGAATCACGAGATATTCGGCAAACGCGCCTTCACGATTCACGCCCACGCCCGTGGTGTTGCGGCACAGATGACGACGCCCCGCGCGGCAGTTGCGGCAAAAGCCGCAGGTGATATGGCCTTCGCCCGAGACGCGGTCGCCAATGGCAAAGCCGCGCACCTCCTGGCCCATCTCGACGATCTCGCCCACGTATTCGTGGCCCACGTGCATGGGCACCGGAATGGTTTTCTGCGCCCAGTCGTCCCACTTCCAGATATGGATATCGGTGCCGCAGATCGCGGTGCGGCGGATTTTGATCATCACGTCGTTATGGCCGACTTCGGGCTTCTTCACGCGGGTCAGCGTGAGCCCGGGCGCGCGTTCGAGTTTGGCAAGCGCTTTCATGTTATTTCGTCATCCTGTTCAAATCACGCCAACCTGCTTGCCGGTGCGCGCAAACGCGGCCACGGCGCGATCGATCTGCTCGGGCGTGTGCGCCGCGCTCATCTGCGTGCGGATGCGCGCGCGGCCCTTGGGCACGACCGGATACGAAAAGCCGATCACGTAGACGCCTTCGTTCAGCAGCGCCTCGGCCATTTGCGCGGCTACCCGCGCGTCGCCCAGCATCACGGGAATGATCGGGTGCTCGCCGGGCACGAGCGTGAAGCCGAGTGCGCTCATCTCGCGGCGGAAATGCGCGCCATTGGCCTGCACGCGCGCGCGCAGTTGTGCGCCTTCGTCGCTCGCGATCAGCTCGAGCACCGCGAGCGATGCGGCCGCGATGCTCGGCGTGAGGGTGTTCGAGAACAGGTACGGACGCGAGCGCTGGCGCAGCAACTCGATCACTTCCTTCTTCGCCGCCACGTAGCCGCCCGACGCGCCGCCGAGCGCCTTGCCGAGCGTGCCCGTGACGATGTCCACGCGCTGCGCCACGCCGCAGTGCTCGGGCGTGCCGCGGCCATGCGCGCCGATGAAACCCACGGCGTGCGAGTCGTCGACCATCACGAGCGCGTCGTAGCGGTCGGCCAGATCGCAGATGCCCTTCAGGTCCGCGATGATGCCGTCCATCGAGAACACGCCGTCGGTCGCGATGAGCTTGTAGCGCGCGCCGGCTTCATCGGCTTCGCGCAGCTTCGCTTCGAGATCGGCGAGATCGTTGTTCTTGTAGCGGTAGCGGCGCGCCTTCGAGAGCCGCACGCCGTCGATGATGCTCGCGTGGTTGAGCTCGTCGCTGATGATCGCGTCTTCCTCGCCGAGCAGCGTTTCGAAGAGGCCGCCGTTGGCGTCGAAGCAGCTCGAATAGAGAATGCAGTCTTCCGTCTGCAGGAATGCGGAAAGCGCGCTTTCGAGCTGCTTGTGCACCGTCTGCGTGCCGCAAATGAAGCGCACCGAGGCCATGCCGAAGCCGTCGCGATCGAGCCCGTCCTTCGCGGCGGCGATCAGGCGCGCGTCGTTCGCGAGACCCAGGTAATTGTTCGCGCAGAAGTTCAGCACGTCGCGGCCGTCGGCGAGTCCGATGGACGACGACTGCGGCGTCGCGATCACGCGCTCGCTCTTGTAGAAACCATCGGCGCGAATCTGGTCGAGCGTCGCGCGCAGATGATCGAGCCAGGGCGTGTTGGACAGGCTGGAAGTGCTGGAAGTGCTCATTGCATCGTGCTCCTCACATGGGGAGCCGCGGCTGGTATAGTCGCCGTCAGCTCCAGGCGAATTTATTCGTTTTTCCGAACTTGTGTTCGGTATGTCGAACAACTTTAATCGATGAGGCAGTCCATGGCAAGCACCGGCTCAGGTTCCCCATCCGGTTCCCGCGCGGGGAGCAACGCAGACGCCGATTCCGGCACCCATGCCGACACCGGCGCCGGCGTCAAACCCCGCCCGCGCAAAACCCGCGCCGCGGCCGGCCCGACGGCGGAACGGTCGGGCGCCGCCGCGCCGGCCGCGCCGCCGCGCGTGGGCGAGCAGATCCAGCGCCTGCGCAGCGAGCGCAGGATGACGCTCGACGAACTCTCGCGCGCGGCTGGCGTTTCGAAATCCATGCTATCGGAAATCGAGCGCGACAAGGCAAACCCGACGATCGCCGTGGCCTGGCGGCTCACGAACGCGCTGGGCGTGAAGCTCGACTCGCTGTTCGCCGCGCCGCGCGCGCCCGACGCCATCGCGGTGGCCGGGCCGCACGACATCCCGACCCTGCACGGCCACGAGGCCGGCTATCAGCTGCGCGTGTGGGGGCCGATCGAGCTTGCCGGCCATTTCGAGTGGTACGAGCTCACGCTCAAGCCGGGCGGCGCGCTGGTGTCGGGCGCGCACGAGCCCGGCACGCGCGAGCATCTCACCGTGCTGCAGGGCACGATCGAGGTGGAGGCGGCCAGCGCACACGAGCGCCTGAAGACCGCGGACACGGCGCGCTATATCGCCGACCAGCCGCATGCGATCCGCAACGTGGGCAAGGGCGAGGCGCGTGCGCTGCTGGTCGTGATTCACGGCTGAATTCACGGCGGAATTCATGGCTGAACGGATGAGGCTGCGCGAACGCGCCGACTACTGTATATTCATACAGTAAAAAGAACGACCGGAGAGCCCATGCAGACCTCGCCAATCCCGAATGAGCAAGCGTTGGCCGCCTTGCGTTTTCAGGCAGCCGCACGCGACCTCGAACAGATCGTGCGCAACATCGCGCAGCGCTATATCGCCCAGCAGGTGCCGCTGAGCTGGCGCCTGCTGCATGCGATCGAAGCGGAAGCGCTCGCCGACCTCGGGTTCGCGAGCCGTCACGACGGGCTCATGCTCGGCCTGTTCCAGCGTCCGGGTGATCTCGCGTATCCGGAAACCGACGAAACGGTTCATTTCGGCCAGTCCAATGCCCTGCCTGCCGTGTTCGCCTTCGCCGTCGACGCCTACGAGCGGGCGGCCCAAAGCGCGGAAGCGGCCCGGCGCGACGCCCAGCGGCAAGCCACCGCAAAGCGCCCGCGCGCCTGGGGCGGCTGACGAGCAGGGTATGAGCCCCGCAACAACGGGAATTCGCTAGAATGCCTTCCTGCTACGCAACTAACGGAAGCATAGTGATGAGCGCCTCCCAATCCTCCCGCGATCTCTTCGACCAGCAGCGCAACGACTGGCAAGACGACCCGGTCGCCGCCTTCGATGCCTGGCTCGCGGCCCAGGACTTGCGCCAGTCGTCCGCCGACGTCTACCGCGTGCAATGGGGACGCTTCCTCGAATGGCTCGCGCTCAGGCGCAAGACGATTATTTCCGTGGACACTGGCACGATCGCCGAATTCGTCGCGGGGCTCGACGTGAAGAAGCCGCAGCGGCTGCGCTATCTGCGCCTCATCGAGCGCGTGCTCGACCATGTGCGCCAGATCGAGCTGGCCTCCACGAACCCGGCGCGCTTCATCGCCCAGGACGGCGAGGCAGCGTGGCGCAATGCACGCGAGAACGAGCCCACCGGTTTTCTGACCGCGATGGAACGCGCCGCCGTGATCGCGCAGCTGTTCGCGCCGCTCACCGAACAGTCGGCCGCGAAGCGCTGGCGCGAGCGGCGCGACCGCGCGCTCGTCGCCGTCTTTCTCGGCGGCGGCCTGAAGACCGGCGACGCCATTGCGCTCAAGCTCGACGCCACCGCGATCGGCTCGGAATGGATCACCATCGAAGCCGACAATCCGGCCTTCACGCACCGCACACAGCTCGCGCCGTTCGCAGTCGACGTGATGGGGGCATGGCTCGAAGCACGCCGTCTCGCGGGCCTGCCCGGGCAACTCGTGTTTCCCGGCTCGCCCAATGGGCGTCCGATGCACAAAGCCACCGTGCTGCGCGCAATCGACGCGCTCATGGACGAGGCGGGCATCGCGCAAACCCGCGCCGAACGCGCGAGTCCACAAACCCTGCGCAACAGCTACGCGGCGGATCTGTTCGAGCGCGGTGTGGATGCCGATCAGGTCGGCCAGTGGCTCGGCTTCCTGCAACCGATTTCCGCCGGGAGGCTGCATCGCGCGTGGCGCGTCTGGGCCGACCGGAAAGCGTCCGTGCCAGCCACGGATGCAGCGCCCGACACGCACTGAGGCGCACTGAGGCGCACTGAGGCGCACTGAGGCGCACTGAGGCGCGCAGCATGACCTGAGCAGGCGCTGCCCGCCTGCCTCGCACCACGCCGTGACCCCGTAAAAGCTCACCGTCTGGGCGGCCGACGCCTCCCGGAAATGCTCACCTCACTGCGGTGCGGGCATCTTTCTTGCCGATGGCGAAGCGCGCGACGGCCTCCAGACGCGACGCGCCCAGTCCCGAGGTGTGCTCACATTCGGGACACGACAATTCGAAACGGCCATCGACCTCGGCCAACTCCGGCTCGCCGTCATCACAGTTCGGGCAATGCGCAGGCAAGCTCACCTGGGCGTCAATGCTCGTGCCGAGCCGCGCCAGATCTTCGTCGCCAAGACGGCCCGACTGCGCAAGCGCGCACAGCACGCCGGCCACCGAGCCATCGACACCTTGTTGCGCACGCAACGTCGCCACCTGACGCGTAAGCATGTCGATCTCGTCCGAGCGCTCGCGCAGCACGGCGTCGAGCCGGTCCGCGCGGGCCTTGGCGGTGGCCAGTTGCTGGATGAATTCGAATTCCTTCTTGCTTGCGTCGCGCTGCGCCGACTGCCAGGTGGATGACATCGTGCGCAGCGAATCGAGCTCGACCAGCATCGGCTTCACGCGGCGCTCGGCTTCAGCCAGCGCATCTTTGATTTGCTGCGCGTAGTGCTCGGTGCTTTTGCGCATGTCTTCGTGCAGACGGTCGATCCGGTCGCGCAACCCGGCGTTGGTGGTCTGCTCCATGTCGATACGCTTCTGAAGCGCCTCGTTTTCGGCCTCGAGGCGGCGCACGGTTGCCTGCAGACTGTCCTGATGCGATGCGCCGTGGGCAGACGCCGTCGCCAGCTGGTTTTCGAGTTCGCGCACGTGAGTCCAGGCCGCTTCGATGCGCGCCTCGCTGCGCTGAAGCATTTCATCGGCGGCGAGACTTCGGGCCTGGGCATCGCGCAACGCCTGCTCGGCTTCCTGGCGACCCGACTCGATTTCCTTGCGCTCGGCTTCGAGGGTCTGGCGGGCGAACGACAGGGCCTCTTCATAAAGCGCGCCGAGAAATTCGCCCGCGCGTTCTTCCAGCGCGGGTGGAATGGCGCCGCTGCCGACGCGTACCTTCGACGCCGCACGAATGCGTTGCCAGAAAAGCTCGATGTCCTTCGGAATGTCGCTGGCGCTGCCGGTCTGGGTCAGATCCCGGACGGTGGCCATTGAGGGACGAATGCCGAAGTCGAAAAAGAGCCGCTTGCAGGCATGCAGCGACAAGTCCTGACGCCTTGCGCCATCTTTGCGCAACGCATCGAGTTCTTCGCGAAGGGCGTGGCGATCTTCGTCTCGAATCATGGTCGTCTCTACGAGGGATAACGGATCGAATAATAACAAATTACGTATTGAATGATACGTTTATCGCCTTGATTTTTAGCGGATGAGAAATTCACATGACCGGGGAGCCGCAAAAGCCCATTTTGATGTCGCCAACGCTAGCGTTTCGTGAAACAAAGCTAAGTTTGTCCTGTAAGCCATTGTAAACGCTTGGTTTTCCAACGGTTAGCTGTTTATCGGGGTTGTTTCACGGGCTGATGTGCTGGCAATAAAGGCTTTGCAGCCCGGTTGGGGGTGTGGATATCCCGAAGGGCTCGCGGGGTAAAGGTACTTGAGAGTAATAAAAGTAAACACCCTTGATACCTGTTAAAAGACGTTAACGCCACGGCAAACCCTTGCCTGGCATGGGTTTCAGCCCGATGAGGTGAAGTTTTACGGGAGCGGTGGTGAGACTCTGCGGGACAGCCGGGTGATGGGCTTCGGGGAAAGCGGTGAGCGCCTGCGGGACAGGACGTGAGCGGGTTCGGGATGGACCCGATTCTTGACCTGGAAGCAAAGGTGAGTCAATACGGGGGCTATGCGTGATGCGGGCCCGGCTACATCGGGATAGTGGACGTTGTTACACGAACTGCAACGGTGAGGGGATTCGGGACGGCTCATTTGGCCGTTTTTTGGACTCAATCGACGTCGCCTGGGCACTGGGGTGAGATAGATCGGGAAATATCGCCTGGCGAAGGTGAAGTTTTTCGGGAGCCGAGGGGTATTTTGACCGAATTTTCGGCTGAGCGGACCTTGAGGTGAGCTTTTACAGGAGAGCAAGAGTCCTTGTTCACGCGGTAAAGCGTCGTGCTGGAAGGGATTCTCAATGTTTTTCGACGCCATCCATGTGTGAGGGTGAGTCTTTACGGGAACTTGTCGCAGTGCCGCGAAACGGGCCCCGTTCTTGATCCGGCATACGCAAGAGGTGAGTTTTTTCGGGAGTCGATTGAGACCAAAAAAGCTGCTCAGGTGAGCTTTTTCAGGTGCAAATCGGCGCTCGGGGACGCCGGAAGGTTGACAGGCAAAGACAAGGGACTGCCGTTGGGATTTCCGTGAATTCTGAAAGGTGAGATTTTTCGGGAGCATCTGGCCACCCGGTCGAGATTGGCTCATCGCCTCGCACGAGATCTTGAGGTGAGGTTTTTCGGGAGCAGCAGGACGCGTTGGCGGCCTCCGGTGCATTGTGGATAAGCCTAGGAATCTATTGGCTTTTTTGGTGTGCCGGAGGAAAGGTGAGGCTTTCCGGGAAGGATCGTGGTGGCTCGAAGCCGGCCTCTTCCGATTCAAAGGTGAGTGTTTTCGGGACTGGAAATGGCGGCATTCGGCTTGCTGCATTGTCCAGAAGGATTGCTGGATCAGGTCCTATGCAGCGCCGAAGGTGAGTTTTTTCGGGAGACGTGAGGCAAGCCGGGAGTTGGCGGTTCTCTCGACGGCTCGGGTCTGGCTGAAGCGAGGCCGCGGGACCGAGGCGCTGTAAGGACATCAGAGCATCGGAAGCGCTTTTTGTGTGGTGCGGCAAGTCTGTACAGCTGGCTCATCGTGAGCACGCAGGCCTGGCCCGGTGTTGCATCCATCGCGAGCGTGTCGGGAGCCGGTCTTGCAACCGGCAGGGCTTTTTTGACGGATCGATTGCGCCTGTCTGGATGGGCGGCGAGGTTCCAGCCTGCCGTTGTGTTTGCGCCAGGAAATTTTTTAGGTGAGTCTATTCAGGAGACGATCGACACCTTTCGAATAGACCGGAACGCGGGTGGCAAGCCGGAACCCCGAGCCGGTCGGGAACCCGGCGAACAGGCGCATACCGTCAAGGTGAGCCTTTCCGGGAGCACTTCGTGGTGAGGCACGTGTCGTGGCGCTGCTTCACCCGCAATGGTGAGGGGGAACCTGTAGACGCGTTTCACCACAGGCGGTATCCTTTCGCGAAATCTCACCTCGACCCGACGCATGGCCACAAAGCGCGTGAAAAAAACCGATGTGGTGAGCCCCAGTTCGGCGGAATTGCGCAAGGCCGTCGAGGCGATCGCGATTCAGCCGAAAAGCGGCAAGATCACCCTGTTGACCCGCAAGCTCTTCAACGTCCTGCTCGCCGTCGCGCAGCAGGCGGACGAGTCTGGCGACACCTATCGAGCGCTCCTGTCCGACATCGTCGCGAACTCAGCGTTCGACTCGAACGACACGGCACTCGTGAAGGAGCATCTGCGGCGCATGGTGTCGGTGCAGGTCGAATGGAGCCAGGGCACCTCGAGCCAGAAGCCGGGCCGCAAGTGGGGCATCTCCACGCTGATTGCCGACGCCGAAATTCTCGAAGATCCGGCCACACGCCGTGTCTGGGTGGAGTTCTCGTTCGCGCCCAAGATCAAGAAGAAGCTACTGGATCCGGTCCAGTATGCCCGGCTCAGCCTGCAATTTCAGAGTCAGTTGCGCAGCAGCGCAGGGCTCGCGCTCTACGAAATCTGCGTGCGCTATCTCACTAATCCGAGCCATCTGACGATGCGCGAAACGTGGGAGTGGTGGCGGCCGATCCTCTCGGGCACGCCCGATACCGAGGCCGGCGACGAAGCCAAGCGCGAGTACAAGTACTTCAAGCGCGATTACCTGCGTCCGGCCATCGCGGAAGTCAACGCGGTCACGAATATTTTTGTCGAATTGATCGAGCATCGCGAAGGCCGGCGGGTTGCCGAGATCCAGTTTCGCGTGACCGAGCGCAAGCAGCCCATGCTCGCGCTCGACGAGCATCCGAATGTCTTTGACAGCACGCTTGTCGACCGCATGGTCAAGATCGGCATTCCGCTGAAGGAAGCGCAGTCGCTTTACGCCGACAGCGAGGAAAACCGTATTCGTGCGGCGCTCCAGTTGACCGAGCAGCGCATGCGCAGCACGAGTCTGCCGCCCGTGCGCAGCGCCGCAGCGCTGTTCAAGGATGCATTGAAGAAGGGCTACGCGCCGCCGGTCGAGGACTCCGCGGCGGGCGCACCGGCCACGACGCGCGCCGTGGCCGGAAGCGTGGCTGCGGACGACCCGAAGGCCCGGCTGATGGACGAGTACGCGGCCTACCGGCGCAAGGAAGCGCGCGCGCTCTACGACGAGCAGGGCGAGCTCGAGCGTGAGGTTGCGCGCACGTCATTCGAGAACGACGAGTTGCCGGCGCTAGGGGCGCATCTGCGCGATGACTGGCGCCGCCGCGGCCTCGACTCGAAACTGGCCGATACGGCATTCTTCGACTGGCTTGCGCGCAAGACCTGGGGCGAGCCCACCGATGGCGATTTGCTCGCCTTTACGCTGAGCCAGTCGCGCGCGGCTTGAGCGGATAGCGTTGCGGTTGCTGGCAGGAGGGCACAGCGCAAGCATTCGCGGTGATCCGGTTTACGCTGGATTTGCGGCGAATTCCCAAAAGAAAAGCGGTCTTCACGTTCGTGAAGACCGCTTTTCTGCTTTCTGCGATTACTTCGCTTTCAGCATTTCTTCTATCTGGTGAAGGAGCGCATCGCGCCGATCTTTGGTGAGACCCTTCAAACGAAGTTCGAGTCGATCGTCGCCGTAGGACTTCAGATCGCCCACCGCCACGCCGTCGAGCTTGATCTCCAGACGCTGGGCATAGCGCTGCCGTCCGGCCGGCTTGGGGCTTTCTTGCGGCGCTGCCCGGCCCTTGACGATGTCCGCCACCTGGCGGGTGCTCAGATCGTCGGCAAGAATCCGGTTGATAAGGCGCAGCGTGGCGTCCGTGCCGCGCGCACCGTGATAGCGGCCGACCTGATAAGCCATGTTCGAGCCGAAGCGGTCGGGGCGTGCAACCATTTCGTGCATGACGGCTTCGGGCAACTTGGCGACGGACAGCGCCACGGCTACGGTCGACTCATCAAGGCCGAGGTGGTCGGCGAGTTCCCGCTGGCTCTGGAAATGCTTTTCGTCAATAAACCGCTTCCAGACGATGGCGTTATCGAAGACCGTTTGCGAATCGCGCTGGACGTTGAGATCGTAACCAAGCTTGTAGCTCTCGAGCCCGATGGGCAGATCGACAACGATCGCCTTGACGATCTCCTTGTTGGCTTCCTTGAGCGCCCGCACACGCCGACCACCGTCGCTGACGTAGTAGCTGCCCGGTGCGGCGTAATCGGGAATCACGTGGATGGCCTGCTGCTGCCCCTGCTTGGCGAGATTGACCGCGAGTTCGGCAATCGACGCCTTCAGATAAAAGTGACGCGGATTGAACGGACTCGACTTGATCGCCTTCAGTGGCAGTTCGATGATTTGGCCGGCACGATATCCGTGCTCGATACGCCACGCACGATATTCCGCGGATTCGTTTTCAGTCGAAGCAGAAGTGGCTTCCTCTGTATTTGCAACCGGCTCCGGCTGGTTTGCGCGGCCGACCGGTTCACGTGCCTTTGGCTTCTCCTGGACGAGGCCGTCGATGGCATTGAGTCGATCGAGCGCCGTGCGCTTTTCGCTGCTCGTCGTGTCAGGCCGTGCCTGAAAACCTTTGGCAAATTGTGATGGCTTCATTCAAGGTCCTTTATGCGCATAAAGTCAGGGGAGCATCGCCGCGATTTCGTCGGCGCATGCCCGTACTTCGACGGCAGCGAGCCGTGCGCCGCGATCGCTCATCTGCAGGACGGTTTGACCGAGGGCCATGGCCTGCTTGTACGCTTCGCGGGTGGGTATTTGGGTTTTGAGCAAGGGGAAGCCGAGCTCTTCCAGTGCGCGCTTCAGCTCGCGCGTGAGCATGCGCTTCTCTTCTGTCTTGTTCAGCAGGAAGACAGCCTTTAGATCTTCATTCATGACTTGCGCCTGCTGGATCAGCTTGACGAGCCCAACGCTTGACCAATAGTCGGCGGGTGAGGACGAAGTGGGAATAACGGCGATGGAGGCCGCAAGCAGGACCACGCCAGAAACCTTTTCGGTAATCGACGGCGGACAGTCGACGATGATGATGTCGTAGTCGCCGATGAATTTCTTGATCTCGCGGTGGATCTGGCCGCCCGCCTCTGAAAGATTCACCACTGGGAACGGGATGCCGGTTTCGCCATCGGCAGAGGCGCTTGCCCAGTGAACCAGTGTGTTCTGGCCGTCGGCATCGACCACGAGTACACGCTTTCCCTTTTCATGGAATGCTGCGCCGAGATGCATCGCGATCGTGCTCTTGCCGACCCCGCCCTTTTGCTGCGTGACTGCGATTATCTCTGCTGCCAATTGGTTTTCTCCTTTTTGCTAATTCTTTTGGATTTTACCTGGATTAAGTTGCGATTCAACGGCAGTTGTATGATTTTCATCGCATTCGAAGAAGCATTGGCCGTTTGGCCAAGGTTTATGCGCATAAAGGTCGATGCGGTGCCGGCATTTGCCCCGAATGTTGGCTTGATAGGTCCGTGGGAGGATGGCGTGCATGCCGGAAGCAATTCGTGTCGTGTGTAGTCAGCAGGCGGCCTTTATGCGCATAAAGATTGCAGCATCGAGATGGCTGCTGGCTGAGTGCCCAATGCCGTCTGTTGCCGTCTGAACCTGGCGAAACATGTCTGTGAGCCAGGTTGCATTTCTTCAAAGACCGGAGACTTTATGCGCATAAAGGTGCTGGCATGGGCTGGGCCGGCGTCCGTCCGCTCATGTATCGAGTGCCGATCGAATCAGTTCCCGTCGGTTCCTCCAGACGGGTTGTCGCTATGCCATTAAACGGAGCGAAGGCATCAGACGATCTCCCCGCCTTCTACCCTCGTCATCCAGACCGGTAAAATGAGCCACCCGCGCGAAGCCCGTCCAACGCGGCCGCATTTCTATTTGGCTTGGCCGGTAGAACTCACTCACTCCGAGTAACCGAACCGGTGCCTCGGCTACCCCTCCAATGTCCAATCCATTCAAACCGATCTTCACGTCCTGAACCTGCATCCATGATCACGATCTACCACAACGCGCGTTGCTCGAAGTCCCGCTCCACATGCGAGTTGGTCTCGACCACGTACAACAAGGCCAATGAACCCGTCGAGGTTGTCGAGTACCTGAAAACCCCGCTTACGGTCGACCAGCTGAAGGCGCTGCATGCCATGCTCGGGGGTCCGCTACTCGACATGGTTCGCACCAACGAAGCGGAATACTCTGCGCTCGGGCTCAATGTCAATAGCGCGACTGATAATCAGTTATACGAAGCAATCGCGAGCCACCCGGTTCTGCTGCAGCGCCCGATCGTCGTGCGTAACGGCCGCGCGGCGATTGGACGTCCGCCGGAAAACATCGCTGTGCTGTTCGATCGAGTTGCATAGGGTTGCTCAGGCAGCGTGACCGTTTTCCTTGGGGCGATCCAATCGGGCATTGCATCGGGCGCACCTTCGTGCCCTTCCAGCCCGGCACCGCATGCGCGCGTGCCGCGGCACCACGAGGCGCCGCCGCGGCGACGGACTCATTGCGCATACTTCGGGGGATGCCTCGATCCCGAAACTTGTCCGGCCGGATCGGGCTTCGCGCGGACTTGTCCACAAGGTTGTCCAGAAAATCTGTGGATAAATTTCCGCTCAGCTTGCTTATCCACATTGTCGATAGTGGTCGCACGCTTCATGCTGCCGTCCTTTTGACACACCGAGGATTTTTCTCGCGCCTATGATGGCGTTTCTCTCCCCTGCGCTTCGCGCACAATTTGAGGAAACCGAGGAGGACTCAGAGATGGCCTATCAAATTGCGGTCGTAGTTGGCAGTCTGCGCAAGGATTCGTGGAACCGGCAGCTCGCGCATGCCGTGACATCGCTTGCACCCGTCGATTTTTCATTCGAGTTTCTCGACATCGGCGTATTGCCGCTCTACAGCCAGGACTACGACGCCGATTTCCCCGAGGCCGCGCGTCAGCTCAAGCAAAAGATCGAGGCGGCCGATGCGCTGCTCTTCGTGACGCCCGAGTACAACCGGTCGATACCCGGGGTGCTGAAGAACGCTATCGACTGGGGCTCGCGCCCGTGGGGCAAAAATTCGTGGACCGGCAAGCCGGCCGCGGTGCTCGGCACGTCGCCGGGGGCCGTTGGCACGGCGCTTTCCCAGGCGCATTTGCGTAATGTGCTCGCGTATCTCGATGTGCCGACGCTCGGCCAGCCCGAGATGTTCATCAAGCACGATGCAACACGGATCAACGAAAAAGGCGAAATTATGAACGACGATACGCGCAAGTTCCTGCAAACGTTCGTCGACCGCTATGCCGAGTGGGTCAAGAGCCAATTGGGCCGTTAAGTCACATCACCTGGCCTGACGGGGCGCGGCGGCAACTCGCCGCCGCGCCCGATCGCCCTTCAATGACGTGTCGGAGGCTGCCCGGTCACGGGCCGATCCGGCGCATCGGACGCCCGGTGGTCGTGCGAGTCCTCTTCGTACTCGATGAACTCGTCGGGAATGCGTGGCGCGGCGGCCTCCGCGGGTTGCGTCGCCCGAGCGGCTGCGGGGGCGGCGGGCGCGCCCATCACCGCACCGGCGCCCGGCGCGCTTGCCGATGTGAGCACGGTGGCTTCAGCGTCGTTCATCGGCCGCGATGGCTGCACCGTGTCGCTGGCGGCGCCTGCTTCATCGTCGGCGGCCTGCTCCAGGCGGCGGCGCATCGCCTCGGCCAGATTCGCGAGGCCAAGTTCGTCGAGGGCGGAGTGCTCGCGCGCGACCGGGTCGGCGTCCGTCGCGGGCCAAGTCCAGTTGCCGCCGCGCACGGCGACTTCGAGTGCATCGTTGCCGCGCAGCGTGTTGCTGGCGAGATCCGCGTGGGCTTCGTCGGCAACGCGCACGCCGATCAGCACATTGCCCGATGGCGCGACGGGTTCGGGCGATGCGCCGGGGTTCGCGCGTCCGTCTCCGGTAGAAGAGAAGAAGCTCGACACGAGCCGCTCGATGCCGGCCAGCACACCTGACTCGTGTACGGGCAATTCGATGTCGCTGGCAGAAAATCCGCATTGCAGCAGCGCTTCTTGCGCATGCCGCGCTTTGTCGTAGGTCTCGAAGAGACCGGTCACGGTCTGTTTCATGGCTTGATCCTCCTGTAGCCGTTTCCACGTGCCGCATGACCCATGACGCAATCCGCGTGCCGGGCGTATCTATTCCGACCTACAGCGTCGCGTCCCGTTCCCGCCGCGCGCGCGTCTGGCGCTCAAGCTGGATGGCTTCCAGCATCTTCTCCAGCAATGCGATGTCGAAGGGCTTCGAGAGCACGCGCGCGTCCACGCCGCGCGTGCGCTCGAGCTCTTCCGCGTAACCGGTGACGAGGATCACCGGCAGCCCCGGCTCGCGTGCCTGTAGCGCCTCGGCGAGATCGATGCCGTTCATCGTGCCGGGCATGTGGATGTCCGAGAGCACGAGGTCGAAGCGCGGCGCATCGTCGTCGCTCGCACGCGCGGTGCGGGCCGCATCCACGAATTCCAGTGCGCTCGGCGCGTCGTTCGCGCAGGTCACGTGATGGCCCATCATCTGCAGCAGCGCCTCGGTGCCCGCCGCGACTTCGTCGTTGTCCTCGACGAGCAGCACGCGCAGCCCTTGCGGCGGATTCGCGCTGTGTTCGCGCGGCTCGGTTTCGCGCTGCGCGGCCGGCGCGGCGCTCGCGCGCGGCAGATAAAGATGTACCGAGGTGCCCGCGCCAATCGCACTGTCGATCGCGGCGAGCCCGCCCGAGCGCTCGCAGAATGCGAACACCTGCGGCAGCCCGAGGCCCGTGCCCATGCCCTTGGGCTTGGTGGTGTAGAGCGGTTCGAAGGCGCGCGCGAGCACGTCGGGCGACATGCCCACGCCCGTGTCTTCCAGCGAGACGTGCACGAATTCGCCGTCGAGCGGGAAGCCCTCTCCGGGCCGGAACGCGATATTGCGCGCCCGCACGGTGAAGCGTCCGCCGTTGGGCATGGCGTCGCGCGCATTGACCGCGAGATTGATGAGCGCGAGCTCGAATTCGGCGACGTCCACGAGCACGGTCCACACGGCCTCGTCGACGTCCATGACGAGCGCGACCTTCGCGCCGAGCGAGGCGCGCAGCAGTTCGCGCGACGCGGGCAGCCAGCGGCCGACCGAAATCGTTTCGTTGCGCAGCGGCTGCTTGCGCGCGACGCCGAGCAACTGGCGCGTGAGCGACTGCCCGCTCTTGAGCGCGCGCTCGACGGCAGAGAGTTCGCGCTCGAAGCCCGTCACGCCGCGCCGTCGCGCGATCTGCACGTTGGCCGAGACGATCATCAGCAGATTGTTGAAGTCGTGCGCGACACTGCCCACGAGATTGCCGAGCGCTTCCATCTTGCGCGACTGCCGGTAGGCCGATTCGATCGAGCGACGCATCGCGGCTTCGGCCTGCCAGCGCTCCCAGGCCTCCTCCTCGGCGGCGAGGCGGCGCAGCGAGAGCCAGATCACGCACCACAGCGCGATCGACGGCGTGAACATCGAGATGATCAGCACGCTCAGGTGCCGGTACCACGCGGACCAGATCGCCGAGGTGCGGTAGAAACAGGCGACGTAGACCGGATACGCGCCCACGCGCCGGAACGCGACGATCGCGTTGTCGCCGATCAGCTGCGAATGCATGCGCACGACGCCCGATTCCTGGCCGTGCGCGAGCGCGGCGGCGAACGGCGAGCCCGGCGCGACGGTGGCCGGCGCTTTCGTGCCGCCAGCGTTGCTGAATGTAGTCGCGCTGGCAGCCCGAGGCGTGGCGCTCGCCGCGCTCGTGGCGCCCCTGCCACGGGCGGCTCGCGCGCCGGGTGGCGGCTCGAAGGCGAGAACGGCGCCGTCGCTGCGCACGAGGCCGAGCGCCATCGGCGAGTCGTCGCCTAGCAGCTCGTTGTAGAACTTGTCGAAATAGCCTGGCCGCAGCGCGACCGACACCAGTCCGGCGAACGCGCCCGCGGCGTCGTGGCGCGCGATGCCGGTGTTGAACACCGTTTCGCCGCTCACCTGGCCCTGCATGACGCGCGAGACGTGGTCGAGCATGCGGCCGGCGCGGATGCCCACGAAGTCCTCGCGCGTGGCTATCGAGACGGACGGCGGCGGCGAGTAGCGGCTGCTCGCGAGCAATTCGCCGTCGCGGCCGAAGATCGACACGGCGGCCACCTGCGGATAGCCGCCGCCGATGCTGTCGAGTTTCTCGTGGATCTGCGCTTCGTTCGCGCGGATGCCGTTGTCGTCGAGGTCCTCCACGCCGTCCACGATGCGCGCGTCGAGCGCATCGTTCATGTCGAACACTTTGAGCGCGTGCTCTTCGGCTACGCGCACGGTGCGCAGCGTGGCGTCGGTGGCGTCGGCGTCGCGCGTGCGCAGGTCGTTCCAGGCCATCGTGGCGACGTAGACGCAGGGCAGCACGATCGCCGCGATCAGCAGCGCGATCAGCGTGCGGCGGCGCACCGTAAAGTCATGGCTGGGCGCAGCCGGGAACGGCGCTTCCTCGGCGCGCGGTGGCGGCGTGCGGTCGTCGGGCCCTGAGGGCCGGTCGGGATTCATCGTAGAGATAAGGCTGAAGGCGGCGGCGGAGCGTTGAGCATGGCTATCGACATGATAAACGACCGGGGTTGCGCTTCGGTTCGCGCGGGCGTATCGTGCGCCGCCGCGAGGCACGCGAAACGTGCGCGAACATCGGTGCGCTCGAGGCATTCCTCGACGGTTCCGTTGATTGCGCGACATTTCACGTAGCGCAAACGTACACAAAAGGATAATCGAGGGTCTTTAATGCGAACGCGGATTGTTTATTTCCAGAAAGGCCGCAAAATGGGTCGTTTTTGTTCGTCTAATGATTATCGGCGAGTTGCATTTGGTTCGATTTGCTTCGAGAATCGCGACCACGATTAATCTCGTGCACGCGCGCCGGCGTTGCATGCCGCGCAATATGCCGTGTTTTTCGGGGCGCTTCGCGTCCGCGCATTCCATGCGACACGCATAAATATTCCTCCACTCGCTAAAGAATTCGCGCTCGCGGCCGTTAATACGCTTTAACGCATTCCGTTCAACGCCCACTCAATTCGCATAACCATGTCTTTGCCCATCGTGATCGCCGACGATTCGCTGCTGGCCCGCAAGGTGCTCACGAAGGCGCTGCCCGAAGACTGGGATGTCGAAATTACCTACGCGTCGAACGGACAGGACGCGCTGGCGCTCTACCGCGCCGGCCGTGCGCCGGTCATGTTTCTCGACCTCACGATGCCCGGCATGACGGGCTTCCAGGTGCTCGAAGCCATGCAGCACGAGGACCTGAACACATTCGTGATCGTGGTTTCCGCCGATGTCCAGCCGCGCGCCCAGGAGCGCGCGCTCGCGCTCGGCGCGATGGCGTTCGTGCCGAAGCCGGTTACGCAGAAAGCGCTGCTGCCCATCCTCAGGGAGTACGGGTTGTATGCCTGATCAAGTGTTCACGGAAATGCAGCGCGACGCGCTCCAGGAGATCGCCAATCTCGGCATGGGCCAGGCTGCAACGCGCCTGTCGGGGCTCCTCGACGCGTTCATCGAACTCTCGGTGCCGCGCGTGCGCGTGGTCGCCGTGAGCGAGGCCGCGCAGGCGCTGCGTGAGATGACCGGCATCGACGGTCCGGTCACGGCGGTGCGCCAGGGTTTTCGCTCCGAGATCAAGGGCGAGGCGCTCGTGATCTGCCGCAGCGGCGAGATCGACGAGCTGGGCGCGCTGGTCGGCGGTCCGCCATCCGCGCGCGACGTGCTCACCGGGCAGGAGCTCATCTTCGACGTGGCCAACGTGCTCTGCGGCGCGTGCGTTTCGTCGATGCTCGACCAGCTCGGGCGCATGCCCGTGTTCTCGCAGCCGGGGTTGCTCGGCCTGGCCATCATGCTCGACGAGGTGTTCCAGCCCGGCATGCTCGCCTGGGATCTCGCGCTGCTCGTGGAGGTCAATTTCGCGCTCGAAGATCAACGCTTTCGCGCGCATCTCGTCATGCTGATGGCCGAGGAATCGATCCACCGCGTGAGCCGCGCCATCGACGCCCTGCTGCTAAGCCTATGAGCACGCGCGACCTGTCTGTCCCGGCGACGACCCCGGTCCCGGCGGCGGCGATGCCGTCACTCTCCGATCTCGTGGTGGAGCGCGTGGGCTTCGGCATCTTCGTGCTCGACCGCGACCTGAACGTGCTGATGTGGAACCGCTTCATGCAGGACCACAGCGGCGTGACGGCGGCCGACGTGATCGGCCGTTGCGTCTTCGAGCACTTTCCCGAGTTGCCGCGCGCGTGGCTCGCGCGCAAGGTCGAGAGCGTGTTCCAGCTCGGCAGCTTCGCGTTCAGCTCCTGGGAGCAGCGGCCCTGGCTGTTCCGCTTCGATCACGATCGCCCCATCACGGGCGGCGTGGACTACATGCAGCAGGACTGCACCTTCATGCCGCTCATGCAGGAGCGCGAGGTGATCGCCGTGTGCGTGACCATTTCCGACGTCACGCACGTGAGCGTCATGCAGCGCGAGCGCGAGGACGCAGTGGCGAAGCTGCGCGAATACGCCGACCGCGACGGCCTCACGGGCATCGCGAACCGGCGCTATTTCGAGGCGCGGCTCGCCGACGAATTCGCGCGCTGGCAGCGCTACGGCGGCGAGATGTCGGTGCTGCTGTTCGATCTGGACCACTTCAAGAAGATCAACGACGAATTCGGCCATGTCGCCGGCGACACCGTGCTGCGCGCCATGGCGCAGCGCGTGGCCCAGGTGGTGCGCAAGCAGGACGTGTTCGGGCGCTTCGGCGGCGAAGAGTTCGCGCTGCTGCTGCCGTGCACGCCGCTTGCCGACGCGTTGCGCGTCGCCGAAAAGATTCGTCACACGATCAGCGATGTGCCCGTGAAGGTGGAGGGCATGGTCGTGTCCGTCACGGCGAGCGTGGGCGCCGCCGCCGCACGGCCCGGCGCGACCGGTTACGAAGTCATGATCAACGAGGCCGATGCGGCCCTCTACAGCGCCAAGCGCGAGGGGCGCAATCGCTCCGTCGCGTGGGAGCACGCAATTTCCTGAGCTTTGGCCGTAGGGTCTGGCCCCTTTTCAGATGTTGGCGCTTTCCTCACTGTCCATGGCGGGTCGCGCCTGCGGCGGCGAGTAAAGATTGCTATACTTTTGGCCGTTTCCGGCCGTGAACCCTGAATGGCGTTCCGATAGGGCCGGTGCCTCGCGCGTGTCCGCGCGCGCGGGCGACCCGCGACAGGCGGGCCCGAATATCTGAAAAGCCCCGCCGGGGGCGCCCCCAGCGGAGATCGTCTTGGCCGTTTCCAACCTCGTCGTGGACGATACACAGCAAACCGACGCCGCCGCCGCTTCGTCGGGCAGTTCGTTTTATCTGGCAATGCGGATTCTGCCGCCAGCGCAGCGCGACGCCATGTATCAGGTCTACGCCTTCTGCCGCGCAGTCGACGACATCGCGGACAGCGACCTGCCGCGCGCCGAGCGTGCGGCGGGGCTCGACCAATGGCGCGCCGACATCGACGCGTGCTACGCCGGCACGCCGCGCGACTCGCTCGCGGCGCTCACGCGCCATATCCATACGTTCGGGCTCGCGCGCGAGGACTTCCACGCGATGATCGACGGCATGGCCATGGACGCCGCCGAGGACATCTGCGCGCCCGACGAAGCCACGCTCGACCTCTATTGCGACCGCGTGGCGAGCGCGGCGGGCCGCCTTTCGGTGAAGATCTTCGGCATGGCCGACGAGCCCGGCCGCCTGCTCTCGCATCACCTCGGGCGCGCCTTGCAGCTCACGAACATTCTGCGCGACATCGACGAGGACGCGGACATCAACCGCTGCTACCTGCCGCGCGAGCTGCTCGCGCGCGAGGGCATCGCGACGTCGAATCCGCGTGAGATCGCTGCCGATCCTTCGCTGCCGCGCGTCTGCGCGACGCTCGTGCAGCGCGCGCTCGCCCATTTCGCCGAAGCCGACGCGATCATGGACCGCACGCCGCGCGTGCAGGTGAAAGCGCCGCGCATCATGTCGGGCGTGTACCGCGTGCTGCTCGAGTGCACTGTCGAGCGCGGCTTCGATCTGCCGCGCACCAAGGTCGTCAAGCCGCGCGCGCGGCTCATGTGGATCGTCGCGCGCTACGCGCTGTTTTAGGGTCTGCTTACCTATGAGCATGCGAATGCCACGGCTCGTCCACGTGATCGGCGCCGGGCTCGCGGGCCTCGCCGCAGCGATCCGGCTCCAGCGGCACGGGGTCCAGGTCGCGCTGCACGAGGCCGCTTCCCAGGCCGGTGGACGATGCCGCTCGTACTACGACCGCACGCTCGCGCTTACGCTCGATAGCGGCAATCATCTCGTGCTGGCGGGCCATGAGGCCACGATCGACTACGTGCGCACGATCGGTGCCGCCGACGAGCTCACGGGGCCGGGCGAGTCGGCCTTCGCATTCATGGATCTCGCGGCGCGCTCGCGCTGGAGCGTGCGTTTTTCGCGTTCGCGCGTGCCGTTCTGGATCGGCGACGCCCATGCGCGCGTGCCGGGCACCAAGGTGTCGGACTATCTCGCGCTGCTGCCGCTCCTGTTCGCGAAGCCCGGCCGCACGATGGCGCAGACCATGCGCTGCGACGGCCTGCTCTGGGACCGCCTGCTGCGCCCGCTGTTTCTCGCGGCGCTCAACGTCGAGCCGCGCGAGGCCAGCGCCGAGCTCGCGGCCACGTTGCTGCGCGAGGTGCTGTCCGCCGGCGGCGAGGCATTCCGGCCGCTGATGGCGCGCAATGGCTTGTCGAGCGCGTTCGTCGATCCGGCGCTGCGCATGCTCCAGCATGGCGGCGCGGCGATCCGGCTCGATGCGCCGTTAAAGGAGATCGTGTTCGACGACGCGGCGAGCCGCGTCGTCGCGCTCGATTTCGAGAGTGGCTGCGTCCCGCTGGGCGAGGACGAAGCGGTCGTGCTGGCCGTGCCGGCCCCCGATGCCGCCGCGCTCGTGCCCGCGCTGCAGACGCCGCAGCGCCACACGGCTGCCATCACGCTGCACTTCGCCGTGGAACCGCCGCCCGGCATGGCCACGCCGATGGCGCTCGTGAACGGCACGGCCGAATGGCTGTTCGCGGGTGCGGGCCGCATTTCCGCCACGATTCACGATGCCGCGGCCTTCGGCATGTCCAATACGCTCGACGCGCTGGCGCCCGAAGACCTCGCGCGGCGCGTCTGGGCCGATGTGGCGCAAGCCGCATCGCTGCCGGCGCAGCCGCTGCCCGCCTGGCAGCTCGCGCGCGAAGCCCGCGCGGGCTTCGCCGCCGTGCCGCAAGAAGAATTGCGCCGCCCGGCGGCGCGCACCCGCTGGACCAACTTGACGCTCGCCGGTGACTGGACTGCAACCGGCCTGCCCGCCACGATCGAAGGAGCGATCCGCTCAGGCCGCAAGGCCGCGGACCTGCTTTTAGAGACCAGGATGTATTGATGAACGATCTTTCAGAGGCCATACCGGCCGACGACCTCGCGAACGCGCCGGGCGTCGCCACGCCGGGCGTCGCCACGCCGGGCGTCGCCATGCTCGACGTAGCGACCCCCCACGCATCCGCGCCTGCCGCCGGCGCAGACGTTGCCGTGATCGACGCGCTCGACGCCGCGGTCACGCGTGCGACCGACGCGATCCTTGCCGACCAGCGCGCCGACGGCCACTGGGTCTACGAGCTCGAAGCCGACGCCACGATTCCAGCCGAATACGTGCTGCTCGTGCACTATCTGGGCGAGGAGGCGAACCTCGAGCTCGAAGCGAAGATCGCGCGCTACCTGCGCCGCATCCAGCTGCCCGGCGGCGGCTGGCCGCTCTTCGCCGAAGGCGAGATGGACGTGAGCGCGACCATCAAGGCTTATTTCGCACTCAAGATGATTGGCGATGCCGAAGACGCCGATCACATGGTGCGCGCACGCGAGGCGATCCTCGCGGCGGGCGGCGCGGAAAAGGCCAACGTGTTCACGCGCATCCTGCTCGCGCTCTACGGCGTGGTCAGCTGGTACGCGACGCCGATGATGCCGGTCGAGATCATGCTGTTGCCGCAGTGGTTCCCGTTCCATCTCACCAAGGTCTCGTACTGGGCGCGCACGGTGATCGTGCCGCTGCTCGTGCTCGGCGCGAAGCGGCCGGTCGCGAAGAACCCGCGCGGCGTGCGCATCGACGAGCTGTTCCGCGGCGCGCCCGTCACCACGGGCCTGAACGAGCGCTCGCCGCACCAGAGCAAGGGCTGGTTCGGCTTCTTTCGCGCCGTGGACGGCATGCTGCGCATCACCGATCCGCTGTTCCCGAACTATCTGCGCCAGCGCGCGATCGACGCGGCGGTGGCCTTCGTCGACGAACGCCTGAACGGCGAGGACGGGCTCGGCGCGATCTTCCCCGCGATGGCCAACGCCGTGATGATGTACGAGGTGCTCGGCTACCCCGCCGATCATCCGCACCGCGCGATCGCGCGCCAGTCGGTCGAAAGGCTCGTGACCATCCACGCCGAGGAAGCGTACGTCCAGCCGTGCCTCTCGCCGGTGTGGGACACCTCGCTCGCCGCGCACGCGCTCATCGAAACCGGCGACGCGCGCGCGCACGAAGCGGCGCGGCGCGGCCTCGAATGGCTGCGCCCGCTGCAGATTCTCGACGTGCGCGGCGACTGGATCTCGCGCCGCGCCGCCACGCGTCCGGGCGGCTGGGCGTTCCAGTACGCGAACCCGCACTACCCCGACGTCGACGATACGGCCGTGGTCGTGGCCGCGATGCGCCGCGTGGACCAGATCGACCAGACCCACGCCTACGAGGAAGCCATCGCGCGCGGGCGCGAATGGGTGGTCGGCATGCAGAGCGGAAATGGCGGCTGGGGCGCGTTCGAGCCGGAAAACACGCACGAGTACCTGAACAGCATTCCGTTCTCGGATCACGGCGCGCTGCTCGATCCGCCGACGGCCGACGTCTCGGGCCGCTGCCTCTCGATGCTCGCGCAGCTCGGCGAATTGCCCGCGACGAGCGAGCCGGCGCAGCGCGCCTTCAACTACCTCCTCGCCGAGCAGGAAGCCGATGGCAGCTGGTACGGCCGCTGGGGCATGAACTATATCTACGGCACCTGGACGGCGCTGTGCGCGCTGAACGCCGCGGGCCTCGCGCACACCGATTCGCGCATGAAGCGCGCGGCGCAGTGGCTCGTCGGCATCCAGAACGACGACGGCGGCTGGGGCGAGGACGGCACCAGCTACAAGCTCGAATACCGCGGCTACGAGCGCGCGCCGAGCACCGCGTCGCAAACGGCGTGGGCGCTGCTCGGCCTGATGGCGGCGGGCGAGGTGAACCATCCGGCCGTCGCGCGCGGCGTGGCGTGGCTGCAGGCCACGCAGCGCGAGCACGGCTTGTGGGACGAAACGCGCTTCACGGCCACGGGCTTTCCGCGCGTGTTCTATCTGCGCTACCACGGCTACCGCAAGTTCTTCCCGCTGTGGGCGCTGGCGCGCTACCGCAACCTCAAGCGCGACGGCGCCACGCACGTCACGGCCGGTTTGTGACGATGGCCGTGGAACCTGCAACCGCCATCACCGCAGCGCGCGTGCAACGCACGAAAAGCACGAATGGCACGCCAGCCACGCTGCCCGTGATCGCCGTGACCGGCATGGCCTTCGAGGCAAGCATCGCGGCGGGCAAGGGCGGCGATGGCATTGCGGCGGTCTACGCCGCGCGCGCCGATCTGCTCGAACGCGCGCTCGCGGCGGCGCTCGATCGCGGCGCAGCGGGCGTGATCAGCTTCGGCACGGCGGGCGGCCTCGGGCCGGATCTCGAACCGGGCACGCTCATCATTGCCGACGCCGTGGACGGTCCGCTCGGCCGCATCGCCTGCGATGCGGTGTGGAGCAAGCGCATGGCGGCGGCGCTGCTCGACTCGCCGCTGGCCGCGCGCATGCGGCGCGGCGTGGAGGCCGCCGTGTCAGCGCCGCTCACCGGCGCGGCGGACAAAGCGGCGCTGCACCGGTCGAGCGGCGGCGCGCTCGCTGTCGACATGGAGTCGCATCTGGCTGCGGCTGCCGCCGCGGCACGCGGCCTGCCGTTCGCGGTCTGCCGCGCGGTGGTGGATCCGGCCTGGCGCAGCCTGCCGAAGGCCGCGATGGCCGGCTTGCGCGACGACGGCTCCACGGCCGTTCTGCCGATTCTGCGCGAACTCGCGCGCGATCCCCTGCAACTGGGCGGCCTGCTGCGCGTGGCCGCCGACGCCGGCGCGGCGCGCAAGACGCTTACGGCGGCGCGGCGCGTGCTGACGGCCTCTGGCGCGTTTTTTCCGGAGTGAGTTGGCTGCTGGGCGGTGCGGGCATCGGATGACCGGGGGGCCTGGAGAAGGCGTCACGGTGGCGCAAGCGCGCCACCCCATGTCACGGAGCCGAAACCGCCGACGCGGGAGCAGCAGCCGAGGCCGCCACGGGTGCGGATGCCGATGGTGCGGGCGCGGCAGCCGTCGCGCCGCTCGCCGCAGTCGCAGTCGCAGTCGCCGCGCCGGCGACGCCCGTCGACTCGCCCGGATCCTCGTAGTTCGGCAGCCCGTTGTTCGAAGCACCCGATCCGCTCGATCCGCCCGATCCGCCCTTGGCGCCCGAACCCGCCCCATCCGGCGAACCGCCCGACTCGCCCGGATCCTCGTAATTCGGCAGGTTGCTGTTGCCCGGCTTGCCCGATCCACCAGCGGCCCCGGCGGCCCCGGCGGCCCCGGCAGCGCCAGCGGCACCCGACGCGCCCCCAGCGCCTTCAGTCCCCTCCGCGTCCGGATCGCCGTAATTCGGCGGCGGTGCATTGTTCTGCGAGCCGCGAATCAGCGACTGGCGCTGCTGGCTGTATGCATCGCGCACGAACGAATACGGGTCGAGCGCGGCCTGCTTGAGCAGATCGGTCGCGCCAAGCAGGTCCGAGCGCGCGCTCACGAACTGCATGATGTAGAACGGGTTGCGCACCGCGGGCTGAAAGTAATTGATGACGTTGAACTTCACGTCCACGCCCATGCCGATGCCGTCGCGCACGTCGCTCGGCCCGAACAGGGGCAGCACGAGGTACGGGCCGGCCGGCACGCCGTAGTGGCCGAGCGTGAGGCCGAAGTCCTGATGGTGCTTCGGCAGCCCCGCGAGCGTGGCGAAGTCGATCAGGCCGCCCAGCCCGAAGGTCGAATTGATCGCCATCCGCATGAGATCCTGGGTGGCGTCGGTGATCTTCAGCTGCAGCAGGTTGTTGGCAAAATTGCTCGCGTCGCCGAGGTTCGAGAAGAAGTTCGTGATCGCCTGGCGCACCGGCTTCGGCGTCACCTTCTGATAGCCCTTCGCGATTGGCTGCGCGATGTAGGTGTCGAGTTTGTCGTTGAACGTGAAAATCGCGCGATTCGCGGGCTCGAACGGGTCGCCCGGCTTGCGCTCGGGGCCCGTGGCGCAGCCCGAGGTCACGAGGAGCACCAGGCTCGCCGCCGCCATCGTGAGCGCGGCTTGTTTTTTCTTCATTGATCAATCCCCTGGATTTGCGCTCGTGCGCGCTTTGCGCGCGGCTTGCCCATCAACACCGGCTGGAACACCACTGCGCCGATCAGCGTGCAAAACAGCGACAGCGCGAGCAGCTTGCCCATGCTCGAGGTGCCCGGATGATGCGAAAGCCACAGGCTGCCGAATGCTGTCGCCGTGGTGGCGGCCGAGAACAGCACTGCATGCGTGAGGCTCGACTGCAGGAGGCCGGTCTGCCCCGCGCGCCACGCCATCACGAAGTAGATTTTGAATGCGACGCCCACGCCCAGCATCAGGGGAAGCGCGATGATGTTGGCGAAATTGAGCTGGATGCCGAACACAACGCACAACTCCAGCGTCACGAGCGCCGAAACCAGCAGCGGAATCAGCGTGCGCAGCACGTCGCTGAAGTTGCGCAGCGTGATCCACAAGAGCGCCGTGATGAGCAGCACCGACCAGCCCGCGGCCTGGAAGAACGCGAGAATGATCACGTTCGCCGAATGCAGGATCGAGATCGGGCCGCCGATGGCGCTCGGCTCCGCTTGCTTCACCGCATGCGCGAAGCGCGCGAGCATGATGTCGTCGTTGGGGTCGACGCCGGCCGGCACGCGCGGCGCGATATCCACGATCGCCTGGCCCGTGACTGGCGAGACCCAGTCGTCGACCATCGTGCGCGGCAGGTTCTCGCGCGTGATGGGCGAAGGCTGCAGCAGCCGCGCGAGCTGCGCGAAGGCGAGCTTGAGCGGCAGGCTGAAGGCGGCTTCGGCGCGGTCGCGCGTGGCGGCGTCGGCGTTCGCGAGCTTCACGAGACTGTCGGAAAGATGCTTGGCCTCGGCGGCGCCCGGTCCCGGGTGATCGCCTGCCGCGAGCGCGAGCTGGCGCGCCGCGCGCTTGAGCGTGTCCACGCGCACGGCGTCGGTGACGGGCGCGGACGGCTGCTGCGTGAGCGCGGGCAGCAGTTGCTGCGCGGCGCTCGAGATCAGCATGAGCTTTTGCTGTTGATCGTCGGGGATCAGCGAGCTGAGCGTGGTGGCGCGGGCCACTTCGGGCAGCTTCGCGAGCTTCGCGGCGATCTTGTCGGCCTCCGCGAGATTGGGCGCGAGCGCGCTCACATCGTTGATCGAGATGACCGGCGAGTTCTTGAGCGCGATGAGCGTGGCCATCGACTCGGTATGCGGGTCTTTCAGGTGCAGCGGATTGAAGTCGAAGCGCAGATGCAGCAGCAGCGGCGTCGCGCCCAGCACCACGATGAGGGTGGTGATCAGCACCGGCTTGCGATGCCCGGCGAGCCAGGTGTCCACTGGCGCGAGGAACGGGAAGCCCGGCGAGGCGCGCTCACCCTTGGGCTTGAACACGCTGATGAGCGCCGGGAACACCGTCATGTTCGCGAGGTACGCGACGAACATGCCCACGCCGGCGATCTGGCCGAGCTCCGAGAGGCCCTTGTAGGCGGTCGGCAGGAACGAAAAGAAACTTTCCGCCACGGCGATGGCGGCGAGCGTGAGCGGCACGCCGATGGTGCGCGCGGTCTTGAGCAGCGCCGTTTCGAGGCGCTCCTCCTCGAAACGATGCTCGCGATACTTCACGCCGAACTGCACGCCGAAGTCGACCCCGAGGCCCACGAACAGCACCATGAACGCGACCGACAGCATGTTGAGCGAGCCGATCATCATGAGCCCGAGCGCGGCCGTGATGACGAGGCCGATCACGAGCGTGACGAGCACCGCGCCGATCAGGCGTCCCGAGCGCAGCGCGAGCCAGAGGATCACGAGCACGACGATGGCCGTGACGATGCCGTTGAGCGCGGCGCCGTCCTGCACCGAAGCGAACTCCTCGTCGGCGAGCGGCTGCTCGCCGGTCAGGCGCACGTGCGCGCCGTATTCGGTGTCCAGATGCAGGCGCGCGGCGGTGTCGCGGATCGCCTGCGAGGCGCTCGCGCCGGCCTTGAGCGCCGCAAAATTCAGCACGGGCTGAACCGTGACGAATGCAAACGCGGGCTTTGCGGCCGAATCCTTGTCGACGAGCGCGCGCCACGAGAACGCGGCGGGCTTGCCGGCCAGCACCTGGTCGACTACGCCGGCGGCGCTGCCGAGCAGCGACGCCATTTGCGGCAGCTTCACCTGGCCGATCGTGAGGGGCAGTTGCAGCGTGGTCGTGAGCGTGCCGGCGAGCCCGGCGAGGCTCGGATCCTTCGCGAGCTGGTTCACGAGCGGGCGCGCCTGCACGAGCTGGCCCGTGGTGGAGAGCACGGTCTGGGTGGGCGGGAACAAGAGCCCGTTGTGCTCGAAGAACGGCCCGCCCGCGGGCTGCGAAACGGCGCTGAATTCGTGCGCATCCTGCTTGAGCGCTTCGGCGAGCTTGTCGGCGGCGGCGTCGGCGAGCTCGGGCGCCTGCGCCTCGACCACCACGAGCAGCGACGCGCCGCGCTGCGGGAACGCCTTGTCCTTGGCGTTGCTGAGCGCGGCCCACTCGGCCTTGTTCTCGACGAGGCCGCTCACGTCCGTATTGATCTTGAAGTGCTTCGCGACGTACACGCCGCTCAAGGCGGCGAGGACGAGCGCGAATGCGATGACCCACGCCGCGCGGCGAACCGACCAGGCGACGAGGTGGATGATGAATGGCTTCAGCATAAAGGCGAGGGGGCCTTGTCGATAAATTCTTGACGGAAAGCGCCCAAGTATACCGGCCTCGCTCCTCCGGGCGCGGCTTGCGCACGCGAGCCATGCACTAAAGCCGTTATACTGGCCCGGTCGGGGCGGGATCGGGCCTGATGGGGCCGGTTCAACGTCGATCGAACGTTGGGCCGGGCTTGTTCCGGGCCGCCGTGCCGGCGCCTGATATTCACTGTTCAAGAACGCTCAAGAACACGTATGAAACGCTATCTGACCGCATTTCTCGCCGCCGCCTTTCTGTCGGGCGTCTCTGGCACCGCCCTCGCGCAATCCTCGCCGGACGCCGTCGTCAAGAGCGCGGTGGAAGGCACCGTGAAGGCGATGCAAGCCGACCCGCAGGCGCGCGGCGGCGACATGAACAAGATCACGAGCGTGGTCGAGACCCACTTCGTGCCGGCCACCGACTTCAAGCGCACCACGCGCATCGCGATCGGCAAGGCCTGGACCACGGCCACGCCGGAGCAGCAGCAAAAGCTGTATGAGCAATTCCAGCTCCTGCTCGTGAAGACCTACGCCTCATCGCTCTCGCAGCTGCGCGACGCGCAGGTCACCTTCAAGTTCGTGCCGTCCAACACGGGCGCGGGCGCGAAGGACACCGTCGTGCAGTCGCACGTGCTCAGCAACGGCGGCGACGATGCCATCGACTATCGCCTCGAGCGCGGCGCCAACGGCTGGAAGATCTACGACATCAACATGATGGGTGCGTGGCTCATCCAGGTCTATCAGACCCAGTTCGCCGACCAGATCGCCAAGGGCGGCATCGACGGGCTCATCAAGTATCTCGTCGATCACAACGCGCGCGGCTAAGGCGAAGCGCGCTGCGCGGGAAGTACGCCTTCAGATATCTTTGGATACCTTCAGGCGCCTTCCCGCTTTCTGCGGTTCTCCACCGCGAATTTGATCAGTTCTGCCTGGCCTTCGATATCGAGCTTGCGCTTGAGATTGAGCCGGTGCGTCTCCACCGTGCGCACCGATAGCCCGGCGCGCTGTGCAATCTGCTTGCTCGACAGGCCTTCGGCGAGCGCGTCGAGAATGTCGAGCTCGCGCGGCGTGAGGCGCTCGATGGGCGTTTCCTTCAGCGATGCCTGCAGCATGCGCACGCCTAGCCCCGCGCTGAAATACGTCTGCCCGGCCAGTACCGCTTCGATTGCGCGCACGATCTCGGTGGCCGGCGAATCCTTGAGCACATAACCGCTCGCGCCCGCGCGCACCGCTTGCGCCACATATTCGACGTTGTCGTGCATCGAGAGCATCAGCACGCGGATCGCCGGAAAGCGCTCGTGAAAGATGCCCGCGAGCGCGATGCCGTTCATGCCGGCCATGCCCACGTCCATCAGCGCGAGATCGGGCTCGAGCGCGGCGGCCAGCCCGATGGCCTCGTCGGCGTTGCCCGCCTCGCCCGCGACTTCGAGGCCCGGCACGGCTTCGAGGCGCGCACGCAGGCCGTCGCGCACGAGCGGATGATCGTCGACGAGCATGAGGCGCGCCGGTTTGCCTGGTTCGTTCATGGTGTGTTTCTTTTCAGTGCGTTGCCCTGGAGGCCGCGTGCCTTGGCGGCCGCGCTGGCGAGTGCGATCGGCACCCAGGCGTCGACCACGGTGTGGCCCGGCTTCGAGCTGACCGAGAGCCGCCCGCCGAGCGGTTCGAGCCGCTCGCGCATGTTGCGCAGGCCCATGCCCGCGCGCGGATCGGCGAGCGCGTGCGCGACGTCGAAGCCCCGGCCATTGTCGGCGATGGTGAGCATCACGCCGTTGGGCGCGACGTCGAGCGTGAGCGCGGCGCGCCGCGCGCCGGCGTGCTTCACGATGTTGGTGAGCGCTTCCTGGGCGATGCGGAACAGCACCGTGTTCACGGCGTCGGGCAAGGGCGCGGCGCCTGGGGTCGTGCCGCTATCGCCATCGCCTGCAGCGGGCAACGCGCCCGGTTTCGCGGCGGGTTTCTCGCCCGACTGCGTGAAGCCGATCTCCATCTCCGATTCCTCGGCAAGCTCGCGCGTCAGCTGCTCGAGCGCGGCGGCGAGGCCGAGATCGTCGAGCATCGCCGGGCGCAGCGCGTGCGAGATGCGGCGTACCTCGCGCAGCGTCTCCGAAAGCCGCGCGAGACCGGTCGACAGCGAGGCCTCCGCCGCGGGCACGCGCGCCGCGCCGCGTTCGAAGCGCGCAAGCGCCGATTCGAGCAGCAGCTTCGCGGAAACCAGCATCTGGCTGATGCCGTCGTGCAGCTCGCGCGAGAGGCGCGCCCGCTCCTGCTCCTGCGACTCCACCACTTGCTGCGCGAGGCGCTTGAGCTTCGCGTCGGTGCTGCGGTACTCGCTTACGTTGAGCACGAGCGCGCCGAGCGCGAACACGCCTACGCCCGCGAGCGCGATGATGCCAAGCCATTGCAGCGTGCGCTCGATATTGGCCGAGGCGCGCTCGTCGGTGCGTGCGAGCGTGGACTCGACGTCGTCGAGATAGATGCCGGTACCGACCATCCAGCCCCAGCGCCGCAGCCCGACGACATAGCCGAGCTTCGGCGCGAGCTTGCCCGTCGACGGCCGGTGCCACATGTAGCGCACGAAGCCGCCGCCGTGCGAAGCTGCCGTCACGAGCTGCTGAATCGTGAGCGCGCCCTGCGGGTCGCGCAGGTTCCAGAGATCCTGGCCGACGAGGCCCGGCTCGCGCGGATGCATGAGCGAGCGGCCGTGCATGTCGTAGACGAAAAAATAGCCGTCCGGGCCGAAGTCCATCTTCTGCAGCACGGCGAGCGCGGCGCGCTGGCGCTCGGCGACGCTGCTGGCGATGCTATCGGCGGCGCCTGTGGTGCGGCTCTCGCTGGCTTCGTACAGCGGCGCGATGGCGCTCGTGGCGAGCTCGACGTAATGGCGCAGCTCGACTTCCTTGCTCGACAGAAACGCCGCCTGCATCGTGGCGTGTTGCGTGCGCGCGAGCGCGGTCGCCTGCTGCCGCACGCCGATGCCGATGCTGGCAATGGCGGCGAGAAAGGGCACGACCGCGAGCAGGAAGATCTTCGTCTTCAGGCGGTCGTTGAAGAAAAATGGGGCGGGCATGGCGGCGTTCGGATACCAAGTGTGCAAGCATAACGGCTGCGCACGAAGTGCGGTGCGCACCTGAATTTTTCGAGATTGTGCTACGGGCGATGATGCGGCGGCGAACGAGGGCCGCACCGCTCCTGCCCCGTCGCGCTGGCTGTTTCCCCGTTCCGAGCGGCCTTGAACCTGACGCACCATGACTCGACAGACCCCACTGATCCGCTCTCTGCTCGCGAGCGTCGCCGCTTGCGCCGCGCTGTTGCTCAACGCCTGCGGCGGCAACTCCGAGGCCCGCACGATCACGCACACGGAGGTTGCCGTTCCGCAACTGATCGCCCATCGCGGCGGCACCGGCGACGCGCCCGAGAACACGATGATCGCCATCCGTACCGCGCTCGCGAATCGCGCCGACGCCATCTGGCTCACCGTGCAGTTGAGCAGCGATGGCGTGCCAGTCCTCTACCGCCCCGCCGATCTTTCCGCGCTGACCGACGCGCGCGGCACGGTCGCTTCGAAAAGTGCTGCGGAGCTCGCGCACATCAACGCGGGCTGGCAGTTCAAGACGCTGGACGCGTCCGGCCGCGACGCCTACCCGTACCGCAGCGCACCCGTCGGCATTCCCACGCTTGCGGACGCGCTCGCGGCGATACCGCCGGAGGTGCCCGTCATGCTCGACATGAAGGCCTTGCCCGCGGCGCCGCAGGCAGCCGCCGTGGCGCACGTGCTCGATCAGGCCGGCGCGTGGGAGCGTGTGCAGATCTATTCGACCGATGCGAGCTACCAGCAGGCGTTTGCCGCGTGGCCGCGCGCGCGCCTGTTCGAGTCGCGCGACGCCACGCGCGGGCGGCTTGCCACTGCCGCGCTCGCGCATCGCTGCGAGGCGCCGCCGCCCGCGAATGCGTGGACCGGCTTCGAATGGCGCCGCCAGGTCGATCTCGTCGAGCAGTTCACACTCGGCGAAGCGCGTTCGACGGTGGCGGACGCCACGCTCTGGTCGCCCGACGCGGTTCGGTGCTTCCGCACGAACCCCGGCGTGCATATCGTGGCGATCGCCGTCAACAACGAAGCCGACTACCGCGCAGCGGCCTGCGCGGGCGTGGATGCGGTGCTGGCGGACTCTCCACGGCAGATGGCGCCGGTGCGCGAGGCCTTGCGGTTGGGCTACACCTGTCCTTGAGCTTGGACTAACTTCGACTAACCTACGTAGTTGTACGTAGATTGCTTACGTAGTTGTCCGGTTGTGGCGCGCGGCGCGAAGGCGAATACTACACGGCCATTACATGGCGCAGTGCGCCATGCTGCGCGCCACATGTCGTCGATGCATGACGGGTGGCGGTCCTCAGCGGGCATCGCCCCCATGGGCTTAAAACCAACCATAAGACAGGAGACGGCATGAGTCGGACAACCAGCCTGATCGTCTGGACACTAGTCGCGCTGCTCGGCGCATTCGCGTTCGGCACCATCGCACTCGCGCACGGCGAGCGCATCAGCGCACTGTGGATCGTGATCTGCGCGGTGTGCGTCTATCTGATCGCGTATCGCTTCTACAGCCGCTTCATCGCCACCGCCGTCGTGCAGCTCGACGGCCTGCGCATGACGCCGGCCGTGCGCCACAACGACGGGCTCGACTACGTGCCCACCAACAAGTACGTGCTGTTCGGCCACCACTTCGCGGCCATCGCGGGCGCGGGCCCGCTGGTGGGCCCGGTGCTGGCCGCGCAGATGGGCTACATGCCCGGCATGCTGTGGATTCTCGCGGGCGTGGTGTTCGCGGGCGCGGTGCAGGACTTCGTGGTGCTGTTCCTCTCCACGCGCCGCGACGGCCGCTCGCTCGGCGACCTCGTGAAGATGGAGCTCGGCCCCATCCCCGGCGTGATCGCGCTGTTCGGCACCTTCCTCATCATGATCATCATTCTCGCGGTGCTCGCGCTGATCGTGGTGAAGGCGCTCACGAACTCGCCGTGGGGCACGTTCACCGTGGCCGCGACGATTCCCATCGCGATCTTCATGGGCCTCTACGTGCGCTACATCCGCCCGGGCAAGATCGGCGAGATCTCGATCATCGGCTTCGTGCTGCTGATGGCCGCCATCGCGTTCGGCCAGCATGTGCACGATTCGCCCACGCTCGCGGCCTGGTTCACGTTCACGGGCACGCAGCTCACGTGGATCCTGATCGGCTACGGCTTCGTGGCATCGGTGCTGCCGATCTGGCTGCTGCTCGCGCCGCGCGATTACCTCTCGACGTTCCTGAAGATCGGCACGATTCTCGCGCTCGCGATCGGCATTCTGATCGTCGCGCCGGAACTGAAGATGCCGGCCTTCACGAAGTTCATCGACGGCACCGGCCCGGTCTGGTCGGGCAACCTGTTCCCGTTCCTCTTCATCACGATCGCGTGCGGCTCGGTCTCGGGCTTCCATGCGCTGATCTCGTCGGGCACCACGCCCAAGATGCTCGATAACGAAACCAACGCGCGTTTCATCGGCTATGGCGCGATGCTGATGGAATCGTTCGTCGCGATCATGGCGCTGGTGGCCGCTTCGGTGATCGAGCCGGGCGTGTACTTCGCGATGAACGCGCCGCTCGCCGTGCTCGGCACGACGCCGGACGCCGTCGCGCAAACCGTGGGCCAGTGGGGCTTCGCGCTCACGCCGGACATGCTCACGCACACCGCGCAAGCCGTGGGCGAGACCACCATCATCGCGCGCGCGGGCGGCGCGCCCACGCTGGCCGTGGGCATGGCGCAGATCCTGCACCAGGTGATCGGCGGCGAAGCGATGATGGCGTTCTGGTATCACTTCGCCATCCTCTTCGAAGCGCTGTTCATCCTGACCGCCGTCGACGCGGGCACGCGCGCGGGCCGCTTCATGCTGCAGGATTTGCTCGGCACGTTCCACCCGTCGCTCAAGCGCACGGATTCGCTGGTCGCGAACCTCGTTGCTACCGCCCTGTGCGTGGCTGCGTGGGGCTACTTCCTCTATCAGGGCGTGGTCGATCCGCTCGGCGGCATCAACACGCTGTGGCCGCTGTTCGGCATCTCGAACCAGATGCTCGCCGGCATTGCGCTGATGCTCGCGACGGTCGTGCTCTTCAAGATGAAGCGCGAGAAGTTCGCCTGGGTCACGGCGCTGCCCACGCTCTGGCTGCTGATCTGCACGCTCACGGCCGGCTGGCAGAAGATCTTCGACAGCAACCCGAAGGTGAGCTTCGTCGCGCACGCACAGAAGCTCTCGGCGGCGCTCGCCGACGGCAAGATCGTCGCGCCCGCGAAGTCGCTGGAGCAGATGCAGCGCATGATCTTCAACGACTACGTGGACGCGGCGCTGTCCGGCCTGTTCATCTTCGTGGTGGCGAGCATCGTGGTGTACGGGCTGATTGCGATTGCGCGCGCACGCCGCAGCGACCGCCCGACCGCGCAGGAAACGCCGTACGAGGCGATGCCGGCAGGCGGTGCGGCCATCGCTGCACGGCACGGCGTGCACTAGGGCCCTGGCCGCAAGGAGCGCATCATGTTCTCGGGACTTCGCGACAACGTGCAGACGGCGGGCCGCTATCTGGGCCAGGCCATGCGCCTGATGGTGGGGCTGCCGGACTACGAGGGCTACGTCGCGCACATGCGCGCGACGCATCCCGACCGGCCGGTCATGACCTACGAGGAGTTTTTCCGCGAGCGGCAGAACGCGCGCTATGGTTCAGGCGCGGGGAAATGCTGCTGAAGACTGGCTGAGCGAACCCGTTCGACGAGCTGGCGATGCTCGTCAAAAAGCGCGATGGCAAAATCCATCGCGCTTTTTTTATGCTTCGATACGCTCAACTCCTGCTGTCCGTCGCCGTTAACTTGAACCAGATTCCACACCAATTCGATGTGTCATGGCGTACCCAACGTCGTGCCCTGATTCGAATCGTCGGGAAGCGGATTGCAAGCTTGCCGGGGACGGCAACACCTCACCTCGAACGCCTGTACAGCACGGCGTTGCACAAAGAAATCTCTCATGATCCTGCACCGACTGGGCGCCGCATGGCTTGCGCTCATCCTCGCCGCAACGGTTGCACCCGTTTGCGAAGCGCAATACTCGACCGACTGGGTGGCCAACACCTACGGCACCAGCACGACGCGCGTGGGCAACGTGGCCCGCTCGATGTGGGTCGCGCCCGAAGGCGTGATTTACACCGCGTCGATGTGGGACGAAAACGAAGGCGGCGTGGCTATTTATCAGAACGGCCAGAGCGCAGGCTCGATTGGCGGCCACGCCGATTTCCAGGGCGGTGCGATCACGGGCAACGCCACGTCGCTGTTCGTCGCGATGCAGTACAACGCGAGCTACGGCAGCGGCAGCGTCGGGCGATACAACCGCTCTAGCGGTGCGCGCGATCTGCTCATCGGCGTGAGCGCCGACACGACCGAGAAGCTCGCCGATGTCGTCACCGGGCTCGCGACCTCGGGTTCGCTGCTCTACGCCAGCGACTTCCCCGGCAACCGCGTGCGCGTGTACACCACGGCCGGCGTCTGGCAAAGCGACATCGGCGTGACGGGGCCGGGCGCGCTGGCGGTGGACGCGCTCGGCAATCTCTGGGTCGCGCAAAGGAGTGCGGGCGCGGTGCTCGAGTTCAGCCCCGGCGGCCAGCTGCTGAATACCATTCAGCTGGCTTCCGGCGCGCGGCCGTCGTCGCTGTATTTCGATGCGCAGAACGCGCAGTTGATGATCGGCGACTCCGGCCCCGACATGAACATCAAGATCTACAGCGTCACGGGCGCGCCTTCTTTCGCGGGCACCTTCGGCGTGCAGGGCGGCTATCTCGACACGACCACCGGCATCAAGGGCCAGGTGGGCGCCAAACGCTTCACGCGCGTGGCCGGCATTGGCAAGGACACCGCGGGCACGCTGTACGTGCTGAACAATCCCTGGGGCGGCTCGTGGGATCTCGGCCGCAACGGCGGCACCGACCTTCACGCCTACGATGGCGCGGGCAATCTGCGCTGGATGCTCCAGTCGCTCAACTTCGAAGGCAACGGCGCGCCCGACCCGGCCACCGACGGCGCGCGTTTCTACGGCGGCATGAACCTCTACGCGGGCACGGCTGGCGGCACCTTCGTGGCCAACACGATCGACCCGATCACGTATCCGAACGACCCGCGCATCAATCTCGCCGACCCTGCGCGCGGCGAACATTTCGCACAGGTTGCGAGCGTGAATGGGCAGCGCATTCTCGTGGCCGCCGGCCAGAACCCCGATACGTTCTACTTCTTCCATTTCAATGCAGCGAGCGGCTATATCGCCATTCCCGACTACACGCTGCCGGGGCCGGCATTCAATACGACGGCGCCGGTTCGTAATGGCTTTTGCCTCGACAGCAAGGGCGATCTCTGGGTGGGGCTCGACAAGACCAACGTGATATCCCACTATCCGCTGACCGGCTTCGATGCGAACGGCAAGCCGCTGTGGGGCGCCGCCGCGATCACCACGCCGATCCCGAGCACGATTGGACGCCTCACGCGCATCATCTACCTGCCCGAAAGCGACACGATGGTGCTCGCGGGCATCACCGGCAGCACCGACTGGACCGCGGTGGGCTCGCGCGTGGAGGTCTATCACGGCTGGCTCGCCGGCAATACGGGCGCGCCGAATCCGGTGATCACCCTTACGAGCGCGAATCCCAAGTCGATCACGGCCGCCGGCAACGAGCTGTTCGTGGGCTATGTGCACACGGTGCCCAACATCGACGCCTTCAACCTCACCACAGGCGCGCTCGACACCACGCTCATCGACAGCAGCACGAACACGGTCTACGTGGGCAACGACGTGGATTCGATGTATGGTCTGCGCGCGTATCTCCGCTCGACCGGCGAGTACGTCGTGACCAAGGACAACTACAACGGCACGAGCATCGTGGTGTACCGCTGGACGCCGCCGGTGACGGCCACGGTCATGACCGCGACCCGCACGAGCGCGGTTACGGGTACGAGCGCGACCCTGACCAAGACCGTGGCGAAGGCGATGAAGGTGATGAAAGCGGCGAAGGCGCTGCTGGTTTCGCCCTTCGGAGCGAAGTCGAAGTGACCGAAGTGAAAGCGGCGCCGCGCCGCCGCGATGCGGCGAGCTATTCCGGCGATGACACGCGCGCCGCTCGCCGCGCTTCCTGAGCGTCGCACCAGGCCTGCCACATTTGCCGATACGCGTTTTCGATATTCGCGGCAAAGCGCGGCGCATCCATGAGCGGCGACGCCTCCAGGCGCGCGCGCAGCCCCGCGCGCAACGCGGCCAGACGCGACAGATCGCGCGCGAGGTCGACGGCGATGCGCACGAAGTCTGCGTCGGTGTGCGCGACGAGCTCGGGCAGGCCGAGATTCGCCGCGATGCTTAAACCGCCCCGGCTCGCCGCCGAGCGTCCCGTGCGCGTGACGACGGGCACGCCCATCCACGACGCGTCGAGGCTCGTGGTGTGCCCGTTATACGGAAACGAGTCGAGCGCCATATCGATGCGGTGGTAGGTCTCCAGATATAGCCGGCGCGCCTGATGGCCGACGAACGCCATGCGCTCCGCGTCGATGCCCCGCTCCTGCGCGCGCGTCCTGAGCCGCTCGCGCGGCGCGCCCGGGGGCGCAAGCAACAGCAGGCGCGCGTGCGGCACGGCGGCCAGCACGCGGCTCCACAGGCGCAGCGCGTGGTCGCTGATCTTGGCCGGATTGTTCAGGCAGCCGAAGGTGAACGGCGCGCCGCCCGCCGCCGGCAATGCGTTGACTTCGAGCCCGGCGGCCTGCGCGTCGTAGCACCAGAATGCATCCGGCAGGCGCAGCGAGCGCTCGCTGTAGAGCGCGTCGCGGCCGGGCTCGCCGACGGGGTCGAGCCACGGGTCGGTGAGCCGGTAATCCATCGCCGCGCTGCCGGTCGTGCCCGGATACGCGAGCCACGCGACCTGCACTGGCGCGGGCCGCCGCGCGAACAGCAGGCGCCGTCCGCCGGCCATATGCATCGTGAGGTCGACGAGGATGTCGATGCGGTCCTCGCGGATCTGCTGCGCGAGCGCCGCGTCGCCGAGCGTGTGCACGTCGCGCCAGACATCGACGAAGCTTTTGAGGTGCTGTGTCAGAGCGTCGGGCTTCGGGACGCTCGCATAGCAGACGATCTCGAACGCCGCGCGGTCGTGGTGCGAGAACAGCGGCGCCGTGAAAAGCGCCTGGCAATGCGAACGAAAATCGGGTGAAACATAACCGATGCGCAAGCGCCGCCCGGGTGCGCGGTCGTTGGCATGCGGCGGCTGCGCGCGCGCCGCCTCGAGCAGCGACGGCTCGTAGCGCGCCGCGAAACGCCGGCATTCGTCGAGCAGCACCTGCGGGTCGTCGGTCTGAAAGGCGAGCGTGAAGATCAGGTCGCCATGCGCGATGACGGCGTCGCGGTTGCTGTCGCTGTCGCTGCCGTTGCGGTTGTCCTTGCCTGCGGATTCCTGCGCTGCCGCGAGCGCCACCGCCTTCTGGTACGAAGCCACCGATTCGTCGAGCCGCCCCATGTCGAGCAGCACGTTGCCGAGCGCCGCGTGTCCGGCCGGGTCGGCAGGATCGAGCTCGATCGCGCGATGCAGTGCGGCTTCGGCCTCGCCCAGCCGCTCGCCCTTCAGCACGAGGCCGAGGTGATGCCACGCGAGCAGATGGTCGGGCTGTAGGGCAACGGCGCGGCGCAGTGCGTCGGCGGCCTCGTCGGGGTGCGTGACGCCGATCAGCGTGCCGAGGTTGTAATGCGCGTCCGCGAGCCCGGGGTCGAGCGCGATGGCCTTGCGCGCCGCTGCTTCGGCTTGCCCGGGTTCCGTCTTCGCCAGCAAGTGCGAGAGATTGACCCACGCGATGGCGAAATCCGGCTTGATCGCCACCGCGCGCTGGAAGGCCTGCGCCGCTTCGTCGGGGCGGCGCTCGCAGAGCAGGTTGCCAAGGTTGAAGTGCGCCGCCGCCAGCGCGGGGTCCAGCTCGATCGCGCGGCGCAGCGCGGCTTCGGCTTCGTCGGGATGCGCCACGGAAAGCAGTTTCCCGAGACGGTTCCACGCGGGGGCGAAGTCCGGATCGAGTTCGAGCGCGCGGCGTAGCGCGGCCTCGGCGGCTTCGGCGGCTTCGGGTTGCATCGACACCAGCAGCGTGCCGAGGTTGAAATGCGCGTGCATGAAATCGGGGCGCAGCGCGATTGCTTGCTCGAACGCCGCGCGCGCTTCCTTGGGCTGCGTCGTGCGCAGCAGATTGCCGAGGTTGTTGTGCGCTTCCGCGAGCGCCGGATCGAGGCAGATGGCCGCGCGCAGATGGGCGTCGGTTTGCGCGGCGTCGTCGGGGCCGAAGGTATTGGCCAGGTAGAAGTGCGCGGCGGCCAGCGTGGGATCGAGCGCGAGCGCGCGGCGCAGCGCGGCGCGCGTGTCGTCGATGCGGCCTTGCGAGCGCAAGGCGTGGGCGAGATCGACGAGGCGCTGCGCATCCTGGTGTGGCGCGAGCGCCTCGCGCAACAGCGCTGCGGCTTCGGCCGCGCGGCCTTGCTGGTGCGCGATCAGGGTGGACAGATGCAGCGCCTGCGCGTGACCCGGCGCTTGCGCGAGCAAGGCTCGGCAGTGCTGCTCGGCCTCGGCCAGCTGCCCGGTGCGCCAGGCGGCGAGGGTGTCGTCGTAGAGTGGAGCCATGGTGGCGATCGGCGGGGCCGGGCCGGCGGCGCGCGCGGGCGCATCGCGGGACCGGGCGCGGCGTCCGGTAGATGGGAAACCCGGCATTGTGGCCGCCTCACCATCCCGAAAACGCCTGTTCTCGCGCCGCTGCGATCTGCCGCAACAAAAACAGAAAGGGCGCAACGGTGTGAACCGTTGCGCCCTTTCGAGCACTGAGTCTGGGCCGCTTAGCTTGCCGCGACGGTCGCGGCTTTTTTTGTCTTGGCCGCGTTCTTGATCTCTTCGAGCTTGATCTCGACGTGACGCGAGAACACGTACTCGGCCGGACGCTGGCCGTCGAGCGGGATGTCCTTGGCGAACGCGCCTTCGGTCTTCGGGCCGCTCATCGCGACCTTCATGGCCTTGAGCGGATGCGAGACCGTGTCCAGCACGGCAGTGGCCTCGAAGCCGCAGTGAACCATGCAGTTCGCGCACTTCTCGTACTTGCCCGTGCCGTACTTGTCCCAGTCGGTCGTTTCCATCAGTTCCTTGAAGGTCTTCACGTAACCTTCGCCGACCAGATAGCAGGGCTTTTGCCAGCCGAACACCGTGCGCGCCGGGTTGCCCCACGGCGTGCATTCGTAGGTCTGGTTGCCGGCCAGGAAGTCGAGGAACAGGCTCGACTGGCTGAACGACCACTTCTTGCCGTTGTTGCCGCGCTTGAAGATCTCGCGGAACAGGTTCTTGGTTTTCTCGCGGTTCAGGAAGTGCTGCTGGTCCGGTGCGCGCTCATACGCATAGCCCGGCGACACCGTGATGCCGTCGACGCCGATCTCGCCGACCGTGTCGAAGAACTTCGCCACGCGCTCGGGCACGGCGTCGTTGAACAGCGTGCAGTTGATGTTCACGCGGAAACCGCGGCGCTTGGCTTCCTTGATGGCCGCGACGGCCTTGTCATAGGTGCCTTCCTGGGAAACCATGTGGTCGTGCGTTTCGCGGTCGCCGTCGAGGTGCACCGACCAGACGAAGTACGGGCTCGGCTCGTAGTCGTCCATCTTCTTTTCCATCAGCAGCGCGTTCGTGCACAGGTACACGAACTTCTTGCGCGCCATGATGCCCTTGACGATCTGCGGCATTTCTTTGTGCAGGAGCGGCTCGCCGCCTGCAATGGAGACGACCGGCGCGCCGCACTCGTCGACGGCTTCCAGGCACTCTGCCAGCGACAGGCGCTGGTTCAGGATGGGATCCGGATAGTCGATCTTGCCGCAGCCGTTGCAGGCCAGGTTGCAGCGGAACAGCGGCTCGAGCATCAGCGCGAGCGGATAGCGCTTGTTGCCGCTGAAATGCTGGCGAAAGATGTACGAGCCAACGCGGACTTTTTGTAGCAGCGGAATAGACAAAGCGTGTCCTCCTTAAACTTCGCGCGCGACGAGCGGTTGCAACAGCTTCGACGGCAGCTTGAATTCGACTTTTTCTTCACGGCCCGCCATCGTCGAGACCTCGACAGGCCCCAACGCGCGCAGCGCGTCAATCACGTTTTCCACCATTTCCTCGGGCGCCGACGCACCGGCCGTGATGCCCACGGTTTGCGCGTTGGCAAACCACTCGGGCTTCACTTCCGAGCCGTCTGCGACGAGATAGCTCGCCACGCCCGTTTCGCTGCCGATCTCGCGCAGGCGATTCGAGTTCGAACTGTTGGTCGCGCCCACCACCAGCAGCACGTCCACCTGGATGGACAATTCGCGCACCGCGGCCTGGCGGTTTTGCGTGGCATAGCAGATGTCGCGCGTGTCCGGGCCGACGATGTCGGAAAAGCGGGTGATTAGCGCGTCGATGATGCCGCGCGTGTCGTCCACCGACAGCGTGGTCTGCGTCACGTAGGCGAGCGGCGCGTCGAGCGGCAGGTCGAGCTTCGCCACATCGGCTTCGCTCTGCACCAGCAGCACGGTGCCGGGAATCTGGCCGATCGTGCCTTCCACTTCCGGGTGACCGGCGTGGCCGATCAGGATCAGCGTGCGGCCAGCCGCGACGTACTGGCGGCCCTGCACGTGAACCTTGGTGACGAGCGGACAGGTTGCATCCAGCACGTCGAGGCCGCGTTCGTCGGCGGCCTGCTCGACCGTCTTGGCCACGCCGTGGGCGCTGAAAATGGCGACCGCGCCCTCGGGCACTTCGTCGAGCTCTTCCACGAAACGCGCGCCCTTGTTACGCAGGTTTTCGACCACGTGGCGATTGTGGACGATTTCATGGCGCACGTAGACCGGCGCGCCGTGTTTCTGCAATGCGCGGTCGACGATCTCGATAGCGCGGACAACCCCCGCACAAAAGCCGCGGGGTTGAGCAAGGATGACTCGCATAAGGTGGCGAACTCCGACTGCCGCGGATTTTCGAACAAGCCGTGAAAGACCCGTTCGCCGCGGCCATCATATTAATAAGGTGCTGAGATCCGCACGTATCCGCAGAAAGGCGGGGCGGAAAAAACCAGACGCGCATTTTAACCCCTTCGCCGCCGCTTTGCTGCGCGGCGCGCGGGAAGGTGCGGCGTGCATACGACGCCAATCAGCGTGGCCCCTTTTTTTCATGCGCTTTTCGGCGGCGCGAAGGCCTTGCCGCTAGACGGCCCATGGCGGCCTCGGCTACCTTGCGCAGTGCAACATGATGCGGGAACCCTTAAACTAACGTCCCCGCGCATCGGCCGGCCTGCGTCGTGCGGGACCGACCCCAATCTGGACGCTTCATGGAACCCGACCAACACGACGATTTTCCGGTAGCGCGCATTTTGCTGCCGAAGGCGCTCAGAGCGCCTGTCGGCGTGATCTACCATGTCGCGCGCACCCTCGACGACATCGCCGACGAAGGCGACTGGAGCGTCGAAGAGCGCCATCTGCGCCTCGCCGACTTTCGCGCCGGGCTCGACGCCGTGGCGCAAGGGCGTCTCGCGCCCGTGCACCCCGCGCTGTTCGCGCGGCTCGCGAAAGTGATGTACCAATGCCGGCTGCCGCTGGAGCCGTTCTACGACCTGGTCTCGGCGTTCGATCAGGACATCCGCACCACGCGTTACGCCGACCGCCACGATCTGCTCGATTTTTGCCGCCGCTCGGCCAACCCGATCGGGCGCCTGATGCTGCACCTGATCGACGAGGCCACGCCCGAGAATCTCGCCGATTCCGACGCCATCTGCACCGCCTTGCAGCTCATCACTTTCTTGCAGGACGTGCGGGCCGACTGGAGCCGGGGCCGCATCTATCTCCCGCAGGCCGACCGCGAGCGCATGCAGGTGAGCGACGCGCAGATCGCCGCGGGCCGGGTGGACGACGCCTGGCGCGCGCTGATGGCGCACGAAGTGGCGCACGCGCGCGCGCTCATGCTGAGCGGCGCGCCGCTCGCGCTGCGCGTGCCGGGCCGCTTCGGGCTCGAGTTGTGCAGCGTCGTGCATGGCGGCTTGCGCATGCTGGAGATCATCGAGCGCAGCGGCTACGACGTGTTTCGCGCGCGGCCCCGGCTGGGCGCGGCCGACTGGGCCGTGGTGCTGCTGCGCACCGGCGCAATGTGGCTGTCGCGCCGCCTGGGGGCGCCTTCGATAGAGAGCAACAACGCATGATGACAACGATCCTCTTTGCCGTGTCCTGTCTTTCTCTGCTGATCTGGCTCGTGCTGCTGTTCGCGCGGGGCGGCTTCTGGCGCGCGCGTCCCGCCGCGCCGCTGCCCCTGGTCGAGCCCGCGGCGGGCTGGCCGGCGGCGTGCGCCGTGGTGCCGGCGCGCAACGAGGCGGACGCGATCGGCGAGGCTGTCGCATCGCTGCTCCAGCAGGACTACGGCGGCGAGTTTCACGTCATCGTGATCGACGACCACAGCACCGACGGCACTGCAGAAGCCGCACGCGCCGCCGCGCTCGCGCTGCAATGCCCGGAAAAGCTCACGGTGGTGAGCGCGAAGCCGCTGCCTGCGGGCTGGTCCGGCAAGGTGTGGGCGCAGTCGCAGGGCATCGAGGCGGTGCGCACGCTGGGCCTGAACGCCGACTATCTGCTCCTGACCGACGCCGACATCGGCCATCCGCCCGAGGCCCTCGCGCAACTCGTGGTGCGCGCGCAGGCCGAGCAGCGCGACCTCGTCTCGCTGATGGTGCGCCTGCGCTGCGACTCGTTCTGGGAGAAGGCGCTGATCCCGGCATTCGTGTTCTTTTTCGCGAAGCTCTACCCGTTCTCGTGGGTCAACAATCCGCGCAACAAGACGGCGGCGGCGGCGGGCGGCTGCATGCTGGTGCGCCGCAAGGCGCTGGAGGAAGCGGGCGGCATCGAGTCGATCCGCGCCGAGCTCATCGACGATTGCAGTCTGGCCGCGCGCATCAAGCATCGCGGCGAAGGCCATCATCCGATCCGCCTCGACGTGGCGGCGAAGAGCGTCTCGCTGCGCCCCTACGATTCCTGGAAGGACATCTGGAACATGATCGCGCGCACGGCGTTCACGCAGCTTCATTACTCGGCGTGGCAGCTCGCAGGCACGATCCTCGGCATGACGGTGATCTACCTCGCGCCGCCCGTGGTCGCGCTCGTGCTCGGTCCGCTCGGCTGGCCCGCGTGGATGGCATGGGCGCTGATGTGCTGCGCTTATGCGCCGATGCTCGCGTACTATCGCCGTTCGCCGCTGTGGGCACCGTTTTTGCCGCTCGTCGCGCTGTTTTATGTGGGGGCCACGTTCGCTTCGGCGTGGCGCTTCTGGCGCGGCAAGGGCGGGCAGTGGAAGGCGCGCGTGCAGGCGCCGGTGCAGGGGCGGTGAGCGAGCGGGGCGGGTCTCGTCGTTTTTGACGTGGGTGGGGTAAATCTGGCTTCTTCTGTTGTTGCGACACGCGTATCGACTTAACTTGGCGCGATCGTGACGGACAGGAGCGGCAATGCCGGCGCAGTGCTTTTACAACCTCAAGTCAGTTCGGCCTGTTCGGCGCCGTGGGTATCGAAGGGCATGAAGCCGTTGTCGCGGGTCTGTTGCTTGCGTTGAGTTTCGCGATTTCGGGCGTCATTGTTGCGGCCGGCGCCGTGCTGCTGCGCCGCCGCTGAACCTATGCCGGCGCCGCCGCTCAGCGCTGCGTCAGCATCATGTACATCTGCACGATCATGTCGGGCGAGAACACGAACGGCACCCAGCCGTGACCCGTGTGCCGCATGACCAGCAGACGGTCGCCGTTCGACTGCTTCTGCACGGCGATCATCGGGTTCTTCGTCGAAGCAAAGCGCCAGCCCTGCGGAATCGCGGGCGGCGGCTCGGGCTGCATCGAGGCGCGCGCGTTCGCGAGCTCCTCGATCAATTGGCCCACTTGCATCGGATGCAGCGATACCGTCTGGCCGCCGATCGTCATCGTGATCTCGTTCGCCGAGGGGCGGCCGACTTCCAGCGTGGGCGTCGGGGCTTGGGCTTCCTGCACCGCGGGTTCGGCAGATTCCGCGGGTTCGGCCTGCGGCTCGGGCACGGGCGCTGCCGCAACGGCGGGCGTTTGCGGCTCGGCAAGCGCCGTCGCGAGAGCAGGTTCGGGAGCTGCCGCAACGGCTGCGCGAGAGGCAAGCGCGGCGCTGGCGGCCTGAATAAGCTGATCGACGCCTGCGTCGAGCGCGCCAATCTGATCTTGAAGATTCATGCGAGGCTTCTCTGGTAAGACCCGCGATTTTACCTACAGCGCACGCGGGTGTCCCGCGCGACGTTGTAATGAGGTCGCAACAAAAGTTGTAACAATTTGCTCCGCCAGTGCGTGGCGCGCGGCGCGCGGCGCGCGGCGCTTATTTCGCGCCCAGATACCCTGCCTCGCGGAACCACGCGAGCGCGTCTTCGAGGCCCTGGCGATAAGGCCGCGCACGGTAGCCGAGCTCGCGCTCCGCCTTCGCCGACGTGAAGTACATCTTGTTCTTCGACATCTTGAGCGCGTCGACGGTCACGAACGGCTCGCGCTTCGTGAAGCGCGCCACGGCCTCCGCACCCATGGCGAGCGGATAGAGCGGCCAGCGCGGCAGCGCGATCGTGGGCGGCTTGCGCCCCACGATGCCCGCGATGTCAGCCAGCATCTGCTGCAGCGGCAGGTTCTCGCCGCCGAGGATATAGCGCTCGCCGATGCGTCCGTGCTCGAGCGCGAGGAAGTGGCCGTTCGCGACATCGTCGACGTGCACGAGGTTCAGCCCCGTGTCGACGAACGCGGGAATCTTGCCCGTCGCGGCCTCGACGATGATGCGGCCCGTGGGCGTGGGCTTCACGTCGCGCGGGCCGATCGGCGTGGACGGATTGACGATCACGGCGGGCAGGCCGTCGCGCTCGATCATGCGCTCCACGGCGCGCTCCGAGAGCACCTTGCTGCGCTTGTACACGCCGATGGCCTGGTCCGCCGTGAGCGGCGAGGTTTCGTCGGCGGAGTTGCCCGAGCTCGTGACCTTGAGCGTGGCCACGCTGCTCGTGTAGACGATGCGCTCCACGCCTGCGTCGAGCGCGGCGCGCATGGTGGCTTCGGCGCCTTCGAGATTGGCGCGCTCGATCTCGTGCGGGTCGGGTGCCCAGAGCCGATAGTCGGCGGCGACGTGAAAGAGGTAGCGCACGCCGGTTAGCGCCTTGCGCATCGAAGCGGCGTCGCGCATGTCGCCGGTGACGATTTCGGCGTCGAGCGCCTCGAGATTCTTGCGTGGGCTCGTCGCGCGCACCAGCACGCGCACGGCGTAGCCTTTGTCCTGCGCGATGCGGGCGACGGCCGAGCCCACGAAGCCGGACGCGCCGGTGATCAGCACGAGGTCCTTGTTGGCGCGGGAGGTGTCGGTCATTCTGGATTTGCTTGCGGGTTCGAAGAGCGGCGCGGTGCGTCGCTGGCGTGGCAGGGATTGTACGTGGCGCGCGGCGGCAGAGTCACGGCGCGGCGTCTACAATGCCTGGCGTAATGGACGCATGCGGGACGCACCGCAGGACGCACCGCAAAGGGAGAACGAACGATGAGCGAACCGGATCTGGATGCACGCCTTGAAACGTACTACGTGCGCGTGCGCGGAACGGTGCAGGGCGTGGGCTTTCGCCACGCGACGGTGCGCCAGGCGCACGCGCTTCGCATTCGCGGCTATGTCGCCAACATGGAGGACGGCTCGGTGGAGGCCGTGATCCAGGGCAGCGCGAACCAGGTGGACCGCATGCTGTCCTGGCTGCGCCACGGCCCGCCCGCCGCGCGCGTGAGTTCGGTGGAAAGCGAGGAGCGGCGCACCGAGAAACGCTACGAGCGTTTCGAGCAGCACTGAGGCGGCCCGGCCCTGCTGCGCCTCCGCCGCAACCTCACGCGGCAGCCAGCAGGCTCTCCGCGAATCCCCATTCCTTCTCGACCCACTGCCGCGCGCATTCGAAGCCCGCATCCGCTGCGATCGCGGGGATTTCGTCGGCGTGGTACTTGTGGCTGCTCTCGGTCCAGATCGTCTCGTCCGCCTCCAGCTCGACCGCGAGCCGCGCCGCGCCCACGCGCGCCGAGACGCGCCGCCGCGCGCGCAGATGCATCTCGACGCTGCGCGCATCGGGATTGAAACGCGCGACGTGTTCGAAGTCGTGCAGGTCGAAGTCGCCGTCGAGTTCGCGGTTGATGCGCGCGAGCAGGTTCAGGTTGAACGCGGCGGTCGCGCCGATGGCGTCGTCGTAGGCGGCGATCAGCGTGGGCACGGGTTTCACGAGATCGGTGCCCAGCAAGAGCGTGTCACCCTCACGCAGCATCGCGCGGATGGCGCGCAGGAAGCGCGTCGCCGCGAGACGCGCGAAATTGCCGATCGTGCTGCCGAGAAACAGCACGCACAGGCGCTCGCCTTGCTTGCGCTGGCGGCTCACCTCGGCGAGCCCGGCCAGGTAATCGCGCTCGTAGCCGACGATAGAGATGCGCTCGATGTCGGCGAGTTCGCGCCGGCATAGCTGCAAGGCACTGCGCGAGATCTCGATCGGGCAATACGACGTGGGCGAGGTCGGGCGTTTGCGCGAAAGCGCTTCGAGAATGCGGCGCGTCTTGCGTCCGCTGCCGCTGCCGAGTTCGGCGACGATGACATCGGCGGGCAGTGCCTCGACGATTTCAGCGGCGTGGCGCGTGAGCAGGCGTTCCTCGGCGCGCGTGACGCCGTATTCGGGCAGCACCGTGATCACCTCGAACAGCGCCGAGCCGACTTCGTCGTAGAGGTACTTCGACGGCAGTTCTTTTTGCGGCGCGTGGGTGAGGCCTGCGCGGACCTCGGCGGCAAAATCGGCGGCGAAGCCGGAAAGCGCATTCGGCTGCGCATTGGAACGGGAGGAACGGGCGGGACGGGACGCGGATTGGGTCATGCGCACTCCTGTGTGCGTTGGACGGCTGGCGGCTGCTGCGCAGAAGGTCTCGTTCGCGCGCGCGGCTGCAGGGCGGCTCCGTGGAAAGATTTACGTTCTAGTCCATTGCAGCAGACATTTCACGGACTATGTTGCGGATCTCGCTGCTCCGGCGGACGCCGCATTGCCCGTGCCCGCCGCCCCGGCGCGGTGCGCGGCACATTAGAATCGGGCTGACGGCGTGGCAACGCCCTCGGCCGCTAATTCAATAGCCGATTCAAATGACAATATTTTTTCCAACGCTTCCCCGGCTTTTCATGGAGGCCGGCGTGCGTTTCGCCGTGCGGCGCAATTTGAGCGCGCGCACTTGCGCGGCGTTTTCTCCACGCCCGCGCGGCGCCTCGCCATGTCGGTGAATACGTACGAACCCAGGCGCGGCATCACGCTTTCCGTGGGGGCGTCCACGCTGTTCGCGCTGATGTCCAGCTACACCCTGCTGCTGGCCCCGCTCGACGGGCTCGATATCTTCGCCTGGCGCGTGATCTGGACGGCGCCCGGCGCACTCGCGCTGGTGATCTTGCGCTCGCGCGCGCCGCAGCTCGTGGAGTTGCTCGTGCGCGCGTTCAGGGAGCCGCGCATCGCGCTCATGCTCGTGGCCAGCGCAGGGCTGCTCGGCCTGCAGTTGTGGGTGTTCCTCTGGGCGCCGCTGCACGGACGCCTGCTGGAAGTCTCGCTCGGCTATTTCATGCTGCCGCTCGTGATGGTGCTGGTGGGCCGCTACTACTACCACGAGCGGCTCGAAGCGCTGCAATGGATCGCGGTCGCGTGCGCGGCCGTGGGCGTCGCGCACGAGCTCTGGGTGACGCACGCGTTCTCGTGGCCGACGCTGCTCGTCGCGTTCGGCTATCCGCCGTACTTCGTGCTGCGCCGCAAGATTCACGCGGATTCGCTCGTGACCTTCTCGATCGAAATGGTGCTGCTGCTGCCGGTGGCCGCCATCGAAGTGCACGCGGGCGGCTCGCTCGCGCTGCTCGGCTCGCACAAGCTGCTGGCGTGGCTGCTGCTGCCGGGACTGGGCGTGATCAGCACCGTGGCGCTCGCGTGCTATCTGAAGGCGAGCCGCCTGCTGCCGATGGCGCTCTTCGGCGTTCTCGGCTATGTCGAGCCGGTGCTGCTCGTGATCGTCTCGGTGGTGCTGCTGGGCGAGCCGTTCGGGCTGCGCGAGCTGGGAACCTACGTGCCGATCTGGATTGCCGTCGCGCTGACGGCCGTTCATGGCGCGCGGCTGGTGAAGCTATCGGCGGGATGATCCGGTTACGGCCGGGCCGCGTGCCCGCGCGGAGGATTGATGCGCGTGGGCCCCGCCTTGGCCTCGATGGCCGCGCGCAAGGCCGGACGCCAGCCGAGCCCGAACAGCGCCTCGGCAAGCACGAAAAGCGGGCCGATGACGAGTCCGATCAGGTCGTCGGCGAACGCGGGCTTGCGGTGCTCCCACGCGATGTGCCCGACGAACTGGAACACCCACCCCACCACGAAAAGTCCGATGCCGCCTGCGAGCCAGGCCACTGTGCCTTGCTGCGCGAGCCACGCGCCGAACCCGAGGCAGGCCGCCGAGACGACGGCCATCATGAGGCCGAGCGGCACGTCGAGCACGAGGTAATAGAGCGTCGCGGCGCCGAACAGCAGCCATGCGGGCGAAAGCGGCCACGCCGCGAGGTGCCCCCAGACGGGGCGCGACAGCAGCACGGCGAGCGCGAGCACGATCATCGGAATGCCGATGCAGTGCGTGGCGATGTTGCGGGCGTCGCGATGGTATTCGGCGTACTGCGTGAGCTGATCGGTCAGGTTTCTCATGAGCGCCTCGTTGTCTCCACACGGATTATGACGTTGTGATGGCCTCGCAGCGCCGCGACGCGCCTGTATCGACATTGATTGATAGCATCAACATCGATACATCAAGCAAGACTGCCCGTGTGGCGCATGGCTGCGCCGTTGCGGCAGCGCGCCGTTTGCACCGACAATGACGCCGGCTTGCCGCCCATAACCCCACGCCTCTGACCGTGGCGCTTTCCGATTCCGCTTCATGAACAACCGCAATAACCGTGTTGTGGCCGCCTTCGATTTCGACGGCACCATTACCACGTCCGACAGTTTCCGCGCCTTCATGCTCGATGCCGCCGGCAACGCGCGCTTCGCGCTCGCCGTGCTGCGCTGCCTGCCGTGGCTCGCGGGCATCGCGCCCGGCTGGTCCGACCGGGGCCGCACCAAGGCACGCTTTCTTTATGCGGCGCTCGGCCCGGTGCGCCGCGAAATACTCGACGCCGCCGCACAGCGCTTCGTCGACACGCGCCTGCCTGCGATGCTGCGCCCCGAGATGCTCGCGCGCATCCGCGAGCATCAGGCGCTCGGGCACGAGGTGGTGCTCGTGAGCGCGTCGCCTTCGATTTATCTGCGCAAGTGGGCGCCGCGCGTGGGCATCGGCACGGTGCTCGCAAGCGAGCTCGAATGGCGCGAGGGGGGCTACACTGGGCGGCTCGTGGGCCGCAATTGCTGGGGCCCGGAAAAGGTCGCCCGGCTGCGCGCATGGTGGGGCGAGCACGCGCCCGCGACGCTCTATGCCTATGGCGACAGCCGCGGCGACCGCGAAATGGCCCAGCTCGCGAATCACGCGTGGATACGCGGTGAAGCCGCGCTGCCGCCGCTTGCGGCTGGAGGGGGATTTGGCGCGGTGGCGTAGCATCCGCGCGGCAGACGCTTCGACCCGGCTGAAGGCCGGCCCGTGGATACACGCACAGAAGGAGACAATCCCATGACTGGACAATGGACCCAGGTGAAGTCGCGCGCCGGCGGCGAATTCCGCGCCTACACGGCGCTGCCGCCGGAGGGCAGCGGCCCGGGCCTCGTGCTGCTGCAAGAGATTTTCGGCGTGAACGCATCCATGCGCGCGATGGCCGACCGTTATGCGGAAGAGGGCTACGTGGTGATGGTGCCCGATCTCTTCTGGCGGCTCGAGCCGGGCGTCGATCTGGGCTACGAGGGCGCCGACATGGCGAAGGCGCTCGCGCTCTACGACCGCTTCGACGTCGATCTCGCGATGGACGACATCGCGCAGACGCTCGCGGCGCTGCGCGCCCATCCCTCGCAGCGCGGCAAGGTCGGAGCGCTTGGCTACTGTCTGGGCGGGCGGCTTGCGTATCTGGCGGCGGCGCGCACTGACGTCGATTGCGCGATCGGCTACTACGCCGTGGCGCTCGAAAACTATCTGGACGAAGCCGGCAAGATCCACTGCCCGCTCATGCTGCATTTCGCTGCCGAGGACGGCTGGTGCGACGCGGCCACGCGCGCGCGCATCACGCAGGCGCTGGCGGGCAAGCCCGGCGTCGAGCTCTACACGTATCCGGGCTGCGATCACGCATTCGCGTCGAATGCGCGGCCCCAATTCGACAAGCCCGCCGCGATGATGGCGTACTCGCGTTCGCTCGCGATGCTGCGGCGCGTGCTCGGCCCCATCTACGACTTCAACGCGCTGTGGGAGCAGCACTGCTACCACGAGTTCGTCACGCGCAACCCCAGCGACGTCATGCCGACGATGGTGGCACAGCCCTACGTCAACCACATCCCGACGATGACGGGCGGCGTGGGCCACGACGAACTCAAGCGCTTCTACACGCACCATTTCGTGCATTCGAATCCCGCCGATACGCGCCTGATTCCGATCTCGCGCACGATCGGCTCGGACCGCGTAGTGGACGAGTTCATCTTCTGCTGCACGCACGACCGCGAGATCGACTGGCTGCTGCCCGGCCTCGCGCCCACCGGCAAGTACTTCGAGGTGCCGATGCTCGCCGTGATCTGCTTTCGCGGCAGCAAGCTCTATAACGAGCACATCTATTGGGACCAGGCGTCGGTGCTCGCGCAGATCGGCGCGATCGATCCGACCGGGCTGCCGATCGCGGGCGCCGCGAGCGCGAAGAAGCTGCTCGACGAAACGCTGCCGTCCAACACGCTCATGGCCGCGTGGAAGACGAGCGAAGGCAAGCCGTTCTGAGGCGCAGCCGGCGCGCGGGCCGCGCGTTTGCGGCGGCCCGCGCGGCGATCAGTTGAACGGGTTGTCGACGACGCCGGGTTTCGCGTCCGGCTCGTCCTTGACCTGCGCGGGCAAGTGCGGGTCGCCCTGGAGCTTCGCGACCACGGCGTCGAGCGCGGCCTTCAGCGCGAGCGCGGCGGCAAGGCCGCGCTTGTCGCGCGTGAGTTCGAGCGTGCCGGCGAGCGTCACGCGCGTGGTGCCGTTCGTGAGCGTGAGCGCGTCGCCCTGCACGTTCAGGACATCGTCGTCGTTTGCGTATGCGTCGAACACCTTCGGTTCCTCCTTGAGCGCGATGCGCGGGCCCGCATTATAAGAAGCAGCCCGCTACGCCATCAAACATCTTCCCGAAAATCCGGCGTGTCTCCGGGCGGGGCGTCGTGGATGGCGCGCCGCGCGCCGTTCAAATTGACGTGAATCAGAACTGGCGCGCGAATCCGCTGCGCTTCGCGACAAACCCTTGATCATGACGCTCCTGCGCCGCGCGGCGCAGACATTCCTGCCGGTCGAACAAGGAGCGCGTCATGAGAACTTTATACGAGGGTGCCGGAATTGCCGTGGCCGTGGCCATCGTCGCCGCGTCCGCTGCAATGCTCGGCGCCTGCACGGTCACGCCGTGGCATGCGTCCGCGCCCGTGGCCGACGACGCGCCGGCTGCCGCCAGCGAGGCCGCCGCGTCTTCGTCCGCCACGAGCGCGACGCCGATCGAAACACCGGCTCCGGCTGTCGTGGCCGAGGTGCCGCCGTCGAGCGCCTCCGCCGAGTTTTATCGCGTCAAGGCCGGCGACACGCTCAGCCGCATTGCCGCCGCCCACAAGCAACGCGCCGCCGATATCGCCGCCTGGAACACGCTGCCCGCCTCGGGCACCGTGAAGGTAGGGCAACTGCTGCGCGTCGCGCCGCCCGCGAAATCCGCTGTCGCGGCACCCACACCCGCGTCCGCTCCAGCGCCTGCGAAGGGGCTGGCGGCCAGCGCATCGCCGCCGGCCGCCGCGCCTTCGGCCCCGGCTGCGCCAGCGCAGCCCGCCGCCGCTGGGCGTGCCGATGGGCGCGCCGAGGCGCGTTCCAATGCACGTGCCAATGCGCGCCTTGCCTGGCCGGTGAACGGGAGCGTCGTCACGCCGTTCGCGCCTGGCAAGCAGCGGGGCATCGTCATCGCGTGTGCGCCGGGCGCGCCCGTGAAAGCGGCCGCGGCGGGGCGCGTGATGTACGCCGGCAGCGGCATCAAGGGCTACGGCAAGCTCGTCATCGTCAAGCACGACGCGCACCTGATCACCGCGTATGGCCGCAACGGCAGGCTGCTCGTGAAGCAGGGCGACACCGTGAAGCTGGGCCAGCAGATCGCCACCAGCGGTGCGGACGGGGTGGGGGTGGGCGCGCTGCTGTTCGAAATGCGCGAGAACGGCAAACCGGTCGATCCGGTTGCGCAACTGCCGCGCAAGCAACCGTAGTTCAACGAGAGTGCGAAGCAAATGAACAGAAGGCAATTCATTGCGGCGGGTGGGCGGGCCGCTGCGTCGCTGGCATCGCTCACGCTGCTGGGCGCATGCACGACGACTGGGCCCGGCAATGCCCTAGATGCGGCAGAAAAGAACGCCCGCTTGCGCCGCGAGATCGATACGAATGTCGATGCCGCGCTGGCGCGTCTCTATGGCACGGTGAAGGGCTCGCGCGAGCTGGTGGGCAAGGCTAGCGCGGTGCTGGTGTTTCCCGAGGTGGTGGGCGCGGCCTTTGGCGTGGGCGGCGAATACGGGCGAGGCGCATTGCGCGCCGACGGCCGCTCCATCGGCTACTTCAGCACCACGGCGGGCTCGTTCGGCTTTCAGGTCGGCGCGCAGTCGCGCGCCGTTTTCTATGCGTTCATGACCCGGGGCGCATTGGAGCGCTTCAAGCGCAGCAGCGGCTGGAAGGCGGGCGCGGACGCCACCGTCGCGCTCGTGAAGATGGGCGTGAACGGGCAGATCGACACGACCACCGCCGTCAATCCGATCGAGGCTTTTGTGCTGACCAATGCCGGCCTGATGGCGGGCGCTTCGCTCGAAGGCACCAAGGTTTCGCGGCTGGATCTATAACGGCGCGCGCTGCGCCGGCTTCCGTCACGCGGTTCTTACCAGCCCCATTTGCGCACGGCAAATGTGCCGCCGTTGAACGACACCTTCGTCTGCGCGGCGACGTTTGCGGGAATGCCCGGGAATGCAATGCCGCTTTGCGCTTCGAGATCGCGCACCGAACGCACCTCATAGCGATCGTCGCTCGCGTTGTTCGCGACGATGGCGAACGCCAGCTGCTGCGAGGGCACGTAAACCACCTTGAAGATCTGCGTGGGCACCAGCACGCGAGACGCGCCGATCGTCTGCAACTGCGCGCCAGCGAAGAGCGGACCGGTCACGACATAAGCATCGCCGTATTTCGTAGCGAGCTTGCGCACCGCCGTTTCGATATGCGACCACAGCCGCTGATTGTTCTCGCGGTTCTGCGGCACGATGTTCGCGAGCGAGAACGATTCAGCCATCGCCTGGGGGTTCCAGCGGTTGCCGGCGGGGCTCATGTGGCCGCGGTCGAAGCCGCTGCGCTTGTAGTCGGCGAGCGTCGCGCCTTCGCCGGCGGGCAGGCGCTCGTCTTCGAAGAAGCGGTTCGTGCGTGTCATGTCCTTCGCGGCTTCGAGATGATCGCGCGTGAGGTGCTCCGCCGACCAGAGCGGTCCATGGGTGACGCCCGAGTGCAGCACCACGTAATCGGAGTAGCAGAGCATGCGCGTTTTCGGCGCCATGCGCGGATTGCTGAGCGTGGGGAACTGGCCGCCGGGAACGAATTGGGCGCAGGCGGACGTCGCGGGTACGGCAGGCGCAGCGAACGCATGGCCAGGGAGGGCCAGGGTCAGAGCCGCGCTCAGGCAGGCAAACAGCTTCTTCATCGGCAAATCGGGAAATCAGCGAGTCGGGGATGGCCCGCGAACGCGTTAGCCGTGCGCGCATCGTGCGCGCGCCGTCGCGCTCGTGAAAGGACCTGTAAGGGCGTGAGAGTATAGCGGGCGAGACTGGGCGCGGCCAACTCGAGCTCAGGTGCGCGCGCAGCAAAACAATGCGGCGCCGCCAGAAAGGCGACGCCGCAAGACAGGGGAACAGGAAGGGTGAAACGCGCGGGCTACGCGCGATGCATCAGTCCGCGAACAGGGCGTTTTCGGCGTGGACCATCTGGCGGTCCACGGCCTGCAGTCGCCATTGGCCTTCCATGTGCGCGTGCGAGGTTTCGCATGACCACGTGGCGTCGCCGTGGGCTGAACTGATCTCCTGGCGGCGGTTTACATGCAGGCCGCGCAGGGTGCAGAGCGGGGAATCGTCGAGCGGCGCGCATAGCGCCGTCACACCGTCTGCATCGCGCATCTCTCCCCATGCGGGAAGGTCGATGCCTTCGTGCGACTCGCGCGACCAGCGTTGCTGGTCGGTGTCGAGCCAGAGCACGGCAAAGTCGTGGTTCACAGTCGGGTCCGGACCGTTGATCAAAATAGTCAATCGCATGTGAGCTCCGAAATGGCTTCGAAAGGGCGCGCGGGCGGGCGCGCGAATCTGGCCGAAACCTAAGTCTAGGTCGGAAGATTCGGTGTTCAAGGCGTTTATTCAAATATTGGGATAGATCGGTCGCACAGGCCCGCCGCATAAGGGTGTCCAGCGTGTGCGGCAAGGCGTCGCCGGGCCAAAGGCCGTCCGGCTATCGGCGGGATTGAAAATCACAATTGGGAACACAAACGACATTTCCTAGATTGATAGAGCGGCGTAGACCGCGCTCATGCCCTGCTGCACCGCACGAAGATGCGCAGCGCCGCGTCCCCCCGAATCCGGAAGATTGAAGGAGGCATAGATGGCACAGCTCAAAGGCTCGAAGACGGAACAAAACCTCAAGGACGCCTTCGCGGGCGAATCGCAGGCGAATCGCCGCTACCTCTATTTCGCGGCCAAGGCCGATGTGGAAGGCCAGAACGACGTTGCCGCGCTGTTCCGCTCGACCGCCGAAGGCGAAACCGGCCACGCGCACGGCCACCTCGAGTATCTGGAAGCCGTAGGCGATCCGGCGACCGGCCTGCCGTTCGGCAGTTCGCGTCTGAATCTGCAGTCGGCGATCGCGGGCGAAACGCACGAATACACCGATATGTACCCCGGCATGGCCAAGGTCGCGCGCGACGAAGGCTTCGACGAAATCGCCAACTGGTTCGAGACGCTCGCCAAGGCGGAGCGCAGCCACGCGAACCGCTATACGAAGGCGCTGGAAGCGCTGGCCGACTAGGGCCGCGGTCAGGGCAAGGCGCCATTGCGCGCGCGAGGCTCGCCCGCGCGCGCTGCATCTCGTGCGTTTCTCGTGCGCCCGCGCGAACGCACCCTGATAACCAAAAGAAACAACTAGAACTGGAGACGTCATGCCCCACAAGGAAGGCAGTCTCGAAGCGCCGACCCGCCACCCGCTCGACTGGCGATCCGACGCGTTCTACGACCAGGCGCAGCTCGACACCGAGCTCGCGCGCGTGTTCGATATCTGCGCGGGTTGCAGGCGCTGCGTTTCGCTCTGCGGCGCGTTCCCGGCGCTGTTCGATCTCGTCGACGAAACCGACACCGGCGAAGCCGAAGACGTCGACAAGACGCAGTTTTCGAAAGTGGTCGATCAGTGCTATCTGTGCGACCTCTGCTACATGACGAAGTGTCCGTATGTGCCGCCGCATCCGTGGAACGTGGATTTCCCGCATCTGATGCTGCGCGCGAAGGCGATTCATTACCGCAACGGCGAGGTGCAGCTGCGCGACCGCGTGCTCTCGAACACCGACGCGCTCGGCCATCTCGCGGGCATTCCGGTGGTCACGCAAACCGTCAACGCGGTCAACGGCACGAAGGCGATGCGCGCGGTGATGGAAGACGCGCTGGGCGTGGACCGCCACGCGTGGCTGCCGTCGTTTGCCGCGCGCAAGTTCCGCAGCGCAGCAAGCAAGGCCACGGCGAGCGAGGTGCGCGACGGCGAGCGCACGCCGGGAAAGGTCGCGATCTACGCGACCTGCTACGTGAACTTCAACGAGCCGGGCATCGGCCACGACCTGCTGGCGGTGCTCGATCACAACGCCATCCCCTACGTGCTGGTGAAGAGCGAGGCGTGCTGCGGGATGCCGCTGCTCGAACAGGGCAACCTCGAAGGCGTGGCGAAGAAGCAGGCCGAAAACATGCCGGTGCTCGCGCAGTACGCGCGCGAAGGCTATGCGCTGCTGGGCGCGGTGCCGAGCTGCGTGCTGATGTACAAGCACGAACTGCCGCTGATGTTCCCCGACGACGCCGACACGCGCGCCGTGAGCGAAGCGTTCTGGGACCCGTTCGAGTACTTCGTGGCGCGCAACCGCGACGGCTTGCTGAAAACCGATTTCCGCACGCCGCTCGGCAACGTCTCGTATCACGTGCCTTGCCACGCGCGCGTGCAAAACATCGGCCGCAAGACCTCCGACCTGCTCTCGCTCGTGCCCGAAACCAAAGTCAACGTGGTCGAGCGCTGCTCGGGCCATGCGGGCACATTTGGCGTGAAGAGGGAATTTCACGCGATGGCGATGAAGATCGGCACGCCCGTGTTCAAGCAGATGGCGCAGGGCGAGCCCGATTTCATCTCCTCGGATTGCCAGCTCGCGGGGCATCACATCGCGCAGGGCATCGACGAGAACAAGCTCGGCAACGCCCAGGGCGGCCCGCCGCTCGCGCATCCGCTCACGCTGCTGCGCCGTGCCTATGGAATTTGATGAGGAAACCTGATGACGATCGCAAGAAATTCGCTGCTCTCGCTCGAAGCCTATGCGAAGCAGCGCAGCGAGATGCGCAACCGCATCATCGAGCACAAGAAGCGCCGCGCCGTGGCGCTGGGCAATCACCTGACCTTTCTCTTCGAAGACGAAGCGACGATCCGCTACCAGATCCAGGAGATGCTGCACATTGAAAAGATCTTCGAGGAAGACGGCATTCAGGGCGAGCTCGATGCCTATCTGCCGCTGGTGCCAGACGGCAGCAACCTCAAGGCCACGATGCAGATCGAGTACGAGAACGAGATCGAACGACGCGCGGCGCTGGCGCGGCTTATCGGCATTGAAGATCGCGTTTTTCTGCAGGTGGAGGGCGAGTCGCCCGTCTACGCCATCGCCGACGAAGACCTCGAGCGCGACAATGCCGAGAAGACCTCGGCGGTGCACTTCGTACGCTTCGAATTCACGCCGCAAATGAAGAAGCGCCTGCGCGACGGCGCGGCGCTCATGATCGGCTGCGATCATCCGAACTATCGCGTGCCCGACCAGATCATCGACTGCGACGTGCGCGACGCGCTCCTGAAGGATCTCGATTGAGGCTTCGAAGCCCTTCGCGCTTCATGCGCCTCACACGTTCTTGCGGTACATGACGAAGCCCGGCTTGTCGGCCACGCCGTCGTAAAGGCGCATGGCCGTGTGATTCGTCTCGTGCGTGTGCCAGTAGACGCGCGCCGAGTTCGAGGCCTTCGCGTGCGCATACACCGCTTCGATCAGCGCGCGTCCCACGCCCTTGCCGCGTGCGTCCTCGCGCGTGAACAGATCCTGCAAATAGCAGATCGGGCCATCGAGCGTGGTGTTGCGGTGGTAGATGAAGTGTACGAGACCCACCACGCGTTCGCCTTGCAGCGCGATGAACGCGTGGATGGGCTCGTAGCCGTCGAAGAAGCGCGTCCAGGTGGTCTGCGTGATCGCCTCGGGCAGCGCGGTCGGGCCTGAGCGGCCATAGAAGTGGTTATAGCCGTCCCAGAGCGGGCGCCATGCGTCGTAGTCGGCGGGCGTGACTTCGCGTACGTGGATCGTCGGACTCAAATTCGTTCTCCTTGGGGTGGGGGGGCCGCAGCATCAGCGTATGCGATTTGTGGCACCATTGTTGGTCCCACTCAAGCCACAAAACATGGAGCCACGAGATTGGACTACGCGCTGATGATGGCCGCTTACGAGCGCCGTGCGCGCGCGAGCGCTTCACGACGCCTCACGCAACAAGACCTGCTCTACGAGAGCTTGCGCCGCGCGATTCTCGACGGCGACATCGTGTGCGGCACGCGCCTCGCTTCCAGCCGCACGCTGGCCGAGGAGCTGGGCATCGCCCGCAACTCGGTGCTCTATGCATATGAGCGGCTGGTGGAGGAAGGCTTCATCACGGCCACGCGCCATGGCTCCATCGTCAACGGCGTGAAGCCCGGCATTGCGCCGTCTGCCACGCGTGTGCCGCCGCACGACGCCGCCGCCGCGCCGCTGCTGTCGCGCCGCGTGCGCGAGTTGCCGCCGCGCCGGGCATCGGGCGACGGCGTGACGGCGTTGCGGCCCGGCACGCCCGCGCTCGACGCGTTTCCGCTTGCGCAGTGGCGCACGAGCGTCGAGCGCGCGATGCGCGAGGTGGACCCGGGCGAACTGGGCTACGGCGACAGCGCGGGCCTGCCGGTGCTGCGCCATGCCATCGCGCAATACGTGCGCGTGTCGCGCGGCGTGCGCTGCCAGCCCGAGCAGGTGTTCATCACGGACGGCACGCAAACGAGCCTCGCGCTGTGCGCGCGTTTGTTCGCCGACGAAGGCGAGCGCGTGTGGATCGAAAATCCGGGCTATCTGGGCGCGCGCGTGGCGATGGTGGCGGCCGGGCTCACACTCGTGCCGGTGCCGGTGGACGCCGCGGGCATGGCCGCGCGCGACGAGGACTGGCGCGCCGCGCCGCCGCGTCTCGTGTATCTCACGCCCTCGCATCAATATCCGCTCGGCTGTGTGTTGAGCGTCGAACGGCGTCTCGCGCTGATCGAGCAGGCGCGCGCGTGTGGAGCGTGGATCATCGAAGACGACTACGACAGCGAGCTGCGCCACGATGGCCCGCCGCTGCCGTCGATTCAGGGCCTCGCGGACGACACGCCCGTGATCTACCTGGGCACCTTCAGCAAGACGCTTTTTCCGGCGCTGCGCCTCGGCTTCATGATCGTGCCGCGCCAGGTCGTGGCGCAGGTCGCGGCGGCGCATCGCACGCTCATGCGCCAGGGCCGCGTGGCCGAGCAGGCGGCGCTTGCGGACTTCATCGAAAGCGGCCGCTACGCGCGGCATCTGCGCCGCATGCGCAAGCTCTACGAGACGCGCCGCGACGGCCTTGTGGCCGCAATCGAAAAACATCTCGCGGGCCTCATGACGGTGTCCGCCGATGCGGGCGGCATGCACCTGAGCGTGCGCCTGGATGCGCCGCTCGCCGACGTGGCCGTGAGCGAGGCGGCGCGTGCGCATGGTCTCGCGCTTTCGCCGCTCAGCGCGTTTTGCCTCGATGGCGAGGAGGGGCGCGACGCGGTCCGCTATAACGGCTTCCTGCTCGGCTATGCGGAGGCCACGCCCGAGGCATCGGACGCGCTCATGGCGGCGCTGGCGGGGGTGTTGGAGGAGATGCTTTCAACGGTGATGCCCTGGATGCGTGTTCACGCTATTCGATCTCATCGAGCGTGAGTCGTGTGGTATCGGCGCGAATCGCCTGGATAGTCCGCATCATCTGCAGCGGTGATCGGCAACGTAAAGGATTGCATTTAGCACCTGCAGGTTTTTCAGGCTGACATTGCCGCACCGTTCTGCATGGCGATGCCTGATCTGCCGATACGACTTGAATGCGTGCTGGATTTCAGCATCGGATGCCGTGTGGGTCGTGCGCCATGTCAATAACAGTTAGTGTCTAATGATGTAGTATTTTTAGATGAGACTTTGAATATCAGAATTTCATTTTATAACTCAATTTCAATCCTGCTTGATAGCGAAATTGCTCCATGACATTTCGCGATTGTCCGCCTGAATAATCCTGTTTTAAATCCTGCGTCGTGCAAGCGCGCCATCTGGATTGATTGATTCTTCACTACTGCATTTCACGAATTCATTTCAATCACTTGGTAGTGCATATAATCAAGAAAATCGTTTCAATATGACCGACCCACTCCTGAATCCCGACACCCCATCGCCAGATGCCGCGCAATCCGGTACGGCTTCAGCATCGAACTTATCCGCGCAAAGCTTGCCGCCGCGCATTATCGTTGGCTCGGGGTAAGGCCCGCTGGTCTTCGATCTCACGAGCGAACTGATCTGCGTGAAGCAACAGCCGCTGCACGGCGTCGTCATCTTCGTGCATGGCGTGAACTCCGAGGGCGAGTGGTTCGAAGGCGCCGAGCAGGGGCTGTGTGAGGGGTTGAACCGCCGGCTCGCCCGGCTGGACGACCAGATGAAGCACAAGGGTGTCGTCGGCGGTCAACTCTCACCCGTCGCGTATACCGAAAGCCTGACGCCGGAAGGTTTTCTCAATCCCAAACTGTGGGCTAAAACCTACATCAAACCCGACCCATCGTTCTCGCCTGTCATTCATTTCCGTTGGGGCTACAAGGCCAACCCGGAAGAACTGAAAGAGTATGGCGACAAGATCTTCCTGAACGAGCAGGACTACTGGGGCGGTGGCCCGTTCGTCAACGGCTGTTCCAGCCTGCCTGACCTGTGGAGCGAGGGCCTCGACGACCGCATTTTCGGGTTTCTTTCCGTGCAGGCCATGAATCCGACGCCGCGCGCCATATACCGCACCCCGCCGCGCACCTACGGCGTGCTCGCGGCGCTGCGGCTCGCGCGGCTCGCGCGGCTCGTGCAGTCGATCCGGAAGATGCAGGCCAATGTGCCGATCACGATCGTCTGCCACAGTAAGCGTCGCGAACACCGGCACAGGTCTCGAAAGCTGGTCGCAACGTGAAATGCGCGACGCCCAGAAACGCAACGGCCGGCAGACCTACGAGGCGCGCACCGGAACGCTGCGGGCCTTCCTCGACATCATGCGTGCGCGCACCGCCTTCGAAATGCCGCCCGACAAGGTCGATGAGGACATGGCCAACACGCGCACGTCGGAGTCGGGCGGCAAACCGTACACGGCCGCCGCCGACCGCGCTGCCCACGGACTGAATGGCTACACCTATGGCCGGGTCACGCTGTATTGCTGCCCGCATGACCAGGTGATTTCGGCCTCCACGGTTCAGGGCATCGGCTGGCGCGGACTGGGGCGCGTGAGCAACAAATACAACAAGGATATCGACCCGCACAAGGCCATGCCCAATGACGAACTGGCTGATATCGGCGCACAGGGGGTGTTGACCCAGCGCGTATTCGCAAGCGGCTTCGAAGTAGGCAAGCACGCCGAGTATCACTACTGGGAAAACGACTGGCGCCACACCGGCGCGAAGACGTCGGGGTTCTGGTTCCCGGCTTCACCGACGGCGAAATATGGCATCAAACGCGCATGGAGCGCCAACGAGAACTACGTGGCGAAGCTCGCCACCACCGCAACCGCGCCACTGCTTTACATCGTGACGCTGGCGACGTCGGCCTTCAACCTGCTGCCGGTCAACGCCGATCCGCCGAAGGGCTGGATGGTCACGGCCGATGCGCCGCCGCTCGACGAGACGTTTGCGCCACGGGCGCTTCGGTACGGCAAGCCGGTCCACGTCAGCGATGGCGACGCCCAAAGCAATTTCAACGAGGATAACGATCCGCCCGCAGCGGCCCGCAATGCGAACAAGCTGGACAGGAACGCTGACGATCCCTACGACAACTACAAGACCGTGCAGGCCGATCAGAAGGCGGCTGGCAACGTCAGCAGCGAGGCGTCGCAGCGCTACGAGGACCACGCGATCCTGCGCATGCGCGTGCGCGCCGATCGCAATTCAGCGTGGATCGACGGCGACGGCAACGTGATCGGCGAGGACGGCAAGAGCGCCTTGCCCGAGGGCTACGCGGAGTGGCGCAACGAGCAGGTCACGCAAATCCTGGACGACAGCCGGAACAACAACCCGACCAACCACTCGACCATCATGACGAACCCGATGCATGCGAGGAAGGCGCTTGCATATGACATGGCAGTCGGGTTGTGCTACCTGTCGCCCGAGCAGATGACCGACTTGCGACGCGAAGCGGACTGGCGGTTTGGGAAGGGGATGGATGATGCCAATCTAAACAAGAAGTACTGGGAGTATTTCTACAAAGGCGTTATGGGTGGTGACTCGCTGACTCAATGGCTCGCGAATGACGAAGAGGGGCGTATGCCGGAGAAGATCATCGACGAACGCGAGGGCCAGTTCTATCTGAATCTCGGAGCCCTGGTATGAGCGCGCTGATTTCGACGTGGCAGCGCCGGCTGGTTCTCGCCGCGCTGGTGATGATTCTGGGTGCCGTCATCATGTTCGTATGGAGTATCGAATCCGGCAACCCGCCGGCCTCAGCATTGACTACAGGAGAATGGATGAAACGACTGGTTGCAATCCCCATCTTGATGGCCTTTACGATGTTTGCCTTCACGACGTCCGCCATGATGCCTATGCCCGCCCGGGCGGCCACGCCCAGCGCTGATGCGGCGCCGGCGGCTTCCGCGAAACCCTTAATGGCGCAGGTCATGGGGATCGAATGGCTGAATCCGCTGCAGCGTCGCGACTATCCGACCGAGTGGCAGTTGCTGTGGGCACTGAAGCTGGTCGGGGCGAACAGGAACGACGACATGGTGCGGACCGATCCGAAGTCATTCACCACGCTGCAGTCGGTAGCCGGAGTTGCCTACGGCAATCGCGGCACGGAAACTTTCAAAGGCTACTACCACAAATATGTGGACGAGTTGCTTGGGAAGTTTGGCACCCGCTACGTGATGCACGCGAAGTACTTCTACACGGTCAAACCCGACAACAGGAAGGACTGGCGGGAACTGGCGGGAATTCACGTCGAGTTCGCCATTCCCGATCGCCTGGATCCCGTCGAAGCGCAGACTTACTTGCGCAAAAGCGTCATCGGCATGTTCAACATCGGGAACAAATCCTTCCCCAGCCTCTGGAGCCGCGACACGCCCCCCGACGTGCGCGTAACCCCCGGCGGCGCCAACGCCGGCTTCACCTCATTGAACAACGCGCTGGACTACCTCGAGGCGAACCCCGACAAAAGCGTCTGGGTGATGAACTGGGACGCGCCAAGCTTTCCGCCGAAAGACGCCCAGACCAACGAAAACATGGTGCTGCTGTTCCTCGCGGGCCCGCAGATGAAGACCGAACGCGCGCCGCTGGCCTGGATCGGCCGCGCAGCCACCGGAAACGTTCAGGATTTCGAAAAGAAGGTCGGCACGACGCGCGCGGTCGAGGCATGGAAAGCAACCATCGCCACAGCCGCGCACAACGCGAACGTATCGGTACCCGATATCCGCTACACGATCCACGATGCGGGCAAGGGCAGCGATGCCTCCTCGTCACGCATCGGCCCGCTCGGTCGCACTCTGACCGAAACGATGCTGGAGTTCGATTTCCAAAAACAGACCTTCAACACGCCGGCGTTGCTCGGCGAAATGGGCGCGGGCACCGCGCTCACCGATGTGGCGCTGGCAATCAGCCGCGCGAACCACTTGGGCGAAACTGTACTCGTGGCTGGCACCACAGACGCGGGGCATCCCGTTGCAGTGGTCGTGACGCCGCCGCCCCAGATCGTGCCGATCGACCCCGACGCGGACTGGTTCCGCGCACGCGGCGAGAACAACGCCTATCTGCCGTGGTGGGGCCGCCGCTACGACACGAAGTATGGCCAGCAGGGCTGGTCGTGGTGAACCAGGAGACACGAATCATGAGAGGCATCATTCGCGTGAGAGACGCGACCAGCCACAGCGGCCACTTCGAAGCCGGCGGCCACAAGACCACGTGCGGCGCGATATGGATTTCCAGTCTGCTGCACTCTGGCCGCAACTGATGACGGAGGTGGCTTTTTAGGGCGGAAGAAGTTCGCCGGGATCGAGCGCGCGCAGCCGCCTGATATTTCGCGCTCGTCGAGGGTGAACTCGGATAACGTGAACACGCTCTAAAGCATCTCCATCACCCGGTGATACATCATGCCGATCTCGAGTGCGGGCCTGCGCCACGACGGTCCGCCCGGGAAGCGCGCGTGACGCACGCGCGAAAACAGATCGAACGCCGCGCGCTCGCCCGCAATCGCCTGGGCAACCACGCGCCCCGCGATGCCCGTGAGCGCCACGCCGTGCCCTGAAAAGCCTTGCACGTAGTAATAATTCGGGTCGACCGCACCGAAGTCGGGCGCGCGATTGCGCGTGACGTCCACGAAGCCGCCCCATGCGTAGTCCACGTTCACGCCTTCGAGTTGCGGGAACACGTCGGTCATGCGCCGCTTCATCGCCTCGGTGAGTTGTGCGGGCGCCGCGCCGGTGGAATCGGCGCGGCCGCCGAACAGCAGCCGGACATCGGCGGACAGGCGGAAATAGTCGAGAAAGAAGTTGTTGTCGCAAATGGCCGCGCGGCCGGGAATGAGCGCTTGCGCGCGCGCCCGCCCGAGCGGTTCAGTCGCGATGATGTACGAAGCGATGGGCGCGATGCGCGCCGCAATGGGCGCGGGCAGCACGCCGCCGGGCGCGGCGTTGCAGCACGACACCACGAAGCGGCAGCGCACCTCGCCGCGCGCGGTCCTCACGACCGGCCGCGCGCCGCGCGCCACATCGAGTGCGCGCGAGTGGGCGAACAGTCGCGCGCCTTCGTTGCGCGCCGCATCGGCGAGGCCGAGGCAGTACTTGAGCGGATGCAGATGCCCCGAGAACGGATCGTGGACACCCGCCAGATAGCTGTGCGAATTTACGCGCGCACGCGTGGCGTCGGTGTCGAGCCATTCGAGCTTGTCGTAGCCCCAGCGCGTGCGCGCGGCGTCCATCCATGCGCGCAGGTGAGGCACGCGCTTGGGCTTCGTGGCGACCGTCACATAGCCCGGCGTGAAATCGCAGTCGATGCCATGGCGCGCGATGCGCTCGCGCACCAGCGCCACGCCCTCGATGGACAGCGCCCATGCCGCGCGTATGCCCATGTCGCCAAGCTGTATTTCCAGCACCTCGTCTTTCGCAAAGCCCACCAGCGTCTGGCCGCCGTTGCGCCCCGAGGCGCCCCAGCCAGGCCGATGCGCGTCGAGCACGGCGACCGAGAGCCCGCGCGCGCGGCACTCCAGCGCCACCGAAAGTCCCGCGAAGCCTGCGCCGATCACGCAAACATCGGCGTCGATCATGCCTTCCAGCACGGGGTCGTCGTCGGCGGGGCGCGTGGCGGTGGCTTCGTAGTACGAGTCGCGGGCGAGCAGGTCCGCCTGGGCGTCGAGGTCGAGAGTCATCAGAGCAAATCCTTCATTCGATACCATGCCATCGCGAGCACGAGGGCAGGGGTTCGCAGTGTAGCGCCGCCGGGAAAGTCGCGGTGGCGGATCTTGCCGAACAGGTCGAAGCGCGCGGCCTGGCCGTGAATCGCTTCGGCAATCAGCGTGCCTGCGAGGCCCGTGGTGTTCACGCCGTGGCCGGAGAAGCCTTGCGCGAAATACACGGTAGGGGAAAGGCGGCCGAAATGCGGCGCGCGGTTCATCGTGATGTCGACGAAGCCGCCCCACGCGTAGTCGACTTTCACGTCGGCGAGTTGCGGGAAGGTTTTGAGCATGTCGGCGCGCATCGCAACGCCCAGGTTGTGCGGAGCGAGCTTCGAATAGCTGACCTTGCCGCCCCACAGGAGCCGCGTGTCGGGCGCGGGGCGGAAGTAGTCGAGCACGAAGCGGCTGTCGCACACGGCGGCCTGCGCCGGCATCAACGCCGCCATGCGTTGCGCGCCGAGCGCTTCGGTGGCGATTACGTAGGTGCCGACCGGCATGATCTTGCGCGCGAGTTGCGGCGCCAGCGCACCGAGATACGTGTTGCACGCGAGCACGACGAACTTCGCGCGCACCTGGCCCTGCGCCGTTTCGACGACGTGCCCGCCATGCTCGTCGCGAATGCGCGTGACCGCGCTGTCCTCGAAGATTTGCACGCCCGCTTCGCGCGCCGCCCGTGCGAGTCCGAGCGTGTAGTTGAGCGGATGCAGATGCCCGCTATCAGGATCGTAAAGGCCGCCGCGATAGCGCGCCGAATTCACGTACCGGCCCACGCCTTCGCCATCGACGTAACGGAACCGGTCGTAGCCGAAGCGCGTCGCGGCTTCGTCGCGCGAGCGCTTGAGGTCGTCCACGTCGCGCGGCTTGTTCGCGGCGGTGAAGTAGCCCGGCGTGAGCGCGCAATCGATCTGGTGCCGGGCCACGCGCGACTTCACGATGTCGAGCGTTTCGAGGCCCATCGCCCAGATCTGCTTGATCTCGTCTTCATTCATGAATTGCGCGAACGTGTGCAAGCCGCAGGCGAAGCCGCCGATCAGCTGGCCGCCGTTGCGTCCGCTCGCGGCCCAGCCAACCCGCGAAGCTTCGAGCAGCGCGACGCGATAGCCGCGTTCGGCAAGATTGAGCGCCGCCGAAACGCCCGTGAGACCCGCGCCGATCACGCAGACATCGGCGTCCAGCGCGCCTTGCAGCACGGGGTGGCGGGTCGTGTCATTGATGCTGGCCGCGTACCACGACGGCGCATGAGGCTGATTGGCGAATTTGAGCATAGGGGATACAAAAAAAGCGGGCGGCGGCATGCGCGCCGCCGCCCGCTGCGCACTCGTCAGAACGAGTAGATGAACTGCGCGCCCAGCAGGTCGTTGCTCTTGCTGTACGAGCCGTCGTCGCGCAGGAACACCTTCTGCGTGGCCCAGTCGTGGCGGTATTCGACCTTCACGGTGATCTGCTGCGTCGCGTAGAACAGCACGTCGAGCGCGATGTCCTGGCGCGTAGCCCCGTGGCATTCGAAGCCGTAGCCGCCGCTCGCCTTCGAGTTCGCGAGGCAGTCCGAACCGATGCCGAAGCCGTTGTACGGATCCATGCCGTTGCCGTTGAGCACGATGCCGCCGCCGCCGCCGCCGTTCTTGCCGTTGGCGAGCACGTCGTAGCGCGCGGTCACGCCCATGCGGCCCACCACCGGCGCGAAAAACTTGCGGTGCGCGAGCAGCGAGAGACCATACCACTGTGCGTTGCCGCCGTTGAACGCCGCGCGCTGCTGCTGGCCGTAGTCGATTTCGGCGTTGTACTGGATGTCCGCGAGCGTGTAGCTGGCATCGACTTCGCCGAAGAAGAAGTAGCCACCCGAGCTCGATGCCTGGCCGCCCGGACCATAGACGGTCTGGCCGGTCGTGGAGTCGATCGCGCTCGACAGCGTCTGCCGGCCGACGTTGAACGAGCCGCCGATATCGAGTGCGCTCGACCACGTGTAGTCGGCGCGCGCCGTGAAGGTCGGGATCTTGTTGCTGGTGGTGATCGGGTCGCCCAACGCGTTCGTGCCGATCTGCGTGACGGCGCCGAAGGTGCGGTACTGCTCGTTGCCGACCATGAACTTGAACGCCCACTGGCTGCCGCTCGGCGAGTAGTTCCAGCCCACGCCCACATAGCTGCCCGGATCGGAGAAGTCGTAGAGCAGGTTGTGGGTGAGGGTGAGCATCTGGTTCGACTGCTGCACCTCGTAGCCGCCGAAGCTCGACATGAGGCCCGCCACGAACGTGCCGGTGGAGGTCACCGGCACCGTGATGACCGCCGTGTTCAGGATGTTGTTGCCGATCTCGCCATGCTCGTTCTGCAGCAGCGTGATGCCGTTGCCGCGGTTGGGCATGAGCGTGATTTCGGCCGAAGGCGCCATCGGGCCGACGCCGAAGGTCTTCTTGATGTCGAGGTAGACGTCGCCGAATGTGCTGTTGAAGTAGTTGTACGAACCGGTATGGTTCGCGAACAGGAACGATGAGGTGCCCGGCGCGCGGTTGTAGATATACGTCGGGTCGATATAGCCGGTGACCGACAGACCTGCGAGCGGTCCGGTCGTGGCCGCGTCGGTGAGCGAATCCACCTTCATTTGCTGGTTCGCGATTTGCTGCTTCATCTGGTCGACCTGGTCGTTGGTCAACTGGGCAGGCTGCTTGCCATAGTCGGGCGAGGACGGATCCACAGCGGGCGCTGCGACGAGCGTGGCGCCTGCCGCGCCCGAGGACGCGCCGCCGGCCGATGCCGTGGCGGTTTTCGCCGTGCCCTGTGCGGCATGGTTCGACGCCGCGAGTTCGCTCTTGAGCGATTTCACCTCTTTTTGCAGCGCGTTGAGCTGCGCCTGCAGGGCCTTGATCTGGTCGCTAGTCGTGTCCGCGAAGGCGAGCCCTGGCAATGCCCCGGCCACCAGCAAACAGATTAACTTCTTCTTCATTGAAATTCTCCGAGTGGGTCGTTATTGCAGGCGCAGCGGCATAAAAATCCCCTGTGCCGCAGCGCGTTGCCGGCAGCACGCGCTGCCTTTGTGGACTGCGATCAGATCATCAAGCGGCTCGCCGGCCGAGCGGCGAGCCCACTGCGCCGGCCGGCGCGCCCGGTGCCGCGCTCTGGATGGCTTCAGAGGGATCGGGCTGCACGAAGGCCATTTGCATGTCGCGCATGCGCCTCTTTTCGCGTGCCGACATCATCTGGTTCACCGCGATCACGCCGATCGTCACCGCGCAGATGAAGAGCGTGGCCAGCGCGTTCATTTCCGGATTCAGGCCGAGGCGCACGCGCGAGAACACCACGAGCGGCAGCGTGGTCGAGCCGGGGCCGGAGAGGAACGCCGAGAGCACGAGGTCGTCGATCGAGAGCGTGAACGAGAGCAGCCAGCCCGAGAGCAGCGCCTGCGAGATGAGCGGCAGCGTGACCACGAAGAACACCTTGAGCGGCGTGGCGCCGAGATCGAGTGCGGCTTCCTCGAGCGACTTGTCGAGCTCCTTCACGCGCGACTGCACGACGATCGCCACATAGGACACGCACAGCATCACGTGACCGATCCACATCGTGATCACGCCACGGCCCTTCGGCCAGCCGATGAGCTGCTCCATGGCGACGAACAGCAACAGCAGCGAGATGCCCTGGATCACTTCGGGAATCACGAGCGGCGCGTTGATCATCCCGGCAAACAGGGTGAAGCCGCGAAAGCGTCCGAAGCGCGCGAGCACGAAGCCGGCCCACGTGCCGATCACGACCGAGGCGAACGCCGTCATGAGGCCGATCTTCAGCGACAGCCACGCGGCGGTGAGCAGTTCGTCGTCCTGCAGCAGCGCGGCGTACCACTTGAGCGAGAAGCCCGACCACACGGTCACGAGTTTCGACTCGTTGAACGAGTACACCACGAGGCTGATGATCGGGATATAGAGAAACAGGAATCCCAGCGCGAGAACGCCCGTGGAAAGAGTGCGATTGGGCTTGATCATTTGCTTTCCTCCAGTTCCTTGACCTGGTAGTACTGAAAGACCGCCATCGGCACGAGCAGCAGCACCACCATCGCGACGGTGACCGCCGAGGCCATCGGCCAGTCCATATTGTTGAAAAACTCATCCCACATGACGCGGCCGATCATGAGCGTGTCCGCGCCGCCGAGCAGTTCGGGAATCACGTACTCGCCCACCGCCGGAATGAACACCAGCAGGCTGCCCGCGATGATGCCGTTCTTCGAGAGCGGCAGCGTGATCTGCGTGAACGCGACCCACGGCTTCGCGCCGAGGTCGTAGGCGGCTTCGAGCAGCGTGAGGTCCATCTTCACGAGATGCGCGTAGAGCGGCATCACCATGAAGGGCAGGTACGAATAGACCATGCCGATATAGACGCCCGCATCGCTGTGATAGAGGCGCAGCGGCGAGTGAATCAGGCCGATCGCGATGAGCGCGTGATTGAGCAGGCCGTCGTCCTTGAGAATGCCGATCCATGCGTAGACGCGGATCAGGAACGAGGTCCAGAACGGCAGCATCACGGCCATCATGAGGATGTTGCGCGTGGCCGGATTCGAGCGCGCGATGTAGTAGGCAATGGGATAGCCGATCAGCAGACAGAAGAAGGTCGAGACCGCCGCCATCTTCAGCGAGCTGATATAGGTGGCGATATAGAGGCTGTCCTGCAACAGGAAGGCGTAGTGACCCAGCTGCAGTGCGAGGTGCACCATGCCGTCTTTCATCTCGGCGAGGCTCGAATACGGCGGGATGCTCATCGCCTGGTCGGCGAAGCTGATCTTGAATACCAGCACGAACGGCAGCGCGAAGAACAGCGTGAGCCACAGGAAAGGCACGCCGATCACCGTCGTGCGGCCCGAGGGCAGGACGCGCGCAAGCATGCGTCCGAGCGCGCCGCGCGAGGCGGCGCTCGACGTGGAAGACATAGGGGTACTCATCTCGGCCTCTCCCTTATTGCGTGAGCACGACGCCGCTGGCGGGCGACCACGAGACGTAGACGTCGTCGTTCCATGCCGGCGCGCCTTCGTTCATGAGCTGCGAGCTGGAGAGGTTCGAGACGATCGTTTTGCCGCCGGGCAGACGCACGTGATAGAGCGAGTAGCTGCCCATGTAGGCGACATCGGTGACCACGCCGCGCGCCCAGTTGTGCGGCGTGCCGGGCTTTTCGTGGGTGACGCGCACGCGCTCCGGACGCACGGAGATCCCCACCGGCATGCCGAGCGGCCCGGTAACGCCGTGGCTCACGTACATGCGCGTTTCGAGGTCTTCGCTTTCGACGTAGATGTGATCGGGCTCGTCTTCGACGACCTTGCCTTCGAACAGATTGGTCGAGCCGATGAACTCGGCGGAGAAGCGGCTATTGGGGAATTCGTAGACTTCGCCGGGCGCGCCGACCTGCACGATGCGGCCTTCGCTCATCACCGCGAGGCGGTTGGCCATCGTCATCGCCTCTTCCTGGTCGTGCGTGACCATCACACAGGTGACATCGACCTTCTCGATGATGTTCACGAGTTCGAGCTGGGTCTTCTGGCGGATCTTCTTGTCGAGCGCCGACATCGGCTCGTCGAGCAGCAGCAGCTTCGGCCGCTTGACGAGCGAGCGCGCGAGCGCGACGCGCTGCTGCTGGCCGCCCGAAAGCTGATGCGGCTTGCGCTTCGCGTAGCGGCCCATCTGCACGAGATTGAGCGCATCGGCCACGCGTTCGCGGATCTCATTTCTCGGCACGCCTTCCTGCTTGAGGCCGAACGCAACGTTCGATTCCACGCTCATGTGCGGAAACAGCGCGTACGACTGGAACATCATGTTGACCGGGCGGCGATACGGCGGCAGCGTCGCGAGGTCTTCGCCGTCGACGAAGATCTTGCCCGATGTGGCCGTCTCGAAGCCCGCGAGCATGCGCAGCAGCGTGGACTTGCCGCAGCCGGAGCTGCCGAGCAGCGCGAAGAGCTCGTTCTTCGCGATGTTCAGGCTCACGTTGTTGACGGCGACGCTGTCGCCGAACTTCTTGACGACGTTTTCGATGCGCACGAAAGCGTCGCGGAAGCTGGCCGCGGCTTGGGCGCGAGCGGCTTCGGAGGCGTTGACTTTGGACGTCGGATTCATGGTGTAACTGGGTTCCTTTCTGATCGCGGCACTGGCATGTCCTTGCGCGGTTTGGCGAAACGCGGGTGCGAGTTGCCCCGCGCGGGGCGCCAAAAGCGCCTCGCGGACATCAGTACTACGAACTGAGCTCGTTGGAGGCGGGGCGTGCCGGTTTCAAAAAGCAAGGCGACGCACTCAGCCGGACTTCGAAACAGCGAACATCTGGCGGCGAGGGGTCGAGCGATCCCTCTTCCGCGCGTTGTCTCCTTCCTTCTGCTTCGGTTTCCTTCAGGGGCGAATGGCTACGCTGCTCGGTCGATCAGCGGCCGGTCTTCAGCTGCGACCAGAGACGGTTTTCGAGGCGCAGGATATCGGCCGGCATCGGCTTCATCAGCGTCATCTTCTTGAGCACGTCTTCGGGCGGATAGACCGTCGGGTCCTGCGCGACACTCGCCGTCACGAACTGGCGCGCGGCCTTGTTCGCGGTCGGATAGAAAACTTCGTTGGTAATGGCCGCGTTGACCTTCGGATCTTCGATGTAGTTGATCCACTTCATCGCGTTCTCGGCGTTCGGCGCGTCCTTCGGAATCACCATTACGTCGAACCAGAGCAGGCCGCCTTCCTTCGGGTTTGAGAACTTGAGGTGATACGGGCGCTTGGCTTCCTCGGCGCGGCGGTGCGCGATGCCGACGTCGCCCGACCAGCCGACAGCCACGCAAACATCGTTGTTCACGAGGTCGTTGATGTAGCCCGACGAATTAAATTGCGTGATGTACGGGCGGACTTTCTTCAGCACTTCATAGGCGGCCTGATAGTCGGCCGGGTTCGTGCTGTTCGGGTTCTTGCCCATGTATTGCAGCGTCGCCGCGAACACGTCCACGGCCTGATCGAGGAACGACACGCCGCAGCCTTTGAGCTTCGAGAGATTGGCGGGATCGAGCACGAGCGCCCAGCTGTCCACGGGCGCGTTCGCGCCCATGGCTTTCTCGACGGCCTCCTGGTTGTAGCCGATGCCGTCCGTGCCGAAGGCCCAGGGCACGCCGTACTGATTGCCCGGATCGGCGTCGGCGATCATGTGCATGAGCACGGGATCGAGGTTCGCGAGGTTGGGGATCTTCGACTTGTCGAGCTTCTGGTACACGCCGGCCTGGATCTGCTTGGCCATGTAGTTCGAGGTGGGCACCACGATGTCGTAGCCCGAGCTGCCGGCGAGCAGCTTGGCCTGCAAGGTATCGTCGCTATCGTAGTTGTCGTACTTCACGTGAATGCCCGACTGCTTTTCGAAGTTCGGGATCGTGTCTTTCGCAATGTAGTCGGACCAGTTGTAGACATTGAGCTGATTATCGGCGGCGTGCACCGGCGCGCTCGACGTGGCCGTGAGGCCCGCGCAGGCGGCAAGCGCGGCCAGCGCGACAGCGTGACGAAGATGACTGACACTCATGTTGGTATCCCTGGAAGGTGAGGATTGGCAGGCGGCGCACGCACCCCGTCGTGCGCCGCCTGCCCTGACGTTTTCAGCGTTACGAAAGTCCCAGTTGTTGCGCGGTTGCGTCGATGGCCTTTTTCGCCTTCGACACGATTTCGTCGATCTCGGCGCGCGTGATCACGAGCGGCGGCGAGAGCAGCATGCGGTCGCCGGTGGCGCGCATGATGAGATTGCCGTTGAAGCAGAAGTCGCGGCAGATCGTGCCCACGTCGCCGCCGTTCGCGAAGCGCTTGCGTGCCTTCGGATCTTCGGCGAGCTGCAGGCCCGCGACGAGACCCGCGCCCGAGATGTCGCCGATGATCGGGTGATTGCCGAAGGTTTCGCGCAGGCGCTGCTGGAAGTACGGGCCGGTGTCCGTTTTCACGCGCTCGACGATCTTCTCGTCGCGCAGCAGTGTGAGATTCGCGACCGCTACGGCTGCCGCCACCGGATGGCCCGAGTAAGTAAGGCCGTGATTGAAGTCGCCGTTTTCGATGAGCGCCTTCGCGATGCGGTCGTGAAGGCCCACCGCGCCCATCGGCACATAGCCGCTCGTGAGGCCCTTGGCCATCGTGATCAGATCGGGCTCGAAGCCGAAGTGCTGATGCGCGAACCATTCGCCGGTGCGCCCGAAGCCGCCGATCACTTCATCGGCGCACAGCAGGATGTCGTATTTGCGGCAGATGCGCTGGATTTCCGGCCAGTAGGTCGAGGGCGGGAAGATCACGCCGCCCGCGCCCTGGAACGGCTCGCCGATGAACGCGGCCACGTTCTCCGCGCCCACTTCGAGAATCTTCGCTTCGAGCTGTTGTGCACGCGCGAGACCGAACTCCCCGGGCGTCATGTTGCCTTCGGCTTCGCCGAAGAAGTACGGCTGGTCGATGTGAACGATGTTCTCGACTTTCGAGGGCATCTGCTCGTGCATGTAGCCCATGCCGCCGAGCGTGCCGCCCGCGATGGTCGAGCCGTGATAGCCGTTCTTGCGCGAGATGACGACCTTCTTCGCGGGCAAGCCCCGCGTGAGCCAGTACTGGTGCACGATGCGCAGCACGGTGTCGTTGCCTTCCGAGCCGCTGTTGCAATAGAAGAAGTGATTGAACGGCTCGGGCGACACCTCGGCGAGCAGCGCCGAGAGCTCGATCACCGGCGGGTGCGTGGTCTTGAAGAAGGTGTTGTAGTAGGGCAGCTCCTGCAACTGCTTGTAGGCGGCATCGGCGAGCTCCTTGCGCCCGTAGCCCACGTTCACGCACCAGAGTCCGGCCATGCCGTCGATGATCTGGTTGCCTTCCGAGTCCCACAGGTACACGCCCTTCGCTTTCACGATCACGCGGCTGCCGGCCTTGTTGAGCGCGCCCATGTCGGAGAACGGATGGATGTGATGCGCGGCGTCGAGCGCGCGGTATTCGGCGGTCGAGCGCGCAGGCTGTGCCGCTTGCGTCGATTGCGCGCGCAGCGTCGTCGGCAGCTCTTGCACTGCGCTGGCGGGGGCGTCGATTCGATAGCTCATGTTTCGTTTCTCCTTTCTATTACACGTGCAGCAGCAGGTGCTTGCGTTCCCACGAACTGATCACGCGGAAATACGCTTCGTATTCGGTTTCCTTGAGCGCGAGATACGCGCGCACGAACTTCTCGCCGAGGATGTCCTTGAGCGGCTCGCACGCGGCCATCAGCGAGATGCCTTCCTCGAGGTTGCGCGGCAGCTGATACGGCAGCGAATAGCCGTCGCTCACGAGCGGCTCGGTGGGCTTGAGGTGCTGCGTCATGCCCAGATAGCCGGCGGCCAGCGTGGCCGCGATCGCGAGATACGGGTTCGTGTCCACGCCCGGAATGCGGTTCTCCACGCGGCGCGCGGCCGGCGACGAATACGGCACGCGAAAGCCCACGGTGCGGTTGTCATAGCCCCACGCCACGTTGATGGGCGCGGCCATGAAACGCGAGAGACGGCGATACGAATTGATGTACGGCGCAAAGATCGGCATGAGCGCGGGCGTGTACTTCTGCAGGCCCGCGATGTACGCGTAGAACATGTCCGTGGCCTTGCCGTCCGAGCCCGTGAAGAGGTTCTGGCCGCTCTCGGCGCTGATCATGCTCTGGTGAATGTGCATGGCCGACCCCGGCTCGTTCTCCATCGGCTTGGCCATGAAGGTTGCATACATGTGATGGCGCAGCGCGGCTTCGCGCACGGTGCGCTTGAAGAGGAACACGCGGTCGGCGAGATTGAGCGGGTCGCCATGGAGGAAGTTGATCTCCATCTGCGCCGCGCCCACTTCGTGAATCAGCGTATCGACTTCGAGGCCCTGGATATCGCAGTACTCGTAGATGTCTTCGAAGAGCGGGTCGAACTCGTTGACCGCCTCGATCGAATACGCCTGGCGGCCCGTTTCCGGACGGCCCGTGCGCCCCACCGGCGGCGTGAGCGGAATATCCGGGTCCTTGTTCATGTCGACGAGATAGAACTCCAGTTCCGGCGCGATCACGGGCTTCCAGCCCTTCGCTTCGTAAAGTTCGAGCACGCGGCGCAGCACGCGGCGCGGCGAGATCTCGACCGGCGTGCCGTCGAAGTGCACGCAATCGTGGATCACCTGTGCGGTGGGATCGACGGCCCACGGAATGATGCGGATGGTCGAGGCGTCGGGCACGCACACCATGTCCGGGTCGGTGACGCCGGTGAGGCTGCCGTCCTCGGGATAGTCGCCGGTCACGGTCTGGATCATCACCGCTTGCGGCAGCCGCATGTTTTCGCCGAATTCGAACTTGCTGCGCGGGATGATCTTGCCGCGCGCGATGCCCGCCATATCGGGGATGATCGCTTCGATTTCGGTAATGTGGTGCTTCTTCAGGAAGTCGTCGATGTCGTTCATGATTTCTCTCTGTTCTGTATGAGCCGGCGTCATGCGTGCATGGATTGGCGCCCGGCTCCGCACGGTATTCGGGCCAGCATGCGGGCGCGGCAGGCTTCGCCGAAGGCGCGGAAAATCGCGGTGGACAGCGCGTTCTGCGCGTGCTGCCATTCCGGGTGCCATTGCACGCCGAGCGCGAAGCTCGCCGCATTGGCCACGCTGATTGCTTCGATCAGGCCGTCGGGTGCCGTTGCTTCCACAACCAGTCCGCCGCCGAGCGTTTCGATGCCTTGCCCGTGCAGCGAATTCACCCGGGCTTCGCGAGTCTCGCCTGTGCCGCCGGCGAGCCGTTGCAGCAAGCCGCCCTCGGCCAGCGCGATGGTGTGCGCCGGGCCATATTGCGTATCGAGCGTGTCGGCCTTGTTCTCGCGATGGTCGTCGAAGCCGTCAACGGCATGCACCTGCTGATGCAGCGTGCCGCCGAACACCACGTTCATCTCTTGAAAGCCGCGGCAGATGGCGAGCACGGGCACGCCCGCGTCGATGGCCGCGCGCATCAGCGGCAGTGTGGTGGCGTCGCGCTCGGGGTCGTGCAACGTGCCTGCGGCGCTAGCCGCGCCGCCGTAACGATGCGGCTCCACGTTCGAGTAGCTGCCGGTGAAGAGCAGCCCGTCAACGGCTTCGAGCAGGTCGGCCGTGGCCTGTCGCGCGCCGAGCGCCGGCAGCACCACCACGAGCCCGCCCGAGCCGTCCACGGCGGCGGCGATGTACTTCTCGCCGGCCACGTGCGACGCGTGCGGTCCCATCATCGTGCGATCGGCGGTGACTCCAATCAATGGCTTGGTTCGCATGACTAATGTTTCACTTCTTTTGCCCGGGCAATGCATATGCAAAAAGATTTTGCAGTAAGGCCCGGACGTGACATGACCTTGCAACCCTGCACGAGGCAAGGCCGCAAACCTTAGGTGTGGCGCGCGAGCGTTGCTAACGCATGGCGCCGCGGGTGGAGATCATGTAGGCGGTTCGTTTCCGGCCGTTATGCGGCGACACCGTGCAAAGGCGTGCGCAACCGCGCCGCGGGCGCGCAGCAATGCGGCTCGCGTGCAATGGACGGCGATAAAAGCGGCGACACAAACGGCGATGAAAACGAACAGCGCAGGAAGGAGAGGCGCTAGGGCAGCAGCGACGCGACTTCGTCGGTATGAACGGCGATGAAGGCGCGGGCCGAGACGGCGTTATGGCGTCGAACGGACCGGCGGGAAAGAATGGTGAAGACGGATGGAAGCAGGCGAGAGGCAAGCCTGCCGCGAACGCCGTCGGCGATGGCGGCGCAGTCACTGCGAAGACACCTCGCATGACTTCGTTCCCATCTCACCAGAGGGCCACGGACTCTCACAATTACACTCGACTGGGTGGTTGAAGAATTGCCCGATTTATTCAGTGCGGAATGAATACTTCGCACTGCATCAATCTGAACATTGGTGTCGTTCAATGTGCATTGCATGAATGGTGTATTGCGGGACCATTTCATGCTTGCGGTCATCGTTCGATCAACCTGTGTTTCAGCATATACGAGCCAAAAAGGCCGTCAATTATTTTTTACGTTTTTTTGTGTCAGCACTTTCCCGAGGGCGTTCTGTGAACCCCGACAAACACGAAATATGCCCGGATGCTTTTATATTTCGATTTACTTACAGGGGTTTCCACTAGCGCAAAATCTTGCAAACTGATTAGAATATTCAACACACCGACGTGCCGTTTTTGTTGTTGTTCGTCCGTCGCTCATTGCGGTTCGCAGTCGTCCGCAGTGGTTTTTTGGCGCGCTTCCTGATCAACCGGCTTTCGAACGTGACCGAGTCCGCATCCGCTTCTACTGAAGTCGCAACACGTCTGCGCTACGTGCGCAAACGCTATGGATTGTCGCAGCGCGAGCTCGCCAAGCGCGCGGGCGTTACCAATGGCGCGATTTCGCTGATCGAGCAAAGTCGTGTCAGTCCCTCAGTGGGCTCGCTCAAGAAGCTGCTCGAGTGCATTCCCATGAGTCTTGCGGAGTTCTTCACCTTCGATCTAAACGAGGGCGCGAGCGTGGTGTCGCGCCGCAACGAGATGCCTAATCTCGGCAACGCGTCCATCGAGTTCTATCTCGCCGGCGCGAACGTGAAGGACCGCAACATGGGCATCATGCGCGAGGTGTATCAGCCGCTCGCCGACACCGGCGCCGAAATGCTCTCGCATGCGGGCCACGAGGGCGGCGTCGTGGTGTCCGGCCAGCTCGAACTGAGCGTGGACGGCACCACCTGGCTGCTCGACCCCGGCGACAGCTACTACTTCGAAAGCCGTCTTCCGCACCGGTTTCGCAATCCCAGCGCGAGCGATGTTTGCGAGGTGGTGTCGGCCAATTCGCCGCCCACCTTCTGACTCGCGCATATCAGATTCGCTTCCTGCTGCCCTTATGTTGAATTCAGGCTGAATTTCGCCTGAAATTCGGCGGCATCCGCGGCACGCGAAGTGGATCGCAAATCATTGAGGCATCCTCATGGAAAAGAGAACTCTCGCTTACTGGCAGGACAAGGCCGCATCGCTTTCGATCGAAGGGCGTGCATTCATCGACGGTGCGGTGCGCGACGCGTATTCGGGCCGTACCTTCGATTGCGTGAGCCCAATTGACGGCCGTGTGCTCACGAGCGTGGCCGATTGCGGCGCGGCTGATGTCGATGCCGCCGTGGCCGCTGCGCGCCGCGCCTTTGAGCACGGCGTGTGGGCAGGCCGCAATCCGCGCGAGCGCAAGGCGGTGCTGCTGCGCTGGGCCGCGCTCATGCGCGAGCACCTGGACGAACTCGCGCTCCTCGAAACGCTCGATGCGGGCAAGCCGATTGGCGACACCACCACGGTGGACGTGCCGGGCGCGGCCTATTGCGTCGAATGGTTCGCCGAGGCCATCGACAAGGTGGGCGGCGAGGTCGTGCCCGCCGACCATCATCTCGTGGGCCTCGTCACGCGCGAGCCCATCGGCGTGGTGGCGGCCGTGGTGCCATGGAATTTCCCGATCCTGATGGCGTCGTGGAAGTTCGGGCCCGCGCTGGCCGCCGGCAACAGCGTCGTGCTCAAGCCTTCGGAGAAGTCGCCGCTCACGGCCATTCGCGTGGCGCAACTCGCGCACGAGGCGGGTATTCCGGCGGGCGTGTTCAACGTGCTGCCGGGCGGCGGCGAGCCGGGCAAGCTGCTTGCGTTGCATCGCGACGTGGACTGCCTCGCCTTCACGGGCTCGACCAACGTGGGCAAGCAGATCATGCAGTACGCGGGCCAGTCCAACCTCAAGCGCGTGTGGCTCGAACTTGGCGGCAAGTCGCCCAACATCGTGCTGCCCGATTGCCCGGACCTCGATCGTGCGGCAAAAGCCGCAGCCGGTGCAATCTTCTACAACATGGGCGAGATGTGCACAGCGGGCTCGCGCCTGCTAGTGCATCGCGACATCAAGGACGTGTTCCTCGCGAAGCTGCTCGAAGCGGCGAAGGCATACAAGCCTGGGAATCCTCTCGATCCCGATGTGTCGATGGGCGCGATCGTCGACAAGGCTCAACTCGAGCGCGTGCTCGGCTATATCGAGGCGGGGCGCAAGGATTCCACGCTGCTGCTGGGCGGCGAGCGCGTGAATGCATCGAGCGGCGGCTTCTACGTGGAGCCGACCGTGTTCGATACGCGCCACGACGCACGCATCGCGCGCGAGGAGATTTTTGGCCCGGTGCTTTCGGTCATTACGTTCTACACGATCGACGACGCAGTGCGCATCGCCAACGACAGCGATTACGGGCTGGCGGCGGCGGTGTGGACGGCGAACCTCACGCATGCGCACGAGATTTCGCGCCGCCTGCGCGCGGGCACCGTGTGGGTCAACTGCTATGACGAAGGCGGCGACATGAATTTCCCGTTCGGCGGCTTCAAGGAGTCGGGAAATGGCCGCGACAAGTCGCTTCATGCGCTCGAGAAGTACACGGAGCTGAAGTCCACACTCGTGCGGCTGCGCTAAAAAAGACGGGCGAGCCCGCACGGCAGGCGCAAGCTTGCCGGCGGGCGGCGCTCGCAAGCGCGCGAGCGATTCACGTGATGGGTTGAATCAGCGCTCGACGAGCGCGCCCAGATTGGCGCGCACGCGCTGGAGCATCCGACTGAACTGCTCGGCTTCTTCGGGCGTGAAGCCGGCCAGCGCTTCGGCCTGCACCTCGTCGCCCACGCGGCGCGCGCCGCTGAGCGCACTTTCGGCCTTGGGCGTGAGGCTCACCAGCCACTCGCGGCGGTCTTCGGGGTTGGGGGCGCGCACGACCCAGCCGCCTTCCTCCATTCTTTCCAGCAGCCTGCCAGCGGATATCGGCGCGACTTCGAGACGCTCGGCCAGGCTTGCCTGGTTCATGTCGCCGTAATGCGCGAGATACGCGATCGTGCGGCACTGCGCGCGCGTGAGTTCGAGCGACGACTTTGCAAGCTCGTCGTAACGCTTGCCATACAGGCTGCCCACGTCGACGACGAGAAAGCCGAAGCGTTTTTCCAGGTCAGTAGTCATCGCGCGATTATACGGTGCGCCGCGCGGCCGGGGCCCCGCGACGCGCTTCGCGAGCGCGGGCCTTTCTTTCGGGTTGTGCCGGGTGCGGCGAGTCGTATAATAAGCAGGCTTATTATTTCGCCACCTGGTTGTCACGCCACCCGCGCCGCCCGAACCCACGATGACCGCAGTCCCGCACGGCACCGCCCCGCAGCGTGAGGGCGCGCCGCTCAATCGCGGCATGATCACCTTGTCGATCATGCTCGCCACGCTGATGCAGACGCTCGACAGCACGATCGCGAACGTCGCGCTCCCGCACATGCAGGGCACGCTTTCGGCGTCGCAGGACGAGATCACATGGGTGCTCACTTCGTACATCGTGGCGGCGGCCATCGCCACGCCGCTCACGGGGTGGCTCGCCGACCGTTTCGGCGTGAAGCGGCTGCTCGGCGTGGCCATTGCGGGCTTCACGGTGGCCTCCGCATTGTGCGGGCTCTCGGAAACGCTCGGCGAGATCGTCGGCTCGCGCCTGTTGCAGGGCGTGTTCGGCGCGTCGCTCGTGCCGCTCTCACAGTCCATCCTGCTCGACATCAATCCGCGCGATCGCCAGGGGCAGGCCATGGCCGTCTGGGGCATGGGCGTGATGGTGGGCCCCGTGCTCGGCCCCACGCTGGGCGGATGGCTCACGGACAGCTACAACTGGCGCTGGGTGTTTTTCATCAACGTGCCGATCGGCGCGTTCGCATTCTTCGGCGTCTCCACGTTCATGCCCTCGCGCACGCCGCGCCGCGAGACGCGCTTCGACGTATTCGGCTTCGCCACGCTGGCGCTCGCCATCGGCGCGCTGCAGGCCTTGCTCGACCGCGGCGAGCAGCTCGACTGGTTCGGCTCGCTCGAAATCCGCATCGAAGCGCTGGTCTCGTGCATCGCATTCGCGTTCTTCGTCGTGCATACGGCTACATCGGGCCCCAACACGTTCTTTCGCTATCAACTGCTCAAGGACCGCAATTTCGCGACCGGGACGCTCTTCATCTTCGTGATCGGCGCGGTGCTGTACGCCACGCGCGCGCTTCTGCCGCCCATGCTGCAGAACCTGATGGGCTACCCGGTCGCCACCACTGGTCTTGTCACGGCGCCCAGCGGCGCGGGCACCATGCTGGCCATGCTGATCGCGGGGCGCCTGCTCAAGCACGTGGACGCGCGCGCCATGCTGCTGTTCGGCTTTGTGGTGTCCGCCTATGCGCTGTGGCAGATGATGCAGTACACGATCGTGCTCTCGGCTTCCGATATCGTGTGGCCCGGCGTGATACAGGGTTTCGGGCTCGGCTTCGTGTTCGTGCCGCTGTCCACGCTGACGTTCTCCACGCTTTCGGCCCCGCTGCGCGCGGACGGCACCGCCACGTACAGCCTGATGCGCAACATCGGCAGCAGTATCGGCATTTCGATCGTGCAGACTTTCGTGACGCGCGGCACGCAGATCGCACACGCGGATCTCGCTGCGCATATCACGCCGTTCAACCCGGCGCTCCAGCCGATGCTCGCCACGGGATCGCGCTACGATCTCGCCGTGCTCAACCTGTCGATCACGCAGCAGGCGCAGATGATTGCGTATCTGAACGACTTCAAGATGATGTTCGTCGCGACGCTGCTGGTGATTCCCCTGCTCGTGCTGATCCGGCCCTCGGCGGGCAGCGGGGCGGTCGACGCGAGCCACGCGGCGATGGACTGATCTCCGGCGTCCCAGCGCATTTTTCGCGCGTTTCGCGCCGCGCCGCGCGACATACTCGCGCGGCACATTCACGTTTGCCCCGATGCTCTCTGCCGTTTCAATCGTGCTTCCCGTCTTCGGCCTCATCTTTGCCGGCTTCGCGTGCCGCCGTTGCGGCGTGCTCGGCCCCACGGCGGCCTCCGAGCTGAACCGCTTCGTCGTCTGGCTCGCGCTGCCGGCGTTGCTCTTCGACATCCTTGCGCGCGCAACGTGGCATGAACTCTTTCAGCCGGCTTTCGTGGCGGCGTTCAGTCTCGCGGGGCTGGCGGTGTTCGCGGCGGTGGTGGGCGTGCGGGTCCTGCTCGGGCGCCCGCTCGCCGATGCCAGCATCGACGGGCTCGCCGCTTCGTATCCGAACACGGGCTACGTGGGCTTTCCGCTGTGCATGATCGCGTTCGGGCCGTCGAGCCTCACGCCCACGACCATCGCTACGATCCTCGTGGTGTGCGTGTTGTTCGCGCTGGCAATCGTGCTGATCGAAACGGGTCTGCAAAGCGAGCGCCGCCCGCACCACTTGCTGCTCAAGGTGATGCGCTCGCTCATGCGCAATCCGCTGCTCGTCGCGCCCGCCCTGGGCGCCATCGTGTCGGGCGCGCATTTCACGCTGCCCGCGAGCGCCCAGACCTTCCTCAAGCTGCTGGGCGGCGCCGCGAGCCCCTGCGCGCTCGTGAGTCTCGGACTCTTTCTCGCCGAGTCTCGCGAGAAAAGCGCAGCGCCGCCCGAGTCGTCGTGGCTCACGTTCTCGAAGCTCGTGGCGCAGCCGGTGCTCACATGGTGGCTGGCCGCGCACGTGTTCGCTCTGCCCGGGCAACTCGTGGACATCGCGGTACTGCTCGCGGCGCTGCCCACCGGCACCGGACCGTTCATGCTTGCGGAGTACTACCGGCGCGAAGCGCACGTCACGTCGCGCACGATCCTGCATTCGACGCTCGGCTCGCTCGTCACGCTCACGCTGATTCTGCTGCATCTGCACAACGGCTGACGCCGTGGAGGCGCTGCGCTCGCCACCCACACTGCGCGCGACGCGGTGGCACGCTGCTTGCGCCAGTTCGGTCATGGTTCTGATTGGGAGAATGAACGATGATCTGGCTTCGACGCAGCCGCGCATTGCGGGCCTGTGTTCTCGTTGCCGCCACTGTCTCGATGCTGGGTGCCGGCGCGTGCACGCTGGGCGGTGCCGCGGCAGGCGGCTATATTGGCAACAGGGCGACCAACGGTAGTGCCGTGGGCACGGTGGGCGGCGCCGTTGCGGGTGGTGTGATCGGACACGAACTCGGCGAGTAGGCGCCCGCACGACTTTACGCAGCGAACACGACGCGTGATCCGGAATGCGCGTCTCGCAACGACGGCCCGGGCGCCGTCGTTTCATGGCGCGGTTGGCAAGTGGCCCCATTCATCATCGAATAGCTGCTCGCCTGGATTCTTGCAAAACTTTCTCGTCTTACACGAATGGCCAGCCGACCGCCGCCGGTTTCACCGCTTTATTTCACCGCCCCCAGCGCGAGCCCCTTCACCATGTAGCGCTGCAGCCACGCGAACACCACGGAGACCGGCAGCGTGGCCGCGAGCGTGGCCGCCATCACCAGTTCCCATTCCACGGTGTACTTGCCGGCCACCATGTCGGTGACCTGCACGGTGAGCGTCTTGTTCTCGGGCGAGCGGATCAGGGTGTAGACCACCGCAAACTCGTTCCACGCGCTGATGAACGTGAAGATCGCCGTGACCACCACGGCTGGCACGGCAAGCGGCAGGAACACGCGCAGCACTGCGCCGCTGCGGCTGCACCCTTCGAGCCAGGCCGACTCTTCGAGGTCGCGCGGCACGGTCTGGAAGTACGAAGACAGCATCCACACCGCGAACGCAATGTTGAACGCCGCATACGAGACGATCACACCGATCTTCGAATCGACGAGATTGCCGTCGCCGTAAGGGATCATCGCGGCGAGCCGGAACAGGCCCACCACCAGCAGGATGGGCGAGAGCATCTGCGTGACGAGCAGGAACTGCCGGTAGAGCCCGCGTCCGCGAAACGGAAAGCGCGCGAGCGCGTAGGCCGCGGGCAGGCTGACGGCCAGCGCGAGCGCCGTCGAAAGGCACGAGATCACGATGCTGTTGCGCAGCGCGACGCCGAAGTTCGCGGCCTGCCACATGTCGACATAGTTTTCCCAGCGCCAGTGCATGGGCAGCCAGCGCGCCGGATAGACGAACACCTCGGAGGCGGGCTTGAACGAGGTGAAGAACATCACCGCGAACGGAAAAAGCACGGCCACCACGAGCGGCGAGAGCGCGAGCCAGCACCAGAGCGAGCGTTTGAGCTTGCGGTTCATGCGAGGTCTCCTTCGGCGCTGCCGCCACGCCTTGCCTGTACGCGCAGGTAAGCCACCGAAAACGCGAACAGGATCACGAGCATGACGAGCGAGACGGCGGCCGCTTCGCCGGGCCGGCCGAGCCGGAAGCCCAGTTCGTAGAGGTAGGTGACGAGAATGTGGGTGCTGTCGTCGGGGCCGCCTTGCGTCATCACCCAGATGATCGGGAACGAGTTGAACACGTAGATCACATTGAGCAGGATCGCCATGTTAATGAAGGGCTTGAGCAGCGGCAGCGTGAGCTGGCGGAACTGCTGCCAGGCGCTCGCGCCGTCGATGCGCGCGGCTTCGTAGATGTCGCTGGGCACCGAGGAGAGCCCGCCCAGCAGGATCGTGGTGCTGAACGGGATCGACACGAGAATGCCCACGGCAATCTCCACCGGGAATGCATATTGGGGCGTGGCGAGCCAGTGGATCGGCGCCGAGATCATGCCGAGGCGCTGCAGCGTGACGTTGACCATGCCGTAGTCGTCGTTGAAAGCCCAGCGCCAGACCACGGCAGTCATGGTGAGCGAGACCGACCACGGCAGCATGACGATGGTGCGCGCGATGCCGCGTCCATAGAAGTCCTGATTGAGGATCAGCGCGACCGGAACCGAGATCGCCACCGTGCCCACCACGACGCAGAACGTCCAGATCAGCGTGTTCTTCAGCGCGCTCAGGAACACGGGATCGGTGAAGACGTTGTAGAAGTTCTGCAAGCCGCTGAAGCCGCGAACCTGGCCGAAGCGCGACACCTCGTGCAGCGACTGGTACACGATGTTGAAGATCGGGTAGCTGATGATGAATAGCGCCAGCGCCAGGCTCGGCACGATCAGCAGCCAGGGGGCGCGGGGCGCGGCGATGGCGCGATGTGAGCGGCTCATGTGACTCGTGTGACTCGTGTGGCTGCGGTTTGTTGTGCGTGGAAGCGGGCCGGGCGGAGCGCTCGCTTTGCCGCTCGCCGGAGCGGCTGGCGGCGTTTGCTTCAGGGGACCGGGGGTCATGGCGTGCTGCGTCCCGCGTTGCGGTCATTGCATGAACGAACCGGCGCGCCGCGTAGCGAATTCCATGCTACGCCACGCGCCGGTATTTTGCGGCGATGAAGCGCCTTGCTGCTGTTCCGGCCGTGGGCGCCGCTTACTTGCCGAGCGACTTGTTGGCTTCGGTGGCGGCCTGGTTCAGCGCGTCGGCGGGCTTGGCCTTGCCGAGGTAGATCGACTGCATCGCGTTGGTCACGGCCTTGGCGGTGTCTTCCCAGCCCGTCACCGTGGGCGCGAAGCGCGCATGCGGCAGCAGCGCGACGAACGCCTTGGTGTCCGGATCCTGGAACGCCGGATCGGTGGCTTCGGCCTTGGTCGTCGGCAAGAAGCCCTCGGTGCTAGTGAACTCCACGCGCGGCTGTTTGGTGAACAGGAAGTCGAGGAACTTCCACGCGCTCTTCTTCACCTTCGAGTTCTTGAACATCATGATCGAGTCCGTGACCGCATAGGTCGCGGGCGTCGTGCCCACCGGGATCGGGTCGATGCCGTACTTGATGTTCGGCGCTTCCTTCTTGAGCTGCTTGGCGAGGAACGGCGCGGAAATCATCATCGCCACGCGGCCCTGCTTGAAGAGGTTCTGCACGTCCTCGCGGCTGTAGCCCGTCACGCCAGGCTCGGTGAGGCCTTCGTCGATCATGGTCTTGTAGAGCGTGGCGGCCTTCACGCCGGCCGGCGAATTGAACGCGGCCTTGCCGTCCTTGCCCACCACGTCGCCGCCATTGGTCCACAGCGAATAGTAGTAGTACACATCGGTTTCGATTTCCTTGCCTTGCAGGCCGAACCCGGCAATGCCCTTCGCCTTGAGCTTCTTCGAGGCGTCGATCACCTCGTTCCAGCTCTTCGGGCCGTTCGGATAGCCCACCGAGGCGAGCATGTCCTTGTTGTAGTAGAGCGCGCGCGCGGAGGCGGCAATCGGCAGGCCGTAAATCTTGCCGTTGATTTCGCCAGGCGCGAGGAACGGGCCGATGAAGCGGCCCTTGAAGTTCGCGTCCATATAAGGATCGAGCGGCTCGGCAATGTCGTCCTTCACGAAGTCGAGCAGCCAGCGCGTGCCGATGATCGCGAGGTCGGCGTTCGCGCCGCCGGAGATATCCGTCTGCAGTTTCTGTTGCAGCGAGTCCCAGTTCACGTCTTCGATCTTGATGGTGGTGCCGGGATTGGCGGCCTCGAACTGCTTGGCCATTTTCTCGAAGTACGGGGCCGTGGCGTCGCTGTAGTGAGCGACGGTCACGCGGACCGTGTCGGCGTGCGCCGCCACGGTGACGCCTGCCGCAGCGATACCAACCGTGAGCGCAGCGGCGAGCTTGCCGAGCGTGAGGGATGCACGTGCCTTAAACGCCATTCTCTGTCTCCTGTGTCGATGGAAGCGGGCGCCGCGCACCTCGTTCCATCCCATGCGGGGTGATTGCTGCCTGGTTTTTCGGATATTGCCGCCGCCTTGGCTTCGGTCGTCGTGCTGACCGTCTTGCGTTGTGTGAAAAAATCCTACAGGATGAAAAAAGCGTTGTCACCTGGGAAACGCGAGATTGTTTTGTGTGCCGGAAATTGCCTAACATGCCGTAAAACATAAGGAATTCATGCGGCGTCGCAGCAGCATGCCGTTCGTGTAAAGCCGTTGGAAAGATCGCATGCAGCCCACTATGTAGGAAATTTACAGCTTTGCCGGATGCGTGGCGGGACCTTTCGAATCCTTCGTGGAGAGTCGACGATGAGCCGGGTGGTGCTGGTGACGGGCGCGTGCGGCGGCATTGGCCGTGCGTTATGCAAGCGATTTCACGAGGCGGGCGACACCGTGCTCGCGCTCGATCGCGACGAGGCCGGCGTGCAGGCGCTGGCGGACGAGCTGGTGGACCAATCCGGCGCGCAGCGCCTCGAAGCGCTGGCCGCCGACGTGAGCGACCAGGCGGCCATCGAAGCTGCCGTGGCGCGCGCCGTGGCCGCGCGCGGCCCGGTGGAGGTGGCCGTGGCCAACGCGGGCGCCGCGCTCGGCACGACGCTCGCGCATACCGACGCCGCAAGCTGGCGGCGCGACATCGACCTGAACCTGAACGGCGCCTACTACACCGTGGAGGCGGTGCGCCGCTCGATGATCGAGCGCGGGCGCGGCGTGCTCGTGCTGATCGGCTCGGTGAACGGGCTGTCTGCGCTCGGACACCCCGCGTACAGCGCCGCGAAGGCGGGGCTCGTGAGCTACACGAAGGCGCTGGCCATGGAGCTCGGGCCGCACGGGATCCGCGCGAACATCGTTTGCCCCGGCACGGTGAAAACGCCGGCCTGGCACGCGCGCGTGACGCAGCATCCGAAAATATTCGAAGAACTGAAGAAGTGGTATCCGCTCGGCGACGTGGCCACGCCCGAGGACATCGCCGACGCCGTGCAGTTTCTCGCTTCGCCGCAGGCGCGCGTGATCACGGGCGTGGCGCTGCCGGTGGATGCGGGCCTCATGGCCGGCAACCGGCTGATGGCCAACGAGCTCACGCTCGATCCGTTCTGAAGCGCGCGGCAGGCGGGAACAGTACAAAAGGACAGCCCAAGAGGACAACATGGCGGCAGTGCAACTGAACGGCATCTACAAGCGCTACGGCGACACCCAGGTCGTGCACGGCGTGGATCTCGACATCGCGGACGGCGAATTCGTCGTGCTGGTCGGGCCTTCGGGCTGCGGCAAGACCACCTTGATGCGCATGATCGCCGGCCTCGAAGACATCAGCGGCGGCGATCTCACCATCGGCGGCACGCTCGCGAATACGCTGCCGCCGCAGCAGCGCAATATCTCGATGGTGTTCCAGAGCTACGCGCTCTATCCGCATCTCTCGGTCTACGACAACATCGCGTTCGGGCCGCGCATCCGCAAGGAGCGCGAGGAGGGCTTCAAGCCGCGCATCGAAGCCGCCGCGAAAATGCTCAATCTGTCGAGCTATCTCGACCGTCTGCCGCGCGCGCTCTCGGGCGGCCAGCGCCAGCGCGTGGCGATGGGGCGCGCCGTGGTGCGCGAGCCCGCGCTGTTTCTGTTCGACGAACCGCTCTCGAATCTCGACGCCAAGCTGCGCGTGCAGATGCGCACGGAAATCAAGGCGCTGCATCAGCGCCTGCGCAACACGGTGGTGTACGTCACGCACGACCAGATCGAAGCGATGACCATGGCCGACCGCATCGTAGTGATGAACGCGGGACGCATCGAGCAGATCGGCAAGCCGCTCGATCTCTACGACAAGCCGGGCAATCTGTTCGTGGCGAGCTTTCTGGGCTCGCCTTCGATGAACTTCGCCGCAGGCAGCGTGATGAGCGACGCGCGCGGCACGGCGCTCGTGCTCGAGGACGGCGTGCGCATCGCGCTTCCCGAGGGCAGTGCGGGAACGAGCATGCAAGCGGGCGCGCGCGTGACGCTGGGCATTCGCCCCGAGCACGTCGAAACCCAAGGCGGCGACGTGCCGTTCAACGTCGAGGTGATTGAGCCGACTGGCGCCGAGACCCACTTGTACGGGAAAATAGGCGGCACGACATGGTGCGTCACGACGCGTGCGCGGCCCGGCATCGAACCGGGGCAGCGCATGACGCTGGGTCTGCCGCTCGCCCACCTGCATCTGTTCGATACCGAAAGCGGCAAGCGGCTCGACTGACTGAACCGAACCGCGGGCCCGGTCGCACCTTCCACGGCTTATCCACGGAATACAGCTTGCCGGTCTCCAATCTGATCCATCACATCCGCAACGTAGCGGAGTCGCTGCGGCCCGCCGAACGCAAGGTCGCGGAGATGGTGCTCGCCGACATCGACTTCGCGATGCGCGCGAGCATCACCGAACTCGCGCTGCGCGCCGAGGTGTCCGAGCCATCGGTCACCCGGTTTTGCCGCGCGGTGGGCGCGCACGGCCTGCGCGACTTCAAGATGCGGCTCGCGCAGAGCGCGGCGGGCGGCATGCCGTTTGCCGCCGCGCGCGAAGTGGCGAGCGGCGACCTCGCGCAGGCCGGCACGCTGCTCGATCGCGTGACGGAGCAGGTGGTGCTGGGCGTGCAGCACGCGCGCGCCTCGCTGGACCCGGCCGTGTTCGAGGCGGCGGTGGCGGCGCTCGCCAGTGCGCGGCGCGTCTATTTCTTCGGCGTGGGCGCGGGCTCGGGGCTGGTGGCGCAGGACGCGGCGCTGCGCTTGCTGCGCCTCGACATTGCCGCGAGCGCGTTCACCGACGCGCATTTGCAGCGGCTCTATGCCGGCTTGCTCGAGCCCGGCGACGTGGCGTTCGCGATCTCGCAGTCGGGCCGCAGCGTGGAAGTGAACGAGAGCATCCAGATCGCGAAGGAGCGCGGCGCGACCACGATCGCGCTCACCAATGCGGGTACGCGGCTCGCGTGGGTGGTGGACATACCGCTGCTGTTGCGCGTGCCGGAGTCCGAAGCGCCTGAAGAGGCGCACGCGCCGGGCGTGGCGCGCATCGTGCATCTCGCGGTGGTGGATGCGCTCGTGATGGGCGTGGCGCTCGGGCTCGGGCCGAAAACGTTGGAGAAGATGCGTGGCGCGCAGGGTGGCGAGGGGGCGGGCAGCGTGGAAGTGAAGGAATAAGCCGCGCGCGACACTTGAAGCCGCGCGGTTGCTTATTCGCGCGCCCGCGCTTCCAGCGCTATGCGCGCGAGAAAGCCGCTTCGCGTTTCATGCCGCTTCTCTGCCGCTTCTCGACATACGCGTCGATTTTGTGCAAGACGGACCGTGGAAGGAGCAGGGCGCAAAGCGCGAGGCTGATGGCTGCGGAGTACTGGGGGCTCGTGGTCCTGAAGTTCATGGATGGGCTGGCGGACGATCGTTGTCTGAGGAGTCGCCACCATAGCCTGCCGCGGATCCTGAAAAAATCGAGTCGGAGCCTTGCTTGTGCGCAGTCACCGTTTTCCGGCGCGGCTCCAGCCGGTCGCCGGATCAAGTTGCCCGCACGCGTTTCCTTAGCCTCACCGGCATGGTGTCCGGCACCATCGTGAATGCCGACACCTCGTTGATTTTCGCCGGATCGATGGCCATCTCGATCTCGAATTCGTCCATCAGCATGGAGAGCGCGAGGCGCATCTCCACGGTCGCGAGATGACGCCCCGGACACACGCGCGGCCCCGCGCCGAACTGCAGGTAGGCGCGCACGTCGTGCGCACCGCCGTGCTCGCCGCCTTGTTCCTTCTTATGCATCCAGCGCCACGGATCGTAGCGCTGCGGATCGGCGAAATTTTTTGCGTCGGTCATCGCGGGCCGTGCCACGAAGAACATGCGCGTGCCACGGGGCAAGGCCACGCCGTCGAGCACCACGTCTTCGAGCGGCTCGAACGAGTGCACGGCCGCCACGGGGCGCAGGCGCGTCGCCTCGATGCAGATCGCCTCGAAGAGGTCGAGCTCCTTGAGCGTTGCATAGTCGGGGCATACGCTCGCCTCGCCGAGCACGCGGCGCGCTTCACAGGCCAGATGCGTTTGCAGCGACGTGTCCGCAGCGAGATAGGGCAGCGTCCACGCGATCGAATCGGCGGTGGTGTCTTCGCCCGCGAGCAGGATCGTCAGCACATTGGCGCGGATCTGCGCATCGGTGATGGGCGCAGCACCAGGTTCCGCCCTGGCGTCCTGCTGCTGCACGAGCATCGCTTCGAGCAGGTTGCGCGGCGTTTGCGCGGGCTCGTCGCGCAGGCGTTCGCGGGCGCGCGCCATCATCGCGTCGACATGGCGGTGCACTTCGGCCAGCGCCTGATCGAGCTTGCGGTCCGCGGGCAGCTTGAAGTAGCGCCAATACGGAAAGAGCGCGTTGATGCGGCCCATCACGCTCGGCAGGATGCGCTCCAGATGCTCCTGAATCACGCCGTGATCGCGTTCGAGCGTGCGCGGGTCTTCGCCGAACGCGAGCGCGCTCGTCACGTCCACGGTGTAGCGCTTGAGATCGTCGGTCATCTCGACGGTCTCGCCGCGCTCGGCCGCGCGTAGCCAGCGCGCGCGCAGCCGCCCGGTGATGTCGGCCAGCGTGGGATAGAACGCCTTGATGGTCGGGATCGAGAGCGCCTGCATCACGAGGCGGCGTTGCGGCTCCCAGGCCGCGCCTTCCGCCGAGAACAGGCCGTTGCAGCCCATCTCCTCGAGCACGGCCTCGATCGGTTGATAGCGCCGGTAGCGGTGCGGGCGCTCGCGCATGATCTGCTGGATCAGCTCGGGGTCGGTCCAGATGGTGATGGGGATGCTGCCCACCTGGAAGCGGTAGGGCGTGCCCAGCTCGGCGGCCCAGCGTTCGAGGATCAGATGCAGCCGCGCGGGCGAGAGCTGCAGCAGGTTGCCGACGAGCGGCAGGCCGCGCGGACAGGGCAGGTCTGCGACCTGACGCTGCGCGGTGCGGGAACCGGTGGTGGCCGTGCTCATGAGCGCTTCCCTGGTGGCGGTTGGCGGGCTGGTGTGGCTGCTGGGCGCTACTGCGTGGTGCGTGGTGTCGCGCGGTATTGCGGGGTGTTGCATGGCCGCGCGCGGACGACTGGGAGCCGATTATAGCGACGCGGCCCCCGCCACATGACCGAAGCGGCGCGACAGGCGCTCGGCCGAGGCGCTTAGCCGCTGCGCGCTGTCGCCCTCGCTGGCGGTGTCGAAGTTGCCCGATGGCCCCATCAGCGCGAGCACGAGGCACACGCTGCCGGTGTGGTCGAACACGGGCGCGGCCACCGTGCTGATGCCGGGGATCGGATTGTCGAGCGCCGTGTCGAGCCCTTGTGCGCGGATCGCGGCAAGGCGCCCGGCGTAGCGCGGATCGGATGCCGCCGATTGCATGGGCGACGACGGCGACGGCGCGCCGGCGAGGCGCAGGCCGTCTTGCGCGAGCAGCCCGGCGCGCATGTCGTCGTCGAGCCAGGCGGCGAACACGCGGCCGATGGCCGTGTTCACGAGCGACATCACCGTGCCTGGCCGCAGGCTCACGTGCAGGGGGCGCGGCGATTCTTCGAGGCGCACGACCGTGGGCCCAAGGGGCCCCGGCACCGCGAGCGCCACGCTCATGCCCGTGCTGGCGGCGAGGTCGACCAGCTCGGCGTCGGCTTCGCGCACGGGCGACAGGCGCGCGAGTCCCAGCAGGCCTAGTTCGAGGCTCAAGGGGCCGGCTTCGTAGCGGCCTGCCGCGTCGCGCGCGAGCAGGCCGGTCTTGAGCAGGCTCACGAGGTGCGGGAATGCCTTCGCGCTCGGCATGCCGGCCGCCGCCGCGAGGTCGCGCAGCGAGAGCGGCGTGCCGGCCGCCACCAGCGCGGCGAGCAATTCGCCTGTGGCATCGAGCGCCTGGATGCCGCGCTGCGGCTTGTCGGCGGATTCGAGCTGGGGCGCGGATTCGGCGCGGGCTTCGTCCGTGACGGTGGACGGGGTGCGGGCTCGGGGCATGGTGGCGGCTTCAGTTCGGATCGGAGGCGGGAGGGACAGCGACGGCGCCGGCGGAAGCCGCCGCAAAGGCAGCCTCGGCGATTTCGCGCGCGGCCTCGCGCAGCGCGCGCACGAGCGCGCTGGTCGGACGCACGTCGAGCACGCCGGTTGCGCCCACGGCCGTGAGCGTGAGGCGCAATCCATGCTGCGGATCGAGCACCGGCACGCAGGCGCTGCTCACGCCCGGGCTGGGCGAGTCGATGCCGAGCTCGAAGCCGCGCGCGCGGATGGTGTCGAGCGTGGCGGTGAAGGCGGCGTCGAGTTTCGGCGACGGGGCGTCCTTCGATGTGGACTTGCTGGCCGCCGTCGAAGTCGCGCCGGCTGTCGCTGTGCCGCGCCAGACCGGCTGCGCCGTCTGGTTGCGCCACATCGCGCGCAGCGCGGCTTCGTCGAGGTATGCGCAGAACACGCGGCCCGTGGACGTCGCCGGCAGCGACATCACCGTGCCCACGTGCAGGTTCACATGGAGCGGCAGGCTCGCGTGCTCGTAGCGCACGATGGTCGGCCCTTGCGGCCCGGCAATGCATAGCGCGATGCTGCAGTTGTGCGCCTGCGCGAGCGCCGCCGCGCGCGGCACGGCTTCGCGCAGCGCGGGCTCCTGCGCCAGGTGCAGAAGGCCGAGGCGCAGCGCGAGCGGCCCCGCCTCGTAGCGCCCGGACAGCGCGTCGCGCTTGATCAGCCCCAGGCGCGTGAGGCTTACCAGATACGCGTGCGCCTGGCTCGACGCGATGTCGGCGCCTGCTGCGAGATCGCTGGGCGCGAGCGGCACGCGGGCGTCGGCGAGCACGCGCAACAGGCGCGCGGCCACCTCCACGCTTTGAATGCCGCGCTGCGTCTTGCCGCCGCCTGCGTCCGCATCCGGCGTGGCCGACGGCGCTTGCGTGGTCGCGGCGGCGCGCGCGTTGCGAGGGGTCTTCACTCGTTGTCCCGGGCTGAAAAAGGGTCCATGTTAACCGAATGGCGCACGAACACCGGCGATCAAATTATTTGCAAATAGCTAGTGTATTCGCCATTGACAAATAAAACCGGGCGGGCGATCATGACCTCACCCCGGCAAAACAGCGGCTCATTCACAACCAGGCGGGGCGAGACATTCGGGCGGGCGTGAGGCCCGCCATTGCGGCGCGTGCTCGCGCGGGCCGCCCTGCCTCGCTCCGTCGTTCGCTCCCCCAACGGATACGGAGACTCAGATGGCAAAGGCGTTCGCATCGCAGGCGGATCTCGAAGAGAAGCAGGTCACCTTCACGCAGCTCTCGGAAAACGCCTACGCGTACACCACGGAAGGCGACCCGAACTCGGGCGTGATCATTGGCGACGACGGCGTGCTGATCGTCGACACCACCGCCACGCCCGCCATGGCGCAGGATCTCATCGCCAAGATCCGCAGCGTGACGGACAAGCCCATCAAGTACGTCGTGCTCTCGCACTATCACGCGGTGCGCGTGCTGGGCGCATCGGCGTATTTCAAGGAAGGCGCGCAGCAGATCATCGCGAGCCGCGGCACGTACGAAATGATCGTCGAGCGCGGCGAAGCCGACATGAAGTCGGAAATCGAGCGCTTCCCGCGCCTCTTTGCGGGTGTGGAAACGGTGCCGGGCCTCACGTGGCCCACGCTCGTGTTCGAGAAGGAAATCACGCTGTTTCTCGGCAAGCTCGAAGTGAAGATCGCTCACCTGGGCTCGGGCCACACGAAGGGCGACACCGTGGTGTGGCTGCCGCAGCAGAAGGTGCTGTTCTCGGGCGACCTCGTGGAGTACGACGCGGCCTGCTATTGCGGCGATGCCCAGCTCGCCGAATGGCCCGCCACGCTCGAAGCGCTGCGCTCGCTGGGCGCGCAAAAGCTCGTGCCGGGCCGCGGCCCCGCGCTCGTCACACCCGATGAAGTGAACAAGGGCCTCGACTACACGAAGGACTTCGTCACGACGCTGCTCGCGCAGGGCCGCAAGGCGGTCGCGCAGAAGCTGGACCTCAAGCAGTCGATGGCGCTCACGCGTGAAGCGATGGATCCGAAGTTCGGCCATGTGTTCATCTACGAGCATTGCCTGCCGTTCGACGTGTCGCGCGCCTACGACGAGGCGAGCGGCATTACGCATCCGCGCATCTGGACCGCGCAGCGCGACAAGGAAATGTGGGACGCGCTGCAGGATTGAGGCTGACGCGAGGCATGGAGACAACAATGATCGACTATCAGACGCTGACCTTCGAATACACGCGCTGTAGCGAGCAAAGGCCGGATGCCGCCGCGTGCGTGCATCCGGTCGTGGTGGTGGGCGCGGGGCCGGTGGGCCTCGCCGCGGCGATCGACCTCGCGCAGCACGGCGTGCCCGTTGTGCTCGTGGACGACGACTGCACGCTCTCCACGGGCTCGCGCGCAATCTGCTTTTCGAAGCGCTCGCTCGATATTTTCGACCGGCTCGGCTGTGGCGAGCGCATGGTCGAGAAGGGCGTGAGCTGGAACGTGGGCAAGGTGTTCCGCAAGGACGAGCTGGTTTACACCTTCAATCTGCTGCCGGAAAGCGGGCATCATCGGCCTGCGTTCGTCAATTTGCAGCAGTACTACGTGGAAGGCTTCCTGCTCGAACGCGCACAGGAACTGCCCAACCTCGAAATCCGCTGGAAGAGCAAGGTGACGGGCATCGCGCAGCACGGTGCGCCGGGCGCCGAAGATTCGCACGTGGCGCTCGAAATCGAAACGCCCGACGGCTCATACGAATTGCTCGCGCGCTACGTGGTGGCCGCCGATGGCTCGCGCAGTCCGGTGCGCAAGCTCATGGGCCTCGACAGCCATGGCCGCACGTTCAAGGACCGCTTCCTGATCGCCGACGTGAAGATGGAAGCCGAGTTTCCCACCGAGCGCTGGTTCTGGTTCGACCCGCCATTTCATCCGAACCAGTCGGTGCTGCTGCATCGCCAGCCCGACAACGTCTGGCGCATCGACTTCCAGCTGGGCTGGGACGCCGACCCGGTGCTCGAAAAGACCCCCGAGCGCGTGATTCCGCGCGTGCGCGCGCTGCTCGGCCCCGACGCGAAGTTCGAGCTGGAGTGGGTGAGCATCTACACGTTTTCGTGCCTGCGCATGGACAGCTTCCGCCACGGCAACGTGCTGTTCGCGGGCGACTCGGCGCACCTCGTTTCGCCGTTCGGCGCGCGTGGCGCGAATAGCGGCTTCCAGGACGGCGAGAACCTCGCGTGGAAACTCGCGATGGTGCTGGAGAATCGCGCGCCCGATGCACTGCTCGACACCTATGCGAGCGAGCGCGAATACGCCGCCGATGAAAACATCCGCAACTCCACGCGCTCGACCGACTTCATTACGCCGAAGAGCGCGGTGAGCCGCGTGTTCCGCGACGCCGTGCTCACGCTCGCGCGCGAGCATGCATTCGCGCGGCAACTGGTGAACAGCGGGCGGCTCTCGGTGCCTGCGGTGCTGCACGAATCGACGCTCAATACGGCCGACGAAGAGACCTTCGCGGGCCAGATGGTGCCGGGCGCGTCGTGCGCCGATGCGCCCGTGGCCGGCACGCAAGGCGCGCCGCAATGGTTGCTCGCGCAACTAGGCGGACGCTTCACGGGGCTGCTGTTCTGCCGCGCGGGCGCGACGCTCGAAAGCGGTACGCGCGCAGCGCTCGACGCGCTGGCGCGTGGCCCGGTGCCGATGCAATTCGTGGTTGTGCTCGATGGCGCGGGCGCGGTGCCCGAGGGCTTGCCTGCGAACGCGGCAGTGTTGCGCGACGCCGAAGGCCTGGCCGCGCAACGCTACGGCGCGCAGGATGGCGCGTTCTATCTGATCCGGCCGGATCAGCACGTGTGCGCGCGCTGGCGTCGCGCCGATGCGTCGCGCGTCGAGCAGGCGCTCAAGCGGGCGTTGTGCGTGGCCGGCACGGCTTGACGCGCCGGACCGTCAATCAAGGAGACAACGATGCTCAACACCCAACCCAACCTCGCACGCCCCGACGACTTCTACGAGGCGCTCATCGACATGCATCGCGATCTCGACGAGGAACAGAGCCAGTCGGCCAATGCGCAATTGATTCTGCTGCTCGCGAATCACGTGGGCGAGCACGAGGCGCTGATGGACGCGATCCGCTTTGCGCGCGCGGGCGCGGCGTGCGCGCCTGAAGGCAACGGCGCGGCGAGCGGTCATGGCCAGTTGGCGGCTTGATTCACCGCTTGATGGAGTGAAAGCGCGCGGAGCTTGTCGCTCCGCGCGCTTCATGAGTCATCGCTTCGATCGCTTAATCGCTTACTTCGCCGCATCGCCTTCGCGATGTACCGGCTGCGTTTCCTTCAACTGCTTCGCGAGCCGAGAAGCCTGCAGATAGCCCGGATTCGCGGGCCGTTTCAGATAGCGCCCCGCGCCGCGCTTCGCACGCAAGTCGCCATCCGCCCACACGAGTTCTCCCTGGGAAACCGTATGCGTGGGCACGCCGCGCACCGTCATGCCTTCGAACACATTGAAGTCCACGTTCTGATGGTGCGTCTTCACCGAGATCGTGCGCGTGCCCTGCGGGTCCCAGACCACCAGATCGGCGTCCGCGCCCACGGCCACCGCACCTTTGCGCGGATAGAGGTTGAAGATCTGCGCGGCGTTCGTGGAGGTCACGCGCACGAACTCATTCGGCGTGAGACGCCCGGTGTTCACGCCCTGATCCCATAGCACGGCCATGCGGTCTTCCACGCCGCCGCAGCCGTTGGGAATCTTCGTGAAATCGTTGCGCCCCATGGCTTTCTGCGAGGCGCAGAATACGCAGTGGTCGGTGGCCGTGGTGTGCAGCAGGCCGCCTTGCAGCCCGCGCCAGAGCGCGTCGCGATGCTCCTTGGTGCGGAACGGCGGGCTCATCACATGCGCGGCCGCGCGCGTCCAGTCGGGGTCGCGATACACCGACTCGTCGATCACGAGATGGCCCGCGAGCACTTCGCCGAAGACGCGCTGGCCTTCGGCGCGTGCGCGCGTGATGGCTTCGAGCGCCTCTTTCGCGGAGACGTGCACGATATACACGGGCACGCCCAGCACCTGTGCAATGCGCATCGCGCGGTTCGCGGCCTCACCTTCCACTTCGGGCGGCCGCGAGAGCGGATGCGCCTCTGGTCCGGTGAAGCCGCGCGCGAGCAATTGCCTCTGAAGCTGAAACACGAGCTCGCCGTTTTCCGCGTGCACGGTGGGCAGCGCGCCCAGTTCCAGTGCGCGCGCGAAGCTGTTCACGAGGATCTCGTCGTCGGCCATGATGGCGTTCTTGTACGCCATGAAGTGCTTGAAGCTCGACACGCCGTGGTCCTGCACGAGCAGCCCCATGTCGCGATGCACGCTCTCGTCCCACCACGTCACCGCCACGTGAAAGCCGTAGTCGGCGGCGGCCTTCTCGGCCCAGCCGCGCCATTGCTGGAACGCGTCCATGAGCGGCTGCTTCGGGTTCGGGATCACGAAGTCGATGATCGACGTGGTGCCGCCCGCGAGCCCCGCCGCTGTGCCGCTGAAGAAGTCGTCGCTCGCCGTGGTGCCCATGAAGGGCAGCTCCATGTGCGTGTGCGGGTCGATGCCGCCCGGCATCACGTATTGCCCGCCCGCGTCCACCACGGTGGCGCCAGCGGGCGCGTCGAGGTTCTCGCCGATCGCCGCTATCGTGCCGCCTTCGCAGAGCACATCGGCGCGATAGCTTTTGTCCGCGTCGACGATGGTGCCGCCTCGAATCAGGATCGCCATGATGCAATGTCTCCTTCGGTTACGTTTTCAGTTATGCGTTCGCAATGCGTGGGCTGCGGCTCTTGCCCAGCTTCATCAGCACGCCATAGACAACGGCCGCGATCGCGAGTCCCACGAACCACGCATAGGTATAGAGGTTTTTGAACGCGTCGGGCACCGAGGGAAACGCATTCGGAAACGCCACGTTCAAAAAGCCCGGCAGATTCGGCAGCACGCCCGCGACGAGCGCGATCACGGCGGCTAGGTTCCAGCCATTCGAGTAAGCGTATTCGCCGTTTTCCTCGAACAGCTGCTCGGTGTCGAGGCGCGCGCCGCGAATCAGGAAGTAGTCGACCATGAGAATGCCCGCCACCGGCCCGAGCAGCGCCGAATAGCCCACCAGCCACGTGAAGATATAGCCCTGCGTGGTGGCCAGAATCTTCCACGGCATCATCACGATGGCGATGGTCGCCGTGATCAGGCCGCCCGCCTTGTACGAAATGCCCTTGGGCCAGAGGCTCGAAAAATCGTAAGCAGGTCCGACCAGGTTCGCTGCGAGATTGCAGCACATGGTGTCGAGCGTGAGGATCACGAGCGCGATGCCCACGCCGATGCCTTCCATGCGGCTCGTGACGTCGATGGGGTCCCAGATCGCCTTGCCGTAGATCACCACGGTGGCCGAGGTGACCACGACGGAGACCACCGAGAGCAGCGCCATCGGAATCGGCAGGCCCAGCGCCTGCCCCACGAGCTGGTCTTTTTGCGTCTTCGCGAAGCGCGTGAAGTCGGGAATGTTGAGCGCGAGCGTGGCCCAGAAGCCCACCATCGCCGTGAGGCTCGGCCAGAAGGTGACCCAGAAGAGCCCGGCCTTCTTGCCGCCCGGCGCGAACTGCGAGGGCTGCGAGAGCATCGAGCCCACCCCGCCCGCTTTCGAGCAGGCCCACCAGACCAGCGCCACGCACATCACGACCTTGATGGGCGCCGACCAGCTTTCGAGCCAGCGGATCGAGTCGGTGCCGTGCACGATGAAGTAGAGTTGCAGCGCCCAGAAGATCAGGAAGCACGCGCCCTGGGCGACCGAAATGCCGAGGAACGGCAGCGCGTCGCCGACCAGCGCGTTGTGCGTGAGGATGTTGGCGAGCGTGTAGATCGCGCTGCCGCCGAGCCACGACTGAATGCCGTACCAGCCGCACGCCACGATGGCGCGCAGCATGGCGGGCAGCTTCGCGCCCTGGGTGCCGAACGACGAGCGCACCAGCACCGCGTAGGGAATGCCGTACTTCGCGCCCGCGTGGCCAATCAGCAGCATGGGCACGAGCACGATCATGTTGCCGAGCAGCACCGTGAGCACCGCTTGCCACGGCGACATGCCCTGTTCGGTGAGCCCCGCCGCGAGCATGTACGAGGCGATGTTCATCACCATGCCCACCCACAGGGCGGCGAAGTGATACCAGCGCCACGTGCGCTGCGCGGCGCGCGTGGGCGCGAGGTCGTCGTTGTATAGCTCGCTGGCGCTGCGGCGCGCGTGCGCGTCGCCTTCCATACCACCGCTGGCTGCTGGCTGGCTCATGGTGCGGTTTCTCCTGGCGCTTTTTGCTGCGCTTTGTTGCTCAGGTTGGGGGAGAGAGGATCAGGCCGCCTTCGGATCGGCCACGCGGGCCGGATTGTTCGGGTGCGTGGTCCAGTTCGCGTAACGGCCCGTGTCGACGCGCTCCATCGTGATGCATTGGTCGACCGGGCAGACATGCATGCATAAATTGCACCCGACGCAGTTCGCATCGACCACTTCGAAGTGCCGCTTGCCGTCCTTCGTCGCGGTGATGGCCTGGTGCGAGGTGTCCTCGCAGGCGATATGGCACAGGCCGCACTGGATGCAGCGGTCCTGATCGATGCGGGCCTTGATGTCGTAGTTCAAGTTCAGGTATTGCCAGTCGGTGACGTTTTGCACCGCGCGGCCACGAAACGCGTCGAGATTCGCGTAGCCCTTGTCGTCCATCCAGTTGGCGAGCCCGTCGATCATGTCCTGGACGATTCGGAATCCGTAATGCATCGCGGCAGTGCACACTTGCACGCTTCCGGCGCCCAGCACCATGAACTCCGCGGCGTCGCGCCAGTCGGAAATGCCGCCGATGCCCGAGATCGGCAGGCCCTGGGTTTGCGGGTCGCGCGCGATCTCGGCCACCATGTGCAGCGCGATGGGCTTGGCGGCGGGGCCGCAGTAGCCGCCGTGCGTGCCCTTGCCGTCCACGGTGGGCAGCGGCGCCATGGCGTCGAGGTCCACGCCCACGATCGAATTGATGGTATTGATGAGCGAGACGCCGTCCGCGCCGCCCTTGAACGCGGCGCGCGCGCCGTGGCGAATATCGGTCACGTTGGGCGTGAGCTTCACGAGGCAGGGCAGGCGCGTGCCTTCCTTCACCCAGCGCGTGACCATCTCGATGTATTCGGGCACCTGGCCCACCGCGGCGCCCATGCCGCGCTCGCTCATGCCGTGCGGGCAGCCGAAGTTGAGCTCGACGGCGTCGGCGCCGGTGTCTTCCACCAGCGGCAGGATCCATTTCCAGTCCTGCTCGGTGCACGGCACCATCAGCGAGACGATCAATGCGCGGTCGGGCCAGTCGCGCTTGACCTGCACGATTTCCTTGAGGTTCACGTCGAGCGGCCGGTCGGTGATGAGCTCGATGTTGTTCAGGCCCGCGATGCGCTGGCCGCGCCAGGTGGTCGCGCCGTAGCGCGAGCTTACGTTCACCACGTGCGGGTCGAGCCCGAGCGTCTTCCAGACCACGCCGCCCCAGCCGGCCTCGAAGGCGCGGTTGACGTTATAGGCCTTGTCGGTGGGCGGCGCGGAGGCGAGCCAGAACGGGTTGGGCGATTGAATACCGGCAATCGTGCAGCGGAGATCGGCCATGATGCGGCTCCTGTCGATTCGGAGTTAGTGCTTCAGCACTTGCTCCGATCCCATGCAAAGCTGATGGGATGGTTCGTTTTTGTCGGGGTACGTGTAGTGCTGCCGCTCAGGCCGCTTTCGTGGCCTGTGCAGCGAGGTAGCGGTCGATCGCACGCGCGGCGAGCTTGCCGTCCTGCACCGCCTGCACGGTGAGATCGGTCGCGCCGTGGCCCGCGCAGTCGCCGCCGGCCCAGACGCCTTCGAGCGAGGTCGCGCCATCGGCATCCACGGCGATGCGCACGCCGCCCTCGGTCAACTGCAGTGCTTCGAGCCCTGCCGGCAGCAGCTTTTGGCCGATCGCCTTGAGCACCACGTCGGCCTCGATGCGCTCGATTTCGCCGGTGCCCCGGAGCACGCCGTTCGGGTCGAGCGCCGTGCGTTCGAACTCGACCGCTTCGACACGGCCCGCGCCCACGCCGCTGCCCAAAATCCGCAACGGCTTGCGCCACTCGACGATCGTGACGCCCTCGTTACGTGCGAATTCCTGCTCGGCCCACGTGGCGCTCATGTGCGCGCCGCCACGCCGGTAGGCGAGGGTGACGTGCTCCGCGCCGAGCTTGCGGCTTTGCACGGCGGCGTCGATGGCGGTGTTGCCGCCGCCGATCACCACGACGCGGCGGCCGGTGGGCACGGTGGCCAGATCGCGCGCCTGGCGCAGTTCGGCGATGAACTCGACGGCGTCAAGCACGCCTTCGAGCGCTTCGCCTTCGATGCGCAGCGCCTGCGTGCCGCCCAAACCGATGCCGATGAACACCGCATCGAACGCTTCGCGCAGCGCGTCGAGCGCGAAATCGCGGCCCAGCCGCTTGCCCGTTTCGATCACGATCCCGCCGATGGAGAGCAGCCACTGGACCTCGCGCTGGGCGAAATCGTCGACGGTCTTATACGCGGCGATGCCATATTCGTTGAGCCCGCCGGGTTTCTCGCGCGCGTCGAACACGGTCACGGCATGCCCGGCCAGCGCGAGCCCATGCGCGCATGCGAGCCCGGCGGGACCCGCGCCGACCACGGCCACGCGCCGCCCCGTCTCACTCGTGCGCTTGAAGAGCGGCGCGGCGCCCTCGGCCTCGCGTGCCATCTGGAAGTCGGTGGCATGGCGCTGCAGCGCGCCGATCCGGACTGGTTCGCCATCCTGATGATTTCGCACGCAGGCGCCCTCGCACAGGATCTCGGTGGGGCACACGCGCGAGCACATGCCGCCGAGCGGGTTGGCGCTCAGGATGTCGCGCGCCGCGCCCTTGAGGTTGCCGTTGCCGATCTTGCGGATGAAGCCCGGAATGTCGATGCCGGTGGGGCAGGCGGCGATGCAGGGCGCGTCGTAGCAGTAGTGGCAGCGGTCGGCGGCAATGACGGCGGCATCGGCGGAGAGGGGCGGGGCGACATCGGCGAAATTGCAGCCGAGCGCCTCGGCGCCGAGGCGTCCGGCAGCAACGCCTTGCGGAGTAGGTGCGGTGGCACGCGAGTTCGAATGGGACATCCGGATGCTCCTTGCGAGGCAAAACACGGGCCCGCCGGCTGCGCACGCAGCGGCGTAGCCGGGACGCGGGGGAAATGCTGGAATTGCTACGCGGCGCTCGAGGCCGCCTGTTTCGATTCGTGTGCGATCAACCCGGCTCTGACGCGCGTTCGAGCATCGCATGCAGCAGCACGTTCGCGCCCGCCTCGATCCACTCCTGCGTCGCGTCCTCGACCTCGTTATGGCTGATGCCGTCGATGCACGGCACGAACACCATCGAAGTCGGTGCGACCGTTGCGAGATAGCACGCGTCGTGGCCCGCGCCCGAGACGATATTGCGGTTCGAATAGCCGAAGCGTTCCGCCGCCGCGCGCACGGACTTCACGCAGTTCGCATCGAACGGCACCGGCGCGTAATAGAAAATCTGCTCGACTTGAGCTTCGAGCTTGCCTTGCTGCGCGATCTTCGCGATGCCTTCGCGCAACTCGGCGTCCATTTTCGCGAGCACTTCATCCTGTGGATGGCGAAAGTCGATGGTGAAGAACACCCGCCCCGGAATCACGTTGCGCGAGTTCGGATGCACCTGCATCATGCCGACCGTCGCGCACGCAAGTGGTGCATGGCGCAGGCCGATTTCGTTCACGAGCTGCACCACGCGCGAAGCGCCGAGCAGCGCGTCGCGGCGGCGCGGCATGGGCGTGGGGCCCGCATGCGCTTCCTGGCCCGTGAGCACGACTTCGTACCAGCGCTGGCCCTGCGCGTCGGTCACCACGCCGATGGTCTTGTTCTCCGCCTCGAGTATCGGCCCTTGCTCGATATGCAACTCGAACGCCGCGTGAATCTTGCGCCCGCCGCACGGCAGGTCGCCCGCATAGCCGATGCGCTGCAATTCCTCGCCGATGGTCTTGCCGTCCACGTCCTTGCGCGAGAGGCCGTAATCGAGCGTGAACACGCCCGCGAACACGCCGGACGCCACCATCGCGGGGGCGAAACGCGAGCCTTCCTCGTTGGTCCAGATCACCGTTTCGATGGGGTGCTCGGTCTGAATGCCGTGGTCGTTGAGCGAGCGGATCACCTCCAGCCCGCCGAGCACGCCATAGATGCCGTCGAAGCGACCGCCCGTAGGCTGCGAGTCGGCGTGCGAGCCGGTCATCACCGGCGGCAGGTCGTTGTTGCGTCCCGCGCGGCGCATGAAGACATTGCCCATCTGATCGACGCTCACGGTGCAGCCCGCTTCCTTCGCCCACTTCACGATGAGGTCGCGGCCGGCTTTGTCGAGATCGGTGAGGGCGAGGCGGCAGACGCCGCCTTTCGCGGTCGCGCCGATCTTCGCCATCTCCATGAGGCTGTCCCAGAGGCGCTGGCCGTTCACATGAATCGCGGTGGTCAGCGCGGCTTCGCTTACGGTGTTCATGCGTGCTCTCCTCGTTTGCTGAATCCTGTCCGATTGGACAGGTTGTAGGCGATAAACTTCAGGAATTCAATGCGGTGTTACGAGCGAAAAGCATGCCATCGATGTTGCGGTGCATGAAAGCACACGGGCGACGGGCAGGTTTACCCGAAGGTTTGCCATGCATCTATGCACGTCGCGCCGATGCCGTGACTACAATGAAACCGGCGTTGCGCGGCGGATGATGCGCGCGACGCTTTTCCACCCTTGAGCGGACCGAACCCCATGCGCGACGACGACCCGAACACGCCAGCCGCGAATCTTGCAGTGCGCACGAGTGCGGGCGCGCGCGACGACGCTGACGCGGCGCACAAGCCGCGCCGCAAGGCGTCGATTCGCGCCTCCAATGAAACGCATCTGCTGGCTTGCGCGGAGGCGGTTTTCGCGGAGCGGGGCTTCGAGGGCGCGAGCACGGCGCTGATTGCCGAGCGCGCCGGCCTGCCGAAGGCGAATCTGCACTACTACTTTCCCACCAAGCTCGCACTCTATTGGCGCGTGCTCGACGACGTGTTCGAAGAGTGGAACGCCGCCGCCGACACCTTCGACGCAAGCGACGACCCGGTGGTCGCCATCGGCGGCTATGTGCGCGCGAAGATGGCGCTCTCGCGGCGCCGGCCGCTGGGCTCGAAAGTGTGGGCCAACGAGATCATCAGCGGGGCCACGCACATGCAGGACATTCTGCTCAAGCGCGTGAAGCCGTGGATGGAGTCGCGCGTGCAACTGATCGAGCGCTGGATCGACGAAGGACTGCTCGCGCCGCTGGACCCCAAGACGCTGCTCTTCATGATCTGGGCGACCACGCAGCATTACGCCGATTTCGAGGCTCAGATTCGCGCGCTCGCGGGCAAGCGCGCGTTATCGGCCGCGAGCTTCGAGGCCACCACTGAAGAAGTCGTGAAGATGATCTTGCGCGCGAGCGGGGCGCGCTCGCCAGGAGCGTGAACTGCTCCGCGCATTTGATACGGATGACGAACTAACTGGCGTGATGCGCTGAGGAAGCTCACACCTGCATCGACGCCACGTCCTTCATGCAGCGCAGCGCGAACATCGAGCGGCTGTGGCGGATGCTCGAAATGCGATAGAGCTTTTCGCGCAGGAAGCGCTCGTAGCCCGCCGTACCATCCACGGCCACCTTGATCCAGTAGTCGTATTCGCCGGAGACGAGATACGCCTCCAGCACTTCGGGCAGCGCCGCGAGCTCTGCGCCGAAGCGCGCGAGCGCGTCGTCCTCGTGGCGGTCGAGCGTGACTTCGAGAATCACGATGTCGGCGAAACCGAGCTTGCGCTGGTTCACGAGCGCGACATAGCCGTCGATGTAGCCGTCGGCTTCGAGTTGGCGCGTGCGGTTCCAGCACGCCGTGGTCGACATGCCTACTTGTTCCGCGAGTTCGGCGTTGGAGAGGCGGGCGTTCTGCTGTAGCGCGCGCAGGATCTTGCGGTCCTGGTTGTCGAGCGGTTTGGACGGGCGTTCGCGGGGGCTCATGATGGATGGAATTATCTACAGAAAGTTGCAATTTTAGCGGAATGATATTCCGTAAATGAGCGATTTTTGCCTGAAAACAGGAAGCCTTTACAGGGTCATTGCCGGTATATTTTCTCCATGCCTTCTTGCCCGGCACGACCCACGCGGCCACCTCCCCGCGTTGAGGTGCGCCGCCGCAGCCACAAGCCGCGGTGGACCGTCAGAGCCGGTTTTCCGTGCACCCAGCGGCGGCCATCGGGCGTTGTACGCGTTCATCACGCGGCCAGCAAGGTTCGATCGGGCAGATGGCATTTGAAACCGCGCTGTTGCGCGGTTTTTTGTTGCCCGCTTTCGTTTCGCCCCCTTCATTACGCCAACCCAGAACTCCAGAAATGTCGCCCCAGTTGTATTTGTCGTTTCTCGCCGCCGCGCTGGTCCTCGTCTACACCCCCGGTCCCGTCAACGTGCTCACGATGAGCCACGCGCTCCATGCCGGCTGGCGTCGCGCGCTGCCTTGCGTCTGGGGCGGCACGCTCGCGGTGCTGTTGCAACTCGTCTTCACGGCGCTTTGCCTGAATTCGCTGCTGCTCATTAGTGAGCATTCACTTACCGTGCTGCGCTGGGCCGGCGCGGCTTACCTCGTCTGGCTCGGCTGCAAGCAATGGCGCAGCCGTACGCTCGGCGGCGAGTCTGGCGCGGAGCCAGCGGAGTCGGCGCTCACTGCCCGGCGCGGTCTGTTCTGGCGCGGGTTTGCTACCTCGGGGCTCAATCCCAAGACCTTGCTGTTCTTTCCGTCGTTTTTCCCGCAGTTCATCAGCGCGGATGCGTCGTGGAGCGCGAACCGACAGTACCTCGTGCTGGCGGCGACGTTCGCGTTGCTGTTCGCGGGTGGGGTGGCGTCGATGGCGCTGTTTTCGCACCGCCTGCGCCACGTGCTGCAACGGCCCCGGCGGCTGCGCGTGGTTAACCGTTTGATGGGCAGCCTGCTGGTGGGCATGGGCGCGGTGATGGCGGGCTTGCGCTAGACGCGCATATGGCGGTGGGATTCGGGCGCTGCGTCCGGACGCCGGGGAGGCGTGCGGATCGGGCCGCTCAGGGCGCCCTGGCTGCGGTTGGAGCCGAGCCGGAAACCGGAGCGCTGGCGGAGCTGATCGCCGCTGACGAGGCCGCTGCCGCGCTTTGAGCACCGCGGGCGGGCGCCGGTGCCGCGGCAGCCGATGCCGCTGCGGGCTGTGCGGCTGTTTGCGCCGGCGTTGCCGAAGCCGCCGAGGCAGGCATGGCAGCCGTGCTTGTCGCTGCGGCGGCCGGTGCTGCCGGAGCCGACGCCGCCGACCCAGCAGGAGCCGATGCCGCCGCCGGCAGCACCGGTGTGAGCAGCGTCGCCTCCGATGCGGGCGATGCCGGGAAGACCGCATGCACACCGCTTGCGGCGGCGATGGGCGCGGCCGCGTGCGTGGTTGCTTGCACGGGCATTGCGCTCGTTGCCGGCGTCGGGCTCGACACGGAGGTATGCAGCACGGTCGCGCCAGTCACCGCGGCTGCCGCTGCAGCGGCAGCCGCCGCCGCTGGCGCGGTCGAAGCGCCCGGCGCTGCCATGTTCACCATCGTTGTATCGGGCTCGAGTTGCAGCGGCGTAGCCTTGATATTGCCGCCCGGCACCGGCTCGCTGCGCGCGACGCCGCCCAGATAGCGCCCCACGAGACCGAAGAAGCGCTTGTAGAACTCGGTCGACTGAACCGTCTCGCTCGAGACCTTGACCATTTCGTCGCTGTTCGAGTGGATCGGCAGCGAGACCGACCCGAGAATCGACAACCCCACGCTCGCCGAGGTCGCGCTCTTCTTGAGCGCATAGCCGTTCTGCACGGCGTTGACGTACAGCATGCTAGTGTTCGTGGCGTCGGCCGGCGTGCACACCACGTGCACCTCCACGACGATGTGCTGGTCGACGGACGGCTGGAAATTCTTGGTGGCGTCGACGGTGTCGTTGCGCGTCATCGTCGTCATGTAGCCCTGGCTCAGCAGCGCGCGGCGCGATGCCTCGCAGGCATCGCTGCTGGCATAGTTGAAGCCGTGCGAGAACGGGCTCGGAGCGCTGCTCAGCAGTTGGTCATCCCGAAACGCCGGTGTGGGCGACGAGCATGCACTGAGGGCGGCAGCAAGCGGAATCAGCAGAAACGGAACGACTTTTGAAATACGGGGCATGGTGCGTACGAACGAGGCGGCGAGCGCGCCGGCAAACGAGAGAACGGCATGCATTGTAGTGCGGTTCGGGTCCGCGTGACTGAAGCGGCTGTTTGACCCCGACCCCGCAATCGCGATCGCACTCGGCCCCAAAAACAAAAAACGGGCTGTCGCGCGCAGCGAAGCCCGTATCGATATGGCGCGATGCGCGCGCTTACACGGCCATTTCCGGCGGCGCGCGGCGCAAGCACCGCGTGATCCAGCCGAGATACGCAAGGCCGAGCACGAACCAGATCACGCCGAGCGCGATGGCGGTTTTCTCGAGGCTGCACAGCAGCCAGATATCGGTGATCGCGCCGATCAGCGGGAACACCAGGCCACCCAGGAAACCGAAGCCGCGCGTGCCGGCGGCGCCGCCCAGGTATTGACGGATCACGCACAGGTTCACCGAGGTGAACGCAAGGAACGCGCCGAAGTTGATGAACGAAGTGGACGTGGCCACGTCGAGCTTCAGCGCGATCAGGCCGATCGCGCCGGCAATCGCGATGTTGATGGCGGGCGTGCGAAAGCGCGGGTGGATGAAGCCGAAGATCGACTTGGGCAGCACTTCGTCGCGGCCCATTGCGTAGAGCAGGCGTCCCACGCTCGCCTGCGCCGAGATGCCCGAGGCGAACTGCGCGAGGATCAGGCCGGCGAGGAAGATCGTCACGAAAATGTCACCGCCTACTTTGCGCGCGATTTCGAACGCAGCCGAATCGGGGTCCTTGAACACGGCGCCCGGATGTGCGAGCTGCAACGTGTACGCGGCGATCACGAAGATCGCGCCGCCCAGCAGCGCGATCAGCACGATGGCGCGCGGAATGTTCTTTTCCGGCTCGATGGTTTCTTCTGTGAGCGTGGAGACGGCGTCGAAGCCGAGATACGAATACGCGGCGATGGCCGCGCCAGCCATCGTGGCCGAAAGCGGCACGTGCGGCTGGAAGAACGGCTGCGCGGCGAGCAGGCCGCCGGGGCCGGCCGCGGCCGCCGCGTAGTGCAGGCACAGCACGACGAAGATGGCGGCAATGCCGAGCTGCACGATCATCAGCACGATGTTGAAGCGCGCCGCGAGTTCGATGCCGATGATGTTCAGGCCGCTCGTGAGCACGATGAACGCGACGATCCAGATCCACGCGCTCACGTGCGGAAACGCAGCGCCCAGGTAGGCCGCGCCGATCAGCCAGATCACCATCGGCAAGAAGAAGTAGTCGAGCAGGGTGGCCCAGCCAATCATGAAGCCCATGTGCGCATTGAAGCTCTTGCGCGTGTAGGTGTAGGCGGAGCCGGCCACCGGGAACAGGCGCGCGAGCTTGCCATAGCTGAGCGCCGTGAACACGATCGCGATGAGCGCGATGAGATAGGCGAGCGCGGCAGTGTCCTGGCTCGCGCCCGCGAGCACGCCATAAGTGCCGTAGACGATCAGCGGCGCCATGTAGGCGAGGCCGAACAGGAGCACGGAGGGCAGGCCGAGCGTGCGCTTGAGATGCGGTTCGCGCGCGTGGCTTGCCACGCTTGCGCCGTTCGTGCCGTGGGTGCCGTGTTCAGCCGGCGTTGCGGAAGGCTTCATGATGCAGGTGTCTCCTGAGTGCTGCGGGTGTAGTCCGCGCGCGAGCGTGCGTGCCGCCCCGGCGGGGCAGCGCACGCTGCGTGGCTTCGATCGTTTGCTGGTGGGTTGTCGGCTGCGCTGGCCGCTGGCGCTGCGCGCTCAGCGGCTCGTGCGGGCGCGGATGTTGAGCGAGCGGCGGCCCTGCGCGTTGTTTTCATCGGCGAGATTCAGCGCGACGCGCGCATCGTGCAGATAGCTGTAATGCTCGCGGCTTTGCGCGAGCAGCGCGCGGTCCACGGTCACGGGCAGGACCGCGTCGTCGCTCTCGAGTTCGGCCAGCACGTCGCCGAACGGGCTGATGAGCGCCGATTCGCCGGGGAACGTGAGGTTGTCGTCGCCGTCGCCGGTGCGGTTCACGAGCGCCGCGAATGCCTGGTTTTCCATCGCACGCGCGACAATGGCGCGGCGGTGCACCGGGCCGAACGGATCCATGTTGCCGTTGGTGACGATCAGCATTTCCGCGCCGAGCACGCCGAGCGCGCGCGCGGGTTCCGGAAACTCGATGTCGTAGCAGATCAGCAGGCCCACGGTCATGCCCTTGAATTCGCAGACCTCGAAACGGTCGCCGGGCGTGAAGACGCCGACGTCGGTGGCCCACAGGTGGGTCTTGCGATAACGCAGCGCGATTTCGCCGCGTTCGTCGATCAGGACGGTGGTGTTGTAGAAGCGCTCGTTGTCGCTGCTGTCACGCTCAGCAAGACCCACGGCCACCGCCACCTGGGCGTTGCGCGCGGCGTCGCGCACGGCGCAAAGCGAGGGGCCGGAGAGCGTCTCGGCCACGTCGCGCACGCGCTCGCGGGTGGGAAAGCCGGTGAGCGTGGCTTCGGGGAACACCATCAGGTCGGTACCCGCACGGCGCTTGCCGATCGCATCGAGCGTGCGCGCCAGATTGGGCGCGACGACGCCGTCAACGAGGGGAATTTGTGCGAGTTCGAGTTGCATGCCTGTCTCCTTGTGCCGCGCGAGCGTAATGAGCGGCTATTATCACCACGTTATTTTTGCTCGGAAATCACCCTGCAGGGGTACCCTGACCGGAGGAACCATGGAACTCGACTGGCAAGATCGCGCGTTCCATCACCATATCGCGACGCTCATCGACGCCCTCGACGGTCCCGAATTCTGGACCCGCATGACGCGCGTGATCGAGCGGTTCGTCGCTTTCGACAACTGGGTCGCGCTCGTCTTCATGCGCGATCGCGCACCGCTCGTCTGCGCCGAGTCGCCGATGCCCGACGGCACCGTGGATCTCTTGTTCCGCGCGTATCTGGAGGGCATGTACCAGCTCGATCCCTTCTATATCCACGCCTGCGAAAAGCCGCGCGCGGGGCTCGTCACGCTTGCCGAAGTCGCGCCTGATAACTTCCGCATGACGGACTACTACCAGCGCTATTTCAGGAGCAACATCATCGGCGACGAAGTGCAGTTCAATCACCCGCTCGATGCGCGCCGCACGCTGATTTTCTCGCTGGGCGCAACGCGCCATTACACCGAGCGCGATATTGCGATGTTCGCGATGTTTGCGCCGTGGGTGATGGCGTTGATGCGGCAGCGGCTGCCTTATGAGACGTTCTCGATGCCCGAGCCGGCTGAGGCGGATGCAGGCGCGCCGCGCGCCGAGACGACGGCGGCAGGCAACACGGATTACGCGAGCCGCTTCGAAGCGGTGGCGCGACAAAGCGGCCGCACGCCGCTCACGGCGCGCGAGATCGAAGTGGTGCGCCAGAGTCTTTCGGGATTTTCGACGCGCGCGATTGCCGAGCGGCTCGACATCTCGTTCGAGACCGTGCGTGCGCACAAGAAACATATTTACGCGAAGCTCGGCGTTAGTTCGCAGTCTGAACTATTTGCGCTGTTCTACGAGCCGCTGGGACGTGAAGGCGGATAGCAGTGTGAGCGCATGAACGCTCACACATGGCGGGTTCCTCAGAACTCGACCAGCGCGAAATCTTCCTTGCCCACATCGCACAGCGGGCAGCGCCAGTCGTCGGGCACGTCGGTCCAGCGCGTGCCGGGGGCGAGGCCGTCGTCGGGGGCGCCGGCGGCTTCGTCGTACACCCAGCCGCAGATCACGCAGACCCATTGCTTTAAGGCTTGATCGGACCGAGTAGCGTGTGCCGCGCTTGCGGTGGCGGCATCCGCTCGAGGCTCGCGCGGCGCGTCGAGCGCCACGACGAGCGGCGCCGAAGTGGCTTCGCGCGCGGCCAGCTTTGCTTGCAGCGTGTCGAGCAGCGCGGCGGCTTCCGCGGCGGTGAGATCGATCCAGTAGGGATCGCCTGCGCCATCGTTCAGGCGCTCGGGTGAGAACTGGATTTCGAGGGCGACGCCTTTCTTGTACATAAGCGAAAACCTTGAAGCGTGCGTCCGGTGCGGCGCTTAGGCGAAGTGCTGGAGCACGAGCGAGACCGCGATGCCGCCGAACGCGATCAGCGCGAGCATCTGCAAAAGCGAGATGGATTTGCGTGCGGTCGTGGCGGCGGGGACGGATTGACGGTTCGAGTTCATGGCGTGCGATGCGATTGGGTGTTGCGGGTGCGTGACTTGGGCGTTGGGTGCGCCAGGATCGGCGCAGCCGGCAAGTTTCGCACGATTTCGCATCCGGGGGGACGATTGCGCGCAATTCGCGCGCACGGGTCGCACCCCCCGAGGCTACCTGTGCGGCCCGCACTGGCATTGAGCACGGCGGCCCTGATTATCGCCGCTCCTGCGCCGAATATTGCGAAGCGTGCGGAGAGAGATTTTCTCGCGAGGGTTGCCTAAGCATGCAGCCAGCGCCGCTCGAAATACGAAAACCCCCAGCAAACGGGCAAGGCGCAAGCCATGCCGATCGCCACCTCGGCCACGCGAAAGAGTGCGACATCCCACACGGGGCCGTGGCTGGGTACGAGGAGCACGATGGTGGTGGTGGTGGCGCCAAGCCGCGCGGCGGTGCTCACGCGCAGGCACCAGCAGGAAACGATTACCACGGCCACCGCCACGAGATACACCGCCATGTTCTCCGGCCCGAGCGTGGCCGCCACGAAGCCCACAATGCCGCCGGAGATCGCGCCGATGAACTGGTCGCGCGACTGCGTGAGCGTATCGGCGTAATCGTGCTGCGTGACGGCGATGGCGGTGATCGCCGCCCAGAACGCCTGCTCGGTATGCAGCGCGTGGCCGATGCTGTAGGCGAGGCCTGCACCGCAAACGGCGCGCAGCGCCATGAGCATGCCTTGCGCGGCGCGGCTCTTGAGCGGCAGGTGTTTGAGCGCGCTCAGCGCGGATTGCTGCAGCGAGGAAAAATAGCCGAAGAGATTTTCTTGCGGATCGTGCATCGGGTTTGATCGGCTCGAAGGCCGATTTGAAAGCGAATTTGAAGGCGGCCCTGAGAGCTGGGCGCGCGGCGCGCCCGCCTGGTCGTCAAGGATATCAATTTCGCATGCAAGGTCAGCACGCCGCGCTTCTTTACGACGCGTACAGCTCCTCGAGGCACGCATCGAATGCGCCGATCAGGCGCTCGACATCGGCTTCGGTGGTATCGGGGCACACGAGCATCATGTTGTGAAACGGCGTGATGAGCACGCCCCGGTTGAGCAGATACAGATGGATGACTTGCTCGAGCTCGTCATTCATCGCGGCGCGCGCCTCGCTGCCATTGCGCGGCGGGGTGGCGCAGAACTGGAACTCGCTTCGCGCGCCCACGCGCGTCACGCACCACGGCAGCGCATGGCGCGCGATCGTTGCCGCGAGGCCCTGTGCGAGGCGCTCGGCGAGCGCGAACATCCGCGCATAGGCCGCGTCGGTCATGACTTCGTCGAGCGTCGCGCGCATCGCGCTCATCGATAGCGCGTTCGCCGTGAGCGTCGTGCCGATTCCCGAGTGGCCCGGCGGCGCTTCGAGCTTCGCTTTTTGCGCACGCGCGGCGAGTTCGGCGGAAAAGCCGTACACCGCGCACGGCACGCCGCCACCCACGGGCTTGCCGAGCACGAAGAGGTCGGGCTCGATGCCGTGCTCGCACGCATAGCCGCGCGGCCCGCTGCTGATGGTGTGCGTTTCGTCGATCAGCAGCAGCGTGCCGTGGCGCTTCATGAGCGCTTGCGCGTCGCGCCAGAAACCGGGATCGGGCAGCACCATGCCCACGTTGGTCATGGCAGGCTCGGCCAGCACGCAGGCCACTTTGTCATCGGCGAGCGCGCGCCCGAGCGCGTCGAGGTCGTTGAACTCCACCACGCGCGTGTGCGGCAGCAGGTCGTGCACCTGGCCCAGCAGGCTCGCGCGCTGCGTGGGCCGGCCATCGACGAGGTCGACGAAGACGTCGTCCACGGTGCCGTGATAGCAGCCGTTGAACACGACGATCGTGTTGCGCCCGGTGGCCGCGCGCGCCCAGCGCAGTGCGAAGCGGTTGGCGTCGCTCGCGGTCATGGCGAACTGCCAGTACGGCAGGCCGAAGCGCCGCGCGAGCGCCGTGCTCACGGCTACGGCGTCTTCGCCGGGCAGCATGGTGGTGAAGCCGCGCTGCGCCTGGCGCGCGAGCGCCTTGGCGACGGCGGGCGGTGCGTGGCCGAACATCGCGCCCGTGTCGCCGAGGCAGAAGTCGATGTAGCGGTGCCCGTCCACATCGGTGAAGGCTGCGCCGCGCGCCGCATCCACATAGAGCGAAAACGGCGTGGGCCAGTCGTTCATCCAGTGCAGCGGCACGCCGAACAGCAGATGCTGCGCGGCTTGCACGGAGAGGGCTTGCGACTTCGGGCGCGCGGCGACAAAGGCATCACGCTCGCGTGCCAGGATGCGCTGCGCGCGCTCCCGGTTCACGCCTTGGCGGTCTTGCATGGATGCTTCCTCGAGGATGGAGTCGCGCCGATCCTCGCATGCACCCGCACTGAAGTAAATTCGGGCGCGCCCGCCTTACTTCCTGTCGATCGAGAACTTCCCCGGACCTGCCACGGCGAGTGCGATCAGGCCGCCCGCGATGCTCATGTTCTTGTAGAAGTTGATCATGTTCGCCATCTGCTCCATGCCGGTCATGGTCCAGAAGTGATGGCCGATGAACGCGGTGGCGACAGTGTAGATCGCCAGCAGCACGGCCAGCGGTCGCGTGAAGAAGCCCACGAGCAGCAGGATGCCCACCACGAGCTCCATGACGACCGCGATGACGGCCGAGAGCATCGGTATCGGCGCGCCTTCGTGCGCCATGAAGTCGACGGTGCCGGCAAACCCGGTGATCTTGGACCAGCCGAACAGGATGAAGAGCGAGGTCAGCAGGACGCGAGAGACGAGCAGGGCGAGGTCGTTGCCCTGGCCGAAGAGGTTGTATCGCATTGTATTTCTCCGAAGACGTTGAAGCGGGTTGTTTGTTTTGTTGCCCGTGTCGGCCGCGCGGCCCGCCGCCTGGCGGCGGCCGCGCTAGCACTGATTACGACCAGAGTTCCGACACCTCGATATTACGCAGATCGAACACCAGCACCTCGGCATCGTGTCCGTCGCTGAAGGTCAGCTCGCGCTCGGAGCGGATCCGCGCGCCGTCGCCTTCGCCCAGCTCCACGCCGTTGACCTTCACGCTGCCGCGCGCCACGTGCACATAGGCGTAGCGGTCCGCGCCGATCTCGAGCGTTGCGCTCTGCGCGCCGTCGAAGCGGCCCGCATAGACCCGCGCGTCCTGGCGCAGCTCCAGCGACTCGGCAGCGCCGTCCGGCGAGAGAACCAGGCGCAGCTTGCCACGCTTTTCCGCATCCGCAATGTGCTTCTGCTGATAGCGCGGCTGCGCGCCCTTCACGTTCGGCGCAATCCAGATTTGCAGGAAGTGCACCGGCTGTTCGGCCGAGTGGTTGAACTCGCTATGCGCGACGCCGGTGCCCGCGCTCATCAGCTGTACGTCGCCGGGGACGATCACCGAGCCGGTGCCCATCGAGTCCTTGTGCTCCAGCCCCCCTTCCAGCACGTACGAGAAGATTTCCATGTCGCGGTGCGGATGCTTGCCGAAGCCGCGCCCCGGGGCCACGCGGTCGTCGTTGATCACGAGCAGGTCCGAGAAGCCGATCTGCTTCGGGTCGTAGTAGTTCGCGAACGAAAACGTGTGGCGCGAGCTGAGCCAGCCATGTTCGCCGCGGCCGCGTTGGTCTGCTTTGCGAAGTTCGATCATGTTCGTTTCTCCGTTGGTTCCGATGTTCGGTTGCGATGGAGACAGTTTAGGTCAACCCATGCGATACGGAGCGTCGTAAAATACGACTCACTGTCATATTGAAGTGGACAATCGCCATGCAACTCGATGACATGCGGATCTTTGTCAGCGCCGTGGAGGCGGGCAGCTTCACGGCGGCGGCCAACCGGCTGCGGCTCTCGAAGCAATTCGTGAGCCGCCGCGTGGCCGCGCTGGAAGCCGATCTCGGCGCGCGGCTGCTGGTGCGCAATACGCGCAAGCTGGCCGCGACGGACCTCGGCCAGGAGTTCCACGAGCGCGCGAAGCGCATCCTCGCCGAGGTGGCCGACACGGAGCAGGCCATGTCGGCGCGCCGCTCGGAGCCGCGCGGCCTGCTCAAGGTGAGCGCGCCGATGTCGTTCGGCATGGCGCATCTCTCGCCGCTCGTCGCCGAATTCCTGCGCGCGCATCCCGACGTGCACTTCGACATGGACCTGAGCGACCGCAGCGTCGACGTGATCGGCGAGGGCTTCGACATGGCGCTGCGCATCGGAAGGCTCTCCGATTCCACGCTGATCGCCCAGAGGCTCATCGACGTGCGCATGATCGCCTGCTGCAGCCCCGGCTACCGGCGCCGGCACCGCGAGCCGCAAACGCCCGCCGATCTCGCGCAGCACGCCTGCCTGCCATACGGGCAGCAGGGGCGCGCGTCGTGGGACTTCATGATCGACGGGGTGCGCACGCCGTTCGAGGTGCGCGGGCCGCTGCGGGCCAACAACGGCGAGGTGATTCGCGATGCAGCGGTGGCGGGCCTTGGCATTTGCTATCTGCCGGACTTCATCGTGGCAGGATCGGTTGATGCGGGGTTGCTGGTGGAGGTGCTCGAAGCGTTCATGCCGCCGCCCAACGCGCTGCACGCGCTGTATCCGCAGCACCGCGAAGCTTCCGTGACCATCCGCGCATTTACGCAATTTCTGCGCGAACGTCTGGCAGCTCGCGCGGCAACTGCGCGCGGCGGTGCGCTTTGATGCGCAATCCGCGGGGATTCGGCGCGCCGGTCTTGTGATTTGCCGGTTGCGCCCGCATCTAGAAGATTGCCGCCCCGGCGGCACTGCCCGGTATATCGGGCAGATGAGGTGGGATGTCGCAATTTCGTTGTATGCTCACCGCCCCGAGGGTTGCTCACGCTGCCTCGATGCGGGCGTGGAACGCCGTGCTGGCGGGCTTGGAGGCCCAATCAGGGCTTTCTATGAGGCTCGATAGACATGGTTTATCCCGGCGATCAATGTAATCAATTTTTCAAATGGCCGTGATTCCCGTAATCTACGTCCATCCCTTTCCAACCCAGAGCGAGGAAACAACTGATGTCTCTCATCAACACGCAAGTCAAGCCGTTCAAGGCCACCGCATTCCACAATGGCAAGTTCGTTCCGGTCTCTGAAGAGAACTTCCTGGGCAAGTGGTCCGTGGTCGTGTTCTACCCGGCCGACTTCACTTTCGTGTGCCCGACCGAACTCGGCGATCTGGCCGACCAGTACGCGGAATTCCAGAAGCTGGGCGTTGAAATCTACGGCGTGTCGACCGACACGCACTTCACGCACAAGGCATGGCACGACACGTCGGAAACCATCGCCAAGATCAAGTACCCGCTCGTCGGCGACCCGACCGGCGCGCTCACGCGCAACTTCGACGTGATGATCGAAGAAGAAGGCCTGGCACTGCGCGGCACGTTCGTGATCAACCCGCAAGGCGAGATCAAGCTGTGCGAAATCCATGACAACGGCATCGGCCGTGACGCCAAGGAACTGCTGCGCAAGGTTCAGGCTGCCCAGTACGTTGCGGCTCACCCGGGCGAAGTGTGCCCCGCCAAGTGGACGCCGGGCGCTGAAACGCTCAAGCCGTCGCTCGACCTCGTCGGCAAGATCTAAGCGTCGATGTTCGATGCGGTCGCCCTGACCGCATGACGCTGAAAATCGCACTGAGCTGCACAACCGGGCCGTACCCTCGCGGCTTGCGGCCCGGAAGCCTTGCTGCAAAGCTCAAAAGGCTTTGTTATCGCGAGGCATTAGTTAGCATTCCAACGCTTCTTCTCCAGCAGGAAAAAAAACGCCATGCTCGACGCCAACCTCAAAGATCAACTCAAAAACTACCTCGAAAAAGTCACGCAGTCGATCGAGATCGTTGCGTACCTGGATGACGGCGAGAAGTCGCAAGAGCTGCAGCAACTGCTGCAGGACATCGCATCGCTTTCGGATCGCATCGCGTACGAAGAACGCCGTGGCGCCGCAATTGGCGACGCGCGTACCCCTTCGTTCGAGATCAAGCGCGCGAACTCCGACGTCAAGGTGACGTTCGCGGGCATTCCGATGGGCCATGAATTCACGTCGCTCGTGCTGGCGCTGCTCCAGGTGGGCGGCCACCCGGTCAAGCTCGAGAACGAAACGATCGAACAGGTGAAGGCGCTCGACGGCGCGTTCTCGTTCGAAGTCTATATGTCGCTGTCGTGCCAGAACTGCCCGGAAGTCGTGCAGTCGATCAACGCGATGGCCGCGCTCAACCCGAACGTGCAGATCGCCACGATCGACGGCGCACTGTTCCAGGACGAAGTCGAGCAGCGCAAGATCATGGCCGTGCCGACCATCTACCTGAACGGCGAAGTGTTTGGCCAGGGCCGCATGGGCGTCGAGGAGATTCTCGCGAAGCTCGACACTGGCGCCTCGGCGCGTGCAGCAGAAAAGCTCAACCAGAAAGATATTTTCGACATGCTCATCGTCGGCGGCGGCCCCGCTGGCGCAGCGGCCGCGATTTACGCGGCGCGCAAGGGCATTCGCACCGGCGTGCTGGCCGAACGCTTCGGCGGCCAGGTGCTCGACACGATGTCGATCGAGAACTTCGTCTCGGTGCAGGAAACCGACGGGCCGAAGTTCGCCGTGGCGCTCGAGCAGCACGTGCGCGCCTACGACGTCGACATCATGAACCTGCAGCGCGCCGAAGCGCTCACCGCCGTCGGCAACGGCTTTGAAGTGCGCACCGCGAGCGGCGCGAGGCTGCGTGCGAAGAGCGTAGTGCTCGCCACGGGCGCGCGCTGGCGCAATGTGGATGTGCCTGGCGAGCAGGAGTACAAGAACAAGGGCGTGGCGTACTGCCCGCACTGCGACGGCCCGCTTTTCAAGGGCAAGCGCGTGGCCGTGATCGGCGGCGGCAATTCGGGCGTCGAGGCGGCCATCGACCTCGCGGGCATCGTGAGCCATGTGACGCTGCTCGAATTCGGCGCACAACTGCGTGCGGACGAGGTGCTGCAACGCAAGCTGCGCAGCCTGCCGAACGTCACCGTGCACGTGAATGCGCAGACCACGGAGATTAGCGGCGATGGCCAGAAGGTCACCGGCCTCGCGTATCTCGACCGCAACACGGGCGAGAAGCATCGCGTCGAACTCGAAGGCGTGTTCGTGCAGATCGGCCTCGTGCCGAACACCGAATTCCTCAAGGGCACGGTGGCGCTTTCGAAGCATGGCGAGATCGAAGTGGACGCGAAGGGCCAGACCTCGGTGCCGGGCGTGTTCGCCGCCGGCGACGTGACGACGGTGCCGTTCAAGCAGATCGTGATCGCCGTGGGCGAGGGCGCGAAGGCCTCGCTGAGTGCGTTCGACTATCTGATCCGTTCGTCGGTGGAGCAGGAAGAAGAAGCGGTTGCGTAAATTTGCCTGCGAAGGCATGCAGCATCATGGAAAACGCCGGCGTCTACTCAGATCGCCGGCGTTTTTTCGTGCGTTTTCTTTCGTCTAGCCGTTGAGCCGTTGTCGTGCGGACACGGCTGCTCACGCGGCCAGACGCTGCAAATCGGTCAGTTTCACGTGCTTCGCGGCCTCTTCGAGATCGTAGTCTGTCTGCAAGCTCATCCAGAACTGCGGCGTCGTGCCAAAAACGAAGGACAGCCGCAGCGCCGTGTCGGCAGTGACGCTGCGCTCACCATGCACGATCTCGTTAATGCGGCGCGGTGGAACGCTCATGGCGCGGGCCACTGCGTTCTGGCTCATTCCCATGGGCGTCAGAAACTCTTCCTGGAGGACGACGCCGGGATGCACGTTCGCGAGTTTTTTCATAGTCTGCGCCTCGGTTAATGGTAGTCGACGATTTCGACGTCGTATGCGTTTCCATTGCTCCAACGAAAGCACACGCGCCATTGATCGTTGATGCGGATACTGTCCTGTCCGGCTCGGTCACCCTTCAACAGCTCAAGCCTGTTCGCTGGCGGGATGAGCAAATCCGCAAGATCATGCGCCGCATGAAGCATGCGCAGCTTGCGGCGTGCGATCTGCTGCATTTCAGCAGGCAGCCGCCTCGATCGCTCGCCAGTCCAGATGAGTGCAGTTTCGCGGTCTTCAAAGTTTTGGATCGCCATGCGAAAGCATAACGCCACGCATCATATGACGCGCGGCGTTATGGTTGTCCAGATCTGCCTGAAGTCAAGCGATACCCACAAATTGCGGCGTCTCACTCCCGCTCACGTTGCGCAGTCACTCATTCCTGCACGAGCGAGTTGCGATACGAAAACCCGACTGCCGGATCAGCATGCTTCTGGCGATGCGCGTTGCGCAGCGGCTTGAGCACGAACACGGCCAGCAGTGCGGAGAGCGCCGCCATGCCCGAGGCGAGCATGAACACGGCGTGCCAGCTTCCGGTAGCCGCGGTGATCACGCTGGAGAACGGCACGAGCAGCGCAGCGGTGCCTTTCGCGGTGTAGAGCAGACCGGCGTTGGTCGCCGCGAACTTCGGGCCGAAGGTGTCGCCGCAGGTGGCGGGGAAGAGACTGTAGATCTCGCCCCACGCAAAGAACACGATACCCGTGAGCACGACGAAGGCAACCGGGCTGTGCCCGTAGCGCGAGAGCAGCACGATGCCGACGGCCTCCACGGCGAACGCGACGAACATCGTGTTCTCGCGGCCGATGCGGTCCGAGACCCAGCCGAAGAACGGCCGCGTGAGGCCATTGAGCACACGGTCGATGGTGAGCGCGAAGGTGAGCGCGGGCAGCGTGAGGCCGAGCAGCGAGACCGGCGCGTCGTGCAGGCCGAAGTCCTTCGCGATCGGGCCGAGCTGCGCGGTCGCCATCAGGCCGCCGGCGGCCATCATCACGAACATCGCGTACATCACCCAGAAGATGGGCGAGGCGATCACCTCGCGCGGCCTCGCGTTATAGACGGCGCTCACACCTTGCGCGGCGTGTTTCGCGGCTTCGCCGATGGCGCGCTTTGCGGCGGCGACGCCATGCGAAGCCGGCGCCGCGAGCGCGAGGCCGAGCACGAGCACGACGATCCCTTGACCGAGACCGAACCAGAGGAACGTCGCCTCATAGCCGCTGCTCTTGATCATGTTGGCGATGGGCACGACGGTGGCTGCCGATCCTGCGCCGAAGCCCGCCGCCGTGATGCCGGCCGCGAGCCCCCGCCGGTTGGGGAACCACTTGAGCGCATTGCCGACGCAAGTGCCGTACACGGCACCCGCACCAAGCCCGCCCACGGCCGCCGCGACATAGAGCAAGGGCAGCGACGAGGCGAACGAGTTGAGCACCCAGGCGATTGCGCACAGCAGCCCGCCGCCGACCACCACGGGGCGCGGGCCATACTTGTCGACGAGCCAGCCTTCGACCGGCACGAGCCAGGTTTCGGTGACGACGAAGATCGTGAACGCGACCTGAATCGCCGCGCGTCCCCAGTGGTACTTCTCGTTGATCGGATTGACGAACAGCGTCCAGCCGTACTGCATGTTGGCGATCATCGCCATGCAGATTACGCCGAACACGAGCTGAACCCATGGCGACGCAAAGCGCGACGCCCCTCCTTGCCGATGCTCCATCAGTGTCTCCTTGTTGATGTTCCGCGAGGCCGTTTTTGCGTCTGGTTGCGGCCTTGTATGCTGTCGTTTTGCTGACAGTCGTTTACACAATATGTGATATATCAACGGAGTCAAGAGAAAGCAGTCTCAGTGTTTCCACTAACGTGGGACATTGATGAGCAGGCTTTTTGGAAGCTTTAAATCGATGCCGAAAAAGCAAAAAAAAGCCCGCAGGACAAGGCCTGGCGGGCTGAGTCATGTGCGAGATAGTGGAGATCGCGACATGTGATGCCGTTATAGATGAAAGTTTTTTGTAATGAAAGAAGAATTTTTCTAAAGCCTTTCATTCAGATGCGAGTGAAAGGTTTGAGGCCTTTGAGCGGGCGAGCAGCTCACCCGCGCGCCGCAATCTCCTTCTTCCACCCCGCGATGATCTTCGCCGCGAGGGCGTTGTAGTCGCCATCGAAGTGATGGCTGCCGCCCGTCTTCACAAGCTCGATGCCGGTGTTCGCGAGCGCCGGGCACAACGTGTCTTTTTCATCGGCGCCATAGACGCATTGCACGATCGCGGGCGGCACCTTCGCGAGTTCTGGGCGCACCTGCAGCGCCTTCTCGCTCGCGGGCATGCCGAGCCAGCCCGTCACGCGGATCTGGAAATCGGCGTCGGGCGCGAAGCCGAGCAGCGACATGTACGAGACCTTCGCGCGCAGAGCGTCGGGCAGGCGGTTGTAGGCGAACGGCATCACGTCCGCGCCGAACGAATAGCCCACCAGCGCGATGTGCTTCGCATGCCAGCGCGCGGCGTAGGTGTTGAGCACGCGCGCGAGGTCATGGCTCGTTTGTGCGGGGCTCTTCTCGCTCCAGAAGTAACGCAGCGCGTCCCAGCCGATCACCGAAATACCCTGTTTTTGCAGGGCTTCCGCAATGGTTTTGTCGAGATCGCGCCAGCCGCCGTCGCCGGAAATCACGACTGCGAGCATGTCGGTCGGATGCGCGGCGGGCAGCTCGACGAGCGGCAGATCCGACACGTCTTCCTCGCTCTCCGTCTGCACGCGCAGATGCGGTGCGGTGAGCGCGACGAGCTTGTCGGCATCGGAGAGGTTCGCGGCAAATGCGTGCGGCGCCGGGTGAGTGGCGCCAGTCTCTGCGGGCAATTTGGTTGCATTAGCAACGGTCGTTGCGCCTTGCTCGAAGAAGCCGGGCAGGCCGTTGCCGCGCGACAGCGTAGCGTCGGCGGGGCAGGGCGAGAAGCGTGCGTCGAGCTGCGCAGCGGGATCGAGCGACACCGCGCCCGCCATCGTGTTCGCGGGTGCTTGCGAGAGCATGCGTTGCGCGACGAGCGCGCCCTGGCCGCTGCCGATCGCGATCGGCGCGAAGTACTGGTTCGATGCCTGCTGGCGTTCGAGTTGATGACTGAGCGCTTCGGCGTCGCCATAGAGCTTGTGGCAGGTCTCGTTCTTCACCGCCGCGAGATTGCTTGCGTAGCGCTCCGTATCCACGCCCACGACCAGCGCGCCGTGTTGCGCGAGGGCGTCGGCGCGCGTCTGGTCGGCGGCGCTCCAGTGCTTGCCCGCCGAGAACAGCACGGCAAAGCCGCGCATCGCGCCGGTGGGTTTGGTCACGGCGACATCGCCGTAGCGGCCGCCCGAGACGCGTGCGGGCACGGGGTGTGACGGCGCGCCTGTTTCGGTTGCGTTGACCTGAACCGCGCAGAGCGCGAGCACGGCGGCGCCCGCCGCAGCGCCCGCGAGGCGCGGCAGCGAGAAAGTACGAAAATTCATGAGCGCCAGCCTCCTGCCAGCAACGAAAGATCCGCGAGGGTGATGAACACGCTGATCGAGCCCGATGCAGCCAGATAACGCGGTTCCCAGCGCGGCGCGAACTTGTTCTTGAAGCCGCGCAGCCCCCGGAAGTTATAGAACTTGCCGCCGAAGCGCCAGATCAGCCCGGCGAGGCGGTGCCACGACGAAGCGAGCGGCGTCGGCCCCATGCCGGCGAGCGGCGCCATGCCGAGCGACAGCGATTGATAGCCGGCGCCCTTCAGATGCAGCGAAAGTTGCGTGAACAGATACTCCATCGCGTAAGGCGACGCGCCCGGCAGATGGCGCATGACGCCGACCGTCGCATCGGTGTTGAGGTCGGTCGTCATGAAGGTCACGAAAGCGAGCGGCGCGCCGTTCTGGCGCACCAGCAGCACGTGTTGCGCGGCGAGGTAGTCGTCGTCGAAGGCGGCCACCGAGAAGCTCTTCTCGCGCACGTCGCGCTCCTCGAGCCACGCGTCGGAGATCGCGCGCAGCACCGGCAGGCTGTCGCTCATGCGCGCAGGATCGATGTGCTCGAACGTAAAGCCGTCGCGTTCGCCGCGCTTGAGCGCATAGCGCAGATGGGCGCGCTGCGGTCCCTTGAGATCGAACTCCTGGAGCATCACGCGCGCTTCCTCGCCGAGCTTCATCAGCGTGAGGCCGGCGTCGAGATAGAGCGGCAGGGCGTCGGCGCGAACCTGATAGAACGCGGCGCGGCCGCCGTGCGCGTGTGCGAGCGAGACGAACTCGCGAATCAGCGCGGGCCATTCATTGCGCGGGCCCACCGGGTCGTGCAGCGCGGCCCACGTGCGCCCGCGCTTCGCATACATGAGGAACGCGTTGCGCGAGGACGAGAACAGGAAGCTCTTGTCGCCCATGAGCGCGAGGCCTGCGTCGCTGCGTTCCTGCGCGCGCACGATGCGCGCGGCTTCGGCCAGATCCTCGCTCGCGGGAATCACGAAGCGGCCCGCGGCCGGACGCAGTAGTTGCCACGACGCGAGCGCCGCTGCGAACACGCCCGCGCCGAGGGTCGCGCGCAGCGCGCGCGGCGCGCGTTCGTCGAACGCGAATTGCCACCAGAGATGCTGCGAATACTCGACATCGCGGAAGGCGAAGAACAGCACCCACACGGCGAGCGCGATCACGCAGCCCACCGAGGCGAGCCACGCGGGTGTGAAGGGTTCGGCGAACAGCGACGAATGACGGTTGAAGCGGCGGCGCGTGGTGAGCAACAGCGCGATCAGCACGCACAGCACGCCGGCTTCGACGAACGCGAGGCCCTTGGTGAGCGAGAGCGCGAGGTTGGCCACCGCGAGCATGAGAGCGAGCCACCAGGCGGCGTCGAGTCGGCGCAGCAGGCCGCGCGCGACGAACAGCAGCAGCACGCCGAACAGGCTGCCGAGCAGTTGCGAGCTTTCGAGCACCCAGAGCGGGATGAAATTCTGCAGGAGTTCTATGCGCTTGGTGAACGCGGGCGTGGCGCCCGAGATCACGAGCATGCTGCCGGTCACGAAGGTGACGATGGCGAGGAACAGCGGGGCGAGCTGCGAGACGCCATGGACGCCGCGCCTCGCGAAGTCCGTGTTGAGCGGATTCTTGAGCGCGCGGCCTTCGAACGCGGCGAGCAGCGCAGCCGAGAGCGCGAGCGGCGCGCCGAAATAGATCGCGCGATAGGCGAGCAAGGCAGCGAACACTTTGGGGCCCGGCACGCTCTCGCCGAGTGCGAACACCATCGCCGCCTCGAACACGCCGATGCCGCCGGGCGTGTGGCCGATCAGGCCGAGCAGCATGGCGACGCTGTAGACGGTGAGGAAGTCGGCAAAGCCGATATGCGCGTGCGGCATCACCGACCACAGCGCGAGGCCCGCGCCGACCACGTCAAGCGCTGCGAGCAGCAACTGTGCGACGAGGTCGCGCCGCGCGGGGACGGTGAAGCGCAGCCAGGCGCGCTTGAACGGCGCGGCTTCGCGCGCCTCGCTGGGGCAGGCCGCGATGAGCCCCGCGCCGAGCGCGAGCACCACGCCGCCGATCCAGCGCAGCGCTTCGGGCGAGAGGTGCAGCAGGCCCGTGAGCGTGTCGGCGGCGCCGACCATGCCGAGCGCGCTCATGAGCGCGAGGGCGAGCGCGAGCGTGACGCTCGTGAACACCGTCATGCGGCCGACTTGCGCCGCCGTGACGCCCGCGCCGCCGTAGACGCGGCAGCGCACGGCGCCGCCCGTGAGCGCGCCGAAGCCCGTTACGTTGCCGAGCGCCGAGCCGGCGATGGCGCCTACCCACAGCGCACTGCGCGAGACGCGCGCGCCGAGGTAGCGCAGGCCGACCGCGTCGCGGCCCACGAGCGCGACGAAGCTGATGGCGGTGGCGCCGAGCGCGCCGGTCCATTGCGCCGGGCTCAGGTGCCAGAGCTGGCGAATGACCGAGCGGTAGTCGACGGACTGCGAGAGGTGCTGAAACACCAGCAGCAGCAGCGCGCAGATGCCGATGGCGAAGGCCGGCGCCACGAAGCGCTGCAGGCGCAACGCGCGGGCGCGGCGGCGCAACGCCACGGCGGCGGGGCGCGCAATGCGCGAAGGGGGCGATTCAAACATGGGTTGACCTGGCGATTCTCCGATGCCGCGCGGGCGCCGTGGTTGGCGTCTTCAGGGCGGCATCGCATAGTGTTTGTCGATGGGTCCGGCGGTTGCGCGTTGCCGCGGCAGGCAGCGCAAGGGGCCGTGGGGCTGGCCTTTACGGCGAGCCAAACCGTAAACGTTTGGTAAATGACTGGTAAAAAAACAAACGCGCGGAGCGACCTGATGGTTGACCCCGTGCCCGAGAAACATCGAGGGAAGTCTCAAAGGGCCGGATAATCCAAAGAGCGGAGCGGGGCATTGTATCGTTCGCAACCCAATGATGTTTACGGCCGGATTGGGTCCTTTCTGAAACCACTGTGACCAATTCGAGACACGCTTTTTAATTCTTTTACTTCGGGTGTCGGTGGAGGTAGTCTGATTCGGTCACCTGCTGTTTGACTGCGGAAGTTCGACTGCGTCGGCGTTGCATCGGGCCTGAGTGAGTGCTTCAGCACATACTCAGGCCGACAGGAGAAAGACGTGAAACGACTCGCCCTGACTTCGCTTTCGTTCGTCGCGCTCGGCGCCGCCGGCGTCGCGCATGCGCAGACCAGCGTCACGCTGTACGGCACCCTCGACACGTCCATTACCTACGTCAATCACGCCAACGGCAACAAGAATCTCTGGGCGCTCGGCAACAGCAGCTACGGCAATCTGTCGGGTTCGCGCTGGGGCCTCAAGGGCGCCGAGGATCTGGGCGGCGGCCTCAAAGCCATCTTTCAGTTGGAGAGCGGCTTTAATCCGTCGACGGGGGCGTTGGGCCAGGGCGGCCGCCTGTTCGGCCGCCAGGCATACGTGGGCCTGACGGCAGCGCAGTACGGCTCGCTCACGCTCGGGCGCCAATATGACCCGGTGATCGACCTTGTTCAGGGCATCACCGAGGACAACTACCTGGGTTCCGTATTCGCGACGCCCGGCGACGTCGACAACTATGACAACAGCTTCCGCGTCAACAACGCCGTCAAATACACCACGCCAGTCTGGAACGGCCTGCAGGCCGCCGCCATGTATTCGTTCGGCGGCATCGCCGGCTCGACGGGGGCCGAACAATCGTATTCGGCGGCGGTGGCGTACAACCGCGGACCTGTCTCGCTCGCGGGTGGCTACTTCTACGCGGCCAACAGCCAGGCGGGCAGCGGCATCCGGACCACCGGATGGAGCAGCACCTCGGACGGCACCTTCGACAGTTCCATCAACCGCGGCTATGTGAGCGCTCACTCGCTTTCCATTGCACGCGCGGCGGCGCAATACTCGCTCGGCCAATTCACCTTCGGGCTCGGATACAGCAACGCGCAATACGCGCCGGACGGCAGCTCGGTATTCCACGGCACCGAGAAGTACAACACGGGGCAGGGCTTCATGAACTATCACCTGACACCGGTGCTCCTGCTCGGCCTCGGCTATGCCTATACGCATGCCAATGGCGACACGAACGCAAATTACCACCAGGTGTCGATCGGCGCGGATTACAGCCTTTCTAAGCGCACCGACATCTACATGACGGCGGGCTGGCAGCACGCAAGCGGCGACCAGGGCGACGGCCTGGGCGGCTCGATGCCAGCCGAGGCGTCGATTGGCTCGTACGGCTATAACGGCACGGCGACGCAGACCATGTTCAATCTGGGCCTGCGGCACAAGTTCTGACGCGTCACGGTGCTTGATGAAGGTCGGGAGCGCTGCATGGGCGGCGCGTCCGGCCTTTTTTCAGGGTGGCTGCGGCGGGCTCGATGCGGCGTCCACCCATACTGCGGCGGGCGCCGGCGCCCGCCGGACTCGTCGAGGCCGCTAACGGGCAAGGCGGCGTGCCGTGAGCAATGCGAACCAGTTGACGCAACGCCCGGCGGCGCTCCGCACCGTTGCAAACGGCGGCCGCCATGCGCTCGTGAGCGTCACGCACGCAGCGGCGCCCGGCGCGGCGGCGCTTGGTGCGGCGGAGTTTCCGGCGTCTACGCTAAGCCAGAGGCGTTCGCCGCGATAGACCCGCAGCGTTTCGCCCGGATTCAGCCAATAGTCGTAAGGCGAGCGTGCGCGCGTGAGCCAGATACGCGCGCCGCGGACGTGCAGTGTCCCGTCCGCGCGCACGCGCCATGTGAATGTGCTGGCCTCGGGCACGGCAAAGTGGATTGACAGGGCTGGCAGCACCTCATCGTGCGCGAAGGCGGCGAAGGGAGTGAAAGCACGGAAAGCACCAGAAGCGCCTTCCCGATCGGCCTGCTGCGAAGCGGAATCCATCGTGTTCTCCATGATGAGAAGCCGACGGACGGGACACAGTCACACAAAAAACAACAGCCCCGTCGATGCCGGCGGGGCTGTGATTTGCGTACGACAGACTGGACTACCCGGATTGCTCGTCCGCACACATTCCCCATGCCATGCCTTTGGGCATATGCCACGGGTGATTCATCGCGTTCGCGTGGATGAAGGTGACGGATGTGTGCATGGGTCGAGTGTGCGGGGGCACGCTTGCACTGTCAACAAGATTTGTAGGACAAGTCGTACTCGACGGTAGGGAATCGATGTTCGCAACCGCTTCGCCTGGTTCCCGGTCCGTCGTCGCGCCCCTTGTCGCGCGCGCCGGTTTCCGTCAGGATGGGCTCTTTTCTCATGCGGAACGATTTTGGCGGTCTGAGGACTCGGAGAGACGTGCTGCAGAAAGACAAAAGAGTGAATATTTGTATCTGATATACCACATACGAAATATTGATTTTTGTGGCGCCGCAGCATATGATTGAGTCATTCGATGATTCAATCTTGTGGAGCTTCAAATGGATTTCATATCTCTCGCAGTCTTCGGTTTGTCAGTTGTCGGCTTAGGCGTGGCGGCAACGGTTATGATCGCCAAATGGCTGCCGCGGGCGGCCATCGAGCAGGCGGCCGAGCATGGCCGTTTTGTCGGCCTCGGCGTGGCGCCGCGCGCGAAGCTGGACTTGCATGCGGAGCGCCGCCCGCTGGTCGGCGTGCGAGTTGTTAAAGAGGCAATGAATGTCGTCAGAACACACTGAAGCAGTCGCTACCCGGGAAGCCGCGTCGCTCAAGCTGGCGCTGCAGCCCATCAACGCCACGCTGAGCCTGCGCGATCAGGCTTACGCGATGTTGCGCCAGGCCATCGCCGACGCGGATATCTACCAGACACGCGAAGAAATCCGGCTGGACGAGCGCGTGCTGAGCGAGACGCTTGGCGTGAGCCGCACGCCGGTGCGCGAGGCCATGACGCTGCTGGAGCAGGAAGGCTTCCTGCGCATGGTGCCGCGTCGCGGCATCTATATCGTGCGCAAGAGCAAGCGCGAGATCGTCGAGATGATCCAGATGTGGGCCGCGCTCGAAAGCATGGCGGCGCGCCTCGCGACGATCCACGCAACGGACGCGGAAATCGCGAAGCTGCGCCACATGTTCGACAATTTCCGCGACAGCACGCCGGCCGAGCATATCGCCGAGTATTCGGACGCCAACATCGCGTTCCATCAGGCCATCGTCGAGCTTTCGAAGTCGCAGTTGATCCTCGATACGATCAAGAACATCTTCGTGCACGTGCGCGCTATCCGGCGCATGACGATCTCGCAGAGCGACCGGGCATCGCGCTCGATCGTCGATCATCTGCGCATTATCGAGGCGCTCGAAAAGCGCGATACCGAGCTTGCAGAGCGGCTCGTGCGCCAGCATTCGCTCGATCTTGCGGCTTACGTCGAGAAGCATTGCGATTTTCTGGACTGAGCGCAGCAGGGCAGTCATTCACTTGAGAAAGGCGGGCGACCATAAGGTCGCCCGCTTTTTTTGCTTGGGCGGCGGTCATCGTGGGCGAGGAAGGCGAGGAGGCCTGCCGGCGAGACTTTATGCGCATCAAGGCAGGACGCCCAATCCCGCGCACGGAATCTGAAATATCTCGGCACTATCGACTCGGGGTTTTCCCTTGCTCCTTGTACGCCAAAACTGCATAAATTCCTTCAAAACCTTGCCAGGTAAGGATTTCGGCTGATTCAACCTGCATTTGCACGCGGTAAATCCCCTCTTGCTTCGTTGTGATATATCACATACTGTATTGAACAAGGACGCAGCAAAGCAGCAACCGCGGACGCCCAGGCGCTCCCGCAGTCCACCGATTTTTCGAAACTCGCCCGGCCACGACTAACCAAGGGAGACATGACATGGGCAAGGCACTGGATGGGGTGCGCATTCTCGATTTCACGCATGTGCAATCGGGCCCGACCTGCACGCAATTGCTTGCATGGTTCGGCGCCGACGTCATCAAGGTAGAGCGCGCCGGCGCTGGCGACATCACGCGCGAGCAGCTGCGGGACATCCCCGACGCGGACAGCCTGTACTTCACGATGCTCAACGGCAACAAGCGTTCGGTCACGCTCGACACGAAGAATCCGCAAGGCAAGCGCGTGCTCGAGCGGATGATCCGCGATTGCGACGTGCTCGTCGAGAATTTCGCGCCCGGCGCACTGGAGCGCATGGGCTTCAGCTGGGAGCATATCCAGACCCTCAACCCGCGCATGATCGTGGCTTCGGTGAAGGGCTTCGGCCCGGGCCCCTACGAGGACTGCAAGGTCTACGAGAACGTCGCGCAGTGCGTGGGCGGCGCCGCCTCCACCACGGGCTTCGACGACGGCCCGCCAGTCGTCTCCGGCGCGCAGATCGGCGACAGCGGCACGGGCCTGCATCTCGCGCTCGGCATCGTCACGGCGCTGTATCAACGCACTCACACCGGGCGCGGGCAGAAGGTGCTGGCCGCCATGCAGGACGGCGTGCTCAACCTGTGCCGCGTGAAGTTGCGCGACCAGCAGCGGCTCGATCGCGATGGCGTCATGAAGGAGTATCCGCAGTACCCGAACGAGAGCTTCGGCGACGCCGTGCCGCGCGCGGGGAACGCCTCGGGCGGCGGCCAGCCGGGCTGGATTCTCAAATGCAAGGGCTGGGAGACCGATCCGAACGCGTATATCTATTTCATCGCGCAGGCGCCCGTGTGGGACCGCATCTGCAAGCTGATCGGCCGCGAGGAATGGATCGACGATCCGCTTTACGCCACGGCCAGCGCACGCCTGCCGCATCTCAAGGAGATCTTCGCCGAGATCGAGCGCTGGACCATGCATCGCACCAAGTTCGAAGCGATGGCGGTGCTCAATCGCCAGCACATTCCGTGCGGCCCGATTCTTTCGATGAAGGAGATTGCCGCCGACGAATCGCTGCGCGCAACCGGCACGATCGTCGAGGTCGACCATCCGGTGCGCGGCAAGTACCTCACGGTCGGCAACCCGATCAAGCTCTCGGACAGCGCCACCGAGGTCACGCGCTCGCCGCTGCTGGGCGAGCACACGGACGAAGTGCTCGCCGAATTCGGCTACAGCGAGGCGGATATCCGTTCGCTGCGCGCTTCGGGCGCGATCTGAACTGCCGGTATGTGAAGCAGCACGCGAAGATCGATGCGGGCGCAACGATGCGCCCGTGCCCATGAACGACTGAATCTTTGAACCGACGGACCGCGCGGCGCCAGCGTGCCGCGCGCCACGCAACGATGGAGCGAAGCATGGACACATGGATGCGCTTGATGGCGAACGACGGCAGTATCGTGTTCGGCCGCGTAGAGGACGGTTATCTGCATGAATACGAAGGGCTCGATCAACCGGTGCCCACCGGCGCAGTGCTCTCGCTGCGCACGCTCACGCCGCTCGCCCCCTGCACGCCGGGCAAGGTCGTGGCGCTCTGGAACAATTTTCATGCGCTTGCGTTGAAGCTCGAAAAGCCGGTTCCGGAGCATCCTCTCTTTCTGATCAAGCCGAAGGAGTCGGTGATCGGATCGGGCGTGCCGATTCGCCGGCCCGCTCACTATGCGGGAAAAATCGTCTTCGAAGGCGAACTGGGCGTCGTGATCGGCAAGCGTTGCCGCAATGCGAGTCTTGCCGAGGCAGAGGACGCGATCTTCGGCTACACGATCGTCAACGACGTGACCGCGGCGGGCCTGCTCGCGGAAAATCCGCACTTCCCGCAATGGTGCCGCGCTAAAGGTTTCGATACATTCTGTTGCCTGGGGCCTGCGATCGTTTCGGGTTTCGACTGGCGCAGCGCGCGCGTCGTGACGCGGCTCGATGGCGTGGAGCGGCAGAACTATCCGCTCGACGACATGGTGTTCACGCCCGCGCAGCAAGTGAGCCTGATTTCGCAGGACCTCACGCTCGAACCCGGCGACGTGATTGCGTGCGGGACATCGTTGGGCGTGGGCTCGATCGGCGATGGCGCGACGGTCGAGGTCGCGATTGAAGGCATCGGCACGCTGGTGAACGCCTTGGGTGCGAAAGCCGGCGCCGCGCAGGATCCGGCGCACGCGGGCCGCGAGGCGATAACAGCGGCGTAGCCGGACAAGCAGTCCGGGACCAGCAGGAGAACGCTCGCGCGTGTCGCGCGATGCACGACATGATGCATTGCGCGACGAGACGAACGATTGGGTCGCAACGAAAGGCGCGCCGCAAGCAGGCATTCGAAGCGCGAACGGATTACGTGCGCGGCATGAGTGCCGCGTGCGAGGAGGAGAGATGCCGGAGCAACTGGCAGGCGACGTGGCATGGCTTGGCGGCAGCCTGCTGTACGCGTGGCTTGCATGTGTATTTGCACAATTGGCGGCGCTCGCGCCGGCATGGGCGCGGCGCGCGCCCGAGCGCGCGAAGCCGCGCTGCAAGCATGCGCGCGAGGTGGCGCCACGGGTGCGCACCGCGCTCGCCATATCGTTCGCACTGCTACTGACGGTGCCGCCGGGCTTGCTGGCGGCGCTGGTTGCGTACCGGCCCGATGCGGTGGGCGCTGCGGAATGCGGCGTGCTTGCCGGTTTATGGCTGGGTGCGCGGCACAACCTCGCGAAGCGCGCGCGGGCCACCGCAGTGGCGGGCTGCGTGGTGAGCGCGGTGTCCATGGGCGTCTGCCTTGTCAGCTTCCTGATGATGCCGGCGCTGTCCACTTCGGGGCGCGCTGCGCTTTACGTCACGGCAACGCTGGGCGCGCTGCTCGCTGGCGCGGCCGCGAGCGCGTTCGCATATGGCGCAAGTGTTGGCATGAGCGGCGGCGCAGGCATGAACGAGCGCCGCCGCTTGCCATTCCGGCCGGGCGATTGTGTGGTGCATGCGATTGCGTTCGTTCTGTTCGCGATACTGGGCTACGGCTTTGCGGCGGTGCGCATTCTGGCCTCCGCCGAATTAGGGCTTTCCGTGCTGGTGGCCGCCTGCGTGCTGGCCGCCGCATTCGGCGTGCGTCTCATGGGCGGCGCGCGCCTCCCGGTTGCGCCGCGTCCGGGCATCGTGCGTGCGTCTGCCGGTGAGCAGGCCGACGCGGACGCGCGGATCGCGTCGAAACCGCCTGCTCGATCCCGCTTCGCAGGCGTGCCCAGTGTCTGGCTCGCGGCGGCTTGCGGCCGCTGCGCGCTCGAACCCGCGAGTCTCGACCTCTGGCTGGCGGACTGCGAACCACCGTTCGAAACGCCCCGCACGCTGCATCACGCCTCGCAGGACTTGCCGCGCCGCAGACGCAATCGCAGCCGCGAGGGCGCGCTCAGGCTGCGCCAGGGGCTGCACCACGGATTGCACTGAGGCAACCCGTTCAACAATTCGGGGGGGAAAGGAGCAAACGATCAGGCTTGCCTGATAGTTGCCCCTTGAGCCATCACGTCTTACTTATGCAGTGACGACTCGGACACCCGGGTGATGTCTTCGATGAGCTGTTTGCCTTCCTCGAGCAGGAAGCGCTTGAAGGCGAGCGCGACCGGCGGCAGGCGCTTGTTCTTGCGGTGCACGAGGTACCAGTTGAGCATTACCGGGAAGCCCTCGACGTCGAGCACCGTGAGGTGTCCGACCTGCAATTCGAGGCTGACCGTGTGCGCCGAGAGAAACGCGATGCCCATGCCGGCGATCACGGCCTGCTTGATCGTCTCGGTGCTCTGGATCTCCATTGCGATCTTCAGGTTCGTGATCTTGCCGGCAAACCCTTCCTCCATCGAATTCCACGTATCCGAGCCGCGCTCGCGCACGATGAACGCCTCGTTCGCGAGTGTGCTCAGCTTGATGTTGCGCTTGTTCGCCAGCGGGTGCGAGGGCGCCGCCACGATCACGTAGGGGTGCGGGGCGAAGGCTTCGTTGATGGCATCGGTCGTGTGCGGCGGGCGCACCATGACCGCCAGATCGGTCTGGTTGGTCGAAAGCTGCTGCAGCAATTGCTCGCGGTTGTGCACCGAGAGATTGAGCTGCACGCCCTTGTAGCGGCGCGTGAATTCGGCGAGCAGGCGAGGAAAGAAGTAGTCGCCCGCGCTGATCACGGCCACGTTGAGCTTGCCGCCGGAGATGCCCTTCAGCTGGCTCATGGCCTCGTCGACTTCATGGAACTGCTGAATGATCGCGCGGCTGTAGTGCAGCATTTCCGAGCCGGCAGGCGTGAGATAGATCTTCTTGCCGAGCTGCTCGAACAGCGGCAGGCCCGCGTGGTCCTCGAGCTGCTTGACCTGCGTGGAAACCGCCGGTTGCGTGAGATGAAGCTCCTCGGCGGCACGCGAAAAACTGAGGTGGCGCGCCACGGTCTCGAAGACTTTCAACTGGCGCAGCGTGGCGTTTCGCATGGTCATGGTCGAACCATAAAGGATACTGAATCAACATAATAACAAACTTTAATTATGAGTAATCGAGTAATCACCCTAGCATGAGTTGAAAGGCGTTCGAATGCCGTGCTTTGACATGCGGGTTAACGCCTGGAAAAGCGATAAATAGCGGGAAAACCCGTAATAAAAGGTGGCTTGACGTACTTCTCAGGCACTTTATGAATTCGCGGAATGAAAGGGGAATTACGTATTTTCATTCGAATTTTTATGTGCCGATGAGAATAAAAATAAGCAGTAAATTAGGGTGGATTCGAAGTCTATAAGTCGATGTTTATGCAAGCCGGAAGAGCGGCTGCAATTCTTGATCGGATAGTGGAGACAACCGAGATGAATGCAATCAGTCAAAGGAGCGAAGGTGGTCCGTTTTGGACGAACCGCTGGGGTCAACTGGTGGTGGGCATGCTATGCATGGCGCTCGTTGCCAACCTGCAGTACGCGTGGACGCTCTTCGTCGCGCCCATGAACGCACGCCATCATTGGGGCGAAGCCTCGATTCAGCTGGCGTTCTCGATCTTCATCCTGACTGAAACCTGGCTCGTGCCGATCGAAGGCTGGCTCGTCGACAAGTTCGGCCCCCGCCCGGTCGTCATGGGCGGCGCGGTGTGCGCAGGCCTCGCATGGGTGCTTTACTCGTATGCGACCACGCTGCCGATGCTCTATGCAGGCTCGGTGCTCGCGGGCATCGGCGCGGGCGGCGTGTATGGCACCTGCGTGGGCAATGCGCTCAAGTGGTTCCCGGACCGTCGGGGTCTCGCAGCGGGCCTGACCGCGGCGGGCTTTGGCGCGGGTGCGGCCGTCACCGTGATCCCTATCGCGAACATGATTTCGCGTTCGGGCTACGAGCACACGTTCTTCTTCTTCGGCATCCTGCAGGGCGTGGCGATTCTCGTGCTCGCGCTGCTGCTTGTGAAGCCCGCACCGCGCGCCGCCATGGCAGCGGGCCGCCGCCTCGTCTCGCGCGTCGACTACACGCCGGGGCAGATGGTCAAGCAGCCGGTATTCTGGGTCATCTACGTGGCGTTCGTTGCCGTTGCCGCGGGCGGCCTGATGGCGACCGCGCAGATCGGGCCGATCGCGAAGGACTGGGGTCTTGCGCGCATGCCGATGACCGTGTTCGGCGCGACGCTGCCGCTGCTCACGCTCACGCTGTCGATCGACAACATCTGCAATGGCTTCACGCGTCCGCTGTGCGGCTTCATCTCCGACAAGATCGGCCGTGAGAACGCCATGTTCTTCATCTTCGTGGGTGAAGGCCTCGCGCTGCTCGGCATGATGGAGTACGGCACGAACCCGTATGCGTTCATCACGTTCGCCGCGCTCATCTTCCTGTTCTGGGGTGAGATCTTCTCGATCTTCCCGGCAATCTGCGCCGACACCTTCGGCAGCAAGTACGCCGCAGCCAACGCAGGCACGCTCTATACCGCGAAGGGCACGGCCGCACTGCTCGTGCCGGTGGCCTCGGTGCTCTCGGCAGCGGGTGGCTGGAGCGCGGTGTTCATCGCAGCGGCGATCATCACGATCGCAGCGGGCATCGGCGCGAAGTTCATCCTCGCGCCCATGCGCCATCGCCTGATCGAGCGCAGCGACGAGCATTCCGCCTCGCTCTCGGCAAATCCGGCTGGCCTGCAGACCGGCGAATGAGCCGCGAATATACGCTGACACGGGCCAGACCATGTCGATGAACGTTTCGCTGCAGCAACTCAAGGTATTCGTCGCGGTCGCGCGTGAGCGCAGTTTCACGCGTGCCGCGCGCGAATTCGGGCTCACGCAGTCGGCGGTGAGCCGCTGCGTGCGCGATCTCGAAGAGGCCATCGATCTGAAGCTGTTCGATCGCACGACGCGCCAGGTCGAACTCACGCTCGCAGGCAGTGGGTTCGAGCGGCGCATCGGGCGCTTGCTCGACGAGATCGAAATGGCGTTGAACGAAGGCCGCGACGCGCATCATGAATATAGCGGCGTCGTACTCGTGGCGAGCAATCCAGCGCTGTCCTCAGGCTGGGTTCCCGCCGCGTTCGCACGTTGTGCGGCGGCGTTTCCTTCGTTGACGCTGCAATTGCGGGACTTGCCGCAAGCCGCCGTTTTGCAGGCCGTCGAGCAGGGCGAAGCCGATTTCGGCGTGATCGCCGAAGCCATGCCGTTCACGAGCGCCAACTTCGAGATGCAACCGCTTGCCGCCACGCCGTTGTGTGCCGTGCTGCCCTCGCATCATCCGCTCGCGCTGCAAGGAGCGCTGCGCTGGGACGAACTCGCGCGCGAGCCGCTTTTCACGCTCAATCGCGATGCAGGCTGCCATGGCGCGGTGATGCGCGCGCTCCAGGGGCTGCGGCCCGAGGGACGTCCGGTTCAGGAGCTTGCGCATGTCGAAGGCGTCGCGCGCATGGCGCAACTGGGCATGGGCATCGGCATTCTGCCCATCAGCGACGACGGCGCGCGCGCGAAGCACGGCGACGCATCGGGCGCGGCGTGCCATTGGCCGGTGCCGGCGGGACCGCTCGTCGCGCGCGTGCTGCAGCCGGTCGTGATGGTGAGCACGATGCTCGTGCGGCGCCGCAATCGCTCGTTGCGTCCTTGCGCTCAAGCCGCGTGGTCACAGTTCGCCGCGGACGGCCAGATTGCAGAAGACCACGCCGCCACCGCATCGACGCATGTCACGCACGACGCCCGCGTCGCGCCGCGTTTCGAACGCGAAACCGCCGTGCTCGCGCGCATCGGCTGACTTCTTTCGGGCGCTCCTCGCGAGCGCTTTTCCTTTCTCTTTCGTGTTTCAAATGCAAAACGGGCCGCGCTTTTCGAGCGCGGCCCGTTTATTTCACGCTACTTATTTTCAGGCCGCCCGTTGCGCCATGCGTTCGCGCTGCTTGATGAGCGCGAGCACAGTGTCGATGGCCGGCGTGGCTTCGCCCACGAGTTGCCCCATCTCCTGCACGACGGTCAGCAACGGATCGATTTCCATCGGCCGGCGCTGTTCCAGATCGACGAGCATCGAGGTCTTGTGCGCGCCCACCGCGCCCGCACCGTTGATGCGCCGCTCAACGTCGACGCGGAAATTCACGCCGAACCGCTCGGCAATGCGCTGTGCTTCGAGCATCATCGTGCGCGCGACGGCGCGCGTGGCCGGGTCTTCGGTGATGATGTCGAGCGTGGCGTGCGTGAGCGCGCTGATCGGATTGAAGCAGAGATTGCCCCACAGCTTGAGCCAGATTTCGTCGCGGATGTTCTCGCGGATCGGCGCGTCGAAGCCGGCGGCCGTCATGACTTCGTGCAGTTGCACGATGCGCGAGGTCCGCTCGCCCGACGGCTCGCCGATCGGAAACTTCTTGCCGTACACGTGACGGATCACACCCGGTTCTTCGATTTCGGCGGCAGGGTAGAGCACGCAGCCAATCGCGCGCTCGGGCCCGAGGCGCGTCCATTGCGAGCCGTCCGGGTCGATGCTTTCGAGCCGCGAGCCTTCGAACTTGCCGCCGTGGCGGTAGAAGTACCAATAGGGAATGCCGTTGGTGCCCGTCACGATGGCAGTGTGCTTGCCGATGAGCGGCTGCATCGAATCGATCACGCCCGCCACCGAATGCGCCTTGAGCGTGATGATTACTACGTCCTGCACGCCCAGCTCGCGCGGATCGTTCGTACAACGGACCTTGGCGACGTACTCCTCGCCGTCCATCAACAGACGCGCGCCGCGTTCGCGCATGGCGGCCAGATGCGGGCCGCGTGCGACGAAGCTCACGTCGGCGCCCGCGCGGGCCATCTGCACGCCCATCATGGCCCCAATGGCGCCCGCTCCAAAGATGCAGATCTTCATGGATTCCCCCAATGACGTTGAAAACCGCGTGCCCGCGCGCGATGCGAGTGACAGGGTGATTCAGGCCACTCGCCGCACGCGCAGGCGATGGTTCGAGCATAGGGGCTGCCGTCGATTAACGACAGTTAAAGTTTGTCGGCGCAATCATCAGGAAAACATTATGGACTACGTGTTTTCCCGGGGTTTGCAGCGATTTCGCGAGATCAGCAGGGCTTGGGGCGGGCGTGGATCAGGCACGGCGGACCAGCAGGAAGCTCATGCCAATGATGCCCAGAAACGCGCCGCACGCGCGATTGAACCAGCGGCGCACGCTCGCGCGCGTGAGCCAGCGGCCCAGGTACATGCCTGCGAGCGAGTAGAGCGCGATGGCCACGCATTCGAGCACGAGAAAGCTCGCGCCCAGCACGGCGAATTGCGGCAGCATCGGCTTGGCGACGTTGACGAACTGCGGCAAGAACGCGGTGAACACGAGGATCGCCTTCGGGTTGCCCGCCGCCACGAGGCACTCGCGCCGGGCGATGCGCGCGAGCGTGGCGTCGTCGTCGAGCTTCATGCCGATCGGGGCGGCGTCGCTGCGCCAAAGCTGCACGGCGAGCCACATCAGGTAGGCCGCGCCCGCGAGCTTGATCGCGAAGAAAATGGCTTCCGACGCGCGCAGCACGAATGCGAGCCCGGTTGCCGCGAGCCCGATCATCGCCGCGAATGCGACCAGCCGGCCCGTGCCGCCCACGAGCGCGCGCATGAAGCCGTGGCGCGCGGCCACGTTGATCGACAGGAGATTGTTTGGCCCCGGCGCCATATTGAGCGCGAAGCAGGCGGGCAGGAAAAAGAGCCAGGCAGTGAGGGACATGATCGGGATTCGGCACGGTGCGCGCGCCCAGTGGCGCATTGCGCGATTCTAGCGCGAAGCGTATCCGCCACGGGCCGCGAAATCGCGCGCCGGTCCGCTTGCGCAAAAAAGGGCCGCACGCTTAAATACGCCAGTCGCGTGCGGCCTTGCTGAGCGGCCGGTGCGGAGTGCATCCACGAACATCCCCGAGAACTGGAGCCGTTCATGAATGGAAAGACCGTTGCCGAGCGCGAAGCGGCTGGCCGCGCCGCGCGCGAACGCGCCAAACGCTCGAGCCACAAGCAGGTGGGCGAGCTCAAGCGCGACCCGGTCGCGCTGCTCAAACAGAGCAGCGGGGGCGCGTGCCCAATCTCGTGCCGCTGCGCTACGGGCGCATGATCGTCTCGCCCTTCACGTTCTTTCGCGGCAGCGCGATCCTGCAGGCTCACGATCTCGCCCATGTGCCTAACACGGGCATGGTCATGCCGATATGCGGCGACGGCCATCTGCTCAACTTCGGCGGCTTCGCCACGCCCGAGCGCCAGCTCGCGTTCGATCTCAACGATTTCGACGAGGTGGCTTCCGGCCTTTGGGAGTGGGACCTCAAGCGCCTCGTGGCGAGTTTCGTGGTGGCCGCGCGTCATCTGCGCTTTTCGCGCGGCGTGGCCGAAGATCTCGTCATGGCGACGGTGAACACGTATCGCGACCGCATGCGCGAGTACGCGAATTTTGGCGCACTGGAACTCTGGTACGACAAGATCACGTTCGACCGCATGGTGGAGACCGCGCTCACGCCCGAGGGCCGGCGCCTGATTCGCCGCGGCATGGAGAAGGCCGCGGGCCGCACCCACGAGAGCATGCTGGAAAAGCTCGCTTATCGTCACGGTCGCAGCGATCCGGGCAATGGTGAAAGCAGCGAAGCGCCCGCCGCCCCGCACTGGACGATCCGCGACGCCCCGCCCGCGCTCTTTCACGTGCACGGCCCGAACTCGCTTTACGAGCACGAAGACAACTGGCTCACGCACAGCGACTGGCGCTCGATGATCATGCCGACCTACGAGGCTTATCTGAAGACGCTCGCGCCCGACCGCCGCGAGCTGCTCGAACACTTCGCGATCCAAGATCTCGTCTTCAAGGTGGTGGGCGTGGGCAGCGTCGGCACGCGCTGCCTCGTGATGCTGCTCGTCGATCATCACGACAAGCCGCTTTTCCTGCAGTTGAAAGAGGCGCGCCAATCCGTGATTTCCCGGTATTTCAAGGGGCCCGGATTCAAGCACGAGGGTGCGCGCGTGGTGCAGGGGCAGCGTCTGCTGCAGGCCGCGAGCGATCTGTTTCTCGGCTGGTCCACAGGCCCCTCGGGACGCCATTTCTACTTTCGCCAGTTGCGCGACATGAAGCTCTCGGTGGACCTCGAATTGCTCGACAGCACGTTGCTCGCGGGCTACGCGCGCCTGTGCGGCTGGGCGATGGCGCGTGCGCACGCGAAGTCGGGCAATGCGGCCATCGAGATCGCCTCATACATCGGTCGCGGCGACGCGTTCGCCGAAGCGCTCGGGGGCTATGCGGCCAGCTACGCGGATCAGGTGGAGCGCGACTACGAAGCGTTCGTCAAGGCCGCGCGCAGCGGCGAGATCGTGGCGCGCAGCGACGAGGACATGGCCGCCGATTTCCGCGTCTGAATTTGGCGGGTCTGGGGGCTGGCGCGCCGAATCCGTCGAGTTCAGGGCTGATGCGGTCCCGCACGCGCGTTCGCATGGTCCCGTATACTGGGCGTGCCGAATCGCCACATCGCCACGCATTCATGCATTTGCCTTCCCATTCCGAGGACGATCCGCGTCCATCGCCGCCCGAGCGGCCCAATGATGAAGACTGCTGCCAGAGCGGCTGCAGTCCCTGCATCTTCGATCTCTACTATGAAGAGATGGACCGTTGGCGCGCCGCGATGAAGGCCTGGGAGGCGCGCGAGGCCGCGCGCCGGCCGCCTGATCGCTGATCCCGTACCCCCCGCCAGACCATCATGTTCGATCCCGCTTTGCCGCTTGCTGCCAGCCAGCCCGACTCCGCCGCGCTCGACGCGCTGCACGCGTTCGCGGAACGTCACCCGCGCCTGTTCGTGCTGACCGGCGCGGGCATCAGCACGGACTCGGGCATTCCCGGCTACCGCGATGAAAACGGTACGTGGAAGCGCTCGCCGCCCATCACGCTGCAGGAATTCCTGGGCTCCGAAAACGCGCGCCGGCGTTATTGGGCGCGCAGCATGATCGGCTGGCCGACCGTCGGCCTTGCGCAGCCCAACGGCGCGCATCGCGCGCTTGCGCAACTCGGCGCGGCGCAGCGGATCGCCGCGCTCGTCACGCAGAATGTCGACGGCCTGCATCAGCGTGCGGGCAGTTCCGATGTGATCGAGCTGCATGGCAGCATCGGCCACGTGCATTGCCTCGATTGCGGGGCGCGATACACGCGAGCGTCGCTACAGCCGCGTCTCGAAGCCGGCAATCCGGCGCTGGCGGACGCGTACGCCGAGCCCGCCGCCGATGGCGACGCGCATCTCGACTTCGACGGCGAGCAGGCCTTCGATATTCCCGCCTGCGAGGCGTGCGGCGGCGTGCTCAAGCCGTCGGTGGTGTTCTTCGGCGAGAACGTGCCGCGCGAGCGCGTGGCGGCGGCCTCGGCGGCCCTCGACGAGGCGGATGCGGTGCTGGTGGTCGGTTCGTCGCTGATGGTGTATTCGGGCTATCGCTTCTGCGCGTGGGCGCAGCAGCGCGGCAAGCCCGTGGCGGCGATCAACCTCGGCAAGACACGCGCCGATCCGCTGCTCGCGCTCAAAGTGGCGGCGCCGTGCGCGGCCACGCTCGAAGCACTGGCCGCGCGCCTGAATGCGGCATAGGCGTCACGATTAGCGCCACGATTTCAGGCAGTGCGCGAGGGGCATCAGCATCGCAGCACCATGAAGCGGTCGCGAAGCAGCGACACGGCCATAAAGTAGCCACAAGGAAGCCACAAGGAAGCCTCATGCCGAACACGATCGCGGAACTCGAAGCCTGCTACGGCGCGCCGAACGAGCGCTCGCTGCGCAAGGAAATCGATCATGTGAACGCGGACTACCGCCGCTTCATCGAACTGTCGCCGTTCGTGGTGCTCGCGACAGGCGGCCCCGAAGGCCTCGACTGCTCCCCGCGCGGCGACGCGCCCGGCTTCGTGCGCATCCTCGATTCGCGCACCCTGGCCTTGCCCGACCGCCCGGGCAACAACCGCGTCGATAGCTTGCGCAACGTGGTGGCCGCGCCGCAGGTCGGCCTTCTGTTCATGGTGCCGGGCGTGGGCGAGACGCTGCGCGTGAACGGCCGCGCACGCGTGAGCCTCGACCCCGATCTGCTCGCGAGCTTCGCCGTGGATGGCAAGCCGCCGCGCTCGGTGCTGCTGATCGACGTGCAGAGCGTGTACTTCCACTGCGCGAAGGCGATCGTGCGCTCGAACCTCTGGGATCCGGCGCGCCATGTCGAGCGCTCGCAGCTGCCGAGCGCGGGCGACATGCTGCGGCGCGTGAACGCCGAGCAATACGGCGAGACCTTCGACGTCGAACGCTACGAGGCCGACCTTGCCGAGCGCATGAAGAAGAGCCTGTACTGACCGATCCACGCAATTCCACGCATATCCACGCAACCCGAATCCACGACACGATGAACGATCCCGAGGATCACGATATCCACCGCCTTACGGCGCCCGCCGCCGCGCGCAACGCCGCGCCGATCCTCGACGTATTGCGCAGCGCGCTGCCCGCGCGCGGCACCGTGCTGGAGATCGCGAGCGGCACGGGCCAGCACGCCGCGCATTTCGCGGCTGCGCTGCCCGGCATCGAGTGGCAGCCGAGCGACGCCGATCCGCGCGCCCGCCTGTCCATCGCCGCGTGGCGCGCGCATGCGGGCCTCGCGAACCTGCGCGAGCCGCTCGATCTCGACGTGCGCCGCGAGCCCTGGCCCGTGAATGCCGTGGACGCCATCGTCTGCATCAACATGATTCACATCGCGCCCTGGGAGGCGGCTGTCGCGTTGATGAAGGGCGCGGGCGCGCGCGTTCCTGCGGGCGGCGCGCTGGTGCTCTATGGTCCGTACCGGCGCGGCGGCGTGCACACGGCGCCCTCGAACGAGGCCTTCGATGCCGATTTGCGCGCGCGCGATCCGTCGTGGGGCGTGCGCGACCTCGAAGCCGTCGAAGCGCTCGCGCAGGCCGAAGGTTTTACCTGCGAGGCCGTGGTGCGGATGCCGGCCAATAACTTCAGCGTGGTCTTTCGCAAGCAGGCGGCTACGGCGAGCCAGTAGGCGATGGCCGCACTCTTGCGCGCTCCGGCACGCCGCGGGGAGGAGGATTCCCTTATCCTTGCACGATCGATGCCGCGCAGCATTGTCCGATCGAAGCCGCGCGGCATTGCCCCAATCGATTGAAGTGGAGATTCAACATGAGCAAACAGCCAATCGGCGTGGTGGGTCTGGCCGTGATGGGGCGCAATCTCGCGCTCAACATCGAGAGCCGCGGTCATGCGGTGTCGGTGTTCAACCGCACCCGCGAGAAAACCGACGAGCTGATCGCTGAGTACCCCGAGCGCAAGCTCGTGCCGACCTACACGCTCCAAGAGTTCGTCGCGTCGCTCGAAAGGCCGCGCCGCATCCTGATGATGGTGAAGGCCGGCGAGCCCACCGACGCCACCATCGCCGCGCTCAAGCCGCTGCTGGACCAGGGCGACATCCTGATCGACGGCGGCAACACGCATTTCACCGACACCATCCGCCGCAACCAGGAGCTCGCGAAGGCGGGCCTGCACTTTATCGGCACGGGTGTCTCGGGCGGCGAGGAAGGCGCGCTCAAGGGCCCGTCGATCATGCCGGGCGGCCCGCGCGACGCCTACGATCTGGTTGCGCCGATCCTCACCGAGATCGCCGCGAAGGCGCCCGATGGCGAGCCGTGCGTCGCGTACATGGGTCCGGACGGTGCGGGCCACTACGTGAAGATGGTCCACAACGGCATCGAATACGGCGACATGCAGTTGATCGCCGAAAGCTACGCGGTGCTCAAGCAGGTGCTCGGGCTCTCGAACGAGGAGCTGGGCCAGGTCTACACGGAATGGAACCAGGGCGAGCTCGACAGCTACCTGATCGAAATCACCTCGAAGATCTTCGGCAAGAAGGACGAGGAGACGGGTCAGTATCTCGTCGACGTGATTCTCGACCGCGCCGCGCAAAAGGGCACCGGCAAATGGACGAGCCAGAACGCGCTCGACGTGGGCGCGCCGCTGCCGCTCATCACGGAAGCCGTGTTCGCGCGCGTGCTCTCGTCGGTCAAGACGCAGCGCGTGGCCGCGAGCAAGGTGCTCGCGGGCCCGGACGCCAAGCCGTTCCCGGGTGAGCGCAAGGCGTTCGTCGAAGCGGTGCGCCGCGCGCTGTACTTCTCGAAGGTGATCTCGTATGCGCAGGGCTTCGCGCAACTGCGCGCGGCCTCGGACGAGTACAAGTGGGATCTGCAGTACGGCACGATCGCGAAGATCTTCCGCGCGGGCTGCATCATCCGCGCGCGCTTCCTGCAGAAGATCATGGACGCCTACGCGAAGGCCCCGCAGCTCGACAACCTGCTGCTCGATCCTTATTTCCGCGACGTCGCCGCGAACTACCAGGCGGCGCTGCGCGAAGTGGTGGTTCAGGCGGTGAACTCGGGCGTGCCGGTGCCGGCGTTCTCGTCGGCGATCGCGTACTTCGACGGCTATCGCTCGGCGCGCGTGCCCGCGAACCTCGTGCAGGCGCAACGCGACTTCTTCGGCGCGCATACCTTCGAGCGTGTGGACAAGCCTGGCAACTTCCACGCCGACTGGTCATGAGGCGCACAAGGGCTAACGCTTGCTGAACGCTGTTGAGAGAAAAAGGGAGCCATCGGGTTCCCTTTTTTATTGACGTTTATGCAACGATGTTTTGCGTAATTGGGGTTTACCCTTGTGCGGGTAAACGCCTAGACTTACATCAAACGCTGACGAACAAAGAGTTCGAAGCGGACACAAAACCAGATGGAGGTCAAATCATGAAAAAGTTCTTCCCTGTAGTTGTGGTGGCCGCAGCACTCGCTATCCCGGCCGTTTCGTTTGCACAGTCGAGCCAGCAAGGTTTGACCCGCGCCCAGGTGCGCGCGGAGCTCGTCGAGCTCGAACAGGCCGGTTACAACCCGGCGGATAACCAGGTGAACTATCCGAAGAATCTGCAGGCCGCGCAGGCCCGCGTGACCCAGGAAAAACTCGCGCGTGGCGATACCAGCGGTTACGGCGCGCCGGCTGTGGGCACCTCGCAGGCGGGCGGCCCGGCAGTGCAGTCGCGGCAAGTTGCCCCGTCGCAATCGGTTTATTTCGGTCACTAAGTGGTTAGTGGCCGCAGGTTGAAGCGAAATCGCGCAGAGTGGCTTCGCGCAGGTGGCGGTTGGAAAGTGTAGTGTGTAGTAGAAGTTGTTTTATGCAGCAGGTAGTGGAAGTGGTAGTACGCAAGTAGAAGGTGTAGCAGTTGGAGTAAGCAGTACGTAGTAGATGTTGTTTTGCGCAGCGGTCAGTAGTGGAAGGTGCAGTGAGCAGTAGAAGGTGAAGTTAGCAAAGAGGTGTAGTTGGCAGTTGCAGTATCAGCAGGCAGTAGCAACACGTAGTCAGCAGTAGAAGGTGCAGTTAGCAAAGAGGTTGCATTAGCAGTTGCAGTACGTAGCACGAAGTTGCAGTACGCAGTAGCAGTATGCAGTCCCAGCGCGGCCCGGTATTTTTCCGGCCCGCGCTTTTCTTTTGGGCATGCGGTTCATGCGATTGGCAGGAAGGCTTCAACGGCCCGGCAGATGCGGCACGCCTTCGTTGCTCGCCACGCTCAGTTGATGGATTGTTCGGTGCGCCTTGTTCAGCTGCGCCTGGGCGGCGATGCGTTGCGCTTCGAGCTGCGCCACGTCCTTGCGCACCTGATGCTGGCGTGCGCTCACGCGGTGCTCCTGCTCCGCATGGCGCTGCAGGTCCACGCGCAGTCGTTCGGCCTGCGTTTCCGCCTGCTCGATCTGCTTTGTGAGCAGCGTGTTTTGCGCCGCCAGTTGGGCGAGACGGGTTTCACCGTCGGCAAGGCGCGTCGCCTGGTCTTCGAGATGATGAAACGCCGCGCTGGCCGAATCGAGATCGGCGGCCCGCAAGGCGTGCCAGAGCGTATTGTCCTGATGCAGGGTCACGAAGTAAGAGAGCGTGGGGCCATGAAACAGCAGTGTCACGACATAGTCGAAGCTGCGGAACACGCGGAAAGTGATGAGTTCGCCGGCGGCTGCGAGCGCTTCGAACGAAGCGCCCTCTGCGACTTGCACGGGCCGGTTGCTCAGATGTGCGGGCACGGCCGGCACCGCGTGCAGCGTGGAGACCGGGCGCGCCATCGGGCCGGCATCGGGCGAGTTCGGAGCAAGCGTTTCGGCGCCGCTGGGCGCGCCATCGTCGATGACGACGCCTCCACCGGCGGCGTGCGCAGCATCGCTCTCGGGTGCGGCTTCGGGTGGCGTGCCGGGTTCGACGGCGACGAGATGCGAGGCGCCGTTGGAGAGCCCGGCGCTGCGGCGATTCAGGAACGATTTCACGGCGTTTCCCCCAAAATGTCACGTCACGCTTCGTGGCGCGCGGCCGGGGTGGCCTGCGCTACGCGCACGCTCAATGCAGCAGGCGACGCTGGCGTGCAATATCGTCGAATAGCGTGTGGCCGGGTTCGAGCGCTAACAGCCAGGTTTCGTCATAACCGCTCAGAGCGTCGAGCGCGTCGCGCAGGCGCTCGACCACGATGGCCGGAATTTCGACCGTGGCTTCCCGGCCGCCGGAAAGCCGCGCGATACTGGCGTGCTGAATCAGTTCGTCGGCGGCTTCCGCGACGTCGGCAGCAAAGACGAGATGGTTATTCAGCAATTCGACGAGGCCAGGCGAGGCGGCGACGTCTTCGACATTGATCTGCACGGAAAGGAAAGTGGCTTTATTCATCCTGGTGTTCCTCACGGACGTTGCACCACAGCGAGAGGCCTTTCGCTTAATTGTCTGATTGTCTGATGAGAGCAGCAGGACCCAGTATAGGCGAGCACGCAAGCGAATGGGCCGGGCGTGCGCGAGCCTGGGCGGGCAGCGCCGCTGCCCATGCGCGGCGCTCGCGGCTGCGCGCGAAAGAAGAGCGCCACGCATGGGACGATATAATGGGGGCCGTTCGCCAATTCCGGCTTGGCAGGGTATCGCAGGCGAACGCCAGCGGCCCCACGCGCATCCCGGATACGTATCCGCGCCGTACGTGGCGTGGAAACAGCGAGGAACCAGCGAGGTACAGCAAGATGAATCGACAACGGCGAAACCCGGGCGCGTACGCGGCATTGGCCGCGCTCACGCTAGCCTGTAGCGCCTGCAGCACGGTCATGCCCCCTTGGGAGAGCAATACGACTCCGGCACCCGCCGTGACCTCCACCGGCGTGCCGGCCGGCTACTACCGCGTCAACCCCGGCGACACGCTTTCGCGTATCGCCAGCGCTTATGGCCAGCGTCCGCAAGACCTCGCGAGCTGGAATCAGATGCCGCCGAACGCGCAAGTGCTGCCGGGCCAGGTGCTGCGTGTCGCGCCCCCGCCGGGCTACGCCAATGCGGCTCCCCAGCCGCCCGCTTACACGAGCGCCGCGCCCGCGGCCGCCGGCGTTGCTGCACCTTCGCCCGCACCGGCTGCGCTCGCGCTGGCGTGGCCCGTGCGCGGCCCTATCCTGCAGCGTTTCTCGCCGGGCAAGTCCAACGGCATCGTGATCGGCGGCACCCAGGGCGAGCAGGTCAGGGCCGCCGCCGCGGGCCGCGTGGTCTACGCGGGCTCGGGCATCGAGGCCTATGGCCCGCCCGTCATCATCAAGCACAACGACCAGACCGTGACGGCGTACGGCCGCAACGGCAGGCTGCTCGTGAAGGAAGACGACGTCGTTTCGCAAGGCCAGCCGATCGCCGAAATGGGCGTCGACAACGACGGCATTCCGGGCGTGGTGTTCGAAGTGCGCAGCGACGGCAAGCCGGTCGATCCGCTGCAACTGCTGCCGCGCTAGGCACGCGGCGGCCGGACCATTGCACCCCGGGGCCATGCGCCCCGGTTTCGTTTCAGGCTTCCGTGTTTCAGGCTTCCCTTCGCAAGCCGTTTGAAAATACACTCGATGGTTTCCACGCCGCGCAAGGCGGCGGAACGCGCCGTGCGCGCACGGCCATTATGAGGAACCCATCCGCATGATCGATCTGCGTAGCGACACCGTTACCCGCCCGAGCGCCGCCATGCTTGCCGCCATGACCAGCGCCGAAACCGGCGACGACGTCTGGGGCGACGATCCCACCGTCCTGCGCCTGCAGGCGCGCGTGGCCGAGGAAGCCGGCAAGGAGGCGGGCCTGTTCTTTCCCAGCGGCACCCAGAGCAACCTTGCCGCGCTGATGGCGCATTGCGCGCGCGGCGACGAATACATCGTTGGCCAGGCGGCTCACACGTACAAATACGAAGGCGGCGGTGCGGCGGTGCTCGGCAGCATCCAGCCGCAGCCGCTCGACAACGCCGAGGACGGCACGATCCCGCTTGAGCGTGTCGCCGCAGCGATCAAGCCAATCGACGATCACTTCGCGCGCACGCGCCTGTTCGCGCTCGAGAACACCATCGGCGGGAAGGTGCTGCCCGCGGCCTATGTCGCCGAGGCCACGCAGTTCGCGCATGGCCGCGGGCTTGCCACGCACCTCGACGGCGCGCGCGTGTTCAATGCGGTGGTTGCCTCGAACCAGTCGCTCGAGGCGCTGACCGAGGGCTTCGATTCGGTGTCGATCTGCTTTTCGAAGGGTCTGGGCACGCCGGTTGGTTCGGTGCTGGTGGGCAGCAAGGCGCTGATCGATTCGGCGCACCGCTGGCGCAAGATGCTGGGCGGCGGCATGCGCCAGGCGGGCGTGCTCGCGGCGGCATGCCTCTACGCGCTCGATCACAACGTGGCGCGCCTCGCCGACGACCACGCAAACGCCGCGCGTCTCGCGGCCGGGCTCGCGCAGATCGATGAAGTGAAGGTGGCGTCGCAGGCTACCAACATGGTGTTCGCGCAGTTCCCACAGGCCGATTGCGCGCCGCTGGAGGCGTGGCTCAAGGAGCGCGGCATCCTCACGCAAATGCTTTATGCGTCGCGCTTCGTGACGCACCTCGACGTGAGCGCCGCCGATATCGATACGTTCGTTGCGGCGGTGAAGGGTTACTTCACGCGCTGAAGGCCAAAGCGAAGCGCGCCGCGCCGGCGGCGCGGCCGCCGCTCACCGCCGCTCACCACGGCTCCTCATCGCTTGATCGCGCGGTGCGACGGCGCGAACAGCCGCAACCCGCTCGCCACGCTCGCCGCCGCGGCGAATATGGCGCCGAGGCCCAGCGCCAGCGTGGGCCCATGCGCGCCCACCACGCCGAAGCACAACGCTACGAGCGCCGCGCCCGTCGCTTGTCCGAGCAGGCGCGAGACCGCGATGGTGCCGCTCGCGCCGCCGCTGCGCTCGGGCGGCGCGGACGACATGATCGCCTTCAGGTTCGGCGACTGGAAGAAGCCAAAGCCCGCGCCGCAGATCGACATGCGGATCACGATGTCGAGCACGTTCGGATGCGCGGGCAGCATCGCCAGCGACGCCATGCCGGCCGCGAGGATCGCGAGGCCGACCGCGCCCAGCAGGCCCGGCGGATAGCGGTCGGAAAGCCGTCCCGCAATGGGCGCGGCGGCGGCCACCACTACCGACCACGGTGTCATCAGGAAGCCGGTCTCCACCTGGCTGCGCATCAGCACGGTTTCGAAATAGAACGGCAGCGAGACGAACGCGAGCCCCTGGGCCGCGAACGCGCACATGGCCGTAATCGAAGAGAGCGCGAACACGGGGCGCTTGAAGAGATCCACGGGCAGCATCGGCGCGGGATGGCCGGCCTCGCGGCGGATCAGCAGCGCGCCGAACCCGAGCGCGGCGAGCGCCGCCACGATCACTTCTTTTGCCGGCGCGCGCTGCGCTGCTTCGCCGAGCGCGAAGATCAGCGCGGAGAAGGTCACGAGATTGAGCAGCGCGGCGAGCGGGTCGAACGCGTGCTTGCCGCGTTCCGTGTGCGGCAGCGCGGGCAGCGCGAACACGAGCGCGACCGCGCCGAGCGGCACGTTGATCGCGAACAGCCATGGCCAGGTGCCCGCCGAAAGGATGATCGAGGCGACGGTCGGCCCCACGGCGAACGAAACCCCCACGACCAGCGCGTTCATGCCCACCCCGCGCCCGAGTCGGTGCGGCGGGTACAGGAAGCGGATCAGCGCCGTGTTGACGCTCATGATCGCGCTCGCGCCGACGCCCTGCAGCACGCGTGCGCCCGCGAGCGCCGTGAGCGTGGGCGCGAGCGCGCAGGCGAGCGAGGCTACCGTGAAGATGGCGAGCCCGCTGATATAGATGCGCCGATGGCCGATGATGTCGCCGAGCGCGGCGAGCGGCAGCAGCGTCGCCACCATCGCGAGCTGGTAGGCGTTGATGATCCAGACCGAGGCGGCGGGCGCCGCGTGCAGATCGGTGGCGATGGCGGGCAGCGCGGTGTTGGCGATGGCGGTGTCGAGCGTCGCGAGCGCGACGGCAAGCATGATGGCGGCCATCGCGCGGCGGTTTTGGGGCGACATGGGCGCGTCGGCGCGCTCGATGAGGCTTTGCGCGGTGCGGGTATCGGACACGGCGGGTCTCGGGCGATGCGAAGCTGGGGCAGGGAAATACGCGGACGCGGCAGGCGCGGCGCGCGCAAATTGGCGATTGTTGCAGACCCTGCGCGATTCTGCAGCGGATGCTTCAAAGGGGACAGGGCCGGGAGGCATCGCCGATAGCAACGCAACTAACTGCCAAGTATGCGCAATCCGCGCGAGCCGCCGCCACGCTGCGCATTCACGCGCGCCGCGGCGCGCGAAGCCAATGGCGCAGCGCCGCACGCCACCCAAAAATGTCCTACTCTGCAAACTGACTTGTGGCGGTCGGGCTGCTGCATTGACGTCAGCATTTGCCCTGTCCGCCTCCGCTCCGCCCGCCGTTTTACGGGAGACATTTGATGACAGCAGTGGGTCTTGAATTCGACCAATTGAAGAGCAGTGCCGACGCCCTGCGCCGCTCCGTGTCGAACCGCCTGATGTACGGCGTCGGCAAGGACGCCGTGACCGCGCGTCCGCACGACTGGCTGCATGCCGCCGCGCTGGCCGTGCGCGACCGCCTCGTCGAGCGCTGGATGGTGACCACGCGCAGCCAGTACGACCAGGACGCCAAGCGCGTCTACTACCTGTCGATGGAGTTCCTCATTGGCCGCACCTTCTCCAACGCGCTGCTCGCGCTCGGCATTTACGAGCCGATGAAAGAGGCGCTCGCGAGTCTCGGCGTGGACATGGAGGCGCTCATCGACCTGGAGCCCGACGCCGCGCTCGGCAACGGCGGTCTCGGGCGGCTCGCCGCGTGCTTTCTCGATTCTATGGCCACGCTCGGCATTCCGGGCTTCGGCTACGGCATCCGCTACGACTACGGCATGTTTCGCCAGCAGATCGTCAACGGCGAGCAGGTGGAGGAGCCCGACTACTGGCTGCGCTCGGGCAACCCATGGGAGTTTCCGCGCCCCGAGGTGCAGTACCCCGTGCACTTCGGCGGGCGCACCGTGCAGCGCAACGGCACCGTCGAATGGATCGAGACGCACACCGTGAACGCGATGGCCTACGACACCATCATTCCAGGCTATGCGACGAGCGCGACCAACACGCTGCGCCTGTGGTCCGCGCGCGCCTGCGAAGAACTCGATCTTTCCGCGTTCAACCAGGGCGACTATCAACGCGCGGTGGAGGCGCGCAACGTCTCCGAGAACGTCTCGCGCCTGCTCTATCCCGACGACTCGACCATGGCGGGCCGCGAGCTGCGCCTGCGCCAGGAGTACTTCTTCGTCTCGGCGACGATGCAGGATCTGATCCGCCGCTATCTGCGCACGCACAGCACGTTCGGCCGCTTTTCGGACAAGGTCGCGGTGCACCTGAACGATACGCACCCGGTACTGGCGATTCCCGAACTGGTTCGCCTGTTCGTGGATGTCCACCACATGCCCTGGGAAGAAGCGATGGGCCATATCAAGCGCGTGTTCTCGTACACGAATCACACGCTGATGCCCGAAGCGCTGGAAACCTGGGATGTCGAACTATTGGCGCGCCTGCTGCCGCGCCACCTCGAAATCATCTTCGACATCAACGCCGCGTTTCTGCGCGAGGCGAGCGAGAAAGGCCCGCACGATCTCGACTTCATCCGCAGCATTTCGCTCGTGGACGAATACGGCCAGCGACGCGTGCGCATGGCCTATCTCGCGATTGTCGCGAGCCACAAGGTGAACGGCGTCTCGAAGCTGCATTCCCAGTTGATGACGCGCGATATCTTCGCTGACTTCGCGCGGCTCTATCCCGAGCGCTTCACGAACGTGACCAACGGCATCACGCCGCGGCGCTGGCTCGCCCAGGCGAGCCCGCCGCTCGCGCGGCTCGTGGACGAGACTATCGGCACGCAGTGGCGCAAGGATCTGTTCGAGCTCGGCGCGCTGCGCAAGTTGGCTGGCGACGCTGCGTTCGAAGCGGCATTTCGCGCGGCCAAGCGCGAGAACAAAGTGCGCCTCATCAGGCGCATGACCGCGCGCACCGGCCTCGCGTTCAACCCCGACGCGTTGTTCGACATGCAGGTCAAGCGCATCCACGAGTACAAGCGGCAATTGCTCAACGTGCTTCATGTGATCACGCGCTACAACCGCATCGTGCAGTCGCCCGAACGGGACTGGGTGCCGCGCGTCGTGCTGTTCGCGGGCAAGGCGGCCTCGGCGTACCGCATGGCCAAGACCATCATTCGCCTCATCAACGATGTGGCCGCGAAGGTGAATCACGACCCCGTCGTGGGCGATCGTCTCAAGGTGGTGTTCGTGCCGAATTACGGCGTGAGCGTAGCCGAACTGCTGATTCCGGCCGCCGATCTTTCCGAGCAGATCTCGACAGCGGGCACCGAGGCGTCAGGCACCGGCAACATGAAGCTCGCGCTCAATGGCGCGCTCACGATGGGCACGCTGGACGGCGCGAACATCGAGATCGGCGAGGCCGTGGGCGCCGACAACATCTTCATCTTCGGCAATACGGCCGATCAGGTCGACGCGCTGCGCGGCGCGGGCTATCGGCCGCGTCAGATCTACGAGGAGAATGCCGAGTTGCGCATGGCGCTCGACCAGATCCGCCGCGGCTTTTTCGCGCCCGACGATCCGGCGCGCTACCAGGAGATCTTCCACACGCTCGTGGACTGGGGCGATCACTACATGGTGCTGGCCGACTACGCCGCGTTTGTTCAGGCCCAGGAGGCCGCGGACCGGCGCTTCATCGACATGCACAGCTGGACTGCGAGCGCGATCGAGAACGTGGCGGGCATGGGCATGTTCTCATCGGATCGTGCGATTGCGGAGTACGCGAGGGAGATCTGGCGCACGAAGCCGGTTGAAATGGGGCGCTGATTTGCGCCCCTGATTTGCGCCGCCGAACTGACGACGCGCCGTGCAGGCGGTGGATTTACTGTGTGGCGGGGCGCGATGCGCTGGCCTGGGCGCCGGGATTGCTGGCAGCGCTTGCGGCTTTCGCCGAGCGCACGGCCTGCTCGACGCGTTCGAGGAAGACGATATCGGCGCTCCAGACCGCTTCACGGGATTCGCCGCCCCTCACCACGATCAACTGATGCCGGGCCTCCTGCCAGATCCACGCGAGCCAGCCCACCACCACCAGCATCACGCCGCATGCGAGTCCGGCACCCGAGCCGAATGCGCCGCCCACCGCCGCGAGCGCCACGCCGATCAGCGACAGCGCGATGGGCACGGTGCGCTTGCGCTGTCCGGGGACGATGCGCAAGTCGTCGATGTCGCGCAGCGGAAAGACCTGGCCAGCAGCAGAGAGTGCGGTGCGCGTGACCGAGACGCCAGCTTCGTTGAAAGGGAGTTCCATCGATTCGATCGCTGCGAGGGGAAAGGGCGCAGCGTACCAGAAGCGCGCGCGAAGCGGCAGCCAGCATGGCGCCGCACGGAGCTGGCGCTTGCCTGGAGCTTGTGGCGAATGCCGAGGCGCACGGCCACCGGGTTCTGCGAACCGCTGCCCGACGGCGCGCAGATGCTCGACGCCGAGTCGCCGATCTGCGCGTAACGCTTCGTTCAGAGTGACAGCAGCGACCCCGTGCGAATCGGCCTGTCGCCGGCAATGCGTGCGACCTCCATGCCGGCCGTGGCGAAGCGCGCGCTATGCCGCGCGTACATCACGCCGCTCACGCCCGCGTGCAGCGTGGTCAAGGTGTCGGTGAGCGGGTCCACGATGTCGGCAACCGGCGCGCCCGCTTCGATCCATGCACCACATTCGGCGCGGAACACGATCACGCCGCTGGCGGGCGCGACGATCGGCTCCGTGCCTGCGAGCGGCGTGGCCGGATGCGCGAGCGGCGGCAGCGGGGCCGCCGCGCCGTCGATCGCGCCATAGCCGGTCAGATACTCGACGATGGCCTGTGCGTCGTGCTCGGCGAATTCGTGCGAGACGTCGCGCTGGCCGCGCAATTCCACCGTCACGGAAATCGAGCTGTGCGGAATCGGAAAGCGCTGGCCGAAGCGCTCGCGCAGCTCCGACCAGCAGAAGCTGTGAATCTCGTCGAACGGATTGCCAATCGAGTTGAGCGCGAGCAGCGACGCCTTGGCGTCCAGATAGCGCGCGAGCGGCTCGACCTCGGGCCAGAGTTCGGGGTTCGTGTAGATGTGCAGCGCGGCTTCCCAGTCGCAATGCAGGTCCAGCACGATGTCGGCGTCGTAAGAGAGGCGTTGCAGCGCGAGGCGCTGCGATTCGATTTCGGTTTTCGGCGTTTGCGTCGCGAGCGCCTCGCCCATCGCGGCGCGAATGGTGTCGCGGTTCGCATCGGCGTCGGGCCCGAGGCGCGACTCGATGCGCGGCAGCACGAGCGCCGTGAGATCGTAGAAGTTGCGGTTGAAGTTTTGCGCGGTGTTCGACTCGAAGCGGCCGATGAGATGGCCGAGCCAATGCTGGTTCAAACCGATTGGATTCGGTACCGGAACCACGACCACTTCTCCGCGCAACTTGCCCGCCGCCTCGAGCGCGGCCAGCTTGCGCCGCAGCGCCCAGGCCGTGAGCATGCCAGGCAACTCGTCGGCATGCAGCGACGCTTGCACGTACACCTTCTTGCCGCCGGGCTGGCCATAGTGGAAGCTCGTGATCTGGCGCGCGGTGCCGAGGGCGGGCGCTATCAACGGGTGGTGGTGAGTTTGCATGATGGGCTCGCGCGGCGCGTGGGGGCGCGCGACGCGTTCAGTGTGAGGGTAGGGAGGGCCCGCTGGCGGGCCGGTGCCCATGATCTTAGCCGATCTGGACAGCGGGCTGAAAGCTGGCGTTTGCCAGCGCGGGCGCACCTGATGAGGGCGGGCCAGCCAGAAAAACAAAAGCCCGGCGCAAAGGCCGGGCTCTCTACCATCATTGTTCAGCCGAAGCGCGCTTTCACGCGGCACTGGCTTTTGCGCAGGGCGTGCGGGGCTTAGCTGCCGTACACGTCGAAGTCGAAGTACTTCGCTTCGATCTTCTTGTACGTGCCGTCCTTGATCATGTCGGCGATGGCCTTGTCGATCTTCGCCTTCAGATCGGCGTCTTCCTTGCGCAGGCCGATGGCGGCGGCGCCGGTCGGGATTTCCTTGCCGGCGAACTGGAAGCCCGCGCCGCGCGGCGTCTTCAGGAAGCCGAGGTCGGCTTGCACTTCATCCTGCAGCGCTGCGTCGAGGCGCCCCGAGAGCAGGTCGGCATAGACCTGGTCCTGGTTCTGGTAAGGCACCACGTTCACGCCCTTCGGCGCCCAGTTTTCCTTCGCGTAGGTTTCCTGGATCGTGCCCTGCTCGACGCCCACCGACTTGCCCTTGAGCGCGTCGGCCGTCGGCTGGAGGGCGGTGCCCTTCTTGGCGACGAGGCGCGTGGGCGTGTTGAACAGCTTCGCCGAGAAGGCGATCTGCTCGGAGCGCTGCGGGGTGATCGTCATCGACGAGAGCACGCCGTCGAACTTCTTCGCCTTCAGGCCCGGGATCATGCCGTCGAAGTCCTGCTCGACCCACACGCACTTGGCGTTCAGGCGCTTGCAGATTTCGTTGCCGAGGTCGATGTCGAAGCCGACGAGCTTGCCATCGGGTGCCTTCGATTCGAACGGCGCGTAGCTCGCGTCGACGCCGAAGCGCACGGTGGACCAATCCTTCGCGTGGGCGACGCCGGCCGAGACCGCGAGCAGGGCTACCGACAGGGTGGCAAGCAGTTTTTTCACTATGTGGACTCCTCGTATGGTTCAGGGCGCGCAGCGGGCGGTTGTGCCGTCGCTGCGCATGGTTCCGGCGCGGCTCGCGCAGGAACTCTGCTTGGGCTCGCTGGCTTGGGAGCGAGCGGCGGCGCAAAGCTTACCCAGGTCAAAATTGCTGCGTGGCTAGTGTTATACCGGATGGCGGGATTCGAAGCGCGCTAACGAACGTTCGCGCACTGTTGCGGAACAGCGCAAAGCCTTGTGGGGCAAGGCATTCGGGGCGCGGACCGGGCGCTGCGCACGGCACCGGCGAGGGCCAGGTCGCGATGCAGCGCCGCAACAGTCGGAAGAATGCGCGGCGGGGCATGGAGGGCGTGCAGGCGTATGTCGGCGAGTTGAAAAAGAAACGATGGCCTGCTGTTGGTTTGCGTGTAAGGCGCGAGTGATATGAGCGCCTGAATCAGACCACGCGCGTGCCCGCGCGGTACGTCGCGCGCGGCACCGGCAGCGTGTCGAGCATCGCCACGCGCACAAAGTCGGCACGCAGGCCGGGCGCGATCGCGCCGCGGTCCGCGAGACCAGCCTTGTGCGCCGGCTCCCACGAGACCGTGGCGAGCGCGCGCGGCAGCGTCCAGTCGGCCCGGGTCACGAGATCGAAGGCGGCGGTGAGCAGGCTCGACGGCGCGTAGTCCGACGAAAGAATGTCGAGCAGGCCGGCCTGCGCGAGTTCGAGCGCGGAGACGTTGCCCGAATGCGAGCCGCCGCGCACCACGTTCGGCGCGCCCATGATCGTGGCAATGCCGCGCTTTTTCGCCTCGGCCGCCGCCGCGCGCGTGGTCGGAAATTCGGCGAGCACGATGCCTTCGCGCGCGGCTTGCTCGACGATCGCATGGCGATGCGCGTCGGCGTAGCGCTCCTGCTCGGTGGTCATTTCGGTGAGCATGGTGGCGGCCTGTTCGTCGGTCCATTTGCCGTGGCGCTCCTGGAAGCGCCGCCATTGCGTGCGGTCGTGCCACTGGCGCTGGCCCGGCGTATGGTCCATCACCGAGGCGAGGCGCAGCAGCGGATGCTCGCCCAGCGTGTCGAACAGCTCGATCACGTCTTCGGTCGCGACCTCGCAGCGAAGGTGCAGAAAGTGCTCGGCGCGCAGCAGCTTGCGCTCCGAGAAGCGCGTGAGCGCGGCGGCGCTGGCGAGCTGCACCTCGCGGCCGCGCACGCCCACGGCTGCGCGCGTGCCGATGGCGAGCGCGTCGAACACCGTGGTAATGCCGGCGGCGGCGATCTGCGCATCGTGGATCACGAACGCGGCGTCGGTGTTCCAGTGCACGCCGGGACGCGGCGCGAGGTGTTTTTCGAGGTTGTCAGTGTGCAGCTCGACCAGCCCCGGCAACAGGAAGTCGCCTTCCCAGTCCACGGCCTCGGGCGCGGCGGTCGTGCCGCGCGAAAGCTCGCGGATCGCGCCGTTTTCGACGCGCAGCGTACCGGTGAATACTTCGTCTCGCGTCACGATGCGCGCGTTCTTGATCAACATCGTCGGGCTCCGGAGTTCAAACGTGAGTGTGCCTGACGCAAATGACAGGCCACGACTTTTCAAGGCACTTTCAGGCCATTTCAGCGACAGCTGCGCTCGCGAGGGGTGCGCTCAGCGCCAGCACCCGCGTGGCCACGCGGCCGCGCGTGTCCTCGTCGTGAAAGACGCCGACGATTGCCGCGCCGCGCTCGCGCGCTTCCACGATCAGGCTCGCGACCACGGCGCGGTTTTCAGCGTCGAGCGATGCCGTGGGCTCGTCGAGCAGCAGCACGCGATGCTGCGTGATCAGGCCGCGCGCGATGTTCACGCGCTGCTGCTCGCCGCCTGAAAAAGTGGCGGGCGCAAGCGTCCAGAGGCGCCGCGGCACGTTTAGGCGCGCGAGCAGCGCGGCGGCCCGCTCGCGTGCCTCGTCTTCGTTCACGCCGCGCGAGACGAGCGGCGCGGCCACGATATCGATCGTACTCACGCGTGGAATCACGCGCAGAAACTGGCTCACGTAGCCCACCACGCTGCGGCGCAGGCGCAGCACGTCGTGCGGCTCCGCGCCGGTGATTTCGAGGTGCTGGCCGGGCGCCGCGTCGTCGCGGATGGCGATCGAGCCGCCGCTCGCGAGATAGTTGCCGTACAGGCAGCGCAGAAACGTGCTCTTGCCCGCGCCCGAAGGTCCGACCAGCACCACGCATTCGCCGCGCTCCACGTCGAGCGAGACGCCCGCGAGCGCTTCGATGCCGATGCCGCCCTGAGCGTGCAGCGTGAAGGTCTTGCGCACGTCCTCCGCGCGCAGCATCAGGGCGGGGCGCTCGCCGAACGCGTGCGCAATCGAGGGATCCGGAGTCATGGCTCGTCCTATGCAGGCAGCACCGAGGCCACCAGCGTTTGTGTGTAGGGATGCTGAGGATCGTCGAGCACCTGGTCGGTCAGACCCGCTTCGACCACGGCGCCGCCCTGCATCACCATCAGGCGGTGCGCGAGCAGGCGCGCGACGCCGATGTCGTGCGTGACGATCAGCACCGAGAGATGCAGCGTCGTGGTGAGCGTGCGCAGCAGGTCGAGCAGCCGGGCTTGCACGGAAACATCGAGGCCGGCGGTGGGTTCGTCCATGAACACGAGGCGCGGGCCCGTGACGAGATTGCGCGCGATTTGCAGACGTTGCTGCATGCCGCCCGAGAACGCGGCGGGCAATTCGTCGATGCGCGCGGCGTCGAGCTCGACGCGCTGCATCCACTGCTGCGCGGTCTGGCGAATGCGCCCGTAGTGGCGCGCGCCCACGGCCATCAGTGGCTCGCCGATATTGGCCCCCGCCGAGACCCCGGCACGCAGCCCGTCGCGCGGGTTTTGCTGCACGAAGCCCCATTCGGTGCGCGCGAGCAAGCGTTGGCGCGGCTCGGAAAGCGTGAGCAGGTCGAGCGATTCGCCGTTCGTGTTCACGTAGTCGAGCGCGCCCGCATCGGCTTCGGTGCGCAGCGCGAGCGTGTTGAGCAGCGTGGTCTTGCCCGAGCCCGATTCGCCGACGATGCACAGCACTTCGCCGGAATACAAATCGAAGCTCACGTCGCGGCAGCCGTTGCGGCCGCCGTATTGCTTCGTGAGATGGCGGGCGCGAAGCAGAGGCGCGAAACCCGGCGTCATGCGTGTTCTCCCGATGGCTTCGTTTGCGAACTCGCCTGGTTATCCTGACTTTCCCGCCGCTCGTGGCAATAGTCGCTGTCCGAGCAGACGAACATGCGCTTGCCCGCATCGTCGACGACCATTTCGTCGAGGAAGCTCTCGCGCGAGCCACACAGCGCGCACGCGTGATCCCAGCGCTGAACCTCGAACGGGCGATCGTCGAAGTCGAGGCTTTTCACCGGCGTATAAGGCGGAATCGCATAATGCGGCGCTCGCGGCCCGCGCCGAACAATTGCAGCGCAGGATTCATATGGAGCTTGGGATTGTCGAACTTCGGAATCGGCGAGGGCGAGGTGAGATAGCGGCCATTCACCGTGACCGGGTAGTCGTAGGTCGTGGCGATGCTGCCGTGCTGCACGATGTCTTCGTAAAGCTTCACGCTGATGAGCCCGTAATCGGCGAGCGCGTGCAGCTTCCTGCACTCGGCTACGCGGGGTTCTAAACGGAACAGCGGTTCCGGCATCGGCACCTGGTAGACGAGGATCTGCTTCTCGGTGAGCGGCGTTTCGGGAATGCGGTGACGCGTCTGCACGATCGTCGCATCGCGGGTGCGCCGCGTGGTGGCCACGCCGGCCGTGCGCGCGAAGAAGCGGCGAATGTTGACGGCGTTGGTGGTGTCGTCGGAGCCCTGGTCGATCACCTTGAGCGTGTCGTTCGCGCCGATGATGGCGGCCGTCACCTGGATGCCGCCCGTGCCCCAGCCATACGGCAGCGGCATTTCGCGCGAGGCGAACGGCACTTGATAGCCGGGCACGGCCACCGCCTTGAGCAGCGCGCGGCGGGTCATGCGCTTGGTCTGCTCGTCGAGATACGCGAAGTTGTAGCCACCGGCAGCCTGCGTTTCATGCGAGGCGAGCGCGGCTTCGAAAGTATCGGGTGCGTTCATGCGGCCTCCCCGGAGGGCTGATCTCCGCACGCGTGCTGCGCACGCAAGCGGCGCACGAGTTCGAGTTCCGCCTGGAAATCCACGTAATGCGGCAGCTTCAGATGCTGCACGAAGCCCGAGGCTTCCACGTTGTCGCTGTGCGAGAGCATGAATTCGATGTCCTGGGTGGGCGAGGCCAGCGTTTCGCCGAGTTCCGCGGCGCGCAGCGCGCGGTCGACGAGCGCCATCGCCATCGTCTTGCGCTCCGCGTGGCCGAATGCGAGGCCGTAGCCCTGCGTGAAGGCGGGCGGCGCATCCTTGCTGCCCGCGAACTGGTTGATCATCTGGCACTCGGTCAATTCGATCTCGCCGATCTCGACCGCTTCGCCCAGTTCATCGAGCACCATTTCCACGGCTACCGAGCCAAAGCGGATCTCGCCCGCGAACGGATGCGAATGCGCATAGCCGCGCTGCGTGGCATAGCCCATCGCGAGCAGGAAGCCTTCGTCGCCGCGCGCGAGGTTTTGCAGGCGCACGCTGCGGTCGGCGGGAAATGCGAGGGGTTCGCGCGAGAGGTCGCGAGGTTCGCGTGCCTCGCTCGATGGTGTTTCCTGCTCGATCAGGCCTTCCTTGTCGAGCAGCGTGACCACGCGCGGCATGGACTCCGGTTCGTCCTGCGTGCCGTGTTGCAAGCGTGGCCTGTTAGACGATTCGAGATCCGAATCATTGTCGCCCTCTGCTAGCAGTGCGAAATCCAGCAGGCGTTGCGTATAGTCGTAGGTCGCTCCCAGCACCTGGCCGCCGGGCACGTCCTTGAACGTGGCGGAGATGCGGCGCTCGACGGCCATCTGCCCGGTTTCCACCGGCAGCGTGTAGCCGAAGCGCGGCAGTGTCGTGCGATACGCGCGCAGCAGAAAGATCGCCTCCACGAGATCGCCGGCGGCCTGCTTGATTGCGAGCGCGGCAAGTTCTTCGTCGTAGACCGAGCCTTCGGCCATCACGCGCGCCACGGCGAGACGCATCTGTTCGCGGATCTGCGTGACGGAGAGTTCGGGCACACGCGTATCGCCCCGGCGGGCTTGATCGAGCAGGCGCCACGATGCTTCGATCGCGCGCTCGCCTCCTTTGACGGCGACATACATCAGTTCACCTCCACACGAGTCGTGCGCGGCAGGCCCATGATGCGGGCGCCGCAAACGAAGTAGAAGTCGATGCCGCACGGAAAGAGCGGCGCGAGTTCCGCGCGTTCTTGCCAGAAGCGCGCGGGCAGGCCGGCGGGTGCGACGGTGCACGCCGATTCGATGCCGGGGCCGCGCAGCGTGGCCGGCGGGCCGTCGGCCAGGGCATCGACGCACACGAACACGGTGGCCGATTGCTCCGGCGACTCGGGCGTGCCGCACGCGAATGCGTCGAGCGGCGGCAGCGCGGCGGCGTCGTGCACGTAGGCGAAGACCGCTTCGCCTGGCGTGCCCGCGAGCGGCGCGTCCGCGTGAAAGCGCAGCGCGGCTGCCAGTGCGGCGTCGGGCCGCGCAAGCCATACGGGCGTGGCGTAGTCGCAGAGCGTGAGCAGCGCGGCAAAGGCCGCCCGGCTCGCGCGCGGCGCGTCGTGCGCCGCGGCATTCGTCGCGTTGTATGCCGATTCGGCCGCGGGCAGCGGCGTCTCGATCGTGGCGATGGTGCCCGGGCGCGAGAGCGCGCCGAGCAGCGTGCGAAATACGGTCTGCGTGTCGTGGACCGGATCGGCGAAACCGGGTGCGAGCGTACCGAGCGCCTCGTGCAGGGCGGTGCTGTTGCGTTGTTCGTTCATGCGTCGCCTCGAACCATCGTGAAGAACTCGACCTTTGCGCTGGCGGTCGCCTCGCGTTGCGCCGCGCGTTGCGCTGCCAGACGCGCCGCGAGCGGCTCGATCAACAGCGCGTGGAGCCGGTCGTGGCGCTCCGGCTGTTGCAGCAGCGCGTCGGCGAGCGCGGCCAGTTCGGCGCGGCGCTTGTCGCGGCCCAGATGGCACGCCACGCCCACGGTCGCGTCTGCGCCGCTGGGTGCGCGCAGTCGCAGCGTCGCGCGCGTCACCGTGGCTTCGCCGAGATTGAAGGCGTTGCCGGTGCCGCCGACGCGCCCGCGCACCATCGCGAGCCCGGTCTGGGGCGCGCGCAGCCACTCGAAAGCCGGCATGCGCTCGCCGCCCAGCGCGGCGGCGAGCGCCGTTTCGATCTCGGCACGCGGCGTGCGCGCGAGAACCGCCATCCAGGCGCGGCGCGCATCGGGCGCGGCGGCGGGCGGGACCGAAGATGCGTTCATCGGAGTTCCTGTGTCGTGACCGGAGATGTACATTGAAGCATCTACTCATCTATACGTCTAAACGTCTAGACGTTTATGCGGACAATGATCGCGTGGGTGCAACGCAGAACGTTTTCATATTTCCATCACGCCGTGCGCACTACAATGCGCAAGCTACAGCCGATATTGAACCCCGGAGGAATGACAGCACCATGACATCGAACGACGAGGCCCCGCACAGCACGCTCGAGCGCGGCGCAGGCGTGGCGGTGTGGCGGCAGATCGAGCAGATTCTCGCGGCCGAGATCGCGGCAAAGGGCTTTGGCGAGGACGGCCGGCTGCCGAGCGAAGGCGAACTGGCACGGCGCTTCGACGTGAACCGCCACACGGTGCGGCGCGCCATGCTGGGGCTTGCCGCGCTAGGTCTCGTGAGCGTGGAGCAGGGGCGCGGCACCTTCGTGCAGCCCGGCGCGATTGATTACACCATCGGCAAGCGCACGCGCTTCACCGAGAATTTGCAGCGTCATCAGCATTCTGCGGTTGGCAAGCTGCTCGCGTCGTCGCGCGTGAAGGCCGATCCGGTCGTGGCGAAGGCGCTTGCCATGCGTGCCGGCGCGTTCGTGTATCGGCTCGAAACACTGCACGAGTCGGAAGGCGTGCCGCTCACTTATGCGCGCAGCTGGTATCCCGCCGCGCGCTTCGCCGATCTGCCCGCGGTCATGGCGCGCGTGGACAGCACCTCGAAGGCGCTCGCCGAATTCGGCGTGAGCGACTATCTGCGCAAGTGGAGCCGCATCGGCAGCGTGCTGCCCGAGCCCGAAGTGGCGCGGCGGCTGAATATCAACCGGCAGCAGCCGGTGCTGTGGGTCGAGAACGTCGATGTCGATCTCGATGGCGTGCCCATCAAGTACGGCATCACGCATTTCGCGGCGGACCGCGTGCAGTTGATGGTGGAGCACGACGTATGAGCGCGCCGCATGAAGACTGGAGCGAGGCGACGCGCTTCGCGCTCTATTACGCGCCGCCGCGCGCCTCGGCGTGGTGGCGGGCCGGCTGCGCCTGGCTTGGCCGCGACCCGGAAAGCGGCGAAACGCTCGCACCGCCGCAGCCGGCCGGACTCGCGCCGCCGCTCGATGCGCTCACCGGCGCGCCGCGCCGTTACGGCTGGCATGGCACGCTCGTGCCACCGTTCCGGCTTGCGGCAGGCGTGACGCCGCAAACGCTCGTGGCTGCCGCGCAGGCGTGGGCGGCGGGCCGCGCGCGCTTCGAAGTCGCGGTGGAGGCGGCCATGCTCGGGCGCTTCGTCGCGCTGCGGGCCGCCGACGAAAACGGCGCGCAGGCGTTGCGCGAACTCGCCGCCGACGCCCTGCGCACGCTCGGCCACCTGCGCGCCGCGCAGACCGCCGACGAGCTTGCGAAGCGGCTCGATGGGCCGCTCACGCCGCGCCAGCGCGCCTATGTCGAAGAGTGGGGCTATCCGTATGTGTTCGACGAATTCCGCTTCCACATGACGCTCTCCGATTCGCTCGACGACGCAGCCGTGTGCGCCGCGCTCGCGCACGCATGGAATGCCCAGATGCGCGATGCGGGCATGCTGCCCGTGGAGGGCGTCGCGTTCTACGTCGAGCCGCGTCCGGGCGAACCGTTCTCGTTGTGGCAACGGGTGGATTTTCCCGCCGACCAACCGGCGCACATGCAGGCACGGGAGCACGCATGACCACCGGAGCGACAACGGACACGACATCGCGCCTGATCTACGTGATGGGCCCCTCGGGCGCGGGCAAGGACTCGCTGCTCGGCTTTGCGCGTGCGCGGCTCGCGTCCGATGGGGTGCTTTTCGCGCACCGCTATATCACGCGCGAAGTGGACGGCGGCGAGAACCACATCGCGCTCACCGGCGCCGAATTCGAGGCGCGCTCGCGCCTTGGTCTGTTCGCGCTGCAATGGCGCAGCCACGCGCTGAGGTATGGCATCGGCGTGGAGATCGACCAGTGGCTCGCGCTCGGCTGCACGGTGGTGCTGAACGGCTCACGTGCGTACGTGAACGAGGCGCTGGCGCGCTATCCGCAGATGACGCTCGTGCATGTGAACGCCGCGCAGCACGTGCTGGCCGCACGGCTTGCCTCGCGCGCCCGGGAGACGCCGGAGCAGATCGCCGCGCGCCTTGCGCGGCGCGCGGCGTTCGAGGTGCCGGCGGGGGCGTCGCTCACGCACATCGACAACTCGGGGCGGCTGGAGGATGCGGGGCTGGCTTTCATAGAGACGGTGCAGCGTGTGGCGGCAGCAGCAAGGTGACCCAAAGCCCCTCTCCCTAAGAGGGAGAGGGGTTGGCGAGAGGGTGGGGATCAGGTGCGCAGCGCCACCATCTCCGAGACGCGTTGGGCGGCCTGCTGGAGCGGTTCGAGGAAGGCCTTGACCATCTGCTTCGCCGAGGTGCGCTGGGCATTGCCGCTGATGTTCATGGCGGCGATCACGCGTCCTTGGCGGTTGCGGATCGGCGCTGCGATCGAGATGAGTCCGCCCTCCAGCTCCTGGTCGATGATGGACCAGCCCTGCTGGCGCACCTGCGCAATGATCCTCTTGAGCTCGTCCTTGTCGGTGACGGTGCGCGGCGTGTGCGCATAGAGCGGCGTCGCGCCGAGCGTGGCGTCGAGCGTCGGCTCGTCGAGCGCCGAGAGCAGCACGCGGCCCATGGAGGTGCAGTAGGCGGGCAGACGGCTGCCGATCGAGAGGTTGATCGTCATGATCTTGTGCGTGGGCACGCGCAGCACATAAACGATCTCGGTGCGGTCGAGCACGGCGGCCGAGCAGCTTTCGTGCACCTCGGCCGAGAGTTGCTCCATGACCGGCTCGGCCAGATTCCAGAACGGCATCGACGTGAGATACGCGAAGCCAAGGTCGAGAATCTTGGGCGTGAGCCGGAACAGGCGCCCTTCGGCCTCCACATAGCCGAGCGTTTGCAGCGTGAGCAGGATGCGGCGCGCGCCGGCGCGCGTGAGGCCAGTGGCCGCTGCGACGTCGGTGAGCGTCTGCTCGGGGCGCTCGGCATTGAACGCGCGAATCACGGAAAGCCCGCGCGCGAACGACTGCACGTAGGAGTCGCCCGGTTTTTCGGGGGACTCCGGCTGCTCGTCGGAAGGGGCGTGCGAAGCGCGGCTGGCGGGGTTCATGGCGTCGTGGCGTCGGATCAAGGGCGGGAGGCGGCGCGTAAGGAACCCATGACGATAGCGCAAGCGCATGGATTCGCCAACCGGTGCACGGCGAACTACGCCGGTCGAGACGGAAAAATTCAAGTTGTTCGCAGGTTTTATCGCTTCATATTTGATTTTCCGCAATTCACCAGCTTTATATTGATATTGACATAAATATTGAAGTGGTGAAAGTGCCTTGAATAAGGCTGAGCCTCTTTATCAGATTATTTTCCATTGGACTAGTCGAATAGTACTGTCGGACTCAGGCCGGGATTGTCTGATTCCCCTTTTTTCGACGCTCTGTCTCCGCGCGCGTTTTCACATTGCCGGAAATTCGTCATACGCGAGAAGCCCGCTGTGCGGGGCTGTGTGCACATCTGTAGGGCGGATGAAAGTTAATTGCGTCTTTCCGTCGCGCTTGTGCGGGATAGCTTTGTCGCAAGCAGAAAACCTTAGCTTGGATCAAATTTTCGGATAACGCCTTTCCGTAGAATTTCGCCAAACACGTAAGGGGTGTATTTTGCGTCGGCATTTTTGCGATGGAAATACATGAAAGCGTCCAGGTAGTTAAACGAAAACGCAGGCAAACATGAAGAGAAAAGCCTTCAAAAGGTGGTTAATCCCCCTCGGCAGCGGGCTGCTCGCCTCCCTCGCGGGGTGCAGCGAGCTGACCGTGCTCGATCCCAAGGGCAGTATCGGCGTGGCCGAAAAGCACCTCATCGCCACCGCCACATGGGCCATGCTGCTCGTGGTGGTGCCGGTGATCCTGCTCACGCTCTTTTTTGCCTGGCGCTACCGCGCGTCTAATCGCAACGCCACCTACGCCCCCAAATGGGCGCATTCCACCGCGATCGAAGTAGTCGTCTGGAGCATTCCGGCCGTCATCATCCTGTTCCTCGCGATCCTCACCTGGAAGACCTCTCACGAGCTCGACCCGTACAAGCCGATCGAATCGAACGTCAAGCCCATCAATGTCGAGGTCGTCGCGCTCGACTGGAAGTGGCTCTTCATCTACCCGGACCTCGGCATCGCCACGGTGAACCAGCTCGCGGTACCGGTGGGCACGCCGGTCAATTTCCGCATTACGTCGGATTCGGTGATGAACTCGTTCTTCATTCCGCAACTGGGCACTCAGGTCTACGCGATGGCGGGCATGCAAACGCGCCTGCACCTCATCGCCGACCATGCCGGCGACTATGCGGGCATCTCGGCTAACTACAGCGGCAAGGGCTTTTCGGACATGAAGTTCCGCACGCTCGCCACCAGCCAGCAGGACTTCGACACCTGGGTCCAGAAGGTCAAGGCGTCGCAAACCGCGCTGTCGATGGACCAGTACGCGAAGGTTTTGGAGCCGAGCGAGAAGGCACCGGTCGAGTACTTCTCGACGGTCGATCCGAAGCTCTTCAACAACATCATTGGGAAGTACAACAACGGCCACGTCACGGATTTCACCGACCCGTCGTGCGTGACCAAGGGGTAAGCGGCATGTTCGGCAAACTTACATTAGAGGCAGTTCCGTTCGATCAGCCGATCATCATGGGCGCCGCGGCATTCATGGCGCTGATCGTAATCGGCGTGCTCGGTCTCGTCACTGTGACGGGCAAGTGGAAGTACATCTGGAGCGAGTGGATCACGAGCGTGGACCACAAGCGCATTGGCGTCATGTACATGATCGTGGCCGTGCTCATGCTCGTGCGCGGCTTTGCCGACGCCGTCATGATGCGCATCCAGCAGGCCATCGCGCTCGACGCGCCGGGCTACCTGCCGCCGCATCACTACGACCAGATCTTCTCGGCGCACGGCGTCATCATGATCTTCTTCATGGCGATGGCGCTCATGGTCGGCCTGTTCAACCTCGTCGTGCCGCTGCAGATCGGCGCGCGCGACGTGGCGTTCCCGTTCCTGAACTCGCTGTCGTTCTGGATGACGGCCATCAGCGCGATTCTCATCAACGTCTCACTCGTGATCGGCGAGTTCGCGCAGGTGGGCTGGCTCGCGTATCCGCCGCTGTCCGAGTTGCAGTTCAGTCCAGGCGTCGGGGTCGACTACTACATCTGGGCCGTGCAGCTTTCGGGCGTTGGCACGCTCATTACCGGCATCAACTTCTTCGTGACCATCATCAAGATGCGCGCGCCGGGCATGAGCCTCATGAAGATGCCGGTGTTCACGTGGACGGCGCTGTGCTCGAACGTGCTCATCATGGCCACGTTCCCGATCCTCACGATCGCCGTTGCGCTGCTGGGCTTCGACCGCTACCTCGGGATGCACTTCTTCACGAACGACGGTGGCGGCAACATGATGCTGTACCTGAACCTGATCTGGGCGTGGGGCCACCCCGAGGTGTACATCCTCGTGCTGCCCGCGTTCGGCATCTATTCGGAAGTCATGGCCACGTTCTGCAAGAAGCCGCTGTTCGGCTACAAGACGATGGTCTATGCGTCGTGCGCCATCATGATTCTTGCGTTCCTCGTGTGGGCGCACCACTTCTTCACGATGGGCTCCGGCGCCAACGTCAACGCGTTCTTCGGCATCGCCACCATGATCATCGCGATCCCCACGGGCGTGAAGATCTTCAACTGGCTGTTCACCATGTATCGCGGGCGTGTGCATTTCACCGCGCCGGTGCTCTGGACGATCGGCTTCATGGTCACGTTCTCGATCGGCGGCATGACCGGCGTGATGATGGCTATTCCGGGCGCGGACTTCGTGCTCCACAACTCGCTCTTCCTGATTGCGCACTTCCATAACGCCATCATCGGCGGCGTGGTGTTCGGTTACCTCGCGGGCCTCCATTACTGGTTCCCGAAGGTGTTCGGCATCAAGCCCAGCGAAAAGCTCGGCAAGGCGTCGTTCTGGTGCTGGTTCGTGGGCTTCTACGTGGCATTCGTGCCGATCTACGTGCTCGGCTTCATGGGCGCAACGCGTCGTCTGAACCACTACGACAACCCCGCATGGCAGCCGTATTTCATCGTGGCCGCCATCGGCGTGGCCATCATCGCAGTTGGCGTGGTGTTCCAGGTGCTGCAGTGGGTGATGGCGTTCGTGAATCGCAACAAGGCGGAGTGCCACGACGTCACGGGCGATCCGTGGGATGGCCGCACCCTCGAATGGGCGACTTCGTCGCCGCCGCCGGTCTATAACTTTGCGCTCATCCCGCAGGTGCAGGAGCTCGACGCCTTTACGCACATGAAGGAAACGGGCCGTGGCATGGGCCTCGCCGCGAAGTACAAGGACATTCACATGCCGTCGAATACGTCGGCTGGCTTCTTCATCGGCGTGTTCAGCTTGTTGCTGGGTTTCGCGGGTGTCTGGCATATCACGTGGCTCGGCGTGCTCGCCTTTATCGCCATCGTCGTTACCGTTGCTGTACGCAGCTTTAGCGACGACGACGGCTACTACATTCCGGCCGCGAAGGTTCGCGAGATCGAAGAGAAGCGCCATCGCGCGGCGGTTGCCGCCGAGCGCGAGATGGAAGCTGTGGAGGCTTAATCGATGTTACAAAAAACCAATGCGGCAACGCTTGCCGATTTCGATCACGACGATCACCCGCCGTCGCATTCCGTGTTCGGGTTCTGGGTCTACCTGATGACGGACTGCGTCCTGTTCGCGGCGCTGTTCGCGACGTTCGGCGTGCTCGGGCATCAGTTCGCGGGCGGCCCAACGGGCAAGGACCTGTTCAACATCAGCGACGTTGCAGTCGAGACCGCGGTGCTGCTGGTTTCCAGCATCACCTACGGCTTCGCCATGCTCGGTGCGCAGCAGCGCAAGAGCGGCGCGGTTGTCGGCTGGCTGGCCGTGACCTTTGTTCTGGGGGCGCTGTTTCTCGTGCTGGAGCTGCGCGAGTTCTCGCACCTGATTGCCGAGGGCGCGGGCCCGCAACGCAGCGCGTTCCTCTCGTCGTTCTTCGTGCTGGTCAGCACGCACGGTCTGCACGTCTTCTTTGGCCTCGTCTGGATGGCGGTGCTGATGATGCAGGTAATCCGCCGTCCGGAACTGGACGAGCGGGAAGTGCGCCGCCTCACGTGCCTGAGCCTTTTCTGGCACTTCCTCGACGTGGTGTGGATCTGCGTGTTTACCTTTGTCTATCTCGGGAGCGTGATTTAAATGGCGCATTCTCATAGCGAAGCCCATGGCAGCCTCGGCAGCTATGTGGCGGGCTTTATTCTCGCGGTGCTGTTGACCGCCGGCGCGTTCGGCATCGTCATACACGGCACAATGGCGCCGAACACCATGATGGTCGTGCTCGCCGTGCTTGCCTTCGTGCAGGTGGTCGTGCACCTTGTGTTCTTCCTGCATCTGAACACGTCGTCGGGACAGGGCTGGAACGCGCTCTCGCTCGCCTATACTGTGCTGGCTGCTGCGTTCCTGATCTTCGGCACGATCTGGGTCATGCACAACGTCGGCATGAACATGATGTCACGGTAGTTCATGGGTTCTGCACGGCGCCTCGGGAAGCCTCTCCCGGGAGCTTGGTCCGCAGGGTGACGGCCGCACAGACACTGGTTCTGTGTGGCCGTTTTCATTTCATATGATGGAATTTTCCTCGCCGATCAGGAGAGATGCCAGCTTGACACCCGCACAACGCGACGCATATTATGGATGCCAATTGTTCGGTTATCGATCATGAGTTCGGTTATCGAACAAATTGCATCTGAACCTGGAGACTCTCATGACGGAAGCATTCATCTGCGACGCGATACGAACGCCGATCGGCCGCTACGCGGGCGCCCTTGCGCAGGTTCGCGCCGACGACCTCGGCGCGGTGCCGCTCAAGGCGCTCATGGAGCGCAACAAGGAGATGGACTGGGCAGTAATCGACGATGTGATCTACGGCTGCGCGAACCAGGCGGGCGAAGACAACCGTAACGTCGCGCGCATGTCGTCGTTGCTGGCGGGCCTGCCGCAGGCCGTGCCGGGCTCGACGGTGAACCGCCTCTGCGGCTCGGGCATGGACGCCGTGGGCATTGCCGCGCGTGCGCTCAAGTCGGGCGAGACTGGCCTGATGATCGCGGGCGGCGTGGAGAGCATGAGCCGCGCGCCGTTCGTGATGGGCAAGGCGGCAAGCGCCTTCGCCCGCGACGCCGCGATCTACGACACGACCATCGGCTGGCGCTTCGTCAACAAGCTGATGAAGCAGCAGTACGGGGTGGACTCGATGCCCGAGACCGCCGAGAACGTCGCTGTCGATTACGGCGTGAGCCGCGCCGATCAGGACGCGTTCGCGCTGCGCAGCCAGCAGAAGGCTGCGCGCGCGCAGGCAGACGGCACGCTCGCGCAGGAAATCGTTGCGGTGACGATCGCCCAGAAGAAGGGCGATCCGCTCGTGGTGTCGCGCGACGAGCATCCGCGCGAGACGAGTCTCGAGACGCTGGCGAAGCTCAAGGGCGTCGTGAGCCCGGATGGTTCGGTCACCGCGGGCAATGCGTCGGGCGTGAACGACGGCGCGTGCGCGCTGCTGCTCGCGAACGAGGCCAATGCGAAGCGTTTCGGTCTCACGCCGCGTGCGCGCGTGCTCGGCATCGCGACCGCAGGCGTGGCGCCGCGCGTGATGGGCATCGGACCGGCGCCCGCCACGCAGAAGCTGCTCGCGAACCTGAACATGACCATCGACCAGTTCGACGTGATCGAGCTCAACGAAGCGTTCGCTTCGCAGGGCCTGGCTGTGCTGCGCATGCTCGGCGTGGCCGACGACGATCCCCGCGTCAACCCGAACGGTGGCGCAATCGCGCTGGGTCACCCGCTGGGCATGAGCGGGGCACGTCTCGTGACCACGGCGATGTATCAGCTGCACCGCACGCAAGGGCGCTATGCGCTGTGCACGATGTGCATCGGCGTGGGCCAGGGCATCGCTATCGCCATCGAGCGCGTTTAATGTCGATCAGGCGGCTGAAGCAAGCTTGAGCCGCCGCTTCGCCAAGGCGTTACCCAAGCCGCGAATCTTCGGATTCGCGGCTTTTTTCATCCTGCGAGGCAAGGCGACGTTTCAAGATCGGCAAAAATTGTCAGTATTGTTTCGCGATGCAGATCAATGGCGCGTTGATTTTTGTTATACGTTCTGCTTAATCTGATACGGCTCGTGGCCATCCACTAGTCGGTTTTCGAGCGGCACGCGTAGAATCGTCAGACTTCGGCGCAAGCCGTTGCAGAGAAAGTGCCCCCCGACTTTTGAGGAGAATACGGATGATGAAGGCAACAGCGTTGGCGGCAGTTGTGCTTGGCATGGCGTTCGCGCAAGCGGCATCGGCGCAAACGGAGCAGCCGGCGTCAGCGCCCCAGGCCCAATCGGCGCTCGCGAGCGCGACGCAGAATCTCGTTGCGAATACACCGCCGGTTCACGTGCAAGTCAAGATCGTCGGCATCGACCGCGCATCGCGCGTGATCACGGTGCGTGGCCCGCGCGGCAACGAAGTCCAGATCGCCCTGAGCCAGCAAGTGAGCAACTTCGACCAGCTCAACGTGGGCGATACCGTCGACGTGCTCTACAAGAACGCGCTACTCGTGACGGCTGAAAAGGTGACGGGCAAGGACAAGGGCATTCGCAAGCGCGTCGACACGAATGTGTACCTCCCGGCGTCGTCGGGCTATGACGCGGCGCGCCAGGTCGAAGTCCAGGCCACCGTGCAGCACATCAACGCGAAGAAGCGCGAAGTGACGCTGCGCGGCGCGTATCAGACGGTCACGCTGGAAGCCACGCCCGACATCGACCTGAAGAAGCTAAAGGTGGGCGACACGATCCACGCCGTGTTCGTTTCCGCCTATGCGACGCAGATCACGCCGGTTGGCGCTACGAACTAAGCAGTACAACCAGCTGCACCGGGCCGCGAGGCCCGGTCGCAAGCAGAAACGCAGGAACAAACAGAAACGCCGGCATATCGCGAATCCATCGCAATATGCCGGCGTTTCTGTTACTGGCGGGCGCCTTTGCGGCACCCGTTTTTCGTCATGCTGAGTTTCTGGCAACGGCTTACATGCCGGCCATGCACATGTACTTGACGACGACGTAGTCATCCACGCCGTAGTGCGAGCCTTCGCGGCCGAGGCCCGACTGCTTCACGCCGCCGAACGGCGCGACTTCGTTCGAGATCAGGCCGGTGTTGATGCCCACCATGCCGTATTCGAGCGCTTCCGCCACTCGCCATACGCGACCGATGTCACGGCTGTAGAAGTAGGCGGCGAGGCCGAATTCGGTATCGTTCGCCATCCTGATCACTTCTTCGTCCGACGAGAAACGGAACAGCGGCGCGAGCGGGCCGAACGTTTCGTCGCGAGCGACCTTCATCGCGGGCGTGACGTTGGTGATCACGGTGGGCTCGAAGAAGCCGTGGCCGAGCGCGTGGCGCTTGCCGCCCGTGAGCACTTGCGCGCCCTTCGCGAGCGCGTCCTCGATGTGCGATTCCACCTTCAGCACGGCCGCTTCGTTGATGAGGGGGCCTTGCGTGACGCCGGCTTCGGTGCCGAGGCCGACCTTGAGCTTTTCCACGGCATCGCGCAGCTTCGCCGCGAACGTGTCGTACACGGCCTCGTGCACGTAGAAGCGGTTCGTGCACACGCAGGTCTGGCCGCTGTTGCGATACTTGGAGATGATGGCGCCTGCCACTGCCGCGTCGATATCGGCGTCTTCGAAGACGATGAACGGTGCGTTGCCGCCCAGTTCGAGCGAGACCTTCTTGACCGTCGGCGCGCACTGGCCCATGAGCAGGCGGCCGACCGGCGTCGAGCCCGTGAACGAGAGCTTGCGCACCGTGGGATTGCTCGTGAGCTCGCCGCCGATGGCCTTCGGGTCGCCGGTGACGACGCTGAATATGCCGGCAGGCACGCCCGCACGCTCGGCCAGCACGGCCAGCGCGAGCGCCGAGAGCGGCGTGGCTTCGGCGGGCTTCAGCACGATCGGGCAGCCGGCCGCGAGTGCGGGACCGACCTTGCGCGTGATCATCGCGGCGGGGAAGTTCCACGGCGTGATGGCGGCGCACACGCCCACCGGTTCCTTGGTCACGACGATGCGCTTGTCGCTGGCGACGGTCGGAATCGTGTCGCCGTAAATGCGCTTGCCTTCTTCGGCGAACCATTCGAGGAACGACGCGGCGTAGCCGATTTCACCCTTCGCCTCGGCGAGCGGCTTGCCTTGCTCGGTGGTGAGGATGAGCGCGAGGTCGTCGGCGTTGGCCATCATCAGGTCGTGCCACTTGCGCAGGATGACGCTGCGCTCCTTCGCGGTCTTGGCGCGCCATGCGGGCCATGCGGCGTTCGCGGCCGAAATCGCGCGGCGCGTTTCGGCGGCGCCCATGCGCGGCACCGTGCCGATCAGCGCGCCCGTGGCGGGGTTGGTCACGTCGAGCGTGGCGCCGTCTTCAGCGCCTTGCCATTCGCCGTTGATATAGGCCTTGCTTTGCAGCAGCGATGCGTCTTTCAGGTTCATGCCTGAGCTCCCGATAACGTTGATTCGATTCGAAATCAATGCAGTAACAACGACTAACGGCACAGCGGCAAACGCCGGTGTGCCGTTTCGTGGACGGCCCGCGCGCGGCGGGCCGATGGACTTTGCCGAGGTTTTGCGGCGCAGGCTTACGCCGGCACGCCCACGGCTTCCTTGATCGACTCTTCGAGGATCGCGAGTGCTTCGTCGAACACGGTGTCCTGGATGGTCAGCGGGAACAGGAAGCGCACGACGTTCGAGTACACGCCGCAGACGAGCAGCAGCAGGCCACGGTTGAGCGCGGCGGTCTGCACGCGCTTGGTGAAGTCGGCGTCGGCCTCGCTCGTGCCCGGCTTGCAGAATTCCACGGCGTTCATCGCGCCCGGGCCGCGCACGTCGGCGATTTGCGGCACGTCGGCCTTCATCGCGTTGAGCTTGGCCTTGAGCTTGTCGCCGAGCTTGGTGGCGCGCTCGCACAGCTTTTCTTCTTCGATGATCTCGATCACCGCGTGCGCCGAAGCGACAGCCAGCGGGTTGCCCGCGTAGGTGCCGCCGAGGCCGCCCGGCGCTGCCGCGTCCATGACTTCCGCACGGCCCACCACGCCCGACAGCGGCATGCCGCCGGCGAGGCTCTTGGCGATCGTCATGAGGTCCGGCGTGACGTCGTAGTGCTCCATCGCGAACAGCTTGCCGGTGCGCGCGAAGCCCGTTTGCACTTCGTCGGCGATCAGCAGGATGCCGTGCGCGTCGCAGATTTTGCGCAGGCCGCGCACGAAGTCGGCAGGCGCCTGGTAGAAGCCGCCTTCGCCCTGGACCGGTTCGAAGATGATCGCGGCGACGCGCTTCGGATCGATATCGGCCTTGAACAGCATCTCGATGTGCTTGAGCGAATCAGCCGTGCTGATACCGTGGACCGAGTTGGGGTACGGAGCGTGGTAGACGTCGGCCGGGAACGGGCCGAACGCGAGCTTGTACGGAGCGACCTTGCCGGTGAGCGCCATGCCCATCAGCGTGCGGCCATGGAAGCCGCCCGCGAAGGCGATCACGCCCGGACGGCCGGTGTGGGCGCGGGCGATCTTGACGGCGTTCTCGACGGCTTCGGCGCCGGTCGTGAAGAACGCGGCCTTCTTGGCGAAGTTGCCCGGTGCGCGCTGGGCGACCTTCTCGGCCAGCGAGACATACGACTCGTAGGGGACGATCTGGTAGGCGGTGTGGGTGAAGTGGTCGAGTTGCGCCTTGATGGCGGCGACGATTTTCGGATGGCGGTGGCCCGTGTTGCACACGGCGATGCCGGCCGCGAAGTCGATGAAACGGCGACCTTCGACGTCCCACAGTTCCGCGTTCTCGGCGCGCTCGGCGTAGAAGTCGCACATCACGCCCACGCCGCGCGGGGTAATGGCGTTTTTGCGGTTCTGCAGTTCGGCGTTCTTGCTCACGGTCGTCTCCTTCAAAAACGGTGTCGGATGCTGGTTGGATGGGCGGACCACTGCTGGGTCCATGCCGCGACTATACTCAGGTTTGGCTCTAAAATTCAGAGCCATTCAGATAAATTCATAGGAGCCAATTTCGTGCGAGCGAGTGTTCTGTCCGACTGGCTGGCCCAGCGGCTCGAGCGTGGCAGCGGGCAGCCGGTCTACCGGCAACTGCACCGTCTGCTGCAGCAGGCGATCCTCTCGCGCGAGCTGCCGGCGGGCGCGCGAGTGCCGTCGTCGCGGCTGCTGGCGGCCGAGTTGGGGATCGCGCGCAATACCGTCACGCAGGTGTACGAGCAGCTAGTGCTCGAAGGCTATGTGACTTCGGCGACGGGGCGCGGCACCTTTGTTGCCGATACGTCGCCCGACGAGATCGTTGGCGCGGCGGAAATTGGCTCTCTGCAAGGGGGCAGAAATGTCGATAGATCTGGATCCGCGCCTTATTTTGGGCCGGCGCGCAGGGGCGGGGATCCGGGGGGCATCGCAACTAACAGCCTTGCAGGGCAGGCATGGGCGAGCTTGGGTGCGGCGCCGGCAGTGCCCTCCGCGCCGGCTGCGCAGATGGCCGCCACACCGAATCGTCGCGCCGATGCCTTGAGCGGGCCCGTGCCGCTCGCGACCCTGGCCCAGCGCACGGCAGCCCGCGCGCTCTCCACGCGCGGCGCGCGCCTGATTGCGGGCGCGGGCGTCTCGAAGCGACAGGGCGGCGCATTCATGCCGGGCGTGCCTGATGTTTCGCGCTTCCCGGCGCGCATCTGGACGCGCCTGCACAACAAGTACTGGCGCAGCCTGCGCCCCGATCTGCTCACTTATGCGCCGGGCGGCGGCCTCGCGCTATTGCGCCACGTGCTGGCCGATTACCTGCGCACGTCGCGCTCGGTGCGCTGCTCGCCCGAGCAGATCATCATCACGACGGGCATTCACCAGTCGGTGGACCTGGCCGTGCGTCTGCTCTCCGACCCTGGCGACACGATCTGGACCGAAGACCCGTGCTATTGGGGCGTGCGCAGCGTGATGCAGGTCTCCGGCCTCAAGCCGCGCCCGATCGCGGTGGACAGCGAGGGCATCAACCCGTCGCCCGACGATTTCGCCGCCGCGCCGCCGAAGCTCATTCTCGTCACGCCCTCGCACCAGTACCCGCTCGGGATGGTGATGAGCCTCGCGCGCCGCCGCATGCTGCTCGAGTACGCGCGCCAGCACCAATGCTGGATCATCGAGGACGACTACGACAGCGAGTTCCGCTACGGCAGCCGGCCGCTCGCGTCGCTGCAGGGGCTCGACACGGCGGGGCAGGTGATCTACGTGGGCAGTTTCGGCAAGACGCTGTTTCCGGGGCTGCGCGTGGGCTATCTCGTCGCGCCGGAGCCGCTTGCCGAAAGCTTCGCGACCGCGAGCGCCGAGCTATATCGCGAGGGCCAGCTCTTGCAGCAGGCCGTGCTGGCGGAGTTCATCGCCGAAGGGCATTTCACCTCGCACATCCGCAAAATGCGCGCGCTGTATGGCCAGCGCCGCCAGGTGCTGCTCGATGCGGTCGCACGCCGTTACGGCGACGCGTTGCCCGCGATGGGCGGCGACGCGGGCCTGCACGTAGTCATGCAGTTGCCCGAGGGCAGCGACGACCGCGCCGTGGCCGAGGCCGCGCTCGCGCGCAATATCGTCGTGCGGCCGCTTTCCGGCTATTACTCGGCGCGCGAGCGCGCGGCGTCGGGCTTGCTGGTCGGCTATGCGTGCGTGCCCGACGAGGAGATCGCGCCGGCGTTCGATACGCTTGCGGAGGCGATCGATGCGAGTTTGCCGGTGCTGGGGTGAAGCGCCGGCGGCATCGGCTCGATGCCTCGCTCGCGTCCGTTACATCCGGATCAACACCGCCCCGCACGTCACCAGCACGCAGGCAACCAGGCGGCGCGCCGTGAGTTTTTCGCGCATGAACAGCCACCCGATCAGCACCGCGAAGATCGACGACATCTCGCGCAGCGCGGACACCATCGCGATCGGCAGATAGCGGAACGCCTCGATTACGAGGCAATACGCGGTGAGCGCCAGCACGCCCGCGAGCATGCCGCGCACGGCGTTGCCCTTCGAAACGAACATTTGCGCCGCGCCGCCGCGCAGCTTGCACACCACGATGAACTGCGGGACGTTCCAGAGCAGATAGACCCACATGATGTAGCTGAGCGGGTTGCCGGCGAGGCGCGCGCCGAGGCCATCGACGATCGAATAGGTTGCGATGAAGAAGCCCGTCGCCAGCGCCCAGGGCACGCTTTCACCCGAAAAGCGCATGCCGCGCCGGAACGCGAGCGACATGATGCCGAGCGAGACGAGCAGCACGCCGGTGGCGGCGAGCGCATGCAGATCCTCGTGCGCGAATACCAGCGCGCCCACGAACACGAGCAACGGCGAGAGGCCGCGCGCGATCGGGTAGATCTGCCCGAAGTCGCCGCTGCGGTAGGCGCGGATCAGCGCGAAGCAGTACGCGAATTCGAGCAGCGCCGATGCCGCGATATACGGCCAGCTCGCGGGATCGGGCGGCGGCAGCACGCATACGCCGACCGCGCTCACCAGCACATAAGGCACCGAGAACATGCCGAGCAGCCAGACGCGGTCGCCCGAGAGGTGAAGGAAGGCGTTCCAGCTCGCATGCATGAGCGCCGAAAGCAGAACCAGCAGGACCACGAAGCTTGCCATCGAACGAGCGCGAAGAATGGGGAGGAGGATGCGGTTGCGGCCGCAAGCAGCCGATTATTCCAGCGAATCTGCCGTAGCGCCAGAACGCCAGGCAGCGCCGCCCAAAAGAAAAAGCGCGGGCTGCACGGCGGATGCCATGCAGCCCGCGCTTCGCCTCGCCCGCCGGCGATGAGCAGGGGATGCGCGCGGGCAGCGTCAGATCACGCGTGCGCGCAGCTTCGCCGAGACAAGGTCGATCACCGTGACCACGGCGATCACCATGATCAGCACCGCGCTCGTCTGCGCATAGTCGAACGAGCGGATCTCCTCATAGAGCACGACGCCGATGCCGCCCGCGCCCACCATGCCTACCACCATCGCCGAGCGCACGTTCGATTCGAACCGGTAAAGCGCGTACGAGATCCACAGCGGCATGACCTGGGGCAGCACGCCATAGATGATCTCGTCGAGCGGCGTGGCGCCGGTCGCGCGCACGCCCTCGGCGGGGCGCGGATCGATGGCTTCGACGGCTTCGGCGAAGAGCTTGGCAAGCACGCCCGTGGTGTGGACCCAGAGCGCCAGCACGCCTGCGAATGGCCCGAGGCCCACCGCGACGATGAAGAGCATCGCGAACACCATCTCGTTGATGGCGCGGCACGCGTCCATCAGGCGGCGCACCGGATGCAGGAGCCAGCGCGGCGCGAGATTGTGCGACGACATCAACCCGAAAGGGACCGCGCAGACGATCGCGAGCGCCGTGCCCCACAGCGCCACCGCCACGGTTACCCACATCTCGTGCACATAGGTGCGCCATTCGGTGAAGTCGGGCGGGAAGAAGCCGAGCGCGAAGGTGCCCATGTTTTGCGAGTCGGCGAAGAGTTCGAGCGGGCGCATGTCCGCGCCGCGCCACGCTGCGCCGAGCAGCACGAACACGAGCGCCCACGGCACGAGCGACCACCAGCTGCGCTTGCCCGCTGCGGCGGCTTGCGTTGCACCCTGCGTTGCGACCGCCGGATTGGACGTCGGATTGGACGTCGGTGGCGCGAGCCGCGATGCGTCGAAGTCCATCGTGCCCATTACGGCTTCGCGGCGTTCGAGAGCGCACCGATCTTCGCGTCGATGGCCGCGATCTGGCTCTTGCGGTCTGCGTCGGAGAGGTGCGTGTCGGCGGCGATCTTCTCTTTCTGGCGGGACAGCGCGACTTCGCGGATCGGCACCAGCTGGGCGTCGGAGGCGGGCGCGAAGCCTGCGTAGCCCGTGATGCCGGCCATGATCTGCTTCTCCTTCGGATCGGTTTTCGCATAGCGATAGAAGAAGTCGCGCAGCTTCTGTTTGGTCGCTTCGGGCAGATCCTTGCGCCACACGAGCGGATCGGACGGGATCAGCGGCGAGGTCCACAGCACGCGGACCTGGGCGAACTGGTCCGGATGCTTTTGTTGCAGGTTGGCGAGCTCTAGCGTGTTGTTGGTCGCGATGTCGACCTTGTTGTTGACTACCGCGAGCAGGTTCGCTTCGTGGCTCGACGGCAGCACCGTCTTGAACGTCGACGCATTCACCTGGACGCCGCGCTGCGCGAACAGGTAATAGCCCGGAATCAGCGTGCCCGAGGTGGAATTCGGGTCGCCCCAGCCGAGCGTGAGATCCCTGGTGTTCCTGAATACATCGTCGAGCGTCTTCACGCGGCTGTTGACGTTGGTGATGAGCACCGACTTGTAGCCCGCGGCGCCGTTGGCGTAGAGCACCTTCGCGAAGATCTCTCCGTTCGAGCGGTCCACGGCTTCCATGGCGGAGGCGTTGCCGAAGTAGCCGATCTGCACCTTGTTGAAGCGCATCGCTTCGATGATGCCCGAGTAGTCGGTGGCGAAGAATGCGCTCACGTGCAAGCCGGTCTGGCGGTTCATGTCGTCGATGAACGGCTGCCAGCGCTGCTGGAGCACCGCGGAGGAATCGGTCGAGATAATGCCGAAGTCGATGTCTTCCGCGTGAGCGGCCGCGGCGCCCAGCGAGGCGACCGCGACGGCGCCGGCGGCGCACCAGGAGAGCATGGAACGGAGCAGTTTCATGAGAGGGCGGGTCCGTATGTGTGAGGGGAAGGTTGGCGTGATCAGACTGCTTTGGACTGCGCGCCGAAGCACTGCTCGACCGCGTGAGCAGCCGCATCGGCTTCGAGCAATTCGAGCGCGGCGCTGCCGTAAAGCTGTTGCAGCAGGGCGGGCGTGAGCGCGGCGGACGGGCCGTCGTAGACCACGCGGCCATCGCGCAGTGCGACCGTGCGCGGGCAGTACTGCATTGCGATATCGACCTGATGCAGCGACACCACCACCGTGAGCCCGTGATCGCGGTTGAGCATGCGCAGCATGTCCATCACGCGGCGCGACGATTCCGGGTCGAGCGAGGCAATCGGTTCGTCGGCGAGAATCACGCGCGCGCTGCACCAGCGCGCGGGCGAGCGCGGCGCGCTGCTGCTGGCCGCCCGAGAGATTCGCGGCGCGTTCGCCGGCCTTGTCGCCGATGCCCACTTGCGCGAGCGCCGCCGCCGAGCGTTCACGCTCGCTGCGCGGAAAGCACCCGGTGAGGCGGCGCCACGGCGGCAGGCGCGCGAGTGCGCCAATCGGCACGTTGGTTTCCACCGTGAGCCGGTTCACGAGATTGAACTGCTGAAACACGAAGCCGATATCGCGGCGAATGCGGCGCACTTCGCGCACGATGCGTCCGTTGCGCTGAATCGGCCGGCCAAGTATTTCGATCTGCGAAGGTTGTGGATCGGCAGCCACGAAGCCAGCGATATGGCGCAGCAGCGTAGACTTGCCCGAGCCCGATGCGCCGAGCAGCGCGACCATCTCGCCCACGCTCACGTGCAGATTGATTTCGTCGAGCGCCTTGCGGTTCGCGCCTCCGGCTGAGGCGCCCTTGCCAGGGCGCCCCCCACCAAAGGTCTTCGAGAGACGTTCGATACGGATTGCGTTCATGCCGATTCGTCGTGTGGCCACGCGTCGTTGATTGAGTCCGGGACATTCCAGGAAGCGACTATGACGGTTGAGTGAAGGCATCGCGACGTCTAGACGACTACATGTCTTGCGGGACCGTGCGCTTTTCGAGTGATTTCTGTGCGCTTCGGGCGGGTCCGAAACATGTCGGTCACATGACAGCGCGAGCGCGCGTGACATCTGTGTGATGCCTCTCACGTGTCACGCGCAACGCCCGGCGAACGGGCTATATTGTGGGCAGACGTGCGTGCTGGCCCCGGTTTTTCATGGCAAATCCATTGGACAGAGATGCCCGGACTAAGCTTCCTACCCGATAGCTTCGCGGAATACGAGGACCTGAAAACGCTTCTCGATGCCGGCGCCAACTGGTTCGACATCCGCAGCGCGGGCGAGGTCGAAGTGCGCGGCCGCGCGTTCTCGCTTTACGTGGCTGCGGCGGGCTCGCGCGATCCGGATGCGCCTGCGATCGGCTTTTTCGGCGGCATTCACGGGCTTGAGCGCATTGGCTCGCAACTCGTGCTCGATTACATGCGCGCGCTCATCGGGCGTCTCGCGTGGGACGAACTGCTGATGCGCCAGCTCGAATCGGTGCGGCTCGTCATCATGCCGATCGTCAATCCCGGCGGCATGTGGCTCGCCACGCGCGCGAATCCGAACGGCGTCGACCTCATGCGCAACGCGCCGCAGGACGCCGACGAGCATGTGCCGTTTCTCGCGGGCGGCCAGCGCGTAGGCTCCTGGCTGCCGTGGTATCGCGGCGAGCGCGGCGCGCGCATGGAGCCGGAGGCGGCGGCGCTGCTGAAGGTCGTCGACGAGGAGCTCGCGCATCGGCCACTCGCGTTCGCGCTCGATTGTCACTCGGGCTATGGCTGGAGCGACAGCATCTGGTTTCCGTACGCGCGCACGCGTCAGCTCATGCGCCACTTGCCCGAGATGTACGTGCTCAAGACGATGTTCGAGCGTGCGCATCCGCATCACGGCTATACGTTCGAGCCGCAGAGCCACCAGTATCTGCTGCACGGCGATCTCTGGGATTGCGCGTACGACCGCGCGCCCACGGCCAGCATATTCCTGCCGCTCACGCTCGAATTGGGCTCGTGGCTCTGGATCAAGAAGAATCCGCGCCAGCTTTTTTCCCGCCAGGGCATGTTCAATCCGGTCATGCAGCACCGCACCGCGCGTGTTTTGCGGCGTCACGCGAACCTGTTCGAATTCCTCACGCGCGCCGCGTTTTCGTCGCCGCGCTGGCTGCCGCAGGGCGTGGCGCGCCAGCAGGTGCTGCAAAGCGCGATCGGGCACTGGTACCGGAAGCCGGGTTCATGACGGCGCGCTGGATCCTGCTGCGCGGCCTTACGCGCGAGTCGCGCCACTGGGGCGCGTTCGCGCCTCTGCTCGAAACGCGTTGCGGCGCGGTGCTGCCGCTCGACTTGCCCGGCAACGGCATGCTTGCGCATCTGCGCTCGCCCATCGATGTCGATGCCTATGTGGACGCCGTGCGCGCAGAAGTGCAGCGGCGCGGCGCGCGGCCGCCGCATCGGGTGCTGGCGATGTCGCTGGGCGGCATGGTGGCTTCGGCGTGGGCGCTGCGCTTTCCCGACGAGATCGAGCAGCTCGTGCTCGTCAACACGAGCATGCGGCCCTATAGCCGCTTTTACGAGCGGCTGCGGCCCGCCGCGTGGCCCGCGCTGCTGCGTGCGGCCTGGCACTGGCGCGATGGCGTGGCCGAAGCGGCAATCCACGCGCGCACCTGCGCGCGCTGCGACACGCTCGCCTCCGATCTCGACGACTGGTGCGCGATCCGCGCGAGCGCTCCCGTGAGCCGCGCCAATGCGTTGCGCCAGATGCTGGCGGCGGCGCGCTACGAGGTGCGCGGCGTGCCGCCTTGTCCGGCGCTCGTGCTGTCTTCGCGCGAGGATCGTCTCGTGAATCCAGCATGCTCGGCGCGGCTCGCGCGGGCGTGGAGCGCGGCGCATCGCGAGCATCCGTGGGCGGGCCACGATCTGCCGCACGACGACCCGCAATGGCTCGTGGATGCGGTTTGCGAGGCCGGGCCGCAGCGCGCCATCGCGCCCGCGGGGTTTGCCCCATAATATGCGGACCGTTTTTCCGGCTTTCCCCTGGAACACTCCGCATATGACGCACACGAACGACAACGACCGCCCCGCGCCCGCCGCGCCGCGCCTCACGAGCCTCTCGCACGGCGGCGGCTGCGGCTGCAAGATCGCGCCGGGCGTACTTTCCGCGCTGCTCGCGCGCAGCACGCCGCTCACGGCCACGTTTCCGAACCTGCTGGTCGGCACCGAAACGGCCGATGACGCCGCCGTCTACAAGCTCAACGACGAGCAGGCCATCGTCGCGACCACCGACTTCTTCATGCCGATCGTCGACGATCCCTACGATTTCGGCCGCATCGCGGCCACGAATGCGCTCTCGGACGTCTATGCGATGGGCGGCAAGCCGATTCTCGCGCTTGCGCTGGTGGGCATGCCCATCAACGTGCTGCCGCACGAAGTGATCGCCCAGGTGCTGCGCGGCGGTGAGGACGTGTGCGCGGCAGCCGGCATTCCGGTGGCGGGCGGCCATTCGATCGATTCGGTCGAGCCGATTTACGGGCTCGCCGCGCTCGGCATCGTGCATCCGGAGCGCGTGAAGCGCAATGCCTCGGCGCGCGCGGGCGACGTGCTGGTGCTCGGCAAGCCGCTGGGCGTGGGGGTGCTGTCGGCCGCGCTCAAGAAGGACCTGCTCGACGACGCCGGCTACCGCGCGATGGTTGCGGCCGCCACGATGCTCAACAAGCCGGGCGCGGCGCTCGCCGAACTCGATGGCGTGCACGCGATGACCGACGTGACCGGCTTCGGCCTGCTGGGCCATACGCTCGAAATCGCGCGCGGCGCGAATCTCACGGCGCGCGTGCGCTATGCCGATCTGCCGTGGCTGCCGGGCGTGGAGGCGTTCGTGGCGCAAGGTGTGTTCACGGGCGCGTCGGGCCGCAACTGGGCCTCGTATGGCGAGAGCGTGACGCTCGCGGCCCAGTTGCCGGACAGCGCACGCACGCTGCTCACCGATCCGCAAACCTCGGGCGGCCTGCTTGTGGCTTGCGCGCCGGAGCAAGTGGATGCCGTGCTTGCGCGCTTCCACGCGGACGGCTTCGCGGATGCGCGCGTGATCGGCGAATTGACGGACGGGCCCGCACGCGTGGAAGTCGCATGAGCGGAGAGTCGCCGAAGGCCATTATCTACGCCCTCGCGGCGAACACCGGCATCGCGATCTGCAAGTACGCAGCGGCGGCGTTTACGGGTTCGGGCTCGATGTTCGCGGAGGCCATCCACTCGACGGCCGATTGCGGCAATCAACTGCTGCTGCTGTTCGGCCTGCGCCAGTCGCGCGAGCCACCCACGCCGCTGCATCCGATGGGCGCGGGCCGCGCGATCAACTTTTATTCGCTGCTCGTGGCGCTGCTGCTGTTCTTCGTGGGCGGCGCGTTCTCGGTGTACGAAGGCATTCACCGGCTGATCGCGCGCGAGCCGCTGCAATACACGTATGTGGCGCTCGCGGTGCTGGGCATTTCCGTGGTGCTCGAAGCGCTCTCGCTTTACGGGGCGCTGCGCGAAATTCGCAAGGGCGCGCCCACGAAGTCGCTGTGGCGCTGGGCGCGCGAAACGCGCGACTCCGATCTGCTCGTGGTGGCCGGCGAGGACATTGCCGCGCTCGCAGGTCTCGCCATTGCGTTCGCGGCGGTGCTGGCGACGGTCATCACCGGCAATCCGGTATGGGACGCGTGCGGCTCGATCGGCGTGGGCGTGCTGCTGATGCTGATTTCATGGTTCATCGCGCGCGAGGTGAAGTCGATGATCGTGGGCGAATCGGCGAGCCCGGAAATGCGTCGCGACATCGAGGCGTTCTTGCGTGCGCGGCCGGAGATTCGCGGCATCATCAGCCTCATCACGCTGCAATGGGGCAAGGAGGTGGTCGTCGCCGTGCAGGCCGAGATGATCGATTACGACCATAGCCGCACGATGGTCGAGGCGATCAATGTAATCGAAGCCGATTTGCAGGCGAGATTTCCGGTGGTGCGCTGGGTGTTCTTCGAACCGGATTTCGTAAAGCGCTAAGCGCGATTTAATTTAATCTGCATGGGCCATGGCGACATCGATGAACGCCATGGCCTTTATCCTGACCCCATCATAGTCCCGCTGTTCGTCACGAATCGGCTGACGACGTCACTTTCGGGCCTCTCCGAATCTCCTTTAATATCCGCCCCTAAATACTTGGGGCGGTGGTGCATTGTCCGCTGCGCCCGACAGCGCACCGCGAGTCAAAAGGCTTTTGCGGCAGGTTCCTGGATTCCTATATCGAAATAGAAATCGTCTTATTCATTGCCAGGTCCTGTGCGAATAATCCTACAAACGTAGTCGATGAGCTTCAGTGATCTCCCGTGAGGTGGCGCGCACGAAACCCGCACCCGCCGGATTTCACGGTGATGAACCTATAGCTGTGTTGCTGAAAAAGCAGGACTGCAAATTATTCGTCAAGTAATAAATCGCTGGATTGGCAACTGAGGATTTTGATCCGCGGACGTATTGCGTTCCGCGCGGACCACGCCTGTCCAGTCATTTCCTGGCTCTGGTGGAAAATTATGAATAAGGCATATCGCGTCGTCTGGAATGAAACTACCGCAAGTTGGGTTGCGGCTTCGGAATTGGCTTGTGGGCGCAAGAAGGGCGCTTCGCGCAAGGCTCGACTCTTGTCGTCGATTGCCGCGATTGCGCTGACGACCCTGACGTTTGGCCTGGCCGCGCCGGGGGATTGCCGAGGCCGGTTCGGTGGCGGCCAACGGCACGGCGCTGTACGGCACCTACGACAGCGCCACGACCGACTACTATCAGTATCTCTACCGCAACGGCGCGTACGCACCCACGAAGGGTTGGGACAACCAGTATGCACTGGGCGCCTATGTGTCGATCGGTATCTATGCGTCCACCAAGGTCAACAAGGCCGACGACGCGATCTTCAAACTCGACGGCTACAACAGCAATGGCCGCGGCGGTGGCGTTGCGCTGGGCGACAGCGCTTCGGTGATGGGGGAGACCGGCGTTGCGTTGGGCGCGCATTCCTCCGCAAGCCGAAACTTTTCCATGGCGCTTGGCGGCAACTCGACGGCTGGCGGTCTCGGTGCGATCGCCATGGGCCGTGAGTCTCTCGCCAATGGCAACTACAGCATCGCCAACGGCTTCGTCTCGACCGCTACCGGCACAGGCGCCATCAGCATGGGCCAGTCCGCCAATGCCGAGCGGGCTGCGCTCCATCGCCATCGCCATCGGCACGTCGAATCGAACACGTCGTCGATTGAAGCCAACACGGCTTCGATCACGAATCTTGACGGCCGCGTGACGCAAAACAGCACGGACATCACCTCGATTCAGGGCGACATCAGCACGATCAACAACAACCTGAATAGCGGCACGATTGGCATGGTGCAGCAGGCATCGGCGGGCGCGGACCTCACCGTTGGCAAGGACACGGATGGCGCAGCGGTGGATTTTGCCGACAAGAGCGGCAACACCCGCACGCTGAAGAGTGTGGCGGCCGGTGCGGTGACTGCCGCGAGCACCGATGCGGTGAATGGCTCGCAGCTCCATGGCGTGGCCAGTTCGACGGCGAGCGCGATGGGTGGCGGTGCAAAGGTCAATCCGGATGGTTCGATCTCGGCCCCGGCGTATGTGGTGGGCGGCAAGACATTCGACAACGTCGGCGACTCGCTCACGAACCTCGATGGGCGCGTAACCAGTCTTGCCGACGAGATTAGCAGCGGTTCGGTGGGTCTGGTGCAACAGGACGCGGCGACACGCAACATCACGGTCGCGAATAGCACGGACGGCACGGTCGTGGACTTCGCGGGCACGGCGGGTACGCGCGCGCTGACCGGCGTGTCGGCGGGCAAGGTGAATGCCGCAAGCACCGATGCCGTGAACGGCTCGCAACTCTTCGCACAAGCTGTTTCTACGGCTCGCGCGCTGGGCGGCGGATCGGCGGTGAGCAGCGATGGCACGGTCACCGCGCCTTCGTACGTGGTGGGCGGCATGACGGTCAACGACGTGGGCTCGGCGGTCACGAACCTCGATGGCCGCGTGACGCAGAACACGACCGATATCGCCAGCCGCCAGGGCAACATGTCGAACCTGAGCGGTCAGGTGGCGAATGCAGTGGCGTACGATTCGTCGGCGCACGATTCGGTGACGCTCGGCGGCAACGGCTCGGCCACGGCGGTTGCGCTCCACAACGTGGCGGCCGGTACGGCTACTACCGATGCAGTCAACGTCGGTCAGTTAAACGATGCAATTACCACGGTGACCAACATCGCGCAGAACGGCGGCACCCCGATGTTCGCGGCAACCGGCGACCGCAACAGCGAAGTCGCGGCTGCAACAGGCGCGCACGCGACTGCCGCGGGCGCGAATGCCGTGGCGGCCGGCGGCCAGTCGACGGCGGTCGGCGCGGGCGCGGTGGCACGGGCGCACAACTCGGTCGCGCTGGGCGCGGGCTCGATGGCCAACCGCGATAACTCCGTTTCGGTTGGGGCGGGCGGCAGCGAGCGTCAGATCACCAACGTCGCGGCCGGCACCGAAGGCACCGATGCGGTCAACCTGAACCAGTTGAACAACTCGATCGCGCAGCAATCGAACACGTTCGGCCAGCAGGTCGGCAATCTGCAGAGCTCGATCAACATGGTTTCGAAGAACGCATACGCGGGCGTGGCGGCGGCGATGGCCATGCCGAACCTCACGCCTTCGGGTCCGGGGCGCACCGTGGTCGCGGCCGGCGGCGGCTACTACATGGGCGGCAGTGCGGCGGCCGTGGGCGTGACGTATCGTTCGACGAACATGCGCTGGCTCGTGAACGGCGGCGTATCGGTCACCAACACCGGCAATACCGCCGCGCGTGCTCAGGTCGGCTACGAGTTCTGATCGAAACCTGGTTATGCGCCGTCGCGGCCTACCTGTGCGGCGGCGCGTGACCGGGCGGGGCAATCAACACCCCGAAGACTGGATCTCCGTCCAGCCGTTGGGGTGTAGTTCATTTTGACGGGGGCGAATGGAGGTCCGCAAGCTTCAGCGTCCATGCCGCCCGGCCTATGCGGCCCATTCCGAAATCACCGGCGTTTCGAGCGCCGGTGCGTTTTCCCGCTCTTCGAGCGTGCGCATCGTGCAGGTCTTGTCGAGCGAGGCGCGGCCGCTCAACAGCGGGCAACGGTCGAAGACTTCGGCGATCCAGTCGACGAACACGCGCACTTTCGGCGACAAATGCCGGCTATGCGGATACACGGCCGAAATCGGCATGGGCAGCGGCTTGAAGTCGGGCAGCACTTCGACGAGCGCCCCGGACTTCAGGTGCGGCAGCACCATGTAGCGCGGCCCCTGAATCAGGCCGAAGCCTTCGATGCCGCAAGTCACATAGGCGTCGGCGTCGTTCACCGAAACCATGCTCTTGAGCTTGATTTCCACTTCCTTGCCGTCGACGAGAAACGCCCAGTCGATCACGCGCCCCGTGCGCTGCGAAAAATAATTCACGGCGCGATGCTCCGCGAGCTCTTCTAGCGTTTGCGGCGTGCCGTGGCGTTCCAGGTACGAAGGCGACGCGCACGACACGCCTTCGAACAAGCCGATGCGGCGCGCGACCAGCGACGAATCCTGCAGCGCGCCCACGCGCACGACGCAATCCACGCCCTCCTGGAGCAGGTCGACGGGACGGTCGGTCAAGCCCAGTTGCAGATCGATGTCAGGATAGCGCCCATGAAATTCGCATAGCGATGGAATCACGATGAGGCGCCCGATCGAACCGGGCATGTCGATGCGCAGCTTGCCGTGCGGCTTGCGATTGCGGTCCTGGAAGGTTTGCTCGGTCTCTTCCACGTCGGAAAGAATGCGCACGCAACGCTCGTAATACGCTGCGCCATCGGGCGTGAGCGAAAGACGACGCGTGGTGCGGTGCATGAGGCGCACACCGAGAAACGCTTCGAGATTCTGGATGATCGTCGTGACCGAGGCGCGCGGCATGTCGAGCGTCTCGGCTGCGCGCGTGAAGCTGTTGGTATCGACGACGCGGGTGAACACCTGCATGGCCTGAAGGCGGTCCATTGCCACTCTCCGAAAGACATCGGACGCACACCGCGCCGACCCGCACCCGCTTTTGCCGGGCCGGTCGCGCGAATAAAAGGAAACTGATTGTTCAGGTGCGCCGAATTGTGTTGACGGATTATAGGCATTTATTTGCAGATCTGCCGAACCCACAATGCGCATCATTCGAATCTAATCTCGCGCATTGCGCTGTTTCGACATGGATCCCTTCAAACGCTCGACGCCGTGGATTTCCGCTGACTTGTCCGTGCTCGCCGATAAACCCGCGCCCGTGCGCCAGGCAGCGGCCTCTTCGGCGAAGACACGCGCGCCCAAGCCCATCGACGTGAGCGAAGCGACGATCCCCGGTCATGCGCAGGACATCGTGCTGCGCATGTACCGCCCGCGCGGCGCGAACAATTTGCCGGTGCTGCTGTATTTCCATGGCGGCGGGTTCGTGCGCGGCACGCTCGACGACGCCGATCGCGCCGCCCGCTTTTTCGCAGAGCACTTACCAGCGCTCGTGGTTTCGGTGGATTATTCGCTCGCGCCCCGGTTTCCGTTTCCGGCCGCGCCCGAAGACGCGTATCTCGCTGCGCAATGGGTGCGCGCACGGGCGCGCGCATTCGGCGGCAACGCGAAGCGCGTCGTTGCGGCGGGGCATGACGCGGGCGGCCAGATCGCCAATGTGCTCGCGTTCATGGCGCGCGATCGCGGCGATGTGCGCCTCGCCGCACAGGCGCTGTTTGCGCCGATGCTCGACCCGAGCCTCACGCGCCTGGGTGACGAAGCACGGCTCGCTTCGGACATTTCCGCGAGCGAATGCGCGGCCTGCTATCGCGCCTATTTGCCTGAAGCCTCGCAGCGCATGCATCCGTATGCAGCGCCGCTGGAGTCTTCGCGCCTCGCCGGCTTGCCGCCCACGTTCATCGTCACGGCGCAAAACGATGTTCTGCATATCGAAGCGGAGAAGTATGCAACGCGCCTGATCGAAGCGGGTGTGCGCACGCACGTAATGCGTTATCCAAGCGTTTCGCATGCGCAGATTGGTGCGCATCCCGAAGCGCTGGCCGAGGCGGTGCGCTTTTTCCGCTGTTGTTTCGAAGCCGGCGTGGTCTGGTAGCGCCGCCGCAGCGGCGCGCAAAAGTATTTATCGAAAAACAATCAATCCATTTCGCTGGAGCTCGCTATGTCTCTCAACTCGCATTCACGTACGCGCATTGCACTCGTGGTGGCCGCTGTTCTCGTCGTTGCGGGGCTCGGCTCGCTCGTCGCCATGCGTCTCGATTCGCACCCGGCCGTGGCCGCCGAAGCGCCACCCGCACCCGAGGTGGATGTCGCCGCCGTACTCAAGCGCAACGTCACCGACTGGCAGAGCTACTCGGGCCGCATGGCCGCCGTCGAGAAAGTCGAGGTGCGCCCGCAGGTTTCCGGCACGATCGTCTCGGTGAATTTCCGTGATGGCGCGCTCGTGAACAAGGGCGACACGCTGTTCGTGATCGACCCGCGCCCGTATCAAGCCGCCGTCGATCAGGCCGCCGCGCAACTGGCCGCCGCGCAGGCGCGCACTGGCTACGCGCAGAGCGACTGGCAGCGCGCGCAGCGCCTGATTGGCGATAACGCCATTGCGAAGCGCGACTACGACGAAAAGCAGAATGCCGCGCGCGAGGCGAATGCGAATTTGAAGGCCGCGCAAGCGGCGCTCGAAGCCGCGCAGATCAACCTCGGCTATACGCGCATCGTCGCGCCGGTGTCGGGCCGCGTTTCGCGCGCCGAGATCACGGTGGGCAACGTGGTGTCGGCGGGGGCGAGCGCGCCGCCGCTCACGACGCTGGTTTCGGTGTCGCCGATCTACGCCGAATTCGACGCCGACGAACAGACCTATCTCGACTACATCAGCCGCATGAAAGACGGCTCCAAAGTCCCCGTTGAACTGGGACTCGCGAACGAAACCGGTTATTCGCGCAGCGGCACGATCGAGTCGGTGGACAACCGGCTCGACACGTCCTCGGGCACGATCCGCGTGCGTGCGCGCTTCGACAACGCCGACGGCGCGCTCGTGCCGGGCCTCTATGCACGCATCAAGGTGAGCGGCAGCGCGCCTCACGCTGCGCTGCTCGTCGACGAAGCGGCCATCGGCACGGACCAGGACAAGAAGTTCGTGTATGTCGTCGATGGCGCGGGCAAGGTCGCGTACCGCACCGTGCGCACCGGCGGGCAGCAGGGCAATTTGCGCGTGATCGTGGGCGGCCTGCAGGCAGGCGAGCGCGTGATCGTGAACGGCACGCAGCGCGTGCGGCCGGGCGAGGCCGTGCGCTCCCACGAGGTGCCGATGAACGGCGACCCGGACGCGGGCGTGGCCAATGCGGCTGCGCCTTCGCCTGAAAATTCCCCTGCCAGGGCGGCCAAGGCTTCCTGAAGCGCGGTGCTCGCCCTCTGCGCGAGCGCGATCTCGCCGCCAGTTAGTCATCCGAAATATAGAGCGACCCATGAACATTTCGAAATTCTTCATCGACCGGCCGATCTTCGCGGGCGTGCTGTCCGTGCTGATTCTGCTGGCCGGGGTGATAGCACTGTTCCAGTTGCCGATCTCCGAGTATCCCGAAGTCGTGCCGCCTTCGGTGGTCGTCCATGCGCAGTATCCGGGCGCGAACCCCAAGGTGATTGCCGAAGCCGTGGCCGCGCCGCTCGAAGAGCAGATCAACGGCGTCGAGAACATGCTGTACATGCAGTCGCAGGCCAATAGCGACGGCAATCTCACGCTCACGGTCACGTTCCGGCTGGGCACCGACCCCGACAAGGCCACCCAGCTCGTGCAGAACCGGGTGAACCAGGCGCTGCCGCGCCTGCCCGAGGACGTCCAGCGCCTTGGTATCACGACCATCAAGAGCTCGCCCACGCTCACGATGGTAGTGCACCTGATCTCGCCGAACAATCAGTACGACATGACGTACCTGCGCAACTACGCGCTGCTCAACGTCAAGGACCGTCTCTCGAACATTCGCGGCGTGGGCCAGGTGCAGCTGTGGGGCTCGGGCGATTACGCCATGCGCATCTGGCTCGATCCGCAGAAGGTGGCGCAGCGCAATCTCACGGCGCAAGACGTAGTGAATGCGATTCGCGAGCAGAACGTGCAGGTCGCGGCGGGCGTGATCGGCGCGTCGCCGAGCGTGCCCGGCACGCCGCTGCAACTGAACGTGAATGCGCGCGGGCGTCTGCGCACGGAAAGCGAATTCGGCAACATCATCGTCAAGACCAATCCTGATGGCGGCGTGACCTATCTGCGTGACATCTCGCGTATCGAACTCGCCGCGTCCGAATATGGCCTGCGTTCGCTGCTCGACAACAAGCCGGCCGTTGCGCTCGCCATCAACCAGGCGCCGGGCGCGAATTCGCTCGCGATTTCCGACCAGGTGCGCGAGGCGATGAAGGCGCTCAAGGAGGACATGCCCGCGGGCGTGGACTACCGCATCGTCTACGACCCGACGCAGTTCGTGCGCTCCAGTATCGAGGCAGTCGTGCATACGCTGCTCGAAGCCATCGCTCTGGTGGTGGTCGTGGTGATCGTGTTCCTGCAAACGTGGCGCGCGTCGATCATTCCGCTGATCGCCGTGCCGGTGTCGATCGTGGGGACGTTCTCGCTGCTGCTGGCGTTCGGTTTCTCGATCAATGCCCTGTCGCTGTTCGGGATGGTGCTCGCGATCGGCATCGTGGTGGACGACGCGATCGTGGTGGTGGAGAACGTCGAGCGCAACATCGCCAGCGGGCTTTCCGCGCGCGACGCCACCTATAAAGCCATGCAGGAGGTGAGCGGGCCGATCATCGCGATCGCGCTCACCCTCGTGGCCGTGTTCGTGCCGCTCGCGTTCATGAGCGGCCTCACGGGCCAGTTCTACAAGCAGTTCGCGATGACGATCGCGATTTCGACGGTGATTTCGGCGTTCAACTCGCTCACGCTTTCGCCAGCGCTCTCCGCGCTCTTGTTGCGCGGCCACGGCGAGAAGGAAGACTGGCTCGCGCGGGTGATGAATACGCTGTTGGGCGGTTTTTTCCGGCGCTTCAACAAGGTGTTTCATCGAGGCTCGGAGGACTATGGGCGCGGCGTGAACGGCGTGCTGCGCCACAAGGGCGCGATGCTTGCGGTGTACGCGGTGCTGATCGGCGCCACGGTGCTGATGGCGCGCGTCGTGCCGGGCGGCTTCGTCCCCGCGCAGGACAAGGAGTACCTGATCGCGTTCGCGCAATTGCCCAATGGCGCTTCGCTCGACCGCACGGAAACCGTGATTCGCGACATGAGCGCAATCGCACTCAAGCAGCCGGGGGTGGAAAGCGCGGTGGCGTTCCCGGGCCTTTCGGTGAATGGCTTCACCAATAGCTCGAGCGCGGGCATCGTGTTCGTCACGCTCAAGCCGTTCAAGGAGCGCAAGAGCAAGGCGCTCGCGGCGGGCGCGATTGCGGGCGCGCTCAACCAGAAATATGGCGCGATCAAGGACTCGTTCATCGCCGTGTTTCCGCCGCCGCCGGTGCTCGGCCTCGGCACGCTGGGGGGCTTCAAGATGGAATTGGAGGACCACGGCGCGCTCGGCTATGAGGCGCTCAATCGCGCAACCGAGGACTTCGTGAAGCGTGCGGCGAAGACGCCCGAGCTGGGCCCGACGTTCTCGAGCTATCAGATCAACGTTCCGCAACTGAATGTCGATCTCGACCGTACCAAGGCCAAGCAGCTTGGCGTGCCGGTCACGGATGTGTTCGAGACCATGCAGATCTATCTGGGCTCGCTCTACGTGAACGACTTCAACCGCTTCGGGCGCGTGTACCAGGTGCGCGTGCAGGCCGATGCGCCGTTCCGCCAGAAGGCCGACGACATCCTGCAGCTGAAGACGCGCAACGCCGCCGGAGATATGGTGCCGCTCTCGTCGCTCGTGACGGTGACGCCCACTTACGGTCCGGAAATGGTGGTGCGCTACAACGGCTACACGGCCGCCGACATCAACGGCGGGCCCGCGCCGGGCTACTCGTCGGGCCAGGCGCAGGCGGCGGCCGAGCGCATCGCGGCTGAGGTGCTGCCGCGCGGCGTCAAGTTCGAATGGACCGACCTCACGTATCAGCAGATCCTCGCGGGCAACTCGGGCATCTGGGTGTTCCCGATCAGCGTGCTGCTGGTGTTCCTCGTGCTGGCCGCACTCTACGAGAGCCTGACGCTGCCGCTCGCGGTGATCCTGATCGTGCCGATGAGCGTGCTATGTGCGCTGACCGGCGTGTGGCTCACCCAGGGCGACAACAACATCTTCACGCAGATCGGCCTGATGGTGCTGGTTGGCCTGGCTTCCAAGAACGCGATCCTGATCGTCGAGTTCGCACGCGAACTCGAACACGACGGATATACGCCCCTTTCGGCCGCCATCGAGGCAAGCCGGCTGCGCCTGCGCCCGATTCTGATGACGTCCATCGCATTCATCATGGGTGTGGTGCCGCTCGTGCTGTCGTCGGGAGCGGGCTCGGAGATGCGTCACGCGATGGGCGTAGCGGTGTTCTTCGGCATGCTCGGCGTGACGGCCTTCGGCCTGTTGCTGACGCCGGTGTTCTATGTCGTGCTGCGCACGATCGCGGGCGGCAAGATCCACGTCGCGCAAAAAGATAACGCACGCACCACAAGGTCCACGGTGGACGCGTAAGCAAGGATGATAAAGATGACTAACTATTCAGCCTCGCCCGCGCAACATCGCGGCATGGAAGATATAAGCCGATTCTGGCGCGTGACGCGGCTCGCCGCGGGCGTGGCGCTTTTCGCCTGGCTGGCCGCGTGCTCGGTCGAGCCCACCTACAAGGTGCCCGATGCAGGTGTGCCGAAGGCGTACAAGGAAGCGCCGCTGCAAACGCAGGATCAGCTCGCCGGTCCGCACGACGTAGGCACTTGGACGCCCGCGCAACCCGCCGACGATGCGCATCGCGGCGAGTGGTGGAAGGCGTTCGGCGACCCCACGCTCGATCAGCTCGAGGAACAGGCGCAAGCCGCGAACCAGGACCTCAAGGCTGCAGCCGCGCGCGTGCAGCAAGCGCGCGCGGTGACGCAGGCGGCGCGCGCCTCGTGGTTCCCGTCCATCGACGCAGGCTTCGGGCCGACTCGCGAGCGCGCCTCGCCGGCCTCGCTGTATCTGCCGCAGAACGCCAACGTGCCTGCGCAGACGCTGTGGCGGGCACAGGCGACGGCGAGCTACGAAGTCGATCTGTTCGGCCGCGTGAGCTCGAATGTGCACGCAACCCAGGCCGATGCGCAGCAGAGCGAGGCGCTGTTCCGTTCGGTGCAGCTCGCGTTGCAGGCCGATGTCGCGCAGAACTACTTCCAGTTGCGCCAGTTCGACTCCGACGTCGATCTCTACCGGCGCACGGTCGCGTTGCGCGAGGACGCGCTCAAGCTCGTCGAGCGCCGTTTCAAGGAAGGCGACATCAGCGAGCTCGACGTTTCGCAGGCGCGCAACGAACTCGCGAGCGCGCGCGCCGACGCCGTGGGCGTGGCGCGCCAGCGCGCGGCTTCGGAGCATAGTCTCGCGATCTTGCTGGGCAAGGCGCCGGCCGACTTCACGTTCCCCGCGACGCCGCTTGCGCCGGTGGTCGTGCAGGTGCCAGCCGGCCTGCCTTCGACCTTGCTCGAACGCCGTCCCGACATCGCCGCCGCCGAGCGGGCGATGGCGGCCGCGAACGCGCGCGTGGGCCTTGCGAAGGCGGCGTTCTTCCCGAAGCTCGATATCACGGGGGCGTTCGGTTATGAATCCGCGACGCTCGGCGATCTGTTCATGTGGTCGAGCCGCGCGTTCCTGCTCGGGCCGCTCGCGGGCACGGCGCTCACGCTGCCGCTGTTCGACGGTGGCCGGCGCCGGGCCAATCTCGCGCAGTCGCGCGCGAAGTACGACGAGGATGTCGCGCAGTATCGCCAGCAGGTGCTCGTGGCGTTCCGCGAGGTCGAGGACAATCTCTCCGACCTGCGCCTGCTCGGCGACCAGATCGGCGCGCAGGACGATGCGGTGAGCGCCTCGCAACGCGCCGCGCATCTCTCGCGCACGCAGTATGAAGAAGGCGAGGTGAGCTATCTGAATGTGATCGACAGCGAACGCTCGGTGCTGGTTTCGCAGTTGCAGGCGAGCCATTTGCAAGGCTCGCAGGCGGTGGCAACCGTCAATTTGATCCGCGCGCTGGGCGGCGGGTGGGGCGATGCGAAGCCTGATTCAGCGCCTGCTGCCGGTGCGCCCGTCGCAAGTTCGGCGACTGCCGCGCCGCTCGCTTCACGCTGAGCGCTGCCGTGGCGACATGCGCGCGAGCCGCAAGGCGGCTGGCGCGCACGCGCGGGAACGACCTGAACCGAATCGGTACACTCGAGAAACTGGGCGCGCGACAGCCCGCTTCCCGAGGAACGTTCCGTTGGAGTTCAAACTACCGACCACGGCGACGGCGCCGTTTTGCCCGTCCGAAGTGCAGGGCAGCGTGGAGGTCTCGCCGCGCGCGCCATTCTGGAAGAAGTTCTGGCAGTTTGCCGGACCCGGCTTGCTGGTGTCGATCGGCTATATGGACCCCGGCAACTGGGCCACCGATATCGAGGCCGGTTCGCGCTACGGTTACCAGTTGCTGTTCGTTGTGATGCTGTCGAGCATTGCGGCCATGGCGCTGCAATGCCTCGCGATGCGCCTTGGCATCGTCACCGGGCGCGATCTGGCTGAGCTTTCGCGCACGCGCTACGCCAGGCCGGTTGCGCTCGGGCAGTGGGCGCTGGCCGAAGTCTCGATCATCGCGTGCGACCTGGCCGAGGTGCTGGGCGGCGCGCTCGCGTTTCATCTGCTGCTGGGCTGCTCGCTGCTATGGGGCGTGGTGCTCACCGCGTTCGACACCGTGATCGTGCTCGGCCTCAAGGGCAAGAATTTCCGCACGCTCGAAGCAATCATGGCTGGCCTCATCGCCACCATCGGCTTGGGCTATGTGATCGAGCTGACGCTCGTGAAGCCGCATTGGCCCGCCGTGTTCGCGGGCGCGCTGCCCTCGTGGCAAGCGGTCTCGTCGCAGGAGCCGCTGTATCTCGCCATCGGCATTCTCGGCGCGACCGTCATGCCGCACAACCTCTACCTGCATTCGTCGATCGTGCAGACGCGCGCCGTGAAGCGCGATCACGCGAGCCTCGCGCAGGCTATCGGGCTGTCGCGGCTCGACACCATCGGCTCGCTCACGCTCGCGCTGCTGATCAACGCGGCGATTCTGATTCTCGCGGCGGCGGCCTTTCATGCGACCGGCCACAACCAGGTCACCGAGATCGAAGATGCCTACAAGCTGCTCGCACCCGTGGTGGGCAGCGGCGTTGCGTCCGCGCTGTTCGCCGTGACGCTGCTGGCCTCCGGGCAGAGCTCGACCTTCACCGGCACGGTGGCGGGGCAGGTCGTAATGGAAGGTTTCCTGCAGATGAAGATCCCCTGCTATCAGCGGCGTCTCATCACGCGCGTGCTTGCGCTGATTCCTGCTTTCGTGGGAGTGTGGCTGCTCGGCAATGGCGCGGTGGGCAAGCTGCTGGTCGCAAGCCAGGTGGCGTTGAGCCTGCAATTGCCGTTCGCGCTTTGGCCGCTCATCCGCATGACGAACGATCGCGCGCTGATGGGGGATTTTGCGAACCGGCTGCACACGCGCGTGATTGCGTGGCTGCTTTTCGCCGTGATCACGGCGGCAAATTCCTGGCTCGTCTGGGGGACGCTGAGGGGAAGCTGAAGAAGGGAAAGGCGCTTCGCCGTCCGGCTCTCGTTCCGAGCGCCGGACGGTTTCGCGTCTGATTTGATGCGTCCGGTTTTTGAGCGTGCTCCGCCCGCCGGATCTTTGGTCTCCTACGCTTATGCAGCCTCGGCAATGCCATCCGGTAACTGCTCCGGAAGGTCGCGGTCGGTCTGCTCGGCGCCCCGTCGCGCTGCAGCGGCCTTTTTCGTCTTGCCCGCGCGCGAAGGCGGCTGGCATGCGCCGCACACGACGTTGTGCTGCAAGTCGTGGCGGTGCGCGACGAACCTGCCGCTACAGCGGCAGCAAGGCGTCATCTGCAGAATATCGGCATCAAAAAAACGCACCAGGGTCCATGCGCGCGTGAGATCGAGCACCGGCTCGGTCCCGCTGTGGCTGCAGTGTTCCAGATAAAGCCGGAACCCCTTGGTGAGCGCGTCGAGATGCGAGCAACGCGCTTCATTCTTCAAAAACAGGTACGTGTTGTAGAACAGCGATGCATGAATATTCGCCAGCCACGTCATGTACCAGTCTGCCGAAAACGGCAGCATGCCCTTGGGCGGCGACACGCCGCGGATCTCGCGATACAGGCGGATCATGCGGTCGCGCGAAAGCGAGAGCTCGCTCTCCAGCACCTGCATGCGTGCGCCCAGTTCGATCAGCGCAATGGCACGAAAGACTTCTTGCGCGTCTTCGGTGAGGCTGCGCCGGTTCGTCGACATGACCCGTTCCTCAGGCGAACTGCACAGCGGGCTGTCCTGCAAGCAGGATGGCCGTGTGCGTGGCCGCCACGTCGGCATGCCGGGTTGTCTGCGTGAGCGCGGACAGCATGGCGTGATCGTCGAAGCGGAACAAACAAAGGAGCTGGTCGGAAGCGGCCAGCTTCACGATCTGCGCGAGCGACAGACCGGAAAGCAGATCGGCCAGTTCCGACGACAGGCCCAGTCGGAACATCCCGACTGGCTTGTCCTCGCGAAGCATGCGCTGCGCGAGCATCAGGTACGACAAGTTAATTTCGCGGATTGAATCCAGCGTCTCGCTGCTGCGGTCCATTTTCTCTTTTCCGAAGCCCCGATTAACCCCCCGGCGTTGTGCGCCGTTGTAACTTTTATGGCTCTTGGTCGGCCCGCTCATGAGTGGCGCGCCTGACTTTTTGATACAACACGTTACAACTCGTAACATGTTGGAGCGAATTGTATGAGGGGAGATCTCAGAAATCAATCCCTGTGACAAAAAATAATCGGTCTGTTACAAATGAATTCGGTAATTTTTTCTGTTTGCCGGGGAGTGACTCCGATTGGCATCGCGTTTCCCCTTATTGGATAAGGAGTTTCACGTAAGGTGCCGTAATAAAAGGACTTTTTCGGACGGCATGTGCGTATGCGAAATGGATTGCGAAAAACACTTTGGCGGGCTTTTTGAAGTAATAGAGCTGAAAGAATTGGATCGAATCGGAAATAAATTCCCATTACAAACCCCATCCATCTGACAATAAACTTGTAACAGGTGTATCGACCCTGTGTAACGAGTCATGTCTAAATGTGACAGGCGGGACTCCGGCGGCGGACTTTGTAACACGGTTTGGTTACACAACCAGGGCAATTGCGGGGTAAGTGAGCTTTTCTGTCAACTTATATCATGACGTGATATAAATAATGTAACAGGCAAGCTCGTCAGAGCAGCAGGGAGACAGGGAGAAGCGAAATGGGCGCGTTCAACCGCATTCTGTTGTGTTACGACGCCACGCAGGAAGGGCGCCGCGCGCTGCGCGAGGGCAAGGATCTGGCCCTCGAATGCAGGGCGCAGACGCATTTGCTCGCGGTGCTCGACCAGTCGCCGCTGCAGTGGGGCACCGACATTGCATCGGCGGTGCCCTATGAAGCCGCGGAGGCGGCCGCGAAGGACATTCTGGAAGACGGTGTGGCGCGCCTGAAGGCACTCGGGCTGGAGGCAACGGGGCATTTCGCCGTCGGCCGCGCGATAGACGAGATCGCGCGCGCGAGTGAGTCGTTCAACGCCGACCTCATCGTGCTGGCCCATCACCGCAGAGGTCCGCTCAGGCGCTGGTGGGAAGGCCGGGACGACCGCAAGCTGCTCGACCGGGTGTCGTGCAGCGTGCTGGTGGTGACGGCGCCGGAGGCCGCCGAAGCGGCGGCTGCCTGAGTGCGTGGGTGAGGCGAGCGCGCCTACGAGCGCGCGGGCACCCCGGCTTGCCGGGCTGCTTTGTCGCCGAGAATCGGTGCGCGCTTGACCTCGGCGATATAGAGCAGGATGAGCGAGACCCACACCACGCCGTAGAGCAGCATGAAACAGCTCGAGCGGATCTTCAGCAGGTCGAGCAACACGCCGAACAGGATCGGCAGCAGGAAGCCGCCCAGCCCGCCCGCGAGGCCCACCACGCCGGTCACCACGCCCATATTGGTGGGAAAGTCGTCGGCCACATACTTGAAAGTCGACGCCATTCCGAACGCCAGCACGCCCCCCAGCACGAACGTGAGCGCGACGAAGCCCGCGAGCGGCATGCTGATATGCAGTGTTTCGGTGCCGTCGATGGTGTGAATCACGAAGTCCGTGGCTGGGTACGAGAGGATGAAGAGGCAGATCCACGCGACCCACAAGCCCCACCATGTGACGCTGTGCGCGCCGAACTTGTCGGCGAGTACGCCGCCCACCGCGCGCAACACCGACCCGGGCAGCGAGAAGCCCGCCGCGAACGCGGACGCCATCACGATCGACATTCCGTACTCGGCTTTCAGATATTGAGGAATCCACAGCGAAAGCGCCGTGAACCCGCCGAACGTGATCGAATAGTACTGGCACAGGCGCCAGACGCGGGAGTCGCCGAGCACCTTGAATGCGTCGAGCCACGAGCCGTTCGTCTTGCCCGCGCCGGGGTCGCGTGCGGAGCCGAGCCAGAAGATCACGGCGGTCACCAGCAGCGCGACCGCATAGGCGCGCGGCACGAAGCGCCAGCCATAGAGCTTCTCGAGTTCCGGTGTCACGAACAGATTGACTGCAGCGCCCACGGTGCCCGCGCCGAAAAAGCCCATCGCGAAGCCACGCTGTTTGGGCGGAAAGAAGCGCGCGACATAGGGCGTGCCCACCGCGAAGGAAGCACCCACGCAGCCGAGAAAAAGGCCAATCGCGAGGAATTGCCAGAACTGATTGGCGTAGCTGACGATATACACCGGCACTGCGCAGACCACCAGCAGGATCGTCATGACGATGCGCCCGCCGAAACGGTCGGTCCACGTGCCGAGCGGCAGCCGCATCACCGCGCCGGTCAGCACGGGCGTGGCCGTGAGCAGGCCGAACTCGGTGCTATTGAGCTTGAGTTCGTCGCGCAACTCCACGCCGATCACTCCGAACATCATCCACACCACGAAGCAGACGAGGAACGCGAAGGTGCTCACGAACAGTACGGACCATGCTTTGGCGTCGGCCGTGACAGGCGGGGCGTCGGCATTCGCGGGCTTGCGTGCCGGGATGTTGCGCTGATTCATGACGTCTTCCTCGGTTGCCTGGCTTACTGGACCAGCGGGCTCGCCGCGGCATCGACGGCGGCATTTTCGAGCGTGGCCTCGGAAGCCAGAATCGATACGTATTGCTGAATGGCCTTGTGGCGGACCCGCTCCGCAAGAAAGCGCGCGATGCCGTCGGCGGCGTCCTCGAACGCGACCGGCTCGCCGGCCACGCGGCGCTCGATGCGCACGAGGTGAAACCCGAAGCGCGTGCGCACGAGACGCGGCAGCAGGCCTTCGTCGGCATGGTCGAACAGTGCGCTCTCGAACTCGGGTACGGTGTCGCCGCGCATCAACTGGCCGAGGCTGCCGCCCACGCCCGCCGAGGGGCAGTTCGAAAGTTCGCGGGAGCGCGCCTCGAAGGTCTCCGGCGCGGCCAGCAGCGCATTGAGCGTTTCCTCGGCTTTCTGGCGCAGCAGCGCGAGCGGCACGCGGTCCGTCACGGCAAAGAGAATATGGCTCGCGTAGACGATCTCGTTGCGGATGAAACGCGTGGGGTGTTGTTCGTAGAAGCGCCGGCAGTCTTCGGGCGTCGGCTCCGGCGTGCGCAACTCGCGCGTGAGCAGCGCTTCGAGCACGTCGTCGTCGAGCGGGCTCGCGGCGTCGATCAATTCGAGCTGCACCGCGCGCTGGCGCAGCAGTTCGCGCACCACCAGCGAGCGGCGCGCTGCGAGCTGCGGATCGGGGTCGTCGCCATGATGGCGGCTTTCCTCGGCGATCGCGTTCAGATCGATTTCGACATGGTTCACGCGAGCGGGCGCATCATGTCCGGCGTCCGCCACGGTTTGCGAATCGGCATTCATGGACCGGTCTCCTTGATGTTTCAGCGCTTGCGCACGAGCTGGTACGGACGCAGCAGATAGGCCACCGAAGCGATGCCGCTCCAGATATGCACCATGCGCGTGAACGGCGAAACGAGGAAGATCGTGAAGCCGAGCGCGATGTGCGTCTGGTAGACGAGCGGCACGCCGTCGAGCAGACCGGCGATGTTGCCGCGGAACGTCACGATGCCCTTCACGTAGTCGGTGAGCTGCTCGAACATCGCGCCGTCCATGTGGCCCGCCGAGAGCACCACGGTGCCGAGTCCCAGCGCGAGCTGCACCCACAGCATCAGCACGATCACGATGTCCCATGTCCTGCTGTTGTGGCGGATGCGCGCATCGCCGAGGCGCCGCGCGATCAGCATCGTGAGTCCGATGATGGCGAAGAGGCCTGCGGTGCCGCCCGCGACCATCGCAAGCAGCTGGTGCACCGACGCCGAGATGAACGGCGCCACGAGCCAGTGCGGCGCGAGAAAGCCCACGAAGTGACCCATCACCACGACCAGGATGCCCCAGTGAAAGAGGTTGCTGCCGGCGCGCAGCGCGCCGCGCCGCAGCAGTTGCGACGAGTCGCTCTTCCAGGTGTATTGCTCGCGGTCGAACCGTACCAGCGAGCCGAACAGCAGCACCGCCAGACAAATGTACGGATAGATGCCGAACAGAAACTGGTGGAAATATTGGCCCATGACTGCTCCTTGCTGAATGCGCGGCAGGCCGCGCGGTGTACAGGTGCGGCTTTCAGCGCGACGGCCGGCGCGCATGGAACTCCACGGGCGCCACCGCCGGCTGCGCATTGCCCATGAATTTCACCGGCTCCTCGCTCCAGGCGGCATCGAGCGCATCGAGATCCTGGCCGTCGTGCGGCGCGTTCGCGTCGTCGTCGTGGGCCTCCTCAGGCAGCGCCGTTTCGGTGTTGCCCGCGAGCGCGAGCACCGCACCCGTCACATACGCGTAATGGCTGTTGCGGCGGCTCAGCTCGGCAGTGATCGCCTGCAGAATCGAGAGGGTTTCGCCGAGCAGCGAGCGCGCCTCGCCGGCTTCGAGGATCGACAGATATTCGAGGAATACCGGCAGGTAGTCGGGCAGCTGCGCGGGGCCGAGCAGCAGCCCATGGCGCTCGTACATCTGCTTCAGGTCGATCATCGCCTGGCCGCGCTCGCGCGACTCGCCGTGCACATGCTCGAACAGATGCAGCGAGGTGGCGCGGCCGCGGTCGAACAGCGCAACGTAGTTCTCCTGGAGCGAGAGCAGGTCGCGCGAGCCGAGATAGTCGAGAAAGCGCAGCAGATGCTCGCGCGTCTCGCCGCGCAGCGCGCGTTCGCCTTGCACGAGTTCGCGCGCCTCGTCGAGCGCGCTGATCAGCGCTTCGGTCGGGTACTCGAGGCACGCGGCAAGCAGCCGGAACGTGAGGCGATTGGGAGGGCGTGGCGCAAACATTCAGATCTCCTGAATCGGAATACGGCGCGAGCCGGTCTTGGGGGCAAACAGGCTGGCCTCGCTGCGGCCGTCCGAGCAGCCGTTGCCGAAGGTGAAGCCGCAACCCGAGCGCAGATCGAAGGCGTCTTCCGCATATTCGCGGTGCGTGGTGGGAATCACGAAGCGGTCTTCGTAATTCGCGATCGCGAGATAGCGGTACATCTCCTCGACCTGATGCAGCGAAAGCCCCGCTTGATCGAGCACCTGGGTGGCATCGACGCGGTCCACGTGACGCGCGCGCATGAACGCACGCATCGCGAGCATGCGCTCGAGCGCCAACTTTACGGGTTGCTCGTCGCCGGCGGTCAGCAGATTCGCCAGATAGCGCAGCGGAATGCGCAGCGCCTCCACGTCGGGCAGGTAGCCGTTCATGCCGAGGTCGCCGCTGTTCGCGGCCGAATTGATCGGCGAGAGCGGCGGCACGTACCAGACCATCGGCAGCGTGCGGTACTCGGGGTGCAGCGGGAACGCGATCTTCCAGTCGATCGCCATCTTGTAGACCGGCGAGCGCTGCGCGCCGTCGATCCACGCCTGCGGAACGCCGTCGCGCGCGGCCTGCTCGATCACGGCCGGATCGAACGGATCGAGGAACACGTCGAGCTGCGCCTGATAGAGGTCCTTCTCGTCGGCCACGCTTGCGGCTTGCTCGATGCGGTCGGCGTCGTAGAGCAGCACGCCAAGGTAGCGGATGCGCCCCACGCAGGTTTCCGAGCACACCGTTGGCTGTCCCGCCTCGATGCGCGGATAGCAGAAGATGCACTTCTCGGCCTTGCCGCTTTTCCAGTTGTAGTAGATCTTCTTGTAGGGGCAGCCGGACACGCACATGCGCCAGCCGCGGCACTTGTCCTGGTCGATCAGCACGATGCCGTCTTCCTCGCGCTTGTAGATCGAGCCGGAGGGGCAGGAGGCCACGCACGCCGGATTGAGGCAATGCTCGCACAGACGCGGCAGATACATCATGAAGGTGTTTTCGAACTGTCCGTAGATGTTCTTCTGCACGTTCTCGAAGTTATAGTCTTTCGCGCGCTTCTCGAACTCGCCGCCAAGAATCTCTTCCCAGTTCGGCCCCCATTCGATTTTTTCCATGCGCTCGCCGCTCACGAGCGAGCGCGGCCGCGCGACCGGCATCGCCCTGGTGTTGCCGGCTTCCTGCAGATGCGCGTAATCGAAGGTGAACGGCTCGTAGTAGTCGTCGATCTCGGGCAGATGCGGGTTGGCGAAGATCTTCGCGAGCAGGCGCCACTTGTTGCCCTGGCGCGGCTCGATCTTGCCGTCGGCCTTGCGCACCCAGCCGCCGCGCCACTTCTCCTGGTTCTCCCACTCCTTCGGATAGCCGATGCCGGGCTTGGTTTCGACGTTGTTGAACCACGCGTACTCCATGCCCTCGCGGCTCGTCCAGACGTTCTTGCAGGTGACCGAGCACGTGTGGCAGCCGATGCACTTGTCGAGGTTCAGCACCATCGCAATCTGCGCGCGCACCTTCATGACGTTTCTCCTTCGCGGGCGGCCGCATTGACTGGAGCATTGACGGGGGACGGCAGGTTGCCTACGGGCGTTTCTTCGCTGTCGAGCCAGTCGATCTTCTTCATCTTGCGCACGAGCAGGAACTCATCGCGGTTCGAGCCGACCGTGCCGTAGTAATTGAAGCCGTAAGCCAGTTGCGCATAGCCGCCGATCATGTGCGTGGGCTTGACCGAAATGCGCGTGACCGAGTTGTGAATGCCGCCGCGCGTGCCGGTGATTTCCGAGCCCGGCGTGTTCACGATCTTCTCCTGCGCGTGGTACATCATCACCATGCCGCGCGGAATGCGCTGGCTTACCACGGCTCGCGCGCATAGCGCGCCGTTCGAGTTGAAGCACTCGATCCAGTCGTTGTCGACCACGCCGATCTGCGCGGCGTCCTTCTCGGAGATCCACACGATCGGCCCGCCGCGCGAGAGCGTGAGCATGAGCAGATTGTCGGTGTAGGTGCTGTGAATGCCCCATTTCTGGTGCGGCGTGATGAAGTTCAGCGCGATCTCGGGATTGCCGTTCGAGCGCGTGCCTTCCATGTGCGCGTAGCTGCCCGTGTCGATGGGCGGCTTGTACACGCACAGGGCTTCACCGAATGCGCGCATCCATTCGTGATCCTGATAAAGCTGCTGTCTGCCGCTCAGCGTGCGCCACGGGATCAGCTCGTGCACGTTGGTGTAGCCCGCGTTATACGACACGTGTTCCGATTCGATGCCGCTCCACGTGGGCGACGAAATGATCTTGCGCGGCTGGGACTGGATATCGCGGAAGCGAATTTTCTCGTCGGCACGCGCCTCGGCCAGATGTTCGTGCCGCACGCCGGTGATCTTGCCGAGCGCTTCCCACGCTTTGACCGCCACTTCGCCATTGGTTTCGGGGGCAAGCGAGAGAATCGTTTCGGCTGCGTCGAGCGCGGTTTCGATGCGCGGGCGGCCCGCGGCGTCGCCGGACTTCGGCTCGTTCGGATAGCGATAGTTGAGGGCGCCGAGCTCGTTCACTTCGTCCTCGGTGTTCCAGCTGATGCCCTTGCCGCCATTGCCGAGCTTGTCCATCAGCGGCCCGAGCGAGGTGAAGCGGTGATACGTCTCGGGGTAATTGCGCTCGATCACGGTCACCCCAGGCATGGTCTTGCCCGGCACCGGCTCGCACTGGCCACGTTTCCAGTCGGCGACGCCGAACGGCTGCGCGAGCTCGCCCGGCGCATCGTGCGCAATGGGCGAGAGCACCACGTCGCGCTCCTTGCCGAGGTGGCCCACGCTCAATTCCGAAAAGCGCTTCGCGATGCCCTTGAAGATTTCCCAATCGCTCTTCGCTTGCCAGGCCGGATCGACGGCCGCGGAGAGCGGGTGAATGAACGGATGCATGTCGGACGTATTCATGTCGTCCTTCTCGTACCAGGTGGCCGTGGGCAGCACGACGTCCGAGTACATGCAGGTGGTGGACATGCGGAAGTCCAGCGTGCAGAGCAGGTCGAGCTTGCCGCGCGGCGCTTCATCGTGCCAGACGACTTCTTCGGGACGCTCTGCGCCATTCTTCGCGACTTCCTCGCCCTGCACGCCGTTAGTGGTGCCGAGCAAATGCTTGAGGAAGTACTCGTGCCCCTTGCCCGAGGAGCCGAGCAGATTGGAGCGCCATACGAACAGGTTGCGCGGGAACGAGGCGGGGTTGTCGGGGTCCTCGCAGGCGAGCTTGAGGCTGCCGTCCTTGAGCTTGCCCGCCACTGCCGCGCCTGCCTGCGTGGCGTCGCCGAGCGCGCGCCCGAGTTCGAGCGGATTGCACCCGAGCTGCGGCGCCGAGGGCAGCCAGCCCATGCGCTCGGCGCGTACGTTGTAGTCGATGGGCGTGCCGTGATACGCCGACTTGTCCGCGAGCGGCGAGAGCAGGTCGGTGGGGTTCATCGGATCGTAGCGCCACTGGTCGGTGTGCGCGTAGAAGAACGAGGTGGCGTTCATGTGGCGCGGCGGGCGGCTCCAGTCGAGCGCGAATGCCAGCGCGGTCCAGCCCGTTTGCGGGCGCAGCTTCTCCTGGCCGACATAATGCGACCAGCCGCCGCCCGACTGGCCCACGCAGCCGCACATCACCAGCATGTTGATGATGGCGCGGTACGCCATGTCCATGTGATACCAGTGATTGATGCCCGCGCCGATGATCACCATCGACTTGCCCTGGGTCTTGTCCGCGTTTTCCGCAAACTGGCGAGCGACGTTGATCACGTCGGCGCGCTTCACGCCGGTGATCGCTTCCTGCCATGCGGGCGTGTACGGCACGTCGTCGTCATAGCTTTGCGCGACGTCCTTGCCGCCGAGGCCCTGATCGAGGCCGTAGTTCGCGATGAAGAGATCGTAGACGGTGGCCACGAGCTTCTCGCCGTCGCGCGTCGCCACGCGGCGCACGCCAATGCGGCGGCTCAGCACCGACTGATGATCGGTATGCGAATAGTGCGCGTGCGCGAGGTTGCCGAAGTATGGGAACGCCACGTCCACCACTTGATCGTGGCCTTTGACCAGCGAGAGCGCCGGCACGAGCGATGCGCCCTGGGCGTTTTCCTCGCGCAGGTTCCACTTGCCGAGGTCGCCGCCTTCCTGCTGGCCCCAGCGGAAGCCCGCCGAGCCGAGCGGCGCCGCGAACGCGCCGTTCGCGGAATCGATCACGACGGTCTTCCAGTCCGGATTGTTGGTCTGGCCAAGAGAATCGGCGAAGTCGGAGGCGCGCAGGTAGCGATCGGGCACGTACTGGCCGTCGCGCTCCGTGAGCGTGACGAGGCACGACATGTCCGTGAAGCGGCGGCAATAATCGGCGAAATATGTGCTTTTGCCGGCGAGATGATATTCCTTCAGGATCACGTGGCCCATCGCGAGCGCGAGTGCGGCGTCGGTGCCTTGCTTGGGATGCAGCCAGATGTCGCCAAACTTCGCGCCTTCGGCGTAATCGGGGAAGATCGACACGATCTTCGCGCCGCGATAGCGCGCCTCCACCATGAAATGCGCGTCGGGCGTGCGCGTTTGCGGCACGTTCGACCCCCACAGCATGATGAACGAGGAGTTGTACCAGTCGGCCGATTCCGGCACGTCGGTCTGCTCGCCCCACGTTTGCGGCGAGGCCGGCGGCAGGTCGCAATACCAGTCGTAGAACGAGAGGCATACGCCGCCGATCAGCGAGAGATAGCGCGAGCCGGCCGCATACGAGACCATCGACATGGCGGGAATGGGCGAGAAGCCCACCACGCGGTCGGGGCCGTGTCGCTTGATCGTATGGACGTTGGCCGCGGCGACGAGCTCGGTCACTTCGCTCCAGTCGGCGCGCACGAAGCCGCCGAGGCCGCGCCGCGACTGGTAGCTCTGGCGCGCCTCGCCGTCGTCGACGATGGCGGCCCACGCTTGCACGGGCGAGAGCGTGCGGCGCTTCTCGCGCCACAGCTTCACGAGCGCGCTGCGCACGAGCGGATATTTCAGGCGGTTCGCGCTATAGAGGTACCAGGAGTACGAGGCGCCGCGCGAGCAGCCGCGCGGCTCGTGGTTGGGCATGTCGGGGCGCGTGCGCGGATAGTCGGTCTGCTGCGTTTCCCACGCGACAATGCCGCCCTTCACATAGATCTTCCATGAGCACGAGCCGGTGCAATTGACGCCATGCGTGGAGCGCACGATCTTGTCATGGGCCCAGCGCGTGCGATAAGCGTCTTCCCATTTGCGGTCTTCGTCGGTCACGGCGCCGTGGCCGTCCGCGAATTGCGGCCTGGCAGTAGTGAAGTAACGCAGACGATCAAGAAAATGACTCATGGCATCTCCAGCTACTGTGGCAGGGACAGGTGTGATTTAAGGGGAAGATCGTAAAGAAGTAAAGAGAGTGCAAGAAATAAATTCCATTGGCGATGCGGATTTTTACGCACCGTGCATGCAATGCAATTTGAATGAATACTGGTCCCTCGCGGTCATTGTGCACGATTGGGTATTCAGCCGTTTTTTGAATGGTCGGGTTTAAATGTTTGGAATCGTTTTCGTTATATTTTTATGGGAATAGCGTGGCAATGATTATTCGAGGAATTTCCGGGATTGCTAGAGGGGATTGGGGAAGCCCCCGGGGGGCGGTCGAGGGGGCGCGCGCAACGAATCGAAGCCGTCGAACGCGATGAGTCGCACAAAATTCCAAAATCCGCATCGAATCGATTAAGCAACGGTTTTCATGATCTTGATGAATACGTCGGAAATCTGAATTAGCGCTTGGCTCGAATTTTGAATCGAGGCACCACGCCATCTATATGGCGTCTCAAACTGATTGTGTGCGCAACGTTTGTGCGGTTTGTGAATCGGCGGGGAAAAACGCTTCAATCGCGAGTTCGGAAAGCGTAATGTCGACGGGCGTGCCGAATACGGTGGTCGTGCTGTAAAACGATAGCTCGCCGAGCGCGGTTCGTATGCGCAGCGGCACGGCAATTGCGTGCTGAACCGGCTCGGCGCTGGCGGGAGTTGCCTGCGGCGGCGCGGGATAGGCGGCCAGTTCGTCGTGGAGTGCGACGAGGGTGGGATCGGCGCTCGCTTCGATCTGCCGCTGCAAGCGCGTGAGCAGATGCGCGCGCCACGCATGCCAGTTGACGACGCGCGGCGCCACGCCCTCGGGATGCAGTGAAAGACGCAGCGCATTTACGGGCGCGGCCAGCAGCGCGGCTGAGGCGTCGCCGACGAGCGGCGCGAGCGAGGCATTGGCCGCCACGATATTCCAGTGCCGGTCGACCGCGAGCGCGGGGTAGGGCTCGTGGCCGCGCAGCACCAGCTCGACCGCTTCGCGCGCCGCCGCGAGCTGCGGGTCGTCGAGCGCGCGCTCCCGGTAGAGCGGCGCATAACCCGCCGCAACCAGCAGCGCGTTGCGTTCGCGCAGCGGCACGTCGAGGCGTTCGGCCAGATGCATGACCATCTCGCGGCTGGGCAGCGAGCGGCCCGACTCCACGAAACTCAGGTGCCGCGTGGAAATGTCCGCTTCGTTCGCGAGCAGCATCTGGCTCATGCGGCGGCGCAATCGCCATTCGCGCAACAGCTCGCCCACGCTGCGGCGCGCCGTGCCGATGGCCGGCTGGAAGGCGGAGGAGGCCACGAAGGCGTTCGCGAGCGGGTTCATGCGGCCGATTCTAGCGAAAAGACGCGCCCGGTCGATTACCGGTGAGGTAATGGTCCCGTGTCATAAGCAATCCGCGCGAAAAAATGTTTGCGACGTTCGCGCAAGGCGCTTATCGATGTCCCCGCGTTTCGCCTAGAATTCATATCTCACAATTTGGTTGATAGCATGGCGGGCGTTGCATGGGTGGGACCAAGCGCTAAAGCACCAAGTCCCAACGACAGGAGATGGCCATGAGGGAAACGGTTGTTGCTTATCTGCTAGGCCCGATCGTGATGGTGGTGGTGAGCGCCGCCATCTGGGCCGTGTCGCGCCATAGCCGGGGCGTGCTCGAAGAGCGCGTGTCGCGCTGGCTCGACGCACACCGCGGACACGGCATGCGTCATAAGCATTGAGCGTGCCAGCAAGCCGGTCTCCGAAGGCGAGCGCGTGCGGGTAAACGCGGATCGCGGGCGCCGCAAGGGCGTTTCCGGCTGCCACATAGATGGCAGTGCAAATCAATATCTGCCGGGGCGGCGACTGCTGCCGCCCGATGTCGGTTTCGTTCTCGGGCGCTGACTCGCGGTCCGCCGATCTGTCTGTTGATATACGCGTAATCCATTAAGTAGGGAACTGTAGGAAGAGACCGATGTCACTGCCATATTGCATATCGGAGCCCTTCATGACACGTCCCGCGGATTCCCTGATCATCTTCATCGCCCGAATTGCGCTCGCGATTCTGTTTTTATGGGGCGGCGCCATGAAGCTTTTGGGGTACGCGGGGTTCATCGCTTATCTGCATGCGCATGGCGTGCCTTATGCGCAATTCATGGCGCCCGTTGCCACCGGAGTGGAGTTGCTCGGCGGACTCGCGCTCGTGTTCGGCGTGCGCATGCGCTTCGTGGCATTCGTGCTGGCCGCTTACACCATCGTCACGGCGGTACTTGGGCATGACTTCTGGAATATCACCGAGGCCGCGCGTCAACAGGACGCGGTCGTGCATTTCTGGAAAAACATCGCGATCGCGGGCGGGTTCCTGCTGCTCGCGGTAACGGGCGCGGGACGTGCTTCTTTCGATGGGCTGCGTGCGCCGCGCAGCGGGCTGCGGGGCTGAAGGCTAGCCCGGTTGCCCACACCGTTACATGCGGCACGCCTATAACGAACAAGATCCACCAGGAAACTTGGGAGCCCGCTGTGATAGAACACTTCGAATTCAACGTGGGGGGCCGGGCCGGGCAGTTCTGCGCGAGCCTGGCCGAGGACGGCACGCGCCGCGTGCTGATCAGCACCGCCGATACCGCGAAGACGCTGGTGATACTCGATGCCTCGGGGCTGCTCGGCACACTCAAGGCCGAACTCGAGGAGCCCGACCGGCTGATCGCGCATGCCATTCGCAAGGCGCAAACCGAAGGGCTGATCGAACGTGCGCTGAGCACGGGTGCAATTCAGGAAGCGTCGCTCTAGCCGCGCGCGGCTTCGTTGTCTTCCACGCCTGATTCGTATGCGCGTTTTCCCCGGCGCGGTGCGCTCGTGTGCGTGACGTTGAGAGTGGCAGGGGCCGTCGCGTCCGAGCGCATGCTCCAGGCGAGGCATGCCGCCACCAGAAGCAGCATGGCCGAGATTGCCGTATCCGCGTGCAGGCCGCTCACGACCTGCGCCGCCGCGCCGCTGCCCGTGAGCGCGCCGAACGCCGCCACGCCCACCGCGCCGCCCGCCTGGCGCGCCGTATTGAGCAATGCCGATGCCGTGCCCGCGCGGGCCGGTTCGACCGAGGCCAGCACCGTCGTGGTCATGGCCGGCACCGCGAGTCCCATGCCGCCGGGAATCAGCAGAAACGCCGCGAGCAGCGCGATCAGCGGCGTGTTCGCATCGACAGGAATCAGCAGCGCATAGCCGAGCCCCGCCACCAGCGCGCCGCCGATCATCGGCAAGCGCGTGCCGTAGCGCGCGACCACGTGTCCGCTCGCGATGTTGGAGAGCAGGAAGCCGCCCGTGAGCGGGATGAAGGTGAGCCCGGCCTGCAACGGCGACTGGCCGCGCGCATGCTGCAGGAACAGCGCGAGCACGAACACGGTGCCGTAGTAGGTCAGATTCACGCACACGCCGAATAGCACGGCCGTGCTGAAGATGCGGTTGCGCAGCATGGCGAGCGGCAGCATGGGGGCTTCGATGCGCGCTTCGAGCGTGACGAACGCGGCGCCTGCGGCCAGCGCCAGCACGAAGCCGCCCCACACGGCCCAGTGCGCGAAGCCGAGCGGCCGCCACTCGATCACCGCGCCGGTGAACGCCGTGAGGGCGACGACGGCAAGCAACTGGCCGCGCAGGTCGAGGCTGCGCGGGCGCTGCGCCGGGGCGTTCGCAGCCACGCTGCTTGCGTTGCGCGATGCAGGAATCCACGCCAGCGTGGCCGCGAGGCCTGCCGCGCAGAGCGGCAGATTGACGAGAAAGATGCTGCGCCAGCCGAAGGCGGCGATCAGCAGGCCGCCGGCAATCGGTCCGGCGGCGATCGAAATCGCGCCGGCGGCGGTCCAGAAACCCACGGCACGGGCGCGCAGCGTGCGTTCGTGGCGGCAGGCCTCGTTCAGGAGCGCGAGCGAGTTGGGCAGCATCGCGGCCGCGCCGGCGCCTTGCAGCGCGCGCGCCGCGATCAGCAAGGCCGGGTTGGCCGCGAGCCCGCAGGCCAACGAGGCGAGAGCGAACATCACGAGCCCGGCCGCGTACATGCGGCGCGCGCCGTAGCGATCGCCGAGCACGCCGCCCGAGAGCATCAGCACGGCGAAGGCGAGCGTGTAGGCGTCGACGATCCATTGCAGCCCGGCGACGTTCGCGTGCAGGTCGGTAGCGATGCGCGCCAGCGCGATGTTGACGATGGTGACGTCGAGTTGCGTCACGACGAAGCCCACGCTCACGGTGCCCACTACGCGCATGAGCGCGGGCGTGAAGTATGGGGAGCGGGGCGAAGGGGCCGATGGCGTATTCATGCGACGTATCTTAGAACGCGGGCCGCCATGACGTTTCAGTGCGACGTGAAAGATCGAAGCATGGCGGCGCCTGCCATCGTCTCGGCAGCGGGCCTGTCAGGTCTTCACGCCGACGTCGCAGGAATTACCCGCTCCTGGTTGCAATTCAGAGTCCTCTTATGGGCTGCCTTTGCACATCTCCACAGAATTGCTCGCGCTTTGTTCGGAAAAGGGAGGTTTCTATGCGCATCGCAATTCTCCAGCGCGACGCTGGCCAGCGCGGGTTGATCGAGCGGACGCTCACGCAAAGCGGCCACGCATGCATGCCGTTCAGCGACGGCATCACGCTCGCCAAGGCGCTGGCCGCGTCCACCGTCGACATGCTCGTGCTCGACTGGCAGGGATCGCGTCTTTCGGGCGCGGAATTGCTGAAGACGGTGCGCGCCGTGAACGGCAATCAGATTCCGGTGCTGTTCGCTTCCGAGGACGACTCGGACGAGAGCGTCGTGCGCGCGTTCTCGGTGGGAGCGGACGACTACGTGAGTCTGCCGGTGTGTCCGTCGGTGTTTCGCGCGCGCGTGAATGCGCTGCTGCGGCGCGCCTTTCCGGATCGTTACGACAACGTGGCGCTCGAGGTCGGCCCGTATCACTTCGACATGCGCCGCCAGACCGTCACGGTGCATGGCAAGCCCGTCGAATTGTCGGGCACGCAGTACCGGCTCGCTTCGCTGTTTTTCGCGAATATCGGCCGCGTACTCTCGCGCGATCATATCTACGCGATGGTCTGGGGGCGCGAGCTGCATACGCTCACGCGCACCATCGACAGTCATGTCTCGCGCCTGCGCGTGCTGCTGGAGATCGAAGAGCACAACGGTTTTCGTCTGCAGCCCGTCTACAAGAGCGGCTACCGGTTGCTGCGCTTGCAGGACGAATCGGTGTCGCTCGACGAACTCGCGGCGGCGTGATGCACGGCACCCATGACGGAGTGATTCGCGTCACTGGCCAATGAAAAACGGCGGCACGCTTTTGGCGTGCCGCCGTTTTGCTATTTCTTGCTTGCGCCCGCTTGTGAGCAGTATCAGCGCGCGATGCCGAGCCCCTGCAGCACCGCATTGCCCTCGGGCGTCAGGCGGATCAGCGCGTCGCCCGCGGTGGTGTCGCCGGGCACTTGCTCGACGAGACCGGCTTCGCGCAGCGTGGTGATCTCGGGCTTGGCGCTTGCATTGATGGGCGCGTGCAGCAACAGCAGCAGCGTGGCGAGCTCGTGATGGCTCAGCAGGCGCCGCAGTATCGTGCGCTTCGCGGGCCTGGCCGGCCGCGCTTCGGTTGCTGCTTGATGCTTCTTCAATCCAGTCCAGTCCACGGGCATCTCCTGCTGCGTTTCTTCCGGGGTGAGGCGATGATGCGGACGAAGACTTAAGCGATTCTTAAATCCCGCTTCTGGCGATATGTCGCCGTACTACATGCCGTTACAGCCCGTAATCAATTTGAACGCGCCCGTAAGCGCGTGTTAAGCAGGCTTGCGCTGCGTGGCGCAAAACACGTTGCCTCAGGGCGCGCAGGTCTTGCTCGCGCTCTCGATCCACAGGTTCCCCGAATGACGCTTGCCGGGGTAGAAGCGATAGGTGGTCGTGCCGTTGTCGGCGCGAATCTTGATGATGTTCGAATCGCCGAAGTCGAGCATTTCGCCCTGCGGCAGCGCGCTCGTCTGGAAGCTCACACCGTGCCTGGTGGCCTGCGCCGTCAGGCACGAGACGACATCCTGAACCGACCGGTTGGTCGTGGAATCGATGACGGGCTGGCCGGAATCCGGATTGCCCTGGAACCAGGCGCAAGCGCCGAGGCTGAGCGAAAGGGCGAGGGGTACGGCAAGTTTCTTCATATGTCTCGTTTGCGACCGGGTGGGCGACCGGAACGGGCGGCCGCGAGCGACAAGGAACTGAAGATTATAGCGGCAGCACATCGCGTGCCGGCGTCGTGCGATGTCCGTGGGCCAACGCCATGCGCGCGACACACAGCCCGCATACAGTGGAAACACGAGTAGCGATTCGGGCTCGGCTGTGCAGGGGGCCCTGCGCGCCGGGCATGGCTGTTGCGGGCACGCGACTGACGTCGCCGCAGCGCGATACGGCCGCCCACGAATCACCCAGGCGAGATAGACTATCTCAGCGGTGTACCCGCGATCTGGCGCGACGTCAGGGAGAATAACCATGAGCCGCCCGTCGGTCCGTTTTCCTCTTCCTGCCACCCATGCCGGTTCGGTCTGGCGGTGGATCAAATGGGGTTTCGTCCTCGCGATTCTGGTTGCCATCGCTATCCTGGTGCGCATCGTCCAGATCGAAATCGATACGTCAAGACTTCAGGCGCGCTATTTCTCCGAACTCACGCGCGACATCGGCTTCGCGGTCGAGCCGGGGCAGAGCCACAGCATTCGCTTCCCCACGACGAATGGCCCTTACGACGTGCGGCTTGGTTATGCCCAGTTGCCGGCGTTCACCGCGCGTCTCGAACAGCGCGGCTTCACCGTGGCAGCGCAGGCGCGCGATTCCGCGCGCATGATCGCGCTCGCCGACGAAGGCCTTTTCCTCCCTTATGAAGAAAAGGACCAGGCCGGCATCGTGCTGCGCGATACGAACGGCGCGACGCTGTTCCACACGCGTTATCCGCAGCGCACCTACGAGAACTTCGACGCCGTGCCGCCGCTCGTGCGCGACTCGCTGCTCTTCATCGAAGACAAATACCTGCTCGCCGCCGATCAGCCGAACCGCAATCCGGCCATCGACTGGGGGCGCTTTAGCCGCGCACTCGTCGATCAGGGCGCTCGGCTCGTGAACCGGCATCAGCACACGCCGGGCGGCAGCACGCTCGCCACGCAAATCGAGAAGTTCCGCCATTCCGATGGCGGGCGCACCGCGACGCCGCCCGAGAAGCTGCGCCAGATCGCGTCGGCCTCGGTGCGCGCCTATCTCGACGGCCCGCAAACCATGCCCGCGCGCCAGCAGATTCTCGTGCATTACCTGAATTCCGTGCCGCTCTCGGCGAAGGCTGGCGTGGGCGAAGTCAACGGTCTCGGTGACGGCCTCGCGGCCTGGTACGGGCGCGACTTCCGCGACGTCAACCGCATTCTGCGCGAGCCCGTGTCGGAAACGACGCTCGACGAGCAGGCGCTCGCATTCCGCCAGGTGCTCTCGCTCTTGATCGCCCAGCGCGCGCCCTCGTATTTCCTGCAGAAGAACAACGACGCGCTTGCCAAGCTCACCGACAGCTATCTGCGCCTGCTCGGCAGCGGCGGCGTGATTTCGCCCGCGCTGCGCGACGCCGCGCTCGCGACGCAGCTCACGCTCGATCGCACGAAGTCCAAGCCGCGCGCGCCGGCCTCCTACGTTGAGCGCAAGACGGTGCTCACGATGCGCACGCAATTGATGCAGTCGCTAGGGCTGAAGACGATCTACGATCTCGACCGTCTCGATCTGTCCGCCACGTCCACGCTCGACGACGCCGTGCAGCAGGCTGTGAACGACCGGCTCGCCGATGCGGCGACCAAGGACGGCGCGCGCGCGGCGGGGCTGGTGGGCGACAAGATGCTCACGCCCGCCGACGATCCGTCGAAGATCGCCTATAGCTTCGCGCTGTTCGAGCGGCGCGGCAACGAGAACGTCGTGCGCGTGCAGACCGACAGCGTGAACCAGCCGTTCGACATCAATTCCGGCGCGCGGCTGAATCTCGGCTCGACTGCGAAGCTGCGCACGCTCATCACATATTTGCAGATCGTGAGCGCGTTGAACTCGAAGTACGCCAACGAAGATCCCAAGACGCTGCGCGCGATGATCCCGCAGGTCGACCCGAGCGACGCGCTCACGCGCTGGGCGCTCGACTATCTCTCGACGACGCGCGATCATTCGCTGCCCTCGATGCTCGAAGCGGCGGTGCAGCGCAAATATTCCGCGAATCCGGGCGAGACCTTCTACACGGGCGGCGGCGCGCAAAGCTTCACCAATTTCGAGTCGAGCGAGAACGCGCAGATCCTCACCGTGCAGAGCGCGTTCCAGCATTCGGTGAATCTCGTGTTCGTGCGGCTCATGCGCGACATCGTCCACTACGAGATGATCCAGGTGTCGGGGCCGCCCTCGGCTTACCTCGACGATCCGGCGGTGCGCAACCACTACCTCACGCAGTTCGCCGATGGCGAGAGCCAGGTCTACATGAAGCGCTTCTACATGCGCTACGCGGGCAAGAGCAACGACGAGGCGCTGCAGATCCTGCTCAAGCACACGCGCAAGGGGCCTGCGCGGATCGCGACGGTGCTGCGCAGCGCGAACCCGGACGGCGACCCGGCGTGGTTCAACGCGCAGATGCGCGCGCAACTGAAGAACACCAAGTTCCAGTGGCTCAGCGACGACGATCTCGCCGGGTACTACAACAAGTATGCGATCGACAAATTCAATCTCAACGACCGCGGCTATATCGCAGGTATTCATCCGCTCGAACTGTGGCTGCTCAACTACCTGCACACGCACCCCGAGGCGACGCTCGCGCAGATCCAGGCGCAGAGCCGCGACGTGCGCCTCTATACCTACAAGTGGCTCTTCAAGACGCGCTATTACGCGACACAGAGCCGGCGCATTCGCCGCATGATCGAAATGAAGGCGTACGCCGAGATCGGCAAGTCGTGGCGTGCGCTCGGCTACCCGTTCGACAACATCACGCCTTCGTATGGCGCGGCGATTGGCGCGTCGGGCGACCGGCCTTCGGCGCTCGCTTATCTGATCGGCCTCATCTCCAGCAACGGCGAGAAGTTGCCGACGCATAGCTTCGAATCGCTCGACTTCGCGCGCGGCACACCGTACGAAACGCGCTTCGTGCATGCTGCCACGCCGCCGCAGCCGCTCATCTCGCCGGAAATCGCGCAGGTCGCGCGCGAGTTGCTGGCTTCGGTGGTGGAAGGCGGCACGGCCAAGCGGCTCGCCGACGGCATGGCGTTCCCCGGCGGCAAGACGCTGCCGGTCTACGGTAAGACCGGCACGGGCGATCAGCGCTTTAACGTGTATGCGCCGGGCGCCCGCCTGATCGAGTCGCGCAAGGTGAACCGCTGCGCGACGTTCGTGTTCGTCATCGGCGATCGTTTCTACGGCACGCTCACTGCGTGGGTGCACGAGCCCTATGCGGCCCGCTACTCGTTCACGAGCGCGCTTTCAGTGCAGTTGCTGAAGTCGCTCGCGCCGGTGCTGCAACCGCTGCTGGAGGACAAGGGCGCGCCGGATGGCAAGATGAGGGCTGGAACCGGCTCGCAGGAGATGACGTTGATCGATCGGCAGACAGGCGCTGTGCAACGCGTGAGCCTGCCGCTTGCGCACCCACGCGTGGCCGCGGGCGGGGCCAGCACGGCGCACGGCGCTTATTCGGATGCCGAATCAGTTCAGGTGAAGGCGAGCATGAAATAACGCAGCGCCGATCAATACGAACCCGGGGGCGGCGGGGGCGGCGACCCGGGCGGCGGAGGCGGCAGATAGCGCTGCTGAGGCTGATAGTACGGCTGTTGCGTCTGCATGCCGCCCGGCACGGGAACGCGGTTGCCGGTGGCGTACATGCACTGGAGATACGCGTAGTCGTAACGGCGCTGGACGTCGTAGGCCGAGCCTTGTACGTTGCCCATGCCGACCGCGCTGCCCGCGAGCAGGCCGGCGCCCGCGCCGATGGCCGCACCGTTGCCGCCGCCGAACGCGGCGCCCGCGGCAGCGCCGAGCGCCGTGCCGACCACGGCGCTGCCCACGGCGGTATTGGTCGTGGCCTGGTTGGTGGTGGCGCCGCCCACCTGCTGGAAGGCGAACTGGCGACAGTTGTAGTCGTCGTTGCGGAACTGGTCGAAGCTCTTGCCGGTGCCCGGCAGGGCCATCACGCTCGGTCCGGCCGGGACCACGGCGCATGCGCTCAAAAGGCCCGCAGCGGCGAGCAGCGCGAGACAGGTCGTTTTCATGTGCAACTCGATGTAGTCGGATCAGTTCGAAGGCGCGGGCTGGGCCGGCACGGCGCGCCAGCCTGACGAGCATTGCTTCACATACGGATAGTAGGTTTTTGACGCGTCGCAGTAATACCACGTGTCGCTGTTTTCGCTCTCGTTGTAGTCGTTGCCTGGCGCTTGCGCCTGTTGCTGGCCCTGCTCGATGTACTCGGGCGCTTGCGGGGGCGGCGCGACGATCACGGGCCCCGGCGCATAGTAGTAAGGCACCGGGGCTACCGGGTAGTAATAGGGTACGCCGCCGCCGATGAAAACACCCACGCGCGCGGCGTTTGCCGCGCCGCTCGCGCCGGCAAGGGCAGCCAGAGCGGCCGTGGCGGCCCCGAACATCCATTTCGACCTTTTCACGACGATCTCCAGAACGGGATTGGGCGGTGCGCTCGTGCCGGTCTGACCTTGCGCGCCCGCGCATCCTGAAACGCTAAGACATAGCGCCCTTCAATGCAATTACGCGAGCGCCACTGATTTTTCGAGTTGTTACAACGATGCGACAGGATGTGACCGTTCGCCAGGGCGGTCCGTGGCCTCTCGTCGCCGTGCCTGAGCACGTCCGCCCCCCATGAACAAGGGCTTTCAGCGTGTAAGACGCTGATGCGTCGTAATGGCGTGAAGAATTCAAATAGTCATTTCGATTAGCCGGTCACCGTGTGCACGCCGCGACCCGCTTAGACTCGCTCGCACGCTCGGTGCGAGGCGTCGACTATTGATTGCACGTCACCGATTTACTAAGGACTACAACATGAAAGGAATTCTGACGGTGGGTACGGCGGTGGCGATAGGACTCGCCGCTGCGCCCGCATGGGCGGGATTGGGCGGCGCGCTCGCATTTCCTGATGCGCAGCGGACGCCGGCTACGCGCTTGATGGCAGCCGTCAACGCGGCCACCGTGACGTGGACCGTCACGACGACCATGCTCGAAAACGACACCGTGATCCATGAGTATCTCGACGCCAGCGGCACCGTCTTTGCCGTTTCCTGGCGTGGCCCGCGTATCGGCTCGCTCGACGCGCTGCTGGGCCGCAACTACTTTCCCGTCTGGCAAAAGGGGCTGGCGGTGGCGCAGTCGGCACGGCGCGGCGGCTACGGGCCGGTTGCCATGCATCAGCCTGACCTCGTCGTCGAGACGGGCGGCCATATGGGTGCATTGACGGGCCGTGCGTGGTTGCCCAAGGCGCTGCCGCAAGGCTTCAACGCCGACCTGATCCAATGAGCTGGGAACGCGCAATGAACAGGATCATGATGGTTTGTGCGCTCAGCGCGAGCATGCTGCTGGCGGGTTGTGGCGGCGGCGGGGACGGCCCGGCCGTATCGAACAGCACAGCCGCAGGGGCCTCGGCGGCGTCGGACGCGGCAAGCGGCGGCGCGTCGGGCGGCAAGAGCCCGAGTTCGGGTGGTTCAGGTTCGGGCGGATCGAGTTCGGGCGGTTCGGGTTCGGGCGGTTCGGGTTCGAGCGGTTCGGGTTCGGGCGGATCGGGTTCGGGGGGATCTGGTTCAGGCGGTTCGGGTTCAGGCGGTTCGGGTTCAGGCGGTTCAGGCTCCGGCACTTCGTCGGGTGGCGGTTCCGTTGCCGATATCGGCAATACGATTCCGGTGCTCGTTTCATCGGCAAGCGCCGTGCGCAACTTCCCGCTCGTGAGCGTTACCGTGTGTCAGCCCGGCAGCGGCGTGCAGACGAATTGCGCGACGATCGACAACGTGTTGCTCGACACCGGCTCATTCGGCTTGCGCCTCTACGCAACGGCGATTCCTGCCTCGACGCTCGCCGCACTGCCCGTGCAAACCGATCCCGCCAGTGGCAAGAACGTGGCGGCGTGTGGCGCGTTCGGCTCGGGCTATACGTGGGGAAGCTTGCGCGCGGCGGATGTGAAGCTGGCGCGCGAGGTGGCTCCCGACGTGCCCATCCAGGTAATTGGCGACGCCGCCATCGCCTCGCCTGCGCCGGCATCGTGTGTCTGGAATACCGCGCTCACGAGCCCGGCGGTGCTGGGCGCGAACGGCGTACTCGGCGTGGGCGTCGCGCGCTACGATTGCGGCGCGGCGTGCACGCGACCCACGCCGCGCACGGGCTACTACTACGCCGACACCGGGCTCGCCACGCCCATCTCGATGCCGCTTGCGAACCAGGTCACGAATCCGGTGGCGCTCTTTCCGGTCGACAATAACGGCGTGATCGTGGACACCCCGGCGATTGCCGCCGATGGCGCGCCCACGGCGACCGGCACGGTGATCTTCGGCATCGGCACGCAGGCGAACAACCAGTTGGCGGGTGCGGGCGCAACCGTGCTCGCGACCGATCACTGGGGCAATTTCAAAGGCAGCGTCGGCAACGGCAGCACGGTGCAAACGTTCATCGACTCGGGGTCGAACACGTTGAGTTTCGAGGACTGGTCGATCATCCAGGATAAGGGCTTCTATGTGCCCGCCACGCCGCTCAAGCGTTCAGTCGCGCTCTCCGACACGAACGGCGCGACTGGCGCCGCGGACATCGTCATTGGCAATGCGGATGCGATGTTCGCGTCGCTGAACTTCGCGTTCAGTACGCTTGCCACGTTCCTTGCGCAAACCGTCGATCTGGGCATGCCGTTTTTCTACGGCCAGCGCATCTACTACGGGATCGAAGGCACGTCGTCGGGAGCGGGGGCCACGGGACCCTATGTTGCGTATCTCTCGCGATAGTTTTTCCGGTCGACTGTCATGAGAAGCGCGCCGCAAAACGGCGCGCTTTTTCTTTAAAGGCATAAAAGAAAATATCCGGAGCGGCACCAGCGCAAACGTTTGCCCTGGCGGAAACCCCTGGTCAAGCCGTGTCGCGCAAGCGCCGATATAGCGCTGGTAGGAGCGGCCAATTCGTGAGCGCGAGGGCTGCCGCATGGGATTTCCGTTCTCGATCGGCTCGAAAGCCACGCGCACACAATAACGAGGGTAAATCGATGGAACATGCGACGCCGGACCGTCAGCTCGAACTGGTTGAGTTGAGTGCAGTGAGCGCGGCACTGAACCGTGTGCAGGCCGTGATCGAGTTCGACTTGCAGGGCATCGTCCTGCATGCCAATGATAATTTCCTGGCGGTGCTCGGCTATACGCTCGAGGAGGTGCGCGGCAAGCACCACCGAATGTTTTGTGATCCTGATTATGTGCGGGGCGAAGCGTATCGCCAGTTCTGGGAGCGCCTCGGACGCGGCGAGTTTGAGCGCGGCGAATACCGCCGCATTGGGCGCGGGGACCGCGAAATCTGGATCAACGCTTCCTACAATCCCGTGCTGGGCGAGGATGGCCGTCCCTATAAGGTCATCAAGTTCGCCACCGATATCACGGCGGCCAAGGAGCAGCACGCCGAATACGAGGGGCGTTTGCGTGCGATCGACAAGGCTCAGGCCGTAATCGAGTTCGACACGAACGGAATCGTGCTGCAGGCGAACCAGAATTTTCTCGACACGCTCGGCTACCGCCTCGAAGAGATCCAGGGCAAGCACCACCGCATGTTTTGCGAGGACGCCTACGTCCAGAGCCCCGACTATAGCGAGTTCTGGGCCAAGCTCAATCGCGGCGAGTTCGATTCGGGCCGCTACAAGCGCATCGGCCAGGGCGGGCGCGTGGTGTGGATCCAGGCCACCTACAATCCGATCTTCGACGCAAACGGCCGCGCCTATAAAGTCGTCAAGTTCGCAAACGACGTTAGCGCGCAGGTCGAGCTCGAAGAAAGCGTGAAGCGCCGCGCGCAGAGCGATCAGCTCAAGGTCGAGAAGCTGCTCGCCGTGGTGCGCAACGCCGCGTCGGGCGATTTGACCGGCCACGTGGAAGTGGCCGGGGACGAGCCGATCGATCAGCTTGCCGCAGGCATCAAGAGCATGATGAGCGATCTTTCGGACGTGATCGGCAAGGTCGTGGAATCGGCGGGCACGTTCAAGGACTCGTCGCAGGACATTGCCGCGCGCGCGGACACGGTGGCGGGCGGCGCGCAGTTGCTTGGTGCGACCGTCGAGGAAATGAACGCATCGATCGAGGAACTGACCGCTTCCATCAACTCGATTGCCGACAACTCGCGCGGCGCCGATCAGCTGGCCAAGGACACGCAGCAGGAAGCCGAGCGCGGCGCGAAGGCGGTGACGCGTTCGATCGAAGCGATGGAGCTCATCAATCGCTCGTCGGAAGACATTGGCGAGATCATCAAGGTGATCGGCGAGATTGCGAGCCAGACCAATCTGCTTGCGTTCAACGCCGCAATCGAGGCGGCGCGCGCGGGCGAGCATGGACTCGGCTTTTCGGTCGTCGCCGACGAAGTGCGCAAGCTCGCCGAGCGTTCCTCGCAGGCGACCAAGGAAATCTCGAAGCTCATCAACGAGTCGGTCAAGCGGGTCGCGCAGGGCAGCGAGATTTCGAAGCAGGCGGGCGAGGCGTTCGAGAAGATCGTGGCGGGCGTAGCCCGCACCACCCAGGCGATCTCCGAGATTTCCTGCGGCGCCGACGAGCAGCTCGTGGCCGCGCGCGAAGTGAGCGCGGCGATCCAGCAGGTGGCGGAGGAGACGGAGAAGTCGGCGGGCGCGTGCGACACCATCGCGCGCGCGGCGGCATCGCTCAAGGGCGGCGCCGAGGGGCTCGACAACACGGTTGCGCGCTTCGTGGTCTAGGACGCCGGGGGAAGTGTGGATATCGATCAGGATGTCGAACCGTCGGTGCAGCGCGCGTTGTTCGAGCAGGTGCGCCGCCACACCGGCATCGCCATGAACGAGCGCAAGTGGACCATGCTCAAGGGCCGCCTGCGCCGCCGCGTGATGGCGCTCGGTTTGCCGGATTACCGCGACTATCTGCAGGTGCTCGATACGAATGCCGATGAGGTGGGCGATTTCATCGACCTCGTAACGACGAACGAGACATCGTTCTTTCGCACGCCCTGCATCTGGGAGTACTTTGCGCAGACCTTTCTGCCGCAATGGCACGCGGCCCATCGCGGCGAGACGCTGCGCGTGTGGTCGGCGGCGGCGTCGAGCGGCGAGGAGGCCTGGTCCACGGCCATGCTCTGCGAGGAGTTCCGGGCGCACGAGGCTGCGTTTCGCTATGCGATCGTCGGCACCGATATCTCGGACGGCATCCTGACGAGCGCGCGCGCGGGCAGTTACAAGGGGCGCAGTTTCGAAGGCTTGCGCGAGCGCAATGCCGCGCTGCTGCAGAAGTATTTTCGCAGCGATGCGTCGCAGGCGGACGTGGTCGACGCGTTGCGTGCCCATGTCGCGTTTCGCCGCCACAATCTCTATGCCGCGCCGCGCGATCTGGGCCAGTTCGATCTGGTGCTGCTGCGCAACGTGCTGATCTACTTCGACCTCGAAGGGCAGCGGGCCGTGCTCGCGAACGTGCGCCGCGCGATGCGCCCCGATGCCGTGCTGATCGTGGGCGAATCGGAGTCGCTGAGCCGCGTGACGACGGGCTTTACGTTCGAGCAGCCCCTTGTCTATCGCAACGGCCAGCTTCGCGAGGAGCGCGACCATGAGCACGCGTGACGTGCAGGTGCGGATGTGCGAGATCGCGGTGAGCACCCGCGAAGACGCCCGCATCCTGCGCGCGACGCTGGGTTCGTGCGTGGGCATCGGACTGCTGTGGCGCGCGCGCGGCGCCTGCGGGCTTGCGCACTGCTTGCTGCCGCAGCCGGTGGGCAAGCTGCGCGGGACGGCAGCGGAGCGCGCCGGCCAGGACGCCAAATACGTGGTGGACGCATTGCCCGCGCTGATCTCGATGATGGGCGCGCAGGGCGCGGCCGAAGGAGAAATCGAAGCGGTGCTGGCGGGCGGCGCCAACATGATGCATCACCGCACCACGATTCACGAGCCGATAGGCGAGTTGAACGTGCGCATGGCGCAGCAACTGCTCGCGCATGCGCGCGTGCGCGTGATCCATACCGATGTGGGCGGCGAGTGCGGCCGGCAGTTGACCATCGATTGCGGGCAGCAGGACTACGCCGTGCGCCGCTTTTCGCGCCCGGGGTGAACCATGCGCCCGCCGCGCATTCCCGGAGCTCGCGCATCGAGTTCGCCGCTTCTCGTTCTCATTAGCTACGGAGCTTCACGATGAACCATCGAACGCTCGCCACGGGCGGCCAGCTCGAGCTGTACGGATCGTTCCTGCTGGCCGGCACGGAGCTCGCGCTGCCCGTCGCGGCGCTCCAGGAGGTCGTCAATCACCCCGAGGCGCTGACGCCGGTTCCGCTCGCGCCGCCCTATCTGCTCGGGCTGTTCAATCTGCGCGGCACGCTGATTCCCGTCGTGGATCTGCACCAGTTGCTGCACTTGCCCGACGAAGGCACGGCGCTCGCACGCAAGATCGCCATTGTGGAGGCGTCGGGCATGCGCGTGGGCCTGCGGTTCGACGCGACCGGCGAGATTCTGCGCGTGCCCAAAGATCAGGTGATTGCGATTGAGCCCGTCGAAGGCGGCGCGTCGGCGGCGATCGGCGCGGTGCTCAAGCTCGACGGCGGCGAGCGCATTCTGCAGGTGCTTTCCGCGGCGGCGCTGCTCGGGCTGCGCGACGTGCCGCATTTCGCGCAACCAGTTGCGCGCACAACGGAGCGCAGGGCGCAGCAGGGGCAGCGGCGCCAGAATGTGTCGTTCAAGGTGGGGGGCACCGCGCTCGCGCTGCCGATGGGGGCGATTCAGGAGATCATCCGCGTGCCGGCGCTGCAGCATTCGCCGATGGCCGACGACGTGTGCATCGGCATGCTCAACCTGCGCGGCGCAACCGTGCCGGTGCTCGATTTCGGCGCGTTCCTCGGCTTTGCGCGCGCGCCTGATGTCGCTGCGGCCACAGTGGCCGCCGAGGAGCGGCGCATCGTGGTGCTCAACCGGGACGAGGGATGCTTCGGTCTGCTGGTGGACGAAGTCGCGAGCATCGTCGCGTACCACGAAGACGAGCTATTGCAGATGCCTTCATATGGGGGCGCGCATCGCTCGTTGTTCGCGGGCTACCTCGCAGCGGGGGACTCGACCGGCGTGCTGCTCGTGAACGCCGGCGCGCTCTTTGCGAACGAGCGCCTCGCGACGCTGGCGGCGACGCATCGCGATCTCTACCGCAACGCGGCGCAGGCGGCCGATTCCGCTCGAAAGCGGGGCGGCACGCGCCAAACCCTCGTGACCTTCCGCATCGGCCAGTTGATCGGCGTGCGCATTGCCGAGTTGCGCGAGGTGATCGACTACCGCGACGACATCGTCAAGACGCCGGGCCTGCCGTCGTTCGTGCGCGGCGTGCTGAACTTGCGCGGTGTGCTCGTGACCGTTATCGACGTGCGTTCGATGTATGCGATGCCGCCCTACGAGGACCTCGCGCGCGCGAAGATTCTGATCGTCGAGCATCGCGGCGAAAAATACGGACTGCTGGTCGATTCAGTGGAGGACATCGTCACGCTCAACGGCAGTGCGCAGTTGACGATGCCCGAGATGTTCACGCGCGCTGCTGGCACGCAGACCCGCGGCGACATGCGCGAGGCGGTGGAGTTGCCGGGACAGGGCACCTTGATGCTGCTCGACCCTGTCCCGCTGTGCGAGCGGGTGGCCGAGGAAGCGGCAGCGTTTTGAACGTGGGTTTGCGCGCCGCCGCTGAGCCAGCGGCGCGCGCGATCTGCAATGCGCGGCGTTCAGGCTTCGAGCGCGAGCGTTGCGAAGCTGGCGAGCCAGTGCTCGCCCATATAGTCGCCGGCGACGTGATCGAGCGCTGCGTCCAGGTGCGTCTGCGCCGCTGCGCGCAGGACGTCCGCGCGCGCGTCGCCCGCAGGCAGCGTGCGCGCGAGCGTGCGCTGGCACCACGCGCGGCTCAGGTTCAGGCCGTCGAGATGGGCGATCTTGCCGTCGGTGCGGTCGGTGACCGTGGCGGGCTGAAACAGCGTGGCCGGCTCGCGCGCGGCCAGCGCGGGCAGGAAGCGCCCGAACCACGCGAGGAATTCTTCACGGCTCATAACGCGGCTCATCAGCACGGCTTCCATCAGCGTGGGCGAGAGGAACTCGTCGCCCGACGGCTCCCACGCCTGGCATCCCGCATCGTTCGTATGCCAGCGCCGCGCCGTGTCTTCGATCAGGCGCGCAAGTGCATCGCGCGAGGTCTGGCGCGCGAAGTCGTACGCGAGCGTGAGCGCGAACGCGGTGTTGAAGTGCGTGCCCACGCGCAGCGGGTACGTCGCTTTCGGCAGGAATTCCTCGAAGCGCTCGACAAACGCCTCGGTGAGCGGCGTGAGCGTGCGCGACCAGCGCTGCGCCTCGGGCGACTTCATGCCGTGCAGTTGCGCCGCGAGCGCGAGCAGCCAGGCCCAGCCATAAGGGCGCTCGAAGCCGCGATTATGTTCGAGGTCGAGATAGGCGCGCTCGCCGGCCATCTTCGCATCGGTGAAATGCTCGTCGATCACGGCGACGATGCGTGGGGCTTCGGGCAAGTCCGGGAAGTGCTCCAGCAGATGCGCGACGAGCCAATAGCCATGCACGCACGAATGCCAGTCGTAGCTGCCGTAGAACACCGGATGCAGCGCGCGCGGCCGCTGTACGTCCTGCGGCCCGGCCAGCGAATGGGTGAGCTTGTTCGGATATTCGCGCGTGAGGTGAGCGAGCGCGAGAGATGCGAAGCGGGAGGCGAGCGCAGCGGTGAGCGTAGCGTGCATGGCGGTCTGTGCGTGGCGACTGGGCGTCGGGGCGCTGGAAGCGCGCGGATGCGAAAGCGCCAGCTTAGCGCGAAACCTGGCCGCCCGCCTTGCGCGGCGCGCGTTCGCTTTCGAGGCGGCGCATCGCCTCGTTCACGTCCTGGCTGAATTGCGCTAGCGCGGCCAGTTCGATATTGGGCGGTTGCAGTGCATTCCACAACACATCGGCGAGCTTCTCTGCCGTGGCGTCGATATCGGTGCGGCGGTTAGCGAGCGTTGCGTCCCAGAGCACATGCTCCATCGGCCCGAAAATGAGGGAGCGCAGCAGGCGCAGCGGCATGTCGTTGCGGATCTGCCCGCATTCCTGACCGCGCGCGAGCACGCGCATGAGCGGCGCCGTGTAGCGGCGCTGCATTTCCGTCAGCGCCTCGCTGAGTTCGTGATGGCGCGTACGCCCTTCCGAGAGCACCAGTTCGCAGATGCCCGTGCCGCTCTCCAGCATCAGGCGCAGATGCATGCGCACGATGAATGCAAACTGCTGGCGCACGGTGCCGTCGTGCGGCAGGCCCGCCTCGATGGCCTCGATCGATTCGTCATACCAGTCGCCGATCACGCGCGCGCATAGTTCGCGCTTGCCGCGAAAGTAGCTGAACACCGTGGCTTCGGAAATGGACAGGCGCTGCGCGATCTCGGCTGTGGTGGCGCGCGCGTAGCCCTTTTCGGAAAACACCTCGCGCCCCGCCTCGAGAATCTCCTTGACGCGCTGCTGGGACTTGCGGCCCGCCGGCTGGCGGCGCGACGCGGGCATGAAGGAAGTGGGTGCGGTCGACATTCTGAGCTAAATTCAGTTCTCGGCGGGATTGATGCAGATTATGCACCAGGTTTCCCGCTTTTCAAGGCGGTAATCATGCAGTTCCAGCGGTGAAATAAGAAATCTGAGTGCAGCTCAAAAATACCTATTGACGTTAACGTAAATGTGGCGTGAAATATGTCCCCGAAGGGCCAGTCGCGTCACCCGCGAAAAGGCCCGCGTCCAATTGAGCTTTGCATGGGATAGGACCTGGCGCTAAAGCGCCAGGTCCTATCGACAGGAGACACGCAGATGAGCAACGTACCCGGTTTGCAGTTCCCGCTTGGCGAAGAAGTCGAAATGCTGCGCGACAGCATCGCGAACTTCGCGGCAAAGGAAATCGCCCCGCGCGCGGGCGAGATCGACCGCACCGACCAGTTTCCGATGGACCTCTGGCGCAAGTTCGGCGATCTGGGCGTGCTCGGCATGACCGTCTCCGAGGAATACGGCGGCGCGAACATGGGCTACACCGCACACATGGTGGCGATGGAGGAAATCTCGCGCGCCTCGGCGTCGGTCGGCCTCTCGTATGGCGCCCATTCGAACCTGTGCGTGAACCAGATCCACCGCAACGGCACCGAGGCGCAAAAGCGCAAGTACCTGCCGAAGCTCGTTTCGGGCGAGCACGTGGGCGCGCTCGCAATGAGCGAGCCGAACGCCGGCTCGGACGTGGTCAGCATGAAGCTGCGTGCCGATAAGAAGGGCGATAAATACGTGCTCAACGGCACGAAGATGTGGATCACCAACGGCCCCGATTGCGACACGCTCGTGGTCTACGCGAAGACGGATCTCGAAGCGGGCCCGCGCGGCATCACGGCGTTCATCGTCGAGAAGGGCATGAAGGGCTTCTCCGTGGCGCAAAAGCTCGACAAGCTCGGCATGCGCGGCTCGCACACGGGCGAGCTCGTGTTTCAGGACGTCGAAGTGCCCGAGGAAAATATCCTCGGTCAGCTCAACGGCGGCGTGAAGGTGCTCATGAGCGGCCTCGATTACGAGCGCGCCGTGCTCGCGGGCGGCCCCACGGGCATCATGGCGGCCGTGATGGATGCGGTCGTGCCGTACATTCACGAGCGCAAGCAGTTCGGCCAGGCCATCGGCGAATTCCAGCTCATCCAGGGCAAGGTCGCGGATCTCTACACCACCTTCCAGGCCTGCCGCGCGTATCTCTACGCGGTTGGCCGCCAGCTCGACTCGATCGGCACGGAGCACGTGCGCCAGGTGCGCAAGGACTGCGCTGGCGTGATTCTCTACACCGCCGAAAAGGCCACGTGGATGGCCGGCGAGGCCATCCAGATCCTCGGCGGCAATGGCTATATCAACGAGTATCCGGTCGGGCGCCTCTGGCGTGACGCGAAGCTCTACGAAATCGGCGCGGGCACGAGCGAGATTCGCCGCATGCTGATCGGCCGCGAGCTGTTCGCGGAAACCGCCTGATTCGCAATCCTGAGGATAGACGAGATGCCGATCATCGAATCGAAGCTCAATCCGCGCTCGGATGACTTCAAGACGAATGCCGCCGCGCTCGAGGCGCTGGTCGCGGACCTGCGCGAGAAGATCCAGAAGCTGTCGCTCGGCGGCGGCGAGGCGGCGCGCGACAAGCACGTCTCGCGCGGCAAGCTGCTGCCGCGCGAGCGCATCGCGCAACTGCTCGACCCGGGCACGCCGTTTCTCGAGTTCTCGCAACTTGCGGCCTACGGCATGTATCACGACGCCGCGCCGGGCGCGGGCATCATCACGGGCATCGGACGCATTGCGGGCCAGGAATGCGTGATCGTCTGCAACGACGCCACCGTGAAGGGCGGCACGTACTATCCCGTGACCGTGAAGAAGCACGTGCGCGCGCAGGAAATCGCGCAGGAAAACCATCTGCCGTGCGTGTATCTCGTCGATTCGGGCGGTGCGAATCTGCCCAACCAGGACGATGTGTTCCCCGATCGCGACCACTTCGGCCGCATTTTCTATAACCAGGCGAATCTCTCGTCGCAAGGCATTCCGCAGATTGCCGTGGTGATGGGTTCGTGCACCGCGGGCGGCGCTTACGTGCCGGCGATGAGCGACGAGTCGATCATCGTGAAGAACCAGGGCACGATTTTCCTGGGCGGGCCACCGCTCGTGAAGGCTGCAACCGGCGAAGAAGTGAGCGCCGAGGATCTCGGCGGCGGCGACGTGCACACGCGTCTTTCCGGTGTGGCCGATCATCTCGCGCAGAACGACGCACATGCGCTCGCGATCGCGCGTTCGATCGTCGGCAACCTGAACCGCACGAAAACGCCACCTGTCGTGTTGCGCGACCCGCTGCCACCGCGCTACGACGCAAAGAGCGTCTACGGCGTGATTCCCGTGGATACGCGCAAGCCTTTCGACGTGCGCGAGGTGATCGCTCGCATCGTCGACGACTCGGCCTTCGACGAATTCAAGGCGCGCTACGGCACCACGCTCGTCACGGGCTTCGCGCATATCTGGGGCCACCCGGTGGGGATCGTCGCGAACAACGGCATTCTCTTTTCCGAGTCGGCGCTCAAGGGCGCGCACTTCATCGAGCTGTGCTGCCAGCGCAAGATTCCGCTCGTGTTCCTGCAGAACATCACGGGCTTCATGGTGGGCCGCAAGTACGAGAACGAAGGCATCGCGCGCAACGGCGCGAAGATGGTGACCGCGGTGGCCACGGCAAAGGTGCCGAAGTTCACGGTCATCATCGGCGGCTCGTTCGGCGCGGGCAATTACGGAATGTGCGGCCGCGCATACTCGCCGCGTTTCCTGTGGATGTGGCCGAATGCGCGCATCTCGGTGATGGGCGGCGAGCAGGCTGCTTCCGTGCTCGCCACGGTGCGCCGCGATGGCATCGAAGGCAAGGGCGGCACGTGGAGCGCGGAAGAGGAAGAGGCCTTCAAGCAGCCGATCCGCGACCAGTATGAGCGCCAGGGGCATCCGTATTATGCGAGCGCGCGCCTGTGGGACGACGGCGTGATCGATCCGGCCCAGACGCGCGACGTGCTCGGTCTCGGGCTGTCGGCCACGATGAACGCGCCGATCGAAGACACGCGCTTCGGCGTGTTCCGCATGTAAGCGCGGAGAACCAGACCATGACGATGCAATACGAAACGCTGCTGGTCGACGTGAAGGCCCAGGTCGCGACCGTGACGCTCAATCGACCCGACGTGCGCAACGCGTTCAACGAGACGATGATTGCCGATGTCACGGCCGCCTTCACCGCGCTCGGCGCACGCGACGACGTGCGCGTCATCGTGCTCGCGGGCAACGGCAAGGCGTTCTGCGCGGGCGCGGACCTGAACTGGATGCGCAAGATGGCCGGCTACTCCGACCAGGAAAACCGCGCCGATGCCATGCGCCTCGCGCACATGCTCTCCGCTGTCTACCGCTGTCCGAAGCCCGTGATCGCGCGCGTGCACGGCGACGCGTACGCCGGCGGCATGGGTCTCGTGTGCGCGGCCGATGTCGTCGTGGCCGCGCAGACCGCGAACTTCTGCCTTTCCGAAGCGCGCCTCGGGCTCATGCCCGCGACCATCGCGCCGTATGTGATTCGCGCGCTCGGCGAGCAGGCGTCGCGCCGCTACTTCGTCACGGCCGAGGCGCTCGATTGCGCGACGGCGCTGCGCCTCGGCCTCGTGAGCGAGGCGGTGAGCGCGGACGAACTGGACGCCACAGTGGCGCGCATCGCCGGCACGCTTTGTGCAAACAGCCCGAACGCGGTGCGCGAATGCAAGCAGCTCGTGCAGGACATCGCGGGCGAATCGATCGACGATGCGCTGATCGAAGACACCGCCATGCGCATTGCCCGCATTCGCGCGAGCGAGGAGGGTCGCGACGGTGTGTCGTCGTTCCTCGAAAAGCGCACACCGCGCTGGCGTGATCCCGCGTGATCGCAGCGTAATCGACAGGCGAACCCGAGCCAAAAAGCGAGACCTCTCATGTTCAACAAGATTCTGATCGCCAACCGGGGCGAGATTGCCTGCCGCGTCGCGGCCACCTGCCGCCGCCTTGGCGTGAAGAGCGTGGCCGTTTATTCGGACGCCGATGCGAACGCCAAGCACGTTGCCGCATGCGACGAAGCCGTGTACATCGGCGAGGCGAGCGCGCAGCAGAGCTATCTGCGCATCGAGCGCATCATCGAGGCCGCGAGGGCGACCGGCGCGCAGGCCATTCACCCGGGCTACGGGTTTCTTTCGGAAAACGAAGATTTCGGACGTGCGTGCGAAGCGGCCGGCATCGTCTTCATCGGACCGCCGGTGGAGGCGATCGCCGCGATGGGCTCGAAGGCCGCCGCCAAGGCGCTCATGCATGCAGCCGCGGTGCCGCTCGTGCCGGGCTACCACGGCGACGACCAGGATCCCGCGCTGCTCCAGCGCGAAGCCGACGCGATGGGCTATCCCGTGCTGCTCAAGGCGAGCGCGGGCGGCGGCGGCAAGGGCATGCGCGTGGTCGAGCGCAGCGAGGACTTCGCGGCGGCGCTCGCATCGTGCAAGCGCGAGGCCGCGAGCAGCTTCGGCAACGACCGCGTGCTGATTGAGAAGTACCTCATGCGCCCCCGTCACGTGGAAGTGCAAGTGTTCGCGGATAAGCACGGCGGCGCGGTGTATCTGTTCGACCGCGATTGCTCGGTGCAGCGCCGTCACCAGAAAGTGCTCGAAGAAGCGCCAGCGCCGGGTCTCGATGCGAGCGTGCGGCGCGCGATGGGCGAAGCCGCGGTGGCGGCGGCGCGCGCGGTGAACTACGTGGGCGCGGGTACCGTCGAGTTCATCATGACGGGCGCGGACTTCTACTTCATGGAGATGAATACGCGCTTGCAAGTCGAACACCCGGTGACGGAAATGGTCACGGGCCTCGATCTCGTCGAATGGCAATTGCGCGTGGCCGCGGGCGACCCGCTGCCGCTCGAACAGTCGCAGCTCACGGTGACGGGGCACGCGCTGGAGGCGCGCATCTATGCAGAGAATCCGGCGCGCGGCTTTCTGCCGTCGACGGGCACGCTCAAGCATTTGCGCATGCCTGCGGGCGTCGAGTTCAGCATCGGCAATGGTGGCGATGGCAGCGAGCGCGCAAGCGTGCGCATCGACAGCGGTGTGCGCGAGTGCGACACCATCACACCGTTCTACGACCCGATGATCGCCAAGCTCATTGTGCACGGCGCAACGCGCGACGATGCACTCGCGCGCATGCGGCGCGCGCTGGAAGAGTGCGAGGTTGTCGGCCCGCATACGAACGTCGAGTTCCTGCACCGGCTCGTGACTTGCGAGCCGTTCGCGAATGCGGATCTCGACACGGGCCTCATCGAGCGTCATCACGATGCGCTGTTCGCGCCTCAAGCGAAGCCGTTGCGCGCGGCGCTCGCGCTGGCCAGCGCGGCGCTGATCGCGCGCGAGGGTGGCCTGGGCCGGGGCGCATCGCCGTGGCAGGCGCTCGCGCACTGGCGTCTGAATGGCGGCTTCGAGCAGACCTTCGGATGGCGCGACATCGAAAGCGATAAGACATTGTCGACGGTGTTTACCCATGACGGCGGCGCACAGACGCTCGCATGCGTGGGTAGCCAGGAGCGCTACACGTGGTGGCGTGGTGAGGGTGCGAACGAATACGGGGCGGCCATCGGCAACAATCGCGTGACGGGCCGCGTGTTCATCGACGGCGACGTGTTCCACGTGTTTTGCCTTGGCGCGAGCATGGCGTTCGAGTGGCAGAACCTGCTTGCGCACGCAGCGGATGCCGAGCACGGCGAAGGCCGCCTCACGGCGCCCATGCCGGGCAAGGTAATTGCTGTGCTCGTGGAGGCGGGCGCGGTGGTGGAGAAGGGCGCGCCGCTCATCGTGATGGAGGCCATGAAAATGGAGCACACCATCGGTGCGCCGGCGGCTGGCAAAGTGACCGAAGTGCTTTATGCAGTGGGCGACCAGGTGGCCGATGGCGCCCAGCTGCTGGTGCTCGAAGCCGGCTGAACGGAGCGGTGAGCGAGTTGTTACGATCGGTTTCAAAATTGTCCAAACTGTGAGCTGACAAAAAGCTATGCTTCGCGCACCAACAACATGAGGGAGGCGAACATCATGAACGCAACGTGGAAGGCTTTAGTCCTCACAGGCCTGATTCCGCTCGCACTTGCAGGGTGTGGCGGTGGAGGCGGCAGCGATAGCGGCAGCACCGCGCAGACCGGCACGCTGAAGGTCGCCATGACCGACGCACCGTCTTGCGGCTTCGATCACGTGTTCGTCACGGTCTCGCAGGTTCGGGTAAACGCGAGTGCAAACGCGGGTGACAACGACGCCGGCTGGTCGACCATTACGCTGGCGACGCCTGAGAAGATCGACTTGCTGTCGCTGACCAACGGCGCGCTCGCCGACCTCGGCCAGACCGCGCTGCCGGCTGGCCAATATCAGCAAGTCCGTCTTGTGCTCGTGCCGAACACAGGCAATACGCTATCGAACTCGGTCGTGCCCACGGGCGGCGCCGAACAGCCGCTCGCGACGCCGAGCGCGACCCAAAGCGGCTACAAGATCATCACGCCGTTCACGGTGCAGCCGAACACACTCGTCGATCTCATCCTCGACTTCAACGCGTGCAAGTCGATCGTGCAGAAGGGCAATGGCGGCTATCAGATGAAGCCGGTCGTGACCGCGACGCCCACCGTCGTGAGCGGTTCGATCTCGGGCTACGTCGCGCAAGCCGAGGCGGGCGCAACCGTGTATGCGGAGCAAAACGGCAAGGTCGTCAAGGGGACGATTGCCGACAGCACCGGCAAGTTCGTGCTGTCGCCGCTCGTCCAGAGCTCGACGCAGGGCAACTACGACGTCGTGATCGTGGAGAACGATTTTGCGTCGGGTATCGTCCGCTCGGTGCCCGTGGTGGTGAACGCGGACACGCCGGTGTCGACCTCGGCCGCGCCCATCACGCTGCCGGCATCGCCGATGGGCAGCGTGAGCGGCAACGCGACGTCCTCCGCGCAGGCACTCGTGCGCGCCCTGCAGGTGATCGGCGGGAGTCCGTATGAGATCTCGGCTATCAATGCGAATGCGGATACCGGCAACTACGCGCTGTCGCTGCCGACGGGCGCGCCGTTCGCCGGGACCTACTCGAATGCACTGCCGATCTCGCTCACGGCGGCGTCGACCGTTGCGGGGCAATACACGATCGAGGCCGATGCGGAGTCTGGCGCGGTGCAGTCGGCGAACGTGAACGCGGCGACCAACCCGACGGGTGTCAACTTCGCGTTTTGAATGACGAATCAGGCAGTATGATTGGAAAGGGTCGCTTGCGGCCCTTTCCTTTTGTTGCGGAGAACGAGATGAAAAAAATCGCGATTGGGCTTCTGGCTGCGGCAGGGCTGGGATTGAGCGGGTGCGCGGTATACGTGCCGCCGCCGGCGGGCGTCGTGGTCGCGCCCCAAGGCGGTCCGGGCAATGGCTTCTGCCCGCCTGGTCAGGCGAAAAAAGGCAACTGCTAGGACCTTTACGTCCCCTCATTCACCGGTGGCGCAAACCGCAGCGCCACCGCAATCCGGTTCCACGCATTGATATTGGCGATGGCGGCCGTCAAGAACGCCAACTGCTCCCCGGGAAACTGCTCCGCCACCTTCCGGTACAGCGCATCGCTCACTCCTTCGTGCACCTTCGAGGTGAGCGCTTCCGTATAGGCCAGCGCGGCTTGCTCGCGCTCGCTATAAAGCGTGGGCGCCTCATGCCACGCAGCCACCAGATCGAGCTTCGCGCGCGCCACGTTCTTTTCGCGCGCGATATTCAAATGAAATTGAATGCAGAACGCGCAGCCATTGATTTGCGACGCGCGGATCTTCAGCAACTCGGTGAGGGTTTTTTCCAGGCCTGAATCGTCGACGGCCTTGCTCATGGTCGAAAGCGCGCTGGCCACCTGGGCGGCTTCGCGCCGGAAGTCTTCGTAGCTGATGCGGGAGGATGGGCTGGACATGACTGGACCTCGCGTCGGTTGCCGGATAACATCAGAGCACGAACATCATATTCGAACTCTGACATCATGCGCAAGACCGCGAAATCCGCGACAAAAACCCAGGGCGAGCGCAGCGCGCCCATTCCCGCCCCCGGCGAAGGCAAGCGTGGCGAGTCCGGCCATATGGGCTATCTGCTACGCCAGGCGGGCGCGGCGCAGCGCTTGCGCATGGAGCGCGCGCTGGCCGATCTCGGCATCACGCCGCCGCAATTCGTGGTGCTGACGATGCTCGCCGCCTATCCCGGCGTGTCCGGCGCCGATCTTGCGCGGCTCGCGGTGCTGACGCCGCAGACGGTTAGCGTGATCGTCGCGAATCTCGAACGCAGCGGCGCGATCGAGCGCCGGCCGCATCCGGTGCACGGCCGCATTCAGCAGATCGAGGTGACGAGTGGGGGCGAGATCTTGCTCAAGCAGTGCCGCGCGCGCGTGAAGAAACTCGAGGCACAGATGACCGAAGGCTTCACCCAGGACGAAGAGCAGGTGATACGCCGCTGGCTCGCGCGTCTGGCGCGCGAAGACGAAGCGGTGTGAGCGTCGTGCCCGGCGCGCGAGCGAGTGCGCACGAATGATCGAGCAGCCCTTCGGCGGTGCCGATGCCGCCTTCCACGTCCAGCCCGCTATTGACGACGAGCCAGCCGTCGCGCGCGGTGTCGGGGCCGGCGCCGGTCACGAGAATCGTCTGCACGGCCATGCTTTGCTTCGGCCCCAGACCGCGCTCGACGATGCGGAAAGGATTGCCCTGATCGGAGAGGCTCATCACGCGCGTGACGCGATAGCGCTTGCCGTCCAGCGTCGTCCAGCGCCACGTGCCGGGCGCGTCGTGGCGATATGGCGCGAGTGCGTCGGCAATATCGTTGCGCATGCAATCGACATGGATGTGCAACTGGTTTTGCGAGCGCCGCTGTGAAGCATTGATTTCGAGGCCGAGTTGTGTGGGCGCGAGCGTCATCTTTAGTTTTGCGTCCACGTAACGGCCCGCGGCCCACGCACCAACCCAGTATTCGGGCGATCCGCCATAGAGAATCTCGGGGCTTTCGATGCCGGGCACGCGGTCGGTCGGGATCAGCAGATATTGCGCGCGCCCGTTGATGTCCTTGAGCACCGCATAGCGCTTCTGGAAATCGACGCTCGTGCAAGGGCCGGGATCGCCTTTGTCGCGCGCGTTCGGCACGCATTGTTCGCCAACGACCTTCCAGAGCCCGTTTGAGTCGAGCGTGGAAAGACGCACGCAACTGGTGGTGAGCAACACGGTGGCCAACGCTGCAGCGAACGAAGCGAAACGCGCGGCACGGAGGGAGGATGCAGCAAAGGAAACTTGAGGCATCGGCGCTATACGGACGTATGAGGCAATTCGGAAATGGGCCGCGCGATGCGCTCGCGCGGGCTCGCCTTGCTGCCGCGAGTGTAGCCGATGCAGTGTGGCGGGTTTATTTACGGCGCGGGTGAAACGTGACGGGTTGTTCGCGCGATGCCGCGCCGGCGCGCGAAGTTGGGTCGGCGGGCCCGCACGTTCCGCAGGTGTCGCAGCCGTCGCCGCAATGGCCGGTGGCGCCTTTGGGCTGCACGAAGCGCCCCATGCGCTGCGCGAATGCACCGCGTTGAGGGCGCAGCAGCGCCGCCGCGGCGGCGGCTTGCCAGCGCGTGGTCGTCTTCGGCGCGAGCTTGCGCAGCGCGGTCCAGAGACTCGCTGCCACCAGCAGCGCGATAACCGCATATTGAAGAACGAGACTCGTGCTCACAGGAAACGGCTCGCGATCTGGTAGGTGATGAACGAGGCTATATAAGCCACCACGAACATATAGCTGAACGAGATCGCCACCGCGCGCCACGAACGCGTTTCGCGGCGGATCACGGCGAGCGTCGACATGCACTGCGGCGCGAACGCGAACCACACCATCAGCGAAAGCGCGCTGGCCACCGAAAAGTTTTGCGCGAGCGTGTGGCCGAGCGCGGCAATGTCGCCGTCGCCGCTCGCCACTGAATAGACTGTCGCGAGGGCGGCCACCGCCGTTTCGCGTGCGGCGAACGCGGGAATGAGCGCGAGGCTCATCTGCCAGTTGAAGCCGAGCGGTGCGAACGGCCATTGCAGCGCGTTGCCCAGATAGCCGGCGATCGTGTAGTCGATGGCGGGCAGCGTCGCGCCTTCGGGCGGCGAGGGGAACGTGGAGATGAACCACATCAGCACGGTCAGCGCGAGGATGATGCCGGTCAGCCGCTTCAGAAAGATCGCGCCGCGTTCCCACAAGCCGATGGCGATGTCGCGTGCGCGCGGCAGGCGGTACGAAGGCAACTCCATCAGCAGCGCCTGCTCGCCATGGTCGCGGCGCAGCTTCTTCATGACCCAGCCCACCGCCATCGCGCCCACGATGCCGGCCGCGTACAGCGCGAACAGCACGAGCCCCTGCAGGTTGAATACGCCGAGTATCAGCCGGTGCGGAATGAACGCGCCGATAAGCAGCGCGTAGACGGGCAGCCGCGCCGAGCATGTCATGAGCGGCGCGACGAGTATTGTGGCGAACCGGTCGCGGGGATCGGAGATGCTGCGCGTGCCCATCACGCCAGGAATCGCGCACGCGAAGCTCGATAGCAAGGGAATGAACGAGCGGCCCGTCAAGCCCACGGAGACCATCAGGCGATCGAGCAGGAAGGCCGCGCGCGGCAGGTAGCCCGATTCCTCCAGCACGAGGATGAAGAAGAACAGCACCAGAATTTCGGGCAAAAAGCCGAGCACGGTGCCCACTCCGCCGAACAGCGCATCGGTGACGAGGCTGCGCAGCGGGCCGTCGGGCAGTGCCGCGCCTGCGGCGGCGCCCAGCCAGCCGAAGCCGTCGCCGATGGCGTCGGTGAGCGGCTTGCCCAGCGAATACACAGCCTGAAACACGAGGAACATCACCACCGCGAGAATCAGCGGGCCCAGCACGGGATGCAGGGCGAAGCGGTCGATGGCGTCGTCGCGCGCATCGGTGGCGCGCGGCATGGTCACGGTCGCGGCGAGAATGCGCCGGACCGTGGTGTGCACATCGGCGCGCGCATCGACGTCGTCGTTCGTGCTGTGTTCGGGTGAAGCGGGCGTCGCATCGTTGCCCACGCGTTCGATCAGCTCGATGAGCCCGTGCGCCCCGCCGCGCCGCACGGCCACGGTTTCGACCACGGGCATGCCGAGTTCGCGCGAGAGCGCGGCGACATCGACTACCACGCCACGGCGTCGCGCAGCGTCCATCATGTTGAGCGCCAGCACGACCGGACGGTCCATGCGTTTGACTTCGAGCACGAAGCGCAAATGCAGGCGCAGGTTGGTGGCGTCGGCCACGCAGACGATCAGGTCGGGCGTGGCCTCGCCCGGATAGCGGCCGAGCAGCACGTCGCGGGTGACGCGCTCGTCGGGGCTGGTCGATTCGAAACTATAGGCGCCGGGCAAGTCGAGCACCTGGATATGGCGGCCGCCCGGCGTGGCAAAGCGGCCTTCCTTGCGCTCGACGGTCACGCCCGCGTAGTTCGCCACCTTCTGGCGCGCGCCCGTGAGCAGATTGAAAAGCGCGGTCTTGCCGCAATTGGGATTGCCGACGAGGGCGATGCGCAACGGTGCCTGGCTCATGCGGCGGCTCCGTGAGCGCCGTCAGCGGTTGCTCCCGCGCTGGCGTTCAGGTTCACGCTCACGCGTTGCGCCTCCGCACGGCGCAGTGCGAAGCGCGTCGAGCCGATCTGCACGAGTAACGGGTCGGCGCCCCACGGCGCGCGCGCCACCACGCGCACGGGCTCGCCGGCCACGAAGCCGAGCTCGCGCAGGCGCTGGGCGATCGGGTCGCGTGCCGAGACATCCTCGACGCACTCGACGCATGCAGCGGCGTTCTTGGGCAGGTCGGTCAACCGCATGGAGAATTCTGTCGTATTGAAATGAGAACGGTTCTCATTGTAACGGCGATGCGGCTGCTTGGGGGCGCAGCCGGGCAGGCTGCTATCGGCGCGAAAGCCGCGCGGAGCGGGGGATCCGGCGCCGGAGCGGGAGCCGGGCGGCTTAGTGTGCCGATTTGCCGCATCGAAGCCCCCCAGCCCTCGGTGCGTCTTCAGTGCCTCTTTAGCGCGTTCAGAGCTTCGAGCCGGTCATCCGGTCCATGCGGACCTTGGGCCTACTGTTGGGCGGATTCAAGTGCAGTGTGCCGGTGATTGCCTTGTCGCCGACGAACGCGTCGTGGAACTGCGCGCCGTTCGGGACTTGCAACGCCAGCATCCTGAACCCGCAGCGTCCGGCACATTCGGGTGAGTCGACGTAATGCCTGAAATTGGCGAGAATGCTGCGCGGGAATATTCATGAGTGGCTCCATCGCTGGCGCCGCTGCTCGATCTGGAAAGCACAATGAAACGACTGTTACTCGCCGCGCTCGCGGCCGCTCTCGCCACCGCCTCGCTCGTCACTGGCGCGCACGCGCAAAGCACTGCGTCCGGGCCATTCGCCACGCCGTCGGGCGAGCTGCAATTCGTGCGCGACGATCGCGATTTCGTGTCGATGCTCAACAGGGAAAAATTCGATCGCTTCGACGCGAAGACGCTTACGCACTTCGACGAGGTCGGTGCGAACGGCACGATCACGCGCACGCTCGTGCAGACGGCTTACGGCCCGGTGGTGTACGACCTGCACCGCAATCCGCCGCTCGTGCAGCGCGCGAACGTGCGCATGACGGTCAAGCGCGTGTTCTGGCAGCCCGACGAAGCGGTGATGCAGAGCCCGGAAGGCTGGTTCCGGCTCAAGAACGGCACGCTAACGAAGCTGCAAGCGACGAAGACGACCTACCACTGATCACGCGCGCGCCGCCATCGTTGTCTTTCGGTTTGGTCGCGGCGCGCGCAACCGCCGCTCAGGCGATTACTGTGCGACCGGCACGGTGACATCGGAGCCGAACCAGTGCTCCGAGATCTTCTTGAGCGTGCCGTCCTGCTTCAGCGAAGTGAGCGCATCGTTGAGCGCTTTCTCGAACTTGGGATTGCCCTTGCGGAACGGGATGCCCATCTCCTGATTGGCGCCCTTGAGCACTGCGCCCGGACGTAGCGGCAACTGCGAAGTCTTGATGATGTACGGCAGCATCAAGCGATCGTCGATGGTGGCGTCGATGCGCTTGGCGGCCAGATCGCGGAGCTTTTCCGGCGCGCCCGGATAGGTTTGCACATTGATGCCCTGCACGGCGCGCGCCATCTGGTCATAGTTCGTGCCGAGCGTGACGCCGAGTTTCTTGTCGCCCTTGAACTCGTCGAGCGACTTGAATTCGCGCTTGTCGTCGGCGCGCTGGATCAACTGGGCCGCGGAATAGGTATAGGGCTGGCTGAAGTCGAGCGCCTGCTGGCGCTGCGGCGTGATGGTCACCTGATTGACGATCACGTCGAATTTTCCGGCTTGCAGCGCCGCGATAATGCCGCTCCATTCGGTCGGAATGAATTCCGGCTTCACGCCGAGCTTGGCCGCCACCGCCTTCGCGACGTCGACGTCGAAGCCCACCAGCTCGCCCTTGCTGTCGCGCGAGTCGAACGGGGGATACGTGCCTTCGAGGCCGATCTTGAGCACGCCGGCTTGTTTCACGCTGTCCAGCAGATCTTCCGCATGAGCGGCAACGGCGGTGAGGCCGAGAGCCGATGCGGCAAGCACGCTGGTAAGAAGGAGCTTCGATAGCTTCATGGCACGTCTCCTGTTTTTTCGAATTGAGGACTGCGGTGGAGTGCGCGATGCCGCGCGAAGGCATATTACCGCGTCAAATTTCCGGTGCCGGCAGCGTCCCCAAAATCTCTTCGAAGGCGAGCCCGATCGCGAGCAGCCGGCGGTCGCTGCCGGTTGGGCCGTCGAGCTCGAGGCCGACTGGCAGGCGCGCATCGGTGAGCCCCGCAGGCAGCGCCAGACCGGGAATGCCCGCGTTGCTCGCGGGATCGGTATTGCGCAGATATGCCTCCAGTTCGTCAATGGGCGCGCCGCCGTCGATCGACACGCTCGACGATCCGTTCATCTCGTCGATCTGCACGGCCGCGAGCCGCGTCGTTGGAAACACCAGCGCATCGAGGCCGCTGGCGGCGAAGGTCTGCGCATAGAGCTGCTGCAGCCGCGGACGCCAGAGCGTCATCGCCGTGGGGTAGTCGCTGCCGCGCGCGTCGGCGAGGATGGCGTCGTAGGCCGCGCGCACGTCCGGGCTCGCGATGCGCGCCGCTACGTCCGCGACGGTCCGCGCGCCCGGGTGGTTTGCGTCGAGCCACGCTTGCAGGTCTTCAATCGGTTCATGCAGCGCGATGGCCATGCTCACGCGGTCGTTGAGCGCGAAAATTTCGCTCATTTCCACGGGCACGAGCGTTACGCCAGCCGCTTCGAGTTTCGCGAGCGCTGCGCGCGCGACGCGCTCGGTCGCGGCTTCCAGGCCCGACCAGAACGGCGCGGGCAAGCCCACGCGCAGGTTCGTCACGGCGGCTCGGGCGAGCGGGCCGTGCCCGGTGATCACGCCGTCGATGAGCGCGACGTCGGCGACGGTGCGCGCCATCGGCCCGACCGTGTCGCGCGTGCGGCTGATCGGCACGACGGCATGCGGGTCGTGGTAGCGGCGCTGCGTGCCGCCGTCGCCCACGCTCGGACGCAAGCCGACGATGCCGCACAGCGCGGCGGGGATGCGCGTGGAGCCGCCGGTGTCGGTGCCGAGCCCGGCCGGCACGATGCGCGCCGCGATGGCGGCGGCCGTGCCGCCCGACGAGCCGCCGGGGATTCGTTCGGGATCCCAGGGATTGCGCACGGGGCCCGCATGCGGTGCGAGATTGGTGCTGGTGATGCCGAACGCGAGCTCGTGCATGTTGGCCTTGCCGAGCACGATCGCGCCCGCATCCACGAGCCGCTGCACCGAGGGCGCGTGGCGCGCGGGCAGGAAGCCTTCGAGCGCGGGCGTGCCCGCGGAGGTTTGCAGGCCGCGCGTATTGATGTTGTCCTTCACGACCACGGGCAGCCCGGCCAGCGGCAGGTGCGCGCGTTCATTCGGTCCGAGCCCGTCGATGCGCTGTGCGGCGGCGAGCGCGCCTTCCACGTCGAGCGTCGTGAGCGCGTTGAGGTTTTCCAGCGCCTGTGCGCGCGCGAGCAAGGTTGCGGCGTAGTCGGTCGCTTTGACCCGCCCTTCGCGAATGGCCGCGACGGCTTGCGTCGCGCTCAGTTCCAGTTGCTGGTCGACAGTCCAGGTCATGCGGTTTCCTCCGCGTGCGGCCGTGCAGGTGGCGGCGCCCGCTATGGCTTCATGAAGCGCAGCGCGAGGCGGGCGAGCGCGGGAACGAGCGTCGGGCGCAAGAGGCGCGAATCGTAGCCGCTCATGCGCTGCTGGTCTTCACGCAGACACAGTTCGATCATCTCGCGCGGCTTGAGCGAGTCGCCCAGCACCTCGCGGTTGGCGGGCAGGAAGTTCGAGTCGTGCGCAACGCCTTCGGCATCGATGCCCCGCGCAATCGCCACGCGATCCCATACCAGTTTGACCCAGATTGCCCCGACTTTCAGCGAGTGCCAGGGCCGGCGCCACCATGGCAAATTCTTGCGATACCACGCCACCCAGTTCACGAAAAAAAGAATATGGCGCGCTTCTTCCTGGATCACGGGCTCGAAGGTTTCGACTAGCGAGGCAGGGAAAAATCCCGAGCGCTGCGCGGAGCGGAACAGGCCGAATGCGAAGAAGCTGTCGATGCATTCGCTGTAGCCCGTGAACATCCACGCCCACTCGGGGTCTTGCGGCGGCGGATAGCCCGGTTCGGGCGCGAGGGCGATGCCATAGGCCTCGACGAGATGCGAGAGCACGACTTTGTGGCGCGCTTCCTCGTCGCCGTCCATCTCGATGGCCGCGCGCAGGAGCGGATCGCTCACGGTGGCCGCATAGGTTTTCACGCGGATCGACGCGCGGCCTTCGGTCTGCACCGCAATGTCCCAGATCGGCAGCGAAGTCAGGCGCCGCAGCGCGTCAGGCTCGAGCGTCGGCCAGTCGAGCACGGCCGGGCGATAGGGATCGTGCGTGTCCAGCAGCATCCGGCAGAACATCGTCCGGTGCTCATCCGATCCGATCCGGATCGGCCCTGGCGTGGCATGAGTCCAGTGCCGCAGCGCGGCGTCCTGGACGGCGAGGGCGCTGTCTTCGTCGTTAGCGCCTTCGGCTGCATGCGTCAGGGTGTCGGACATTGAGCGTAATGGATGGCGGTGATTTGGCTCCTATTCTGTCATATCTGTAAGGGATGGGGAGACCTCACGCGCAGCGTCGCTGCTCGTCGATCCACATGCGTGCCCAGCGGCATGCGTAGGCGAGTGCGTGGCGTTCGTCGAAAAAGTAGTCGAGCGCGTCGAACGAAACGAGTGCGCTGCGCAGCGTTTCCGATGGACTTGCCTCGGTGCCGGATGCCGTCGCGGTTTGCGATGGCGTTTGGGTGGCTGCAAGCGGGCCGATCGTGAGATTGGCGGCGTACAGGCCGTTGGGAAGCCGCTGGGCGCTCGGCGCGACTTCGTAGCCCTTGTAACGGATAGGTGCGTTCATGGCTGCTGGATCCTGCGGGTACTCCTGCCTGGGTGCGTGTTACGCATGGGCGCCTCGTTGCTCGTATGCCGGTACGGGGGAAGCGTAGGGGCTACGGTGCGCACCTGGAACCACTCATTCGTCGCAAGCTAATCACGGGTGGCCGGGAACGGTCAGCAGGTTGATCCGGATGAGGCGAGATTACGGGATGCATTCAATGTGGCCCGTGCAGCGCGGGGCGTCTGTGGTCTGGATGACGCAACGCGCATGCCTGTGTGCGCTAGCGCGCAAATCGCGCAGCGTGGTGAAACACGGGGGGATCGGGACGCGTGCGGAAGGCGCCGCGGCGCGCGCATGGCACGCCGGAAACGCATCAAACGGCGACGCTCAGGCGGTCTTCATTGCGCGCCGCGCCGGCACCCGCTGCGATCGCGCGTGTGGCGCCGGCCTGCGAGGCCGCGCGCTGCGTGTCGGACACAATCCCGAATGCGAGCGCGAACTGTGCGGCTTGCTGGCCGACCATGAAAAGCTGATCGACGACTTTCTCGTCTGAGCATTGATGGGCGCTGTCGAAGCGCGTCTCCAGCGTGTTGATGCCGGCGCCGAATGGCGTCGGCCAGCCGCGCAGCGCATGCACGATCGAGCGCAGCGAGGTGAGCACCGAGCCCGCGGCTTGCCAGCCATAGGCGGTCACGATGCAGCCCACGGCGCGGCCGTCGAGATAGGGGCGGGCGTCGGCGCGCAGTTCCTCGAGCGTGTCGAGCGCGTTCTTCACGAGGCCCGAAACGCCGCCGTGATAGCCGGGCGTGCCGATGATGACGGCGTCCGCCGCGCGCACGGCGTCGATCAGTTCGCGCTGGGCGTCGGTGAGCGTGGCGTTTTCGGGGGCGTAATGAGGCAGGCTGTGCAAGAAGGTGCCGCCGAACAGCCGCGTGCGCGCGCCGGCCTGCTCCGCGCCGCGCAGCGCGAAGGCGAGCGCGCGCTCGGTCGACGACGCTTCGCGCGTCGTGCCGCCAATGCCAACGACGAGCGGGCGGTGTCTGGAATCGGGGATGCTCAAGGGGTGCTCCTGGGATTCATGGCCGGGGTCGAGGCCCAAAGCGCCATCTTAGTGAGCACGCCGCGTGGCGCGAAACGACTTTTTTTTCTAAGGATATGCCCACGAGGCGGGGTGGCTGTGCATGCCACTCGCGATATGCATAGCTGAAAGCATTGGTTGGTGCGCTTCAGGAGAACTGCGAGGATGGAACGGTCTCCTGTCGATGGGACTTGGCGCTTTGGCACTTACTCTGGTCCCATGCAAAGCGCTGGCCCCATGCGGAGCACATGAGCATCTCCTTGACATGGGATTCGGCCCCGCACCGCAAGGTGACGGGGCTCTTTTTTATCTGCGGATTTACCCGGCGAGCAGGCTCTGGGACGGCGGCGCTCAGCGCGCGCCAGCGGCGGACGGAGCGATGGACAAGGGCGCGAGCGGGCTTTGTGCACGGCGCGCGGGCGCGGCATAGCTCACTTGCAGAACGTTGCCGTCGGGACCGATCTGGGGTGGGATGAAGGGCACGCGGTCGCGGTTCGACTTCGAGCCGTTGGGCGCAGCGTTGTTGGGCAGCATCGGCACGGTAGCCGCCGAAGCGCGCACTGCGGGCTCGGCGATCTTGCGCGTATCGAGCCTGCCGGTGCTGGCGAGCTTGTGCTTCGTGCCGTGGTGCGCGTGCGCCTTCTTGTCGGGTGTGGACGGATGCGCGCCGGGCAGGCGTGCCTCGGGCTGACGCGCCTCGGGCGGATTCCAGACCTCGGTGTAATGTTCCCCAGCGAGCGCGGTGGATGCGAGGACGCACAGCAAGGTCCCCGTCAAGATGAATCGCACGTCGTGATCTCCGTATCGGTGAGCCGGCCCGCCTTGCCACATCGGCCTCGCGTGATGCGAGACTGGCGCGCCCGCCCGAGGGGAGGGCGCGGCGCGGAAGGCCGGCTGCACGCACTGTACATTCGTACAGAGGTGAATGCAAACGTTTGACGGAGCATCCCACACCAATGTTGCGTGGATGTTGCGCCGGGATTGCGTCCGGGTGGCGTCGATGCGGTAACCGATGTGCGAGCGTCTCGGCTCAGGCCTCGGGCGTGGCGCGGCCATGCCGGCCGAGCCAATGGCCATAGCTGTGCGGCGAGAAAGCGAGCGTGAGCACGATCATCGCGGAGATGGAAATCGCGAGCATGATCCATGCGCCCGTGAAGCCGCCGGTGAGGTCGCGCACGCGGCCGGCCACGACTGGCGCGATCGCCGCGATCACGAAGCCGAGCCCCTGCACGAACGCGACGAGGCTGGCGGCGATGCGGTGGTCGCCCGAGTGGTCGAGCGCGGTCACGAGCGAGACCGAGAAGGTGCCCCCGAGCCCCGCACCCGCGAATGCGACCCACAGGACCGGTGCGGCCTCGGGCCAGGCCGTGAGGCCGATGATGCCGATCAGTTGCGCGGCGAGCCCGGCGATGAGCCAGGGGCGGCGGTCCGCGAAGCGGGCTGCCGCAAGCGGCAGCAGCAGCGCGCAGACGGCCTGGAAGACGGTCATGGCGGCGAGCAGCGAGCCGCTGGCCGCCACGCTCGCACCGTGTTGCTGATAGTAGGCGGGCAGCCAGGCCACGAGGCTCGTATAGCCGCCGTTCACGAGGCCGAAGTGCAGGCCGAGCGTCCACGCGCGGCGCTTGCGCCAGACCGGCACGTGGGCGCTGGCGGCGGCCGCGCTTGTGCCGGGATGGGCTGCCTGCCTGGTGCGGGTTTGCGCGCCGCGGTTGAGCCCGACCCACAGCGCGAGCGCGGCGAGCGCGGGCAGCGCCCAGATGGCGAGCCCCGTGTGCCACGAGCCGCCAAGGTGCACGGCCAGCGGGCTCAGACTCGCGCCAAGGCCGCCGCCGCCCATGATCGATGCCGAAAAGAGCCCCATCGCGAGCGGCACGCGGTGTGCGAAGCGCTGCTTCATCACGGCGGGCAGCAGCGCCTGAATGGCCGCGACACCTGCGCCGGCCGCAGTGGCCGTGAGCATGAGCGTGCCGCCCGTCGAGGCGAACGCGCGCGCGGCACAGGCCGCCGCGATTGTGACGAGGCCGAGCGCCACGCCGCGGGTCTCGCCCAGGCGCCGCGCGAGCATGCCGGTGCCGAATGCGCCCAGTCCCATCGCGACTACGGGCAGGCTCGTGAGCAGCGAGGCGCCGTAGAACGACAGGCCGGTGGCATCGCGGATGGTCGCCATGAGCGGACTGATCGACGTGAGCAGCGGCCGCAGGTTCAACCCGATGGCGACGATGGCGGCGTACCAGACGAGCGCACTCGTGCGCGCCGACACGACGGCCGTGGCGCGCTGGCAAGAGTCAAAAGGGTCTGAAGTCGTGCTCATCGGGTCAACCTTAATTGCAACTTTTGGTTAACCATTATACAAAATGATTGTCGACAATGATGCCGGCTGCTGCTATGCCGGGTATAGCGCGAGAATTCGTGGCGGCGCGCGCACTGCGTATTTCATCGGTGGATGCGCGTCGCTACAATGCCGCCTGATTCCGTTCGCATGCGCGATTTCACATGGCTTCTACAACACGGTCTGCACGATCCATCCGCGCGGGCGAGCCGCCTCACGCTGCTCACCTCGACGAAGCGGCCGGCAAACCTGCCGAGCCCGCTCCAGGCGAAAGTGCCGACGACGTCGAAGCACTCGTCTACGCCTCCATCAACTCGGCGCTGCTGCAAGGCAAGCTCGCGCCGGGCCAGCAGCTCGTGGAGCGCGAGCTCGCGGCGGCGTTCGGCTGCACGCGCGGCGCGCTGCGCAAGGTGCTTGCACGCCTCGGTTTCGAAGGCAAGCTCGTGCTCGAACCCAATCGCGGCGCATTCGTGCCGTCGCCGTCCGAGGAAGATATCCGCGCCACCTACCGCGCGCGCCAGGTGGTGGAGGCGGGCGTGGCCGTGACGCTGTGCGGCGCGCTCGACGCGGGCATGCGCCGCAAGCTCGCCGCGCACGTGCGCAGCGAGAAGAAGGCGCTGCGCGAGGGCCGCGTGGACGAAGCGGTGCGCCTCGCAGGCCAGTTCCATCTGATCCTGACCGAGCTTGCGGGCGGCGCGTCGCTGGTGGCGGCGCTCGCGCAACTCGTCGCGCGCACGGAGCTCTACAAGGCGCTTTTCGATCCGTCGAAGGCCACCTCATGCGCGCCCGACGAGCACGGGCAGATCATCGCAGCGCTGGAGGCCGGCGACCAGGCGGCGGCGCTCACGACCCTGCGCGAGCACCTTGCCGAAATCGAGGAGCGCGTGGTGCGCCAGGCGCGGGCGCGCCGCGATCTGAAAGCCGTGTTCGCCGATTTCGCAACTTGAGCGCCGGCGCGCACCGGCGAACGCCTTGCCCCTGCTTGCCGGCTACTTCTGCTTTTCGCGTTCGCGCCGGAAAAATTCGAGTTCTTCGGCCATGGCGCGCGCGACCGCCGGGCGCTCGCGCATGCGCCGCGCGTAATCGGCAACGGCGGGCCAGTGCGCGAGATCGATGCCGGCATACGGCGCCCAGTTGAGTACGGTAACGAGATAGGCGTCGGCGACGCTGAACGCATCGAGCAAATACGCGCGCCCCGCCAGATGCGCTTCGAGCCGTGCGAAGCGCCGCTCCACCTTGTCGCGCGCATAGCGCTTCACCGGTTCTTCCACACCTTGCCCCAGCAGCGGCACGAACACGGCCTTGTGCAGCTCCGTACCGATAAAGCCGAGCCATTCCTGCATGCGCGCACGCTCGCGCGTGCCGGCGGGCGGCGCGAGCTGTGCCTGCGGAAAGCGGTCGGCGACCCACGGCAGCACGGCGGTGTTCTCGGTCAGCGTCCAGCCGTCGTCCTCGCGCAGCACCGGCACCTGGCCGAGCGCGGTGACGGCGTAAAAGTCGCCGCCCTCCGCCATGCGTTTGGACTGCGTATCGACTTGAATGAAGCGAGCGGTTGCGTTCGCTTCATAGAGCGCGATGCGCGTGGCGAGCGAGCACGCGAGCGGGGAAAAGTACAGTTCCATCGTCATCCTCCGTGGTAGATTTTTGTACTATAGTGAACAAAAATAGCCGTTCCAATATTTCTATGCAATCCAGTACAAAAAAGGATAGCCGCCCGCGCGGGCGGCCTCGTGCCTACGATCCCGAGGAGGCGCTCGCGCATGCGCGCGACACTTTCTGGCATAGCGGCTACGCGGGCACCTCGCTGGACGACCTGAGCGCAGCGACCGGCATGAACCGGCCCAGCCTTTACGCTGCGTTCGGCGACAAGCATGCACTCTACCTGCTGACCGTCGAGCGCTACATCGAAGCGGGCCGCGCGGCGATGGAAGCGGCGCTGGACGAGACGCTGCCGCTGGCCGAGGCGCTGCTGCTCGTCTTCGATGGCGCGCTCACGTGGTATTTGCCGCCGCGCGCGGCGCAGCGCGGGTGTTTGCTGATCGGCACGGCGGCGGTCGAAGCGGTGGCCGACGAGGCGGTGCGCGAGCGCCTCGCGGCGGGGTTGCGCGCGTTCGACTTCGCTTTCGAGCGGCGTTTGCGTTACGCCGTGCAGCAAGGCGAGCTGCCGGCGGATGCCGACCCGGCGGCGCTCGCGCGTGTGGCGTCGGCACTGTTGCACAGCACCGCGTTGCGCGCGCGTGCCGGCGAGCCGCATGCAGCGTTGCGCGCGACGGCGGTGGCCGGCGTGGCGCTGATCTGCGGCACGCCGGCGCAAGCCAGCGCGCCCTGGGGGAGCCGTCCGATCCGTTGTTAAACTACGCGTTTGCGCGATCGGCGCGATCGACGAGGAAAAGAAAATGGTGCGTTATCGGCACTACAAGGGTGGCATCTACGAACTGGTTTGCGTGGCGACGCTCGAATCCGATCCATCGGTCACGATGATCGTGTACCGGGCAGCGAACGGCACGATCTGGACACGGCCCGCCTCCGTTTTCTTCGAACAGGTCGAATTCGAAGGCGCGCTCGTGCCGCGATTCGCCCCTGTCAACTAACGCTTTTTACTTACGAGGCTCGTCTCGCAATGCGTCTATTGATTGCACTCGTTTTGCCCTGGTTGCTGTTCTTCACGATTGGCCGGCCGATCGCCGGCATCATCTGCCTGATCCTGCAATGCACGTTGATCGGCTGGATTCCCGCCGCCATCTGGGCCGTGTACTCGCTCAGCCAATTCAAGACCGATCAGAAGATCGACGCTGCGCTGGGTCGCCGCAATTAAATACAAATCATGAAGTGGATGGATGGTGGATTAGGGGAATGCGGCCGGCCGTGCGGTTACATTCTTAACTCATGCTCACAATTCGGCGAGAACCTAAGACGAGCGCCACTTTCTTACAGACGGAAAGGAGGAGCTTCGTCATGTTCAAGTATGCGCTGATGGCTGGCGCTGTCGCCCTGCTCGCAGGGTGTGTGGCGCCGGGTTACGACTACGGTTACGGTCAACCCGGTTATGACAATTACGGCTACGCGCCGGGCTATGGCCAGCCGGTTTACGGCGGCATGAATGTCGGCATCTGGGGCGGCGGGGATAGTTATCGCGATCGCGATTACGATCGTCGTGGCTGGAACGACAGCGGTCGTGGCGGATGGTGGGGCCGGCCCACCGGCGATTCGCGCAGCTGGCATGGCGGCGATCGCGGTGGCGATTCGAACGGCTGGCGCGGCGGCGGCAACCGTGGCGGCGATTCGAATGGCTGGCACGGCGGTGGCCGAGGTGGCGATTCGAACGGCTGGCGCGGCGGCGGTCGCGGTGGCGACTCGGGCGGCTGGCGAGGCGGCGGTGGCCGCGGCGGCGACGCGAATAGCTCGCGTGGCGGTGGCGGAGGCCGTGGCGGGTCGTGGAGCAGTGGCCGCACTGGCAACGGTAACGGCGATGGAGAAATCCACGAAAGCCGTCACTGACCGTCACGGCTGATCTGGCAGGAGCATCGCGCCGATACAGCAATGGTAAAAACAATCAGGCCCGCCGCTCTCACGAGCGGCGGGCCTGATTCATTTCGGCGCTGCCTGGCGGGGGAAAACGCAGGGCAACCGTGTGGGAATTACTGACCCGATTGCGAAGTGCCGGTCGTCGACGGACCGTAAGCCGTATTGGACTTCTCGGCGGCAATGCGCGCTTCTGCTGCCTGAATGTTTTGCGGATAGTGCATCCAGTCGCTCGGATCGTAGCCTGCTGCGCGCAGCTGGGCGAGTTCGGCGCGGACTTCTGCACGCGTGACGGGTTGCTGTTGCTGCGCTTGAGCGAACGAAAGTACCGGAACAGCGGCGATGGCGGCAAACACTGCAGCCTTGATAAACGAATTCATAACAATGACCTCCAAGTTCTTTTTTAGTGGCTCGCACGATGGCGTGACCCATGGCAGCACTGTAGGGCTTCTTGGACTAAGGGTAAATACTAATAAAGCGAATTCAGTGTTCTTCCAGATGAAATAATCCGCGCCACGATTCGTCTGATTATTTCGATCGCGAAGCCGGCCAGAAACTGTCTTTGGAGGCGTATTCGAGCCGCCAGGCGTCCGGATTATTGCGAAATTTGCAACTGGAATTCGCCGTAATCACGCTATATCCGGCACTGGAGCTTGCCTAGAATCCAGTCAACGCCTGCGCTGCACGACACGATCCCGCACCCAGGCGATTCATACAATTTCGGAGGTAATCGTCATGAAGTCGCTCATTCAAGCCGTTGTCATCGCCACTGCCTGCGCCGCGCCGCTGGCCGCTTTCGCCCAGTCCAGCCAGGGTCTCACGCGCGATCAGGTGCGCGCCCAACTCGTCGAATTCCAGCAGACCCAGCGCAATCAGAATATGGTTACGGCAGCCGCAGCCACGCCCGTTGCCGAGGGCGACAGCGCGTACGGCGGCGTGAGCAACTCCACGTCAATGGCCGGCGCGCGCTACGTTTCCGAGGCGGCTCGCAAGGGTTCGCAATCGGTGTATTTCGGCGGCCAGTAACGCCGTCCGCCAGGGCGCTATCCACCGGGGCACCCGCCGCCGGGGTGCCGTCCGCCGGCTTCCGCATAAGGCAACCGGCCCGCGATGTGACGTCGCGGGCCGGTTTTGCTTTTTGGGCGGGCGCGGCCTGCAAAAACTACAAAAGCTCGGCGTCGGGCACGTCGAGTACGAGATCCGTGCGCGCCACGGCTACGCAGGTCAGCACGTAGCCCTCGGCTTTTTCTTCGCGTGACAGCCCCGGCCATTCGATCGTGAAGCTCGCCTCGCCGCTCACGACGCGGCACAGGCAGGTGCGGCACGTGCCATTGCGGCACAGGCGCGGCAGGCGGATGCCGGCGAAGGCGGCGGCCTCGAGCAGCGTCAGTTCGGGCGGCGCCTCGAACGTGCAGCCCAGCGGCTCCACACGCACGAGCGGCACCGCTGGCGTTGCGGGCAAGTCGTGGGCGCTCATGAGACCGATACCCCCAGCAAGTGGCCCGCGCCCGCCGTGAACGCGGCAGCGGCGAGGCCGATGGCGATCTGCCGGAACGCCGAGAATGCCGCGCTGCGTCCATTGAACAGCGACGTGAACACGCCAACGGCAGCGAGGCCGAGCGTGCTCAGCGCGACGCACTGGACGATGGCTGCCGTGCCGTGCGCCCAGAGGAACGCTGCTGTCGGAAACGCCGCGCCCAGCGCGAACAGGCAGAACGACACGGCTGCGGCCGTCCACGGATTGCCGCCCAGCTCTTTCGGATCGATGCCCAGTTCCTCGCGCGCGAGCGTGTCGAGTGCCTCGTCCTTGTCGCGCATGATCTGCGCGGCTACGCGGCGGGCTTCGTCGGCGTCGACGCCCTTGGCCTGATAAATGAGCGCGAGTTCGTGGCGCTCGGCGTCGGGGGTGTGCTCGAGCTCGTCGGCTTCCTTGGCGAGCTGGGTGCGCGCGAGTTCGCGCGCGTTGGTCACCGAAAGCCATTCGCCGAGCGCCATCGAGCACGCGCCCGCGACCAGCCCGGCGAGGCCCGTCAGCAGGATCGCCCGGTTGGCGCTGCCCGCGCCGGCCACGCCCATGATCAGGCAGAAGTTCGAAACGAGTCCGTCGTTCGCGCCGAGCACGGCGGCGCGCAGGTCGTTGCCCGAGGTCGCGCCTTTGTGCCACGACTCGGCGCCCGCGATCTGTGCGCCCTTCGACTGCTGGCCGTGCGTGCGCTTGCTCGCGACGATCGACTGGACGATCGCGGCGTGCTGATGTTCCTGTGCCGAGAGCGTTTCCGCGCCGGGCTCGCGCGCGTAGCGGTCGCGGTCGGCGTATTCGGCGGCTGCGACGGTGGGCAGCACGAGCGAGGGGCCGAAGATGCGTGTAAGCGTTTGCAAGAGATGTGTCTTCGCGCTGCGCCGGTGCGAGCGCACGCGTACCCCGTTGGCGGCGAGCTTGTCGTGCCAGACCTGGGCGTGCTCGCGTTCCGACGCCGCGAGCTCGGCAAAGATCTGGCGGCGGCCGGCGTCTTTTTCGACGGCGCTGAGCGTGTCGTAGACAGCGGCGCTGTCGAGTTCGTCGGCGAGATTGCGCCGGTAGCGGTGGAGTTCCTGGGCGGAGGCCATGATGCGCGTGGGAAATGCGTTCCAGCGAAGCTTAACCTGGCTCGTTTCGCCGCGCGTGGCACTTGCGTGCTTCCGGCGGACCGCGCGCGTCCCTCAGCGCCGCCGCAGATGCCGATAAACCGTATTGCGCGCGAGCCCCAATTCGCGCGCTGCCGCCGAGACGTTGCCGTGGTGGCGCGAGAGCGCATCGTCGATCAGGCGCGCCTGCCAGTCCGCGAGGCGCGCGGGCCGCGAGGCATCGACGCTTTCCTTTGGAGCGCAGGCGGCGAAAGGCGCAGGCGCGCCATGCGTCTCGCCGGTCGATGCGCCCGACGCGTTGGCGTCATCGCCGGCGGGCGCGCAGTCGTGCGCGAGATCTTCGGGCAGATGCGCGAGGTCGATGGCGTCTTCGCCTTCGGCCATGATCGCGGCGGTGCGCAGCACAGCGCGCCGGCGACCGCCGCGCCCGGCGTGCCGCGCGCGAGCACGCGCACGCCGCTTGGCAGCGTGAGCGCGATGAGCTCGTCGCGCGCTTCGCTGCGTGCGCGCATGAGCTGCGTCTGAACGCCGGAAACGGCTCACCGAACAGCGCCTCGAAACCGCGCTGCTGCAATGCCGCAAGCGACGCGCTGAACCGAACTGGAACAGCGCACCGCGGTTGGCGCATAGCAGCGTGCCATCGGCGGAGAAAGCGGCCAGTCCTTCGTACAACGTACCGATGAATTCCGCGCGCGCATGAAATTGCAGCTTAATCGCGCCCGCGAATTCGGTCTTGAACAGATGGTTCTCGATCACCTGCGCCGACATGCGCACGAGCGCGAGCGTGTGCGTGTGCGCGCCGTGCGATTCCCCGCTCGCGTCGAGCGCGCCGCAGCGTGCGGCCCCACGGATCGGCGATGGGCGGGCACGAGCAAGTGAGGATGTGGTTCGAGTGCAAGAAGTGCTCGCCCGCGTGAATCGTGGTGGGCTGGCCGTCGACGAGCGCCGTGCCGATCGCATTGGTGCCGCGGTCGCGCTCGGCCCACGAGACGCCCGGGCTCAACGCCACGCGCCGCGCCTTTTCGACAAAGCCAGTGTCGCCGAGGCTGTGCAGGATCACGCCGTTGCGGTCGGTGAGCAGCACCATGCTTTCGGTTCGACGATCTGCGCGTGCAGCGCATCCATCACGGGCCGCGCCTGGGCGTAGAGCGTGCGCTTCGCGTCGATCAGCTCGCGCAGATCGGTACGGCCGAGCGGCCGGAAATCCGGCGTTTCGGCGACGCGCAGACCGATGGCGCGCGAGCGCGCGTGCGCTTGCGCGATCATGTCCGCGCGGGCCCTCTTGGGGGCTGGACGGTGACGGAGGGGTGTCGGGTCACGCGTGTCTCCAAATTTGATTTGACGCTGCACCGGGCGTTGCGCCGCAGCATCCCGATGCGCTCCCGCATCGGTCGGGTCATGGCACAGGAAGGCGGGCGTGCGCCCAGGCGATTGCGGGCCAATTCTGCCGCCCGCGGCCAGGTGCGGAGTGGGCGTCGCAACCTCGGCATCACGTGCGGCTTGCCTTTGCGCACACGAGTGCCAGGATGAAGACAAGGGCGTGCGCATGCGCGTCCCGGCGGCGGCGCAGCGGGTATGACGGGGTCTTTGGCGCGGCCGCGGCGTCTTGCGGAGGGGCTGTCATGGTCCAAGGCGAATTGAGGATCCTGGTGGCGGCGCTCGCCGTCTTTGTCGCGCTCGCGGGTCTCGCGGTCGCGATTCACGGCTTGCTCTTCGACGAGTCTCGGGTCGTGCTGTACGGCATGACGATCGTGTCATGCGGCATCGTCGCGTTCGTGGCGATGCTCACCGTGCACCCGAAGGACATCGAGATCGAGCATCGACGGCATCGCGAGTCGTGAGCGCGTGTGATGTTGCAGTGCGCCATGCCGCGTGCGGCGCGGAACGTGCTTGCGCGCGCAACGGCCGGTTCGCAAAACGCTGAAGAAACGCCGGAAAAACCCGGCCGCGCGAATCTTTTCGCGCGTGTGACAAAGTCGCCCTTGCGGGTCGCGCGAAGTATCCTAAAGTGAATCCAGACGGCCGCCGCAATCGTGTCGAACGTAGCGACACTTGCGGCGGTCGGCATTTGATCCGCGCGTATGCCGAGGAGGTGCATCGTACAAGCGCGGCCCGCTGACCCTCAACCTAAGGCCATTCCCATGCAGATCCAGTTTCCGAATGAGGCGCCCGAGTACTCGGGACCCGATTTGACCTTGGCGTTTCCGGCAATGATCGATGGAGAGCGGGTGGAATGTACGATCACGGCGGCGGCGCTGGAGGACCACTTCGGCGCGGCGTCCCCGCGCGCGGAAGACATGCTTGACGCTTTCGATCACCATCGCGAGCGCATCGAGGCGGTCGCGCGCCGCCTGCTTTCCGAAACGCGCGCACAATGCCTTACGCTGCGCAGCGGCTACGTGCGCTTCGTGCAGGCGCACGGCGCGGCGTCCTGAATTTTCTGTTGCTGGTGTTTCGAGATTCCCCCGCGACCTGACAGAGGCCGCGGGGCGTTTGCGTTTATTTTCTGCGCGGGCTCGCGCGTGCGCGTCAGATCATGCGGCGCAGCGTGTTGTCGCGGAACATCACGTGGTGCGCGATGGCCGCGAGCGCGTGAATGCCGATGATCCAGTAGAACGCGTTGCCGATGAATTCGTGCGCGGCCTTGACGGCCTTGCGCGCGACCGGGTCCGCGCTCACCAGCATGATCTGCAGGTCGATGCCGGCGAGCGTGACGGGCTTGCCGGCCAGATTGATCGTCAGGATGCCGAGCACAGGCTGCACGAAGATGAACACATAAAGCGCCACGTGCACGAGCCGCGAAAGGAACGTGAGCAGGCGGTTCGAATCGATGTCCTGCGGCGCGCCTTCCCACATGCGCCAAAACAGGCGCAGCACGGCGAGCGCGAGCACGAGCGTGCCCGCCCAGTAGTGCACATTGCTCCAGAACACCCGGCTGTCCGAGCCTTTGGGGCCGCGCACTTCGATGGCGAGATAGGCCAGCGCGACGAGCAGGAAGACAGCCCAGTGAAAGAAGATTGCGGGCTTCGAGTAGCGTTCTGCGGAGGCGGGGTAGGTGGCCACGGGGCGGCTCCTTTTGGATGGATCGTTATCGTCGGGATGGTCGAGTATCGGTATGATAAGGATGCCGCCGTGCACCGTGCGGCTGCGTGGCCGGAATCCTTGATATGGCTCCGCCGGATCCGCATCACGGGCGCACGCCGCCGGGGCGTGCGCGAACACCAGAGATCTGAAGGACTTACGCCGAGCCCAGGTAGAAATAGCGGAACAGGAAGACCGCCGCGATGATCCAGACGATCGGGCGCACCTGGCGCATGCGGCCCGTCAGCAGTTTCAGGCCTGCATACGAGATGAAGCCGAAGGCCACGCCGTTCGCGATCGAATACGTGAACGGCATCGCGAGCGCCGTGAGCGCGGCGGGCACGACTTCGGTGGCGTCGTCCCAGGGCAGCTCGGCGAGCTCGCGCAGCATCAGGCACGACACATAGAGCAGCGCCGGCGCCGTGGCGTAGGCGGGCACCACGCCCGCGAGCGGCGCGACGAACAGGCTCGCGAGAAACAGCACGGCCACGGTGAGCGCCGTCACGCCTGTACGCCCGCCCGCCTGCACGCCCGAAGCGCTTTCGATATAGGCCGTGGTCGACGAGGTGCCGAGCACCGAGCCCGCGAGAATCGCGGTGCTGTCCGCGAGCAGCGCGCGGTTCAGACGGTGCATCTTGCCGTGCACGAGCAGGCCGGCGCGGTTGGCCACGCCCATCAGCGTGCCGGTTGCGTCGAACAGCTCCACGAGGAAGAACACGAGCACCACGTTCAGGATGCCGGTCGAGAGCGCGGCCTTGATGTCGAGATGCGCGAAGGTGGGCGCGATCGAGGGCGGCGCCGAAAAGATGCCGTGGAACTGATTGCCGCCGAAGAAGAACGAGAGGATCGTCACGCCCACGATGCCGATCAGGATCGCGCCGCGCACCTTGAGCACGTCGAGCGTGACGATGGCGAAAAAGCCGACGATCGCGAGCAGGGTGTGCGCGTCGTGCAGGTTGCCGAGCTCGACGAGCGTGGCCGGGCTCGCGACGATCACGCCGGACGTCTTGAGCGAGATGATCGCGAGAAAGAGTCCGATGCCGGCCGTGATCGACACGCGGATCGAATGCGGAATCCCGTTGATGATGGCCTCGCGCACGCGCAGCAGCGTGACCACGAAGAACAGGCACCCGGAGATGAACACCGCGCCGAGCGCCGCCTCCCACGTGAAGCCCATGCCCTTGACGACGGCGTACGCGAAGTACGCGTTCAGGCCCATGCCGGGCGCGAGCGCGATCGGGTAGTTCGCATAGAGCCCCATGATGATCGAGGCGAGCGCCGAGACGAGGCAGGTGGCGACGAACACGGCGTCTTTCGGCATGCCGGCATCGCCGAGAATCGCCGGGTTCACGAAGATGATGTACGCCATCGTGAGAAAGGTGGTAAAGCCGGCTAGCACTTCGGTGCGCAGGTTCGTGCCTGCTTCTTCGAATCCGAAATAGCGTTTGATGGCGTCCATGGAGGTTGGGCCTCGAGAGTCGTGCGGGTTGTTCGTTTTGGCGTTCGGCGAGGGCGAGAGACGATGGGACGTCGCCCGCGGGGCCGGCTCACGCGTTGATGGGCGCGATTGTAAACAATTGTTCCGCGAGCGCAGAAAAGCTTGGACGAGCGTGGAAGGGCCGCAACAGTTTGCCGTGCGTCAAGTGAGTCGGCTGTGGGAAGCGGCGCGTGCGGGCTTGTTCAGCCGGCAAAAAAGCGCAAAACGGGAGCATCGGTCCGCGCTTGCTGGCGGATCGGTGCTCCCGTAAAAGGGAGGGCCTTCAGCGTGATGCGCTTACTGCGGCGATTGCGGCATCATTCCCGAAGCGCGGCGTTGCGCGACGATTGCCGCGGCGCGCTGGGCGTTTTCGGGGTAGTGAATCCAGTCGAGCGGATCGTAGCCCGCCGCGCGCCAATCAGCGAGGTCTGCGCGCACCTGGGCGCGCGTCATTGGGCCCGACGAATTGTACGGTTGGCTCAGCGCGCTTGCCGACACAACGCAACAAGCCGCTGCCAGCACGCCAAGCGTCACACGCGAAAGAGTGTTCATGGTCATGCCTTTCGTATTAGGGATAACCCTAAAATTATAGGTCTTATCTCGCTAATAGTAAGGTTTGCAATTAGATCGACACCCTCGCTGCGCGCCCATCCGAGCGTCGTGTTCAGCGCGCCTTCGGCTCCGCCAGTATGTGCGGCTTCCGATATTCGGCAGGGCGCCGCCCGGTCCACTTGCGGAACGCGCGATGGAATGCGCTCGGCTCGGCGAAGCCCACAGCGGCCGCGACGTCGGCGACCGAGCGCGCGGGGTCGCGCAATGCCTCGAGCGCGAGGTCGCGGCGCAGTTCGTCCTTGATCGACTGGCAACTGTGGCCTTCCTGGTGCAGGCGCCGGCGCAAGGTCGCGGGCGCGACGTTCAGGCGCTGTGCGAGGGTGTCGGCGTCGGGCCACGCGTGAGCCGGCAGGGCGCGTAGCGCGCGCCGCACACGCGCCGCGAACGAGGCCGGATTGCGGTACTTCACGACGAAATTGCCGGGCGCGTTGCGCAGGAAAGCGCGCGCCGAGGCAGCGCTCTGAATCACGGGCAGGTCGAGGAACGCGGGTGCGAGGTCGAACCACGAATCGGGCTGGTCGAAGGCCATGTCCTCGCAGATCATCAGTTGGTACTCGCGCGCGTCGGGCGGCGCAGCGCAGCGAAAGCGCGCCGCAAGCACCGGAATGCGCCGCCCCACGAGCCAGCACAGCAAGCCGTAGACGAGGATGAACCAGGTGGCGTAGGCGAACATCGCCGGCACGTGCGTGCCCGCGCGCTGGCGGAACGCGATGCGCACGCGCGTGGCGTCGATATCGACTTCGCCGGTCAGGTCGTCGAGCACGAGGCGCATGAAGTGCACGCTGCGCTGCAGCGCCTGGCGGCCCGTCTGCGCGCCCAGCGCCGCGTGCGTCATGGCGATGAAGCTGCCGCTCTTCATGGCGTGCGAGTCCTGGCCGAGGAATTCGTCGTCGAGCGTGCGCGCGATGCCGGACCACAGCGCGCCGTACTGCGCGGCGCTCACGCGCACGTGCGGCGCATCGAGCGCGCTCGCCGCGATGCCTGCCGCCTCGACGACGGGCGCTACGTCGAACCCGCGCGCGCGCGCGCGCGCCACCGTCTCACGCACGAGGCTTATCGCGATCGTGCCTTTTTCGCTCACTTTGCTGGTTTGCCCTGGCTGCAAGGATTGGCCTCCGGTGCGGTTATCGAAGACATTATGGCAAATTCGCTCATTGACTTTGATCGTGGCGGGCATCGAATGGGGGCGCGCGGATGCCTAAACTTTTCATGGGCCTTGCGGCGGCGGCTGCACGGCGCGACAGTGGATGCACCCAACGCGCGTCTCGCGGCGCGAGCGCGCAGCGAAGGAGACAGAGATGGACGAGTTCTATACCGACGACCAGCGCATGATCCGCGACGCCGCGCGCGACTTCGCGAGCGAGCGCCTCGCGCCCAACGCGGCGCAATGGGACCGCGACGGCAAGCTGCCCGATGAGGTCGTCAAGCAACTGGGCGAACTGGGCTTTCTCGGCATGATCGTGCCGCAGGAACAGGGCGGCTCTTATACCGACTACGTGGCTTACGCGCTCGCGATGGAGGAGATTGCCGCGGGCTGTGCGTCGTGCGCGACGCTCGTGAGCGTGCACAACTCGGTGGGCTGCGGGCCGATCCTTCAGTACGGCAATGCGGAGCAGAAGGACCGCTGGCTCACGAAGCTCGCGAGCGGCGAGTTGATCGGCGCGTTCTGCCTGACCGAGCCGCAGGCCGGCTCCGAGGCCAACAATCTGCGCACGCGCGCCGAGCTGCGCGACGGCAAGTGGGTGCTCAACGGCAACAAGCAGTTCGTGACGAACGGTTCGCGCGCGAAGCTGGCGATCGTGTTCGCGGTGACCGATCCCGATGCGGGCAAGCGCGGCATCTCGGCCTTCGTCGTGCCCACCGATACGCCGGGCTTCAACGTGGGGCCGCACGAGAAAAAGATGGGCATTCGCGCCTCGGACACCTGCCCGATTTCGCTCGTCGATTGCGCGGTTCCCGAGGCGAACCTGCTTGGCCAGCGCGGCGAGGGCCTCAAGATCGCGCTGTCGAATCTCGAAGGCGGGCGCATTGGCATTGCGGCGCAGGCGCTCGGCATCGCGCGCGCAGCCTTCGACGCGGCGCGCGCCTATGCGCACGAGCGCGTGCAATTCGGCGAGCCGCTGATCCGGCATCAGAGCGTGGCGAACATGCTCGCCGACATGCAAACGCGCATCAACGCCGCGCGCCATCTCGTGCATCATGCGGCGAAGCTGCGCACGCTCGGCAAGCCCTGTCTTTCCGAGGCCTCGCAGGCCAAGCTCTATGCGTCGGAAATGGCCGAGGAAGTGTGCTCGCACGCGATCCAGATTCACGGCGGGTATGGCTTTCTGAACGATTACCCGGTGGAGCGCCACTACCGCGACGCGCGCATCACGCAGATCTACGAAGGCACGAGCGAGGTGCAGCGCATGGTGATCGCGCGTGAGCTATAAGAAAGGATGGCGAAGTAATTGATGCACCGATAAAAAAGCGCACATGCGCCGCGATTCAATCAGGAGACGACGATGACCGGGTTCACCCCTTCCGCGCAGGCCTTCATCGACGCACGCGAGCTGCTGCTGCGTCACCGCACCGACTACGCGCGTGCGTATGAAGCGTTCGCGTGGCCGCAGCTCGACACCTTCAACTGGGCGCTCGACTACTTCGACGTGATGGCGCGCGGCAACGACAACCCGGCGCTCTGGATCGTCGACGATCTCGCGAAAGGCGGCACGCGCTATTCGTTCGCGCAGATGTCCGAGCGTTCCTCGCGCATGGCAAATTTCCTTCGCGAAAACGGCGTGGGCCGCGGCGATCGACTCCTCTTGATGTTGCCCAACCGTGTCGAGTTGTGGGACGTGATGCTGGCGGCGATGAAGCTGGGCGCGGTAGTGCTGCCCGCCACCACGCAGCTTGCCCCCGACGACGTGCGCGAGCGCGTGGAGGCCGGCGGCGCGCGCTTCGTGGTGGTCGATGCAGCCGAGCTCGCGAAATTCGATGCGCTCGACGCGAGCGTGAAGCGCATCGCGGTGGGCGGGGCGCGAGACGGCTGGATCGATCTCTCGCGCGCCTGTGAAGCGAGCGCCGCGTTCGAGCCCGATGGCCCGACGCGCGCAAGCGACCCGATGCTGCTCTATTTCACCTCGGGCACCACCTCGAAGCCGAAACTCGTCGAGCACACGCATCAGAGCTATCCCGTTGGGCACCTCTCCACGATGTACTGGATCGGCCTCATGCCCGGCGACGTGCACTGGAACATCAGCTCGCCGGGTTGGGCCAAGCACGCGTGGAGCTGCTTCTTCGCGCCGTGGAATGCGCAGGCCTGCGTGTTCGTCTACAACTACGCGCGCTTCGTGCCGAAAGACGTACTCGGTGTGCTCGTGCAATGCGGCGTGACCACGCTGTGCGCGCCCCCCACGGTGTGGCGCATGCTCGTGCAGGAACCGCTCGCGAGCTACGCAGTGAAGCTGCGCGAGATCGTGGGTGCGGGCGAGCCGCTCAATCCCGAGATCATCGAGCGCGTGCGCCACGCGTGGGGCATCACGATCCGCGACGGCTATGGCCAGACCGAGACCACCTGCCAGATCGGCAACTCGCCGGGCCAGCCCGTGGTGGCGGGCTCGATGGGCAGGCCGCTGCCGGGCTACCGTGTCGAGCTCGTCGATCCCGACGATCAGCCCGTGAGCGAAGGCGAAATTGCCTTGACGCTCGGGTCCGATCCGGCTCAACGCCCGCTCGGCCTGATGACCGGCTACGCGAACAACGCGAAGGCCACCGAGCAGGCGATGCGCAACGGCTACTACCACACGTCCGACGTGGCGATGCGCCGCGACGACGGCTACTTCGTCTACGTGGGCCGCGCCGACGACGTATTCAAGTCATCCGATTACCGCCTGAGCCCGTTCGAACTGGAGAGCGTGCTGATCGAGCACGAGGCGATTGCCGAGGCGGCCGTGGTGCCGAGCCCCGACCCGTTGCGGCTTTCGGTGCCCAAGGCGTTCGTGATCGTGCGCCAGGGCTACGAGGCGGGACCCGATCTCGCGCGCGAGGTGTTCCGCTTCTCGCGCGAAAAGCTCGCGCCGTACAAGCGCATTCGCCGGCTTCAGTTCAGCGACTTGCCGAAGACGATCTCGGGCAAGATCCGTCGCGTCGAGCTGCGCCGCCGCGAAATGGAGCGCACGGATGAACCCGCGCGCCAGCCCGATGAATACTGGGAAGAGGATTTCCCCGAGTTGCGATGAAAACAGAGTGGAATCCGAAATGATCGAATTCGAGTACATGTGTGACGACACGGTGGCGCTCATCACGCTGGCGAGAGCGCCCGCGAACGCCTTTACCGTCGATGGCCTGTGCCAGCTTCAAGAGGTGATCGAGGCGTTCAACCGCGAGGCGAAAGTTCGCGCCATCGTCATCACCGGCAACGGCACGAAGTTCTTCAGCGCGGGCGCGGACCTGAACGCGTTCGCCACGGGCGATCGCGAAGTCGCGCGCACGGCAGCCTCGGCATTCGGCGCCGCATTCGAGGCGCTGCAGAACGCACGGCCCGTGGTGATTGCAGCGATCAACGGCTACGCGATGGGCGGCGGGCTCGAATGTGCGCTCGCTTGCGATATCCGCATCGCCGAGGAGCATGCGCAACTCGCGCTGCCCGAACCCGCCGTGGGCCTGCTACCGTGCGGTTGCGGTACGCAGACGCTGCCCTGGCTCGTGGGCGAGGGCTGGGCCAAGCGCATCGTCCTGACCGGCGAGCGCGTGGATGCCGCCACGGCGCTGCGCATCGGCCTCGTGGAGGAAGTGGTGCCGCAGGGCGGTGCGCGCGACGTCGCGCTCGCCATGGCCGCGCGCGTGGCGTCGCTGAGCCCGCAGGCCGTGTCGTTCAGCAAGTCGCTCATTCACCAGGCGCGCAACGGCGTGCCGCGTGGCGCGGCGCTCGCCGTGGAGCGGGAGCGCTTCATCGACCTGTTCGATTCGCCCAACCAGCGCGAAGGTGTTAACGCCTTCCTCGAGAAGCGCAAGCCGCAATGGCAAATTGATACGGAGAATTAAGCAATGAATGCAACACCCGCTTCCGCTCAAACAGCATCGGAGGCCGGCCCGGACGTGCTGTTCCGCGTGGTCAACCGCGTCGCGATTATCACGCTGAATCGTCCCGCCGCGCTCAACGCGCTCTCGCATGCGATGGTGCGCGAGATTGCGGTGCTGCTCGAACGCGTGCGCCATGACAACTCGATCGTCGCGCTCGTGCTCGAAGGTGCGGGTCCGAAGGGCTTTTGCGCGGGCGGCGACGTGCGCGCGATCGATAGTCTCGCGCGCGCGGGCAAGCGGCTCGGCGACGATGGCTGGCAGCAGTTCTTCGTCGACGAATATCGGCTCGATTTCGCGCTGCATACGTTCGACAAGCCGCTCGTCGCGCTGCTCGACGGCGTAACGATGGGCGGCGGCATGGGCCTCGGCCAGGCGGCGGCACTACGCGTGGCCACCACGCGCACGAAGATCGCGATGCCGGAAACACGCATCGGCATGTTGCCCGACGTGGGCGCCACGCATTTTCTCGCGAAGATGCCGGTGGAGACCGAGCTGTATGTGGGGCTGACCGGCGTGCTGCTCACGGGCGCCGACGCGCTCCACTGCCACCTCGCTGATATTTGCGTGCCGGGCGAATGGCTCGACGGTTACGAGGCGCGCCTCGCGCAAGCGAGCATGGATGGGGACGTGCTCGCGGCGCTGCGCGCGGTGTTCGACATGGCGCCCGATGCGCCGGGTGCATCAGGGGTATCAAGTGAATCAAGCGCACCGGCAAGCGCATTGGCTGCGCGCGCACCGCTGATCGCGCGGCACTTCGTGCGCCGTGCGCGCGTCGAGCAGATCGTCGATACGTTGCGCGCCGATCTCGAGCACGAGCAGCCCGAGGACGTGCGGGCATGGCTTGCGGCCACGCTCGAAGCGCTCACGCATTACTCGCCGACCATGCTCGAAGTCACGCGCGAGGCGCTGCTGCGCGGCCGCCAGATGACGCTGGCGGAGAGCTTTCGCATGGAGCTCGGGATCGTTGTGCGCGCAATCGAAGAGGGCGACGTCTGCGAAGGCGTGCGCGCGCATCTCGTCGACAAGGACCGCAAGCCGCGCTGGGCGCCCGCGACGCTCGCCGAACTGCGCGACGAGCGTGTGCAGCATTTCCTGTGCTCGCCGTGGCGCGAGGAGACGCATCCGCTCGCCGCTCTGGGTGCCTGATGCGCGCCGCGCGATGGATCTGCGCGGCGTCTCCATCGGCCCCATAAGCCCCCCCATAGACCCGCACGAAGAAATAAAAATGCCCGCCGTGCGCGAAGCAGGGCGGGCAGGGCTTGCAACTGCAAGCGCGCCGGTGCGCTTTACAGATAGCTGCAGCAGTAGTCGAGCGTCTCGATCACGTCGATGTCGAAGCGGCTCTTGCCCGGCACCGAGAACGACTCGCCTGCGCCGTAGGTCTTCCACTCGTCGCTGCCGTCGAGACGGATGCGGCACTTGCCGCCTTGCACTTCCATGAGTTCGGGGGCGTCGGTGCCAAAGTTCAGCTGGCCTGGCAGGATCACGCCGAGCGTCTTGCGCGTGCCGTCGGCGAACAGCACGGTGTGCGAGACGCACTTGCCGTCGAAATAGACGTTGGCCTTGCGGACCACGGAAACCTGGTCGAATTGTGTTGCAGCCGTCATGGCGGTCTTCCTCTGAGTCTTCGTGAAATGGATGCGTTGGCGCGTGGCGGGCGCGGTTCTGCGCGCACGCAGCGGGACCGACATCATACCGGCACTCGCCGCGCGCTTTCAGCGAAATCCCGCGAAATCCCCCGTGAAATGCGCCGTGTGTGTTTACACCTCGCTGATGATTTATTACAATCGATTTAGTAAATGAAAATCATACGCATTCGCAAGTGAGGCTCAACACAGGATTCCTTTGACGCGGGCGGCCCGTGACGCCCGGCTCAAGACGTCTCCGCCTTCGATCCACGGGCGGCACGCCGGTGCCCACCGATCGTGGCCAGTCAGCCACGAGCAGGACCGCTACGAGGGCTATCTCGTGACCGATTCGAAGGGCAACAACATCCGCTCGGGCGGGCCGTGCTCGGTGGCCTACAACTGCACGCCGCTCGCGTACTGGCACCCGAACAACCCGTTGACCGGCAGCGTGCTGCTCAACGGCGACAAGAGCTTCCCGGGGCCGACCACGAACCCGCAGACCAACATCGCTTCGGCCTACCTGTTCGATAGCGTGCAGCTTTCGGAGCGCTGGATCTTCAACGCGGGCCTGCGCTTCGACCGCTATGACGTCACGGCGCAGCAGGCGGGTGTGCCCGATCTGTCGAACACCTCGAATCTCTTCAGCTACCAGTTCGGCCTCGTGCTCAAGCCGGTGCGCACGGTGAGCCTGTACGCGTCGTACGGCACGTCGGCGAGTCCGCCGGGCGCGAATTCGGGCCTCGGCGGCGGCACCGACCAGATCACGGCGACCAACCAGGACCTCGCGCCCGAGCGCGCGCAATATCGAATTGGGCGCGAAGTGGGATGTGCTCCACGAACGTCTTTCGCTCACCACCGCGCTGTTCCAGACCGACAAGACCAATGCGCGCGTGAGCGATGGCCTGGGTGGCACCATCAACGCGGGCTCGCAGCGCCTGCGCGGCTTCGAGTTCGGCTTCGCGGGCAACGTGACGAACAAGTGGGCCATGTTCGGCGGCTATTCGTATCTCGATGCGATCACGACCAACGCAGGCCCGACCAGCCCGCAGAATTCGGGCTTGCCGATGGTGATGGTGCCCAGGCACAACTTCACGCTGTGGACCAGCTATGACGTGATGCCCAAGCTCACGCTGGGCGCCGGCGCAACCGTATCGAGCGAGACATATGCGTCGGTCACGTCGACCACGCGCAAGTGGATTCCGGGCTACGCGCGCTTCGACGCCTCGGTGCCGTGGCGCGTGACGAAGTCGGTGGACTTGCAGCTGAACCTGAACAATCTCTTCGACAAGAAGTATTACCAGAGCGCGTATCCGATCTACGCAACCTGGGTGCCGGGCCGCTCGGCGATGGTCACGCTGAATTTTTGTCAGTGAGGCTTTGAGCCGGGGATGTAAACGAGGCAGGGGGCGCCTGAAGTACAACGGGCGCCCCCTGCGTTTTCTTGCACGCGCGCCATGCAGGCGCGCCCCGATGTTCGCTTACTCTCCCGCAACCGTGACCGAAGCCTCGGACGTGAGCATCATGAACGTGAAGCTCTCCTGCAGATAGAGGCGCACGGTGTTCTCGTCGTGCGACGCATAGCCGATCGAAACGTCCTGGCCCAGGTGCAGCGCGAAGTCGCCGCCGCGCGTCGTGAGGATGCTGCCGCCTTCGAGCGCCGGCGCCCAGATGATCTCGCCTTTCACGAGGCGGCGGATGTGCTCGAGAATCGGGTAGCCCGAATCGCTCGCCTCGCTCACGGCCGTGTAGGCGTCGGAGCCGAGCAGCACCGCGTACGGGCCGTCCACGCCTTGCAGGCGCAACTGCTCGAGCGCTCTCGCGATCACGACCGGATAATCGGCAACGTCGGCCGGCATCTGCAAGATCGGGTTCGAGGTGCCTTCGCGGATGCCCGTGATCTGCGCCGCCTTGTAGCCGTCGAAAATCGCGCGATCTTCGGCGAACGCGAGACGCGTGGCCGCGTCCTTGGCCGGCTGCCAGTCGGAATCCTGCGCGCCGCGCTCGACATCGTCGATGGCTTCGCGCGACAGTTCGAACGGCACGCGCAGCTCGACCAGCGCCTTCACCTCGCGCTGGCGCGCGCGGATGCCTTCGAGCGGCGATTCGATGCCGCTCTGGTGACCGGTGCCGACGCCGGCGAGATCCACGCCGCCGGGGCCGTTCACGTCGACGACGCGGCGGCCCGCGAGCGAGCGCTTGAAGGTGCGCGCGACTTCTTCTTCGATTTGCGACCATGCGGCCGCGGAAATGGGCGCCAGCTCGCGATGGAGATTATTCATGCCGGGGTGCTCCTTTGAGAGATCCAATGGCGAGCGAGCCGTCCGCGCAGGCCGCGGCGGCGGGCTCGAATGAGGGTTGGTCTTCCAGGCTCGTGCTCACTGCGCCGGCCAGGCTCGGCTCGCGCTCGGCGAGCGCTTCGAGCAGCGGCTGCGAAGGCACGAAGAACAGGCTGCCCGTGACCGCGCGGCTGAAATCGAGCAGACGGTCGTAATTGCCGGGCGGCTTGCCGACGAACATGTTTTCCAGCATCTGCTCGATGGGCGCGGGCGAGCGCGCATAGCCGATGAAGTAGGTGCCGAATTCGCCCGAGCCCGGCCGGCCGAACGGCATGTTGTCGCGCACGATCTTGACTTCGTCGCCGTTGGCGTCGGTGAGCGTGGTGAGCGAGCTATGCGAGCAACTCGGCTTCACGTCTGCGTCGAGCTCGATGTCCTGGAGCTTGGTGCGCCCGATGATGCGCTCCTGCGCCTCCACGGTCAGCGCATTCCAGCCTTTCATGTCGTGCAGGTACTTCTGCACCAGCACGTAGCTGCCGCCCGCGAACTCGGCGTCTTCATCCGCGCCGATCACCGTGAAGTGCTCGGCTTCGTTGCCGGTGGGGTTCTCGGTGCCGTCGACGAAGCCGATCATCGCGCGCATGTCGAAATTGCGGAAGCCGTGTACTTCGTCCACGGTCGTGACCGCGCCTTCGAGGCGGTTCATCAGTTGCGTGGCCAGCTCGAAGCACAGGTCGGTCTGGTCCGCGCGGATGTGCAGCAGCAGGTCGCCGGGCGTGGCCGCGGCCACGCGCTCGCCCGAGCCGAATTCGCGGAACGGATGGAGCTCGGCGGGGCGCGGGTCGCCGAACAGGCGATCCCATGCATCAGACGAAAAGCCCACCACGCACGAGAGATTGCCGCCCGGCACGCGCTTGCCGACTGCGCGCGCGAGGTTGGCGACGTCGGCGCACCAGGCGCGCACGGTAGCGCGGCTCGCGGCGTCTTCGTTGACGGTCGCGACGATGAAGATCGCGTTGCGGGTGACGGTGGTGGAGACAGGCTGGGGATCGGGCGTTGAATTGGGCTGCGTCATGGTGTGGGCGGGTCGCTGGACTGGGTTCTGCGTCGGGGGCGGCTTGTGGTTGGTTTGTGGTTGGTGGTTGGTTGGCTTGCGGCGGTTCCGGGCACGGGCGTGGCGCAGGCGCGCCGGCTGCCCGCATAGTGTAGCCAAACTCGCGGAAACGGGCGGTTTGCAGGCGAGTGCCCTGACGTGCGACGATAGGCATCGTCACAGCGTTCGAGAGACAGACCATGTGGGATCACACCGAGCATGAAGGTTTCGAGATCTGGGTGCTGCCGATTCCGGCATTTGGGCCGCGCTCGCCCGAGCCGCTGTTTCACTACAGCGGCTACATCTGCCGCCATGGCGCGGACGCGCATGTGGAAGGGCGCAGCGTCCGCTTCCACGATCTGATGCGCAACCATGTCGGCGCCGACGCCGCGCTCGATGCGGCGTATGCCGATGCGCGTGAGCGCATCGATCGCTTTCACGCGACGGGAAGCTGGGGCGAAAGCCATTAGCCAGGGCGGCTAACGCGCGAGCATCGGCGGAGTCAGGACGGGTTCAATGCCCGCCTGAAACGATCAGCATCACGGAGCGGCCCTCGCAGCCCTCGCTGCCGGGCATGGTGATCGCGCGCCAGTTTGTCGGCTGGCCGGGTGCGGCCAGCTCAGGGCCGGCGCTGTCGTGGCTGCCGGCATAAGTCACCAGCATGTTGAACGGCCAGGACGCGCGCCGCAAGCGCTCGTGCACGAGCGAGCCCACCCAGATCGGCGTGGGCGCGGCGCCGTCCGCGGCTTGCGCCGGAGCCAGCGCATAGCCCGTGGGCCAGAAGCGCAGCACGTCGCGGCGGCTGCCCGGACGTGCGGGGTCATTGGGCAGATGCGCGCGCTCGAACACCAGCGGCGAGGGCATGCCGTTGTTCAGCTTCGGCAGCAGCGGCAGCGCAAGCGCGTCCACGTTCGGCGCGACCAGCGAGAGCACGCTCCTCAGCGAGAATTGCGCGCCCTCGCTCCAGCCGGCTTCGTGCAGCGCCACGCGCAGGTCGGCGGCGCTGGCGGCCCACTGGATCGTCATCGGTTCCCGACGCTCGCCTTTCATGTCGATGCGGTAGCACGCGAAGGTCCTCCAGAGCGAATCGGTCCACACGAGCTGCGTGATGGTTTGCGGCGGCGCTTCGGTACGCGAAGCTTGCGCCTCCGCGCGCTCCGCCGCGCCGCGCTGCAGTGCGAAAGCCAGCGCGAGCACGGCGAACACGACCGATGGCATGAAGTTGCGATTCGCTGGCCGCTGCGGATAGCGCCACAGCGAGAGCAGCACGACCATCCACACCCAGATCGAGGCGAAGGCCGCGCCGCCGATGGCATCGGAGAACAGGAAGCGGTCGAAATAGAGCCCCGCGAACGTCACCGCCACTACGATCGCATTGCCGAACATCGCGACCATGGCCGCCTGCACCACGTTCACGCGCCGCACGAGCAGGAACATCGCGAAGCCGTAGACGATCACCATCGAGGCCACGCGGTCGCTCGGGAACACATAGGCGCCCACATGCGCGGCGCCGGCCACGTCGTGGTGGATCGCCACGCGCAGCGCGACGATGAGCGCCTGCGAGACGCCTGCGGCGAGCGCCCAGTAGCCGATGGTGCGCCAGCGCCGCTCGAATGCGAGCCAGAGCGTGATGGTGGCCACGAGCGCCGCGAGCGTGTAGTTGCTGCCAAGCGTCTCGACGTGAATGAGGACATCGTCGGCCCAGGTGGTATGGATCGACTGGAGAAACTGGCGCACTGACTGGTCGATCTGCACGAGCGGGTCGCCGTTCAGCAGATCGCTGAGCACGTAAGAGAACACCGTCGCGCACAGTGGCACCAGCGCCGTGACGGCGATTAACGCGCCGAGCGCCGGCTCCCGCGGATCGAGCACCCGCGCAAGACGGCGCCCGGCCTGGCCCCGGTGGCCCGCCGCCCAGCGCGCCACGGCACGGCGCGACGCGCTGGCCCAGGCGTCCAGATGGCCGAGCGTAATCCGCGTGATGCTCCACACCAGCCAGCCCGCGAATACGATGATCGCGAGCGCGACCACGAGCCGGAACGACACGGCGCCCGCGAGTTGCAGCGATGCGCCGAACACCACGCCCGGCAAGATGTGCGCGGGCGCCCAGACGAGCGCCGAGATCACGTTCATCACGAAGAAGCGCATCGGCGACATCTCCGCCATGCCCGCGACGACCGGCACCACGGCGCGCATCGGCGCGACAAAGCGCGCGAGAATCACGCTGCGCGTGCCGTGGCTCTGGAAGTAGACCTGCGCTTTCTCGAGGATCACGGGGTAGCGGCTGAACGGCCAGACTTGGGCGATCGAGCCGCGATAGCGGCGGCCGAGCCAGAAGCTCAGCGCGTCGCCGGCTACGGCGCCCGCGATGGCCCAGGCGAACAGCCAGCCCAGATTGAGCGCGCCGGTGCCGGCGAAGGCGCCCGCGATGAACATGGCCGTGCTGCCCGGGAAAAACGTGCCGACCAGCGCGAGCGATTCGGCGAAGGCCGCGAAGGCCACGAACGCGAGCGTCCAGCCCGGATAGGCGGCAAGCAGGTGCAGCAACTGGACGTAGGCGTGCTCCATCGGAAAGGCGACTGGGTGCTGGCGGGGCGGCGGTTGATCGGCAAAGGGCAACGGGCAGGGGCTGCACGCGGCGCCCCATGCGCAATATAACCGGCTGCGCAAATGCGCGCGTGGAGCGGGGGCGGCCGGGTGCCGGTTGCCTCGCCAAAAGCACTGCGCCCCGCAGCGTGCTTGACGCTGCGGGGCGCGATGGTATGCAAAGCGGCGCTGATGCTCCGTCGCGGCTTCTCAGTCGCTTCTCAGTGCCTCAATGCTCCACGGCCTCCATCGGCAGAAGCCCGGTCTGCCCATAGAACTCCTGCGCGGCGAACGCCTCGCGCTCCTTGCGCGCGCGTGCGCTGGTGTCGAGCCGGGATACCGCCCAGATGCCGACGAACGCGAGCGGCACGGAGACCAGCGCCGGATTGTCGAGGAACACGGGGGCATGCGCATGATGGAGCACGTCCACCCAGACCGACTTCGAGAACACCGTGAGCAGCACCGAGGAAACGAGCCCGAGCACCCCGCCGGCCACCGCGCCGCGCGTGGTCATGCCGCTCCAGAAGATCGACATCACGAGCACCGGGAAATTGGCGCTGGCCGCAACGGCTGCGACGAGCCCCACGAGAAATGCCACGTTGGCATGCTCGAACAGGATGCCGAGGCCGATCGCCACCGCGCTGAGCACGAGCGTCGCCACGCGCGAGATGCGCATCTCGCGCTGCTCGTTCTTGCGCCCGCGCGCAAGCCAGCTTGCGTAGAGATCGTGCGAGACCGTGGTGGCGCCCGAGAGCGTGAGGCCAGCGACAACGGCGAGGATTGTCGCGAACGTGACCGCCGCGATGAAGCCGTAGAAGAGATTGCCGCCCACCGCCTGGGCGAGCTTCACGGCCACCATGTTCGAACCGCCGAGCAGGTCGGTCGTGAGATTGAAGTGGCCTGCCGCGTCGACGCGGAAGAACTCCGGATGCTGCGCGAGCAGCGCGATCGCCGAGAAGCCGATCACGAAGGTGAGCAAATAGAAGTAGCCGATGAACCCCGTCGCGTAGAACACCGACTTGCGCGCTTCCTTGGCGTTGGGCACCGTGAAGAAGCGCATCAGGATGTGCGGAAAGCCGGCCGTGCCGAACATCAGCGCGATGCCGAGCGAGAGCGCGTTGAGCGGATCGCGGATCAGCTTGCCCGGTGCCATGATGGAGAGCGCGCCCGGGTGCACGTTGACGGCCTCGCGGAACATCTCGTTCGGGCTGAAGCCGAAGTGCGCGAGCGCGAGCACGGCCATGAAGGTCGCGCCGCACAGCAGCAGCCCCGCTTTGATGAGCTGCACCCACGTGGTGGCCTTCATGCCGCCGAAGAACACGTAGATCACCATCAGCGCGCCCACGACGATCTCGGCAATCCAGTACGGCAGGCCGAACAGCAATTCGATCAGCTTGCCCGCGCCCACCATCTGCACAACCAGGTAAAAGATCACGACCATCAGCGCATTGGCCGAGGTCATCAGGCGGATCGGGCCTTGCTCGAAGCGATACGCAATGACATCGGCGAACGTGAACTTGCCGAGGTTGCGCAGCGGCTCGGCGATCAGGAACATCACGAACGGCCAGCCGACCAGAAATCCGATCGAGTAGATGAGGCCGTCGAAGCCGAACATGAACACCATGCCCGAGAGACCGAGGAACGAGGCCGCCGACATGTAGTCGCCCGCAATCGCGAGACCGTTCTGCAAGCCGCTGATGCCGCCGCCGCCCGTGTAGAAGTCGCGCGCGGTGCGCGTGCGGCGCGCGGCCCATTGGGTGATGCCTAGCGTCACGAGCACGAACAGCAGAAACATGCCGATGGCGACGGGGTTGTGCTGCGGCTTGGACATGGGCGCGGCCGCGCCGCCCGGCATATTGGCAAGAGCGAGGCTGCTGGCGGTGGCGAGTGCGAATGCGCAGAAAAGGCGAAGGGACTTCATGCCTGCACCTCGCCCTGGAACTTCGCGACGAGCGCGCGCATGGCGGGATCGAAGCGGTGGTTGGCGCGCAGCACATAGAGGCCGGTGAGCGTGATGGCGCCGGCGATGATAGCCACGCCCACGACAATGCCGACGCTGATGGTGGCGCCCGCATAGAGCGGCTGCGCGAGCCGGTGCGGCGCGAGCGCGACGATCAGGATGAAGCCGTAGTAGAGGGCGATCATGAGCGCGGTGAGCGTGAAGCTGAAGCGCCGGCGCACGGCAACGAGCTGCCGGTATTCTGGGTGTGCCTTGATCGTGTCGATCGCTGGGGTCGTCATGGTGTCTCCTGTGTCTCTTGTGTTTTTATGTCGAGTGTCTCGATCAAATCACGCCTTTGCTCTTCAGCTCGGCGATTCTTTCCGCCGAATATCCAAGCGTCTCCTCCAGCACGTCGCGCGTGCCTTCGCCGAGTTGCGGCGGTGCGCGGCGCACGGGCATGCGTTCGCCGTCGAAGCGCCACGGCGGCGCGAGCACCGGCGTCGTGCCGCTTGCCGTGTGCGGATGCGGCTGCTGCGTGACGAGCCCGCCCTGCATGGCGCGTGGCGAGAGCAGCGCTTCGCGCAGGCCCGCCACCTCGCCGCATGGAATGCCGGCGTTGGCGAGACGCTCGAGCAACAGCTTGCGCGGGCGGCTGCCCAGTTCGCGCGTGAGTTCGGGCACGAGCGTCTCGCGGTTCTGCCCGCGCAGGATGTTGGTCTTGTAGCGCGCGTCGTCGGCGAGGTCGTCGCGCTCGATCACCTCGCGGCAGAAGCCCTCGAACTGCGCGTTGTTGCCCACGGTGATGACGAGCGGACCATCGGCGGCGTCGAACACGCCATAAGGCACGATGGACGGATGCGCATTGCCGTAGCGCGGCGGGTCTTCGCCCAGCAGCAGCGCTTCGAGCCCGTAGTAAGCGGTGATCATGAGGCCGCAGTCGAACAGCGCCATTTCGATGTGGCGCCCGTGCCCGGTGCGCTCGCGCTCGTACAGTGCGGCGAGCATCGCCTGCGCCGAGTACATGCCCGTGAACAGATCGACGGCGGCAACGCCGAACTTGAGCGGCGGCTGATGCGCTTCGCCATTCAGCGCCATCAGGCCCGCTTCGCCCTGCACGACGAGGTCGTAGCCGGGACGCTTCGCCTCGGGCCCGGTGCTGTCGTAGCCGGTGATCGAGCAATAGATGAGGCGCGGGTTCTCCGCGCTCAGCGCCTCATAGCCGAGGCCCAGCTTCGCCGCGCCGCCCGACTTGAAATTCTGGATGAAGATGTCGCTGGTCTTCGCGAGCTCGCGCGCGATCTGCTGGCCCTCCGGCGTTTGCAGATCGAGCGTGATCGAACGCTTGTTGCGGTTCACGCTATTGAAGTAGGCCGTCTCGGTCTTGCCGACGCGCACGCCCCAGTCGCGCGTGTCGTCGCCGCGGCCGGGATGCTCGACCTTGATGACCTCGGCCCCCAGGTCGCCGAGCACCATCGCGCTCCACGGTCCGGCCAGCACGCGCGAAAGATCGAGGATGCGTACGCCTGCGAGCGGCAGGCTTTTGTTGTCGGTCTGCATCAGCAGGCACTCCTGGTTCGTTGTGAATGAAAGGCCGCGCCGCGCATGTCCGCCATGGGAAGGCGGCCGTCGGCCCTCGCAACGGTCATGCCGCGGCGGATTCCAGCGCGATGTAGCGCGCGAGATGATGATCCTCGTCGCCGAGCTGATGGTCGATCATCACGAGGCGCTTGGCGTAGTGCGCGAGCGGCAGCTCCCACGTCATGCCGATGCCGCCGTGCAGTTGAATGGCTTCTTCGGCTACGCGCGCGCCAATGCGCCCGATCGAGTACTTCGCCGCCGAAAGCGCGCGCTCGCGCGGCACGCGCGGTGCGTCGATGGCGGCCGCCGCGTTGATCACGGCAGAGCGCGCCTGCTCGATTTCGAGCAGCACGTCGGCCATGCGGTGCTGCAGCGCCTGGAAGCTGCCGATGGGCACGCCGAACTGCTTGCGCGTGCGCAGGTATTCGAGCGTGTGATCGCGCGCGACGTCCATCGCGCCCACGGCTTCCGAAGCGAGCGCGAGCAGGCCGTAGCCGCGCGCGTGCTCGAGCGTCGCGAAGCCCGCGTCTTGCGCGCCCACGAGCGCGTCGGCGCCGAGTGTCACATGATCGAGCGTGACTTCCGCCGCGCGTCCGCCGTCGATCTTGCCATAGCCGCGCACGCTCACGCCCTTCGCGTCGCGCGGCACGAGGAAGAGCGCAATGCCGGCTTCGTCGAATTCGCTTCCTGCGACGCGAGCGGAAACGAGCAGCACGTGCGCATGTTCCGCATGCTGCACGACGCCTTTCGCGCCTTGCAGCACCCAGCCGTCGGCGTGCTTTTCGGCGCGCGTGACGACGCGCGAAGCTTCGTAATGCGAGCCCGGTTCGTCGTGCGCAAGCGCTGCGATCTGCGAGCCGTCGATGAACGACGCGATGCGCGCGCGTTGCGCCTCGCTGCCCGCGTGCGCGAGCGCGCGGCCCACGATCAGCGTATCGAGAAACGGCTCGACCACGAGGCCGCGCCCGAGCGATTCGAACACGACGGCCACATCGAAGCCCTGGCCGCCGAATCCGCCAACGGCTTCGTCGAACAGTGCGCCGATCACGCCGAGCTCGGCGAAGCGCTGCCACATGTCGGGGCTGAAACCCTCGCTGGAGCGCGCAATCTTGTCGCGCGCGTCGAAACCATATTGCTCCGCGATGAAGCGATTGAGCGTGTCCGCAAGCATGCGGCGGTCTTCGGTGTGCTGGAAGTTCATGACCGGGTCTCTCTTACTTTCTTAAAGACCGAGAATCATCTTGGAGATGATGTTCTTCTGGATCTCGTTGGAGCCGCCGAAGATCGACAGCTTGCGGTTGTTGAAGTAAAGCGCGGCGGCGCTGGCGGCTTCGTCGGGGCCGATGGCCTCGCCTTCGTAGCCTTCCTGCAGCGCTTCTTCGACGAAGGGCGCTGCGTACGGGCCCATCGCGCGGCGCAGCAGCGACGAGATCTCCTGGCGGATCTCGGTGCCGCGAATCTTCAGCATCGAGCTCTCCGCGCCCGGCACGCCGCCGCCCGCCACGGCTGCGATCACGCGCAGGTTCGTGGTCTTCATGTTTTCCAGGTCGATCTCGACCTTGGCCATGCGCGCCGCGAACTGCGGGTCCTGCGCGAGCGGCTTGCCGTTGCGCGTGACCTGTTGCGCGGCGCGCTTCAGGCGCGCGAGCGCGGCCACCGAAAAGCCCACGCCCGCGATGTTGGTGCGCTCGTAGGTCAGCAGGTATTTTGCGTAGGTCCAGCCCTTGTTCTCTTCGCCCACGAGGTTTTCCGCCGGCACGCGCACGTCGGTGAAGAACACTTCGTTTACCTCATGTTCGCCGTCGAGCGTGATGATCGGGCGAACCTCGATGCCGGGAGTGTTCATGTCGATCAGCAGGAAGCTGATGCCTTCCTGCTTGCGCACGTCCGTGGCGGTGCGCACGAGGCAGAAAATCATGTTCGCGTAATGGCCGAGCGTGGTCCACGTCTTCTGGCCGTTCACCACGTAGTAGTCGCCGCTCGCGTCGGTCTTGCGCACGGCGCTCGTGCGCACCGAGGCGAGATCCGAGCCCGCGCCCGGCTCCGAATAGCCCTGGCACCACCAGTCCGAGCCGTCGAGAATGCGCGGCAGCCAGTGGCGTTTTTGCGCCTCGTTGCCGTACTTGATGAGCACGGGGCCTAGCATGTTCACGCCGAACGGCACGATGCGCGGTGCACCCGCAATCGCGCATTCGTTCTCGAAGATGAACTTCTGCACGGCGCTCCAGCCCGGGCCGCCATACTCCTTCGGCCAGTGATTCGCGAGCCAGCCCATTTCGTTGAGCGTGGCGTGCCACGCGGCCATGTCATCGCGCGTGAGGTGCTTGCCGCTGCGCACTTTTTCGGCCACCCGCCGCGGCAGGCGCTCGCGCAGGAAGTCGAGCACTTCGCTGCGGAAGGCTTCTTCTTCGGCGGTGAATTTCAGATCCATGAGTCTTGCTCCTTGCTGCCCCGCATGAGCGCAGGCCGTGTTCAGTCGATGTGATTGAGGCTCGCGAAGTCCGCGCCGCGCTCGACCAGTTCGACGAGCAGCGGCGAAGGACGCCAGAACAGCGGGTCTTCCTTCGCGAATTCGCGGATGTCGGCGAGCACGTTCGCGAGGCCCACGGTGTCGGCATATTTCATCGGGCCGCCGCGATAGCGCGGAAAGCCATAGCCGTACAGCAGCGTCACGTCCACGTCGAGCGGGCGCAGCGCGATCTTTTCGTGCACCACGTTCGCGCCTTCGTTGATCATCGCGGCCATGTAGCGGCGCATGATGTCCTCGTTGCTGAACGTGCGCGGCTTGATGCCGGCGCGCTCGCGCTCGGCGGCGATGATGGCTTCCACTTCCGGATCGGGCGTGCCCGCGCGTGCCCCTTCGGGGTACAGGTAGAAGCCACGGCCCGTTTTCTGGCCGAACCAGCCGCGCTCGCACAGGCGGTCGGCGATCTGCACGTAGCGCGCGTTCGGGTCGCGCGTGGCCGCGCGGCGCTTGCGCGTGGCCCAGCCGATGTCGCCGCCCGCGAGATCGACCACCTGGTACGGGCCCATCGGGAAGCCGAATTCGCGCACGGCCCGGTCGATCTGGTACGGCGAGGCGCCGTCTTCCATCAGATGATCGGCGGCCGTGCGGTACACGGCGAGGATGCGGTTGCCGATGAAGCCGTCGCACACGCCCGCGCGCACCGGCACCTTGCGCAGCTTCTTCGCGAGCTCGAACGCTGTGGCCACCACATCGGGGCGGACGGCCTTCGGCACCACGACTTCGAGCAGCTTCATGATGTTCGCGGGCGAGAAGAAGTGCAGGCCCACCACGTCTTGCGGACGCCCGATGCTGGCCGCGATGGCGTCGATGTCGAGATACGAGGTGTTGGTCGCGAGCACCGCGCCCGGCTTGCAGACGCGGTCGAGCTCGGCGAACACGGCCTGCTTCACGGCGATGTCTTCGAACACGGCCTCGATCACGAGGTCGGCATTCGCGAGTGCATCGTACGCGGTGCTGCCGTTCAAACGCGCGAGGATCTGCGCCTTCGCTTCGGGCTTCATGCGGCCCTTGGCGATCAGGCCGTCGTAGACCTTCTCCACATGCGCGCGGCCGCGGGCGAGCGCGGCGTCGTCGCGCTCGATCATCGTCACGGGCAGGCCCGCGTCGAGCACGGCCACGGCGATGCCCGCGCCCATCGTGCCGCCGCCGATCACGCCGACGGTGTCGATCGCGCGCGGCGCGGCGCGCTTCGTTTCAGGCGCTTTCTGTACTTCGCGCTCGGCGAAGAACGCATGGATGAGGCCCGCGCGCTGCGGGCTTTCGAGGCAGGCGAGGAACTGCTTGCGCTCGAAGCGCAGACCTTCCTCGAACGATTCGTCGAGCGCGGCCTGCACGCAATCGACGATCTTCATTGGCGAGAACAGGCCGCGCGACTTCTTCTCGGTGTCGGCGCGCGCGGCGTCGATGGCGGCTTGCGCGGCGGCGCGGTCGGCGAGCCCTTGTGCGTCGCGCGTGCGGCGCACAAGGGCATGCGAGTTTGCGTGATTCGCCAGCAGTTCCTGCGCATAGGCGAGGCCTTCGGCGAGGATGTCGTCGCTCGCGCCCACGCGGTCGACCAGACCGAGCTTGAGCGCTTCCTGCGCGCCCACGTGGCGGCCGCTCAGCATCAGCGAAAGCGCGGCTTCCGCACCGATCAGGCGTGGCGCGCGCTGCGTGCCGCCCGCGCCGGGCAGGAGGCCGAGCTGGACTTCGGGCAGGCCGAGCTTCGCGCCCGCCACCGCGAGCCGGTAGTGCGCGGCGAGCGCGACTTCGAGTCCGCCGCCGAGCGCCGCGCCGTGAATCGCCACGATCACCGGCTTGTGGCAGCCCTCGATGCGGTTGACCACGTCGGGCAGCGCGGGCGCTTGCGGCGGCTTGCCGAATTCGCGGATGTCCGCGCCGGCGATGAAGTTGCGCCCCGCGCCGACGATCATCACGGCCTGCACGGCCGCATTCGCCTCGGCGTGCTCGATGGCGGCGGCAAGACCGCGCCGCACGTCCACGCCCAGCGCATTCACGGGCGGATTGTCGACGGTGACGAGCAGCACCTTGCCGCGCAGTTCGTGACTAACCGGGGAAAAAGCGGAGGAGGGGGCTGCCGTGTCGATTGCCATGAGGGATGTCTCCAGAAGAATTAGGGTGCCTGATCGGTGGCCGGCCGGCGGCTGGCCGGCCAGGATCGCGGTTCTCCAATGTGGGCTTCATTCTGTGGATGCCAGCGCCAATTGACAATCCCATGGTTGATTGACATGCTGTCAAAGATTATTTGACAATGAGGTCGATCGTGGACGTCAATTCATTGACCTTGCTGGTGGAGATCCTCGACGCCGGCAACCTGAGCGAGGCCGCGCGGCGTCTCAAGATGAGCCGCGCGAATGTGAGCTACCACCTCAACCACCTCGAAAAATCCATCGGCCTGCAACTCGTGCGGCGCACCACGCGCCGCGTGGAGCCCACCGAGATCGGCCTGAAGCTCTACGAACACGGACGCGCGATCCAGAACGCGCTGCTCGCGGCGCACGAGTCGGTTTCCACGCTAGGGCAAAGCCTCCAGGGGCGCGTGCGCTTATCGGTGCCGAGCGGCTATGGGCAGCTCGTGATGTCCGAGTGGCTGATCCGCTTCAAGCGCCTGTATCCGGGCATCGTGCTCGACGTGATGTTCGAGAACCGCGTGGAAGACCTGCTGCGCGACGAAGTGGACATCGCGGTGCGCGTGATGCACGAGCCACCGCAGAATCTCGTGGCGCGCGACATGGGCGCGGTGCGATATGTCGCGTGCGCGTCGGCGCCCTGGGCCGCGGAACACGGCATGCCAGAAACGCTGGAAGACCTCGCGCGTGCGCCAGTCATTACCGCGACGGTGGTGGGGCGGCAACTGCGCCTCGCGGGCTACCTCGGCGAGGAACGGCACGAGGTGCTGCTCGAACCGTCGATCATTTCGGAAAATTTTCTGTTTCTGCGCCAGTCGATTCTGGAGGGGCTGGGCGTGGGCATCGTGCCCGACTACGTGGTCCACGACGACCTGCGCAACGGCCTGGTCGTGACCTCGCTCGACGCGTGGCGGCTGAGCATCTTCGGCACGCATATGTACCTGCTCTACATGCCCAACCGCCACCATACGCGCGCGGCTTCGACCTTCATCGACTACGTGTTGACCGAGGCGCGCAAGAGCGGGCGCGGCGCTGTCGTTGGCGATCAGGTGTCGTGAGCGGGTTTGCCTGGCGCGCGCGAGGTTTGCGCGGCTTCATCGTCATCGCTCGCTTCGTGCGTCTCGCGCGTGTCGCCACGTTGCGCGCACGCGCCGGTCGTGGGCGGGCGCCCGCGCGTGGCCGCCGTGACTCGCACGCGCTGCTGGATGCCGGCCTTCGCGAGCATGTGCGCGCTGATGGGCGCGGTGAGGAACAGGAACGCGGGAATCAGCAACTCGTGCAGGCTCGCGAAATTGTTGTGCGTGCTGAAATAGATCACGGAGGCGAGCACGATTCCGCCCACGCCTAGGGTGGTCGACTTCGTCGGCCCGTGCAGGCGCATGAAAAAATCGGGCAGGCGCGCGAGCCCGATCGCGCCGATCAGCGTGAACAGGCTGCCGATCAGCAGCAACGCGCTCACGATTGCTTCGACAACGGTTTGCATCGGCTGGCCTCTTCGTCAGTTCAGTCAGTTCAGTTCGATGATGTCGCCGCGCTGCAGATACTTCGTGAGCGCGACAGTGCCCACAAACCCCATCAGCGCGATGAGCAGCGCGGCTTCGAAGAACACCGTCGAGCGCAGGGTGATGCCGTACACGACGATCAGCGCGATCGCGTTCACATTGAGCGTGTCGAGCGCGACGATGCGGTCGGGCAGCGAGGGGCCGCGCACGAGGCGCACGAGCGTGAGCAGGAAGGCGATGCCGAGGATCGCGAACGAGACCGGGATCACGATGGCTAGCATGCGAAGATCTCCATCAACGGGGCTTCATAACGGGACTTGATGAGCGCGACCAGCGCCGCTTCGTCGTCGAGGTCTAGCACGTGGACGATGAGGCGCGTGCGGTCGTCGCTGAGTTCGGCGCACAGCGTGCCCGGGCTCAGCGACACGATGCTGATGAGCATGGTGAGCGCGATTTCGTGCGTGCTGTCGAGCGGCACGTCGATGAACGCGGGCCGCAGGCGCCTGGTGGGGCCGAGCACCAGCAGCGCTACTTCCACGTTGGCCACGACGATGTCGATCAGCACGTGCACGAACAGGCGCACGAGCAGCCACGGCTTGCCGAAGCGCACCGGCTGCAGCCACAACCCCCTGGCCACGCAGAACGAGATCACGGTGCCGAGCACTGCGCCCAGCAGCAGATTGCCGGGCGAGACATCGTTCATGAGCAGCACCCAGCAGACGAGCAGCACGACGGTGAGCCACGGGTGCGCAAAGAGCCTTTTTAGCATCGTCAGCTCCCGTTGGTCTGGGTGGGCGCCGGCGCAGGTGCGGGCGTGCTCAGGATCGCGCGCACGTAGGCGTCGCGGTCGAACAGTTGTGCGGCGGTGGCGTCGAGATACTGCCGCAGCGGCCCCGCGCCGAGCGTGGCCGCCGCCACGCAGGCGAGCAGCAGCGCGCAGGCCGCGAGCTTGGCCGCGCTGCCTCTGGGGGCGCAAGCGGGCGCGAAGGCGGCGGCGCGCGCGGCGGGCTCGGCCCACAGCAGGCGCGTGCCGGTGCGGCTCAGCGCGACGATCAGCAGCAGGCTCGAGGCCAGCACGGCGGGCCATAGCACGGCCGCCTCGTGCGTGGGCGTGGCCGCGAGGACCATGGCCTTGCCGAGGAAGCCGGAGAGCGGCGGCAGGCCCGCTGCGCCCACTGCAGCGGCGAGATAGAGCAGGGCGGCGGCGTTCGAGGGCCACGGGGCGCGCGCCTGTTCGATGCGTTGCGGCGCGCTCGCCTTTGCCGTAGCGGGTGCTTCGCGGTCCGGCTCGGGCGAGATGGCCGCTGCTGCCGCGTCGTCGAGCGCTTCGAGCGAGCCAGGTTCGACGCTGTTCGTGCCTTCTGTGGCGTTCGCTGCGTGCGCCGGGTGGGACGCCATGGCGGACTCGGGCTCCAGCGTATCGGCGAGCAGGAACAGCGCGCCCGTGCACAGCGTCGTGCTGATCAGGTAGTAGAGCAGCGCACTCCACGCCAGCGGCGTTTGCTGCGTGACGGCTGCAATCAGGAGTCCGACCGAAACCAGCACGAGGTAGCCCGTGGTGGTTTTCAGGCTCGACACGGCGAGCGCGCCCAGCGCGCCGAACGCGATGGTCGCAATGGCGAGCCACCATACCCAGTCGTGCATGAACGCATCGAGCACGCCACCGTTGCCGCTGCCGCCGCCGAACACCAGTGCGTCGCAGCGCAGCATCGCGTAGATGCCCACCTTGGTCATGATCGCGAACAGCGCCGCCACCGGGCCAATCGCGCTGCGGTACGCCTGGGGCAGCCAGAACGACATCGGAAACACCGCGGCCTTCAGGCCGAACACGAGCATGAGGGTCGCGCCGGCGAACTGCGCGAGCGGCAGCGATCCGGCGTTCAGGTGCGCGAGGCGCTCGCCCATGTCGGCCATGTTGAGCGTTCCGGTGATGCCGTACAGCACGCCCAGCGCGATCAGGAAGAACGACGAGCCCACGAGGTTCATGATCAGGTAGTGCAGCCCGTTGCGCACGCGCCGCGTGCCGCCGCCATGCAGCAGCAGCGCATACGAGGCGATCAGCAGCAGTTCGAAGAACACGAACAGGTTGAACATGTCGCCCGCGAGGAACGCGCCGTTCAGGCCCATCAGCTCGAACTGGAACAGTGCGCGGAAATAGCGGCCGCGCCGTGCGTCGGCGCTCGACGTGCCCAGCAGGCAGCAGCACGCCAGCACGGCGGTCAGGAGCAGCATGAGCGCGGCAAGGCGGTCGAGCTGGAGCACGATGCCGAATGGCGCGGGCCATGCGCCGAGCGCATAGCTCGCGATCCCGCCTTGCGCCGCGCGCGCGGCCAGCACGCCTGCGACGGGCAGCAGCGCCACGGTTGCGGCCGCATTGAGCGCGCGCTGCAAGCGCTTGGCGCGAAGCGGCAGCGCGACGATGGCGCCCGCCGCGAACAGCGGGATCAGGATAGGGAGCAGAAGGGCGTGGTTCATGCGCCGCGCGTCTCCCCGTCGTTGCCCTGCGGATTGGCCTCGCCACCTTCCCCGTCCACGTGATCGCTGCCGGTGAGCGCCAGCGAGCGCAGCGCGAGCACCACGGTAAACGCCGTCATGGCGAAGCCGATCACGATGGCCGTGAGCACGAGCGCTTGCGGCACCGGGTCCGCGTAGCGGGCCGCGCTATCTGCCGCGCCGGCGATCACGGGCGGCTGGCCCGTGGCGAGCCGCCCCATGCCGAGCAGGAACAGGTTGATCGCATACGAGAACAGCGTGATGCCGAGGATCACGGGCAGCACGCGCGCGCACAGCAACAGGTAGATGCCGCACGCGCAGAGCACGCCGATTGCGGCAGCGAAGGCGGCTTCCATCAGCTTTTCTCCACGGACTGCAGGTCCTTGTCGCGCACGCCCAGGTGCGAAACGATCGTGAGCGTCGTGCCCACCACCGCGCCCAGTACGCCGAGATCGAACAGCATGGCCGTGCTCAGCTCGATTTCGCCGACGAGCGGCAGATGCAGATGTCCAAACGCGCTGGTGAGGAATGGATAGCCGAAGACGAGGCTGCCCAGACCCGTTGCGGCCGCAACTAGAATGCCGAGACCCGCGAGCGCGCGGTAGTTGATGCGGATGCGCGATTCGGTCCATAGCACGCCGCTCGCTACGTATTGGAGCAGCAGTGCGACCGAAAGAATGAGCGAGGCTATGAAGCCGCCGCCGGGCAGATTGTGGCCGCGCAGGAACACGAACACGGCCACCAGCGCGGTGAGCGGCAGCATGAGGCGCGCGAGAATCGCGAGCAGCAGCGGATGCGACTGCGACGACCACGGCAGACCGCCCGGCCCAGTGTCGGGCGCCTTCAGGCGCAGGCCGCGCAAGAGCGCCTTCACGGCGAGGCCGGCGACCACGAGCACGCTGACCTCGACCATGGTGTCGAAACCGCGGAAGTCCACGAGGATCACGTTCACGACGTTGTGGCCGCCACTGCCGGGCAGCGCGTTGGCGAGGAAGTATGGCGCGATGCCTTGCGCGGGCGGACGCGTCATGACCTGGTACGCGACGCTGCCTAGCAGCGCGCCGCCCGCGAGTGCGAGCGCGCCGTTGCGCATGCGCGCGGGAATCGGCTCGATGGCGGTTTGCAGGTTGGGCAGGAAGTAGATGGCCAGTACCAGCAGCAGCACCGTCACCACCTCCACGGAGACCTGCGTGAGCGCGAGATCGGGCGCGGAAAAGCGCGCGAACGCGAGCGTCACCAGCAGCCCGCAGGTGCTCAGCATCACGAGCGCGTAGAGCGTGTGCGTGCGCACCATCACGACGCCCACGGCGAGCAGCGCCATCAGCACGAGGCCCCACAGCGTGATCGTGTCGACGGGCAGGCGCACGAAGTCGCCGCCCCACGCGCCCAGCGCGACGAACGCGGTGCCGGGCACGATGATCATCGCCGCGATCATCCACGCGAGATAGTCGGGCAGCGAGCGCGTCTCGAACACGCGCACCACCACGCCCGCGCCTTTTTCCAGGCGCTGGATGAGGCGGTCGAAGCCTTCGCTCGCGTTCATGTCCGAGAGCATCGATCGATGATGACGGAACGCGTCGCGGCGCAGCACGAACAGCAGCGCGCCCGCCGCGAACGACACCACGCTCATGACCAACGGCGTGTTCACGCCGTGCCACAGGCTCAGGCTGTACGCGGGCAGCTTGCCGCCGAGCGTGAACCACGCCGCCGATTCCAGCATCCTGCCGATGATCCGCTGCGGAAACAGGCCGATCAGCAAACAGACCACCACGAGAATCTCGACCGGCAACTTCATGAAGCGCGGCGGCTCGTGCGGCGGGTAATGCGGCAGGTCGCGCGGCGCCGCGCCGTCGAAGAACACGCCCCAGACGAAGCGCAGCGAGTATGCCACCGAGAGCGCGGCGGCCACGATCGCGATCACGGGAATCGCCCAGTTGAATGGTCCGAACATGCCTTGCGCGAGCGTCTCGCCGAAGAACATTTCCTTCGAGAGAAAGCCGTTCAGGAGCGGCACGCCCGCCATCGCGAGCGAGGCTACGCCCGCGAGCACGGCGGTGTGCGGCATGTACTTCGCGAGCCCGCGCAGGCGGCCCAGATCGCGCGTGCCGGTTTCATGGTCGATGATGCCGGCGGCCATGAAAAGCGAGGCCTTGAACACCGCATGGTTGACGGTGTGAAAGAGCGCGGCCACGGTGGAAAGCTGCGTATCGAGGCCGAACAGCAGCACGATCAGGCCGAGATGGCTGATGGTCGAGTAGGCGAGCAGCCCCTTGATGTCGCGCTGGAACAGCGCCATCGACGCGCCGCCCACCAGCGTGACGAGCCCGGCGAGCGTGGCCGAATAGGCCCACCAGGCGGTGCCCTCGAACACCGGGTAGAGGCGCGCGAGCAGGAAGATGCCGGCCTTCACCATCGTCGCCGAGTGCAGATACGCGGAGACCGGCGTGGGCGCCGACATCGCGTGCGGCAGCCAGAACTGGAATGGGAACTGCGCGGATTTCGTGAACGCCGCGAACAGCGTGAGCAGCAAAATGGCCGGAAAGAGCGGGTCGTGCTGGATCGTGTCCTTTTGCGCGAGCACGTCGTTGAGTTCGAAACTACCGCATACGTGGCCGAGCAGGAGCACCGCCGCGAGCAGCGCGAGCCCGCCCGCGCCCGTGATGGTGAGCGCCATGCGCGCGCCGCGCCGTGCATCGGGCCGCGATGGCCAGAAGCCGATCAGCAGGAACGAGACGAGGCTCGTGAGTTCCCAGAAGATCACGAGCAGCAGCAAATTGTTCGAGAGGACCACGCCGAGCATCGCGCCCATGAAGAGCAGGAGCAGCAGGTAGAGGCGCGGGAGCGTGTCGCTGCCGGCCAGGTAATAGCGCGCGTAGATGAACACGAGCAGGCCGATCGCGAGCACCAGCAGCGCGAACATGAACGAGAGGCCGTCGAGGCGCAGCGAAAGCGCGAGGCCGATCTCGGGCACCCACTCGCGGCGCCACTGCAGGACGCCGTAAGTGGGCATGCCCACGCGCTCGCTGAGGACCAGTCCGAGGCCGAGCAGCGCGGTCGCGAACGCGATCCACGTGGCGAGCGCGCGGGCGTGCCGGGCCGCGAATGCGACGAGCGCCGCCCCCACGAACGGAAGTACGACGAGCCACTCCAATGCCATCCGGCTTCCTCCGGGAAATTCGCTGCGTGCGGGTTGAGGACGTGGACTGCCCGCGTGGCGCGGGTAAGGCTGGGCAGGCGCGCGAGGCGCGCCTGTGGGCCGCAGATCACGATCATAGCCGCAAACGGGGCCGGAGTTGATGTGGATGGCATCGATGTACGCGGCGCGTCACATCATGACAGGGAAGCGTGCGCCGCTGGACCGTGCGCCAGTGGCGCACGATCGTGCCGGATTACATCGGCCAGACGAAGGCTTCGTGCGCGTGCGAGGTCTTGCCGATATCCACGGGACGCTGGACCGTCTTGCCGTTGTGGCTTGCCGTGATCACGTAGTGGCCGTTGGGCAGCGTCACGAGCATGAACGGGCCGTTGGTGCGGGTGGAGACGAGCGGCTGGCCGTGCGAGTCGGCGATCTTCACGGGCACGTTAGCGAGGTACTCGTTGCCGTTCGCCGACTGGCGCGCGAATTCGAGCGAGAGCGGGTAGCGCGACATCGCGGCCTTGAACGCCGCCGACTGGTCGCTGCCGATGCCGCCGGACAGGTACGAGACGTTGCCGGCATGGTGCGCCGGCGGCAGGGCGCTGGCAGCGGCCGGGGCGGCCGGGGTGTTCGTGGCGCTCGCGGTCGCGGCGAAAGCGCCTTGTGTGCCGAACGCAAGCGCGAGTGCGGCCGCGAGCGAGATGGCCGTGCCCTTCCACGGAGTCGAGCGTGCTTTCATTTTTACCTCCTATGTCGGATACGCCGGCGCGTGTGACGCGCCGGACGAATCCAGCCTAGGCAGCGCGGCTTAAAAGTCCCTTAAAACACAGGGCGAGCGCGTTTTCGGCGGTTGCCGGCGCGCTTGCTCACCGCACGATCATGCCGGTGAGCACATAAGCCTGGATCAGCGTCATGACGCCGACTACCGCCGCGAAAAAGAGGCTATGACGCACCGTGAAGCGGAACAGCGCCGCTTCCTTGCCGACGAGGCCCGTGGCCGCGCAGGCCACCGCGATCGATTGCGGCGAGATCATCTTGCCGCTCACGCCGCCCGAAGTATTGGCGGCGACGAGCAACGTGTCCGACACGCCGATCTGGTGCGCCGTGGTGTGCTGCAGCGAGCAGAAGAGGGCATTCGACGAGGTGTCCGAGCCGGTCAGGAACACGCCGAGCCAGCCGAGGAACGGCGAGAAAAACGGGAACGCGGCGCCGGTGCCGGCCAGCGCGAGCGCCAGCGTCGACGACATGCCCGAGTAGTTCGCGACGAACGCGAAGCCCAGCACGAGGCCGATTGAGAGCACCGGGCGGCGCAATTCGCCGAGGGTTTCGAAAAATGCTGCAACGGCGGCGCGCGGCTTCATCTTCAGCACGATCGTGGAGACGATGGCGGTGAGCATGATCGCGGTGCCCACGGCGGAGAGCCAGTCGATTTTCAGCACGGCTTCATAGGGCTTGGCCGAAGCCACGATGGGCGCGGTGCGCACCACCAACTGATCGAGTCCCGGCACATGAAAGCTCAGCACGGTGCCGGCGAGCGCGCCCTTCGCGGCGAACAGCGCCTTGAACGGCTTGATGCTCCACACCGTGACGATGGCGGTCAGCAGGAAGAACGGCGACCAGGCGCGCACGGTCTGGCCGATGCTGTAAGGCGATGCCTGGCGGCTCGACAATGTGTTCGCCGCCGCGTTGCCGAAGCCGCCATCGAAGCCGCCCAGCGCCGCCGCGCCGCCGCTCACGCGCAGGCTCGCGGCCGGCGCTGCCTGCGCCGCGCGACGCGGCTGCCACACCTTGAGGAAGGCGGCGAGCGAGACGAGGCTCACGAGCGCCGAAGTGATGTCCGGCAACTCAGGCCCGATGTGATTCGAGGTGAAGTATTGCGTCACGGCAAAGCTGGCGCCGGCCACGAGCGCCGCGGGCCAGGTCTCCTTGATGCCGCGCTTGCCGTCCATGATGAAGACGAGCCAGAACGGTACGAACAGCGAGAGCAGCGGCAACTGGCGGCCCGCCATCGCGCCGATCAGGAACGGGTCGATGCCGGTCACCTGGCCCGCGACGATGATGGGAATGCCCATCGCGCCGAACGCCACGGGCGCGGTGTTGGCGATGAGGCACAGGCCCGCCGCATAGAGCGGCTCGAAGCCGAGGCCGACCAGCAGCGCCGAGGTGATCGCGACCGGCGCGCCGAAGCCCGCCGCGCCTTCGAGGAACGCGCCGAACGAAAAGCCGATCAGCAGCACTTGCAGACGCTGATCGTCGGTGATCGAGAGCACGGAGGCGCGAATGATCTCGAACTGCCCGGTCTTCACGACGATCTTGTAGAGGAACACTGCGGTCACGATGATCCACGCGATCGGCCACAAGCCATAGGCGAAGCCGAAGCCCGCCGAAACGAGCGCCTGGCGCACCGGCATGCCGTATTCGAAGATGGCCACGGCCAGCGCTAGCGCGAGCGTGATGGCCGCGGCGACGTGGCCTTTGAGCCGCAGGCCAGCGAGCGCGACGAAGAAGAACACGATGGGCACGACGGCCACGAGCGCGGACAGCCAGAGGCTGCCGAGCGGGGTATAGATCTGATGCCAGGGTTGCATTACGGTCTCCTCCATGGATGCGGGTCGAATTTGCGATTTAATTTCGCATGCCTGATGAAATATGTTCTGGTATTCGGCCTACTGCGGTTGATCGCGCTCGCGAAGCAAGTCGTGCAGGCTGCGCGGCGCGGGCTTGAGCGGCGTGCGATGCTGCGTCCAGCCCATCTGCTGCGAAGGCGCGAGCGCGCGCAGGCGCGTCGCGGCCCAGCGCAGCGCGCGATAGGCGCGCGGATGCGCGAACGCGCCGCTCCAGAAGCGCCAGACGAACTGCTCGCTCCTGCTGTGATTCGCGCCCTGGCCGCGCAGCGGATGCGCGACGGCCTCGTCGGGCGAGCGGTTCGCCTCGGTGCGCAGACGCACCAGCAAGTCCGGAATCGGGATGCGCACCGGGCAGACTTCGCCGCACGCGCCGCACAGGCTCGATGCGGTCGGCAGGTCGGCGGTTGCGTCGAGCCCGAGCAGATGCGGCGAGATGATCTTGCCGATCGGGCCGGGGTAGGTCGTGCCATAAGCGTGCCCGCCGATGCGCGCATACACCGGACAGTGATTCATGCACGCGCCGCAGCGGATGCATTGCAGCGTGGCGCGCAACTGCGCGTCGGCGTAGGCCTGGGTCCGGCCGTTGTCGAGCAGCACGAGATGCACCTCGCGCGGCCCGTCCATTTCGCCTGCGCGGCGCGGGCTGCTGATCAGATTGAAATATGTGGTGATCGGCTGGCCCGTGGCCGAGCGCGTGAGCAGGCTCGAAAGCGGCACGATATGCGCGAGCTTCGCGACCACCTTTTCCATGCCCATGATCGCGATATGCACGTCGGGCACCGTGGTCGAGAGGCGGCCGTTGCCCTCGTTCTCGACGAGCCACAGCGTGCCCGTGTCGGCGGCGGCGAAGTTCACGCCCGATAGACCGATCTGCGCATCCACGAATGCGCGGCGCAGCGCGCGGCGGCCCGTCTGGATGAGCGTGTCGACGTCCTCCGTGTAGGGCGTATCGGGAAGGTGTGCTTCGAACAAATGCCCGATATCGCCCTTCGTTTTGTGGATCGCCGGCATCACGATGTGCGAGGGCCTTTCGCCCGCCAGCTGCACGATGTACTCGCCCATGTCCGACTCGATGCAGTCGATGCCGCGCCCTGCGAGGTAATGGTTCAGCTCGATCTCCTCGCTCGCCATCGACTTGCCCTTGATGACGCGCGTGGCCGCGTGCCGCTGCGCAATGCCGTGGACGATGCGGTTGGCGTCGTCGGCGGTCTCGGCCCAGTGCACGTGGATGCCGTTTTCCTTCAGCTTCGCTTCGAGTTGCTCCAGTAACTCGGGCAGACGTGCGAGCGCGTGCTGGCGCACCGCTTCGCCGAGGTCGCGTAGTTGCTCGAGTTCGTCGACATCGGGGAATTGCGCGGTGCGCTTGCCTTGCAGAAAATCCATCGCGCCGCGGAAGCTCTTGCGCAACTTCGGGTCGTGGAGCGCCGCGCGGGCGCGCTCGCGGAACTCGGCCGTGGGCACGAAATGCAGTGGGTTTTCGTGGTGCGCGGCTTGCGCCGGGCTGGCGGTCTTGCTCATTGCGCGGCTCCGTGCTGGGGAAAATTCGCGGGCGAGCCGGTCTCGTCGGCGGGTTCGTCGGCATTGTCATCGGTGACGACGATTACCCACAGCGCGCGCGGCCCGTGCGCGCCGTAAGCCGTGGTCTGCTGGATGTCCGAGGTCTTGGAGGGGCCCGAGATCATCACGAGGTTGGTGGGCATGCCGTCGCGCCAGCGCTCGGCGGCAACGGCCGCATGCAGGTCCGCGTGCAGCGTGCGCGCGTGGATCAGCGCGACGTGCAGCGGCGGCACCAGCGAGACGGTGCGCGGCGCGTGGGCGTCGGGTACGACCACGAGCGTGCCGGTGGCCGCGAGGCCCGAGCGCGCAACGGTGAAGCCCGCGTCGATGCGGTCGAACAGTTCGGACTTCCAGGCTTCGATCGGCTCTGTGTAGCCGTGTGCTTCGATGCCCGTTGCGGCGGACTGCAGTGCATTGGCGAGTGCCGCGCCTTCCGCGCTCGACGTGTCGAGCAGCAGCCGCTTCACGCCCGCGGCCGCGAGGCGCTGCGCGAGGTCGGCGGGCCACGCCTCTACGCTCATGCGGATCACCTGGGCATGCGCGGCCTCCAGCATGCGTTGGAATTGCGCGACGCGGGCCGACCGGGTGGCGAGCGCGCCGGCGGCTTGCGCGCGTTGCGCCGCGTAGTGCGCGTCGATGCGCTGGTCGAGCGCGTCCACTGGCATCGGCGCGGCGCCTTCATTCGCGTTCCCGCTGGCGCGCAGCCGGCCGAGCATGCGCGCGCGGGCGCCCAGGGTGTCGATCATGGCGGCGCTCATGCGGCCTCCCCGCCGGTGCGGCGCCAGAGGAACGAAGCGAGGTGCTCGACGGCGAGCGGCGCGCCCTTGTGCTCGGCGGCATGGCCGATATTGAGCAGGCACCCGCAGTCGGCGGACACCAGCCGGTTGCAGCCGGTCGCGCACGCGGAGGCGATCTTGTCGGCGACCATCGCGCCCGAGATGTCGGGGTGCTTTAGCGAGAACGTGCCGCCGAAGCCGCAGCATTCCGATTCGCGCTCGTGGTCGATGCGGGTGACGCCGGGCAAAGCGTCGACGGCTTCCACGCCGTGCACGCGCGTGCCCATCTCGCGGCGCGCGCCACACGAGGTATGGAGCACGACGCGTTCGGCGGGCTGCTTCAGCGCGGCGTCGCCATAGGCGCCGGCGATGCCGAGGTCTACTTTCAGCACGCGCACGAGGAATTCGGTGAGTTCGTAGATGCGTCCCGAGAGCGCACGAGCCCGTGCCGCATCCGCCGCGTCGGTTTCATCGCCCGCATCGCTTTCGAAGAGAGCGGGCCAGTGGTGCCGCATCATGCCTGCGCACGAGCCGGAGGGCACGATCACGGGCCACGGTTGATCGAACAGGCCGAGCTGCGCACGGGCCACCTCGCGCGCTTCGCGCGGGTTGCCGCTGCTGTAGGCGGGCTGCCCGCAGCAGCTCTGGGTGCGCGGGAAGTGGACCGTGAGCCCTTCGCGCTCCAGCAGCTTGACCGCGTCGAGCCCGGCCTGCGGCACGAACAGGTCGACGAGGCAGGTCGCGAACAGGTAGACGTCGGTCGGGCGTGGACCGGTGGGGTATTGCCGTGGCTTCATGTCTCGCTCGTATTGCTTTCGGTATGGTTCGGTGCCTGATTCGGTGCCGAATGGCGCGCCTCGCCGCGATGGCGACAGCAGGTGTGTGAGCGCATAATCCCCGCTTCGGGTGGCGTACTCAAACTGGTTGGACCAGTGACTGAACAGCGGACAGGCGCGCCACCGCCGAAGCACACGAGGGGCGGGGGCGATCAATGAGGGACAGGGCCGGCGCGCGCGGACGCGTGGAAACGGTGATGCGGCAAATGGAGACGTCGTTGCTCGATGGCACGTGGCGCGCGGGGACCAAGCTGCCCTCCGAGCGCGTGCTCGCGCAGGAGTACGGCGTGGCGCGCAACACGGTGCGCGAGGCGATCCAGCGGCTCGCCGCGCGCGGGCTGGTGGCGAGTCGCGCGGGCGCGGGCGTGTTCGTGACCGACCAGTTGCGGACCGGCGTTGCCTCGCCGTGGGGGCAACTGGTGGCCGATCATCCGGCGCTGCGCGACGACATCCTCGAATTTCGCCGTGTGCTGGAGGGCGCGACCGCGTATTTCGCGGCGATGCGCGCGAGCGACGACGAGCTCGCGCGCATTCGCGCGCTGGTGCAGGAACTGGAGCGCACGCGCGCCTGCGACGACAAGATCGCCGAAGCGGCCGCCGACGCGAAGCTGCACGAGGTCATCGCACAGGCTTCGCACAACGCGATGTTCCTGCATCTGCATACGAGCGTGCTGGGCATGCTGCGCGAGCACATCACGATCAACGGCACGGGCTTGCGCGAGCAGAACGCGGATGCCTCGGATCATCTGCTGTTGCAGCACCGCACGCTGTGCGAAGCGATTCTCGCGCGGCGTCCGGAAGAGGCGCGCACGGCGATGCAAACCCATATCGACTTCGTGCGCACGCGCGTGAGCGAGGAGCACGGGGCGCCCGCAACTGGCCCAACCAGTGCGAAGAAACGCCGGGCACGCAAGAAGCTTGCCGCGCCTGAAGACTGCTAAAGTTGGCGCTCGGGTTGGCGCAGCGCGTGGACGTTCGCGCGGCGCCCGCAGGAACTCGATGAGAAGGAGCCAAGCCATGAACCCGCCCGTCGCGCGTCTCGAGTCGCTTAGCGCCATCACGTTCACCGTGAGCGATATCGTGCGTTCCGTGCGCTTTTACGAGGCGCTCGGCTTCGTGCACCGGCCCGGTGCAGCGATTGCCGGGTTCGCGTCGTTCGTGCTCGGCGGTGGAGGCGGGGGCGGCGCGTGCTATCTGAATCTGCTCGAAGGGCCGCATGACCGGGTCGAAGGTTGGGGCCGCGCGATCTTCCACGTCTCGGACGTGGACGCCTTTTACGCGCAGGTGCTGGCCGCGGGCCTCACACCCGCCTTCGCGCCGCAGGACGCGCCGTGGGGCGAGCGCTATTTTCATCTCGTCGATCCGGATGGCCATGAGTTGAGCTTCGCGAAGCCGCTGCCCTGAGGCGCGTCGATGCATTTGAAATACGCATGACACCCGTAGCGCCGATAGTGGCGCGGGTTGCCATCCACTGCATGAGGAGCAGTCGCCATGAACGAACGGGAGCGTGAAGCGGGCGCGGAGCGGCAACGCCGCCGACGTCTCGACGAAGAACTGATCGACGCTTACGACGAAGAGCTCGAAATGGAAGTCGACGATCGCCTCCAGGAAATCGGCCTCGAGATCAGCGACGAGGCGCGCGCGCTGCGCCGCGTGTATTTCCGCGAGCTGATCCGGCTGCAGGGCGAACTCGTCAAGATGCAGGACTGGGTCGTGAGCACGGGCCACCGGCTCGTGGTGATCTTCGAAGGCCGCGACGCGGCGGGCAAGGGCGGGGTCATCAAGCGCATCACGCAGCGCCTGAATCCGCGCATGTGCCGCGTGGCCGCGCTGCCCGCGCCGAACAATCGCGAGCGCACGCAATGGTATTTTCAGCGCTATGTGCAGCATCTGCCGGCGGGCGGCGAGATGGTGCTGTTCGATCGCAGCTGGTACAACCGCGCGGGCGTCGAGCGAGTCATGAACTTTTGCACCGACGAGGAATACGAAGAGTTTTTCCGCTCGGTGCCGGAGTTCGAAAAAATGCTCGTGAGGAGCGGCATCCAGATCGTCAAGTACTGGTTCTCGATCACGGACGACGAACAGGAAGTGCGCTTCCGGAGCCGCATCGACGACCCGCTCAAGCAGTGGAAGCTCTCGCCGATGGACCTCGAGAGCCGCCGCCGCTGGGAGCAGTACACGCATGCGAAGGAAGTCATGCTGCAGCGCTCGCATATTCCCGAGGCGCCGTGGTGGGTCGTGCAGGGCGTCGACAAGAAGCGCGCGCGCCTGAACTGCATCCACCATCTGCTCGCCCAGGTGCCGTATCAGGAGATCGAGCACGCGAGCGTGACGCTGCCCGCGCGCGTGCATCACCCCGATTACATTCGCCAGCCGGTGCCCGAGAACATGATCGTGCCGGACGTCTATTGACGGTGTTGGCCGGGCATGCCGCGCTGGCCGCGCGGCGTGCCCGCAACCCGGAAATTCAGAGTCTCAGAAGGTATGGCGGAACACCCAATAGAGGACCCGCCGGTATCGTTTAAGCCGTTCACGAATTCGAAGCCCAGCGCGATGAAAAGCGCGATCACGAGCAGGAACCACGGCAGCGCGGAGTGCTCGTGCACGGTCGAGAGGTCGTCGGCGAGATGCATGCCCACATAGACGGCGCCCGCGGCAACGGTGGGCAGAAACACCAGCAGGCTCGTGCTGCGCCCGCGCGTGGAGGCGGCGCCGGGCTGCGGTACAAGGAAAGATCCGGCATGACGAGCGGGCTTCTCACACTGGGCACGGAGCGTCGCGCAGGCAGGGAGGGCGCAAGGCGACGGCGAAGGCAACGCCTTCGATCATGCAAAGCGCCTATGACGCATTGATGACGTTTTTGCGCAAGGCATGCAGCAGCGCCGCGAGGGGCGAGTGCTGCGCGGTCCTCGCGCGAATCGATTCACGGAGATTGCGCACGTGCCGGACCACGTTCAGAAATCTGCAGGAGAGCCATCCGCCAGGTCTGCACCCGCACCCGCGCAGGCCGTATTTGTTCCGCAGTTGCGACTACGCGCGCGCATCTGGATCTTCGCGCGCGGCAAGTGGGCCACGCGGCTGATCGGCCGCAATCCGTTCTTCGGAGGGCTGTCGGGCACGCTGGTCGCCACGGTGATGGCGGCCTTGACCTACATGGCGCTTTACTCCGGGCGCGCCGAAGAGCTGCGCCACGCGGTCGAGAACTCGAACAACATCGTGCGTCTCGCGAGCAGCGACATCGCGCGCAATGTCGAGCTCTACGATCTCTCGTTGCACGCCGTGGTGGCGGGCGCGCAGCAGCCCGAGACATGGACGCTGCCGCCGGCGCTGCGCCAGCGCGTGCTGTTCGATCGTGCGACGGCGGCATCGTTTCTGGGCGGCGCCTATGTGCTGGATGCGCAAGGGCACGTGAAGGCTGCGCAGAGGGCCGACGATACGCTGGGCGTATCGCTCGCGGATCGCGACTATTTTCGGGTCCAGCAGCGCAATCCCGATGTGGGCCTCTTCATCTCGAAGCCCTTTGCGTCACGCCTGCGTCACGGCGTGCTCTCGGTTGCGCTGTCGCGGCGCATCAATGCGCCCGATGGCGCGTTCGCGGGCGTCGCGCTGATCGTCGTGAGGCTCGAATACTTTCAGCGGCTCGTCGACCGCGTCGATATCGCGCGTGATGGCGGCGTCTTCATCATGATGCAGGACGGCACGCTCGTTGCGAGCAAGCCACCCATGCCGCTCGGTGTGGGCGCGGATTATTCAGTATGGCGCAACTACAAAATCATTTCGCGGCACGACGCGGGCACCTTCACGGCGCACGCGGAAGCGGACGGCGTGGAGCGTCTCTATACCTACGCGCACGTGGGCAGCACGCCCATTATCGTGGGCGTTGCGCCCGCCATCGACGACATTCTCGCGGGCTGGCGAAGCCGCGCTTATCTGGCCGTTGCGATGACGACGGTCTTCGGCGCGGCCTGGGTGGTGGTGTCCTGGGTGCTCGCGTTCGCGCTGCGCGACAAGGTGATCGCCGAAGCCGAATTGCAGCGCCTCGCGGTGACCGACCCGCTCACGGGTCTCGCGAATCGCCGCGCGCTCGATCTGCGGCTCCAGGCCGAATGGAACCGCGCGTCGCGCGAACGGACGCCGCTATCGGTGCTGTTCTTCGACGTCGATCACTTCAAGCTGTTCAACGACGCTTACGGCCATGCGGCCGGCGACGAAGTGCTCAAACTCGTGGCCGAGCGCATCGCCTCGGGCACGCAGCGCACCTCGGACATGGCGGCACGCTTCGGCGGCGAGGAGTTCGCGGTATTGTTGCCTGGCACGGCGCTCGAGGGCGCGCGCAAGATCGCGGACAAGATCCGGCGGCGCATCGAGACGGCCAACCTCGCGCATCGCGGCTCGCACTACGGCCGTGTCACCGTGAGCGTGGGCTGCGCGAGCTGCGAGCCGCCCGCAGGCGAAAGCGGCGCGAAGCTGCTCGCCGCCGCTGACGCCCTGCTCTACGAAGCCAAGGCCGCGGGCCGCAACCAGGTCTGCGCGAAGCAGTGGAGCGGCGCGGCGGCGTAGTGTGATGGTCGTGTGCCGGCTGCTCAGCGCGCCGATTTCGACAGCCGATGGCCGAGGCCGAGATTCGAGACGATCTGCCAGGTGTAGACGCGCGAATAGTGCACGCCGAACTGGCGGCCGATCAACTCGCGCACGCGGCTGTTGGTCCACGCATCGCTCGGAAAGCCATGCTCGCGCGCGGAGCCGTGTAGCGCGCTCGCGATCCAGCCCATTGCGGCCTTGTCGAGCACGGAGGGCCGGCCGCCCACGCTCATCTGCTGAAGCGCGGCGAGGCCGCCGTCTTCGACAATCGACTTGTAGCGGCGCACCGTCTGGGCGGAGAGGTGCAAGGAGTCGGCTACGGCGTGCACGGTCGCGCCTTCCACCAACATCTGGCCGGCGGCCATCCTGCGCGCGACGCTCGGCAAATTCTCGGTTCGGGTAAGCATGTGATCACTCGTCAACGAAAGATTCCGGACATGCGGCTTGCGGATGCCGCTCCTGTCAACCCTTTCAGTGCGTGCGGGTCTTCTCGCTTGCCACGGCCTCGCATGGCTCTTGCTCTATGCCGGGCCGTCGCGGACGGCGAAACAATGCGCCTCTCAGGGCGCGTGCGGACCGCATTGGCGTTCCGCAGGAGATATTAATAATTGTTTTTGTAGGGAATGTGTATAGCTAGCGGAAAAATAGTCTGCTTGACTTACGGATTGTCCTGGACTATCGGAAAAAATGAACCTATCCAAATCGCTTAACTATGCTGTGAATGTTGTTCATTCATGACATGATGCGCCGCCATCCGGGCAATTGAAATGTTTGTAATCATTGTTTTTAGCCCCTTGCCACGGCACCTGGCGAGAGCGAATCGGTAATTTTGGGCAGAATGCGCTTTTCGGATTTGCATGAATTTTTATGGGAATTCGATTCAGACCGAATGAGCCTTCTGGTTTTGCTTCACCGTGTGTTTCGAAGCGAACCGGTTCATGGGCACTTGAAGATCCAATTGACGATTCGCTTGATGATCTAAAAGGCATGAGCAAAGAACTGGACGAAAAGGTTTGAACGTCTGCTGCTGCGCGCGGCGAGCCGACGTGGCCTCGTATCCTATGGCACATTTCATGCGCTATTCGCGCCGAGCGTGCCGCTGCACGAGCGTTACGAAAAACTGGAAGCTGCGGCGGCAGCCTTGTGCGAGCCGCACGTGGCCGACTACGCGTCGCTGCTCGCGACGGCTTCGGGCCTGCTGGGACCGGACTTCTATCAGCGCTTCCGGCGCCTGCACGCGGAGCGCTATTACGCGCCGCTCGGCGCCGACCGCAATCGCATGCTCAAGCTGGTGGAGAAGCGTCAGTTCGCGAGCGAGGAGCGCGAGCGCGTCTACGATCACTATCGCAGCAACGCCGACGTTGCGGTACCCGCGTAACGGCGTGAATTTAGTCGACGCGATTGCGATCGCGCACGAGGATCGTGACGTACACCGCCGTGCAGACGAGGATCACGGCAACGCCGGCGACCACCTTGGTGTGATTGAACTGCACGAGCCCGGTTACGGCGATGGCAATGCCGGTGGCGGAGCCGAGTGTGCCGAGCGCGGCAACGAAGATGCGCAGCTTGCTCCAGATGCGATGGCGCCGTTCGGGGCCTGCGCCTTCCCTCAAGCGTTCGAAAGTCATGCCGGTATTCCCCGTTGATGGCGGGCGGATTGCACGATGCAATACGGCCTTCGCCCAGATGAAACGATTATAGCGATTGGGCGATTTCGCGCTTTCGGCGCGCCTCCGTTATGTCGCGCGGCGCAAGTTTCACGCGCTGGGGTGCGCACTTTGTGGGGCGTTTAAGTTTGCCTTAATGTTGTCTCGCCATCATCAACACGTCGGGTCGATTCGATAGTCGATTCGCGGTTGTTCTTCACGCTTCCTTGTTTTTCACGTCCCCTGTTAACCGCCGATGCCATACGGCGGTTTTTTTTGCCCATCGCTTTTTCCCATTTGCCCATTTGCACGCCGGGCAGGCTCACTCGTGTTCTGGAAAGCCCGCGCGTCCTTGCGTGAGATCGCGCAGCGCCTCGCGTGCGGCATCGAGGGCGGTGGCGGGAAGCTGGATCGTGAGCCGCACGGTCATCGTGTAGCGGCTGTCGACGAGCGTGTGCTGCCCTTGCTCGATCCAGTGCCGCACGCGCGTTTCGTCGGCGTAGCTCACCTCCACGATCAGACGCGCCTGGGCGATGCGCTCCACTCGCTGCGCGTTTTGCAGCGCGCTTGCGATGGCGTCGGTATAGGCGCGCACGAGCCCGCCCGCGCCGAGCTTTACGCCGCCGTAATAGCGCACCACTGCGGCGAGCACACCATCGAGATCGTGATGGCGCAGCACTTCGAGAATGGGGCGGCCCGCGGTGCCAGAGGGCTCGCCATCGTCGGACATGCCGGATTGGCCGCCCGCGAGCAGCGCCCAGCAGACATGCGTGGCAGTGGGGTGTTCGTCGCGCAGGCGGCGCAGCTCGGCCATGGCCGCTTCGCGGCCATCGACCGGAATCGCGAGGCCGATGAAGCGGCTTTTGCGGATCTCGAGTTCCGCGCTGACGGTTGAGGCAAGGGTATAAGTGGGCAAAGCGGGCAGTGCGGCGTAAGCAAAAACGTGATGTTAGCGGATGCGGGCAGCCATTCGGCTGCGCGGCCGGAATGGGGCGCATGCGTTTGCGCGGGGTTCGCCGCCTTGGGCACGCGCCTTGGACATGATTCGTCCCGCAATCTTTCAGATTACGTAAGGGTTTCTTGCGCCTGAGCTAATGACGTATCGGTCACCAGGGCCGATAATACGCTGCATGACGGATCTAGCTCTGGCTGGAGCGACGCCGAACTCCTCATTCGGTGATCCGTCATATTTCGAATTCGTCGCGGCGCCGCAGGTCTTGCGCCGCGTTTCTCCCAAGATCACGCACAGAAAAAACCCCGGTCGGGACAGTGTCCATCGGCCGGGGTCGTAAGGCTCGCCTGTTCTCAAGAGGCGATGTCACGTTACGCCTGTCAAAAATCCACGGCAATAAAAAAAAGCCCGGCTTGCACCGGGCTTCCAAGTGTGACCGCATCCGTTGCCGGATGCGGCACCTGCAAAACTGCCTGCGCTGTTGACGCTTACGCCGCGAGCAGCGAACGCAGCACGAACGGCAGGATGCCGCCGTGCTTGTAGTAGTCGACCTCGATCGGCGTGTCGATGCGCAGCAGCACCTGGACGCGCTCGTCCTTGCCGTCCTTGCGGTGGATCACGAGCGTCAGGTCCTGTTGCGGTTTGAAGTTGTCGGTCAGGCCTTCGATGTCGAAGGTTTCATCGCCGGTCAGGCCGAGCGACTGCACGCTGTCCGAACCCTTGAACTGCAGCGGCAGCACGCCCATGCCCACGAGGTTCGAGCGGTGGATGCGCTCGAAGCTGCGCGCCACCACGGCCTTCACGCCCAGCAGCTGCGTGCCCTTGGCCGCCCAGTCGCGCGACGAACCCGTGCCGTACTCTTCGCCCGCGAACACCATGGTGGGCGTGCCGGCGTCGATGTACTTCATCGCGGCGTCGTAAATCGACAACTGCTCGCCGCTCGGCTGATGGATCGTCAGGCCGCCTTCGACGCGCGTGCCGTCGGCCTTCGCCGGGATCATCAGGTTCTTGATGCGCACGTTCGCGAACGTGCCGCGCATCATGACGTCGTGGTTGCCGCGGCGCGAGCCGTAGCTGTTGAAGTCGGCCTTCTGCACGCCGTTCTCCTTGAGCCACTTGCCCGCGGGCGAGTCTTCCTTGATCGAGCCGGCCGGGCTGATGTGGTCGGTCGTGACCGAGTCGCCGAAGATGCCCAGTGCCCGCGCGCCCTTGACCTCGGCCACCGACGACGACGGCGTCATCGAGAAGTCGTTGCCGAAAAACGGCGGTTCGGCGATGTAGGTCGACTTCGGCCAGTCGTAGACCTGGCCTTCCTCGCCCTCGATCTTGCTCCACAGGTCGCCCTTCTTCGTGAGCTGGCTGTAGTTCTTCTGGTAGACGTCGGCATCCATCGCGAACTTGAGCAGCGCGTTGATTTCCTCGCTGGTCGGCCAGATGTCGCCGATGTAGATGTCGCGGCCGCCACGGCCCTTGCCGACCGGCTCGGTCATCAGGTCGCGCGTGATGTTGCCCGCGATCGCGTAAGCGACCACCAGCGGCGGCGAAGCGAGGAAGTTCGCGCGGATGTTCGGGTGGATGCGCGCCTCGAAGTTGCGGTTGCCCGAGAGCACCGCCGCCGCGACCACGTCGTTCTTCGTGATGGATTCGTTCAGCTCGGGCGTGAGGTCGCCCGCGTTGCCGATACAGGTCGTGCAGCCGTATGCCGCCAGTTCGAAGCCGAGCTTCGAGAGATAGGGCAAGAGGCCCGTCTTCGTCAGGTATTCCGTGACGATGCGCGATCCCGGCGCGAGCGAGGTCTTGATGTGCGGCGCGACCGTGAGGCCGGCTTCCACGGCCTTCTTCGCCAGCAGGCCAGCGGCCAGCAGCACGCTCGGGTTCGAGGTGTTCGTGCACGAGGTGATCGCGGCGATCAGCACGTCGCCGTTATGCAGCTTGACCTTGTCGCCCGCCGCGTATTCGGCCGTGAGGTCGGCGGCCTTCTTGGCGAAGCCGTTTTCCGCGACCGGCTTCGAGAACAGGTCGATGAAGGTCGACTTCACGTGGCCGATTTCGATGCGGTCTTGCGGGCGCTTCGGACCGGCCAGCGACGGCGCAACCGTGCCGAGGTCGAGCGTGAGCGTCTTCGTGTAGTCGATGTCGCCGGCCTTCGGAATGCCGTAGAGCTCCTGCGCCTTGAAGTAGTTCTCGAATGCCGAGATCTCTGCTTGCGTGCGGCCCGTGCCCTTGAAGTAATCGATGGTCTTGTCGTCGACCGGGAAGAAGCCCATGGTGGCGCCATACTCGGGCGCCATGTTGCCGATGGTCGCGCGGTCCGGCAGCGAGAGCGAGGCCGTGCCTTCGCCGAAGAACTCGACGAACTTGCCGACCACTTTCTCCTTGCGCAGCATTTCCGTGATCGTGAGCACGAGGTCGGTGGCCGTGCAGCCTTCGCGCAGCTTGCCCTTGAGCTCCACGCCCACCACGTCCGGCGTGAGGAAGTACACCGGCTGGCCGAGCATGCCGGCTTCGGCTTCGATGCCGCCCACGCCCCAGCCCACCACGCCGATGCCGTTGATCATCGTGGTGTGCGAGTCGGTGCCGACCAGCGTGTCCGGGTAGTACACCGTATCCGCACCCTCGGTCTTCTTGTGCACGCCGCGCGCGAGGTACTCGAGGTTCACCTGGTGGACGATGCCGATGCCCGGCGGCACGACCTTGAACGTGTCGAAGGCCTGCATGCCCCATTTCATGAACTGGTAGCGCTCGTTGTTGCGCTGGAATTCCAGCTTCATGTTCAGGTCGAGCGCGTCCTTCTGGCGGAAGTAGTCGATCTGCACCGAGTGGTCGACCACGAGGTCCACCGGCACGAGCGGCTCGATGACCTTCGGGTCCTTGCCAACCTGCTTCGCGACGCCACGCATGGCCGCGATGTCGGCGAGCAGCGGCACGCCGGTGAAGTCTTGCAGCACGACGCGCGAGACGACGAACGGGATTTCATCGACGCGGGCAGCGGTGGGCTTCCAGTTCGCGAGCTGCTCGATGTGCTCTTCCGCGATCTTCTTGCCGTCGTAGTTGCGCAGCACGGACTCGAGCACGATACGGATCGAGACCGGCAGGCGATTGATCTTCACGCCGAGTTGCTTGCCGAGTTGCGGCAGCGAGTAGAACTTGCCTTTGCCGGAACCGCTGTCGAATTCCTTTAGCGTTTTGTGGAGGTTGTGGGCCATGGTGTTTTCCTTCGTTTAATCGCGGAAATAACGCTTTGCTACACGTTTGCTGCCAGTCTGCCTGCTTGCTCAGATTACGTACAAGTCGACGTATTCGTTCACCGGCATGGCTTCGAGCCGTGCCGCATCGAGCGAAACATCGAGTATCGCCTGCTGCTGCTTCGCGGGGAAGCGGCGCGCGAGGTGGGTCCTGAATTTATCGATCAACAGCGGGATGCCTTCGTCGCGGCGCCGCCTGTGACCGATCGGGTACTCCACCACGACCTCTTCGAGCGTTGTGCTGTCGTTGAGTTCGACGGTGAGCGCATTCGCGATCGAACGCTTGACCGGGTCGTGATAGTCCTTCGTGAACTGGGGATCTTCGACGCAGACCGTCTTCGCGCGCAAGGCGTCGATGCGCGGGTCCTGCGCGACGTCGTCTTCGTAATCGGCGGCGGTGAGACGCCCGAATATGAGCGGCACGGCCACCATGTACTGGATGCAGTGGTCGCGGTCGGCCGGATTCGCGAGCGGCCCGCTCTTGTCGATGATGCGGATCGCCGCTTCGTGCGTGCGGATGGTGATCCGCTTGATGTCCTGGGCGCTCTTGCCTTGTTGCGCGAGCACGCCGTGCAGCATCATCGCCGCTTCGGCGGCAGTCTGCGCGTGGAATTCAGCGGGAAACGCAATCTTGAACAGCACGTTCTCCATCACGTACGAGCCGTACGGACGCTGGAACCGGAACGGCTGGCCCTTGAACGAGACGTCGTAGAAGCCCCACGTCTTTGCCGTGAGCGCGGACGGATAGCCCATCTCGCCGGTCTTCGCGATCAGCGCGAGGCGCACCGCGCGCGAGGTGGCGTCGCCGGCGGCCCACGACTTGCGCGAGCCGGTATTGGGCGCGTGGCGGTAGGTGCGCAGCGCCTGGCCGTCGACCATCGCGAGCGAAACGGCGTTGATCAGTTCGTCGCGCGTGAGCCCGAGCATCTGCCCGACTACCGCGGTCGAGGCGAGCTTCACCAGCAGCACGTGGTCGAGACCGACCTTGTTGAACGAGTTTTCCAGCGCGATGCAGCCCTGGATCTCGTGCGCCTTCACCATGGCTTCGAGCACATGCCGCATGGTGAGCGACGGTTTGCCCTGAGCGATGGCCGTGCGCGAGAGCCAGTCGGCGGTCGCGAGGATGCCGCCCAGGTTGTCCGACGGATGGCCCCATTCGGCGGCCAGCCAGGTGTCGTTGAAGTCGAGCCAGCGGATCATCGCGCCGATGTTGAACGCGGCCTGAACCGGGTCGAGCTGGAACGAGGTGCCGGGCACCTTCGCGCCGTGCGGGACGACCGTGCCTGGCACGATGGGCCCCAGCAGCTTGGTGCAGGCAGGGTAGGAGAGCGCCTCGAGTCCGCAGCCGAGCGTGTCCAGCAGGCAGTAGCGGGCGGTCGACAGGGCGAGTGCGCTGTCGATCTCGAAATCGAGCACGTAGTCGACGATGTCGACCAGTACCCGATCCGGCTGCGGCCTGACGTTGGAGACGTGTGCGGACATCGAGGCGTTCCCGATGTGCCGTGCTTACTGGCTGGCGCCCGCTGCCGGCGCGCGCAGCGCGTTGGCCTGGGTCGGCGCCATCGCGCCTTGCTGCATTGCAACGGTCTTGCACTCGTCGGCCAGACGCGAGCTGTCCTTGTCGGAGAACAGCATGGCCTTGGTCGGGATCACGACCAGGTCGAGGCCGGTGGCGGCGTCGTGGAAGCGGTCGGCGCCCGTCGTCGTGGTCTGGCGCGGCAGGTTGTAGTTCTTGTTCGCCCAGTGAACGGTGACGATCTGGTCACGCGCCATGTCGCCCTTCAGGTCGAAGGCCAGGCCTTCGTTGCACGACCAGTGTTCCGAGCCTGCCGGAATCGGATCGACCTTCGCTTCCTTGGCCGGGTTGGCCTTGCGCTTGATGATCTTGTGCTTCGGTGCCGGCTTCTTGGGGGTGGCCGTCGTGGGTTGCGCGGCGGCTTCGGTGGCCGCCAGCATCATCGTGGTGGACAGCGCGCCGATAACGGTGGCGATCAGCAGTTTTTTCATGGAGTCGGACCTTTATCTCTTTAAATCGGTTGATCAGGCGAGGCTGCGTGGCGCAGCCGCCGGTTGCATTGCGCGCGCGCCGAAAGCGCGCAGCGGACGCTATTTTCACCTATTTGCCGATATGAGCCAGGACTTTTGCGATTTGAAAAAATTTAGCCCGTCCTTCATGAATCCGCTTCGTGTATAGCAGGGCCCGGCGTAGCGTCGCACCGATCGAACAGCGGCGCAGCTTCGGCTGGCACGGCGCGCCCCGTTGTGCGCGCGCGGCGCAGCACGGACCAGTAGTAGCGGTAGCTCGCGCGGTCGTGCAGCGTGTCGCCATGGCGAATCGGACCCCATTTTTCAGCTTGCGCGGCCAGCAGGATTTCGGCGGCGGTGGCGATTTCCTCGTCGCGCGGCGCAAAGGCGGCGATGATTACCGGAATCTGCGCCGGATGGATGCTCCACATGCGCGTGTAGCCGAATTCGTTGCGGGCACGGCGTGCATCGTTCGCTACGACGTCCATGGCGCGCACTTCGGTGCTGACATTGTGTGACGGAACCTTGCCGAACGCGTGGCAGGCCGCCGCGATCTCCAGCTTGGCGCGGCGCACGAGCGGGTGGTCGAACTGGCCCGGCGAGCGCATGGCGGTGTCGGGAATCGCGCCGTCGTGCGCGGAGACGAAGTCCATCAGTCCAAAACTGAGCGCTTGCACGCCGCGCAGTGCGGCGAGGTCCAGCACACGCGCGAGCGCGCCGTGGGTTTCGACGAGCAACTGCACGGGAATCGGCTTGTCGATGCCCATTTCGGTGCGCGTGGCTTCGACGAACGCTGTCATTTCCGCGGCGTCGGCCACGGTGCGGATCTTCGGCAGCGTGATGTAGGCGGGCGCACGCTTTGCGGCGCGCAGAATCAGGCGCACGTCGTCGCGCCAGTGCGGATGATGAAAGTCGTGGATGCGCACGCCCACGCGCCCGAAGCGGTCGTGCTCGCCGCCGATCAGCGACGCGACGAGTTCCGCGTGCTCGGCTTCGCGGCCGACCTGGGCGCCGTCTTCGCAATCGAGCGTGATGTCGAATACCGGGCCAAGCTCCTGTTGCAGCGCGAGCGATTTCAGCATCAGCTTCTCGCTGCCGGCGTAGTGGTCGCACACGGGCAGGAGGACAGGCGGCGCTTCGCCGTCAAACAGCACTTCGGCGGGGGAGAGGGCGCGCATCTTCGGCGTCAGGAGACGAGTGTTGGGTCAGGAGCCTGAACGAAAAAAAACCGGAACCCGCTGTGCCGCCGCGGACTCCGGTTTGCTTGCAACGGCTTACTTGCCGAGCAGGTGAGCGACGCCTTCGCGCTCTTCAAGCAGCTCGTTGAGCGTGCCGTTCATCTTCTCGCGCGAAAATGCATCAATTTCGAGGCCTTCGACGCGCTTGTACTCGCCGTTTTCGCAGGTCACCGGCACGCCGTAGATGATGTCTTCGGGGATCTCGTACGAGCCGTCCGACGGAATGCCCATCGTGACCCACTTGCCGTTCGTGCCGAGCACCCAGTCACGCACGTGGTCGATCGCTGCATTGGCCGCCGAAGCCGCCGACGACAGGCCGCGCGCTTCGATGATCGCCGCGCCGCGCTTGCCGACCGTCGGGATGAAGGTGTTGCGGTTCCATTCGTCGTCGTTGATCAGCGCGTTGAGCGATTGGCCGTCGACCGTGGCGAAACGGTAGTCGGGGTACATCGTGGGCGAGTGGTTGCCCCACACGGCGAGCTTCTCGATCGATGCGACCGGCTTGCCCGACTTGGCGGCCAGTTGCGAGAGCGCGCGGTTGTGGTCCAGACGCAGCATGGCGGTGAAGTTCTTCTTCGGCAGATCCGGAGCCGACTTCATGGCGATGTAGGCGTTCGTGTTGGCCGGGTTGCCGACCACCAGCACCTTCACGTCGCGGCTGGCGACGTCGTTGAGCGCCTTGCCCTGAACCGTGAAGATTTCGGCGTTGGCCGACAGCAGGTCCTTGCGCTCCATGCCCTTCGAGCGGGGGCGTGCGCCCACCAACAGGGCGACGTCGGCGTCCTTGAACGCGACCTTGGGGTCGTCGGTGATGACCACGCCTTGGAGCAGCGGGAATGCGCAGTCGTCCAGTTCCATGACGACGCCCTTGACGGCAGCTTGCGCTTGCGGCAGGTCGAGCAGTTGCAGGATGACGGGCTGATCCTTGCCGAGCAGGTCGCCGTTCGCGATGCGGAACAGCAGGGAGTAAGCGATCTGACCTGCGGCGCCGGTGACGGCAACGCGCTTTGCGGACTTAGCCATTGAAAATCTCCAGGAAGATGCGTTAGACGCCAGGGTAAAACGCCATTCTATATGCGCGCTACACCAGGCGTTCATGAATCCGGCGAACCTTCTTCCGGGCGGCGTGCGAGGCTTTCGCGCATCGCGCCGCGGCCCGGAGGCGGGCTGCCATATAACCCGTGAGCACGGAGGAACAGCGTGTGCGGGGCGATCCTGCGACGCATTTCGCTACGAGGTGTATGCTGCCTGCCAGCCCTCGCGGAGTCGCCCGCAAACCCTTGCTCGACCGGCAGTTTAGGAGCCGGGATGGGTAAAGTCAACAGTATCTTATGTCTTATATAAGACATATCTATTGCGTCCAAAAGGGTAGATTTCCGGGGGGCTTTATGTTGAAATGCGCGCCATGAGTGCGAACCCGGTCAGCAACGCGAATTCATCCGCTCCCGAGAGTGGCGCCAACGCGTCTGCGTCCGCTTCAGCAGCGGCAACGTCTCCCACCTTCAGTCCGCTCTATCAGCAGATCAAGGGGCTCATTACACAGAGCCTCGTGTCCGGCGAATGGAAGCCCGGCGAGATCATCCCCAGCGAAGTCGAACTGGCCGCCCGTTACAAGGTGAGCCAGGGGACCGTGCGCAAGGCGATTGATGAACTCGCGGCCGATAACCTGCTGGTGCGCCGTCAGGGCAAGGGCACGTTTGTTGCAACGCACAATGAAGAGCGCGCGCAGTTTCGCTTCTTGCGATTGCTGGCCGACGACGGCGCGGAGCACCCGCACGTGAGCAAACTGCTCGAGTGCCGGCGCATGCGCGCGTCCTCCGACATCGCGCGTCAACTGGAACTCAAGCCCGCCGATCCGGTAGTGCTGATCCGACGCCTGCTGGAATTCGACGGCGAGAGCACCGTGCTCGATGAAATCTGGTTGCCCGGCGGCGTGTTCCGCGGCCTGACCGCCGAGCGTCTCGCCGAATACAAAGGACCGCTCTACGCCATGTTCGAAGCGGATTTCGGCACGCGCATGATTCGTGCGAGCGAGAAGATTCGCGCCGTGGCCGCCGAGCCCATGGTTGCAGACCTGCTCAACATTCCGGCCGGTTTTCCTTTGCTATCTGTCGAGCGGGTGTCCTATACCTATGGAGATCGTCCGGTCGAGGTCCGCCGCGGTTGGTATGTCACAACTGGGTACTACTATCAGAATGACTTGAGTTGATGAGGTAAGCGCCCGCGCAGGAAGGGGCGGACGCACCTCATGCGCTGACATCTCGCACGCGCACGCGCGGTTCCAGGGTGGGGATTTCGCTGCAGCGCGATATGAAAAGGCGCTAAAATTGCGTATTAGTGTTAACACATAGT